>NZ_JBHTAA010000005.1:0-1761479 GCF_042663225.1 Haloferax namakaokahaiae | reverse complement strand
TGGGTCCGTGAATCAGGACGCGTTGAAGCGCCCTGAAATCGCGTTGTTGTCTTGTGCATTCTTCCGAAATGCCCTTTCACACTTAAGGTCGTCGTTTGGTGGGCACATCGGGAGAGTGTGTCACCCTGATGTGCACCGAACGACCTCGTGTGGAGGCTCGGAAGTGAAGCCCCCTGGGGCGTGTGCCCCGGGGCGCTTCTTCACATTACTTCCAATGCCGGGGTAACATAAAAGGCCGTCGAACCGATGGCGCTTCGTCATGCGGTTTCATGGCGTGGAGAACGTCAATCGAGCGTGGCAGTCGCTCACAGGCGAATAGGTATCGCGCGACTGGAGGCCGGTCGGTCATCCCTCGCATCGTACGTCAGGTCTGACCGGGTGTTGGTCGCGCAGCGAGAACTGACGTGGCCGTACTCAAATGGCTATCGACTATCGTCGCTCGTACGCGTACGCGTGTAAGAAATAATCTGCAGCGACCGATTACTCGTCGAGGTGCTCAATCCCTTGCTTGGAGACGTTGCCCTTGGTAATCTCTCCTTCCATCCAGTCCGGTTTGTCACCGGGGGCGTTGCTCGTCCACGCCCAGGCGTTGAAGATGTGGACTTTGTCTGTTCCTTTCTCACGAAGTCGAATCTCTGTTGGACTCGATTTCGCCTCGTCCTCAGAGCCGGCGGGGTCTAGCCGCCGTGCTGCTTTGAGTGCTGCCTGCCGTGGCATACTTCCTGAGAAAACGCTCGATTCTTTACCATTCTCCTCTCGGAGTACGAAGTTCCGTTTACCGTCCTCGCGTACCATGATTTTCCACCTCTATGCCAATGAACCACATGGCACATCATAAATATATCGCCGAATTTCGACCGACGACGGGGCCATGCTTATATACTCCCCCTGAATGTGCGACTGAGCGACCGGGGGAACTCACCGCACGACGACTATCCAACTGGACAACACATCATCTTGCATGACTGATGCGAAAAGTTGACCCACGGAGACAACACTTATGTATTCCCTGCGGCGAACCAACGGATAGACCCCCAGATGGTCCGGAAAAAGAAGCTCAGTCCGAGTGGCGCCAAAGATGAGAACGGCGAGTACCACAACGTGCACGTGAACCTTCACGAAGACGAACTCGCCGTTGCGGGAATGGAGATCGGTGACGAAGTGTTCGTCCGAGTCCGCGACGGAAAGATCATCATCCAGAAAGCAGACCCAGACCAAGTCGAACACGACTTCTAGGTCGGGATTTCGCGGCGTCACGACGGTGATGCCAGTCGAGACACAGACCACGATATGAACCCATACCATCTCGCAAAACCGCTCCTCTTCTCACTCCCGCCCGAAACGGCGCATCAATCGATTCACAGCCTCTTGCAGTCCGCTCGCGGAACGCCCGTCGAGTCCGCACTCGAACGACGATATCGCGTAGATGACTCCCGGCTATCGACCACCGTGTTCGGTCTCGACTCCCCGAACCCGGTTGGTGTCGCAGCCGGCTTCGACAAGAACGCGGAACTCCCGACGATGCTCGCGGCGCTCGGCTTCGGCCACGTCGAAGTCGGCGGTGTCACCGCGAAGCCCCAACCCGGAAACCCGCGCCCCCGGATGTTTCGACTCCCCGAGGACGGCGCGCTCATCAACCGGATGGGACTCAACAACGAAGGTGCGGACGTCATCGGCGAGCGACTCTCCGAAGGGCCGCATCCCGACATCCCAGTCGGCGTCAACCTCGCACTCTCGGAGGTGACGCCGACAGAAGACGCACCCGAGGACTACCGCTACACCTACGAACGGGTCACCGACGGTGCGGACTACGTCGTCGTCAACGTCTCGTGTCCCAACAGTCAGGGCTTCCGCGAACTCCAGAACCGCGACTCGCTCGAAGCGATTCTCGGCGAGCTCGTCGATGCGGGCGCAGACCCGCTCTTGGTCAAACTCTCACCGGACCTCCCCGAGCCGGCAGTCGAGGACGCCCTCGCCGTCGTGGACGAACTCGCGTTGGACGGCATCATCGCCAGCAACACCACCACCTCGCGCCCCGACTCGCTCCGGAACCCCAACCGAGCCGAGAAGGGCGGTCTCTCGGGGAAGCCAATCGAGCACGAAGCGACCGAGATGATTCGCTTCATCGCCGACCGAACCGACGTCCCCATCGTCGGCGTCGGCGGCGTCTCCGACGCGGAGGGAGCCTACGAGAAGATTCGCGCCGGCGCGTCGATGGTCCAACTCTACACCGGACTCGTCTACGAAGGCCCGAGCATCGCCCGCGACATCAACGCGGGACTCCTCGACCTCCTCGAACGCGACGGCTTCGACTCCATCGACGAAGCCGTCGGCACCGAGCGCTGACGAAGCGTTATATCGACGGCCGCTGTCGGTTTTCTCGTGCGAGCGTCACTGACCGGGCAAATCGTCGCATCGCATCCCTCGGCAGTGTACCGTGGGACGGTGTACACACAGGACGTTCTCTTCGAAGTCGAAGGCGTGCCGAAGTTCCACGTCTACGACCCGAGCAAACTCGGTAGCTGGGAAGTCGTCGGAACGGAACGGGCCTGCGAGTTGTATGTCTTCTGTGCAGTGATTACGGAGTCTCGGGAACGGGAGCGACGAATCGCCGTCGATGACGAGAACCGTCCCGTGTTCCGAGGACGAGTGACCGAGTTGAACGTCGGGGATGACGGCAGGAAAGGCGTCCTCGACGTTGGGGCAGGAACGGTCCTGTTCAGACCCGACGAGGCGGACGAACCACTCCACGTCGGGTCGTGGATTCGACTCACCCGTGCGACGATTCACCTCCTCGATTTCGACGGGTGGGATTCCACCGAGGAACGATACAACCGATTCGTGGCGAGGCTACGAGACGGAACGGAAGAAGAGCGACGAGCGGCCGCACGCTACTTCGGGAAGAATACCGCAACGAGCGCCCGAGATGACCTCGTCAGCGCACTCCACTACGACGACAGCACGGCAGTGCGATGCGAAGCGGCCACCGCACTCGGCCGAATCGGGATGACGACGCACCCCGACGGCGTGGAACGCCAGCACGTCGAGCGCGAACTCGGGCGGGCGCTGAAAGCCGACGACGACGCCGTCGAGGAGGCCGCACACCTCGCGCTCGACGATATCCGCCTCTCGGACGAAAACCACCTCCACGGGCGCGACTGGTAGAAAAGGTCGCCGACGAGCGACTACTCAGTTCTTGACGATGACGAGCGCGCCCTCGGTCTCGACGAAGTCGCCCTCGCCGGAGTAGGTGCGCGCTTCTTCGACCGAGAACATGTCGGGGCCGAGTTCGACGTCCGCGACGTGGAGTTCGTCGCCGACGAGTTCGTAGTCGTCCTGTGCGAGTGCGGCCTCGATATCGGGTACCTTGGCACCGAACTCGGGACCGACGACCGAGTAGTCGAGGTCGATGCCCGCGATGACCGACTCGATAGGCGGTTCTTCGGTGGTCGAAGAGAGGTCCGCGACGTGCATCACGCCGCTGATGTCGTCTTCGAAGCCGTCGATGTTGCCGTAGACTTCGACTTCGTCGAGTTCGACGTTGAGCGGGAGTTGCGCGTCGCTCTTGTACTTTCGCAGGGCACCGACGACGGCCATGGCCGTCTCGCCCGCTTCGAAGTCGGCGTCGAGACCGAGCGGTTCGGGCCACGCCTGCTGGTGGACGCTCGAACCCTCGTCGTACATGTCTGCCCAGAGTTCCTCGGTGATGTGCGCGAGGACGGGTGCGAACAGGACGACGAAGCGCCGGTGGGCGGTCTGGAGCGTGTAGGCCGCCGAGGGGTCGTCGCCCTCGCGGAGGCGCTGTTTGGCGATTTCGAGGTAGTCGTCACAGAACGTGTGCCAGAAGAAACTCCGGAGGCGGTCGCGCGCCTTCGAGAACTCCCGGTTTTCGAGTTTCTCGGTGACGAACTCGATTTCGCGGTCCATCGAGGCGAGGAGCCATCGGTCGATAGACTTCAGGTCGTCGTGGTCGAACTCCTCGGGTGCGTCCTCGGTCAGACTCTCGACCAACTTCGAGGCGTTCCAGAGCTTTCGCATGAGTTTCTCGCCCGCGACGAGACCCTTCTCCTGATACGGCAGGTCGTCGCCGACGGCGCTTCCGGCGGCCCAGTAGCGGGCGGCATCGACGGGGAACTTCTCCAGCACTTCGTCGGGCGAGACGACGTTACCGACCGACTTCGACATCTTCTCGCGGTTCTGGTCGAGGACCATCCCGTTTATCATCACGCTGTCGAACGGCACCTCGCCCGTGTGCTCGTAGCACTTGACGACGGTGTGGAAGAGCCAGAACGAGATGATGTCGTGACCCTGCGGGCGCATGTCGAACGGGAAGAGTTCGGGCTTGTCCATCTCGAAGGACTCGGTCTCGGCGTTCCAGTCCCAGCCAGCGTTGATGAGGGGCGTCAGCGACGACGTCGCCCACGTGTCGAAGACGTCGTCTTCGGCGACGAACTCGTCGTGACCGCACTCGGGACAGGAATCGACCGGCGGGTCGTCGGCGAGCGGGTCAACCGGCAGGTCTTCCTTGTCGGCGACGACGACGTGCTCGCACTCGCCGCAGTACCAGACCGGGAACGGAATCCCCGAAGACCGCTGGCGCGAAATCGCCCAGTCCCACTGGAGTCCCTCGATCCAGTTCTTGTACCGAGTGAACATCTTGTCGGGGAACCACTCCATCGCTTTTCCAGCGTCGAGATACTCCTCGCGCTTGTCGAGCAGTTTGATGTACCACTGGTCCTTGACGAGGAACTCGACGCTCGTACCACAGCGCTCGTGGACGTTGACGGTGTGGGTGATAGCGCGCTTGTCGAGCAGTGCGCCCGAGTCGTCGAGGTCAGCGACGATTTTCTCGCGCGCCTCACCCGAGGAGAGACCGGCGTACTCGCCCGCAACGTCGGTCATCGTGCCGGACTCGTCGATGGCGATTCGGAGCGGCAGGTCGTGTGCCTGGTACCACTCGATGTCGGTCTGGTCGCCGAAGGTACAGCACATGACCAATCCGGTTCCGGTCTCCAAATCGACGCGCTCGTCTTCGAGAATCGGGACGGTCTGGCCGAAGAGCGGAACCTCGGCCTCTTGGCCCACGAGGTCCTCGTTCTCGTCGTCGTCGGGGTGGACGAAGACGGCGACACACGCGGGGAGGAGTTCGGGTCGCGTCGTGGAGATGACGAACGAATCGTCCGAGTCGGCGACGCCGAACTCGATGTCGTGGAAGTGCGAGTGCTGTTCGTCGTCTTCGGTCTCGACTTGCGAGATAGCCGTCTCACACTCGGGACACCAGATTGCGGGTGCGCGCTGGCGGTACTGGCGGTCCTTCTCGTAGAGGTCGATAAACGAGAGTTGCGAGACGCGCTGGACCTGCGGCGAAATCGTCTGGTAGGTGTTGTTCCAGTCGATGGAGATACCGAGGCTCTGCATCTTCTCGTTGAAGTCGGCCTCGTACTCCGAAGTCACCTCGCGGCAGAGCTCTTGGAACTCCTGTCGGTCGTAGTCCTGGTGCTTGATTCCGAGTTCGTCCTCGGTCAGGAGTTCCGAGGCGATGCCGTTGTCGTCGTAGCCGAAGGGGAAGAACACGTCCTTCCCGCGCATTCGGTTGAACCGAGCGACGAAGTCCTGCAGGGTCGCCCCGTAGACGTGGCCCCAGTGCAGGCTTCCGGAGACCGTCGGCGGCGGCGTGTCGATCGAGAAGACGGTATCCGAGTCTACCGCGGCGTCCGGGTAGGCGTACAGGTCGTCATCGACCCACCTCTCTTGCCAGTTCGCTTCGACGGTTTCAGGGTCATATTCTCCGCTCGGCATTGCGTTGGCGTATCTACCACTGGGTAGACTGTTAAACAACTCGGTTAGAATGCGGGCGAGAGAGCGGAGAAAACCGACCGCCGGCGCTCAGACTACCGAGAGCGCGGCGTCGAGGTCCGAAAGCAAGTCGTCCACGTGTTCGACACCCACGGACAACCGGAGAAGCGAGTTCGAGATGCCGAGACGCTCGCGTTCGGTCAGCGAGAGCGGCGAGTGCGTCATCGTCGCGGGGTGCTCGATGAGACTCTCCACCCCGCCGAGACTCACGGCAAGCGGGAACTCCCGCAAGTTGCCCAAGAACTCCGCGGTCCCGTCGAGGTCGGTATCGAGTTCGAACGAGAGCACGCCGCCGAATCCGGACTGCTGGCGCGCGGCGAGTTCGTGCTGTGGATGCGACTCCAAACCCGGATACAGCACTCGCGTCACCGCGTCGTGGGATTCGAGGAACCGGGCGATTTCCATGGCGTTCTCCTCGTGCTGGCGCATCCGAAGCGGGAGCGTCTTGATGCCGCGGAGGGTCATGTAGGAGTCGAACGGCGAGAGCATCGACCCCATACCGACGCGCTGGAGGAACGCGAGTTCGTCCATCAGGTCGTCCGAGTCGGTGACGACTGCACCGCCGATGGAGTCGGAGTGCCCGTTCAAAAACTTCGTCGTGCTGTGGACGACCACGTCCGCACCGAGCGACAGCGGGTTCTGGAAGTAGGGGCTGAGGAAGGTGTTATCGACGCCGAACGTGACGTTCCACTCGTCGGCGACGGAAGCGATTGCCTCGATGTCACACAGGTGCATGAGCGGGTTCGTCGGCGTCTCCATCCAGATGAGCGTCGTGTCCTCGCTCATCGCCTCTTCGACGTTCGAAACGTCGGTCGCATCGACGAACGACACCTCGACGCCGAGTTTCTCGCCGAGCAGGCGGTTGAGCATCGTCTTCGTCCCGCCGTAGAGGTCCTCGAACGCCACGACGTGGTCGCCGGGCTGGACCGTCGCCATCATCGTCGCGGCGATAGCCGCCGTCCCGGAGACGAACGCGAGCGCGTGTTCCGCGCCTTCGAGCGCCGCGAGTCGGTGTTCCAACGCGTTCCGCGTCGGATTCGACAGCCGCGAGTAGAGATACTCGCCCGCGTCTGGGTCGAGCAACTCCAGGTCGGCATCGGGGTCGATATCGGGAATCGAGTACGTCGAAGAGAGGTGGAGGGGGACGACGACGTCCTCGACGCCCGGCGCGGGGGCCTGTCCGCGCTCGCCGTGGGTCACTGCCAGCGTCTCGCGGAGTAGTTCATTATCGTTCATACGAGAATCCCAACGAGCCACAGCCTAAAGATTTCTATCGTCCCGATATTGCATGCACGAAAGGAATCTCTCGGCGGTAGAAATTACCGATAGTTATCTCACCGGCGCGGGGGCCGGTCGCCACGCGTCGTTCTCGTCGATGTGTTGGGCCAAGGTTCGCGGGACGAGACCGAACCGCGACAGGTCGGGACGCCGCGGGCTGTAGGCCCCCGAATCGAACCACGCGTACATGTCGGCGACTTCGTCACCCCGAGCCTCGCGGTAGGCCGAACTCGGCGTCTGTTCGAATTCGACCGGACGGGCGAGCGCGTCGGCGAACGTCGTCGCAACCTCCGAGAGCGTCAGCGCGTCGCCGACGAGTTCGAAACTCTCGCCGAGGAACCGCGCGGGGTCGGCGAACGCTGCGGCCGCCGCCCGGCCGACATCGTCGGAATCGACGAGGTGGAGCACCGTCTCGGGCGAGACGGGGAGCGAGAGCCTCCCGGCTTCGATATCGGCGGCCAGCCACGCGAAGTTCTGCATGAAGTAGCCCGGTCTGACGACCGTCGCGGGGAGGTCACGCTCTCGAATCCGTCGCTCGATAGCGAACTTCGACTGGAAGTGCGGGAGGGGTGAGCGTTCCGCGCCGTCAACAGACGAGTAGACGAGGTGCGAGACGCCGGTGTCGGCGGCGGCATCGACGACAGCCAACCCCTGTGCGAGTTCCGCGTCGGGACCGTCCTCGAAGAACGTCGTCACGCAGAAGACGCCCTCGACGCCCGAGATGAGCGAGACCATGCGGTCGTAATCGCGCATGTCGCCTTCGACGACGTGGACGCCGCGAGCGACGAGTTCCTGTGCTCGGTCGTCGGTGAGGTCGCGTGTGAGACCGTACACCTCGTGCTCGCCGAACTCGCCCGAGAGGAGATGGTCGATGACGGCGCCACCCTGTTGCCCGGTCGCGCCAGTGACGAGTATTTTCATCACTAGAGAGAGGCGATTCAGCGAGATAACGGCGCTGAATGGGGAGATTCAGAAAACGACCGAGACGGCTTACTGCAGCGCCGACAGCTCGAACTCGAACGCCGCGACCGGCAGTTCGAGGTCGTGTTCGACGATGACGCGGGGGTGGAGTTCACCCATGACGCCCACTTCCTCACCGTCGATGACGACCGACGCAGTTCGACCCGGAATGAACGACGGGTGCTCGGTCGCGGGCGTCTCCAGTTCGACGCCGAAGTCGCGGCAGAGCGCCGTCAGGCGACTCTTTGCGTCTTCGTAGGTCGCGTCGTGGCGGGCGAGGACGGCCGCGACGTGGCGCGATTCCGCGACCCGCGTGTTCTCCGAATCGTCGCGGTGGGCGACGTGACCGATTTCGGCGAGGTCCTGCGGGTAGGCGCGGTGGGTGTTGTTCTCCAGCACCATCGTCAGCGACGGGAGCACCCACGACCGAAGCATCGTGTAGTCCTCGCTGTAGGGTTCGGTGATAGAGGCGGGTTCGCCGCCGCCGAGGACTGACGTGCCCGTTTCGACGCCCATGCGCTCGTAGTTCTCCTCCTCGGAAATCATGTGGAAGTTGAGGAGGTCCTCGAAACCGAGACCGACGAGCGAGGTGCGGGCGGCGTCTTCGAGCCGGGAGCGCGCGTGACGCTCACCGACCGTCCCCACGTCGGGATACCGCGGTTCGAGTTCGTTGAAGCCGTAGGCCCGACCAACGTCGTCCACGAGGTCGAGCGGCGAGAGCACGTCCACGCGGTACGGCGGAATGGAGACCTCGTAGACGATTTCGTCTCCCAATTCCGCGTTCGCGTCCATCCCGGAGCGCTCGAACAGGTCGATGACCTCGTCCATCTCCAACTCGACGCCCAGAATCGTCTCGATGCGGTCGTGACTGACGTGCTTCGTCTCGACTTCGAAGTCGGGTTTGACCACGGTTCCGGAGTCGTACTCGACTTCGACCTCCTCGATGGTCGCCCCGCGGGCGGCCAGCGCGTAGCAGATGATGTTGCACATCCGGTCGATGGTCCACTGGTCGGTGCCCGTGAGTTCGACGAACAGGTCGCGCGAGTCGGTGGTCACTTCGGTTCGGCGGCCGTTGATGACCGGCGGGAACGAGAACAGGCCGATTTCGTCGTAGATGGCCGGATAGCGGTCGTAGCCGCGGACGAGGTCGGCGTACTTCTGCCCGGTCGCGTGCTGTTCGAGCACCTCTTCGGGCGTCCACTCGTCGTTCGAGTCGAGCGCGACGAACGTGTCGCCCTTTGGTTCGACGCCCTTGTACGTAATCGAGTTGCCCGACGCGTCCTCAGACAGGACGTCGCCTTTCAGCATCGTCAGGTCGTGGATGCCGATTGCGCCCTTGGCGCGCTTGCGACCCATCGTCGCGTGAAGCTTCTCCTGCAACTGGATGAGCGACTCCAGCGCCGGGTCGTCGAGGTCAACGCCGCGGACGACCGCGCCGGTGACGTAGGGGCGCTCGTCCGGGACGGACTCGTCCACGACGATGGTCCAGTCGGGGTCGTTCGTCTTCGGGACGGCCACGCCGCGGGCGTCACCGTACTGGTAGCGAAGCGAGCGCGCGACACCCTCGACCGAGAGGCGGTCCAGTCGGTCGGGACCGAATTCGAGTTGGAACGCGCCGTCCTCGGTGACGCCCTCGAATTCGAGACCGAGCGCGAACAGGTCGTCTTTGAACTCGTCGTCGGATTTGTCTTCGTGGCCGGTCAGTTCGCGGAGTTCGTCGGGTTGAACGTCAACTACGGGCATTATCGGATTACCTCCGTTTCGCGGAGCAGGTCGAGGTCACACAGCGTTCCGTGTACGTCGCGGATGTCGTCGAAGCCGTACATGAGCATCAAGAGGCGTTCGAGGGCGAGCCCCCACGCCATCACGTCGCACTCGACGCCGAGGGGTCGCAGGACTTCCTCGCGGAACATCCCCGAGTTCCCGATTTCGATGAGTTCGCCCGTCTCCGGGTGACGACCGAACAGTTCGAACGACGGTTCGGTGTAGGGATTGTAGTGCGGTTTGAACTGGATATCCGTGATGCCGAAGTGCGAGTAGAACTCCTCGAAGGTGCCCATCAGGTCGCGCACCGAGAGGTCTTCGGCCATGACCCACCCCTCGATTTGGTAGAATTCGAGCAGGTGCGTCGGGTCGAGCGTGTCGTTTCGGTACACCTTCTCGACCGAGAAGTACCGCTGTGGCGGCTCTAGCTCGCCGACTTCGTGACCCGAGAGGTAGCGCATCGACAGCGACGTGGTGTGGCCGCGAAGCGCGATGGCGCGGGCGAAGTCCTCGGACCACGGCGAGTGGTAGCCGTCGCCGTCGTCGCCAACTCCTTCGAGGTGGGCCGAGCGGACGCGCTCGATGAGGTCTTCCGGGATGTCCTCCATCGGCGGCACGTCGAGGGCGAAGCGGTCCCAGTGGGTCCGCGCCGGGTGGTCCTGCGGCATGAACAGACAGTCGTTAATCCAGAAGTCGGCGTCGGCGTGCGGGCCTTCCATCTCGGAGAAGCCCATGCCGACGAGCACGTCTTTCACGCGGTCGGCGGTCTGCCGGAGGATGTGTTTCTTCCCGCCTTGGACCACGGGCGCGTCGGCCTCGACGTTGTACTCGGTGAACTCCACGTCCTGCCACTCGCCCGAGGTCAGCATCTCGGGGGTGAGACGCGAGACGGTCTCGGCGGCCTCGACGCCCATCATCAGCGCATCGACGCCCTCGTCGGTGAGGAGCACCGAGCGAATCGTCGATTCGTGGCGAACGACGAGGTTTCTCGATTCGAGTTGGTCGAGCACGTCGCCATCGACCGATTCGCCATCGAGGAGCGCCGAGAGCGCGGCGGCCTCTTCGTCGCCGTCGGGACTGGCGTCCGCGTCGGGGACGAGTTCGCCCGAGTCGATGCGGCCGTAGCCCTTTCGCGCGAAGTTCGAGAGCGCGATGTCTACTTGGGGACCGGCGAGCGAGGACGCGCCGATGACCTGTCCCATCGGGATTGAGTCGCCGTCGCCCACGTCGAGCGCGGCGCGGAAGAGTCGCACCTCGGGAAGTCCCTCCTCGGCGTACTCCTCGCCCTCGTCGGTGAGTTCGACCGTCTCTTCGACCGTCTCGGAGACCGAGACGAGTCCGTCGTCGCGGAGGTCGAACACCGCGCCCGTCACCGTCTCGGGTTTTATTCCTAACTCCTCCGCGAGTTGTTCTATCGTCTGTTCGTCTGTCGCGCTCGCGGCGTTCAACACCGCGACCTGTGATTCCGGAAGTCGCATCTGATTGTTGTCGTGTGAGCCGTCTGGTAGTCGGTTAGCAGTTTCGAAGGCCCGCCGTCGTGCGGGTGACCGAAGGGGTCGGTTTCGTCCAGCGAGCGTGGTCACACTCGGGTGGAGTCCGCCGACCTCAGGCGGTCAGAAAGAAGAAGCCGAACCCGTCGGTGGTCGGTTCGCGCACGCGCGTCCGGCGAGTGGGTTCGGTTGCCATAGGGGAGCGATTGTGAGTCTGAACTAAAAGCGTTGCGCGTCTCCCGCGTGAAATCGGCAGTAAACGTCTAGTGGGAGCACTTCGACCACTCACGAATGAACACCGTCCAAGGCCTCCTCGATTCGCTCGAAATCGGCCACGAGGCCTCGCTCATCGTCAAGCCCCCGAACCGCCCCGACGACAGGGACGACATCGACGCGTTCGTCGTGAAGACCTCGCCGCCCTACGAGTTCGACGACGGTTCGACGACCTATCGCGTCGTGGAGGACGACGGCGGCTATCGGGTGCTCTCGTCGCAAGACGTTGCCGACCCGAAACGCGTCCGCGGCGAACTCCGGACCGTCGTGAACATGAGCACCTGAGCGAGTTCTCGTGAGCGTTGAGGCACGCGCGACCCTCGGCGCTCAGCTCTCAAGCGACGTTCTGGGCACTCAAGCGACGTTCTGTTCTGTCAACGTCGTGCCCGACTCGAATCGCTCGACAGATAGCTCGGAGATATCGACCGACCCCGTGTCCTCGCCGAGACACAGGTCGGCCACGGCGTGGCCCGTCGCGGGCGCGTGCTGGAAGCCATGGCCCGAGAATCCGGCGGCGACGACGAATCCCGGAGCCACCTCGTCCACGATTGCGTGGTGGTCGGGCGTGACGGCGTACAAGCCCGCCCAGCCGTTTCTGATTCTGGTCTCGGGACCGAAGTAGGCCGCGCAGTCGTCGGCGCGTTCGGTCGCTTCGACGGCCCACTCGATGTCCATCGACTGGTCGAATCGGTCGGGGTTCACGTCGGGGTCGGTCGCCGAGAAGTGTCCGCCGACGAGCGCCGTTCCCTCGCGCTCCGGGCGGAAGTACGACCCCGTATCGAGGTCGATAGTCAACGGCGCGTCGTCGGGGAGTCTCGTCTCAGGTTCGACCACCGCGGCCTGCCGACGGCGCGGTGCAATCGGTAACTCGACGCCCGCGAGTTCGCCAATCGCTCGTGACCACGCGCCCGCGGCGTTGACCACGAAATCGGCCGTGAGCGTCTCGTCGGGCGTCTCGACCGTCCACTTCTCGCCCGCCCGCGTCAGTCCCGTCACTGGGGTCTTCGTTCGGATGTCGCCGCCGACGCTCCGAACTGCCTCCGCGAATCCCTGTACTGCGGAGTGCGGGTCGGCGATGCCATCCAGCGGCGAGTACGTCGCCGCGACGAACTGCTCGTCGCGCAGGCCGGAGAGGTGCGTTCGGGCTTCGTCGGGCGAGAGGAGTTCGCTCTGCGCGCCCGCCTCGTTCTGCATGGAGACGTTGTCGCGGAACGCGTCGGCTGTCTCCTCGGTTCGGGCGACGAAGAGATAGCCCGTCTTTCGGTAGTCGATATCGACGCCGAATGCTTGGCTAAAGGACTCCCAGACGGGGATGCTCGCCAGCGAGAGGTCCACGTTCACGCGGGTCGAAAACTGGGTTCGAATCCCGCCTGCGGCGCGTCCGGTGCTCCCGCTACCGAGCGACCCCGCCTCGCAGACAGTGACGTGGACGCCACGGGTGCACAGCGCGTGGGCACACGCGAGTCCGACGACGCCGCCACCGACGATGAGGACGTGCATGCTCGATGTAGAGACAGGCCGGCGATAAATGTGTGCCGTGCCAGCAATGCACGAAACGTTAACCAGACCCCGGTGAGAAGTCGCCGTATGGTCCGGATTCTCTCGGTGGACGTGATTCGCGGTCTTCTCTCGCTTTCAGAACTCTTTCCAGTCGTCGAAGCGGCGTTCGTCAAACAGGGTCGCGGCGAGGTCGAACGCCCACCGAGACCCCACTTCCCGGTCGGCATCGACGTCGATTCAGTCCGGAACGGAATCAACGAGTCGAATCCGGCCAGCGAGTCCGAAACCGACTCGCCGCTCGGGACTGCGCTCACCATGCCCGCCTACATCCACGGCCGCGACGTGTACGCGACCAAACTCGCGGCCGTCCATCCGGGCAACGTCGCTCAGTGTCTCCCAACCGTCAACGCACAGGTGGTCCTGACCGACGCGACGACTGGTCTCCCGCTCTCGCTCCTCGACGGAACCACGATTACGAGCGCTCGAACCGGCTGTATCGGCGGGTTGGCCGCCGAATATCTCGCGTCCGACCCGATTCGACTCGGCGTCTTCGGCGCGGGAACACAAGCGCGCTGGCAAACGCGCGCCATCGCCGCCGCCTGCGACATCGAATCCGTACGCGTCTACTCGCCGAGCGACTCCCGCGAGGAGTGCGCGGCCGACCTGCGCGACGAAGGAATCCACGCAGAAGCGGTCGAATCGCCGGAAAAAGCCGTCTCTGGGTCGAACGTCGTCGTGACCGCGACGACCAGCGACGACCCCGTCTTCGCCGGCGAGTTGCTCGAATCAGGAACACTCGTCGTCGCCGTCGGGGCCTACACAGCCGAGATGCAGGAACTCGATGCGAGGACGTTCGAGCGCGCCGCGCGGGTGTTCGCCGACGTGCCCGAGGAAGTCGCCGACATCGGCGATATTCAGGCGTCTGGGCTGTCAGAGTCTGACCTCGTGCCGCTCTCGGACGTGTTCGAAGGCGACGCAGGCCGCGAGGCTGACGACGAGATTCTGGTCGTCGAGAGCGTCGGGTCGGCGGTGCTCGATGCGGCGACTGCGCAGTATCTCTACGAGAAAGCAAAAGAGCGGAACGTCGGCGAAGACGTGGGGTTGTAGTCGAGTTAGTGGTCGGCCGCCACTTCACCTCGCTCCGCTCGGTGAAATACCGAGAATCAAAGATTCTCGACGTTTGTCTCGCTTACGCTCGACAAACCACCGTGAGACGCTTCGCGCCTCACGAGTCGCCACGTCGCTAATGCTCCGCGGCAACACCGTCGCACGTTACAGGCGCGACGAGCTGCCGCCTCACTAATGTTCGGCGGCAACACCGTGTCGTCAAAGACGCCACGAGCCGCAGCCTCGCTAATGCTCGGCTGCGACCCCTCGTCGCTCCGTCTCCAAGTCGATATCGAGCGAGTCGAGGAGTTCCTCGGCCTCTTCGCGCTTCTCTTGGTGGTCTTCGAGGAACTCGCGCATCAGCGTCGCGGCCTCCTCCTTACAGCCGCCACACAGTCGCTCGCCGCCGACACACTCGTCGTAGACCTTCTTGGCGAACTCGTCGTCGTCGCCCGTGAGTAAGTAGGCGTAGAGTTCGTACACCGGGCACTTGTCGGCCTCGCCGCCGAGTTCGCGCTGCTCTTCGGCCGTGTCGCGGCCGCCGGTGGTGGCGGATTTGACCTTGTCGTAGCCGTCTTCCGGGTCGTCCAAGAGCGAGATGTGACTCGCCGGAATCGACGAGGACATCTTGCCGCCGGTGAGACCCGTCATGAAGCGGTGGTAGGTCGAAGACGGCGGGATGAAGCCGTAGCCGCCGTGGTGAGCCTCGACTTCGCGGGCGAGGTCTTCGGCCGCATCGACGCTCATTTCGAAGGCGTCGATGTGCTGGTCGTAGCGCCGTTTCTCGCCGTCGATGTCCTCGATGAGCGCCTCGAACGCTTCGTCCGTCGCTTGGCGGGCGAAGAACCGAATCCGCGGGCGGAGCGGTTCCATGCCCGCGTTTTCGAGTTTCTTTACGGCGCTGTCTCGGACTGAGTCGGCGACGAGGATACCTTCGGCGTCGAGGTTGGCGTCGGCGAGCCACTCGGCGGCTTCGCCGCACCGGGGCACGTCGGCGTCTTCGGCGTACTCGTCGCGGGCATCGTAGGCCGCGGCGACGAGTGGTCGTTCGGTGTCGTCCAGTTCGAAGGACGCGAACGCCTCGGTCACCTTGAAAAAGCGCATCCGTTCGGAGAGGTCGCGGGCGAAGCGAACGTGCGGGTCCTGGTCGGGACCGACCGGGATAACCGTCGGCATCGGGTCGTCCAGTTGCGGGTAGAGGATGTCGGCCATCTGGGTGACGACCGATTGCATGTGCGAGACGTTGGTCTCGCCGTCGAAGCCGTAGATGGCTTGGAACTCCGAGAAGTTCGCCTTCCCGCCGAGTTCGAAGGCGAGTCGCTGGAGTCGGTCGTTGTCCGACTGCCGGTAGAGTTCGCCCTCGTCGGTGTCGAAGCCGAGCGCGATGAGCGACAGCAGGTAGTCGCGGCTGTGCTCGTTTATCTCGTCCCACGAGATGCCGCGGGCGGAGTGGGCCTCCATGTCGGCGATGAGACCGTACGCATCGCCGCCCTGCTGTTGGTGCCAGATTATCTCGTCGAAGACCAACTTGTGGCCGATGTGTGGGTCGCCGGTCGGCATGAAGCCAGAGAGGACGGCGAAGTCGTCGCCGTCGCGCATGGCTTCGAGAACCGGTCGGTAGTCGCGGTGGCCGAAGATGACGCCGCGGCGCATCAGGTAGTGGGGGTTCGGCACCTCGTCGAGCACGTCGTCGAACTCCTCGATGCCGAACTCCTCGAACAGTTTCCGGTAGTCGGCGATGGTTGACGAGCCCCACGGGTCGAGAGCGACTTCGTCGGCTCCCTCTGCTGTCCCTCCATCGGTGCGGATACGCTCCGCGGGTTCGTCTCGTGTCATGGCGTAAGCCGACTGACCGAAAGCCAGTCTACCTTCTGCTTGGCGTCGGTCAGCGCAAAAACCATTCGTTTGCGGACACCGCCGGCGAGGCGCACGTCGAGCGACAGATCGCGGGGGGCGAACGTGTGGTCGGGCGTCACGACGCGCACGAGGAACTCGGAGTGCGAGAGGTCCGAGACGGACTCGAAGTCGGTGTAGACCCGGAAGTCCGAGCCGAACTTGAAGCCGCTCTTCGGGACGGTCCCGGCCGCTCGGAGTTCGGAGTACACCGCGAGACGGCGGTCGAATCGGTCGCCTTCCACGTCGCGGCCGCAGGCGACGACGTCGGCCTCGTCGATATCGACCGCACCCTGTCGAGCGAGATGGGCGGCTTCGAGCAGCGAGAGTTGGAGCGGGCCGTCGTCGGCGTTCCGACCGTAGAGGCGCTGGCCGAAGAAGCCCTGCTGATACACGTCGTCCATCCCGGACCAGAGGAGCGCGCGGTCCGAGAGGAGTTGCGCGTCGAGGTCCGAGGGGAGGTCCTCGGTCGCGGTGCCTTCGGGGTCGTACGCCTCCGTGTCGAAGTAGGTCAAATCGCCGTCCTCGTCAACGATGGCGAGGACCACGTCGCCGAGTCCATCGACGGAGATGGATTCGCGTTCGCCGACGACGCGCATTCGGTGTTCGACCTCGCCGTCCCACGGGCCGTTGCCGCGCGGGTAGACGACGAAGTCGGCACCGTCGGCCACGTCGCTGTCTACGCCGGGCCAGTCGTCGCGGGCGGGCGAGAGGTAGAATCCCCGGTCGCGGAGGTCTTTGTAGACGACGAAATCGAGCGTCGTGCCGGTTCGGGCGAGCAGTTCGCGCAAGCCCATGCCGTCTACACCGTCGATGTCACCGCGGGCGAGGAGGTGTGCGGCCTCCACCGGGGCGACGATGAGGTCGTTGCCGCCGGTGGGTTTGCCGTAGCCTCGTGAGTCGTAGAAGCGCTGCCGGGCGTCGCCCGGCAGGTGGACGGAGTGGTCGTCGAGGCGTCCTTGCATACTCACTGGGGAGGCGGGCGACGACAAAGGGTCTGCGATGCGGGCGGCGGCGATGGGCGGGTGGCCCTGTCGCCAGCGACGGGACCACGGACGACGCCGCGGGCCTCCAGTCATGCGAACTCACAGGTCGAGTCCAGACACCGACGCCCGCGTGCGGTCTCGAAGATGGGAAGTCCGCACTCGCACGTATCGACCGCGACGCCCGAGGGGAGCGAGAAGGCAGTCTCGCACTCGGGGTAGGCGTCGCATCCGGCGAGCAGGCGGCCGCCGCGGTAGATGATTCGGAGCGGCGAGTCGCAGTCGGGACACGACCACTCGCCGTCGAATCGGGCTTTCACGCGCTCGTCGAGCGGGTCGCACGAGCGGTCGAGACAGACGTCGAACGCCGCGCCGCGTTCGACGTGAACGAGGGGGAGACCGCAGTCGTCACAGGTCGAATCGAGGACGGTGCTTCCGGCGGGGAGCGGGTACTCGACGCCCGAGTCGAGTCCGGCGACAGAACCGGCAGACCGAACCATCGGTTCGCCCGTGTCTGGGTGCGACCCGACCGGAACGCCCGCGGCAGTCGTCGGATACTCGGCACGGCCGGTCACGTCGTTGGATTTGACTTCCAAGCGTTGCTCGCCAGCGCGGGCGACGAGTCCGAACGACCCCGGACCTGATTCGACCGTGAGCGAGTCGGCGCGGGTGAGCCACGCGACCGGTTGATAGCCGTCTGCGTCGTGGACGAGGACGGTTCGGTCGGGTTTGGCGACGACGACGACCCGGCCGCGTTGGGTCCGGTCGCGCGAGCCTTCGAATTCGACGGTGCAGTCGCCCGCGAAGATGCGGATAGATTCCATGCGCCGGGGTCTGTTCGAATTCCGATTTCAACCTACGGGCGAAGGTCTATCACTGATGCCAAAACGGGGTCCATCAGTGATGCCGCGGCACGAAGGCCTTTGGTCGGCGGGCACGACGCCCGAGGTATGGACAAACCGGTCGTGCTGTTCGACATGGACGGTGTGTTGGTCGATTCCGAACCCTACTGGCACGCGTTCGAAGACGAGTGGGTCTTCGCCGACGCCATCGAGTCGGGCGACCCCGACCACGAGGAGATTACGGGGATGAACTTCCGCGAAATCTACGACTACCTCGACGCGGAATACGGCACCACCGTCTCCAAACCCGAGTTCATCGAGGCCTACGAGGCGAACGCTGTAGACCTCTACGGCGAGAAGGTCGTCCTGATGGACGGCGCGGAGTCACTCTTTTCGACCCTCCGCGAGAACGGCAAGAAAGTCGCCATCGTCTCGTCGGCCCCGCAGTCGTGGATTTCTGTCGTCCGCGAGCGCTTCGCCCTCGACCCCCTCGACCTCGTGCTCTCTGCCGACGACATCGACGACCCCGGCAAACCCGAACCGCACATCTACGAGCACGCCGCGAGTGAACTCGGCTACGACCCCGAGGACTGTGTCGTAGTCGAAGATTCGGTGAACGGCATCGAATCGGGCGTTCGCTCGGGGGCCTACACCATCGCCTACCGTGTCGGCCACAACGCCGAATTAGACCTCTCGCTGGCGGACGAAATCGTGGACGGACCCGAGGAGTTGCGGGCGGCCCTGACCGGCGAATAACGACATCAAAAACGCAGATAACCGCCATTTAGATGAAATTCAATCGGAGAGAGTTACTCGCCGCTGCGACAATCGGCTCACTTAGTGGCTGCTCGTCGTTCGGTCCTCCACCACTGGCGCTCCGGAGTGTTACGATAATTTGGACTGTCGACGAGCAGGTACTCCTCGACATCACCGTCAAACGAGACGGGAACGTGGTCTATAGCGAGACGCAGAAAATCGGACCGCAACGAGAGATGCCAGTCCGAATTCACGAATGGTCGTCTGAATCTGGCGAGTACGAGGTACTCACCGAAGCGAACGTCGACGGCGAACAGTTGCACTCTCGAACGTCGCCGACAGCCGTAGTCGACAGAACGAATCTCGACGGGAAAACGTGTCTCGATATGCAGGTGCACGTGGACGACGACGAGATGTCTCACCTGTTGTACTCGGAGTTGCCAGAAACCTGCGTGGGGACTCCAACCGAACGGTATCGATAGCCTACTCCACCCGAACCGTCCGTGTCTCCCGAATCGGTAACAACGGTAAGTCGGGGAACGTGACTTCCACCACGAATTCGAGTTCGTCGTCTTTCGCGCCGAAGACGCCGACGGGAATCGCCACCTCGTCGGTGAGATAACACGTCTTCTCGGACATCTCGATTCCATTTACCGTGACGCGAATCCCCGTGCTCGCGCCGCCGCCGCTGTTTCGCACCGTCACGTCGCGCATCTCGCTCTCACCGCGAGCGATAGACTCGGGGAACGCCCCCCACTCGACGCTCGGGTCGGGGAGTTTGCGCGCGCTCTTGACGACGCGTTCGGCGACGCCCTGCGAGAGACCGGCGCGACTGAGTTCTTTCGCGCCTGCATCGACCACGTCAGCGGGCGAGGAGAGACCGCCCGTTGCGAGCGTCTGCGCGCGGTTCGCACCGATGCCATCGACGGCGGTGAGCGCGGCGGCGTCGTTGCTGACGCCGTGGTCCACGCGCGCTTCGACGCGGCGGGCGAGGTTCGCGGCGCGGGCGTTGGCGAACGTGTCGAGGAACTCGCGGAGCGCCGAGAGGAGACGCAGGGCGTTCTGTCGAATCACCCACGCGTCGCTTCGGAGTTCGCCCGGCGTGGAGTTGGCCATGCTGGCGTGGAGGATGGCGAGCACTTTCTTCGGGCCGTCTTCGAGGTTCGTCGAGACGCCCGTGAGGACGGAATCGACGGCATCGACTTCCGACTGGCGGGCGGACACGTCGCGGAAGTCGGCCGCGCCCGCGACGGCTTCGAGGATGTCGTCGGCGGAGATACGCTCGCGTTCGGCCAGCCCGGCGAATCGGGCGGCGGTTTCGAGTCGAAGGTAGTACTTCGAGGTGAGACGACCCAGCGCGGTGGCGTTGATAGCGAGGTCCTCGTCCATCTCGACGAACCCGCGGGTGACGAGTCGGTCGAGCACGTCGCGGACGCGCTCGCGCAGGTCTTCGAAGTCGTAGGCGCTGGGTTTCGACTGCGCGCGACGGTAGTAGAACGTCGTCTGTAACCACGAGAGCACGTCGTCCAAATCTCGAATCGTGCCCATGGCAATCTCGGCGTTCAGATGCGAGTCGAGGTCTTCGGCCAGTCGTGACTCGATTTCTTTGCCTTCGCGGAGGAGTTCGCGGTACTTGTTCTGGTCCGAGTGGTCGCAGATGACCCAGCCGTAGCCCACGTCGTCGTAGCCGGGTCGGCCGGCGCGCCCGAGCATCTGGAGGATGTCCAAGGGAGAAATATCCACCTCGCCTTCGAGCGGGTCGTGGTGTTTCGTGTCGCGGATGACGACACAGCGGGCGGGGAGGTTGACCCCCCACGCGAGCGTGGAGGTCGAAAAGAGGAGCTGAATCTTCCCCTGCTTGAACCACTCTTCGACGGCCTCTCGGTCGTCGCGGGCGAGGCCGGCGTGGTGGAAGCCGACGCCGTCGAGGACTGCTTTTCGAAGCGAGTCGTTGCCGAGTTCCTTGGCCTCCGTATGAAAATCGTAGTCGCCGCGCGCGCCGATTGGCACGTCGCGCTTTGCGAGTTCGTCGCGGGCTTTGGCGGCGGCGCGGACCGCGTCCTGCCGCGAGGAGACGAAGACGAGCGACTGGCCGCCGTCGCGGATGTGGGGTTCCGCGAGGTCGAACGCGCGGTAGAGTCGGCGGTACTTGTCGGCGAAAGAGTTCTCGCCGTGGGTGTAGGTTTTGACGCCCGCGTGGAGGTCCACGGGACGGTAGTCGTCGCCGAACTCGAAGGTCGCTTCGTCGGGCGAATCGAGCCACGCGGCCACGTCGTCGATGTTGGGCATAGTCGCCGAGAGCGCCACGATTCGCGGGTCACAGATGCGGCGCATGCGCGAGACGGTGACTTCGAGGACGCCGCCGCGAGTCTCCGAATCGAGCAGGTGAACTTCGTCGATGACGACGCAGTCCACGTCTTCGATAAAGGAGTAGCGCGCGGAGTCGTGTTTTCTGGTCGCAGAATCGGTCTTCTCGGGCGTCATCACGAGGATGTCCGCGCGGGCGGCGCGACGCGGGTTCAGGTCGCGTTCGCCGGTGACGACGTACACCGAGTAGCCGAGTTCCTCGAAGCGTTCCCACTCGGATTCCTTCTCGGTCGTGAGCGCGCGGAGGGGCGCGATAAACAGCGCCGTGCCGTCGTCGCGGAGGGTGCGACAGATAGCGAGTTCGGCGAGCGCGGTCTTTCCGCTCGCGGTGGGCGCCGAGGCGACGACGTTGTGGTCGGTCTCCAAGATGGCGGGAAGCGCCTCGCGTTGCATCCGGTTGAACTCCTCGAAGCCGAAGGCGTGTGCGAAATCGGGGACGGCCTCGGCGACTTTCACGGCGCGCACCTCCGCGTCGAAGAGAGAGCACGGCGAGTGGCGAAGACGAGGGTCATACTCGTAGCCGAGTCGTCCGGGGGGAAAGGCGTTTCTCCATTCGGTCGCGTCGCTGGCCGAGCGAGAGACGAAAAAGCGTGTTCGAATGCGGTTCGTCGTGGAGGAAGTGGTGGCGGAGAGCGAACGAAAGCGGTCTGAGCCTTACGCAGCGCCGGCGAGGGCGGCGATGAAGGACCAGTTCGTCCCTGCTTTGGCTTCGTGCTTCTTCGATTCAGCCTTCGTCATGTTTCGTCTGTGTTGCCAGTTCATACCCGTAAAAGAATTTACTCGGATATAAGTTTTTCAGTCTGGTGATACATCTAGCACGGTTTTACATGCAATACGGGCTACAATCGTGATGTTTTCTGAGCGTTCGTTTACTTTCTGGTAAATACAGTATCTATATAGCATATTTTGGTTGGTGTGGTAGCACGGCACACGAATGGGGGCAGTCCGGCGATTTGATGAGAGACCACCGTCGGCGAGGCGGGCTAATCCTCACGCTTTTGCCTGCCCACCCGAAATTACTGCACATGCGCACGCGGCGGAAGCCCGATTGGTTGAAGATGCGACCCCCGTCCGGCCGGCGCTTTACCGACATCAAAGCGACCCTCCGAGAGCGGAACCTCAACACCGTCTGTGAGGAGGCCAACTGCCCGAACCTCGGCGAGTGTTGGAGCGGGCGAAACGGTCCCGGGACGGCGACGTTCATGCTCATGGGCGACCGGTGCTCACGAGGGTGCAACTTCTGTGACGTGATGACCGGCGGGATGGAGGCGCTGGACGCCGAAGAACCGGCCAACGTCGCCGAGGCCGTCGCCGAAATCGGTCTCGACTACGTGGTGCTCACCTCGGTGGACCGCGACGACTTACCGGACCAAGGGGCGAGTCACTTCGCCCAGACGATTCGGGAGATCAAACAGCGCGACCCGAGTATCCTCGTGGAAGTGTTGATTCCGGACTTCCAGGGCGAACCCGAGTTAGTTCGGAAGATTATCGACGCCAAACCCGACGTTATCGCCCACAACATCGAGACGGTCGAACGCCTCCAGTGGCCGATTCGTGACCGGCGTGCGGGCTACGAGCAGTCGCTCTCGGTGCTCCAACAGGTCACCGACGAGTCCGAAATCCACACGAAGACCTCCATCATGCTCGGTCTCGGCGAGTACCAACACGAGATTTACCAGACGCTCTCGGACCTTCGAGAAGCGGACGTGGATATCGTCACTCTCGGCCAGTACCTCCAACCCTCTCGGACGCACCTCGACGTGTTCGAGTACGTCCACCCCGACGCCTTCGAGACGTGGCGACGGGTGGCCGAGGACGAACTCGACTTCCTCTACTGCGCCTCTGGGCCGATGGTTCGCTCGTCGTACAAAGCGGGCGAGTTGTTCGTGGACGCACTCCTCCGCGAAGGGTCGTCAGTCGAAGAGGCGCGACAGGCAGCACGGGCGACCGCCGGGAACTGAGAAGCACTCTGTCTGTACATCGGCGGACTGTCTATCGAAGTTACATCTTCTGCGGGCTTTTGATTCATGCAATTTTCTCAAACTTTCCGAGTATTCGTCGGCGAGATGGGTGTTCATGCTACTTTCCTTCAGGAAGAATCGTTTAAAATCGTAAATGTCCAATTTTCTGGCCCATGAGTTTACATAGCATACACAGTCTGGCCGTATTCCGGACTAAAGTAAATTATATACGAAAACAATATAACAGCGGCGGGTGACGATTTTGCTATGACTAGGAGGGTTCTACCGTGAGCGTCCTTCAGCGTGATCCGCAGGATCAGGTACAAGTTCTCGACGAGGATGGTAACGTCGTAGGCGACGTGCCAGACATCGACGACGAAACGCTCGTTGACATGTATCGGCACATGCGACTCGCCCGCCACTTCGACACACGCGCGGTGAGCCTCCAGCGACAGGGGCGGATGGGGACGTATCCGCCGCTGTCGGGACAAGAGGGTGCCCAAATCGGCAGCGCAATCGCGCTCGACGAAGACGACTGGATGGTTCCCAGTTACCGCGAGCACGGCGCTGCACTCCTCCGCGGCCTGCCCCTCAAGCAGACCCTCCTGTACTGGATGGGCCACGAGAAGGGCAACGACATGCCGGAGGGAGTCAACATCTTCCCCGTCGCCGTCCCCATCGCCTCCCAAACGCTGCACGCGACTGGCGTCGGGTGGACGTTCAACCTCCGCAACGAGACGGACAAAGCCGCCATCTGTTACTTCGGTGACGGCGCGACGAGCGAGGGAGACTTCCACGAGGCGCTGAACTTCGCGGGCGTCTTCGACACCCCGAACGTCTTCTTCTGTAACAACAACCAGTGGGCGATTTCCGTCCCGCGCGAGCGCCAGACGGCCTCCGAGACGATTGCCCAGAAGGCAGTCGCCTACGGCATGGACGGCGTGCAAGTCGATGGGATGGACCCCCTCGCCGTCTACTCGGTGACGAAGGCCGCCCTCGAAAAGGCCAAGAACCCGAAAGAGGGCGAAGGTCGGCCCACGCTCATCGAAGCGGTCCAGTACCGCTTCGGTGCCCACACGACGGCGGACGACCCGACGGTCTACCGCGACGACGACGAAGTCGAGAAGTGGAAGGCCAAGGACCCGATTCCGCGTCTCGAAACGTTCCTCCGCGATACCGGTCGTCTGGACGACGAGAAAATCGCGGCAATCGAGAACGACATCGAGACGCGGGTCGCAGACGCTATCGAGGCCGCGGAGTCCGAACCGCGCCCGGACCCGGTCAACATGTTCAACAACGTCTACGCCGAGCGGACCGCGGAACTCGACGCACAAGCCGAGGAGTTCGAACACCTCCTCGAACAGGTCGGTGACGAAGGATTCCTCAGAGAATGAGCACGCAAAACCTCACTATCGTACAAGCGGTACGGGACGGTCTGTACACCGAGATGAGCCTCGACGACGAGGTGCTGGTCATGGGCGAAGACGTCGGCAAGAACGGCGGCGTCTTCCGGGCCACCGAGGGTCTCTGGGACGAGTTCGGTGACGACCGAGTCATCGACACCCCGCTCGCGGAGTCGGGTATCATCGGCACGGCCATCGGCATGGCCGCGATGGGTCTCAAGCCCGTCCCCGAGATTCAGTTCTCCGGGTTCATGTACCCCGGGTTCGACCAAATCGTGAGCCACATGTCCCGGTTCCGTACGCGGACTCGCAGTCGCTTTACGCTCCCGATGGTGCTTCGCGCACCCTACGGCGGTGGCATCCGCGCCCCCGAATCGCACTCCGAATCAAAGGAGATGTTCTACGCGCACGAAGCGGGACTCAAGGTCGTCATTCCTTCGACCCCGCACGACGCGAAGGGTCTGCTCATCTCCGCGATTCGAGACCCCGACCCGGTCATCTTCCTCGAACCCAAACTCATCTACCGCGCCTTCCGCGGCGAGGTTCCGGAAGAAGACTACGAGATTCCAATCGGCGAGGCGGCCGTCCGCCGCGAAGGCGAGGACGTGACCGTCTTCACCTACGGCGCGATGACGCGCCCGACGATGGAAGCCGTCGAGAACCTCGAAGACGAGGGTATCGACGCCGAAGTCGTTGACGTTCGCACGATTTCGCCGCTCGACCGCGAGACCATCGTGGAGTCGTTCAAGAAGACGGGTCGCGCAGTCGTCGTCCACGAGGCACCCAAGACGGGCGGTCTCGCCGCCGAAATCACGGCGACGATTCAGGAAGAGGCACTCCTCTATCAGGAAGCACCGGTCACGCGCGTCACGGGTTACGACGTTCCGTACCCGCTCTACGCGCTCGAAGATTACTACCTCCCCTCCGTCGCCCGCGTCGAAGAAGGTATTCGAGAGGCGGTGGACTTCTGAACAATGGCGATCAAGGAATTCAAACTACCCGACGTCGGTGAAGGCGTCGCAGAAGGCGAACTCGTAACGTGGCACGTCGCCCCCGGCGACGAGGTGACCGAAGACCAAGTGCTCGCGGAAGTCGAGACGGACAAGGCGCTCGTCGATGTGCCGTCGCCGTACAACGGCACCGTGAGCGAACTCTTCGCCGAGGAAGGCGAAGTCGTTCCCGTCGGCACCGTCATCATCACCGTCGAAGTCGAAGGTGAAGACGACGACGCGGGCGCAGCCGAGAAAGCGGCCGAGTCCGAAACCGAAGAAGCGGCCGAAGCCGACGAAGACGAAGACACCGGCGGACGCGTCTTCGCCCCACCGAGCGTCCGTCGTCTCGCCCGCGAACTCGACGTCGAACTCGAAACCGTCAGCGGGTCCGGCCCGAGCGGCCGCATCACGGAAGGCGACGTTCGCGCCGCCGCCGAGGGCGAGGAGGAAACCGAAGCAGAATCCAGCGGACCCCGCGAGGTCAAAGCCGGCAAGTCGGCGACGGCCAAGGCGAGCGAGAGCGTCTCCTCCGAGGCCGCCGACCGCGACCGGACGCTGGCCGCCCCGGCGACCCGCGCACTGGCGAAAGAGGAAGGTATCGACCTCAACGCCGTGCCCGCGACCGAGATGCGCAACGGCGACGCGTTCGTCTCGCCCGAAGCCGTCACGGAGTACGCACAGGCACAGCGCGAAGCGCAGGCCGCCGACGCAGAGGCGCTCGCAGAAGCGGGCGGCGAAGCAGGGGCCGAACCCGCCGCGGCCGCCGAATCCGGTTCCGGCGCTGGCGAGCGCATCCCGTACAAGGGCGTCCGCAAGGCCATCGCCGACCAGATGGTCCGCTCGAAGTACACCGCGCCGCACGTCACCCACCACGAGGAAATCGACGTGACGGAGTTGGTCGAACTGCGTTCGCAACTCAAACCCGTCGCCGCGGAGCGCGAGACGAAGCTCACCTACATGCCCTTCGTGATGAAGGCGGTCATCGCGGCGCTCAAGGAGTTCCCGTACATGAACTCCCAACTCGACGAGGAGAACGAGGAAATCGTCCTCCGCGACGACTACAACCTCGGCGTGGCAGTCGCCGCCGACGCGGGGCTCATGGTTCCGGTCGTCCGCGACGCCGACAGCAAGAGCATGCTCGAACTCGCCGACGAGATGAACGAGCTTATCGACAAGGCGCAGAGTCGCAAGATTTCGCCCGCCGAGATGCGCGACGGCACGTTCACCATCACGAACGTCGGCGGCATCGGCGGCGAGTACGCGACGCCCATCATCAACTACCCCGAGGTGGGTATCCTCGCGCTCGGAGCCATCAAAGAAAAGCCGCGCGTCGTCGATGGTGAAATCGTGCCCCGAAACGTCCTCACGGTCTCGCTGTCGTTCGACCACCGCATCGTCGATGGCGCGCTCGCCGCTCGCTTCACGAACCGCATCAAGGAAATCCTCGAAGACCCCAAACTGTTGGTGCTCGAATAATGGTCGTCGGAGACATCGCAACCGGAACGCAAGTACTGGTCATCGGTGCCGGACCCGGCGGCTACGTCGCCGCCATCCGCGCCGCACAGCAGGGTCTCGACACCACGCTCGTCGAGAAAGACGCCTACGGCGGCACCTGCCTGAATTACGGCTGTATCCCGTCGAAGGCGTTCATCACCAGCGCGAACCTCGCCCACGAGGCGGGTCACGCCGAAGAGATGGGTATCCACGCCGACCCCGTCGTGGACATGTCGCAACTCCGCGACTGGAAAGACGGCGTCGTGGACCAACTCACCGGCGGCGTCGAGAAACTGTGCAAGGCCAACGGCGTCAACCTCGTCGAGGGAACCGCGCGGTTCAAAGACGAGAACGCAGTGCGCATCGCCCACGGCGGCGAGGGACAAGGCTCCGAAACCATCGAGTTCGAGCAGTGTATCATCGCCACCGGGTCGCGCCCGATTCAGATTCCGGGCTTCGACTTCGCGGACGAACAGGTGTGGTCCTCCCGCGACGCGCTCGCCTCGGACACCGTCCCCGAGCGACTCGTCGTCGTCGGCGGCGGCTACATCGGGATGGAACTCTCCACGACGTTCGCCAAACTCGGAGCCGACGTGACGGTCGTCGAGATGCTCGACGACATCCTGCCGGGCTACGAAGCCGACGTGGCGCGCGTCGTCAAGCAGCGCGCGAAGGACCTCGGCATCGATATGAACTTCGGCGAGGCCGCGAGCGGCTGGACCGAAGAGGGTGAGGGCATCCTCGTCACGACCGAGACCGAAGACGGCGAGGAGTCCGAATACCGCGCCGACAAGGTACTCGTCGCAGTCGGTCGTTCGCCCGTCAGCGACACGATGGAAATCGAAAACGCCGGTCTCGAAGCCGACGACCGAGGATTCCTCGAAGTCAACGACTTCCGCCAGACGAGCGTGGAGAACATCTACGCAGTGGGTGACGTGGTCGCCGACACGCCGATGCTCGCCCACGTCGCCTCGAAAGAGGGAATCGTCGCCGCCGAGCACATCGCCGGCGAACCCGTCGCCTTCGACAGTCAGGCCGTCCCAGCGGCGGTCTTCACGGACCCCGAAATCGGCACGGTCGGCATGACCGAGGAAGAGGCCGAAGAGGCCGGTTTCGAACCCGTCGTCGGCCAGATGCCCTTCCGTGCGTCCGGTCGCGCGCTCACGACGAACCACGCAGACGGCTTCGTCCGCATCGTCGCCGACGACCCGTCAGGGTTCGTCCTCGGCGCGCAAATCGTCGGCCCCGAAGCCTCCGAACTCGTCGCCGAAGTCGCGTTCGCAATCGAGATGGGCGCGACGCTCGAAGACGTCGCCTCGACGATTCACACGCACCCGACGCTCGCGGAAGCCGTGATGGAAGCCGCAGAAAACGCGCTCGGACAGGCGATTCACACGCTGAATCGCTAAGTTTCGCTCTCTTCTCTTCTATTCGTTCTCTATCCACCACAGCGCCAGCATCGTCCCCACCACTGCCACGATGGCGGGAATCGAACGGTCCACACCGAGTGTGTCGAAGTTCACGAGGACGACACCCTCGGCGAGGGCGGCGAGCGCGAGAATCACGAACGCGAGTCCCGCCACCCATAGCTCGGGTGTTTTGACGTTAGCGATAGACATTGCAGACCGTACGGTGCAGAGTATGATAAATGTTAGCAGAAAACATGGCTGGTTGGGGGAGCGTGCCGTCTTACTGGTCGTGTTGGAAATTGAAGCCCGACGCATCACCCCCACCGTCGGCGGCCATCGGCGTCGCCTCGGCGGCTGGCGATGGCGTCGCAGTCGGCGTCGCTCGTCCGCCGGCCTGTTCGACCTCGAACCGGTTGAGCAGGTCGCTCAACTCCGTCGCCGAACTCGAAAGCGAGTCGATGCTGGTGGTCACTTCGGACATCGACGCGGTCTGTTCTTGCGATGCGGCAGAGACGCTGGCGACCTCCTCGCTGGTTCGTTCACCCGACTGGTTGACGCCATCGACCATGTCGAGTACGTCCTCGGTCAGGGTCGCTTGCTCGCTGGTCGCGCGGTCGATTTCTTGGATACCGTCGTTGACCTCGCTGACGCGGGCGGCAATCTCTTGGAAGGCGTCGAGTGCCTCTTCGACCGTCTCCGCGCCGGAATCAACGCGGTCGCCGACTTCCTGCATGTCCTCGACCGTCTCGGCGGCCGTGTGCTGGATGTTGGAGATGAGTTCCTCGATTTGCCCGGTCGCGTGGCCGGCCTCGCCCGCGAGTTCTTTGATTTCGCCGGCGACGACCGCGAACCCCTCGCCGGCCTTGCCGGCGCGGGCCGCTTCGATAGACGCGTTGAGTGCGAGGAGGTTAGTTCGGTCGGCGATTTCGGTGATGAGGTCTACGATGGTGACGATTTCACCGATTTCGTCGTGGAGAGCCTCGACTTCACCGAGCGTCGAGTCGGTCTTCGTCCGAACCGACCGCATCCCATCGAGCGCCTGCGTCGCGGACGCGCGACCGGTCTGGCCGTACTCGGCGGCGAGTTCGGAGGTCTTCGCAACCTCGGTAGAGGACGCGGCGACTTCCTCTATCGTCGCCGACAGCGTGCTCATCTCGTTCGAAACGTCCGTCAGGTTCTCGTGTTGGAGTTCGGTCTCGCCGGCGACGGAGTTCATCGCGTCGCTCACTTCCTCGCTGGCCGCTTGGACCTCGTTCGAACTCGCACGTATCTGGGTGGTCGAGGCCGCGACGTCGTCGCTGAACGTCTGGATGCGAACCATCGTGCCTTCGAGGTCCTCCATCATCTCGTTGAACGAGGCTTTGACCTGTTCCATCGTCTCGTGGTCCTTGTCGGCCCGCATCCGAACCGTGAGGTCACCGGTGGCCGCCTGCGCCATCACGTCGCTGAACTCCTCGGCAGAGGAGGCGAGCGACTGGGTGAGTTGTTCGGCCTCCTCGCGTGAGGCCGCCTCGTTCGCCCGCGACTCTTTCATGCTCTGGACGATGGCGTACGTTCCCGTCGCGCCGACCGAGAACACCGCAACCGTCGCCGTGAGGAGCGAGACGCTCACGATGTCGAGGATGGCACCGCCGAGACCGAGATGCTCGGCGGCGACGACGCCCGTCCAGAGCACCCCGAGGAGCGAGGCGAACGCGAAGTTCAGCCAGAATCCCGAGTCGTCGTCGGCCTCGCGGTACGCCTGTAGCGAGACGATTACCGCGCCGATGTACGCGCCGAATCCGATAACGTCCAGGACGGGAGTGAGTAACTCGAACATCGTTCACTCCCCGTCGGCGGCGGCGGCCGCACGCTGGGAGCGAGCGGCGAGCAGGAAGACGATACCCGAGGCGGCGATACCGGCACCGTGTTCGACGAGGTTGAGAATATCGCCGAGGACGAGCGCTTCGACGTTCGTCGCCAGCGCGCCCACACACAGCAAGAGGTAGCCCCCAGTGAACAGTTTCGAGCGTGATGTGTGTAACAACAAGACCGGAACGAGCCCAACGAGTGCGATGAGCACTAAGACGAGTTCTTTCGGGTCGAGTGCAGCCAGTTCTGAAGCCATGGTACAGATTGTCGAATGTTAACAGTTGTATATAGGACTAGGCCCCCGAGTATCTTTTCAGAGAATTACGGGCAAAAATGCCCGATAGATGGGTGATGTTTTGGAGATGTCTCTCAAAATTGAATAATTGGAGATAATACAGATTGTCAGACACGAGTTGTTCGTCGGAGGATACGATGCGAGAAGAGCGGGCGGTCGGTGAAGTTACTCTTCGGCGTCGAGGATGCCGTAGCCCTCGAACACCTTTCCTAATCGACTCATCGAGGAGACGACCACGTCGCACGCTGGGCGGACGGCGTCTTTCGGGATGAACCCGACAGACAGACCGGCGACTTCGAGCATCGGGAGGTCGTTCGCGCCGTCGCCGACGGCGACCGTTCGACTCATATCGACGTCGTGTTCGGCGGCGTAGTTCTCGAGTGCCGTGTCTTTGGTGCCTTCGATGAGCGACCCTTCGACGCCGCCGGTGAGTCGGCCGCCCTTCACGGGGAGATGGTTCGAGACGATATCGTCCACTTCGACCCCCTCTTTTTCCAATGCGCGTTCGACGCCGCGCTTGAACCCGCCGGTGAAGATAGCGACTTCGTGGCCGTGGTCGCGCAATCGCCGAATCAACTCGGCCGCGCCGGGGCGCAGTTCGACCTCGCCGTAGGCCTCCTCGGCGAGTTCCTCTTCGAGTCCTTCGAGCAGGCGAGCGCGGGAGCGAAGGCTCTCGGCGTAGCTTATCTCGTCGTTCATGGCGCGCTCGGTGATGTCTGCCATCTGCTCGGCGGTGTCGTTGCGCCGGCCGAGGAGGACGGTCATCTCCGAGTCAGAAAGCGTTCCGTCGAAGTCGAAGGCGATGATTCGCATTAATTGCTCGTCGTTCCCGCGGGGTTTCAAAGCTTCCGCGTCGGCAGTTATCGGTGAGAAAAATCGACACCGTGCTATATATCGGCCCTCTCCGTGACGGACAGTATGGACGAGGTACACGACGCCGAACACGAGACGCTCGAAGCGGTCGAAGCCGACTTGGCCGAGGACTTCGGCCGTGAGGGTGACGACCCGCTCCAACAGTTCATTTACAGCCTCCGCAACCTCGACGAGGTCGATGTTCGCGTCGTCGGCCAGTACGACGGTGAGAACTACGAACTGCTGTATCTCCGCGAGGACCTCGAATCGAAGTTCGGGCCCGAAGAGCGAACCGCGCGAATGAAGGCCATCGTGATGAAGGCCCTCGGCGAGCCGGTGACCGAACCCGAGTTCGACGACTACGGCGAGTTAGACGCGGTGCTCCGCTGGTTCGAGAACGCGGTCGTCGCCATCTATCCGCACGACGAGTGGTCGGGCGTCTTCGTCTCGTTCGACCGAACGGACTCGCCCGTCGTCGATTTAGCGCTCGAACACTTGGCCTGACGGGGTCGTGGCGTTCAGACGCGAAGCGGTGTCCACGTCTTCGGTCCGATATCGAGACCGCGAGTGCGAACTTCTGCGAGGCTCTCGGTCTCTCTCGTCTCGATGAGCGCGTCGAACGGCTGTTTGAGCAGTTCGAGTTCGCGGTCGTCGATAAAGCCGGTGTCGAGGGTGAACACGCCCGTGAACTCCGCGGCCGCGATTCGGCCGGTGATGACGTGCAGGAACTGGAACACTCGCTTGAGGTCTGTGTACATCGCAATCGTCGAGAGGACGTGGAGACCGACCCGAGCAGTCCGACCCGCCTCGAAGTGCGTGCGCAACGATTCGGTGAGGTGGATACCGATACCAGTGAGGTCACCCGGGTTCGAGACGTAGCGACTCTGGGCTGACCGCGCGTCACGCGAGAGCAGGTCGGCCACGCTCGTCGTGTCGATAACTTCGAACTGTTCGGCCGAGTGGCCGGCGATGTGCTCGAACTCGGTCGTTATCGTCGGCGCGGGCTTTCGGGTCGTGACGACGATTTTCCCGCCTCGCTGCGAGTCGTCCGACTCGGCGAGAAGCGAGAGCATCAGTCGTCGTTTGTGAGTCATCGCCGGGCCAGCGATGAGTACTGACCCGCCGTCGGGGAGCGAAAACTGCGGCGAAGATGGCGGGCTTTCCCCGGCACGATGTTCCATTTGGTAGTGGTATCTAGGCCGGAAATGAAAACGGTGACGGCACCGGTCGGACCCCCGCCGTGCGAGACACTCTCATGTTCACGATATAGGCCGTTGTGGCAATCCTTAACCCGCATGAGTTTGACCCTATCCGCATGAAGGTACTCGTCACGGACCCGATTGCCGACGCGGGTCTCGACCGGATTCGAGAGGCCGGTTATGCGGTAGAGACTGCCTACGACGTCGAAGGTGAAGCGCTCCTCGAAGCCGTCTCCGACGCGAACGGACTCATCGTCCGCTCCGGAACACAGGTCACCGCCGAGGTGTTCGAGGCCGCACCCAACCTCGTCATCGTCGGCCGCGCCGGTATCGGCGTGGACAACATCGACATCGAGGCCGCCACGGAACACGGCGTCATCGTCGCCAACGCCCCCGAAGGCAACGTCCGTGCCGCCGCCGAGCACACCGTCGCCATGGGCTTCGCCGCCGCGCGCTCGATTCCGCAGGCACACGCCCGCCTCAAGAACGGCGAGTGGGCCAAGTCCGACTACCTCGGTACCGAAGTCAACGGCAAGACCCTCGGCGTCGTCGGTCTGGGTCGCGTCGGCCAGGAAGTCGCAAAGAAACTCTCCTCGCTCGGGATGAGCATCGTCGCCTACGACCCCTACATCGGCCAAGAGCGCGCCGAACAACTCGGTGCGGAACTCGTGGAGTTCGACGACTGTCTCTCTCGTGCCGACTTCCTCACGGTGCACACGCCGCTGACCCCCGAGACGAAAGACCTCATCTCCACCGACGAGTTGGAGACGATGGGCAGCGGCTATCTCATCAACTGCGCCCGCGGTGGCGTCGTTGACGAAGCGGCACTCGCTCACGCCGTCGATTCCGGCGTCCTCGACGGGGCGGCAGTGGACGTGTTCGCCGACGAACCCGTCTCGCCCGACAATCCGCTTCTCGACGTGGACGATATCGTCGTCACGCCGCACCTCGGCGCGTCCACCTCGGCCGCACAGGAGAACGTGGCCGTCTCGACGGCCGACCAAGTCGTCGCCGCCTTCCGCGAGGAACCGGTGATGAACGCGCTCAACGCGCCGTCGGTGGACGAGAGCGCCTTCCCGCGCATCCGTCCCTACATCGGTCTCGCCGAGACGGCCGGCAAAATCGCCGGCCAACTGCTCGACGGCCGCATCGGCGAAATCGAAGTGAGCTACAACGGCGACATCGCGGGCGAGGACGTGGAACTCGTCACCGCCTCCGCGCTCAAGGGCGTCTTCACGCCGCTCGAATGGCAGGTCAACGCCGTCAACGCGCCGCGCATCGCCAAGGAACGCGGCATCGACGTCACCGAGTCGAAGTCCCGCCAGTCGGAGGACTTCCAGAGTCTCGTGAGCGTCACCGTCCGCAACGGCGACGAAGAGATGACCATCGCGGGAACGCTCTTCGCGGGCGACGACCCGCGTATCGTCCGCATCAACGGCTACCGTCTCGACGCGATTCCGCACGGTCACATGCTCATCGCTCGCAACTACGACAAACCCGGAGTCATCGGCCTCATCGGCACCGTCCTCGGCGACGGCGACGTGAACATCGCAGGCATGTTCAACGCCCGTCGCGCGAAGCCCGGCGGCGAGGCACTCACCGTCTACAACCTCGACAGCGAAGTGCCGGACGCGGTCCGCGACGAACTCCTCGCCGATGACCGTATCATCGACGTGGACATCATCACGCTCTGAGTCGGCGAACGAACGATTTGAGGCGGCTCAGGACGCCTGTCGGCATCTTCTCACGTTTTTCACGACGCGGCGGCTGTGCCTCGGAGAGCAGGTGCTCGTAGCCGTCGATGACCGACTGTCGGTCGCGCTTTTCGATGGCGAGTTGGCGTCGAAGGCGCTCGTTCGCCTTCCGAAGCGCCTCGTTTCGGCGTTGCAGGCGCTCAGCGTCAGTGGTGGTTCGTGGCGGCGAGCGCGACACTGCGACCCCGTCGTCCCGCGGGTAGGTTCGCGCTCCGGAACCGCCCGAACTGACGGTTCCAGTCGGAATGCTGGAAGCAGACATAGTCGTGACAACGGGACACACAGCAAAAAGAATGTGTCAGACGGACAACTTGCGTCCGTCTGCCGCTCGGTCGAAACTGTCCACCTGCCGCACGGCCGAGCGCGACCGGTTGGCGCGATTGCGAACGCGTCCGTTTTGGGTTACTCCGAGAGCAGGTCGAGCACGGCGTCGATGTCGTTGGCGACGGGTTCGGGGTCGTCGCCCGCTTCGAAGGCTGCGTCGGGGTCTTTCAGGAGGTGACCGGTGGTGAGACAGACGACCCGTTCGTCGTCGCCGACGACGCCCTCGCGGCGGAGTTTGCGGAGGCCGGCGACGGAGGCCGCGGAGGCGGGTTCGACGCCCACGCCTTCTGCGGCGAGGTCGCGCTGCGCGTCGGTTATCTCCTCGTCGGAGACGGCGACGGCGGTGCCGCCCGTCTCGCGGATGCCGGGCAGTGCCTTGGGGGCGTTGACCGGGTTACCGATGCGAATCGCGGTCGCCTTCGTCTCGACTTCGTCCCAGCGGCGGGTGTCGTCCCAGCCGTTCTCGACTGCTTCGACCATCGGGGCGGCACCTTCTGCTTGGACGCCGGTGAGTTTGGGCACGTCCTCGGCGTCGAGCGAACCAGATTGAACGAGTTCGCGGAACGCCTTGTAGAGCGCCGAGGTGTTGCCCGCGTTGCCGACGGGAAGGACGATGCGGTCCGGGTAGGTGTCGTAGTCGTCGAAGAACGCTTCGAGGATTTCCAGGCCGATGGTCTTCTGGCCTTCGAGGCGGAAGGGGTTGAGCGAGTTGAGGAGGTAGACCTCGCCCATGTCGGCGAGTTCTTGGACGATATCGAGACAGGAGTCGAAGTTGCCGTCTACTTCGAGGATACGGGCATCGTGGAGGGACGCCTGCGCGATTTTCCCGGCCGCGACGTTACCGGCGGGGAGGAGCACGAGCGTCTCCATGCCGCCGCGCGCGCCGTAGGCCGCGAGCGCCGCGGAGGTGTTACCGGTCGATGCGCAGGCGAGACGGTCCACGCCGAGTTCTTTGGCGACGCGGACCCCGACGGTCATGCCGCGGTCTTTGAACGACCCCGTGGGGTTCATCCCCTCGTGCTTGATGCGGAGGGTCTCGACGCCGACGTCGGCTTCGAGGCGGGGGACTTCGTGGAGCGGCGTATCGCCCTCGGGGAGCGAGACGCCCGCTTCGAACGGCAGGGCGGCGTTGTAGCGCCAGACGCCCCGACCCTCGAAGTCGTCCCACGTCGCGGGTTCGTCGTAGCGGACTTCGAGGAGTCCGTCGCAGTCGTCGCACGTGTATCGAATGTCCTCGAACGGCGCGAACTGTTCGCCGCATTCGATACATTCGAGCCAGACGCCGTCGTCGGCGACGGCCGGCGCGTCTTGGGCAGGTGCCGTGAGTTCGAGGCTCATTGCTCGGGCGGTGGCACCAGAGGGACAAAAACGGGAGGGTTCGGGCGGCACCTGCCGAGCGTCGTCTCGGCCAGCGACGTCTACGAGAACTACCGCCCGAACGAGTCGATTCGGTCGTGGACCGTCTCGGCCCACTCGTCGAGGGCGGCGTGCATCATCTCTTTCGCCTCGGGAAGCGGCGTCGCCGTGTACTGGTAGACGTAGCCGCCGGGGTCGAGCAACCGACGGCGGCGCTCGGCGAGTCCCTTCTCCAAGAGCGTCGTCAGCGAGCGATTCACGTTACTGCGGTCCCGGTCGAGCATCTCTGCGAGTTCCGCGACGGTGCTCCCCGGGTTGTCGAGGAGTGCGAGATACGTCCGACTCTCGTGGCGCTGGATTCCGAAGACGCAGGCGAGGACGTGCCCGAAACTCGGGTCGTTCGTCTCAATCAGGTCTTCCAAATCCGGTGCGTCAGCCATGCACGATGCTTCGGCGTGAGTCGAATTAAACCCTCACGTCCCGGAACACGGTGTCGCTCGTCTTTCGCGTCGTGAGCCTGTCGTCGTTCGCTCCTCGACGTCGGGAACTTGCTGTGCTCACTCCTTGGCGTAGCCCATCTTCGTGACGCACGCTCGCATCCCCGCTTCGTCCTCGTGCTTGTGGAGCGTCGTCGGCGTATCGCAGTAGAAAATCTTCCCGTCGTGGCGCAGTGTCACCTCGTGAGTACCGCCGAGCATCTCGGCGCGGACGACGATTCGCCGACCGTCCCGGAGGTGGTCGAGGATTTCGTCCGCGGTCAACTCACCGGAGTCGATGTACAGCGGTTCGGCCATACGGACCCATCACGGGCGGCCGGTATCAGTATTTTCGAAGGGGAAGGTGAACCTCGGGGGACGGTCGGTCAGTTGGTCGTCGAACGCGTCGGCGACTCGGACTCGCGTTCTGCCTCCGTCACCTCGACGCCCTCGACGGCTTCGGCGATTTCGGTGTCCTTCTCGGTGTCGATGTGCCAGCGGTCCACCTCGTCTTCGAACTGTTGAAGCAGGTCCGAGACGGTCCCTTTGAGTTCGTCGTCGTTGACGTTCACTTCGAAGACGAACTGTTCTTCTTCGGACCCGCGGCCGACCTGCTGGATGTTGGCGCTGACGAGTTCGTTGTCGAAGTAGTACGGTGCGAGTTGTGTCATGACCTTCCGATAGACGGCGTCTTCGACCTTCCGAAGCGCTTTGCGCCCGGCCGAGTCGGCCGCGCGTGCGACGTAGTTGATGGAGTCTTGCCACGATTCGACCGCGCTCTCGCCGTCTCCCTCTTCGACCTTCTCGTAGGAGTCGGTGAGTTTCTCACCCGCCGTCTTGAGGTCGTCGTTCGGGCTTTTGCCGGCCTTCTCGCCCTCGCCTTCGGCGATGCTCGCCTGCTCTGCGGTCTTCTTGTTTACGTCCTTTCCAAGGCGCTCGTGTGACTTGGGTCGCCACTCGTCCCACTCGTCGAATGCGGCCCCCTTTGTTCCGGCGTCGGCGAGCGCACGCGTAACGCGTTCGCCGTGTTCCACCACCTCGCCCCAGGTGCCCCGACACTTGAACCCGGAGATGCTCTCTTCCATGTCGTTGACGGGAATAGGCGCTAGAGAATATAAACTCTGCGAGCAAATTATTGCGATACGTTATCGAGAACCAAAGATGACGCGCTCGGCGAACGCGTCGAGTCGAGCCGAGAGACCTTCGAACCACGCCGATGGCGACGTTCGGCGGAGGTCACTATCGTCGAGTTCGATACGGTCGCCATCGAATGGGTTCGGTCCACCGTCGGCCGTCGCGTCCACGACGGTCGTCAACGAACACCGTCCGCACGCTTCTCGTTTCGGGTCCGACATAGACGTTTGATTCGGAATCATCACGAATAAACCTTGGTTTTGGGCGGGTTCACGACGGCTTTATGAGTCCGAACGTGGTGCCACGTCTCATGGGATACCGAGTTGTTGCAACCGAGGACATCGATGAGGTAGCAGACCGACCGTGCGAACTCCGCCGTATCGGGTCTGCAGGCGAGGTAGAGAACTTCGCGCTCAACTACTTCCGTGCCGAGCCCGGCGAGCAAGCGCCGCTGGCGTACCACTACCACACCGAACAGGAAGAGGCGTTCTACGTCCTCTCGGGCACGCTGTTCGTCGAGACGCCCGAAGAGACGTTCGAAGTCCCGGAGGGAAGCACGTTCGTCGCCGACCCCGAAAGCCCGCACCGCGCGCACAACCCCGAAGACGCTGCCGACGCGGTCGAACTGCTGGCTATCGGCGCGCCCGCCGTCTCGGGTGACGCCGAGGCGTACGACCCCGACGACGAATGAGCGACGAGGTCCGACCCGACGAAGAGTTCGACCCGCCGGTCTGGGACGACGAATATCTGGACCGCGTCTCCGACCGCCTCATGCACAATTACGACCTCGAACAGGACTACGGCGTCCACGGCGAGCGATTCGACCTCTTCGGGTCGATGCGCATGGAGACGCGGAAACAGTTCGTCCACCAGTCTATCAACTACGCCAACCACCACGCGAAAGAGTACCTCTTCGCCCGCTACGTCGATACCGCGACGGTGGCCGAACTCGAACGCCTCGTCGAACTCGGGCACAGACTCGCCGAGGAGTGGGTCGAACCGGACGAAGAACACTTCGGGACGGACTTCACGTTCGTCCTCGTCGCGCCCGAGATTCCCGACGACGTCCACGAGTTCGTGAGCGACTTCTCGGACCGGACGCTCATCAAATTCGGCTACTACGGCCACTTCGAGATGAACGTCGCCGTCGTCGCGCCCGAGGCCGAGACGGCCATCGCCAGTCCGAGCGCCGATTCGGTCGCCGCGTTCACCCTCTGGACCGACGTGTCGCCGACTGCGTCGGGCGGGTTGGTGCAGCGGCTCCTCGGCCGGTTACGCAAATAAAAAAGCGAATCGAAGGGTTCGATTCTAGTTCTTAGTCGTCGCTCGGTGTCGGCTGACCGCCACGGCCACCGCCGGATTCTCGTGCGTCTTGGATGTTGTCGTAGCCCATCTTGGCGAGCGACAGTGCAAGGTAGACGAGCACGAGTGCGATGATTATCTGCACGACTGCCGAGAGCATGGCGAAGAGGTCCGCACTTGCCATCCACTCGCTGTTCAGGAACTTCGCGTAGATGTTGTCGTGGAACGCCAGCCACAGCAGACCGATGGACGTGATGGTCGTCATGAGCGCCATCGGGCCGCCGGTGCTGAGAAGCTGCTTGGAGTCGTCCCAGTTAGCGAGCCAGACGGTCGCCGTCAGGAGCGCCATCGCGGCGAGCAGTTGGTTCGCGCCGCCGAACAGCTGCCAGAGCGTGAGCCACGAGCCACTCGTGATGAGCAGGTACGCGGGGACGGTCTGGACCAGTGCGTTCCCGTAGCGGTCGGATGCGAGCTCTTCGACCGACGACTCGGGCGTGCCGACGATTTCTTCCATCATGTAGCGGCCGAGACGCACGGCCGTGTCGGTCGAGGTGAGCAGGAAGCTCACGAGCACGAGGGCCATAAAGGGCCCACCGAAGCTCGTCGGAATGCCGAAACTCGACAGGATGACGCCGCCACCGGTTGCGAACGTCGGGAGTGCGAGGCCGATACCGCCACCCACGTCGGGGGCGATGATAGCGACCGTTGCGAGTGCGACGGTGGCGAGCAGGCCTTCGCCGAGCATGCCACCGTAGCCAATCATCCGCGCGTCACTCTCCTTGTTCAGTTGCTTCGAGGTGGTCCCCGAAGAGACGAGCGAGTGGAACCCGCTGATGGTCCCACACGCGATAGTGATGAACAGGAGCGGGAAGAGCGGTGCGCCGGAGCGACCGATGAACCCGTAGAAGGGTTCGAGGTTGGTCACGAGCGGTTGGCTCGACGTCCCGAAGAGCGTCCCAACGACGATTGCCACGAGCGCGCCACCGACGCCTGTGTAGAGCAGGAACGACGAGAGGTAGTCGCGCGGTTGGAGAAGCACCCACACCGGGAGTGCGCTCGCAATCGCCCCGTAGATGAGAATAATCGGAACCCACGCCGCTGCGTTTGCGCCGAATGCGCCTGCAGCAGGGAGCCACGAACCGCCACTACCGAACAGCACGAGTGTCGATGCCGGTGCGCGCGCCGCGGGTTCGAACAGTGCAATTGGGTACTGAATACCCGCGAAGACACCGATGAACATCGCCGCGACGAACGCGACGGTTCCCGGCAGGAACGGCAGATTGAGTTGGTACAGGTACACGCCGAAGAACACTGCGAGAGCGATGTACACCAAACTCGCAGTCGCCGCCTCGGGATACGCGTTGAACACGATGGCCACCACGAGGGCGAACACCGCGACGACGAGCACAATCGTCAGGAACGCGAACCACAGCAGCATGTTCTTGCCGCGTTCGCCGACGTACTCGCCGATGATGTAACCAATCGACTTCCCGTCGTGTCGCAGACTGCTCGAGAGCGACACGAAGTCGTGTACGCTGCCGAGCAGCGGATTACCGATAGCAATCCACGCGAGCGCCGGGAGCCAGCCCCACACCACGCCGGCCGTAATCGGGCCGACGATTGGTGCGCCGCCTGCAATACTTGAATAGTGATGCCCCAGTAGCACCGGCTTCTTCGCCGGTACGTACTCTTGACCGTCTTCGTATTTGTGTGCCGGTGTATCACGACTGTCGTCGAGTTCGACGAACTGCGCGAGGTACCGTGAATATCCGAAATACCCAACGGTAAACAACGCAACAACCGCTGCAACCAGCCAGATGACTTGTACCATGGTACTCTGCCCCATTGCCCGACACGGATATATCTAACTTAACGTTAACGATAGTTGGGAATCTATCACGGACGAATAACAGGTAACCGAGGAGAGGTGTGCGCCGGGGGAGTTCTGGCAAATATGTGGAAACAACAGCACCGTTACCCTTCGGTCGGAGTCGCGCCTTCAGTCGTCGTCGGGAGTCACGTCGATGTCGAGTTCGTCTGCGACCTCGCCGAGGAAGTCGCCTTTCACTTCGGCGACCCGTGTCTCGATTGCCGCGACCAGCGGCGGTTCGAGGTCTTCGCGGAGTTCTTCGAGTCGCTCTTGCTCAGTCGTGACTCGGTCGCGCAAGAACCGCGCCCCACGTCCCTCCTCGTCGGGGTCGGGTTCTGGTGTCAACCTGTTGACTGCAAGGCCACGGACGTTGAGGTCGTAGGAGTCCAGTTCCTCGACCGCTCGTTTCGTCTCCCAAATCGAGAGTTGGTCGGGGTTGACGACGAGGAAGAACGCCGCGTCGTTTTTCAGCGTCTCGGCCGCAAAGGAGAAGTTGTCGCGGCGGGCTTCGAGACGGGCGATAATCGGGTCGCCGTCCATCATTCGCCGCGGTTCGTTGTTGCCGATAGCGGCGCGTTCGAACAGCTTTACCGACTGCTTTCGCTTGTAGATGAGTCGCTGAATCCAGCCGTCGAGGTACTCGGGGAGCGAGAGGAGACGGAGCGTGCCGCCGGTCGGCGAGGTGTCGAAGACGACTCGGTCGTACTCCTCGGAGTCGCGCATGACCTCGATGAAGCGGTCGAAGAGCGCCGACTCGTGTGCGCCGGGCGTCTGGTGCGACATCTCGATTTGGCGGTCGATTTCGTTCACCATCGCCGGACTCACCTGGTCCGAGAGCGCCCGCTTGGTCTCCATCAGGTGCTCGCGGACCTCCGTTTCGGGGTCGATTTCCATCGCGTCGAGGTTCGGTTCGCCTTCGACGGGCGATGGCTGGTCGGTGAACTCCTGGTCGAACACGTCGCGGGTGCTGTGTGCCGGGTCGGTCGAGACGAGGAGCGTCCGAAGGCCCGCCCGTGAACACTTGACCGCGTACGCGCTCGACATCGTGGTCTTTCCGACGCCGCCTTTGCCACCGAAGAAGACGAATTTTTGCATGTTAGAAGTGGTACTGGTGTCCCTTTCGTTCGAGCAGCGACCCGCGGTCCCACATTCGTCGCTCCCACGCCTCGAACTCGTCTTCGAGGTAGGGGAGGAGTTCCGCCGTGTAGTAGGAGACGGGCGACGGGATGCCGAACGCGTCGGGGAAACACGCGAGCATGAACGCGTCTTCGTAGTCCTCGGCCTGCTTCTCGATTTTCTCGTAGGCCGGGTGGGTGATCATCCCGTGATAGAGGCCCCGAACCCACTCTTCGACCAGCAGTCGGAACGACTCGATTCGCGCGGCGAGGGTCATCAGTTAACAGTGTCACCATCCCCCGTGCAAAAGGGTATCGCTCACGAATTTCTACCGAAGATACCCACGGGTTCTTATACGAGGGCGAGGAAGCCCCGGCTATGACGACGCGGGAGACCATCCCCGTGACTATCCTCGGCGGAAGCCTCGGCGCAGGGAAGACGACGCTGCTCAACCACTTGTTGACGAACGCGGCCGGCAGGGACATCGCCGTCCTCGTCAACGACATGGGCGAAGTGAACGTCGATGCCGAGTTGGTCGCCGCAGAGTCCGAACTCGCGGTCGGCGGGGGAGTCACGGAGCTATCGAACGGGTGTATCTGCTGTGAACTACAGGACGACCTGGAGACGGCCGTCGTCCGCCTCGCCCAAGAGCGGTCGTTCGACCACCTCGTGGTGGAAGCCTCCGGCGTCTCCGAACCCGGCCCGGTCGCCCGACTCTTCGTCACCTCGCGTGCTGCCGCGCGGTACGACATCGCCGGTCTCGTCACCGTGGTCGATTCCCGCCTCTTCGCGGATACGTTCGCCGGCGGCGACCCCGACCAGACCGTCGCCGAAGACAGTGACGGCGAGGTTCGACCGCTCTCGGACCTGCTGGTCGAACAGGTCGAGAGCGCAGACCTCGTGGTGCTCAACAAGTGCGACCTCGTCTCCGAAGAAGAACTCGCTGGCGTCCGCGACGTGGTGAGCGCGCTCCGACCCGAGGCCGACATCGTCGAGACGACTCACAGCGCGGTCGATATCGACACGTTGCTCGCGGACCTCTACGACCCCGACGCGCCGGTCGGCTGGCGGGCGGCGCTGGAGACCGAAGCGGCGGAAGAAGAAGAAGAAGAAGAAGAACACGGCCACGGTCACGCGCACAACGGCGAAGCGCACGACCACGAACACGGACACAGTGACGACGGCCACGGCCACGACCACGCCGTCGTCTCGCACGCCGAGGAGACCTACGGCATCACGTCGTTCGTCTACCGGCGGCGTGCACCGCTCGACCCTGAGGGTCTCGAATCGGTGCTCGGCGACCTCCCGAGTTCCGTGATTCGCTCGAAAGGAACCGTCTGGGTCGGCGGCGCGGACGACGTACAGTACACCTACAGTCAGGCCGGCCCGTCGGCGTATCTCACCGCCAGCGGCCCGTGGATTGCCTCGCTGCCCGAGTTCGAACAGGACACCTATCGTCGCAACCACCCCGAGATAACGTGGCACGACGACTACGGCGACAAGCGCACGGAGTTGGTGTTCATCGGCCGCGACATCGACGAAGACGCGCTCGTGGCGGCGCTGGACGAGCACGTCCTCGGAGACGCTGGCGACGTCGCCCAGCGGTTCCCGACCGAACCCGGCGCGGAAGTCGCGCTCGCCGAACCGGAGGCGGGCGAATGAGCGAAGAGTCAGAGGGTGGCATCGAGTGGGGCGAAGGCGACCCGCGGGTGCTGATAGTGATGAACCTCATCCTCTCGTCCATCTTCGCCACGGTGGTCGTCTGGGCGCTCGATTACGCGAGTCTCTGGGCGTTCACCGCCGTCAACGTCGCCACCCTCGCGCTCGTGCTCACGGCGATAACGTACGTCGTGACGAAGTAGTCATGACGAAGTAGGCTGTGACCACGTAAGTCAGTCGTTCGTCAACGTACAGCAGGCGGACGCTGGCGGCCGATAGCCGGTTTTATGTCCTTCGGGAGTCCGCTTATTCGGTAATGCCGATTGAAGACCGAGACGACGCGTACGTGCTCACGCACGCGCTGGCGAAAGACACGCTCTCACGCCTCCGCGACGTGGAGACGACGCAGGTGGCGTTCCGGAAAGGACTGGTCAAACTCGGCCGCATCTGTGGCTACGAAATCATCGACGGGGCCATGGAGACCGAGTACGTCAGCATCCAGACGCCGCTGGCCGAGACGACCGGCGAGCGCGTGAAAGGACTGGACAACGTGGTCATCATCAACGTGCTTCGCGCCGCGACGCCGTTCGTCGAGGGCCTGCTGAAGGCGTTCCCACGCGCGAAACAGGGCGTCATCTCCGCCGGCCGCGACGAAGAGGCGGGCATGGACGACGACGGGAACTTCCCCATCACCATCGACTACGTGAAACTCCCCGAAATCACCGAAGAAGACACGGTCATCGTGGCCGACCCGATGCTTGCGACGGGTTCGACGATGTGCTCGGTCCTCGACCACATCCTCGAGAGCAACGCCGAGGTAGACCCGGCCAAACTGTTCGTTCTCTCGGCCGTCTCGGCACCGGACGGCCTGCTCCGCGTCGCCGAAGAGTTCCCCGACGTTGACCTGCTGACCGTCTCTATCGACGACTACCTCGACGACGACGGCTACATCGTCCCCGGTCTCGGTGACGCTGGCGACCGCGCCTTCCGCACGACGTAGCGCGCCCTCGGCGGGTAACGACTAAGTTGCCCCCCGCGGACTTCCGAAGCATGGACGAGACTCGCGCGACAGGAGGCACCCGCAGATGAGCGACCCATGCGACGGGTGCGGCCAGTCGGTCGAAGACGCACTTGCCCGGGACGTTCGACTCCAAGTGGACCGTTCGACGGTCGATAGCCAGCGGTTCTGTCCGACGTGCTTCGCCGAGTGGATAACGAAATACCAAGAGCAGATGTCGCCTTCCTCGAACCACGAATCGTCGGACGCCGACATCATCGTTGACTGAACGACGACCCCCTTTCTTCGAGTCGAAAACCGCATGACAGCGACGACTTACTGTGTCACAAACGGCGGTCCGAAACGTACCCACCGAGTACTACTGTGACACACACTCTCAACTGAGACCTCTCACGTCCACCTCACGATTCGATTTCCTCCCGTTCGAGTCGAACTATATACCATCATGATATCAGAACTACATTATTTACACGATTGTTGTGCACATATGTCAAGGCCGACCCGAATTAGACGATAGTGCCAAAAGATAGCATTTAACGAATTCATTGTGATAATGATTTATTGATAATCATGTGAAAATACACACAGGTTTGCCGTTGACATGAACAAGCATATATAGATAAATAACAATGATACTGTATGACTCGGAAACTTAACCGACGAGAGTTTATCGCAGCGACAGGCGTGGCCGGCGTTGCAGGTCTCGCAGGTTGTGCCGGAGGAAACGGTGGCGACGGTGGCGAAGGAACGACCGCAGAAGAGACGACCACCGAAGGAGACACGGGCGGCGAAGAGACCACCACCGAGGGTGGAAACGGTGGTGGCGGTTCGAGCCGTCTCTCGTGGCACGCAGGCGGTACGGGTGGGACGTACTTCCCGCTCTCCAACGAGTTCAAGTCCGTCGTCGAAGCGAACACGGACTACACGCTCCAGGTTCAGTCCACGGGTGCATCCGTCGAGAACGTCGGTAGTCTCGCCCGCGGCGACGCCGACTTCGCACTGATTCAGAACGACGTCGCCTACTTCGCACGCAACGGCGAAGGTATCGAGGCGTTCCAAGGCGCGCCCGTCGAGAACCTCCGTGGCGTCGCAACGCTCTACCCCGAGACGATTCACATCATCACGCTCTCGGATACCGGCATCACGTCGGTCGATGACCTCTCGGGTGCGACCATCAACACCGGCGACCTCGGGTCCGGAACGCAGGTCAACGCCGTCCAGATTCTCGAAGCCCTCGGCATCAGCGACTACTCCGAGCAGAACACTGGCTTCTCGCAGGCATCGGACCAACTGAAGAACGGCGACATCGACGCCGCGTTCGTCGTCGGTGGATGGCCGGTCGGTGCAATCGAAGAACTCGCCGCGACCGAGGACGTCGTCGTCGTCCCCGTCGATGGCGAACAGCGCGAAGCAGTCAAGGGTGCCGCACCGTTCTACGCGGACGACGAGATTCCGGCCGGCACGTACGGTCTCGAATCGGCCGTCCCGACCGTCTCGGTGCAGGCGATGATTGCGACCAACGCCGAACAGCCCGACGAGACGGTCGAAGAGGTCACCGCGGCCATCTTCGACAACGTGAGCGAACTGACCATCAAGACCGACTTCATCTCGGCGGAGACTGCACAGGATGGCATGTCCATCGAACTGCACCCCGGCGCGCAAGCCTACTTCGGCTAAGTAGTCGGCGACCGTCCCTAGAACCGCACACCTTCACCTCTTTCAATGCTCGACTCGACAGCAAAACGTCTCCTCGTCGTCCTCGCCGTCTTAGCGCTCGCTGTCGGCGGGAGCGCCGCAGTGCCGGCCGGACAGGCCCTCGTCGTCGAAGACGCCGAAACCGGCGAGGTGCTTTTGACACAGCACGTTTCGGAAAATACGACCGTCTCCGTCGAATACAACCACAGCGTCGAGAAGACGCGCGTCCTCGACGAGTACACCGTCCGGAACGGTGAACTCGAGATGACGAGAATGGAGTTCGAGTCGTACGGGTGGGGGCTTCCCGCCCGCGCCGACGTGCACAAGGAAAACGGCTCGTACGCCTTCGACCCCGAAGGAAGCTGGGAAGAACTCTACGTCAAACCCGGCCACGTCGCGGGGCACAAACTCCACGTAGGTGAGAGAACGTACGACCTAGTAGCGCTCTCGGATGCGCGAACGGTCCGACTCAGCGTGACGAACCAGTCCGTACTCGACGCAGCCCTCCACTGACCAACGACTGACCAATGACGAACCGAACACACGATGGGGGTCGAGGCAACGACCCTTCCGACGAGAACTGTGGTGACTGCCAGTCCGACGAGTGGACGGACGGCGAGACCACCCTGCCCGTGCGAGCCGATGGGGGCACTCCCACGGACGAGGCAGGCGAGCGTACAGACGAAGAACTATCCGAAGAAGAGGCACAGGAGATGCTCGAAGGAATCGAGCGAAAGCGGACGCTCACCGGGTGGGCCGCCATCGTCACCTCGATTATCGCCATCTCCTTCTCGCTCTTCCAGTCGTGGCTGGCCGCCCGCGGCTTCGACTTCTCCGCGACACTACCGTTGGTGGGCGAAGTGTCGCTCGGCGCGTTACAACTGTTACAGATCAACGCCGTCCACGTCGCCTTCGCGCTCGTCTTGGCGTTCATCCTCTTTCCGCCGACGACGGGCCACGGCGCGTTCGCCCGACGACTCGGCCGCGTCGTCCCGACGCTCGCCTCACGATTCGGCGAGGACAGTCCCATCACCCGCGCCGCAGACGGACTCCGTCGCGGAGTTCGATGGCTCGCCGTAGACCCCGAACGAGAGCGCGTGACGCCGCTCGACGTGGTGTTCATGGTTCTCGCCGCGGCGACGGCGCTCTACATGGTGATGGAGTGGAGCGAGATTCAGCGCCTCCGCGTGTTCGGTCTCTCGGCGGGTCGGACCGTCGCGGAGTACCTCGGTCCGTTCGGGGTCGTCCCCGAAGCGATCAGCGCGCTCGGGATTCCGCTGGCAGACGTCTCCTACCCGTTCTTCCTCGGCGTCGTCGGCGTCTTCCTCGTGCTCGAAGCGACGCGGCGCTCGCTCGGGTTCTACCTGATGGTCATCGTCGCCTCGTTCATCGTCTACGCGCGGTGGGGCTACCTCATCTCGCCGAGCCTGCCGATTATCGGCGTGCTCTCGATTCCGCAGGGGTCGTGGACGAACATCATCCAGAACCTCTGGTACAACACCGAGAACGGCGTGTTCGGGATTCCGGTCACCGTCTCGGTGCAGTTCATCTACATCTTCATCCTGTTCGGCGCGTTCTTGGAGATGTCCGGTGCCGGCCAGTGGTTCATCGACCTCGCCTACGCCGCGACCGGAACGCGAAAGGGTGGCCCGGCCAAAGCGTCCATCCTCGCGTCCGGGTTCATGGGAACCATCTCCGGGTCCTCTATTGCGAACACCGTGACGACCGGTGCGTTCACTATTCCGCTGATGAAGAAATCCGGGTACCGTGCGGAGTTCGCGGGGGCGGTCGAAGCCTCTGCGTCCTCGGGCGGGCAGATTCTCCCGCCCGTCATGGGTGCGGCCGCTTTCCTGATGATAGAGTTCATCGGCGTCCCCTTCTCGGATATCATCATCGCCGCGACCATCCCCGCCATCGTGTTCTTCTTCGGCGTCTGGGTGATGGTCCACCTCGAAGCGACCCGCGCGAACATCGGCGGATTGGACCGCTCGGAAGTCGTTGACCTCCGCAAGCACCTCTCGCGCGGGTGGTTCTACCTCATCCCGCTCGCACTGCTCTTGTACTACCTCATCATCGAGCGCCTGACGGTCGCTCGGTCGGCGTGGTTCACCCTCATCGCCATCATGGCGCTGCTCGCCGCGGTGGCCGCCTACAACGAACGGACGCGGATACCGTTGCTCGGGACGATTGGCGCGGTGTATCTCGCGCAGGTCGTCTCGTTCCTGACGACCGGTGTCGGCATCCCCGACGCGGTCGCCGGCGCTGGCGGCGAGGGTCTGTCGTTCGTCGGCGCGCTCTTCGCCGCCGCCGGCAACCTCGGCTACATCGTCATCTTCGTCAGCCTCGCAATCATGCTCGCGCGGCCGAATCTGGACGCGCCGTTACTCCGATTCGACGACGCGGTTGACGACGCGGCGGACAAAGTTTCCGCGGCGGTCTCGCGCCCGTCGCTCTCGGATATCAACGCGTTCCGCTACGTGACGTTCATCGGCAAGTCGATGGACTCCGGTGCGCGAACCTCGACCGAAGTCGTCATCGCCGTCGCCGCCGCGGGTATCATCCCCGGCGTCGTCAGCGCGACCGGTCTCGGCCCGAACCTGACCGCGCTCATCAAGACGGTCGCAGGCGGCTCTATCGTTCTCTTGCTGCTCTTTACGGCTATCGCCTCTATCATCCTCGGGATGGGCATGCCGACCACCGTGACGTACATCATTCTGGTGTCGCTGCTCGGCCCGGCAATCGCCCAGTCCTCGGACATTCCACTACTCGCGGCACACCTCTTTATCCTCTACTTCGGGGTGATCGCAGACATCACACCACCGGTGGCGGTCGCAGCGTATGCTGCGTCCGGGATTGCCCGGTCCAATCCGTTCAGGACGGGGACGAAGGCGTTCTCGCTCTCGCTCAACAAGGCAATCGTCCCGTTCGCGTTCGCGCTCACGCCGGGAATCTTGCTCCTCCGCGGGCGGGGTGAAGAAGCGTCGGTCATCACGTTCGCCGACGTGGCCGACCTCGCGTGGTTCGTCCCACAGGTCGTCATCCCCGTCGCGGGCGTCTTCCTCGGCGTCGTCGCGCTGGGTTCGACCGTCATCGGCTATCTCTACACCCGCGTCAGTCGCACCGAACGCGCGCTGTTCGCGCTCAGCGCGTTCTTCCTCATGGCACCGTCGCTCGTCGTGAACGCCGTCTTCGACCTCGGCGGGGCACTCGGTCTCGTCGGTGCGGCACCCGGCGGCGTCGTCGTTGACCTCGGACTGCGTGCCGCAGGCGGCGTCCTCTTCGGCGTGCTCGCGCTGAAGAACAAGCGAGAAACCGGCGACCGTAGCCAACCCGCACCCGAACCGATGGCCGAACCGACCGACTGAACGGGTCGTTCTGCTGAAAATCTTTTTCTATTCGAGTTCGACCCGGCCGCTCGTCGCACTCCGGAGTCTATCCCGCAGTTCGTCGGCGTCTTCGATAGGAACTCGAACGTCGAACGAGACCTGCTGGTCGTAGTCGGCGTCGAACTCCACGCCCGTCGATTCTAAGATTCCGCGAACGCTCCCCGAGTCGTCGTACTCGACCGTCGCGGTGAATCGCTCGTGGGGAATCTCCTCTATCACGCCCGCCGCGTCGAGCGCCTCTTTGACCGCTCTGGAGTAGGCGCGGGCGAGACCGCCGACGCCCAGGTTCGTGCCGCCGTAGTAGCGAGTCACGACCACGACGACGTTGCGGATGTCCTGTTGGACGAGGACGTTGAGCGCGGGCTTTCCCGACGACCCGGTCGGTTCGCCGTCGTCGCTCTGGTACTCGCGGAGCATGACGTTTCCACTGCCCGGAACCGACGACGATGCCGAACCCGCAGGGACGCGATAGGCGGGGACGTTGTGGGTCGCATCCGGGTGTGTCGCCTCGATTTCGTCGATGAACGCCTCCGCGTCCGCGACCGTCTCGGCGGGGGAGATGTAGCCGATGAACTCCGAACCCTGGACTTCGAACCGCGCGTCTGCCCGGCCCGAGACGGTGCGATAGGCGGTAGTCATGACTCCGAATTGGCGACGCGGCAATCAAAAACGTTCGCACAGAAAGAAGTTACAATCCGCAGGAGTTCGCGTACGACGTACAGCCATTTTGGATACAGACACCGCAGAAATGACTCGTCTCGGAGACTGCGGAACCACAACACAGGCAGGTTCGGAATTGGGACATGCTACAATGTAGCACGAATTTCTATATGAATCTTATCCCCGGAGTGACAGAACTTCACGAATAGTAACAATATCCAGAATGTCCATCATGAACGATAGTTCTAGAACGGGAGTTCACGCGATAGTGATACGGCGAACGAACGGGAGCGTCGAGAGACTGTTGAGAAGTTCGCCGGGGACTGGGTCGTCGGTGATGAGGTAGAGTTTCGGGTCGTCGGTGAACTCCGGGTCTTCGCTTATCGTCTGGCGAATCGAGATTCCCGCGTCGGCGAGTTTCGACGTGACGGTGGCGACGATACCCGGTTCGTCCGCGTTGGCCACCTCGACGGTGAGCACCGAGAGGTTCAACACGGGTGCGAGGTCCATCAGACTCGGAATCGAAGAGATGTTCTGGAAGATGCGGCGCAGTTCGTCGTCGGCGAGGATGGCGTCGGTCGTCGAATCGACGACGCGGCGGTCCACGTTCGCCTCGCGGGCGATTCCCGTGTTCGGAATCTCGATGCCGCCGGAGACGACGCGGCCTTCGTCGTTGACCGAAAACCCACGCTCCAAGAGCAATCGAATGACAGCCTGTTGGCTCGGACTGCCTTCGAACTTCTCCATAATCTCGTCAAACATCTGTTGTAGTGCAAATTTGCGTCGTGACGCATTAAGTGGTACGTCAGACAGCAGTTCCGTCACGCCGCGGGCGCGGAAATGCACCACCATCAGCGAACGAACATATCATCCAGCGAGCTTCGAACCCCTCGCGCCGGCAGACGAGGGTTTAACCCCCATCAGGGTGACACCTTGTGCATGCGCGAACTCCGCTCTTGTGACTTCTGTGGTGCCGACGCCGCGGGTATCTTCGAGGTGCTCCCCCCGGAATTCACTCCCGCCCCGGACCAGCGACGCGTCATCCTCTGTGCCGACTGCGAAGAGACGCTCACCTCCGTCATCGAACCGCTCGTGGCTCGCCTCGGCGCGGGCGACGGCGACACACCTGCACCCGATGCGACGACAGAATCGACCGGGTCTCCGGAATCGACCGCGTCTCCGGAACCGACCGGGTCGAACGCGGGCGGCGTTTCCTCGGTCGAAGTCGATGCCGTCGAACCTGCGCCGGAATCCGACGCGACGACGGGGTTGCCCGCGGACGACCCGCTCTCAGAGCCAGTAGACAGTGTTGAATCGACCGACGTCGAGAGAGAACCGAATCCAGAAGCGGAGTCAGAATCCGCCGACGTCGAGGGAGAAGCGACCGGTGTCCAGACGGAAGAAGCCGACGTCGAGACCGAACCACCGACGAACGCGGCCAGAAACGGCGAGCCGATGCGCCCCGAACCGCCGAAGTTCCGGCAGGTCATTCGAATCCTCCAAAACCGCGAGTTCCCCGTCGAGCGCGCGGAAGTCGAGGACCTCGCGTCGAACGCGTACGGACTCGAAACCGACGAAGTTCGAGATATTTTCGACTACGCAATCGAGCGTGACCTCCTCGAAGAGAAGGGCGGCCAACTGTACAGAGCCTGAGAAGCGCGGCGAATCCGCCTCGCCGAGCGCGCCTCCTTAGAGCGTTCCTTTCGTGCTCGGCGTGTCCGAACGCCGCGGGTCGATTCGAGTCGCGTCGTCGAGCGAGCGAGCGAGCGCTTTGAACATCGCTTCGACCTCGTGATGGGCGTTGTCGCCCTCGACGCCAACGTGGAGGGTGAGTCCGGCGTTCATCGCCAGTGAGAGTCCGAAATGCTCGGCCATGACGCTCGTGAAGTCGCCGATAGATTCCTGCGAGAAGTCGCCCGAGAAGTCGAAAAAGGGGCGACCGGACACGTCCACGACGACCGAAGCGACTGCCTCATCCAGCGGGACCTTGCGGTCGGCGTAACGGACGATACCTCGCTTGTCACCGAGTGCCTCCGCGAACGCCTCGCCGAGGACGATAGCCACGTCTTCGATGGTGTGGTGGTCGTCGATGTGCAGGTCACCGTCGCAGTTGACCGTCAGGTCGAACAGGCCGTGTTTGGCGAACGCTTCGAGCATGTGGTCGAAGAAGCCGATTCCCGTCTCGACGACGGCGTCACCGTCGCCGTCGATATCGAGCGTCACCTCGATAGTCGTCTCGCTCGTCTCGCGCGACAGCGCAGCAGTTCGGTCGGCGTCGCTCATACCGCGTTCGAGGGGTGGCGGGCATAAGGTGATTGCGCTCGCCACAGTCGCTCGACCCGAGAATCGTGTCAACCGATTCGAGAGTACGTCAGACGCACGTCTGCCTGAATTTCATATCGACTGCCCGTGAGTCACCCTCATGCATCGAACAGGAGCGCTGATGGCCGGGTACACCATCTGCATCGGCGGGCTGATGCTCACCGCTCCTTCAGGAACGATGGCTGCGGTGGGTGGGGCACTGGTCGTATTCGCAGCCGGGGCAACGGTGGTGAGTGAATGGGGAGACAGGAAGGCGTAGCCAGCAGTCTCAGGGAGCGACGGCGCTGGCGGACCAGTCACGGGAGGGCCGTCTAGTGTGCCTGCCAACGCCGCATCCGAAACGCGACGTTGTGACAGTGACAATGCTCGCGCTTGGCGGTCCGTTTCTGAACACCTCGCGGCCCGAGACCGCACTCATCGGCGTGCTGTTCGTCGCCGTCGGCGTCTATGGGACGGTCGATTCGCTCGGCGCACTCATCGAACGGTACTTCCATCTGTAGTTGTCGCCTCAGAGCGTTCCATCGGTTAGCTCTCACTCGACTGTTGGACCTCGTAGGTCAGAACCGCAAAGACGTCTCCCTGTTTTTCCACGTTAGTTAGTTTCAGGGGTGGGTTCGTGATTGTCCGCGGCAGTAGCGGAGCACCCGAGGCGAGCGTGACGGGAGCGACGCTGAGAATAATCTCGTCGAGTAACCCTCGGTCGTGGAACTGTCCCACTAGGTCACCACCACCGACAAGCCAGACGTTCTCGCCGTCAGCGGCATCCACCATTTCCGCGTGGACGGGCGCGACATCTCCCTGCACGAAGTGAACGTTCGCACCCTCGACCGCCGGTAAGTCCCGAGTACTGAACACCCACGCCGGAACCTCATACGGCCACTTCTCCGGGTTTTCCACGAGGTCCTCGTGCTCGAGAATCCATTCGTAGGTTGTCGAGCCCATCGCCAAGGCACCGACTTGGTCTACGAATCGGGAGTAGTCGTCGTCCACGCCCTCAATCTCCTCTATCTCTCCGAACTGAAAGAGCCAATCGAGAGAGTGATTCTCGTCCGCGAGATACCCGTCGATGCTCGTTGCGGTGTAGTATTGGGTCTTCATCGATGTGCTCACTGTACAGGAAGCGCTTCGATTGGATAATATCGCTCGTTTTCGCCTGTTGACACCGGCCAGTGACCGAGACGTGCCCCGTCTTCAGTACGCAGTTCACGTCGTGCGTCGAATGTTTCAACAGGACCGTTATTTTCACCGCACCCGCGACTCTCGGGCGGTCACCGACGCGAGGCGTCCATCGCTTCTTCCAGCGTGAATTGGCCCTCGTAGAGCGCCGTCCCGACGACGACGGCGGCCGCCCCAGCGTCCCTGAGCGCGCGGATGTCGTCCAATGTGGCGACGCCGCCGGAGGCAACGACCGGGATATCGACGGCCTCGACGACGCTCGTCGTCGTCCCGAGTTGGACGCCCTCTAGTTGGCCCTCGACGTCCACGTCGGTGAAGAGAATCGCGGCCGCGCCGAGTTCTTCGTAGCGGGCGGCGGCCTCGGCGGGGTCGAGGCCGGTCCCTTCGGTCCACCCGGAGACGAGCACTTCGCCGTCTTTCGCGTCGAGGCTCACCATCACGCCGTCGGGGTAGTCGTCGGCGAGTTCGGCGACGATATCGGGGTTTTCGACCGCCGCCGTCCCGAGAATCACGCGGTCCACACCCCGGTCGAGGAGTTCGCGGGCATCGTCGGCGGTCCGGATGCCGCCGCCGAGTTGAACCGGAACGGAGACTGCATCGAGCACCGCATCGACCGCGGGAGCGTTCTTTCGCTCGCCGTCGAACGCGCCGTCGAGGTCCACGAGGTGGAGGGTTTTCGCGCCCGAATCGACCCACTTGCGGGCGGCTTCGACGGGGTCGCCGTACGTCTTCTCGGTGCCGCGCTCGCCCTGGACGAGTTGGACGACCTCGCCGTCTTGCATATCGACCGCCGGGATGACTTCGAAACTCGGGAACATACGCCCTCCTGAGAGAGCGAACCGGGTAAACACACCGAATGCGGCGACCGGGTTGCCAGCGAGCGCCCGTGAAAAGTGGCCGACCCGAATCCCACCAGTTCGGAACGGCTTTGTCGCGCCAGCGAGGAGACACTGGCAATGAAACTCTTCGGTTCTAGCGGTACGCGCGGCGTGGTGGGGGAGAGTCTCACCCCCGAGTTCGTGCTCCGCGTCGCCAAAGCCGCGGGCACGGTCTGGAACGCCGACCGCGTCGCAATCGCCCGAGATACGCGAACGACGGGTGAGATGTTCGTCAACGCCGCGTCTGCGGGGTTGGCGAGCGTCGGCGTGGACGTTGACGACCTCGGTGTCACGCCAACGCCAGCGGCCGTCCGCTACTGCGAAGCCGCGGACGTACCGGGTGTCATCATCACGGCCTCCCACAACCCCCCGGAGTTCAACGGCGTCAAACTCGTAGACGACGGCGTCGAACTCTCGGTCGAACAGTTGGAGCGCGTCGAAGACCACATCCTCGCCGAGGATTTCGACGTGGCCGCGTGGGACGAAGTCGGCTCCGTCCGAAAAGTCGAGACGGCGAATCAGGACTACCTCGACGAACTGCTCGCCAGCGTCGATGCCGAGAAAATCGCCGACGCGAACCTCACCGTCGCCCTCGACCCCGGCCACGGCGCGGGGTCGCTCGTCACGCCCGACTTCCTCCGCGAACTCGGCTGTGAAGTCCGCACCGTCAACGCCCAACCCGACGGCCACTTCCCCGGCCGAAACTCCGAACCCGTCCCGGAGAACCTGACCGACCTCGAACGACTCGTTCGCGCGAGCGACGCGGACGTCGGTATCGCCCACGACGGCGACGCCGACCGCGCCGTCTTCGTGGACGAGCACGGCGAGGCAATCTCCGGCGAGTCGTCGCTGGCCGCACTGGTCGCCGCGAACCTCGAACCCGGCGATGCGGCCGTCTCGGCGGTCAACGTCTCTCAGCGACTCGTGGACGTGTGCGACGCCGCCGGCGCGGACCTCGAACTCACGCCCATCGGCTCGACCAACCTCATCACCCGCATTCGCCAACTGTGGACCGAAGGCGTGAACGTCCCCGTCGCGGGCGAGGGCAACGGCGGCGTCTTCTTCCCGAACTACCGACTCGTCCGCGACGGCGCGTACATCGCGGCGAAGTTCCTCGAACTCGTCGCAGAACGCCCCGCGAGCGAGGTCGTCGCGCCGTATCAAGACTACTACAACGTTCGCATCAACGTCGAGTACACGCGGGAAGCGGAACTCGACGCGATGCTCTCGGCGGCGGCCGCGTACGCCGAAGCCGCGGATGCGACGCCGAACACCACCGACGGCTACCGCCTCGACTACGGCGACGCGTGGGTGCTCGTCCGCCCCTCGGGGACCGAACCGAAAGTCCGCGTCTACGCCGAAGGGCGGAGCGAAGCACGCGCCCAGACGCTCGCCGAAGACGCCGCCGACGCGCTGTATGCGGCCTTAGACGAACTGTAGCTCTGGATTCATTTTTACGACTCGTCCGCGTACGTTCGGTATGAACAGCGACGTGGTCATCAGGCCGCCGCGCTCTCGTGCCGATATGCGCGGCGTCTGGCGCGTGAACGTGCGGTGTTGGAACGAGGCCTACGGTCATATCTTCGCCGACCGTGTCCTCCCGAGTCTCGACGAACCACCGTCGATATCCTCGCTGGGCGAACGGCTCGTCTACGCGACCAGTCTCAACGAGAGCGGGACCGGACGCTACGTCGTCGCCGTGGACGAATCGGGTGACGAGACCGACGGTGAACTGAAGGACGGCCCCGATGAGGGCGACCACGTCGTCGGCTTCGCAGCGGCGCGGTGGGGCGAAGATACGAAGTCGTTCGTCGGCGACGACGAGGCCGGACTGTGGATACTCTACGTGGACCCCGATTGGTGGGGACGGGGTATCGGAACGCGACTCCTCGAAACGGTCGAAGCGGCGATTCCCGAAGCGTACACGGCGCTCGTCTTGGACACGCTCGCGGAGAACGAGGTGGGAAGACGCTTCTATCGCGCTCGCGGCTTCGAGGTCCGCGAGACGATGCAGATAGAAATCGGTGGAGACCCGTACTCGGCCGTGATTCTGGCTCGGCCGCTCAGAAGCTAATCGCTGCGAAGAGGAGACAGAGACCGCCGAAGACGAGGAGCATGAAGCCGCGTTCGAGGTCGTCGTCGTCGATTTCGTCGTCCGGTGGGTCCTCGCGGGTCGGGTCGAGGACGAACTCCGGGTCGTCCGGCCGGGCGGCACGTCGAGCGGCGGCGGCGCTCTTGAGCAGGCGGGCACCCATGGCGAAGCAGGCGAGCCCGAGCAGGAGCGAAACCAGCGCAACCGCGTTTACGTCCACCATCAGTGAGTCGGTTACTCGTACACGTCGTCGGGGTCGAACACCTTCTCGCCGACGTCCTCACCGTCGATGGTGCGGTAGAAACACGACCGGCGGCCGGTGTGACAGGCACCGACGTTCTGCTCGACGAGATACAAGAGCGTGTCGGCGTCGCAATCGACGCGAACCTCCTGTACCGCTTGGGTGTGGCCGCTCGATGCGCCCTTCTCCCAGAGCTCGTCTCGACTCCGCGAGTAGTAGTGGGCACGCCCGGTTTCGAGCGTCCGCTCCAGTGCCTCGGGCGAGACGTAGGCGAGCATGAGCACCTCTCCCGACTCGGCGTCCTGGGCGACGGCCGGGACGAGTCCATCGTCGCCGAAATCGACCTCAACAGTCATAGTTCGGCTCACGAAGTGACGCGGGTTATCTCTTATGCGTTTCAGCGGACGAATGACAGGGATTAGACGATTCCGAGCGCGCCGAGGACGCCGAAGAGGATGTCGCCGTAGACGAACGCGACGACCAGTCCGACGAACATCGGGACGATGAACGGGATGCCCGGCGAAATCCAGACGGACTCGCGCTCGGCGACGAGTTCGAGGCCGCCCCGGAGTTTCTCGGGGGTCGTCCCGTAGGCCGTCCCCTCGATGGAGTCGAGGAAGGCGTCGGCACCCCACGGGTCGTCGGCCAATTCCTCGTCGCCGTCAGCGACACCCGCACGGTCGCCGTCGGAGGCGACGACGCCGCCGTCGGTCGCCGGTTCGCGGTGGACCGCGCCGTCGGTCGGGTCGAACGTCTCGCCAATCGTCGCGGGGTCGCGCAGGGAGCCGGGATTCTCGCGCACGTCCGCGAGGGTGAGCCCGCGCCACCGGAGATACATCCGAAGCGCGTCGAGGTCGAGTCCGTTTCGCGTGATGCCGTCGGGCGACTCGAACAGCCGACCGTGGGCGGTCGAGAGCGACGGCACCGACACCTTTCGGCCGACGAACGAAATCGGGAACTCGAACTCGCCGGCGGCGAGGTTGCGGGCCGCGAGCATGAGCGGGTAGCCGAGACCGAGGATGACCGTGTTCGTGAGGATGGTCATCGAGAAGACGCCGAGCGTGGTTCGAGTGAGCGGGAAGACTGTCCCACCGACCGCGTAACTCGGGAACGTCGGCAGGAGGATGGCGAAGACCATCAGCGCTTTCGCGTCTGCGCCGCCGAAGCCGCCGAGACGCCAGAACAGGTACGACAGCGGAATGATGAAGAAGACGCTCAGGCCGGCGCGGACGAGATACAGGCGGTCGAACACCGTCTCGATGGGGAAGACGCCGAGCAGTTCCCACGCGAGCAAGACGAGTCCCAACGCCGCCAGCGGGTACCAGACGACGTTCGGAACGCGCCGCGTGCGGATGTCGCGCCAGGCGGTCCACGCGAGGACGGGCACGACGACCAGTCGCAGGAGGTCGGGGAGCGTGCCGATACCGAACATACCCGGAGACTGGGGGCGAGGGAGATAGGTGTTCGGGAAGGATATCAATCGTGAAATCGCGTGCGATTGGTGAAAACGCACCCGCAGAAACGTCATCACGACTGTCTCCGTCGAGGACGTGGTCGTTCCCGACGACGGCGAAGTCGTCGCGTTCTGAGAGACGGGACTCGAAACTGACTAGACGGCGACACAATCCACGAAAACCCACGTTCTTCTCCAGAAGCTATAACCGCCCCCACCGCGCAGAGAAGAGTCATGTGTCGGGAGACGAAGCGAGAGCCAGCCTGGGTGTCGGTCATCAGGCTCGCCTTCCTTCGCGGGACGATAACTGTCGAAGCCGTGATGGAAGAGGCGAACCTCCAACCCGGCCACGAGCGAACGGTCCAAGACGTGCTCTCGACGATGGCCGACCGAAACCTCATCCGGCCGGTCGAGTCGAAAGAGGGAACGTACGTCCCCGGCCCCGTCCTCATCGAATCCGACCGATACAACCTCGACTTCTCGAAGGCCTCGGACGGCGGTGCGCACCGCTGGCAATCGGCCAACTGACGTGCTGGCTCCCTATCGACACTCGCTTTCCCATAGCGTAAACTATGAGTAGACTACGGGGGAACTACTCGTCTATGGGCCGTCTCACGGACACGAAGATATCCGAGAAGAACCTGACGACGATACCGAAACCAGTGCGGAACTTCCTCGACGTCGGTGCCGGCGACCGAGTCGAGTGGCACGTCGAAGACGGGCAGATAATGGTCAAAAAGCTCGTCTCTGAGTAGCGATTCGAGAGCGACGACCGGCCGAGTCGCGCCGAGCGGTGTGACAGTTCAGATGTCGTCCGGAACGTCCACGTCGCGCCGGATTCCGGGGTCATCGACGGCGACGAGCGCACTCGCCTCGCCGTCGAGGAGAATCTCGCGCCCGCCGATGTCGCCTTCCGTGTCGAGTAACGCGTCGAAGTGCCGCGAATCGAAGAGGACCGGATTTCCTCTGTTGCCGTCGAACGCGGCGGCGAGTGCGTCGCCAGCGTCGGCGGCGTACGCGGCACAGAGCGTATCGACCGTCTCCGGGGAGACGAAGGGCATGTCACCGAGGGCGACGACGACGGCATCCGCGTCGGTGGAGTTCTCCCGGACCGCTTCGATTCCCCTCCGGAGCGACGACGCCTGCCCCGTCTCGTAGTCGTCGTTGACGACGAATTCGACCGAGAGACCGTCGAGGGCGTCGCGCACGCGCTCGGCTTCGTACCCGAGGACGACGACGACCGAATCGACGCCGCTCTCGAGGAGCGTCTGGGCGGCGCGGCGGACGATGGGTTCCGAATCGACCGTCGCCAGCAACTTGTTTTCGTCACCGAATCGACTGCTCGTCCCGGCGGCGAGGAGGACGCCGACGACGGTCGGCGAGTCACCCGTCGAGTCTGAGGCGGGCGCGGCGTCGGGAGTCGCACCCTGAACGATAGGCAAGTCTCGGGATTCGACCGACTGGTCCGACGACTCCTCTTCCCGCTCCGGGCGCTCGTCCGTCATCGTTCCAGAACCGAGAAGGGGACGACGGAGACCTGTTCGTCCGCGGCGACAGGCTCTTCGGTGAGTATCACGCCGTCCGCGGCGCTCGCGCGCGTACTCGACGAGAGGACGCTCGGGTCGAACGTCTCGTCGTACACCGACAGCGGCGAATCGACGTGGCCGAGCGGCATCGCAACGCCGTCTTCCATGGTCACGGGAATCCCGTAGGTGAACCCGGGCACCGAGAGGTCAACGTCGCGCGCCATTCGCGCGGTGACGGTCGGAAGCGACGTCTCGCCGGTGAAGAACGGGCGAGCGACGAGCGCCGTCACGAGGTGTGCGCCGATTGGCTTGCCGGGGATGGCGAACGCCACCGCGTCGTAGTCGGGGAGTCGGGCGACCGCGATGGGTTTGCCGGGTCGCAGTTGGACGCGGTGGAACAGCACCTCGCCGAGGTCGGCGAGCGCCCGGACGACGTAGTCCTTGTCGCCGACGCTCGTGCCGCCGGTAGTGACGACCACGTCGTGTTCGCGGGCGAGTTCGGCGATTCGGTCTGTGACGCGGTCGTGCGTGTCGGGGACCGACCCTTCGTACGTCGCCTCGTGGCCCCACGAGCGGACGAGTCCGGCGAGCATCGGCGAGTCGAGGTCGGTCGAGCGCCCCTCGTGAATCTCGGTGCCGGTCGCCAGCAACCCGACCGAGAATCGCTCGTGGACGCGTACGTTCTCGATGCCGAGGTCACCCAGCAAGATGGCGTCCTTGGCACCGAGGCGGTCGCCGGTGGCGAACAGTTCGGTTCCCGCCGAGACGTTGCTTCCGCGCTCGTACACGTACGTGCCCGGTTCGATTTCCGGGCCGTCGAGTCGGCCGTCTTCGACGACCGCCTCTTCGCGCTTGAGGACGGCGTTCGCCGACCGCGGGAGCGGCGCGCCGGTCGCAATGCGAGTCGCCGTCCCGGGTTCGAGCGTGGGTGGTTCGTCTTCCGGAAAGACCCCGGTATCGACGACTTCGAACGGATAGGAGTCCGAGGCGTCGAAGGCGAACCCGTCCATCGTGGCGAAACTGTACTCGGGGAGGTCTCCCGGGGCGTCGATGTTCTCGGCAACTGTTCGACCGACGATGTCGTCGAGCGAGACGTGCTCGGTCCCGAGTCGGGACAGCGATTCGTCGCGGAGCGACCGAGTTCGCCGAACCGCGTCCGATACCGAGATGAGGTCGTCGCCGTCGTGCGTTTTGTTGGAGTTCATTGAATCTAGTAACCCGTGTAAGGTGATAACACATCCCCGAACACTTATTGTCACAGTAATCCATGACAGAGCTTGAGGTAATAGTATGCACATAGTGCGGGGTTATAAAAGATGACGACGACCGGAAAACGACCAACGCGGCTCAGAGAGGGGTGGCACTGATGGAGTTCAACGGCGAGTTCGAACTCGAAAGCGTCCCGCCGGAGAAGGCGTGGATCGTACTGTCAGACCCGATTGCGGTCCGAAATTCGCTGAAAGGCTGTAAGTACATCACGCCGAAGACCGACGAGTTCAGCTTCGACGACTACGAGCCAGAAGAGGACGTAGAGACGCTCCCCGAGGCGGACCCGGACGACGTCGCGGCGCGCGCGTTCAAGGAAGGCCAAGACTACGCCGCGCTGATGCAAGTCGGCGTCGGGAGCGTCAAGCCGCGCTTCGAGACGACGGTGTCGATTACCGAGCGCGACGAGGAGAAGTTCATCATGACCGCGACCGGCAGCGGGAGCGCCAGTGGCAGTAGCTTCAGCATGGAGTCGGGGATGCAAATCCACCCACTCGAAGACGGCGACGGCTCGCGTATCGAGTGGTGGACCGAAGCCGACATCTCGGGTCGCATCGCGCAACTCGGGTCGCGCGTCATCAACCCGGTGGCGAACAAAATCGTCGGCAACTTCTTCAAGGATATCGAGCGACAGATGACCGAAGTCAACGAGGAGACGGATTCGAGTATCACAGACCGAATCCGTGGGCTGTTATGAAGCCCGCACCGTTCGAGCAGCACGAACCGACCACCGTCAAGGAGGCGGTGAGCCTGCTCGAAAGTCTGGACGACCGCGCGATTCTCGCCGGCGGCCAGAGTATGGTCCCGATGCTTCGGTTCCGACTCGCGGTGCCGAAGACCATCATCGACATCAATCACGTCGAGGGACTCGACGTCTTCGGCGAGGAAGACGGGTGGCTCAGAATCGGGGCGCTCGTCCGCCACGCCGACGTAGAACACTCGGACCTCATCGCCGAGAAGTACGGCAGTTTCGCCGACACGGCCCCGCTCGTCGCCGACCCGCAGATTCGAAATCGCGGGACGGTCGCCGGGTCGGTCGCACAGGCGGACCCGAAGGGTGACTGGGGGAGCGTCCTCCTCGCCCACGAGGGCGAAGTCGTCGCTCACGGCCCCGACGGCGAGCGAACCATCCCGGCGGACGAGTTCTTCCTGTTGCCGTACGACACGACGCTCGATGAGAACGAACTCGTCACCGAGCTTCGCGTCCCGGTTCCGGTCGCCAACGAGGGAAGTTCCTATCACAAACTGAAGCGCAAGGTCGGCGACTACGCGATGGTCGGGTCGGCCGCGCGACTCATTCTGGACGACGACGGCGTCATCGAGACGGCTAACATCGCGCTCACTGCCGTCGATATCACCAACGTCCGAGCGACCGACGCCGAGGAGCACCTCGAAGGTGAGCGACCCAGCAGCGACCTGTTCAAGCGCGCCGGCGAACTGGCGGCCGAACAGTCGAACCCCGAGGCCGACGAGCACGGCGGCGTCGGATACAAAGAGCGGATGGTGAGCGTCCTCACCCAGCGCGCACTCAGCGACGCGGCCGAACGCACCGGCGCGGTGAAACGAACGGTGAAACAATGACGATTACACGAGAAATCACGCTCACGGTCAACGGGACCGAGCATACGGTCGAAGTCGAACCGCGCCAACTCCTGGTGCACACCATCAGGGAAGAACTGGATATGACTGGGACGCACATCGGGTGCGACACCGGCAACTGCGGCGCGTGTACCGTCGTCAAAGACGGCGAACCCATCAAGTCCTGTCTGATGTTCGCCACGCAGGCCGACGGGAGCGAACTGCTCACCGTCGAAGGGATGGAAGCACTCCCCGAGGCGGCCGGCGGTCTCCACCCGTTACAGGAGGGCTTCCGCGAGGAACACGGTCTCCAGTGCGGCTATTGTACGCCCGGCATGCTCATGTCCGGCAAGGCGCTGCTCGACGACAACCCGGACCCGAGCGAAGCGGAGATACGCGAGGCAATCAGCGGCAACCTCTGTCGCTGTACCGGCTACCAGAACATCGTCAAATCCATCGAGTACGCCTCGGACAAACTGACGGAAGTCGCCGCCGCCGACGGTGGCGTCGAAGCCCTCGAATCGTCCAGCACGGGTGACGCCGAGTTCACCTGCGGCGTCGAGAACTGCTGCGGCGGCCCATCGACCGACCGCGACCACGTCGGCGACACGGGAGGTGACGCCCGATGAGTAGCGACGAGCGACCGTACGTCCACTCGGAGGACGGCGGCCCCGACCCGGAGACGTTCTGTGGTCACGGCCGCGGCGGGATGGGCGAGGAGGTCAAACGCAAGGAAGACCAGCGCTTCATCACGGGTCGCGGCAACTACGTGGACGACATCAAGAAACCGGGGATGCTGCACTGCGAAATCCTTCGCAGTCCGCACGCACACGCCCGAATCAAGAACATCGACAAGTCGCGGGCGCTGGACGTGGACGGCGTCGTCGCCGTCCTCACCGCCGACGACCTGCTCGAACACGGCCTTGCGACGATGCCGACGTTGATGGCGGACACGCAGGACGTGCTCGTCAACGACAAGGTGAAGTTCCAGTCCCAAGAGGTCGCAGCGGTCATCGCAACCGACCGCTACACCGCGAAAGACGGCGCGCAGAAGGTCGTCGTCGATTACGAGGTGCTCGACCCGGTCGTGGATGCCCACAAGGCGCTCGAAGAGGACGCGCCGCTCATCCGCGACGACATCGAGGGGCAGACCGACAACCACTGTCTCGACTGGGAGACGGGCGACGAAGAGGCCACGGCGAAGGTGTTCGACGAGGCCGACGTGACCGTCAAAGAGCAGATGCTCTACCAGCGACTCCACCCCGCCCCAATCGAGACGTGTGGAGCGGTCGGCGACTACGACCCCGGCAAGGACAAACTGACGGTGCACATGACCTCGCAGGCACCGCACATCCACCGGACGCTGTTCTCGCAGGTGGCGGGCATCCCCGAACACAAGGTCCGCATCGTCAGCCCCGACGTGGGCGGCGGATTCGGTAACAAAGTGCCCATCTATCCCGGCTACGTCGTCGCGGCCGCCGCGTCGGTCGTCCTCGAAAAGCCGGTGAAGTGGGTCGAGGAGCGCTCGGAGAACATCCAATCGACCGGGTTCGCCCGCGACTACGACATGACGGGCGAACTCGCGGCGACGAAAGACGGCAAGATTCAGGCGGTGCGAACGCACGTGCTGGCGAATCACGGCGCGTACAACGCCGTCGCCCAGCCGTCGAAGTTCCCCGCGGGGTTCTTCAACATCTTCACCGGGTCGTACGACATCGACACGGCCTACGGGTCGTTGACGGCGGCGTACACGAACACCGCACCCGGTGGCGTCGCCTATCGCTGTTCGTTCCGGGTCACCGAAGCCGTCTACCTCATCGAGCGGATGGTGAAAGTGCTCGCCGACGAACTCGGCATGGACCCCGCAGAGATTCGACGGAAGAACTTCATCCCGCCGGAGAAGTTCCCGTACAAGAGTCCGACGGGGTGGAACTACGACTCCGGCGACTACGAGAAGGCACTCGACCTCGCACTGGAGATGGCTGACTACGACGCCTACCGCGAGGAACAACAGCGCCGCATCGACGAAGACGCCGACAAACTGCTCGGCATCGGCATCTCCTCCTTTACGGAAGTCGTCGGGGCCGGCCCCGGAAAGACCTGTGACATCGCCGGCGTCGAGATGTTCGACTCCGCCGACATCCGCGTCCACCCGAACGGGAGCGCCACGGTGCGAGTCGGCGTCCAGACGCAAGGACAGGGTCACGAGACCACCTTCGCCCAAATCGTCGCCGAGGAACTCGGCATGGACGTCGAGGACATCACGGTCGAACACGGCGACACCGACACCGACCCGTACGGACTCGGTACCTACGGGTCGCGGAGTACGCCGGTCGCGGGCGCGGCCGCAGCAGTCGCCGCCCGGAAGGTCCGCGAGAAAGCGAAAACCATCGCCGCGAACGAACTCGAAGCGAGCGAGGACGACGTGACGTGGGACCGCGAGACCGGCGAGTTCCACCTCATCGGTGCGCCGGACCGGTCGATTACGATCACCGAAATCGCCGCCGGAGCCTACATGAACCACCCCGCGGGCGAAGAACCCGGTCTCGAAGCCGTGGACTACTACGACCCGCCGGAGATGACCTACCCGTTCGGCTCGTACATCGTCGTCGTCGAGGTTGACCGCGAGACGGGCGAAGTCGAGTTCGAGAAGTTCGTCGCCGTGGACGACTGCGGCAACCGCATCAACCCGATGATTATCGAGGGTCAAATCCACGGCGGACTCGCCCAAGGTATCGGGACGGCGATGCTGGAACACGTCACCTACGACGACAACGGCAACGTCACCGGTGGCGACTTCATGAACTACCTGCTCCCCACCTCGATGGAGATTCCGGAGTTCGAGACGGGTTACACCGTCACGCCGTCGCCGCACCACCCGATCGGTGCGAAAGGCGTCGGCGAGTCGCCGACCGTCGGGTCGCCGCCGGCAATCGTCAACGCCGTCGTCGATGCGATGGCGCACGCCGGTATCAAACACATCGAGATGCCCATGACGCCCGACAGAGTCTGGGAGAAACTCGACGAGGCGGGTCTCGCCATCGACCCGGCCGACCACTTCGACTTCGAGTTCGAAGCGGCGGGAAGCGGCGAGGCGGCAGACGACTAAGCATAAATGACAGACGGAACAGCACACGACGCTCACCACGACGCCCACCACGACGCGGACGCCAGCGACGACCTCGCCGAACGCGAACGACTGCTGACCGAGCGCGGCGACCCCTACGCTCGGGCGACCGTCGTCCGACGCGAACCGCCGGTCTCGGCGAACGTCGGCGACCGCGCGGTCGTCACCGCCGACGGTGACCTCTTCGGATGGGTCGGCGGCGCGTCCTGCGCACAATCGACGGTGATTCGAGAGGCCCGAGCAGCCATCGCGGACGGCAAACCACGGCTACTCGGTCTCGCGCCCGACCCCGAGGACGTCGCACGCCCCGGACTGGACGCGTTTCCGATGACGTGCCACAGCGAGGGTACCCTCGAAGTGTTCGTCGAACCGGTGATTCCGGCGACGCAACTCCTCGTCGTCGGCGATTCACCCGTGGCGCGCTCGCTCGCCAGACTCGCCCCCGAACTCGACGTGACGGTCACCGTCGTGGACCCGGACGGGGCGAGCGACGAGCAGGCGGGGAGCGACGCCACGACGGTCCTGACTACGCTCGACCCCGGCGACATCGCCGCGGAAGTCGGGTCGGGACCGTTCGTCGTCGTCGCCTCGATGGGCAAGTACGACGCTCGCGGCGTCGCCGCGGGCGTCCTCGCCGACGCGCCGTACATCGGTCTCGTGGCGAGCAGCGTTCGCGCGACGGAAGTCGTCGAGCGCGCCGCCGGACTCCTCGACAGCGACCCGGAGACGATTCGGGATGCAGTCACGACTCCCGCCGGTCTCGACATCGACGCCCACACGGGGAGCGAAATCGCCGTCAGCATCCTCGCCGAACTCATCGACGTGCGAGCGTCGGTCGGTGCGGTCACTGCGTCCGGCAGTGAGTCGGCGCGCGAAACCGAGTCCTGCTGTTCCGGAGGCGACCACGACAACCACCACGACGCGGAGACGACGGAGGCCGCCGACGCGAGCGACGGGCCGCACATCGACCCCGTCTGCGGGATGACGGTCGAACCCGAGGGCGCGCCGAGCGTCACGCACGAGGGGCAGACCTACTACTTCTGCTGTCAGGGCTGTGCGGACTCCTTCAGCAACGACCCCGACGAGTACCTCGACGCGGACGAGGGACGGCCCGCTCACCCACGATGACGGGAGAGCAGTCGGAGCCTCCGACCTCGCCGTTCGGCGACCTCTCCGAATCTGGGTTGCGCGAGCGGTTCGACCGACTGAACTACGTGGCGACCGACCGCGTCGTCACCACCGTCTACCTCGCGCTGCGGATGGGCCGACCGCTCCTCGCGGAAGGGCCCCCGGGGAGCGGGAAGACGGAACTCGGGAAGGTGCTCGCCGAGGCGTTCGACACCGAGTTGATTCGCCTCCAGTGTTACGAGGGGTTGACCGTCGAGAACGCACTGTACGAGTGGAACTACACGAAACAACTGCTGGCCGTCCAGTCGGACGAAGGACGGGTGGGCACGGGCGAGACGAACGGCGAACCACCCGTAGACGAGGCACGATCGAACTCGGTGTTCGACGAGGAGTACCTCCTCGAACGCCCGCTCCTTCGGGTGCTCACCGCCGACGGCGACCGACCGCCGGTGCTGCTCATCGACGAGATAGACCGCGCAGACGAGGAGTTCGAGGCGTTCCTGTTGGAACTGCTCTCGGACTTTCAGGTGTCGATTCCAGAACTGGGGACGGTCACCGCGGACCACCCGCCCATCGTCATCCTGACCTCGAACCGCACGCGGGCGCTGAGTGACGCGCTCAAACGTCGCTGTCTGTACCTGCACGTCGAACCGCCGTCGTTCGAGACGGAGTACGAAATCGTCACCCGCAAAGTGCCCGAACTCGACGCCGTCGTCGCCGCCGAGGTGTGCGCAATCGTCGAGCGCCTCCGCGAGGAGTCGTTCCTCAAGCGCCCCGGTGTCGCCGAGACGCTCGACTGGGCGCGGGCGGTTGCGACACTCCGAGCCGACTCGGGAGACGACGACTCGGCGTCCATCTCGACCGACGAAATCGAGCGGACGCTCGGCTGTCTGCTCAAGGAGGTCGAGGACGTAGAGCGCGTCGATACGGAACTGCTCGAACGACTCCGTGAGGCCGCCAGCGTGGCGACCGACCGAACCGTGGAGGTTCCCGATGGCTCCCGGTCCTGACTTTTTCGACGGGAACGACGCGGGACAGACCCAGCCACCCGGCTGGCAGAACGTCCCCGACTTTCGACTCGCGCGACGCCACGTCGTGACGGAGTTGATTCGCTTCACGCGAACCCTCCGACACGCGGGCGTGTCGGTCCCGGCGAACGGCAGTCTCGACGGGGCCAGCGTGCTCGCGGTGATGGGGCTGTCCGACCGAGCGGCCGTCGCCGACGCGCTCCGAGCGACGTTGCTCGTCGATGCCGAGGACGGCGACGCCTTCGACGAAGCCTTTCCCGACTTCTGGCACCGCCTGCGAACGGGACTCGACCGAATCGCCACCGACGAGGGTGGTCTCTCGCCCGACGGCGACGAGTCGGACGACACAGAGAGAGAACGCCCAGTTGCGCAGTTACAGGAAGACGAGAGTGACGATGCCGACACCCCAGAGACGCTCGGCGACGCGGCGGCACCCGAGATGGGCGCCGGCGACGAACCGGGTCGGGTGGACGTTCGGATTCCGACGGGCATGCAACACTCGACGAGCGAGCGGCCCGCATCGACCGACCCCGGCGACGGGAACGCCCGGCGATACAGCGCCGTCGGCGGACGCGAAGCAATCGACGGCGACACGCCACCACTCTCTGAGCGCGACCAAGCGGCCGTCGAGCGATTCGTGGACGCGCTGGCGACCATTCCCGGCCGTCGAAGTCGCCGAACCGAGGACGGGAAACGCGTCGATGCCCGTCGCGCACTCCGAGCGAGCATCGCCACCGGCGGGACGCCCATTCGACTGCCGACCCGCGAACCGGTCGTCAACGAACTCCGGTGTTGCCTCCTCGTCGATGTCAGCGGCTCCGTCCTCGATACGGTTGACCGAGAGACCCTGCTCGCGTTCGCAGAGGCGCTCCAGACGAGCGCCCGAGCGGGGTCGGTCTTCCTGTTCGACACCGACCTCGTGGACGCGACCGACCAGTTCGCCCGGGCGAAGGGAAACCCCGCGGCCGCACTCCGCGCCGCCGAAATCGACTGGGGTGGCGGGACGCGCATCGGCGACGCGTTCGAGACGCTCCGACGAGAGCATCCCCACGCAATCGACCGGCGAACCGCCGTCGTCGTCGTCAGCGACGGTCTCGACGTGGGCGACCAGGAGACGCTCCAGCGGGGCGTGACGTGGCTCGCCGGCCGAGCCAACGCGCTCGTCTGGCTCAATCCGCTCGCGGTGTCGCCGGCCTACGAACCGAAGTCGAAGGGGATGGCGACGTGTCTGCCCTACGTCGATGCGCTGTTCGGATTTGCGACGCCGGCGGACCTGGCCGAGGCCGCGCGACAACTCGAACGCCGCGGCACCGCCGGGCCCATCGGCTACGAGTACGACCCGCGCCGAAGACGCTCCCGAGACGGCGCGGCGTCGAACGCGACGTCGAATGCGACGCCCAAAACGAGCGACGAGGGAGGAGTTTCGTGACCGACCCGCTTCTCCCCGCCGTCGTGGACCGACTCCGCACGCTCGGTGCGCCAAATCGAGCCACGCTGGAGCGAGTGACCATCGGCGATTCGGTTGTGATGGTCGAACTGTCCGGCGTGCAGGCGGCGACTCAAGTCGGGGAAGGGCCGAACGGCGAAGAGTCGAAGAGCGAACACTCGAACGGCGGGACGACTGCCGGTCTCGCCCATCGACCACCCGGTCCCGCGCCGTCCACGGACGGTCTCGACGTCTCGACGCTGCTCGATTGGGCGGCGTCGGCACCGGCCGAAGGCCCGAAAACGCCCGCCGACCGCGTCTCGTTGTCCGTCGCCGTCGCGGCGCTCAACGCGCTGTCGGTTCCCTCTACCGAGTGGACGGCGGGCGACCCGATGGCGCTGCTCGATGCGAACGTCGAGACGATTGCGACGGTGGGGCTGTTTCGCCCCGCGTTCCGGAAGTTCGACGACGTGGAGGTTCGCGTCATCGAACGCGACGCAGTCGGCGACGTGGCCGCGCCCGAGGGCGTTCAAGTCACGGTGTACGGGCAATCTGAGGCGAGCGCGGCGCTCGCCGACGCCGAGGTGATTTTCGTAACCGGGTCTGCGTTTCTGTACGGCGGCGTCGAGCGATATTTGGACGCCGCTCCGTTGACGGCGACGGTCGTGGTCGTCGGTGCGACCGCGTCGTTCCTTCCCGACCCACTGTTCGATGCCGGCGTCGATGTCGTCGCCGGCGCGTCGGTGGCCGACGCCGACCGCGCCCGAGCAGCGATTCGCGCCGGTGCGTGCGGGACCGACCTGCACGACGCCGGCGTGCAGAAAGTGTACGCCGTTCGCGGCGGGTCCACCGCGAGCGGCCTGTCGCTTCGGCGACGTGCGAACGAGGACCAGCGAGGACTGAACCCATGACAGGAAGCAAGTGGAGTGTTCCGGAGACCGAAGTAGTACAGCGCGTTCACGAGCGACTCGATGCGGACCACGCGGACGTTCTCGCCACCATCGTAGACGTGGAGGGGAACGCCTACCGACGCCCCGGTGCGAAGATGCTCCTCGACGAAGGGGGCGAAGGCGTCGGCAGTATCACCGCCGGGTGTCTGGAAGACGACCTGCGCACGGTCGCCGAGTCGGTCCGCGCGTCGGGGCGTCCCGAAGTCGTCACCTACGACCTGATGGACGACGAGGACGACGTGTGGGGACTCGGCGTCGGCTGTAACGGCATCATCGAAGTGCTGTTAGAACCACTGGACGAGACCTACCGACCGGCCGTCGAAGCGTTCACCAACGGGCGTGACGTGGCGGTTCTCACGGTTCTCGACGGTGACGAGAGCGCAGAGGGGTTCGGCAAAATGCGTGTGCCATTGGAAACCGGTGCTCGGGCGTACTACTACCCAGACGACGGGAGTTTCGTGACCCCCGACGGCCACTCGGCCAGCGACTGGCCCACGTCGAACGCGAGGTTGACCGAGAACGCACAATCGCTCGCCGAACGCGGGCGGGCGGGCGTCGTCGAACTCGACCACGAGGGCCATCGACTCAGCGTGTTCGTGGACGGTCTCGCGGCCCCGCCGAATCTCGTCGTCTTCGGAACGGGCCACGACGTCGGCCCGGTCACCGAGTTGGCCGCGAAGAACGACTTCCGGGTGACGGTCGTCGGATTCCGCGGCGGCGTCGATATCGAAGCGCAATTCCCCGATGCCGACGAGACGCTGACCACCTCACCGGGGTCGGTCGCCGACGCACTCGACCTCACCGAGCGAACCTACGCCGTCGTCATGACCCACAACTTCATCGACGACCGACTGACCGTCGAGACGCTGCTCGACTCGCCAGCGCCCTACGTCGGACTGATGGGACCACACGAACGCTTCGAAGAGATGCGCGAGCGATTCGAGGAGGAGGGAACGACTTTCGACGAACGAGCGCTCTCGACGCTGTATACGCCTATCGGACTCGACCTCGGCGGCGGGTCGCCGTACCAGATAGCCCACAGCATCGTCGCCGAGCTACTGGCCGTCTCCAACGACCGACACCCCGACCACCTCCGGACCCGCGAGGGGCACATCCACGAGCGGGTCGCCGCCGGAGCGAGTGGGGATGACTGACCGCGTTCGTTCGAGTGGTCGTCTCCTCGGTCTCGCCGCGCTCGTCTGGTTCGGTGTCGGTCCCGCCAGCGCCCACGAGTTCGGGTCGAGCGCGGGCACCGTCGTCCCGATTACCGTCGTCCTCGCTCTGTCGGTCGGCGTCGCTACGCTCGGTGGACTGTGGGCGCTCGTCGGCTCGACTCGACTCACGACGCTCGCACCGCCGACGCGACGGCGTCTCACGACCCTGTTCGGTGTCGTCCTCGTCGGTCTCGGCGTGAGCGTCTTCCTCCCAATCGCCGTGACGGACCCCGTGGTCGCCGTCGCGGGCGTCCTCCTCGGGAGCGTCGTTGGATTGGTACTGCCGCACCACCACGCGACCGGCGAGCGATTCGTGAACCGCGCCACTGCGGTGAGCGGCGCGCTGACGCTCCACCGGGTCTTCGAGGGAATCGCGCTCGCGGCGGTGTACGCGGCCAACGAGGCACTCGGCGTCGTGACGGTCCTGCTCTTGACGCTCCACACGACGGTCGAAACCGTCGCCGTCGGCGTCGAATACGGCTCGACGGGTCGGCGAAGTCGGGGTCTCGCCGCGATACTCCTGTTGCAGGCTGGATTTGTCTTCAGCGCGGCCGTCACGCTCCTCGCGGCCGGGTCGTTGCCAGCGGTCGTCCGTGGGTTCGTACTCGCGGGGGTTGCCGGTCTCCTCGTCGTCGTCGGTGCGCACGACGTTCGTGGTCACGTCGTCGAGGGACCGCGGCAACGACTCGGGAGTGAAGTGGAGTAAGCGGGCGGCGATCAAGGGTCGGGCGAGCGAGGTTCAGTTGAGCGAGGGTCGGTCGAGAGCAGTCGCTCGTCGGTCTCGCGGCGAAAGAAATGCTGAGAGTTGGCGTCTTCGATGACGCGGTTCTTTCGGCAGTTGTCTCACTCGCCGTATTTGTGGGCAATAGTGGGTAAGAGTTATTCGACAGTGGGTCATAGTGGGTACCACGATGAAAGTAGACGCCCGAGACCTGCGAACCAACGACACCGACGACCGGGGTCGAATCTATCTCGGGACGGAATACGCGAACAAGCGCGTGACCGTCGCCGTGGTGGAAGTCGAAAACGACCGGCCCGACGAAGACGAACTCGCCGCCGCCTATCGGGAAGCATCCGAAAGTGCGGAATCGTTGGCCGAAGCGTGGGACGACACGTCGGACGAGGCGTGGAACGGGCTGGATGAATGAGTGAGAAGACGGCAGTGAAACGCGGCGACGTCGTCATCGTCCGACTCGACCCTGCTGAGGGTCACGAAATGAAGAAGACGCGCCCAGCGGTCGTCGTCCAGAACGACGTCGGGAACGCGAATTCGAGTACGACCATCGTCGCACCGGCGACTGGCACGTACCGAGGCTACCCGTTCGAGGTGCTGGTCGAAGCGGATGACTCGCCGTTCGAGAAGGACTCGTCGGTTCGTCTCGACCAGATTCGGGTCGTCTCCATCGAAAAGCGGATTCACTCAGTCGTCGGAAGTCTGGACACGGGAACGATGGGGCAGGTAGACGATGCGCTAAAACTGAGTCTCGGTCTCAACTGAGAGAACAGAGCTGGTATCCTATAACTTGTATAGACTGATTTGGGGGTACAACACGAACAGACACCGGTTTACAGCTCGGTGTGACTGTTTGGGTCGATAATCATCTATCGGCAGTTTCTACAGATGACTATACGAGTATTTCAGGCAGTTTTCTGCTTAAGAATAGGTGTTTTGCGTGTTTTGTGCGTCTCGAAGGTCGAGTCAATTGATTCTGATTAGTCTGCAACTGCCGACGAGTAACTTTTCCTCCGTCTCTGGTCAGTCTACACACCACTGTCGCCTTTGTAATCCCCGTTCAATTCAGAATTTAAACGTATCTCATATGATTCCAACATCTTCCCATTTATGTGAGCGAAGAATCGGACGATACGGACTATTTCGATTACTGGAATGCGAGCAAACCCGAATTTAACGAGGTTTTCAACCGGAATCCCAGTCTGATGGGGATGATGAAGGGATATATGGCAGAGGAGAAGCTCAAGGTAGACGTTCTAGAACAGAATCCGCGAGTACAGAACCTACACAGCCCCGATGATCATGACCGCGAACTCAAAGGGGACTGGCGGTTCGATTGGGACGGGGAAGAACACATCATCGTCGAGGTGAAATGTCTCCAGAGCAATTACGTGGAGGCACGCAATACGCTGAGCGGCGAGGTTCACTACACAGGGAAGTACCAGTGTGACGCCAGTGACCGGAGGGAAATCGAACTCGATAGCGGTGAGACAGTCGAAACGACCTTGTTGGAAGTTGGTGAGTTCGACATCCTCGCCGTCGGCATCTTCGAGTTCGGCAATGAATGGAACTTCGTGTTCGCCAAGAACGAAGACTTGCCGAAGACAACGTACCATTCCTACAGTGAGGCGGCACAAGACCGCCTCATCAAGGGAATGCACAACATCGAGTACCCACTTCCCGACGACAGTATCTACAGCGAGAACATCTGGCCACTCGTCGAAGAAACCGTCGCCGAGCGGTAGAGATTACTCAGTGGCAACCCCAGCGTACTGGGTGTTGGTCGGCTTGTTGTCGAAGTTAAAGACGAGAAAGTAGGAGTGGTTCTTCCGAGCGTGAACTTGGTTATAGACGCCAGACACTGCGGGCGTGTTCGAACGGACAGTGACGAATAAATCCTTAGTATAGAAACCAAGCTGTGACTCGTAGAAGTTGATTATCTGGACGTGAGTGAGTTCCTGCGTGTTCGCGGAGACTTCATCCTGCGTTTTGACGATGAGCGTGCCGTCGTCCTTCAGCACGCGCTTTGCTTCGGCCCCTGCCGCGCAGTAGAGGTCGATGACTGCGCCGTGGTACTTCGAGCCCTTGGTATCGACGACTTCGCCGTTGCTGTAGTGTTCGCGGAAGTTTGAGTGGCTCCCATCACCACCCGCGAGCATATCCTTGTTGCGTCGGTAGAAGCCCTCGGCGTACGGCGGGTCAAGTACGACCACGTCGAACGAGTTGTCCTCGTATGGGAGGTCACGGCAGTCAACACTTTCTCCGCTCGGCGACTTGTCGGGGTCAAGGTCTGTTCCGTATAAGTCAAACGCCGTTTCGGGGATCTGCTTCCAGAAGACGCCTCTACCGTAAGTCACGTCAGCCACTTTCGAGCCAGTCTCTACGTGGAGGTCGAGAACCTTGGGAAAAACCTCGTCGTTGCGTGCTTGGTGAGCGGATACAATCAAGTCGTCAGTCGTTAGTTCCGTGGGTGCCTCGCCCGTGAGCGTAGTCTGCGGAGATGGGCCGTCGGCGTCGTCGCTCATTCTGTGATATAAAAGGAAAGTTCCAATGATAAAGTCTTCCCTTCAACCTAGGATTGAACGGTGGGCGTATTGGAGCGCTTAAGGCAGTTGCATGACACAACACGGTTTATGGGCGACGACCACAGAGGCAACTCCAGAGATGAAGGAGGACGCTGGAGTCCACAGTTCGAGGACGGAGATTTCCTTGACGCGGTCACATCTCTACCCGTCGCCAGCACCCAACGCGTCGCCGACGAGGTCGGCTGCTCGTACGACCTCGCATACCGTCGTCTCAAAGAATTGGAGAAAGACGAGCGAGTGGAGAGTGAGAAAGTCGGTGGCGCGTTTGTCTGGCTCATCGTTGAATAGTGAGTTATCTCGTTACTTCGACCCTTGCTGAGGCTCGCATTCACCACTGAAGAAGATTCATTCGCCGACTGGACAACGGCGCTCAGTGATTTCGGGTTCGTTTCCGAAATAATCAGCTAACTTGGACTCGACTATCGCATTTGAGGCTGTTACTGTACGTTTACATAGGAAAAATTCAGCGCATATACGGGACTCTCAAACACATCTATCGGCAGTTTCGTAGCAAAGAAAAATCGAATTTTAGGGGCGATAGTGCGATGTTTCGCACCTTTAAGGAGTTATCCTTGGCCCATTCTTATAGCAGATGTTAAACGTGTGTTTAACGCCGCTGTTTAGATGACGCGGTTCTGCAGGTAGTCGAGGTGCTTCGCGTTGTAGACGATTTTGACCTCGTCGGTCGTGGGCGAACCGATGCAGGTGAGACGGACGTTCTTCTCGTTGACTTCTTCGTCGGAGAGAATCTGCTGCATGTCCATCTCGATTTCGCCGACCTTGACGATGGAAGCACAGTTCGCACAGGCGCCTGCGCGGCAGCTGAACGGCCAGTCGTAGCCCTGCGCCTCTGCGGCTTCGAGGATGTATTCGCCCTGGTTGACTTCGAGTTCGCCGAAGTCTTCAGCGTCGAGGCCAGCGTCGGCGGCCTTCTCGAAGAGGTCGTCGTCGTCCATGTCCCAACCCTGGTCGTCGAGAGTTTCGTAGTTAAGGTAAGTTACCGTGGGCATCGGACTCTGATTCGAAGGCCACCCCATTAGACTTTGCTGTTTTCGTGCCAAATCGACTGGCGTGGTGGGTATTCTCACGGTATTTCGTGAGGGATTGCACTCCGACGCGAAAAATGACGGTCTCAAATCGAGACAGTCGAGAAGAGTGCGTAGGATGCAATCGCCGAAATCGACGGCGTGAGCAACCAGAAGAAGATGACTCGACCCGTCGTTCCGGGGTCGAACAGGTCGTGTGCGGCGAGTTCGTCCGGTGCTTCCTCACCCATCGCCGGCACGCGGTCTTCCCGCTCGGCGGCGAGCGCGTTCACCGATACGGCGGGCGCTTCGCCCTTGCCGAGTGCTTCGCCGAGCGTGACCGTCCGCGTCGCGCGACCCCAACCGAGTCCGACGATGCACATCGTCGCGCTCACGGCGAGACTCGCCGGGATGCCGATGGCCGAGAGAAAGGAGATGAGCGACGCGCTCACGGTCTCGACGATGAGCGCCGCGAGGATAGGGAGTTCAGTGAGGTCGTTACCGACGGTATCGAGCGTCCGCCGGGCAATCGTGAAAGCACCCAGTCCAATCGCACCCGCGGCGAGGAGAATCCCCATATCCATACTGAGCGCGCCGTTGCCGACGAGCGGGGCGACGGCGTTGGCGACGTTCGACGCGCCCGCGGAGAACGCCATGTAACAGGCGACCACGATGACGAGCACCGTACTCCCGAGTTCTCGGTAGGTCGTGTTCGGGCCGAGTCGCGGGCGCGGAATCGACCCGGTTCGGTCGAGTTTGAGCAGCGCGCCGTGGCTCTGGTCGAGTTTGAGCCACGCGTCCAGATACGGGTAGACGTACCGTCCGATGACCGCACAGACCCAGAAGGCGATGACGGGCGCGACGATCCACCACGAGATGATTTCGAGCATGACCGACGCGTTGAGCGCGCCGCGGGCGAGACCGAGACCGGCAATCGCGCCGACGGCCGTCATCGACGTGGACGCCGGAACGCCGAACGTGTTCGAGACGAGGAGGGCGAGACCGACGAAGAAGAGGACGCCGACGCTCGCAACGAGCGTGAATTCGCTCTCCGGGACGATTTGGCCGCCCATCTTGGCGACGACTTCGCGGCCGATAGTCCACCCACCCAAGAGTGCAAAGCCAGTCATCAATCCCGCCGCAGCGAGCTTCCCGAGGACGTTCGACCCGACTGCGGGACCGAACGCTACCCCTGTCGAAGAGCCGCCGATGTTGAAACCGACGAACACTGCGACCACCAGACCAACCACGAGCAGTGCTTCTACCACACCGGTTCTAAACACCCAGCCACAAAAGGAGCGACGGTCGGCGACGACGACGGAAGTCAGTTCGAAGCCGTGCGGATGGCCTGGTCGAGGTCGGCGACGATGTCGTCGGGGTCTTCGATGCCGACCGAGAGGCGAACCATGTCGGGCGTGACGCCCGCGGCGGCCTGTTCTTCGTCGGTGAGTTGCTGGTGCGTCGTCGATGCTGGGTGGATGACGAGCGTCTTCGCGTCGCCGACGTTTGCGAGGAGCGAGGCGAGTTCGACGTTGTTCACGGTGCCTTTGGCGGCCTCGTAGCCGTCTGCGAGACCGAACGTGATCATGCCGCCGTAGCCCGAATCCAAGTACTTCGAGGCCTCTTCGTGGGTCTCGTGAGATTCGAGACCGGGGTAGTTCACCCACGACACCTTCTCGTGGTCGTCGAGAAACTCCGCGACGAGTTGGGCGTTCTCGCAGTGCGCGCGCATCCGAAGCGGGAACGATTCGAGTTTTTCGAGCGTCTGCCACGCGTCGAAGGGTGATTGGGCGTTTCCGAGGTCGCGGAGACCGCGCGCGATACCGGCGTAGGTGAACGCGGCGTCACCGAACGTCTCGGCGAAGTTGATGCCGTGGTACGCCGGGTTCGGCTTGGCAATCTCGGGGTAGTCGTCGGCGTACTCGTCCCAGGGGAAGGTGCCGCCGTCTACGAGGACGCCGCCGATGGTCGTCCCGGCCCCGTGAATCCACTTCGTCGTGGACTCCCAGACGATGTCCGCGCCGTGTTCGATAGGTCGGCAGAGGGCGGGCGTGGCGAACGTGTTGTCCACGACCAGCGGCGTGCCGTGTTCGTGCGCCACGTCGGCGATGGCTTCGATATCGGGCGTCACGAGCGCCGGGTTGCCGATGGTTTCGAGGTGGACGAAGGCGGTGTCCTCGTCGATGGCCTCGGCGTAGGCGTCCACGTCGAGGGTGTCCACGAATCGGGTGGTGACGCCGCGGCGCTCGACAGAGTGGGTAAGGTAGGTGTAGGTGCCCCCGTAGAGCGACGAGGCCGAGACGATGTTGTCGCCGGCCGACGCGAGCAGGAAGTTTGCGAGGTCGAACGCGGCCATCCCCGACGAGGTGGCGACCGCGCCGACGCCGCCTTCGAGCGAGGCCAGTCGTTCTTGGAGCATGCCGACGGTCGGGTTCATCAGCCGCGAGTAGATGTGACCGGGTTTTTCCAGGGCGAACTGCGCGGCCGCGTCGGCGGCGTCGTCGAAGACGTACGAAGTAGTCTGATACAGCGGCGGTGCGCGAGCACCGGTCGCGGCGTCTGGTTCTTGTCCGGCGTGGAGACTGCGGGTGTGGAATCCCGGCGTGTCGTCGCTCATGGCTCGGCAATGGGAGCGAACCGGCCTAAATCGGTGTGGCGAGCGCAATTCCCGCCGGTGTCTGCGACGAAGTGACACGCGTGGCTCGTCGGGTCGGACGGACGGTGGTGACCGAGACTCGGAGCCGACCGGACCTACCGACTGAACAGCGAGGAGTGAACCGGTGCGAAGTCCGTCTCGTCGTCCGCGACGTGGTTGTCGGAGGCGGTGTCGGTGACGGCGCGACCCGACGGGCCGTCAACGAGGAAGTCGCTCACCGGCGGGCCGACTTTCTCGGGTTCGACGAGGAACGCGTCGTGGCCGTGGTCGGACTCGACGACGTGGTGCGAGACTGGGACCTCGACCCGGCGGCAGGCCGACGCCAGCGACTCGGCCTGTTCGGTCGTGAAGTGCCAGTCGCCGGTAAACGAGAGCAAGAGCGCTTCACCCTCGAACGCCGCGAGCGCCGCGGAGTCCGACTCGTAGCCCTCCGAGAGGTCGTAATCGTCCATCGCGCGGGTGAGATACAGGTACGAGTTGGCGTCGAATCGCTGGGCGAACTTCTCGCCCTGGTAATCGAGATAGGATTCGACTTCGCGGTAGGGGAAGAACATCGCCGCGGGGTCGGCCGGATACGAGTCGCCGCGGCCGCCGCGACCCGCCGCTCGCCGGCCGAACTTGTGGTCCATCGACTCCTTCGAGAGGTACATCACGTGACCGATTTGGCGGGCCAGTCCGAGTCCGGCGTCGGGTCGTGCGTCCTCGCCGTAGTAGTCGCCGCCGTTCCAGTTCGGGTCGGTCGTGATGGCGCGACGGGCGATGGCGTCGAGACCGAGACACTGCGGGTCGAGGCGGGCGGCCGAGGCGACGACGACGATTCGAGCCACGTCGTCGGGGTAGCGGACCGCCCAGTCGAGGGCGTTCATCCCACCGACGGAGCCACCGACGACGGCGTGCAGACGGCCGATGCCGAGGTGGTCACACAGTCGTCGCTGTGCCCGCGTCCAGTCGCCGATGGTGACGGGTGGAAAGTCGGTCCCCCACGGGTCACCGTCGGGACTGTCGCTCGCCGGGCCACTGGACCCGTAGCAAGAGCCGGGGACGTTCGCGCAGACGACGTAGTACTCGTTGGTGTCGATGGCCTTCCCGGGTCCGACGATGTCGGACCACCACGCGCGCGCTTGCCCGGCGACGCCGCTTCCGTTGCCGTAGCCCGCGACGTGCTGGCTTCCGGTGAGACCGTGACAGACGAGGACTGCATTGTCGCCCGTGAACTCGCCATAGGTGGCGTACGCAATCTGGAGGTTCGGAATCGACTCACCGGATTCGAATCGGAACTCGCCGAGGTCGGCCGTCGCCGACTCGCTCTGTCGGCCGGGACTGGTTCGCCCGCGACTCATGGTTCTGTGCGTGTCGTCGGTGAGGGTGTTTCGCCGTCGGTGCGTGTCTCATCCGTCGCCCGCGCGATGGCTTGGTCGAGGTCCGCGATGATGTCGTCTGCGTCCTCGATGCCGACCGAGAGGCGAAGCAGGTCGGGTGCGACGCCCGCGGCCCGCTGTTCGTCGAGCGAGAGTTGGGCGTGGGTGGTCGATGCCGGGTGGATGAGCAGCGACTTCGCGTCGCCGATGTTGGCGAGGAAGCTCACGAGTTCGACCGACTCGCAGACGGTCTTCGCGGCCGCGTAGGAGGCTTCGTCGTCCTCGCCGACGAGTCCGAACGTGACCATGCCCGCGAAGCCATCGAGGTACTCCGAGGCGAGGTGGTTCGTCTCGTGGTCTTCGAATCCGGGGTAGGTGACCCACGCCACGTCGTCGTGGTCGCGGAGGAACTCGGCGACCTGTCGGGCGTTGTCGCAGTGGGCTTGCATGCGAAGCCCGAGCGTTTCGAGCCCCTGAATCGTCTGCCACGCGTCGAACGGCGACTGGCAGTACCCGACGCTTCTCACGGCGCGGTGGCGCACCGCTTGGGCGAACGCGCGCTCGCCGAACCGTTCGACGAAGTCAACGCCGAAGGCGGGGTTTTCACCCGAGAGTTCGTCGTAGTCGGCCGCGTCCCACGGGAAGACGCCACCATCGACGACGACGCCGCCGACGGTGGTTCCGGAGCCGTGAATCCACTTCGTCGTGGACTCCCAGACGATGTCCGCGCCGTGTTCGATAGGTCGGCAGAGGGCGGGCGTAGCGAACGTGTTGTCCACGACGAGCGGGACTTCGTGTTCGTGGGCCACGTCGGCAACTGCTTCGAAATCGGGCGTCTTCAGCGAGGGATTGGCCACCGTCTCGATGTGGACGAACTCGGTGTCTTCGTCGATTGCGTCGGCGTAGGCGTCGATATCGAGCGTCTCGACGGTTCGGGGTTCGATACCGCGACGAGTTGCAGTGTGAGAGAAGTACGAAGACGTGCCACCGTACATGTCTTCGGAGAGGACGACGTTGTCGCCGGCGGAGGCGAGCGTCGTCGTAATCGCGTCGAGGGCGGCCATCCCGGAGGAGGTGGCGACGGCATCGACACCCGCTTCGAGGGCGGCGAGGCGGCGTTCGAGGATTCGAGTCGTCGGGTTCGAAATTCGGGAGTACACGTCGCCCTCGGCGTCGAGCGCGTAGAGGTCTGCGGCGTGGTCGGCGTCGTCGAACACGTACGACGTGGTTTGGTAGAGCGGTGGGGCACGCGCCCCTGTCGCCGGGTCCGGGACCTGTCCGGCGTGCAGGCCGCGGGTGCGGAAACCTCGTGTCATGTACGTGGTGCATAATTCTGTAAAGATGTATAACCGCCAGTTACGGCAAGCGTTGCCGGACGGGGGAGAATACGTTGATACGCTCGTGGGCGCGAGAACTCGTATGAAGTGTTTGCGGGCCCACTTCGACACCGAGTCCAACCCGTTCGGTGACCTCTACGACGTGTTCGTCACCGACGGCGAGTGGCCGCGGGGCGAACTCAGAGACATTCGACTGCGGCGCGACGGAACCCTCGTCGAACTGTGTCACCTCGAAACCGCACCGGACCCGGCGCGGGTGGCCGCCAAAGACGATATCGTGGACTTCGATATCTCGCCGACCGCGGACGGTGGTGCCGTCTGCCACCTGCACATGCACCCCACGGAGGAGGTCCGCCGCCTGCTCGAACTCCTCGACGAGTACGACCTGTTGCTCGATACCCCGATTCGACTCACGAGAGAGGGCGTGACCGTCCACGTCCTCGGCAGTCACTCGCAACTCACGGCGGCGGTCTCGTCGCTTCCGGACCCCATTTCGGCGGCGTTCTCCGTCGATGGTCTCTCCGAGTACACGCCCGTGACCGACAGCGTTCGGGCCGGACTGACCACGAGACAACGAGAGGCCCTCTCGGTCGCCGTCGAACTCGGCTACTACGACGTGCCGCGCGACGCGACCATCGACGACGTCGCCGACGAACTCGACTGTTCGCCCAGTACGGCCTCTGAGCACCTCCGGAAGGCCGAATCACACGTCCTGACCAAACTCGGGTGAGTATATAAAAGGCCGCTCGCCGACGGCAATAACCCCATTGCCGGACGCGGCGTAGCACGTGGTATGTCGAAGTCCACGCCTGTCTCGCGCGAGGACCCACCGGGTCCGTCGGGTGTCCCGTTCGCCAAGAACACGTTCCAGTACGCCGCCGGACCGCTCTCGTTCATCACCGACGTCGCACGCGAGTACGGTCCCGTCGCCCACTACGAACTGGGCGGCATCTCGTTCTACCAGTTGAGCGACCCCGAACTCGTCGAACACGTGCTCGTACAGGCGAATCAGAAGTACATCAAAGGCGAACTCTTCCAGGGGTCGCTGGGTCCCGTACTCGGCGAGGGTCTCCTCACGAGCGAAGGCGAGTTCTGGCGACAACAGCGCCACCTCATGCAACCGGCGTTCCTGCCGCAGATGCTCGAACGCTACAGCGACGTGATGGTCGAGTACACCGAGCGCATGCTGTCGTCGTGGGAAGACGGCCAGACCCGCGACATCCACGACGATATGATGAGCCTCACCGTCGAAATCGCCGCGAAGACGCTGTTCGACGTGGATATCCGCGAAGAGGAGTCGGCCGTCGGCGACGCGCTCGAAACGGTCATGGACTACTCTTCGACCAACATGCGCCGTCCCGTCGAGATTCCGCGCTGGGTTCCCACGCCGCTCAATCGTCGATACAAGTCCGCCTTAGCCGACCTGCAAGAAGTCGTCGGCCGCATCGTCAACGACTACCGCGACGGCAAGGCCGACGAAGACGCGAGCGATGTCGTCTCGCTCCTCCTCTCGTTCCGCGACGAGAACGGCGACCCGTTACCGGAAAAGCAGATTCGAGACGAACTCGTCACCATCCTGCTGGCCGGCCACGAGACGACCGCACTCGCACTCACCTACACGCTCCACCTCCTCGGGCGCAACCCCGACCAAGAGGCGATGCTTCACGAGGAATTGGACAGCGTCCTCGGCGGGGGCCGCGCGTCGTTCGCCTCGCTCGGCGACCTCACGTACACCGAGCAAGTCGTCAAAGAGGGGATGCGCGTCTATCCGCCGGTGTGGGAACTCATCCGCGAGGCGGCCGAACCCGACACCGTCGGCGGATACGAGGTTCCCGTCGGCCAGACCGTCGCCGTCCAGCAGTGGGTGCTCCACCGCGACCCGCGGTTCTACGACGACCCCGAACAGTTCCGCCCGAGTCGCTGGACCAGCGAGTTCGAGAAGGCCCTCCCTGCCTACGCGTACTTCCCGTTCGGCGGCGGCCCGCGTCGCTGTATCGGCGACCGCTTCGCCATGATGGAAGCGCGTCTCGTCCTCGCCACGCTCGCCCAAGCGTGGACCGTCGAACCGACCCACGACCTCTCGTTCGACCCCTCGATTACGCTGCGACCCGACGGGCCGGTGGAGATGGTCGTCCGCCGCCGCGGGGAGTAATCGAGAAGCGCCATCCGCCCGAACACTCATGTCGAACCGTCGAATCGTTCGAGTATGGCAACGGACCTGTGGCTCGTCGGCGTCATGTTTCTGGCCTTCGGCCTCCCCGGCGCGGTGTTTCCGTGCCGAGTGACGAAACTCGGCGAGCAAATCGACGCGTTCGGGAGCAAAACGCCGCGTGACGAAGTCGAACCCGCCGAGTGGAACGTCACGCTCACCCGGTTCGGCGGCATCTTCGCCACCGCCCTCGGCGTGGCCTATCTGTTCGCCTAACGAGCAACTTTACCCATCGCCCGTTCGACACAACGCATTATGAGCGACGCCGACGCCGGGTCCGATTCGAACCCCTACCTTCGAGCGCCACCGACCGAGTTCGACCCCATCGACTCGCTGTCTCGGGACGAGGGAGCGAAACAGGCCGAACTCCTCCGCGAAGCCATCCGCGAGCACGACTACCGCTACTACGTCGATGCCGACCCGCTCGTCTCGGATGCCGCCTACGACGCCCTCTTCGGGCGATTGCAGGACCTCGAAGACGCCTTCGACCTCGATACGACCGGGAGTCCGACGAGTCGCGTCGGCGGGACACCACTCGACGAACTCGAAACGGTCGAACACGTCGCGCCGATGCTCTCTATCGACCAGAGCACGGAGGCCGAGGAGTTGCGGGAGTTCGACGAACGCGTCCGCCGGACGGTCGGCGAGGTGGCCTACGTCTGCGAACCGAAGTTCGACGGCCTGTCGCTCGAAGTCGTCTACGAAGACGGGGAGTTCGTCCACGCCGCGACCCGCGGCGACGGCCAGCGCGGCGACGACGTGAGCGCGCAGGTGAAGACGATTCCGGCCGTCCCGCTCCGACTTCGCGGGGACTACCCAGAGACGCTCGCCGTCCGCGGCGAGGTGTACATGCCGAAACCCGCCTTCGCCGACCTGAACCGCGAGCGCGTCGAAGCGGGCGACGAACCCTTCGCCAACCCGCGCAACGCCGCCGCCGGAACGCTTCGCAACCTCGACCCCTCGGTCGTCGCCTCACGGCCGCTCTCTATCTTCTTCTACGATATTCTCGACGCCAGCGAGATGCCCGATACGCAGTGGGAATCGCTGGACGACCTTCGAGACTGGGGCCTGCGCGTCGCCGACCGAATCGAACGCGTCGAAGACGTCGAGGGCGCAATCGACTACCGCAATCGGATGCAGGCCGCGCGCGACGACCTCGATTACGAAATCGACGGGACGGTCATCAAAGTCGATTCCCGCGAGGCGCGCGAGCGGTTGGGCGAGAAGAGTCGCTCCGTCCGGTGGGCGTTCGCCTACAAGTTCCCCGCCAGACAGGAGGTGACGATACTCCGCGATATCGTCGTACAGGTCGGTCGAACCGGCCGACTCACGCCCGTCGCGCTGTTGGACCCCGTGGACGTCGGCGGCGTCACCGTCTCGCGGGCGACGCTCCACAACCCGGACGAAATCGAGTCACTGGGCGTCGCCATCGGCGATACGGTCCGAATCAAGCGCGCCGGCGACGTGATTCCGCAGGTCGTCGAGGTGGTCGAAGCCGGCGAGCAACATTCGTCGGCCCGCCGGACGGAGTCCGACGAAGACGCCGGCGGGAGCTACGAATTCCCCGACGAATGCCCCGTCTGCGGGAGCGTCGTGGACCGCGACGGCCCGCTGGCGTTCTGTTCCGGCGGTCTCTCGTGTCCCGCCCAGCGCGAAGCCTCGATTGGCCACTTCGCCATCAAGAGCGCGATGGACATCGACGGACTCGGCGGCGAGCGCGTCTCGCAGTTGGTCGAAGAGGGCCTCGTGGAGTCGGTCGCCGACCTCTACGACCTGACGGTCGAGGACCTCGAAGCGCTCGACGGGTGGGGCGAGACGAGCGCCCGGAACCTCGTGGAGTCGGTCGCCGAGTCGAAGCGGCCGACGCTCGACTCCTTTCTCGTCGGTCTCGGGATTCCCGAAGTCGGCGAGGCGACCGCCCGCGGGTTGGCTCGGGAGTTCGGGTCGATAGACGCCTTCCCGCTCGGTTCGGACACAGACGAAGCCGAGTTCGACGCGTTCGAAGCCCAATTGCAGACAGTAGACGACGTGGGCGAGACCGTCGCCCACCACATCCGCGACTTCTTCGAGAACGAGGACAACCGCGCCGTCGTTCGCGCGCTCTTGGACCGAGGCGTCGAACCCGAACCCGTCGAATCCGGCGGCGACGAACTCGACGGACTCACCTTCGTCGTCACGGGGACGCTCTCGGTCCCCCGAAGCGACGTCACGGAACTCGTCGAGCGCCACGGCGGGTCCGTCACGGGGTCGGTCTCGGGCAACACCGACTACCTCGTCGTCGGCGAGAATCCGGGGCAATCGAAGCGCGACGACGCCGACGAGCGCGACGTTCCGGTGCGAGACGAATCGGCGTTCGCGGAGTTGTTGGCCGAGCGCGGTATCGACTACCCGCCGGCGTGAGTCGGAGGCCGAGACGGCGCGAACGTCGGTGAAAACAGTCGGAGGCGACCTCAGAGGTCGCTTTTCTCGAAGGAGCGGTAGCCGAGGAGCGGCGGGACGATAATCCACGCGAGGAGGATAGCGAGGATGAATCCGCCGCTGAAGTAGAACGGGAGCGACTCCGAGAAGATTGGCTGGAGGACCAGTTGCTCGCCGAGGCTGGCTTTGAACAGGCGCGCCGCCTCCGCAGAGCCGTAGAGTTCGGCGATGAGCGTCTCGTAGGCGCGAAGCGGGTTCAGATACTTGATGAACAGCCGCATCTGGACGATTTGCGGCGCGCTGAGCGACTCCATACCGAGTTCCGTAATCACCCAGTTGAGGAGGCGCGGAACGCCCGTTGCGACCGACGCCCAGAGCACGGAGAAGATGAAGTAGATGCCAATCGTGCCGAAGAGGGCCTGTCGCTGGGACTCCGAGGTCGCCGAGAGCCAGATGCCGATAGAGACGAACGACGCGGTGAGGAGACCGGAGAGTGCGACCTGTCCGAGGTAGGAGGTGAACAGAATCTGCGTCCCCGTCGCGGCCATTGCGAAGAACGCGACGATGAATCCGACGAGCACCGAAATCGAGACGACGAGCGTCCGGCCGAGGAACTTGCCGAAGACCACGTCGCGGCGGGAGTTCGGCAGCGACAACAGGAGCTTCAGCGTCCCCGATTCGCGCTCGTCGATGAGCGCGCCGTGGGCCGTCACGAGCGCGATGAGCGCGAGGACGAACCCGAGCATCCCGGCATAGGAGAAGCTAAACAGCCCCTGAAGCGTCGAGGTCAGCCCGAAGAGGGACTCGGAGTTCGCGCCCGCACCCTTGAGCAGCACGCCGAAGAACAGCGCGGTCGAACCGCCGATGAGGAGGGCGAAAAAGACCGTCAGTCCGGCGAGCCACCGCGAGCGAATCGCATCGCGGAAGTCCTTGCGGGCGACCGATTCGAGCGTCATGCGGTCACCTCCGTGGGTTCGGCCTCGGTGTAGGCGAGGAAGATGTCCTCCAGCGAGGCGGCGTCGGTCTCGAAGTCGGAGACGGTCGCACCGGACTCCTCGATTGCGGTGATGACGCGCGTCTTCGCGTCGTCGGTACAGGAGACGACGAGCGTGTCGCCATCGGCCGTCGCCGAGGAGACGCCCTCGACCGCTTCGACCACGCCGAGTTCGACGTCGCCCACGACGTCGATTCGCAGGACCGCTTCGCCCTGCATCTGTTCGCGGAGCCCGTCGATGGTGTCTTCGGCGATGAGCGCGCCGTTTCGGAGGATTCCGACGCGGTCACACACGGCTTCGACCTGTCCGAGCACGTGGCTGGAGAAGAACACCGTCGCACCGCGTGCTGCCTCTTCGCGGACGATATCGCGCATCTCTTTCGCTCCCGCGGGGTCGAGTCCCGAGGAAGGCTCGTCGAGGATGAGCAGGTCGGGGTTGCCGACGAGCGCCATGCCGAGGGCGAGGCGCTGGGCCATCCCCTTCGAGTAGCCACCGGCGCGGCGGTCGGCGTCCTCCTGCGAGAGACCGACGCGTCCGAGAATCTCGTCGGGGTCGTCGTCCGCCTCCTTCGACTCGATGGCGAATTCGAGGTGTTCGCGCCCGGTGAGTCGGTCGTACACGTCGTAGCCCTCCGGGAGGACGCCCGTCCGCTTGCGGACCTCGACGCTCTCGCTTTGGGCGTCGAACCCGAGGACGCGAACGGACCCGCTGGTCGGGCGCACGAAGTCGAGCAGCATGTTGATGGTCGTGGATTTTCCGGCACCGTTGGGACCAAGGAAGCCAAACACTTCACCGTCCTCGACGGTGAAAGAGAGGCTATCGACGGCAGTCACGACGTCGGACGGAGAGCGGCGGAGGGTGTCTACCAACCCCTCGTGCTCTTCGAACCGTTTCGTCACACCGTCCAGTTCGATGGCGGCCATGGCCGTGGGTGTGTCGCCCTGTCATAAAGGGTTTTAGGTGCGAAAATCAGCCACGATAACAAACAGGTTCCGCGACCGAGCGTCTCGGCCTCCGAGACGCGAGTATTCGGCGAAGTTCAGATTTCTTCGTCGGGGTCGTGTGTCTCGGCCATCTTGGTCGCTTCGCTGGCGTACTGTTCTTGGAGGTCCTCGGAGACGGGCGAGAGGTCGTCTTTCGAGACGTCGATGGCGGCCGTCGTGGACATGCGACGCTGGTGCATCACGGCGGCGGCGAGTTCTTTCTGGAGTGCGTACTCGCCGTCGGTGGTCGCATACACGAGTACGATGAGGTCGCGGTCGTCGATGGAGCGTTCGACCAACCAACAGCGAACAGTGTCGTCCATGGCCCCCGATTCGGTGGCGACTCCCTTACGCGTGCCGCATCACACAACCGCGCCGTGAGGAGGGAAAAGAGAACGGCAGAAGTGGGAGAGAGAACGGCAGAAGTGGGAGAGAGAACAGCAGAAGAGCGGAGAGAGAACAGCAGAACCGCGAGATGGAGGGATTACGAGTGGTTGCCGGTGAGTTCTTCGACTTCGCGGGCGAGCGACGACAGTGCTTGGGTACTCTCGTCGCTGGCGGTGACGATGCGTTCGACCGAACTCTCGGTCTCTGCGGTGTGGTCGTGCACGTCTTCGATGGTCGCGGTGAGTTCCTCGACGGCCTCGGCCTGCTCGTCGGTGGCGCGGGAGACTTCCGCGACCCCGTCGGCGGCGGTGTCGATGGAGGTGGCAATTTCCTCGAACGCTTCGAGCATCTCGGTGATGCGCTCGTCGGCGTGTTCGATACGGTCGTTCGACTCGGTCGCCGCGTTGACAGCGTCGTCCGTGCGTGCCTGAATCGTCTCGATTTGCTCGGTGATGTCTTCGGTGTGCTGGCGCGTCTCGTCGGCGAGCGACTTGACTTCCTCTGCGACGACGGCGAATCCGTCGCCGTCTTGGCCCGCGCGAGCGGCCTCGATGTTCGCGTTGAGCGCGAGCAGATTGGTCTGTTCTGCAACGTCGGAGATGACTTCGACCACGTCTTCGATGTCGTCCATCCGCTGGCCGAGGTCGGTCACGCGGTCCACGAGTTCGTCGCCCATCTTGACGACTGCCGCCGTAGCCTCGCGCGCTTCGGTGTTCGCTTCGCGCCCGTTGGCGGTCGCATCGCGTGCCTCGCCGGCAGCGCCATCGACTTCGTCGGCGGTGGCCGCGACTTCCTCCATCGTCGCGCTGAACTGTTGCATCTGGGTCGCACCCTCGTCGAGGAGGTCACGCTGTGCTTCGACGTTCTCCGCAATCGCGTCGGCGGCGTTGGCCGCGCGGGTGACCGCCTGCGTCGCCGTCTGCGTCTCGTCTTCGACGTTCGACGCGAGGTCGGCGAGTTTGCGGGACATCTCGTTGACCGAATCGACGACGATGAGGAGTTTCTGGTCGGTCAGGTCGCCCTCGTCGAGCATGACTTTCGAGTCGAGGTTGCCGCGGGTCAACTCCGTGAGCGTTGTCTGGACTTCGTTGACGAACAGGTCCACCTCGCGGTTGCGTTCGACCTCTTCGGTTCGGTCGCGGACGGTCTGGAGGACGCCGACGAGTTCCTCGCCTTCGTACAGCGGCATCGCCGTGTGGCGGAGGTGACGCGATTCGCCGCGGGCGTCGGTGTACGTCTCGTTGGCGGCATACAGCGTGCGGGCCGCATCGTCGAGTTCGACGTCGCCGTGCTGGTCTGCGTCTTGCGGGTTCTCCAATACGATTCCCGAGAGCACGTCGTGTGCGTTATCGCCGTAGAATACCTCGCTGAGGTCCGTACGGCCCAGTGCGACTGCTGCGTCGGTCCCCGTGAGCGACTCGATACCCTGGTTCCACGCGGCGATTCGCCCCTGCGTGTCGAGGACGAGTGCCGGCAGGCCGACGCCGTCGAGTAACACTTCGTCCTCGACGTTGAGGTCGGGTGCGTCTGCCATGGCCACGGCCCCACCATCGGTGAGCGGGATTCCACGACCCGTCAGTGAACGGAGACGATTGAGGATGCGACGTATCATTTGCGCCAATTTTTCACAGACCAATATGAGTAACTTTCGCGGCAGTTATCATCCGCGATAACCAGTTAGACGGGGTGTGACGCACGAGACGCGTCACCCTCAAGCCGTTCGCGTGGCAAGAACTCCCAGATGGACGCAGACGCGGTCCGAACGCGGGCAGGTGAGTTACCCACTGACCCGGGCGTATACCAGTTCATCGCCGGGGAGACGGTCCTCTACGTCGGGAAAGCCGTCGATATCCGCGCTCGCGTGCGGTCCTACGCGGACCCGCGTTCCCACCGAATCGCTCGGATGGTCGGCCACGCCGAGCGCATCGACTTCGCCGTCACCGACACCGAGACGCAGGCGCTCCTCCTCGAAGCAAACCTCGTCAAGCGGCACCAACCGCGGTACAACGTCCGACTGAAAGACGACAAGTCCTATCCACTCGTCCAGTTGACAGCCCACCCCGTTCCCAGAATCGAAGTCACCCGCGACCCCGACGATTCGGCGACGGTCTTCGGTCCCTTCACCGACAAGACGCGCGTCGAAACCGTGGTCAAGGCGCTCCGCGAGACCTACGGACTCCGCGGGTGTTCGGACCACAAGTACGCGAATCGCTCGCGGCCCTGCCTCGACTACGAGATGGGACTGTGTACCGCACCCTGTACCGACGAGATTAGCGAAGCAGACTACGCCGAAGACGTGCAAGCCGTCACCCGATTCTTCGAGGGCGAGACTGGCGTCCTCACCGACCCGCTTCGCCGCGAGATGGAGACCGCATCCCAGCGGGCCGAGTTCGAACGCGCCGCCAACCTCCGTGACCGGCTGGAGGCCGTCGAGTCGTTCCACGGCGCGGGCGAAGAGGCCGTCTCGTCTCACGGTGACGACAGAGCAGTCGATGTGCTCGGCGTCGCCCTCCGCGGCGACTCGGCGACCGTGGCCCGTCTCCACGCCGAACGCGGGCAGTTAGTGGACCGAACCCGGCACCACCTCGACGCGCCCGAAGGCGAGGACCGAACCGCCGCCGTCCTCTCGGCGTTCCTCACGCAGTTCTACGCCGAGCGCGACTTCCCCGACGCCGTCCTCCTCTCCGAACGCCCGGACGACGAGGACGTGGTCGCGTGGCTCGAAGCCGAGGGCGTCCGCGTCCGCGTGCCCGGTACCGGCCGCGAGGCGAAACTCGTCGAACTCGCGCTCAAGAACGCCCGCCGGCGCGCCGGACGCGACGACGGTCTGGCGACCCTCGCCCGCGAGTTGCAACTCGACGTGCGCCGTGTCTCCCGAATCGAGGGCTTCGACGTGAGTCACGCACAGGGACGGTCCGTCGTCGGCAGCGACGTGTGCTTCGTCGATGGCAAATCGGACACCAGCGGCTATCGACGGCGACGACTCCCCGAGCGCAACGACGACTACGCCAACATGCGAGAACTCGTTCGCTGGCGGGCGACGCGGGCGCTCGAAGGTCGAGACGACCGACCGGACCCCGACTTGCTCCTCATCGACGGCGGGAGCGGCCAACTCAACGCCGCGCTCGACGCGCTCGAAGAGACCGGATGGGATGTACCCGCGATTGCGCTGGCGAAAGAAGAAGAACTGGTCATCACGCCCGACCGGACGTTCAACTGGGATTCGAACGCCCCGCACCTACACGTCCTCCAGCGCGTCCGCGACGAGGCCCACCGATTCGCCGTCCAGTACCACCAGACCCTCCGCGACGAGGTGAAGACCGTCCTCGACGACGTGCCCGGCATCGGCCCGAAGACGAGACAGGCACTCCTCACTCGGTTCGGGAGCGTCGAAGGAGTGCGAGACGCTTCGATTTCAGATTTGACGGACGTGCCCGGCATCGGCGAGAAGACGGCCGCGGCGCTGAAACAGCGATTGTGAGAGAGTTAGACCGCTTCTGCGACCCAGTCGAGTGCCGTCTGTTTCGAGTCGGGCGTCTCGACCGGAACCGGTGAATCGCGCGTCTCTGCGCGAATCGCCGCCTGTTTGATCTTCGGGCCGACGAACGCGAACTTCTGAATGCCGTAGGTGGGCACCCGCGAGAGGAGGTCCGAGAGACGCTCGAAGAACCACTTGCTGATTCCCAGCCCGGGGCTGAGGACGAACATCGACGATGAGATGTCCGGTCGCTGGAGGACGGCTTCGAGCGTCTCGAAGAACTCCTGTAAGACGAGTCCGCCCGCCGCGTCGAACTCGGTGAGGTCCCAGATAGCGGCGCTGTTGACGATTTCACACCGGTAGATGTCTGTAGTCACTACACGTTGTACGGCGACTACAATTGTAACGGCGCAACCTACGATATTAGGGCCGGCGTCAAAAAGCGAAAATTGCGTGCCCGAAGGCTTACGCGATTTTGTTGTACTGGTCGTGGAGTTTCTCTGCGGCGTCGTCCATGAGGTCGGACTCGTAGTCGTCGAGGTCCCATTCGACGACCTCTTCGATGCCGTTCGAGCCGAGTTTGACGGGCACGCCGAAGGCGGTGTCTTCGTAGCCGTATTCGCCGTCGAGGACGAGTGAACCGGGGAGCACTTCGCCGGTATCGCGGAGGACGGCCTCGGTCATGTGGGCGACGCCCGTCGCCGGACCCCACTGGGTCGCACCCTTGCGCTCGATGACGTCCATCGCGGACTCCTTGAGGTCGCCGAGAATCTCCTCTTTCTCGTCGGCGGAGAACGCTGGGTCTGCGCCATCGACGCGGACCTTCGAGAACACGGGCACCTGTGCGTCGCCGTGTTCGCCGAGGATGGTCGCTTCGACGTTCTTGACGGGTGCGTCGAAACGCTCGCTCAGGACGTAGCGGAAGCGTGCAGAGTCGAGACGGCCACCGAAGCCGATGACTTTGTGGCGGTCGCGGTCGCCCGCCTCGTAGAGGTGGCGGTTGAGCAGGTCCACGGGGTTCGACGTCGTAATCGAGACGAAGTCGTCGTTGTACTCTGCGAGAGAGGAGCCGATGTCCTCCATGATGGGCGCGTTGTCGCCCGCGAGGTCGATACGGGTCTGGCCCGGCTGCCGCGGGATACCCGCCGTGATGACGACTACGTCGGAGCCAGCGGTGTCCTCGTAGCCGCCCTGAGTGATGACGGTGTTCGAGTCGTAGGCGACACCGTGGTTGGTGTCTGCTGCCTGTCCGACCGTCTTGTCTTCCATCTTCGGGATATCCACGAACACGAGTTCGTCGCAGATGTCACGAAGCGCGATGTTGTATCCAGCCGCGGCGCCGACGGTGCCGGCCGCCCCAATCACGCTAACTTTCGTCATACCACCTCAAAGTCGCCGTGGATTCCGAGTAAACGTTTCGGAACGGACATCGGTACCGTGTCTGTCGATTTTCGGGTACGTCGTGCGTCGAACTTCGAGAGCCTAGTCGCACGCAGTGCGCGGGTTCTTCGAGTCCGCGCCGCTGGATTTTTCGACGTTGCTCGCCACGCACTGGATATGAGCGACTTCGATAAGGAAAAAGAGCGGCAGCGTCTCCGCGAGAAGTACGAGCGCGACGAACAGAAACGCGACTCCACACAGCGCATGAGCGAACTCCTCCTCAAAGGGGCGACGATGACCAACAAACACTGTCCGCAGTGTGGCGACCCGCTCTTTCGCTACAACGGCCAAGAGTTCTGCCCGTCGTGCCAGGCCGAAGGTCAACAGGCGAGCGCGGCCGACGCCGACGCGGCGAGCGCCGCCGAAGAAGTCGCCACGGAGGTCGTCTCCGACGGGAAATCGACCGCACCGCGGCCAGTCGAACGCAGCGAACACGCCGAGAGCGAGACGCCGGCCCAGACGGCGGAGGGTTCAGCGTCGGCACCGCCACAGCAAGGACGTACTCAGCAACCGGGTCAGCAGTCGGGCCAACAACCGACCCAGCGCCAGCGAACCGGCGATGCGAGCCTGAGTGCCGCGCGCGAGTCGCTCGTCGAGACGCTGACGTGGGCCGCGAACGAAGCCGCGAAGACCGACGACCCGCACCGCGCGAAAGAGTACCTCGCCGCCGCGCGCGAGGCGGCCAAGGCGCTCGCCGCACTCGACCGATAGGAGAAGTCACTTTATCGCCGCAGAAAATCGAGGTACGCGTATTTTAGTTCCCCGTCAATAGCACTGACGCGTAGAGACGACTTCGGTGACTGTCGTCCCCGAGTGGGTCGAACAGCCGAGTTAGGCGACCGACGCGTGGTTGGCGGTCAGACTGCTTGCCGCGTATTTCTGGTCGCTCGGACGGAAGTGCGGCATGTGGCAGTAGAGCGCGCGCTCGTCCGCTTCTTCTTCTTCGATCTCTGGGTCTTCACTCGCGGCGACGAATATATCTCGGTCGTCCACATCCGCGTCCTCGTGCTGTGGCTCGCCGTAGAACTTCCGCTGCTTGACTGACTCGTCAGCATCCGCGAAATTATTACTCATCTTCGAGTAGTAAATTGTGCGCCACCCACATAATGTTTGTTGCGATACAACAATCGTGAGTGATAGTAAATCGTGAACGACCGATTCGACACGATGTACTGGCAGTTATCGGCAGATGGATAGGAGAGGTAATGAAGGTTTTTCGTGTCGTTACCGATAGTCAGCGCCGATGACTTCTCGGATTCGCTCGGCTGTGACCGCACCGACCCCGCGCACGTCCTGGAGTTCGTCTTCGCTCGCAATCATCACCGCCTCGACGGTGCCGAACGCTTCGAGGAGGTTGCGGGCGGTGACCGGGCCGATGTCGGCGATGGCGGAGACGACGTACTCCTGTTGTTCGGCCAGCGTCTTCGAACTCTTGCCGCCGTGGACGCTCACGGTGCGCTCGCGTTCTGTCTGCTCTCGGAGTGCGATGGTTGCGAGCATCTCGGCGGTGTCGTCCTCGTCTTCGGTGAAGAGGACGCTCACGCCGAAATCGACCGCAATCGAGGAGAGCGCGCCGCGAATCGCGCCGGGGTGGATGTTGCGCTCCTCGTAGAGTCCGCGGCCTTCGACGATGAGTATCGGCCGCGCGTAGTGCCGCGTCAGGTCGGCGATTTGCTCGAAAATCGAACGGTCACCGCCGGTGAGCGTATCGAGGAAGTCGGAGACGCTCTTGCGCTCGACTGCGACGCGGTCCGAGAGGACGTAGTCGCCGACGGCGAGGGTTTCGAGTCGCGTCGTCAGGTCCTCGCGCTTCGAGAGGGTGCGCGCGATGTTGGAGTCGAGTTCGCGCTGGTCTACGACGATTTCGACGCCCTCGTCGGACTGGGCTTTGGCGATAGTGCCGGTGGGTTCGGCCGACTCGGTCTCGCCGTCGTCACCGTCTGGTTCGTCATCGGACTCATCTACGTCCGACGCCTTCACGTCCGACGCCTTCGCGTCCGACTCGCTCTCGTCGGTCGCTTCGTCCACCTCACCGTCCGGTTCCGCGCGCGCGAGTTCCTCGTCGGAGGGGCCGAAGTCGGCGAGACCCGATTGGCCGTTTGTCTCACCAGCCGAAGCGGCCGCGGTCGTCGTCGATTGGGCGGTCGATTCGCCCCCCTCAACCCCCTCGTTTCCGGTGGAACTCTCAGTCGATGCGGTCGAATTCTCACTCGATGCGAACGACGCGAGCGCCTGCTGGGCGCTGTCCAACTCGGCTTCGATGTCGGGTGCCGAGCCTTTGAGTTCGCGGAGTTCCTGTTTCATCGTCTTCTCGCGGCGGCGAGAAATCCAGAAGTAGGCCTCGTCGCGGGTGTCCTCGGCGAGCAGGACGACGACGCGGCCGTCTGCCTGACGGCCGGTTCGGCCCTTGCGCTGGATGGAGCGAATGGCCGTCGGCACGGGTTCGAAAAAGAGCACCAAATCGACTTCCGGCACGTCGAGACCCTCTTCGGCGACAGAGGTGGAGACGAGCACCTCGAACTCGCCAGCTCTGAACTGGTCGAGCGTCTCCTGCTGTTCTTTCTGGGTCATGCCCGAGGAGCCTTCGCGGTCACCTTGCCCGACGAATCGGTGGACAGAGAAGTTCTCCGAGAGGAACTCGACGAGCGCCTCGGCGGTGTCGCGCGACTCGGTGAAGACGATGACTCGCTCGCCGTCGTTGAGTCCGAGCGTCTCGGCGAGGAGGATTCGAGTCCGGCGGAACTTCGGGTGGAGACCGTCGAACGACTCGGCTTTGCGCATGGCTTCGCGGACCTTCGGTTCGGCGACGAGGCGTTGGCTCGCCTTCGACGCGCCCGACGAGCGAGCGGCGTTGCGCTGGCGTTCGAAGTACCGCCGGACCGACTCGACGGATTGGGTCTCGACGAGTTCGACGGCGCGGCGGAGTTTCATCACCTCCGCGTGCGTGGACATTCCCTTGTACCCCTCCGACTTGTCGGCGTTCATGAGACGCTGGAGTTCCGCGCGCATCCGGTTGAGGTTCTTCTGCGAGACGTCGGGTTTCGTGGATTTGGCGACGCCCAACTGCTTGAGTTTCTCCAGTCTGTCTTTGATGACCTCGTTGAGCGCGTCACGAATCTCCAGAATCTCGTCGGGGAGTTGGATGCGCACCCACTCCACGTCGGTGTCGTGAGTGTACTCGGCCACGTCGGCGTCCTCTTCGGTCATGACCTCGACTTCGCTGAGTCCGAGGTTCTCACAGACGTCCAGAATGGCTTCTTCGTCACCGCCGGGCGAGGCGCTCATCCCCGTGACGAGCGGGTGTTTCGCGTCAGCGAGGTAGCGCTCGCCGATGTAGACGTAGGCGTAGTCGCCGCTCGCGCGGTGACACTCGTCGAAGGTGAGGTGCGTCACGTCCGCGAGCGAGATTCGGTTGCCGATGAGGTCGTTCTCGACGACCTGCGGGGTGGCGATGACGATTTGCGCGTCGTTCCAGAGGGCGGCCCGGTCGTCGGGTCGCACGTCGCCGGTGAAGACGACGATATCCTCTTCGGGGATGTCGAGCGCCGTCCGATAGAAGTCCGCGTGCTGCTGGACGAGCGGTTTCGTCGGCGCGAGAAAGAGCGATTTCCCACCGACTTCGTGTAACCGCTCGGCCGTGACCAACAGACTCACCGTCGTCTTGCCGAGACCGGTCGGCAGGCACACGAGCGTGTTCGCCTCGCGGGCGGCCCCCGCGAGTTGAATCTGGTAGAGGCGTCGCTCGATGAACTCTGGGATGAGTAGCGGATGGTCAACGTACGCGGCGTCCTGAGTGGCCACCATCGGTGGCGATTGCGCGTGCTTGCCGATAAGGGTTCGCGTAGTACGGTGAAAGTAGTCCGGTCGGTTACAACGCCACCACGCGCGGCTTACTCGGTGCCGGTGGTGGCTTCGAACTCAGGGTCGTCTGGCGCAGTCGGAAGTGACGACCCAACGAGCGCCGCCCACTCTGCGACCTTCTGATTGTACGGTTTTGACATCTCGTCTCCCCTCGTGTGAATATACTCTCAATTCCCGTATATAACGATTGTGCCAGTCATTACCTACCATGAGAGAGATTACTCGCATCTGAACAAAGACGCATCTCCACTGGAAGCAAGGGGGTTCTGAAGACTGGAAGTGAGGAAGTTCAAGAGGAGCGGTCGCCGTTCGAACAGTGAGTATCGAACGAGGTCCGTCGCCTCTATCGAACGAGGTCCGTCGCCTCTATCGAACGAGGTCCGTCGCCTCTATCGAACGAGGTCAGTCGTCTCTATCGCCCGGCCCCCACGCGTCGGGGACTTCGATGACGTAGCGTCCGTCTTCTTTGAGCGAGATGATGTACTCGTCTCGGTCGTACAACTCCATCAGGTTCAGTTCGTACTGACCCGGGTTGACGATTTTAATGCTCTCGAACTGGTCGTTGAGTTCTTCGCGGAGTTGGTCGAGCGACGGGCGTTCGTCCGACGACGGTTCGATGACCGTTCCGTCTTCCGCCGTCGGACGCGACGACTCTGACGTAGCGTTCTCGCGCGCGGGGTGTGATTCGGGAGTGGGAGCCTCGGAGGGCGTCTGAGACGCCGACGGGGACGGTTCGACGTCCGTCTCTCGATACGCGGCGAGTTCCTCGGGCGAGACGACGTCGCTTCGAGCACTCTTCTGGGAGTTGTCCTCGTCTTCTTCGATTCGTGCTCGAATCGGGCGGTCCGAGTCGGTCTGTGACCGAGACCGTGTCTGTGTTCGGTCGGTCTGTGGCGTCTCCGACTCGTCGTCTTCGCCCGGTTTCGACGGCCACTCGCCCCATTCTCTCGTCTGGTCGGACGACTGGGCGCGACCCGACTCTGCGGCTGACGTGCCGTGGTCGGGTGCGCTGTCCTCAGGTACGGCAGTACCGTCTTCGGATGAGACAGTGCCGTCGGGTGAGTCAGTACCTTCGGGTGAGCCAGCACCCTCTCGGGGCGTGGTCGTGTCGTCCGCTAGCGACGAGTCGGGAGTGGCCGTCGCACCGGTCTGTTCCGGCGTGCGCTGGCTATCGACCCAGTCGCTCACCGTCATGTCCTCGTCGAGTTCGTCGCTCGATTGGTCTGTGGCCTGTGCTGCTCGCTGTCGCACTGCGTCTGCGGCAGATGAGGTCAAGTCGCGCGTTCCGGTGCCGGATGCGTCGCTGGCGGCGCTGCCGTCCGATTCGCCCGCTTGTTTCGTCGTCTTGGGCTGGAATTGGAACTTGTTGCCGCCGCAACCTGGGCACCCCGAGAGCATCTGCTTCGAGCCGTCGGGGAACACCTTACCGCACGTCGTACATTGATGTGGCATTGGTGGATGTGGGCGCCGGGTGGCGCGTGCTTCGTCTGTTCGACTTACTTCCGCGAGACGAGCGCGCTGATGAGGTTCTCGTCCTTGTGGAGCGTCTCGATTTGGTTCGCCGGGCCGATGACCGTCAGCTTCGCCGCCGATTGCCGACCCATGAGTCGGTCGAGGAAGCCTTGGTCGCCCGCCTGCGAACTCGGATACGTTTCGATTTCGATACCGTTGAACTCGTCCGGGCTGATTTCGGCCATCGTCACTTCGATGAGTTTGGACTCTTCTTCCGGGGCGAGTCCCTCTTCGAGGATGACGATGTTGCCGTCGCGGACGCCGTCCAAGATGAGTCGAATCTTCTCCATACTCGTGAGATTCGACATTCGGTTGCCGCTAATCAGGTCTATCTGAACCCCCGAGTTTCCGTCTGGTGCTTTTGCTTCAGGCATCTACATTCACCCAAAGTACTCTGCGATTTTCGAGTACACTTCGTCCATGTTCTCTCCTTCGAGCGCCGAGAGTTCGACCGTCTCGTGCTGCGGGTATGCGTTGGCGATGCGTTCGACGTTCGAATCGTCGAGGTCGATTTTGTTCGCAAAGATGAGCACCGGGAGGTTCTGACTCTCGATGATGCCGATGAGCATCGTGTTGACTTGCGAGATGGGGTCTTTCGTGCTGTCGAGCACGTAGATGACGCCATCGACGTCTTCACGAAGCCAGTGCATTGCCTCGGCGACACCCTCCGTGGCCTCGCGGGACCGACGGACGGCGTCGTCTTTCTCCATGTCGTGGTCGAGGAACTCTTTGTAGTCTACCTTCGTCGTGACACCCGGCGTGTCCACGATATCGATGGTGACTTTCTTCCCGTCACGCTCGATCTCGACGTTCTCCTTGCGGCGAGCACGACGAGTCTCGTGAGGGATGTGGCTCTCGGGACCGATGGCGTCACCAGTCCAGTCACGGGCGATACGATTTGCAAGAGTCGTCTTCCCGGCGTTCGGCGGGCCATAGATACCGATTCGCTTTGGCTCGCTCTCCGAAAAGAGCCGGTCGACGGCTCGTGAGATGCTGTCTCTAAGATCTGTAAGCAGTCCCATCTGAGGCCTCCCGCTCCTCCCGAATGTCTTCGTGGAGGGCGTATGCAGGTATGACCCAACCGTACTCACTTAAGCACTACGTCAGACATTAGTCACGTTTGAGACAGAACGACAGAATCAGAGATTCGGCCGTTTCGCCGCGAATACGGGTGTCTTGCCCGTTAATATTCACGTAGAGCGAACGTCGCTCGACGAGAGTTGGTAATTCATCGTGGCCATATTGTTGGTCTCGCGTGCATGCGCGAGGGAATGCGATAGCCGACCAACCTGACGAGACTGAACGCTGACCACTGACGAGACTGAACACTGACCACTGATGAGACTGGACGCTGACCACCGATGAGACTGGACGATCCAAGCGATATTCAGCGGTCAAACTCGGCTGGTCTCAGTACCAAGCCAGTCGTCACCGTGCCTTACGTGAACAGTGGTCAGAGTTTCACGTCGAACGAGTTGGCTCATCTGGTGGACGCATCGTGAACCACCATTCTCCTGTGGACGGGAAACGTGGGGTTATGGAACGTAGCAGGCCCCTACTGCCGGAATATCAGATATCCGCGGTCGAGAACGTGTCAAACGGTGGTATCGAAACTGTACGCGAGTGGCGCAACACCCCCACCCCTTCGTTTCAGGTGGAGCCGCCCGAACGGGTGTCGGGGGTGAAACCGCTAGACGGGAAACGGTCCTTGATTTTACCACCCAACCATACAATAATAACAAAACTGCCTCTATTACGGATTTGGTAGGATATTGGTAGTAATAAAACCCGGGGTTGTATAGACGCCGCGAGACTGGCCCCACACCTTCGAGACTCTCCACCCGAAACGAAGGGGTGTGGGGCATTCCACACCGAGGGGTTTCCCGTCGAACTGGAAACACACCAATTCTATTCAGCCGACAACCGACAGAAAAATCCGATTTTCGATTCCTTCACCGGTCTAAGACGCGAACGGCTGAAAACCCGGCTCCACGCGAAATGAAGGGGTCCACCCCACCAAAAATTCTCGTGGAGTGGAATTCGACCTCCCACTTTTCCTCCTTTCGACGGCACACAGTCTAGCGATTCTCCACGAACCGATCACCGCAGCCCCGTTCGTCGATGTCGGCGACGCCAAAGTGTCATCAGCATCGAGTGCCGCGTCGAGTCTCGGTGTGGCTTCTGCACGGTCTCGGTGTGACTCCTTCACGGTCGCGTTCGCGTTGGGCGTGCGCGTAAGTACAACATCATCCCATCATCCGAGAAATACGAGAAGACCGAACGTCCGAAAACCGAGCAGAACCCGGATGACGGGCTATCCGAATTAGTCGAGCAATCGAACGGTTGAGCAGCCGAAACGGTGGTCTGAAAGTGGTCTTTAGGCCGGGAGAGGACTCCTTCACGACCGAATCTCTCGTCTCTCTTGAAAGACCAAAATCCGTGTCTTATGGCTTCTCGTGACTATTTTCGAAACAACGCAGTCTCGTTCGACCGACTGATTCGATTACGAGCGTATTAATGAGTTAGAGAAGTAAGACTTTAGTAGCGCCTATTCGTTTGGTTCCTTTGCATCATCTGGACGCGCCTATTTCGGCTTCAACGACTGAAACCCGCTATACCGGGTTTCTGTTCCGATTTAGGTCGTTTCGCGGGCGCGTTCCACTCGAAACAAGGGGGTACTCATGATGGACGACGACGAGATGGCACGTGGTGACGAAGCAAACGAAGGCGGAACCGACTCGGAGAGTGATTCGTCTGCGACTTCGGGGGAGGTCGCACTGGACGACATCGACATCGAAGCCAGCATCGGTCCTGACGCTGACGCCGACGAGACTGATGTCGATCAGCACAAAGACCCCGCGGTCGGGCTCGACAAAGTCGTCCTGAACGACGACGAGAACTCGAAAGGACTGTTCGACGACCTGCTGGCGGGCGAACCAATCTTCGAGAACAAGGAAGTCCTCCGACCGTCGTACACCCCACACGAACTCCCCCACCGGACCGACCAAATCAACCAGATGGCGACGATTCTCGTCTCCGCACTTCGCGGGGAGACGCCGTCGAACATCCTCATCTACGGGAAGACGGGGACCGGGAAGACGGCGAGTGCGAAGTTCGTGAGTCAGGAACTCGAATCCACGTCACAGAAGTACGACGTTCCCTGTGAAGTCGAGTACATCAACTGCGAGGTAACCGACACGCAGTATCGCGTACTCGCCCAACTCGCCAACAAGTTCATCGAGAAGAACATCGAACGCATCGAGACCGAACTCGACCAACTCGACGAGATGCGAACGCGCGCGACGGAGAATCCGAACGCGCTCGACGACACCCCCTACAGTTCGATTGCAGAAATCGACGAACGCGCCGACGAACTCGCCGAGGATGCCGACGAGATGGAGACCGTCCCGATGACGGGGTGGCCAACCGACCGCGTCTACACGACCTTCTTCGACGCCGTCGATTACAAAGAACGCGTCGTCGTCATCATGCTCGACGAAATCGACAAACTCGTCGAGAAATCGGGCGACGACACGCTGTACAACCTCTCGCGGATGAACTCGGAACTGAACAACTCCCGTATCTCCATCATGGGTATCTCGAACGACCTGAAGTTCACCGACTTTCTGGACCCGCGGGTCAAATCGAGTCTGGGCGAGGAGGAAATCGTCTTCCCGCCGTACGACGCGAACCAACTCCGCGACATCCTCCAACACCGCGCCGACGTGGCGTTCAAAGCCGGCGCGCTCACCGACGACGTGATTCCGCTGTGTGCCGCGTTCGCCGCGCAGGAACACGGTGACGCGCGCCGCGCACTCGACTTGCTCCGAACTGCGGGCGAACTCGCAGAACGCGGTCAGGCAGACACCGTCGAGGAGACCCACGTTCGGCAGGCACAGGACAAAATCGAACTCGACCGCGTCGTCGAAGTCGTCCGAACGCTCCCCACGCAGTCGAAAATCGTCCTCTTCTCTATCATCCTCCTCGAGAAGAACGGCGTCCGCAACATCAACACGGGCGAGGTGTTCAACATCTACAAGCGTCTCTGCGAGGAGATCGACGCCGACATCCTCACCCAGCGGCGCGTGACCGACCTCATCTCCGAACTCGACATGCTCGGTATCGTCAACGCCGTCGTCGTCTCGAAGGGTCGCTACGGCCGAACCAAGGAGATTAGCCTCTCAGTTCCTATCGACGAGACCGAAGCGGTTCTCCTCTCAGACTCTCGTCTCAGCGATATCGAGAGCGCACAACCGTTCGTGCAAGCGCGGTTCGACAACTAACCGAATTCGGCTTCTTCGATTTTTATTCAGGACGCGAGCGCCAGCGCCGCCTGCGACGCGGTCACTGCACCCGAAGTGAAGCCCAGTCCGGGTGTCACCGGCGTTGCGGCCGAGAGCGTTCCGCCGAGCGTCAGGCGGACCCATCCGAGGTACGGGATGCGAACGCGTGCGACCCCTTGGACCCACTCGGGTTTGACGGGCGCGCTGATGCCGCTCACCTGGTCGTAGCCCGGGTTGGCGTCGCCCTTCGTGATAAAGCCGGCGTACGGTGCGGGACAGTACCTGAGTTCTTCGCAGTTGTCCGCGCCCATGTACTCCGGATTGGCTCTATCGTACCAGTTCTCGCCTTCTTCGACCCAGAGCATGGAGCGATGGATAATCGGGGGACCACCGATGCTCGGGTTGTCGTAGACGATGACGCTGCCGTAGCCTTTGAACGAGCGATAGCCCATCTCTGCGCCCGTCTCGGCGGTGACGACTGAGGTGCCATCGACGGCGGCGTCCGGGGTGAACCGCTCGGGACCTGTGATGAATATCAAGTCGCCTTTCTGCATGTGTGGGTCCATACTCCCGCTCTCGACGGCGACCATCGGCGGCCACACGCCGCTCACGGCGAAGAGGAGCGCGCCGATGAGTAACACGGCGCCGACGCTGGTGAGGGTCTCGCGGATGAACAACAGCGGTCCGTCTTGGGCCGTCATGAACCGGCCGAGGAGTCCGTCGTCGTCGCGGTTGCTGGAGGGCGAGGGTGTGCGTGCTTCGCTCGAATCGGGCGGAGACGTAGCGTCGCGGTTACGGGAGGGCGTCTCTGATGGTGGGCGCCCATCGTCAGCACTCATCACCCACCGTTTAGCCGGACCGGGTTTCAACGTTCTGGGTTTCGGCACCCTTTTGGCGTCACTCGTCCCACTCCGCGGTGTGCCTTTGGAGACGCCGGCGCGCATCGTTCGGGCACTCGTGAGTCGCGGCTACAACGCGGAACGCGAGGCCGTCACGCTCATCGCCGGTTCCGACGAACCCGGGGTGACGCTCGCACGGGTCGTCGAATCGGTCCCCGACGACGCGCTCCGTATCACTGCCGCCCACGTTCGTGAGGTGCTCGCGTCTGCACCCGTTTCGGACCCCTCGACGGCCGAAACGTCGAGTACCGACGACGAGAGGACCTCGTCGGCCCACCGAAAGACAGCCGGCGGCGACACCGGTTCAGACCCCCCTGTTTCGCCTGCAACATCGACCGCTGGCTCGGATGTTTCTCAATCAACATCTCCATCGGAAACAGGGGGGTCGTGGCCGGGGCGGAACCCCGACCTCTCGCTTCGCTCGCTCGCCATCGCCAACGACATGACCGGCGAATCCACGGGAACCGGCGAGTACGACGACTTCGTGAAAGTGTTCCGCGACCGCTACGAGAAGCTCTCGAAGATGCTCCGCGGCCGGGTCAACCACCGCCCCGCGAAGGCAATCTCGAACATGTCCGGCGGCGAGGAAGCCGAACTCATCGGCTTGGTCAACGACGTTCGCTCCACCAAGAGCGGTCACTGGCTCATCGAACTCGAAGACACCACGGGGACGTTCCCGTGTCTCGTGATGAAGGACCGCGACATCGCGGACGCCGTCAACGAACTCCTCATGGACGAGTGTATCGCCGTTCAGGGGACGCTCTCGGGCGACGCCGGCATCCTCTTCGTCGATTCGCTCCACTTCCCGGACGTGCCGCGGGGCCACCGACCGAACACGGCCGACCGACACGTCCAGGCGGCGCTCATCTCCGACGTCCACGTCGGCAGTCAGGAGTTCATGGAGGACGCCTGGAACGAGTTCGCCAACTGGCTTCACACCGAAGAGGCCGAACACGTCGAGTACCTGCTCATCGCGGGCGACATGGTCGAAGGCGTCGGCGTCTACCCGAATCAGGACGAGGAACTCGACATCATCGACATCTACGACCAGTACGAAGCCTTCTCGGAACACCTCAAGAAGGTGCCCGGCGACCTCGAAATCGTGATGATTCCGGGCAACCACGACGCGGTCCGACTCGCCGAACCGCAACCCGGATTCGACGACAACCTCCGGGAGATTATGTCCGCCCACGACCCGCGTATCGTGAGCAACCCGGCGATGGTCACCCTCGAAGGCGTCAACATCCTCATGTACCACGGCGTCTCGCTCGACGAGGTTATCGCCGAGCTGCCGGCCGAGAAGGCGAGTTACGACGAACCGCACAAGGCGATGTACCAACTCCTGAAGAAGCGACACGTCGCTCCGCAGTTCGGTGGTCACACGCGTCTCGCACCCGAAGAACAGGACTACCTGGTCATGCGCGAGGTCCCCGACATCTTCCACACCGGCCACGTCCACAAACTCGGGTGGGGAAAGTACCACAACGTGCTTGCGGTCAACTCCGGCTGTTGGCAGTCACAGACCGACTTCCAGAAGTCCGTCAACATCGACCCAGACTCGGGCTACGCTCCCATCGTGGACCTCGACACGCTGAGCATGACGGTACGGAAGTTCAGCTAACGAAGCGATTCACGCCGACTTTCGGTCCCGACTCTCAGTCTTCTGCGGTCTCCTCTAACCGATACAGTTCCGTCCGTTCGCCGTCGAATCGGGGACCGTAGCCCAGCCGCTCGAATCCCGCGCCTTCGACGATAGCCGCGATGTCGGCTTCCGACTCGACGAGCAGTATCTCGGCCGGCAACCCCTCGGTCGCCGCGAACCCCAGCGGTTCTTCGAGGAGTCGTTCGATTGCGGTCTCGGTCCCGTCGAGTCGCGTGATGTGGACGACACCGTCGCGCACGTCGAAGCCGACGAAGCCGTGAATCGGGTCCGCCTCCGACGGCGTGTCGGCGTTCGGGTCCGACCCGAGGTCGTCGGTGGCGACGCGAACCGTCCGGTCGCGGACGAGTCGTCGCATCGCGGCGGTCGGTGCGTTCGCAAGGGCCGCCAGCCGGTCTGCGTCCGTTTCGACGGCGTCTCGCACATCCATAGCCGATAATTCCCCGCCTTCGGGTATAAACCTCCGCCCAGAAATCGGGTAAAATCTCGGCTCTGTCTGTCGAATTGACGAAAGGAGGCAACGGTTGAAAAAGAGGACATAGTTATACGTCCCGCCGCGTTAGCCAATCGCATGATTGAGCACCAACGGATGCTGAAACGAGCGCGCTCGGAGGAACGATGCGCGTAGTCGCCAAGTTCGGCGGCACCTCTCTCGGGAGCGGTGACCGCATCAACCGCGCGGCGGACTCCATCGCCGCGGCCGTCGAAGCGGGTCACGAAATCGCCGTCGTCGCATCCGCGATGGGTTCGACGACCGACGACCTGCTGGACGAAATCAAGTTCGAAGCCGACGACCGCGACCGAGCCGAAATCGTCTCGATGGGCGAGCGAACGAGCGTTCGGATGCTCAAAGCCGCACTCAGCGCTCGCGGCGTCCAGGCGCTCTTCGTCGAACCCGGTTCCGACGAGTGGCCGGTCATCACGAACGACCTCGGCGAAGTCGATGTCGAAGCGACGCAGGCGCGTGCCGAGAAACTCGCCGCCGAACTCGACGGCGTCGTCCCCGTCGTCACCGGATTCCTCGCACAGAACCACGAAGGCGAGATTACGACGCTCGGTCGCGGCGGGTCGGACACGACGGCCGTCATGCTCGGCAAGTACATGGACGCCGACGAAGTCGTCATCGTGACCGACGTCGAGGGCGTCATGACGGGCGACCCGCGCGTCGTCGAAGGTGCTCGAAACGTCGGCCGCATCACCGTGGACGAACTCCGGAATCTCTCGTTCCGCGGCGCGGAAGTCGTCGCTCCCTCGGCGCTCTCCTACAAGGACGACGGACTCGACGTTCGCGTCGTCCACTACCAACACGGCGACCTCTTGACCGGCGGCACGCTCATCGAAGGCCAGTTCAACAACCTCATCGACATGCAGGAAGAGCCGCTCGCGTGTCTCACGGTCGCCGGCCGCGCCATCCGCAACCGACCCGGCATCCTCGCGGACCTCTCTGTCGCCTTGCGCGACGAATCTATCAACGTCGATTCGGTCGCCTCGGGCATGGACTCGATTACGCTCTACGTCAACGAAGACGACTCCAACCGCGCCGAGGCGGTCCTCCACGACCGCGTCGTCGCCGACGAGGCGCTCTCTTCTGTCACCGTCGAGGATAACATCGCCGTCATCCGCGTCACGGGCGGCGAACTTCCCAACCGCCCCGGCGTCGTCCTCGACATCGTCCAGCCAATCTCCGATGCGGGCATCAACATCCACGACGTGATTACCTCGGCGACGTCGGTGGCCATCTTCATCACGTGGGACGACCGCGAAGAGACGCTGAAAATCATCCAAGACCAGTTCTAGTCGGGCGTTCGGCCCGAGCTTCTCGTCCGCGACGGCGTCGTCGCCTCAGTGCCGTCGCCCGACCTCTGTCTCGTCAGGGCAATTACTATTTCGGCGATTGTTGCCGGAGACACTGATGCACACTCTCGTTCACGAACGCCGAAAATCGCACGCCGTCGCTCGATTTTAAACCGGCATACTTCTTCACATCTTCGGACGTGTCTCGGGTATGCGTTCATACAAGGCAAAGATGGTCGAGCCGATTCGGCTCATCTCACGCGAGGAGCGGGAAGCCGCGCTCGACGAGGCGGGTTACAACGCGTTCAACCTCGACGCCCGTGACGTGTACATCGACCTGCTGACCGACTCCGGGACGGGGACGATGTCGGCAGACCAGTGGGCGGCGATGATTCGCGGCGACGAAGCCTACGCCGGGAGCGAATCGTTCCACCGTCTCGCCGACTCGGTCAGCGACGTGATGGGCTTCGACTACGTCATCCCGACCCATCAGGGCCGCGGCGCGGAGAACGTCCTCTACGGGACGCTCCTCGAAGAGGGCGACGTCGTCCCGAACAACTCGCACTTCGATACGACGCGCGCTCACGTCGTCAATCAGGGTGCAGAGCCAATCGACTGTCCCTCACCCGCCGCGCGCGACCCCGACTCGACCGACCCGTTCAAGGGGAACTTCGACCTCGACGCGGGCTGGGCACTCGTCGAGGAAGTCGGCGAAGACGCCATCCCTGTCGTCGTCCTCACCATCACGAACAACTCCGTCGCCGGCCAGCCAGTCTCGATGGAAAACATCGAAGCCGTCGCCGAGTTCGCCACCGAAATCGACGCCCTGTTCGTCATCGACGCCTGCCGCTTCGCCGAGAACGCACACTTCATCAAGGAACGCGAACCCGGCTACGAAGACGTGAGCATCGCCGATATCGCCCGCGAGCAGTTCGCCCACGCCGACGCGATTACCATGTCGGGCAAGAAGGACGCGCTCGTCAACATCGGCGGATTCGCCGCGATGCGCGACGAGACGCTGTACGAACACGCCAAACAGCGCGCGATTCTCTACGAGGGCTTTCCGACCTACGGCGGCCTCTCCGGACGCGACATCGACGCCATGGCCGTCGGCTTGCGCGAAGCCGTCACCCCCCCGTACGTCGAAGAGCGAGTCGAACAAGTCGCCGAGTTGGGTGACTTACTCTCCGAGCGCGACGTACCCGTCTATCTCCCGACCGGCGGCCACGCCGTCTACCTCGACGCCAGCGAAATCTTCCCGCACATCCCGAAAGACCAGTTCCCCGGACAGGAACTCGTCTGCGCGCTCTACCTCGAAGGCGGCGTCCGCGGCGTCGAACTCGGCGGCTTCGCCTTCCCCGGCACCGACCGCCCTGACCTCGTCCGCCTCGCACTGCCCCGCCGAACCTACAGCTACGAACACCTCGAACACATCGCCGAGACGGCCGCGTCGGTACTCGACAACGCCGAGGAGTACTCGGGTCTCGAAATCGTCGAAGAACCGCCGATGAAGGAGCTTCGACACTTCTCGGCGAAACTCGAACCCGTCTCGGAGTAATCTCTCTCTCCCGTTTCAATAGCCGCTGTAGAGCCGACTGGCGAGTTTCGACGGCAAGCCGACGGCGTGAATCCGCGAGACGACGCGGTCGATGTCGTAGGCGACTCGGCGTTCATCGACGGTCTGTTCGTCCACATCGACCACCGCGTAGGCCGCTTCGGGGTCGCCGTCGCGCGGTTGGCCGACGCTCCCCGGGTTGAGGACGATTCCCTCGTCGTACACGCTGTGTGCCTGGACGTGCGTGTGGCCCATGACGAGCACGTCTTCGTCGCCGAGGAGCGAGGCCGAAAAGTCGTCGGGGTAGGTGTAGCGGTCGGGGCTTTCGGGGTGGCCGTGGACGATACGGACGCGGTCGTCGCAGCAGGTCCGCGAGTTCGGCAAGGAAGCGAGCCACTCCTTCGAGTCCGCGCTGATGGCTTTCTGGGCGAAGGTGACGCCCTCTTTCGCCATGGCGTTGAAACGAAACGGCGTCCCCGAGACGACCGCTCGGTCGTGGTTGCCCGAGACGGTCGGCACGTCGTGTTCGACGAGGAGTGAGACGCACTCGTCGGGCCACGGGTTGTAGCCGACCACGTCGCCGGCACAGACCACGCGCTCGACCGACGGCATGTCGGCTACCACCGCTTCGAGTGCTGGCAGATTCCCGTGGATATCGGAAATCACGCCGATGCGCATAGGTACCAATTCTCTACGTCGGCAGTGCTGAAAAAGTACCGTCCTCGTCTTCGAGACTATTCGCCGTTGTAGAACGCGATGTCAACGTCGTCGCCGACGGTGGCGGCCGCGGCGCACACGGCGTGTTCGAACTCGTGGTCGTAGAGTTCGCGTGCGACACCCGCTGCATCGTCGCTGTCGAGGGCGAACGCCCGCGGGTCGTCTTCTTCGTAGGTAGCGACCAGCGTCGGTTCAGAGACGGCTTCGACGATGAGCGCGTCCTTGCGGACGATGGCGATGTACGCCTCGTCGTCGCCGACGACGCCCGCGATGCGCGGCGTGTTGTAGTCGTCTTTCTCGTAGTCGAGTGCGAGCAGGCTCGTCGCAAGTGCGTCACGCGGCGGGTAGCCGAGGTCGAGTTTCTCGGCGATGGGGTCAACCTGCGACCCGTTACCGATGGCGACGTAGTCGCCGCCCTCGCGGACGCAGTTGTAGGCGATGTAGGGGTTGTCGGTCTCCGGGGCGTCGGGCGTCGGGCCGACGGTCAGCGTGCCGTCGCGGTCTGTGACCTGACGGTTCGGGAACGACCGAGAGGAGACGCGATACCCACCGATTCCGGGGCCGATGACGACGAATCGTCCGACGTACATACACGAAGTTGGATAGAACAGGGGCAAATAGTTGGTGGTTTGTGCACGTCTGTCCGACGTATTGCCACGTCGTCGCACGCCCGCGGCGACACGCAACGTTTACAAATACCCACTGACTACGAATGGGTGCGAAGTTCCATGGGGTAGTGGCCAATCCTGTCGCCTTCTGGGGGCGACGACCCAGGTTCGAATCCTGGTGGAACTATCTCTGTTCCCGCGGTGTAACCATTTTCACGCTCTTTGCTCACCGAGGCCACGCCGTCTCCCGTTCTCCACTTGAAACGAAGGGCGGCGTCAGACAATCACAAGGGGACCGTTTCGTGTGGAACTCTATCTCTCGACGGTGAGCAGCGCCACTCGTTCGACGACGAGGGCTTCGAGGTCACCATCGACGACAGCGAGTTCTTCCTCGCCGATATCGAAGAAGTCGCGGACGAGCGGTTCGTCCATCCGCTCGCCGAGCGTCGGTCCAGCCTCGATATCGAGGCGTTCGAGCAGTCTCTCTTCGGCTTCGTCCTCGTGGTCGCCATCGATTAGAATCACGACCGACCGCTCACCCTCACCGACGCCCATCTCGAAGGCGCGGTTGATTTGGCGGCGACCGCTCGCATACAGCAGGATTTCGACCGCTCTGTCGCGGGCGATTTCGTTCCCGCGGGAGATGGCGCGGTCCGCGAGTTCCACCGCTCGTTCGAGGTGCGCACGACTGACGACGAACCGCGCGTCGAACGCCTGAATCGTCGTCTCCGTCTCGTCGGCGACTTCGCCCAACGTCTCGATGAACGCATCGAGGTCGGCGATGGTCACCGTGCCTTCGAGGAGTCTCATTCGAAATCACCCAGACTGGCCTGTTGGTCCGCTCGGTCTTTAGCCGTCTCGAATCCAGAATCATCGGGAATCGCGTCGTCGGGCGCGTCGGATTCGTCCACGTCGTCCATCGAGGGGTCTTTTCGCCCCGCGGCTTCGAGAATGTTTTCGGCCGTCTTGCGGCGACCACGGAGCGCGGCGAGGACGTGCGCCTTCGGTGCCTCCCGAAGGTCTGCGCGCGTCTCGATGCCCGCCTCGAAGAGTCGGCGAGCGCGCTTTCGACCGACGCCGCGGACGCCCGCGAGGTCGAGCAGTTCGTCGCGCACGCCGTACTCGACGCGCTTTTTCGCCTCTCTGACCGCGAGTGCGGAGTCGAGGTCCAACTCGCTGGCGAGGCGTTCGGCCGCGCCGAGCAACCACTGGGCGGTTTCGACCTTGCCACGAATATCGCCCGGGCCGACGCCGTAGCGGTCGGTGATTCGGTCCTCGTCAACTTCTCGCGTCCAGTCTTCGAGGAGTTTCGCGGTCTTGAGCGCCGAGAGCCAGTCTTCGAAGGCGACGTCCTCGTACTCGGAGGGGACTCGTCCCAGCAGTTCGGGTTCGCGCTCGTAGCAGAGTTCCGTGTAGGTCTCTCTGTCACCCGACTTCAGGTACAACTGGTACATATCGGGGGTGCGGCAGACCAGATGGAACAACCCGAGTGCGGTCGGATACGTGCGGTCGGTCTCGATAGGGCCGTCGCCGTCGTCGGACGTGGCCATCTCGCTGGCGCGCTGGAAGCCGCCGGGTTCCTCCCGTTGCTTCTTCGGCTTCGATTCGACTTCTCCCTCTAACTCGCGGAGCTTCTCGTTCCGGCTCTTCGCGGCCCACTCCAGTCCGTCGATGATTTCGGCGGCGCTCATCGGGTCGAGGTAGAGACGCGAGACAGTGTGCCCAATCGAAGTTGCGCGAATCGTCTGATTGTCGAATTCGATGAAGCCGTTGACCTCCAAATAGTTGAGTACCCGGTCGGTGACCTGTTCTAACCGCTGGTCGTCGTCGGTTTGGGTCGCATAGAGGGTCTGGTCGAGGAATTCGAGCAAGCCCTCGCGGGTGTGCGCAAAGCCGGAGGCGACGGTGGCGAGCAGGTGGGTTCGGAGCGCGGGTTCGGCCGCGAGTTTCGAGTACACCTCTTCGGCCTCGGCCCAGATGTACCGTTCAAATAGCTCGTCGCGGGTGTCCACGTCGCTGGCGAGCAGGACGGCCTCGCCGTATGGGTCGAGGCCCGGGCGTCCGGCACGGCCCATCATCTGGTGGACTTCGAGCACTTCGAGCGGTTTCATGCCGCCGTAATCGCCGTCGTAGCGCTGCCAGTCGCGGACGATGACGCGCCGACTCGGGGTGTTGACGCCCGCGGCGAGGGTGGGCGTCGCGCAGATGCACTTGATGAGTCTGTCGCGGAAGGCGTCCTCCACGAGCGTTCGGTGTTCGGCGGCGAGTCCGGCGTGGTGGAACGCCGCGCCCTTGGCGACGACGTTGGCGAGGTTGTCGGAGGTTTCGGTGTCCGAAACGTCGCGTATCTCCGCGGCGAGTTCGGCGAGTTCGCCGCGTTCGACGCCGGTGATGTACTCGTCGGTGACGCCCGCCATGCGCCGTGCCGCGGACTCGGCGTTTCTGCGGGAGTTGACGAACACGAGCGAGGAGCCTTGGTCGTCGTCGTCGTCGCCGTCCAACGCGTCGGCGACGAGCGCGGGTGCCTGCCGGTCGCCTTTAGCGACCGGAACTTCGCGTTGGCTCCCGTCGTCGAAGTTGATGGCGTTGCCGATGTGGACACCCATCTTCAGGTCGATCGGTCGCCAGTCGGATTGCACCAAGGTCGCGTCCAACCAGTCGGCGACTTCGCCCGCGTTGCCGACGGTGGCCGACAGGGCGACGACTTGCAGACTCGGATTCAGTCGCCGCAGTTTCGCCAGCGTCACTTCGAGCGTCGGCCCGCGGTGTCGGTCGTTGACGAGGTGGACCTCGTCGGAGACGACGCAGGTGAGTTCGTCCATCCACGAGGCGTTGTTGCGGACGAGCGAATCCACTTTCTCGCTCGTGGCGACGATGATATCGCGCGAGGAGAGCCACTCGCTCGTGGAGTCGTAGTTGCCGGTGGAGACGCCGACGGTGATTCCGAACTCCTCCCAGCGTTCGAACTCCGCTTTCTTCTCGGAGGCGAGCGCACGCAAGGGGACGATGTAGAGCGCCTTCCCGCCGCGGGCGATACTCGACAGCATGGCGAGTTCCGCGACGAGCGTCTTCCCGCTGGCTGTCGGGACGGCGGCGACGAGGCTCTGGCCGTCGGTCAATCCCGCCTCGACGGCCTCCGCCTGCGGGGGATAGAGTTCCTCGATACCCTCGTCGTGGAGGGCGTCGGTGACCCCGTCGGGGAGACCCGTTAGGTCCGCTGTTCGCATTGACTTCACTTGGAAAGTGATGGGGTTTAAACCATCGGACGGTTCGGGCCCGTTTTGCTGCCGCGGGGATGCGTCGGCAGGGCTATGTACGACCCACGGAAAGAACGAGACATGAAAGTCGAGTACGACCGCGAGACGTGCATCGGTATCTTCCAGTGCGTGGACGAGTGGGACGCGTTTCAGAAAGACCTCGACGCCGGGAAGGCCGACCTCCAAGACGCAGAAGAGGTCGAAGAGGACGTGTTCGTCCGCGAGATTCCCGAAGACGCCGAGTTCGACGCGAAGTTCGCCGCACGCGTCTGTCCCGTCGAAGCCATCCGCATCATCGACGACGACGGCGAGCAGTTGATTCCCTGACTCTGTTTTTCGTCCCTTCTCGTGTACGTCTCACACACCCCTCCATTTCGAGTGGAGAATCACCCTGACGACGGACTATAAGCGTTTAAGCGTGGGGCCGCTAATCGTGACACCATGAGCCAAGCGACGAAAATCGTACTCGGTACCGTTGGCATCTCGGCACTCCTCGCGCTCGTTCTCGTCGGAATGAGCCTCGCGTAACCAGATGTTCGAACCGCGCACGCTCTCGGCGGACCTCGAAGCCGTCCACGAGGAGTACGCACCCGACGCGCTCGTCTTCGACGTGGAGACGGACTTCGAGACGATTCCCCCGGCGGCCGCGGAGAACCTCGGTCTCGTGGTCGAGTCGCTCTCCCCGGCGTCGTACCCCACCGAGTGGCTACCACCGGAGGTGCCCCAACTCCTCGGGGCCTACGCGTCTTCCGATTTCACCATCGGCATGCCCGGCGACGGGACGGTGGTCTGGACGCGACAGACGACGCCACCGACGGTGTTCTTGAAGCATCGCGCGAAGAACACGCCAGACCACTTCTTGGACTTCCTCGTCGCCGAGGCGTTCGTCCAACTCAGTTTCGAGGACGTCCCGGAGCACTTCCTGCCCTTCTTCGGCGAACACTACCGCGACCTCACGGAGGCGATTCCGGCCGGTCCAAACGAGGTGTATCAAATCGCACTCGCGCTGTTCGAAGGCTGGATTGGACTGCACACCCGCGACGTGTTCGCGTCGTGGGAGGGCGAACACGACGCGCTCTACGACACGTGGGAAGACACGGGCGAACGACTCGACGAGCGACTCGCCGACCTGCCACGCGCCGTCGCTCTCGGCGACACGTCGTTCGCAAACGCGACGGAGTACGCGTGTTCGGCGATCAAACACGGTCGGGAACTTCCCGCGCCCTTTGCGGCACTCGACACCGAGGCGTACCTCGAATACGGTCCCGCCTACGCGGTTCGCTGGGCCGAGAAGACGTTCGAGCAACTCGCCGAGAAGCACGACGCTCGGCGAGAGAGCGAGTCGAACTGAGCGAAAAACTCGCAGTTCTATTTTAGAATTCGCTGGTGACGGTGCCGTCTTCGTCGAGTTCGACGACGCTCGTGAAGAGTTCGCGGAAGCGGTCGAGCGTCTCCTCGTCGTGGACTTCGTTCGAGAGGTGGAACAGGCCGACTGCGTCGTACTCCACGAGCAGTTCGAGAATCTGCTTGGTCGCTTCGAACGCGCGGTCCACGTCGGCGTAGTAGGCCATCTCGGTGACCGAATCGACGCTGAGTCGAAGCTTTCCGTCGTGCGATTCGAGGAACCGTCGGGTCTTTTCGACGATGGCGTCGAGGTCGTCGGGCGAGGCGACGTAGTAGATGTTGTCTGAGCTTCGCCGCGAGTAGCCGCGCTCGATAGAGAGCGTGTCGAGAATCGTCGCCCGCGACTCGTCTACCTCGTAGTGTTCGAGCTTCTGTTCGACCTCGCGCGCGGTGGTTCGCGTCGAGATGACGAGGAAGTTGTCGGTGTCGGTCTTGAAGAAGTCCGTGTCGATACGGTCCGTCTCGCCGATGCTCGGGTGAAGGAGCAAGATACCCGTTCCGGCGGGAATTGTGTCCGGAGTCGTCTCGATGGCGAGCTCGTAATCCATACCCGATGGATTGACCGCGCGAACTTAACGGTTCAGGGTCGTACGGTCGAGCTGTCTCTTCTCGGACAGGCCAGCGTGGTCACCTTAAAACAGCGAATCGGCGGTGGCGGCACCGATGACGCTGAACACCGCACCGACGCTCGTCGCCTTGAGAGTGATGGCGACGACAGCGAGGTCGAGAGTCATCCCGGCACCTTCGAACAAGACCCGCCCGGACACGTCGGCGAGGAAGGTCCCGGGCGCGTCGAACGCGAGTGCGAGGATGAACACCGAGAGGTACGAGACGCTGATGAGCGAGATGAACCGAAGTGGAATCCCTGCAATCTCTCGTTCCTTTTCGGGGTCGCGGTCGTCGGCTTTGTACAGTGCGCCGTAGCCGACGGCGAAGACGATGAGGGCGGTGAGGAGTCCTTGGAAGAGCGACATACTTCGGGCGAGCACCCACACCTCTTCGGTCACGACGAACGGCCCGGCGAGCAGAAAGCCCCCCACGATTTGCTGTGCAGAGTCTGCGAGGGCAAACCTGCGACGGACGCCAACCATACACCGTCTGTGGGGCGACTGTAATTAAATGGCGCGCCCGCGGCGGTCGATTAGTGGCGGCTTTGCCACGAGTGCACCGCCTCGCTTCGAACCGGTTTAGTCGCCCGCCCGTGTGCCTCCGGTATGAGCGTACGCGACGAGTTCGACGACTGGGCGACCGACGGCCGAGACAAGGGAATGGAAGACCGCCACTGGCACACGGCGAAACACGCCCTCGCCCGGATGCCGGTCGAACCCGGCGACGTGGTCCTCGACCTCGGCACCGGCAGCGGCTACGCATTGCGCGCCCTCTACGACACGAAAGATATCGGTCACGGCTACGGTCTCGACGGCTCGCCGGAGATGGTGAACAACGCCCGCGAGTACACCGAGACCGAGGACATCGAGTTCGTCGTCGGCGACTTCGACGACCTGCCATTCGCCGACGACAGCATCGACCACGTCTGGTCGATGGAGGCGTTCTACTACGCGCCCGACCCGCACCACACGCTCGAAGAAGTCGCGCGCGTGCTCAGGCCCGGCGGGACGTTCTACTGCGCGGTCAACTACTACGAGGAGAACGTCCACTCCCACGAGTGGCAGGACAACATCTCCATCGAGATGACGCGCTGGACGCACCAAGAGTACCGCGAGGCCTTCCGCGACGCCGGACTCTACGTCGCCGAGCAGGACTCCATCGCGGACATGGACATCGAGATTCCCGACGAGAGCGAGTTCCCGACCGATAGCTGGGAGACGCGAGAAGCCATGGTCGAGCGCTATCGCACGTACGGGACGCTTCTGACCGTCGGCGTCGCGCCCTGAGCATCGACTCGCTCGCTACCTTCACTTCTCGACGTTCGAGACCGTCACTCCACGACGTGGACGTCCTCGCTATCGAATCCGACGACCAACCGCGCTCCGTACTCGAACGTCGCTCGCGTCTCGTCGGCGACGGCGACGGTCAGTTCGTGACCGTCCCAGTCGAGCGTCAACCGCGTCGTCGCGCCCTGAAACTCGGTGCCGACGAGCGTTCCGCGTATCTGATTTTGCCCGCCGTCGAGGACGAACTGCTCGGGTCTGACACAGAACGTCACGCTTTCGCCGGGCGATTTTTCGATGCCGTTCAGTCGCCACTCGCTCTCGCCGACTTCGACCACCGACCCCCCCGTTTCCGGTCGAGATTTCACTCGCCCGTCGAACACGTTGTTCTCGCCGACGAACGACGCGACGAACTCCGTCTTCGGCCGGTGATACACGTCGCGGGGGTCGCCAACCTGTTCGACGCGGCCGCGGTTGAGGACGGCCACGCGGTCCGAGACGGCCAGCGCTTCGGACTGGTCGTGGGTGACGTAAACGGTAGTGACGCCGAGTTCGGTTTGGATGCGCTTGACTTGTCTCCGAAGACGCTTGCGGAGGCGGGCGTCGAGTGCCGACATGGGTTCGTCCAACAGGAGTAACTCCGGACCCGGTGCGAGGGCGCGAGCGAGGGCGACGCGCTGCTGCTGGCCGCCCGAGAGCGAATCTGGCTCCCGGTCTTCGAACCCCGTCAAATCGACGAGGTCGAGTAGTTCGGAGACGCGTTCGTCGCGGGAGACGCCGCCCGGCGGGTCGGTAAATCGCAGGCCGTAGGCGACGTTCTCGCCGACGCTCATGTGCGGAAAGAGCGCGTAGTTCTGGAAGACGACGCCGACACCCCTCGATTCGGGTGGGACGCCCGCCATCGACTCCCCGTCGAACCTGATGGTCCCCGTCGTCGGTGCTTCGAACCCGGCGATACAGCGGAGCGTGGTGGTCTTGCCGCACCCGGAGGGACCGACGAGCGTGAAGAACTCGCCGTCTTCGACGGTCAGCGACACCGAATCCAGCGCCGTGGCGGTGCCGTACCGCTTCGAGACGGCTTCGAGTTCGAGTTTCACGGATGGCCCCCCCGTGCTGTCTCGCTCGCCGAAGTCGCGTTCGTCGAAGTCGCACTCGCCGAGACCACACTCCCCGAAATCACACGACTCGGTTTCGACACGCGCCTCATAAATCACTCCACCTCCCGCCGAAGCGGTCCACGACGACGAAACTGACGGACGTAACGAAGAGAAGTACACACCCCATCGCCGTCGCCGGACCTAACCGTCGGCCCAAAAACCGCTCGACTGCGACGGGCATCGTGTAGCTCTGTGCGCCCTCGGCGAGGATGATAGTCGAGTTGAACTCGCCGATGCTGATGGCGACGGCGAACGCCGCGCCCGCGACGACACCGGTCCAGACGAGCGGTATCTCCACGTCGCGGAGGGCATGTGCCCGCGTCGCGCCCAGACTCCGGGCCGATTCCACGAGCCGGCCGTCGAGTCTGGCGAGCAACGGCGCGACGTTTCTCGTCACGAATGGGTACGCGCTGACCGTGTGGGCCGCGACGATGGCGAGCGCGCCGGTCACCTGGGTTCGCATGCCGAAGAGTTCGGTTCCGAAGACCAGTCCCCGAAGCAGGCCCAATCCAACCACGATTCCCGAGACGGCGAAGGGGGCCATCGCCAGCGCGTCGATGAGCGTGCGCCCGCGGTAGCGACGCGTCGTCAACACGGCCATCGTCACGCCCATCGGGACGGCGACGACGAGCGTCCCCGCGGCGAAGACGAGCGAGTTCCAGATGGCGGGCAGGGGTCGGACTTGGAACTCCGCGCCGGTCAACTGGCGTTCGACCAGGAACTGGTAGTTTTCGAGGCTCAACGTCCCGTCCGCGCCGGTGAAACTGGCGAGAATCATGCTCGCAATCGGGACGACGAAGACGAGGAAGACGACGACCGAGTACGCGCTGATTCCGAGGGTTCGGAGCGTGAGTCGCGGCGTCCACGAATCGGGGAGAATCGACTGCCGCGGGAGGGGACTCGCCGCACCGCCAGCAGACCGCTGGCGTGCTTCGTACTGGAGATAGACGACGGTCAGACCGAGCGAAATCACCGTCTCGATGACCGCCAGACTCGCGGCCTCGGCGTAGGCGAGGTCACGGACCTTCGAGAAGATGAACACCTCGATGGTCGCCAACTGAAAGCCGCCGAGGGCGAGGACGATGGGGAACGACGCGAAGGTGAAGATGAACGTCAGCGTCGCGCCCACGGCGATAGACGGGAGGAGTTGGGGGAGCACGATATCGTAGAACGCGCGCCAGCGACCAGCACCGAGTGCCCGGGCGGTTTCGACGGCACGGGCATCGACGCTCTCCCACGCCGCGGTGGTGACGCGGGCGACGAGCGGCGCGTTGTAGAACGCGTGGGCGACGATGATGGCTTCGAGCGTGTAGAGCAACTCGATAGGCGGCAGGCCGACGAGGGCGAGCGCCCGGTTGAGCGTCCCGTTCTGGCCGAACGTGGCGACGAAGCCAGTGGCGACCATAATCGAGGGCATGACGAAGGGGAGAATCGTCAGCGAGCGCAGCGTCTCTCGGCCGGGAAAGTCGAAGCGGGCGAAGAGCCACGCCGCGGGGAGGCCGAGAAGGACGCTCGCAATCGTCGAGTAGAACGCCTGCTTGGCGGTGAACCAGATGATGTCGTCGCGGTAGAACTCGCTGGAGAGGATATCGACGATGGGGTCGAGCGTGAACGACCCGTCTACGAGCACCGCGTCGGCGAAGACGGTCCCGACGGGGTAGTAGAAGAGGACGAGGAGGACGAGGGCGGTTGCGACCGCGACGACAGAGAGCAGGTGCTGTTCGAGCAGTCGGGTGACGCGGCGCGCGGTCGATGTCACCTCACTTGCTGGCGAACTCCTGGGCCCACGCGTCGGTCCACTCACTCAAGTTCCCCTTGAGGCGCTCGTAGGAGAACGTAACGGCTTCCGGCGGCGCTTTCGCGTACTCGGCGAAGTCCGCGGGGAGTTCGGCCGTGGTCGTCGCCGGGAACTGGACGTTACGAACGGCGATTTCGGCCTGCACCTCGGGCCGGAGCATGAAGTCCATGAACTCGGCGGCCATCGAGGGGTTCGCGGCGTCGGCGAACTGCGCCATGCCCTCGGGGTTCGCGTAGCCCTGGTCGTTCAGGAAGCGAATCTGGTGCTTTGCGAGGTCGGCACCCGACTCCTTGGCATACACCTGGTCGGTCGAGTACGAGACGACCATCGGGGCTTCGCCGTTCGAGTAGGCGGTGTAGGAGTCTTCCCACGTCCCGAGGACGCGAACGCCGTTGTCTTTCAACTGCGCCCAGTAGTCGAGATAGCCGTCTTCGCCCTTCGCGTCGATAGTGTGGAGCAAGAACGCCTGCCCGGTCGCCGACGAGGTCGGATTCTGACAGAGCAGGTCGCCCTCGAACTCGGAGTCGAGGAGTCCGTCGAACGTCTCGGGGGCGGTGAACGTCCCCGACTCTGCTTGGGTCTCGTCGTAGACGAGCGAGATGTAGCCCGTGTCGTAGGGAATCGCCCGGCCTTGCGGGTCGAATTCGAGTTCTTCGTTCACGTCGCCGAGGTTCGAGAGACCCTCCGCCGGGACGAACAGGCTCTCGTCGAGTTGTTCGTCGATACGGACGAGCATCTGGGCGTCCAGACCGACGTAGGCGTCGGCGTCGGACTCGACGCCGCGTAACGCGCGCTCGATGTAGTAGTTGACGCCGGCGTCGGGAGTCTGCCACTCCAGTGTGGCGTCGAACTCCGATTCGAACTCCTGTTTCAGCCACACGCCGGGACTCGAACTCGGCGCATCGACGAACGCGCCGTAGGTTGCGACGGTCAGGACTTGGTTCCCGCCGCCGGTGGTCGTTCCGTTAGTCGTCGTGGTCGAATCCCCCGATTCGGTCGTCGTCGTCGGTTCTTGCTGGCCACCGCCGTCACCGGTACACCCCGCGAGCATCGCCGAGGCTCCACCGGCACCGGCGACTTTGAGGAAGGTGCGTCGTTTCATCACTCAGTTGTTACACCTGGTGATATTTAATCGGCGTGATATTGGAGGGCTGTATCGCCGTGGTGGCCTGTGGCGGCACAATGACTTTGACCCCCTGTGCAGTAGTCACGGGAATGACGAATCGTCGCCCGTACGTGCTCGGCGGGTTCTTGCTCGCGCTGTCGGTGCTCGTTGCGTTCATTCTCGTCGATGTGCTCGCAACCGTGTTTTTCGCCATCACGGTCGCCTATCTCCTGATTCCGCTTCGCCGGTGGCTCGAAGACCGCGGCACCTCGCGTTGGGTCGCCAGCGTCGTCTCCACGATCGCGGCCGCAATCGGCGTCGTCGTGGTGTTCTCGCCGCTGGTCGTGATTCTGTTCCTCCGATTGAACGACTTGGTCGCACTCGCCTCGCTCATCCCCGACACGCTCTCTATCGACCTGTTCGGGTTCTTCTACCAACTGACGCTGGACGAAGCTTTTACCGTCGGATTCTCGCTGCTGCGGTCGGTCGCCCGAGCGACTGCACTCGCCGCGCCGGTCATCCTCATCAAACTCACGCTGTTCGGCTTTCTGGTGTTCGCGTTGCTCATCAGCGGTGATTCGGTCGGACGAACGCTCCTCGCGCTCGTCCCCGAGGCGTACCATCACGAGGCGACGGCGCTGAACACCCGCGCCCGCGAGACGCTCTTCGCCATCTACGTCTTACAGGCCGCGACGGCCGTCGGCACTTTCGTCATCGCCGTCCCGGTCTTCTGGCTGCTCGGCTACGACTTCGTCATCACGCTCGCCACCATCGCGGCGGTCCTCCAGTTCATCCCCATCGCAGGGCCGAGTTTCCTCCTCGCTGGCATCGCGGCGTACCACCTCGCCGTCGGCGATATCGTCGCCGCCGGACTCGTCATCGTCGCCGGCGGCCTGTTCATCGCGTGGCTTCCGGACATCCTCATTCGCCCGCGACTCGCCAAAGAGACGGCCGACCTGCCCGGCAGTCTCTACTTCGTCGGCTTCATCGGCGGCCTGCTCAGTCTCGGACCGGTCGGCATCATCGCCGGCCCGCTCGCGGTCGCCCTGCTCGCCGAGACGGTTTCGCTCCTCCGTGAAGAACTGAACGTCGAGGACGAATCGGAGACGCCGACGAACGGGCAGATACCGGACGACAGTGCTCCCCCGACCACCGACGGGACGGCCAACGACTCGTAGTCGTACGAGAAAACGGCCTTCCGGTCACTACTCTTCGACCAACTCGCCGTCGCGGGACTCCCACTCGGTGAGGCTCCCTTCGTAGAACGCCACGTCGTCGAAGCCGAGGTCTGAGAGGACGGCGAAGGTGTGACTGATTCGCCGGGCGGTGTTACAGTAGAGAAGCACGCGCGCGTCCGGAGTGAGTCCCTTCGCCGCGAGGATGTCGTCGAGTTCGGCACGGGGCTTCAGTCCGCGGGTCTCGTCGTCCACGAGTTCTCGCCAGTCCAGATTAACTGCCCCCGGCAGGTGACCCGCCGCGTACTCCTCGGGGTCGCGCGTATCGACGATGACCGTCTCACCGTCGTCGATGGCGGTCTCGACGGCCTCGAATTCGATGAGCGGCGACGTCGTCGTGTCGCTCACCTCGTAGGTCACCTCGGGGACGTCGCTCCCCTCGGTCGTGGTTTCGAACTCGCGGTTCCACGAACTGTAGTCGCCGTCGAGGAGGTGCAGTTTCGACGGGTCGTGACCGTAGAGGAGCGCCGTCACCAGAAACCGGGCCGCGAAGACGCCGTGGGTGTCGTCGTAGGCGACCATGTCGTCGTCGGGGGCGATGCCAGCATCGGAGAGCAGGCCGGCCCACACGTCGCGGCCGGGGAGCATTCCGAGGTCGCCGTCGGCACTTCGAAAGGAGTCGAAGGGAATCGATACCGCGCCCGGCACGTGGCCGATTCCGTCGAATTCCCACGCGTCGCGCACGTCCACGACGCGAACGCGGTCGAGGTTCTCCGAGAGCCACGCCGACGAAACAACGTCTGTCATGCGAATTCGTTTTCCCCCCGAGGGTTTAGTCTCGTGGCTCTGTGCACCCCTCGCCACGTGTGCGTGATACCAGAAATTGTTGCCGGCTATGGCCCAGATGCCGCCAACGCGGCTTCATTCGGGAGTTCTCAACTGAATATCAGCGAGGATTCACCACTCTTTTGAGGTGATAATTGCCGCATCACCGGGGGTGAGGCTGAACATGCCGTCGTTGTGAGAGTTATCCCACTTGCTGTACTACTCACTCGTGTATGTCAAACTCCGATTACGCGAAGGACGTGCTCGTCTCTGCGGACTGGGTGGAATCCCACCTCGACGAGTTCCAGAGCGACGACCCGGCGTATCGACTCGTCGAAGTTGACGTTGACACCGAGGCCTACGACGACAGTCACGCCCCCGGTGCCATCGGCTTCAACTGGGAGTCCCAGTTGCAGGACCAGACCACCCGCGACGTGCTGACCAAGGAGGACTTCGCGGACCTCCTCGGTTCCCACGGCATCAGCGAGGACTCCACCGTCGTCCTCTACGGCGACAACTCCAACTGGTTCGCCGCCTACACCTACTGGCAGTTCAAGTACTACGGCCACGAGGACGTTCGCCTGATGAACGGTGGCCGCGACTACTGGGTCGATAACGACTATCCGACGACGGACGAAGTCCCCTCCTTCCCGGAACAGGACTACTCGGCCAAGGGTCCCTACGAGGACATTCGCGCCTACCGCGACGACGTGGAGAAGGCCGTGGACAAGGGCCTGCCGCTCGTGGACGTTCGCTCGCCCGAAGAGTTCTCCGGCGAGATTCTCGCACCCCCGGGACTCCAGGAGACCGCCCAGCGCGGCGGCCACGTCCCCGGCGCATCGAACATCTCGTGGGCCGCCACGGTCAACGACGACGGTACGTTCAAGACGGCCGACGAACTCCGTGACCTCTACGCCACCGAGGGCATCGAAGGCGACGAGTCCACCATCGCCTACTGCCGCATCGGCGAGCGCTCGTCTATCGCGTGGTTCGCACTCCACGAACTGCTCGGCTACGACAACGTGACCAACTACGACGGCTCGTGGACCGAGTGGGGCAACCTCGTCGGCGCGCCCGTCGAGAAGGGTAACTAAGGGTTCTCGCGGTTCGATTCTTTTATTTTCGTGGTGCTGATGGTGGCTCAGTAGCTGAGAGGAATCACTAAACGTATCGAATACAAAATCTGTAGTTGGAAATTTATTTAGTCTCACCGACGTGGGACATTCCAGTACCATTTGGCTCCTGCCCAGACGCAGCCAACTGTAAGGACTGTGAGGAACCCTTTCACTGTGAGTGGGGGAAGGTATTTCGTAGTAGCATAAGCGCTGAAACCAGCGAATGGCCGCCCGTGTGCAATCTCGTTGAATAGGTAAATTAGAGCAAGTGTGGCTCCGCCAAAAACGAGCATTGGGTAGGTGTTCTTGAATGCACTTTTCACGATGTACTTGAATGCGCCTGTGATGTAACCCATGTTAGAACCAGCCAGTACGTGGATCCTGAGTGTTCCAGGGCGGCGTATTACCGTGTTTGTTTTCGTAGTTGTCGAACTCGTTCTTCTCCATTGATTTCGGACTCTGGAGAAACCCTGCCTCTTTGAACCGGAACCGGTTCGGCTTCTTATCGTCAAGGTGTTCTAGTAGTCGTCGCTGGAGATTGTCGGTTTGTCCGATGTATAACGCTCGCTGTTTGCCAAAGCTCGTCAGTTCGTACACGCCACTGCTGGTGGGGGCAGTCTGCTTGATTTGGGAGCGATTCATTCTACTCCATTTTTTTGGAATTGGCATTATCGTGAGGAAGGATAGCAGATTGCTTAAAAATTATCACGTTAGAAATGTTAGTAACGTTGCAATCGTTACAAAAGTGATTTTTGTTGGAATGACCTGTTTTGGAGCAATGGGAATTCATGTTCCCGACCGGGTTCACGTTTCGCCCCTCGGATACGAGTTTGACCGGGTTCTGAAGCCAGCTATAGATTACAAAGCTGATCGCGTGTATCTGCTGGAACACGAGGAACCAAACAGTGAGAAACCGGAGTACCATGAGACGCTGAAAGAAGACTTGCAGGATGCTGGGATTACCGTGCACTCAGTTCAGTGCGACATCTTCGATCTGTACACAGTGCTAGGTGAGATTGCACAAATCATAACGACGCACGCGAAAGACGAGGTGTACGTCAACCTCTCCACGGGAAGCAAAATTTCGGCTATTGGCGGGATGATCGCCTGTATGGTAACCCGAGAATCGGCAAACGTGACACCGTACTATGTTCGAGCTGAAGGCTATGCACCCGACGAGGAAGTTGAAGAAGGAACCCCGGTAAGTTTCGGAATGGCTGCCATTACTGAACTTCCTGCCTATCCGATCCAAGGCCCATCGAAAGAAGAAATCGTAATTCTACAGTTCATCTCTGAGGAACAGCCAATCACGAAGAAACAATTAATCCGTCAAGCAAGGCAGGTTGTAGGCCGATTCAAACAGAATGTCGAAGACAAAGGCATTCAAGTAGACAGTGATCCGTACATGGGCGAGTACCGGTTATTGGACACCCACATCCTCGACCCTCTGCAGAAACGAGAGTGCGTCAAGATTACTGAAGTCGGACGCTCTAAAGAAATTGTAATAACTGACGAAGGCCAGAACACGCTCAAAGCATTTGAGTACTTACTAAATGACGATTGAGAAACTATCCGCGCATTATTGTTTGAACCTGGACTCAGATATACGAACATAGAAATTGAAAATTGTTCTGGAAGCCACGCAAATAGATGTGCGAAATGACCCCCTCATCGAGCGTTTGGGGATTCTCAAGGGTTTGAGTGTGAATTTATTTCAATTTCACCATCACCCACTCAAAAATTCGATACTCTGAAGTATAGACTGCGATACGTAGGCCTCTAAGCAGCACACAATTCCAACTCTCAATTACGGGTTTTGACACCCGAGTCAGAAAAATCAAAGCAATTCTTTCGGAGGCTCACCCTCCGACTCACTTCACATCGGGAGGACGGTAATCCCGACGGCGACGATGACCCCGACGCCGAGCAGAACCATCACGCAGTAGCCCATGATGTCGCGGACGGAGAGACCACTAATCGCAAGCAGTGGAATCGCCCAGAACGGCTGAATCATGTTGGTCCACGCGTCGCCCCACGCCGCGGCCATGGCGACTCGCGGGATGGACTCACCGGAGGCGTTGGCGGCCGTGACGAGCGTCTCGCCGATGACCGCCCATTCGCCGCCACCGGAGGGGACGAACACGTTGACGATGCCCGCGGTGAAAAAGGCGATTGCGGGGAGCGCGCCCTCGGGTGCGATGGCGACCATGCCCTGTGCAATCTGCGTTGCGAGGCTCACCGAGCCCTCCGGCGAGTAGGCCATGATGCCCATGATGCCCGCGTAGAACGGGAACTGCAGGATGATACCCCAGACGTTCTCGACGGCCTCCATGATGGAATCCACGTACGCCCGCGGCGTGCCGTGGAGCGTGAGACCGAGGAAGAGGAAGCCGAAGTTGACGATGTTCAAGTTGAGGTTGTTCCACGGCATGACACCGTTCGTGACACCGTTGGCGAAGTAGAGTCCGACGGCGAGGAGTCCGGCGAGACCGATACCGACTGCGACACCCGTCGAGTGCTCGATACGCGTTGCGAGCGTCGCATCAGCACCGAGCGTCGCCGATGCGGTCGAACCGCCGTCGGTCGCCGTCTCGAACTCGGTCGGGTCGATTGGCGTCTTCTTCGCGTCGCTCTTCGGGTACATCAGCGCGAAGAGCGCCGGCAGGAAGAGGAACGCGATGACGACGAAGAGGACGAGGTTGGCGACGGTGAAGATGGTGCCACCGGTCCCGAACGTCGAACTGAGGATACCCGCCTCGATGAGGAAGTTCCCCTCGGTGTTCAAGAGAAGCGGAATCGACCCGGCGAGACCGCCGTGCCAGACGACGAACCCGGAGTACGCCCCGGCGACGACGATTGGGAAATCGATGCCGCGAATCTCGTCCGCAATCTTGCGAGCGAAGAGCGCGCCGACCACGAGACCGAGTCCCCAGTGGATGAACGACGCGACGGCGGCGACGACCGGAACCATCGCCGCGGCGCTCTTCTCGCTGTTCGGAACCCCCGCGAGTTTCGTCAACACCCAATCGACTGGCTCGGTCTGTGCGAGTGCGTAGCCCGTCATCAAGATGAGTGTCATCTGCATCCCGAACGATAGCAAGTTCCAGAAGCCACCGTACCACCCATCGACGAGCAGGTTTCCTGCGTGGCCGACCATGCCCGTCCCGGCGGCCGCCGGAACGAAGAACAACGCCAACGCGTACGCCACTCCGGTCAGGAGGATGGCGAACAGGAAGGCGTCGGGAAGATAGCGCTCGACCAGTTTCGAACTGCTCTCTGCGGCTGCCCTGATGATATTTGCCATGTTATAGACTCACATCATTATTATATGATATAATTGTTTATATTCGTGGCCTCAGACAGGTCTCTGTCGTCGTAGACGCCCGCCAGAACTCGCCGCCGCCGATGGGTACAAACCGCAGACCGGCGTACAAAGTGGTATGACCCAGTTCCTCGATTCCCTCCGCGACGACCACGAGACACCCCTCTCACGACTCGGCTCTTCGAAGGCGCTCTACGCGCTCACCGAGGGCGACATGAACGCCGATGCGGTTCGCGCTGCCGCCGCGGCCGACGCGTCCGCCGCCGCCGACCTGTTCGACCAGTGGACCGCCGCCGAGGCCAACGGCGACGCCGCGACCCACTTCTCCAACGTCGCTGAGACCGCCCGCGACCACCTCGAAACCGTCGCTGCCGACGACGAAACCGACGCTCCCCAACTCTACGACGTGCTCGCCGAGTTCGAGACCACCGACGAGCGACTCGGCGGCGCACTCGCTCGGGCACTCGTCTCGCTCAAAGCGACCGAACAGATGGTCGGCTTCTTCGTCGGCGACGCCGACCCGAAATCGGCGAACTCCTTCCGGACAGTCAAATCTGACTTGCAAGACCAACTCGACGAACTCGCCGAGGCCGTGGACGAACTCGTTGACGACGAGGACCTCGCCCGAACCGCCGCCGACGCGGTCGTTCAGTCGGCTTACGACGAGTACGTGGAGACGCTGGAAGGGATGGGTATCAAGCCGAAGAACGTCTGTTAGACCCCCACTTTTTTCCTCCTCGAGGTCGCCGCTGGCGACCCTCTCGGAGCAAAAACCTGGAGGAAAAAGGGCCGCGACTCGGCCTCCGGCCTCGCCGCGGTACAGTACACTTGGTTTTCTCCGCGTACAGCTACCGACACAACGACTATCCGATACGAATTCAACACTCGACCATGTTCGATGGCCCCGCACGCAACTCGTTTCGGTACGCACTGAACCCCGAACTGCTCAAACTCTACGGTGCTGTCGTCGCCGGGTGGGTCTTCTTGGGTCCCTTACAGTCAGTTCTTGATGGACTCCCTCTTCTGCACCGACCACTCTTGACCCTCGTCGAACTCCCGTTTTTGGTCCTCGGGTCGATACTGTTTTTCGGTGGATTAGTCGGCGTGCTTCACCGTGTGGTCGCGGACGCCACTGCTGAGTGAACAACAGCGTCGCAAATCAAACTCTCGCCCGAAAACACTTACTCTCGCATAGAGGTTTTCTGTCCGTGAAAGACGACGCCCGATGGTGGATACTCGGTCTCTCAACACTCCTGTTCGTCGTTCCGTTTGGCGTGCTGACCGGGCTTCGCCTCTGGAGTCTCGAACCACCGACCGCTGTGCAATCGCTCATCGTCAACGTCTCAGCCGTCGTAATCGTCGGTTCTGTCGCCTACTACGCCGCGAAAGGAGGGACGTTTAGGGGATGTTGGTTGCTCGCTTTCGGTCCGAGTCTCGCGTTCACTTGCAACCTCTTCGTCCCAGTCGCGGCGATGGATTCGCTCGGCTGGGTCTTTCTCCCATTCGCCAGCGCAGCGGGTCTCTCGCTCCTACTCGGTGGGTTTGGGTTTCTGGTCGGCTACGTCGGCAGCGAAATCCGGCGTGAACAAAACGGCACGCAGGCACCGTAGCTCACCGACCACCGCTCGGAGTTCCCCGAACATCTAGTAAATACTGAACGTTTGGTGTAGTTCAGACCACCACCACGCTGTATGCGTGTTAACTACACACTCTCCAGTGGAAACGAAGGGGTTTGTCAGACGTGTGTCAGACGCCTGGCACACTCTTTCGGTACTCGAAGAGTTGCGAGCGCGCTTCGGTTACGGTCTCGCTCACGTCGCCCTCTGTTTTACCCGCGAGGTCGTGGAGCACGTTCATGTGTCGGTCGAGTCGCCCGTGGTCGGGGCCCTCCTCGCGCGTAGCGAGTTTCGCAATCTGGTCCGACTGTTCGTAGAGGCGTTCCTGCACGTCGCCCGTCGTCTGTTCGGCCGCGTCTTTGAGGAGTTTCGAGGCCGTCTGAAGCTCTTGTCGTGTCATGCGTGAACCTACGCTGACTCGGCGGAAAATAGTTACCACAGCGACAGACACCGCCTCGCTCAAGTACGCCGACACCCAACACCTGTCAATGAGCGAGTCCGGTCCCCTCTCGGCCGATAGACCCGACGTAGAGCGCGAATTCCGCGTCGATGCCCCCTTCGACCCGGCGGGTGACCAACCCGAGGCAATCGAGCAACTGGCACAGGGGTACCGCGAGGGCGCAGACGTCCAGACCCTCCTCGGCGTCACCGGTTCCGGCAAGACGAACACGGTGTCGTGGCTTCTCGAAGAGATTCAAAAACCGACGCTCGTCCTCGCCCACAACAAGACGCTCGCCGCCCAGTTGTACGAGGAGTTCAAATCCCTCTTTCCGGACAACGCCGTCGAGTACTTCGTCTCCTACTACGACTACTACCAACCCGAGGCGTACATCGAACAGACCGACACCTACATCGACAAGGACATGTCCATCAACGAGGAAATCGAGCGCCTGCGCCACTCTGCGACCCGTTCGCTCCTCACCCGCGACGACGTCATCGTGGTCGCTTCCGTCTCGGCAATCTACGGTTTGGGTGACCCGAAGACGTACACCGACATGGCGCTCCGACTGGAGGTCGGCGAGCAACTCGACCGCGACGAGCTCCTTCGAAAACTGGTGGACCTCAACTACGAGCGCAACGACGTGGACTTCCAACAGGGCACCTTCCGCGTCCGCGGCGACACCGTCGAAGTGTTCCCGATGTACGGCCGCTTTGCCCTCCGCATCGAGTTCTGGGGCGACGAAATCGACCGCATGCTGAAACTCGACCCCCTACAGGGCGAGGTCAAATCCTCCGAACCGGCCGTCCTCGTCCACCCGGCGGTCCACTACTCGATTCCCGACGAGAAACTCGAGACCGCCATCGGCGAAATCGAGGAACTCATGGAGGACCGCGTCCGCTACTTCCAGCGACAGGGCGACCTCGTCGCCGCCCAGCGAATCGAGGAGCGAACCACCTTCGACATCGAGATGATGCGCGAGACGGGCCACTGTTCGGGTATCGAGAACTACTCGGTCCACCTCTCGGACCGCGAACCCGGCGACGCTCCCTACACGCTGCTCGATTACTTCCCCGACGACTTCCTCACCGTCGTTGACGAATCGCACGTCACGCTCCCGCAAATCAAGGGCCAGTACGGCGGCGACAAGTCCCGAAAGGACTCGCTCGTGGAGAACGGCTTTCGCCTGCCCACCGCCTACGACAACCGCCCGCTGACCTTCGAAGAGTTCGAAGAGCGCATCGGACAGGCGTTGTTCGTCTCCGCGACCCCCAGCGATTACGAGTACGAACACTCCCAACAAATCGTCGAGCAAATCGTTCGTCCGACCCACCTCGTGGACCCGAAGGTGGAAGTCGCGGAAGCGACCGGACAGGTGGACGACCTGATGGCTCGCATCTCCGACCGTATCGACCGCGACGAGCGCGTCCTCGTGACCACCCTCACCAAACGCATGGCCGAGGACCTGACCGACTACCTCGAAGAGTCCGGCATCGACGTGGCCTACATGCACGACGAGACAGACACGCTCGAACGACACGAACTCATCCGGTCGCTCCGCCTCGGCGACATCGACGTACTCGTCGGTATCAACCTGCTTCGTGAGGGTCTCGACATTCCCGAAGTCTCGCTCGTCGCCATCCTCGACGCCGACCAGCAGGGCTTCCTCCGCTCCGAGACGACGCTCGTCCAGACGATGGGTCGTGCGGCCCGCAACGTCAACGGCGAAGTCGTGCTCTACGCCGACGAAGTGACCGACGCGATGGACGCCGCGATTGGCGAGACCCAGCGCCGTCGCCGCATCCAACAGGAGTTCAACGAGGAACACGGCCACGTTCCAAAGACCATCGAGAAAGAAGTCGGCGAGACGAACCTGCCGGGGAGCAAGACCCACTCGCGCGGCGTGGCGAGCGACGAACCCCAAGACGAAGACGAGGCGGTCGAGCAAATCGCGTTCCTCGAAGACCGCATGCAAGAGGCCGCCGACAACCTCGAATTCGAACTCGCCGCCGACATCCGCGACCGGATTCACGACCTCAAACGCGAGTTCGACATCCAACGACTCGACGACGGCATCGAACCCGAGGAACCCGACGAGTTCTGATTTCGATGGTCACGTTCGCCGCGGGCGGCCTGCTTCGACGCGCTGACGGCCGAATCTGTCTCGTCCACCGACCCCGATACGACGACTGGTCGATTCCGAAAGGCAAACTCGAACCGGGCGAGACGTTGGTCGAAGCGGCGGTTCGAGAAGTCGAAGAGGAGACGCGCTGTACGGTGGAGTGCGGACGGTTTGCGGGACGCTACGAGTATCTCGTCGATGGCGACCCGAAAGGCGTCTTCGTGTGGCACATGACGCTCGTCGAAGAACGACCGTTCGTCGCGGACGACGAAATCGATTCGTGCGCGTGGCTCACGCCGAAATCATCCCTGTCGCGGCTTTCATACAACGCCGAGCGGGTACTGATTCGCAGAACGTTCGGGTTCGACGACTGAACCTCTCTGAGGGTTTGTGCAACAGTTGCCGCCAGTTCGACGCGCGTCGGTGTGTTCGTTGTACCACATTCGGCCGAGGCATCAAGACTTTTCACCCTCCCCTCGTTTAGCCCGAGTCACCGTGACCCGCAACTCGGCGGACGACTGCTTCGAATGGGATGCACAGTACGTGCTTCCGAACGGAGGCATCACGTAGATGCACGTGTCCTCGCTCGCAGGATGCGTCGGTTCGTCGCCTCGCTCCAACGACCTGACTTTCGACCCCGTCGTGGCGGCCACGACGGGTGACGACGGCAGCACGTGGTGCGATTCCGCTGATAGTATGGTAACTGGTCTGTTTTCCTCGCGTCACACCGCTGGCGCGAGTGTCGCTGCACACTGACACAACACTCGACTACAGAACCATGAGTACCCAGTCTCTCAGTCACGTCCAGAAGTTGTTCCTGAAGTATCAGCACATCCTCGTGTTCATCGCACCCGTGCTGTTCATCGCCACCGTGTTTACCGCGGCACCACTCCCTGCTGACGCCGGTACCGACTACTGGCTTCAGTACTGGTGGCTGTTCCCGGTGTTCGTCCTCGGTGCGACTATCGTGAACACGGTTGGCATTAGTGGGTCGGCGTTGTTCGTGCCGTTCCTCATCTTCATCTTCCCCATCTTCGCGCATCCACTCGAACCCGCGACGTTGGTGAAGGTCGGTCTCATCAGCGAGGCGTTCGGTCTCTCCAGTTCGTCCATCGCGTTCATCCAGTACGGACTGGTTGACCGCCGACTCGCACTCACCATCGTCGGCGGGGCGGTGCCCTTCGTCGTCGGCGGTGCACTGCTTTCCTTTATCATCCCAGAAGTGGTGTTCCACACGCTCCTCGGTATCGCCCTGCTCGCGGCGGCCTACCTGCTGTTCAAGGCCGACCTCGACCACGAGGAACCCGGCAGCCACGCCGACTCCGGACAGGCCACCGCGGCAGACGGCGGGACCGTCAACCTCCCGAACGACCCCGGCAAACTCGGCCCTGCGGGCGTCCGTACCGACGACAACGGCACTGTCACCCGCGTTGACCGCGAGGGCGGCGATTACCGCTACAACCGTGGCGGCTACCTGCGCCGCTTCGCCAACTACAGCATCGGCGGCACCTTCCAGGGTCTCGCTGGCTTCGGCGCCGGCGAACTCGGTATCATCTCGATGCTCAGCACCAAAGTCCCCGTCCGAGTTGCGATTGGGACCAACCACATCGTCGTCGCGCTGACGGCCATTCTCGCCTCGCTCGTCCACGTCTTCGGTGGCGGCCTCGTCGGCGGCCACTCGCTCAGTCTGGCTTCGACGCCGTGGAACATGGTCGTCTTCACCGTCCCCGCGACGGTCCTCGGCGGTCAAATCGCTCCCTACGTGTCGAACGCACTGGACACCGACACCATCAAAAACTTCGTCGGCGTGCTGTTCGGCGTCATCTCGCTCGCGCTGTTCCTGATGGCGCTCGGCATCTAAGCCGACGACACTCACGCTCGCTTTTTAGGTCAAACCAATGTACGACAACATCCTCGTCCCCACCGACGGTAGCGATGCGACCGAATCGACTATCGAACACGCGGCGAGTCTCGCACGGACCTCCGACGCGACGGTTCACGTCCTGTCGGTCGCCGACTCACGCAACCGATTCGAGTCGCCGTCGTCGGGTATCGCACCCGACGTGTGGCAGGAATCCGAACTCGAACGCGCCGAACGTGCGGCCGACGCCGCGCTCGAAGCGTTACCAGACGACATCACCACGGAACGAATCGTCGAAGAAGGCGTTCCGGACACGGTCATCACCGAGTACGCCGACGACCCCGATATCGACGTGGTCGTGATGGCGACACACGGCCGAACCGGTCTCGACCACTACCTCATCGGGAGTATCACCGAACGCGTCGTTCGAACGTCGTCGGCTCCGGTGCTGACGGTTCGGGCTGAAGAATAGGGAGCGGCTCGGCACTCCGCTTTCCGAGTCTGACGTTCGCGTTAGTCCTCCGGCTCCGTCTCGACGAAGTCTCCAGAGACGCCTCTACAGCGTACAACGAGGATGGCACTGACCCGTCCACAAAACAAATTCACTTGTATTATTGAAATTCTGCTTGGTAACTCTTTTACCACTTCGCGCAGACAGAGTGATACAGCCGGTTCGCCCGCGATTTTACCCGATACAGGGCCACTACGGGCGGTTCTGTAGTGGCGACACTGTCGAGTGATGCGCTGGGAACCGGTCGTTCACCCACCATGAGTTCCACAGCAACGACCGAGTTAGACGAGGCGATTCGGACGGTTCTCGACCGTGCAGTCTCGCGGACGGGTGTATCGCTCTCCGACCAGATGTTCGAGGCAGTCCGTACCGAGGCACGTCGAAATCTGTACGACGGCGCATCTCGTGCGGAACTGTTCGACGTCGTCACCGACGTTCTCACCGCCCGTATCGACCGCGACCCGTCGTACGACGACCTCGCGGCCGACGTCTTCTTGCAGGGATACTTCGAGGAAGTCGCCGGGACGCGACCAGACGACGAGAGTCGAGACAGCGTCTACCGCGAGACGTTCGTCGAGCACATCGAACGGGGTGTCGAAGCGGAGTTGCTCGACGACCGAATGGCCGACTACGACCTCGCTGACCTCGCGGCCGAACTCGAACTCGACCGCGACTCGCAGTTCGACTACATGGCCGTCGATACGCTGTACCAGCGCTACTTCCTCAAGACGACCGACGGCGACCGACTGGAACTCCTCCAAGCGTTCTTCATGCGGGTGGCGATGGGAATCGCACTCCGCGAAGACGAATCCGAGCGACAGGAGCGGGCCAAAGCGTTCTATCACCTGCTCTCGACGCTTCGGTTCCTCTTTTCGACGCCGACGCTCTTCCACGCCGGAACCACCCATCCACAGCTCTCGTCGTGCTATCTCACGACGGTCCAAGACGACCTCGACGACATCTTCGACTCCTACAAGGCGCACGCGAACCTCTCGAAGTGGTCCGGTGGTCTCGGTAACGACTGGACCAACGTCCGTGCCGCCGGGTCGCTCATCTCCTCGACGGGCGTCGAATCCACCGGTACGGTGCCGTTCCTCAAAATTTCGAACGACGTCACCTCGGCTATCAACCGCTCCGGCAAACGGCGTGGCGCGGCCGCGGCGTACCTCGAATGCTGGCACCTCGACTTCCGTGACTTCCTCGACTTGAAGCGAAACACCGGCGACGAGCGCAGGCGAACCCATGACATGAACACCGCGGCGTGGGTCCCCGACCTCTTCATGAAGCGAGTCGCGGCCGACGAACAGTGGACGCTCTTCTCACCGAACGAGGTTCCGGACCTCCACGAGACCTACGGCACGGCGTTCGAAGAGCGCTACGAGGAGTACGAACGCCTCGCCGACGAGGGCGAACTCGAACAGTTCGAGCGCGTCGATGCCGCGGACCTCTGGCGAACGATGCTCACTCGCCTCTTCGAGACCGGACACCCGTGGATTACGTTCAAAGACGCCTGTAACGTCCGCTCGCCACAGGACCACGTCGGCACCGTCCACTCCTCGAACCTCTGTACCGAAATCACGCTCAACACGTCGCAGGAAGAGACCGCCGTCTGTAACCTCGGGTCTGTCAACCTCGCCGCCCACGTCGCAGGCGATGGCTCCGGGTTCGACCGCGAGAGGCTGGCCGAAACGGTTGAGACGGCGATGCGAATGCTCGATAACGTCGTTGACCTCAACTTCTACCCGACCGACCGCGCCGAACGCTCCAACATGCGGCACCGACCAGTCGGTCTCGGGATGATGGGCTTTCACGAAGCGCTCGTCGAACTCGGCGTTCCGATGGGCGACGCCGAAGCCGTCGATGTCGCCAACGACGCCGCCGAGATGCTCGCGTATCACGCCATCCTCGGGTCTTCGAAACTCGCCAAAGAGCGCGGCACCTACGAGACCTACGAGGGGTCGAAGTGGGACCGAAACCTCTTCCCGCAAGATACGGTGGACCTGCTCGAAGCCGAGCGCGGCCGCGAGATTCCACTCGACCGAACCGAGTCGCTGGACTGGGACCACGTCCGCGACCACGTCGCCGAACACGGCATGCGCAACTCCAATACGATGGCCGTCGCACCGACGGCGACTATCTCCACGATTGCGGGGACGACGCCGTCTATCGAACCGCGCTACTCGAATCTGTACGTGAAGTCCAACATGTCCGGCGATTTCACCGTCGTCAACAGACACCTCGTCTCTGACCTCGAAGCCGAAGGGCTGTGGGACGACCAGATGCGCGACCTGCTGACCTATCACGATGGGTCTGTCGGTGATATCGACGAGATTCCCGAAGAGATTCGAGCACTCCACCGCGGCGCGTTCGAACTCGACCCGCGTCACCTGCTTCATCTCACCGCCCAGCGCGCGGTGTGGATCGACCAAAGCCAGTCGCACAACGTCTTCTTCCCGAGTACCGACGGCGAACTCCTCGCCGACGTGTACGAGACCGCGTGGGAACTCGGTCTCAAGACGACCTACTACCTGCGGACACTCGGCGCGTCACAGATAGAGAAGTCCACGCTCGATACCAGCGAGTACGACGACACGCAGTTCCGGGTCTCTGACGATGCCGATTCGACCGACGGCGATGCTGACGCCGATTCGACCGGCATGGAAGACGAGACGAGTGGTTCGTGCGACCTTCCGTCGGTCGAAGACCCGACGTGTGACGCCTGTCAGTGAGTGCCGACCGAACCGACTTCGACCACCTTCGCTATCCGACAATGCCAATCGTCAACAACGACAGCCATCACGACCCGAACAAGATACTGCCAATCGACTACGACTGGGCCCGCGAGTACTACAAACAGGGCGTCGCCAACAACTGGGTTCCCGAAGAGGTCCCGATGGGCGACGACGTACACCAGTGGAAGACGGGCGAACTCACCGACTCCGAGCGCCGCCTCGTCGAGTGGAATCTCGGCTTTTTCTCGACTGCCGAATCGCTCACGGCCAACAACATCGTCCTCGCCATCTACGACCACGTCACCTCCCCCGAGTGTCGCCAGTACCTCCTCCGACAGGCCTACGAGGAGGCGATTCACACGGACACGTTCATCTACTGCTGTGACTCGCTCGGCTTCGACCCCGAGTACATGTACGGCATGTACGACCGCATCCCCGCTATCGCGGACAAAGACGAGTTCGTCGTCGAACTGACCCAAGCAATCGACCGCGACGACTTCACCATCGAGACCGACGACGACCTTCGGGCGTTCCTGCGTGACCTCGTGGGCTTCTACGTCATCATGGAAGGCGTGTTCTTCTACGCCGGATTCGCCACGATGCTCGCGCTCAAGCGCCGCGGGAAGATGGTCGGCGTCGGCGAGCAGTTCGAGTACATCATGCGCGACGAATCGCTCCACCTCAACTTCGGTATCGACCTCATCAACACGATTCGAGACGAGAACCCCGGCGTCTGGACCGACGAGTTCGAAGCGGAGGTCAGGGAACTCGTCGTCGAGGCGGTAGCGCTCGAAGCGACCTACGCCCGCGAGGCGTGTCCGCCCGACGTACTCGGGATGAGCGCCGAACAGTTCGTCGAATACGTCGAATACGTCGCCGACCGCCGTCTCGGCCAACTGCGAATGGACGCCGAGTTCGAGACGGAAAATCCGTTCCCGTGGATGACCGAACAGGTCGATTTGAACAAGGAGAAGAACTTCTTCGAGACGCAGGTCACCGAATATCAGTCCGGTGGCCAACTCAACTGGTAGCCAGCACGACGTCTGGTTGGTGACCGGCGCGACGTCTGTCTGGGAATCCACCTACGATTCGCGCTCTTCTTCCATCTCCGTGCCGCCGTCTTCGATTTCGATATCGACGCCCGCTCTCGCCTCCGCTTCGGCGGCGGCCTCCGCGGCCTCGACTTCGCCGATGAGTTCGTCGATGTCGTCGAGTCCGAGCAACTCGCGCGTCTCTGCGTCGAACGCCAGACTGTCGAGACTCGGTTGCTGTTTGACTGCGCTGTCGGTCAGGCCCTTTCCGTAGCGACCGAGCAGCGAGGTGAGTTCCTGCGGGAGGACGTACGTCGTCGAGGGCGACGTGCCGATACTCGCCAGCGTCTCCATGCCCTTGTCGATGATGGCGCGCTCGCCCATCGACTCGGCGGACTTCGCCCGAAGGACGGTCGAAATCGCATCACCCTGCGCCCGGAGGATGGCGGACTCTTTCTTCCCCTGTGCGCGGATGACGTTCGACGCCTTGTCACCCTCTGCCTTCTCGACCGCAGAGCGGCGCGCACCCTGCGCTTCGAGAATCATGGCACGGCGACGGCGCTCGGCGGCGGTCTGTTGTTCCATCGCGTTCTCGACGTCTTTCGAGGGTTTCACCTCGCGGACTTCGACCGATTCGACGCGAACCCCCCACTCGTCGGTGGGTTCGTCGAGTTCGACGCGGATCCGAGAGTTGATCTGGTCGCGCCGGGCGAGCGTGTCGTCGAGTTCCATGTCGCCGAGCGCGGCCCGAAGCGTCGTCTGCGCGAGGAGCGACACGGCGCGTTTGTAGTGGTCCACTTCGAGGAAGGCCCGCTCGGGGTCCATCACGCGGATGTAGACGACGGCGTCGGCGGTCACCGGCGAGTTGTCCTCGGTGATGGCCTCTTGGGTCGGCACGTCCAGCGTCTGGGTCCGCATGTCGAAGCGGTAGGTCTTCGAGACGAACGGCGGGACGAAGTTGATGCCGGGTTCGAGGATTCCCTTATAGCCGCCGAAGACGGTGAGCGTCCGCTTCTCGTACGCTTGGACGATTTCGACCGCGTCGTAGACCGCGGCGATGGCGAGCGCGAGCAGGACGTACCCGACGATAGTCACCGGCGTCACCGGCAAGAGGACGACGGCGAGACCGAACGCGAGGATAGCAATCGCAAGGGGACCAATCCAACGCGGGAGACGAGGACCGCCAACCGTCGGCGAGGATGACGACAGTTTCCCGAGTTGGTAGAACATGCTGTCCATGTGTTGACGTAGCATCGGGCGGGATGTAAACCTATCCGGCCACCAAGTATTTGGCTTCGAGCGACTGAGGGCCTTCCATGCTGCCAGACCGCGGAAAACTCGAGGCGGATAGTCTCGTCCGAATCGTGCTGGTGCTCGTGCTCATCTGGGTGGGTCTCGAAATCGTCGGCGAGATTCTCGACCTCTTTAGCTGGTTGCTCGGGCCGCTTCGACCGCTGCTCGGTCTCGTGGTCATCGCTATCATCGTCCTCTGGCTCCTCGACCGAATCTAACCGTTTCTGGACCGAATCTGACTTCTGGGCGCACACCGCGCTCGCTGTCGATACGTCTTTCTCTTCGACCCGTGAGAGACGGGTGTGTACAGTCTGAACGTCCCGGTTCCCGGCCAGGTCTCTCGGCTCGCATCGGACCTGTTTCCGTATCTCACCGCGTTCGACCGGATACGCGACCGACACACGCTCGTCTGCAAGCGATTCGAAGACTCGAATCGCAAGCGCCTCCAAGAATCGCTCCGGCACGCACTGCGCGGTTCGCCCGCCTTCGAAGTGCAAGTCACGGGCATCGACTACTTCGAGTCGCCGCCGGTCGGCTCTGCGCCCGTCGTCTACCTCGCAATCGAGAGTCCCGGTCTCTTCGACCTGCACGACCGACTCACCGACGAATTCGGGACTGTCGAAGGATTAGAAGGCGAGAACTACACACCGCACGTCACGCTCGCTCGAAGTGGGTCGCTCGCGGACGCACAGGCGCTCGCAGAACGCGATATCGACCCCATCACGTGGACCGTCTCCCGACTCGAACTCTACGACCCCGAGTTCCGCGAGTCGGTGGCGACGGTTTCGCTGCCGGCCTAACGGGGCGGCGCTGGTCTCTCTTTCCTCTCTTCCCCCTATCCTCTCTACTCTCGACGCGTGAGTCGCATCCCCATCGGTTCGCGGGGATGCATCGTCAGCGACCCGCGGAGGCTGAACGGTTCGTCGCGGATGTAGTCGAGTTCGTACTCTTGGGCGACGGTGCCGAGGATGAGTCGCCCTTCGAGCAGCGAGAGGTGTTTGCCGATGCAGTGGCGCGGGCCGCCGCCGAACGGAAAGTACGCAAAGCGCGGCCGATTCCGCGCGTTCTCCGGCTTCCACCTATCCGGGTCGAATTCGAGTGGATTGTCCCACCAGCGCTCCGACCGGTGGACGACCCACTGCGGGAGCATGATTGCCGAGCCTTCGGGGACGCGATAGCCGCCGAGCCGAACGTCGGCCTTCGCCTCGCGGAACATCACATATACTGGTGGATAGAGGCGCATCGCCTCGTTGAGCACGCGCTCGGTGTACTCCAGTTTCCGCACGTCTTCGAACGTCGGCGTCCGCCCGCCGAGCACCTCGTCCAACTCTCGCTGGAGTTTGGCTTCGGCCTCAGGATGTTGCGACAGCAGGTACCACGCGTAGGTGAGCGTGAGGGCGGTCGTATCGTGGCCCGCCAAGAGCATCGTCATGAGTTCGTCGCGGAGGTTCTTCTCCGTCTGCTCGCCCTCGTCGTAGGCCCGAAGGAGGATGGAAAGGAGGTCCATCGGTTCGTCGCCGACCGGTTCACCCGCAACTGACGACGCCGGTTCGGTGGCGTACTCGCTCCCGCGGCGTTCGTCCACGATGTCCCAGATGACCGCTTCGAGCACCGACAGCGCGTGTTTGTAGTCGCGGTTCTCGCGGGTCGGCGCCCAGTCGGGCATCAGGAAGCGCAGGGGGTCGGGTTCGAATCGTGCGCCGAGCGGTTCGAGGTGCTCTTGGACGAGTTTGATACGCTCGTCGTCGAGGTCGGAACCGAACATCGCATCGACGATGATTTCGACGGTGAGACGGGCCATCTCCAACTGGATATCCACGACGTCGCCGTCGTGCCAGCCAGTGAGCATGGACTCGGTGCGGTCGGTCATCATCTCCGACATGGTCGAAATCCGTCGCACGTCGAAGGCGGGTTGGGCGAGTCGGCGCTGTCTCTGCCACGTCGCGCCCTCGCTCATCAACAGGCCGTCACCGAGTAAGTCGCCGATTGCTCGGTCCTGAAACCGCGGCTTTCTGAACTTCGCCGACTCGCTCACCAGCACTCGCTGGATGTCTTCGGGGTTGGTGAGCATGTAGGTCTCCAACGGCCCGAGGTCGAAGTGAATCACGTCGCCGTAGGCCTCCGAGACTGCCGTCAGGAAGTGAAACGGGTCGCGCGCGTACTGCCTGCTCGCGCCGAACAAGGGAACGCCCTTCGGTCCGGGAGGGGTCGTGCTCATGCTTCGTGTTGGCTTGAACACGGATGAATGTCTCGCCGGGTTCGACCCGCTCTCGTCGCGCCTACGGCCGCGGTGGCGCGCCGTCGTAGGCGTCGTGGTCGTTGTAGAAGTTGAGCATCGCAAATTTGAGTTTCGCCGGCGAGATATCGACCATCTCTGCGCGCTCTTCGACCGGGAACGCCCCGCGGACGCCGTACTTGCCCATCGACGAACTCTCTCGCGTGTAGCGCTTGTCGGCGAGGATGCGAACCCCGAAGTCGTCGGGCGAGCGAATCACCCGACCCAACGCCTGTCGCGTCTTTCTGATGGTCGGAATCTCGACGGCGTACTGCCAGCCGGCGTCCTTGACGCCTTTGTACGCCCGGTCGTAGGCGTCTTGGACGGCCTCCATGCGCTCGGAGAGGTGCGGGTACGGCACGCCGACGACCACCACGGTTCTCGCGTCGTCGCCGTCGAAACTCACCCCCTCGGCGAGCGTCCCCCACAGCGACGTGAGGAGCACCGCCCCGTCCTTTCCGACGAACTCCTTTCTCGCCTCCTCGGCGCGGACGCCCGGTTCGTCCAAGAACAGGTCGTCTTCGACGTCCGAGCGCATCCTGAGGCGTTCGTGGTGGCGCTCCGCTTCGGCGTACGACGGGAAGAAGACGAGCGTGTTGCCGGGCGTAAAGCGCGAGGCGTCGGCGAGCACCTCCTCGATTTGTTCTTGGGTGTTCGGGTTGTCCCGTTCCGACGAAAAGAGCGCCGGGAGCGACACCGAGAACGTCCGGCGATTCTCTTCCGGATACTCCAGACCGTAGGCCATCGTCACCGGATTCGGAAGCCCCAGCGTGTCTTCGGTCACGTCGAACGGCCGCAACGTCGCCGACATGAGGATGCTCGCGTGGACCTCTTCGAACAACTCGCGGGTGACCGCTCGCGGAATGCAGGTGTAGAGTTCGGCCCGGCCGTAGAGTTCTTCGGTCCCCGAATCGCGGCGCACCGAGAGCATCGGATGGTGACCCAACTCGCCGCCCATCTCCATCCAGTCGGAGATGAACGACGCCGCCTGCAACGTCTGGCACTCCCGTCGCGTCGTGGACTCTCCATTTTTGTACTCGTCTTCGTACTGCTCGTCCAGTCGCTTGCCCAACTGCAAGGCGAGTTCGACCTCCACGTCGATGCCGCGGCCCTCGTAGGACTCGAGGAACTTCATCGTCAAATCGTCGCGCCGGCCGCGGTTCGCAATCGAGAGGTCGTACCAGTTCTCGCCGACCTGCTCGCGCTCGCCGAATCCGAACGCCTCGTCGTAGCTCTCACGGAGCACGGAGAGGAACGTCTCGATGACGTTCTGGGCGCTCTCGGCCCGCGAGTCGTCCACCTCCTCTAACTCGTTGACGGCGCTTTCGAGCGTGTTCTCGGTCAGCGCCCGACTCGCGTGGTCGCGGGCGACGCCTTCGATGTTGTGGGCCTCGTCGAAGACGGTGATGACCTCGTCGGGGTCGCGGCCGAGCCATCGGAAGAACTGCTCGCGTATCATCGGGTCGAGCAGGTGGTGGTAGTTGCAGACGACGAGGTCGATACCTTCCATTCCCTCTTTCAACAACTCGTAGCCGCACATCTTCTGCCGACCGGCGTATTTGAAAATCTCGTCCGGCGTTCGAACGTCGTCGAAGAGCCACTGGAAGAACTCGTCGGTGTTCTGCGTGAGGTTGTTGTAGTAGTGTTCGCACGTGTTGCCGCCGCGCATCTCACTCAGTTCGTCTTCGAGCGAGTCGAGTTCGTCGGTGATGGCGCTGCGAGCGTCGGCGGCACCCTGCTGCCCCTCGCGCATCTGGTCGAGCAACGTCTCGGCCTGCGTGGCCAACTCGGCCTTGTCGGACTCCTTCTCGACCAGACTCCGGGTCGTATCGCGGAGCGTCTGGCACTCCTGAAACCCGACCTCGATGTGGCACATCGAGGATTTTCCGCGGAAGACGACCGCACGAATCGCCTCGCTGCGCGTGATTGCGCGGGCGTCTTCGATGAACTGTCGCATCTGCTGGTGGACGTTCGTCGTGATGACCACCGTCTTGTCGTGCTCGCGGGCGTGTTCCAACGCGGGCACGAGCGCCGAGATGGTCTTTCCCGTCCCCGTCGCCCCTTCGAGCAGGACGTTTCGACCGTCGTCGAGCGCGTCGGCGATACCGGACATCGCCGCCTGTTGGTTCGGATACGGCTCCTCGTAGGGGAAAAATCGCCACGTTCGTGGTTCGTCCTGCGGGCCGTTCGAGGAGGACACGACCAATGCTCGGTCGCCATCCGATTAAAAGGCTCGGAGGGGAAGGCGACCACTGTCCGTCGAACTGGAGTTACCGACCGACCTGACAAATACGCTATCGGTCGAACGAGCGTACTAGCGCGTGGTGACTGGTGATGATACCAACCCCCCGACGCAAAGCAATCGTCGAAAAGCAACTCGAAACCGTCTGGGACGCCCGCGACCCGGAGAGTATGGACGAGTTCTGTACCGAAGACTTCGTCATGCACGACCCGATGGGCGACCGCGACCTCGACAGGGCCAAAGGAATGCTGCGAGACGTTATCGACGGAACACCGGATATCGAGTTCACTATCGACGACCTCATCGCCTCCGCCGACCGCGTCGTCGTTCGATACACGCTCGAAGGGACGAACGAGGAGCCGTCGTTCCTGACGGACCAACCGACGGGTCTCCACTGGCGCTCGCCCGGAATCACGGTCTACCGGTTCGAGGGTGAGGAAATCGCAGAACAGTGGAACGCGTTCGACTACCTCGGGACGATGCGACAACTCGGTCTCATCCCGTCGGAAGCGAACGCGGATGCGACGGGCGAGAGTGGCGCACAGGCGTAGAATACCTCAGTTGTGCTGTTTTTTGGTGTCGTCGAATCCATCGACTTCTGACAGGTATGGTGTGACACAGACAGAGGATGAGTTCAGCACAGCACCGATTGTGAATCAGGAGTGTACGCGCTCTGTTCTACCAATAAACCTACGATCAAAACTGGAGTAGTGAGAATATGCTACCGAGTACCTCCGTTAAGTTGGCTCTCCTTGGAATTGCTATCTTGGTGGCAGGCGTCGGTGCTGTGGTTTGGGCACGATATATTCTATCTTGGCTACGCAATTCGAGGAACTGAAACCTTCTACACTTGGTGAGGAGATGCTGGCGATGATGACCGACTCGCGCCCTGTATTCAGCACGTCATCAACAAACTATCAGAAACGGGGGTCTTCGACAGAGTCGCGTGGTTAGTTCGGAGAGTACGGGTCTGTGGCAGTGTCGAGCCGGTAGACATCGTCTATCGCATCAAACTCATCGTCAAACGCGTAGAGATATCCCAAGCCCCGGGTCTGCATATACGCAACAATACAGGCATCGACGAACGAGAGTTGACGGTGTCGTCTGAAGAGTGCCTTTGCGGTCGCAAACGCATCGGAGTTCACAGACTCGATGTGGAATCGCGCGTTCTCCTCGAGTCGATCTAAGAAGTCTACTGCAGAACCGTGTCCGGCGTGAGTCGTTAGCCCATTGAGTGTCTCTGCTAAAACATAATCGAGAACGACTGCTTCTGGAAGCGACGCGTCATCGATCCCCTGAAGAATTGGTCGAGCTTCGGTGTGCATCCCGTCTCGACGGTACGCAGCAGCAAATAAGACGGTCGTGTCGATAAGTGCCCGTGGCATTTACTCTGTCTCGACGCCCCACGCGTCATGGTCCGTGGTGGCATCTGTTTCTTCTACACCGTCGTACCCATCGAAATCCGCAAACGTTCCACTCCGTTGTTGGACAACCTGGACTCGGATACTTCCGTCTTCTTCGAGATGCCAGCGGAGTTTATCTCCATCGTCGATCCCCAATTCTCGACGAATTCGGGCTGGGATATTCGCTTGGTTTCCAGACACCTTGCTTTCAGCGTCTACCGGTTCACTGCTCATGAACGAGTACTAGCACCGCTTGTTGAAAAGACTAGTGTGCCGCCACACTAGGTGGCTGAAGACGAAACCAGGTTACTCTTCGAGCAGCTCCACGAGCAGGCCTTTCTGCGCGTGCAGACGGTTCTCCGCTTGGTCCCAGACGAGCGAGCGCTCGCTTTCGAGCACGTCGCCCGTTATCTCCTCGCCGCGGTGGGCGGGCAGACAGTGCATGACCTTGGCGTCGGTTCCTTCGAGCAGGGTTTCGTTCAACTGGAAGCCCTCGAACGCCTGTAGCTTCTCGTGGCGCTCGCTCTCTTGGCCCATCGAAATCCACACGTCGGTGTAGACCACGTCGGCCCCGTCGATGGCCTCCTCTGGGTCTGTCGTGATGGTCGGTGCCGTCCCGAGTTCTTCGGCGCGGACGAGTACTTCGTCGTCCACCGCGTACTCCGGCGGGGTTGCCACGGTGAGGTCGATACCGGCCATCGCACAGCCGAGGACGAACGACTGGCCGACGTTGTTGCCGTCGCCGACCCACGCCGCACTCACCTCGTCGAAGTCGCCGACGAACTCGCGGATGGTGAGCAGGTCGGCGAGCGTCTGGCAGGGGTGCGCGTCGTCGGTCAGGCCGTTGATGACCGGGGCGTCGGAGTACTCGGCGATTTCCAAGAGGTCGGCGTGGTCGAAGAGGCGAACCATGATGGCGTCGCCGTAGCGACCTAACACTCTGGCCGTATCGGAGAGCGGTTCGCCGTGGCCGAGTTGGATGTCTTCCGGGCCGAGAAAGAGCGCGTGGCCGCCCAACTGCGTCATCCCCGTCTCGAAGGAGACGCGGGTGCGCGTGCTCGGTTTCTCGAAGAGCATCGCCAGCGTCGCTCGGGAGAGTCGCGTGTCGTCCGCCCCGGATTTGAGGTCGGCGGCGCGGGTGAGCACGCGGTCTAACTCCGATGCGCTGATGTCGTCGATATCTGTGAAGTGGGTGGTTTCGAGCATTGGTTCTTCGAGAATGTTAGTCGAGCAAGCGCTCGCAGACGTCCACGAGCACGTCGATAGACGCGTCGAACTCGTCGAGCGCGAGGCGTTCGTCGGGGGCGTGGTCGAGGTCCGAGTCGCCGGGACCGTAGGTGACCATCGGACAGTCCCAGACGCCCGCGAAGATGTTCATGTCGCTGGTGCCGGTCTTACGAAGCAAGCGGGGTTTCGCGCCAGCGCCGCGAATCGCCACGCGGAAGGCGCGTGCGATGTCCGTCCGGGGACTCTGCATCACCGGCGGGATGGGTTTGTTCCAGTGGACGCTCCCGCGGGTGAGTTCGCCCTCCGCGACTTCGCGCACGTCCTCGATGGTGTAGCGAGGCGGGACGCGGAACTGCACGTCCACGGTCGCTTCGACTGCGAGACCATCTTCGGTGGGACCGCCGTCGAAGTTCACGGGCTTCGTCGTCACGGTGTCGAAGACGCCGTCGCGTTCTTCGTCGAAGAAGTCGGCGACGCGCGACCACCACGCGACGGCGGATTGGATGGCGTTCTCCTCGGGGCGCGAGGAGTGTCCCTGTTCGCTGGTGGCGATGTACGTCCCCGAGAGGAACCCGCGGTAGCCGAGCGTAATTCCGTCCCAGCCGGAGGGTTCGCCGTTGATGACGGCCCCGGGTTCGTCGCGGGTCTCGGCGAGGTGCCACGCGCCGCGCGAGGTCTTCTCTTCGCCGACGACGCCGACGTAGGAGACGCCGGTTTCGACCGCCGCGGCGGCCATCGAACAGAGCGGCCCGGTCGCATCGACGCTGCCGCGACCCCAGAGCACGCCGTCTTCGACTTTCACGGGGACGTCGCCGGGGACGGTGTCGATGTGCGAAGTCAAGAGGACCGAGTCGTCGGCCGGTGCGCGAACGTTGCCGACCTCGTCTATCCACACCTCGCGGTCGTTGGCCTCGAAGAAGGCCTTCAGAACCTCGGCCGCGTCGGCCTCGTCGCCCGAGACCGAGGGCGTCGAAACCATGTCGTAGAGCAGGCGACGCGCCTCCGTCCAGTCGCTCCCCGCGACGAGTTCGGCGTCGGTTTCGCTGGTCGCCTCGTGGTCGAGTTTCGCGGTCATAACACGTTCACCATCGCTTCGACGACGTCGTCTGCGTGCGACTCGTCGATGACGAGCGGCGGGAGGAACCGCACGACTGTCCGGCCGGCGGGAAGTGCGAGCACCTGCTCGGACAGCGCGAGGTTCTTCAGGACGCGGTTCGCGCCGCGTTTCACCTCGACGCCAATCATCAGACCCTCGCCGCGAACCTCTCGAATCGGCAGGTCGTGTTCTTCGGCCGCGGCTTCGAGTTCGCTCGTGAGGTAGTCGCCAATCTCGGCGGCGTGGCCGGGTAGGTCCTCTTCGACGATGGTGTCGAGCGTGGCGTTCGCGGCGGCACAGACGACCGGTCCGCCGGAGAAGGTCGAACCGTGGGAGGCCGCGCCGTCAGCAATCCAGTCGGCACACAGCGTCGCGCCGAGCGGAAGCCCGTTTGCGATGCCTTTCGCGCTCGTGAGGATGTCGGGGACGACGCCCGAGTGTTCGCACGCCCAGAGTTCGCCCGTGCGTCCGAGACCGGTCTGAATCTCGTCGAAGACGAGCGCGGCACCGGCGTCTTCGGTCAGGTCGCGGGCGGTCTGGAGGTACTCCGCGGTAGCGGGATTGATGCCGCCTTCGCCCTGAATCGGCTCTAAAAATACGGCGGCCGTCTCGTCGTCGATTGCCTCGGCCAACTCTTCTTCGTCGCCGTAGCTGACGAACTCGACGCCGCCAGCGACCGGCTCGTAGGGCTTCTTGTACTTCTGTTTCCACGTGAGCGCGAGCGACCCCAGCGTGCGGCCGTGGAAGGCGCGCTTGGTGGCGATAATCTTCTGGCGACCGGTCGCCGAGCGAGCGAACTTCAGTGCAGTCTCGTTGGCTTCGGTTCCGGAGTTACAGAGCCACACCTTCGAGAGGTCGCCGGGGGCGAGCGCGCCGAGCTTTTCGTACAACTCGGTGCGAACATCGACGGGATAGGACGCCTGCACGTAGGTCAGCTTCGCGGCCTGCTCCTGAACTGCGGAGACGACGGCCGGGTGAGAGTGACCCAACGCGGCGACGGCGTAGTTCGCGCCGAAGTCGAGGTATTCGGTCCCGTCGTCGCTGTAGAGGTATGCGCCCTCACCGGATTCGATTGTGATGGGCTTCTCGGAGAAGACGAATCCTTCCCCAGTCATTGGTCTGCCTCCGTTTTCTCCACGAGCGCCCCGGGCGTCACGTGCGTGCCGCCGCCGTTCAGCGCGGTCACGATGGGGTCGTTCACGTTCGCGTCGGAGACGATGACCTCGGCGGCCCCGCCAGAGAGTGCTTCCTTCGCGGCCATGACTTTCTTCGTCATGAAGCCTTCCGCGGCCGATTCGAGGTTCGAGAACGCCTCGGGCGTGTCGGCGTTCTCGATGAGCGTCGATTCGTCGTCGGGGTCGGCGTAGACGCCTTTCACGTCGGTGAGGACGACGAGTCTCGCGCCGAGTGCACCCGCGACTGCGGCGGCCGCACGGTCGGCGTCGGCGTTCACGGGAACACCGTCGTCGGCGAGCATCGGAACCGTGACGATGGGCGTATAGCCGCCGTCGAGGAGCGTCTGGAGGAGCGTCGCGTTGACGCTCGTAATCTTCCCAGAGTGGTCGCCGCGCTTGATTTTCTTCTTGCCGTTCTCGACCACGCGAACCGCCGATTTGCGCGGCCCGGTGAGGAGGCCGCCATCGACGCCCGAGAGACCGAGCGCATCGACGCCCGCCTCGCGGAACAGCGCCGTCAGGTCCGTGTTGAGTTTGCCGGGCATCACCATCGAGAACACCTCCATGGTGCGCTCGTCGGTGAAGCGGCCGGTGACGCCGGAGGGCGACTCGACGTAGGTCGGTTCCTCGCCGAGTTCTTCGAGCGTCTCGTCTACTGCTGTCGAACCGCCGTGGACGACGACGACGTCGGTGCCGTTGGCGACGAGGTGGGCCACGTCTTGGACCGCGCCCTCGGGGTCAACCGCTTTCGCGCCGCCGATTTTGACGACGACCGGCGGCTCTGAACCACCATCAGCTAGCAAGTTCACGTCGTTGTCGATGAGCTGTTCGTGTGCTGCGAGCAGTTCCGTGCGTGTGTATTCAGTCATTGGTCAGTCTGGGGGACAGTTAGGGCGACCCGATGGGGTGGAAGCCCGTGAATTCCAACCCGGCAGTCTCGTCCAGCCCGAGCGCGATGTTCGCGGCGTGGATGGCCTGCCCGGCGGAGCCTTTCATCATGTTGTCGATGGCCGAGAAGACGACGAGGCGGCGGTTCGAGGGGTCGATTTCGAAGCCGACTTCGCCGAAGTTGGTGCCGGCGACGGCCTTCGGTTCGGGGTAGCGGTAGACGCCGCCGCCGCCCGCGACGGTGCGCATGAAGGGTTCGTCGCCGTAGCTTCCTTTGTACGCCTTCCACATGTCGCCTTTCGAGACTGGCGAGTTAGGAAAGACGTGACACGTCGCGGCCGCGCCGCGAACCATGTCCACGGCGTGGACGGTAAAGGAGACGGAGAGACCGAGGTACTCCTGAATCTCGGCTTCGTGGCGGTGGCCCGTCGGTGCGTACGGGCGCACGATGCCGGAGCGCTCGGCGTGGGTCGAGGCCTTGCTCGCGCTCGCGCCGCCCTCGGAGGAACCGACTTTCACGTCCACGACGACCTGTTCGTCGCCGTCGAGGATGCCGGCGTCGAAGAGGGGCTTGAGCCCGAGAATCGTCGCCGTCGCGTTACAGCCGCCGGCGGCGATGAGGTCCGCACCGGGGAGGTTCTCGCGGTTGAGTTCGGGGAGTGCGTACTCCGATTTTTCGAGGTACTCTGGACAAATGTGGCCGTCGTACCACTCGTCGTACTGCGCCTCTTCGGAGAGGCGGAAGTCGGCCGAGAGGTCTACGACCGTGTCCGCTGCGTCCTGAAAGTCGTCGATGTGCTCCATCGAGACGCCGTGGGGCGTCGCCGTGAACAGCACATCGACCGATTCGAGGTCTTCGGGGTCGCTAAAGCGAAGGTCGAGGTGACGGAGGTTGGGGTGGACGTTGCCGACGGTCTTGCGCTCGTAGGAGCGACTCGTCGCCTGCACGATGTCGAAGTTCGGGTGGCCATCGAGGAGGCGAAGGAGTTCGCCGCCCGTGAAGCCGGAACCGCCGACGACGCCCGCGGTGAGTTGCTCGCTCATGCAGACGCCTCGGCGACTTGCTTCTCGCTCTCGACTTTCGCTTCGAGCCAATCGACGACCTTCGCGGGAACGTCCACGTCGGTGGCCTCGTTGAGCGCCTTGAACTCGACGGTGTGGTTGACCTCGTGGACCGTGTAACCGTCTGCTCCGGTCTCCATGAGGTCGATACCGAGCAGTCCGCCGCCAACGGCGTCGGACGCCTGTTTCACGAGTTCCTTTGCGCGGTCGTCGAGTTCGAACGCCGAGGAGTCGGCACCCTTCGCGGCGTTCGTCAGCCAATGGTCGGAACTGCGGGTCATCGCGGCGATGGGTTCGCCATCGACGGCGAGGACGCGAATGTCACGACCCGGCTTCTCGACGAACTCCTGGATGTAGAACACCTTGTGTTCGTAGCTTCCGAGCGTCGCCTTGTGTTCGAGGATGGCCTCGGCGGCGGCCTCGGAGTCGATCTTTGCCATCAGGCGTCCCCACGACCCGACGACGGGCTTGAGGACACAGGGGTAGCCGAACTCTTCGACAATCTCCATCGCCGAGTCGATAGTGAACGCCACTTTCGTGTTCGGCGTGGGCACGCCCGCGTCAGCGAGTGCGAGGCTGTTCTGCGCCTTGTCGGCGCAAATCGCGGCGGTCTCGTGCGAGTTGACGACCGGGACGTCGTAGGACTGCAGGAAGCGCGTGATGTAGAGGCTCCTGCTCGTCGCCAGACAGCGGTCAACGACGATGTCCACGTCGTCGAACACGGCCGGGGCCTCGGTGAGGTCGAACTGTTCTTTGCGGACATCGATTTTCGTCACCTCGTGGCCGCGGTCGCGTAGCTCCGAGAGCAGGAGCTTCTCGTCGCGGCGAATCCGGGAGTACAGGAGTCCAACGTTCACTGTGACCACCCGTAGGCGTGCGTGAGAGTGTCGCTATGTTCGGCTGTGTTCACGGTTACTCTCCCCAGTCCTCTTCGAGTTCGGGCGCTTCTTCGAGTACCACGGGGTCGAGCGAGACGACTTCCAGCTCGGCACCGGTGGCAGGGCTGTCGATGATTTCGCCGACTTCCACGTCTGCTGGGATGTCGATTGCTTCTCCGGTCAGCGGGTCTTCCGCGGTGATAGTGTCGCTCATTACATCCGTGGCTGGACGTGGGATGGTATTAAATCCACCGAAAATTGCATGGCAAAAAATGGCGCAAAGAAAGCTCTAACGGAGTTTATCGGGCGATTCGGCCACTTTGTTTGGCCGAACAGCCGACGTATCGAGCTTGGGTGCCAGCCTCACTCGATACTGGGAATGGCCCCGGTCGAACCGGTCGGGCCATCCCCGTCGTCGGGCGCGGTCGTGGTCGTGGTTCCCGTCGCGGGAGTCGGACCGGTCGTCGCGGCGGTCGCGGAGCAACCGCTCGCGGTGGTCGCGGCAGCCGAGTCGGGACCTGTTCAGACATACTCCGAAACCTCCTCTTCGAGGGATTCGGCCGCGGCCGACAGCGACTCGCGTGCGTCGGCGACGGCGGCCTCGTCCGATTCGAGTTCGTCGCTCGCCGTCGAGAGCGTGGACTCGACGGCGGCGGGCGCAGGCCCACCGACCGAGTCACGACTCGCCACGCTCTCGGTCGGGTCGAGCGCGGCTTCGACGGCGGCTTCGGTCACGTGTGTAAAGAGAGACTCCCCTAATACGTCCGTGGCGACGGCGTCAAGTGTTGCCACGTCGGGTGTCCCCGTGGACTGGGCGGCCGCCTCCGCGACGACTTCGTGGGCCGTCCGGAAGGGAAGGCCCGCCATCGCCAACAGGTCGGCCACGCCAGTCGCAGTCGAGAAGCCGTCTCCCGCCGCGTCGGCGAGAGCGTCTTCGGGCCACGTCGCCGAGGCCACTGCTCCGGCGGCGACCGCCGTGGCTTCACTCACGTCGTCCACTGCGCGGAACGCGTGCGTGTGGGCGCGTTGCAAGTCGCGGTTGTAGGCGCGCGGAAGCCCCTTGAGCGTCGTCATGAGTCCCGTGAGTTCGCCGACTGCGTCGCCCGCGACGGCGCGGACGAGTTCCATCGTGTCGGGGTTCTTCTTCTGGGGCATAATCGACGATGTGGACGAGTAGTCGTCCGAGAGTTCGACGAGGCCCTTGTTCGAGAAGACGATGAGGTCCTCGGCGAGACCCGAGAGGGTAATCGCGTGGGTCGCCAGCGCCGAGCACGTCTCGGCGAGGAAGTCGCGGGTCGCCGAGGCGTCCATCGAGTTCTCCATCACGCGGTCGAAGCCGAGTAACTTGGCGACGAGTTCGCGGTTGATGTCGAAGGGCGTTCCGGCGAAGGCCGCAGACCCGAGGGGTGACTGATTGATGCGGTCGTACGCACACATGAGGCGGGCGCAGTCGCGGGCGACCGCCCGTTCGTACGAGAGTAAAAAGTGCGCGACCGTCGTGGGTTGTGCGGGTTGCAGGTGAGTATAGCCGGGCATCACCGTCTCGGTGTGCTGGCTGGCGACCTCGACTAACGCTTCGCGGAGTGCGAGCGCGGCGTCGAGCGTCTCCAAGACGTCTTCGCGCAGACGGTAGCGAATACAGGTCGCCACCTCGTCGTTGCGCGAGCGCGCCGTGTGCATCTTCCCGCCGTCGGGACCGACGATATCGATGACGGCGGCCTCGATGGCTTCGTGTACGTCCTCGCCGCCGGAGAGCGATTCGTGGCCCGCGGCTTCGACGTCGTCGAGTGCGGAGAGAATCTCGCCTGCGACGTCGGACTCGACGATTCCCTGCGAGGCGAGCATCACCACGTGCGCGCGGTCCACGGCGAGGTCGGCGTCGAAGATGCGTTCGTCGGCCGCGAGGCTCGACATGAACCCGCGGGCGGGGCCGCCGCTGAAGCGACCCCGGCGAATGACACTCCCGTCGTCGCCGTCCTCGCCTGTCATCTCAGTCGCTGCCGCCGTCTGCGGCCAGTTCGGGCTTTGCTTTCTTCGCGCCCTCGTTCGCCAGACGCGACTGGAAGCCGTGGTACTTGGCGACGCCCGTCGCGTCGGCCTGTTCGATTCCGTCCACGGTTTCGGTGTTGAAGGAAGCGGCCGACTCGGAGTAGACGGCGTAGTCGGAGTCGCGGCCGACTGCCTGTGCCATCCCGCCCTGGAACTTGATGGTCACCGTGCCGGTGACGCGCTCCTGGGTCTTCTCGACGAAGGCGTCGAGTGCGCCCACGAGCGGGGCGTCGATGAGACCTTCGTAGGCCTTCTGTCCCCACTCGGCGTCAACGGTCTGCTTGAAGTCGCGCTCTTCTTTCGTGAGGACGAGTCCTTCGAGCGACTCGTGCGCGTTGAGGAGCGTCGTCGCGGCGGGGTGCTCGTAGTTCTCGCGGACCTTCAGGCCGAGCATGCGGTCTTCCATCATGTCCGTGCGGCCGACGCCGTGGGAACCGGCCTTCTCGTTGAGGAAGGCGATGAGTTCGTTGGGTTCCATCTCCTCGCCGTCGATGGCGACGGGATATCCGTTCTCGAACTCGATTTCGATGAGTTCCGTCTCGCCCGAGGGCTGGGAGGTCCACTCGAAAATCTCCTCCGGCGGGACGTAGCTGGGGTCTTCGAGGTTGCCGCCCTCGATGGAACGGCTCCAGAGGTTCGTGTCGATGGACCAGACGCCCTCGTTGCCGCCCTGCACCGGGAGGTCCTTCTCGGCGGCGTACTCGATTTCCCACTCGCGGGTCATGCCCATCTCGCGGACGGGGGCGATGACTTCGAGGTCGGAGGCGCGCCAGACGGCCTCGAAACGGAGTTGGTCGTTTCCTTTGCCCGTACAGCCGTGGGCGATGCCGTCACAGTCTTCTTCGAGCGCGAGGTCGAGGATGGCGTTTGCGATGACCGGGCGGGCGAGCGCGGTGCCGAGCGGATAGCCCTGATAGTCCGCGTTCGCGCGGACGGAGTCGAGACAGAGCTGTGCGAACTCGTCTTTCGCGTCGATGACGTAGTGGTCGAGACCGAGCGCTTCGGCGGTCTCGTAGGCCTCTTCGAACTCTCCTTCCGGCTGGCCGACGTCCACGGTGACGCCGATGACTTCGTCGTAACCGTACTCTTCTTTCAGAATCGGGACGCAGACGGTCGTGTCGAGTCCGCCTGAGAATGCGAGTGCGACTTTCTTCATACCTCTCTGTGACGTGGATAGGTAAATAAATTCTTTGACTTCGATTTATGAAATTAAGTGGTAGAGATGCCTATGGGCAAGAAAACGGAAGATTAGCGAATTGGACGTGTCCCGAAGGATATGATGTGTGTGGCCCTAAAGGGCCGGTCGTCGTCGTCGGACAGCAGCGGCTCGTAGCGCGGAGAACGAGGCGAGGGTGCTACGAGTCGCCATCGGTTGTGAATCTGTACTGTGTACTCGCTATTAAACTCTTTCGGGGGCGCAATGTTCGCCTCAGTCGAGAACCTCGACGGCGAGCTCTAAGAGGAGTTCCTCGTCGAACAGCGCGACCACGAGTGCGAGGACGGCGAGCACGACGAGGCCGACGATGAGCCATTCGATGAGTGTCATGGATTCGTACGGCCGTGATGGACGCCTCGATAAAATATTCTGTGGCCGCCTGGTCCGGCGAAACGCGTGCGCGTGCGCGTCTCGACTTAGGCGCCCCCCGCTAGGCGTCCCCCGCTGCCGACCGGTCGGGGAGGAGCACCCGCTCCACCAAATCCGACCGCTGCATCAACAGCGTTCCAATCGTGCTCATCAGGAGGACGTAGCCGACGGCGAACGCCGGAATCACCTCTTGCATCACTGTCGTCCCGCCCGACGCCGCGAGCGCCGCGATGACGAGCGAAAACTCACCACGCGGAACCATGCCGACGCCGACGCGGAGCGACCGGTGCCGCGAGAGGTCGTAAATGCGCCCGCCGAGGTACCCCGAGAGGACTTTCGAGGGCGCCGTGACGGCCACCGCCACTACGAGCGGGACGACGACCGTGCCGAGCAACACCGGGTCGGTGCCGACGCCGATCCAGAAGAAGAATATCCCCGCGAAGATGTCTCGGACTGGTGCCAAGAGGCGCTCGATGCGCTCTTTGTGGCTACTCGTCGCAAAGCCCATGCCGACGAAGAAGGCGGCGACTGCCTCGCTCACGCCGAGTTCGAGCGCGACCCCCGCGATGGGGATGACCACGGCCAGCGCCCGCAGCACGAACGCCTCTTGTCCCCCGATGTCGAGGACGCGCTCGAACAGTTCCGTCCCGTACTGGACGGCCACCAACAGGACGCCGAGAAAGCCGAACGCGACCGCGAGCGATTGGCCGAGAGCGAACAAGTCACCGCCGCCGCCGAGGATGAGCGAGGCGACGACCGAGAGGTACACCGCGATAGCGAGGTCTTCGAAGACGAGCGTCCCCAGTATCGGTCCCGACTCGGCGTCCGCAATCCACCCGAGGTCGATGAGCGTCTTCGTGATGATTGCCGACGACGAGATGTAGATGATGCCGCCGAGAAGCAGCGACTCGACGAGCGACCACCCGAACAGGATGCCGATGGCGATGCCGATTGGGAGGTTGATGACGAGGTCTACGACGCCCGCCCGCCCGATGTTCTGCCGGGAGGCGAGCAGCCGTTCGAGGCTGAACTCCAAGCCGAGAAAGAACAGTAACAGGACGATACCGACCTCGGCGAGTAGCGTCACGACCTCGGTGTCGGCGACGTAAGGCAATCCCACGCGCCCGGCGACGAACGGTCCCGCGACGAGGCCGCCGACGACGTACAGCGGGATGACCGACAGTCCGAGGCGCAGCGCCACCGCTCCGGCGAGCGCGAGTACGACGAAGAGGTAGCCGAATTCGAGCAGTTCCGCCGCCATCAGGCTCCGGTCACGAACTCAGTGAACTTACTGCACGCGTCGGGCGACCCGATGACGACGAGCACGTCCCCGACTTCGACTCTCGTGTCGCCGCCGGGCGGGGCGATGATTTCGTCGTCGCGTTCGATGGCGATGACCGACGCGCCGGTCTCCCGGCGGAGGTCAGACTCGACGAGCGTCTTCCCCGCGAGCGCCGAGCTATCGCCGACTTCCACCCATTCGAGGGCCGTGTTCCCGCCGAGCAGCGTCTCGATGTCGCCCGAACTCACGGGCTGGAAGTACGCGCCTTCGAGGAGCGTGCCGACCTGTCGGGCGAGTTCGTCCCGTAGTTCGAACAACTTCTCCGAGTCGCTGTCGGCGCTCGCACGGCGGAACACCTCGCGTTTACCGGTGTTGTGGGTCACGATGACGAGACGCGACCCGTCTCCGAGTTCTACTTCGTGTTTTTTTCCGACGCCGGGTAAGTCACTCTCGTAGATAGTCACGACAGGGAATTTAGACGGCGATGAGATAAAACGAACTCTGATTAGCCGACGACCCAGACCACCGCGGCGATTGCGGTGCAGGCGACCGGCGGAATCGACAGGTTGTCGTCGATGACGTAGCTCGCCACGACGGGTTTCGCGCCGTCGGCGACTGTCGCACCGAGCGCACCCGCGAACGACGCAATTCCGCCGACGACCGCCCCGTAGACGGGGACGACGAAGATGGCGGCGAACGCGAAACAGACGGTGAACATCGCAACGAGCGTCTGCGGCGCTTTCGTCTCGCCCACCCGGTTCGACCCGAGCAATCCGCTAATCGGGTCGCCTATCGTGAGCATGAACATCCCCGGAATCGCAATCGCCGGGCCGAACACCAGCGCGACGAACGTCTGGCTGTAGACGTAGAGCGCGTAGCCCGCGACGTTGTCCTGTTCGTACTCGCGGGTGAGTTCGTCGTAGATGCGCCACTCGAGGTTCCCGAAGAGGCGGAGCACTTCGAGGACGGTGACGACGACCGAAATGCCGACGAACAGCAGGCCCAGTGTGGGCCAATCGACGAGTCCGAGGAGATACAGCAGTGGCATGCCGGACCCGCTGGCGTGGACCAGTCGCCGTTTCAGTTCGCTGCTCGTCGGACCCGACACGGTTTGACTTAGGCCTCGACGGCTTCGTACGCGTCCACGACTTCGTCGAACGCGGTCGTGCCTGCGCGCAGGCCGACGAGCGTCTCGACGAGCGAGTCTGCCGGAATCCGAACCTGTCGGCCGGTGTCGCGCTCACGAATCGTCACCGTGGTCGGGCCGTCGCCCTCGATGCCGTCGCGGTCGATGGTGACACAGAAGGGCGTGCCGACCTCGTCCTGTCTGCGGTAGCGACGACCGATACTGCCGGAGTCGTCGTAGACCACCGCGAAGCCTGCGGCGCGGAGTTCGGCCGCGATGTCGTCCGAGAGGTCCACGAGTTCGTCAACGTTGCTGACCAGCGGGAAGACGCCGACGTTCGTCGGCGCGACCGCGGGCGACAGCGAGAGGAACGAACGCGCTTCGCCATCGACTTCGTCGGTCTCGTAGGCGTGCGCGAGGAGCGTGTAGACCGTGCGGTCGATACCGAACGAGGGTTCGACCACGTGCGGGGTGACGTGCTCGCCCGCTTCGGTCTGGGTCTCGACCGAGAAGTTCGCAATGTCGGTCTCGACGGTGATGACCTCGCCATCGACTTCGACGGTCACCTCGTCGCTCTCGAACGCCTCGGGGTCGCTCGCCGCGAGCGCTTCGAGGGCGTCCGCGACGTCTGCGGCTTTCGCACCGAATTCCGGACCGAGTGTGGCCATGTCGGGGTCAACGACGGCGCGTTCGACCGTCTTCGGTTCGTCGTACTGCTGGAAGATGGTGAAGTCGTCGTCGGCGTGTTCACCGTGCTTGGACAGGTCGTAGTCGCCGCGGTAGGCGAAGCCAGCGATTTCTATCCAGTCGCCGTCGATTTCGCTCTCGGCGTCCCAACAGTCGGCGGCGTAGTGGGCGCGCTCGCCGGGGAGGTGCTGACGGAAGCGGAAGCGGTCCATATCGACGCCGACGTGCTCGTACCACTCCTGGGCGATACCGAGGTAGTAGCCGATCCAGCCGTTGGCGATGACGCCCTCTTCGACGGCCTCGCCGATGGTCGTCGTGACGTAGTCGCCGTCGTCCTTCTCTTGTTCGGTAATCGGGTAGAGCAAGACCTCTACGTCTTCGACCGACGAGAGGTCGGGTTCGTCGCGCTCGGGGTCCACGAACTGCTCTAACTCCGCCTGCGTGAACTCGCGGGTGCGGACGATGTTCTTGCGCGGGCTAATCTCGTTGCGGTAGGCGCTGCCAATCTGCGTCACGCCGAAGGGAAGACTGTTACGAGCGTAGGCCTTGATTCGCGGGAACTCCACGAAGATACCCTGTGCCGTCTCGGGGCGGAGATAGCCGGGCGTCGTCGAACCGGGACCGATGTTCGTCTCGAACATGAGGTTGAAGTCCGTGACTTCTTGGCCCGCTAACTCCGCACCGCACGACGGGCAGACGAGACCGAGTTCCGAAATCTTCTCGGCGGCCTCCTCGGGCGAGAGCGTCTCGGCGTCCTCGAGGTCCGAGTTGTCCTCGATGAGGTGGTCGGCGCGGTGGGACTCACCGCACTCCGCACACTCCACGAGCATGTCGTCGAAGCCGTCGAGGTGGCCGGAGGCTTCGAAGACCGGTTCCGGCATGATGGTCGGCGCTTCGATTTCGAGGTTGCCCTCTTGGACCGCGAATCGGTCGCGCCACGCCTCTTCGACGTTCGATTTTAGTGCCGCACCCTGCGGGCCGTAGGTGTAGAACCCGCCGACGCCGCCGTATGCTTCGGAGGAACCGAAGAAGAAACCACGGCGCTTGGCGAGTTCGGCGAGTGCGGCGGATTCGCTGCCTTCACTCATAGAGCGCCTCCAGGAGGTTGATGTCGCGGACGATGGCGATGAGTCGGTCGCCGGTCATGACCGGAATCTGCTCGATGTCCTCACGAATCATGATTCGGGCGGCCTCCTTGGCGCTCGCGCGCTTCGAGACGGTCACGAGGTCGTCGGTCATGAACTTCGAGACCGGTTCAGCGGGAATCTCGACGCTTCGGGTCGGGATGTAGCGGTTGCCGACCGCCTTGATGCCTTCCCACATCCACTTGTCGTCCTGATTCGCCACGGAGTCGCCCGTGCCCTCTTCGCCTTCGACGACGCGCGCGACGTCGATGATATCGACTTCGGTGACGATGCCTGCCATCGACGCCTCGTCGTCGAGGACGACCGCGTAGGGGACGTTCGCGTAGTAAATCTCCCGCTCGACGATGGGGAGCGGAACCTCGACGTACGTGGCGTTCACGTCGCGGGCGGCGAGGTCGGCGACGGGCGTCTCGCCGTCGATGTTGCCGCGAGCGATTGCGCGAATCACGTCGGTCACGGTGATGATACCGACGATTTCGTCGCCATCGACGACCGGGACGCGACGAGTCTCTTCGGAGACCATCATCGCGGCCGCCTCTTCGAGGCCGGTGTCGGCCGTCGTCGTCGGCACCTCGCGGACGAGGACGGCCAGTTGGTCTTCTTCGGGGTTCTTGATGAGGTCTTCTCGGGAGATGAGACCACGGTAGTTCGTGCCCTCGTCGGTCTCTTTTACGACCGGAACCGAGGAGAAGCCACGCTCTTGGAGGTACTCAAGAACGTCGTCGCGGGTGCCCGGCAGGGACACCGTCACGACCTCCTCACCGGGGGTCATCGCGTCGGCTACTTTCATACCCACGCTTTCAGTCCCACGCCTAATGTACTCTGCGAACACATCCAGCGTGACTTGACACGTTTCGATGCCGATTGCGTACCGTCGAACACGCACCGCTCATCGGTCGAGTCGTCGAAAAACCACGCGACACCGTGTTGTCGCTACGCTTCGTCGGTCTGTGCGTTCGAGTCGTCGAACTCGTCGGCGTTCGGTGCATACGACTTGATTGCCTCGACGTTCGGGAAGAACTTCTCTGGGTCGTCGTGTTCGACCACGCCGACGACCGTGCCGTCGAGTTTCTGGAGGAAGGTGTACATCAGCCCTTCGTCCATCGCGGTCATCGCGCACTCCAGGGCGTGACGCATCTCCCACGCACCGGCGACGAGAATCGCCGTCTGAATCTCCGGGGCGAACAGCGCCGTCACCATGTACACGAGACCGTTGTTCTCGGCGCGGTAGATTTCGTACTCCGAGAAAGACGCTTGCTCGAAGAGGTCGCTGACCTCCTGTGCTTTGTCGCCCGGGATGACGTAGGCGAGACCGAAGGCCTCGCTGTCTCCTTTCTGGCTCGACGGGCCGAACGGTCCGCTGTCACCCGCTGCAATCCGGACCGTCTCCCAGCCGTCGGCTTCGAGTTCGTCGGCCATCGCGGTCATGTCGTCGAGGGTCGCACCCCACGCTTCCCGCCGCTGGTCCGCATCAGCGGCGAGACGGTCCGCGTCAGATACGTCTTCGTCTCCAAGCTCGACCATACACCCGTTCGACGGTGGATATGGTAAAAGGCATCGAAGCACAGGGTTCGGGCTATCTCCGGCGTCACGGCCCGAGAACCGATATCGCTGGCCGTCAGTCGCCGATGGCAGTCAGTAGTTGATGCCGAGGGCGACTTCCATGAGGAACGAGGTCAGGAGGATTCCCACCGCTGCGAGGAACAACTTCGTCCCGTTCGACGGTCGCTCGTTCGGTCCCGGTCGGAGTCGCGGGGGGAGCACTCGGTCGAGCACCCCGCTGACGGCCTTTGCGATGCCTACCTGTTCGCCGTCACCCGTGAACAGTCCGCCGTCGTCCCCGTCTTTCCACGCGGCTTTCGGGCGGAGTTTGAGCGACGCGTAGCCGAGCATCGCAAACCCCAAGAAGAACATCAGCCACTTCGACCCGGGGAGACCGCCGCCAGCCGCGTAGCTCACGAGTGCAGTGAGCAGAAACACCACGCCGGTGAGGACGACGGCGTAGGCCACCGCGTCGATCGTCTTGACCGCGATTCGGCGTGGGTCGAATTCCATCTACTGTGTGAGCGCTTCGAAGGCGGTCGATGGCTCGTCGTATTTCGCGTCGTGACGGTGACAGAGGCTCAGGCGACCGTTCTCGCCGACCGTCAACTTCGACGGCTGTTCGCGGTCGCAGATGCTGCCGAACTCCTCTTTGAGGTAGGCCTGTGCGGTCTCCTCGTCGTCTTCTTCGGCGTACGACGCGGCTTCGTCGATGTGTCGCTGGACCGCCGCCGGAACGTCGAACTCGCCGAAGAGCTCGGCGACGACTTCGTCCATGCTCGTCTCCATCGTCTCGCGCCCGAGGAGTTTTCGAACCCGGTCGGACAGCGACGGTTCGGCGCGACTCCGCTCGCGGAGCACCTCACGGAACACTTCGATACGCTGCCAGAGGTCGTCGTCCAGCGTCTGGTACTGTTCTGGGCGAATCTTCACCGGACAGCGCGTCGAGAACGGACAGCCTGCCGGCGGGTCGCGCGGACTCGGCGGCGTGCCGCGGAGCGTAATCCGGTCGCGTACCTTGGTCGGGTCGGGTTCCGGAATCGCCGACAACAGCGCGTGCGTGTAGGGATTCGCCGGGTCCTGGAACATCTCGTCGGCCGGGCCGATTTCCATGATGTTGCCGAGGTACATCACGGCCACGCGGTCACAGATGTGTTTGACGACCGCGAGGTCGTGGGCGATAAAGAGGTACGTCAGGTCGAACTCGTTTTGCAGGTCTTCGAGGAGGTTCAGCACCTTCGCCTGCACGGACACGTCGAGCGCCGAGACCGGTTCGTCGAGGATGATGAACTCGGGTTCGAGCGCGAGCGCGCGGGCGATGCCGATACGCTGGCGCTGGCCGCCGGAGAACTGGTGCGGGTAGCGGTAGTAGTGTTCTTCTTGCAGACCCACCGTTTCGAGGAGTTCGCGGACGCGCTCGCGGCGTTCGGTCGGCGTCTTCCACTCGTGTACGTCGAGCGGTTCGCGGATTATCTCGCCGATGGTCATCCGCTGGTTGAGACTCGAATCGGGGTCTTGGAACACCATCTGCACGTCTCGGCGGAACTGCTTGAGGTCCGCGCCGGAGAGCGTCGTGATGTCCGTCCCGTTGAGTTTAATCTCGCCGTCGGTGGCCTCTTCGAGTCGCATCAGCGTGCGCCCGAGCGTCGATTTTCCACAGCCAGACTCGCCGACGAGACCGAGGGTCTCCCCTCGCTCGATGTCGAACGAGACACCGTCAACTGCTTTGACAGGCTGGCTGCTGAGGAGACCGCCGTCTTCGTAGTACGTCTTGAGGTCGTTTACTTCGAGGAGCGTCTCTTGACTGCTTCGTGCGGGGGCTTGTTCTTCGGTGGACGTTGTGCTGCTCATCGGTCATCACCTCCAGTGGTTTCGCGTTCGCGGTGGCGCGCGACTGCCTCCTCCGTCGGGAGTTCCTCGGGATAGAGCAGACACGACGCTCGGTGGTCAACGTCGCCTTCGTGAACGTCGATTGGGACCGGGTGAACGGTGTCACACGCGTCGAACGCTTTCGGACACCGCGGCGCGAACCGGCAGTACGTCGGCTTCTCGTTCGGCGTGGGAACGTCGCCTTCGATAGTCGCCAGTCGGTCGCCCTCTTCGAGTCCGTGTCCCGGAATCGAGTTGAGTAACCCCTGCGTGTAGGGGTGCTTGGGCGATTCGAACAGTTCGAGGACGGGAGCGCTCTCGACGATTTCGCCCGCGTACATCACGTTGACGCGGTCTGCAATCTCCGCGATGACGCCCATGTCGTGCGTGATGAACATAATGGCGAGGTCGCGCTCTTCTTGCAACTCTTCGAGGAGTTCCAGAATCTGTGCTTGAATCGTCACGTCGAGCGCCGTCGTCGGCTCGTCACAGATAAGCAGGTCGGGGTCGCAGGCGAGTGCCATTGCGATGACCGCGCGCTGGCGCATCCCACCAGAGAACTGGTGCGGGTACTCGCGGAGACGACGCTGTGCGTCCGGAATGCCGACGGCTTCGAGCAGGTTGATGGCCTCGCGGGTCGCCTTCCGCCCGGTCATACCGCGGTGGAGTCTGAGCGACTCTTTGATCTGGTTCCCGACCGTGTAGACGGGGTTCAGACTGGTCAGCGGGTCCTGGAAGACCATCGCGATTTCGCCGCCGCGGATGCCGCGCATCTGTCGCTTGCTCTTGTCGAGCAGGTTCTCGCCCTTGTACATCACTCGGCCGCCCTCGATGCGGCCGGGCGAGTCGATGAGGCGCATAATCGACCGGGCGGTCACGGACTTTCCGGACCCGGACTCCCCGACGATACCCACCGTCTCACCGGGGTAGATGTCGAACGAGACGTTATCGACGGCGCGGATGACCTCCTTGTCCGTGTAGAACGACGTCTGGAGGTTCTCGATGGACAGAATCGCTTCGTCTGTCTGTCGAAGTGCCGCTTCTTGACTGCTCATGCGCCACCACCTCCGGCGGCCGCACCTTCAGAGCCAGTGTCGGCTTGTGGGTCGATGGCGTCGCGGATACCGTCACCGAACGCGTTCAGCCCGGTCACGACGAGCGTGATGAGAAGTCCGGGAATCAGCGAGATGTGCCACGAGGGACTCGCAACGTACTGCTGACCGTTGGCGATGAGGCGTCCCCACTCGGGGGTCGGCGCGGTGATGCCGAGACCGAGATACGACAGCCCGGCGACGCTGATGATGATGCCACCGAGGCTGAGCGACGCGTAGATGAGCATGTAGCTGAACACGTAGGGAGCCATGTGCTTTTGCATGACCTGCCCCGGGGTCTGGCCGAAGGACTTCGCAGCGTCGATCCAGTCCTGTTCCGACACCTGGAACGCGGGACCACGGATGGACCGCCAGATGAACGGCCAGTAGACGAGGCTGAAGATGACGATGATGAGCACCGCCCCGTCGTACAGGTCTTTCAACCACGTCCCTTGGAAGATGACGAGCATCAAGATGAGGACCATGATGACCGGCAGCGCCTGAATCGAGTCACTCGTCAGGACGACTGCGAGGTCGGCGAGACCCTTGTAGTAGGCGGTGATCATCGCCAGCGCGAGACCGATGACGCCCGCAATACCGATAGAGAGGGTTGCGATGGTCAACGATATCCTCGCTCCGAACGCCACTTGGGTGAATAAGTCCTTCCCGTTCGTCGCGGTTCCGAACGGATGGTACCGTCCGAAGTCGTCGTACGAGAACGGACCGACGTTGTTGTCACCGGCACCCTTCGAACTGGAGTCGAGGTTCGCCTGACCGACCAGAATCGACTCGACAGACTGGGTGTCTTCGCTCCAGTAGTTTATCTCGTAATCGTACGGGAAGAGGATGTTCTGGTCCATCGTCGTCGGGCCGACGGTCGGTGCGAACACCGCGAGGACGACGAAGAGCACGACGACGACGAGACCGAACTTCCCCCACGAGTGGGTTCGGAATCGGTTGACGACGTCGTCCCGAGGCGTCCAATCGACACGGCGGTAGTGGCGACGGTAGCGGTTGTAACCGTTCCACAGCCAACCGAGGACGGCGAACGCGTACGCGTAGACGACGACGAGTCGGACGGCCCACGCCGCCGCCGGCGAGAGACCGAGGAACGTGCCGACGTACTCGCTGCCGTTCCAGTACCCTTGGTTCGGGATGACGTCACGCGAGAGGAGCGTCGGAATCGCGTCGAGCGATGCCTGCAGCGAGGCGACCGCCGCTGCGCCGGGGTCCCCCGGCAGCAGTCCGACGACGACACCGGCGATAGCGCCGATGACTTGCAGGATTGCACCGAGTTCGACGCCGACGAGGACCACACCGATTGCGGCCCAAATCAACGCGGGTTGGGGATTCTCAGCGACTCGTTGACGGAACGGAATTTCGGTTTCGGTTGTCTTGCTCACTGTGATTCACCCCTCGTACCCGACACGCGGGTCGATAACGGTGTACAGGAAGTCCTGCAGGATGTTCGTGCCCACCAAGATGAGGATAAATATGTACATCAGCGTCCCGATGAGCGGGAGGTCTCCGTTGATGGCGGCGTTGAAGAACAGCCACCCGAGACCGTTGATAGCGAAGACCGTCTCGACGAAGACCGAGCCGCCGAGGAGCAAGAACGCCTCACCCGTGATGATGGGGACCAGCGGGATGAGGGCGTTCCGGAAGATGTGTTTCCAGACGAGCGACCGTCCGGGGACACCCTTCGCGCGGGCGGTCTCGATGTAGTTCGAGTTGATGGTCTCGAGCACGGCGGTTCGGCCGATACGCATCTCGTTCCCCATCGACGCCGACCCGAGGACCAGCGCCGCAGGTGCGATCTGTTTCGTCGCCTTGACGAGCGATTCTAACCACCCGCTCGGGTCCCGCATGAACTGTTCGAGCGGGGATTGGAAGAAGCCGAGTGCGGGGGGCGTGACGACGTTCGTCCGAACGATCCACGTCTGCCACGTGAAGAAGCCACTCGTCCACTGCCCCGTCTGTGACAGGGCAGTTACGAGCATGATCGCCAACCAGAAGTTTGGCATTGCTCGCCAGACGATTCCGCCAAACGAAGCGAGGTAGTCAGACGGCGTGTTCGGGTTCAAACCGGCGTAGAAGCCGAGTGGAATCCCGACGAACAGCGCGATGACCACCGACCAGAAGCCGAGCCAAATCGTTCGCGGTGCGTACACGGCGATGAGTTCGTACGCGGTCGTCCCCGGCGCGATAACCCACGACTGACCGAGGTTGAACGTGAACAAGTCCCACATAAAGTCGAAGTACTGACTCCAGAGGGGCTGATTTAATCCTAAGTTCTGTCTGATTTGTTCGGCTGCCTGGGGATTGTATTGCGTCCCTAGAATCGCTGAAACAGGGTCCAGCGGACCCAGACGAATGAGTGCGAATGTAATCGTCGTCCCGAAGATGATGACCGGAATCGACATGAGTACCCGCCGGAGGAAATACTCCCATCGACTCATCGGTTCACCTCGCAGACCGTTCGAGCGGACATTACTGTAAGGGTTTAATGAGTGGTATGGATATGTCTTGCGCTTCTAATTCTTAATCTCGGTGTTTGACGTAATTGTTGCGACGAACTCCGAAGATAGCAGAGACTAACTGTACGCTTGTAAAAAACGTTTGACCGTTTGTAATTTTCTGGCGGTTCGGAGAGGTCCGATTACCGGTTGAGCTGAACCTTGTTCAGCTTCTGGCGGCTCGGGCCCATGCCACCGAACGGCTCGATTTCGACGGTGTCGTACCAGAAGGTCTCGTCCTTGCGGTTGTAGATGGGCAGCATCGCCACGTCTTCCCAGTTCGCCGTCTCGATTTCGACGTATGCCTCGTTACGAACTTCCGCAGCCTCTTCGGTCGGTGCCGGGTTGTTCTGGACGCGCGAGTAGGCGTCGGTCGCCTGCTGGTACGCGTCGCCGGTCTCCGGCAGCCAGTTGAGGTACGAGATTGGGTCGTTCGACGGCACTTCCGTTTGCGGCGGGTTGAGCAGCTGGAGGAAGTTGTCCGGTGCTGGCCAGTCAGCGATCCAGCCGAGCGTGTAGGCTTCGAGCTGACCGTTGCGGCCGCGCTCGAGCAGGGTCGAGAAGTCTGCCTTCTCGATCTGCATGTCCACGTGTGCGGATGCGAGCTGGTCGCGGAGGATGGTCGCCATCTCTTCCCACGTCGTGGAGTCGTACTGGGTCCACTGGACTTCGTACCGGTTGTCCGGACCGTAGCCTGCTTCTTCCATGACCTCGCGTGCGGCCTGGATGTTCGTCTCACCAGCGCCGTACGGGTAGTCGGCGTCGATCTTGTCTTGGGCTGCCTGCGCGCCACCTGGGTAGATGGTCGGCGGCGTGAAGATGTATGCCGGGGAACCGCGGCCCTTGAACACTTCGCTGACCATCTGGTCCTGGTTCATGACGTGCGCGAAGGCCTGACGGACGGGCTTCGGAACCTTCGACATGTTGAAGCCGACGTAGAAGATCGAGAGCGTCGGAACGCCCACGTAGTTGACGGTCTTGCCGTTACGGATTGGACCGTACTTGCCGATTTCACGACCGAACTCGTCCGTGTTCTCGACTTGAACCTTCGAGGGGTCGTACTGCGCGGTCGGCAGTCCGAAGTAGTCCGCGTTCTCGTTCATCGCGTAGTTGTACGCGGCGGTGTCGTCCTCGATGATCTGCCAGCGGACGTTGTCAACCTGCGCGACGTCGCCGTAGTAGTCGTCGTACTTGGTGACGGCCGCGGAGGTACCCTGCTCCCAGTAGTTGAACTCGAACGGGCCGGAGCCGATCGGGTTGTTGCTGGAGAACTCGGTGTACTCGACTTCGCCGTCGTAGCCTTCGACGTCGCCAACGATGCCTTCCGGCACTGCGGCGAACGAGGTGTAGGCGAACATCTCGAGCACGCTGTGGAACGGCTCGGCGAGCGTGACGACGAGCTCGGTGTCGCTCGCGGCTTCGAGGCCGAGCGAACCGGGCACGTAGTTACCGTCACCGTCGGTCTCGTGTGCGATGCCGACGGAGTCGAGGATGAAGTACGCACGACGGCTGTTCTCGGAAGCTGCGAGGCGCTCCCACGAGTAGACGAAGTCGGACGCGGTGACTGCGTCGCCGTTGTGGTAGGTTGCGTCTTCGAGCTGGAACGTGTACGTCGTGAAGTCGTCGGAGACCGTGTAGTCTGCGGCGAGTTCGTTCTCGACGGTCGGGAGTCCGTCCGGATAGGACATCAGACAGTCGAAGACCTGTTGAATGACGATACCGGAGGCAGTGTCGGTAGCCGCCACGGGGTCGAGCGTGGTGATGGTACCGGTACTGATGCGCTGGAAGACGCTTCCGGAGAGTTCGTTTCCGGACTGCTCTTCGGTCGTCTCCTCTTCCATCTCGGTGGTCGTTTCCTGTGCGCCACCGTCTTCGGTCGTCGTCTCTTCTTCTCCGTCTCCACCCGTACAACCGGCGAGGGCTGCAGCGGTCGCAACACCACCCGTCGCTTTCAGGAAGCGGCGGCGTGAGAGTTTGTTAGTGTCTGGCATTCGGACGTGTCTTTCCGTGCCGATTGGATAAACTTACCGTATTGTATTTGTTTGATATAGTGTAACGTGGAGGGGTAGTAGTCACCTGCCCAAACGGCGAATTCTGCCACCTCGCGTCCTGGTAGTATTGCTTTACATTTTAAACCAGTTTTCAAAACAACAGAATTAGCCACCGAAGCGCCTGTTTTGCCTGCCGTTTCGGGCAACTTATATAGGGGTGTCACAATGTATCATACATGACGCCGAATGCGACGGCTTCCGTCGATGACTCGAGCGCCGAGGTGATGTCCTCGGTGGACCGCACACAATCGGGTCAGCGACTTATTATCGCAGACATCTCCCGCGATGACGCGTGGGTCGCAGTGGACGTGGCCGATGCACTTGCCCTCGACGACTGGCAATAACTCCTCCACAGTCAATCCAGCGATACCTTCACATTTTAGTTCGGTTCGCTCGTGGTACGTTGCATGAACGCTCGAGCGGTATCGGTGAGCGAGGAGTTCCTCGCACGCCTCGAACACGGTGCGGACTGGCGCGAGGAGATCGAAGAGTTCTGCGCGCGCAAGGGAATCGAGTCCGCGTGGTTCAACGCGATGGGCGCGGTGCAGGACGCCGAAATCTGGTTCTACGACCAATCCGAACAGGAGTATCAAGCAGTCACGTTCGACGAACCGCTCGAAGTCGCCTCGTGCGTTGGCAACGTCTCGCTGCTCGACGGCGAACCCTTCGCGCACACGCACGCGGTTCTGTCCCGACGGAGCGGCCAGTCACTCGCCGGTCATCTCAACGCCGGGACGGTCTTCGCAGGCGAGGTGTATCTCCGCGCGTTCGACGAACCACTCGAACGCGAGCACGACGACGTGACCGACTTGGACCTCTGGTTGTAGGCCGTGCGCGACGAAGACGAGCGGTACTTCGCGCGAATCGAATCCCGCCTCGACGAGGCGTTCGACCTCGCGCGCGCCGCGAAAGCACAAGGACACGACCCGAAGACAGACGTCGAAATCCCGGTCGCTAAAGACATGGCCGACCGCGTCGAGAACATCCTCGGCATCGACGGCGTCGCCGAACGCGTCCGCGAACTCGAAGACCAGATGTCGCGCGAAGAGGCCGCACTCGAACTCGTGACCGACTTCGTCGAGGGCAACGTCGGCGACTTCGACTCCCGCGAGGGCAAGGTCGAAGGCGCGGTCCGGACCGCGGTCGCGCTCCTCACCGAGGGTGTTGTCGCCGCGCCAATCGAAGGAATCGACCGCGTCGAGATTCTGAGCAACGACGACGGCACCGAGTTCGTCAACGTCTACTACGCCGGGCCGATTCGCTCTGCGGGCGGGACGGCGCAGGCGCTCTCCGTCCTCGTCGCCGACTACGCTCGCTCTCTGCTCGGTATCGACCAGTACAAAGCCCGAACCGACGAGGTCGAGCGCTACGTCGAGGAGATAAACCTCTACGACAAGGAGACGGGACTTCAGTACTCACCGAAGGACAAGGAGACCCGATTCATCGCCGAGAACATGCCCATCATGCTCGACGGCGAGGCGACGGGCGACGAGGAAGTCTCCGGCTACCGCGACCTCGAACGCGTCGATACCAACTCCGCCCGCGGCGGGATGTGTCTCGTCATGGCGGAGGGTATCGCCCTCAAAGCGCCGAAGATTCAGCGCTACACTCGCCAACTCGACGAAGTCGAATGGCCGTGGTTACAGGACCTCATCGACGGCACCATCGGCAAAGACGACTCGAAGACCGACGACGCGGACGAGGAAGCCGAGGCCGAGACCGACGAAGCGGCCGCCGAAGCGGCCGACGACGAGACCGAACCGGATGCAAACGTACCCGAGGGTCCCGTCCGCGTGGACCCGGCAACGAAGTACCTCCGCGACCTCATCGCCGGCCGCCCGGTCTTCGGCCACCCCTCCGCGGCAGGCGGGTTCCGACTTCGCTACGGCCGCGCCCGCAACCACGGCTTCGCAACCGCGGGCGTCCACCCCGCGACGATGCACATCGTGGACGACTTCATCGCAACCGGAACGCAAATCAAGACCGAACGCCCCGGGAAAGCGGGCGGTGTCGTCCCCGTCGATTCCATCGAGGGACCGACGGTCAGACTCGCAAACGGCGACGTTCGCCGCATCGACGACCCCGAAGAAGCGGAGAAACTCCAGAACGGCGTCGAGAAGATCATCGACCTCGGCGAGTACCTCGTCAACTTCGGCGAGTTCGTCGAGAACAACCACGCGCTCGCCCCCGCCTCGTACGTCTACGAGTGGTGGATTCAGGACTTCGAAGCCACCGACGCGAACGTCCAAGCCCTGCGCGACGACCCCACTATCGACCTCGAACGACCCACCGTCGAGACCGCACTGGACTGGGCCGAGCAGTACGACGCCCCCCTTCACCCCACCCTCACGTACCTCTGGCACGACATCTCGGTCGAGCAGTTCGACCACCTCGCGGACGCCGTCGCCGACGCCGACATCGTCGCCACGAAAGCCGACGGTGGTCGCGCCAGCGGTGTGATTCCGAATTCGGCGGACGACACCGGCGAGACGCTCGTCTTGCCGAACACACCCGAACTCCGAGAGACGCTCGAACACCTGCTCGTCGAACACCGCCAGACCGAAGACGAACTCCACGTTTCGGTGTGGCGGCCACTCGCACGCTCGCTCGGACTCGACGACGACCTGACGCGAACGTGGTCGCTCGATAGCTTGTCAACGCGTGCCCGTGAGTGGGGCGAGGGCGAGAACGCCATCGAGGCGGTCAACGAAGTCGCGCCGTTCGAAGTCCGCGAGCGAGCACCGACGCGAATCGGCGCGCGAATGGGTCGTCCCGAGAAATCCGAGCGCCGTGACCTCTCGCCCGCCGTTCACACGCTCTTTCCCATCGGCGAGGCCGGTGGCAGTCAGCGCAACGTCAGCGACGCCGCTCGAAAGTTCAACGACGCGGGCCAGCGTGGGCAGGTGTCGGTTCAACTCGGTCGCCGGAAGTGCGGCGACTGCGGGACTGGCACGTTCAAATCGAAGTGCCCGGAGTGCGGCAGTCACACCGAACCACATTTCGAGTGCGACGACTGCGGTAGCGTCATCGAACCCGACGAGTCGGGCCGCGTCTACTGTGACCGCTGCGAACGCGACGTTCGAAGCGCCGCGTGGCAGGAAGTGGACCTCCGCGGCGAGTACCGCGACGCCCTCGAAGGCGTCGGCGAGCGCGAAGCCTCCTACGAGATTCTGAAGGGCGTCAAGGGACTCACTTCCTCGAACAAGACGCCCGAACCCATCGAGAAAGGCATCCTCAGAGCCAAACACGACGTTTCGACGTTCAAAGACGGAACGGTCAGATACGACATGACCGACCTCCCGGTCACCGCAGTCCGACCCGAGGAACTCGACGTGACGGCCGGACACTTCCGCGAACTCGGCTACGAGACCGACATCGACGGCGAACCCCTCCGCTTCGACGACCAACTCATCGAACTCAAAGTACAGGACATCGTCCTCTCGGACGGCGCGGCCACGCACATGATGCAGACCGCCGATTTCGTGGACGACCTACTCGAACAGTTCTACGGACTCGAACCCTTCTACAAAATCGAAGACCGCGACGAACTCATCGGCGAACTCGTCTTCGGGATGGCACCGCACACGTCCGCGGCAGTCGTCGGCCGCGTCGTCGGATTTACGACCGCCGCTGTTGGATATGCACATCCGTACTTCCACGCCGCGAAACGTCGGAATTGCTTCCACCCAGAGACCGAGCTTTGGTACCGCGACGAAGCCGACGAATGGCACTTCGGAGATATTCAGACGCTAGTCGAGAGTCGCCTCGAAGACCCAGAAACGGACGACTTCGGAACTCTCGTCGAGCACCTCGACAGGGACGTGTTCGTCCCGTCCCTCACGAGAGATGGCGGAGAGGTTCTCAAACCAATCGAAGCGGTTTCGAAGCACGTCTCACCCGACCAACTCGTTCGTATCGAGACTCGGTCGGGCCGAGAGTTGACAGTCACGCCCGACCACACGATGATTCGTGGTGACGGAGATGGCTTCGAGCGTGTTCCATCCCACGAACTCGAAGTTGGTGACGCCGTCCCGTCGCCGAAAGCGGTCGATATCGAGGGAGAGGTAGTCGAAATCGACCTTCTTTCGGAACTCTTAGCTGGTGACTCAGTACCCCCGGAAGACCTCATGATTCGCGGACTTGGGAAAGAGCGTATTCAGGGTCTCTTCGATGAATACACTGACGCACGAGGATACCTCAACTCGGTTGCTGAGCTACTCGACTGTAGCAATTCGACAGTCTACAACTGGGTCTCGCGCGACAGCGTGCCCGTTTCGGTGTTCCTCGAACTACTCGGTGCCTCGGAAGCTGTCGTCTCAGAGCTTCCGACAGACATCTCGCTTGGCGTCCGACGCGACACAGCTACTGTTGCCCGGTTCCTGGAACTTGACGAAGACTTCGGAACCGTTCTCGGCTATTACGCAGCAGAAGGATTCACCAGAGCTGACCCCGGCGAGTTCTACCAGACGACGATTTGTATCCCCGACGAAGTCGCCCGTGAACGCATTTCGGAGGCGTTCACTACTGCGTTAGGAATCGAGGCGTTCGACGAGAATGAGTGGAAACTGACCGTTTCGAGCCGACTCGTCCAGATACTCTTTAGCGATATTCTCGACCTTGGTTCCCGAGCAGAGGACAAACGGATTCCAGATCGTATCATCAGTGGGCCAACGCCTGTTCTCCGGGCGTTTCTTGCTGCGTACTTCTCAGGCGACGGGAGCGCATCCGGTGACCGAGTTGAGATTCGCGCTCACACGGTGAGCGACGAACTCAAACGTGACCTCGTTGCTGCACTCAAACGATTTGGGATTGCAGCGAAGACCTACACCGAACGCCGCGTACCGAAAACCGGGGCTGTAGCAGAGTTCTACGATGTCGTCCCTGAATTCGACTCGTGGATACTCAAAATAACATCGGAGAACGCCGTTCGGTTCGCTGACCGAATCGACTTCCACTTGCCGCGGAAGCGCGAAACGTTGCAAAACAGTATCGAGAAAATCGACGTTCGGACACAGCGCCTCTTTGCCGACGGAGGCGACCTGTGGTTAGACGAAGTCACTGCCGTCGAGTACGTCGATAGCGATATCGAGCACACGTACTCGGTGACCGTCTCAGAGACGAATTCGCTCGTCACAAACGACCTGTACGTGGGCCAGTGCGACGGTGACGAAGATTGCGTGATGCTCCTCATGGACGGGCTGCTCAACTTCTCCAAGGAGTACCTCCCGGACAAACGCGGCGGGCAGATGGACGCGCCGCTCGTGATGTCTTCGCGCATCGACCCGTCGGAAATCGACGACGAGGCGCACAACATGGACATCGTCCGGCAGTATCCCCGCGAGTTCTACGAGGCCACCCTCGACATGGAAGACCCCGGCGACTGGGAAGACGCGGTCACCATCGCCGAAGAGTTCCTCGGCACCGACCGCGAGTACACCGGATTCGACCACACCCACGACACCACAGATATCGCCGCCGGCCCGGACCTCTCGGCGTACAAGACCCTCGGGTCGATGATGGACAAGATGGACGCGCAGTTGTTCCTCGCGCGGAAGCTCCGCGCCGTCCACGAGACCGACGTGGCCGAACGCGTCATCGAGGGCCACTTCCTCCCGGACCTCATCGGGAACCTCCGCGCGTTTTCGCGGCAGGAGACGCGGTGTCTCGACTGCGGGGAGAAGTATCGACGGATGCCGCTCTCCGGGGAGTGCCGCGAGTGTGGTGGGCGGGTCAACCTCACCGTTCACCAGGGAAGTGTGAATAAGTACATGGACGTCGCCATCGAGGTGGCAGAAGAGTTCGACTGCCGCGACTACACGAAACAGCGCCTCGAAGTGCTCGAAAAGAGTCTGGAGTCTATCTTCGAGAACGACAAGAACAAGCAGTCGGGAATTGCGGACTTCATGTAATCCGCTGATTTTTCCTCCACCGTGAGACGCAAAGCGTCTCACGAGCCTTCGCTCGCCGCCGCTCACGAAGACAGGTTTTGCGAGACGAGCGAAGCGAGTCTCGGAAAAAGTGGAGAACCCCCCGATGCTCCTCGTCGGCGGGGCCCGACACAACGTTGATACCCGCTCCACACCTGTTATTCCACAGTCAAGAGCGACCGGTCGCCACCGCGTGTCGTGCGCTCGACGCGTGATACCGTTCGCCGACTGGGTCGTCCAGCGGAATCGGCTACGCTCGCGCGTCGCCGCCGCTGGTCGTTAGAATCAGGCCATGACGCGACGAGTTTCGAGCGACCGACGTGTGACAGTGCATCGTCTACAGACTGGCACCGACACCGAGTACGTCCGATGGCGACTGTAATCGAACCACTCAGCCACTATCAGCTACTTCTCGTGGTCGCTCAGTTGCTCGTGCTGTTAGCCGTCGCGCGCCTCTTCGGGGAGGCGTTCTCGAAGATTGGACAGCCGGCGGTCATCGGCGAACTTCTCGCGGGCGTCCTCCTCGGGCCATCCGTGCTCGGACTCGTCGCACCGGGCGTTTACGGGTGGCTCTTCGCCGTCTCGGAGAGCCAGTTTCACCTGCTCGAAGTAATCGCGTGGGTCGGACTGATAATGCTGCTAATCGTCACTGGACTCGAGACCGACCTCGACCTCATCGTGAGCAAGGGCCGTACTGCGGTGTTACTCTCGCTCGGCGGCATCATCGTTCCCTTCACGACCGGGTTCGCGCTGGGGTGGATGCTCCCGCTCGAATTCGTCGCCGCGCCGGACCAGCGACTCGTCTTCAGCCTGTTTATCGCCACGGCGATGAGCATCTCGGCCATCCCGGTCATTGCGAAGATTCTCATCGAACTCGATGTAATCCGCCGAGACATCGGTCAGCTCATCCTCGCGGCCGGGATGGTAGACGACACCATCGGGTGGATACTGCTGGCGACGGTAGCAGGGTTGGCACAGAGTGGCGTCGCAGACATCGACTCGGCGCTCGTCACGGTCGTCTCGGTCGTCGTCTTCCTCGGACTCGCGTTCACCGTCGGCCAACGATTCGTCTCGAGTGTCATGCGGTGGGTCGATACCAACACGAGCGGCGAGACTTCGATGATAACGGCGCTCGTGGTGCTCGCACTCGCCGCCGCAGCGATTACCCAGTTTCTCGGGCTCGAAGCGATTCTCGGCGCGTTCGTCGTCGGCGTCCTGGTTGGCGGACTCAAACGGTTCGACCACCGTCTCCGTCGCACCTTCGAGGTGATGACGCTCGGCGTCTTCGCGCCGGTCTTCTTCGCAATCGCAGGACTCCGAATGAACGTCACGACGCTGTTCGACCCGACGGTCGCGCTCGTCGGGGTCGTCGTCCTCGCCGTGGCGTGTTTCGGGAAGTTTGCAGGCGTCCTCGGCGTCTCTCGACTCGCCGGTCTCTCCTACTGGGAGGCAATCACCATCGGCGGCGGCATGAACGCTCGCGGTGCGATGGAGATAATCGTCGCAACGGTCGGACTCGGTCTGGGCATCCTCACCATCGAGACCTACTCTATCATCGTCGTCGTCGCCATCGTCACCTCGCTCATGGCTCCACCGGTGATGCGGTGGTCGCTCGAAAAAGTCGAGATGAGCGCCGAAGAGCGGGCCCGACTCGACCGCGAACAGCGCCGTACCGATGCCTTCGTGGCCTCGCTCGGGCGCGTCCTCTTGCCCACCCGCTGTAGCCCCGCCTCACAGTTCGCGGCCCAACTCGTGGGTGCAGTCGTCCGCGACGAAGATATCGAGGTCACGACGATGTTCGTCCACCCGTCCTCGCAGAACGCAGCGACCGGTCACCTCGCCCGAACCGCTCGCAGACTCGGGCTACCCGTTCGCGTCATCCCGTTCTTTTCGGACTCGTCCACGAATCGTGCCGGAGACAACCGCTCCGAGGCTACTGGTCCGGACCGCGAACTCGACGTTGACGCAGACGCCGCCGCCGACTCCGAGACCGATGTCGATCTTCTGGACGAGTCACCCACCGAAGCACCCGCCGACGACCCGAGTCGGTGTCTCTCACTCACACGCTTCCAACTCGACCTCCCGAAGGCGCGCGTCAGGACGATTACTCGCTCGGCGTCGCCAAGCGCTACCGAGATCGTCCTCGCAGAGTCGGTTGGCCACGACCTGCTCGTGCTCGGTTCGGTCGCTCGTGGGGGCGCCCCGGGAGAAGCGCCGTTCGGCGCGGTCATCGACGAAGTCGTGAGAGATGCCTCCTGTCCGGTGTTGTTGGTCCGTGCGCCCGCCGAACTCGAAGAAACCATCGTCGATCCCGTGGCTATCGAACGCATCCTCCTGCCGACGACTGGGACCCAGTACAATCGACGTGCCGCGGAGTTCGCCTTCGCCATCGCTCGCAGTTACGGCGCGAGCGTCGAGGTGGTCACGGTCATCGATTCGCCGCCGGCGGCCGACAGGTTCGTCGGTCGGTCGTCCTCGACGGCCGCCAGAACGCTCGGCGAGAAGATTGTCGATGCCCAGGCAGACCTCGGCCAATCGATGGGCGTCGTGACGACGACGGCGGTCATCGAAACCGAGCGCACCCCCCACGAAGTCCTCGTCGAACGTGCTAACACGGGCGAGTACGACCTCCTCGTACTCGGCGGTTCGACCAGGTTGGCGACCGAACGGGCGTTTCTCGGCCACCGCGTCGAACACGTCCTCCGGAACGCCGACTGCCCTGTCGTCGTCTTCACCTCCCAGTGACGAGTCGAAGAAGAGTCTCGTCGCTTCGTACGCCGGTGGCCCCACGAGGCTACGTCCACCCGTCACGCACGAACCACTCCACAACGTCGTCTGGGAGGTCGATACCCACGAGTGCGATGGGCAGCGAGGCCTGAACGAGTAGGGTGCACGCACACTCCCTGCGTGTCGCTCACGGACGTCCCGAATGTCACGCCTTTCGTGTCAAAACCTTGTACACTCAACCCCGACTTCGTACACTGGTGCATATACTTCACCAGCGTGCGCACGCGAGGCACGGTTTTCGTGTGCCCTCACCGTAGCCTCGTCTGCGGGTTCGGACCACCGTCCGACGAGTGACACCGGAAGTAGCGTGGAGTCCGTTCGCGTGGTCGTGAGGACAGCACCTCGAACAGTGAGAATCCGTGTCTTGTCGTTTCCACTAGAATTTCATATCGCAGCATTCGATTTATTACTTATACTGTGCGCCCGCTCTCCCACTACCGAGGCGACGGCCCGCCGTTCGATTTACCCCGTTTCGCGTTCATTCTGTTCACATGGCTGACGAGACACGGGCGACGATCGGTATGGCTGTGTACGCACAGGACGGGACCGAACTCGGTCACATCCGCGGCTTCGACGAGGACGGTTTCTACGTCACCACGCGCGAGGGACTCGCCGGACTCTCCGTCGAACACGAGCGGGCCGGTCACGAGTTCGGCGAGGCGGAGTTGATGTGGCGGTGTTCGAACTGCGGCGAGATGGGCGATATCGAGGAGATGCCCGACACCTGCCCCAACTGCGGCGCGGAGAAAGAGCAACTCTACTACTGGACCGAAGACTAATCGGTCACCCCGCTTTTTATCGCCTGCAATCGACCCACACCTATGCGTATCCTCGTCTTCGGTGCCGGCAGTCTCGGTACTCTCGTCGGCGGCCTTCTCTCTCCCATCCACGACGTGACGCTCGTCGGCCGCGACCCCCACGTCTCGCAGGTCGAAGCCCGCGGTTTGGACATCGTCGGCGCTCACTCGGCGTACGCCACCCCGCGGGCGACGACGGCCGAAACCGGCCACACTGCCGACCTCGCGGTCCTGACGGTGAAATCGTTCGACACCGAATCGGCCGCAGATGCACTCGCGCAGTGCGATATCGGCTGTGTGCTCTCGCTCCAGAACGGCCTGACCGAAGAGCGTCTCGCCGGCCGACTCGACGTTCCCGTCCTCGCCGGGACCGCCACCTACGGCGCTCGACTCGTCGAATCCGCCCGCGTGGAATGTACCGGTATCGGCCGCGTCGTCCTCGGCGCACTCGACGGCGGGACCGACCCGCTCGCAGAACGCGTCGGCAAGGCGTTCCGTGACGCGAACGTCAACACGCTCGTCGCCACCGACATGCCCCGCCGTCGCTGGGAGAAACTCGCGGTCAACGCGGGTATCAACGCCGTCACCGCACTCGCACGCGTCGAAAACGGCGCACTCGGGTCGGGTGACGCCAGTACGATTGCCCATCGCGCCGCCCGAGAGACCGCCCGCGTCGCCCGACTAGAGGGGGTTCGCCTGCCGAACCGCGTCGCTCGGGAGGCAATCGACCGCGTCATCGACAAGACGGCCGCGAATCGCTCGTCGATGTTGCAGGATATCGAGGGCAGAAAGCGAACTGAAGTGGATTTCATCAACGGTGCGGTGGTCGAATACGCTGCGAACTACGACCTCGCGGTGCCGACGAACGCACTGCTTGCAGGGCTGTTGCGGGCGTGGGAGCGGGGTGTGGGGCTTCGATAAAGAGACGAAGAACAGAACGGAGAGCCGTCGAGAGTTATTCGAGATAGCCCAAATCGCGGAGTCGCGCTTGGGCCTCTTCGTCCATCTGTTCGACCGAGTCGTCCGACACGTCGGTGCCGAGCGCGTCGGTCCACGCGCCGCCGACTGCCGATTCGAACTCCGAGAGCGCCGATTCGACCTCGGCGATTCGTTCGTCGTCCGAGTCGGCGAGGTTCTCCTGTTCTCCGGGGTCGCTATCGAGCAGGTAGGCCTCGTCGGCGATGCGGTCGATACGCGTGTACTTCGCGTCTGGGCGACGTGCCGAACGCATCCGCGAGTAGAACCGCGAATCCTCGGGAATGACGATGTTCGCCTTGGCCGCCTTCTCTTCTAACTGCTTGAGTTCGACCACGGGACGCGAGTATTCGACGAATGCGTATTTTCCATCCAGTCGCTGGCCGGGGTCGCCGTCGGTCACGTCGGCGAACTCGCGGTAAGAGTCCGAGAGGAGCGAACGCGTTCGGTCGAGCGCGACGACGTTGTCGCCGGGCGACGCCGGGGTGCCGCCCTCCACGTCGAGGGCGTCGAGGACGGTGTGATACAGGTCAACGAGTTCGACCTGGTCCTCGCGTCGGCCGCCATCGAGCTTGGGGTGTTTGACCAGCAGTGGGACGTTGATGAGCGGGTCGTAGAGGCAGAATTCGTGGCCGTAGAGACCGTGTTCGCCGTGGAGTTCGCCGTGGTCGGCGCAGACCACGACCATGGTGTCGTCCCACTGGTCGGTCGCTTTCAGGTGGTCGAACAGTCGGGTGAGCTGGGCGTCGATGTGTGCGATTTCGGCGTCGTAGAGGCCGCGGATGTCCTCCCACTCGTCGTCGTCGATTTCGTAGGCACCGGAGTTGTACTCCTTGGAGTTCTGGCACACCTCGGTCGAATCCACGCCGGGTGCGAACTGTTCGGCGAACTTCTTTGGTGGATGGTACGGGAGGTGTGCGTCCATCAGGTTGATGAAGGCGAACGACTTGCCCGACTCGTCGATGAAATCGATGGTGTGGTCGATGACCGCGGGGGTCTTCGAGTCGGCACCCTCGCCGCCGGCGAGGTATTCGTGGGCGGTGTTGCCGAGGCTGACGAGTTTGTCGGCGAGCGCCCGGAGGGTCTGGTTGTCGTTCATCGTCTTCCAGGCCTTGGCCAACGGACCCGAGAGGAAGTCGCCGGGCATGACCTCGAAGAAGTTGTCCTGGTCGTCGAAGCCGTCGGTCAGGTGCGTGTAAGGCGTAATCCACGCGTTCGAGGAGTAACAGGCGGTGTCGTATCCGGCCGCGGAGAGTGTCTGGGCGAGCGTCGTCGCCCCTTCGAGGTAGGGCCGTTCTTGGTCGGCACCGTGTTGACTCGGGTACATACCGGTAAAGAGCGAGGCGTGAACGGGGAGCGTCCACGGCGCGGGAGCGACTGCCTGCTCGAAGACCGTCGCCTCCTCGGCGAACTCGGCGAGTCCCGGCGTCGTCGGGCGGTCGTAGCCGTACGGCGTGAGGTGGTCCTTTCGGACCGTGTCCATGACGACGAAGAGGACGTTTTCGGGCGACTGGGCGGTCATACCTGTCTGTGTACGGTAGGGGTCGATAAAAGCGGTGTTCTCGCGTTCGTGAAAGACGGGCTCGCGTGGGCGAATCGACCCTCACGGCGTCCCTTAGAACGGGGCCTGTGGGCCTTCGTCGCTCTCGCCGCCCGAACTCGTCTCACCGGGGAACGACGGGCTCACGTCGCCGCCGCGGCTCGCGCCACCCATGTCGCCGCCGCCCATGCCGGTCTCGGCGTGGACTTCGTTGATTTCGGGAATCTCCTTGACCATGCGGGTCTTGATTGCCTGGATGGTCATCGGCGAGATGCCACACCCGGAACAGGCGCCACCGAGGAGGATGGTGACTTCGCCGCTCTCGCGGTCGAGGTCGCGGATGGCGGCACTGCCACCGTGCATCTGAATCTGCGGGAAGTTGCGGCGGAGGAAGTTTACGACACGCTCTTTGAGGTCGTCTTCGCCGTCCTGCGTCTCCGTGCTCATGGGCGCGAATTTGGGTCGAGTGGGCTTAGGCCTTTGGTTCGATGTCAGGCTTCCACGCCGAACGTCCGACGCAGTTGACCGACGATCTCTTCGACGTAGCGGTCGAGCACCTCGTCCAACTCGTCGTCGTCGATGGCGACCGCGGTCAAACGCTCGTGCGGGTTCTCGGGCAGTTCGACGTAGAAGTCGCCGTCCTCGTAGAACGGTTCGGACTCGTTCAGAATCTGCTGGTCGATACCGTGGATGAGCGTCGAGTCGAACTCGTCGTTCATCGTGTTGAACGCGTTCTTGTACGAACGCTGGAGTTGCGGGAAGTAGTGGACGTACTTGTCCTCGAACTTCTCCGGGTCGAAATCGGCCATACAGAGTGATTTCCCGGTGCCAGCAAAAAATCGGACGATTGGCCGGTGGGGTCGTGGCCGTACAGGTCCATTTCTATATCGCAGTATTCAATTTATGTCTCGAATCGAGATGACAATCGAGCTCTGCCGCTACAGGCTGTGAGATGGCCGAAAAGTGGGAGTGTGTGCTCACTCGATGAGTGGGCTGTCGGTGCGAACAGAGTTGAGTTCGCTTGCGACGTGAATCGACACGAGTTCGTTGATGAGTTCTTCGTACGTCTCGCCCGGTTCGAGCAGCGAATCGAGTCGCCTCACGGTTCGCCGGTCGAGTTCGAGTGTCTCCGTCTCTATCATCGGCTCGTAGCCGACTGGGTAGTCGTATTTGTTTGATCTCGCAGTTGCCATCGTCATCCCCCTGACCGTGTGGCCAGTACCGTGTGATACACCAGCATGGAATAAGAGGATTTCGCGGGATGTGGGTGATTTGAGACCGCATTCGTCGGAATTTTAGCCACGCACAGAACTCAGCCGACAGTGAATAAATCGAATGTTGCTATACAGAATGGAGAACTCCGAGTGAACGAGCGCGATGGAGGAACGTATTCAGTACCCGACGCCGAGCTTTTCGTGAACTCCCTCGCTGGATTCCAGTTCGTCCACGAACGCGACTGCGAAGTCTTCCATCGAGATGTAGCTCTCGCCGTCGTCGTCCGCCACGAGTTCGCCGACTGCGGTTCGGTAGTCGCCAGTGCGCTCGCCGGGTTCGATGAGCGCGGCAGGGGCGAGATACGTCCACCGCAGGTCGTCCGCGTCTTCGAGGCGTTCGTACGCGTCGATAGCCGCGCTGGCGACGGGTTTCCACTCCTCCGGGAAGTCGTCGGAGTCGATGAGGCGCGTGTTCGGGCCGACGTTCAGGATGCCCGCCCCGCCGGTCCAGACGAGGCGTTCGACTGATGCACGGCGCATTCCCTCGACGACGGCGTCGAGCATCTTCGGGAGCACGTCCGCTGATTCGTCTCCACTCGGACCGAGTGCAGACGCGACTGCGTCGTGGTCCGCCGCGAGGCGTGCGATATCGCCGGAGTTCGTCGCATCGCCCGCGACGGCGACGAAGTCGTCCCCGGGATGACCCTCGAAGTCGCCGCTTCGGGAGACGCCCGCCACGCTGTGCCCGCGGTCCAAGAGTTCGGTCGTGATTCGCTGGCCGATTCGTCCGCTCGCTCCGAGTAGTAGTACGTCCATTGTGTGAGTGATGGGTGCCGTCCGATTCGGTGGTGTGTGAGCCACCGAACGTGGTCACACCATCATACCTGGTACTCGGACGTGACCACTAAATAGCTCAGCGAACGTCTGAGTGACCAAGTCACACCGATGTCATCGTCTGAAAATCTCGAAGAGAAGTACGGCAGTTGCCCTGTCATCAAGACGCTCGAACAGATTGGGTCGCGGTGGCGACTCATCGTCATCCACGTCCTCCGGGAGGGCGACCTCCGGTTCAACGAACTGAAGCGAGCGACGGGTGCGAACTCACAGACGCTTTCTCGCGTCCTCGGTGACCTCGAAGAGAAAGGCTACGTCCACCGGCGCGTCGAAGAAGACAGTCCAGTCGCGGTCTACTACTCGCTGACACAGCAAGGCGACGAGTTGCTCTCGGTGTTCGACGAACTGTTGGTGTGGGGCGAGAAGTGGATGGGCGACGACTGAACGCCTCCGCCGCCGTTCGCGCGTGGCTACCAGATGCCGATCGGTTTCTCTCCTCTCCGCACGCTTGGTATTTGTTCACACAGCACGTGTATAGCGCATGACGAGTTCGGATGGTCAGTACAACAAGAAAGGCGTCCTGAAGAAGAAACGCTACAAGAACGAACTGGCAGACCTGCAAGAAGAACTGGTCAAACTCCAGTACTGGATTAAAGAGGAGGGACTTCGCGTCTGCGTCGTCTTCGAAGGCCGCGACGCCGCCGGGAAAGGTGGCGTCATCAAGCGCATCACCCGCCGACTCAACCCGCGGGTCGTCCGCGTCGTCGCACTCGGCAAACCGACAGAGCGCGAACAGGGCCAGTGGTACTTCCAGCGCTACGTCGAACACCTCCCCACCGAGGGCGAGATGGTGCTGTTCGACCGGAGTTGGTACAACCGCGCCGGCGTCGAGCGCGTGATGGGATTCTGTACGGACGAGGAGTACGAAGAGTTCCTGCGGACCTGCCCAGAGTTCGAGCGTATGCTGGTTCGCTCCGGTATCGTCCTCATCAAGTACTGGTTCTCCATCAGCGACGAAGAACAGGAGCGACGCTTCCAGAAGCGGAACAAGGACCCGAAGCGACGCTGGAAACTCAGTCCGATGGACCTCGAAGCGCGCGCTCGGTGGGACGAGTACTCCGAGGCCAAAGACACGATGTTCGAACACACGGACATCGAGGAAGCGCCGTGGAACGTCGTCCACGCCGACGTGAAACGACACGCACGACTCAACTGCATCTCGCACTTGCTAAATCAAATCGACTACGGCGACCTGACGCCCGGACCAATCGAGTTGCCACCGCGCGAGAACGACTCGGCGTACGAACGCCCGCCAATCGACTCGCAACACTGGGTTCCCGCACGGTTCGGGTCGAATCCCGTCGATACCTAGGCTAACTGCTCGCCGACGATTCGGTCGGCTTCGGCGATGAACGCTTCGACCGTGCCCTTCGGAATCGTCGCGCCCGCGGCGACGTCGTGGCCGCCGCCGTCGCCGCCGACCGCGCGCGAGGCCGCTCGCATGACTGCCGAGAGGTCGAGACCGTTTCTGACCATCACGTAGGACCCGCGGGAAGAGACCTTCACGTCGCCGTCCTCGTTCTCGGCGAACGCGAGCACGGGCATGCCGTTTCGCGTCGCGTTCGTGCCGACGGCCATCCCCGCGACGATGCCGACGATGGTCTCTCGTATCTCGTCGCCCGCGTCGAACCACTGGAGGTTGTCTTCGACCTTCACGCCGTGTTCTTTCACCCATTGCAACCCGTTCGAGAGGTTCATCCGGTGGTTCTTGAGGAGTCTGCGAGCGCGGTCGAGTGCGCGGTCACGGTCGCCGAGACAGACCGCGAGACCGACGTCCGCGCGGTCGTAGCGGGCAGTCGCGTTGAGCAGTGTCGAAAACTCGCTCACGTCGCGGAGTTCGGTTCCTTCGTCTTCGCGGGTGAGCACGTACGTCGTCCCGACGAGGTCGTCGATTCGAGCGGCGGGGACGCCGCTGGCGATGGCCCGGCGCATGAGCGCGCTGGCGAGTCCCTGTCGCTCCTCGTTCGTGAGGTCCACCCAGCGTTTCCACTCGCCCTCGTCGTCGCGGCAGTCGATGTCGAGTTCGGTCAGAAACTCGATTGCGCCCGCTTCGTTGTTCGAGATGCCGGGAATCCGAACGTCCGTCGCGTACTGGAGGAGTTTCGGGAGCGCCCGCGTCTGCCGGCCGTAGATGAGGAGGTCGGTCCCCTCTTCGACGACGCCGGCCTCCACGCCTTCGGCGACGATGCCCGCGTTGGCACCGTGTAACCCGCCGTCGGAGTCCTGCATGTCGCCGACCGCGCCGACGACGGCGAGTGCGGCGAGGTCGCGGTTGTCGCCATCTTCCGGTTCGAGCGCCCGCGCGAGGACGTAACTCGCGCCCGCACCCGACAACTCGGTCGCGCCGTTGAGACCGAATCTGAGGGGGTTCAGGTGGTGTTCGGTCTCGACGCCCTCGGCCGGTTTGTGGTGGTCGGCGATAACTGGGGTAAAATCGCCCGCGGCCTCGTGTTCGGCGATGATGTCGAGTTGGCCGCTCCCGAAGTCCGTGAACAGAACGGTCTCGTAGTCGGTCGCCGCAATCTCGGCCACGGCGTCGGCATCGAGTTGGCGGCAGAACACCGTCTCGAACGGAATCTCGGCGCGTTCGAGCGCGCTCGAAGCGACGGCGGCGCTCGTCAGGCCGTCGGCGTCGATGTGCGAGGCGAGCAGTACGCTGTCGGCCTCGCGGAGGCGATTCGCGCACGCCTCGGCGTGGTCGGCGAGTTCGGGAACGGGTCCGTCCATCTGTTGGATACTCACGTCGTCACCGAGATAAACACTGGCTGTTTTCGCGCGGTTCGTGCCCTCGGTCACCGACGTGTACTGCTTGGTCGTCGTGGGCTGTTCGACTGTCGTGGGCTGTTCGACCGTCGTGGGCTGTTCGACCGTCGTGTGACATGATGCGGCGAGATGGTCCCGTCTCGGTACAAAAAGGTTCGGCCGTCGAAGAGAGGTGTGGATGAGCGTGTTCTTTCGACTCAGTCAGCGCTCGAAGAACCGCCGCGTCGCCGCTCGGCACTCGTCGTCGGCCCGAACCTCCTGAAACGCGCCGCGAATCCGTTCGCGCGTGCCCGGCGTAGCCGCGCTGACTGCTGCTTGTTGCTTCGCCAAGCGAGTCCCCCGCCGCGGCGACGTTGCGATGGACTCGACGAACTCCCCGACCGTCTCCTCCAGTTCGTCGTCCGCGACGACGCGGTTCACGAGTCCCCACGCGGCCGCCCGGTCCGCGTCGATTGGGTCGCCAGTCAACGCGAGTTCCATGAGACGTTTCTTGCCAACGGTCTCGGCCACGCGCTCGACCGCGTAGGGTGGGTACGCGCCGATGGTTGTCTCGGGGAGCGCGAACGTGGCGTCCTCGACGGCGACGGCGAGGTCGCACGCGGCGACGAGTTCACACCCGCCGCCGTAGGCGAGCCCGTTGACGGCGGCGACGACGGGAACCTCCAGTGACTCGATGCCGAACAACACGTCGTAGAGGCAGTCGGTCAGTGTTTCGACGTCGTCGGCAGTCTCCGCTCGCTCGATGAGTCCGATGTCGTCGCCGGCGCAGAACACGTCTTCGACGCCGGTGAGGACGGCGACCCGAGACTCGTCTGTCGCCCGGTCGAGCCCGTCGCGGAGTTGTCGCCACCCGTCGAGGTGGAGGGCGTTCCTCTTCTCGGGTCGGTCCAGCGTGAGCCAACTGGCGTCGCCGCGCGTGTCGTATCGTAACATGACTCACAGTGCGCGGACGAGTGAGAATAGTCTGGGGGTCGTCCCTCGACAGCGACGGTTCTCGTCCTCTCTGCTAGTTCAGGTCCGCCGTCGCACCGCGAACAACAACAGTGCGCCGGCCGCCGCGAGTCCCGTGACGAGGAGCCAGCCAGCGTCGTAGCCGACCGATTCGACGAGAATCCCGAACGCGGGCGGGGCGACCAAGCCGCCGGTGTTGATCGCCGTCTGGCCGCCGGCGGTGGCCGCGCCGATATCGTCGTCGGCGACGACACTGCTCAGACAGGAGTAGAACACGCCCGTCGAACCGTGGATGGTGAGGCCGAGCGCGACGAACACCAGAACCGTCAGCGCGAGACCGCCACCGGAACCCACGAGGAGCGCGAAGAGACCGACGGCGACGGCGAGTTGTCCCAGTGCGACCGTCGCCGCGCCGTTCGCGCCACCCAGCCGGTCTGCGAGGCTTCCGGCACCGATGCGGCCGATACTCCCCGTCACCTGCGTCAGCGCGAGCACGACGCCCGCGACAGTGGCGCTCGCCTGCACCACGTCTTGGACGTAGAGGACGGTGTAGCCGAGCATCGAGAAGATGGACGCGCCGATGAAGAATCCGGCCGCGACGAGCGCGATGTACGCGCCGTTGTCGCGCAGTCCCGACACTTCCGGCCACTCGAACTCGCCGGTGCCGGGCCTGCCCCGGTATCGCGCGGCGAAGACGACGGCGTAGCCGCCGGCGACGACGGCAATCACCCAGAAGCCGACCTGCCACGCCGCGAATGCGGCGATGCCGGTGACGACGAGCGAGGATGCGCCGCTCCCGGCGGTCACGCCGACCTGTTTCAACCCCATGGCGAGGTTCGTCCGCCCGGCGGGTGCCGCGCCGACGATACCGCGGTTCGAAGCGGGCATCGCCGAGGAGTACGCCGCGCCGAGGAGTGCGACGGAGCCGAGAAGGAGGGCGTAACTCGGCGCGAACGAGACGCCGACGAGGGCGACGGCGAGCGCGACGAGTCCCAGAATCATCACGCGCTTCTCGCCGAAGCTATCGACGGCCGCGCCGCTCGGAAAGAGCGAGACCGTATAGCCCAACAGCCCGGCGGTCAGGACGACGCCGACGAGCGATTCCGAGAGCGAGAACGCGTCTCGAAAGAACCCCGTCGCGGCGAAAATCGTGTAGTAACAGAGGCTCGCGGCGGTCTGCCAGCCGGCGACCGTCCCGACGGCGCGCCACGACCCCGTCTCCTTCGATTCGGAGGTCGCGGTCGCCGTGTCGGAACGGGCGTGTTCTGTCACTCGTGGTAGGTCGGGGCCGCTGTCTCGACGACGGTACAGGCGAGTTCGTCGAAGTCGGCCGACTGAGGGACGACATCGACTTCGATGCCGTGCGACTCGGCGGTCTCGCGCGTCGGTTCGCCAATCGTCCCGACCACTGCGTCGTTCAGGCCGGCGATTGCCTCGTCGCGGATACCGCGCTCCGCTGCCGCGTCGAGGAAGTGTTCGACCGTCAACGACGAGGTGAACAGCGCGGCTTCGAGGTCGCCACCGGCGGCGAACTCGGCCGACTTGCCGGAGCCTTCGGGTCGAACAAGTCGGTAGAGAACGGTCTCGTGTACGTCCGCGCCCGCCTCGCGCAGGCCGTCCAAGAGGACCTGACTGCCGTGGTCGCTCCGGGCGACTTCGACTGTCGCGCCCGCGACTTCGTCGGCCAAGCATTCGACCAGTCCGGTCGAAGAGTACTCCTCGGGGACGCGGTCTACGTCCCAGCCAACGCCGCGGGCGGCGTCTGCGGTCGCCGAACCGATACAACAGAGAATCGACTCGCCGGGAGACCATCCGGCCTCGTCGAGCAGTTCGACGCCGGTCTTGCTCGTGAGGACGACGTACGCGCCGTCTTCGGGGGTCGCACCCGTCGGTTCGACCGCGAGCATCGGGTCCGGAACGGGCGTCGCGCCGAGCGAGTCGAGCAGTTCGACCGCGTTCGCCAGTCGGTCGTCGTCCGGGCGGAAGACGGCGACGCGAACCTCGTGACTCATTCGTCTCCGTCCTCGGCCCGCGCGGACTTTGTTTCGTCGCCTTCGGCAGTCCCTGCGAGCGCATCCACGCCGCCGTCGCGGAGGAACGCCTTCACGCGGTCACGGGTGGCCGCGACCTCGCCGACGATGGTGATGGCGGGCGGTTCGATATCGGCCTCGTCGCGCACGTCAACGATGGTTTCGAGCGTGCCCGTGGCGACGCGCATGTCGGGCCACGTGGCGCGTTCGATGAGCGCGACGGGCGTCTCGGCGTCCATGCCGGCCTCGCGGAGTTCGGCCGTGTAGAGCGGGAGTTTGCCGACGCCCATGAGGACGACGAGCGTCCCGCCGGTCGCGGCGAGCGCGTCCCAGTTCACCGCCGACTCGTCTTTCGTCGGGTCTTCGTGGCCGGTGACGAAGGAGACCGACGAGACGTAATCGCGGTGTGTGACCGGAATTCCGGCCGCGCCGGGACCGCCGACTGCCGAGGTGATGCCGGGCACCACGTCGAACGGGATGCCGTTCTCGGCGAGGTGTTCCATCTCTTCGCCACCGCGGCCGAAGACGAACGGGTCGCCGCCCTTCAGTCGGACGACGGTCTTGCCCTCGCGGGCGAGTTCGACCAGTCGCGCGTTGGTGTACTCCTGCGGCGTCCACTCGCCGCCGGCGCGCTTGCCCACGTCCTCGCGGCGCTCCTCGGGAATCATGCCGAGAATCTCCGGGCCGGGGAGTTTGTCGTGGAGCACCACGTCGGCCTCGTCGATGAGCCGGGCGGCTTTCAGCGTGAGGAGTTCCGGGTCGCCGGGACCGCTCCCGACCAGATGGACGACGCCGAGTTCGTCGTTCTCCGACATCTCACTCCTCCGTCTCGTCGCGGGCGGCCTCGATGAGTTGGCCCGCGCCGCGGTCTCGGAGGTTCTGTGCGAAGTCCCGGGCCTCGGTCGCGTGGCGCTGGACCGAGAGGTCGCGGGTCGTCTTGATGGCCTCCGACCCGTCGGTGGCGAGCACCTGCACCTCGACGTGGACGTGTTCGCCCTGCAAGAGCGCGTGGACGCCGATGGGGGCGATACACCCGGCACCGAGTTCTTCGAGAACCGTCCGCTCGACGGTGGTCTCGACGCGCGTCCGCGGGTGGTCGAGTTTCTCGTTGACGAGGTCGATGACCTCGGAATCGGCGGCCGTCACGGCAATCGCACCCTGTCCGGGCGCGGGGACGAACTGCGAGCGGTTCAGGCGCTCGTACTCGACCTTCTCGGCGAGACCGCTTCGTTCGAGTCCCGCTTCGGCGAGGACGATGGCGTCGTACTCGGTCTCGACCTTTCGGCTCATGGCCTGTCGTTCGAGTTCGCTCAGGCCGTCGAACCACTCGTCGGCGGTCTGGTCGAACTCGTCTTCGTGCTCGACTTTCCCCTTCTTGCCCGCGCGGTCCTTGTCGTTCTCGACGCGCGCTTCGTGCTCGCGCTGGAGGTGCGTTGCGAGCAGTTTCTCGACGCGCGTATCGACGTTGCCGCGGATGGGTTCGACCACGAGGTCGTCGCGGTAGTTCAGAATCTGGGCTTGCCGGCGGAGCGAGCCCGTCCCGACGACTGCGCCCTCGGGCAGGTCGTCGATGGTGCTGCCGTCGCGCGTCACGAGCACGTCACCGGCGTTCGCGCGCTCGGGGACGCCCGCGACGACGAGGTCGTTGTGTTTCTCGGTCGGCATGTCCTTCATCGAGTGGACCGCCGCATCGACCTCTCCGTCTGAGACGTGTTCGTCGAGCGCGTGGACGAACGCGCCAATCTTGCCCAGTCGGTGGATGAGTTCGTCTTGAATCCGGTCTCCCTCTGTCTCGACTTCGACGAGTTCCACGTCGAGTCGGCGGCCTTCGAGCGCCTCCTTCACACTCGCGGCCTGTCGGCGCGCGAGCACCGACCCTCGCGTCGCCAATCGAAGCGTCCGTTCGGTCATACGAAGTTCTCTGGCGTCCGCGTTGAAAAGCCCTCCAGTTCGTCCCCGAGAGCGCCGCGAGAGAAAGACGCATACGGGACGGGGCACCTGTCGTACTATGGTCTCTCTCGAATCTGCCGTCCGGCAGGTCGGCGACTTCGTCGTCATCGCCCTGTTCTTCTTCGGCTTGCTCCCCATCTTCGCGCCGCTCGATTTGTTGCTTCCCGCGCTCGGCTACCACCCGCCGGTTCGACTCCAGTACGTCGTCGCGGGCGCGGTGGGCGCGCTGTTGCTGTGGCTTCGCCCGCTTCGACTCCGCCTCGTCGTCCGCGTCTGGATCGTCGGTCTCACGATGTCGGTCCTCGCAACGACGCTCTTCATCTTCTTCGACCTCCGAGGTGACCCTCTCGGAATCCTCGCCGTCTGGGGCGTCAGCGTCGGTCTCGGACTGGCCCTCGCCTACCCGCCGCTCTGGAAGGCCGCAGAAGCACGCTTGCGGGTCGAGTGAGTGGCCGTCACGACGTTCTCCTGCTGTGGAACAGCAGGTCGCAAACTACTTTCGACTGACAGACGTCTGCGCGGACGATGCCCTCCACCCATCACGTTCTCGTCTCGTTCGTCCTCGCCCTCGTCGTGGCGTTTCCCCCGGCGTTCGTCCTCAGTCCGGACCCGACGGGCGCGACGCCGTTTATCGCTGGAATCGTCGCCGCAGGCCTGTTTAGCCCGCTGTGGTACTTCTACCTCAAGCAGACAGTCAGCGACAGCGCTCCTCTATAGCGCCTCTTTGTAGGCTTCGAGCGTCCGCTCGATATCCTCGTCCGTGTGGGCGTAGGAGACGAACTGCGACTCGAACTGGTTGGCAGTCAAGAAGACGCCGTGGTCTTTCATCTCCTGCCAGAAGACGCGCTCCCAGCGGTCGGTCTCGGCCTTCGATACGTCCGCGCCGTTCTTCGGGGTCACCCCGTCGCGCGTGAACATGGTCTTGAACATCGAGTCCGTGCCGACGACGGTGTACTCGGGTGCCTGGTCTTCGAGGATATCCGAGATGCCGGCGCGGAGGTCGTCGCCGAGGCGATTAACGTGGTCATAAACGTCGTTCTCGGCGGCGAAGTTCAGGTACTCGTGGCCGGCGGCCATCGTCACGGGGTGGCCCGAGAAGGTGCCCGACTGGAACACGTCGCCGCCGGGGGTGAACTGCTCGACGAGTTGGGCTTTGCCACCGATTGCGCCGACGGGAAAGCCGCCGCCGATAATCTTCCCGAAGGTGGTGATATCGGGCGTGACGCCGAACTTCCCTTGGGCGCACTGAAGACCACCGACGCGGAAGCCAGTGATGACCTCGTCGAATATGAGGAGCGACCCGTGTTCTTCGGTGATGTCGCGGAGCGTCTGGAGGTAGCCATCGACGGGGGCGACGATGCCCGTGTTCGCCAAGATTGGCTCGGTCATGACCGCGGCGATGTCGTCGCCGTGCTGTTCAAAGACCTCGCGGACGGTCTCTTCGTCGTTGAAGGGTACGGGAATCGTGTGCTCGGCGAAAGAGTCGGGGATACCGCGCGTGCTCGGGTGGACGTTTCCGGGTTCGCCCTTGACGAGCGTCGATTCCTGTGCGCCGTGGTAGCCGCCCTGCATGATGACGATTTTGTCGCGGCCGGTGGTGGCCCGAGCGAGGCGCACGGCCGAGACGGTGGCTTCGGTCCCCGAGTTGACGAAGCGAATCATCTCCACCGAGGGGACGTGCCGAGCGACGAACTCGGCGTGTTCGACTTCTATCTCCGTCGGCGCGCCGTACATCGGCCCGGCTGCGGAGTGCTTTTGAACCGCCGCTTGCACCGGTTCCGGTGCGTCGTGTCCGTAGAGCAGCGGTCCGTAGCCCATCACGTAGTCGATATAGCGGTTGCCGTCGGCGTCGATGACGTGCGCGCCGTCGCCGCGCTCGACGAAGAACGGATACGGCTGGGTTGCCCTGACCGAGGAGTTCACGCCGCCAGCAAGTACGGAGAGTGCCCGGTCGTACAACCGGCGGGACTCGTCGTGTCTCATGCGCGGCGATTCGCTCGCGCACGGGAAAGACCTTACTGGGTTGGTTCCTGTGCTGTCTCCGACTCTTGGCCCGCCGACTCGTCGCTCATGGAGCCGACCAAGAGCAGGCCGACGGCGTCGTTCACCGCGTGAATCGCCATCAGCGCCACCACGTCGCGGATGAGGAGGTAGAGCAGCGTCGTCACGAGCGCGGGGACGGCGATTCGAACGACCGAGTCGCGGTCCCAGCCGACGACGTGGCCGAGGGTGAACGCGACGAACGAGACGCCCGCCGCAATCACGGGACTGCCGGTCGATTCCAACAGGCGCTCGATGGCGTAGCCGTGAAACAGCGCCTCTTCGGTGATGCCCGCGGTCGCGGCGACACCGAGGCGATGCGGAACCGAGAGCGACCCGAAGCGCGTCATCTCGTCGCTCACGCCGCCGACGCCGACGCGTTCGAGCAACGGCGTCGCGGCGGCGCTCGCGGCGAAGAGGACGAACACGCCGCCGCCGACTGCGGCGACAAAGGAGAGTGGGTCGAGCGACCGCCCAGAAATCGAAGAGAGCGGGCGACCCTCGACGAACACGACGAATCCACAGAGGAGAAGGAACACCGCCCACTTGCTCGCGTCGCTCACGAGGAGGTCGGTCCGGAAGTCGTCGCGGTCGATACCGAGTCGGTCGATGTCGAGGCGGTCGGTGAGGAGGCTCACCGCCGGCATGCCGACGAGCGCGAGCGCGAGACCGACGGCGAGCGTGAGGTCAATCAGGGCGAGTCACCGCTCATCGTCTCATGGCTCTGGTCGAAAGAGAAAAACCGTTTCGCGTGCGGGCTGTGCGCATCGAGGCGCTGTCGAGTCTCGAATCGGTCAGGAACGGCGACTTAGACCGCGTCGCGGCCGGTTTTCCCCGTCCGGACCTGGTACGCCTCTTCGACGGGCAGGACGAACACTTTCCCGTCGCCTTTCTCGCCCGTGTGGGCGGCGTCGGCGATGGCGTCTGCGACGTCTTCGGCGGGAATCTCGGCGACGATACACTCGATTTTGACCTTCTGGTGGAGGTCAACGGTGTACTCTTCGCCGCGCCATTGGCTCTTGGTCGCCGGTTGCGACCCGCGGCCGGAGACGTTCGTCACCGTCAGCGAGGGCGCGCCGACTTCGGCGAGCGCGGATTTCACGTCTTTGAGTTTGTCCGGTCGGATGATGGCCATGACGAGTTTGATGCCGCCGTCGTTTGCGAGGTCGCTCATGACTTAGTCCTCCTTCCGAGTAGACATGAATCCATCTGCCACGTGTCCATTGTCGGACGATGCATCCGACGTGCTTTCACCTGCGGTGAAACCGTCGTCGGATGACGCACCCAACGTGCTTTCACCTGCGGTGAAACCGCCGTCGGCGCGGATGCCGGTATCAGCGTCCGGTCCACCGAACTCGGGGTAGGTATCGACGCCGTGTTCGGCCGTGTCGAGTCCCTGGCGTTCGTGGTCGGCCGAGACGCGGGCCAGACCCACCGCGCGGAAGGCACCGAAGACGAGCGCGGTCGCGGCGAACGTCCAGATGGCGATGACGCCGACGCCGACGAACTGGGGGATGGCGAGCGAGACGACCGACGCGCCACCGTGCCAGACGGGCATCGCAAAGACCGGGTAGAGCAGGGCACCGAGGATGCCTGCCGAGCCGTGGACGGGGAAGACCGCACACACGTCGTCGATGCGGAGGCGCTTTTCGATGAACTCGAAGACGATGGGGAGTTGTGCGCCGGCGAGCGCGCCGACGATAATCGCGCCGGGCCAGACGATGTCGTCGGCGATAGCGGTGATGCCGACGAGACCGGCGAGGATGCCGTTGGCGACGTAGAGCGTATCGACTTTGTCGGTCTTGAGGTAGGCGACGCCACCGGCACCGAGTGCCCCGGCGGCCATGCCGAGGGTGGTCACGAGGGCGACGCGGCCAACGTAGGCGAACGAACCGAGCGTCAGGCCGTCGGCCTCGGAGTAGGCGAGTGGTGCCGCGGCGGTACCGACGTTGAAGCCGTACCAGCCGAAGGCGAGGATGAGCGTGCCGAGGACGGCGAACGTGATGGAGTGACCGGGGATGACGTTCGCGGTGCCGTCGGGTTTGAAGCGGTCCATGCGCGGGCCGATGACCCACGCGGCGGTGAGACCGGCGATGCCGCCCATGCCGTGGACGATCATGCCGCCCGCGAAGTCGTGGAAGCCGAGGTTTCCGAGGAACCCGCCGGCCCACGTGAAGCCGACCACGACGGGGTAGATGATACCCGCGATGAGGACGGTGTACGTCAGGTAGGCACCGAGGCGTGCGCGGCCGGCCACTGCACCGGAGACGATGGTCGCGGCGGTCATGGCGAACACCGCGCCGAAGAGCCAATCGACCCACGCTGTCGTCGCCGCGGCGTCGGGTGCGTAGAGGCTCATGAAGGCGTCAGTAATCGTTGCGGATGGTCCGCCGGTGACGGCCGCGATAATCGTCGAGACGGCGGCACCGAGCAGGAAGAAGACGATCACTCCGATACTCCACGTCAGGAGGTTCTTCGTGAGTTGGTTCGAGACGTTCTTCGCGCGGACCTGCCCGGCTTCGAGCATGGCGAAACCGGCGTGCATGAAGAAGATGAGGAACGTGACGGTGAGGACCCAGACGAGGTTCACACCTTCGACGATGGTGGCCAGGTCTGCTTGCAAGGGAACTACCATTCGATTCCTCCTACTGTCGGTTCAACGAGGGGCGAGAGTTGACGTTTGTACATAGTGGTGCTCAATTCGTGGATGTTCGTCCCACGAATCATGGAAGATTCTAACCACATCTGAGTACATAACCATTTGCGTTGACATTTGTCTAAAAGGATGGCTCTATCTCGACAAATGTACGATTTACAATCAAGTATGAGTAATATAAGGTCATATATTCGGCGACAAGTAGACAAATGTTGCCAAACTATTTGACGTATGTAGTGTTGGTTCTCTGACAAGATGTCGGAGAACCGGAATGAGGCAAGCGGGGGTCACCCGCTCACGCGCAGGAAAGACTGACCGGTACCAAGGGTGAGAGCGCTCTCAGACCGCTGGTTTCCCCTCCTTTCCAGTCCGGACTTGGACGGCCGATTCGACGGGGATGACGAACACCTTGCCGTCGCCTTTCTCACCCGTGTGGGCGGCTTCGACGATGGCATCCACCACGTCTTCGGCAGGTGTGTCGGCTACGACACACTCGATTTTGACCTTCTGGTGGAGGTCAACGGTGTACTCCTCGCCGCGCCACTGGCCCTTCTTTGCGGGCTGAGAGCCGCGGCCGGAGACGTTCGTCACCGTCAGCGAGGGAGCACCCGCTTCCGCGAGCGCTCGTTTGACGTCTGCGAGCTTATCGGGGCGGATGACCGCCATGACGAGTTTGATGCCGTCGGTTTCTTCGCTCATTTCGAGTCACCTCCCTCGAACGAGTCTGCGGTGTGCTCGGCTTCGACACCACCGTCGGTGCGAACCTCGCTGCCACCGTCCGTCGCCGTGGGGGTTCCCAGTGCGCGGTCGGGTGAGGAGTCGCCGATGAACTCGGGGTAGACCGAGACGCCGTGTTCGCCGATGTCGAGACCTTCGAGTTCCTCTTCTTCCGAGACGCGGAGGCTGAGGACGGTACTGGTTGCGAACAGGACGATGGCGGACGCCGCGATGGTCCAGAGCGCGATGACGAGCACGCCAGCGACTTGCATCACCAGTTGCGTGGCGGAGAACCCTGCCACTGCGAAGACGGGGATGAGCGCCGTGCCGACTGCACCTGCGACACCGTGGACGGCGAAGACGCCACACACGTCGTCGATTTTGAGCGTATCGACCGTAAAGCGGAACGCGGGCAGGACGATTGCGCCGCCGAGTGCGCCGAGGATGAGACCGCCCCACCACGTGACGTGGGGGACTGCGCCCGTGACCGCGACGAGACCGGCGAGCAGACCGTTCGCCATCCAGAGTGGGTCGGGTTTGCCCTGGTACTGCGTCGAGACGATGACCGCGGCGACTGCGCCTGCGCCCATGCCGAGGGTGGTCACGAGGGCGACGCGGCCGAGTGCGGCACCCATGAATTCGAGTCCGCCGCTCTCGGTGACGGCGAGGACCGTCGCTTGCGTACCGACGTTGAAGCCGTACCAGCCGAAGGCGAGGATGAGCGTGCCGAGGACGGCGAGCAGCATCGAGTGCCCCGGGATGGGGTTGCTGTTACCGTCCGCGTCGAAGCGACCCTTGCGCGGGCCGACCATCTTCGCGGCGACCAGACCGGCGATGCCACCGCACATGTGGACGACGGTCGCACCGGCGAAGTCGAGGTAGCCGACGCCGAGGATTGCTCCGAGGTATCCGCTCCCGGCGAGCAGGCCGCCGGACCACGTCAGGCCCTGTACGACTGGGTAGATGATACCCGTCATGACGGCTGCGAACACCACGTACGCGCGGAAGTCCATGCGCTCGGCGACTGCGCCGGAGACGATGGTCGCGGCGGTCATGGCGAACACCGCGCCGAAGAGCCAGTCGATCCACGAACCGGAATCGCCGATGTACGAGAACGCGGCGGCCGCGCTGAACCCACCCGGCGAGGTGAGTCCACCGATAATCGTCGCCACGCCCGCACCGACGATGAAGTAGACGAGCACGCCCAGTGCCCAGTCGGTCATGTTCTTCATCAGGACGTTCCCGACGTTCTTCGCGCGGACCTGCCCTGCTTCGAGCAGCGCGAAGCCCGGCTGCATGAAGAAGATGAGGAACGACACGACGAGAATCCAGACGTAGTTGACCCCGCTGGCGATGACGCTGGGATCGACCTGGAGCGAAATCACTTGGTTTCACCCCAGTTCACAGCAAGTGAACAATCGAGTACTTTTCTTCCGTATCCGTGTGGAATGTGGTGCTTCATCACGGTTCGGCTTCATGGGGAGGGCATACATAAAGTTGTACGTTAAAAAAGACAATTTTTGGAGGGTGTAATCTGACGTTTTAACAAAATGCTGTAGAATATTACGCATATAAGGTCGTATATTGTCCACTATCCGGGTACGAATCCGAGAATCTCTGGACGAACGTTCAGGAAAATATTGCCCACGCACCCGATTCGAGGGGTGCGCGAAGCGGTGTCACGCCGCGATTTTCACCGAGCTGACGCCGCGGCGGAAATCGGTACTGCTGTGCCCGTCCTGCTTACAGTCGTTCGGCGATATCCTCGGCGAAGTAGGTGATAATCAGGTCAGCGCCCGCCCGCTTCAGCGACACGAGCGACTCGTAAGCGGTCGCCTCGAGGTCCAACCAGCCCTTCTCGGCGGCGGCGTGGAGCATCGCGTACTCGCCGGAGACGTTGTAGGCGGCGACCGGATGGTCGTACGTCTCGCGGATTGCGTGGATGATGTCGAGGTACGGCAGGCCGGGTTTGACCATCAGGACGTCGGCACCCTGTTCCACGTCGAGGGCGACTTCCCGCATCGCCTCGCGGGCGTTCGCCGGGTCCATCTGGTAGTGTCGGCGGTTGCCGAAGGCGGGTGCGCCGTCGGCGGCGTCGCGGAACGGCCCGTAAAAGTGGCTCTCGTACTTCGCGGCGTAGGACATGATTGGGACGTCCGAATAGCCGGATTCGTCCAGCGCCTCACGAATCGCGCCGACCATCCCGTCGGTCATCGACGAGGGGGCAATCATGTCCGCGCCGGCCTCGGCGTGGGAGACTGCCGTCTCTGCGAGGAGTTCGAGCGTCGGGTCGTTCTGGACGGTGAGTGTGGGGTCGTCTTCGGCGTGCGTTTCTAACACCCCGCAGTGCCCGTGGTCGGTGTACTCACACAAGCACACGTCGGTGATGACGTAGGCGTCGGTCTCGGCCGTAATTCGGCGCACTGCCTCCTGTACGATGCCGTCACTCGCGTACGCACGCGACCCTTCTGCGTCCTTGGATTCGGGAATCCCGAAGACGATGACGGCTTCGACGCCCGTCTCGCGTACCTCGCGCACGCGAGCGACTGCCTCGTCGAGGGGGACGCGCTCGTGGCCCGGCATGGACTCGATGGGGACGCGTTCGTCCGTCGTCGCGTCCACGAAAATCGGCGACACGAGGTCCGTCGAATCGAGCGATGTCTCCGACACGAGCGGTCGAATCCCGTCGGTTCGAAGCCGCCGCGGGCGGTCGGTGAGGTCCATGCGACCCGCTTCGAGTGCGAGGAGCAAAATCTCGTCGCTCTCTTTGTCATGCACACCATAACCAAATCCCTCGTGTGGCTAGAATGGGTGATGAGTAGCGTTGTCCCCGAATTCCCGGAGATGCTACGCCAACTCCTCGCCTCGGAGTTCGCGTTCGCAATCCTCTTGGTCGTGTTTATTCTCGAAGGAGCGATGCTGCTTTACGTCGTTCCGAGTGAACTCCTCGTCCCCGGTGCCCTCGTCCTCATCGGTCCCGAGTATCTGATTCCGATTCTCGCCGTCGCCGTCCTCGGAGCGACGATCGGACAGCTCGTGTTGTTCACCGTCGCCAAGCGTGGCGGGCGAGACTACCTCCTCACTCGCCGCTGGTTCCGGGTGAGCGAATCGACCCTCGACCGATTCGACGGCTGGTTCGACCGCTGGGGACCCATCGTCGTCCCCGCGAGCAACGCCATGTTGTTTACGCGCGGGATGCTCACCGTCCCGGCGGGGCTCTCCGAGATGTCGCCGCGAGAGTTCGTCGTCCTCTCGGCGGTCGGGACGCTCATCTTCGAGAGCGCGCTCGCGGCGCTCTATCTCTTCGGCGGGAGAGTGCTGTAAAAGGAAGCGTTGAGAATGCTACCGATAGGTGTCCACTATGTTCGGTTAATATCCAGTTTCTCTTTGAGCGCCGCGAGTTGGTCAGACTCGGCGAGTTCCTCGACGCGTTTGCGGAAATGGCGTTCACAGAGACCGACTTTAATGTGGTCCTTCTCGGCGGCGTACGCCGCCTGACGTTCGCAGTAGTGACACTGCATACCGCTCTATCAGAGCTGATAGGATTTAAGCCTACGTACTGGGTGCTTACCGCAGTTATAACCTGTATAACCACACTAGAAGGCCGCTAGAAGGCGGATATTCTGTCACTAATTCTACTGAATTCGTCCCGCGGTGGCCCCGCTCTGCCGAGTGTCGTATCGTGGCAGTCGCTCCCGCCGGTCGCCAACAGGTCGTACCGTTCGATTGCCGAATCGAGGAGGTCCGTCTCGACCGGGAAGCTGTACGGGTAGTAGCGTTCGACCCCATCGAGTTCGGCACAGAGTTCGAGTGCCCCTCGCGGGTCGCGGTACCGGAACGGGTGGGCGAGGCTGACCACGTCACAGGCCGATTCGAGCGCGGCCACGCCGTCCTCGAACGTCGGGAGTTCGCGCGCGACGTAACACGGGTTGCCGCCGCCGATGAGTTCGTCGAACGCGCCCTGATAGTCGTAAGGTGCGTCGCTCGCGTCGATGGCGCGGGCGATGTGCGGGCGGCCGACGCCGTGTTGGATGTCGATGTCGATGGCGACGCCCGTCTCGTCTTCGACGCGCTCGACGATTTCGCGGGCGCGCTCGACACGGTTCCGCTGGAGTCGAGTGATTTCGTCCGTCAGCGCGGGCGTCGGTTCGACGCCGTAGCCGAGGAGGTCCACCTGTCTGTCGCCCGCATCGACGCGGAGTTCGATGCCGTGGATGATGGTCACGCCGTCGCGCTCGACTACCGGCGCGTCGAGTTCCGGGTGATACCGGTCGTGGTCGGTGACTGCGACCACTTCGACGCCGCCCGCGCGGGCCGCGGCGGGCAGTTGCTCGATAGTGAGCTGGCCGTCCGACGCGGTCGTATGTAGATGGAGGTCCGCAGCGGGGCGCTCGTGGCTCATACCGACAGATGCGCTCCTGAGAAGTACAAGCCTTCCGAACGATTAAGGACCATTAAGGATTACAATGGGACTAATCATCCTCATGGACAATCATTAAGGATAGGTGCCGACCATGTGTGGCTGTAATGCGCTTGAACGAACTTGGCGACGTCATCGCGCGCCACGAATACCCGACCAGCTCTACCGACTTCGTTACCCAGTACGGGGAAGAAGTAATCGAACTCCAAAACGGAGACGAGACGGTCGCAGCGATTCTCTCTCGGCTCGGTGACGAAACCTACACCTGCCCGCAGGACGTGCTCGATTCCCTCTACACCGGCGTTGGTCACGAGGCAATCGGCCGGCGCTACTACAGCGACCGCGACCCGACGTCTTTCGGCGAGAACGGACCGCAACAGGTCTCGTTCTAATCACGCGGGCGGTTACGCCCGGTACTCTGCTCACGGTCCTTCTATTTTAGCCACGACAACTCGACTGGAACCGAGCCTTTGCTGTAGCCTTCGACGTGTCCGTCGGGGCGGAGTCGAAACACCACGGCGGGCCGGTGGCGAACGTCCGGTTGCTCGGCCATAATCGACGCCCAGTCGTCGTCGGGGAACGACGAACAATCGACGAAGAGCGTCACGCCGCCGCCGTGTTCGGCGAGTTGCCCCGTGCCGCCGGTTTTCGTCTCCGCGGTGTCACGTATCGCGGCGATTGGATTCCCGACAGACCGCTGGTTCGGCGGGAGCGGGCGCGTCACTTCGATGAGCGAGCCACCGACTTGCGTGCCTTCCGCCCGGAAGTCGATGGAGTGGCCGGTCGTGACTTCGATTTCCGGTTCGATGTCGTAGCCCGCTTCGGTGAGGAGGTACGCCACGTCGAACTCGCCCATCGCCGCCGCCATGCGCACCTGGTCGAAGTACTCCGAGGTACCGAGTTTGCCGGCCATCACCTCTCGGTACTGGTCGAGGACGCCCGTCGAGAGGAACGAATCGTAGAACTCCATGGCTTCTTCGCGCGTCGTATCCGGGAATCCCGCGTCGTAGTCGTAGAAGAACTCTCGTGTCGTCTCGCGGCCGTCCTTCGAGAGGAACACGGGGAGGAAGAACCACGAGAGATAGGGATACGGTTCGAGCCACGGTGACTCCTCGAACAGTTCACTAATCAACTCGCGTTGTGCCCATCGAGAGAGTTCGAAGGGGGCTTCGTCGAATCCTTCTTTCTCGGTTCGCCAGAGCGAACTCGGCGTCTCCGTGTTGCCGAGCCAATAGGCGTGGTCGTCGGTCCACGTGAAGAGTGCTATATCTCCATTGTCCATGTCGAAGCGGACTGCCTCGTAGCCATCGGGCGGACTGTTCACCGGCGCGTTCATCTCGGCACCGAGATTAGAATCGAGGGGCTGGAATATCTCACGTCGAATCCGCGAGTCGTTCCACGTCCCGGGCGCATATCGAAATCGAAGCGGGCGTGCCACACTCCTTCTAGCCCGGGGGATGCTTTTATCCTTTCTTGCCATCCCGGTCTAATCATCACTATTTTGAATTACTCCGATAACTATATGTGGGACACTTACACACGGTATGGTGTATCATGTCAATGGGTGCCTACGATGAAGCCGAACACGAACGCCGCGAACGGATGACCAGTCAGGTCGAACCGGGGACAGACGACACCCGGAAGACCTACCGTGGCAAAGTTCAGTTCGACTCTGGTGACTCAGCAGACGCGCTATTAGAGCAGTTCAAGCAGATGAAGTCCGACAGCTGAACGACTGTTATTCTCGCGTCAATACGACTGTCACTGCCGAGACGAGTGTCACGGCAACGACGTGGCCGCCGACGGCGACGAGCAACACCGGTTCGTCGAACAAGAACGGCGCGAGTGCCAACTGAGCGCCGGCGAACCCGACGTTCAGGAGGCTCACCCGTCGAATCGTCCGCGCGGTGATGCCGCTGAACCGATAGGTGGTCGTCCCCCACAACCCGACGACGGCGACCCACCACGACGTTCCAATCCGATAACAGAGGTCCCACAGCACGAGGAGCATCAGGTAGACGACGACGACGGGGGGGTCGGTCCCGAACAGCGTCGTCAACAGCGGTGTCGAACTCTCCTGCGGGTCGAAGACGAAGAGGTGCGTCACGAGCGCGATAAACGCGAGCACCGCGAGCACGACTTCGATGCTCGACCCGAAGAGCAGGCGTCGATACGGACCGGGGACCGTCGTCGCGCGAATCCACCCGCCCATCCGGAGCATGGCGACGCTCCCAGCGGCCGCGACGAGAATCGCTATCGTCCCGGCGATAGCCGCCGCCCAGAGGTCGTACACCCACGCCAAGACGAGCACCGCCGCCTCGAAAATCGCAATCTGGATGGCGATTGCGCCGCCCTCGCCGATGTCGATGCCGGGGAGTGCGCCGACGATGCTCTCGTAGACCCACGTCTCACCGTATTCTGGCGTCTCGGTCACCGCCTACTCCTCGCTGAACCTCTATTCGGTCTCACCACGTCAGACACCGGTACGGGTTTCGATGGTAATCGGCTCGACCGGTTCGACGCCGAGTGCCGTGGTCACCGCCTCGTCGAACGAGGTCAGTTCGACGGGAACGATGTCGCGGATGCGGTTGTCGCGGACGACGACCGGATTCTTCAGTCCCTCGATGAGCGGCCGGGCGACGCTCGTCTCCACGTCGGTGACGAGACCGATCCAGTACGACGAGAGTTTCGGCGACAGCACGGGCACGGGAACGATCATGGGTGACTGTTTGGTGAGCGCGCCGACGCGCTGGAGAATCTCGCGGTAGGTCAGCACGTCCGGGCCGCCGATTTCGTACGTCCCGCCCGCCGTCTCCGGGTAGTCGAGGACGCCGACGAGGTAGGCGACCACGTCGTCGATGGCGATCGGTTGGCACTCGGTTTCGACCCACTGCGGGGTCACCATGACGGGCAGGCGCTTTGCGAGTTGCCGAATCATCTCGAAACTCACGCTGCCGTCGCCGATGACGATGGCCGCCCGAAGCGTCGTCAGCGAGAACGACCCGTTTCGAAGCAGGTGTTCGACCTCTCGCCGCGAGCGAAGGTGAGCAGACAACCGGTCGCGCTCTTCGCCGAGTCCGCCGAGGTAGACGACGCGCTCGACGCCCGCCGCGTCGGCCGCCGCGACGAAGTTTCGCGCCGCGAGTCGGTCGCGCGCCTCGAAGTCACCACCGGAGCGCATCGAGTGGACGAGGTAGTACGCCGCCTCGACGCCGTCCATGGCGTGTTCGAGCGTCGCCGAATCGAGGAGGTCACCCTCGACGACTTCGACGCCCTCGGGGGCGACGTACTGCGTTCTGTCGCGGACGAATGCGACCACGTCGTGTCCCGCCGCACTGAGCGCCGGCACGAGGTGTTCGCCGACGAATCCCGTCGCTCCCGTCACGAGTACTCTCATGCTATATGGTAACGGACCGTGTGGTGTTAAACTCGTCTCGTCGTCCGCTTTCTATCCACTCAGTTCCACCCGGGCGTCTCGGGTGCACCGCGGGCGACTTCGACTGTCTCCGAGAGCGGTGCCCCGATTGCTGGTTCGCCGAGCGACGTGGCGGCCGCCTCCCACGCCTCGATAGCCTCGCCGGCCCACGATTCGGCCGAGAGCGCGCGTTCGCGGGCGTCGTTCCAGCGCCGTTGGTCCACTTCGGTCGAACCGGGATGCGAGCCGACGGCGATACCGACGAACTCCGCGCGGTCTTCGGGCGTGAGCGTCCGGGTCCGGAGACGCTCGATGACGCCGTCGAGGCGCTCCGGTTCGGGGTGGACGAACAGTTTCGCCCCGAGCGCGTGCGGTCCCAAGAGCAAGCCGCGAAGGTCCGAGGGCGGCGTCGAATCGAGGAGTCGCTCGCCCCCGTGGACGCGTTCGACGCGGGAACATTCGGTATCCTGTTCGAGCGCGAGGTTGTGGCCCGGATACTCTCGACACTCGTCGGGGTAGAGGTCGCTGTCGTGGATGCGGCACTGGAGCGTCTCGGGGTCCAAGAACGCACAGGCGCGGAGCCACGTCGGGTCGAGACCGAAGGGCGCGACTGGTTTGGGTGGTTTTCGAAAGCCGACGAAGAAGGCGGGCTTGCCGTCGATGGCCGCGACTCCGACGCCGTCGATTTCGACGCCGCCCTCGCTCGCGTGCCACAGTCTGGGGGTGAGCACGTCGCCGTAGCCCGCGTTCACGAAGTTTCGAATCTCGTCGCGGGTGAGCGGAACGAGGTTGTAGGTGTCGTCGAGGGGCGCTCGCGGCCCGCGGCGCTCGTGGTCCAACGGAACCGGAGAGACGGGACGCCAGTCGATACAGCAGCCGGCGCAGCCTTCGCAATCGACGTGCATGCCACACAACTTCTCGCCCAATCAACATAACTGTGCTGCGCGGGGCTTTTGAACACCAAGCGCCTCTCTCCTGTCATGACTTCAGAACCGTGCGACGCCTGCGGAAAGGGCGTGCGCATCGCGGGCGGCATCGGCGACCTCTGGAACTTTCCCACCTCGTCGTCGGGCGGCATGACGCTCGAACTCGTCGATGGCTCCGAGCACTTCCTCTGTTTCGAGTGCATGGAGCGCCTGCCGGGCGACCACGAACCGACCGCCGAAGACGTGGCGGCGCTCTGAGTTGGAGCGGTGGATTTAGGCCCGCACACCAACACCACCTACCGTGGACCCGTCGCGTATCATCGAGTCGTTTCCAGCCCCCAGTTTTCGCGGCAATCAGGAGCAAGCCCTCCGAGACATCCGCGACGCCTTCGACTCCGGAAACGACGTGGTACTGGTTCGTGCGCCGACCGGGAGCGGCAAGTCTCTTCTCGCCCGTTCGATTGCGGGCGCGTCCCGCACCGTCGAAGAAGCCAGTCCCGCCGACGCGACAGACGCCTACTACACCACCCCGCAGGTGTCGCAACTCGACGACGTCGCCGAAGACGACCTGCTCTCCGATTTGAAGATTATCCGCGGCAAGTCGAACTACAACTGTATCCTCCGCGGAGAAGAGACGACGCCCGTAGACCGCGCGCCCTGCGTCCGAGAACGCGGGTTCGACTGCACGGTCCGGCACCGCTGTCCCTACTTCTCTGACCGCGCTATCGCCTCGAATCGACAGATTGCGGCGATGACGCTCGCGTATTTCATGCAGACCGCGGGGTCGGACGTGTTCAGAAAGCGCGACGTGGTCGTCATCGACGAGGCCCACGGGCTGTCGGAGTGGGCCGAGATGTACGCGACCATCGACCTCCAACCCCGAACCGTTCCCGTGTGGGACGACATCGGCGTGCCGGACCTCTCGGAGGCGGACGACCCGCTCGAACGCGTCGTTCGATTCGCCGAGACGCTCGCGGGGGTGTGTTCGCGCGCGAAAGACGATTTACTCGCAAAGCCCGAATTAACTCCAGAGGAGGCCGCGCGCCGCGACCGACTCCAAGAACTCAAGGGCGAACTCCAGTGGTTCGTCGAGGACTACCGCGACCCGCAGAGTCCGACGACGTGGGTCGTAGACCAGCACGACGGCGCGGGGTCGCCTATCTCCATCAAACCGCTCGACCCGGCGCGGTACCTCCGCCACACCGTGTGGGACCGCGGCAACCGGTTCGCGCTCCTCTCGGCGACGATTCTGAACAAGGACGCGTTCTGTCGGTCGGTCGGTCTCGACCCGAACAACGTCGCGCTCGTGGACGTGGGCCACACTTTCCCCGTCGAAAACCGGCCGCTGTACGACGTGACACAGGGGAAGATGACCTACGAGAATCGGGACGAAACGCTCCCGAAAATCGCCAAACTCGTCGTTCGGCTGATGGCGAAACACCGGGAGGAGAAGGGCCTGATTCACTGTCATTCCTATGCGATTCAGGCGGAACTCCGCCGCCGACTCGCCGAGTTGGGTCTGGGCAATCGCATCCGCGGCCACGACAGAGAGAACCGAGACACCGAGTTGGAGACGTGGAAGGCCACCGACGACCCCGAGGTGTTCCTCTCGGTCAAGATGGAAGAGGCGCTGGACCTGAAAGGCGACCTGTGTCGCTGGCAAGTGCTGTGTAAAGCGCCGTATCTCAACACCAACGACTCGCGCGTGGCCCGACGCCTCGAAGACGGCCAGTGGTCGTGGTACAGACGCGCCGCGCTCAGCACGGTGATGCAGGCCTGCGGACGAGTCGTGCGCGCGCCGGACGACTACGGCGACACCTACATCGCCGATTCGAGTCTGCTCCAACTGTTCGACAAGACGCGCCACGACATGCCCGACTGGTTCGCCGAGCAGGTCGAGAGGATGTCGAAACCGACGCTGCCGGAGTTCGACCCGGTCGCGGCGGGTGGTCGCGGGGGGAACGCCTCGTCCGCCCAGTCCGACTGGTCTAAGAGTTCGACGAGCAGCGGTCGGTCACAACAGAACACGTCGCGCTCTGGTGAGTCGGCGGGCAGTTCCGCTTCAGGAGGTTCGGAACGTCGTCGCGGCGGCAGTCGCGGCGGGCGCAGTCGCTCGGGGGACGATTCTGACGATGGCAAACGAAGCCACCCGCTGTCCGACGTCTGGGGCGAGTAACTATAACGCGAAGCTAACCGCGTAGAACAGACTCGACCCGAGCATCAGCGCGACGAGCGTCAGCGCGAGGATTTGTTGGGCGTTCATACTCCGTCACTCGCGCGAGCAGGAAATTAACGGTTTGGGACCAGTTCTCTGTGCTGATACTCGCCGACACGTGGAGTTCCGACAGATGCGCGTCGCCGACGTCAAAACCGTGCGACAGCGTAGCACCGTCGTGGCAAAAATCGCCGCTCCGTCCACTCCGAGCCGGAACTTCGTGCCATAATTAACATGATTGTTAATGCTGGTGGTTGTTTGACAATGTTGTGCCGGAAAACAGTCATTGATTGTAAAGCTATGGCGTGGCTAACTCTGTGTTTGACACGCTTTCTCACGTAATAGTTAACACCTTGGCCTCTGAATGATGGTGTATCGGCCATGCACTCTACCGCACTCGCAACGGCGATGACACTGTACCGCAGCGGGACCCTCACACTCTCGCAGGCGGCAACCCGTTCTGGCTACTCTGAGAAGGAACTCACCGTCGCGCTCGAACGCCACGGTATCCCCGTGCGAGAATCCGAACAAACGGTGCGCGCCACCGCCGTCGATTCCCCGGCGAGCGCCGACTAAGTTTTACTCGTCGTCTTCGACGACCGCATCCGGAAGGATGTGCAACCCAACTGGACTCTTGAGTACCGACACCGTCTGCGCGTCGGGGTCGAAGTAGTCCGGTCGGGGAATCGTCTTCGCCTCGAACGTCACTGGGTCTAGCACCTGCACCGCGTGGTCGTCTTCGACGGTGACCACGGTCGTCTCCTCAGCATCTTCGACCGACCCGAGCGGTTCGGCGTCGGGATTCTCTCCTTCCTCGAACTCGGCGACGTACTCTTTACCACTGGCGAGGCGCGTCCCGTGGAGTCGCCCGCGATTGCTTCTGACGAGCACCGGGCCGTCGCCGTCTTCGGGGTCGATGATGTCGCCTTCGACGAAGCGTGGGAGGCGCGTGACGAACGTGACGCGGTAGACTTCGTTGCCGTCGCCGTCTTCGGTGACCAGCGTCGGGTGTTCGTCGATGGTCCCGCCGAGTTCCTCGCGGATGCGTTTGGCGATGCCGCTGGCCATCTGGTTGCTCGAAATCTTCATGTTCGGGCCGTCGGGTGCGCGGTCAACCTCGGTGATGAACGCGTTTCGGTCGCCCTTCTGCTCGCGTTCGGCGATGTATGACTCGGCGATTTCGATGGCTCGCTCGGCCTCTTCTTTGGTCGGCACGCGGGTGTCCGCGCGGACTTGGATGATGCTGGCGAAGTAACCGCCGGCGATGCGACCACAGCGCTGACACGTCTCGCGGGCGATGCTCACCGGCACGACGACCGTCTCTTCGAGCGGCGTGCCGCGAACGACGCCCGAGAAGTGGCAGTGCATGCGGATGTTGTTCTGGTCGATCTGCTCGGGTTCGACGCCCCACTGAATCTCTTCGGCGTTGATGTGGACGCCGAGCGACTGCGAGACCTCGTCGATGGCGACGTCCGTGTAGTCCTGTGCGCCGACATCGACCCACCGGTTCCCGCGGTGGACGGCACCGCACTGGGCGCAGACGCGCACTCGAATCTTGTCGGGGGCGTCCACGAGGTCGAAATCTTCGAAGTAACAGGCGTCACAGAGCACGTCGTCGCGCTCGCGTGGCATCCCGGGGAGCGGTTCCGGTCGCTCCGGAATCGGGTCACCGCATCGAGGACAAAAATCGCGGGATTCACTCATTGCCCGCTCTAGCGTGTTCGGGCGCTTAAATTCCGCGTCACGCACCCGCGCCGCCGAGATAGCCCACCGCGTCGTCGTCCGAGACCTGGGCGAAGTTCTGGTAGAACGCACCGACCGCCCCGAAGACGACCGGCGTCTCGACGGCGACGACCTCGTCGCACTCGTCTTCGAGTTCGGCGACCGAGTGCTCGGGGGCGACCGGGACCGCGAGCACGACGTGGTCGGCCCCGGCGGCGTTTACCTGCCGGAGACACGCGCGAACCGTCGCGCCCGTTGCGATGCCGTCGTCCACGATGACGACGCGCTTTCCGTCGAGGTCCGGAAGGGGGTCGCCGCCGCGGTACATGGCGACCTTCTCTCTGGCCGCTTCGGCCTCGCGTTGGCGCTCGCGTTCGAGATAGTCCTCTTCGACCGGAAAGTACGTCAACAGGTCGTCGTTCCACCAGACGCTTCCGTCGCCTGCAACCGCGCCGATGGCGAGTTCTGGATTGTTCGGTGCGCCCACTTTCGACGCGACGACGACGTCTAAGGGCGTGTCGAGCGCGTCGGCGACTTCGCGGCCGACAGGTAGTCCACCGCGCGGAATTGCGAGGATAACGTCTGCCGTCTCGCCTCGCTCCACCAGTACCTCCCCCAGTCGGCGACCCGCATCGATTCTGTCGGCAAACATAGAACTAGATTGGGGGGCCAGCCCAAAAACTGAACCGCTACCTCGGGTCTTACTTCCAGAGAACGGGTTCCGAAACGTCCTCGTCGGCCGCTTCGCGCCACGAGTGCGACGGCGTCCATCCGACGAGGGCCTGCGCTTTCGCCGTCGAGAGCGCCGACTGGTCGCCGTCGAGCGCGCACTGTTCGGGCACCTCACCGAAGAACTCCTCGACGGCCTCGGCGGTCGGCCGGTCGAGGTAGTTCTCGGCGGCCGCAGCGTGGAGTGCTTCGTGGCCCGTGACGGGGTTCGCCAGCGCCGCGACGACGAGGTCGGCCACGTCGCGCACGTCCACGTAGGACCAGCAGTTCCCCGCGCCACCGGAGAGGTCGCCGGATTTGGCGACGTCGCGGCAGGGGTAGTCACCGGGGTACTGAATCCACGACGGGCGAATCGCGCAGGTCGAGACGCCGTACTTCCGGGCGACCATCTTCGAGACCTCTTCGCCCGCGACTTTGGCGGTTCCGTAGGGGTCTTCGGGGCGGAACGGGTGGTCCTCGGTTATCGGGAGGAAGTCGGGAAGCGGCGTCTCCTCGGCGAAGGCGAATCCGTAGGCGCTCTCGGAGGAGGCCCAGACGATTCGTGCGTCGGCGCGGGCGGCCGAGACCAGCACGTTGTAGGTCGATTGGACGTTCGTCTCGAAGACGCGACTGCCGGCGTGGCGCGTCGGCGATGGGATGGCGGCCCAGTGGACGACTGCGTCGGGATTTAGTTGAGAAAAGAGGTCGGCGACTTCGCCCATCTCGGTCAGGTCGCATGCGCGGAAATCGACGTTCTCGCGCGCGTCCACTTCGAATCCGGGTTGTGTGAGGTCCACGGCGACGACCTCGTACTCCTCGGCCAGTCGGTCGGTAATCCAGCGACCGGAGCGACCCAGCGCGCCGGTGACGATGACGGTTTCCATACTGCCGTGGTCGGCGTCGGGGCTACTAACCTTCGGGGAAACCGTGCCACTATTCCGCATTCCAACAGCGTTTATTAGCCAGATTACTTATTCGGGGGTATGGAATGGAAACCGGACTGGGGACTTCGGGGGCGCATGGCGCTCACGATGTTCCTCTTGTTCGCCCTCTACATCGTCTTCGCAGCGGTGCTGTTCGCCTATTTCCAAAGCCTCGCAATCATGGTCGCCTTCATGGGCGTCTTCCTCTTCGCCCAGTTCTTCTTCAGCGACCGCATCGCCCTCTACAGCATGGGCGCGAAAGTCGTGGACGAAGACGACGGCCCGCAGGCCCGCAAACTCCACGGGATGGTCGGCCGTCTCGCCCAGCAGGCCGACCTCCCGAAGCCCAAAGTCGCCATCGCCGACACCTCGGTGCCGAACGCCTTTGCGACGGGGCGCTCGCAGAAGAACTCCGCCGTGTGTGTCACCACCGGCCTGATGCGCACATTGGACGACGACGAGTTGGAAGGCGTCATCGCGCACGAACTCGCGCACGTGAAGAACCGCGACGTGATGGTGATGACCATCGCGTCGTTCCTCTCCAGCATCGCGTTCCTCATCGTCCGCTGGGGGTGGCTCTTCGGCGGCGACGACAACCGCCAGAACATGCCGGTCATCGTCGCAATCATCGCGTCACTGGTCGTCTGGATAATCTCGTACCTGCTGATTCGTGCGCTCTCGCGCTACCGCGAGTACGCCGCAGACCGCGGTGCGGCCGTGATTACGGGTCAACCCTCGGCGCTCGCCTCCGCTCTCCTCAAGATTTCGGGTCGGATGGAGAGCGTCCCCAAGCGCGACATGCGCGAGACTTCGGAGATGAACGCGTTCTTCATCATCCCCATCAAGTCGGACTTCATCGGCCGACTCTTCAGCACCCACCCATCGACCGAGAACCGCGTCGAGCGCCTCCGCGACATGGAGCGCGAGATGGAGACGGTCTGAGCGGGACCTGATTTTCGTCCGACCGCCCTTTTTCGTCCCACCACGCTAAGGTATCCCCCCACCTAGCAGGTCCCATGGGACTCTTCGATTCACTTCGGTCCGCGCTCGGTATCAGCGCGGAAACTGATGCGACCCGCCGGGCCGACCCCGACGACCTGTTCGGCATGAGCACGGCGTATCTCACGATGCAGGCCGACCTCGGATTCGACTCGGTCGATGAGGCGGCCCTCTGTTTCTCCTCCGTGGACAGCACCGACTTCGAGGACACGGTCGAGGCCGTCGAGACCATCCTCCACGCGGGAAGCGAAGAGACCGGGACCGAGTTCTCCCGCCACAGCGACGACTACGGCTACAACTGGGTGGTCCTCACCGACGACGACCCCGAGGACCTCGTGACGAGTATCCACTTCGCGGCCGACGAGTTCATCGAACGCGGCTACGGGTCGCGCCTGCTCGCCGCCCTCTTCGGGTTCGAGAAAGGCGGCGACCGCGTGTACTGGGTCTACTCGTTCCGACGCGGCGCGTACTACCCCTTCTCCCCGCGCGGGACGAGCGAGCGAAACCAGCGACTGGAGTTCAAACTCGAATCGGTCTTGGACGGGGAGTTGGGTATCGAACAGGACGAGGAGTACTGGTACCCGCTGTGGCCCTCGACGGCGAGCGGCCACCCGTGGGAATAGCCGACTTTCGACTCGGCTGAGATAGCTGCTTTTCGACTACTCTCTGCTCTCTGTTCGGGCATGTGATTTGAACGTTCGTCAGACACCTCGAACCGACCCGACCTCGTCCGGCATTTTCACTTTCACTCCGCTGTTAACGAGGGTTTATGTGGGTATGGGAATGACAAGTGGGTATGGCAGAAGACGAACTCGAAAATCTCCCCGGCGTCGGCCCGGCGACCGCCGACAAACTCATCGAGAACGGCTACGACAGTTATCAGTCCATCGCAGTCGCCAGTCCCGGCGAACTGTCGAACAAGGCCGACATCGGGTCGTCCACGGCTTCGGATATCATCAACGCCGCGCGGAAGGCCGCCGACGTGGGCGGCTTCGAGACCGGTTCGATGGTCCTCGAACGACGCCAGCAAATCGGCAAGCTCAGCTGGCAAATCGACGAGGTAGACGAACTCCTCGGCGGCGGGCTGGAAACCCAGTCCATCACCGAAGTCTACGGTGAGTTCGGTGCCGGTAAGTCCCAGATTACCCACCAACTCGCGGTCAACATCCAACTCCCCTCCGAGTTCGGCGGCCTCGAAGGCGGGTGTATCTTCGTGGACTCCGAGGACACCTTCCGTCCCGAACGTATCGACGACATGGTTCGCGGCCTCGAAGACGACGTGCTCCAAGCGACGATGGACGACCGCGAAATCGAAGGCTCTCCCAGTGACGAAGACGCCATGGACGAACTCGTCGCGGACGTCCTCGACAAGATTCACGTCGCCAAGGCGTTCAACTCCAACCACCAGATTCTCCTCGCCGAGAAGGCCAAGGAACTCGCCGGCGAGCACGAGGACACCGACTGGCCGATTCGACTGGTCTGTGTGGACTCGCTCACCGCGCACTTCCGCGCCGAGTACGTCGGCCGTGGCCAACTCGCCGAACGCCAGCAGAAGCTCAACAAGCACCTGCACGACCTGATGCGCATCGGCGACCTGTTCAACACCGCAATCCTCGTGACCAACCAAGTCGCTTCGAACCCCGACTCCTACTTCGGCGACCCGACCCAGCCTATCGGTGGTAACATCCTCGGTCACACCTCGACGTTCCGTATCTACCTCCGCAAGTCGAAGGGCGACAAGCGTATCGTCCGCCTCGTGGACGCACCGAACCTCGCCGACGGCGAGGCGGTAATGCGCGTCCAAGACGGCGGCCTGAAGCCCGAATAACCACACACGCTCCGTTTCCCCTTTCTTTCTTCTCCATCCTACGGAGTGACAACTCTAGACGATAGTGTGACTTCTGTGAACGACTCGACTTCTAAACCCGACCAAAACCTCGAACTCACTACTTCATTCTCGAACTCTTGGAACTGGCTCACAAGACTATCTCCTCTGCTCTCGTCACTCTATACAGGTGACTCAGATGACACAACGAATCGTCGTCGTCGGGGGTGGGACCGGTGGAACGGTCGTTTCGAACCATCTCGCATCGGGACTCGTCTCCGAAATCGACGCGGGAGACGTGGAGATTATCCTCGTCTCGGACGACACGAAACACGTCTACAAGCCCGTGTTCCTCTACGTCCCGTTCGGTCTCGCGGCCGTCGAAGACGGCGTTCGAGACATGGGAGAACTCTTGGACAATCGCGTGACGTTCGTCACGAACCGCGTTCGACGCGTCGATACCGAGCGCAAACGCCTCGTCTGCCAAGCCGGAGACGAAGAGATTCCGTACGACAAACTCGTGCTCGCCACGGGTTCGAAACTCGACCCCGACGCCGTTCCCGGGTTGAAAGACGGTGCACACCACTTCTACAGCGCGAAGGGGGCCGAAAAACTCCGCGACGCGCTCGCGGACTTCGACGGCGGCCGACTCGTGATGAGCGTCGTCGGCATGCCGCACATGTGCCCGGCCGCACCGCTCGAATTCACGTTCATCGTGGACGATTGGCTCAGAAACCACGGTCTGCGAGAACAGACGGAACTCGTCTACACCTACCCGATGCCGCGGAGCCACAAGAAACCCGAAATCGCCGCGTGGGCCGACCCGATATTCGAGGCCCGCGACATCCGCGTCGAGACGGAGTTCGTCGTCGAAATGGTTGACTCCGACACGCAGGTCATCACGACGCGGTCGGGCGACGAACTCGACTACGACCTCTTCGTCGGTATTCCGCCGCACCGCGGCGACGAGATGATTATCGAGTCGGGACTCGGCGACGAGGGCTGGGTCGAGGTAAACCCCCGAACACTGGCGGCAACCGCCGTCCCCGACGTGTACGCTCTCGGCGACACCGCGGCGCTTTCGATTCCGAAAGCCGGCAGTGCGGCGCACTTCCAGGCGTTCACCGTCGCCGACCGCATCGCCGCCGAGGTTCGGGGACAGACACCCACGAAACTGTACGACGGAAAGACGGTGTGCTTTGTAGAGACGGGACTGGACCACGCGACGTTCGTCTCGTTCGACTACGACCACGCGCCGACGATGCGCCGGCCGTCGAAACCCATCCACTGGGCGAAACAGGCGTACAACGAATCGTACTGGCTGACCGCCACCGGCATGCTCTGAGGTGACCACGATGCAAAATCAAGACACTCCACGAACCGAACCGCAGGCCCCCGACGAACTCGTGGCGGCCATCGAGAACAACCCCGAAGAGGTCGCGCTCTTCGTCGAGCGACTCGGTCTCCTGAACGAACTCATCGACGTAATCGAACTCGGGATGGGCGCGGTGGACGACGAGATGGTCCACTCGTTGGCCAAGACCGGGACGGCACTCGGCGAGGTTGCGGACGACGCCGCGAATCCCGAAACGGTCGCCGGAATCAAGCGCCTGCTCGCCGCCGTCGGCGACGCCGAGGTCGCCGATTCGAAACCGCTCGGCCCGGTCGGACTGGTTCGAGCGGCGCGTGACCCGGAGGTCAAAGCTGGCTTAGGCTACCTCGTCGCGCTCGCCGCGGCACTCGGCGCACAGCGAGAAGAAAAGACCCAGTAAACTACGCGTCGTCTTCGGTTTTCGTCTTCTCGATATCGATTTCGCCCTCGAAAATCTTCGCGCCGTCTTGGGCGACCTGCCGCGCGAGGACGGCGCACTTGATGCGCATGGGCGAGATATCGACGCCGAGCATCTCGGTGATGTCGTCGGTGTCCATCGCCTCCAACTCCGAGAGCGTCGTCCCCGGCAGTCGCTGGGTGAGCATGCTCGCGGAGGCCTGGCTAATCGCACACCCGTCGCCGGAGAAGGCGACGCGCTCTATCGTTTCGCCGTCGTCGGCGAGCTGCACGTCCATCGTAATCGTATCGCCGCAGGAGGGGTTCTCCCCGGTGTGGCTGAACGTCGCCTCGGACAGCCGGCCGTGGTTTCGGGGATTCTTGTAGTGGTCCAAAATCTGCTGACGATACATGTCTGAGCCGATGCCCATTGGTCTTCGCCCTCGCTACGCCCGAGCGCCGTAAAAGAATTCCGGGGGCACGAGGCGGCCGGTTTCGCCGGATACGACGGCTACACCGATTCCGTGGTCGCCACGACTTTCTCGTCTCCGACCTCCTCGTACTTCGTCCACTTCTTCTCTACGTCGCGGTTCGCCACGACCACCGTATCGCCCTCGTCGCTCTCGAAGCGCGTCTTCCGGAGTTCGATGGATTCGACGACGCCCGTCACGGGGTCGGACTTCACGCGGTCACCGGGGTTGAAATCCGGGTCGCGCAGGAGGTACACGCCCGCGACGGTGTCGGCAATCATGTTCGACAGCGCGTAGGAGACGCCGAGTGCGATGAATCCCGCCGCGGTTCCGAGACTCGCGGCAATCTCGCCCATCCCGACGATATTGAGGAGTGCCAACGCCGCGCCGAACCACAGGAAGACGCCCGCGATGGCGACGCCCAAGTCCACCACGAGGTCTTGTTCTTCCGGATAGAGACCGTCGAGCACGCCGCGAAGGACGTACAGAAGCACCCGAATCGTGACGTACGCGAGCGTGAGGAACACGAGCGCGGCGAGGAGTTTCGGCACCGCCTCGGCGATGCTGACGACGAAGTCGTTAATCGTCACCTCGACGAGTCCGCCGATGGCTCCCGCTTGTAAGTAGAACACACCGTGTGACGAAGGAGCACACGGACAAAGTGATTCCGAACGTGACAGTCTGCGACCATGCAACGCGGCGGGCAGTGCCCACCCCGCGAATCACCGAATCGGCCTTCAAACTTATTGCGGTCTATTCGGTGCGTACAGACGTTCACACGAGCCTGAACGTCTGTATCCATGAGCGACGACCCTCCCTCATCGAACTCGACCGACCGCGCACTCCTCTCGACACGCCGCGCGTTCCTCGCCGGACTCGGCGTCGGTGCCGCCGGAACAGCAGGTGCGCTCAGTGGCGTCCCGGACATCCCCATGCTCGCCGACGACTCGGGTCACTCCGATGCGCACCACGTCCGCGAACTCGTCGCCGACTCGAAGGTCACCCACCGCGCGACCGGCGGCCCGTGGCGCGACCCGGCGTCGTGGGACGACGAGGTTCCGGGCGACGACGCCCGCGTCCAGATTCCCGCCGACGTGACCGTCACCCTCGACAACGAGGCGGCTGCCCGACTCCGGACCGTCCGCGTGGACGGGACGCTCCGTGCCGACCCGACGGCGGCGACGCAACTCCTCCTCGATACGCTCGTCGTCACCGAGACGGGAACGCTCGAAGTCGGGACGCCCGAGAGCCCGATTCAGAAGGACGCTGGCGCTCGTCTCACGTTCCTCGACGGCGGTCCCATCGACGAGTCGGCCGACCCCGAGCGAATCGGCCGCGGACTGGTGACGCTCAGGGGAGCGACGGTTCGCATGGTCGGCCAAGCGGTCACCTCGTGGCTTCGATTCGGCCAGTCACCGCGAGCGGGCGACCGAGTGCTCTCGCTCGCAAAAGAGCCACACGGATGGAGCGCGGGCGACACGCTCGTCGTCGCCGGGATGCACCCCGATAGAGATGAAGACGAAGTCGTCTCCGTCGCCGACGTCGATGGCTCGCGCGTCACGCTCGACTCCCCGCTGGAGTTCGACCACGTCCCACCACGCGAGTCGCTCTCGGGCGTCGTCGCCCATCTCGACCGGGCCGTGACGCTCGAATCAGAGTCAACGCGGACGGAACGTCGCGGGCACGTCATGTTCATGAGCGACGACGTGCACGTCGGCCACGTCGCGTTCTCGTCGCTCGGACGAACCGACAAATCCCGGCCCTTCACCGACCCGAAGAACGGCGTCCCGCCGAAAGACGCGGAGCCGAATCCACAGGCTCGATACGCCTGTCACTTCCACCGGACGGGCACCGGTACCGAACACGGTCCCCGCGTCGTCGAGGGATGCGTCGTCAACGGCAGTCCCGGGTGGGGCTACGTCAACCACGCGAGCTTCGTCCGCTTCGAGGACAACGTCTCGTTCCGCGTGTTCGGTGCCGGGTTCGTCGCCGAGACGGGCGCAGAGCGCGGAGCCTTCCGCCGCAACTTCGCGCTTCGGTCGCACGGGTCCGGGTCGGTCCCGGACGGCAGGCAGTTCAAAGCCAATTCGGAGGGGAGCATCGACGACTTCGGCCACGGCGGCTACGGCTTTTGGTTTCAGGGACCGGCTATCACCGTCGAGGACAACGTCGCCGCCGGCCATCGCCACTACGGGTTCGTCTACTGGAATCGCGCGAAACCCGACGCGGAGGTCTCCGCCGACACGCTCGATAGCCTCGTCGGCAAGGTGCCGAACCTCCCCGTCGAAGCGCTCTCCGGGCAACCCGAACTCGCGCGCTCGGACCGCGTCGAAGACGGGATGGTCCCGTCGAGTTTCGTCCGCCTCGAATCGTTCGCTCGCAACACGGTCTTCGCCTCCGGCGGCGGTCTCGACATCTCGCGGCACATGTTCACCTTCTCGCACGAGCGAGTCGATGCCTACAGCGTCGTCGAGGACTTCACCGCGTTCAACGTCGGTTCGCACGTCAGCCAGTGGGACCGCCTCCGTCCCCCGAACAGTCGCGGCGCGCAGGGCGGCGAAAACGGCATCTCGATTCGCTACAGCGCGAACGTCGTGATTCGAAATCCGACGCTCGTCTCCGGGTCAGGCGGTCGCCGCGGCGTCGCAATCAACCGCAATCACGCCCCCGCGAACGTCCACGTCGAGAACCCGGATATCGAAGGGTGGTTCACCGGCATTCGCGCCCCGCCGCGCGGGTCCGCACCGATTCGCGGTGGCCGACTCGACAACCACATCGACGTGCACGTCATCGGCGGGACGACCGACCGCCGGTGGTCCGAGAAACAGCACGTCGATATCGACGACGTGACCTTCGGCGACGGCGGCCGCGCGGAGGTGTCCTTGAGCGCCGAACTCGACGACCACCTCTACGGCCTGTTCACGCCCGAGGGCCACGTCCGCCGCGACGGCACAGACCTCTACTTCGCCGAGCAAGCGCCCGATTTCGTCCCGTTTCCGTCGAAAGCAGACTTGCGCGCCGCGAATCCCGGCGACGACGCGCTCGCCGACCTGAGCGACGTCTCACCCGGTGCGCTCGTCGGCAAGTCGAACGCCGAGTTGTTCGAATCGTTCGGTCTCGCCGTCGAAGGTGAGGTGCTTCCCGAAGGTGCCGGTGGCGCGCCGGGCGTCGAGAGTGGGTTCGTCGCGGGCGGAACGGGTGACGCGGCCTCCCAGTCGCTCGCGCCCATCGAGCGCGTCCACTCGGCGGAGGGGTCGGTGTACGAACTCGGCCGCCTCCGGTCGGGCGAACCCGTGTACGTCTACGACGATTCGGAGTTCCTCACCGTCCCCGGCCGCTACACCGGCCTGCCGTACGTTCGCCCGGAAGTCGAAGACGCCGACTCTGAGCGCCGGTCGTTCCTGACGCTCACGCTCTCGTCACCCTCGACGGTGTACGTCGCCTACGATTCGGAGTCCGAACCGGGATGGCTCTCGGGATGGACCGACACCGGCGACACGCTCGGGACTTCGGACGGAACGCGCCGAGTCTACGAACGCGACTTCGACGCCGGAACGGTCCGACTCGGCGGTGCTGTCGATACGCACTCGATGTACTCGGCGTTCGTTCGAGAGCGTTGAAACGAAACGAGGATTCGCAGAAAACCCGATTCAGGCGAACAGGTCGCGGGCGACTTCTAACCCCTCTACGAGCGCGTCGATTTCCTCTTTCTTGTTATAGATGTAGAAGGACGCGCGCGTCGAAGCGGCCGCGCCGAGTTTGTCGTGGAGCGGTTGCGTACAGTGGTCGCCGGCGCGGATGGCGACGCCCTGTTCGTTGAGGATGCTCGAAAGGTCGTGCGCGTGGACGCCGTCGAGGTTGAACGCGACGAGTCCGCCGCGGTCGTCGCCCGGCGGGCCGTAGATTTCGATATCGTCGAACTCGCTCAGGCGGTCGTAGGCGTACTCGGCGAGCAGTTCCTCGTGGGCCTGGACGTTCTCCATGCCGATGTCGTCGAGGTAATCGACGGCGGCGGCGAAGGCGATGCCTTGCGCGATTGGAGGCGTTCCGGCCTCGAACTTCCACGGGAGGTCCTCCCACGAGGAGTCTTCGTAGCTGACGCGCCGAATCATGTCGCCGCCGTAGAGGTACGGGTCCATCTCTTCGAGGATTTCTTGCTTGCCGTAGAGCGCGCCGATGCCCGTCGGACCGCACATCTTGTGACCCGAGAAGGCGAAGAAGTCGGCGTCTATCTCCTTCACATCGACGGGTCGCGTCGGGACCGACTGCGCGCCATCGACGAAGATGTACGCGCCGACGTCGTGGGCGAGGTCCGCGAGGTCGGCGACGGGGTTGACGGTGCCGAGGGTGTTGGAGACGTGGACGACAGAGACCATCTTCGTGGAGTCGTCGATGAGTTCCGTCGCGTGGTCCATGTCGAGACGGCCGTCGTCGTCGATGCGGATGAAGCGTGCCTCTGCGCCGGTCCGCTTACAAATCTGCTGCCACGTGACCAGCGAGGCGTGGTGTTCCATCTCGGTGAGGACGACGGAGTCGCCGGGACCGAGTTCGTTCAGACCCCACGCGTAGGCGACGAGGTTCATCGCCTCGGTCGTGTTCTTCGTGAAGACGACTTCCTCGCGCCCGGAGGCACCGATGAACTCGGCGACTCGGTCGTGGGCGTCCTCGTAGGCGACAGAGGCCTCTTGGCTCAGACTGTGAATCCCGCGGTGGACGTTCGAGTTGTAGCCGTAGTAGTAGTCCACGATGGACTCGACGACCTGTTTCGGCGTCTGACTCGTCGCGGCGTTGTCGAGATAGACGAGCGGGACGGTGTCGTCCTCGTCCTCGCCGGGGGTCGAAATGTCACCACCGACGCGGCGCTGGAGAATCGGAAAGTCCGCGCGGATGGTGTCTACGTCGATAGGATACGATTCCTGCACTCCCATTGGTCATGGCTTATCTCCGTAGACACAACACATCTTCGGTCCCGGCGCGTGTTCGAAACCGATTCTGGTTTCGCTGAGGGTCGAACGTGCGGAAAAGTGTAGACGACCGGACGACGAGCGGTGAGACCGAGGCCGACCCCTGCGTTATCGAAGCCAGAGCAGTTGGGCGTGGAGCGTGCCGTCCACTTCGAGGACGGTCTCTTCGTCCACGAGTCCCGCGTCGATGGCGACGGTCACGGCTTCCTCGCCGACGATGTTGGCGACGGTGGCGCGGTTGAGGCTATCGACCACGGCGTCGCTGTCGGCGTCTTCGGCGTCGTCGCCGCCGTAGAAGTCCTCGGTCACGTCGAGCGAGACGCCGTCGCCGGTGAAGGTCTCGCCGATGCAGTCCGAATCGCAGACCGAGACCAAGAGACCCTCGGGCGTCTCGCGTTCGCGGAGCAGCATCTAGAACTCCTCGACCATCTGCTGTTCGGCCTCCTGTCGAATCTCGTCGGCCTGCGCTTGGACCTGTTCTGCCTCCTCGTCGCGGCCGAGTTCTTCGAGCGCGCGGGCCTTCTCTTCGAGCACGTAGGGTGCGCTCTGGCCGAGGCGGATGGCGTTGTCGAAGGCGTTGACGGCCTCCTCGTTGAGACCGCGCTCGTGGAGGAAGAAGCCGCGGTTGTACCACGCCTGTGCGAAACGCGGGTCGAGTTCGACGGCGCGCTCCGCGTGGTCGAGCGCGTCCGCGGTGCGACCGGACTCCCACAGCGCGTAGGCGAGGTTCGTGTGAGCGGTGGCGGCGTGTTCGGAGTCGTCGTCGATAGAGAGCGCCTCCCGATACGCGCCGATGGCTTCGTCCCACTCTTCGAGTTCGGCGTGGGCCGCGCCCTTGTTGACCCACGCCTCTTGGGCGATGGGGTCGTCGTCCTGCGCGTAGCGCGCGACGCGCTCGAAGGCTTCTGTGGCCTCCTCGAAGCGGTTGATTTGCATGTAGGACAGGCCCACGTCGAGCAGCGTCTCGAAGTCGATTTCGTCGGGGTCCACGTTGCGTCGGTCGAGGATGTCCGTGAGGACGCGCGAGTCCACCGGATCGACCTTCGTCGGATCGACCTTCAGTTCCGGCGGGTCGAGCGAGAAGTCAGAGTAGTCTTGGTCGAAGCCCTGACCCTCGGAGAACTTGTGCGGTCGGTTGCCGTCGTCGGTCATATAACCGCGCTTGGGTGTCGAATCGGTTAAACGCTACGTCAGAGCGCTGATATCGACCGCTTTTTAGCCTCGGGTTGCGGGCGTCTACCAATGAACGCCCCCACGGCGACGGTGGTCTCGTTCGTTCGCCACGCCCACTCGCCGTACGTCCCCGACGCCGAGCGCGCCCGCGGCCTCTCAGAGCAGGGCCGCCGCGCCGCCGCGCGAGTCACCACGCACCTCGGTCCCGTCGCGGACGTCGTCGTCACCAGCCCCTACGAACGGGCGAAAGCCACCGTCGAGGGGGTCGCCGACGTTGCCGAGGTCCCGCTCATCGTGGACGAAGACCTGCGAGAGCGTGAACTCGCAGGGAATCACGTCGAAGATTTCGACGGGGCGGTCGAACACCTGTGGGCCAATCCGACCGATTCGTACCCCGGCGGCGAGTCGCACGTCGAAGCACAGGCCCGCGGGGTCGCGGCTATCGAGAGACTGCTCGATGCGTACCCCGGTCGCCACGTCGTCGTCGGCACCCACGGGACGCTCTTGGCCCTGATTCTGAACGAGTTCGACCCCCGCTACGGCTACGAGTTCTGGTCCGGGTTGTCGATGCCCGACGTGTACGAAGCGACGTTTCTCGACGGCAACCTCCTCGGCGTCGTTCGGACGTGGGTCCCCGAAGACGAACGCCGGGCGGAGACGGACACGGTCGCGGAAACGGACGACGCCTGAGGCGGCGGAATCTATACCTTCTTTTCTGTGCTATGTGTTCGCATGCGGTTGTTCCTCGCTATCGACCTTCCAGCGTCGCTCTCGCGGGAAGTCGCGGACGCCCAAGCGCTCTTCGCCGACGCCGACGGACTTCGATTCACGAATCCCAAACAGGCCCACATCACCCTCAAGTTCCTCGGCGAGACGCCGCCGGACCAACTGCGCCCCGTGGCCGACGCCGTCGAAACCGCCATCGACGAGGCGGGCGTCGAACCCTTCGACGCCTCGCTCGGCGGCCTCGGCGCGTTCCCGTCGCTCGATTACATCCGCGTCGTCTGGACCGGCGTCCGCGACGGCGCGCGCGAGATGGTGCACCTCCACGACGCGCTCGACCCCGAACTCGCCACGCTCGGATTCGAACCGGACGAGCGCGATTTCTCGCCACATCTTACGCTCGCTCGGATGAACGACGCGCGGAGCAAGACCTACGTCAGAGAGGTTATCGAAGACGAAGCGCCCGAACTCGGGTCGTTTCGCGTGCGCGAGATTCGAGTGAAGAAGAGCGACCTCACCGCGGAAGGGCCGAACTACGAGACGGTCGCACGCTGTTCGTTGTGAGGCTCGATTCTCGACGCTCACTCTCGTGACGCTCACCCTCAATCGTCGGCCGAACGGGTCGGCCGCCCATCGACCATCCGCCGGAGTTCGCCGCGAATCACCGTCCGCTTGAAGAGCAAGAAGCCGACGAAGATGAACACGAAGCCGAGCACCGTCGTGAGCGTCGGGACTCTGTCGAGAACGACCCAGTCGGCGAGGGCCGCGAACAGCGGGATGACGTACTCCAAGAGGCTCGATTCGACGGGACCGATTCGGTCGAGCAACCAGAAGTAGAGGAGAAACCCGCCCGCGCCCGCGACGACGGCGAGGTAGACGACCGTCCCAATCGCCGTCGTGGTCCAGACGGCGTCCGACGCCGACTCCCACGGCAGGGCGATGCTGGTCAGGTGCAGCGTGACGGCCCCGATGAGCATCATCCACGCCTGCACGGAGAGCAGGGACATGTCGGTCTGGCTGTCGTGGGTGAACACCGCGCCGAGGGCGAACGCGAGCGCGGAGGCGAACACGAGCACCGCGCCGAGGAGGTTCGCCGACAGCAGGTTCTCGGGGTTTGGGTTGGCGATGATGACGAGACCCAGAAAACCGAGGACGAGTCCGAAAATACTGACTGGCGAGAGTCGCCGCCGCGACGAGGTGAGTCGCGTGAGCGTCGGCGTCATCAGGGGGATGATGCCGAGGAGCACCGAGGCGACGGAGCCGGGGATGTAGGTCTGTCCGGAGAACAACAGCGCGTGGTGGGCACCGATGGCGAAGAACCCGCCGGCGAGGATACGCCGCCACTCGGAGCGACCCGCCGGGAGGAGTCTGTCGTCGCGGGCGACGGCGAGCGCGAAGAGCAGAAGCGCCGCGATGTCGAACCGAATCGCACCGAGGAACGCTGGCGGGAGAAACTGGAGGGCGATTTCGGTCGAGAGGAAGGCGGTTCCCCAGATTGCAGAGAGGGCGAGAAAGGCGACGACAGTGCGGGACCGACTCATCGACTCGGCGTTGTCGGTCGAAGCTACTGAATGAGTCGATTCGGCGGCCACCGCGACGTACGGTCCCGAATTGGGGTCGAGAGTCGCCGTGATTCGACCGTGTGGGGTGGTTTCACACTACTGAAACGCGAAGGAACAAGATTTTATGCGGAGGAAGGAAAGTGTAGCCCACTATGGGTAAGAAGTCGAAGGCTAAGAAGAAGCGTCTGGCGAAGCTCGAACGCCAGAACAGCCGCGTTCCGGCGTGGGTTATGCTCAAGACCGACATGGAAGTCACGCGAAACCCCAAGCGTCGCAACTGGCGGCGAAGCAACACTGACGAGTAACCAATGAGTGCAAACGATTTCGAAGAGCGAGTCGTCACCGTCCCGCTCCGCGATGTGAAGCAGGTTCCGGCGTTCGAACGCGCAGGCCGCGCGATGAAGCTCATCCGCGAGCACCTCGCACAGCACTTCAAGGTCGATGCAGACGCAGTCCGCCTCGACCCGCAGATCAACGAAGACATCTGGGAACACGGCCGCCAGCAGCCGCCGAGCAAGTTCCGCGTCCGCGCCGCTCGATTCGACGAGGACGGCGAGGCAGTCGTCGAAGCCGAACCGGCAGAGTAAACCGGTGCTTCGCGCCTCCTTCGCCGGTTCCTCGTACATCGGCGTCTTCGCACGGACGACGAACGACGTCCTCCTCGTTCGCCCCGACGCTGACGAGTCACTCGTCGAAAACCTGTCCGACGAACTCGACGTGCCCGCGGTCACGACGACCGTCGGCGGGTCGGCGACCGTCGGCGCGTTAGCGATGGGTAACGAAAACGGGCTGCTCGTCACGAACCGCGCGACGACCCGCGAACAGGAGGCACTCGCCGAGGCCGCAGACGTTCCGGTGTACGAACTCCCCGGCCGCATCAACGCCGCCGGAAACGTCGTACTCGCCAACGACTACGGCGCGTACGTCCATCCCGAACTCTCTGACGAGGCCGTCGCCGCCGTCGAAGAGGCACTCGAAGTGCCCGTCGAACGCGGCGACCTCGCTGACGTTCGAACCGTCGGCACCGCCGCCGTCGCCAACAACCGCGGCGTGCTGTGCCATCCGAAATCACGCGAACCGGAACTCGAAGCGCTCGAAGACGTCCTCGACGTTCGAGCGGACATCGGGACCATCAACTACGGTGGCCCGCTCGTCGGGTCCGGACTCGTCTGCAACGACGAGAGCTACGTCGTCGGCGAGGACACGACCGGTCCAGAACTCGGTCGCATCGAAGACGCGCTCGGCTTTATCGACTGAGTCCAGTTCTGGACTGAGTTGATTCATCAACTGAGTTGTTTCACCAACTAAGTCGCGTCGGCGTCTTTTCTCCCGCTAACTACTCCGAGTAGGAAGATACTTCCCGCTCGCTGCCCGAAGCACAGCCATGAGTCAGTTTACTATCAGCGGGACGTTTACGTCCCGAGGCGTCTCCCACGGCTTTACGAAGTCCGTGGAGGCACCAAACGAGTCGGTCGCACGAGAACACGTGCTGTCGCAAATCGGCAGCGAACACGGCATCAAGCGCGTCAAAATCGAGCTCTCGGAGGTGTCCGCAGCATGATGGGCGGCGGTCAGCAGCAACTCCAGCAGCTCTCGCAGGAACTCCAGGCACTCGACGAAGAAATCGAGCAACTCGAAGGCGAAGTCTCCGACCTCAACGCGGAGAAACAGGAGATGGACGAAGCCATCGAAGCCATCGAGACGCTCGAAACCGGTTCGACGGTGCAGGTCCCGCTCGGCGGCGGTGCCTACCTCCGCGCCGAAGTGCAGGACATCGACGAAGTCGTCGTCTCGCTCGGCGCGAACTACGCGGCCGAACACGACCAGTCCGGTGCCGTCGAAACCCTGCGCCGCAAGCAGGACGCCCTCGACGAGGAAATCGCCGGTCTCCGCGGCGAAATCGAGGGTCTCGAAGAAGAGAGCGAACAGCTCGAACAGCAGGCGATGCAGGCCCAACAGCAGATGCAGCAACAGCAGATGCAGCAGATGCAACAGCAGATGCAGGGCGAAGAAGAAGACGCCGACGAGTAAACTCCCCTAACTCCTTTCACAGATGTTCGACGGACTGAAAAAGAAACTCAACCGCTTCCGCGAGGACGTCGAAGAGACCGCGGAAGAGAAAGCCGAAGAAGCCGCCGAAGCAGAAGCCGAGGCTGAAGCTGCCGAGACAGAGGCAGACCCTGTAGAAACCGAGACGGTGGATACAGGAGCCGACGCCGAGACCGAGGCGGCCGACGAATCGACTGCCGAAGACGCAGTCGGTGACGCGCCCGAACCCGAAGCGGTGTCGGAAGACGCCGACACCGACACGGCGGCCGAAGCTGAGACTGTCGCGGCCGAGACGGCCGACACGGAACCGGCGTCCGACGACGACGACGCCGAACCCGTGGACGTGGACGACGCGGATTCCGAGTACGTCTACGAGGGCGAGCGACCCGAATCGCTCGCTTCGGACGCGGCCAAGCAGGCGCTCGCCGCCGAGAAGAAAGACGACTCGTCGGGTTCGAGTCGCCTGAAGCGCGCCGCATCGCTCGCCATGGGGAAGGTCGTCATCGAGGAAGAAGACCTCGAAGACCCCCTGTGGGAACTGGAGATGGCGCTCCTCCAGAGCGACGTGGAGATGCAAGTCGCCGAGGAGATTCTCGAGACTATTCGAGAGAAACTCATCGGCGAGACGCGCAAACAGGTCCAGAGTACGGGCCAACTCGTCGAAGAAGCGCTCCACGACGCGCTGTACGACGTCATCAGCGTCGGGCAGTTCGACTTCGACCAGCGCATCGCCGAGGCTGACAAGCCAGTCACGCTCATCTTCACCGGCATCAACGGCGTCGGGAAGACGACGAGCATCGCCAAACTGGCGAAGTACTTCGAGAAACAGGGCTACTCGACGGTGCTCGCTAACGGTGACACCTACCGTGCGGGCGCGAACGAGCAAATCCGCGAACACGCCGAGGCGCTCGACAAGAAACTCATCACGCACGAGCAGGGCGGCGACCCGGCGGCGGTCATCTACGACGCCGTCGAGTACGCCGACGCCCACGACATCGACATCGTGCTCGGCGACACCGCCGGACGCCTGCACACCTCGAACGACCTGATGGCGCAGTTGGAGAAAATCGACCGCGTCGTCGGCCCGGACCTCACCATCTTCGTGGACGAGGCCGTCGCCGGACAGGACGCCGTCGAACGCGCCCGCAAGTTCAACGACGCGGCGTCCATCGACGGCGCGATTCTGACGAAAGCGGACGCCGACTCCAACGGCGGTGCCGCAATCTCCATCGCCTACGTCACGGGCAAGCCAATCTTGTTCCTCGGCGTCGGGCAGGGCTACGACCACATCGAACGGTTCGACCCCGAAGCGATGGTCGAGCGACTCCTCGGCGAGGAGTAACCCACGCAGTCCGTCGATTCATTCTTTCAGCATCCGTCCGCGAGCGACAGCGTTCGCGCGAGCGATGGAAAATCGGTCGCAGTGGCTCTGTTGAAATCCTTAGAACCTGACAGAAACCGTGTGACACACATAGAGGGTGTATGCAGCAAACGTCCGTTACACCGACTGAGTTGGTAGCAAACTTTACTCAGTAGTATGTTCTACTAGCTGGCATGGCCACGTCGGTAAAGATGGACGACGACACCAAGTCCCGGCTTGAACGATTACAGGCCGAGATTCGGCTCAAGACAGGGAAGCGAGTGACGCAACAGGATATCTTGGCACGACTCGTCGAGCATGCCATTGAGTCGAAGGCAGGTCTCATCGACTCGTTCCGTGAGCAACGTGTCCCCCTTGCAGAATCCGAGCGCGAGAAGTTCCACGATGGGATGGTCTCCTCGGGGGTTACGACGACCGAGGAGGACATCGACGACGTGCTGTACGGATGAGCGTCTTCGTCGATACTGGTGTGTTTTTTGCGCATCACGATACGGATGCCGACCGGCACGACCAAGCCGTCAGTGCATTCGACGACCTGTTCGATGGAGAGTTCGGACAACCGTACACGAATGACTACGTTTTCGACGAGACTGTGACGCTTACACGGGCTCGAACGGGGTCGTTCGAGGCTGCAGACACTGTTGCCAGTCGCATTCTTGGCGAAGAGCCGTTTCCGCAAGTATTCGAGATGATCCACGTCGAACCAGATGATGTACAGGCGTCGCTAGAGACGTTCCGTCGATACGACGACCACGATCTCAGTTTCACCGATGCGTCGATAGTTACGCTGTGTGAGTCACGTGGTATCGACGCTGTGTTGAGCTTCGACACGAATTTCGATGGACTCGTTGACCGAATCGAACCGGGATACTAAGCAGCGACTCACTTGGAGTATCGTCGCTAACTTCTCCTGAGACCATCAGAAATTGAGTGATGAGTTTAGAGGGTGTAGTCAGAACAGGTCGCCCGTGTCGTCTACTCTCTTGTCGAGTCGTACCACAGCCTTGCGCCCCAAGCAAAACCACTGCCCACTGCTATCGGAACTGAACGTTGAATATCGTAAAGCAGTGCGTTGGCGAAGAAGACCTCACGAAAGGCCAACGTCACCACAAGCACTAACACGAACGTCTTCCCACCGGCAGTGAGGTATGTAAGGGATGCCGACCTTTCTGTTCCCATCGGTAATCTGTACAAATGGGCATTATCGATTCTGGTCTGTACAAAATGGTTCTTTCAGCGTGACCGACTCGCGCCCTGTATTCAGCACGGACTCAGCAAACTATCAGCGACTGGGGATTTCAACAGAGCCGTCGCAGTGGAAAACTAGCCGCGCCGGAATCGTGCGAGTCCAGCCACGACCAACAGCGCACAGACCGCAGCGAACAGTCCGAATCCGGGCGTGTCGGTGTCGGTCGTCGTCTGGTCGGGAGTCGAAGTCGTGGGCGTCGCGGTCGTCGTTGCCGCCGAATCGTCCTCGGTCGTCGCAGTCGTCGCCGTCGCAGTCGGCGTCTGTGCCTGCCCGCGAACCGTGACCGTCCCGGCGGTGACGCCATCGACGGACACGCTTCGGACGCCGCCCGTTTCGAGTCGGGTACCGACGGTAATCGACCGGCGCTCGCCCGCATCGAGCGTGACCGTCTTCGACCCGACGACCGACCCGTTGGCCGTCACGACGACTTCCTTCTTCACCGCGAGACCGCGCGGGTTGACGAGTTCGACCGCCACCGGGAGCGACTCGCCGGGAGTGACGCTCGCTTTCGTCAGCGCCGCGCCCTCGACAGTGAACAGCGTGCCCGATTCGACGCCGACGACGAACTCCGAGAACCCGGGCGACGTGGCCCGGAGCGTGTAGGTGCCGTCGTGTGCTTCGGCGCTCGTCTCCAAGCGCTGCCACTCGCCGTCGTGGTAGCGATAGAGCGCGAGTTCGTCCGCCTCGAAGCCGAGTTCGTCGAGTCGCGCCGCGTCGATATCGAGCGCGAACTCGGCCGAGTCGATGGATTCGTCGTCGAGTTCGTGGTCAACGCGGACCGACCCGAGGACGACACCGTCGAACGCGGGCGTCGCGTTTTCGGTCGTCTCCTCGCCGGTCGGACTCTGCCCGCTCGCGTCCGCCATCGACGCCGCTCCGTCGAGCAGTGGCGAGCGCCCCGACAGGGCGAGCGAGTAGTTCTCGTTGCCGTCGGTCGTGACCGTCAACCGCGTGAGGTTCATCCCCTCGGTCTCCAGTTCGCCGCCGAGGTCGATTGCGACGGGGCGATTGCGACCGGGGTTTTCGACCGAGACGTTCGTTTCGCGCTCGTCATCTTCGACGCTGACGACGGGGTCGGGTGCCGGGGGTGCGGACTTGCTGTCGTCCGAACTGCTGCTGTCGTCCGAGCCGCCGTCGTCGCCGCCAGAGTCACCATCGTCTGACCCGTCGTCGCCGCCATCGCCGCCGTCACCCGAGTCGTCCGCGCCCGAAATCGAGACGGACCCGGACTCGCCGTTCGCGCCGTCGTTGCCAGTCGCGTCCTCGGCGGTCTGGAGCGTCACGGTCGCGGTTCCGTCGGCGGGCGACTCCCACGTCGCCACGTACCCCGACCCGACCGCGGTAAAGGAGTCGGTTTCGAGCGTCACCGAGTCGGTCCCGGAGACGTCGGCGACGATGGTCGTCAGCGTCTCGTCGGTCGAGAAACTCACCTGCACCGTCTGGCCGGTCGGGTTCGAGACGGTGAAGTCGGTCACCGCCGGCGGCGTGTCGAGCGAGAGCGTGTTCGTCAGTTCGTGCTGGGTGTTGCCGTCGGTGTCGGTGGCCAAGATATCCACGTCGTAGTCGCCGTCTTCGCTGGCCGAGGATTCGTCCACGGTCGTGGTGCCCTCGTAGGTGCCGTTGCCGGTGTCGGTGAGGACGACGGCCGAGCCAGCGCCGAAGTCCGACGCGTCGGCCGTGACTGCACTCACTCCGGTGTCGTCGCTGACGTTCGCGCGAATCGTGAGTTGGTCGCCGTCGGCCACGCTGCCGTCGCCGTCCGTGGTATCGACGAGCGTCGCGTTCGTCACGCTCGGTCCGTCGGCGACCACGGTGAGTGATGCGGTGGTGAGACTCCCGGTGTTCCCGACCGAATCTTCGACGACGATAGTCGCCGACTGCGTGCCGTCCGACGCGCCAGACCCGACGGTGACGGTCGTCTCGTAGGTGCCGTCGCCGTCGCCGTCGGTCAGTTCGACCGCCGACCCGACGCCGAAGTCAGAGACGTAGGCGGTCACCGACTCGACGCTCGTCGTCGCGTCCGAGACGCTCACGCTGAGCGAGAGCGTGTCGCCGACGCTCACGTTTCCGTTCCCGTCGCTCGCATCTGACAAGGTGCCGCTGGCCGTCGTCGGAGCGGTCGTATCGAGGGTCAGCGTGCCGGTTTGCGTGGTGTTGACCGTTCCGGCGTCGTCCGTCGCATCGAGGGTGAGACGCTGGTCGCCGTCGGTCGAGACGTTCGATTCGTTGACGACGACTGTCGCGGAGTACGTGCCGTCGCTGTCGCCGTCCGAGAGCGAGACGTTGGTCCCTGCACCGAAGGCCGAGGCGTTGGCGGTCACGGCGGCAACTCCCGTCGCGTCGGTCACGTCCGCCCAGACGACGAGTACGTCTCCGTCGCTGACGATGCCGTCGCCGTCGGTCGAATCCGAGAGCGAGACGTTCGTCACCGTCGCCGGCGTCGTATCGAGAGTCACCTGCGACGTGGTCGTCGATTGGACGTTCCCCTGTCCGTCGGTTGCGTCGAGGGTCACGTCGTGGTCGCCGTCGGCCGAGGCGTTCGCGGCATCGACGGTGACGGTGGCGGTGTAGGTGCCGTTTCCGGCGTCCGAGAGCGAGACGTTCGTTCCCGCGCCGAAGGCCGAGGCGTCGGCCGTGACGTTCGCAATCGTCGTCGCGTCGGTCACGTTCACTGAGAATGTGAGCGTCGCACCGTCGCCGACGATACCGTTTCCGTCGGTCGAATCGGTGAGGCTCGCGTCGGTGAGCGTGGGTGGGGTCGTATCGAGTGTCGGCCCACTGCCCGTGTCGGTTCCTTCGTTGCCGGCGGTGTCGAGCGCCGAGAAGGTGACGCTGTGCGCGCCGTCGGTCGTCCCGGATGCCGAAGCGGTGACGGTTGCGGTGTAGATGCCGTCGCTGTCGCCGTCCGAGAGCGAGACGTTCGAATCCGCGCCGTAGGCCGAGGCGTCGGCGGTGACGTGCTGGAGTGCCGCGGCATCGGCAACCTCGACCGAGAGGGTGAGTTGGTCGCCGTCGGCGACTGCCCCGTTGCCGTCAGTCGCGTCGGCCACCGAGCCGTTGGTGAGCGTCGGTGCGGTCGTATCGAGCGTTATCTCGCCGGTCGTGTCGTTCTTCGTGTTGTATCCGGCGTCCGCGACGGTGACGGTGACGGAGTAGTTGCCGTCGGGCGAGGCCGAACTTCCATCGACCGTGACGGTCGTCTCGTAGGTGCCGTCGCTGTCGCCGTCCGAGAGGGAGACGCTCGCGCCGGCACCGAAGTCCGAGAGGTTCGCAGTGACCGATTCGACCGAACTCTCGGCGTCCGAGACGGTCGCGCTCACGGTGAGCGAGTCGCCGTCGCCGACGAGGTCGTCGCCGTCGTCTGAGAGACTGACGCCCGAGATGGTCGGCACTTGGGTATCGACGGTCAGACTCCCGGTGCCGACGGTTCGGGTGCGGTTCTGCGCGTCTTCGGCGACCACGGTGAGCGACTGCGACCCGCCGGTCGCGTTCGCGCCATCGACGGTGAACGTCGCCTCGTAGCGGTCGCCGCCAGCGGGCGTCAGTTCGACGGTTCCCGCGCCGAAGACCGACGCGTCGGCCGTGACGTTCTGAATCGACGTCGCGTCGGTGACGTTCGCGCTGACAGTGATAGAATCGCCGTCTGCGACGACGCCGTTCGCGTTCGTCGCGTCGGTGAGATTCGCGTCCGAGACGACCGGTGCAACGGTGTCGAGGGTGAGCGACCCCGCCGACCCGGTTCGCACGTTGCCGGCCGCATCGGTCGCGTTGACGGTGATTGCATAGGTGCCGTCGGGCGAGGCGCTTGCGTTATCGACGGTGGCCGTCGTCGTGTACGTCGTCCCCGAATCGAACGAGAGCGTGACCACGCCCGCGCCGAAGTCCGAGAGGTTCGCGGTGACGGTATCGACGCCGCTCTCGGCGTCCGAGACGGTGGCCGAGAGGGAGATGGTCTCGCCGTCGCCGACGACCCCGTCGCCGTTGGTCGCGTCCGACGCGCTCGGACTGAACGAACCCGGTTCGGTCGCATCGAGGGTGAGCGCACCGGTCGTCGCCGACGCGGCGTTTCCGTCGTCGTCGGCCGCGTCGATGTCTACCGAGTAGTCGCCGTCAGGCGATGCGCTCGCGGCATCGACGGAGACGGTGGCGGTGTAGGTGCCGTCGCTGTCGCCGTCGGAGAGGACGACCGCCGACCCAGCGCCGAAGTCAGAGAGGTTCGCGGTGACGCTCCCGACAGTCGTCGCGTCGGTGACGTTCACGCTGACGGTGAGCGAATCGCCGTCGGCGACCAGTCCGTCGCCGTCGTCCGAGATGGTCGCGTCGGTGAGCGTCGGCGCGGTCGTATCGAGGGTGAGCGCGCCGGTCGTCGCGTTCGATTGTTTCGACTTCTCGTCGGTCGCGGTGACGTTGACGGAGTAGTCGCCGTCGGCCGAGGCGTTCGCGGCATCGACCGAGACGGTGGCGGTGTAGGCGCCGTCGCTGTCGCCGTCCGAGAGGACGACGGCCGCGCCAGCGCCGAAGTCGGAGAGGTTCGCGGTGACGCTCTGGACGGACACCGCGTCGGTGACGTTCGCGCTGATGGTGACCGAGTCGCCGTCGGCGACGACGCCGTTTCCGTTCGTCGCGTCCGCGAGCGTCACGTCGGTGACGTTCGGCGCGAGCGTGTTCAGCGCGAGCGTGTTTGTCGTACCTGCGCGCGCGTTGTCGCCGTCGTCCGCGGCCGTCACGCCCACGTCGTAGTGGCCTTCGCCCGAACTATTCGACGCGTTCACGGTGACGGTGGCGGTGTAGGTGCCGTCGCTGTCGCCGTCGGTGAGCGTGACGTTCGAATCCGCACCGAAGGCTGAGGCGTCGGCGGTGACCGACACCACGCCGCTCGTCGCGTCCGTGCTGTTCGCCCGGATTTCGACGCTGTCGCCGTCTTCGACGATGCCGTCGCCGTCGGTGTCGTCCACGAGCGTGACGTTCGTGAGCGTCGGCTTTTCGGTGTCGAGGGCGAGCGTGCCAGTCGTCGTCGAGTTGGTGTTGGCCTTCGCGTCCGTCGCGTCGATATCGACCGCGTAGTCGCCGTCCGCGGCGGCGTCCGCGTCTTTGACCGTTCCGGTGAAGTCGTAGACGCCATCGCTATCGCCGTCGGTGAGTTGCTCGCTCTCGCCCGAGAACCCCCATCCGAAGTCGCTGGCGTCGAAGGTCACCTGCGTGACGCCGCTGGTGTCGTCGCTGACGTTCACGCGGACGGTGAACTGGTCGCCGTCTGCGAGGACGCCGTCGCCGTCGGTCGCGTCGATGACCGTCGCGTTCGACAGCGTGGGCGCGGCGGTGTCTATCGTCGCCGTGTCCGTCTGGTTCGACCCGCCGTTGAGACCGGTCGAGTCGTTGGCGACGTACAACTCCGCGGTGAAGTCGCCGTCGGTGGTCGCGTTCCACGTGGCGGTGTAGGTGCCGCTCGAATTACTGAAATCGCCCTCCGTGAGCGTCGTCGTGGCCGGGCCGGTGACCGCGACTTCGACGTCCGTCAGGTTCTCCGAGGAGTCGAACGAGACGGTGAGGTTCTGTCCCGACGGGTTGGTGACGCTGTAGGCGGTGATATCGGGCGGCGCGCTGATGGCCAGCGGCGCGCTCTCGTTCGTCGTCGTCTGGCCGGCTTGGTCGGTCGCCGAGACGGTGATGTTGTAGTAGCCGTCGGGCGAGGCGGCCGCGCCGTCGGCCGTGACGGTGGCGTTGTAGGTATCACCGCCCGCGTTCGTCAGGACGACGGCCGCCCCCGCACCGAAATCGGAGAGGTCGGCGGTGAGTTGTGCGCTATCGAGCGTCGGTCCTGACGGGCCGTCGCTGATGGTCGCTTCGATATCGAAGGTGTCGCCGTCGTTGACGACGCCGTCGCCGACGGCGCTCCCGGTGTACTGGACGTTCGTGACCACCGGCGCGCTCGTGTCGATAGTCAGGTTGCCGGTGGTCGCGTTTCGCTCGTTTCCACTCCCGTCGGTGTCCGTTACGGTGAGCGTCACCGACTGGTTGCCCTCGGTGACCGGGCCGCCCGACCCGACGGTGAGCGTCGTCTCGTAGGTGTCGCCGCCGACGTTCGTGAGCGACTCGGCCGCGTCGCCGCCGAAGGCACTCAAATTGGCCGTCACCGACCCGACGCTCGTGGTGTTCTCGACGACGGTTGCGCTGACGGTGACGTCGTCGCCCGAGGTGACGAAGCCGTTGCCGTCGGTGTCGTCGGAGAGCGTGAGTCCGGAAATCGTCGGGGCGGTGGAATCGACGACGACGGTTCGGGTCTCGCCGTTCGCGCCGTTGATGCCGTCCGAGCCTTTGGCAATTAGAACTTCGACGGTGAAGTTGCCGTCTTCTGGCGTCGTGCCAACGGCGGTGTAGTGGTACGGCGCGGAGCCATTAGCGGTTGAAAAATCGTCTTCGTTGAGGCTGTTGTCGAGTTTTTCGATGCCGCTCAAACCGCTCGCCGAACTGTTGTAAATCCCGACGTCGATCTGTTGGAGCGATTTGGACGAGGTGAAACTCACCTCGATAGTTCGCCCCGATTTGCTCACGACGGTCAGGTTGGAAATCTCCGGCGCGGTCGCCGCGGCGACGACTCCCGCTTCCGAGCCGAGGTCGGTCGTCGCTACCGGACCGACGACCATTCCGGCGACGACGAGCAGACCGACGACGAGGAGTCTCGCCCCTGTTCGCGCGCTCCGACTCACGGCTCAGTTTTGATAGTGACGACGTGCATTCGACTTCGACTCATCTCTAACCGCGTCTATCTACCGAAAGACCACACTTCGCCGTGATAATGATATGGTCGAAATTATCAGTTCTGTTATTTAGCTCTCCGTTCACCACTGGCGAGTCGGCCGATTACTCGGCGGCGAGACCGATACCGAGTGCGACCATCACGCCGCCGCCGACCCAGCTCAGCCGCGACGAGACGCGCGGTGATTCGAGAGCGGCACCCGCCCGTCGAGACGCGAGCGCGACCAGACAGAGATACACCGCCGTGAGCACGGCGTACGTCGCGCCGAGCAGTGCCATCCGCTCTGTCGTTCCCGGGCCGTTCCCTGCGAACCCCGGCAGGAACGCGAGAAAGAACAGCGCGACTTTCGGGTTCAGCGCGTTCACCAGCACGCCGCGTCGAAAGCTTCCGTCCGGGCTCGTCTCGACCTGCGGGTCGAACTCGCGGTTTCGAATCGCCGAGATACCGAGGTAGACGAGGTAGACCGCGCCCGCGTACTTCACGACCTGATAGGCGACGGGGGCGGCCCGAAGGAGCGCGGCGAGTCCGAGCGTCGCCGCCATCGTGTGGAAGAGGACGCCGGTTGCGACACCGAGCGCCGAGCGAATCCCCGACTGTCGGCCCTGCACGCCGCGGGCGAGGACGTACATCGTGTCGGGACCGGGCGTGAGAATGAGCGCTATCGCCGCGGCACAGAACGCGAGATACGTCGGAACCGAGAGACCGGTGAGTCCCGTCATGGTCGTCTTTCAGTGTCGGCCGGGATGAACGTGGTGCTGCTCACGGGGAGACCTGATTCTCCAGTCCCGAGTCGATTCCCTCGTCGGCGATTCGCTCGACGTTCCGCGACAGGATATCCGCCACCCGCGTCCAGTAGTGTGGCGTGTAGCCGGAGACGTGGGGCGTGAGGTAGACGTTCTCGAAGTCCCACAGCGGGTGGTCGTTCGGGAGCGGTTCGGGGTCGGTCACGTCGAGTGCGGCGGCGTGGATACGCCCCTTCTGGAGCGCCGAGACGAGCGCGTCGGTTGCGACCACGCCGCCGCGGGCGACGTTCACCAACACGGCGTTCGGCGGGAGCGCACCGAAGGAGTCGCCGTCTATCAACTCCCGGGTCGCATCCGTCAGCGGGCAGGCGAGCACGAGATAGTCGGTTCGCGGGAGCACGGTGTCCAACTCGTCGAATCCCACGACTTCATCGACGCCGTCCGGGCCGCCCTTCTCGGGCGAGTAGCGCGCGCCAATCGTGGTGACGCCGAACGGGTCGAGGCGCTCGGTGATGGCCTGCCCAATCGCGCCGAGACCGACGACAGTGACGGTCGAACCCTTCAGTTCGCCCATCGCCTGGAAGTGCCGCCACTCGTTCCGCGCTTGGCGTCGCATCCCCTCGTCGAGTCGGCGGGTGACCATGAGCATCCAGCCGAGGACGTGCTCGGCGATGTTCGGGCCGTGGACGCCCGAGGCGTTGGTGACGACCACACCGCGCTCGCGGAGTTCCTCCATCGGGAGGTGGTCGTAGCCCGCAGCCGCCCCGGCGAACAACTGGAGGTTCTCGGCCGCGTCGAGCACGTCGTCCGGGAGGTGAACGCCCGTGATAACCGTGGCTTCTTCCGCGGCGTCCAGCGTTTCGGCGGTCGTCTTCGGGTGGTCGATAGGCACGTCGGGAAGGCGCTCGCGGAGGGCACGTGCGTACTGCTCGGCGGGCAATCCGTGCGTCGGTTGGTCGAGGACGAGAATACGGGTCATCGACTCAACGCTCGGGCGGAAGGCGAATAAGTCCGTGTGACAGCGGCAGGTGTGACTTCGTACGCTTGAGAGGCGTCTCAGGAAGTTGGGCAGACGATGACGCTCTCGCCGGTCGTCGTCTTCTCGACGCTCGCGGTGACGCGTTCGGTCTGGAGCGTGACGAGTACGACGACGTCCTGGAAGTCGGCTGACGACCCAGTCTGGGAGTTTCCGAGTTCGAAGAGGTAAATCGCCTCGTTGTCCGACAGCGAGATGTTGCCGTCGTCGTCGAGGTAGGGACCCACGTACGAACTCGCGGAATCCTGGTCGCCGAAGCCGGCGATGTTCGGCGGTTGGTCACCGTCGCGGAGGACGTACACCCAGCCGTCCGACTCGTTCGACCAGCGCGTTCGCGGGCTGATGTACACCCCGTTCTTGTCGGCGGTGGCCGCGACTTTGATTCCCGCTCCCGCTGGCTGGTCGGTGAAGGTGTGCGAGCGCGGGTTTCCGTTGTTGTTCACGTTGCCCGGCCACGGGTCGTAGCTGGCGTTTCCGACGGCGATATCGAGCCGAATGTCGATGTTCGGCCCGCCCGCCCCGTAGGTAAAGCCCGTGCCGAGCACCGTCACCTCTGCTTGGTAGCCGGAGTTGGGAACGACCGAACCGTCTTCGATGGTGAACCCTTCGCTCGCCACTGGAATCGTCTGCGTCGAGAGGATGTACGACTGGTCGTCGGTGGCGTGAGTGACCGAGACGTCGAGGCGGTCTGCCCCGGTGCAGACGGTGTCGGTGTCGATGTCGAGTTCTAAGCGTTCGCCTGCTGACCACGTCCCATCCGACAGGTCACCCGTCTCCGCCGGTTCGGCCCGGACGGTTCCGTTTCCCGTATTGAACTTGACGACGAGGTTTTCGGCCCGTACTTGGCCGCCAGCCTCGTGGACTAATACGATTTTCTGGTCGGTTATCGACGCGTTCTCGACGGAGATTTCGACTTGCCCTTGCTGTGAGAACATCGGCGCAGGCTCGTTGAGCGAGTCCGTGAAACCGAGAAACAGCACCACTGTCGTACCCGATAGGAGGACGATGATGACGACCATGAGCGCCACATCCATCACGGGTGAGATTGCTCGGGCGCGGTCTCTCGGCATTTCTCTATCGGGTTTTACTCAGAAATATAACTAAAAGTGTTCGATAAATGAAACCCGTATTTCATTTATACTCGTTTACACCATTCGCACATCGTGGCGACGCCGCGGCCGCGACGGATAAAGCCTTTACCAGCGCGACGGCCTAGAGGTGGACAATGGTACTCGACAATCTCGGGAGTTCACTCCGTGGCAGTCTCGATAAGCTACGGGGCAAATCCCGCCTCGACGAGGAAGACGTCCAAGAGATCGTCAAGGAGATTCAGCGCTCCTTGCTCTCTGCGGACGTCGATGTCAGTCTCGTCATGCAGCTTTCTGATTCGATTAAAGACCGGGCACTCAACGAGGAACCGCCGGGCGGTACGAGCGCCCGCGACCACGTCCTCAAAATCGTCTACGAGGAACTCGTCGGACTCATCGGCGACTCGACGGACATCCCGCTCCAACCACAGACCATCATGCTCGCCGGTCTGCAAGGGTCGGGCAAGACGACCACCTCCGCCAAGATGGCGTGGTGGTTCTCGAAGAAGGGACTTCGTCCCGCGGTCATCCAGACCGACACCTTCCGTCCCGGTGCCTACGACCAGGCCAAGCAGATGTGTGAGCGCGCGGAAGTCGAGTTCTACGGCGACCCCGACTGCGACGACCCGGTTCAAATCGCCCGCGACGGACTGGAAGCGACGAAGAACGCCGACGTGCACATCGTGGACACGGCCGGTCGCCACGCGCTCGAAGACGACCTCATCGACGAAATCGAAGAGATAGAGTCGGTCGTCCAACCCGACCTCAACCTGCTCGTCCTCGACGCGGCAATCGGGCAGGGCGCGAAAGACCAGGCCCACCAGTTCGACGAGTCCATCGGCATCGGCGGCGTCGTCATCACCAAACTCGACGGGACGGCGAAAGGTGGCGGTGCGCTGACCGCCGTCAACGAGACGGACTCCTCTATCGCGTTCCTCGGCATGGGTGAGACCGTCCAGGACATCGAGCGCTTCGAGCCGAACGGCTTCATCTCGCGTCTGCTCGGCATGGGCGACCTGAAGCAACTGTCCGAGCGCGTCGAGCGCGCGATGGCCGAGACGCAAGCGGAGGACGAAGACTGGGACCCCGAGGACATCATGAAGGGGAACTTCACCCTCAAGGACATGCAAAAGCAGATGGAGGCCATGAACAAGATGGGTCCGCTCGACCAGGTCCTCGATATGATTCCCGGTCTCGGCGGCGGTCTGAAGGACCAACTGCCGGACGACGCGATGGACGTGACCAAAGACCGCATGTTCGCTTTCGAGGTCATCATGGACTCGATGACCGAAGAGGAACTGGAGAACCCCCGCAAGGTCGGTGCCTCCCGCGTAAAGCGCATCGCCCAAGGCTCCGGCCGCGACGAGGAGACGGTCCAGGAACTCCTCGAACAGCACCGCATGATGGAGAAGACGCTCAAGCAGTTCCAGGGCATGGGCGACGGCGACATGCAGCGGATGATGAAGAAGATGCAGAAGCAGGGCGGCGGCGGCATGGGTGGCATGGGCGGCATGGGGCCGTTCTAATCCACTCGACCACGTCCGACTACCGGTTTCTCCCGAGTTCTCTCTTTGGTACCACGATTCCGGATACGCCCGACTTTTAACGTTCGCCCCCGTCGCACCTGACAATGACGGTACGAGATGTCGCAGTCGAGGCCTACCGCGAGGCCCTCCCCGCGCTCTCGACGAGCCTCGTGGGCGGTCTCATCGCGGGCGTCGTCCTCGGCGGCATGCGTGCCGAACTTCGGGCCGTTCCCGGATTGCTCGTCCTCGTTCCGGCGCTGCTTGCGACCCGGGGCAACGTCTACGGGTCGTTCGGCGCGCGAATTGCGACGGCGCTCCACCAGGGGCTTATCGAGCCGACGGTCACCGCCGGCGACACGCGATTGCGTGCGGCCGCCGCCGCCGCCATCTCGAACGGCATCCTCACCAGCACCTTCGCGTCTATCGTCGCGTTCTTCGTCTTGACCGCGCTCGGTGAGGCGGTCGCACCCCTCCCGATTCTCGTCGGTGTCGCCCTCGTCGCCGGCCTGCTCTCGGGTATCGTCCTCGCGGTGGTCGTCGTGACCGTCGTCTTCGCGGGCTACCGCCGCGGCTACAACCCCGACACCATCGTCGGTCCGGTCGTCACCACCACCGGCGACGTGTTCGGGATTCTGTTCCTCCTCATCGCCGTCCGAACCGTCCTCGTCGTCGCCGGGGTGTTCTGAGTGGCCACAGAGTGGACCGTGCGGACGATTACGCGCGCGATGCTCCCCGTGTTGCTCGTGCTCACGTTGGTCGAACTCGGGAGCGGACTCGTCCTGGGGAGTTTCGAGGCGACGCTGCTCGAATACCCCGCGTTGCTCGTGCTCGTGCCCGTCACCATCGGGACCGCCGGAAACCTCGGGAGTATCCTCGCCGCGCGTCTCTCCACGTCGTTCCACCTCGGGACGCTCTCGTTCTCGCCCGACGACGAGGAACTCGCCGGCAACGCCATCGCAACCGTCGCGCTCGCGCTGACGATGTTCCCCATCATCGGCGTGGGCGCGTGGGTGCTGACCTTCCTCGTCTCGGGGAGCACCGCGCTCTCACTCGGGACGATTCTCGTCGTCGCCGTGTCGAGCGGGGCGACACTCGCCGTCTTGGCCGTCGTCGTGACGTTCCTCGCCACGTACATCGCCTACCGGTTCGGTCTCGACCCCGACGACGTGGTGATTCCCGTCGTCACGAACGTCTGCGACGTACTCGGCGTGTTAGTGCTCTTCGCGGCGGCGCAAGTGTTCGTCTGAGTTCCGTCTCAAGCCGACCGACGCCGCTTAGTCTCCGCACTCCCGACCACGACGTGTGCAACCGTCGGCCGTCCTTCCCGTCGTCTTCGACGTGCTCCCGCGAGTCGCACGTATCTCGCTCTACATCGCCGTCGGCGTCTTCGCCGCGAACCTCGTCGTCAGCCTCGGTCTCGTGGAGCGAATCGCCGGTCTCTCTCGGTATCTCACGGGACCGGCGAACCTCCCGGACGAGGTCGGGACGGCTATCGTCACGACGGCGGCCTCGACGACCGCCGGATACGGGATGCTCGCCGAGTTCCGCGAATCGGGGGCACTCGACGACCGCGAGACTTTGATTGCGGTCACCATCAACACGTTCTTCGGGTTCGTCCAGCACATCTTCACCTTCTACTGGCCGGTGTTGATTCCCATTCTCGGGATGGAAGTCGGCCTGCTCTACGTCGGCGCACGCGCCGCTATCGCGCTCGCTATCACCGTCACCGGCGTCGCCGCTGGCGCGCTGTTGCTCTCGGACCGCGCTGGCAGTGCGACCGCGTCGGTCGAAACCGACGGTGCTGGCGACGACGATAACGACCAGACCAAGAGCGAGTTGGTCGAAGAAGCGGCCCGCAAGACGTGGGACAAACTGAGGCGACTGGTGCCGCGTCTCGCGGTCGTCTACGTGCTCGTGACGCTCCTCGTTCGGACGACCGACCTCGACGCGCTGACGGCGTTCGCCGACCCGCTCGCAACGCTCGTCGGTCTCCCCGGTGCGGCGGTCCCCGTGATTGCCGTGTTCGCGTTCGATACGACCGCCGGCGCGGCGACGATTGCCCCGCTCGTCGGCGAGACGTTCACCCCGACGCAGGCGGTTGCGACGATGCTTCTCGGCGGTATCGTCTCCTTTACCGTCTCGACGTTCAAGCGGTCGATTCCGTTTCAGTACGGCATCTGGGGACCCTCGTTCGGCTCGAAGGTCATCCTCGTCAACACCAGTTTGAAAATCGTGTTTATCGCCCTCGCGGTGGCGCTGTTGGTCGCTTAATCGGTCGCTATTCTCAGTCGCGGTCGGCGGGGTCGATTGGTTTACCGTCTTTCGTCGGCGGGGCGATGTGGTCGATGAGTTCCTCGACCGACGGGTCGCGGACGCGAACGTGGACTTCGATGTCGCCGAGTTCGTCCGGACTGCCGACCGAGAAGTTGACGACGCCTTTGAACGCCGCTTGCTTCTTGAGCGAGAACGAGAAGCCTTCGTCGTCCTGTCGCTTGGCGAATTCGCGGCGCGCCGTATCGAGGATGGTCTGTTCGTGCAGTTTCTCGGAGAAGCGTTCGAGTTCGTGCGACTCGCCGACCAGTCGGCCGGGTTCGGATTCGAGTTCGACCGCCGGGAAGATGTTCGAGACGGCGTCTCTCACGCGGTCGGTGACCTCCGTATCGCGGACTGGCGCTTCGATGCGAACGTCAACGCTGTAAATCATCGTTCGGCCTCCGCGACGGCTTCTGGGCCGTCGTCGAACAGGCGAGCGATTTTCTCCCGATACGCGTCGAGCGAGTCGGTGTTCTCGATGACCACGTCGGCGCGGTCCATCGCCTCGTCCATCCCGAAGTCGAGTTCGCGCGCCTCGCGCTTTTTCAGGGCTTCGAGGTCGGTGTCGCTCTCGTCGCGGCCGCGGTCCAACAGGCGTTCGGCGCGCATCTCGAACGGCGCTTCGACGCTCACGAGTACGAATTCGTCTCCGAACGCCTCGCGGAAGCAGTCGAGTTCGACGTCCGAACGAAGCCCATCGACGACCACGAGGTCGGTCGATTCGAGGTGCGACTCGACGACGGGAAGCGAGCGCGCCGCGATGGCGTCGTCGCCTTCTTCCTCGCGGAGTGCCTTCGCAATCTTCCCGTGGTCCGTCGCCGGGTCGAGCCCGCGGTTGCGACACTCTTGGCGGATGATGTCTCCCATCGTCACGACGGGAATCCCCGCCTCGCGGGCGACTTCGGCGAGTTCGCCCTTGCCGCTCCCGGGCAGGCCAACCGTCCCGATGACTCTCATGGGCGGTCATACCTCGTTGGCGCTGTTAAACCCCTCCCTTCGACCCGCCGCGTGATTTTTCCACCGTCCCATCGTGTATCCACTATGGCAGACCGTTCCCTCCTCGTTCGTGCCCTCTGGTTCGTCTTCATCGGCTGGTGGGCGACACCCGTCGTCGTCAACATCGCGTGGTTCCTCAACGCCACCGTCATCGGCATCCCGCTCGGGATTGCACTCATCAACCTCGTCCCGACCGTCCTCTCGCTCAAAGAGCCGCGAGAGCGCGATACACACGAGGGCCGGAGTCAGCACTCGTTCGTCGTTCGCGCCGTCTACTTCGTCTTCGTCGGCTGGTGGCTCAGTTGGTTCTGGGCGAACGCGGCGGCGTTCTTCGCGGTCACGATTATCGGCCTGCCGATTGCCTTCTGGATGTTCAATCGGCTCCCTTACGTGACCTCGCTGTACCGGTTCGACGGCTAGAAGCCGATTCGTTTTTCATTTGGCACCTGTTTGTGAGAGACGAGGGCGCGTAGCTCAGTTGGACAGAGCATCGGACTTCTAATCCGACGGCCGCGGGTTCGAATCCCGTCGCGCTCGTCATCTTCTGCGAGCGGCAGCGAGCAGTAGTGACGTCTCCGACAGGATTCGCGGCCCTACGAGACGAGCGGAGCGAGTCTCGTTTTGGTTCGAATCCCGTCGCAAACGCTTCGCGTTTGCTCAATCCCGTGAACTCCGTTCACTGAGTCCCGTTCGCGGTGCTCACGGGACTCCCGTCGCGCTCTTTTCGTAGCTCGTGGAAACCGCCGAGCGGCAGCGAGGCGTGTTGGAACGCCACGCAGCAGGATTTGAACCCTCGTCGTGCTCTTTTTGTGAAGGGCTATTGATTCTTAGAATGTGGTCTCCCGAAAGGCAGAACTGATTATTTTTGCCCTTCTGACGGGAATTCTATTTCGAGCAGCTGACTCGCAGGTGCCATTCTCCACCCTTTGGCTCGTTTTTCTCGGTGGGAGTCTTCTCAGTGCCGTCCTTCTCGTGAGAACCTATCGGCAGTATCAGTCTGAATGAGACGGTTGCACTCCGTGTTCAGTACAGTCTCGAAACATCACTAGCTGAGTCTACTGGAGGCCGAAAATGTCGCTCTCATCACTCGATTAACACACTCTTACCGCACGTAAGATTTCGTTATCCTCTCATCGTGGCAAACAATCATCAACTCCGGCGTGAAAACGGAGCTATGGTCATGTCACCGTTTTCGCCGCCGTCGCTCTTCGAACACACCTTCGACCACGCCGTCGTCTACGGAGACGCCGAAAAAGAGGTCGTCCTACACGAAGGGTCGGTTCGAATTCTCGGCAATGGATGGGTCGAAGTCTCGGACGGTCGGGTGTTCTCGCCGAACGCCGTCCACCACATCGACGGCGAACGGTAGTTAGACGAGTTGCAACTCGCGGCCACACTCGGGGCACGTCTCATCGACGATAGTCACCGAGGCGTCGCAGTCCGGACAGAACTCTCGGTAGCACGCTCTGTCGCCCATAGTTCGCCTACACGCGCCAGCGCCGAAACCGTTCGGGTGGCTACTCGTCGGCGATGTCGGGGGCGGGACCGACGAAGTTCGCGCCGATTTCGTCGCTGTACAGTTGAGCGTAGACGCTCGGGAGCGCGAGCAACTCGTCGGGCGTGCCGTCTTCTAAGATGTCGCCGCCGTCCGTGACGATGATTCGGTCCGCGTCGCGGGCGATGGCGGCGCTGTCGGTGGCGACGACGAGCGGTCTATCTTCACTTCGTATCGAGGCGAGTGTCGCACGAAGGCGAGAGGGTGCGGTGGGGTGGGGTGCGTGGATGACGGGCGTGACGCCGGGGAGGACCGTGGTGGCGACAGCGGCCGCTTCGGCGACGCGCGGGCTGACGACTGCGAGAAACGGCGGTCGTCTGGACGGGTCGAGGGGGTCCGAGACGGTAGGGCTGTCCGTAGTCCCGGTGGAAGTCATACCTTGGTAGTCGATGCCATGGGTCATAAGTAGGCGTCGGCGATTCACCGTTTCGGTGTGTCTAACCGCAAAATTATGGCGATTTGTCGAATACTGTGTCGGAAAAGTAGCTGTTTCAAAACTCTCGGGCGTTCGTAATCCGACGGCCGTCTCGTGGGGGTTCGTTTACGTCGCTGTTAACGACGGTTTCAGTCGTGGACCGACGGCTGACGGGTGTGAAACGGTCGAAAATGATGTGAAACCGAGCCGATGGTCGAACGTCGATACGGGAGTCAGGTGGTGAGTGGATGGTGGCCTATGGAGAATCGGTTTCTCCGATTTTCACATAGCACCGCCCATGCCGCCCATACCGCCCATGCCACCCATGCCGCCGCCCATGCCGCCGGGTGCGCCGCCTTCGTCGTCGTCGTCACCGACCTGACCACCGGAGAGGTCGCCAGCGGCGATGACGTCGTCGATGCGGAGAATCATGACAGCGGCTTCGGTCGCGGACTCGATGGCCTGCGTCTTGACGCGGAGGGGTTCGACGACGCCCTCTGCTTCCATGTCGATGACGTCGCCCGTGTAGGCGTCGAGACCGGCGGCGAACTCGCCGGCGTCGTGGCGCGAGCGAAGGTTGACGAGCGAGTCGATGGGGTCGAGACCGGCGTTCTCGGCGAGGGTGCGCGGGATGACGTCGAGCGCTTCAGCGAAGGCTTCGACGGCGAGCTGTTCGCGGCCGCCGACGGAGTCGGCGAACTCGCGGAGCGCGAGCGAGAGTTCCGTCTCGGGTGCGCCGCCGCCGGGGAGCACTTTGCCGTCTTCGAGCGTCGTGCGAACCACGCCGAGCGAGTCGTCGATGGCGCGTTCGAGTTCGTCCACGACGTGTTCGGTGCCGCCGCGGAGGATGAGCGTGACGGACTTCGCGTCTTCGACGTCTTCGACGAAGATGCGCTCGTCGCCGCCGACGTCCTTCTGTGCGACGGAGCCGGCGAAGCCGAGGTCGTCTTCTTCGAGGTCGTCGAGGTTGCTGACGACGCGGCCGCCCGTCGCGCGGGCGAGACGCTTGAGGTCCGAGGACTTGGCGCGGCGGACCGCGAGGATGCCCTCTTTTGCGAGGTAGTGCTGGGCCATGTCGTCGATGCCGTCGCCGACGAAGACCACGTCAGCACCGACATCAACGAGCTGGTCCACCATCTCCTTCAGCTGCTTCTCCTCTTGGTCGAGGAACTGCTGAAGCTGGTCGGGGTCGGTGACGTTGACCTCTGCGTCGATGGAGGTCTCCTTCACTTCGAGCGCGTCGTCGAGGATGGCGATGTTCGCGTCCTCGACGCCGAAGGGCATGTTCTCGTCAACGCGCGTCTTGTTGACGATGACGCCCTCGACGAGTTCGGAGTTGTTGATGGTGCCGCCGACGACCTTCTCGACGGAGATGTTGCCGGTGTCGATGCCGTCCTCGTCCTTGACTGCGAGCACGCCGTCCACGACGAGTTCGGCGAGCAGGTCCTTCGCGGACTCTGCGCCCTTGCCGGTCATCGCGGTCGCGGCGATCTTCAGGAGCGTCTCGCGGTCGTCCTCGGTCACGTCGATAGCCTTCGATTCGAGGACTTCCTTGGCCTTCTCGGCGGCCTGACGGTAGCCCTGTGCGATGGTCGTCGCGTGGACGTCAGAGTCGAGGAGGTCTTCGGCCTGGTCGAGCAGTTCGCCCGCGATGACGACTGCGGTCGTCGTGCCGTCTCCGACTTCGTCTTCCTGCGTCTCGGAGACCTCGACGATCATGTTCGCCGCGGGGTGGTCGATGTCCATCTCCTTGAGGATGGTGACGCCGTCGTTCGTGACGACGACCTGGCCCGACGAATCGACGAGCATCTTGTCCATCCCCTTGGGTCCGAGCGTCGTCCGTACGGCCTCGGCCACCGCCTTTCCGGCTGTGATGTTCATCGACTGTGCATCTTTACCGGAGGTTCGCTGCGAGTCTTCGCCCAGGATAATCATGGGCTGACCCTGCTGCATTCGCTGCGCCATGTTCAGCCCGTTCGTTGTTTGCGATTCTATAAAAATGTTTTGAACCATGGCATGTCAAAACCCGGCACGGTACGGCGGTTTCGATTCACAGACGGGGTCGAGTTTTCGGCCGCTTGTCGTCGCTGTCGCGGGTGGTGATTCGGGAGACTGGGCGTGGTTCGAGAAACCCACGGTCGGACGAGAGACTGAGTACACTCAAACGAAGGAGTCGTCAGTCAGAAAAAAACCGGTTCGTGGCAGTGCCGTATCGGTGTCGGCGATTACGTGTTGCGGACGTTGAAGCCCTGGGTCAGCTCGTTGTGCTTCCGTTCGAGGAAGGAGTACACCGCTCCGTGTGGGGCACCATCGAGAATCATCTCGACGGCGCGGCGAACTACCTGCACTTCTTCGGCCTTGCCGATGATACCGAGCGTCGAACCGTAGATGACCACGTCGGCACCGGTGAGTTCTTCCATGAGTTCGCGGGTGCGACCGTTCTCTCCGATGAGACGGCCCTTCTTCCGCCGCATGTCGTTCTTGTTCCGCGAGTGGCGGTCGATGTCGATGAGTTCGAACATCATCATGTCGTCTTGCAGGAGCGTGAGTGCGTCCTCGGGGGCGAATCCGCGGCCGACAGCGCGAACGATGTCGGGGGCAATCATGCCGAGGACGGGGTCGCCGACGCTGTCGATAGCGACGCTTCCGTTCTCCGAGTCGATATCCAATCGAACTTCGGCACGTTGCTCGATCTCTCGCATCGTCGAGCCACCTTCACCAATGAGAACACCGATACGGTCCTGCGGCACCTTGACGTGCTGCATAGGAGTCGATACCCGGTGGAACGGTTTAAGCGTTCGCTCGCGGGGGCGCTACGTGTCCTGTTCGCATACGTCGCTGCCGTGCAGGTGCGACCCAGCGAGCGTTCGAGACGTTACTCGTCGTCGGCTTCTTCCTCGGCAGTCACGAAGTCGAACAACTGGTCTGCGTCGGCGTCGGCACCTTGTCTGCTGAAGAATTTGGCGACGTTGCGGCAGTCGCGCTCCAAGAAGGAGACGGCGTTCGGGTGGTGAATCGTGACTGCTTGGCCGAGGTCGATGACGACGAGTTCGCCCTCGTGGATGATGAGGTTGTATTCGGAGAGGTCGCCGTGGACGAGACCGGCGCGATACAGGCGACGCATGTACTCGCGGACGACTTCGAAGGCGGTCTGCGGGTTCTCGACGTTGACCTCTGAGAGGCGTCGTGCTCGGTCGTCGGCGTGGCCGACGAGTTCCATGACGAGCACGTTGCGCTCGACGGCGATTGGGTTCGGGACGCGAACCCCCGCTCGCTGGGCGCGTTCGAGGTTGGCGTACTCCTTTCGGACCCACGCCATGACGACTTGGCCCTTGTCGTGGCCGATGCTCTGGAAGCGCGGGTCGCCTTCGAGGTAGTCGCGCATGTGGCGGAAGTCGGAGGCGTTGATGCGGTAGATTTTGACCGCCACGTCGGCTTCGTCGCCGCCGAGGGCCTCGAAGACGTTCGCCTCTTTGCCGGTCGAAATCGGGCCGCCGAACGCGTTGATGTAGCCGTCTTGGACGAGTTTGTAGATGGCCGCGAACGTCGCGTCGTCGAAGACGGACTGTTCGACTTTGAACTGGTCGGCGTCCTTGAGACGCATCCGAAACTCGTCGAAGTCTCTGTCCTTCCGTTTCGCTATGCGGTCCGCCGCCGAGTCGGAGAGGTCTATCTCCTCCCACTCGTCGCCGAACGCCTCCCCTTCTTGGGGTTCGACCAAGCCGAACTCGTCACTCATTGGACTGAGGCTACGGGAGGCGAGATGAAAAGCGCAAGGCTCTGCGTGTCGGGTCGAGCTGAGAACGTGAGTGCGAAGCGAGCGTTACTGGATGTGGCCTTCGCGGCGGAGTTGGTCGGCTTCGGACTTCTCGTATCGCCACGACACGTCTGCCTTCTCGTCTTGCCAGTCCCACGGTTCGACGAGCACAACGTCGTCTTCTCGAATCCAGATGCGTTTTTGCATCCGACCGGGGATGCGCGCGGTCCGCTCGACGCCGTCTGCACAGCGGACGCGAATACGATTGGCACCGAGCATGTTCGTCACGACGGCGAACACTTCGTCGTCGTTCGGCATTCGTAGGTCTCGGCGGCGCTCGTTCTCGTCGCTCATACGCCACGATTCTACGCCGTATTGTTTAAACCCGCCGACGTTTGTTCGCATTTGAACCTCCCACGGAGCGACGGCTTTAGGGCCGCAGGGCCTCGCGTTCGTGATATGCTCGATAAACTCGGCACGAAAGGTCTCGCCGGAATCGCCTGTCTCCTCGTCGGTATCGCTATCGTCGCCATCCAAGCGCCCATCGTCGCCGCCGGTCTCGCGCTCGTCGTCGCCGGACTCGGACTCGTCGCCAGCGGTCTCGCAGAGGGCGTGATGAAGATGTTCGGAATGGCCTGAGTCGGCGCAGTCGCCTGCTTAGGCGTTTATCTTCTCGCGGCCGGGTGCGATGAGTTCGTCCAGGTAGCCGGCGAGTGCGCCCTTCGCATCGAGCGGGTGGAGTTCGCCCGATTCGAGGTCGGCTTCGAGCGACTCGTAGTCGTCGTATTCGAGGTTGCCGCCGTACTCGTCGGGTCGCTCGACCACGACGCGCTCGAAGCGCGGGAAGATGTGGTACTCGAAGATTTGGAGCACGGGATTCTCGCGTTCCTCGCCCTCGTCGGTCGGTTCGGGGTTCGCCGTCGGCGGACAGAAGGCGTCGTTGACCTTCTCCTCGATATCTTCGGGCGAGTCCTCCATCGAGAGGCTGACACCCGACGACGACGACATCTTCCCGATACCCGTCGAGAGGTCCGCGATGAGCGGGGTGTGCACGCAGGTCGGTGCGTCCTCGTCGATACTCGGCAGCGTGTCGCGGGCGAGCATGTGCACCTTGCGCTGTTCCATGCCGCCGATGGCGAGGTCCACGTCGAGGTAGACGATGTCCAGTGCCTGCATGATTGGGTAGACCGCCTGTGCGACGGTCACGCTCTCGCCGCTCTTGATTTCGGCCATCGCGCGCTCGGCACGCGAGAGCGTCGTCTGGAGTTCGAGCGCGTGCAGGTCGAGCACGTAATCGTCGTCCATCTGGTAGTCAGAGCCGAGGACGAACTCGGTCTGGCTCTCGTCGAGCCCGTAGGCAATGAACTGCTCTTTCATCCGGTCGGCCGTCTGGCGAATCTCCTCGAACGTGCCCTTGCCGTTGAGGTAGGCGTGCACGTCCGCCAGAAGCACGACGATTTCGAAGCCCGCCTCCTGCAGGTCGATGAGCTTGTTCGCCGTGAGCATGTGACCGATGTGGAGGACGCCCGAAGGCTCATAGCCCACGTACGCTCGCTTTCCATCGGGGTCCTCGGCCAGCGCGCGCACTTCGTCCTCCGTGACCACTTCGGAGGCGTTCCGAGTGATCAGGTCGTATGCGTCCATACGTGCTTTCTGACGGGGATGTGGGATATGACTTCTGGAACGCGGGTGGCGAAACGGACAACACGGTTCGAGTCTAAGTCGGGGTAATGTCGGACTCTGGAACCACGACGCGTGCGCCGATTTTCATCTTCGCGGCGCTCATGCTGGTCGTCTTCGCCCTGCTCGTCGCCATGTGGGCCTCGGTAAACGGCGGGGCGTACGTGCCCTACCTCATCGGCTTCGGGGTGTACTTCCTCGTCTTCCACGTCTACCTCCCCTACCGGGTTCACCGCGATGCGACGTTCAAAGAGCGAAACGCGACGCTCTGGGTCGCGGTTGCGTTCTTCATTCCGCTGCTCGGGGCGGCGCTCTACTTCGTCGTCGGTGGGTTGACGGGCAACGAGGCGGCCGCAGAATAGGGATTGGCAGTTAGAATCGGGGAACTATCGTCGGTTCTCGGCGCGATGCTCCGAGATAATCTGGTCCACCATCGACTTCTGCTGTTCTTTCTGGCGCTCGGCCGCGCGCTCCTCCCAGTCGGCAATCGCCGATTCGACTTCCTTTTCGCGGGCAATCGCCAACTCGTCTATCTCCTGAATCGTCATTCCATCCGCAGGCGAAACCGGGATGCTCGCTTCGAAGAGAATCTCCTCGGCAACGTCCGAGAGGTTCCCGGTTCGGAGGACGACGCGGGGTTCGAACTCGGCCAGTCGCTCCGCAGTCGCCCGCCCCGCCCCGCTCGCGTCGCGGAAGTACACCACGTCGCCCGCCGAGATGCCGTACTGTTCGACTGTCTCGTCCAGCGCGGCTTTCGTGAACTGCTCGACGATTTTGACGGGCACGAGGTTCTTCTCCGTATTTACGTCCGCAAAGTTCGAGTGGTCGAGTTTCCAGAGCGACTTCAGGCGTTCGAGCTTTTCGGAGAGGGCTTCGTTCCGTTCCTCCAAGGACTCCACCTCCCGCTCTAACCGGCCGTTGTCGCGTTCGAGGCGGTTGACTTCGCGGCGCTCGCGTGCCTCTTGGCGCTCTTTCCGGCGGGCGTCCGAGAGTTCCGTCTTGTACTCCTCGATGGTCTCTTCTTTCGCGTCGAGTTCGTCGGTGAGTTCGTCGATGTGGGATTCGAGGCGCTCGACGCGGGTCTTCAACTCCCGAATCTCGCGCTCTTCGGGCGATAGTTCGGGTTGTTCGTGGGCTTCCTCGTTCCCGCCGTCGTCGCCCCCGTCGTCGTCCGATTGCATCGTTCGCAAGACGGCTTCGACGGACTCCTCGCTGGAGATGACGCGGGCGATGACCTCCTCGCGGTCGATTTCGGCGGGGACCTTTCGAGAGATTCGCTCGAACTGGTCCTCGTGAGCGTCGAACGCGAACAGTGCCGCGGCGAGAGCGTCGCGCTCGTGGTCGTTCTCGTAGGCCGCCTCGCGGGTGCGATGGAGTTTTTCATCGACCGCGATATCGCTCGGCGGGTTCCAGCCGACGGCGTCGAAACTCCGTCTGAACTTCTCGACCGTCTCGGGCATGGGATACACGTCGGCGGCGACGAGCGTCGGCCGGCCGCGTTCGATGAGCCATTCGATAATCGCCGGGGTGTCGGCGGTGCGAGTGGAGTGCACGTCGAGGACGCGACCATCCAATCCGACGACTGCGACGCCGGTGGTCGTCCCGGGGTCGATGCCGACGATGACGCGGTCACGGCGTTTGACGAGCGGTTCGAAGTCGATGCCGTCGCGGCGCTCGCGCTCGATTTCGATGCGGGTGTCGCCGGAGCGCCTACTCGAAACGGGGATGTCCTGCGGGCGGGCCTCGACGGTGAAGATGGCGTTCGAGTAGCCGCCGTACTTCTCGGTGACGTCGCGCTCGTAGTCCAGTCCGGCCTCTTTGAGCGCGGATTCCACTTTTCGGGATTGGCGCTTGACAGAGCCGTGAATCCGGCGCGTGTAGCGGTCTTGGCTCCAGCCACCTTTGCCGGTCGAGCGCCCGCGAGAGACTTTGACGGTGGTCGTGTTCTCGAAGGCTGCCACTTCGTATCCGACGTTGGCGAGTGCGAGACGCGCGGCCGCCTCGGCCTCCTTCATCGGCTCTTTGCCGTACGGGACGCCGTGGCGGGCGGCCACCCGCGAGAGGGGTTCCGGCCGCTCTGCACCCGTGACCTGCACCAACCGCGATTCGTGGGGAAGCCACCGTAAGAATCGAACCAGGTCGTCCTTGTCGGTCGCCAGTTCGTACATGTTGTCCGTCGCAATGAGCGCGGGTTCGTCTCGCTCGATGAGGCGACGCAACTTTCGGAAAGAGACCACGTCTCGCTCGACCGTTACCTCGTCGGCCCGACTGTCCACGACGACGAGCGCGTACGACGGTGCGTCGCCACGGATGTCGCCGCTTTGGATGTCGATGCCGAAGACGACCGAGTCGAGCGCGCTCGTCCGGTCGTTCACGAAGGCGACTAGGTTCGCACCGGATATATACTCCACGCCGGGGTGGAACTCTCCTCGGTGCGGCGAGTTGTCGGTCGGTGGAACTAATTGGAATGCTGAAAAATCGGACACGATGAGTTCTGATATTCCCTCCCCGCCCTCGACGACGCCTCGGTCGTTGACGCGGATGGTCCTCATTGGCTGTCTCGCCCTCCTCCTAATCGCCTCTCCCGTCGCCGGATTACTCGCGTGGGAACCCGTCGAAGAAGGAAACGTCAAGGTCGTAAAGAAGTGGGGTGCGACCACCGGAACCGTCTTCGAACCCGGTGCGCACGTCGTCAACCCCGTCTCCCAATCGACCGTCTCCATGTCGGTTCGCCCGCAATCCTACACGATGTCCTCGAAAGCCGGCGAGGGCAACCAACAGGGTGACGACGCCATCACGGTCCTCACCCAAGACGGTCTGCGAACCGACATCGACGTGACCGTCCGCTACCGCATCGACGCCGCGAAAGCGGTGTCGTTCTACCAGAACTACCGGACGCTCGGAACCGCAGAAGAGCGCCTGATTCGCCCCTCGATTCGCTCTGTCCTCCGAACCGAAGCGGGCCGACTCCCGGTCACCGAAATCTACACTGGCGAGGGTCAGACGAAACTGAAAGACGCCGCCGAGAAGGAACTCGGCGAGGAGTTCGCCAAAGACGGCATCATCCTCGAAGCCGTCCAGATTCGAAACGTCGAACTCCCCTCGGAGTACGCCCAAGCGGTCGAACAGAAGGAAATCACCGAACAGCGCCGCCAACAGAAACAAGACGAACTCGCCGTCGAAGAACTCGAAGCCGAGCGCAAACGCATCGAGGCACAGGGTGAAGCGGACGCGAACCGAATCCTCGCCGAGTCACTCTCCGACGAGGTGCTCGCCCAGAAGTACATCGAGAAACTGGACGAGACCGACACCGTGTACATCCCGGTCGGCGACGGCGGCTATCCGCAGTTCGTCCGCTCGCTCGACGACGATTCGAGCGGACAGGAGTCGTCCTCGCAAGGCAGTTCGAGCAACAGTTCCGCCTGATGCGATTCACCCGTGAACTCGCCGCCGTGGTCGCCCTCTTGGTACTGTTCGGCGCACTCGTTCGGTCGGGTGCGGGTCGAATCGTCCTCCCACTGGTGAGTCTCGTGGTCGCCGCTGGACTGGTCGTACTCCTTCTGAAACAACCGGCCTACACACGAATGGCAGTCGGCCCACGAACGCGAATTCTCGAATCGGTTCCATCCGACACTGAGGCCGAATGCGTCGAGTGCGCCGCGCCCGCGACGCGGATTCGACACTACGTCCGCGAGTGGGTCGTCCTCGGCGTCCCCGTCGTCTTGCTCGACGAGGGCCGTGTTCCCGTCTGCGACGATCACCGCGACTAGGCCGTCGTCGCCGCCCCGAGCCTACTCGCACGTCGCCTCAGACGAGATTCCCTTCTGCGACGAACTCGACGCGCCCACCGACGTGGATGTCGATACCGTCGTCGGTCGCCTCCGATTCGAGATGGAGGAGCGACGGCCGGCCCATCTCGTAGCCCTGTTCGACCACTGCTTCGACCTCGCCGTCGCCGAAGTACTCGTGGCGGGCGAGATAGCCCGCGAGACAGCCGTTTGCGCTCCCCGTCGCCGGGTCTTCGGGGATGCCGTAGCCCATGCAGTACATACGCGCCGCGAAATCGTGCGCCTCGTCGCGCGGGTCGGGACAGAACAAGAGGAGGTTCTCCACGTCCGTCTCGTCCAGCAGTTCTCGATAGGCGATGGGGTTCACTTCGCTTCGTCCAAGGGCGTCTCGGTCGCGGAGCGGTACCATCACCGCCGGAAGCCCGGTCGAGACGACCTGTACGGGCCACTCTGTGTCCACGTCCGACTCGTCCAGCGAGAGCACGTCTGCGAGTCGGTCGTGTTCCAGCGTCTCGCCGAACTCGGGTTCGTTCTGTTTCATCCAGTACGTCTCGTCGTCGCCCGACCCGCGAACCGTGACCGAGATGGGGCCGACACCGAGGTTCAGCGTAATCTCGTCGCCCGCGTCGTAGTGCTCGCGGAGGACTGCGGCGGTCCCGAGCGTCGGGTGGCCGGCGAACGGGATTTCGGTCGCTGGCGTGTAGATTCGAACGTCGTATCCTGATTCGCTGTCGCCGCCCTCGACGAACGTCGTCTCTGAATAATTCATCTCGACGGCGAGTGCGGCCTGCTCGTCGTCCGAGAGCGACTGGGCGTCCTCGAACACGGCGAGTTGGTTTCCGGCGTACTTGGCCGTCGCAAACACATCGACGATGTGGAAGGCGTTCGTCGGCATGGGTGTCGATTCCCCGACGAGCGAGAAAAGCGTGCCTCCGATTCGGGGTCAGTCGTCGGCGTCCGAAAACGGAATTTCGACCGTCTGCCCGTCTTCGGCGACGAACACGTCACCGTCGAAGACGTCGCTCGCTTGCGCCAAGAGCGGGTCCGGATGGGCCGCGTAGCGCGCCGAGATGTGGGTGAGCGCGAGTTTTCGAACACCCGCGTCGCGGGCGACACGCGCTGCCTCGCGGGCAGTCGCGTGACCGGTCTTGGCCGCCCGTCCCGACTCGTCGTCGGTGAACGTCGCATCGTGAATCAATAGGTCGGCACTCTCGGCGATTTCGGCGGTCGAATCCAGCGGTCGCGTATCGCCGGTGTAGACGAGTTTGCGGCCGGGTCGGGGGTCGCCGACGACCTGTTCGGGTTCGACGACGGTTCCGTCTTCGAGTTCGACCGACTCGCCGTCGTGGAGTTTGCTGAACTCGGGTCCGACCGGGACGCCGAGTTCTTCGGCGCGTTCGCGGTTGAACCGGCCGGGTCGGTCGTCTTCGACCAAGGCGTAACCCACCGAGGAGGTCCGGTGTTCGGTCTCGAATGCTCGGACCTCGTAGTCGTCGCCCCGATACGCGACGTTGCCGGGGCGGGTCTCGTGGACCGAGACGTGGAAACTGGGCTGGTACCCACCGGCGCGGACGAGTTCTTCGAGGTGACGCTTGCTTCCCGGCGGGCCGTGGATGGCCAGCGGGTCGTCGCGCTCGTTGAAGTCGAGCGTCTGAATGAGACCGGGAATACCGAGGATGTGGTCACCGTGGAGGTGGGTGACGAAGAGATGCGAGATACCGAAGCCGGTCCCGTAGCGCATCATCTGGCGTTGGGTGCCCTCCCCGCAATCGAACAGGAGGCGCTCGCCGTCGCGGTTGACCAGTACCGCGCTCGGCGCACGCACCGTTGTGGGAACCGCCCCGCCGGTTCCGAGGAAGGTCGCGCGCATAGACATGGGCGATACTCGTGGCGGCGGCGGTAAACGTGCGTCGAATCTGCGCGACTGCGACGTGCTCTGAACCCGCAGTGGGACGCCGGACCGACCGATTCTTACCCACCCGTCTGTTACCGCAGTCCAATGGACGCGCCGCTGTGGACCGAGACGCACGCACCGACGCTCGAAGACCTCCCACAGCCGGAGGCACGCGAGCGTCTCCGCCGCGCCGTCGATGAACCCATGAACCTCGTGGTGCAGGGACCGCCCGGTGTCGGCAAGACCGCCGCCGTTCGCGCCCTCGCCCACGAGGCGCACGACGACCCCGAGAACGACCTCATCGAACTCAACGTCGCCGACTTCTTCAATCGGACGAAAAAGCAGATTCGCAGCGACCCGCGATTCGAGCAGTTCCTCGACGGCCGGAGTCGAATGGCCAAACGCGACATGATAAATCGCGTGCTCAAGGAGTCGGCGAGTTACGCCCCGATGTCGGGGACGTACAAGACTATCGTCCTCGACAACGCCGAAGCCATCCGCGAGGACTTCCAGCAGGCGCTTCGCCGCGTGATGGAACAGCACCACCGAACGACGCAGTTCGTCATCGCCACGCGTCAACCCTCGAAACTCATCCCGCCGATTCGCTCGCGCTGTTTCCCCGTTCCGATGCCCGCGCCGGACGACGACTCACTCGAAGCGCTCCTCGCCGACATCCTCGACGCCGAGGGCGTCGAATACGACGCCGGCGGTCTCCAATTTCTCACCGATGCCTCCGAGGGGAACGTCCGCAAGGCCGTCCTCTCGGCCCAGCGCACCGCGAACGAGGCCGACGAGATTACCATGTCGTCGGTCCACGCCGCCCTCGGCGAGGTCGGGTTCGACGACGAACTCAAGACGCTCCTCATTCAGGCCCGCGACGGCGACATCCGCGACGCCCGAAAGACCATCACCACGCTCCTCGACGACGAGGGATACGAGGGGCAGGAACTCCTCCAAGATATCCTTCGTGTCGCGGACGCCACGCCCGAGAAGTTCGGTCCCGGCGAACTCCCACGCCTCCACAAAATCGCCGGCTCGGTCGATTTGGACCTCGTGACGGGCATCGACGACCGACTGCACCTCACGCACCTGCTCACCAGTTGGGGCGCGGAGATTCGGAACGAAGCCTAAAATGAAGTTCGCACCCGGCTATCGGCGGTTCGCGGTTCCTGCGTTCGTCGGCGCGGCCATCTTCGCGTTCGTGCTCCCACCAGTCGGCGCGTTTTTGCTCGCCTTCGGCGCGTTCGTCCTCTGGTTCTTCCGCGACCCGGAGCGGTCGCCACCAAAAGAGGGAATCATCTCACCTGCCGACGGTCGCGTTTCGGTCATCCGAGAAGAGGGCGACAGAGTGCGAATTGGCGTGTTCATGAACGTCACCGACGTGCACGTCAACCGCGCCCCTGTTTCGGGGACGGTCCGCGAGGTGACACACCGACCCGGCGCGCACAAACCCGCGTTTTCGAAAGACTCAGACAAGAACGAGCGCGTCGATATCGTGGTCGAATCCGAGGATGGCGAGTTCGAAATCTCGCAGATTGCGGGTGCGTTCGCTCGTCGGATTCACCCCTACGTTTCGGCGGGCGACGAACTCGCTCGCGGCGAGCGATTCGGACACATCGACTTCGGCTCTCGGGCGGACGTGTTGTTGCCGCCGGAGTACGGAGTCGAAGACGTTGCGGTCGAGAAAGGAGAGAGTGTGACGGCGGGCGAGTCGGTGGTAGCACGAAGTGAGTAGTCCGAACGGTTGGACAGCCGAATTTTCGGGAATCGACCCACGAGTTGGTGTCCCGCGAAGAGAGCGGGATGTACTGGGATGGTCTCGGGTGTCCGATGGCCAATACCATTAATATACCACAATACGTCGGCACAGAATCCAAGGCACCACTATGGTCGAAAGTACGGCTCAGCAACTTGCGAACTATCTCAAAACGCGTGTCGGCGACGGTCTCCGAACCGTTATCATCGTCTCGGAAGACGACTACGAGATACAGTACCTCCGCCGTGACCTCAAAGAACAGTATTCGAAACGAGCGTTCGACGAAGTCGTTGACGACGTTCGCGTCGAGTCACTACCGCTGGCTCAACTAGTCGAGTCTCACCCAATCGGTGAACAGCGGGCCGTCGTCCACTACTACGACAGCGCGTTCGTCGTTCAATTCCCCTATTCGGACACCGAACAGATACTCATCAGTGTAGCGACCGACGCCGGTGCCAGCCTTCTGCAGTTTATCGAAGGGTGTCGCCAAATCGTCGATACGGCTGCGTAACCTCTCTCGGGTGTTCGTGACGTGAGTCTCTCGAACTCGACGAGGAGGAGAGAACCTGCGTCAGTACGACCGCTCTTCCGGAAGGGCGTCGAAGAACTCGGCTACCGAGCCGATTTCCTCCGACACAATGTCACACGAGTTGAACTCCTCTCTCGCGTCCGACTCCGCCGCCTGTTGCTTCTCGGCGATTTCGTTGCCGCCTGCGGTCGCTGCCTCGTCGAGGAGGAGACAGCCCTCCGAGAGCGCCCCAGTTATACACGCGAACTCCTCGTATGCCCGTTCGAGCGCCTCCGTCGGGTCTACCGTCGTGAACTCCTCGTTCAACTCCTCGAAGTCCCGAAAGAGGGTGTAGAACGTCCCGGAGGCGTCGTCGTACCGCTCGCCGAGATACTCTTCGAACCCTTCGTGCAGTCGCTGCATGGATGCGCTCAACAGCAGTATCTGGTCCGCGAACGTTCCGAACCGACTGATTTCGGTCTCGATTTGTGAGACGGTGGTCTCGTAGTCCTCCGGCGTGAGTTCGCTTATCGCGTCGAGACTCTCGGCATCGGAGTCCTTCTTCAGCGACGAGAACGGCGCTGCCGCGTTTTCGGTGGCCGTTACGATGGCGTCGGCTCTCGACTCTATCTGGTGGTACTCGCCGCTGTACAACCTCGAAACCGCGTTCTTCGACCGGTAGTTGGCCTCTGCGAGTTGCTCGTACGTCTTTCCGGTCCACCAGAGAAACCAGTACGCCCCCCGGAGTCGTGACCTGCGCTGTTTCTGCTCGTCGCTCAGGTCTCCATCGAGGGTGTTGAAACGCTTCCGAGCGGCGTAGAGATACTCCGAGTTCTCGTCGAACGAGAACCCGCTCGTCGAATTGAGGTCGAGGAAACTCTGATTCTGCCCCGCGGCCGCGGCGTACTGGACGACGACTTTGTCGAGTGTGGTTGCGATTCGATTCAGTATCTGGTCCGCCTCGTCGGGCGTCTCCGTCGTCTCCGTCTGTGTCTCCGTTTCGGTCTCTTCGGGAGTCGGTGTCGGCGATTCGGTCGTCTCTGTCGTCTGCTCTGGTGTCTGCGTCGTCGTCTCGGTCGTTGGGTTCGCCGTCGTCGTCGTATCGTCCGGGTTCCCTTCAGACGAGGTACAACCCGCCAACAACACTCCCCCTGCTGTTGCAAGATACGTCCGTCTGTTCATACGTTGATAATTACTGGGATAAATAATGAATTACTGATGGCTTCAGTTTCGAGTTCGCGTCGGCCGTTCTGGTAACCCTGCTTCGAGTCTCTGAACCGCCCGAAAAAACGCTCTCTGATGGTCGGAAAATCGACCCATAGAACTACGTCCACGACTCGTAATAGTGTTTTCTTTCTGAAAGCAAGAAGATTTATTCAAAAATGAACCCAACAATCGATTGAGCAATGAGCGAACTAGCTCACAGTGCGTTCTGGCCTGTCGTGGCAACGACCCTCCAATCGGATGCGCCAACGCTCCCGCCAGAATCGGCCGAGTTCTTGGCCGGTGGGATGGCGGCACTCGCCGTCGGAATCGCAGCGTACGGTGCTGGCATCGCAGAGCGCGGAATCGGTTCGGCCGCCGTTGGCGCGATGGCGGAAAATGAAGACCTCTTCGTGCGCGGACTCATCCTCACCGTCCTTCCAGAGACGTTGGTGATTCTCGCACTGGTCGCAATCTTCCTCGCCTGACCGCACTCCGACCGCCGGTACCGACGAGTCAACTCCCGACGACGACATTTTTGGGCCGCCCGACACGGCAAGCACGACTCCCCGCCGTGTGCCCCCTGACGGGTCGTCTCTCTCCGATTCGACAGAACTCACCGATTCAACAGGTGCACGTACCGAACCAGCGAGCGATGGACCCGCCGCTCGAACACCTGTTCGACCTCCCATCCAACCGCTTCGGCCACCTCGACCCACGACCGGTCGGCGACCATCACACACCGATGCGACACACGGGCGACTTCCGAGAGCGCCCCCCGAACCAACTCCTCCAGCGTGTGTCTGGCAATCTTCGACTGGCGACCGTAGGGTGCGTCGAACACGACGCCGTCGATGGAATCGTCCGAAAACGGAAGCGCCGTCGCATCGCCGCGAACGACCTCGCCGGAGCCGACGTAGTGGTCCAGGTTCACCTTCGCACCGCGGGCCATCTTCTCCTGTGCATCGACGCCGACCACGTCGGCACCGGCGAGTCCGGCCTCTAACAGCACGCCACCGGTCCCGCACATCGGGTCCAGAATCCGAGCACCGGGTTTTGCACCCGCGATGTTGACGAAGGCGCGGGCGTCGAGCGGTGCCATACTTCCGGGTTGGAAGAAGGGTCTGTCCGTGGGTTTTCGGTCGCCGAAGTCACGAACGCTCTCGACGACGGTCCAACCGACGAGGCATTTGTCTTCGGAGAAGTACACTCGCAACTCGTGGTCCGGTGAGTCGAGGTCCACGTCGAATCCGCGTTCGACCAGCGCGCTCCCGATGGAAATCTCGGCGTCGCTGGTGCTCACCCCCGTCAGTCGGCGCACGTCGCGGGCGCGGACGGCGACGGTTCCCTCGCGGTCGATGGCCGCGGCCTCGACGAGCGCTCTGGCGGCGTCGATATCGGGGTCGCAGTGCCCGACGAGTTCGACTACTCTGCGGGTGTAAGCCAAGGTTCTCGCGCGGTCGGTTTCGACACCCCGAGCGGTCGCCAGTCCGGGGGCGACGATATCGACACCCGTGGCGGCCGACTCGGCTTCGCGGGCGGCGAAGTCGTCTTCCTCGCCGGCGAGTTCCAATCCGTACACGCTCGGACCTAACGGGCGGCGAAAATGAGGGTATCGGTCCCCACTGGCCGACAGTGAGAGTTATGATACCCGCTTGGTATCCTCCTGCATGGTTTCACTCGACGCGATGCTCTGGGGCGCGGCGGTGCTCACCTACGGGCTTGGTGATTACGTGACCACAGTCATCGGCGTCAAGATGGCCGGCGTCCAAGAAGGCAACCCAATCGTGCGACTGCTCTCCGGCGGCGACCCCGGACCAGCGTCGTTCGCCGTGTTGAAACTCGTCTCGGTCGGTCTGTTCTTCGGCGTCTACTGGCTGTTCAGACCGGCGTTCGTCCGAATCTTCGTTCCGCTCGCACTCACACTTCTCGGCATCGCTGTCACAGGCAAGAACGTCCAAGTCATTCGCCGCCGTCGCTGAGTTGGCCGACGTTCACGACTCCCGACCTGTCAGGTTTTCGCACCAATCTTTTTAAAGCGCACATACGTGACTTAAACCGTCGTATGACCGACCCGAAGGACACAATCAACATCGAAAACGTCGTCGCCTCCACGGGAATCGGCCAAGAACTCGATTTACAGAGTGTGGCAATGGACCTCGAAGGCGCCGATTACGACCCCGAACAGTTCCCGGGTCTCGTCTACCGTACGCAAGAACCTAAATCTGCAGCCCTCATCTTCCGTTCCGGCAAAATCGTCTGTACGGGCGCGAAGTCCACAGACGACGTTCACGAGAGTCTCGGTATCGTCTTCGACAAACTCCGCGAACTCCAGATTCCCGTCGATGACGACCCCGAAATCACCGTCCAGAACATCGTGACGAGCGCGGACCTCGGCGAGAGCCTCAACCTCAACGCGATCGCCATCGGACTCGGACTCGAAAACATCGAGTACGAACCCGAGCAGTTCCCCGGACTCGTCTATCGCCTCGACGACCCCAGCGTCGTCGCGCTCCTCTTCGGGTCGGGAAAACTCGTCATCACGGGCGGCAAACAGCCGACAGACGCCGAAGAGGCCGTCGATGTCATCTCCGAACGCCTCTCGGAACTCGGTCTCCTCGGCGGGAGCTTCTAACTCGCCCGTCGAAATCGCCTGCACCTAAGTCATCCGCGTCCCACGGGCCGATATGGACGCCCTCGCTTTGCAGACGGCCGCTTCGAACGCGACGGTGCTCGCCGTCGCGGGGACCTTCGCGTTGTTTGCCCTGTTTCTCTCCGTAACCGCTCACGTCGCCGCCAGAAACGTCCTCGGCGACGTCGAGGTGAAGAAAGCGTTCGCAATCGGCCCGGCAATCGCGGCCGTCGCCGTCGTCTCGACGACGTTCGGCTTCAACTCGTTTCTCGCACTCGGTATCGCACTCGCGCTCGATTTTCTCCTCGCGCGGTTCTTGTACGGCCAGTCTGACCGCTTGACCGCCTACGTCGTCTTCATCCACTTCGTCGTCTCGGTCATCGTCGGCGTCGTGCTCTTCGGCCTGCTCGTCATCCTGTCGAGCGCGCCGGTGTGACCGAAACGAGTCGATTCTATTCGACGAGGCGCTCGATTTCGGTCACGAGAATCCCGCTCGCGCCGACGTTCTTCAACTCGCTCACCACTTCGAACACGTCGCGCTCGTTGACGACGGCGTGGACCGCGACGGTGTCGTTTCCGGCCACGTCCATCACCGTCGGCCCGCCGAGTCCGGGGATGACTTCGCGTACTTCGTCGAGGCGCTCACGCGGGGCGTTCATCATCAGATAGCGCTTGCCCTCGGCAGTAAGCACGGATTCGAGCGCCATGACGAGTTGCTCGACTTTCGGGTCGTCCACGACGTCGGGATGGGCGAAGAGCCGAACCGACGACGAGAGCACTTCGTCTACGATGCCGAGGCGGTTCACGCGAAGCGTCGTCCCCGTCGAGGTGATGTCGATGATGGCGTCGGCCATCTCGACGTGCGGGGTCAACTCCGTCGCGCCCGTGACCTCGACGACTTCGGCGTCGATGCCCGCCTCCTCGAAGTACGTTCGCGCGATGTGCGGGAACTCGGTGGCGACGACTTTTCCTTCTACGTCTTCGGGCGACTCGATATCGCCGTCCTCGGGCGCGGCGAGGACGAGTCGGCACTTCCCGTATTCGAGGTCGAGCAGGTCGGCGAGTTCGTGGCCCGATTCGCTCACCTGGTCCAGTCCCGTGATGCCGATTTCGGCCGCGCCGTCGCGGATGTACTCGGGGATGTCGGCGGCGCGGGCGAAGAGGACGGTCACGTCGGGGTCTACGGTACCGGCGTAGAGCTTCCGCTCGGCTCCGTTGTCGAGGTGCAACCCGGCGCGTTCGAGGAGTTGAATCGTCGGCTCGTGGAGGCGGCCCTTGTTGGGCACGGCAATTCGCATATCGGAGTCTCACACTCAGGGGCTAACTGGCTTTCGCCACAGACAGAAAGAACAGGAGCCGACTAGCCTTCGATAACCGCGCTCACCCGACGGTCGAACTGCGCGACGAAGGGGTCGGGAAGCGAGGGCGAGACGGATTCGAGGAGGTGTGCGGTCCGCTCGGGGTGGGTGAGTTCGAGCGTGACGTGGTTGTGGAGGTCGCGCCGCTTGTGGACGATATCCCGTTCGACGAGGTGGTCGAGGTGCCATTCGAGCGTGCTCCGCGCGACGCCGATTTCGTCTGCCACGTCGCCGGGGCGAGCCTCGCCGTGTTCGAGTACGTGGCCGAGAATCGCGCGGGCGGTGTCGCGGCGGACGAGCGCGAGGACGCCGCGTTCCCACGCGTCGAATCCCGGCGCGAAGTAGTGCGTTCGACCGTAGAACTCCCGGCGTTGGATGGCGTCGTCGGCAATCAACCGACGGATGTGGTGCTGGACTTGGCCCGGTGCGAGGTCGAGCGAACGGACGAGTTCGTTGAAGTGGACGCCCGGGTTGTGCGTGACGTACTCGGCGACGAGGGTGCGTGTCTCGGTCATGGTGCGAATGGCCCGCTGCGCGTGTCGAGCGAGTCCAATGAACGACACTAGCGAACGACCGGAGGTAAGAGGGGGTGCTCGTTCCCAACATCCGAGAATCGAGTGACTGCGTGCGTATCGAAGCGGTGCCGACCGGAGACGGTGGATTCAGGACGACCGCCACGGAACGCCCTGTATGAACACGCTCCACATCGCGGGCGGGCAGGTGCTCCGCCCCGATATGACGGTCGAATCGGCCGACGTGCTCGTGGACCGAGACGAGGGGACGATTCTCGAAACCGGCACGCTCGACGCCGACGCCACCGAGACGCTCGACGCCGAGGGCTGTCTCGTCATGCCCGGTCTGGTCAACGCCCACTGCCACGCCGCCATGACCCTCCTCCGCGGCTACGCCGACGACAAACCGCTCGGGGCGTGGCTCCAAGAAGACATCTGGCCGGCGGAAGCCGCGCTCACACCCGAAGACGTGCGTGCCGGAACCGAACTCGGCATTCTGGAGATGATTAAATCCGGCACCACCGCGTTCGCGGACATGTACTTCGAAGTCCCCGAAGTCGCCGCGGCGGTCGAAGAATCGGGCGTCCGCGCCCGCATCGGTCACGGCGTCGTCACCATCGGCAAAGACGACGAGGCCGCGTGGGCCGACGCCGACGAGTCGCTCGATATCGCTCGCGAGTTCGACGGTGCCGCAGACGGCCGTATCCGAACGGCGGTCATGCCCCATTCGCTGACCACGGTCGGCGAGGAGTACTTGCACGAACTCGCCGCCGAGGCGCACGACGACGGTATTCCGGTCCACTACCACGCCAACGAGACGACCGACGAAGTCGAGCCAATCGTCGAAGAACGCGACGAGCGCCCGCTCGCCTACGCGAAATCGGTGGGCATGCTCACCGAGTCGGACTTCGTCGCCCACGGCGTCCACACCGACGGCGAGGAAATCGAGTTGCTCGCCGAGGCGGGAACCGGCGTCGTCCACTGCCCCGCCTCGAACATGAAACTCGCCTCCGGGATGGCCCCGATTCAGGACATGCTCGATGCGGGCGTCACGGTCGGACTCGGCACCGACGGCGCGGCCTCGAACAACGACCTCGACCTCTTCGACGAGATGCGCGACGCCGCGATGCTCGGCAAACTCGCCAGCGACGACGCGAGCGCCGTGGCCGCCCCAGACGTGGTTCGGATGGCGACCGCTGGCTCGGCGGACGCAATCGGTCTCCCCGGTGGCCGCCTCGAAGCAGGCGCGGTCGCCGATATCGCCGTCGTGGACCTCGACGCACCGCACCTCACACCCGCCAACAACCTCGTGAGCCACCTCGCCTACGCGACCCGCGGGTCTGACGTGCGCCACACGGTGTGTGACGGACAGGTCCTGATGCGTGACCGCGAGGTGCTGACGCTGGACGAAGAGACCGTCAAAGCCCGCGCTCGCACCGCCGCGGCCGACCTGTTCGAGCGCGTCTAACCGCCCATCGAATCGCCGCCCGATCCTGTGCTGTCTCGCTTCCGCTTCGGTAGGGTTTTCGGACCCCTCTTCGAATCGCCCTGTATGAGCGAACACTACGCTCCCGTCTCCGAGCACCTCGACGACATTGCCGAGGGGACCTCGGCAGGCCACGAAATGGAATTTCGTGACCTCGAGGCCGCCCGGAAGGAGGGACGCCGCAAGATGGACTGGGCGCTCCAGCACATGCCCATCCTGCAGGAACTCCGCGAGCAGTTCGAAGCCGACCAACCGCTCGACGGCGAGGTCATCGGGATGGCCATGCACGTCGAAGCGAAGACGGCGAATCTGGTCGAACTCCTCGCGCTCGGTGGCGCGGAAGTCGCCATCACCGGGTGCAACCCGCTTTCGACCCACAACGACGTCTCGGCCGCCCTCGACGCCAACGACGACATCACCTCCTACGCCGTCCGCGGCGTGGACGACGAGGACTACTACGCCGCCATCGACGCCGTCGTCTCGCACGAACCGACCATCACCGTGGACGACGGCATGGACATGGTCTTCACCATCCACGAGGAGTACCCCGAACTCATCGAGACCATCGTCGGCGGCGCGGAAGAGACCACCACGGGCGTCCACCGCCTGCGCGCGATGGACGCAGACGGCGAACTCAAATATCCGGTCTTCGCCGTCAACGACACGCCGATGAAGCGCCTCTTCGACAACGTTCACGGCACCGGCGAGTCGTCGCTGGCGACCATCGCCATGACGACGAACCTCTCCTACGCCGGGAAGAACGTCGTCGTCGGCGGCTACGGCTACTGTGGCAAGGGCGTCGCCAAGAAGGCCGCCGGCCAGAACGCGAACGTCATCGTCACCGAAGTCGATTCGCGCCGCGCGCTCGAAGCCCACATGGAGGGCTACGAGGTCATGCCGATGGCCGAGGCGGCGAAAGTCGGCGACGTGTTCATCACGACCACCGGCAACCGCGACGTCATCACCCGCGAGCACTTCGAGCACATGAAAGACGGCGTGCTCCTCGCCAACGCCGGGCACTTCGACATCGAAATCAACCTCGACGACCTGTCTGACCTCGCCGTCGAGGAGTACGAAGCACGCGACGGCGTCGAGGCCTACGAGATGGCCGACGGCCGTCGCCTCAACGTCCTCGCCGAGGGCCGCCTCGTCAACCTCGCCGCGCCCATCTCGCTCGGCCACCCGGTCGAAGTGATGGACCAGTCGTTCGGCGTGCAGGCAGTCGTCGTCCGCGAACTCGTCGAGAACGCCGAGGCCTACGACGCCGGCGTCCACGACGTGCCGGACGAACTGGACCGCGAAGTCGCCGAAATCAAACTCGCCGCAGAAGGCATCGAGTTCGACTCGCTCACCGACGAGCAGTCCGAGTACATGAACAGCTGGGCGCACGGGACATAAGCCAGCCCAGTTTTTCCGTTTTCGCCCGCTACGAGCGATGCGTCTACGACGTTAACGACGCGACTTCGTCGATTCGGCGGCCCGTCGCCCGCGTTCGGTCCACTCGCCAGCGCGCCATATACAGGCGATACCGCCAATCCACGCCGCCAGTCGCATCGCGTCGAGTTGGACCTGTGATGGGTCTTTCCAGCCCCACCCGGTCGGTCGGCGCTTGCTCTCGACGGGACTCACTTTGTAATAGGTCCCGTCGTGTTCGACGTAGTGGGTGTCTGCCTCGTACACGTCTTCTTCGGATATGGTGCTGCTGCCGTTTCGGACGGCTTCTCGGATGTACGGGGGCGTCTCGTCGAAGTCCTCAGATAGGGCGCGTTTGACCGTCGCTTCCGACACCGGGGTGAGCGAGAGGGTGAGGGTGCGTCCGTCGAGCGTGGCGTTCGGTTCGAAATAGCGGCCGTCTGCCCGAACGTAGTCGAACGACCAGAACTCGGAATCGACGCCCCGGTCCGGGTCGAGACGGAGTTCGACCGAGTCGCCGCGGGCCATATCGTTGATGACGGCGCACTCTGCCGACTGGAGGGGGTTCCACCCACAGGACTTGAAGTGGTAGAACGTGCGGGCGGTGTTGGGAAGGTAGTCCACCGCCGATGCTTCGTAGGTGTAGGTCGTCTCGTAGGAGACGTCTTCGGGATAGAGATACAGGGGGTTCGCCAACAGGGTGACGCCGAGGAGAAGGAGGACGAAAGCGCGCCAGTTCTGGCGATTCATACACGGGGTGAATCAACCCACCGACAAATGTTTGCTGGCACTACTGACGCCACGCGAGCGCCAGCCCGAAGACGCCGCCGAAGACGCCTCCCCAGACGATGTGTGCGAACAGGCCCGGAAGCGAAAGGGTCGGGACCGTCGCCGGAATGCCGACCGCTTGGAGCCACAGCGGCATGATGACACCGGCGGCGACGAACGACAGGAACACGCCGTAGCCGATACCGAGCCCGGTCATCTTGAGGGGGCTTCGAATCGCGCCGCGGGGGTTCTGTCGCACCACGGCGACGGCGAAGAGGACGCCGAAGACGACGCTGTGGAACAGGTGCATCACCCAGCCGACGCCGCCGTTCATGACGCCGTAGAGACCGCCGATGACGGCGAGCGAACCGGTGAGGAGGTGGAAGACGACCCCCATGACGACGCCCGCGACGATGGCCGCCACCGTCGTCGCGCCGAGCACCCACGGCGGCACGCCGTACTGGTTCGTGGTGTCGATGACGCCGTTCTCGCCGGGGCGGGCGAGCGTGACGCGAACGACGGACCCCGTATCGGAACTGTCGATTTCGACGCTGCCGCCGTACGTATCGACGACGAGCAGTCGGACGAGCGTGAGTCCGAAGCCCATCGTCGGGTCGTCGTACTCCGGTACGTTTCGGTCTTCGACGACGGCCGCGATTCGGTCGGAGACGCCCGGTCCTTCGTCGGCGATGTCGATGGTGACGTTCCCGGCGTTGGTCGTGACGCCGATATCGACTTGTGGTGCCTGGGTCCCGGCGTGGACGATGGCGTTCTCGACGAGGTGACAGAGCGCCATATCGAGGTGCGCGTCGGCGAGGACGCGAGCGGTGTGGTCGTCCACGTCGAGCGAGACGTTGGCTTCGGGATAGTCAGTCCGAACGCCCTCGACTGCGTTCGTGATGGCTTCGTGTACGTTGGTCGAGACCGGGCGCTCGTCCACGGGACCGACGATAGCACGGAGTTCGGAAATCGAGGCGTCGATTCGGTCGGCGTTGCGCTGGATGACCTGCAGACTCGATGCGTCCGCGGCGGTGTCGGTGGTCCCGAGGTCGGCGTAGCCGCGGATGACGTTCACCTTGTTCAGCACCTCGTGGCGGAGGATGCGATTGAGGACGGTCAGTCGGTCGGCCTGCGCGGTCAACTCTTGACGGTGTTCGTTGGTCGCTGCGGCGCGAATCCCCGTGAGGACGCCGCCGATGGCACCGCCGATGAGGACGTTCGCCACGAGCGCCGACCGAGTGAGTTGGCCCAACATCAGCGAGTCGCCGGTGCCGGCGAACGTGACGGCTAAGACGGCGACCATCGAGAGCGTGCCGAGGATGCTCCAGATGGCAATCGTGTTCACGAAGTTGTCGTCGTAGGAACTCACCGCCAGTCCGATGCCGAAGACCGTCAGCCCCATCCCGAGTGTCAGAAACACGCCCTGTCCGAGCACGAACTGCCCGAGTGTCGCACTCGGGTCTACCGACTCTAAGACCGTATAGCGTGTCGCAACGAATCCAATCAGGGCGACGACGAATCCACTCGGCTTGATGTCACTCCCCCGAACTCCCTCCATTTGTGGCAACAATTCACAAGGGGTGGTCGTTACTCTTTGGGTGACAGTCTTGGTTCTGAGAATGCGGTACGGAACCCGCTGTCGCCCAATTTAAGAAGGGGGACCGTAGACTCAGGAGTATGTCCTCGAACAGAAAGGGCGACCGACGAGAGCGCGAACTCGTCAATCTCCTCGATGAGGCCGGGTTCGCCGTCATGCGCGCGCCCGCCTCGGGAAGCGCGACGACGCGCGAACTCCCCGACGTGCTCGCCGGCAACGGCGAGGTGTTCTACGCAATCGAAGCGAAGGCCTCCAGCGGTCGGCCTATCTATCTCAGCGGCGAAGAGGTCGAAGCGCTCATCTACTTCTCGCAGAACTTCGGCGCGAAAGCCCGTATCGCGGTCAGATTCGACCGCGAGGACTGGTACTTCTTCCACCCCGGCGACCTCTACGTGACCGACGGCGGCAACTATCGGGTGAAAAAAGAGACGGCGCTCGCAGAGGGCGAAGCCTTCGATTCGTTCGTCGGCGATTCGACCCAGACGCGACTGGGCGACCTGTAGTCTCCACTCTCACCTAGGCTAACACGGCGGCCGGTTCTGCGGTTCGCTGGCGAATGAATTGGCGTTCGACACGACGGAGCCGAGAGGCCGGGAATCGGTAGGCTCGCTGGTGTTCGAGCGCGTCGAGGTTCGCCGTCGCGCGAATCGATTCGAGGTAGACGGCTTCGAACACGGGTTCGTGGTCGCCGTACTCCTCGTTCGTCTCGTACTCGGAGACGAGTTTGCCCGTCGGCGTCGGCGTCTCGTCCGCTCTGGTGTGGAGTCGGCGCATGACGACGAGCAGGCCGCCGGTCTCACGGTCGCGGACGAGGTCACCGGGTCGGTGTTCGTGGTCGGCACAGAGCGCGGGACCGTGGAAGTCCATCGGAACGAACGTCCGCGACCCGCAGACGGCGCAGGTCGCGCTCTTTTCGCCCGGCAGAGGGACCTCGCCGAGCGTGATTTCGATGGCGACGCGCCGGAGGTGCTTGCAGCGGGCGTGCCGAATCGCGTTGTCCGGACAGGTGCAGGTTCGCGCGTCGATATCGACCACGTAGGTGCCACCGTCGGTTTCGACCACGTAGCGGCCGTCACGAAGCGGTCTGACGGCCATCGGTTCGGTTCGCGCGCGGCGGGCGCGGCCGGTCAGACCGTCGGCTGGAAGGGTTGTCTTCTGTCGCACCGGGCGGCGAATCGACGCGGGTGTGTGTGCAGTGTGCGTCATGGTGTTGGTGCGGGAAAACGCCCGAAAGACCCACTTTCAGGCGTCTATCCGTCAGTTTAGATACGTTCCGAAGCGACCTAAACCCTCGTCTCGACCCTCCGTTTGGGATGGAATTCCCTCGTCCTGCGTCGCCTCATCGAAGCCCTTTTAGAATGGCCATGGATACGTCGTCGCATGGCTATTGAAGCGGAGATGCGTCGAAAAATCGTCGTCTCCATCGTCGCGGTAGGGGTGTTCATCGCCCTTATCGTCGGGATTGGCTCGGTCTACAACACGGGTGGACTGGCCGCGACGGGCGGTCTCGCACTCATCGGGGCTATCACGGCGTTCGTGCTCGTGATGGCCGGTATCGGCGTCTGGCTGTCGCGTACGTCCTAACGCGGCGACTTCTCTCTCGTTCTCTTCGTTCGGCGAGCGCCGCGCTCGACCGGTGAACCCGTGTCCTTCGCCGCTCGCCCACCGAAAACCCGCGCTCAGTCGTCGCTCGCCGCCGCTTCGTGCATCGCCGTCTGGTAGTACGTCATCGGGTGGGCGATGGTGTCGCAGTGGTCGTCGCGGTCCACACAGAGGTCGTAGGCCTGCATCGTCTCACACGTCGGCGGCGCGTACTGTGATCCGCCCGAATCCACGAGAATCGTCGCGCGCGATTGGAGTGCGTCGGCGTGGTCGTCACCGACGACGCCCGCGATTTCCTCGGGCGAGAGACCGACGCCGACGAGGAACGCCGCCAGCGAGAACATCGCTTCGTTCGGTAACTCCGCGCCGTCCGCAACGTCGTCGAGGAGCGCCTGCATGCACGGCGGGAACCGCTCGGGTTCGACCGACTCCGTGCGAACGATGTTTATCGCGCCGCGCTCGCTCAGGAGGTTGCCGAGGCGTTCGACGTGGGGGGCGAGCGCCTCGGCGAGTTGGTCGCCCGCTTCGCTCCCTCGAACCGCGAAGGGAAGCCCTTCGAGGACGCGCCGTCGGACCGCCTCGCGCAGGAGTTCGTACAGTTCTTCCCGGCGGATTCGAACGCTCCCGCCGGCGAGCGCGCGGTTGACGAGTCGCCACTCGTCGCCCCAGTCGGGCGTCGAAAAGGTGAGATACGGGCCGACATCGACCCAGTAGTATTCGGGTGCACGTCCGCGAGGGGCATCGTCCGCGCGAACCGCGTCGCTCAGGCCGAACTCGGTGAGGACGTCGTCCAATGACGCGCGGGAGTCGTCGTTCTCGCTCTCGGCCGCTTCGAAGTCGGCGACCATGCGCTCGTAGGCGGTGTCGGCCTCGGAGCGGGCGTACTTATCGACGGCCGCGGGCGTCTCGACCAGCGAGACGAGAATCCGCGAAATCGGGTAGGAGAGCAGTTCTTCTTGGGTGTCCCACGAGTAGGGTTCGGCCGCTTCGACCTTTCCCTCCATGAGGGCGCGCTCGACGCGCTCTGCGCCACGCTTGACGGCAGGGGCGTCTTCCGCGATGAGTGTCGCAACCGCGACGTCTGCCGATTCGACCGCCGTTCGTGCGGCGGTGAAAAACGGGTATCGTGCGTGGAGCGGGCGCATCCGCATACCGCCACCTTCCGAGTGCCCACCGATAAACACGACGGATTCGGCGATGGTTCGAGTCGGACGACTGTCTCGTTCGAGCGACGCATCAGACAACCTATTACGGACCCCTCCATCAGACGATGTGTGCCGTACTTCGACTACCCGTGTCCGACCTGTCGCAGCACGACGAGTCTCCACGACGCCGACTGCCAGTTCGAGGGCGTGCCGTGGGTCGATGTCGAACGCGCCTACGTCGATATCGTCTCGGTCCTGACGGGCGGGCCGTGCGACGAAGAGACGCTTCGTCGGGAGGCCCCCGGCGAGTGGGAGTCGATTCACCACGCCGCGCTCTCGCGGCTCAAACGCGACGGTCGCATCTCGGAAGCCAAGTCGGGCGTGCTCCGACTGCTGACCGCCGAAGAGTTCCGCGAAGAGGTCTCAGAGCCGACCCGCGAACCGATGCGCACCCTCTACACGAAGGGAAGCGTCCCCGGCTGTCACGACAACGCCGTCTTCGCCATGATTGCGTGGTACGAGATGGTCGGCCTGTCGTGGTCCGAAACCCGCGAGAACGTCGTTCAGTGGCTCCGGGAGACTGGAACGTGGGACCGCGGCGGTTTCGAGGAAGCCACGCCACAGGAACTGGTCGAGAAGAAACGCCACGTCTACGAGGCCGGCTACGGGTGGAAAGAGAAGGCGACGGCGGCGAAACGCGTCATCGACCGCTACCACGGTTAATTCTCGTTCCGCTGACACTCACGAGATTCGACTATTTTTCACGACGAGAGCCAGTGATTGATAACGCTTGGGCGCGTGACAGTAGGTACGAGAGACGCTCCGCGAGCCAATGTCCGACGCCATCTTCACGCCGTCTCGGCGGTCGGTCCTCGCCGCCGCAGGGCTCGCCGCGACCACCGGGTGTGTCCGGCGCGTACGCTCTGCCCTCGACCGCGAGACGCCGAGACAGCTTTCACTGTCCGTCAAGACCCTCCCCGCTGATGCGGACCCGGCAGCGACGCGTCTCGCTCGCGTCCTCACCGAGAACCTCCGTCAGGTCGGTATCAACGCGACGTTGGTCCCCATGGAACTCGAAGAACTCTACCGAGACGTCCTGTTGAACCAGTCGTTCGACCTCTATATCGGGACGTTCCCCGCGTTCGACGACCCGGACGTGCTTCGGTTGCTCTTGCACTCGCAGTTCGCCGTCGAACCGGGCTGGCAGAACCCGTTCGGCGTTTCGGACCTCTCGCTCGACGAGTTGCTCGAAACGCAGGCGATGCAGTCCGGCCGCGACCGAAAACAGACGCTCGCCGCAATCCAACGCCGCGTCGCCCGCGACCAGCCCTTCACCGTCATCGCGTTCCCGGACGAGATTCGCGCGACACGCGCGACCAGCTTCCTCGGATGGAATCCCCAGTGGACCGGGAGCACGACCGATTTTCTCCAACTCACCCCCGCCGAACTCGCAACCTCGCCGTCGATTCCACCAGCTATCAGCGAGAGCGACGCGATAGCGACGGAGACGAACCGCGAACCGCCCGCAGACGCCTCGACGACGACCACGCAGACGACCGATACCGAGTCCGCCCCGGAGGCGACGGCGACCACCACACCGACCGCTGATTCGGACATGGTCACCGCGCGGATGACCATCGTTGACCCCCGTCCGACGCGGAATCGCAACCCGCTCGCGGTCGAGTTCCGCGGCGGCATCCCGCTGACGGACCTCGTCTACGACTCGCTCGCAAAGCGCGTCGATGGCAGTCTCCTCCCGTGGGCGGCCGAATCGTGGTCGTGGGAGACGGCGGACTCGACCATGCCGACCGTGACGCTCACGCTCCGGTCCGGCCAGACGTGGCACGACGGCGAACCGCTGACCGCCGAGGACGTGGTGTTCACCTACGAGTTCCTCGCCGACACCTCGCTCGGGGAGTTCTCGACGCCCGTCCCCGCGCCGGTCTATCGCGCCGAATCGTCGCTCGTCAGTGGCGTTCGCGCGCTCGACGGCGAGACGGTCGAACTCGAATTCGCCCACGCGAGTCCCGAAGTCGCCGTCAACGCGCTCACGGTCCCGCTTCTCCCGGAGCATATCTGGGAGGAGACGGCGCGTCGGGCGAGTGTCGCCGGCATCGACACGGGTCGGCAAGTCACCGAAGCGCTCGTCTGGGGGAACCCGAACCCCGTCGGGAGCGGCCCGTTCGCCTTCGCCGACGCGACGGTCGATACGTTCCTCTCGTTCACGCCGTTCGAAGACCACTTCCTCGCACGCGAGGACGAAGACGGGCCCTTCGAACCCTTCCTCAACGCGTTCACCTTCGACCGCGTGCGGTTCGATTACGTCCCCTCCAGCGCCGCGTGCGTGGAGTTACTCACGCTTGACCGCGCGGACGCGACGGCCTCGCCACTCGCCCCGCAGACGGCCCGCGACATCGGACGCGCCGAGGACTTGGACTTCTACGTCACCCCCTCGACTGGGTTCTACCACCTCGGGTTCAACGTGCGAACCGCCCCGCTCAGCGACCCGCGATTCAGACGCGCCGTTGCGAGTCTCCTGGACAAACAGCACCTGGTCGGGTCGGTGTTCGGGGGTTACGCGACGCCCGCGACCAGCCCGCTCGACGGGACGAACTTCGTCCCTTCAGACCTCGAATGGGACGGCGAAGACGCCGAACTCCCCTTCGTCGGGTCGAACGGTGAACTGAACGTCGAACGCGCCCGTCAGCGATTCAAAGACGCCGGCTATCGCTACACCGAGGGCGGAAAACTGGTGTACGGGTGAGTCAGATGGTCTCGACGCTCCTCATCCTCGCCGGGTACGTCCTCCTCGGAGAACTCGTCTTACTCGGTCTCGCCACGGCGGTGTTCATCGACGGGACGAAACGGGCGGAAGCGCGTCGGCACGCGACGCGTCGTCTCCGCGAGCGAGCGCCGTGGCTGGGGATTCTCGTCGGCGTCCTCGTCGTCAACAAACTCGTCCGCGACGTCATCCCCGAAATCTCGTGGCTCATCGGGTGGAACATCACGCCGGTCATCCACCGCTTCGAAGGCGCGCTCGTCGCCGACTTGCAGTCGGTAGCGACGCCGACGGCCACGCTCTACTTTTCCTTCGTCTACATCTATGGCTACGTCTTCCTCCTCGTCTTCCCCTTCATCGTCTATCTCGCGCTCGAAGACCACAAACCGATGCAGACGACGGCGGCGGCCTACACGCTCAACTACGCGCTGGGGCTTCTGCTCTACGTCCTGTTCGTCTCGTACGGCCCGCGAAACCTCATTCCGGACCTCGTCCAACCCTTGCTGTACAACACCTTCCCCCAGTCGCAGATTCTCACCAGCGCGGTGAACACGAACACGAACGTGTTCCCCTCGCTCCACACCTCGCTGTCTGTCACCGCCGCGGGGTTGGCGTACTTGACCCGCGAGCAGTATCCGGCGTGGGCGGTCACCGCCGCGGTTCTCGCGGTCAGCATCACCGCCGCGACGATGTATCTCGGCATCCACTGGGTCTCGGATGTCGTCGCGGGCGTGGCACTCGGGGTGCTGTGTCTCGTCCTCGCGCGGCGGTTCGTGACGCGTCGTGAGACCGAGTGACCGCTCACGACTCCCCTATCCCAAAGAGATATACTGTCGGTGATACGATACGTTGCCACGGCTGATTCCCATGAACGGTAAGCCCCTCTTGAAACCGCTGTTGCTCTATACGTGTCTTCTGGGTCTGCTCACGGTTGGTGCGGTATATCTCGTGACACGCTCGGGAATGTACATGGTCATCTTAGCGGGGACCGGACTGCTGCTCGTCGCCGTCGGCGGCGGAACCGTAGACCGGATGGGTGTCACTCAGACCGAAAACGCAGGCGGAAAAGGGGGAGCAGAGTTGATGGTCGATAGTTCGGGTCTGAAATCGACGCTGCGTACAGACACCTCGCTCCGTCTCAACCTCCTGTTCTACGGACTCGGCGTCGCTCTGTGGAGCATCGTCGTGTTGAGCACGTTGGGCGACACGCTCGTCTGAGCGGCCCATCGGCCCGCTAGTTGCTCGAATCTCAGTCCGCAGTCCACGCCCAGAAACCGTCGTACGAACCACTGGTCGGACTCCGACTCCAGCGTAATGGTTAGGAACTTCTCGCACGATTGAACTATCGTGAGTACTCCCGAATCTTCGACTGCCGCCGACGCGTCGGTCCCGGACGACGCCTCACCCGGGTCGCGTCGCGCGCTGGCGGTGGTCGTCGCCATCGTCTTCATCGACCTCTTGGGATTCGGGGTCGTCATTCCGATTCTCCCCTTCTACGTGCGCAGTTTCGGCGTCAGCGACGTGTACATCGGCTTGCTCGCGGCCTCCTACTCGCTCATGCAGTTCGTCTTCGCACCCATCCTCGGGCGCATCTCGGACCAGCGCGGGCGTCGGCCGGTGTTGATGCTCTCGCTCTTCGGAAGCGTCGTCGCGTGGACCGTCTTCGGACTCGCGGGCGAAGTCGAATTCCTCGTCGGCACGGTGTTCGCCGTCGCCACGCTCTTCGTCTCGCGGATGGTCGCCGGCGCGATGGGTGGCAACACCGCAACGGCACAGGCGTACATCGCCGACATCACGCCGGTCGAGCGTCGGGCGGCCTCGCTCGGGTTGCTCGGCGCGTCGTTCTCGCTCGGGTTCATCTTCGGGCCCGCGATTGGCGGACTGATGGCCTCGGAACCGGTCGTCGCGGCCGCCCGCGATATCTTTCCGAGTTTCATTCCCGCGACGCGCTTCTCACTCCCGAGTTTCACCGCCGCATCACTCAGTCTCGTGAGTCTCGTCTTCGCCTTCTTCTTCCTCCGCGAACCGGACCGAAAGCGCGGACCTGCGGGGCAATCGACGACGACGCTCGTCTCGCAGTTCCGAGACGCGCTCTCGGACGACTCGCTCCGCGGGTTGGTCGTGGCGTTCTTCCTCGTCTCGGTGGCGTTCTCGGGCGTGCAGGTCATGTTCATCCCCTACGCGGCGGACGTCTACGGCTACAACGAGACGGAGACGGCGCTGTTTCTGACGTACATCGGCTTGCTCGGCACGCTGAATCAGGGCGTCGTCGTCGGGCGACTCGCGCGGCGCTTTACCGAATCGGTGCTGGCCGTGGTCGGGGCGGTCTGTCTCGCTATTTCGCTCGCCGTGTTGCCGTTCTCGCCCGATTTCGGGTCGCTCTTGCCGGCGCTCGGCGGCCCGTCGTGGTTCACGCCCGAGTTGCTCGCGTTGCTCCTCGTCGGGGCGCTCCTCTCGTTCGGTAACGGGACGTTGAACGTCTCGCTCTCGACGCTCGTCTCGGCGTCGGCCTCGTCCGAGAAACAGGGTAACGCCTTCGGCGTCACGCAGGGGTCCGGAAGCCTCGGCCGGACCATCGGTCCCCCCTCGATGGCCGTCTTCTACGTCCTCGCCTACTGGTCGCCGTTCGTCGCGGGCGCGATACTGCTCGTTCCCGTCGTCGCCATCCTCGTCACGCTCGTCCGCCGTCCGCGACCCACCATCTCGTGACAGAGAGTAGAACATTCTCCACCCGCAACTGTTAGGACGACGCGTTCAGACCTCTAGGTGTGCTCGTGGGTGGCGTCGTCTCTCCCCTCGTCGTTCTCTGTCTGGTCGCGGCGACCGTGTCGTGCTCTATCGGCATCGTCGCGTGGCGCGAGGGGACCGAACCGGGGTCGAAATCGCTCGCCGTCTTGCTGTTCGCGGCGACATTGTGGGCCGGGTCGTACGCACTCGCCCTCACGGTGTTCGACCCGCAACAGCGAGTGCTGTTTCAGATTCCTATCGACATCGCACAGGCGATTATCGCCCCGGCGTGGTTCTCGTTCACTCTCGCCTACACCGGCCGCGGCGAACTTCTCTCACGCGAACTCTACGCTATCATCCTCTCGTTTCCGGCTCTGACGCTCGTCGTCCTCGTTACCAGCCCCGAACTGCTGTGGTCCAACTACCACATCGTTCGCGTCTTCGGCGCAGCAACGGCGAAGTTCGACCCGAACTTCTGGTACTATCTCCACGCCGTCTACGGCTACGTCATCATCGGAACCGGCCTGCTGTTGGTCGCCGAGATGCTCGTCGAACGGTTCTCACACTACCGAGCGCAGGCGACGGCGCTGGCGATCGGATCGACCGCCCCCACCATCGCCCATGTCACCCACACGTTCGGCATCGGGCCGTTTCCGACGGTCAATTTCACCCCCGTCGCCCTCGCGCTCACCGGAGCGACCTTCGGATATGCCCTCTACCGATTCGAACTGTTCGGGCTGTCACCTGCGACCGGCCGATTGGGTCGGCGCGCCGCTATCGACGACGTTGCGGTCGGTATCTTCGTCCTCGACCGGGAAGAGCGAGTTATCGAGACCAACGAAGCGGCACGCTCACTGCTCGACCTCGACGCCGGTTCCGTGTCGCTGCAACCGCTGACTGCCGTCCTGCCCGGTATCGATCTGGGCGAAGAACGCCAGCTGACCGAGGTGACGGTCAATCGTCGGACGCGAACCTACGAGGTCACGGTCTCGCCGGTAACAGACCAGCACGGCCGCCGTCTCGGACGCACCGTGAGTGTTTCCGATGCGACCGAACGGGTCCACCGTCGGCAGCGCCTCGAAGTCCTCAATCGCGTGCTTCGGCACAACCTCCGGAACGACATGACCGTCGTCATCGGCTACACCGACATCGTCGAAGGAAAACTTCCGAAAGGCGACCGAGACAGCGTCGAGACGATTCGCGCTCGCTCGAACGCGCTGCTCTCGCTCGCCGAAAAGGCCAGAAGTGCAGAACGAGTGATGGCTAATATCGAACACTCCGGTACGTTCGACGCAGCATCGGTGATTCGTCAGACCGCAGAGTCCGTCGCAGCAGCGTTCGAGACCGACCTGACCGTCCTCGGTCCCGACTCGCTCACCATTTCGGGGAGTGAGTCGGTGACCAGATTAGTGGTCCGCGAACTGGTCGAGAACGCGCTCGAACACGGTGGCGACTCGCCGGTCGTTCAAGTGGAGTTCGCCGCCTCCGATGGAGTGCTCGTGGTCCACGTCGCAGACGACGGCCCGGGTGTGCCAGCGTACGAGCGAAACGTCGTCGAAGCGGGCGGTGAATCCCCCTTGGAACACGGCAGCGGCATCGGCCTCTGGGCAGTTCGGTGGACGGTCGATGCACTCGGTGGTATCCTCGAATTCGACATCGACGACGGGACGACGGCGACGGTCAAACTGCCGTACTGGACGGACCGAGAGGCGGCCGAAGACGGCGCGCCGACAGAGTCTACGTAGTTCTGCGTCTCCGCCGAGCGTCATCACTCGGGGGCGAAATCAATCGAGAAAGCCGCGAGTGCGCGCTTATAGGGATTCTCGTAGCCAGCCGGAGACACGGCGAGTCTCGACTGGGTTCGGTGTTCGATTCTCGCAGCGAGAATCGATGCGCGTCTACGGGAATCTCTATTAGTCGCTCTGGATACGCGGGGCGAGCATGTAGGTGATGTCGCCGAGTCCTTCTGCGATTTGGTAGTGAAGTTTGACCGGGAACTCCTCGCCGAGTTCGATGGTGACCTCGGCGTCGGATGGGATGGCCTTGTTCATGTCCTTCAGGTAGTCGAGCGAGAACAGCGAGTCTGCCGACCCTGCGTCGATGTTGATGAGGTCTGCCGGGGGCAGCGAGAGGTCAACGTCGTCGGTGTCGCCTTCTGCCTCGATGTGGAACGTCTCTTCTGCGGCATCGACGCGGAGGCGGATGTGGTCAGAGACCATGTCTGCGGCCTTGATACCGCGGTCGAGGTGGACGCCTTCGAGGATGATGTTCGCGGGCAGGTCGAGGTTCGGAATGTCGGGTTCCTGCCGGATGGAGTCGGGGTCGATGAGCGCGAGCGTGTAGGAGAGTCCCTCGATACGGATGTTGAGCTTTCGCGTCTCCTCGTCGAGTTCGAGGTTGATGAGGTCGCCTGCGCCAGCCATTCCGGCGACTTCTTCGAGACGAGAGAGGTTGACGCCGATGACGCCGCCGTCCGCCTCGTAGGATTCGAACGCTGCTGCATCGAGTTCGAGATCGACCATGCCGACGTTCGCGGGATCGACCGCACGGATGGCGAGTCCTTCCTCGTTGAGTCGAATCTTACACTCATCGACGAGCACGCTCACCGAATCGAGTGCGTCCCGAAGCGTCGCGGCACTCACGATGGCCTTGAACATATATGCCGTCGTACGATTGCGGTCTTAAAAATACTCCTGATTTGGTTGCAATAGGTTGTTCCCGCGCGCCCTCTCGCGTGCGCGGAGCGAAAACTGCCCCGCGGCCATGCGACCAGCACCGCCCCGCGACCATGTAACCAACCATCACCGTGACCATTCGGCCCCGCTCGCTCGCCGTCGCCGAAGGTTCTATATGAGCGATTGCTCAACTATCTCTCGATGGCAGACGCTTCGACGCGACTTCGCCGCCTCATCGAAGACGAGGTCGGTTCCTGTTGCAGTACCGACGTGGACGCTCGCCTCGACGAGTTGTCCGCCCTCGGCGACGAACTCCCGAGCGAGTACGACCGCGACCTCGCGGCGATGAAGGCACTCGGCAACGACACCCGATATCTGATTACGCGGCTCCTCGCTACGGCCGACGACGAACTGTGTGTGTGCGAAATCACGCCGCTGTTCGACGTGAGCGAGAGCGCGATTAGCCACGCGCTCTCGGACCTCACCGACGCCGGTCTCGTCTCGCGCCGCAAGGAGGGGACGTGGCGCTACTATCGGACGACACCGCTGGCCGACCGACTCGTGGGCGCGCTCGACGCCGAACGAGGTGGAGACGAGTGAGCGACGGGACGCGCGTCGCGTTCGTCTGCGTCCAGAACGCAGGCCGGAGTCAGATGGCGACGGCGTTCGCCCGACGGGAGCGCCAAGCGCGCGGCGTGGAAGACCGAATCAATATCGTCACCGGCGGCACCGACCCCGCCGACCACGTCCACGACGAGGTTGTCGAGGTGATGGCCGATGCGGGATTCGACCTCGCGGGCGAGACGCCGCGGGCAATCTCGGAAGACGAAATCATGGACGTGGACATCGTCATCACGATGGGCTGTTCGGCCGAGGGAATCTGTCCGATGACGTGGCGCGGCGACGCCCGCGACTGGGACCTCGACGACCCCGACGGGAAATCGCTCGAAGGGGTGCGCGAGATTCGAGACGATATCGAGCGGCGCGTGAGTGAACTGTTCGACGAACTCGAAACGGCCTGACTCACGGGAAAAACACTTTTTCGTGGGATTACTCCACGAACGGTTCGACGACGCCCAACTGTTGCATCATGCCGAGCGTATCCGTCACTTGCCAGCCTTCGACTATCTTGCCGTCCACGATGCGATTCATCTCGAGTGCGGTGACAGAGATGTCGTTGCCCGTCGGTTCGATTCCCATCAGCGACCCCTCGTGAGTGCCGGTTGCGGTCCACCGTGCCGCGACCCACTCCTCGGTCGCAATCAGGTCTTCGACTTCGATTTTGGCGTCGGGGAACGCCGCGTCGTAGGTCTCTAAGTACGCTCGCATCTCTTCCGGGCCGTACAGAGGTTCAGTGTTGGACGGGTCGTAGAAGCGACACTCGTCTGCGATGAACTCTCCGATTCGGTCGAAGTCCCGCTCGTTCCACACCTCCTCGATGAAGTCCCGATAGATTCGCTCGTTCTCTCTCACCGACCGCGTTGCTGCCATGGTTTCTCACCACCGTCCCCTACGACGGACGAGTGAATAAGGATAGTAGCGCCTCTTCGGGTATGTGTGCGACTGGAGTATATTCGTGTAGGATGACTCTCACAGCGCATCTCACTGTCCACCGCTCGGCCGTGGAACGGGTTCGCACGCACTGAACCAAGGCCGCCGGTTTACGGACTGATACGCTAGAACGCCCAACGATGGCGCGCAAGGACCACTACTACAACTATCCCTCTGGGTCTGTTGTGCCTACTAACTGAGCACCAACTGGAACGTCTGGCAAAGGAGTCTCAGCCGCTGGGAGGTTTCGTTATCCGTGCTGAATGGAGCGCTTATTCAGCGTGGCAAACTCCGTGAAATCCGCCCACTCTTCCGACCGTCGCGGCGACGTGATAGCCAATGTCTCTCTATCTATTTCTCGTCTCCCCACGTACTGGCGGCGACTATGTCAAGCAACACCGCAGCAGTTCCGACCCCAACCGTCACGACCGAAACCGACTGCCCCGCCCACTGGTTCGTCGGCACGCTCACTCGTGTCAAGGTCAGTGGTGACCAGACCGGCGGCGAGTACAGCATCGTTGACCACCTCGCGCCCAGCGGGTGGGAGTCTCCGTTCCACGTCCACCACGCGGAGGACGAACTGTTCCACATCGCCGAGGGCGAGATCGAGGTCTGCTACGGCACGGACGGCACCGGCCGTCTCCACGCCGGGCCGCAGGACACGGTGATGCTCCCACGAGACGTCCCCCACGGCTTCCGCGTCGTGAGCGACGAGCCCTGCCGGATGCTCGTCCACGTGACGCCCGCCGGCTTCGAGGAGTTCGTCGCAGCGGCTGGTCAGCCTGCCGAACGGCCGGTGATTCCCGAACCTGCCGAACCGGATGTCGAGGCGTTGACCGCGGTCGCCGAGGAGTACGATATCGAGATTCTCGGCCCGCTTCCCGAGTAAGCGGCTCCAATTTCGTAGGATGTTCTCGTTTGAATCCCGTGTCTCGGTCTTCTTCATAGCGTTCGACCCACCCAGCACACTTCAACTACTCTCCGATCACCCCGCGTGCATCAGATTCAGGGGCCGGTACACTATCGGGGGTGTCCATCACGTTCCTCGAACGTGGTCTACGAACAGGGGCGTACTCGATCATGGACGGCGTTCTCCCGCCGGGAGTAGACGATGGGCCCGCCCGTCTTCACCCACGCTCGGCGGTACGCGCGGAGGTGTTGGCGTGCCGGGCCGACGTGACGGCTCGGGGTGATTCCCACGTCCCGCTTCCCGGTGAATCACTGACTCTCGCGCTCGGAGAGGCCCACAGCATCCGAAACGGCGGCACCGACACGCTCGTCGTTCGGGCGCTCAGATGTTGGTAACCGTATTGGCGTCGCTTTCGACCCAGACGGGCCGCTTGCAGACCTCCTCGACACGGAGCGAGAGACGAATACCCGACAGATAGCACTGCGCGGACTCGATAATCCTGTAGACGACGTGTTCGTCGCGGCGGAGATGTGACCGACTAGTAGTAGAAGCGTTCTGCGTCGAACGAGCGCATTCGAGTACGTCGATGCGTCCTAATCTGACCCGCGTTCGTTCGCATCTCACATCCGATGTGCCTTTCCGGTTCGACCACGTCAAGCCGGTATGAACGCGAATTCGCCGGCTGTTCCCACGCGGAACATATCAGGCAATTTAGTGAGGTAAGCATGGCACGGAAAGACCACTACTACAACAAGGCCAAACAGCAGGGCTACCGCGCCCGGTCGGCCTTCAAACTGCAGCAACTCGACGAGGAAGTGGGACTCTTCGGTCCCGGAAACACCGTCGTGGACCTCGGTGCCGCCCCCGGCGGGTGGCTCCAGGTCGCCTCGGAGCGAGTCAAAGACAACGGCAAGGTCGTCGGCGTTGACCTCCAGCGCATCCGCAGTCTCGACAAGCACAACGTCGAGACCATCCGCGGCGACATGACCGAGGAAGAGACGAAAGCGAAACTCAAGGACATCATCGGCGAGCAAGGCGCTGACGCCGTGGTCTCGGACATGGCTCCGAACATGACCGGCGAGTACTCGCTCGACCACGCCCGCTCGATTTACCTCGCCCAGCAGGCGTTCGAAGTCGCACAGGAACTGCTCGCCACGGGTGGCGACTTCGCGGTCAAGGTGTTCGACGGCCGCGACCTCGCGGACTTCCGCGCCGAGATGGAAGGCAGTTTCCAGTACGTCCGGTCGATTCGCCCCGACGCCTCCCGCGACAGTTCGTCCGAGCAGTACCTCGTCGGCAAGCGCTATCTCACCGCGCCGGTCCGCTCCGGCGACGAACTCGAAGTCGAAATCATCGACGTGGGCAGCGAGGGCGACGGCATCGCCAAAGTCGAGGACTTCACCGTCTTCGTCTCGGGCACCGAAGCCGGCGAGACGGTTCGGGTCAAAATCACCGACGTGAAGCCGAAGTTCGCGTTCGCCGAGCGTCTCGACGAGTAGGCCCTCGGCTCCTTGTGCGCTATCTTGCGCGCGTCTCTGTTTTCTCTCCGCTGTTCGTCGTTTCTCTCCGCTCTTCGCGCCTCTCGTCCGCCGTCTCTCTGTTCGTCGTCACTCCAGAATCACGAGGTCGAGTCGGAGCCTCGTGGTGCAGCCTCGCCAGCCGCCTCGACACGTCCCCGTCGCAAGAATATCTCCGAACGACGTGTACGTCCCACAGGTCGGACAGCGGACACCCATCTCCATCCCGTCGAGTTCTGTGAGTCGGACGCGGCGCTCGTCGGCCATACATCGTGTGGTATGCTACCAAAAGAGATAAGGCGTGCGTCGAAACGGAGTCAGTCCGCGACCCACCCGTCGGTCGAATCGGTCGCCTCGTCGCCGAACAGGCCGACGACGGCGTAGACGAACGGCGTATCGACGAGTGCGATGAGCAGTTTCAGGAGGTACTGGCCGACGATGAGCGAGACGAGCACGCTGCCCGGAAGCGCAGAACCGATACCGAGGACGGTCGGTGCGACGTAGAACGCCACGCCGACGAAGATGACCGTGTCGATGGCCTGGCTGGTCGCCGTCGAGACGATGTTGCGAAGCCAGAGGAACGCGCCGTCAGTCATCTCGCGGATGCCGTGGAAGACGATGACGTCCCAGTTCTGGCTCACGAGATACGCGAGGAGGCTCCCGGCGACGATGTTCGTTCCCGAGGCGAGTACGCTCTCGAACTGCGCTGCGAACTCGGCGTCGGCGGCGGGCGCGGCAATCGTCGTCCAGACGAGTCCGAGGAGCACGAAGTTCATCGCAAAGCCGACGTTGACCATGATTTGGGCCGACCGGCGGCCGTACAACTCGGAGTAGCAATCGGAGGCGAAGAAGGTGAGCGCGTACGCCAGTGCGGCACCCGGCATGATGATGGCGGCACCGACTAACGGCAGTTCGCCAATCGCCGACGGCAAGGGAATCGCCAAGAGCTTCGAGGCGGTCAACTGCGCCGTGGTCAGCGCCGTGATGAAGAGTCCAACCAGGACGATTTGCCCGGTTCCTGCGCGAGTCTCACTCATTGTTCTCGAGGCGGTTGTGGCGTTCGTCGATCTGGTCGAGGATGTCGAGCGTCTTGCGGACCGATGCACGGACCGCGTCGCTTCGGTTGACGAACTTCCTGTCGTCGCCGACGTGCTCGTCCAGGTCGGCGAGTAATTCGTCGGGAATCTCGACGCTTATTTTGGCCATATCACGCGATTCTCACGATAATACTTACGCCTTTTCAAGGTCTCAGACGCTACAATATAGCGTTTTGACAGGAAACGCCGTTACTCTGCTGCCCCTCGCGCCGGAGCAAGGTTCCGGCGACCACCGAGTGTTACGACGAAGAGGATGCCGAGACCAGCGCCGTAGGCGGCCATGAGCGGAATCGTCACCATGAACATCGTCGTGATGCTCGCGGGAGTGAAGATGGCCGAGAGGGCGAGGATGAGCACGGTGACCTCTCGCCAGCGGTTCCGCATCATATCGTAGGTGATGCCCGCGCTGTTGAGTAGGACCATCAACACCGGCACGTCGGCGAGCAGGCCGATACCCGCCGTCGTGAAGAAGATGAGCCAGAAGAAGTTGGTGATGCGGTAGGCGATAATCATCTCCGCGGCGATGGCGTCCTCGACGAGGAACGTGATGACGCCGGGGGCGACGTAGTTGTAGCCGAGGGCGAACCCACCGAGCAATCCGGCGGTGAGCGCGCCGGTCCAGAGGAACACGGTCCGGCGGCGCTGGCGGACGATGCTCCGGTCGCGGAGCGCGGGCCACGCGAAGTACGCGACGAGCGGCAACGTCGCCAACGCGGCGATAATCGTCGAGAACTTCACCTCGAAGATGAGCGCCTCCATCGGGTGGAGGGCGACGACGTTCAGCACTTCTTCGGGGCGGATGACCGCGGGAAGGCTTCCGAGGAAGTCCTCGTACACGTCTCGAATCCCGCCGATGTAGAGCCACGTGAACGTCCCGCCGAGGACGAGCATGAACCACCCGACCACCCAGAACGCCCGCGAGGTAACCGATTCGACGATGAACGCGATGTCGGTGTAGTAGCCGCCGATGTCGTCCTCGTCGGTCTCGCCGTCGGTCAACTCGGAGAAGAACGCCCCGCCCGCGCGAGTCGTCCGCTCTTCGAGTTCGCCGGGTTGGTCTTCTGCCTCCGCTTCTCTGTCGGCCTCGGCTTCGTCGAACCGGTCGAGGATGGCCTGCGCTTTGTCGTTGTCGCCGTCGTCTATCGCCATCGAGGCGAGCGCCATCGCACGGTCTTCGTCAACTTCTGCGAACGCCTCGGGCGGGGCCGCCCGGATGCCGTCCGCGTCGAGCGACCCGAGGTCGAGTTTCGTCGGGTCGCCGACGCCGACTTGCGTCCGCTCCAAGCGCTCGATGTCGCGGTAGATGAAGTACCCCAGACCGAGGACGCCCCCAGCGAGGACGCCTGCGAGAGCGAAGAGGACGACCGAGAGCTGCGAGGTGGGTTCGAGAAGGAGGTAGTCGCTCCCGACGTAGTCGAGACCGGCGTTCGCCAGCGCGACACCGCCGTATTCGTAGAAGGTGTAGACGAGGAGTCCGCCGACGACGCCGACGCCCGCGATGAGGTTCCAGTGGTACTTCGCGGTGGCCGGGATGTCCATCTTCTCGCTCCCGCGTTTGGCCGTGACGACGACTTTGGCCAGATACAGGCTAAATCCGTAGAGCGTCAGGACGGGCACCGCCCACATGATTTGCGTGAAGGGGTCCGGCGGTGTGAACAGCGCCCCGAAGGCGAAGATACCGACCGCGGCGTGCCGCCACTTGTCGCGGAAGAGTTCGTAGGGGACGATTTCGGCGTACGAGAGTCCGGTCATCGCCAGCGGGAGTTGGGAAGCGAGACCGAACGAGAGGGTCAACAGGAAGATGAACTGCGCCCACTTGACGATAGAGTACGTCGGCGTGAACCCGGCCGAAAGCGCGTTCTGGGCGAGGAACGCGAACGTGAACGGGAAGAAGACGAAGTAGCCGTAGGCGACGCCGAGTACGAACAGCACCACCACGCCAATGAGGATGAGAACGAGCTTCCAGAGCGCGACGGGTGACCGCGGCCACGCGCCGCGGGCTTTCAGCGCGTCACGGGCGTAGTAGATGAACGGCGGCAGGGCCATGAGGATGCCGACGACCATCCCGATTTTCGCCTGCAAGAGGATGACGTCGAACGGCGTCTGGGCGATAATTTCGACGTTGCTCCCGACCGAGGCGTTCATCTGCGCGTAGGTGATGCCTTTGAAGAAGTCCCAGACGTAGAGGCGAAGCGCGTAGAACGACCCGAGGAAGCCGATGAGGAAGACGATAAAGACCTTCTGGAGGTCTTTTTGCGCCGCTCTGAGCATCGCTCCGGCGGTCTCTCGGCCGGCCGAGAGTGCCGCTTGGGTGTCGTCATCGAGGGCGCTAGACATACGCGGTGAAAGCAGTCTCGCCGTTATCAATCTTTTTCACCGCGACGGCAGTGTCACGCCGCGTCGTCTCTCGATGAGTGACGGCGCCATCCGAAAAGACCTATAACTCGCCGGTTGCCTACATCACCTGAATGGCGGAGGACGACCGAGACGAAGACCCCTCTGCAGACGAACGTGAGCCGTCAGTCTCGTCGGCTGAGCGCTCCCCACCCACCCACGACGAGGACGGCGGTGGTGACGACGGCACCCTCGAATACGAGGCCGACGACGACGAGGCTGCTGACGTTGACGCTGCGCCGGACGACAGCGATAGCGACGGCTCCGACGATTCGACGACGGAACCGGTCTACGGCCGGGTCACCCCACCCGAAGAATCGACGGTGGACGCCGACGAGGCTGCCGACGCAGATTCGACTGCCGAAGCGGACGCCGGCGACGACGCGACGGCTGACGAGGAATCGATGGCCGACGAGGAATCGATGGCCGACGACGAATCCATGGACGACGACGCGGCCGGCATCACCGACCAGAGTCTCGTCGAAACCGACGAGGACGGGAACCTCGTGAAAAGAGACGACGACGCGGACGACGAGGGAAGCCACGCCGAGGAGACCGGTACGGACGATGAGGAAGGGGGCTCGGACGAAGCAGGCGCGTCCTTGACCAAGCGCCAACCGGAACTGGATGCCGACCCCAGCGACGCCTACACCGACGACTTCGGCGACGACCTCGACGACGGCTTGGTCGGCGGCGCTCCCGAGAGCGACCAAGAGATGCCGCTCACCGCACACATCGAAGAGATGGTTCGGCGGGTCGCGGTCGTCCTCGGTGTCGCGGGGTTCGTCACGCTCCTGTTGTTCCCCGGTGCCGACATCGTCAACGCCCTACTCGGGTTGAATCTCACGAGTGCGACCGACGTCATCAACTTCCTGTGGAACACCCACATCCCCGGCGCTGACACCATCGCCTCGCGTCGGCCGCGCCTGTACGGTCCGCTCGAACTCATCATCACGAAGCTGAAAGTCGCCGGTCTCGCGGGAACGGTCATCGGTCTCCCGGTGTTCGTCTACGAGACGTATCTGTTCATGCGGCCGGGTCTCTACGAACGCGAGCGCAAGTACTACCTCGCGGCCGTGCCGACGAGTCTCATCCTCGCGCTGGTCGGCGTGCTCTTTGCCCACCTCATCGTCCTCCCCGCGATTTTCGCGTACTTCACGTCCTACACCGAGGGGACGGCGGTCATCGCGTTCGGTCTCAAAGAGACGTTCAACCTCATCCTCATCCTGATGGGCTATCTGGCAATCGTGTTCCAGATTCCGCTGTTCGTGCAGTTGGCCATCATGATGAACCTGGTCACGCGGACGTGGCTCGAAGACCGTCGCCTGCTGTTCTGGGGTGCGTTCCTCGGCATCGCGTTCCTCGTCAGCCCCGACCCGACCGGGATGGCTCCCATCCTCATCGCCATCACGATGATCGTGCTGTTCGAGGGGACGCTCGCTATCTTGCGGTGGACGGGTAACTGACCTCAATCGAGACGCGTCGAGACGCCCGCCTCGGCGGTTTCTACCAGTTTGTCGTTAGCGAGGAGCAACACCACGACGATCGGGAGCAACCCGAGCACCGACCCGGCAGCGCCGAGCACGGCGCGCGAGAGTCGGAGTTCGTACAGTGACCAGATGATGGGTGCCCAACTCTCCGGCGCACCGTCGGTCATCAAGAAGGAGTAGAAGAACTCGTTGTACACCTGGATGAACGTAAAGACGCCCGCCGTTGCGATGCCGGGCTTCGAGAGGGGCATAATGACCTTCGTGAGCGCCTCCACTCGCGTCGCGCCCTCGATTCGGGCGGCGTCTTCCAGCGTGTCCGGAATCTGCCGGAAGAACGTCGTGAGGATGAAGATGGCCAGCGGCATCGTCAGCGCGCTCAACGGGAGACCCACCGAGAGTGGCGTGTTGTAGACGTTCGGACTCGACACGGTGACCGACCCGACTGACAACGTGAGGTTTCCGGTCAGGAGTTCGTACACGGGGACGAAGAACGCCACCGGCGGCACGTACGCGATACCGAGCGTGAGGAGCAAGAGAAGCCGCCGCCCCGGAAACTCCAGTCGGCCGAAGACGTAGCCCGCGAGGCTCCCGACCGCGACGACGAAGACCGTCGTGCCCGCGGCGATGACGAGTCCGTTGAACAGGTATCGGAGAAGGTCGGTCCCGAACAGGACGAAGAGATAGTTGTTCAGCGACACCGTGTTGGGGAAGACGCCGAGCTGGGCGAGCGCCGAGTCGGGCGTCAGCGAGAGGACGACCAACCAGTAGAGTGGGAACAAGAACACGAGACAGACGAATCCCACGAGCGGGTAGAACAGCAGTCGGTAGGTCAGCGTGGGATATCGAATCGCGTTCTGCACGCCGGTGGCGAACAGGTTGTCTTCACTCGCCATCGGTCACTCCTGTGCGGCTCGGATTCGGACGCATTCGAAGAAATGGTCAACAGACGCGCACTTAATCGCACGGGATTAGCCGGTCGCTTTCTCCCCTGTTGTTTCGTCCACGGCGGCCGATTCGACGCGGGCTTTCAGCGCCTCGTTCATCTCGACGAATCCCGCTCGGGTTTGGTCGCCGACAACGCGCAGGAGGAGTCCGGCGAGGAACCCAGTGAATCGCTCGGCGTGGACGAATCGGGTTCGCTCGCCGCCGTCGAGCGGTTCGAGGTGGAATCGGTGCTCGCCGTCGAAGATGCCGGGGGTGAACAGGTGGCCAAGCCAGCGTAGTTCGCGGTTGGTCTCACAGCCGACCACGTCGGGCGTAAACGTCGATTCGCGGCCACCGGGTGGGCGGAGGTGGACCGTCAACGTCGCGCCCTCGTTCGGCCGGCCGGCGATGCGCATGAACGGATTCCAGTCGGGGTAGTGGTCGAAGTCGGTGAGGACCGCCCACACGTCGGTCGGCGGGGCGTCGATGTCGATGTTGGTCGAGAGTTCGTGAGCCATGCACATCCTTCGTCGTCTGACAGCGTGAATCACGCGCAAAGGTTGATAACCAGTGAGATAAGAGACGGACCTATGGCAACCCTCCTGCTCGCCCGACACGGCGAGACGACGTGGAATCGTGCCGGGCGAGTGCAAGGATGGGCGCCCACCTCGCTGACCGACCGCGGTCAGTCACAGGTCGAGGCGCTCGCGGCGCACGTCGCGTCGAACTACGACATCGACCGGCTCATCGCCTCGGACATCGAGCGCGCCCAAGAGACGGCCCGCCCACTCGCAAGCGAACTCGATATCGAACCCGCGTTCGACCCGTCGTGGCGCGAACGCGACTTCGGGTCGCTGCAAGGACTGTTGTCCGACGAACTCTTTACGACCTATCCGCAGTACGCACTCTCGCAGGTCGGTGCGCCCGCCGCCCGCGAACGGCCGCCGAGCGGCGAGAGCATCGTCGAGACCCAACGCCGCGTCCTCACCGCACTCGAGGGGCTGTCTTCGTCGCTCGAAGCCGACGAGACGGCAGTCGTCGTCACCCACAGCGGGCCGATTCGGCTCATTCTCGGCGAAGTTCACGGACTCGACATTCAAACGTCGATGCTCGACCTCTCGGTCGAAAACGCGAGTCTGTTCGAACTGAGCATCGAACTCGACGAAGAGACCGAAACCGCCGACTATCACGTGATTGCCGAGAACGAGACGCGCCACCTCCCCGAGTAGCCGACCCTTTTGCGACGGGCGTGACGCTGCCAAGTGACTATTAGTGTCTGCGATTTGAATACTGCGTGATGTCTGGACAGTGGACCCGTCGGTCGTTTCTCGTCGCCGCCGGCGCACTCGGTCTCGCGGCCAGCGCTGGCTGTCTCGACGGCGTCGGTTCGGCCCGCGGGGTGACCGATATCGTCTTTCACAACGAGACGCCGACGGCGCAAACGGTCGCACTCTCGGTCACCCACCGCCGCGACGACTCGACCGTCGTCGAGACCACTATCGAGTTACCGGCGCACTCCCAGCACACCGTCAACAACGAAGTCGTGATGAAGAGCGACTACGACGTTCGCGTCTCTGCGACTGCCGAATCCGACGACGAACCGTACACCGAGACGTACACGTGGAAGGATGCGAACCAACCGCTCCACGTCATCGTCAACGACCAACTCGTCTTCGCGGTCCAAGTCGGCTGAAAAAGAGGTAGACGGAAGAAGCGATTACTTGAGCGGGTAGTCCTGTGCGAACACGTCTTCGACCAAGAGGTCTTCGTCTGCCTCGTCGGCGGCGGGGCTGACGCTCCCCGTCCGGTAGCCGTGGAGGTCCAGCGTGACGTGGTCGAAGCCGACGCCCTTCAGGTGGTCACGTGCCTCTCGAACGAAATCGGGGTCGAGCGCGCGTTCGAGTTCCTCGGGTGCGACTTCGATGCGGGCGAGACCGTCGTGGTCGCGGACGCGAAACTGCTCGAAGCCCCACGTTCGCAGGATGTTCTCGGCCTGTTCGACGCGCGAGAGGCGCTCTTCGGTGACTTCGAGACCGGTCGGGATGCGCGACGAGAGGCAGGCCATCGAGGGTTTGTCGGCGACCGAGAGGCCGTAGTCGTCGGCGATTGCTCTGACCTCGTCTTTCGAAATGTCGTGGCTCAACAGCGGCGAGACGATTTCGAGTTCTTCGACCGCGCGCAGGCCGGGTCGGTGACCCTCGCCGGGGTCCGAGGCGTTCGTCCCGTCGCAGACCGTCTCGATACCGCGCTCGCGGGCGGCCTCGTACATTCGGCCGAGACGCATCGTCCGGCAGTGGTAACATCGGTCGCCGTCGTTGACGACGAAGTCCGGATTGTCGAGTTCGGAGAACTCCACGGTGATGTGGGGAATGCCGATTTCCTCTGCGACGCGCTTCGCGTCGTCCAGTTCGGCCTCGGGAAGGGTCTCGCTCTTGGCCGTGCAGGCGACCGCATCGTCGCCGAGGGCGTCGTAGGCGAGTGCGGCAACCACGCTTGAGTCTACGCCGCCGGAGAAGGCGATGAGGACGCTGTCGCGCTTGGCGAGTGCCTCACGCGCTCTGTCGGCCTTCGCCGAGACGGTTCGCTCGCTCATAGCACCTCCTTCCCAGTCGATGGTCAAAAGCCCCTCGTCACCGGCGCGGACGGCCGGAACACTGGTTTGGGTGTCGAATTCCGAGTCCGAAGCTCGCACCCGCTATTTTTTGGTCGCTGCCGCGATAGGTCCGGGCGAATGGAGTTCGAGACCATCCCCGGCGTGGGCGAAAAGACGGCAGCGGCGCTCTCGGAACTCGATAACGCCGAAGAAGCCCTCAGAGACGGCGACGTGGCGGCACTCTCGAACGCACCGGGAATCACCGTCGGCCGAGCGGCGGCTATCGCGCGCGGTGCGATTCGACGCGAACACGACGACCCCGGCGGCTTTCTCGCCACCGACCGCGCCACCGAACTCTACCGCGACGCGCTCGAACTCGTCCAGTCGCGGACGGTGACGAACTACGCGAACCGACGCCTCGAAACGCTGTTTCCGACCGGCTCTGCGTCCCGAATCGAAGAAGTCCGGGCGTTCGCCCGCGACGCGCTCGAACACGAACCTGACCCCGAAGTCCTCGATGCGCTCTCGGGTGTCGAACCGCTCTCGGAGCCACCCACAGTCCGCGTGCGCGAGCGCTGTATCGCCACGGCGGACGCCGAGCGTTACGCCGACGCCAAATCGACGTTCCCCGAACTCTCCATCGAAGTCGTCGAAGACGCCCGCGGCATCGCCGAACTCGCCCGCTCGTACTCGACTGTCGTCGTCCTCGACGAGACGTTCGCCGGCATCGACGTCGCGGGCGACGTGCGCGTACTCCCCGACGCCGCCGACCGAATCGACGAACTCGTTCCCGAGCGCCTCCTCAACTTCTTCGCCGAGAACCGCGAGACGCTTCAGGCCGCCGCCGCGGTTCACGACGCGGCGAATCTCGACCCCGCCTGCGATACCGACGCGCTCGAAGACGCTCTCTCCCGGCTCTCGGACGACGGCACTATCGTCGGCGACGACGAGTTGACGCGACTCACCAACGCCGTCTCGGACCTCGACGCCGCCGTCTCCACCGCCGAATCTGTCGCTAACGACCGCCTGCGCGACGTCATCCGCGAACGCGACGTGACCATCGAAGGCACGGACTTCCTCTCGCTGGTCGAACAGGGCGCGCGGGTCGATTCCCTCCTCGGCCGGGAACTCGAAGACGAGTTCGACGGTGCGCTCGCCGCCGCCCGCGAGCACTTCGTCGAATCGCTGGGCTTGGTCGGCAGCGAGGCCGCCTTCGCCGAGCAAATCTTCCCCGAGAACCCGTCGTTCCCGCTCGAACACGACGAGGCCGCCGTCGGACGCCTCCGAACCGAACTCAAGGCCGGACGGGACCGACGCGCCGCGAAGTTGAAAGCCGAACTCGCGTCGGACTTACAGACGCTCCGCGACCCGGTCGAGACGCTCGTCGGCGACGCGCTCGAACTCGACGTGAAACTCGCCGTCTCGCGGTTCGCCCGCGACTTCGACTGCGTCTTCCCCGAGTTCACCGGTGCCGCCGGCGAGGGCGAACCGGGGTCGTTCGCTATCGAGGGCGGCCGCTCGCCACTGCTCGACGTGCCCTTCGAGGACGTTGACCCCGTGGACTACGACGTTGCGGGCGTGACGCTCCTCTCGGGTGTCAACAGCGGTGGGAAGACTTCGACGCTGGACCTCGTGGGTCTCATCGTCGTCCTCGCCCACATGGGCTTGCCCGTCCCCGCCGACTCTGTCACACTCAGTCGCTTCTCCGAACTCCACTACTACGCCAAATCGCAGGGGACCCTCGACGCTGGCGCGTTCGAGAGCACCCTTCGGGACTTCGCCAACCTCACCGACGGCGCGGCCGATAGGCTGGTTCTCGTAGACGAACTGGAGAGCATCACCGAACCCGGTGCCTCGGCGAAAATCATCGCCGGCATCCTCGAAGAACTCGCCGAACAGGGCGCGGCTGCCGTCTTCGTCTCACACCTCGCGGGCGGGATTCGGGAGGCGTCGGACGTGTCTGTCGCCGTGGACGGCATCGAAGCCGTGGGGCTGGAAAACGGCGAGTTGGTCGTGAACCGCTCGCCCGTGAAGGACCACCTCGCGCGTTCGACGCCGGAGTTAATCGTCGAGAAGTTGGCGGGCGAGAACGACACGACGTTCTATTCGAGACTCCTCGAAAAGTTCTAACCCACTTTTTACTCCTCGGAGTCGCTTTCAGCGACCCCCCCTCGGAGCAAAACCTGTCTTCGTGAGCGCCAGCGAGCGAAGGCTCGTGAGGCGCGAAGCGTCTCACGGTGGAGGAAAAAAGCCGCGAAACTCGGCCTTCGGCCTCGTTCGCGGTGCAGTTTATTTTATCACAGCACCCCGACAACTCCATCCAATGCCCTCCAACGAACTCTCCCCCGAAGAGCAGTACGAACTCACCTATCGGGCGACGAAGAACGCCCTGTGGGACGTGCTCGGGACCGCCGTCTATCTCGCGTTTCTCATCGTCGCGGCGAGTATCGGGCTGTTCACGCTCTTTTTCCCGGCGGTGTTGAACCTCTCGCAGAATCCGAATCGCCCCGTCTTACTCGGTGCCGCCGCAGTCGGGGTGCTGATTTTCGGCGTTGCAGGCTACCGAATCTACCAGCTCACGCGCTAGTCAGTAGGTGACGTAGCGACTCGTGACTTCCCAGCGAATCGTCGCAACCAGCCCAATCAGCCCGGCGAGCGACATCGAAAGCGGGAGGAGCGTCGTCGGGTCGGTGTAGTCACGATTCTCCTCGAAGTCGAAGTGGTAGTACACCTCGTCGCGTTCGACGATCCGTGGGAGTCGTTCGGGGTCCTCCTCGAAGCGAAGCGTCTCGCCGTCCAGTGCGCGGTCAACGTACTCCCGTTGGGTCGCCGAGAGCGAGTCGTACGACGGTTGGACTCTCTCGGGAGCCTCCGTCGTCTCGTGGTCGAACTGGTAGGTGTAATCGGTGTCGCCGAAGAATCCGTAGCCGAGAATGCCGAATCCGAGGAGGGCGAGCGAAATCACGAGCGCGACGACTTGGAGACGACTGGTCATATCGCCCCAACTCGTGACACTAAATTAACTATTTCTGTGGGCCTGCTCGATTGGCTGAACTGCCCGTAGCAACTCGCTAGAAGCCCCTCGCTGTCTGACTCTCGTCGGACACCACCCGGTAAACGATTAAGTCCCCCGCGCGTTGTATTCTAGTCGATGAGGGAGGACCCCGAGGAGGGGATGCTGTCGTGGGACGAGACGGTGTTCCGCGACGAACACGTCTTCGAGATAGACTTCGTCCCGGAGACGTTCAACCACCGCGAGACACAGCTTCAAAGCCTGAAGTACGCGCTCAGGCCCGCCGTTCGCGGTTCGCGTCCCCTGAATACGATGGTTCGTGGCCCGCCAGGGACGGGTAAAACCACGGCCGTACAGAAGCTCTTCGGCGAGTTGGGCGTCCAGTCGGGCGTTCGAACCGTTCGCGTGAACTGCCAGGTCGATTCGACGCGTTATGCCGTGTTCTCGCGCGTCTTCGAACACATCTTCGAGTACGAACCCCCTTCTTCTGGGATTTCGTTCAAGAAGCTGTTCGGGCAGATTACCGACCGACTCGTCGAAGACGACGAGGTGCTCGTCGTCGCACTGGACGACGTGAACTACCTCTTCTACGAGAACGAGGCCTCCGATACGCTCTACTCGCTTCTCCGGGCCCACGAGGCCCACAGCGGCGCGCGCATCGGCGTCATCATCATCTCCTCGGACCTCTCGCTCGACGTTATCGACGAACTCGACGGGCGCGTCCAGAGCGTCTTCCGCCCCGAAGAGGTGTTCTTCCCGCGGTACGACGTGGACGAGATTTTCGACATCCTCCGCGGACGCGCCAGACGCGGCTTCCACGACGACGTGGTCGGCGACCCCGAAATCGACCGTATCGCCGAACTGACCGCCGATAGCGGCGACCTTCGGGTCGGCATCGACTTGCTCCGCCGTGCCGGTCTCCACGCCGAGATGCGCGCCTCCCGAACCGTCGATTTGGAGGACGTCGAGGCGGCCTACGACAAGTCGAAGTACGTCCACCTCTCGCGGGTGCTCCGCGGGCTTTCGGACCCGGAGCGCGAACTCGTCCGCGTCGTCGCCGAGTGCAACGGCGAGCGCGCCGGCGAGGTGTTCGAGGTGTTCCACGAAGAGACCGGACTGGGCTACACGCGCTACTCCGAACTCGTGAACAAACTCGACCAACTCGGTATCATCGAGGCCCGCTACACCGAAATCGAGGGTCGCGGGCGAACCCGGTCTATCTCGCTGACCTACGACGCCGACGCGGTGTTAGACCGCCTCTGAGCGGGCGAAGAGTCGGGTCCCTTTTTACTCGTCGCCGCAGTCGATTCGCGCATGAAGACCACTGGTGGAACCGACGAACAGAAGCGTCGAGCGGCGCTCGCTGCCGTCGAATCGGTCGAAGATGGGATGGTCGTGGGTCTCGGAACCGGCAGTACGACCGCTTTCGCAATCCGCAAACTCGGTGACCTCGTCGGGTCAGGACTGGATATCCGCGGCGTTCCCACCTCCTTTGCCGCCCGCGAACTCGCCCGCGAAGCGGGAATCCCGCTCGCCTCGCTCGACGAGATTTCGGCTATCGACCTCGCTATCGACGGGGCAGATCAAGTTGCGACGAGCGACGGCGCGCTCGTGAAAGGCGGCGGCGCGGCCCACGCCCGGGAGAAAATCGTCGATGCGTTCGCCGACGAGTTCCACGTCGTCGCCGACCCGTCGAAACTGGCCGAGACGCTCTCGCACTCGATTCCGGTCGAAGTCCTGCCGACGGCCAGAACGACGGTTTCGGCGGCGGTTTCGGACCTCGGTGGCGACCCGGTGCTCCGTCGTGCAGAGCGAAAAGACGGACCAGTCGTCACCGATAACGGAAATCTGGTCCTCGACTGTGACTTCGGCGAGATTTCGGACTCGGAGTCGCTGGCGACCGCACTGTCGGCGATTCCGGGCGTGGTCGAACACGGCATCTTCGTCGGTCTCGCAGACGTGGTCTACGTCGGCACCGCTGACGGCGTCGATGTCGTCGAGTTCTAGTCGGTCGCTATCGCTCTGCAGTCTGCGATAAATAGGAGTAGTTTTTAAACCGGTTTACAGGTCGCGGGGCTGGACCGTCTTCCGGTCGTTCTCTTCTGCACGTCGTGCAGCGTCGTCGAGAAGTTCCTTCACTTCCTCGTCGAGTGCGTCGTAGAAGTCCGAGGCCACGTTTTTGTCCTGAAGCGCTTCCTTGACGGCTGCCTTGACAATGAGGTCTGCCATACATGATTCCTTTCCGAAGGACCTTTAATAAACGTTTCTATATTTTTGCTGCCTAGTGCCGTATTCGCCGGTTATGGCGCTTATCTAACGACGAAATTCCTGAGAGAATACTCCCTTATATATCTATCTGGTCCACAACGCGATATCGACACGAGAACGACGGGTATGAGTACGCTCGGGTCAACAGACGGCCATGCGCGACATTCTCGACGCCGTAGCGTCTGGGGAGCTTTCGCCTGCCGAAGCAGAAGCCAAACTCGCAGGGTACACGACGACGGGTGCCGGTCGGTTCGACGCCGCCCGTGAGACGCGTCGTGGCGTCCCGGAAGCGATTCTCGCAGAGGGAAAGACGCCAGACGAGACGGCGACACTCGCGGCGGCCGCAGTCGAAACCAGTGGTCGGGCACTCATCACTCGTGCCTCTCACGCCCACGTGGACGCCGTGAAAGCGATGCTCTCCGACGCCGACATCGACAGCGACCCCCGAGCGCGAACCATCGTCGCCACCGAACCGGGATTCGAGCGCCCGACCATCGACGCGTCTGTCGGTATCGTCACGGGTGGCACTTCCGACGCCGAGGCGGCCGGCGAGGCCGCTGCCGTACTCCGCGAGATGGGTGCCTCGACCGAACGAATCGAAGACGTCGGCGTCGCCCACCTCGGACGCGTCCTCGACCACCTCGAAACGCTCCGCGAGATGGACGTGCTCATCGTCGCCGCGGGGCGCGAAGGCGCACTTCCGACCGTCGTCGCAGGACTGGTCAACACGCCCGTTATCGGTCTCCCCGTCTCGACTGGCTACGGCCACGGTGGTGACGGCGAGGCCGCCATGCTGGGGATGATTCAGTCCTGTACCGTCCTCTCGGTGGTGAACGTCGATGCGGGCTACATCGCCGGTGCACAAGCCGGACTCATCGCTCGCGCCGTCGCCGACGCCCGCGACGACTGATTTCTAGCATTCGTCCACTTTCAGGTCAGAAAATCGACCGGTTCTCGTGCGCACGCACACGCGCGAAGCTTCTATATGCGTAGGCGTCTCTAGAACAAATTACCGGCTTGGTGGCTGCCGGATACCAACAATGCCAGTATGTGACCACTGCGGGTCACACGTCTCCGAGCGCTTCGCACGCGTGTTCGCCGACAAGCACGGGCAAGTCCTTGCCTGTCCAAACTGTTCGGCGAACGCGGGTATCGCGGAAGTCGCGCGGCAACGTGCCCGCACTGCATGACCACTGAAGCGGCAAAAGACCACCACGCGAAGCCAACACCGAATGCACGAGTTCGAGCGGAGGATTCATCTCCTCGGACTTGAACCACTTTCTCGTGCATTTCGTCTACATGGTCGAGTGTAGCGACGGCTCGCTCTATACAGGATACACCACGGACGTCGAGCGACGCGTCTCCGAGCACAACGACGGGTCGGGCGCGAAGTACACACGCGGCCGAACGCCCGTCGAACTCGTCCACGTCGAGACCTTCGAGTCGAAGTCGGCGGCGATGTCCAGAGAGTACGAAATCAAGCAGCTCTCGACGCGGAAGAAACGACGGCTCGCAGAGTCGTAACGTAGTTTTTTGACGTGCGCCGGTGAGGTTCGAGTATGGACCAGATTGCTTTCGGGACCGATGGGTGGCGCGCGACCTTAGACACGTTCACCGACGACCGCGTCCGCATCGTCGGACAGGCCGTCTCGACGTACCTCGCCGACGAGGGTTACACCGACCCCGTGCTCGTCGGCTACGACGCACGCGAAACCTCGCCCGGGTTCGCCGAATCGCTGGCGGAAGTCATCGCAGGCAACGGGTTCGACGTCTTGCTCCCCGAGCGCGACTGCCCGACGCCGCTCGTCGCCTACAACATCGTCGAGCGCGGCCTGTCGGGGGCGCTCATGGTGACGGCTTCCCACAACCCGCCGGAGTACAACGGCGTGAAGTTCATCCCGTCTGACGGTGCCCCTGCGCTCCCCGAAGTCACGGACGCCGTCGCCGACCGCCTCGCCGAACCCGACTTGCTCCCCGAGTCCGAGCGCGGAACTATCGAGCGCGTGGACCTCGTCTCGCCCCACGCCGACCACGCGATGGACCTCGTCGGGAGCGACCTCTCGGACCTCACCGTCGTCTACGACGCCATGCACGGCAGCGGCCGCGGCGTCACCGACGCACTCCTCGAAGCCGCGGGTGCAGAGGTCGTTCGCCTCCACTGCGAGCGCGACCCGACCTTCGGCGGGAAGTCACCCGAACCGTCGGCCGAGAACCTCGAAGCCCTCGCCGACGCCATCGAGGAACACGACGCGGATCTCGGTGTCGCCAACGACGGCGACGCCGACCGCCTCGCTATCGCAACGCCCGACCGGGGCGTCCTCGACGAGAACCTCTTTTTCGCCGCCGTCTACGACTACCTCCTCGAATCCGACTCCGGCCCGGCGATTCGGACGGTCTCGACCACGTTCCTCATCGACCGCATCGCCGAAGCTCACGGTGAGGAAGTCTTCGAGACGGCTGTCGGCTTCAAGTGGGTCGCCGACGGGATGCGCGAGCACGAGGCGCTCATGGGCGGCGAAGAGTCGGGCGGCTTCTCCATCCGCGGGCACGTCCGCGAGAAAGACGGCGTGCTCATGGGCCTGCTCGCGGCCTCCGTCGCCGCCGAAGAGCCGTTCGACGCCCGACTCGACCGAATCGCCGACGAACACGGCGAAATCGTCGCCGACAAGATAAGCATCGACTGCCCCGACTCCGAGAAAGCGCGCGTCCTCTCGGACCTGGAGGGCGAACTCCCCGAGACGGTCGCCGGCCGCGAAATCGCCAAGGTCGTCACCATCGACGGGTTCAAACTCCTCCTCGAAGACGGGTCGTGGCTCCTCGTCCGCCCCTCGGGGACGGAGCCGAAGCTTCGCGTCTACGCCGAAGGAAGCAGTGAAGAAGGCGTCGCGGAACTCCTCGAAGCGGGCGCTGTGCTCGTCGAACCGCTCGTCTGACCGCCGCGACGACTCGTTGGCTACCCCTCGTTCTCCTCGCGCGGCCTGACGACGCCGCGATACGTCGAGGTGAACAGCGGCAACTGTTCGGCGTGCTCGGTGAGCGTGACCGTCTCCCGCGAGACAGACACCAAGTTCGCCGCTTCGAGTTTCGGTAAGTGTTCTTCGACGACGCCGACCGCCGTTCGTTCTTTGGTTCGTGTATCGACTTGATTCGGTGGAATGTCCAGCACACGCCCCGCGAGCGCGGCCGTGAGTTCGGTCAGCGAGACCGGTGTCTCACGGGCGTGGAGATACTGGATAAGGTATCGCCGCGCCGGGTCCGCGAGCGCATCGAAGACGCGGTCCCAATCGCCGAGGATGTGTGGATGTTCGTCTCGCTCTCCCATTGGTTCGACCAGTCGGTACTTGTTTGGGAGTGATTATCTCTGTGTCGGTTGTTAACACTATCCATGAGAGTTCTTCGTGTCGTCACGTCCTCGTGAGACCGACGGTCCGTCACCGAGACTCGTCACGGACGCCACGAAATCGCTCGAATCCGCTCTCGTCTTCGCTCTCGCCGGCGCGCTCGACAGTGAACCCGAGCGCCTCGTAGAACGGTCGTACGCCGGCGTCGAACTCGGCGACGAGTCGGTCTCGTCGCTCGGCCGCCGCCTCGACCAACACCGACCCGACTCCGCGTCCGCGACGACTCGGCGAGACGGCCACCGCGTCGATTTCGTCGCCGTCGAGGACGAGCGCGCCGACGACGCGGCCCGAATCGTCGCCGACGAGACAGTCGCCCGCATCGAGTTTCGCCCGAACCTCGGCCGCCTCGGCTTCGAGCAATCCGGCGTCGAGGATGCGCATCACGTCGAGAAAGTCGTCGGAGTCGCCGACTCGGACGGTCGGTCTGTCCATCGAAACGAGCTATCCCCCTTTGATGAGTCGCAGCACTTTGACGTAGTCCACTTCGATGGGTTGGTCTTCGGGGACGGGGCGGCCGTCTACGAGCACGGACACCTCGTGGGGACTCAAATCGACGGCCTTCACGAGGTCGGCGTAGGTGCCGTCGTCGTCCACGGTGAGTTCGTGGGTCTCCTCGCCGACGACTTCGACGGTGACGTTCATGGTCTGGCGTGGGACGGGCGGAGATTTCAGTCCGTCGCCTCGTGACTCTCTCGCCGCCGAAACCGTCTCGAAACGCGGGTGATGTGAGCCTTTATTCTGACAGCTGAACAACAATTATGAGCGTCAGTAGACGGCTACGGGCGCAGGAGAGTCACGACAATGCCGACGTACGTCACCCTCTGGAACTACACACAGGACGGAATGGCCAAGATAGACGAGAGTCCGGACCGACTCGATTCTGCCATCGACCTCATGGAGTCGCTCGGTGGCGAACTACACGAGTTCTACCTCACGATGGGACAGTACGACCTCGTGACGGTGGCCGAGTTCCCGGACGACGACGCCGCGGCGAAGGCGATTCTCAGAATCGGTCAGACCGGTGCCGTCGCGGGCGAGACGCTGAAGGCGTGGCCCGAAGACGACTACCGCGACCTCATCGCAAACCTGCCCTGAGGTCGTCGTATCGGCGTCGCACCTCGTGATTTTTCGCCGGTTCGGAGTCGTCTCGGACGGTTTATGTGCCGGGCGCACTCTTCGTGTGCTATGAGCGAGGCCGCGGAGTCGGGCGACGCCCCGACGGGTCGTGAAATCTGGATCGAGAAGTACCGACCGCAGACGCTGGACGACGTGTACGGGCAAGAGGCGATCGTCGAACGTCTCCGGAGCTACATCGAGCGCGACGAACTCCCTCACCTGCTCTTCGCAGGCCCGGCGGGCGTCGGCAAGACCACCTCTGCAACCGCGATTGCCCGCGCCCTCTACGGCGACAACTGGCGCGGTAACTTCCTCGAACTCAACGCCTCCGACGAGCGCGGTATCGACGTGGTGCGCGACCGAATCAAGAACTTCGCGCGCTCGTCGTTCAACCCCGAACGCGGCTACACCATCATCTTCCTCGACGAGGCCGACTCGCTGACGAACGACGCCCAGTCGGCGCTGCGCCGCACGATGGAGGAGTTCTCCGACAAGACGCGATTCATCCTCTCGTGCAACTACTCCTCGAAGATTATCGACCCCATCCAGTCGCGGTGTGCGGTGTTCCGCTTCTCGCCGCTCGGCGACGAAGCAATCGCCAATCAGACCCGCGATATCGCCGAAGCGGAGGGTATCGAACTCACCGACGACGGACTCGACGCGCTCGTCTACGCCGCCAGCGGCGACATGCGACGGGCCATCAACTCCCTGCAAGCGGCCGCGACGACGGGCGAAGTCGTGGACGAGGAAGCCGTCTACATGATCACCGCGACCGCTCGCCCGGAGGACATCGAGGAGATGGTGCAGGCGGCTATCGACGGCGAGTTCACGACCGCACGCAAGAAACTGGAGACGCTCATCGTCGATACAGGGATGGCCGGCGGCGACATCATCGACCAACTCCACCGCGCCGTCTGGGACTTCGACCTCGACGAGCGAACCGCCGTGCAACTGATGGAGCGCATCGGCGAAGCCGACTACCGAATCTCCGAGGGCGCGAACGAACAGGTGCAACTCGAAGCACTGCTCGCCTCACTCGCTCTCTCGGAGAACTAACGTCCCGTCTCGAACTCGAACCGCGCACCACCCGTTTTGCCGTCGGTCACGATACACGTCCAGCCGTGGGCGTCGGCAATCGACTGGACGATTGCGAGTCCGTAGCCGATGCCGTCGTTGCCGGAGGTCTCTCCGGGTTGGAACACGTCGCGTCGGCGGTCGGGTTCGATTCCCGGGCCGTCGTCTTCGACGTAGAACCCCGCGCAATCGTCGCGTTTGCCGACCGTGACCTGAACGTCGTCGCCGGCGTGTTTGACCGCGTTTCGGAACAGGTTCGCAAGGAGTTCGGCCAACCGGTCCGGGTCGGCGTCGATAGTCACGCTGTCGGCGACTTCGAGCGTCGCATCGGAGGTTTCGGTGGTCATCCACGCGCGCTTGGCGATGCGTTCGAGCGACACGCTCGCCGTGTCACCGACGAGTTGCCCGCGTCGAGCGAGCGAGAGTAAGTCGTCGATGAGCACCTCCATTCGGTCGAGCGCGTTCGCTGCGGTGTCGAAGCGGTCGTCGTCGCCCGTCTCGCGGGCGAGTTCGAGGTTGCCGCGAGCCACGCCGAGGGGGTTTCGCAGGTCGTGGCTGACGATGTTGGCGAACTCTTCGAGCCGTTCGTTCTGGCGCTCTAGTTCGAGTTCGCGTGCCTTTCGGTGGGTGATATCGGTGTAGATGGCGTAGCCTGCCCCGCGTTCTTCGCCCGGCGAGAGCGGCACGACGTTCAGGATGAAATCTCGGAAGCCGTTCTTCGTCTGGCGTCGAACCTCGCCCTGATAGCTCTCGCCGCGTCCGACGAGGAGTTCGGGCGGTGTCGCCGGTTCCTCGTTAGGTTGGTCGCTCGTCGGCCCGACCGGGCAGATTCGACTGAGGAGGTTCGTGTCGGCGATGTCGTCGGCGCGGTACCCGAACATCTCTTCGAACACCTGATTCGTCTCCGTGACCTCCACGCTGTCGTCGCACACTGTGTAGGCCACCGCGGCATCCGAGATGTGCTCGAACAGCGCGCCGAGTCGGTCGCGCTCGTCTCGGAGGTTTCGCTCGGCGCGAATTCGCTCTGCGGTCACCGAGACGTGGTCCATGAGCAACTCGGTCAACTCGGCGTCGCGCTGGCTGAACGCGTTCGGCACGTACGACGTGGCCTGAAACACCGCGATATCGCCGATTGGAACGCTCAGCCCGGACCGATACATCTGCTTGACGGGCTTTGCGTCACTGTCGGTGGCCATGTCCGAGACGAGTTTCGTCTCCCCCGTCAGATGTGTCTTCGCTGCGACCCCGCCGTCGTCGAGCGAGATGCGTTTGGCACCGTCTTCGGGGGCGTCCGAAGAGATTGCCATCGGGACGATGTGGTCGTCTTCGACGACGCCGATGTAACTCAGGTTGAAATCGAGAATGTCGTCGGTGACGTGGACGGTTCGCTCGAACAGTTCTTCGAGCGTCGTCGCGGCCGCGAGTCTCGCCGCTCCGTGGTGGAGGCGTTCGATTTGCTCGCGGCCCTGCCGAACTTGTTTTTCCGTCTCGATTCGCGTGTGCGTTCCGGCGATGTACGACGCGAGCAACTCGGCGAGACGGAGGTCGGTCTCGTCGTACGCGTCAGTCTGATTCGAAATCGCCTGAAAGACCCCTATGTCGCCGATTGGGACGCTGACGGCCGACCGAAACGACGGGTCTCTCGGTTCGGCAATCGGATGGCTGTGAACGTCGCCGACGAGGTACGACCGCGCGTTCTGATACGTCGAGCCGAGGACACCCTTGTCCGGCGGTATCGGCCCTTCGATTTCGTTGCGGCAGTTGCTCGCTCGGATGTAGAGTCCGTCCGAGTTGGCGACGATAATCGACGTGTTGTCGAACTCCAAAATCCGGTCTGCGAGGTCGAGACCACGTTCGAAGAGTTCCTCGACCGTCTGGGCCATGACGAGGCTCGTCGTCCCTTCGTACAGTTGTTTGAGTCGCGTGTTTTCGGCCACTCGCTCGGTCTCTTCGCTCGTCTGCTGTTCGTGTCGTGCGAGCGTCCAGCGAACCTGCGTTTCGAGGGCCTCTCGGTCCCCGGCAGGCACGTAGGCGTCGAACCGATTCGGGTTCGAAACCTCGCTCGGGTCGGCGTCGGTGTACAACACAACCGGAACGTCGGACGGCACGCTCGCGCCCGGGTCGCTCACGACCACACACCCCGGCATCGAGGTGGTCTCGCGGTCGTCTTCGCGTATCACGCGGACGCCTGCTCCGAAGTCGAACTCGTCGGCAAGCGCGTCGTCTACGAAAACAATATTCTCGGTTGTTTGCACGTCTGTCTCACTAACCCACGGTTACGCTAAGCATAACCGTTGCGGCATGCACACGACTCCGCTCAACGGCCGCAACCTGGCCACCGTCGCCTTTTCACAACATTCTCTCTTCGAAATTTTACGCGGTTAATTCAGCGTCCAAAAGCCGTAGTTGAGGACGGTTGCGAACGCCACCCACGCGAGGTAGGGAACGAGCAGGAGCGCCGCCCGGCGGTCCACCTGTGCGAACTCCCACATCGTCAGGCAAATCGCACCGAGCAGGACGACGATGACGACCAATCCCAGCGCCGGCGACTGTAGGCCGAAGAACGCCGCCGACCACGCGACGTTGACGACGAGTTGCGCCCCGAAGACGGTGAGCGCCCGCCGAGTGCGTGGGCTGTTCGACTGCGAGACGAGAAACGCCGCCACTCCCATCAGTGCGAACAGCGTCGTCCACACCGGTCCGAACACCCAGTTCGGCGGGGCGAACTCGGGGCGAACGAGCGTGTCGTACCACGACCCGATGGAGGTGACGGTGAAGACGCTTCCGACGAGACCGGCCAGTTGTGCGAGGACGACCCACCCGACGAGTTCGGCCACGTCTCGCCGACGAATAGCGGACAGTTCCATACCGCAGTAATCGGTCGGAACGAAGATGAGCGCCACGGTTGTGTCGGTGAAAAACCGCAAAAACCGGGCGTCTGCGGCCATTTCCCGGAACTGTTTTACCTCACGGTAGACCAGAGTTGGGCAATGAGCGAACTCGAAGAGGAGTACCGCCTCGAGTATTTCGAGGAGGAAGGCTTCTACCGGAAGCAGTGCCCCGTGACGGGCGCGTACTTCTGGACACGAGACGAAGACCGTGAGACCTGTGGCGAACCGCCGGCCGACGACTACACGTTCATCGACAACCCCGGATTCGACGAGGAGTACACGCTCGAAGAGATGCGCGAGAAGTTCCTCTCGTTCTTCGAGGACCACGACCACGAGCGCATCGACCCCTACCCGGTCGCCGCGAACCGCTGGCGCGACGACGTGCTCTTGACGCAGGCGTCTATCTACGATTTCCAGCCGCTCGTCACGTCCGGCGAGACGCCACCGCCGGCCAACCCGCTCACCATCTCCCAACCCTGTATCCGCATGCAGGACATCGACAACGTGGGCAAGACCGGCCGTCACACGATGGCCTTCGAGATGATGGCCCACCACGCCTTCAACGCCCGTGAGGAAGCGGGCGACCAATACGCCTACGAGGGCGAAGTCTACTGGAAAGACGAGACGGTCCGCCTCTGCGACGAGTTCTTCGAGTCGATGGGTGCCGACATCTCCGAGATCACTTACATCGAGGACCCGTGGGTCGGCGGCGGCAACGCCGGACCTGCGTTCGAAGTTCTCTACCGAGGCGCGGAACTCGCCACCCTCGTCTTCATGTCGATGACGCAGGACCCCGACGGCGAGTACGAACTCAAAGACGGCAACACCTACACGCCGATGGACACGTACATCGTGGACACCGGCTACGGACTCGAACGCTGGACGTGGGTCTCGCAGGGCACCCCGACGGTGTACGAGGCCGTCTACCCCGACATGATTGCGTTCCTCAAGGAGAACGCGGGCATCGAGCACACCGACGAGGAAGAACGACTCATCCACCGCGCGGCGACGATGTCGGGCAACCTCGATATCGACGAAATCGACGACCTCTCGACGGCGCGCGCCGAAATCGCCGACGAACTCGGCGTCGATTCGGAGGAACTCACCTCGCTGCTTCGCCCGCTCGAAGACATCTACGCCATCGCCGACCACTGCCGCACCCTCGCCTACATGTTCGGCGACGGCATCGTCCCCTCGAACGTCGGCACGGGCTACCTCGCCCGGATGGTGCTTCGACGCACGAAGCGCCTCGTGGACAACGTCGGCATCGACGCGCCCCTCGACGAACTCGTGGACATGCAGGCCGAGCGTCTGGACTACCAGAACCGCGATACCATCCGCGACATCGTCCGCAGCGAGGAGCGCAAGTACCGTGAGACGCTCAAACGCGGCTCTCGCCGGGTTCGCCAGCTCGCCGACGACTACGCCGAGAGCGAGGAGTCCATCCCCGTGGACGAACTCATCGAACTGTACGACTCGCACGGCATCCAACCCGACATGGTACAGGAAATCGCCGAGGAGCGCGGCGCGACCGTCGATATTCCGGACGACTTCTACTCGCTGGTCGCCGACCGCCACGAACAGGTCAAAGCCGGCGAGGAGACGACCGAGCGCGACGAGCGTCTGGCCGACCTCCCGGAGACGGACAAACTCTACTACGACGACCAGGACCGAACGGAGTTCGAGGCCGTCGTCCTCGACGTGTTCGAGCGCGAGGAGGGCTACGACGTGGTCCTCGACCAGACGATGTTCTACCCCGAGGGCGGTGGCCAACCCGCCGACCACGGGACGATTTCGACCGACGACGTGACCGTGGAGGTCACCGACGTCCAAATCGAGGGCGACGTGATTCTCCACCACACCGACGAGGACCCCGGCAAGGGCGAGTTCGTCCGCGGCCAACTCGACGTGGAGCGCCGCCGTCGCCTCATGCGACACCACACGGCGACCCACGTCATCGGCCACGCCATCCGGAAGGTCCTCGGCGACCACATCCGGCAGGCCGGTGCCTCGAAGGGGACCGACCGCTCGCGTCTCGACGTGACCCACTACGAGCGCATCACCCGCGAGGAGGTCAAGCGAATCGAACTCGTCGCCAACGACATCGTGATGCAGAACATCCCGGTCAAACAGGAGTGGCCCGACCGCCACGACGCCGAGAAGAAACACGGCTTCGACCTCTATCAGGGTGGCATCCCGCCGGGAGAGCAGATTCGCCTCATCCACGTCGGCAGCGACGTGCAGGCCTGCGGTGGCACCCACGTCAAGCGAACCGGCGACATCGGCTCCATCAAAGTCCTGACCACCGAACCCGTCCAAGACGGCGTCGAGCGCGTCGTCTTCGCGGCCGGTGACGCCGCCATCGAAGCCACCCAGCGCACCGAAGACGCCCTGTACGACGCCTCCGACATCCTCGACGTGAACTGGGAAGACGTGCCGGCGACGGCCGAGCGCTTCTTCACCGAGTGGAAGGCCCGCGGCAAGACCATCGACCGCCTCAAGACCGAACTCGCCGAGGTTCGCGCGACGGCGGGTGCCGACGAAATCGATATCGAAGGCGCGTCTGCGGTCGTCCAGCGCCTCGACGGTGACGCGGACGAACTCCGCGCGACTGCGAACGCGCTCGTGGAAGACGGAACGGTCGCCGTCCTCGGGTCTGCGGCGGGCGGCAGCGCCCAGTTCGTCGTCGGCGTCCCCGACGGGGTCGGCATCAACGCCGGCGAAGTCGTCGGCCAACTCGCCCGCAAAGTCGGCGGCGGCGGCGGCGGTCCTGCTGACTTCGCACAGGGTGGCGGACCCGACGTGGACGCCCTCGACGACGCGCTCGAAGCGGCACCCGACATCCTCCGGACCGTCCTGAACGCCTGACGCCTTCGGACCGCTGACCCGCACCCCGGACTCGAACCGCCGACTCGAACTTTCGATTCTCCACTTTTGACAGCTCGACTATAGTATTAGTGTGGAATTCTAGTGGTATGCTCTACGTAATTACATCAGATAGACATAAGTGGCGACACGTGTTGGTTGGTGACAATGATTCAGGGCGAACTGCTCGATGAGCGTACTTCTTGCCAGTCTCTCTTGGTTCTCGGCAGTGGCCGTTCGGCCGACGTTTCGCAACTCGTCGAGGTTGACTCGCCGTCGCAGACGCCGTTATTGGCGATTTCGTTCTCGCCGCAAGCGTCACCCCGTCCCGACTACTGGGAACAACACATCGGGTTTCGGCCGGCTGACGTCGTGCTCATCACCACCGAGTCCGGTGCCGACCAATCCGCCGACGATGGTTCCGTCTCGTACGTCACCGCACCCTCTGCGTTGACCGGTATCGGGATGCAGGCGACAGAGCAACTGGCGTCGTGGGACGACGAATCGGACCTTCGACCCCTCGTCGTGGTCGATTCGCTCACGATTCTCCTCCAGTACGTCTCGGTCAAGTCGCTGTATCGATTCTTGCACGCGCTCACGGTTCGCTTGGACGCCTCGAACGCCCGCGGCGTGTTCTACCTCGACCCGATGACACAGGATGACCAGACGGTCTACACGTTCGCGTCGCTGTTCGACGCGATTGCGGAACCCGACGACTCCGACGACTCTGACGACTCCGACGAGCGCACGAACGGCCACGCATCGTCCGCGTGGTCGGTTCGAACCCGGTAGCAGGCCACGGCGGAGACGGGCACGCCTAAGTCGGTCGCTCGCCGAGTCGGCGACATGCCTACGGCAACCAACGGTGGCGTCAGTCTCTATTACGACGCCGACGGGGAGGGTGAGACGGTCGTGTTCGTCGGCGACGCGGGCTACGGCGCGTGGCAGTGGGGATGGCAACACGCCGCGCTCGCTGGCCCGTTCGAGAGTCTCGTAATGGACGTGCGCGGGTCGGGTCGCTCCGATAGTCCAGACGGCCCGTATCGAATCGGCACCATGGCCGACGACCTGAACGCCGTGCTCGCAGACGCCGGCGTCAGAAAGGCACACGTCGTCGGTCTCGGTCTGGGCGGCATGGTCGGCCTACAGGCCGCACGAACCACTTCACGAGTGAAATCGCTCGCCGTCGTCGGCACCGCCGCGTCCGGGGCAGACCTCGACGTGGAACCGCTCTACGGCAACCCCGCCGACGAGAGCGAGGTCCGCGAGTCGCTCGCGCCCGCGCTCTCCGACGACTTCCGCGAGGAGTTCCCGGACGTGTGCGACCAAATCGTCGAATGGCGCACGAGTGAGGACGCGTCGTTGCGGTCGTGGGCCGCACAGGCCGCCGCCATCGAAGCGTTCGACGCCGGCCCGCTGTACGAGATTACGACGCCGACGCTCGTGCTTCACGGAGAGGACGACCCCGTGTGGCCCGCCGAAGGCGGCCACGAACTCGCAGACGGACTGCCGAGAGGCGAGTTCCAGTCGTTCGAGGGCGCGCGCCACCTCGTCACCGTCGAACGGTCGCGCCTCGTCAACGACGCGCTCGTGGGCTTTCTCGAAGACCAGACCGAGGACTGAACGCGCGTCTGCAACAGCGGCTAATTCCGTCTCGGGCGCAACTCCTTTGGCACCGAACGGTCTGTATTGTTTCAATGACCAGACCACGGTTTGCCTTCTTGGATGCCTCTCACTCCGACGCGAACACCCCTCGGAACTTCCGCCGCGAACTCGATGCCGACCTCTCGGAGTTCGACGTGACCGAGGGGAACCTCCCGGCGCACTTCGACTACGACGGTGTCGTCGTCACCGGGTCCTCGTCGTCGGTCTACTGGGACGACGAGTGGATTCAGGACCTCGTCTCGTGGGTCGCCGACGCCGACGAGCGGGGCCTGCCGATTCTCGGCGTCTGTTTCGGCCACCAGGTCGTCGCCGAAGCCCTCGGCGGAACGGTCGCAGACATGGGCGACTTCGAACTCGGCTACAGCCACATCTCGCGGACCGACGACGACGAACTCCTCTCGGGCATCTCCGAGGACTTCCTCGTCTTCACCTCCCACGGTGACGTGGTCACGGACCTCCCGCCGGGTGCGACCCTCCTGGCCGAGAACGAGTACGGCGTCCACGCCTTCCGCCGAAACCACGCCTTCGGCGTGCAGTTCCACCCCGAGTACGACATGCAGACGGCCGAGAAGATTGCACGTTCGAAAGACTTCCTCCCGGACGAGCAGATTCAGTCGGTTTTGGATGGCATCACCGCCGAGAACTTCGATGCGGCCTGTGAGGCGAAGCGTCTGTTCGACAACTTCGTCGCGTACGTAGAGAGCGTCCGCGCCGAAGCCGTCGAATCTGCGGCCTGAGCCTCCCTCTTTCTGGTCTCCGGCGCGGCCGTGGCGCGGGTGAGCGAATCGCTTTTCACGTCACCAACCGGACGGTCTATCATGCTCGATTATCTAGGTCTCGAATCGGACCTCACGGGCGAAGAGAAGATGGTCCGCGACGAGGCCCGCCGATTCGTCGAGGAGCAGGTCAAACCCGACATTGGCGAGCACTTCGAGAACGGGACGTTCCCGACCGAACTCATCCCCGAGATGGGCGAACTCGGGTTCTACGCGCCGAATCTCGACGGTTACGGGCTTCCCGGACTCGGCCAGCGCGCCTACGGTCTCCTGATGCAGGAACTCGAAGCGGGCGATTCCGGCCTGCGCTCGATGGCCAGCGTGCAGGGGTCGCTCGTCATCTATCCGATTCACGCCTACGGCTCCGAGGAACAGAAAGAAAAGTGGCTCCCGGCACTCGGAAGCGGCGAGAAAGTCGGCTGTTTCGGCCTGACGGAACCCGAACACGGTTCGGACCCCGCGAGCATGCAGACTCGCGCCGAGCGCGACGACGGCGGCTACGTCCTCAACGGGTCGAAGACGTGGATTACGAACTCCCCAATCGCCGACGTTGCGGTCGTCTGGGGCCGCGACACCTCCGCGGAGGACTCGCCGGTTCGCGGCTTCCTCGTCGAGACCGACCGCGACGGCGTGACGACGAACGAGATAGACGACAAACTCTCGATGCGCGCGTCGGTGACGGGCGAAATCGGTCTCAACGACGTGTGGATTCCGGAGGAGAACGTCCTCCCCGGTGTCGAAGGCATGAAAGGCCCGCTGTCGTGTCTCACGCAAGCCCGCTACGGCATCTCGTGGGGCGTCGTCGGTGCCGCCCGTGACGCCTTCGAGACGGCGCTCGAATATTCGAAGAACCGCGACCAGTTCGGCGGCCCAATCGCGCGTTTCCAACTCCAGCAGGGCAAGATTGCGGAGATGGCCACCCAAATCACGAACGCCCAGTTGCAGGCCTACCGCCTCGCCGACCTGAAAGAGCGCGGTGACCTCCGCCACCAGCACGTCTCGATGGCCAAGCGACACAACGTTCGCGTCGCCCGCGACGTGACGCGCACCGCCCGTGAGATGCTCGGCGGCAACGGCATCACGACGGACTACTCGCCGATGCGCCACCTCGCCAACATCGAAACCGTCTACACCTACGAAGGAACCGACGACATCCACACGCTCGTCCTCGGTGCCGATTTGACGGGAATTCCGGCCTTCGAGTAGTCGCAGAAGCGACTCACCGGGGCGCTTTGGGCATTGTGTGTGATGCGTGCCAACAATACACATAGCTATATACCCTGGGGGCCGTATCGTCTCACGGAACCACACAATGACTACTTCGGCACAAGACCGTCCAGCCCCCCTCGACCTCTCACTCGAAGAGTCGTGGGTTGTCCACACCGCACTGCTCGACGCCCTCGAGCGAGCGTATACCGAGGACGAAGAGCCGACGCCGGCGACCGACCTGCTCGTGCGGGTCGAAGCCGGCGACGAAGATTTCACCCGCGCAGAACTCGACTACATCGTAGAGACACTCTGCGACTATCGTGACGAAGCGCCCGACCGCGACGTGCAGTACGTCGCGCGAGCGCTCGCCCATATCGAGGCTGCAAAAGCCTGAGTACCGCCTTCAAACCGCCCTCCGTTTCCTTTCATTCGGTCTCGTCGCCCCCTCGCCGTCTTCGAGTTTAACCGCTCGTCATGAAGACGCTTTAGTACCCTCCGCGGAGAGTGTTCTCCAAATGGCTATCGACCCGAACTTCGACCAGAACCGCGAGCAAGCGGGCGAAGAAAACGGAGTCGCCGTCTGGGGACCCGTCGAACCCCCGGAGAAACTCGGCATCCACGGCACGCACGTCGCCGTCGATTACGACATCTGTCACGCCGACGGCGCGTGTCTCGAAAACTGTCCCGTTGACGTGTTCACGTGGGTCGATACGCCGGGCCACCCGGTGAGCGAGACGAAGGTCGAACCGACCAACGAAGACCAGTGTATCGACTGCATGCTCTGTGTCGATATCTGCCCCGTCGATGCCATCGACGTGGACGCCTCGCGGCAGGCCTGAGTCTCCCCGCCCGTTCCGTAAAACTGCCCGGAGGACGCCGTTTATTGTCCTCGCTCGCGTTGCTCGTGCTATGGGACTTATTCACACTGCGCTCGTCGTCTCGGACCTCGAATCGACGCTCGACTTCTATCGCGTCCTCGGACTCGAACGAACCCACGACTTCGAACTCGACGGGGTACAGAACGTCTATCTCGGCAGCGACGACACCGACATGGAACTCCAACTGAAGTACGACCCCACTTCGACCGACGCAGTCGAACCGGCGGGTATCGACCACGTCGCAATTTCGGTCGAGAGCGCCGACCAAGCCTTCGAAGAGATTCTGGAGGCCGAGAACCCCGACGTCGTGATGTCGCCGACGGACATCGACCCCGCGGACGCCCGCGCCGCGTTCGTGAAAGACCCCGACGGCTACGTGGTCGAACTGGTCGAATACATCTAACAAGCGGTCGTTCCTGCCGGGGGCGAACAGGTATTTGTGGTCAGAGACACAACAACAGAGTGCCATGTCTGAGGACGTAACTGCGCTGTTGAAGCGCGCGTATCATGACGAACTGGAAACGGTGATGAACTACATGACGAACTCCATCGTCCTCGACGGAGTCCGGGCCGAGGAGATCAAGGAGTCGCTCAAGGCGGACATTCAAGAGGAGCTGGGCCACGCCGAACAGCTCGGGAACCGTCTCAAACAACTCGACGAGAAGCCCCCGGGGTCGGGGACGTTCGAAGCCCGCCAGCACAACCTCCAACCGCCGGAAGACAGCACGAACGTCATCTCGGTCATCAACGGCGTCCTCGAAGCCGAAGAAGACGCAATCGAGACCTACCGCTCGCTCATCGAGGCGGCCGAGGAGGCCAACGACCCCGTCACCGAGGACCTCGCGGTGACCATCCTCGCCGACGAAGAAGCCCACCGGACTGAGTTCCGCGGCTTCAAGAAAGAGTACGACCGCGAATAACGCGCCCGTTCGGTCCGACTCCTATTTTCACTCGACGTGCAGTACGGAGAGGTGAGCGTACTGTTACACGGAAGTTCAGACAATTATTCGTCACGAACATCGGTTAATCCGAATCGTTCGTTCGTGTCAATTGATATTCAATTATTTTTCAGTATAGACCGATTATCCGGTGCGATGCAAGCAGTCGTACTGGAGCAGTTCCAAGAACCGCTGGAAGTACAGGACGTAGAGAGACCGACAGTCGAACCGCACGGCGTCGTCGCCAAGGTCGAGGGATGTGGCGTCTGCCGGAGCGACTGGCACTGTTGGCAAGGAGACTGGGACTGGTTCGGCTACCGTCCCGACCCGCCGCACATCCTCGGCCACGAACCGTGCGGAACGGTCGTCGAAGTCGGCGACGACGTGGAGAACGTGAGCGAGGGCGACAGTATCGCCATCCCGTTCAACTTCGCGTGCGGGACGTGCTCGCTCTGTCGGAACGGCCGCGAGAACATCTGTGAGAACCACGTGGGTCTCGGCTTCATGAACGAGGCACCCGGCGCGTTCGCCGAGGAGGTACACATCCCCAACGCGGACATCAACGCCGTTCCGCTCCCGGACGACATCTCCGCGGACACCGCCGCTGGTATCGGTTGTCGCTTTATGACCTCCTACCACGGGATGGCCCACCGCGGCGACGTTGGAAACGGCGAAGACGTCGTCGTCCACGGGTGTGGCGGCATCGGTCTCTCGGCGGTCCACATCGCCGACGCACTCGGCGCGAACGTCATCGCCGTGGACCTGATGGACGACAAACTCGACAAGGCAAGCGACCTCGGTGCCGTCGAGACGGTGAACGCCCGCGACGTCGCCGACCCGGCGAAGGAAGTACGAGACATCACCGACGGCGGCGCGGACGTTTCGGTGGACGCCCTCGGTATCCAGACCACCTGTCAGAACGCGGTGAACAGCCTCCGCAAGGGTGGTCGCCACGTCCAAATCGGCCTCACCACGGCAGAAGAACGGGGGATGGTCCCGCTTCCGACCGACGTGTTCGTCGCCAAGGAGATAGACTTCTACGGCTCGCTCGGGTTACAGCCCTCGCGGTATCCCGAGATGCTCAACATGATTCGGACGGGGAAGATAGACCCGACGGCGCTCGTCGAGAAGACCATCGACATCCACCAGGTACCCGACGAGTTGGCCGCGATGAGCGACTACGACACGCTCGGTATCCCGGTCTGTAACGAGTTCTCCAACTGAACGAATAGCGAAAAATACGCGTGCACAACACCCCGAAACGTTGGGGTGTCGTGTCTCGTCCTCGATTCAGTCCGCCGAGGCGGGCGTCGTCCCCGCGCCGGCCGCACCGGCCTTCGCGTCGAGCGCTTCGACGATAAGCTCTGAGATGTCGATAATCTCGATGTCCTCCTCGTAGTTGCCGGTCTTGCGGCCGTCTTCGTACATCGTCGCGCACATCGGACAGGCGACGACGAACCGTTCGACCGTGTTCCCGGCTTCGGTGTCTTCGAGCGCCTCCCGGAGACGTTCTTCCGAGGGCTTCGACTCTTCTTCGTGGTCTATCCAGAGACCGCCGCCGCCGCCGCCGCAACAGAACGAGTCGCCGCGGTTGCGGGGCATCTCGGCTAGCGCCACGCCCGTCGAACGGATGACCTCGCGGGGTGCCTCGTACTCGCCGTTGTAGCGGCCGAGGTGGCACGGGTCGTGGTAGGTGACCGTCTGGTCCGAGAGTTCGCTGCCCGAGAGACCGAGGCGGCCGTCCTCGACGAGCGATTCGACCAGTTGCGTGTAGTGGAAGACGGGGTAGTCGAACGAGTCGTCCATCTCCGGATACTCGTTCATGAACGTGTTGTACGAGTGCGGGTCCGTACAGACGATTTTCTCGAAGTCGCAGTCGGCCATCGCGGCGACGTTGTCCTCGACCAGCATCTCGTACAGCCCTTCTTCGCCGACGCGGCGCACGTCGTTGCCGTCGTGCTGTTCGTCCTCGTAGAGGATGCCGTAGGAGACACCCGACTCCTCGAAGATTCGGGCGAGCGACCGGGCGACGGCGCGATTGCGCTCGTCGTACGACGGGTAGTCGCCGACGTACCAGAGGAACTCCACAGATTCGTCGCGGGCGTCAGGCACCTCGAAATCGAGGTCCTTCGTCCAGTCCGGGCGCTTGCGTTGCGGGTCGCCGAAGGCGTTCCCGTTCGAGAAGATGTTCATCATCGCCTCTTGGACCGATTCCTGTTGCTGGCCCGTCTCGGTCAGGCGGCGGTTCATCTCGGTGAAGTGCGTGAGGTGCTCGATATCGACCGGGCAGGCGTCCATACAGGCCATACAGGCCATACAGGATTCCATCGACTCGCTGTCGATGACGGAGGTGCCGCCGTCGGCGACGATGTCGATGGAGTCGCCGCCCGCGTCGAGCGAGTCGCGGTAGGTCTTCAGGTCGAGAATCACGTCACGCGGGTCGAGGTTGCGGCCGGAGGCCTTCGCCGGGCAGGCGTCGGAACAGCGCCCACACTTCGTACAGGCGTCGAAGTCGAGCAACGCCTTCCACGAGAAGTCGTCTTCGGAGACGTAGCCAATCTCGTCCGGCGGGGTGTCGGCCGGAACTTTGGGGAGGCGGAGGCCCGCTTTCTCGTCGGCGGTGACGAGGTTCGCGTAGGACGTGAGCATGTGGAGCGGTTTGGCGTACGGAATCGCGGCGACGAACGCGAGTGCGAGAATCGCGTGCGACCACCAGCCGAGGCGGTAGAGCGTCTCTGCGAGTCCCGGTCCCATCCCGGCGGCGTCGAATCCGAGCGCGATGAACCACCCGACGAAACTCACCGTCTCGAAGGGCGGGAAGTCGGTGCCGACGATGCGCAGGGCTTCGATGACGTAGCCACCGACGCCGAGCAAGAAGAGCGCCCAGATGAACGCCGCGTCTTCGAAGCCGGTGTGCTTGCCCCACAGACGCGGGTGCCGGACGCCGTAACGTCGCCACAGGGCCATCCCGACGCCGACGACGAACGCGAGACCCATGAAGTCCATCACGAGCGAGTACGAGAGGTAGAACTGCCCGACGAAAAAGGACTCCTGACCGAGTAGCTTCGTCCAGATGTCCATGTCGATAGCGAGGATGGTCGTCCCGATGAGCAGCGTCAGAAAGCCCCAGAGGATGAGCGTGTGCATCACGCCCGCGTAGGTGTCTCTGTCGAACTGCTTTCGATTCGAGAAGACGAGTTTCGTCGCGCGAATCGTTCGTCCCGGCAAGTCTGAGAGGCGGTCAAACGGGTCCTCGCCACCACGTGCGTACCTCGAAATCCGGTCGTAGACTCCGTAGAGGAACACGAGGATGGCGATACCGGCGAGGCCGTAAAAGAGCGCCTCACCGGTCGGACTAATCGTCCAGAAGGTCTCCCGAGTGACCTCCGCCTGGGCCACAAATACCATAATCAATCACCGGGGAACGAGATGTTAAATCTTGTTAACGGAATTGGCCGCGGTCCACCGAAATCTCAGCCAAAACCGAGGAGGGGAAGTATTGCGGCTATCCAAAGCCCGGCGGCGAGCACGAGCGCCGGCACGTCTCGCCGGCCGAATCGAAGTTCCGGAAGCGTCGGGTTCCACGCGAAACAGCGTGCCCGGAGGGCGAGCGAGAGCGCGTCCGCCCGCGCGAACGACCGACGAAGCCCGCCCGCCGCGACGAGCGAGAGTCGTTCGTCCAGTCGGCGCTCGGTCCCCAACCGGGCGGCCTGTGCCTCACGAACCCGCAACAGGTCACGGCGCACGAGGGGGAGAAACCGAAAGACGAGCGAGACGCCCACGCCGAGCAGGGTTCCGATTCGGCCGGGGACGAGTCGCTGGACGGCCGCCCGCGACTCCCGAATCGGCGTCGTTCGGACGTACGCGGCCGCGACGAAGAAGACGAGCACGACGCGAACGCTCGCCAGCGCCGGGCCGACCGCGTCGCTCGGGACGACCCACGGCGACCCGAAGGTGAACGCCTCCACGACGGGCGCGAGCAACAGGAACGGAACCGCAAACTTGAGCGCCGAGAGCGACGCTCGAACCGAGGTGTTCGCGGCGCGGAGACAGCCGAGTGCGAGGAGTCCGAGAACGACCAATCCGGCGGGTGTCGTGTACGCGAACGCCGCCGCCGCGAACGCGACCTGCACTCCCAGTTTCGCCCGCGGGTCGAGTCGGTGGGCGAACGAGTCGCCCGGTTCGTAGGTCAGCACGGGTTCTCGGGCACGCGAACGTCGAAGTCCGTGAGTTCAGATGCAACTTCTTCGGGCGCGCCATCGAGGACGACCCGGCCGTTCGAGAGCGCGACCACGCGGTCGGCGAGCGAGAGCACGTCTCGAAGGTCGTGGGTGACGACGACGAGGCTGGTTCCCCCCGTACGAAGTGCTCGTAGGCGGGCTAAGACGGACTGCCTGGCCGGTTCGTCGAGTCCGGTAAAGGGTTCGTCGAGGACGAGGTGGTCGGGCTCCATCGCCAGCGCGCCCGCGATTGCGAGGCGTTCGACCTCGCCGCCGGAGAGGGTCTCGACGCGGTCGGATTCGCGGCCAGAGAGGTTGACGGCTTCGAGCGCTTTGGAGACGCGGCGGTCGATTTCGTCGCGGTCGAGTCCCAGGTTTTCGGGTCCGAATGCCACGTCCGCGCCGACGGTAGCCGCGACGAGTTGGTCTTCGGGGTGTTGGAACACTATCGAGACGGCGGTTCGCGCGGCGACGAGGTTCTCGGACACGTCGCGGCCGTTGACCGAGACGCTCCCCTCGTGGGGTTCGACGAGACCGTTGAAGTGGCGGACGAGCGTGGTCTTGCCCGACCCGTTCGCGCCCGCGAGGACGACGCACTCGCCGTCGTCGATGGCGAGGTCCACGCCGTCGAGCGCGACGGTCTCGCCGTAGCGGTGGACGATTCCTTCGGCCTGAATCATCGCTCAGTTCGCCGCGATTGCGTCCGAGCGGACGATACCGACGGCGGCGGCGATTTTGAACGCTTCGGCGGGGATGAAGGCGGCGGAGGCCACCCAGAAGGCCGCGCCGAGGCCGATTCCCTGTACGAGCGCGAAGCCAATCGTCCCGAGTGCGTAGATGACGGCGGTTCCGGCGACCATCGCGCCGACGAGTCGAACCGTGCTCACGCGGTAGTCACCGAGCGTGACACCGTTGTGGACGACTGCGCCCGTGACGACGGCGGCGACCGGGTAGGCGAGGAGGTACCCACCGGTCGGGCCGACGAGCGCGCCGAAGCCTGCGGAACCACCGGCGAAGACCGGCGCGCCGAGGCTCCCGGCGACGAGGTAGAGCACCATCGACGCGCCGCCCCAGACCGGTCCGAGGAAGATACCGGCGAGGAAGACGACGAGCACCTGCATCGTCACCGGAATCGGCGAGAGTGGATTCGGGAACGACACGTACGCGCTCGCACCCATGAGCGCCGCGAAGAGCGCCGCGCGAGCGACGTTGCCGACGAGTTCGTCGCCGACGAGTTCGACAGAGTCGTGTTCGGTTGCCATAGTTTCGCTGTCTCGTAAACCAAGTTTAACGTGCCGGTTTACGAGAGTCGGAGACATTCAAGACGTTCGGCGTTTTATCTACCCACAATGGACGAGAAAACCGCCGAACTCCGTGATATCTTCATCGAGACGACCGGGTCGGACACCGTCACCGAACGGCAGTCCGACAGACGCGGTTCGCTCGCCGACGTCGAGGACCCGGAAGCAGTCCGCGCACGCGTCGCCGAACTCGTCGGCCAGATGCGCGAGCGCTTCGAATTCAGAACCGACCTCGCTGACGACCAGCTCGTGAGTCTCGTCGTCGGCTACTACCACGGTGACTCGGACGAGGAGCTGGCGACCGACCTCGATATCGGACCTGACGAAATTCGAAGCGCGCGCTTCGACTTGCACCTCGTCCGCGACGCCGACCGAGACACGCCGTTCGACTACGACCGACTGGAGAAACTCGTCGCCAACGACCGCTCCGACGAGGAAATCGCCGACGAACTCGACACCGAGGTCGATGTCGTCCGGTTGTTCCGCCCCGTCGCGGCCGCCGACCTCCGCTCGACGCGCGTGAATCACCGCTTCCGCGACGACTTCTCGGACCTCTTGACGGACGAGGCGCTCTCGGAGAATCTGACCGAAGAGACCCGAAAGACGGGACTTCGGGAGGCGACAGAAGACATCGAGACGGACGTGTCGTTCTGAGCGTCTGTTCGAACCCTCGGGGCACATCGCGGGCGTGACGCCCCGCCACGTTCACTTTCACTCCGCCCACGACGAAGGTTCTTAACCGGTCGGGAACAAAGGATTGCTCGATGTCGCAGGCCCCGCAGAATCGAGAGTTGACAGAGCGGTTTATCCAGTTTTACCGCAACTACTATCGAGAGCAGATTGGACAACTGGCACAGCAGTATCCGAAGGAAAAGCGGTCGTTGTACATCGATTACAACGACCTGTACACGTTCGATACCGAACTCGCCGAGGACTACCTGACGAAACCCGGACAGTTCCAGGAGTACGCCGAGGAGGCGCTTCGCCTGTTCGACCTGCCCGCGGACGTGAAACTGGGTCAGGCACACGTCCGGATGCACAACCTCCCGGACAACATCGACATCCGGAACATTCGGGTCAACGACAACCACATCGGCAAACTCATCTCCGTCCAGGGAATCGTCCGCAAAGCGACGGACGTGCGACCCAAGATTACGGAGGCCGCATTCGAGTGCCAGCGCTGTGGGACGATGAGTTACATCCCACAGGGCGACGGTGGCTTCCAAGAGCCGCACGAGTGCCAGGGCTGTGAGCGACAGGGTCCGTTCAGAATCGACTTCGACCAGTCGAACTTCGTCGATTCACAGAAACTGCGGATTCAAGAGTCCCCCGAAGGCCTGCGCGGGGGCGAGACGCCGCAGAGTATCGACCTGAACCTCGAAGACGACGTGACCGGCAAGGTCACCGCCGGCGACCACGTCACCGCCGTCGGCATCCTCCACATCGAACAGGTGAGTTCGGGCAACGAGAAGACCTCCGTCTTCGACTACTACATGGAGGGAATCGCCCTCTCCATCGAGGACGAGGAGTTCGAAGACATGGAGATTACCGACGAGGACATCGCCGAGGTCATCGAACTCTCCAACAACCCCGATATCTACGAGAAGATGGTCGCCTCCGTCGCGCCCGCCATCTACGGCTACGACCAGGAGAAACTCGCCATGATTCTCCAACTCTTCTCGGGCGTGACGAAACACCTCCCCGATGGCTCTCGGATTCGCGGCGACCTGCACATGCTGCTGATAGGGGACCCTGGTACCGGAAAATCCCAGATGTTGTCATATATCAGACATATTGCACCGCGCTCGGTCTACACGTCCGGTAAGGGTTCCTCGTCTGCCGGTCTCACGGCCGCCGCCGTCCGCGACGACTTCGGCGACGGCCAGCAGTGGACGCTCGAAGCGGGTGCGCTCGTCCTCGCCGACAAGGGAATCGCGGCGGTGGACGAGTTGGACAAGATGCGCCCCGAAGACCGCTCTGCGATGCACGAAGGACTGGAGCAGCAGCAGATTTCGGTCTCCAAGGCGGGTATCAACGCGACGCTCAAATCTCGCTGTTCGCTCCTCGGCGCGGCGAACCCGAAGTACGGCCGGTTCGACCAGTACGAACCCATCGGCGAGCAAATCGACCTCGAACCCGCGCTCATCTCGCGGTTCGACCTCATCTTCACGGTCACGGACAACCCGGACCCCGAATCCGACTCCGCGCTCGCCGACCACATCCTCAAGACCAACTACGCGGGCGAGTTGAACACCCAGCGGACCAACGTACCGAGTTCGGAGTTCACGGAAGACGAAGTCAACGCCGTCACCGAGGAGGTTGCCCCCGACATCGACGCCGAACTCCTGCGCAAGTACATCGCCTACGCGAAGCGCACCTGCTATCCGACGATGACCGACGAGGCGAAACAGGTCATCCGCGACTTCTACGTGGACTTCCGCGCCCGCGGTGCCGACGACGACGCGCCCGTCCCCGTGACGGCGCGTAAACTCGAAGCACTCGTGCGCCTCTCAGAAGCCTCCGCTCGCGTCCGCCTCTCGGACAAAGTCACCCGGGAAGACGCCGTTCGCGTGACCGACATCGTCGAATCTTGTCTGCGCGATATCGGGATGGACCCCGAGACCGGCGAGTTCGACGCCGACATCGTCGAGACCGGCCGCTCGAAGACCCAGCGCGACCGCATCAAGAACCTGCTCGAACTCATCCGCACGATGCAAGAAGAGTTCGAGGAGGGTGCGCCGCACGACGACGTGCTCGAACGTGCGCACAGCGAGTTGAACATGGACGAGAGCACGGTCAACGACCAACTGGAGAAACTCAAGATGAAAGGCGACATCTACGAACCGCGCGCCAGCGTGTACCGGGCCACGTAGATGGACCGAATCTCCGCCATCCGGAACATCGAAGACGCCATCCGCGACTTCGAGTCGGGCGATGCCGACCTCGCAAACACCGAACGGCGCGTCGTCACCGTCCTCCGGACGTTTGCGACCGAGTTCGAGACCGACACCGGCGAGGAGTCACTCGACGCGTGGAAGGCCGTCGGCGACGAACGCGCCGAGGGTCTCGTCGTCCTCGCATCGGGCGAAGCAGACGCGAGAGCCCGCGTGGAAGGCCTGCTCGCCGACGCGACCGACGCCGACCCGGCGACCATCGACTTCTCGGTCGAGCAGGTCTGACCGCTGTCGAACGATTTTTCTTCCCACTTGGTGACCGGCCCTGTGTGCTCCTGGTCGTGACGTACTCGAAGGCCGCCCGGACGACGCTTCGAAACATCGCTCGAACCCACGACGAGACCGTCGTCCGGCGATTCGGGCGGGCGGCGCTGTTCGATGCGACCGAACTCGGCGCGTTTCTCGCCCTCCGCCTGCAGGAGAAACACGACCACGACGTCCAGATTTTGGAGACCGAACTGTTCAACGAGTTCGAGTCGGTCCCCGAGCCGGTCCGCACCGCGGCGGCCGAATACGAATCTCGGGAGACTGCTTCGACACCGTACTCGAAGTTCGCCGTCGGGACCGACCATCCCTCTGTCGCCGAGATGCGAACCCGGGAACTATGAGGATTCGTCTCCCGGACGGAACCGTTCGAACTGGCCACGCCATCGACCTCTCGGCGTTCGAATTCGACCCGGAACTCGTCGTCGAGGCGGTTCGCGCCGACGCTGACGCTGACGCCGTGAGCGACGGCGACACGTCCGACCTCTCTATCGACTGTCCGGCACCCGGCCCGGGCCACGAAACACTCGGGGTTGTCCCCGGTTCGTCTCGCTCGGACGGTCACTTGCTCGAAGCGGTCGGCCGTAGTCGTGGCGTCACGACGCCATTCGATTCCGACCTCACCCGCCTCGATGACCGACTTCTCGAACTGTCAGAATCGGTAAACGTTGCGCCTCCCGACCTCGATGCCGCCCGCCAGCGAGTCGCCGAAACTGGCGACGACGTGGCCCGCTTGCGAGAGGAGACGGCGGCCCTCCGCGGACGACTCGCCGCGCATCGAGAGGCCGAAGCGACGGACGCCATCGAAGCCACGCGGACGAAGTTGCGCGAGACGACGACGAAACTCTCGGAAGTCGAAACCGAGCGTATCGCGGCCGAACAGCGACTGTCGGCGCTCGAACGTGAGGCTCGGAACGTCCGGGACCGGCGCGAACGACGCCTCAAACTCGAAGACGCACTCGACAATCGTCGCCGCGAGGTTCGGGCGTACTTTCGAGACCGATACGCCGCGGAACTGGAACGGGCCGTCGAAGCGCTCTCGCAGTTCGACACCGCGACGACTGCCGACGAGTCGCTCGTGAAAACGCTCGCCTGCGTTCGCCTCGCCCACCTCGACGCGCCGGTGGTGCTCGCTTGCGACGTCTTCGACGACGCCGAAACGGCGGCGGACACACTCGACACGCCGGTCGTCCGGCTTTGATTTAAATACGAAGAGGCGGCCACCCCCGCTATGGACTACACGCTCGACGTTTCGACGACCGATGGCGTGACGCTCGTCTCCGTCGTCCTCGAAAACACGGCACCAATCGACCGACGGGTGCGTGTCGAACACCGCCTCGACGGTCCCGTCTTCCCGCCGCGACACCACGGGGTCCCCGAATCTGGCTGGGACGAAGACGGCTTCGAAGGAGTCGTCCCCGCCGAATCGACGCGCTCGCTCGGCTATTCGTGCCCTGTCGCGCCGGACGCGGCCGACGCGGATGCCGACATCGTCGCGGTCGAAGTTCTCGGCCGCGCCGGCGATGATAGCGAGATGACGCCGGACGACGTGGTCCGCGAACTCGGGCCGTCTCGGCCCCCTGCGGACGTGGTCTCGGCGTCCCCCGCGGTCGAATCGTCTCCTGACTCGGCTGATAGCGAAGAACCGACTGCGGAGTCTACCTCTCTCTCCGAGCGCGAACGGACCGTCGTCTCCGATTCCGATTCTGAAGCCTATTCCGAGACCGACGAACCGACCGCGACGGACCGCGATGTGGCAGACGCGGTTGCGAAGAGCGATTGCCCGAAAGTGACCGAATCAGCCGACTCGACGCACACCAATGCCGACCTTCCCGACGACCTCGACGCCTACTTCGACGCGCTCGAACGACGGCTCGAACTCGCCGAACGGTTGGAGGGCGTCGGCGTCGGCGACGCGGCGACGGTGCTCTCGGAACCTGCGGCCGACCCATCGTCGCTTTCGCACCTCGATGCCGACCGGGAGACGTTGCGCCAGATTGCCACGCGGGCGACGCAGTTGGCGGACCGTGCGGCCACGGTGTCTTCGACTACCGACGCCCTCCGGAGGGTCGCATGATTCTCGCGGTCGTCTCCGGTAAGGGCGGCGTCGGCAAGTCAACGCTCTCGTTCGAACTCGGGAGCGCGCTCGACGCCGTCGTCGTAGACGCGGACCTCGGAATGGCGAATCTCCCCTACGCACCGGGTCCGGACCTCCACGACGTGCTCGCCGGGCACGCCGACCCCATCGAAGCGGTTCGTGAAGGTGGGCCGGTGACGCTCCTTCCGTGCGGCCGGAGCCTCGTCGGCGCACGCGCCGCGGACGTGCGAAACCTCGCGGAGGCGCTTCGGTCGGTCGAAGCGGCCTACGGCGACGTTGTCGTCGATTGCCCGGCGGGGATGCGCGCCGATGCGGGCGTCCCGCTCGCCGTCGCGGACGCGTGTCTTAACGTCGCCTCACCGAAGGGGTACGCGCTCGCCGACGCCGTTCGGACGCGCGAACTCGCCCGCGAGTTGGACTGCGGACTCGTCGGCGTCGCGGTCAACCGCGTCATCGACGACGCGCCGTTGGAGGCCTTCGCCGACGTACTCGGTGCTCCGGCGACGGCGATTCCGGCGGACCCGAAACTCGGGAACGCAATCGAACGGGTCAGTCCGGTCGTCGCACACGCTCCGCGCAGTCTCGCCAGTACGCGAATTCGAGAACTCGCCTCGGCAGTCAGCGCGTGCCGGGTGTGAGAAGAGCGTCTATTTTCAGCGTCTGAATCGTCGGTCTGTCGTCGCCGTTCGAATTATCGTCGCTCGGAGGCTGGCTCAGTCACGGAGCGCGACGTAGGTCTTCCGGAGGGTCACGGGCGTCACGTCCGCAACGTCGGCCGCCGCGGACTGCGTGCAGTCGGCACCGAGGTCGCGGGCGGCGGTGTACAGGCAGGCCGCGGCGACGCCGCAGGGGTTCTTTCCGCCGACGACGCCGTCTTCCTGCGCCTCGGTCGCGTACTCGCGGGCGAGTCGTTCCACGTCGCAGTCGAGGTCGAGTTTCGTCGCAAAGCGCGGGATGTACTCGGTCGGGGGCGTCGGCGCGACGGGGAGTCCGAGGTCACGGTTGAGCGCGCGGTAGGCGGCCTGTTGCTCGGCTTCGGTCGCCTTTGCGACCTCGCAGACCTCTTCGACGCTTCGGGCGACGCCCATCACGCGGCAGGCGGCGTAGATGCAGGCGGCGGCGAAGCCCTCCAGCGAGCGCCCGCGGATGAGGTCTTCGTTCTGTGCCGATTTGAACAGCGTGCAGGCCTGGTCGCGGATGTTGTCGGGCAGCGACAGCGCGCTCGTCACGCGGCGAATCTCGGTGAACGCGTAGACCTGGTTGCGCTCGCGCTTGCTCGAAATCCGCGCTCTATTGTGCTGGCGGCGGAGGCGAGCGAACTTGCGGCGCTTGCGACCTTTGATACGCGTCGAGCGGCCGATTTTGGTCGAGAGACCGCGGTCGTGGCGCGAGTGGGTCAGCGGTGCGCCCGTCCGTGCGGGGTTGCGGTCGTCGTCGGCGAACGAGCGCCACTCGGGACCGTGGTCGATGCGGTACTCGGAGACGACGAGTCCGCAGTCGGAACAGACCGTCTCGCCGGCGTCGAGACCGAGGTGTCCGTCGCATTCTGGGCAACCGTTGGGGGAGCGTGCTTCACTCATCACAATTGAAAATCGGTGCCGATAGGGTATTTAAACACGGGAGAAAACGGGGGTCCGACCCCGATTTCGGCCGGTCGAACGTATCGGTTACCGGTAGGTTATGTTTTCAAATCTGATATCGATTGGTAACCTTTTTGTCCCAATCTGGTAGACACTCCCACGATGGGGCTCTCGGATATCGCCGCTGAATTAGAGCCGGTGACGACGACGCAGCGACGGCGCAACGTCCCGACGATAGACGACACGGGTGTCTCACTCCGCACGCGTTTCGAGGCGCACGCAGACGTGCTTCCCTGCACGCCTGCGGCCGCGGAGCAGGTTGTCGAGGCACACGAGTCGGGCACGGCGCTCGGAGACAGCGCACGCGCTGCCGGCGTCGCCCCGGTGACGGCGGCGAAAGTACTCCACTGTTGTGGCGTGACCGGTGTGAACCCCCTCGCTCCGGAAGCACGCCGTATCGTACGCGATTGGATCGATGGCCGTCTCTCGCGGGCGGATGCGCTCGCACTCACTCGCGCGGACCCGACCGAGTTCGCGCTTGCGACGTACATCGAGACACACGACCCCATCGTCCCCCTCGCCGAAGCTGTCGAGGGCGCGCTGACGAATCACGGCGATGCCGCCGTGGCGAAGCGCGACTCCCTGGCCGAAACGATGAGTTCGGTCACGGACCTGCAGTTTTAACGAGGCCTCTCTCCCACCCGATTTTTGAAAAATGCGTTCGACTCAGCGACGAACGTAGTCGCTCACCGACGAGAGAACGCCGCCCGATTCCGTTATCGCCGAGCATTCGGTCTCGAACAGCACCGACGCCGCGGCGGCGACGCCAGCGGCGAGTTGGTCGTCTTCGCCCGTCGCCGGGGCGTCCGTGACTTCTCCGTACTCGCTCTCGGGAATCACCACGTCGGCGTCGTCGAGCGCGCCGAACGTCGAGACGACGGCATCGACTTCCGCGCCGACGTCCGCGACGCGAGCACGGACACGACTCACCGCATCAGCGCCGCGGACGCTGTCGGGTGCGACCAGCGCGACCCGCTCGCAGGCCGTCACGGCGGCAACCGCGGGATTCGACGCGATGGGCGGCGTGTCCACGATAACGTGGTCGAATCGGCTCGCGGCATCTGAGATTCGTCCTTCGAAGGCCTGGGCCGCGTCGGGCGTCATCGCCCGCGCGAGGCGCTCGAACGGCGCGGCCGCCGCGCAGACGGCGACTCGACCGGCGGCGTCGATATCGAGGTTCACGAGTCCCGACGACAGCGGTTCGTCCACCTCGTCGGTGACGAGGTGGGTCATATCGGCGTCGAGCGCCCCCGAGACGTAATCGGAGAGACCCTGCGTCGAGAACGAAGCGTCGAGAATCGCAACGTCGCGGCCGTCTTCGGCCAACGCCGAGGCGAGTTCGACGGCGAGGCGGGTCGTCCCCGCGCCTCCCGTCGTGCCAACCAGTGCGAGCGTCGTCGGAACTGACATACGACGACTGGTTTTGTTTTCAGATTAATACCTTCGGTCCAAAAATCACCGTCGAAAATAGCGCGGCTACTCGGAAATCGCCGCTTCGATGTCGTCCATCTCGTCGTCCGAGAGGTCGGGACGTTCGCCCGCGACGGCGTGGATGGGTGCGCCGCCGTCGCCCTCGAACCGCGGGACGATGTGGACGTGGACGTGGTCTACTTCCTGTCCGGCGGCGGGACCGTTGTTGATGCCGACGTTCGTCGCATCGGCGTCCACGGCGTCTTCGACTCGGGGGACGAGGTCCGAGACTGCGCCGAACAGTTCTTCCGAGAGGTCGGCGGGAACCTCGTCGAGACGGGCGTAGTGGTCCTTTGGAATCACCAGCGTGTGCCCCGGCGCGAGAGGATTCACGTCGAGAAACGCCAGCGTGTGCTCGGTCTCGTGGACGATGCGGCCGGGGATGTCGCCGGATGCGATTGCGCAGAAGATGCAGTCGGACATGTGTTGGAAGTCGTGTGGTGGCAAAAAGAAAGTTTGGAGCGATTCGAGCGTGGCGAACCGTGTGGCGTCGGTGTCGAAGCAAGACGCCCAGTGCTTTGGAACCGCGAGTCGTGTATTCGTGTGACAATCGATGCCCAAAATGTCTCCTAAATTGGTCATTTGAGCAATAGTTAATGCAGTCGTTCACCTCTCTTCCGGTAGCGTCCTCCTCACAATGCAAACGCAACCCGAGGAGCGTCGCCGCAACGTAGGGAGAAAACATGCCGACGTACATTACGCTGTACAACTACACGCAGGAAGGAATCGAACATATCGACGAGAGTCCCGACCGCCTCGATGGATTCATCGACCTCGTCGAGTCGATGGGTGGCGAACTAATCGAGTACTATCTGACGATGGGTGAGTACGATGTCATCACTATCACCGAATTTCCGGACGACGACGCCGCCGCGAAAGCGCTCCTTCGGAACGCACAGGCCGGAGCAGGAACCGCACAGACGCTGAAGGCGTGGCCCGAGGCTGACTACCGAGAACTCATCGCAAATCTTCCGTGAGTCATCTCGGTTAGCCCTCTTTTCTCGATTCCGTCTCACATTCAGCCATTCGTATGTCGGCAGAAGCCCTCCTCTCAGCGCGAGTTGCTACCTTGCAGTCGTCACTCGGGGTCTAGTTCGGTCGCGTCCGAACGCAGTCCCGACTGAACCCGTTGCAAGAACCGCGATAGCCGACGCTTGAACCCGCCGTAGGCGAACTCAAGAACTCGAACTATCGGGTGTAGTACAACCTCGATAATCACGTCCGCAATCAACTCACCGAGCATCGGGGTGTCAATTTTATTAACACGAGTGGCTGATAAACTCCCCTGACTGCTCAGGGCAACAGCCCTTCCAACGCCTCGAAATACTCGTCCAACTCGTATCCGAGTCGAGAGAGCCACACGTCCCGATACGCGGGATGGAGCAAGGGAACGACCGTATAGCCGAACCGCTCGCTCTCGACCGGCTCAAGAACCGTCTCCAGAAAGCCACCTAACGACTCTCCATCGAGCGAAAACACGCTCTCCGTCGCGTGTCGCCCAGTCGGAATCACGACATTCGGCTCAATCGCTTCCAACTCGGCGACGAGGTGGTCCAGACAGTTCGCTTTCTCCTCGGCACTCGGTGCCCGGTTCGACCCCTCGCCGTCCGAAGGAAAACACTTCACGGCGTTCGTGTAGAACACGCCGTCTTCGTAGCCCACGGCGGCCATCGTCTCGCGGATTCGTCGTCCGGAGTGCTGGGCCGTATACGACATGCCCGTCCAGTTGCCGCCCTGCCAGCGGTCGGCGTCGGGGTTGCCCGCGCCGGGTGCCTCGCCAACGACGGCGATGGTCGCGTCCCGGGGGCCGACACCCCACGAGATGCGGTTTCGGCACTCGACGAGTGCGGGACAGCGCGCGCAGTCTGCATCGAGGACGAGTGCGTCTGCCGGGTCCGGAAACTCGGGGTCGGTCATTGTCTCGGAGAACTCCCCTCGAACTACTCCGTCAGCGGCATCACGATGCCGAAGATAATCGGGGAGAACAGCAGCAGGAGGACGCCGATGACTTCGGCGTCGAAAAAGAGCGTGCGCTCCCATCCGGGGAGTTGCCCGCCGCTACTTACTGCCAGTGCCACCTTCGCGCCGACCGCGCCGAAGAGGAACAACGCGAGACCGAGGCCGACGCCGGTCTTCGTCAGACGTGGATAGTCGAGTTTTCCGTACCGTCCCATACAGTGTGAGACACGTAATCCACTAAAACCGTTGCGAGAGGGTGTGTGACCTGCTAGCGCTTCAACACCGGTGCGAGTGCCGGTGCGGCAGACACCGCGCTCACGTCGCGTTCGAGCGTGTCGGTCCCGATGACGCGCTCGATTCCCGCGCGGGCGAGTTTGGTTCGCGCGTTACGGGCGAGCAGCGGGTGGACGGTGGCACAGAAGACGCGCTTCGCACCGCCCTCGGCGAGGACACCCACAGCCTCGCTCATCGTCGAACCCGTGGCGATGATGTCGTCGGTAATCACCACGTCGCGGCCTTCGAAGTCGGCGTTGCTCGGCGTGATTTCGACTTCGGTCCCGCTGAGGCGCACCTTCTCGAAGTAGTCGGTCTCGCCCTCGCCGTAGGCGTCGCGGACGGTCTGGGCGATGTCGATTGCGCCCGAGTCGGGCGACAAGAAGAGCGGGTCGTGCAGGTCGGAGAGGGGGTCGGCGAGTCGTCCGGCGGCATCGACGATATCGACGGGCACCTCGAAGAAGTCGGCAATCGCGTCTTCGTGGGGGTTGACGAGGACGACGCGGTCGGTGGTCGTACTCACCGCGCGGGCGACGGCGCGGGCCGAGACGGGTTGGCCCACGTCGAACGCCTTGTCCTGACGGGCGTAGCCCATGTAGGGAATGACCGTCGTCACGTCCTCGGCACCGGCCTCGCGGACGGCGTCTTGGAGTTGGAGCAGTTCGATGTAGTCGTCGTTGCTGGCGGTGCTGGCGACTATCGTCGCGTGGTCAGCGTCGAAACCGGGGACGGCGGCGAGCGTCTCGCCGTCCGGGAACCGGTCGTACTCGACGGCCGAGAGCGACTCGCCGAGTTCGGAAGCGAGCGCGGCCGCGAGCGCCTGGGAAGATGCGCCGGGTACGAGCATACCTCTCCGTCTCTCGTCGGTGGTAAAACCGCTTTTCGTTGGCGTCTCCGGCGACGTGTGTCAGCGTATCGCGGCGTCAGCCACCGTCGCGCCTCATCTGACCGCGATACCCGTCGCGTCGAGACCGAGCACCTGCGTCCGCCACTCGCTGCCGGTCGTCTGCAAACAGAGCGTTCCAACGTCGGTCACCGCGTACGTCGTCCGCGCGTCGTGTGCGAGTCCGACGACCGACTCTTCGACCGGAGTCCGATTCGACAGCCACGTCTCGCCGTCGAGCGTCACGATGCCGCCGGGCGTGACCGCGTCGGCGCGGCCGTCCGGCATCGACTCGACCACGCTCGTCTCGGAGTCGAGCGTCTCCATCCAGCCGTTTCCGAGCGCGTAGAGCGCGCTGCCGGTCGCCGCGAGCGGCGTCCCCTCGTCGCTCCCGAGTCGCCCCGCCGGGTCCGACACGTCGCGCACGTCGTCCAATCCGACCGCTGAGAGTTCGTCGCCGACGATTCGATACACGCCGTCGGCGGCCGCGACGAGCGACCCGTCGAGCGCGCGAACGTCCTCGACCGCTCCGATGTCGGTCCACCCGTCTTCGGCGAAGCGTGCGATGCGACCCGACTCGTCGGCGGCGACGACGCGATTTCGGTGGAAGCCGACGGCGACGGCGGGACCGAAGTCGAGTTCGTGGTAGTCGTCGCGGACGAGCAGCACGTCCTCGTCGGTCGCAACCGCGATTTCCCCGGGCGAGCCAGCGATATCCCGCGGGTCGCACCGATGGTCGATGCGGAATCCACCCACCAGGTCGTCGGAGACATCGACGGTCACCACACCCATGTTCGCAGCGACGTACACCGTTGTCTTCCCGGACTTCTCGGCGTAGACGCGCTTTTCGTCGATAGAAAGGTCGAAGTCTGCCATCCGTTACTCCGGTTTCGTCGCGCGATTCGGAAAGCGTTGTGGTCGAATCAATTCACAAAAACTCGCGGACGTCCGAATACCACATGTCGTGGTAATCGACTTCGCCGAGGGCGTCGGCGATGTCCACCGCGAGCACGTGCCAACAGCGCTCGCCCTCGTCGGGGTCGAGGTTGTAGTGCGAGTCCTTGCACGTACACCCGCGGTCTTCGACCACGTACTCGTCGTCGTAGCCGACGACGACGTCGAAGTCGCGGTAGCGCTTGACTCGCTTCTCGGAGACGGCCTCGATGGCCTGAATGCCTCTCTTCCCGTGGGCATCCACGATTTGTTGGACGATATCCGGCGCTAATTTTCCCGCCTCGGCAAGCGCCGCTCGCCACTCTTCGGCCGTGTCCACACGCTCGCTTCGAGAGTCGCGGTCAAAACCCATTCGGTGGCGTAGTTCGCCCACTGGCGGTGGGCGCATCGAGCGGCGCGATGCATCGCAACCGGTTTCCGCCCGCGCGGGCGAACTCGGGGTATGTTCGTGAGCGAGGGAGGCGTCGAAATCGAGGTTCCGAGCGCCCGTGACGGGGCGTCAGAGGGAACTGGCGACGGTGTCTTCTACAACCCCACACAGGAGTTGAACCGCGACGTGACGGTGGCCGTCCTCCGGGCCTACGCGGAGCGAGAACCCCGCGCCGAGACGTACCTCGACGCGATGGCGGCCTCTGGCATCCGCGGCGTTCGCGCCGCTAACGAGGGCTACGACGTGACCTGCGCCGACCTCGACCCCGACGCGGTCGAACTCGCCCAGCGCAACCTCGACCACAACGGCAACGGCGGCGAGGCGGTCCACCGCAACGCGAACGCGCTCCTCTACGAATCTGACTCCGTGTTCGACGTGGTTGACCTCGACCCCTTCGGCACGCCCATGCCCTTCGCCGACCCGGCAATGGCGAACACCCGGGACCTCGTCTGTGTCACCGCCACCGACACCGCGCCCCTCTGCGGCGCACACCAGAAGAGCGGGATTCGAAAGTACGGCTGTCTCCCGCAGAACACCGACTACCACTCCGAGATGGGCCTTCGCGTCCTCGTCGGCGCGCTCGTCCGCACGGCCGCTCGCCACGACAAGGCTGCGATTCCGATTCTCTCACACGCGACCCGCCACTACGCTCGGACCTACCTCGAACTCGACGAACGCGCGACGAAGGCCGACGAACTCCTCGATTCGACCGGTTTCGTCTACAACTGCGAGGACTGCCTCCACCGCGAACACGAAGCCTCGCTCGTCGCCCACCCGCCCGAGGAGTGTTCGAACTGCGGTTCGACGCGCATCCTCGAAGCCGGGCCAATCTGGCTCGGTCCCATCTGTGACCGTGACTTCGTCGCCTCGGTCAGAGAGCACGTCACCGACGACTTCGGCAGCGCCAAACGCGCACGCAAGATGCTCGATACCCTCGAAGTCGAACTCGACACGCCCACGCACTTCGACCAGCACCGCCTCACCAAGCTCTGGGGACGCTCCGCGCCGAAGATGGACGACTTCCTCGACGCTATCCGCGAGGCCGGATTCGAAGCCACGGACGCGCACTACCACGGAACCGCGTTCAAGACGGACGCGACTATCGCGGAGATTCGAGAAGCGACGGCCGCCTTGGATCCCGAATCCTGAGGTGAATCTGACTGTCCCGTTCGGGGTAGTTTCTTTGCCACGCGTGTCGTTCGAGTGATACGTGAGCGTGCGAATCCGCGAAGCCGTCTCCCTCGCCAAGACCGTCGTCGAAACGATACAAGAGAGAGAAATCACCTTTCTCGCGGCGAGCATCTCGTACTACGCGCTCGTCTCGTTGATTCCGCTGCTCGTCCTCGCGGTGGTGATAACCACGGCGATTGGCGGTGCCGAACTGCAGGCCCAGCTCGAAGCGTTGGTCAATCAGTACCTCGTGCCCGCCGGTCAGGGCATCGTCCAGCGAGCACTCGAAGACCAGACCGGTCAGGGGAGCGTCGGCGTCGTGAGTCTCGGACTCACCGTGTGGGGCGCGCTCAAACTCTTCCGCGGTCTCGACATCGCCTTCTCGCGCATCTACGGCTCCGAGTCCGGCGGCATCGTCGATCAACTCAAAGACGGCACCATCGCGCTCGTCAGCATCGGTCTCGGCACGGTCGGTGTCGCCGTTCTCACGGCGCTCATCGCCATCCTCGACCTCCCGTTCGTGCAACTGCTGTCGCCGCTGATGCTGTTTCTCACGCTCTGTGCGGCGTTCTTCCCGCTCTACTACGTCTTCCCGGACGTGAAACTCCGGCCGCGACAGGTCGTCCCGGGAACGCTCGTCGCCGCCGTCGGATGGACGCTCCTCGGCGTCGGGTTCGGGATTTACACGCAGTACACCGCGGGGTCGATTGCGGGCGCGCTCGGGTCGCTCCTACTCCTCGTCACGTGGTTCTACTTCTCCGGTATCATTCTCCTCGCCGGCGCGGTCGTCAACGCGGTGTTGCTCACCGGCGGCAACTTACCCATCGACGAACCGGGCGGCGGCCCGGGAAACGGACCCGGCGGTGACCGCGAAAAGGACCGGCAAGTACAACATACGGGAGTCCGACATGTTGGTCGTACGAATATGAGCGACGACCGAGGTGACAACGATGGACCGCACGGAGGCGAGGACGCTGGTGACGACCAGCCCCGGTCGTCTGTCTCCCCACGCGGTGCGCCCGACATCGAAGAACTCGAATCGCGCGTCGAAGAACTCCGCGCGGACCTCGACGCTTTCGAGAGCGACGTGACCGACCGAACGGTCGAAAAGCCCAAACTCGAAGCGGAGATGAAACGCTACGTCCGTCGCCGGATGCGACGCGGCAAAGCCCGCGGGTGGGGACCGTATCTCGTCCTCCTCTACGGCACCGTGCTGACCCTCGGGGCGTTCTACTACCTCCAGTCGGACCTCATCGCGGTCCTCGCCATGCTCATCATCTTCCTCTCGACGCTCGGACTGTACGTCCTCTTCGTCATCTTCGGCATCGGCTTAAACGCCCTCGGGGTGCCGAGTCGTGCCGTTGATGCCGTTCGAGAACGTCGTAGCTAATGATGCTGCTCTTGCAGACACGCGGTCTGGGCGAAACCGCACTCGCCAACGCGCCGGACCTGTTCGTGTTTCTGTTCGGTCTCGTCACCCAACTCGGCGACCAGTGGTTCTACTTTGTCCTCTTCACGTCGCTGTACTGGCTCGCACGCCCGCGACTCACGACGTATCCGCGACAGGTCGCCGCGGCGTTCGTCGGTCTCGCGTTCGCGTCGCTCGCGCTCGTCACCGCGCTCAAAGTCGGCCTCGCACTCCCGCGTCCGCCGACCGCGGCCGTCGCCGACGCGCCATCGTGGCCCGCGCCACTCGCCGACCTGTTCGTCTCTTTCACGACCGACGACGGATTCGGCTTCCCGAGCGGCCACGCCCTCGGCACCACCGTCGTCTACGGCGCGGCCGCGGTCATGCTCGACGTCTGGGACCGTCGCCGTCGCATCGTCGCCGCGGCGGTCATCATCGGCGTCGTCTCGCTCTCGCGGGTCGTCATCGGCGTCCACTACGGCATCGACGTGGTCGTCGGCGTGCTCCTCGGTCTCGGCCTCCTGAAGGCGCTCTTTTCCGTCGCGGTGGACGACGAGACGGGACTACTCGACCCCGCTCGCGTCTTCGGCGTCTCGGCCGCGCTCGCGCTCGTCGCGCTCGTTGCCGTGCTCGTCTTCGGCGGTCCTGGCCACACTGAACACGCCGCGGCCGCCTTCGGTGGCTCGCTCGGCGGCTTCTTCGGCTGGACGCGCCTGTCCGACCACGAGTCGCTCCCGACGCTTTCGATGCCAGTCGCGTTCGTCGCGCTCGCAGTCGCGGGCGGTCTGTGGGGCGGTCTCGACGCCCTCGACGCGCCGCTCCCGCTCATGGTCGTCGGGACGGCGGTGGTCGTCGCGTTCATCCTCGTCGCCCCGCGATTGCAGGACTCGCTTGCGTCGTCGAACGTCGTACCGAGCGCCGACTGACGCTGCTTCTGTTTTCGATATCACACTTCCCGCTGGAGCCGAGGCTCTCGGTCTGAGCGTGCCCCGGTCACAGCGTGCCCCCCAGTGTGGAGGCCGACGGCTCGTGATTCGAGTTCGAAAGAAAGTGAGAGTCGGAATTCGAGGCGCGTTCAGTACTTTTCGAGGTACCGGTCGAGTTCCCACTGGGAGACTGCGACGCGGTAGTCGTCGTACTCCGAACGCTTGGCTTCGACGAACTTCTCGTAGACGTGCTCACCGAGGGCGTCCTGGATGACTTCGTCTTCTTCGAGGGCGTCGATTGCCTCGCCGAGGTTACCCGGCAGCACGTCGATGCCGTACTCTTCGCGCTTGGCTTCGTCGAACTCGTAGATGTTCTCGCGGACCGGTTCGGGGCATTCGAGACCCTTCTCGATACCGTCGAGACCGGCGTGGATGAGCGCGGCGAACGCGAGGTACGGGTTACACGACGGGTCGGGGAAGCGCGCTTCGATACGGCTCGCGGCGGGCGTGCGCGCGGCCGGCTTGCGGATGAGCGCCGAGCGGTTGCGGTCGGACCACGCGACGTACACCGGCGCTTCGTAGCCGGGGACGAGACGCTTGTAGGAGTTGACCGTCGGGTCACACACCGCGGTGACTGCGGGCGCGTGTTCGAGGATACCGGCGACGAACTGCTTTGCCGTCTCGCTCAGGTCGAACTCGTCGTCGTCGTCGTGGAACGCGTTCTCGCCGTCTTTGAACAGCGAGATGTGCGTGTGCATACCCGAACCGTTGATCTTGGCGATCGGCTTGGGCATGAACGTCGCGTGCAGGTCGTGTTCGGCGGCGATTGCGCGAACGACAGAGCGGAAGGTTGCGACGTTGTCGGCCGTCGCCAGCGCGTCGTCGTACGTGAAGTTGATTTCGTGCTGGCCTTCGGCGACTTCGTGGTGCGACGCTTCGATGTCGAAGCCCATGCTCTCGAGACCGAAGATGATGTCACGACGAACGTCCGAAGCGAGGTCCTTCGGGGCCATGTCGAAGTAGCCACCGGCGTCGTTCGTCTTCGTGGTCGCGCGGCCGTCTTCGTCTTCCTGGAAGAGGAAGAACTCCGGTTCCGGCGCGGCGTTGACGTCGTAGCCGAGGTCTGCTGCGCGTTCGAGTGCGTCCTTGAGGACGCCACGCGGGTCGCCGCTGAACGGCTCGCCCGTCGAGGTGTTGAACACGTCACAGATGAGACGCCCTGCGGCGCTCTCTTCGGTCTTCCGCCATGGGAGGATTTCGAAGGTGGACGCGTCGGGTTCGAGGCGCATGTCGGATTCCTGAATGCGAACGAATCCGTCGATGGAGGAGCCGTCGAAATAGATGCCTTCGGTGAACGCCTTTTCGGCCTGCGAGGCCGGAATGGAGACGTTCTTTACGGTGCCAAGAATGTCGGTAAACTGCAATCGGAGGAAGTCAACATTCTCTGCTTCAATTTTGTCAACGACTGCCTGTGCTTCCGCGCTCAGGCCGCCGTCGGTGATGGCGTGTTCGTCCGTCATGTTCCTGGACACACGATTCGAACACCCGCACTATAAAGACCTTACCGCTTAATGCAATTCCCCGCACTCAGCCACAGAATTGGATATTCGTAAAATTCTAATGCCCCCAAACGGTTCTTGGATGTAATGACGTACGAAAACCTCGATGCCAAACTCATCAATGCACTGCTGGGCGACGGTCGCGCGAGCCTCCGAAGCCTCGCCGAAGAACTCGACGTCTCGGTGACGACCGTCTCGAATCACCTCCGCGACCTCGAAGACCAGGGCGTCATCGAAGGTTACACTCCCCGCGTCAACTACGACGCGCTCGGCTACGACGTGACCGCGGTCATCCAACTCAAAGTCGAAGGGTCCGCGCTCCCCGAAATCACCGACCGTCTGCGCGCAGAAAAGCAGATGATTTCGGTCTACGAAGTCACCGGTGACTACGACATCATCGCCATCGGCAAGTTCCGCGACACCGACGGCATGAACTCGCAGATCAAGAAGCTCCTCACCGACGCGGACATCCGCGAGTCGAACACCTCGGTCGTGCTCAACTCCGTCAGCGAAAACGAGCAGTTCGAACTCGACATCGAACGGTAACAGACTCGTTTTCTCTCTTCGCGGAGGGCCGAACGCAGCTGTCTTCGCCAGCTGTTGCCCTCCATTTCCACTGGAAAACCGTTAGACTGCGGAGCGGTTTGCACGCCGATTCCAGTGGAAATCAGCGGGTTCGACTTCGGAAAGGAGAGCAGTGAGAACCGATTAGAAGCCGTCTTCGAACACGAACACACCGGTCCCACTTTTTCCGCGTGCTCACTTCGTTCGCACGCGCAAAACCTGTCCTCGTGAGCAATAGCGAGCGAAGGCTCGTGAGACGTATCGCGTCTCACGGTGGAGGAAAAAGACCGCAGAGATAGCTCAGAAGTCGTCTTCGAACACGAACACACCGTCGCGCTGGACGACTTCGCCATCGACTTCGATGACGGAGTCCTCGGACATGTCCACGATCATATCCACGTGTTCGGCGCTCTCGTTGACCTCGTTCTCGTCGCCGACGGTCTCGGGGTAGGCCGCGCCGACGGCCATGTGGACGGTATCGCCCATCTTCTCGTCGAACAGCATGTTGTAGGTGAAGCGGTCGATACTGCGGTTCATGCCGATGCCGAGTTCGCCGAGGAAGCGCGCGCCGTCGTCGGTGTTGAACACGCCGTCGAGGACTTCCTCGTTGCGCTCGGCGGAGTACTCGACGACTTCCCCGTCTTCGAACGTCACGCGGACGCCCGAGACTTCGCGGCCCTGTCGATAGAGCGGCAGGTCGAAGTACACCTCTCCCTCGACCGAATCCTTGACGGGCGCGGTGAACACCTCGCCGCCGGGCAGGTTGTGCATGCCCTTGTCGTTGATGGCGCTGTTGCCCGCGATGCTCATCGTCACGTCCGTCTCGTCGCCCGATTTGATGCGCACTTCGTCCGCATCGTTCAGAATCTCGACCATCTCCGCCTGTAGTGCCTCTTGCTTCTCCCAGTCGAGGCTGACCGCGTCGTAGACGAAGTTCTCGTAGGCCTCGGTGCTCATACTGGCGAGTTGCGCGCTCCCGGACGCGGGATACTGCGTGAGACACCAGCGCTTCGAGAGGGCTTCCGCCTGCACGGGTTTGTAGGCGCGCTTCCACGCGGCGTTCGTCTCCGGCGAGACGTCGCTCTGTTCGGTGGCGTTCGTCTCGGCGCGGACCCGAATGAGCACGTCCGCCGCCTCGAACAGTGCGAGCAAGTGCTCGGGCGTCTCGAACTCGTCTCGCTCGGCGTTGCGGAGGAACGCTCGCATGAACCGCGGGTCGTTGTTGGTGTTGACGACGTACGCCCCGCGCTCGCCGATGAGTTCGTTCAGCGCGGTCACGAGGTCACCCGCGACTGGCGGTGCGGCGACGACGACCTGGTCGCCCGCTTCGATTCCTGTTGAGTGCTCGACGATGGTTTGTGCGTGCTCGCGGATACGCGGGTCCATAACGCGCATGTGGGAAGTGTGGTGGCAAACACCTTTCGGAGTGCAAGCTTTGCCGACCACGCCCGCGTCGGCCGGTGGACCACCGGCTATTTCTCGCTCGCCGCGGTCTGTCCGACCAATGATAGACCTTCGAAGCGACACGGTGACGCTCCCCTCCGACGAGATGCGACAGGCCGCCCACGACGCCGAAGTCGGCGACGACGTGTACGGCGGCGACCCGACCGTGAACGAACTCGAAGCGCGCGCCGCCGAGTTGTTCGGCAAAGAGGCGGGCCTGTTCGTCCCCTCTGGTACGATGGGCAACCAAATCGCCGCGCGCGTCCACACCGAACCGGGTCAAGAGGCGCTCGTGGACGCGAAGGCACACGTCTACAAGTGGGAAGTCGGCGGCTTTGCCCAACTCTCCAGTCTCCAAGTTCGCGCCTACGACGCCGGCGAGCGCGGCGCACCGACGCCCGAACAGGTCCGCGAGCACCTGAAAGAAGAGTCGCTCCACATCGCCGGCACCGGCTTGCTCTGTCTCGAAAACACGCACAACGCCCGCGGCGGCATCGCCATCCCGAAAGCCGATATCGACGCCGCGGCGCAGGCGGCCCACGACCACGGGGTTCCGGTCCACCTCGACGGCGCGCGCGTCCTCAACGCCTGTGTCGCCCTCGACGAAGACCCAGCGGATATGGCCGAACACGTCGATAGCGTGATGTTCTGTCTCTCGAAGGGTCTCGGCGCGCCGGTCGGGTCGATGCTCGTCGGCACCGAGGAGTTCATCGCACAGGCGACTCGCGTCCGCAAGCAGTTCGGCGGCGGCATGCGACAGGCCGGCATCATCGCCGCACCCGGTCTGGTCGCCCTCGACAACGTGGAGCGACTCGCCGACGACCACGAAAACGCGAAAATTCTGGCCGAAGGATTGGATGCTGTCGAAGGTCTCTCTGTCCCGACGCCCGATACGAACATCGTCGTCGTCGATTCCGAGGAAAAAGAGATGACCTCGGACGAATTCGTCGCGCTCTGTGAGTCCGTGGACGTACTCGGCGGCGGGTTCGGCGAGTACCACACCCGTCTCACGACGAATCTCAACGTCTCGCAGGCGGATGTCGAAGAAGCAGTCGAGCGAATAGGGGACGCGGTCGAATCGCGGTAGAGCGGATTACAACTCGGGTTCGATGTAGACGAACTTGACCCGGTCGTCCGCTTCGCGCAGCGTGTCCTCGATGTCCGTAATCAGGTCGTCCAACTCTTCGGTGTCGAGGTCGGGGCCGAAACTCACGTCGAGCGTCACGAGCAGTTTCTCGGGACCGACGTACATCGCGCTGAAGTGGTCGATGTGGACGACGTCGGGCCGTTCCAAGACGAGCGCTTTGAGGTCTTGTTCCTCGTCGAGTGGGACGCTTTCGCCGAGTAAGAGGCGTTTGTTCTCCCACGCGAGCGCGACTGCAAAGCCCATGAGCATCACCCCGATGAGCAGCGCCGTGAGCGCGTCGAACATCGGGTTCCCCGTCACCTCGGTCAGGCCGATACCGATGAGCGCGAGCATCGCGCCGCCGAGTGCAATCGTATCTTCGGTGTAGGCCGTGAGCGTCGTCACGTCGCTCGTCTTGCGGAACGCCTCTCTCAGACCGCTCCACTCGTACTCCTTGATTTGGCGCTGGAGTTCGGCGTTCGCTTTGAGGTAGGCGTAGGTTTCGAAGGCAATCGCCCCGAGGAGGATGGCGACGTTGATGTAGACGGGTTGAACGCTCGTCCCCAGGAGTACGACGGCTTCGCCACCACCGCCGTGTGCAGGGTGCATGAGCGCCTCGTACCCGTGTTTCAGCGACTCCCAGCCAGCGATGCCGAAGAGGAGAACCGAGACGAGAAACGAGTAGAAGAACTGTGCTTTGCCGAACCCGAACGGATGCGCTTGAGTCGCCTCTCGCCCGCTGTATCGAATCCCGACGAGGAGGAACACTTGGTTCCCCGTGTCGGAGATGGAATGATAGGTCTCTGACAACATCGACGGACTACCGGTCGCAAGAAAGCCGAGAAACTTGAGGACAGAAATGGCCCCGTTTGCGAAGAGGGCGGCGATAACGACGGAGGTACTGCCTGCCATGAGTGGGTGTCAGGCGCGTGTCGGATAGCTGTTCCGACGCGGGCGCGGTCGATACGTTTCAGTCCCCTCGCCTACTAGCACACGTATGCTCGTCCTCGTCTCCGACACCCACAGCACGGACTCGCATCGACTCACCGGCCGAACGCTCGAAGCCGTCCGCGAGGCCGACCTCGTCGTCCACGCGGGCGATTTCATGCGCGAACCCGTCCTCGACGCCTTCATCGACGAGTCGTCGCAGTTCCTCGCCGTCTACGGCAACAACGACGACGCCGGGATTCGAGACCGCATCCCCGAGGCGCGAAACTTCACCTACGGGGGCATCGAGTTCGCCATGACACACACGCGCCGTGGTGGGCCACAGGCGCTCACCCTCTTCGGCCGCGAGCGCGGCGCGGACGCCGTCGTCTTCGGCCACAGCCACCGGCCGACGTTCGACGCGACGGGCGCGATTCCGCTCATCAATCCGGGGAGCCACGCCCAACCGCGCGGCCATCGGAAGGCACACGCAGAACTCGAACCGCTTCCGGACGGCGGGCTTCGCGGTCGGCTCGTGACGGTCGATGGGTCCGTGTTCGAACGGTTCACGCTCGACCCGCACGGACGTAACTGAAACCGGCGAAGAGGGCCGAAAAATCAGCGGGGCAGGTGTGGAAACCTGTGGGGGGCAGTTCGAGGCTTCGACGCTGAGACGACGGGGGCAGGGGCAACAGAGGGGTGGACCGAACCGCCATCCGGCGGTGCGTGAAGCCTCGTATCTACTCAGTAGAGAGCCACGCCCAAATACACACCGTAAGCTCAAATGGGCGTTTTAGTTACGCACGAGACCGAGTCCAATCCAGAGACAGAGGACCGTCACGCCCCCGAGGAAGAACAGGAGACCGGGCGAGAGACCGGCGATAGTCTCGCCGATTCCCGGCGCGCCATTCGTGAGCGCCATCGCGGTGTCGGTGGCCTGCTGGGTCGCGGTCGCGGTCGCCTCTGGCGTCTGGGTTGCGGTCGCCGCTTGCTCTGTGACGGTTCGCGTGGCTTCGACTGCCTCTTCGGTGACTGCCTGTGTCGGTTCGCTGGTCGTCGCCTCCGCGATGCCGACGCCACCATCGCCGCCCGATTCGGTCACGGTTTCGGCCGCGGTCGTCGGCGACGGTGTCGCGGTTGGCGACGGTGTCGCGGTCGGCGTCTGTGTCGCGGTCGTCGCCGCGTCCGTGGCCGTCCCGCTCCCGTTGGTAGACACCTGATACGACTCGTTCCCGCCCGCACCGGCGTCTGCGGCCCCACCGTCGGCACCGCTGGACGCGACGAACGGGAAGATACTCCCTGACTCAGCGAGCCGATTGATGACTGCTGCGCCGACACCGAGGACGCCGACGCCGCCGATGAGTTGCGACAGTGCGCTCTTCAGCCCGTTCGTCTCGTCGGAGCGCCCGGCGACGACGACGAGCGCGCGGTCCGCGGGGCCGAAGACGTTCATCTCGCGGCCTTTCTCGGAGTAGCGCATATCGACGACTTCGATGAGTCCGGCTTCTTCGAGGTTGCCGAGGTGGTACTGGACGTTCTGGAGCGACGTGTCCACCTCGTTCGAGAGGTCGGTCGCCGTCGCGGGCGATTCGTGGAGGTTCGAGAGGACGCTTCGGGCGGTCGAAGAGGAGATGGCGGCGAGCAACTCGTCGGCCTCGTCGCTGTCGAGACCGATGACGCGAGGGTCGCCACCGTCTGGCGAATCCGACTCGTCGTCTGGGCCGGAAGCGGAGGGCAAGAGGTCGGCCATTGTGCTGTCGTACTCAGAAGTTCCTCATGAGTGTTCGTGTTCTATCACGTCCACACGCCGAAATGGATATACGGTGGCGCCTCGGACTCCCGCCACATGACACGCCCCTTGTTCGTAGACGGCGTCATCGACTTTCTCGCGGGTGACCCTGTGTTCACGGGGTTGCTCGTGGTGATGTTGCTGTTCGTCTTCTTCGGCTATCTTCTCGTCCGTCGGACGCTCTTGGGCTTACGAGAGGGATTCGACGAGGGTCGAAGCCGTTGAGATGAATAGCGAACATCGGAGTCCTCCGCACGGAGACGCGCTGTGGTAGCCACCGGAACTCTCATCGCGTTCGTCGTCGCCGCACTCGCCAGTCTCTTCATGGCGTGGGCAATCGGCGCGGGGTCGTCCGGTTCGACGCCCTTCGCACCCGCAGTCGGTGCCAACGCCATCTCGGTGATGCGCGCCGGGTTCATCGTCGGCGTCCTCGGCTTTCTCGGTGCGGTCTTACAGGGCGCGAACGTCACGAACGCCGTCGGCCGCGAACTCATCGGCGGCGTCGTCCTCACCGCTCCGGCGGCCGTCGTCGGTCTCTTGACCGCGGCGATTCTCGTCGCACTCGGCGTCTTCGCGGGCTATCCAATCGCCACCGCCTTTACGGTCACCGGGGCGGTCATCGGCGTGGGTCTCGCACTCGGCGGCTACCCGGTGTGGCCGAAGTACCAACAAATCGTCTCGCTGTGGGTGCTGACGCCCTTCGTCGGCGGCGGCATCGCGTACGTGACGGCGCGCGCGCTCAGAAGCGAGCGAATCCCCGAATCCCGTCTCGTTCCCATCCTCGCTGGTATCGTCGGCATCCTCGTGGCCAACATGGAGTTCGCATCGCTCGGCCCGGCCGGCGAGTCGTCGTCGATTGCAGGGGTTGCGGCGGTCTCGCTGGTGGGCGATGGTTCGGCCTCCCTCCTGTGGCTCGCGGCCGTCTCACTGCTCGTCGGTCTCGCCGCCACCGCGCTCGTCGCCCGCTGGATGCAGACCGACGAGGCCCGCGCCCAACGCCGGTTTCTGCTCGTGTTGGGTGGGCTGGTCGCCTTCTCGGCCGGCGGGAGTCAGGTCGGACTCGCCATCGGTCCGCTCGTTCCCCTGCTCGACTCGGTGACCGTCCCGCTCCCCGCGGTGCTCGTGGGTGGCGGACTCGGCTTGCTCCTCGGGTCGTGGACCGGCGCGCCGCGCATGATTAAAGCGCTCGCACAGGACTACTCGGCGCTCGGCCCGCGACGGTCGATTTCGGCGATGATTCCGGCGTTCGCCATCGCACAGACCGCCGTCGCCCTCGGCGTCCCCGTCTCGTTCAACGAAATCATCGTCAGCGCGATTATCGGTTCGGGCTACGCCGCCGGCAGTGCCGGCGTCTCGAAACGGAAGATGGTGTACACCGTCCTCGCGTGGATTGGCTCGCTCGTCCTCGCACTCGTCGCGGGATACGGCGTCTTTACACTCGTCTCGGGCGTACTTCCAGCGTGAACGGTCGCACCCTCCAAGCAGACGTCGTGACGCTTTTTGCGGCGCTGTGGGCTATCTTCGGCGTCTACCACATCGGGATGGCCATCGTCACCGGCATCTCCATTCGCGGATTCACCTTCGGCACGGTCGGACTGGGCGCGTTCTTTCTGGCCATTCGGTTTCGAGCACGCGCCAGTCGCCTCCATCGAAACGTCGAGGCACGCCGCGAACTCGTCTTTCTGACGCTCGTCTCGCTGGCGCTGGTTCTGCTGTCGTTTACCCTCCTCGGGTGAGTGCGGCGCGAAAACAGTCGCCTGTGTCAGGCGTCGGGTTCGACTTCGGCCTCTTCTTCGTCCTCGTCGTCGCCGAGACGGGTCTTCGTCTCGATGCGCGCTTTCATGATGCGCGTGTTGTCCACCTCTTCGATGCCGATGATGACGTCGTCGTAGGTGATTTCTTCACCCTCTTCGACCAGTCGGCCGGCACGGTTGAAGATGAACCCCGCGAGCGTCTCGAACTCTTCGCCCTCCGGCAGGTCGATTTCGAGTACCTCGTTCACCTCGTCGATGTTGACCTCACCGCGGACGAGGTAGGTGTTCTCGCTAATCTCCTCGAACGGTTCTTCCTCGTCGCCTTCGAGGATGTCGCCGACGATCTCTTCGACCATGTCTTCGAGCGTGATGAGACCCTCGGTGGTCCCGAACTCGTCGATGACGATGACCATCTGCATCCGCGTGTCCTGCATCTCGGCCATCAGTTCGTCTACGTTCTTCGATTCGGGGACGTGGAGGGTCGGCGAGACGATGTCGGCGAGTTTGACGCCGCGTTCGCCGTAGTACTTCTCGCGGACGAGGTTCCGGATGTTGACGATGCCGATGACGTTGTCGAGGTTACCGTCGTAGACGGGGACGCGTTCGTGGTCCGCCTGCACACACGTCTCGATTGCTTCGTCGATAGTGGCGTCTTTCGGGACGGCCGTCATGTCGAGACGGGGCGTCATGACCTCCTTGGCGATGGTCTTGTTGAACCGGAAGATGCGGTCGAGCATCTCGCGTTCTTCTTCTTCGATGACGCCCTCGCGCTCGCCCGTCTCGATGAGGTTCTGAATCTCGTCGCGGGTGACGTACGTCGCTTCGATTGCGGTCTGGCCGCCCGTGATGCGGTTGATGAGTCTCGTCAGGTAGTCGAAGACGATGACCAGCGGCATCAAGAACAGCTCGGCGTACTTGAGCGGGCGCGCGATACGGAGCGCCCACGACTCGGTGTGCTCGACGGCGTACGATTTCGGGGCGCTCTCGCCGAACAGCAAGACGAGCGTCGTGATGCCGAGCGTCGAGATGAGCACGGACTGGCCGGGCGAGAAGTCGAGGACGGCCAAGAGACCCGTGGCGAGCGCCGACATCGCAATGTTGACGACGTTGTTCCCGACGAGAATCGTCACGAGCAGACGGTGCGGGTCCTCTTTCAGTGCTTTGACCCGCTTGGCTCCGGAGACGCCGTCTTCGACGAGGGAATCGACGCGGTGCTTTGCGAGTGAGAACATCGCAATCTCGGAAGACGAGAAGAACGCCGAGAGGGCGATGAGAATGAGAATCGCAATCGAACCGAGGATTGCAATCGTGAGGTCGTCCAGCGGCATATCCGAGGCCTGTATGGCCGCGAGTTTGGTGGCTGGGAGCATATGAAGCGGCGACAAACCCATGTAACTACGGACACTTGCGCGGCACCGAAATTAAGGGTTACTCCTTGCCACACCACGGGACTGCGATACTCTCGACGAGTTGAACGAGTTCTCGTGACTGTCTCGAAGCGATATTGCGGCGGCGATGCCCGCGAGCGAAGCGCTTAGGCGACAGGATTTCCAATCGTGTTCCATGTCCGACGACCAGCCTGCGATTACCCTGTATCGGTTGCAGGCGTGTCCGTACTGCGAGCGAGTCGTTCGCGTCCTCAAGGAGAAGGGTCTCGACTACCAGTCGCGGTTCGTCGAACCGATGCACGCCGACCGCAACGTCGTGAAACGCGTCTCCGGCAAGCGCAGTGTTCCGGCCATCGTAGACGAGAACACCGGCGTCACCATGTCCGAGTCGGCGAACATCGTCGAATATCTCGAACAGACCTACGAGGAGGCCGCATAATGGTCGATTTCGACATCGTCGAACTCCCCGACCACGACGCACCGGCCGTGGGCGAGACGGCACCCGACTTCACGCGACCGCTCGTCAACGAGGAGTACTGGGAAGACACCTCGCTCTCCGACCTCACCGACGAGGGTCCGGTCCTGCTCGTGTTCCACCCGATGGACGGCGCGTTCCCGACGACGTACGTCTGGAACAACCTGCGTGACCGCGGCGTCCCCGAGGAGATTCGGACGGTCGGTATCTCGATTTCGTCGCCCTACGAGCACAAGACGCTCCTGAAAGAGCGCGAAGTCGATGCACAGGTCTTCTCGGACCCCGGCGCTGGCGTCGCCACCGAGTACGGTCTCGAACACGACCTCGACGCGATGAACGGCATCACCGAGCACCGCCCCGCGGTGTTCCTGTTGGACGAGAACCGCGAAGTGCAGTACCAGTGGGTCGCCGAGACGTGGCCGGACTTCCCCGAGTACGACGAGGTCGCGGCCGCCGTCTCCGACCTGTAATCGGTCGTCATCTCGGCAATCGAGCTTCGTCACGCTTTTTCTGACCGCTCGCATCCGTCCGAACATGAGTGACGACATCGTGACGCGCGCCGCGCGGGCGATTCGGCGCGGTGAGGCCGTCGTCTACCCGACCGAGACCGTCTACGGGATGGGTGCCGACGCGACGAACCCAGAAGCAGTCGAACGCGTGTTCGAAATCAAGGGCCGGAGTCGAGACAAACCGCTCTCTGCGGGCTTTCCCGACGTAGACGCCGCGCTCGACTACGTGGTCGCGTCCGACCGCGAGGAAGCCTTCATGCGCCGGTTCCTCCCCGGTCCGGTGACCGTCGTCGTCGAACGCCGCGAGTCGCTGCCGGACGTGCTCGTCGGCGGCCGTGACCGCGTCGGCGTTCGCATCCCCGACCACGACCTCTCGTGCAGGCTCTTCCGCGAGGCCGGAACGCCCGTCACCGCGACGAGCGCCAACCGCTCCGGAACCGGGTCGATTACCCACCCCGACCAACTCTCCGAGGAAATCCGCGAGCAGGTCGCCGTCGTCGTCGATGGCGGCGAGACGCCCGGGACTGAGAGCACCGTCGTGGACCCCGGCGAGGGAATCGTCCACCGCCGCGGCGCGATGGCCGACGAGATTGCGGCGTGGCTGGACGAGCACTAGGCCTCGACTCGGGTCGCTTAGAACCCTAACAGCGACTTCAGCGACCGTGTTTTCACCCCGCACGTCGTTCGATACTCGCAGGACTCGCACTTCGCGGAGTCGCCGAGTCGCGGCGGGACGAAATCGAGCGTCCGAGCGACGGTGAGCGCCCGTCGATAGGCCGCTTTGTTCTGGACCGTGAGTCGCACCGTTCGCACGACGCCGTGGGCGGGATACTCCACAATAGCTCGCTCGACTGCGTCTTCTCGCTCCCACGCGAGCGCCTTCGCCAGTCCGACGGCGCGGACGCGCTGTGGTTCCCACACCCCACGCTCCGGTGGTTCACCCGGCGAAATCAACACCGGAATCGGCGGGTCGCCGACGAGTTTGTGGGCGACGCCGCGGCAGTCTTTTCCCGTCAGAAGTGCGTCGCGGGCGACCGGGTCGGTGATGTCGTCCCACACGTCTCGCTCGCGGAGCTGGCGGAGGTTCGCCCGGTACGTCGCCGGCGACAGTGCAGTCGGCGACGCTCGGAGTTCGTCGTCGCTCGCGGTGAGCAACCGCGGGTACTCGAACGCGAGCGTGCGAATCTCGCCGACTTCGGGGGGTGGCGCTCGCTCGTCGTCCCGTCGGGCGTAGTAGAGCTGGCGCGGACAGTACGCGGCGCGGGCGAGCTCCGAGAGCGCGACCAGTTTCGACACGGCGGGTGTGGTCCCGGGATGGTACAAGAAGCTTCGGCCGGCCCGCCTCGCTTTCCGCCGTTGTGTGGTTTATTAGCTGGCCCTCCCTACGTATCGCATGGCAGAGCCGCCCTCCCTCTCGTCTCTCAAACTGAGTCGCCCCGAGTTGGCGGTGTTCGTCTCCGGCGTCGCCAGCATGGGACTGGAGATTCTCGCCGGCCGACTCATCGCACCGGAGTTCGGGAGCAGCATCTACACGTGGGGGAGCATCATCGGCGTCTTCCTCGCCGCGTTGAGCCTCGGCTACTACCGCGGTGGCAAGCAGGCGGCCGCGCGAGCGTCGAATCCGCGACTCGCCCGGCTGTTCGTCGCCACCGCGTTCTACGTCGCGGGGCTGATTCTCTTCGGCGAACTGATGTTGCAGTCGCTCTCTGGATTGCCCCTCCCGAGTCGATTCGCGTCGCTCCCGGCGATTACGCTCCTCTTCGGGCCGCCGACCTACCTCCTCGGTTACGTCAGCCCCTACGCCGCCGAGTTGTCGGGGCGGACCGACGTGGGGGCGGCCTCGGGTCACGTCTACGCCGTCGGCACCATCGGGAGCATCGTCGGCGCGTTTGCGACGACGTTCTTCCTCATTCCGACGCTGAGCGTCGCCGAAATCGGACTCATCTTCGGCTTGCTGTCGGTCGTCACCGCGCTCGCACTGCTTCGTCCGAACATCGGCTCCGACGAGGCGGTGTGGAGCGTCGCCGTGACGATACTGCTCGTCGGCGGCGCGGTCACGGGCGGCATCGGTCTCGACACCGCTGGTAACTCCGTCTACCACACCCAGACCGCGTATCAGGAACTCCGCGTCGTCGATGCCGACGGCACGCGGACCCTCTACCTCGACGGGCAACCCCACAGCGCGATGGACCTCGACCAACCCACGCGCCACGTCTTCGACTACACGTCGTACTTCCACATGCCGTTTCTCTACACCGAGGAGGTAGACCGCGTGCTCTTCGTCGGCGGCGGCGGATTCACCGGTCCGCGAGTGTTCCTCGACAAATACCCGAACGTGACCGTGGACGTCGTCGAAATCGACCCCGAGGTCGTCTCGACGGCGAAACGGTACTTCGGCGTCGAGGAGTCCGAGCGCCTCAACATCTACACCACCGACGGCCGGCAGTACCTCGAAGAGACGAACGAGACGTACGACGTCATCGTCCTCGACGCCTACCGGAAGGACAAGGTGCCGTTCGAACTCACGACGGTGGAGTTCATGCAACTCACCTCGCAGCGCTTAGACGACGACGGCGTGCTCGTCGCCAACGTCATCTCCGCGCCGAGCGGGCCGGCCTCCCAGTTCTACCGCGCCGAGTACAAGACGATGAGTCAGGTCTACCCACAAGTCTACAGTTTCCCGACGGTCGGGAGCGTCGTCGTCCAGAACATCGAGGTCGTGGCGACGAAAGACTCGACGCTCGTCACCAGCGAGGAACTCCAAGCGAGGAACGAGCGCCGCGATATCGGTATCGACCTCTCGTCGGAACTCACCACCTATCGCAACAGCGAACCGACCGACGACGTGCCAATCTTGCGGGACGACCGCGCGCCCGTCGATAGCCTCCTCGACCCGATGGTCGGCCAGCGCTACGTCATCGCCCAGTCGAACGAGAGCGAGACGAACGCGAGCACGTCCAACACGACGCTGATTCGCGCCGCACCGACGTAGATGGCCCACGACAGAATCCACGCCAAGCGCCCGACGCACGATATCGACCGCTGGACCGAAGGCACCATCGAGACCACCGAAGCGCGTGACGGCCACTGGGTCATCCACGCCCGAAACGACGACGGCGAGACGGTCGAACTCGTCGTCACGTTCGCCATCAGAGACCTGTTCTGCAGTCGCCTCGACTTCGAGGACTCTCCCGTCGGTGCGCGGTTCTGGTACCGAAAGAAGTCTCACTGAGGCCGGTTTCCGCCTCAGCTCACAGTTCTGCGAGTCGTCGTTTCATCTCGGCTTCGACCCACGAGACGAACTCGGACGCCGGTTCGTCGATGATGAGCTCTATCCACTTGTCGGTGTACCCGCTGACGCCGAGGAACCTGACCGCCTCGTAGATGGGTTCGCGCTCGGCGTAGCCCAGCGGGAGGCCGCCTGCGACCGACCGATAGCCCTCGTGCAGTGCGGTGACGAGATGCTCCGGGTCGGGTGACCGAAACGACCCGAACTGTTGGCTCTGTGCTCGGTGGAGGTCGCGGGCGGGGTCGCCGACGTGTGCGATTTCCCAGTCTAAAAACCCGATTTCGCCGTCCTGTTGGAAAGCGTTCGGTTGCGCCGGGTCGCCGTGGACGAGCGTCGCCGGCGCGGCATCGAGCACGTCACGATTCCGGAAGACGGCGGCTTTAACCGCGTCGTAGTGGTGGTCGAATCTCGTATCCGAGGCGAGTCCGCGCATCATCTCGATTCGGTCGGCGAGCACGTCGGCCCACCGTCCGCGCTCGGCTTCGAGTTCGGTCGGGCCGCCGCCGAAGATGTCTCCGTGGGCGTCGAAGCCCAGCGAGTGAACCCGCGCCAGTGCCGCGCCAACGCGTCGGGTGAGTTCGGCTCTGTCGCCGTCGTCCCACAGGTCCAAGACGACCGACCCATCGACCGGTTCGGTCACGAGATACGGGATTTCGTGGTCCGGGTCGCGGGCGACGATTTCGGGGACGGGGACGAGTCCCGCGCCCGCGACTCGCTCGATGACCGCGCTCTCGCGGACGATTCGCTCTCCGTCGCCGTCGGCAGCGACTTTGACGAACGCGCGCTGGCCGTCTTCGAACGCCACGCCGACCGTGTGGTTGCTGTCGTTCCACGACGGGCCTGTGGCGTGCACCTCGGCGACGTCGCGCGAGGGGAACGCGTGGGCGAGCGCGGATGCGACGCGACTGTCCATGGCAGATGCTTTCTGGCGGTTGTAGTGTCTCTTTTGGTGTCGTGTTGCTGACGTGTGAGTGGGGTGCGGTCTCTCTCACGTTTGCTCTCCGTTAGCCGAGCAACGAGTCGAACACTTTCTGTTCGGCGGTCCGGAGGTGTTGGTGGAACGTCGATGGACTGACACCGAGCATCTCGGCGATATCCTTGCCCGAATTGGCGCGCGGCCACTCGAAGAATCCGGCGTGGAAACTCGCTTCTAGTGCGGCACGCTGTCGGTCGGTCAACTCGTTGGTCAGCGTATCTTCGACGTCCGGTTCGATTCGCGTTATCTGCCGTCGAGCGGTCATCTCGGTGCCGGGGTACTCGGTCTGAATCGCGTCGGTGACCGTTCGAACGTCCGCGCCGGGCGGCAGGTGGTACCGCAGGTAGACCGTCCCATCGACGATGCGCGACTCGACGACATTGCCACCCTGTGCGGCGACGACTGAGCTAACCGGGGTCTTCGAGAGGTCGATTCGGAATGGTCGTTCCCCGAGCGTCGATTCGCCGATCGATAGTTCCTCCCACCGTGGGTTTGCGTCGAGTATCTTTTGGAGTGAATCGACGCCATCGTCGGTGACCGTTCCGTACGCGAGGTAGTGCCCGTCGCCAACATCGATGGTTTTGTCGATCGAAATCGTCCCGTCCAACTCCAACGATGTGCCGAGTGTCTTTCCAAAGTCCGGCATTCGGAACTGGAGTTCGATGACTTCCTCGCTCATCAACGCCCGCTTGCGTTCGATGCTCGCCAGCGAGTGGCCGATTAGCTCTCCGAGGTGCGTGATAGTCGCCCGCTCGTCGTCGCCAAACGCGTTCGCTCGATTCGTCGAAATCGTCAGCACACCGAAGATCAACTCTTCGTGGACGATTGGGATGCAGACGGTCGATCTGACCCCCGTTTCGTCGAGGAGGGAATAGAGCAATTCGTCGGTGCCGTGTTGGTCGTCTTCTGGATTCGACATCCAGCCATCGGCTCCGTCGATGTGTCGAACTTGGATAGACTGCGTCTGCAACGCGGCGGCGACCATCTCGCCGTACCCCGTCTGGCGCTCGTCGTCTATCAGGAGGTCCATCCCCGCAATCTCGCCGCACCCCGACGTGGCTTTGATGCGGACGCTGTCGAGCGAGCGCGTGAGCTCACCGATCCACGCGAACTGGTTGGTTTCGGTGTCGGCGAATCGGTCGCAGACGACTTGCTCGACCTCGTCACGAGTCGATTGGGCGATGACGGCGTCCGTGACACCGTGGATGACGTCGTTCAGGTCGTTCAGCGCGGCGAGTTGCTGACGGCGACGTTCGAGTTCGTGCTCGAACTCGTGTCGATTGATCGCCGCCGTGAGAATGTGAGCGACCGTTTGGACGAAGTTCACGTCGTGTGCAGTGAATCTCTTCTGCTGGGTGTCGTGTGTCCCGAGGATTCCCCACGGGTCGTCGAACGGACCGATGATCGTACTGATGCCACTCAGCACGCCGTGAGAGGTCAGTAACTCCGGCCCGCTGAATCGCTGTTCTTCGTCGAGGTTCTCGACGACGACCGGTTGTGAAGATTGCAATGTGTATGCCGCTTGCGAGTCGTCTTCGACGGCAGAGACAGTCGCGTGACCGACGATACCGTCCGCCCACCCGAAGCCTTGCCGCAGCAAGAGTTCGTCGTTCGCGCTATCGAGGTCCAGGACTTTGCAGTAGTCGTTCTCCAAGGTGTCGGCGACGACCTTCGACGCTTCTGCCATCACGAAGTCGATATCGAGGGTTTCGAGCGCGAGTTGGCCGAGGTGGGTAATCGCCTCTTGCTGTCGAATCCGCGCTTCGAGTTCGTCTTCTCGCTGCTTGCGGTCTCGAATGTCTCGAACGACCCCGGCACGACCGTACTTGTCGTCTCCGAGCGGGAGTAACGCAAACTGGGTTTCGATCGGCACCTCTTGGCCGTCTTTGGTGAGCAGTGTCGTCTCCACGGTCGTGACTCCCTCGCCGACTTCTGCGAGGTCGTCTCGACGTCGTTCGGCTAATTCGAGGTCTTGGGAGGTCGTGACCATCGATGCGTGTGCACCGATCACCTCGTCGCGGTCGTATCCCGTGAGGTCGCAGTACGCCTGATTTATCAGGTGAAACCGGCTCTCGTGATCGACGATATAGACGCCGTCGCCGACGGTTTCGACCGCCGCTTTGTACTGTTCGAGTTCTCGACCGTCTTCGAGAATCGTGCTGCTCACAGGGTCCGATTCTCGTGAGGGCTGGGTCGTCTCTCGTGACGGCCGAGCCACTTCTCGTGACGGTCGCCACCAGACCCGCCCGCGTGCGCCAACCTTCTTCGTCGCCAACTCGCCTTCCTCGACGAGTCGCTGTAAGCGGTCGTACGCCGCCCGGCGCGTACACTCCAATTGTTCGGTCACTTCGACCGTGGTCAGTGGCTCGCAGGGATACTCGGTCCGTTCGAATACGGCGAGCGTCTCCGTATGACGCGTTCCGCTTCCTGTCCCCATCGTGGGTGAGAATCTCTACCACAGCTATTAGCACTTCCGTCGAAGGAAGTGCGTCGGTGACCAAACTGAGTCGGCGGGTTGTCACTTCCCACTGTACAGTCACGAAACTCGGAACCAGCGCCAAATCCTTTGGGCATCGGCGCTATTCCCAGCGAGATATAGGTGCGTACACCGATGAGCCACGACTACCGACCGCACCCCCGAAACCATACCGCCCTCAGGCTGTGTGCTTGCTCGCCTTCCACGATTCGAGTCCTCGAAGAGCCACTCAGACGGGCCGTCGTGCGCGTGTTGCTGGAACAAACCGCTATTTCGACGACCCAACTGTGCTCGCTCATCACGCTCGCCGCCTTGAGTGACCTCTCCGATGGCGACTCTGAACTCCCCGACAGAGTTGCCATCGAACTCCATCACGTCCACCTCCCGAAGCTCGCGTCCGCCGGATTGGTCGCTTTCGACGACGACCAGGGCGTGCTCTCACTCCGCGCACACCCCGATATCGCCGATGGCCTGCTCGACGCACGCTTGCTCGCGTCGGTGGACCAAGCGCAGTGGGAGGCGATTGCGTCGATTCACTCTCACGACTGTCGGCGCGAACTCCTCACCGTGTTGGCGCAGGCCGGTGGGTCGCTGACGCTCAGTTCGTTAGCGACGGAACTGGCCGAAGCAACGTGGACGAGTTCCTCCGTGGCCGAGCGTGCGTGCCCACACGAGATTGCGATCACACTGCACCATCATCACCTCCCGATGCTCGATGGGTCGGGGTTGGTCAGCTACGATGCTTCGACTCACGAGGTGTCGTACGCGGGGAGTGAGATGTTTGGGTTATCGGCGTTGGCGGCGGCGGTTGAGTAACTCCGGTAGTGTGGATTGCGCGTCGTTGCTGGCGGCGGGCAGTGATATTTCTCTCGGTGGAGGTTTTCTGATGCATCTCGTGCCACGAACATATTATATATCCTGAACGAATCGCATCAGACACCCTAAATGACTACCCTCACCGATGCGATTCAGCCGTATTTGTCCTCGAACGAGTCTATTCGCGCTGCTCGGGCCAACGACTCCAGCGCGGTCGTCGTCACAGACCGCCGTGTCATGGAAATCAAACGAGGCTCCGACAGCCGTGGCCGCGACCTCAAACTCGCAAAGAGTACTCTCATCACTGGACCGAGTATTCTCGGCGTGAAAATCGTCGAGGAAGGGGGCGAACGAGTGGACACCGAGAAGCTCGCTGCTGGTGTTGTCGCGTTCGCTCTCGGAATGGGAGTCTTCGCTGTTACTGGGAATATGAATGGAGAGCTTGCCGGACTCGTAGGAATCCTTGCAGCGGTTGTCGGAGGCGCTATCGGAGCCGTGTACATGTGGAATGCGATTCAGACGAAACAAGGCGAGGTCACGGTGAAACTCATCGGCGACGAGGGCGACATTATCGAGACGATTTCGCTTGCGGAGGAAGAAGCGGACGTGGCTGCGGAGATTTCGAGTGTGATTGGAGAATGACTATTAGAATGGGCATTTATCATGCGAGGTATCGCCGTCGAGTAGAGATCACGGAGGAAGATCCATGAGACGACGGCAATTCGTAGCCTCTGTTTCAACAACGGTACTCACTGCAATCGCTGGCTGTATTGGAAAACCCAATCAAGAGGCGCGAGATGCGTATCGGAGGGGGTTAAGTCAATATCAAGAAGGAGAGGGTATCGCCAATGATACACCACCTGCCGGCCCTGACAAGGAGATAACCCAAGAAACGGCATATCAATACATGTTGTCTGGCGACAAGTTTTTCTCAGCAGTTTTCTCGTTTGAGGATGCAGCAGAGGCATCAAATGCTGACCCCGCACGACAATACGCGCTTGATGCAAGTAGTCGAGCCCGTGAAAAGTCAGAGGAAATGTGGGATCTCGCGGACAACGACGTACAAAAGGCACTAAGCCATCAGAGGGCAGCTTACGAGTACCAGATTGCTGACATGGGTGATTTTAAGCAGGCTACCAGTGGTAGTCTGTTCTGATTTGTCTCTGTTGAGGACGAGAGACGATTGTAGTTCGACTACTTCACTAGGTAGGTCATTTATGCAATTCTGGAGAAATCCCTATATCTTTATTAACTGTTCAAATATTCAGACAATATACCAGAATGAAATCAATCCGTTGGTATATTCTCCCCTTGATCGCCGCCGCTTTGCTCTTTGGGACCCTTGGTGATATTCTTCTTTATGGCGGGTCGATCTTCTCTGACAAAATCTTAGCCTACGCAGGAGAGAATAAGGATTCCTTGTCTGTTGTGTTGTCTGGACTATTGTTGATTGCTTACCTACTCCAGTTCCAATCACAAATTGCCCAGAGGAAGATAATGAATCGACAGGAACAGATCATGAAAGCCGGTTATACACCAATTTTGGGAGTGACAAACCAACGGTTTGGTCAAGACGAGTACGAAGGTCCAGACATTAGCTCACACAAAGCAAATGAGCTATTTCTTGATTTAGTGAATAATGGAAACTCGACTGCTCGGGACTTGCAGGTGTGGTTTGGAATCTCATACAGCGCATGTTCATGGAAAACTCCAGATATTCGGTCAAACTCTGTTCCACTGAGAAGGGCAAAGGATGGCGCTTGGTGGCCAGCAGAAACAGGAGGTGCAATTACTGATGACTCAGAAGATTCGGTGACATTTAGCTGTGAACCAATGTTGTCAAAATTTGAACGAACTATTCCATTCGTCCCCATTTTTGGCTCGCGTAAGGATTTAGAAATGGGAGAAGCGCTTGAACTGCTTAAAAAAGAAGGTGTCAAAGAATTCCGACTGGCGATCGTTCTCAGATATACCACTGCGACTGGTGTTAAAGATAATATTCCTCTTTCAGCTTACAAGGCCAATCCAGGAACAATTGGAGACGACTACTTACTTTATAAGGCATCAGAAGTCAACGCGAAGGTCGAGGAATACAAGGAGGCGGCTCGTGACTGAGCGGAATTACTTTTACACATGCACAAAAAGTATCAGCAATGCGTAGTACTGTTGGTGTTCATAGAACAATCGTTCGGAGGCTAAATCATGAAATTTGACCACCTGAGTAACCCAGAGACAGAAGAGATTGTAAACCAGTTCATAGCTCACGTCACAAAAACGGATGGCGACCTCGCGGAAGAAGCTAAGACTGGTAAAAAATCGTCTACTGAGCTAAAGATATTCATTGCAAGAAGCAATGGGTTCAATCCAGAAGACACCGCTGAATATATTGCAAATATCCTGAAATCAAAGGATACAAACGACAATCCACGTGAGTTCTTCAATGAACATACATTCTCTATTGAAAAGTTGAATGATGAGACCTATCATTTCATAATTTCAACACCAAAGTATAATCGAAATGATGATTTCATTTTAATTGACTCAGATGGGTACTTGAAAGCGATAACAGTCATTAGAAAATCTTGGACTGAGAAAACAATCGAGAAATTTTTCAGATATATTCCAACCCTTGAGCGACTTTTCATTTCATCTGATGATCTGAAGGAAGTGGTTGACAAAGATGAAGATAGGACACTTACTGGATTTACTGCTAAGTATCGGCCGTTCTACAAAGAAGAGCGGGTTAGTGTCCAAGTCCACGGTGGAACTGATGAGCACCTAACTGACGTTAAATCCACATTCCAAGCAGTTCCAAAGCGTATTGAGTTTGGACAAAAGAACAGCCCTACCGACGCAGTAAAAGGGGCAATTCGTCAGGATGGGTATGCATCGATACCATATGTCCGTTCTGGATCAGAGGATGTTGGATTCAAGACAATCGATAGTGTAATTGACTCTTATGAGAAAACGGACCAAGACAAATTTGAAGTCAAATATCGCCCACAACGGATTAGACCTCGAGACCTGAAACAGACCTCGCAGGTCGATTTTACGGATTCTACAAATAAGGACGAGACAGATGGAGGCTACCCTGAAAAGTTGAAGACGATTGATCAGAGTGCCAGGATGGAAGGGGTGACTATCTGGATTTTTGAGGAAAAGATGGGGGGAGAAAACTACCCCAGCAACAAGATGGTTGCTTCAAGTCTAGAGGAGGAGATTCTAGATCACAAACCTCGCTACGCGTATTCAGAGATTGACGAATGCAATTTCCTTGTATATGACCGGAGGTGTGGTGAGTCGTTCGAAATAATCGTACACAACCAGAAGATCAGAGTCTATGCTAAAGCCAATACAACGTCACGTAGCTTTAGGAAATTCTACAATATCCTTGACACGGATTTCAATTCGACGTATAGATTCGATCAAAAGAGAGAGAAATTGATCGCCTAAGATGGTCGGCTGGGAATCTCAGAGTCAACATCTGCGGACTCACGACCTATTCTATTCTGCAGTCTATGGTGAATGTGATGATGGACTCATAGATATTGGATTTCATGTCGCAGGGGAGTTTACTGAAGCCGAGAATAAGAAGCGAGATGCGAGGTGTATCCCATCCTTCACACTTTACGATAATGACAACTTAGTATTTGTTGACATTTTTGAACCTGGTGATGTGACAAGTGAGACGATAGAGCGTGTCTCAAATTACAACAGGCTAGACATGGAATCTGTCGAAAAATACCTCAAGCGGTGTGAGTTCACAGAGGACCATCTTACTAATGAAGAAATTGAAAATTACGACCACCTTTTTGTCCTGACTAAAGAACAATATAGTAATCATCAAGCAGGAGATGCGACACAGAGATCGAACCTCAAACAATTGGAAATTGAAGGTTGTATCGCTACAATAAGTCCTGGCGGCGAGTTAAAAATCGAAAAGGGTGGTCTCCATTGTCCTCCTATTGATGATGCTCTTCAACAAGGTGTGAGCGTACCTGAAAAGACAGGGAAGTACGTGTACATAACCCGAAATTTCTACAGAGAGAGTCTAGCTGTTGGCATTTGTGAGGGCATAGTCATGAACGAAAACCTCACAGAAAGCGATGTTAAGCTCAATTATAGTGATGTTCAGTCTCATTTCAATAGGTCCATCCCTTTTGAAATGCTTGAGGAAGTATTCGAATATCTTCGAAGTATCAATGCATGCAGAGTGAAGAGGGGAGACGATGCGTACACATTCAACAAATACAATCTCGAGACAGTACTTTCGGTACGGAAGTATCTGGCATCACGGCCGATAGATGAAGAACTGTCTGACGACGATTCTCGAGATCCCGGGCAAAATCGGTCACTGGAAGAATTTAGCAAATGATCTCACCGCTACCAGTTCTCTACCCGGGTCTGATACTGTAACCCGAGAACAGACGGGTTCGCCACCGCCTGAACTGCTGTCGGGTCAATGTGTCCACGTATATTCTCGGTGGTTACTTTCGATTCAGTGAATGAGTGCGGCGTCGAGCATGGCAGAGCACGGCGGGTCGTCGGTCTTGTCGGCAGCGACTATCTCTCCTTCTTTCTCGAATAACAGCTGCCGTTCGTCACTGAGATTTAGACTGATTCATCTGCCCAATTCGCGCTTCAAGTTCGCGTATCTCCTTCTCGTTCTCGACAAGAATGGACATGAACATCGATAATTCGGGTCTGAGCGCGTTTTGAGCGTGACCAGCCATCGATTGCGCATGAATCTTGATGAGGAGTTTATCGAAGTCCTCCTTTTCGTGCCGTCGGAGTGCATCCCGATACAGTTTCCAGTCAGTTTCGAATTTGCGAATCGTGTCACGATAGGTCGGATTCGTTCTTCCCATACTCCAGAACACGCATGAGCGTGTGTTAGACGTAATCCTAGCAGAGCGAAACTAAAACGCCGATTATCTCACCTTCGGGTAGTACGACATCTTCAACTCAGACGTGTTGAGTAACCGCATCTGCTTCGGTGTGAACTCCTCCCAGTGCTCTTTTCGGTTCTCCCTGTCTTCGAGGTAGTGCCGAATCGCCGTATCAATCGCATCGGCTCGGGTGCTTGACTCCGTTTCTTCGTCGAGGCGGTCCAGTAGTCGCTCACGGTCGTCGTTGAGTGGGTAGCTGTAGTGGCTCATTTTGATGTACTGTCGGTCGAAAACCGGCGAAAACCGTTTCGCTGGTGTTTCTCAATCGGCTGTTCTTTAAGTGGGGTTTCTCTCGTGGTCGTCACGTTTCCGAGACCCCTGTTCTTCCGGTGCAGTTTTGATGTATCGTAGCGGCCGCTGGTTTCGTCGGAGACGGTGAGAAATACATCAACCGGGGTTTGGCACTCAATCCTGATTACCCCCGTGGGGTCGGATGTGAAGACCCCTCTGCACGATGCTACTGGCTGATTTTGGCTAATTTGTCGCATCGGAGAGACTGGCCACCCAGCAAATAATGACCATTATGGTAAACGACAAAGAGGTGATGACTCATGATAGACCCAATACTATTTATTCAAGAATTGAAATTTTCATAAAGGATGGCTCCATTTATAACTTCAAATGCAGCATTAGCAGCACTCTTGGGCGCGGCTGGTGCATTCGTAGCTCAACTAATTATAAACCATTTCTCTGATGAAGCGCAAAAACACAGACTGAGAACTGCATTTTTGGCGGAACTACGTAATATGCCAAACTTTACTAGCGTGACTAATCGGGCAGCACTCAATGCTAGTCAAGAGGTATATCTGTCTAATGTGAATCAGCTGGGGATGCTGACGGACGACGAAGTAGAGAAAATTGTAGCTTTTTACAGCGACTTAGTACACCAGAGACAAAGAGATTTAGCTAGACGTGTAGAACTTCAAACGAAGAAGTTTGACGATTCCTTACAATTTGCCGAGTATAGGCAGACACTATCAGAAAGTCAGGTCAAGCGGATAGAAGAGCGAAAAAACGACGCTATCGAGGCAATTGAGTGTAATTACGACGACTGGAGGTGAGACAGTGGATCATTTGCAAACCGAACGTCATCTAATAGAGTCAAATCATCGGTGAAGTATTTCCGGCAACTCAGCAATCCCTCCATCCGCAACATCCCGAACAACGTAGACGCCCTCCCCGAGTCGCTGAACGTGCATCTGCTTCCCGTCGGTCGGCTCGCCGTCTTCGAGAACACCGTCCATCTCTAATTCGTCTTTGTCGAGCGCAATCAGTGGCGTACCGTCGTGATTTCGAAGTTTTCTGAACATCTTCACACCGGTCGGCCACCCGCCTCTACTTAACCGTCCGGACGGGGTGAGAACCCCGATAGGAATGAGCTACCGAACACTCAGGGATTCCTGAATATTATGGAATCCGGGGTGGCCGCCCATTTCGTACCATAGCAAAGATGCAATTCGACCCGAGGGACGCGGGGGAATCGAGGGCGGTGTTGGAGTAGACCGCCCGGATGTTGAACCGTGCCGAGACCTCACTCCGTTCGGTCTCGTCGGGTTCAAACCGGCCGCTCGTGACGATTTCGTTCTCACTTCGTTCGAACAGAAATAGTGGGACCGCCCGGATTTGAACCGGGGTCACGGGCACCCAAGGCCCGAAGTATACCAGGCTAACCCACGGTCCCGCGTTTACTTCTCATCCCGACGTGGTGTAAAGGGTTTCGTTCCGTCTTTTCACACCGGTGGGAAGAAATACGCCACCCCAATCGTCGTCACGACGGCCAAAACCAACTGGAGTGGCCCGCCGACGCGGATGTAGTCCGTGAACTTGTAGCCGCCGGGACCGTAGACGAACAGGTTGGTCTGATAGCCGACGGGCGTCATGAACGCCGTCGATGCCGCGAACATGACCGCGACGACGAACGAGAAGGGTCGTGCCCCCAGCGTGTTCGCCGCCTCGATGGCGACCGGAATCATGAGCACGACGCTGGCGTTGTTCGAGATGACGTTCGTCAAGAGCGCGGTCACGAGGTAGAAGACGCCCAAGACGGCGAGCAGTGGGAGGAACTCGCCGCTCATGACGACGAACGAGGCGAGCAACTCCGCGGCCCCCGAGTTCTCCATGGCGATGCCGAGCGGGATGACACCGGCGAGGAGGAAGATGACGTCCCACTGGACGGCGTCGTACAGTTCGGTCGGGCGAAGACACCGCGTCAGAACCATCAAGAGCGCGCCGAGCAGTGCCGAGACGACGATTGGAACGATATTGAGCGCGGCGAGACCGACGACGCCCGCGACGATACCGATTGCGACGAGCGTTTTGTCGGTTCGGTAGTCGCGGCGTTCGATTTCTTGGGCGACGATGAAGTCGCGGTTGAGGTCGAGACGCTCGACGCTCTCGACGGTCGCCTGCACGAGGAGGGTGTCACCGACGCGAAGCGGGAGGTTGTCCATGCGGCGACGGATGAGTTCGCCACCGCGCCGGAGGGCGAGCACCGTCGCGTCGTACCGCTGACGGAAACTCGCGGACGCCAGCGACTCGCCGACGAGCGACGAGCCGGGCGCGACGACGACTTCGACGAGGTTCTGACCCTTGTCTGCGATTTCGAGGTCGTCTTCGGTGACGGTGATGGGCATGAGGTCGAACCCCTCCACGTCGATGAGTTCGACGAGGGTGTCGCGGTCGGTCCTGACGGTGAACACGTCTCCGGCCTGAATCTCCTTCGGTCCGAGTGGTTCGAGGAACACCGTCTCGCCGCGAATCAGTTGGAGCAAGTCCACGTCGAACTCCGTCTCGACGAGCGCCTGCTGGACCTGCTGGCCGACGAGCGGCGAGTCCTGACGCACGACGACTTCTGTCAGGTAGTCGGCCATCTCGAACTCCTCTGTGAGGTCGCGCCGAGGTTCGATACGAACCGGGGTGAGCGCCCGGCCGACGGTGAGCAGGTACGCGATTCCGATGACCATCACGACGGCACCGAGTGCGGTGAACTCGAACATCGAAAAGCCCGCTTCGCCGGTGATTCGAGAGTACACGTCGCTGGCGAGGATGTTCGTCGAGGTGCCGATGAGTGTCAGCATGCCGCCGAACATCGAGGCGTACGAGAGGGGGAGGAGGAGTTTCGACGGCGAGGTTCGCCCCCGCTCTGCGAGGTCGGTCACCATCGGGAGGAGGATAGCGACGGCGGCGGTGTTGTTGATAAACCCGGAAATCGGGCCGACGAGACCGACTGTCGCCCCGAGTTGCTTCAATTCGCTGTCTTCGGTAAACGCAGAGATTTTCGCACCGAGCAACTGGATGATGCCGGTTCGTTGGACGCCCTCGCTTAAGATGAACATCGCCAGAACGGTCAGCGTCGCCGTGTTTGCGAACCCCGAGAGCGCGTCGTTGGGGTACGTTTCGAAGAGGACGATGGGTTCTCCGAGGAGACCGACCGAGACGAGCGCCGCCGACGCCGGTTGGATGAGCATGAGCGTCACCATGATGCCGATTGCCGTCACGTCAACCGGAACCGGTTCGGTGGCGAACAGCACCAAGGCGAGGAGAATAACGAGAAAGACGACGACGATACCCGGCGTAATCCCTACCACGGAGAGATGGACGCGCTGGCACCCGAAAAACGTGGCGGAGAGCCGACCACTGTTCGCACACTGTTCGAAAATCGAGAACGACCGTCGCGGTAGCTACCGGCCTTCGTCTGCCAGTTCGAGGTCCGCGACGATGTCGTATGGCGACCAGCCCTTTCGAATGCCGTTCAGGATTCGGAAGGCGTCCGCGGGTGAGAGGAAGTGCGTCGTCACCGCGCGGCCGAGTGGCGTCGGTTGCAAGCCGTCGATGAACTCCCATTCGAGGAGTTTTCCCACGGCGTGTTTCGTCGGGACGTCGCCGAGCATGCGGTCGTTGAGCGACTTGGCTTTCTTGCCGGCGACGACGATGTTCGCCAGGGTCTCTTCGACCGCCGCGGACTCGTCGTACACCGTTCGCACTTCTTCCATCTCGCCTTTCAGGAGTTTGAACGCGACTTCGTCCTCGGTCATCTCCATCGTGTTGTGATAGCTGGCGTCGGGTTCGACGAGCAGGTAGACGGTGCCCCTGTCGTGGTAGTCGGGACGGCCCGCCCGTCCGAGCATCTGACTGAACTCTTGGACGGAGAGCCACTCGATTCCCATGGCCAGCGTGTCGAAGATGACCTGCGAGGCCGGGAAGTCAACACCGGCGGCGAGTGCAGCGGTCGTGACGACCGCGGCGAGGTCCTGATTGGCGAACTGTCGTTCGACCCGCTTTCGGCGCTTGTAGTCGAGACCGGCGTGATACGGTGCGGCGTTGTATTCGAGTTTCCGCGAAATCTCGTGACAGCGCCGCCGCGAGTTGGTGAAGATAATCGTCTGCCCGCGGTAGCCCTTCGAAGACTTGGTGTCGAACGCGCGCTTGACGAGGCGGTTCTCGATGCGCGGTTTCTCCTGGCCGTTGGCGAACGTGACGTGGCGCTCGATGGGAATCGGGCGGTCCTCGTACTCGATGAGCTTCGCGCGCAGATTTTCACTGAGCCACTTCGGGTTGCCGACGGTTGCAGACAGGTAAATCCACTGTGCGCCGTCGTAGCTCCCTCGCTGTCGGGCGCGCTTCTCGCAGTAGTACTTGAGCCGCGAAATCATCCCGTCGAGGCGGTGGCCGCGCTCTTCTTCTTTCAGGGTATGGACCTCGTCGATGACGACGGTGCCGATGTCGCCGAGGTCCTTGCCCGTCCGGAGCGCGTGGTCGATACCCTCGTACGTCCCCACAATCACGTCCGCGCCGGGGTCGAAGCGGTTGCCGTCGTCGTTGATTCTACTCGCACCGACGCGAATCGTCACCTTGCCGAGGTGGCCGTAGCGTTCTTTGAAGTCCTCGTGCTTCTGGTTGGCGAGCGCGACGAGGGGGACGAGAAAGAGCATCTTTCCTTTGTCCTTCAGCATGCGGTCGATACCCGCAATCTCGCCGATGAGGGTCTTACCCGTCGCCGTCGCACTGACGACGAGTTGGTCGTCGCCCGACAGCAGGCCATTGTTGATAGAGAGACTTTGGACCGGGAGGAGCGTGTCGAACCGCCCTGTCAGCATCGACTTCAGGTTCGGGTGGATGTCGAGGGAGTCGGTATCGACGAGGTCAACGTCCTCAGTGGTCGCGCTGATGGTGTCGAATTTCGTGAGGTCCGGGTCCAACTCGCCTTGGAGGAGGTTCGTGATTCGGGTGAGGTCCTGCGTCTCGAAGAGGAGTTCTTCGAGTCGGTCCTGTGCCGCCCGGGTGAGACCGCCCGCGAAGGAGAGTTCCTGTTCGAGTTCCTTCACGGCGCAGTCGTGGCAGATGTACTCGCGTTCGGCTTTGATGGCCGTATCGTCGGTAATCGGCGAGTAGCGACCGCTCGATGAACAGCGCCGACACGTGCGGACGACGAGCGCCTCCAACTGGTAGCCGTCCAACATATCTTTCAGTTCTTGACGACCCGCCTGCGAGGTCTGTTGCGAGATACGGATGCGCGATGCCGCGCGGGCGAGTTCGACGAACTGCGAGGGGTCGCGGGGGTCTTCCTGTCCCTTTCGCATGACGAGGAATCGAAGCGGCCGCGGCCCGGCGTTCGTCTCCTTGAGTTCGAGTTTCCCGCGGAGCACCCGCTTTCCGTCTCGGCGAGCGACGACGAGATAGTCTTGCCCCGTTTGGTGGAGAAAGAGCGTGTCCACGCGGGTGACCTGTTGAGACACGATAGGTGATATGGAGAGGGGCTATATCAGCGGTTCGTCTGCGCGTCGTCGGCGAGGACGATTTCGTCGTCGCCGTTCGGCACCGCACAGAGGAACGAGCCTTCCTCGTCGGAGTCGTTTCGGTACCAATGGACGACGCCCGCCGGGATGAACAGCGAGTCGCCCGCTTCGACCTCGTACTCTTCGTCGTCGATGCCGACGGTGTAGGTACCGGAGAGGACGTGTTGTTCGTGTTCGACTTCGTTGGTGTGTCTCGGAACTTCGGCACCGGCGTCGAGGACGAACCGACGAATGGCGAAGTTCGGTGCGCCGTCTGCCTCGGAGATGAGGACGCCCTTTTTCATCCCGTCGGCCGCGCCGACGGCGTCGTACTCGATGTCGCGTCCGCGTTTGACCACCGGGTTCGGTCGAGAATCACTCATGTAGTTGTAGGCATCACCGGCCCGCGTAAGCTTTCCCCTGTGAAACGAGCCTGATTACTTAAGGCCCCTCCACGGCTAGTACCCGGTATGCGAGGTATCCGCATCGGTAGCGCCTTCGGTATCCCGATTAAGTTGGACCTGACGTTCCTCGTGGTGTTGCCACTCTTCGCCTGGCTTATCGGCTCCGACGTGGCGCAACTCACCGCGCTCGTGAACGACCTCTTCGGTTCCACTATCGACGGAGCAGCGCTCGCCACGCCGCCGACGCAGTGGATACTCGGCAGTGCAGCGGCGATTGGCCTCTTCCTCGGCGTCTTGCTCCACGAGTTCGGCCACTCGCTCGTCGCCATGCGCTACGGTTACACTATCGAGTCGATTACGCTCTGGCTCTTCGGCGGCGTCGCCCGGTTCACGGACATCCCCGAAGACTGGAAACAGGAACTCACGATTGCGATTGCCGGGCCTGTCGTCTCCGTTCTCATCGGCATCGTCTCCTACGCCGGGTTCGTCGCCGTCCCGAGTTCCCTCCCCCAGTTCAAGTTCGTCCTCGGCTACCTCGCGCTGATGAACATCACGCTCGCGGTGTTCAACATGCTCCCCGGGTTCCCCATGGACGGCGGACGCGTCCTTCGGGCACTCCTCGCCCGTACTCGCCCCCACGCGAAAGCGACGCAGATGGCCGCCGAAGTCGGGAAGGTCTTCGCCTTCCTGCTCGGCATCTTCGGGTTGTTCTTCAACCTCTTTCTCGTCGCGCTCGCCTTCTTCATCTACATCGGCGCGTCCGGCGAGGCCCAACAGAGCGTTCTCAAAGCGACGTTCCAAGACGTGGTCGTCCGCGACATCATGACCGCCCGCGAGAACCTCAGCACCGTCGAAGAAGAGACTAGCGTCGCCGACTTGCTCCAACAGATGTTCGTCGAGCGCCACACCGGCTATCCCGTCCTCCGAAACGGCGACCTCGTCGGCATGGTGACACTCGACGACGCCCGCTCGGTGCGAGAAGTCGAGCGCGACGCCTACCGAGTCGAGGACGTGATGAGCGACGAACTCGCAACGATTACGCCCGACGCCGACGCGATGGACGCCATCGCACTCATGCAGGAACGCGGTGTCGGCCGACTTCCGGTCGTGGACGACGACGGCGTCCTCGTCGGTCTCGTCTCTCGGTCCGACCTCGTGACCGCGTTCAACATCATCCGCAGTCGCGGGTCGCTCGACGCGATGCCGCGGCCCGATTCGGGTCTCATCTCGCCTCGGTAGTCACTCTGCCTCGGTATCGTCTCGGTAACTCACGTTTCGCCGGATTCCACTGCCGCTCGTTCCGTCTCGAACAACCGCATCGAGACGTTGGCTTCGAACCAGCGACTCGCCGCTGCTAACTCCTCCTCGTCGCTCGCGGTGAGTTTGACGCGCGTCGGCCCGCCGCGATTCGGATAGCTCCCGACCTCCACCTCGAATCGACCCTGTACCTCGGTGAGTATCTCCGTCACCGCTCCCTCCGGAACGTTCGCGTACCACGACCGAGAGTGGCGTTCGCCCGTGAATCGCTCGGCGATGGAGTCGAACATCGGTTTCATCTCCTCGGGGATGCCGGGCAGGACGTAGACGTTCCCCGCCAGACAGCCGGGGGCGAGACCCTCGCCGTTCTGTAACACCTCCGCCCCCTCGGGCATCGACGCGTACCACGCGACGTCGAGTTCGAAGTCGATGTCGGGTCGGCGTTCCAGAATCGCCGCAATCGTCGTCTCGACCTGTTCTGCGGCCTCGTCGTTGACGACGAACTCCCTGTCCAGACCGGCCGCGACCGCTTCCATCGTGATATCGTCCGGCGTCCCGCCCAACCCGCCGGTGACGATGACCGCGTCGAAGGTGTCGCTCCACTCGGCGACCACGCCGGCGATGACTTCGTGGTCGTCCGGGACCGTCTGAATCCGTGTCACCGTCGCGCCTCCCTCGGTGAGTCGGCGGGCTAACCACGTCGCGTTCGTGTTCTCGATATCCCCCGCGAGCAACTCGTTGCCGACGGTGAGGATGGCGACTTGCATAGCTGACAAACGGTTCTCGGAGGTGAAAGTCGTGGCCGTTCCGCTGGTCTCAACGATTATCTCCCGTGCGGTCGTATCTCATGGTGCCACGTTCGTGGTGGTGGTACCTGTGACAAAACACGTAAATTGCCGAGATGCTGGCTTCGATTGCAGTTTCGAAGCCGAGGCCGACGACGACGACGAACTCGTACACGAAGTTCAAGAACACGCGAAGAAAGCCCACGACGCCGACTTCACCAGAGAAGACGTGATGGGCTTAGCAGTCTCTGTGTGACTGCGCTCGATTTCATTTTCTCGGACTGGAAACCACTCAGTACCAGTACACCTGCCGAATCGTCGTCTCGTTGACCACGTAGGTCGCTACGTTGACGCCATCTGCTTCTCGGTCGCCGCTCGTGTACCAGTACTCCTGCTAGACGCGGACGTAGACGCCGGTCGAAGAGACGTTCACCACTTCTGCCTCTGGTCGCCCGACGCCGGCGTCGTCGTAGTGGTCGATTCGTGACCGCGTTTGCTCGTCGTGGTGGGTGCTGGCCCGTGTTCGTGCCGTGCCATTGGAGATGGCTGGTGTCGGGGATTCGGTGGTCGTTGTCGGTTGTGTCGTCGTCGCTATCGTTGTGGTTGATTGCGCTGTCTGGGTGCTTCCGGCACTTCCGAGACACCCAGCAGTGAGGAGTAAGAGGGAGAAAACGAGAGATGCCGTGGAGGGTTTCATAGCGTGATGTCAGATGATGTGTAGATGAGTTTTGTGGGGTATTGGTGCGGGAATTGAACCTCGGTCGCTCACTGCGTTCGCTCCCTGGTTCAATTCTCTTCTGAGGACCTCGCATATTCCCGGTCGGTACTCGCGGTGCTCACTGACGTGAGCACACGCTCGAAGGTGTGAGAATATGAAGAAGGTCCAGGTGCGAGAATTGAACCCGCGTCTCAGCCTCCACAAGGCTGAAGGATAGTCCACTACCCCAACCCGGACATGTAACGCAATCATTCCTAATTCGCTACGACTAAAATACGTTACGTTACGGGACTGGAGTGAGAGCACTTCACAGTGCGACACTTCCTCACACCTACTGCACTGCCTTGAACGCGTGACTCCACGTCCCGAGATTCGACCCGACGCGAACCCACAGCGGGACTATCGCCTCCAAGTACCGTGCCGATTTGATGTCACCGACGTCCATCGCGCCGGGCCACCCGAGTTCGACGAGCATCTCTTCGGTTCGTTCTTTCGCCCACGGGTCGTCGCCGCAGATGAGCATCGGCGGCGTCTCTGCGTCGAACTCCGGGTCTATCATCTGACTGTTCGTCACGGTGTTGAAGCACTTCACCACGGAGGCGTCGGGGATTCGCGCCTGAATGCGCTCGCCGAGCGAGTCGGTGCCGCCGTAGAGGAGGTGCGCTTCGCCCTCGCTGAACTCCAGCGGGTTCGTCGCGTCGAGGACGAGTTTCCCCTCGAAGTTCTCGGGGCCGGCCATGTCCACGACTGCCTCTGCGGCCTCTCCGAGGACGGCGAGGACGACGATGTCGCCGTGGCTCGCCGCCTCGTCGAACGTACCAACCGAGACGGTCCCCGTCGTCTCGTCGGCCCACTGTTCGAGGGCGTCGGGGCTTCGAGTCCCGAGCATTACGTCCCACCCGTGGCGGGCGAATCCACGCCCGAGTGCTCGTCCGACGTCACCACTCCCGAGGATACCGATACGATTCTCGACCATGTCACTTATTGGATTCTCAACAATTTAAACGGCAGTGTGAACCGGGCTGACAGTCCGCCCCGAGTGGGATTCGGGAGCGGGAGTCTTTTGGAGTCTGGGGCGGTAGACGGTTCCAACAGTGGCCATCACGGACAAAATCTATCTGAAAAATCACCGGCAAATCGTCTCCCAACTGGACGCGAACATCCCGAAGCGCGTCTTCAGCGGGGCGACCCTCGAAGTGCTCTACTCGGGCGAGGGACTGTCGAAAGTCGATGACGCGACCCGTGAGCGACTGCTCGATTTCGCCCAGGACTTCATGGACTGCGAGGACGCAGACGACATCTACACCGGCTATCCCGAACGGCAGTTCATCGCCTACCTGCTCGACCTGCGGGCACAGGGTCTCGGCCCCGACGCCATCGTGGACGTGATGAGCGACGAGTACATGGTGTACGCCTACCCCGGCGACGTGCTCTCGTTCTTAGACAACGCGGTTCGCACGCTCGAATCGGTGGAGTCGCTCGCCGGCGTGGAGAAGAATCGGGACGCCGAGAACGCGGCGCGGCAGGCCAGAAAAGACCTCGTCGGCCCGCGCTGACGTGTTCGAGGCGGAAGCGAGTCGAATTCAACCGAGTCGGTTATCCGAGACGGAACGGGGGCTCGTCGCTCGGCGCGTCGAGGTCTTCGAGTTGGATGACCTCTTCGACGTCGTCCTCGTCGCTTTCGAGTTGCTCGTGGAGGTAGTTGACGTAGCGTTTGTGCTCTTCCAACTGCTCGCGGAGGTGGTCGGCTTCGAGTTCGAGTCGCTCGTGCTCGCGGATGAAGCTCTTGGGAACCTCGATTTTCGGCGGGAACGACTGTCCGTCGCCGTCGCGGAGTTTCTCTAACTCGTGTTCTGGGACGACCCGCACCTGTCCGTCGTGGGCAACTAGCGTGTCCACGTAGTCGCGGAAGACGGCGGACAAGGAGATGTCCCGCTCTTCGGCAATCTCCCGAAGGGTCTCGAATGCGTCTTCGTTGACGCGGAACGAGATGGTCTTGTTCTTGTTGCCCATGATACCCGAGGCTGTGCAGGCCGTCCACTTAACCTTTTGTCAGACGAGCGGGTCGCTCACGGTGCGTTCGTCGCTGACGCCGAAAAATAGGCGTGTGAACGCTGGTTGGAAATGGACCAGCGGGGGAGCGCCGAATTAGGCGCTGAGTTCGTCGGCCTGTTCGAGGCTTTCGAGCGCTTCGATGACGCTCTGGCCGTACGTCTCGACCGGCAGGTCGTAGTGCTCGCGCGCCATGCGAGCGTACTCGTTGCCTTCGTCGTCGAACGTCTCGATGCGTTCGAGCGTTCGCTCGGCTGTCTCGGTCACCCAGCGGTCGCGCGTCGCGGCATCGACTTCCGTAATCGACTCGGGGCGGACGGAGACGTTGATGTTGCCGTCGTCGGTCTCGTAGGTCCGCGGCTTGCCGACGACCGCGACGTAGGCGGGCGCTTCGAGGTCACGAAGCGCGCTCGCGGCTTCTGGCTGGTACTGACCGGCGTAGACGAAGAACGTCCCCGTCGGATCGACGATGCGTCCGCGCCAGTACTCGTTGTCCTCGCCCACGTCTTCCTTCTCGGTCAGCGTGCCGACGAGGAAGATGCGGTTCGCTCGCTCGCCCGTCGGGAGCAGCAAGTAGACGGGTGCGCGCTCGTCGTCGGACTCTTTGAACGTGTATCCAGCGTCGTTGAACTCCTGTGCGAAGACGCGCCGGGCGACCTCTCGGGTGGGGATTTCGTTGGAACTCATTTACATCGACCTCGCTTTGATAAGCAGTGCTTCAGCATCTGTCGGCGCGCCGAGTTGCTCGACTTCGTCTGCGAGCACGTAGCGGCCGAACGTCGGGCCGGTGACGCGGTAGTAGACGCCGATGAGGTCGCTCCGCATCTCGTCTTCGACGATGGTGGTGTCGAGGGCGTCCATGGCCATCTGCTTCGCTTCGTCCAGTTCGATACCGGTCAGTTCCTCGGTCATCTCGCGGTTGAAGATGACTTCGTGGACCTCGTTCCCGTCGTCGAGTACGGCCTTGATACGCAGGTCGAACTCGCCTTCGACGTTCCCGTGTTCGGAACAGCGGCCGTTCTGGAGGACGCGCGTACAGCCCTCCTCGGGACAGCGCTTGATGAGACCGCTCCCGGACTGGATGTCCACGAGCGCGCCATCGACGCTGGTCGAGTCGTCGCCGACTTCGATGTCTTCGTCCAGTTCGGTGATGCTCGTCGTTCGGTTGAGCTTCACGGAGAAGTTGCCCTGGTACTCGTCGGTGACGACGTTCCCGAGGGCGTAGGACTTCCCTTCTTCGAGTTCGGGAAGTTCAGACGTGGTAAACGAGACGAACTTGAGGCGGCCGGACTCGTCGCCGAGTAGGCCGACTTGGGAGATAGACTCACTGCGGGGTTCCCACAGTTCGACGACTTTCGCGCGCACATCGACCCACTGTTCGTCCTGGTCGATTTCGTTGAGTAAGACTTGCTCGTTGCCGCCGGCACCGCCGCCGAGTTGGTCGCGGTCGATGCCCGCCTCGTCGAGGTAGTTGTTGACGACGCTGCGGCGTGCCTCGTCCACGGGGACGCGGTATTCACTCACGAGCGCTTCGAGTCGTGCTTCGACATCCTCTTCGGTGATGTCTAGATGGTCCGAGAACTGTTCAGCTATCTCTGCTGCATGGGTTTGCAGATCGGTCATGGGTTTTCCTCGCCTCCACCTTGGTTTCCATTGGGAGGCATACGACCGTTGGTTCCGTACTCATATAAAAAGTTGCAAACCCCGGTGAAAGTGAACCTCTCCCCCCACGGAGCGAGGAATTGATAGGTTCGCGGTTCGCATGACTGGGCATGGACGACCGCCTCGAAAGCATCATCCGAAGCGCCGCCCGCAACGCCGGCAAGCGGTACGAGGAGGTCAAGCGCGCCTACCGCGAGGGCCGGTCGGCACCCGACGCCGAGTCGATACCGCGCGACGCCGACGGCCGCGCCAAAATCGTCTGTCGTCGCCACGTCGAACGCCGCGCCGTCGCCCTCGACTCGCAGTCCCGCCCCGCCTGTTTCGACCCCGACCACCCCGACTGTCAGGGCTGTGTCGAAGACATCCGCGAGGGCGTCATCGAGACGTGGTGAGAGTCGAGATGCCGCCGTGATTTTCACCCTCCCCCGCGTGGTCCCGGTATGAACCGCCCACTCGTCGCGCTCGTCCTCGCCGGCGGCACCGGCACGCGACTCTACCCCGCGAGCAGAAGCGACCGACCCAAGCAGTTTCTCTCCTTCGACGGCGAGCAGTCGCTTCTCGAAGCGACCGTCTCCCGCGCAGACTTCGCCGACCACGTCGTCGTCTCGACGCGCCCGGAGTTCGCCGACGAAATCCCGGACCACGCCCCCGACGCGGACGTGCTCGTCGAACCCGTCGCCAAAGACACCGGCCCGGCGCTCACCTACGCGACTCACCGCATCGCCGCCGAGTACGACGACCCCGTGATTCTCGTCCTCCCGAGCGACCACCACGTCGGCGACGGATTCGCCGAAGCGATGCAACGCGGCGCGCGAGTCGCCGCCGAGACGAACTCACTGGTCGCCTTCGGCGTCGAACCCTCTCGCCCCGACACCGGATACGGCTACATCGAACCCGGCACCGACCACGGCGAGTACCACGAACTCGCCGCCTTCCACGAGAAACCGGACGCCGAGACTGCGACCGAGTACGTCGAGTCTGGCTACTTCTGGAACGCCGGGATGTTCGCGTGGACGCCCGACGCGCTCCTCAGCGCCGCGCGCGACTCACCACTCGAACCCCTAGTCGATGCGCTCGACGCCGGAGACCCGACCACGGGATTCGACGCCGTCACCGAGACGAGCATCGACTACGCCGTGATGGAGCGCGTCGAGAACGCCGCCGTCGTCCCCGTCTCGTTCGCGTGGGACGACCTCGGCGCGTGGGACGCGCTCACCCGCATTCTCCCCGCCGACGAGGCTGGAAACGTCGTCCTCGGCGACGACCCAATCGTGGTCGATGCGGCCGACAACGTCGTCGCCACCGACGGCGCGAACGTCTCGCTCGTCGGCGTCTCCGACCTCGCCGTCGTCGCGTGGGACGACCGAGTGCTCGTGATTCCGAAAGACGAGGCACAGCGAGTCCGAGAGGCCGTCTCTCGGCTGAAAGCCCGCGGGGAGTTCTGAGGTCACTTCTCGGGTAGTTTTACAGTCCGCGATTGGCTTTTCACTGTATGACTGGTGACTCGCGCGGTGTCCTGCTGTCGAAAGCGACGGACATCACCGCCCTTCTCATCACGGGCATCTGGCTCTCTGCCCTCCTTCTGGGGTTCGACTGGTGGCTCGTGTTCATGCTGATTGGCTACATCGTCATCCTCCCAATCGTGGACATGCTCACCGACGGCTATTCGAGCTCCATGCCGGAGGAGTTCGAGAGGACGTGGGAGGAGACGTTCAACCCGAAGAAATCGGCTGATTCGACGGGTACAGACGACGAGACGCCATCGAACCGTGACGCCCTCAACACGCTCCGCGACCGGTACGCCCGCGGCGAACTCACCGACGAGCAGTTCGAGCGCAAACTCGAACGCCTGTTGGAGACGGAGTCGCTCGAAGATATCGAAGACCGAGTCAGCGAGCGCGAGCGCGCCTGACGCCTATTCTCACGCGCTCCGGAGCGTCCCGCCATCGACGGGGACGCACGCGCCGTTGACGAAACTCGCCCTGTCGCTGGCGAGGAAGGCGACCACGTCGCCCAACTCTCGTGGGTCGCCGATTCGACCCATCGGAATGCCGTCGGACCACTCCGCGAGTCCGTCTTCGTAGGTGTCGTGGTCGCCGCGTTCGACCGCCGCATCGACTAACTCCCGAATTCGACTCGTCTCGTGTGCGCCCGGGAGGACGGCGTTCACCCGCACGTCGGGGGCGAGTTCGTAAGAGAGCGATTTCACGAGCCCAATCACGCCGCGTCGAACCGCGTTCGAGAGGATGAGGTCGTCCACGACTTCGCGGACCGTCGTGGAGGTGATACAGGTAATCGTCCCCTTGTCGCTCGCTTCGAGGTGGGGACGAGCGGCTTTGACCGTCCAGACGGCGCTCATCACGAGCATGTCGTACGCGCCGTACCACTCTTTCTCGGTGAGGTCGGTGAAGCTACCCGGCGGGACGCCGCCCGCCGAGGTGACGACGTGGTCCAGTCCGCCGAACTCCTCGACCGCCGCTTCGACGAGCGCTTCGAGGTCGTGCTTACTCGTGATGTCGGTCTGGACGCCGAGCACGTCGCCCGCGAGGTCGCTCAGCTCGGTTTCGGTCTCGGCCAGTCGGTCGGCGTCGCGGCCGCAGACGACGACGTTCGCTCCTTCTGCTGCCAGTGCTTCGGCGCTCGCGCGCCCGAGTCCGGCGGAACTCGCCGTGACGAGTACGGTGTCGCCCGCAATTCCAAGGTCCATGGGTGGACTGACGACGAGGGCGGTGAAAAACGTGGGCGTCGCGGACGAGAAGAATCAGACGCCGGGGTGCCGGCGGACGCGAACCCGGCCGTCGCTGGTGACGCCGACGAAGAGTTGTTCTTTGACCTCTCGCCCCTCGACGGCGTCGCCTGCCGCATCGGAGATGACTTTCATCAGGTCGGGTGCGGTGTGGCTGACTTTGACGCCCGAGTCGTCGCAGGCGTCGTAGATGAGCTTCGGCACGTCGTAGAGGTCCGTCTCCGCCGGGACTTCGACCCGGACCGGTGCGGTGAGCGTATCGACGAAGGTGACCGTCTCGCGGGCCTTCTCGACGTTGTTTCGGGCGCTGGCTTCGATACTGGAGACGTTGGCGCGAGACGTGCCGAGAAACTCCGCAATCGTCGATTGGCGGACGCCCTGTTCGCGGAGGGCGAGCACTTCGGCCTGTCTGCGAGTGAGGATACTCGTCTCGGGGTCGAAGCCTGCTCGCTCTAAGAGGTCGTCTACGTCGGGGACCGCGTCGTCGCTCATACTCGACGATAGCACGCGGGGATGAAAAAAGATACAGCAGGCTGACTGTCCACGGTGCGTCGAAGACGCGGGTCGGTTACTCGCCCCAGAAGTTGTCGCGGCTACCGAGTCGCTCTGGGCGCTTTGGCTTGCGGCGCTTGCGGCCCTGCTGGTCGGATGCAGACGACGAAGACGACGCCGACGAGTCGTCCTGTTCTTTGTCCTCGGGTTCGAACGGCAGGCGCTCGACGACCTTCTTCGCGCGAGCGTGGCTTCCTTTCACCTGGTCGATTCGGACGACGGCGCGTGCGTCGGGGAGCAGGCCGTCGATGAAGACGATGAATCCGTCTTCCGTTCGGCCGACACCGGCACCGCTCTCGTGGATGTCCTCGACGGTGACGATGACCTCTTCGCCGGGTTTGACGGGTTGCTCTTTGAGTTCCCGAATCGGCCGCTCGTAGTGGTCACACCACTCTGCACCACCGCGGTCGCTGTAGTACTGACACCCCATGCCAGCGATTCGTTCGGAGAAACTCGGGCACTCATCCGCAAGTGGACAGTCCGGCATGGTCGGAGGTACACGAGGTGTGTTCTAAACCCTTGCGGGTAGTGATTCCAGCCCCTCGCGGGTCTCGATTCCGGCGGCGAAACGCTTTCCGTTGCTCGAACTAACCCCGAGACATGTCCCGCTACGTCCCCGAGATTTCGCTCGTCACCGGGGTCTTTCTCGGTCTCTCGGCGACGCTCTCGGGGGTCGTGCTCACCGGCCGCTTCTTCCCGTCGCTCCTCTTCGGCGTCGTCGTCTGCGTGCCCTTCGCGGCCTTCGGCGTCGTCCGCTCCGAGGACCCGTCCGAGGCGCTCCCGCCGCGAATCATCCTCGGCATCGGCGTCGCCCTCGGCGGGTTGCTTCTCCTCGCTGGACTCGTCGATACACCACGCGTCCCGTTTCTCTCCGGCCTGCTGGCCGCGCTGCTCGTCGCACTTCCCACGGTCGTCTACGCGACGAAGTTCGGTGCCGACGTGAACCCGCTCTCGCCTCTCCAGACGCTCGTCGCCAGTGGTTCCGTCGGTGCGCTCTTTCTCGCCGCCGCCCCGCTCGTCGGCGCGCTCAGCGCGGTTATCGGCCTGCTCGTCGGGCTTTCGGGCGCGCTCTACGCGCAGGCTCGCGGCTTTCGACCCACGTACCGCCAGCAACGACTCGGGATGGTCGCCGGCGTACTTCTCGGGCTTGGAGTCGCATCGTTCGGGTTGGCGATGCGTCTTCCACTGGGAGCGACGACGGCGTCCGCTGGGGCGTTGGTGATTGCGCCGAGTCTGTTCGTGGCGCTGACGCGGGCACAACGTTCGGCCTAATCTAACCGTCACTCACTGGTGTGCCGCGACGCACGCCGAGCGACAACTCGTCAGCACTGGTGACCGCTGGCAGACGGCGGAGTTTTGGATGGAGTCCGAAGTAGACTGCGAGCAGTCCCCAGCATACTGGCAGAACGGCGACGACCGTTTCGACGCCCGCGTACGTTGCGATGTATCCCCCGAAGAGTGCACCCACCGGCATCATGAGCGTGCTCAGACTGGAGATGACCGAGAACACCCGCCCGAGAAGTGAGTCGTCGATAGCCGACTGGACCATCGACCGGAACAAGACACTCGTGAGGCCGGAAGGGACGAACGCCGCGAAGACGAACGCGATAGTCGCCGGAAGCCACGAGACTGTGAAAGCGATGCCCAGACACGCTGCCGAGAGGACGTAGGAGGCGATTGCAACCCGGCCGTATGGATGGTGTTCGACACGTGATGCGACGATGGTCCCGACCAAGCTTCCGCCACCCATCGCAGCGGCCACCAACCCATAGGCAGCGGGACCACCGAGGGAATCGGCGAACGCGGGTAAAACGGCAATCAACATCGCGTAGGCGGCGTTGACGACGACGGAACCGACGACCATCGTCGAGAACACCGACCCTCGAATGTAGTCGAACCCCTCTCGAAGCTCGGCGCGGTAGTCGGCGAAGGCAGACGAAGACGACTCGTCGTCCGATTCCGAATCGTTCGATGGCTCTTCACGCGGTATTCGCAAGCCAACGAACAGGAGCACTGCAACTGCGAACGTTACTGCATCCAACGCAAAGAGATTCGTGGCCCCGACGACGGCGATGAGTGCCCCCGAGAGTGCTGTGAACACCAAATCAGTCCCCTGATAGCCAAACGAAAAGAGCGAGTTCGCCTCGACGAGTTGGTCGTCGGTGACGAGTTTCGGGAGCACTGCGTGCTGTGCTGGGTAGACGAACTGGTTGAGGAAGGCGAGAACCGGCATCAACACGAGGACCACCCACACCGAGAGGTGGCCGGTGAAAGCCGCGAGCGGAATCAACGACACCCCAACCATCTGGGCGAACTGCGTGCCGACGAGGAGATTCCGAACCGGCCAACGGTCGATGAGCGGACCGACGAGAAATTGGAGGGCTTGCGGGCCGAACGACAGGAACCCCGCGAGACCGGTGTAGAACGACGACCCCGTCAGTTCGAAGACGAGCCACATGGCCGCGATTCCATACGCACTGTCGCCCGCATTCGTGACGATTCGTCCCAGAAAGAGTCGCATAAATCCAGAATTTCGATATAAACTAGACATGAAAAAAGAGCAAACGTAACTCGTATTAGCTCTTGTTGTTCCACCGTCACTTCGCACGGTACTCCTGGCTCTGACGACCTGTTGCAACACAGAATCGAACCGCGTTCGAACTCAGGCTAACGGCGTTCGCTCCACGACCGTCCCGTCGTAGGTCGGGTACTGCTCGACGATTTCGCCCTCGTCGATGTCGCCTTCTTCTATCATCTCTTCGAGGAGCCACCACGCGACTTCGACGTGGTTCGATTTGATGGTGTAGAACTCCTCGGGGACGCCGAGTTCGATGAACGTCTCGGCGGGGGTGTGCGTCTTGCCGTAGACGAGCGTACCGTCGTCGGTGACGTCGTCGAAGGGCCGGCGGATGTTGCGGGCCATGCGCTTCAGGCGGTTGCGGTGCTGGGCGGCGTCTTTGAAGACACTCGTACAGAAGTAGACCCGCTCGTGGTGACCCATCTGGTCGAGGATGGCCTCTTTCGAGCCATCGACCGCCGACATGTGGCCGTCTTGGAGTTCGTAGCCCTTCTGTTGCATCCGGCGGTAGTTGCCGTCGGACATCTCGAACTCGTTGATGTTACAGAACTCCGCCGCGCCCTCGTCGAGGAATTCGAGGAACTCGGGTTCGGCGCGGATACCGGGAATCTCGAAGGCAGGGGTGAGACCCTCCTCGCGGGCGATGTAGAGGATGTCTTCCCACTCGGTGCCGTGCATGTCGCCCCAGAGTTCGAGCGGCGGGTGGAAGCGAATCTCGTCGAGTCCGGCCTCGGCGAGCCGGCGCATGTTCTCGCGGCCGCCCGTGATACCCGTGTAGAGGTGGATGTGGTGGTCCTCGCCGAACTCGTCTTTGAGAAGCGAGATGTAGTGACACGTCTTGTCGAGTGCCTCTTGTGGTTCGCCGCCGGTGATAGACGACCCGAGTGCCTCCATGCGCTTTGCCTCCTCGATGACGTCCTCGTCGGATTCGACCAACCGCTCGTTGGCGTACACGTCGGTGACGTTCTTGCGGTTCTCTCCCAGCGGGCAGTAGAAACAATCACGCTGGTCGCAGTACCCGTAGACGAACATCACCATCTTTCCGCCCATGGCGCACTGTTCGCAGCCCTTCGAAATCATTCGATTACGGAGGCTTACACGATGGAGCGTCAAAAGCCGTGCGAATCGTTTCGGCGAGGGAATACCATTAATACCGGCGCACGTGTCAACACCGTATAATGTACGTCGAGGACGTGGTGGACTCGGACGACACGATTCGTGTGCTCCTCGTCACCGACGACGACGCCTACGGAGACCGAATCGAACGGTGTCTCACGGCGACTGCCGACCGCATCGTAACTGACCGACTGGATTCGGACAGAGTCTCCGAGCGCCTCAGCGAACGCATCGTCGATTGCGTCGTCGTGGACGGCGACTTGCGTGGGCCGTCAGCACTCACTGTGGTTCGAGCGGTTCGGCGCGGGGACGCGTCGCTGCCGGTTGTCCTGTTACTCGGCACCGACGCAGACGAACTCGTTCAGCAGACGTTGGATGTCGAGCGCCCCGTCGCCTACGTCTCGAAAGAAACCGACACAGCAGCGTTCGACCTCCTCTCCCGTCGCATCGAATCCGTCGTTCAAGCCTCGCGCCGGCTGAACGAACAGTCGCACACGCAGATGTGGTATCGAACGGTCGTCGAGCACTCGCACGTCGGTCTGTTCGCACTCGAAGACGGACGGGTCGCGTTCGTCAACGACTACCTCGCACGCCTCCTCGGAACCGACAGTGAGACGCTCGTCGGCCAGCACGCCTTCGGCGAATCCCCGGAGTTCCTGGACTACGTCCACATCGACGACCGACAGCAGTTCTCCACGGAGATTGCGGCGATGGCCGACGACCTTCGCGGTGGCACGCCCGCGGACCACTACGAGTTCGAGGTTCGGGTCGTACAGGACGACACAGGCGTCGTTCAGTGGCTCACCATCTATGCGATTCCCGTCTCCGACGGGGGTGAGACGACCACCGTGCTCGGCTACGTCACCGACCTCACCGACCGAATCACGCACCAATTGGAACTCGCCCAACAGAACGCGCGTCTCGAAGCCTTCGCGCACGTCCTCTCGCACGACATCCGTGGGCCACTCGCAGTCGCCCAGGGATGGCTGAAACTCGCACGCGACTCGCACGACCCGGCGCACTTCGACCGTATCGACCACGCTCACACGCGAATCACGGAACTCGTCGAAGACGTGCTCTCGCTCGCTCGTGACGGGACGAACGCGCGCGACGAAACCGAGGTCGCAGTGGCGGATGCAGCGGCCGCAGCGTGGGAGATGTGCGAAACCGAGTCGTTCGACGCTCGCTGTGAAATCTCGGAACTCCCGGTCGTCACCGGCGACGTCGGACAACTCAAACGCATCTTCGAGAACCTGTTTCGGAACGCGATTCAGCACGGGACGACAGACGACGAGTCGCTCGTCGTCCGGGTCGGCACGCTCCCTTCGGCGGGTGGCTTTTTCGTCGAAGACGACGGGCCGGGAATCCCCGACGAGGTTCGGGACGATATCTTCCTCCCGGGTGTCACCACGAAGAACCAAGGAACAGAGACGGGGCTCGGTCTCGACATCGTCACGCACATCGTCGATATGAACGGGTGGACGATTCGCGTGGCTGACGGAGAGGCAGGAGGTGCCCGATTCGAAGTCCTCTTCGACCCGCTCGGCGATGAATACACGTCCGTGTGAGGCCGCGCCGTCTCGTGGTGACGGGGCGACTGCGCCCCCGAAAGCAGATATATCCCCACGGCATACTGGACGATAATGCTCTTGGTCCTCTGTGTCGACCTCGACGACGACCTCGGACGCAAGACGGGGTTCGACACGCCCGTTATCGGGCGTGACCGGGTCGAAGAGGCTGCCGTGGCGCTCGCCACCGCCGACCCAGAGGATTCTGACGTGAACGTTCTCTTTCAGGGGATTCGCGTCTACGACCAACTCCTCGAAGACGAAGACGAAGAAGTCGAAGTCGCGGCCGTCACGGGACTCGAAGGGAGCGACGTGAAAGCCAACCGCGCCATCGGCGAGGAGATAGACACCGTGCTCGCCAGCCTCTCGACCGGCGAGTCGGTCCACGCCATCGTCATCACCGACGGCGCACAGGACGAATCGGTCCTCCCCGTGATTCGCTCTCGCGTCCCTATCGACGGGGTTCGCCGCGTCGTCGTCCGACAGGCACAGAACCTCGAATCGATGTACTACACGATGAAGCAGGTGCTCGCGGACCCCGAGACCCGCGGGACGATTCTCGTCCCACTTGGCATCTTGCTCCTCATCTACCCCTTCGTGACGATTGCGAGTTTCTTCGACGTGCCCGGTGCCGTCGTGCTCGGACTCATCTCGGCACTCCTCGGTCTCTACACGCTCTTTCGCGGTCTCGGTCTCGAAACGGCCGTGGACGACGCCGTCGAACGCGCCCGAAACGTCCTCTACGCGGGTCGCGTCACGATTATCACCTACGTCGCCGCCGCGGCGCTGCTCGTGGTCGGTGGCTTCCGCGCCGTCGAACTCCTGCAACTCACCTCCGAACAGTTCGCCGAGCAGTTCGGCGGGAGTCTCCCGCCGGGCGTCATGCTGGCGGCGCTGGTCCACGGGTCTATCGAGTGGTTCGCCGCCGCCGGTATCACGAGCAGTCTCGGGCAGGTGACCGACGAGTACCTCCACGACCGGTTCAAGTGGCGCTACCTCAACGCACCGTTCTACGTCGGCGCGATTGCGCTCGTGCTCTACGCACTCTCGGGCTTTTTCCTCCCCGAGGGCTTGCCCGGCGTCCAAACGGTCGCGCTCACCGACCTCGCGGTGGCGCTCACGATTGGGACGCTCCTCGGCGTGTTGAGTACGCTCACGTTTGCGATTGCGGAGTCACGATACCCGACGACCCCGGACGGCGAACAAGCGGTCTGAAACGCAGTGAGAACGAGCCGTTCGGGTTAGCTCTCGCGGACGACGACGAACTCCGCGAGGTCGCGGAGATACTCCAGCGATTCTGAGTCTTCGACACCCGACGCGTCGAGCGCTTTCAGTGCGCCGTCTGCCTGCTCGCGGGCGCGACGGTTGGCCTCTTCGGGGGTGAGTTCGGTCACCTGCACGAGCGAGGGGCGACCCATCTCGGCGTCTTGCCCCGTCGGCTTGCCGAGTTCCTCGGCGTCGGCGGTCGCGTCGAGCACGTCGTCTCGAATCTGGAACGCGACGCCGACGCGCTCTGCGTACTCGCCGAAGGCTTCGACGACGTGACTGTCGGCCCCGGCGGCGACCGCTCCGAGTTCGGCCGCCGCACGGAACAGCGCGCCCGTCTTTCGACGCGCGAGTTCCATGTACTCCGCTTCGTTCGAGGGAATGGCGACGAGTTCGACGGCCTCGCCCTCGCCGAGTTCGACCATCGATTCGGCGACGATTTGGGTCGCACGGTCACTCGACGAGAGGAGTGCGAACGCTTCGCCGAGCAGGCCGTCGGAGGCGATAATTGCCGGGCCGTAGCCGTATTCGGCCCACGCGCTGGGCGTCCCGCGACGAATGTCCGAGCGGTCGATGATGTCGTCGATAACGAGCGAGGCGTTGTGAACGAGTTCGACACCGACCGCGAAATCGACCGCATCCTCAGGAGTGCCGCCGATGGCTTCGCAGGCTAAGATGGTCACGGCGGGCCGAACCCGTTTGCCCCCTGCGAGGGCGACGTGGTCGAGTTGGTCAGCGAGGTCCGACGGTTCGACCGTCGAAACGACCTCTTCGAGTCGGTCGTTTACCATCGCCACCCGGCGCTCCAAATATTCCATTGTCGGTTCGTAGGGTCCGGTAGGGAAGTACGTACCGAATTATCGGCAAACGCGAACCGCGAGACCGGGGTCCAATCAGACGGTTACTGTCTCCTTTTCGCACGGATACAGAGATACGTCGGCGTCCCCGAAATTCGCTCGAAAAGCCCGTGAGACGCGTCGCGTCTCACGGTGGACCAAAAAGTGACGGTAGTTAGCTGAACTGCTCGATGAGTTCAGGAACCACATCGAACAGGTCGCCCACGACACCGTAGTCTGCGATGTCGAAGATTGGCGCGTCGGGGTCGGTGTTGACCGCGATAATCGTCTCTGCGCCCTTCATGCCGGCGACGTGCTGGACTGCGCCGGAGATGCCGATTGCGAGGTAGACCTTCGGCGTCACGACTTTCCCGGACTGGCCGACCTGACGGTCCTTCGGGAGCCAGCCGTTGTCCACGATTGGGCGCGACGAGGAGAGGGTCGCGCCGAGCGCGTCGGCGAGGTCCTGTACGAGTTCGAGGTTCTCTTCTTCCTCGATACCGCGGCCGACGGAGACGAGAATGTCGGCGTCGGTGATGTCCACGTCGCCGCCGCCGACTTCCTCGAAGCCGGTGACCGTCGAGCGAACGCGCGAGTCGTCGAGGTCGAAGTCGAACGCTTCGATGGCTGGTTCGCCGGCGTCTTCGGTGTCGTCCCACTCGGCGGGACGGATAGTGACTGCGGCGTTGTCGGCATCGACTTCGATGGTGGATTCGACCTTCGAAGCGTACATCTCGCGGGTCGCCACGAGACCGCCGTCGTAGGAGAGACCGATTGCGTCGGTCACGAGCGGCAGGTCGAGCGCGTCCGCGACGGCGGGCGCGTAGTCGAGACCGTTGACGGTGTTGCCCATGAGGACGAACGTCGGGTCGAGTTCCTCGGCGAGCGCGACCACTGCCTGAACGTACACGTCGTGGTTGAACTCGTCGCCTTCGCTGACGGTGTGAATCGTATCGACGCCCGCGAGCGAGAGTTCCTCTGCGAAGGCATCCACGTCGCCGCCGATGACCGCGAGGTGGAGTTCTTCATCCGCCTGTTCGGCGAGTTCCGCGCCGGCCGTGACGAGTTCGAACGACACGTCGCGGAGCGCACCACGGCGGTGTTCGACGACTGCGAGGACGCTCATTGCGCACCCGCCCCCTTCTCGCGGAGGACCGTCGCAAGTTCGGCGGCCTGCGCTCCCGCGTCACCGTCGAAGTAGGTCACGTCGGACTCGACTTCGGGTTCGTACACGTCGGCCAATACGAGGTCGGATTCGACCGCCGAGGCGTCGAGACCGAGGTCCGAAAGCGACTGTGGCTTGATCTCCTTCGACTGGGCCTGTCGAATCCCGCGCAGACTCGCGTAGCGGGGTTCGTTGATACCCGTCTGAATCGTGAGCACCGCGGGGAGTTCCACGTCGGTCAGCTCTTCGACGCTGCCTTCGAGTTCCCGGCGGACGTGTGCGACGCCGCCATCGACGTCGAGGTCGAGGTCGTTGACGACCGCCGCCCACTCGAAGTCGATAGCGGAGGCGAGCGAGACGCCGGTCGCACCGAAACTGTCGTCGTTCGCCTGGACGCCCGTCAAGACGAGGTCGGGGTCTTCCTCGGCGACGACCGCCGAGAGGAGTTCCGCCTTCGCGCTCACGTCGAGGAGGTCAACGTCGTCGAGGGCGTCGTCCCACACGCGAATCGCGCGGTCAACACCCTTGGCGAGGGCCATCCGGATGGTCTCTTCCGAGCGCTCCGGACCGATGGTCACGCTGACGACTTCCACGTCGTCGTTCTCCTCGGCGATTTGGACCGCCTCTTCGACTGCGTACTCGTCCCACTCGTTGAGGTCGTAGTCGAGATACTCTTCCGCCACGTGGAGGCCGTCGAGTTGGAAGTCCTCTTCCACCTCGGCAACCTCTTTGACGGTTACGAGAACCTTCATCAACGTTCACTAATTTCGCCGGCGAATAAACGTTTTCGTCACGACTCGGCGACAGCGCAGTAGCCCAGTTATTCGGGTATCTCGTTCTCGTCCGGGAGCGAGATGAGGTTTTCACGACCCAACCGAAGTTTCTCGACGCGCTCCTCGTCGGCCATCGAGGACAGCAACTGCGAGACTTTCGCGTCGGACCACCCGGTCTCTTTGACGATGGTGGCCTGTTTCATCCGGCCGCCGTTCTGTTCGAGCATGTGCTCGACGCGCTCCTCGTCGGAGAGCAGGTCGAGGTCGATTCCCGGTTCCTCCTCGGGTTCGACTTCGTCGTGGTCCGGTTCCTGTATCGGTCCCTCGACCGGCTCGTCGTGTCGTTCGACCGGCTCGTCAACAGGCTCGCTCGCTGCCGCGGCTGACGACGCATCGTCACTCGTCGGCCGCCGTCGGACGTACAAGACCGCAGCGACCGCAAAGAGCACGAGCACACCCGCACCGGCGAGGATCCACTGCGCATCGACCCCGCCGCCGTCGCCGCCGGTCGAGCGATAGCTCACTTCGAGGTCCTCGGTCGATTCGAACGTTCGCGGCCCTTCGATGACGATGGAGTTGTTCTCGAACGGGAGGCTGTTGCTGTTACTGTTGAGCGCGAACCCCGGCGGCGTGTGAATCGTCAGGTTCTGATTCGCCTGCAACGAGGTGAGCCACGGTTCGCCCGACTCCGACTCGAAGACGTCACCGAGACGAACGCCACTGTCCGTCTCTTCGAGGAAGTTCGTCCACGTAAAGGAGAGACGAAGGATACCGGTATCGTTCTGGACGATTCCCTCCTGACTGACGTTCTCGATGGCCATCGAGCGACCGGTCTGCTCGCTCGCAGAGGCTGCGATGTTCTCGAAGAGGTCTCTGTCGAACCCGGTGTCCGCTTGGCCGCTCTCGTACTCCTGTGCGAACTGTTCGAACGCGGCCGTCTCGTTCGCCGTTTCGAGCGGATAGCGCATCTCGATGCGCCACCTGGCCGACCGGTCACTCCGTAACTCGATGACGATATCGGTCTTCGGCGTCTGGTCTACTGCCGATTGCTGGGCGACGAGCGCGGAGTCACCGAGCGCCGCGCGCGCAGGGTCCTGAGCGTCGAATGCGACAGGCTCGGCGGCAGCAACTGGTGTGAGCACACCAGCAAGAAGTGTGAGGAGGGCAACGAGTGGGACGGCGCTCCGCATATACGTGAATTGGTTTCGTCCGGCGATGAAAACGCTTTCCATCGACTCAACCTCAGAAGTTGCGACGAATCGACCCGCCTCGACAAGAGGGCCATTTTTGTATCGCCCCCGTGTACGCCTCCATCAATGAAGGCCCTCCCGCTCGTTCTGGTCGTCGTGTTGGTGGCCTCACCAGCACTCGGTGCGGTCGGTCCAGAACCCTTCGCCACTCCATCCGCGGACCTCGGAGAGACGCAGTCGCTACAGGTCCAAGCGTCGGCGAACGAGACGATTCACGTCCTCGATATTCCCGAATCTCAGGTCGCACGCTCCTCGATAAATAGCCAACACGTGGACCTCGGCCCGGCACTCGGCTTCTCGTCGATTCGCGCGAACGGCCGCCTCCAGACGCTCACGTCAATCGAACGAATCGAATCGGTAGCCGACAACAACGTCCGCCAACAGTTGATTCTCGGCGAGATAAACCGCATCGAGCAGCGCGCCATCGCGCTCCAGAGTCAGCAACAGAACGCGCTGTCGGCCTACAACGCCGGAGAGATGTCCGCGCGCGAACTCGTCGTCGAACTCGCCCGCATCGACGCGCAAGCGCGAAACCTCAACGACCGCCGGACGGAACTCCGACAAATCGCGGTCGATACGCCCGACTTCTCGCTCGACTCGGGTCGCCTCGCCGCGCTCGAACGCGAACTCGATACGTTCACCGGGCCGGTGCGCGCACAGGCCGCAGCGGTACTCTCCGGACGGGCCGACCCGGCGCGGTTCTTCGTCCGAACCAGCGAGACCGGCATCGTTCTCAGCACGATCGCTGACGACACCTACATACGCGAAGTCTACCGCTCTGACCTCCGTGACCGAGAGTCCAGCGGCGTGACGCCCGCGGAAGCGCTCGACGTCGTCGCCGAAAACTACCCGACTATCTGGGAGACTCGCGCGTCGCAAAACGGTGCTGACGTGGTCGGCGCGGGCGATAGCTACCTCGTTCGTATCAGCCACTCACGTGGCCAACTCTTCGCCTACGTCGATAGCGGCAGTGGCACCGTGTTCAAAGAGGCCCAAATCCGTCCGCTCGACGACGGCTTCGTCGGCGACCCGGCGACGCAGGTCAAAGACGGACTCAACCTCACCGTCTACCGAACGTACCCCGGCGGGCCGATGCGCATCGCACTGAACGAGAGCGCCACCGACGACCCGGTGAGCGCGAACGTGACGCTCGGTCTCGAAGTGAGCCAAGAGAGTACCTTGATCGGACAGACCGACTCGGACGGGAACCTCTGGACTCTCTCGCCGAATAGTAGTTTCACGGTCACCGTCATCCGCGGCAACGCGGCGGTCGTGTTAACGGTCTCGCCGACGTCCGTCCCCGAACTGGCGACGAACACGTCGAGTCCGTCGTCCAACGTCGGCGATTCGGGTGAGTCGGGTGACTCCTCCGGGTCGATGACCGAGACTCCGGCGAGTGTCGCGGGCGCACTCGCGTAGAAAATTTCGTCCATTTTCGATCCTCCATTCTGATTCCCTCCATTCCGATTCCGGACGTTTTCCGTTCCGCTCCCGAACGTTCATTAGACAGAACGGGCCCACCCCGACCCGATGATTCGGAACTTCTCGTCGGCAACGCGCGGAGTCACGCCGGTAGTCGGCGTCGTCGTGCTCGTCGGCATCGTGGTCGTACTTGCTAGCGTCGTCGGCACGGCAGCGCTCGGGATGGCAGCATCGACGCCGTCGCCGTCACAACCGACGGCGCTCTCGCTCGACGTGAACGGGCAGTCGATTTCGCTCACGAACGAGGCGGGACCCGCACTCGACGTTCACATGCTTCGGCTCACGATTTCGGTGGACGGAACGCCGATTCGGTTCCAACCGGCGGTTCCGTTCTTTTCGGCTCGCGGATTCGCTCCCGGTCCGACTGGGCCGTTCAACTCGGCGTCTGATTCCACGTGGTCCGTCGGCGAGACGGCGAGTCTCGAACTCGCCGGGACGAATTCGCCGCGCATCGAGTCGGGGTCGGAGGTGGTCGTGCGGGTCTATCGAGGGGAGATGCGAATCGCGTCGCTCCGAGCGATTGCTGGGTGACGGTGTGCGGAATAGCAACGATGAGGAGGGCGGTCGATTACTCGTCGGGAGCGCGTGCCACGGTCACGATGGCGCGCGGGCTTCCGGGCTGTCGCTGGAGGATGTGGTGTTCGATATCGACGAAGCCGGCGGCTTCGAACATCCGGTCGGCCTCTTCCTCGTCGTAGAACAGCATAATCGCGTCCGCGAGTTTCTGGAAGACGCCCGTCTTCGGGTAGTCGGGACCGACGACGAGCACCTTGTTGCCGGGTTTGACGACGCGGCGGAACTCTTCGAGCGCGGTCACGGGATTCGGCCAGTATTCGATAGAGCCGGAGGACCAGATGACGTCGAACGAGTCGTCTGCAAACGGCAGGCGCTCGGCGTCGCCGCGGTAGAACCGAACTTGGTCGTTCTTGCCGAACTTCTCCCACGCCTTCTGCATCTGGTGGATGCTCTGGTCGAGACCGTGCACGTCGTCCGTGTAGCGGAGCAGGCCCTCGGTGCCGAAGCCCGTGCCACAGCCGACGTCGAGGACGCGGTCTCCCTGTTGGATGTCGAGCAGTTCGAGTGCCTCGTCGCGCATCTCCTCGTTCCAGATGAAGGGATTGACCTGGTCGTACACCTTCGAGAGATACTTGTAGAACAGGCGTGCCCGCGCTTTGTTTTCGAGGACTCCCATTGGCGCGAGGTTAGGACTCACTCATGATAACGGTGCGGATTCATCGCGCATATTCGGTCGAATTCGATGCGGTCGCTCACTCGCTCTCGACAACGTTCCGCAAACACCTTATACGGCGCTCGTGCAACGTTCCTGTGATACGAGTATGCCGAGACAAGAGGTTCTCGAACAAATCAAATCGGTCGAGCAGGAGGCCGACGATATCGTTGAGCAGGCCGAGGCCGAACGTGAGGAACTCGTCGCGGAGGCACGCCGAGAGGCGGACGAGATTCGCTCCGAAGCCGAGGCGGAGGCGAACGAACTCGAAGCCGAGCGCTTAGCCGAAGGGCGCAAGGAAATCGAAGAAGAGCGCGAGCGTATCCGCGAGGAAGGTGAAAAAGCACGCGACGAACTCATCGAAGAGGCGGAAAGCCGCATCGACGATGCGGCCGAGTACGTCATCAGTACCTTCGAGGAGGCGGTGAATGCTCAGACCTGAGCAAATGAGCAAGGTCTCGGTGACCGGTTCCAAGGGCATCATGTCCGAGGTCATCGAGTCGCTTCATGAGCTGAAACTGCTCCACGTCTCCGAGTACGACGGTTCTTGGGAAGGCGAGTACGGCTTCGACTCCGGGTCGCCCATCGAGGGTGCCGAGTCGGCGTCCGACAAACTCGTCACCGTCCGGTCGCTCAAGAGCATCCTCGGCGTCGAAGCGAGTGACGCCGGTCGCCAGCGCATCGTCCCCGACGACGCGCTCGGCGAACCCCTCGAAGAGATTCGTGACGAGGTCAACAGACTCGATGACCGCCGCTCCGAACTCCAGGGGAAGCTCCGCGACGTGGAAGAAGAAATCAAGGCGATGGAGCCGTTCGTGGACCTCGGTCTCGACCTCGACTTGCTGTCGGGCTACGACTCGCTCCAGGTCGTCGTCGGCCAGGGCAAACTCGACGCCGTCGAGCGCGCACTCCTCGACGACGACGACATCGACTCCTTCGAAGTGTTCTCCGGTGAGAAGACCCACGCAGTCTTCGCACGCCCCGTCTCCGACGCATCCGAGACGGCGCTCCTCGACTCGCTCGTCGGGACGGAGTTCACGACGCTCGGAATCCCGGACGCTTCGGGAAGCCCCGAAGAACACATCCGCGACCTCGAGCAGCAACAGCGCGAAGTCGAATCCAAACTCGACACCGTCGAATCGGAACTCAACGACCTCAAGGTCGAAGAAGGCGAGTTCCTGCTGGCCGCCGAAGAGCGTCTCGCAATCGACGTTCAGAAGACCGAAGCGCCGCTCTCCTTTGCGACGACCGAAAATGCGTTCGTCGCCGAAGGCTGGATTCCGACCGGCGACTACAACGCCTTCGCAAGCGCGCTGAAGAACGCCGTCGGCGAGCGCGTTGACGTCGAAGAACTCGAACGCGCGGAGTTCTCGCACGACGGCCACGACCACGCCACGGAGAGCGTCTCCGAGAGCAGCGGGACACCGACTGCGGCAGACGGTGGCGTCGTCACGATGAACAGTGACGAACCGCCAGTCGTCCAGCAGAATAGCGGTGCGGTCAAGCCGTTCGAACTGCTCGTGAAGGCAGTCAACCGACCGAACTACTACGAACTCGACCCCACGGTCATCCTGTTCCTCACGTTCCCGGCGTTCTTCGGGTTCATGATCGGTGACTTCGGATACGGTCTCATCTACACCGCAATCGGCTACTTCCTCTACGCGAAGTACGACGATGGGGCGCTCAAGAGCATGGGCGGTATCACCATCGCTGCCGGTGTGTTCACTACCATCTTCGGTATCCTGTACGGTGAGATATTCGGGCTACACCTGATTGCCGACTACTTCTGGCACGACGTCGTCGGCCTCGCACACGCCCCGATAGAGAAGGGTCTCTCGCCGGCGACTGCTGAGTGGGCGCTCGGTTGGCTCACCGTGAGCGTCATGCTCGGGATTATCCACCTGAACATCGGTTACATCTTCAAGTTCGTCGATGTGTCGAACCTCCACGGTGCTAAGGAGGCCGTGTTCGAAGCCGGGTCGTGGATTCTGATGCTCAACGGGCTTTGGATCTGGATCTTCAGCCCTGCGCTCGGAAACATCCCGCCGGACTTCCTGTTCACCACGTTCGCCGCTGACGGCGTGCTGCCGATTGGCTTTACTGGCTTCCCAGCCGTCGTCGGCTGGGCTGGCCTCGGGCTGTTCTTCGTCGGTCTCGGACTCCTGGCGATGGCGGAACCCGCAGAACTCGTCGAGTTCATCAGCGTCCTCTCGAACGTCCTGTCGTACACTCGTATCGCCGCCGTGCTGCTGGCGAAAGCGGGTATGGCCTTCACGGTCAACCTGCTGTTCTTCGGCGTGTACGTCGATGACCACGGTGGCTGGCACTTCGGTCTCGGAGGAATGCCCGACGCCAGTGCCGTGGCGGCACTCGGACCGGGTGAAACGCTGAGCTACCACGGCTACGAAGTGACCGAAATCTTGTTCGGCGGCTTGGTCCACGGTGGGGCGGCGACGCTCCTCCTCGGTCTCGTCGTCCTCGTCGTCGGTCACCTGCTCGTCCTCGCACTCGGTGTCACGAGTGCCGGCCTGCAGGCCGTCCGTCTGGAGTACGTCGAGTTCTTCGGCAAGTTCTTCCAAGGCGGCGGCAAGGAGTACGAGCCGTTCGGCTACGAGCGCCAGTTCACGGCTGAAGACTAGCCTTCTCACTGGCACTTCTTTATTCTTCAGTTTTCGAGAGTCATTTTTTGCGGAAACACCACGAACAGCCGGTCGAATAACGCGATATTGGCCGATTGTTTTGGGAACCTTTATGAGACGTCTTGCAACACATACGAACGTTCGGAGACGACAATCCGGTACTTAGGAACACACTATGATTGAAGCAATTGAACCCCTCATGACTGCACTGCAGAGTGAAGCAGCTTCCTCCCCAGCAATCGAAGCCCCAGCCGCAGCGGCCCTGTCCGTCGGTATCGCCGCATTCGCAGCTGGCTACGCAGAGCGTGGCATCGGTTCGGCCGCAATGGGAGCCATCGCAGAGGACGAGTCGCTCTTCGTTAACGGACTGATTCTGACGGTCCTTCCCGAGACGCTCGTCATTCTCGCGCTGGTCGTTGTCTTCCTGGTCTAAACCACCCCTTCCTTTCCATCATGAGTTTGGACAACGTCGTTGAGGACATCCGAGAAGAAGCCAACGCACGCGCGGAGGAAATCAAAGAGAGCGGTGAGGAGCGAGCAGCAGAGATTCGCTCTGAAGCCGAAGCCGAAGCCGAAGCGCTCATCGAAGAGCGCGAAGCCGCTGTCGAGCGTCAGCTCGAACGCGAGCGTGAACAGGCACTCTCTAGCGCCAAACTCGAAGCCAAGCAGGCTCGACTCGGCGCTCGCCGTGACGTGCTGGAGCGTGTTCGCTCGCAGGTCGAAAGCGAACTGGCTGGCCTCGAAGGCGACCGCCGTGAGGAGCTGACCCGTACGCTCCTCGATGCGGCAGCGGTCGAATTCGAAGACGAGGACGAAGTCCACGTCTACGGTCGTGCCGACGACTCCGACCTGCTCGAAACCATCCTCGCCGACTACGACGGCTACGAACTGGCCGGCGAGCGCGACTGCCTCGGTGGCGTCGTCGTCGAGGGCGCGAACTCTCGCGTTCGAGTGAACAACACCTTCGACTCTGTCCTCGAAAGTCTCTGGGAGGACAACTTGAAGGAAGTGAGCACGCGATTATTCGACGACCAATGAGCACTGCAGGCGGCTCGAATCCGGAATACGTTATCGCTCGTGTTCGAGCACGACGCAGTGCCCTGTTCGGGAACGAAGAGTACCGCAAACTGGTCCGCATGGGGCCGGCCGAAATCGCCCGTTTTATGGAGGAATCAGAGTACGAACGTGAGATCAACGCCCTCGGAAGCCGTTTCTCCGGTGTCGATCTCATCGAGTACTCGTTGAACCGCAACCTCGCAAAGCAGTTCAACGACATCCTCGACTGGGCGGACGGTTCGCTCTACGACCTTATCGCGCGGTACCTTCGGAAGTTCGACGCGTGGAACGTCAAGACCATCATCCGTGGCATCTACTCCGAGACCGACCGTGACACGGTCGAAGTCGATCTGATTCGCGCCGGTGAGTTCGACGACCGCTTCCTCTCCCGGCTGCTCGATGCAGCCGAAATCGAGGACGTCATCGAACTGCTCTCGGGGACTATCTTCGGCGATGGTCTCGCGGCCGCCTACGACGACTACGAGGACACCGGTGTTCTCGTCCCGTTGGAAAACGCCATCGACCGTGCCTTCTACGAGCAACTGCTCGAAGGTCTCGTCGTCGGCGAAGAGGCACAGCAGTACCGCGAGTTCCTCGAAGCAGAAATCGACTTCCGTAACGCCCGCAACGCACTTCGCATCGCACGCAGCGGCGCCGAACTCGACCCCGTCGAGTACTTCATCGAAGGCGGCACCCTGTTCCGTGCGAGCGAACTCGCCGCGCTGGCGAACAGCCCGAGCGAACTCGTCTCGAAGATTCGTGACAGTCGCTACGGTGACCGACTCTCCGGTGCGCTCTCTGACCTCGACGAGGCAGACAGCCTCATCGGGTTCGAGCGCGCACTCGATTCGGCGCTCTTGAAGTACGCGGACTCGCTCGGGTACGTGTACCCACTTTCGGTCACCCCTATCGTCTCGTATATCCTCGCCAAGCAGCGCGAGGTAGACAACATCCGGGCCATCGCCCGCGGCCGCGAGGCCGGGCTTGACCCCGATGCAATCGAGGAGGAACTGGTCATCCTATGAGCCAGGAAATCGCAGTAATCGGCAGTTCGGACTTCACCACCGGCTTTCGCCTTGCGGGTGTCCGCAAGTGTGAGAACGTGCCGGACGGGGAGAAGCCAGAAGCACTCGACGGAGCCGTGACCCGCACGCTCGAGGACGAGGACGTCGGCATCATCGTGATGCACGAAGACGACCTCGACTACCTCTCGCGCGGCGTCCGCCAATCCGTCGAACGGAGTATCGAACCGACACTCGTCACACTCGGCGGGTCTGGTGGCGCGAGCGGTCTCCGCGACCAGATTAAGCGAGCAATCGGTATCGATCTGATGGACGAATAACAACAATGAGTCAGGCAACACAAGATTCCGTCCGCGAAGACGGCATCATCGCAAGCGTGAGTGGTCCGGTCGTGATCGCCCGCGACCTTGACGCCCGTATGAACGACGTTGTGTACGTCGGCAAAGAAGGGCTGATGGGCGAAGTCATCGAAATCGAGGGTGACCTCACGACCATTCAGGTGTACGAGGAGACCTCCGGTGTCGGTCCCGGCGAACCCGTCGAGAACACGGGCGAACCGCTGACCGTCGACCTTGGTCCCGGCATGCTCGACGCCATCTATGATGGTGTCCAGCGGCCGCTGGACGTCCTGGAGTCCAAGATGGACTCGGCGTTCCTCGACCGCGGTGTTGACGCACCCGGTATCGACCTCGAAAAGAAATGGGAGTTCGAACCCGCAGTCTCCGAAGGCGACGAGGTCGCCCCCGGTGACATCGTGGGAACCGTCCCCGAGACGGTCACCATCGAACACAAGGTCATGGTCCCGCCGGACTTCGAAGGCGGCGAAGTCGTCGCCATCGAGGCGGGCGAGTTCTCCGTCACCGAGGCGGTCGTCGAACTCGACAACGGCGAAGAAGTCACCATGCACCAGGAGTGGCCGGTTCGCCGCGCCCGCCCATCGAAAGACAAGAAGACGCCCCGTGAACCACTCGTTTCGGGGCAGCGTATCCTCGACGGTCTGTTCCCCATCGCAAAGGGTGGGACGGCCGCGATTCCGGGTCCGTTCGGCTCCGGAAAGACGGTTACGCAGCACCAGCTCGCCAAGTGGGCCGACGCAGACATCGTCGTCTACGTCGGCTGTGGTGAGCGCGGAAACGAGATGACCGAGGTTATCGAGGACTTCCCGGAACTCGACGACCCGAAGACGGGCAACCCGCTCATGGCTCGGACGTGCCTCATCGCAAACACGTCCAACATGCCTGTCGCAGCACGTGAGTCCTGTATCTACACGGGAATCACCATCGCGGAGTACTACCGCGACATGGGCTACGACGTGGCACTGATGGCCGACTCCACCTCCCGGTGGGCAGAGGCCATGCGCGAGATTTCCTCGCGTCTCGAAGAGATGCCCGGCGAAGAGGGGTACCCTGCGTACCTCGCCGCCCGTCTCTCCGAGTTCTACGAGCGCGCAGGCTACTTCGAGACCATCAACGACCAGGAGGGTTCCGTCTCGGTCATCGGCGCAGTGTCGCCGCCGGGTGGGGACTTCTCCGAGCCGGTCACGCAGAACACCCTGCGTATCGTGAAGACGTTCTGGGCACTCGACGCAGACCTCGCAGAGCGTCGTCACTTCCCGGCTATCAACTGGAACGAGTCCTACTCGCTCTATCAGAGCCAGCTCGACCCGTGGTTCGTCGAGAACGTCAAGGACGACTGGCCGGAAGAGCGCCAGTGGGCCGTGGACGTGCTCGACGAAGAGAACGAGCTGCAAGAGATTGTACAGCTCGTCGGTAAGGACGCACTCCCAGAGGACCAGCAGCTGACGCTCGAAGTCGCTCGCTACCTCCGCGAGGCGTACCTGCAGCAGAACGCGTTCCACCCGACGGACACGTTCTGTTCCCCGGAGAAGACCTACGGCATCCTCACCGCGATTCACACGTTCAACGACGAGGCGTTCAAGGCGCTCGAAGCCGGCGTCCCCGTCGAGGAAATCCAGTCTATCGACGCCGCGCCGCAGCTCAACCGCATCGGCGTGCAGGAAGACTGGGAAGTGTTCATCGAGGAGCTCAAAGATGAGATTACGGAGCAACTCCGCGCACAGTACTGAACCATGAAAGAATACCAAACTATCACCGAAATCAGCGGCCCGCTGGTGTTCGCCGAAGTCGATGAGGCAATCGGTTACGACGAAATCGTCGAAATCGAGACGCCGCAAGGCGAGACCAAGCGTGGACAGGTCCTCGAATCCAGCGACGGTCTCGTTGCGATTCAGGTGTTCGAAGGCACGACTGGTATCGACCGGAACGCGTCCGTCAAGTTCCTCGGAGAGACGCTCAAGATGCCCGTGACCGAGGATCTCCTCGGTCGCGTGCTCGACGGGTCTGGCCAGCCAATCGACGGCGGCCCGGACATCGTCCCCGACGAGCGTCACGACATCGTCGGCGCTGCAATCAACCCGTTCTCGCGCGAGTACCCCGAAGAGTTCATTCAGACGGGTGTGTCGTCCATCGACGGCATGAACACGCTCGTTCGCGGCCAGAAGCTCCCAATCTTCTCCGGCTCTGGGCTTCCGCACAACGACCTGGCACTGCAGATTGCACGTCAGGCGACCGTGCCGGAAGAGAGCGGCGAAGACGACGAAGGCTCCGAGTTCGCAGTCATCTTCGGCGCGATGGGTATCACCGCAGAAGAGGCGAACGAGTTCATGGAAGACTTCGAGCGCACGGGCGCACTCGAACGCTCCGTCGTCTTCATGAACCTCGCGGACGACCCCGCAGTCGAGCGGACGGTCACGCCGCGTCTCGCACTCACCACCGCAGAGTACCTCGCCTTCGAGAAGGACTACCACGTCCTCGTCATCCTCACGGACATGACGAACTACTGTGAGGCACTCCGCGAAATCGGTGCGGCCCGCGAAGAGGTTCCGGGTCGCCGTGGTTACCCCGGGTACATGTACACCGACCTTGCCCAGCTCTACGAGCGCGCAGGTCGTATCAAGGGTCGTGACGGGTCTGTCACGCAGATTCCGATTCTCACCATGCCCGGTGACGACGACACGCACCCGATTCCCGACCTGACCGGATACATCACCGAGGGGCAGATCGTGATGGACCGTGACCTCAACAGTCAGGGTCTCCGCCCGCCGGTGAACGTGCTGCCGTCGCTCTCGCGTCTCATGGACGACGGTATCGGTGAGGGCCTCACCCGCGAGGACCACGCCGACGTCTCCGACCAGATGTACGCCGCGTACGCCGAGGGTGAAGACCTTCGTGACCTCGTGAACATCGTCGGTCGTGAAGCACTCTCCGAGCGCGACAACAAGTACCTCGACTTCGCCGAGCGCTTCGAGTCCGAGTTCGTGAATCAGGGCTACGACACCGACCGCCCGATTTCCGAGACGCTCGATATCGGCTGGGAACTCCTCTCGACGCTTCCGAAGACGGAACTCAACCGTATCGACGAAGAACTCATCGAGGAGTACTACAAGGAAGACGCCGAAGCCGTCGAAGCCGAAGCGTAATCTCACCCGTTTTCTCTCTTTATCGACGCCGTGAGCGACGGCGTTCGCAACAGCGACAGTCGCCGGCGACGACTCCACCACTCGTCGCCGATAGCGCCGCCGTCGCCGCATAGAACCTTATCCTCCGGTGACGTGTGCTCGTCATGGGCAGTTTGTACCGCATCCCGATTCGCGTCGTCGCGCTCGCGGATGCGCCGTTTCGAGACCGGGTCGAGCGCGTCCTCGAACCGCTCTCACCCGACTTCGTCGAGACGATTACCGACGTAGAGGCCGCCACGGACCCACCCGATTGCGTCGTCGTCGCCAGCGACGACCGAACGCAAATCGAAACCGCGCTCACCGAACTCGCCGACTCGCCTGTCGTCGTCGTCCACCCGCTCGACGGCGACCTGAGCGTGGCCGCGGCGTTCGACACCGGCGCGGCAGACGTGGTCCCGATAACCGAGACGAACGTCTTCGAACGCCTGCCGGACCGAATTCGGAGCGTCGTCGCGTGGCGGCGCGAGAAAGAGCCCGCGAGCGAGCGAATCACCGAAGACCTCAAAGAGCGCGCGATGGACGCCGCACCCGTCGGTATCTCGCTCGCGGACGCGTCGTTGCCGGATCAACCCCTCGTCTACATCAACGACTTCTTCGAGTCGATGACGGGATACGGACCCCGAGAGGCGCTGGGTCGCAACTGCCGCTACTTGCAGGGTCCCGAAACCGACCCGGCGGCCGTCAGCAAACTCAGAGAGGCCGTGAACGCCGAACTCCCTGCCTCGGTCGAACTCCTGAACTACCGACGCGATGGCGAGTCGTTCTGGAACCGTATCGACCTCGCGCCCATCCGCGACGAGACGGGCGAGGTGACCCACTACGTCGGCTTCCAGACGGATATCACCGAGCGCGTCCGCGCCGAAGAGGCCGCCGAGCGCTACGCCGCCGAAGTCGAGACGGAGCGTGCGCGACTCCAGCGCCTCGTCGAACACATCGAAGGCTTACTCGAAGACGTGACCAGCGCCCTCGTTCGCGCGGAGTCGCGGGTCGAACTCGAACGGTCGGTCTGCGAGCGAGTCGCCGGGACCCCTGAGTTCGCGTGCGCGTGGATTGGCGGGTTGGACCTCGCACCCGATACGATCGCGCCGAGCGTCTGGGGAGGAACGGCGACCGACTCGCTGTCGAATCTGCGCATCGACCGCACCGACGCAGACCCCGTCGCCGAGGCCGTCAGGACGCAGTCTATCCGGGCCGCGTACGACGCTGACGGGGCGATACATCCCCAAGCAGACGTGCCATATTCGGGCGTCATCGCGGTTCCGTTAGTCCACCGAGAGACGCTCTACGGCGTCCTGTGCGTCTACGCCGAGGACGGTCCCATCGACTCGGACGTACACGTCGTCTTCGGGTCGCTGGGGCGGGCGGTCGGAGCGGCCATCGACGCGTTCGAGAGTCGGCGCACGCTGCTGTCGAACGCGGTGGTCGAACTCGAAATCGACCTGCTCGACTCGGCCCAACCCCTCGTCAGATTCGCGTCGCTCGCCGAGTGCCGTCTCGAATACGAGGGGTTGACTTCGCACGACGACGGCACGGTGAGCCTCTTCGTCTCGACGACGCCGCCGGCATCGCTCGAACGTCCGAACGACGCTATTGCCGGGGTTCGTTCGGCGACGGACCTCGTCCAACGCGACGGTGCGGGTCTCTCCGAACTCCGATTCGCGCCCGACTCGCTCGTCGAGCGCATCGCCGATAGCGGCGGGCGTCTGGTTGACCTCGCGGCCGACGCGGATGGCTGCCGAGTGACGGTGGTCGTCCCCGACCGCGCCGTCGGACGCGCACTGCTCGGCGACCTTCGGGCGGCGGAGGGGGGTATCGAACTTCGGGCCGTCCGCGAGCGAGCGACCCCGCCGCAGACCCGCCGGGAGTTCGTCTCACAACTCGGTGACGAACTGACCCCCCGACAACACGCCGCCCTCCAAGTCGCGTACCTCGGCGGCTTCTTCGAGTGGCCACACGGTATCACCGGTGACGAACTCGCCGCGACGATGGATATCTCGCGGGCGACGTACCACCAGCACCTACGGGCGGCAGAGCGAAAGCTCGTCTCGCATTTCTTCGAAGCTAGCCCGAGCTAGCCACGATATGACTGTGCGCTTTATATTCTCCCACTTCGTTCTGTCTCCCGAGTGACCTGTTTGTGGCCGTCACAGCACACCCTGAAACCCCGTCCTCCGTCGCAACTCGCCGTGTCGCGTGGTTCATGTTCGAATGTACCTGGTTCGTCGTTGCCGCCGCGACCGCGCTCTGGGCAATCGGCGGGACGCTCTCGACCGAGTTGCGGTACGTTCCGCTTCTCTTGAGCATCGTCGTCTTCGGACTCCCGCACGGGGGTCTCGACCACGTCACCCTGTCTCGTGGCCGCGGCCGTGACCTCTCGCTGCGCACGCTCGCGGTCGGTGGTGCGTTGTATTCGCTCTTGGCTATCTCCTACGCAATCGTCTGGTTCGTCGCACCGACCGCCGCGTTCGTCGCGTTCCTCCTCTTGACGTGGATTCACTGGGGGACTGGCGACCTGTTTCCGATGGTCCTGTTGGTCGAACGAACCCATCTCGACACGCGACTTCAACGGGTGTTCGCGGCGGCCTCGCGCGGTGCGATTCCCCTCGTCGTCCCGATTCTCGCCCACCCGGTGACGTATCGAGACGCCGCGGTGGCCGTGGTACGACTGTTCGACCCGACTATCTCGCTCGCGTGGCTGACCGCACCGACGTTTCGAATCACCCTCGGCCTCGGTTTCACCGCGCTGGTGTTGACGGCGCTGTCCGCCGGCCGACTCGGTGTCTCCGATGCCGAGGCACGTCGGTCGTGGTACTACGACCTCACCGAGACGGCGCTGTTGGTCCTGTTGTTCGTCGTCTTACCGCCTATCGTCGCGCTGGGCGTGTACTTCCCGCTGTGGCACTCGACGCGCCACCTCGCGCGGATTGCGCTGCTCGACGACCGAACCGCCGGGCCGCTTCGGGAAGGGCGAGTCTGGCGGACGGCACTGACACTCGGGTACGACGCCCTCCCCATGACTCTCGGTGCGCTCGTCATCTTCGCGGTGCTCGCGGTGGCCGTGCCCGCACACCTCGGGTCGATGCAGGACCTCGCGGGCGCGTATCTCGTGTTGCTCGCCGTGTTCACCCTCCCGCATACGATAATCGTCACGTGGCTCGACAAGCGACAGCACATCTGGTGAGAGTCGCCCCGACCGTCGCTCTGCGTTCGCCCTCGGTTTCGTCCTGAAAGAGTCACACGCGCGAGCGCGACAGTAAAAGATTAACACCACAGAAGAACAACCCCCGTCAACGATGGCCGAAGACGTCAAGCCGACTCGCAAAAACCTGATGGCGATTGAGGATCGCATCGAACTCTCCGAGCGAGGTCACGACACGCTCGAACAGAAGCGAGACGGTCTCATCATGGAATTCATGGACATCCTCGACCAGGCGCAGGACGTTCGCGCCAACCTCAACGGGGCCTACGACCACGCACAGGACACCATCAACATGGCGCGCGCCATGGAAGGCGACGTCGCCGTTCGCGGTGCCGCCGCCGCGCTCAAGGAGTACCCAGAGATTACGACGCAGTCGAAGAACATCATGGGCGTCGTCGTCCCGCAAATCGAGTCCTCGCGCGTGAAAAAGAGCCTCGACCAGCGCGGCTACGGCCTGCTCGGTTCCTCGGCCCGAATCGACGAGGCCGCCGACGCCTACGAGGAACTCCTCGAAGCGATTATCCTCGCCGCAGAGGTCGAAACGGCGATGAAGAAGATGCTCGAAGAGATCGAGACCACCAAGCGCCGTGTCAACGCGCTCGAATTCAAACTCCTGCCCGAACTCTACGAGAATCAGGAGTACATCGAGCAGAAACTCGAAGAACAGGAGCGCGAGGAAATCTTCCGTCTGAAGAAGATCAAAGCGAAGAAGGAAGAAGAAGAGAAGGAAGCCCGCGAGGCCGCCGAAGCGGAAGCAGAAGCCGCCGCCGCGAACTGAGTTTCTCTATCTCTCTCCAAATCGATTTTCACACCCCGCCGCGTAGCCAGCGGTATGTCTTGCTCCGAGTGCGACGGCGACACCGCCGTCTTCGCCGTCCCCGACGACATCGCTTCGTACGCGCCCGACGACGCCAAGCGCGTGTCGCTCTGTGGAGACTGTCTTCGCGTGCACGCGAGCGACGACCCGGTGACGGCCGACTCGAATCGCTCGCTCGCCGACATCGTCCCTGCAACTGACGGCGGCGCGGCGCTGGCGCTCGTGATTGGCATGCTCGACTCGCTGGCGCTCAACCGCGCGGCCATCGTCACGTGTCTCGAATACGCCGAGGCAGACGGCGTGGACGTACACCTCGCGCTCGATAGGCTCGCCGAGTCCGTCCCCGAGGCGCACTTCGACGTCGCGCGGCGACACGCTCAGCTAGACTCGTTTCTCGACGCCTGAGGTTCGACCGAGGTGTGATCCGACTCGGTACGCCGACCGAGACGACGAGCACAGTTTCCGAACCCATTTCACCGCGTTCGTATAAGCAGTGACGAGATGAATCGCACAGCAACTACGTTCTGGGTCACGTTCAGAGTGCCTCGCAGGCGGCGATGGTGAGTGTGAACGGTCGATTCGGTGGTTTTGCAGACGGGACGCGAGTCGTCCTCGCCGCGGTCATCGTCAGCACGTTCTTCATCGGATTCGGCGGCGGCGTCATCTTCCCGATTCTGCCGAATCTCGGTGCCGTCCTCGGCATCTCGCCGTTTCTCGTCGGCATCATCCTGAGCGCGAACCGGTTCTCACGACTCGTCGCAAACGCCCCGGCCGGGACTCTCGTGGACCGAATCGGCACGCGGACGCCCTTCGTCGTCGGAATGTTCGTCCAAGGACTCGCCACGTTCGGCTACGTGCTCGCCATGGTCGCCCCGCTCCCCGAAGCGTGGTTTCTCGCCGCGCGACTGCTGTGGGGTGTCGGAAGCGCGCTCGTCTTTGCGACCGCCTACACCATCGCGGCGGACGTGAGCGACGATGGCTCGCGGGGGACGAACATGGGACTCATCAGAGGCGGCGTCCTCTTCGGCTTCCCGACGGGCGTCGTTATCGGCGGAATCGTGAGCGAACTCACCTCCACGCTCACCGCCTTCGCGGTGGCGACGGCCTTCGCCTTTCTCGCCAGTCTCGTCGCGTACGTGACCGTCCCCGAGACGCACGTCGAAGGAGAACAGAAGAAATCGGTCAAGCCGTGGGACATCAACACGAGTCTGCCGGCGCTCACGGTCGGACTGGTGAACTTCTCGGTGCTCTTCGTCTACATCGGCGCGCTGTTCGCCACGCTCGTCTTGCTGCTCGGCCAGAAGGACCTCAGCGTCCTCGGATTCGACGCCCAAGGCTCGTCGGGCATCTTCATGGGCCTGACCGTCGTCGCCGCGGGCGTCTCGATGTACTTCGGCGGCTACGTGAGCGACCAGCGCGGGTCGCGCATCCCGACCCTCCTCTTCTTCTTGGGGGCGACGTCGCTCGGTTTCGTCCTGCTCACGCTCGCCGATTCGAATCTGTCGCTCGCGCTCGCGTGTCTGTCCATCGGCGTCGGACAGGGCGGGACGAGCGGGCCGTTGATGGCGCTCTTGGGTGACCTCGTCCCCGACGAGGAGATGGGCCGCGCCGTCGGAACGAGCAACGTGTTCGGCGACATCGGCGGCGGGTTCGGTCCAATCGTGACGCTCCCGTTGCTCGACTCTATCGGCTTCGCGCCGATTTACTTCGCGTGCGCGCTCTTGCCCGTCGTCGCGGCCGGGATTCTGCTCGTCGGTGTCCGACGAGAGACCGGTCACTTCCTTCCGAACGTCCGGTGACCGGACGTCGGCGTCGTCAGAGAGAGACCTGTCGGTGTCGCGTCGTGGTGGAGAAAAACGCCGAGGAGAGGGTGTTTAGACGCCGGTGGAGTAGCGAAGGATGCCGGCGATACCGCCGAAGGCGTCGTAGAGTTGCTCGCCTTTCTCGAAGTCCGTGCTGATGAACTTGGTCTCGGTGCCGCGCTGGTCGGCGAGGTTCATCAGGAACTCGATGACGTCTTCGCGTTCTTTGAGTTCCGCCTCGCTGCCGTCTTCGCACTCGTGGGTCGGCGTGTTGTGGCGGTGGTCGATGAGTTCGTACTCCTCCTGCCCGTCGCAGTCGAAGATGGCCACGTCCTTGCGGAGGTCCTCGGAGATGAGGAGTCGGTCAACAGACCCCATGACGAGGTTCTTGCGCGTCGCTTCGAACCCGTAGGTGGACTCGTTGCCGCGGTGGAGTTTCTCGAAGAACTCGTCCATCTGTTTCTTGTCCTTGATGACCTCCTGGTCGGCGAGGGCCTCTTGGCCGGCATCGACGAGGTCGTAGAGACCGGATTCGTCGGTGTAGGCCACGTCGAACTTGCCGACGACGAGGTCCTGAATCTCGTGGTGGAGGTAGTCGCCGTCGAGGAACTCGTCTTTCGTCGGCGACGGACCGCCGACGAGGACGCCGTCCATCTCGTGGCGCTTGGGGACGAACAGGTCGTTGGCCATGCCCGCGACTTCCTGATAGAAGTTGTCGATGGCTTCGAGACGCAGGCGAGCGAAACGCTGGGCGGACTGGCCACCTTTTCGCTGCTTGCCGGGGACGAGCGACGAGGCGCTCTTGACCGGTTCGACGCGTTTGCCTTTCAGCCACCCGACGTTCGCCTCGCGGCGGTCGAGGACGACGAGACCGAACAGGCCCTTGTCCATGAGCATGTCTTCGAGCGGCCCGGTGAGGAAGTTCGAATCACAGTGGTACCGGAACGACTGAATCGGCTCGGGCGGGCTTTCGAGCACCTTCGTGACCATCGTAGTCTGGCCGCCGCCGGAGTTGACCGCCCCGGAGAACATGACGATACCCCGCTCTGGCGGGAAGTTGTCGTAGTATCGGAGCCGGTCCTTGATACTCGTCAGTGCGTCTTGGACGTTCGTCCGCGTCTGTTTCGACTTGATGTTCGAGGCCTCGCTGTGCTCCGTGATGACGTGTTCGACCACGTCGGAGATTTGCTTGTCCTCGGGGATGTAGATGGTGACGAGCTGGGTGCCGGAGCCTTCGTACTCTTTGAGGTCCTCGATGACCTTCTTGAACTCGTACTTCCGGCGTTCTTCACCCGCCTCCTCGGCGTCGCTACTCATTACACAACCTAGTCCGGCCAGTGGCTAAGTAACCTTTGACTGGCCACGTCTCTCGGTATCATACGCCACGTTCGGGGTGATTTCGGGGTCGAAACCCTTCGGGGGCGGGGTCGGAGAACCTTTATGTGCCTGTCACGGGTGAATTTCGACATTAGGAACATGGCACGGGTCTACGCAATCGCCAGCGCGAAGGGCGGGGTTGGAAAAACCACCACGACAGCCAACCTCGGGACCGTCCTTGCGATGGCCGACCACAACGTCCTCGTCGTCGATGGCGACCTCGGCATGCCGAACCTCTCGTCCGCACTCGGCGTCGAACCCGACAGTGCGACCCTCCACGACGTTCTCACCGGCGACTCGCCGGTCTCTGAGGCGATTTACGAGGGTCCCGCCGGTCTCGACGTGCTCCCGGGCTCGCCGGCACTCGAAGCGTTCGCCAAAGCGGAATCGACGGGGCTGGAGTCGATTATCCCCTCGCTCCACGACCAGTACGACATCATCATCATCGACACCGGTGCGGGGCTGAGCAACGACACGTTCGTCCCGATGAAACTCGCCGACGAGGTGCTGTTGGTCTCGACGACCGAGCGCAGTTCGCTCGGCGACACCGAGAAGACGCGACAACTCGCCCACCGAATCGGTGCCGAGACGGTCGGCGTCGTCCTCACGCGCGTGGACCAGACGAATCCGAACGCCGACGAAGTCGCCTCGCGCCTCGACGCGGGCGTCATCGCCGTCGTGCCGGAGGACTCCGCAATCAGAGAGGCGCTCAACAGTCAGGCCCCCGCGGTGCTTCGCTCTCCCGACAGCATCGCCTCGGCCGGCTACCGCGCGCTCGCAGAAGCCCTCATCGGCCAGCCCGTCCCGGCACCGTCGTCGGACGAGGACGCGGCGTCTCCCACCGAGGAAACGGAGACCCCATCCGACCCAGAACCAGCGCCGACGCCCGACCCCGGGAGCGACTCGACTGTCGTTCCGACCGACCCAGAACCGGACGATACCGACTCTGCCGCCCCCGCCGAGTCGGAATCGACATCCGAACCGGACGTGGCGTTCGAAGCCGACGCTGACCCGGTCGTCGAAGGCGACACTGGACCTGTCATCTCTGACCCGGAACCTGTCGAAACTGACCCCGAATCGGATTCGGAACCAGAGCGAGACCCGACCGAATCCGAACCGGTCGCAGAACCTGCTTCGACTACACTCGAACCGGACCCTGACCCTGTCGAATCCGACTCCGACCCCGCCGACGAACCGTCTCTCTCGTTCGACTCGGACCCGGATTCGCACGACGAGGACGACGAACCCGACGCTGACGCGATTCCGTTCTCCTCCGGGGAGCGTTCCGACTCCGAGCCTGCGGGCGACGAGGCGGACGCGCCGGTTGACGACCCCGCCGACGCGACCGACCCCGTCGAGTCTGGAGGCGCGTCGGCCGATTCGGAACCGGTTCACGACCCGCTGGCCGAACCGTCACCGACGACGGTGGAGACGGAGACCGACCCGCTGGCGGCCGACCCGCTCGACTCGGGCGAGGACGTGGACTCGCTCGCCGATTCGGTGGACGTGTCGGACGTGACCGGCGGTTCGTCCCAGTCGCGGGAGTCCGAGACCGTCAAGCCGATGGACGAGGACCCGCTGGCGGCCGACGCCGAACCGATGGGAGAACCGCTCCACGAGGAGACCGACTCCGAATCGGTCACCGAAGCGACCGCCGACGAACCCGTCCAAGTGACCACCGGCGACCCCGCCGAAGAGACTATCGAGGAACCTCACGACCCCGAACCTGCACCCGCGACGGACGCGGACGAATCGGCCGCGACCGAGGTCGAACACGACGCACCGGCGTTTGACCCGGAACCGCAGACGGCCGACGAACCGGTCATCGAGGCCGCAGAGGAAGACGACGAACCGCTCGTCGCCGAGGCGGAACCGACCGAGTCGGAAGCCGAGGTCATCGACCGCGACGACGAGGGGGACGAAACGGAGCGCGACGAGATGGAAGACGACGAGGAAGACGGCGTCTACACCACGTCGCTCGTCGAAGAGGTCGAATCGTTCGAGGAGGAAGAGAAGAAAGAGAAGAAGAAGGGCTTCTTCAGCCGCTTCCTCGGCTAATCTGGCTGACTCGACGAAACGAGAGACCTTTTATTTGCGTCTGTGGAACGGCCACCTATGGCAGAATCCGATTCGATACCATTCTGGTGGATCGTGCTTTTCCTACTCCTCGCGCTCGGCGCGGGCGGCGTGACCGTCCTCGCCGTCGGCGGGTCGCTCATCTCGGGACTGGCGTCGCTCCCACTTCTGTTCTGAAAAAATCGTTCGGACGCGGTTACATCGAGTTCGGGGCTTCCACGCCGAGAATCGACAGCGCGTTCGCCACTGTGTTGCGAGAGGCTTTGACGAGCGCGAGTCGTGCCGCGCCGACCTCGGGTTCGGCGTCGAGCACCGAGCACTCGCGGTAGAACTTGTTGAACACCTCTGCGAACTCGCGGGCGAACGTCGCAATCGCGTGCGGTTCGAGGTCGTCGGCCGCCACTTCGATAGCTGCCGGGAAGCGCGCGATGACGCGGAGTAAGTCGCGTTCGGCCTGCGTGTCGAGCACCGAGGGGTCCACGTCGCTCGCGTCGATGCCGGCGGCGTCCGCCTCGTTGACGATGCCGCAACAGCGCGCGTGAACGTACTGGATGTACGGCGCGGACTGGGCTTCGAAGTTGAGCGCCTGGTCCCACTCGAAGGTGATGGCCTTCGCGGGTTGTTTGGAGACGATGTCGTAGCGAACCGCGCCGATACCGACTTGGCGGGCGATGCGCTCGATGTCGGCTTCCGTGAGGTCGTCGTCGCGGATGCGGTCTTCCATGCGCATCTCGACTTCTTCGCGTGCGCGTGCGATGGCCTCGTCCAGCAGGTCGTCGAGCATGACGCCGGTGCCTTCGCGGGTGGACATCGTCTCGCCGCCGGGGAGATTGACCCACGAGTAGATGACGTTCTCCAGTTTGTCCACGTCGTTACCGAGGATGTCCAGTGCGGCGCGCAGTTGGCCGGCTTGGAGTTTGTGGTCCTCGCCGAGGACGGTCACGGCGCGGTCGTAGTTGTCGAACTTCCACTCGTGATGCGCGAGGTCGCGGGTCGTATAGAGCGAGGTGTCGTCCGAGCGGAGGAAGACGAGGTTCTTCTCGAAGCCGTAGTCGTCGAGTTCGAGTTGCCACGCGTCCTCCTCGTAGACGGCGTTCTCCGTCTCTTTGAGGCGGTCCGCGACGTCGCGGGTCTGGCCGTCGAACATGAACCGCGTCTCTTTGACGAACTCGTCGAACTCCGCGGGGAGGCGTTCGAGACACTCGCGCATGCCGCCGAGGACTTGGTCCACGACGTTCTCGACGCGGGCGTAGACCTCCTCGTCGCCCTCTTCGAGACCCTGCAGGATGGCCGTAATCTTCGCTTCAGCGGCCTCAGCGTCCGCGGCGTCGGCCTCTTCGAGGTAGGCGTTGCCCTTGCGGTAGTAGCGCACGAGGTCGTACTCGATGCGGTCGCGCTCGGGTTCGCCGTCGAGGTCCGCTTCGTCGAAGGTCTCGTAGGCCCACGTGAACAGGGCCATCTGGCGACCGGCGTCGTTGACGTAGTAGTGTCGTTCGACGTCGTTACCGGCGAATTCGAGCAGGTTGGCGACGGCGTCACCGATGACCGGATTGCGGGTACGGCCGACGTGAACCGGGCCGGTCGGGTTCGCGCTGGTGTGTTCGACGACGACGCTGTCGCCGGTCGATGGCAGGTGGCCGTAGTCGGTGTCGTCTGCGGCGTCTTCGAGGGTGTCGTCGTAGTACCGGTCGGTGACGTGGAAGTTCACGTACGGGCCTTGGGTATCGACCGCGCCGAGGTAGTCGTAGCCCTCGATGGAGAGTTCGTCGGCGATGTCGTTCGCAATCTTCGGCGGTGGAGCGCCGACGACGCCCGCGAGTCGGAACGCCACGCTGGAGGCCAGTGTCGCTGGCACGTCCTCCGGTGGCTCTTCGACTCCGAGGTCGTCGGTGGGGAGGTCGAGCGACGAGAGCGCCGCAGAGAGCGCCGTCTCAACCTCCTCGCGGAACTGTCTGAACATGCACGCGGGTTCACGGCAGTCGGCTAAAGGCCTTTCCGAACGGGTCGGCGGATGCGCACTCGCGGAGGGTATCTCGTGGTCCGTCCACTCGTACCATACTAGTTAGGTAGTATCGGTATTTGTGTCGCTCACCTTTCTTGAAGTGCGATGGGGCACCTGCCGCCCCTTCGACCCACCCCACCAATGAGTCGATGTACCTACTGCAAGTCGTTCGTTTCCGTAAACTTCGTTCGAGTGTTCGGTGACGACGATGACAACGTCTACGCCTGTCCGAACTGCTCGGCGAACGAAGGAATCTCGGTTATGAGCGCCCAGCGACGGTCGAGTCTCCTGTAACCCCACTCACCCTGGTACCTTCTCCTGCCGTTCCTTCTCCTGCCGTTCCCTTTTCGCTGCAACCGACGGACTTAGGAGCGACGCGACGAACCGTTGTACCAGAACGACATCGGAAGCGGAACGTCATCGACGCTGTCTCCATTCCATTTCTGGAATGCATCTCATTTACGATACGCTTATGGCCGATGCAGCCAACTAGTGAGATATGTCAGAATCGGCAGTCGCCGCTGTGGTTGGCTACGACGAGTTGGCCACGCTCAAACTCATCGCCCTCGACGGCGGCCGCTCCGGGCCGGTCAAGGTCTCCTGTGCCGGTCTCGCTACCAGATTGGATGTGTCGAACCAGACGGCATCCCGTCGCCTCCAACAGCTCGACGAAGCCGACTTCATCGACCGCGAGGTCGTCTCCGACGGCCAGTGGATAACTATCACCGAGGCGGGTGAGGGTGCGCTCCGCACGGAGTACGCCGACTACCGTCGCATCTTCGAGACGCCCTCGACGGTCACGCTCGACGGCACCGTCACCGGCGGCATGGGCGAAGGTCGCCACTACATCTCGCTGTCGGGTTACATGGAACAGTTCGTCGAGCGACTCGGCTACGAACCGTTCCCCGGCACGCTCAACGTCGAACTGAGCGACGACGCCATCCACGCCCGCGCGGGGATGTCGTCGCTCGATGCCGTCCCCATCGACGGCTGGGAAGACGACGAGCGGACGTTCGGCCCGGCGACCTGCTATGCTGCCCACCTCGAAGCCGACGGCGAGACGTACGAACCCGTCCACATCATCGTCCCCGAGCGCACCCATCACGACGAGTCGCAACTCGAAATCATCGCGCCCGACAAACTCCGCGACGAACTCGACCTCGCCGACGGTGACTCGATTACCGTTCGCGTCGAGGAGGTCGAGTCCGAATGAGTCGCGCGACCGAGACCGACCGCGACACGTTCGAACGGGTCCGCTCGGCCTTCGGCGCGGGCGAACCTGTGCTCATCCACGACTTCGACGACCGCGAAGGCGAGACTGACCTCGTGTATCCCGCGGCCGCCGTGGACCCCGCCGCCGTCGCTCGCATGCGCAACGACGCCGGCGGACTCGTCTGTGTCGCCCTCGCCGACGACGTGGCCAACGCGCTCTCGCTGCCGTTCATGGACGACGTGCTCGACCACCCGGCGACGGCCGCCCACGACCTCGCCTACGACTCGCGCTCGTCGTTCTCCTTTACCGTGAACCACCGCGACTCCTTTACGGGTATCACCGACCGCGACAGAGCCATGACGATTTCTCGCCTCGCACCGGTCGCCGAATCCGCCCGCGCCGGCGACTACGACGCCGACGACTTCGGCAACGAGTTCCGCGCACCGGGGCACGTTCACCTCCTCCGCGGCGCGCCGAACCTCCTCTCCGACCGGCAGGGTCACACCGAACTCGGTCTCGCCCTCGCCGACGAGGTTGACCTCCCGCCCGCCGTCGTCGTCTGCGAGATGCTGGACGACCAGTCGGGGTCGGCGCTCTCGGTCGCGGCCGCCCGCGACTACGCCACCCGCCACGACCTCGCCTTTATCGACGGCGACAGCCTGTTGGACGAACTCGCATAGGGCGTCTTCCTACTGCTCACGCCTACTTCGTCCACGTCTTCTCACTGACGCCACGACCACTCGGGTTCCCACCCGAGTACCCGGCGCGCCTTCTCGGTCGAGACGAGCGACCGATTCCCTTCGAGTTCGCCTCGAATCTCCGCATCGTACACCTCGCGCGCGAGCGTCGCCGACGGGACCGGCGTACTCGTGTCTGCGGCCGCCAGCCAGCAGACTTCGTGGCCCTGAAAATCTGCTTCGATAGCGAGTCGCACTGCTCGCGCCGCGTCCTCGCGGCCGAGATAGGAAAACAGCGTGTTGCGGGCGGTGTGAAAGACGCCGGCCTCGCGGAGTCCGTCGAGCGAGCGGTCCGCCTCGGCGAACGTCGCTCGGGCCTCGTCCTCGCTCGGCATCCACGGGAAGCGAAGGCTGGTGATGGTCGTCGGGGCGTCCGCACGTCGGGCGAAGCCATCCGCGGTCTGTTCGGCGAGTCGCTTGCCGAGTCCGTAAGGGTTCGAGGGCGTCGCGCGGTGCGATTCGTCCACGGGGAGGTAGTCGATTCGCGCCGGCTCGGGTTCGAATCCGCCGCCGATGGCGCTCATGCTGGAGGCGAGCACGACGTGGTCGATGTCGAGGGCGGCGGCCACTTCGAGGACGTTGTAGGTCGATTGGACGTTGCTCTCGAAGACGCGGTGGCCGGGGACGTTCGTCGGCGTCGAAATCATCCCCAGATGGACGACAGCGTCTGCATCGACGGCGGCGAGTGTAGCGGTCAGGTCGCCCGGATTCAGCGCGTCGGTACGAAAGTCGCGGTCGGCGACGACTGACCCGCCGCTTCTGCTGGCGTTGGTGACGGTATAGCCGTGGGTTTGGAGGTGTTCGATGACGGCCGCACCGATGTTGCCGGTACCGCCCGTTACGACGACGGAGTTGACGGACATGCACCGACGATGGGCGTCGGCGACAATATGTCTGCGGAACGGATGGACGGTTCGTCATGATTTTAGCGGGGGCCTTCGAAAGCCAGTACATGGGATTCGACGACATGGACGTGTCCACGATTTGGATGAACGGAGAGTACGTGGACTGGGAGGACGCGAAGATTCACGTCCTCACGCACGGCCTCCACTACGGGACCGGCGTCTTCGAGGGCGTCCGCGCCTACTCGACCGACCGCGGTCCGGCTATCTTCCGCTGGGAAGAACACCTCGAACGGCTCTATGCCTCCGGCAAGCCGTACAACATGGAGATTCCGTACTCGGAAGAGGAACTCACCGAGGCCACCCTCGAAGTCATCCGCCGCAACGACCTCGAATCGTGTTACATCCGCCCCATCGCCTACTACGGCTACGACTCGCTCGGCGTGAGTCCACAAGATAACCCGACGGACATCGCCATCGCGGCGTGGCCGTGGGGTGCTTACCTCGGCGAAGAGGCCCTCGAACAGGGTGTCGATGTGATGGTCTCCTCGTGGCGCAAGCACGCCTCCAGCCAGATTCCGACCAACGCCAAGACGACGGGTCTCTACGTGAACTCGCTTCTCGCAGGCGAGGAAGCCCGCCGCAACGGCTACACCGAGGCAATCGTCCTCAACAAGGAGGGCAACGTCGCGGAGGGTCCCGGCGAGAACATCTTCCTCGTCCGCGACGGCAAGATTCTCACGCCCGGTCTCTCCCAGAGCATCCTCGACGGCATCACCCGCGACACCGTCATCACGCTCGCCCGCGAGCGCGGCTACGAAGTTGACGACAACGCGACCATCAGCCGCGGCGAACTCCACACCGCCGACGAACTGTTCTTCACCGGCAGCGCCGCAGAGGTCACGCCGATTCGCAAGGTGGACAACGTCATCATCGGCGACGGTTCGCGCGGCCCGGTCACCGAAGAACTCCAGAGCGCGTTCTTCGACCTCGTGGAGCGAGAGACCGACGACCACGAAGAGTGGTTCACCTACGTGGACGAGCAGTAATTCGATTCGCGGCTTTTCTTCGAAAACGGGCGGAGAGAGCTTAGCTATCGGTCTGCGAGGCCGGCGCTTGCTCTTCTTTGACTTCGATATCGAACTTCTTCGTGTGGTCTTCTTCGGCGAACCCGGCGGAGAGAATCCGGGTCAGTGCCTCTTCGACGCGCTCGCCCGTCTCCTCGATATCCTCTGGTTCGACTTCCATCACGAACCCCGTCGTGATGTTCGGCGCGGTGGGCATGAAGACGATATCCTTGCCGTCTCTGGTCTTCTTGCCCGTCTTGAACGCCGTCATGCGGACGCCCGGCCACACTTCGAGTCGGACGGGTTTCTGGAGGTCTTCGGTGCCGGTGAGTGCGGTTTCGACCGCGAGTTTCGAGGCGTTGTAGAGAATGCGAACCAGCGGGACCCTGTTCATCGCGCCGTCGAGACCTGATTCGAGCAATCGGCCCGCGGTAGTCCGCATGAGATAGCCCACCGAGAGGACCAGCATCAAGAACACGACGATGGCGACGAAGAAGCCCAACACCGGCGGTTGTATCTCGTCGATGAACGGTAACTTGAGGATACTGTTGTAAAGAATCGCTAAAACGTACGTAATGACGAGGAGCGGAACGAGGACCACGAGTCCGCTTGCGAAATCGCGTCTCCACGAGGACATTGATACGCGGAAGGTGTACCCGTGGGCTTAAGGGGATTTCTAGTGGCGACGGTTCTTGCCCGGTTTTCAAATTCCGACGACGGCTCGGAGTGCAAAAAGGGCGTTCTCCTTGCGCTCGCGCACGCGACGATAGAAGTACGAGAACCACTTGCCGCCGTACGGTGCGTACTGCCAGACTTCGACGCCCTCGGCCGCGAGCTTTCGTTGCTCGTCCTCGCGGACGCCCATGAGCATCTGAATCTCGTAGTCGCGGTCGTACCTCGCGCCGAGTTCCTTCGCATAGGATATCATCTTCGGGTCGTGGCTGCCGACGGCGACGCCGCCGACGTACTCCTCGAAGAGGTACTCCAGCAACTCCTTGTACACCTCGTCCACCTTCGCCTTGTTCTTGTGTGCGACCGCAGCGGGTTCGTCGTAGGCACCTTTGACCAGTCGAATCTTCCCCGGCACGTCCGAGAGGCGTTCGAGGTCGTCGGGGGTGCGCTTGAGGTTCGCCTGCACGCACAGTCCCATCCCGCCGTCGAACTCACGAGCCAACTCCTCGAACGCGTCGAGCGTCGCGTCGGTCGTCTCGTGGTCTTCCATGTCGCACCAGAGGAACACGTCGTGCTCGTCGGCGGCCTCGGCGATGCGTCGGTAGTTCTCCGAGAACACGTCTGCGCCCATGTCGAGACCGATTTGCGAGGGCTTGACCGAGACACACGCGTCGAGGTCGGTGTCGGCGATGTCTTCGACGAGTTTGATGTACGTGTCCGCGTCCTCGTCGGCGGGCGCGCGTTCGTGGTAGTGCTCGCCGAGCAGGTTCAGAATGACCGCCACGCCGTCCTCGTTCGTTCGTCGGGCGTGGTCGAGCGCCGCCGCCTCGGACTCTCCGGCGACGAAATTGCTCGCAATGGGCGGAATCATACTGGTCGATTGCAAGCGTCCGGATAATAGACTTACCATCCCTCGTTTCGGAGAATCGCGGGACGACGACCTGCTGTATCGAATCGTCGGAACTTACATGTCCCCCGCTAGACCCATCTGTATGGTCGTTTCTCTCGTCGTCACTGCCTTCTGGGCGATGTTGCCCGCCTATATTCCGAACAACGCCGCCGTCCTCGCCGGCGGCGGCCGCCCCATCGACGGTGGTCGAACAATGGACGGCCGTCGCATCCTCGGCGACGGCAAGACGTGGCGCGGTACCGCCGCGGGAACGATTGCCGGACTCGCCGTCGCGCTCGCGCTCAACGTGGTCCAGCCAACCGTCTCTTCTCTTCTGGGGTTCTCGCTCCCGACGTTCCCCCTCGCCGCTGGGTTCGGTCTCGCACTCGGCGCGATGCTCGGCGACATCGGTGCCTCGTTTCTCAAGCGTCGGACGGGCCGCGAGCGCGGCGCGGCCTTCCCCGGACTCGACCAACTCGACTTCGTCGTCGGCGCGCTCGTCCTCGCTCTCGTCTTCGCGCCTGCGTGGTTCACCGCGACGTTCACGCTCCCGCTTCTCACCGTCGTCCTCGTGATGACGCCCGTGCTTCACGTGGTGACGAACGTGGGGGCGTACGTGCTCGGCTTGAAGAACGAGCCTTGGTAGCCGCCCACTTTTTTCTGCGTCGGGGCCGCCTACGGCGACCCACTCCTTGAAAAACCTGGAGGAAAAAAGGGCCGCGAAGGCTCACTTCGTTCGCTTCGCGGAACGATATCTGGACCTTCTACAGCCGAACCGCCCCGTTTAAGCGCCTCCCTGTTGCCTCTCGAAACAACATGGCGAACGACGAACTCATCGCGGCCCTGCGCGCGGCGAACGCGGTCCAGTTTGGCGAGTTCGAGTTGTCCCACGGCGGCACCTCGAACTACTACGTGGACAAGTACCTCTTCGAGACGGACCCGAAGTGCCTCAAACTCATCGCCGAGGCGTTCGCAGAGCGCGTCGCGGACGACGAGAAACTCGCGGGCGTCGCACTCGGTGCGGTTCCGCTCGTCGCGGCGACGGCCGTCGAAACCGGGAAACCCTACGTCATCGCGCGCAAGAAGGCCAAAGAGTACGGGACGGCCAAGCGGATCGAAGGCGCGCTCGAAGACGGCGAACACGTCACGGTGCTCGAAGACATCGCCACGACGGGCCAGAGCGCGGTGGATGCCGTCGAAGCGCTCCGCGATGCTGGCGCAGTCGTAGACCGCGTTATCGTCGTCGTTGACCGCCAAGAAGGCGCAGAAGAGTTGCTGGCCGAACACAACATCGAACTCCAGTCGCTCCTCACCGCCGACGACTTGCTGGCGGACGCCGACCACTGATACACGTCTGTGAGTAAGTAGCGCACAATCTGCAATCGAAGTATTCATTTTTGTGCAAACGCGAATGCGAGGGTATGAACAGAGCAGAGAAAGCCGCACTCCAGTTGCAGGCTGTCTCCGTCCTCCGGATGCTCAAGGAAACGCGGACCTACGACGAACTCGCAGCCCTCACTGGACTCCCGGCTGGTGACCTCAATCGCTACGTCAACGGCCACGTCCTCCCCGGCGTCGAACGCGCCCGCGAGGTCGTCGAAGGCGTCGGCCGCGACGCACTCTCCGACGAACTCGAAGCCCGCGTCCGATTCGACGACGAGGGCTACGTCGATAACTCCGGCGTCGTCTTCGACCAGTCCTTTCTCGACCTCATCGCCCCCGTCGCGGCGAACGCGCTCGAACTCGAACGCCCCGACGTGGTGCTGACGGCCGCGACAGACGGCATCACCCTCGGTGCCGCGATGGCCAGCTACTTCGGCGCGCGCCTCGCCTACGCGAAGAAGTCGAAAGAGACGGCCGTCGAGGAGTTCATCGAATCCCGCCAGCGACTCGCCTCCGGTATCGAACTCACCTACTACCTCCCGCAGAGCGCCATCGACGCCGGTCAGCGCGTCCTCGTCGTGGACGACCTGATTCGCTCGGGCGAGACGCAAGAACTCCTCGTCGATATCGCACTGCAGGCGAACGCCGACATCGCGGGCGTCTTCGCGCTCATCGCCGTCGGCGACGAAGGTATCGACCGCGCACGCGAACTCACCGACGCACCGGTCGGCGCACTCAGCAAATTCGAGTAACGTCTCTCTCGACTGGGGGACGCGGCCGCACTTTAGCTCCTCTCTCCCGCTATTTTCGAACGTTTACTGCTGAAAATAGTCACACTCATGTTGGTGAATTCTGTGTGTTGCCGAAATCAATCCACGAACGTGCATATTTTCTGGTCTCTCAATGGTAATGCTTATGTGTGAATTGCAAGGTATGCTTACTCGTGCATCATGGGGCTCGCTGAAACCCTCTCAGACTACTTCGACGTGCATAAACACGGGTCCTCGGTCGGGACCGAGATAATCGCAGGTATCACGACGTTCTTGACGATGTCCTACATCGTCGTCGTCAACCCCGCCATCATGACGGGGATTCCGGACGCCAAACCCGGCGTCATCATCTCCGGATTCGCACCGGGGCAGGTCCAGTCGATGCTTGCGGTCGTAACCATCCTCGCCGCCGCAATCGCCACACTGGTGATGGCGTTCTACGCCAATCGACCGTTCGCGCAAGCGCCCGGTCTCGGCCTGAACGCCTTTTTCGCCTTCACGGTCATCGGCGCACTCGGTATCTCGTGGCAGACCGCGCTCGCCGCCGTCTTCGTCGAGGGCATCATCTTCATCGCCCTCACCGCCGTCGGCGCGCGTGAAGCCATCATCAAAATCTTCCCCCAACCGGTCAAGATGGCCGTCGGGACGGGTATCGGTCTCTTCCTGACGATTATCGGACTCCAGGCGATGGGAATCGTCGTGAACGACCCCGCGACGCTCCTCACGCTCGGTGACCTCGCGTCGAACCCCGTCGCAATCGTCTCCATCGTCGGCCTGTTCCTCACCTTCGGTCTCTACGCCGCGGGCATCCCCGGGTCGATTATTATCGGTATCGCCGCGACGACGATTATCGGGTGGGCGCTCACCACGTTCGGCGTCGTCTCGCCCGAAGCGGGTCTCGTCGCCGGCTCTTCGGCCGCGACCTACGACATCACGCCGCTCGCCGGCGCGTTCATCTCCGGCTTCGGCGGCATCGAGGCGTTCAGTTTCGCCCTCATCGTCTTCACGTTCTTCTTCGTGGACTTCTTCGACACCGCGGGCACGCTCGTCGGCGTCGGACAGGCCGCGAACTTCCTCGACGAAGACGGGAACCTCCCCGACATCGACAAGCCGCTCATGGCCGACGCAATCGGCACCACCGCCGGAGCCATGCTCGGCACCTCGACGGTCACGACGTACATCGAGTCCGCGACGGGCGTCGAAGAAGGCGGCCGCACGGGTCTCACCGCGCTTGTCGTCGCCGTGCTCTTTATCGCCTCGCTCGCGCTCATCCCTCTCGCAACGGCAGTCCCACTCTACGCCTCGCACATCGCGCTCGTCGTCATCGGCGTCGTGATGCTCCAGAACGTCATCGACATCGAGTGGGACAACGTCACCCACACGATTCCGGCCGGCATGACCATCCTCATCATGCCCTTCACGTACTCCATCGCCTACGGCATCGCCGCAGGCATCGTCTCCTACCCGCTCGTCAAAGTCGCCGCCGGTGAGTACGAGGACATCAGCGCCGGTCAGTGGGCGCTCTCTGCGGCCTTCTTCGTCTACTTCATCGTCCGGACCTCCGGCATGCTGCAAGCCACGGTCTGACGACGGCACTCACTCTTTCCCTCTCCTCCCTTCTCCCGTTCTCGCTGTCTCCCTCTCCTCACCTTCTCGCTGTCCAACTTTCTCCTCACTCTCTGTCTCGTCCTCAATTTCACTCTGCTCGACGATACAGTCTCGTCGAGCGGAAGTCACGCGACTCGGAACTGTCTGCGAAAATGACAAGCAAAATACATTATATGGTGTATGTCCTCTTTCCTCTGGATGAATCTGCCCTCCACGCGCACCGCACTCCGGGTCGGTGTCCTCCTCGTCGTCGCTGCGCTCGTCTCGCCAGCGGCGGTGTCTGCGGTCACGTACGACCCCGAGACCGAACCGGACCTCGAACCGGGGACGATTGCCAGTCCCGCGAACGGCTCGACGGTCATCAGCGTCCAAGGATACACGTTCCGCGGGAACACCAACCCGAAGAAGCCGGCGCGACTCATCTCGGTCGGCGAGCGCGGGTCGCTCGAATGGATATACAACAGCACCACCGGTGACAGGGGGTGGTTCTACGACGTTGACCCGATGCCGAACGGAAATCTCCTCGTCTCCTCGCCGGTCGCACAGCAGACGGTCATCTTCGAGTTGGACCCCGACACCGGCGAACGCGTCTGGGAGACGACGCTCGACATGGACGACACGCACGACGTGGACTACCTCGGCGGCGACGAGTTCGTCATCGCCAACATGCGCGCGTGGAACGAGTCCGCCGGGCGAAGCGACGACCGAATCGTCGTCTACAATCGCTCGACGGACGAGATTACGTGGGAGTGGTACTTCCGCGACCACTTCCCCGAGAGCACCGACGGCGGCTACAACGACGACTGGAGCCACGTCAACGACGTGGACCCAATCGGCGACGGAAAACTCCTCTTGTCACCCCGCAACTTCGACCAGGCGGTCGTCATCGACATGGAGTCCGGCGACATCGTCGAGCGCCTCGGGAGCGACGACGACTACGACATCATGAACGAGCAACACAACCCCGACTGGTTGCTCAGCGAGAACGGCACGCCCACGATTCTCGTCGCCGACAGCGGAAACAACCGCGTCGTCGAGTACGCCAAGGAGGACGGCGAGTGGGTCCAGACGTGGTCGGTCGGCGAGAACCTCCTGAACTGGCCGCGCGATGCCGACCGCCTCCCGAACGGGAACACCCTCATCGTCGATACGCTCAACCATCGCGTCATGGAAGTCACGCCGACGGGCGAAGTCGTCTGGGAGTACTACGCGACGTGGGGCCCCTACGACGCCGAGCGCGTCGCCCACGGTGACGAGTCGTCGGGGCCGACCATCCGTGACCTCGGCGCGAGCGGTTCCTATCCGATTACCGGGAGTGCGAACCTCACCGCCGGCAGCGGCGAGAGCGTCGGCTTCGTCGGCCAGATGCGAGCCACCTTCGCGGGAACGGCGCTCGAAGCGCCCATGAACGAGTTCGCCGTCCGCTGGGCGCACGTCACGCCGTGGCTCCGCCCGGTGTGGATGTCCGGATGGGACTTCGTCTGGGTGATTTGCGGCGCGCTCGTCGCACTCGTCTGGCTCACGGGCGAACTCGCGCTCGGAGTCCGTCGCGTAATTCGGTGAGGTGAGCGTGGTTTTCGCCAGCTATCTATCGGTCCGGCCGTGTGCACACCCCGTGCACGCGACCACGCCACTCTTTAGGTGGCCGTCCATACCAACAGGCGATGTCGAATCTCGTCTTGTACGAACTCGAAGGCTGTCCGTACTGCGCCAAGGTCAAGAACAAACTCGCCGAGTTGGGCCTGGAGTACGAGTCGCGGATGGTCCCCCGTGCCCACTCCGAGCGCACGGAAGTACAGGAAGTAAGCGGACAGACCGGCGTCCCCGTCCTCATCGACGAGGAACACGACGTCGATGGCATGCCCGAGAGCGACGATATCGTCGCCTACCTCGAAGAGACCTACGGCTCGGCCGCGTAACTCGATTACCGCATCACCGACGACGTATTTCTTTCAAAAAGTCGTGAGCGTCGCTTAGCCCTCTGCCGGGTCGCGGGCGCGCTCACGAATCAGGTCACGAATCTTGTCGGGGTCGTCGATGGCGGCGAGTTCCTCGCAACTGACGATGCCCGTCCCATCGACCGAGGTTCGCTTCTGGGTCTCTTCGACGAAGTAGACCGAGCGCGTTCGCGTGATTTCGCCGAGCGAAGACATGATTTCGGCGCGCTTCTGGGCGCTGCGCGTAAACGGCGAGTGACCGGTGAGCATGTTCCTCGGGTCGCGGCGGTCTTCGTCCTCGCTGACGGCCTTGAACGGCGCGCGAGCGGTCGGATGAACGCGGAAGCCGGCACTGGTGAGCACCGAGACGATGTGTTCGTCCGCGGGGTCCGCCGCGGGGTCTTTCGGCGTCGGTTCGGCATCGCGCACGTCGTCCGCGCCGTCGAGCACATCGACGGGGTTGGAGAAGGGGCGATTGAACAGCTCTTCGAGTTGGACCGCCACCTCGATGCTCGCGTTCATCCCGTCTTCGTACTTCGAGACGGTTCGGCGCGAGACGCCGAGTTCGGTGGCGAGACGCCCGAGGCTCCACCCGCGCTCTTTGCGCTCTTCGGCGAGGATGTCGCCGTCGAGGCTCACGTACAGGCCACCGGGGGCGGCGTAGATGAGCGGCGGCACGCCTTCGACGAAGAAGTCCATCGCGGTGTCCGGATTGATGACGGGGACGCCGTGACGGAAGTAGACGACACCGGGTTTGAGGTCCTCGTCGCGGGTGCGGAGACCGACTACCAGTGGTGTCGCGTTGAGGTACGAGCCCAGTCGTCGCATCTCGGACCCGATGACGCCGTCGAAGGCGTCGATGTTTCCGAGTATCTTCAGGAGCACCAGTTCCTCGCCTCTGCGTGCGGCAAGGTCGAAGCTCTTCGGCCGGATGGCGATGCGGTCGCTCACGACGAAGCCCGCGTCTTGGAGCATCGCGGCGACGTTACCAACCAGCGCTGACCGGGACATAGGGGGCATTAAGTGATTCGGACCATAAAGCATTTTCCCCGTATCGGGGCCTGCGTCCCACGATTACTCCGTGAATTATCGTCCAGTTATATAGTCGCGGCCGACCCGAAAGGTGTTACTCCGCCCTTCAGCTATCATCCGGTAATGACCGTCATCGGTCTCGACGACACAGACTCACGCACCTTGGGGATGTGCACGACGTACCTCGCAACGCTCGTCGCCGAGGCCATCGAAGCGAACGGCGGTACGATAGAGCGACTGCTCTTGATTCGACTCAACCCCGCGGTCGAACACAAGACGCGCGGAAACGCCGCGCTGGCGATTCACACGGACTTCCCCGCGGGTCAAGCGTTCGAACTCGCGCGCGCCGAACTCGAACGCTGGGCCGTCATCGACGACGACCGAACCAGTCCCGGACTCGTCGTCGCGCCGGGGTCTGCCGACACCGTCCCGACCGCGGTCACCCAGTTCGCCCGCGACGCCGTCCGCGACTTCCATACGGTCGAGGCGGCGGTCGAAACCGTCGCTCACTCGGGCTTTCTCGCCCAAGGCTGGCACGGCGGCCGCGGCCAAATCGGCGCGCTCGCAGCGGTCGGTGCGTGGGCGGCCTTCGACTCGTGGACCTACGAGCACATCTCGTATCGAGAGTTCTACCGCTGCGGAACGCCGCGAGAGGTCGATATCGACTCGGTGTTCGAGTCGGCCGACGCCGGCTATCCGACCGCGTGGGACACCGTGGACCACGGCGAGGGCGAAGCGGTGTGCGTGCCGAACGCCCCCGGCCCGATTCTGCACGGGATTCGCGGCGACGACCTGACCGTCGTCCGCGAGGTTGCCGCGGGCATCGAATCCGAACCCGTGGACCGCGAGGCGACGTTTCTCACCAACCAAGGGACCGATATGCACCTCCAGTCGGGCACCGTCGCCGACCTGCGAGACGGGCACGCCTACCGCGTGACCGGAACCGTCGAATCCGAACCGGAGACGCGCCGTGGTGGCCACGTCTTCTTCACCGTCTCCGACGACGAGACGACGCTCCCTGTCGCCGCCTTCGAACCGACCAAACGGTTCCGCAATCGCGTTCGCTCGCTTCGCGTCGGCGACGAACTCACACTGTGCGGCGAGGTGAGCGACGGCACGCTCAAATTAGAGAAGTTCGCCGTCCGCGACCTCGTCGAGACCGAGGCGACGACGCCGGTCTGTCCCGAGTGCGAACGGACGATGAAGAGCGCGGGGAGAGAACAGGGCTACCGCTGCCGCGACTGCGGGACGGACGCGCCGGGAAAAGTCGAGACCGATATCGAACGCGACCTCGAACTCGGGTGGTACGAGGTGCCGCCGTGTGCGCGACGACACATCGCCAAACCGTTGGTTCGCGGCGGGTTCGACGCGGTGACCCATCCGGAGCGATAACGATTGAATCCGGAGCGATAACAGCCGAGCTCCGAATCCCGCGACCTACTTGGCGACCACCAGAATCTCCGTGTTGTCGCGGCGGTCCACGAACGAACTTCCCGCGGGTGGTTTCACGTCCACGACGAGCGTCCCGTCTTCTCGATTCGGGCCGAGTTCCGGGTCGAGGTGTATCGTCGCCTCTCCGCCGTCTCCCGATTTCTTGTGCTCGACTTTTTCGATGTCGGCGGTCCCCGATTTCACGACGACCGTCGCCCCTTCGACCGGGTTGCCCTCGTGGTCCACGACGGTGAAGGTGATGTCCTGTGGGCCTGGCGTGACGACGTCGGGGTCCGGTTTCACGTCGAGTTCCGAGGTTGCCAATCCCTGCACGCCAGAGAGCATGTTGAGCATCACGCTCATCGCGGCGACGCCGACGACGAGGGCGATGACGAGACGAATCGGGAGTCCTTCGATAGCGCGGGTGTCAGACTGGAATGCTTCGAGCATGGGCCGTCTGGTCCCGTCTTTGCTTATAAACGCTCGGCTGGAGGTTCAAGTACGAAGTCGCAACCAGTCTCCCCAATGCACGTCATCGGCCGCCGCGAGGATTCGACCGGACCAGTGTGTGACCTCGGCGCGTACCGCGCCCGCGACGGAAGCACGGGCGCGTCTGTCTCGCTCGATATCGACCGCCCGCACGCGGCAGTCGTCGTCGGCAAACGCGGCGCTGGGAAGTCGCACACGCTGGCCGTCGTCGCCGAGGACCTCGCTCGCGCGCCCGGTGTCGCACCCGTCGTTATCGACCCGATGGGCGTCTTCGGCGGTCTCGCGGAGACAGACGGGGCTGTCTCGGGACGCGTCCACTGTGACCCGACCATCCGCGCCGACGCGTTGCCGCCGCGGGCGTGGCCGGCGCTGCTCGGTCTCTCTGCGACCGAACCTGCAGGCTCTCTCATTTGGCGCGCGGCGACCGAATCGCCCACGCTCGATGAGATGCAAGCGTTCGTCGCCGACGCGGACGTGACGGCGGATACCCGACGCGCCGCCGCGAACCACCTCGCGCTCGCCGACTCGTGGGGCGTCTTCGACGCCGACGGTCTCGACCCGGTCTCGCTCTGTACCCCCGGTCCCGACGTGCTCGACCTCTCGGGTCTCGACAGCGAACCGGCGCGGGCGGTCACTCGCGTCGTCGCCCGCGGCCTGTACGAAGCGAAAGTCGCCGACGAAGCGGAGACGATTCCGTGGTTGCTCATCGACGAGGCGCACGCGTTCACCGACGAGATTGCCGCACCGGCCATCGAGACAGTTCTCACGCGTGGGCGCACGCCCGGCGTCGGTATCGTACTCGCAACACAGCGCCCCTCGGCACTCCCCGACGCCGCCGTCTCGCAGGCCGACCTGCGGATTATCCACCGACTCACCGCCGGTCCAGACATCTCGGCGATGGCGACGGCCGACCCGACGTACCTCGACGGAGCACTGACTGCGCGACTCCCGAGAGAGCGCGGGTGCGCGCTCGTCGTGGACGACAGCACCGAATCGGTCCACGAGGTCCGCGTTCGAGACCGGAGAACGAGAGACGACGGTTCGACCCCGCGGGCGTCCGACTTCGGTGTGCGTTCCGAAACGGTCGAATAGCCCGCGTGAGCAGAGGATGTATGGAACGGTCTGAACTGGCACTCGTCGGACTCGGCGGCTTCGTCGGCGCGATATTGCGCCACGCCGTCTCCGTCCTCGTTCCCGGTGCCGGTGGAACGCTCGCCGCGAACGTCCTCGGAAGCTTCGTTCTCGGCGTCTTCATCACGACCATCACCTCGCGCCGTGCCCAGTTGCTCCTCGGGACTGGCGTGCTCTCCTCGTTTACGACCTACAGCACCTTCGCCGTCCAAACCGCACAGCTCACGACGATGGGCGGACTGACCAACGTCGGCGCGAACTACGTCCTCGGCTTTACCGCCGCGTTTCTCGGACTCGTCGTCGGGAGGACGCGATGACGCCCGCGACGACCGCTCTCCTCGTCGGCTTCGGCGGCGTCTTCGGTGCGACTTCGCGGCACGTGGTTGACCAGCAACTCATCGGTAAGTGGAGCACGTTCACCGTGAACGTCCTCGGAAGTATCGCACTCGGCTTCATCGTCGCTGCCCCTGTTGGTGACGCCGCGGCGACGATGGCCGGGACGGGTTTCTGTGGTGCCTTTACGACGTTTTCGTCCTTTGCTGTCGGCGTCGCCGAACTCCTCGACGCCGGCGAGTACCTGACCGCGGCGTGGTACGCCTTCGGGACGTTGCTGGCGGCGCTGGTGGGTGTGGCGATTGGTGGGGCGATTGCTGGGATTGTCGGTTGAAGTTCTCTGGCCGCACCTACGAGATGTCGGACTACTCTTGCTTCTGTCGCGCTATCAGTGGTCATGGCGCTCGCAATCCGATGGGAACTCGGCGGCGACTGGGGCGGGTACAACAGCACGGACGAAGAGACACACCACGCACTCGCCCGGTGGAGCGCCGACTGCGCCGAACACGTTCTTTCGTACTTCGAGACTGAGCACCCCGACGACGACCGACCCCGACGGGCAATCGAAGCCACTCGTGGCTGGACGCGCGGCGAAGTCACGGTCGGTGAGGCTGTCGAACTCTCTCGGGCGACGCACGCGGCGGCCCGTGAAGCGAATACCGAAGTTGCTCGACAAGCCGCTCGCGCCGCCGGCCACGCAATTGCAACTGCGCACGTCGATGGACATGCCATGGGTGGTGCCAACTACGCGATAACCGCTGTCGTCGCTGATGGCGGTTCTGGGGATGCTGAGTTCGAATGGCAGAGGGAACAGTTGCCGGAGGGGCTTCAATCGGTGGTTAGGGGTGAGTAGCGTTTCGACTACTCATCTAACACAGTGAACGGAACGCCAAGTGCGTAGTCCGTCTCGAAATTCTCTTCTTCTTCTCTCTCGGTCGTGATTCCCCAGTAGACGAACCGGTACGTTCCCGACTTGATGGGGCCGCAGACGCCGATTCCATCGTTTGCGATGTCTTCGAGACCTGCTTTGGTGAACGGAAACTCCCACGTGAACCCTGAGCGAGGTGGATGTCCGATTGCCACATCGATGAACGCCACCATCTCGCCTGATTTCGCTCCATACACCGACCGCCATCCGTCTTCGTGTTCGTACTGCACGTCGAACTTCGACTTGATGCCGGACGATTGTTGCGTGAGTGTCGTATTTCGAAGTTCACATCGAAACGTATCTCCCAGTGTGAGTCCTCGTTGGTCCATCGTGAGGTCGAATCCACCGAGCGGACCGGAACTCTCGACGACATACCACGGTTCGAACGGTTCGTACCCGGACGGGCACGATTTTGCCGGACCTGCTGAGCCTTCTTCTGTCGATGGTGGTGTGTTCCCGCTCGCGGTTGGTGGCTCAGAACCGAGACATCCGGCGGCTGCAAGCCCGGTTCCGACTGCACTCAAGGAAAGCACCTCTCTGCGGGTGAACTGCATTCGTCTTGGAAAATTGAAGGGTACGGTAAGTAGCTTGTGTCAGGTGAGTCGTCTGTGTGGGTGGTGAGATAACTGTCTCACGTGCTCAGACTCACTTCGTTCGTCTGAACTTCAGTCGCTCCACTCGCTGACGCTCGCTTCGCTCCCTAGTTCAAATCCCTTTGAGGGTATTTACGAGAATTACGACCGCGCCGAGACGAGACTCGGCGCTCAGCGAGTAATTCATCGAAAAGTACGCCCGGACCGGGATTTGAACCCGGGTCACGACCGTGACAGGGTCGTATGATGGGCCACTACACCATCCGGGCAGACTGCAGTGAATTTGGAACGGAGAGCGCCCGGACCGGGATTTGAACCCGGGTCACGACCGTGACAGGGTCGTATGATGGGCCACTACACCATCCGGGCCCTCCGTCTGCACTCAATCGTAACCGAGGTTTGTAGATAAGACTTACCATCTGTACTGGCCTTGGCCCGCGGTACCGCGATTCCTGGCCCGAAAAGATATATAGCACAATCCCGGATGACAACGTGTGACGCATCACGCATTGACGCTGCGTGACCTCCGGTAGCTTTGCTTTTCTGAGACCAAGTTGGCAAGTGTTAAATGGTCTGGTCCCAAAATCTGCCGTAGTATCCCGTGACAGCTTCTCCCAGCACCCTGATAACCCATACATGGTAGACGTAAGCCAACACACTCTGGTTCCGGAGCACACGCTTCTCGACGACGAGGACGTCGAGGACGTGCTGCGCGAGTACAACGTCGAAAAGACGAATCTCCCGAAGATTGTGAGGAAAGACCCGGCGCTTCCTGAGGACGCGGAGCCCGGCGACGTCATCAAAATCGTTCGAGATTCGAGAACGACCGACAAGGCGGTCACATATCGACTGGTGATCGAATGAATCGACAAGCACGACGCGAAGTCTCTCGAAAATACTTCTCTGAAGCACGGCTCGCCGAACACCACTTCCGCTCGTTCAACGCCTTCCTCGAACGCGGCATGGAGGAAGTCGTCGAGGAAAAGGGCACTATCGAGACCGACATCGGCGACAAAGAGGGCGAAGAACCCGTCTACGTCGAACTCGGCGGCGTCCGCGTGGAGACGCCCCGTGTCCGCGAGGCCGACGGGTCCGAAGAACTGCTCTTCCCGCAGGAAGCGCGCCTGCGCAACATCACGTACTCCGCCCCCGTGTTCATGGAGATGTCCATCGTCCGCGGCGGCGAGGAAGAAGAAGAGGTCGTCGTCGATAGCTCCGAGACGAAAGTCGGCCGGATGCCCATCATGGTCGGCTCCTCGAAGTGTAACATCGCCGAACTCTCCGACGAGGACCTCGTCGAAATCGGCGAAGACCCCGTTGACCCCGGTGGGTACTTCATCGTCAACGGTTCCGAGCGCGTGCTCATGACCTCGGAGGACCTCGCACCGAACAAGATTCTCGCCGAGTACGACACGAAGTACGGCGACGAGATTCAGGTCGCCAAGACGTTCAGCCAGCGCCGCGGGTACCGCGCGCTCGTGCTCTGTGAGCGCAACCGCGAAGGCCTGCTCGAAGTGTCGTTCCCCTCGGTCTCGGGCAGCGTCAACTTCGTCACGCTCGTTCGCGCTCTGGGTCTCGAATCCGACGAGGAAATCGTCCACCGCGTCTCCGACGACCCGGAGATTGTGAAGTTCATGCTCGAAAACCTCGAAGAGGCCGACGTTCAGACCCAAGAACAGGCCATCGAGGCACTCGGCAAGCGCGTCGCCGGCGGGCAGGGGAAGAACTACCAGCTCAAACGCGCCAACTACGTCATCGACCGCTACCTGCTTCCGCACCTCCACGAGGAGGGCGCAGAGGAAGAGGAAGTCCGTCTCAACAAGGCGTACTACCTCTGCCGCATGGCCGAGGCGTGTTTCGAACTCGCACTCCAGCGCCGCGAATCGGACGACAAAGACCACTACGCCAACAAGCGCCTCAAGGTCTCGGGCGACCTGATGAAGGACCTGTTCCGGACGGCGCTCAACAAGCTCGCGCGTGACGTGAAGTACCAGCTCGAACGCGCGAACATGCGTAACCGCAACCTCACCGTCAACACGGTGGTTCGCTCCGACGTTCTCACCGAGCGTCTCGAACACCCGATTGCGACGGGTAACTGGGTCGGTGGCCGCTCCGGTGTCTCCCAGCTCGTGGACCGCACCGACTACATGGGTGTGCTGTCTCACCTGCGCCGTCTCCGCAGCCCGCTGTCGCGTTCCCAACCCCACTTCGAGGCACGCGACCTGCACGCGACCCAGTGGGGTCGCATCTGCCCCTCGGAGACCCCCGAAGGGCCGAACTGTGGGCTGGTGAAGAACTTCGCGCAGGCGATGGAACTCTCCCAGAACGTCGAAGACGAACAGTCACTCAAACGAGAACTCGCGTCGATGGGTGTCGAGGGCATCCCCGGCATCGACAGTATCGACGCCACCCCAGCGGACGACTAACATGGCTCAGGCACAGCGAGAAGCGAAAGTATACGTCAACGGTAGTCTCGTCGGGACGCACCCCGACCCAGAACAGCTCGCGGCTCAGATTCGGGAGGCGCGTCGCCGCGGCGACGTCAGCCAGATGGTGAACGTCTCCGTCAAAGAGCGCACCCGCGAAGTCATCATCAACGCCGACGCCGGCCGTGCTCGGCGTCCCCTCATCGTCGTCGAAGGTGGCGAACCCCTCCTCGACGACGACCACATCGAGGCGCTCCGGAACGACGAACTGGACTTCGAGGACATGGTCAGCCGTGGCCTGGTCGAGTTCATCGACGCCGAGGAAGAAGAGGACATCTACGTCGCCGTTGACGAGGACGAACTGAACGAGGACCACACGCACCTCGAAATCGACCCACAGCTCATCTTCGGTATCGGTGCCGGGATGATTCCGTACCCCGAACACAACGCCTCGCCGCGTATTACGATGGGGTCGGGGATGATGAAGCAGTCGCTGGGGCTTCCGGCGGCGAACTACCGCATCCGTCCCGACACGCGTCAGCACCTCCTGCACTACCCGCAGCTTTCGATGGTCAAGACGCAGACGACCGAACAGATTGGCTTCGACGAGCGGCCGGCCGCACAGAACTTCGTCGTCGCCGTGATGTCCTACGAGGGCTTCAACATCGAGGACGCGCTCGTCATGAACAAGGGCTCGGTCGAACGCGCCCTCGCTCGCTCGCACTTCTTCCGGACGTACGAGGGCGAAGAGCGTCGCTACCCCGGCGGACAGGAAGACCGCTTCGAGATGCCGTCGCAGGACGTGCGCGGCGCACGCGGTGAAGACGCCTACTCGCACCTCGACGAAGACGGACTCGTGAACCCCGAGACGGTCGTAGACGAGAACTCCGTGCTTCTCGGCAAGACCTCGCCGCCGCGGTTCCTCGAAGAACCCGACGACATGGCTGGTCTCTCGCCGCAGAAGCGCCGCGAGACCTCCGTGACGATGCGCTCGGGCGAGAACGGTGTCGTGGACACGGTCACCCTGATGGAGGGTGAAGACGGCTCGAAACTCGCAAAGGTCTCCGTCCGCGACCAGCGGATTCCGGAACTCGGCGACAAGTTCGCATCCCGCCACGGCCAGAAGGGTGTCGTGGGCCACTTGGCCCCGCAAGAGGACATGCCCTTTACGGCAGACGGCGTCGTGCCCGACCTCGTCCTCAACCCGCACGCACTGCCGTCGCGGATGACCGTCGGCCACGTGCTGGAGATGCTCGGCGGCAAAGTCGGCGCACTCGAAGGCCGCCGCGTTGACGGCACCGCCTTCCAGGGCGAGAACGAAGAAGAACTCCGCTCGGCACTCGAAGAGCGTGGCTACCTCTCCTCGGGGAAGGAAGTCATGTACTCCGGTGTGACCGGCGAGAAGGTGGAAGCCGAAATCTTCGTCGGCATCATCTTCTACCACAAGCTGTACCACATGGTGAGCAACAAGCTGCACGCCCGCTCGCGCGGTCCGGTGCAGGTGCTCACCCGTCAGCCGACCGAAGGTCGCGCCCGCGAAGGTGGGCTTCGCCTCGGTGAGATGGAGCGTGACACCGTCATCGGTCACGGTGCCGCGATGGTCCTGCAGGAACGCCTGCTCGACTCCTCCGACAAGGAGAAGGTCTACATCTCCGCCGACACCGGCATGGTCGCCGTCGAGGACCGCGACCAGCGCCGCATCTACGACCCCGTTACCGGCGACGAAGACAACATCCACGAAATCGAGATCAGCTACGCGTTCAAGCTGCTGCTCGACGAGATGGTCGCCCTCGGCGTCCGTCCACGAATCGAACTGAAGGACGCGGTCTAAGTACACATGTCAATGCAGACACCCAAAGAAATCGGAAGTATCCAGTTCGGGTTGATGGACCCGGAGACGTACCGAGACATGTCCGCCACGAAGGTCATCACGGCGGACACCTACGACGACGACGGCTACCCAATCGACATGGGTCTCATGGACCCGCGTCTGGGCGTCATCGACCCCGGTCTCCAGTGCCGCACCTGCGGCCAGCACTCGGGTTCGTGTAACGGCCACTTCGGTCACATCGAACTCGCCGCGCCCGTCATCCACGTGGGCTTCACCAAGCTCATCCGACGCCTGCTCCGTTCGACCTGCCGCGAGTGCGGTCGCCTCGCGCTCACGCAGGAAGAAGCAGACGAGTACCGCGGCAAACTCCAGCGCACGAAGGAACTCGGCGACGACTGGAGCGACGTGATGAAGTCGGCAGTCCGGCAGGCCCGCAAGGCCCACCGCTGTCCGCACTGTGGCTCCGGCCAGCACGACATCAAACACGAGAAGCCGACGACCTACTACGAGGTCCAGAACGTGCTGTCGGGCGACTACTCGGAACTCATCGCCTCGGCGATGCAACCCGACCCCGACGACGAGGACGACAACGGCATCTCGCCGGTTGACCTCGCCGAGAAGGCCGACATGCCGGCAGAGCGCATCAACGAAGTCCTCGCTGGCGAGTTCCGCCCGGTCGGCGAGGACCGCAAGGCGCTCGAAAAGGCCCTCGGCATCGACCTCACCGAAGAGGACATGAACAAGCTGATGCCCTCGGACATCCGCGACTGGTTCGAGGACATCCCGGACGAGGACCTCGTCACGCTCGGTATCGACCCCTCGCGCTCGCGCCCCGAGTGGATGATTCTGACCGTGCTTCCGGTCCCGCCGGTGACCGCTCGCCCGTCGATTACGCTCGACAACGGCCAGCGCTCCGAGGACGACCTGACCCACAAACTCGTGGACATCATCCGCATCAACCAGCGGTTCATGGAGAACCGCGAGGCGGGTGCCCCACAGCTGATTATCGAGGACCTGTGGGAACTGCTCCAGTACCACGTCACCACGTTCATCGACAACGAGATTTCGGGCACGCCGCCGGCACGACACCGCTCCGGTCGCCCGCTTAAGACGCTCAGTCAGCGTCTCAAGGGTAAGGAAGGTCGCTTCCGTGGCTCGCTGTCCGGAAAGCGTGTGAACTTCTCCGCGCGTACCGTCATCTCGCCGGACCCGACGCTCTCGCTCAACGAGGTCGGCGTTCCAGACCGCGTTGCGACCGAGATGACCCAGACGATGAACGTCACCGAGCGCAACATCGAACAGGCCCAGCAGTACGTCCGCAACGGGCCCGAAGCGCACCCTGGTGCGAACTACGTCCGCCGACCGGACGGCCGCCGTCTGAAGGTGACCGAGAAGAACTGCGAAGAACTCGCAGAGAAGGTCGAACTCGGCTGGGAGGTCAACCGCCACCTCGTCGATGGCGACATCGTCATCTTCAACCGGCAGCCATCGCTGCACCGGATGTCGATTATGGCGCACGAAGTCGTCGTGATGCCGTACAAGACGTTCCGTCTGAACACCGTCGTCTGCCCGCCGTACAACGCAGACTTCGACGGCGACGAGATGAACATGCACGCCCTCCAGAACGAGGAGGCCCGTGCCGAGGCGCGCGTCCTCATGCGCGTCCAAGAGCAGATTCTCTCGCCCCGCTTCGGTGAGAACATCATCGGCGCGATTCAGGACCACATCTCGGGAACCTATCTCCTCACGCACGACAACCCGCACTTCGTCGAGACGCAGGCGCTCGACCTGCTCCGTGCGACGCGCGTGGACACGCTCCCCGAACCCGCAGGTGAAGAAGAAGACGGCACGCCGTACTGGACGGGCCGGCAAATCTTCTCCGAACTGCTCCCCGACGACCTGAACATGGCGTTCACTTCGAAGGTCGGCGACGAAGTCGTCATCGAGGACGGACAGCTCATCTCCGGAACCATCGACGAGGACGCAGTCGGTGCGTTCGGTGGGGAAATCGTTGACGTGCTGGCGAAGGATTACTCGAAGACGCGCTCGCGCATCTTCATCAACGAGATCGCCTCGTTGGCGATGCGCGCTATCATGCACTTCGGTCTCTCCATCGGTATCGACGACGAGTCCATCCCGGACGAAGCGACGGCGCAGGTGGACGAGGCAATCGACGCCGCCTACGACAGCATTCAGGAACTCATCGAGATTTACGAGGCGGGCGAACTCGAATCCCTGCCCGGTCGCTCGGTGGACGAGACGCTCGAAATGAAGATTATGCAGCGTCTCGGCAAGGCGCGCGACTCTGCCGGTGAAATCGCAGAGGACCACTTCGAAGAGGACAACCCCGCGGTCGTCATGTCGAAGTCCGGTGCGCGTGCATCCATGCTCAACCTGACCCAGATGGCCGGCTGTGTCGGCCAGCAGGCAGTTCGCGGCGAGCGTATCAACCGCGGCTACGAAGGCCGCACCCTCAGCCACTACAAGCCCGGCGACCTCTCGGCGGAAGCACACGGTTTCGTCGAGAACTCCTACCGCGCCGGTCTCACTCCGCGTGAGTTCTTCTTCCACGCGATGGGTGGCCGCGAAGGGCTGGTGGACACGGCAGTTCGTACCTCGAAGTCCGGGTACCTCCAGCGCCGTCTCATCAACGCACTCTCCGAACTCGAAGCGCAGTACGACGGCTCCGTCCGCGACACCTCCGGAACCATCGTGCAGTTCGAATTCGGCGAGGACGGCACGAGTCCGGTGAAGGTCTCGTCGGACGACGAGACGCCGATCGACGTGGACGCCATCGCGGACCGCATCATGGACTCGGAGTTCTCCTCCGACGAAGAGAAAGAACGCTTCCTTGGGGAGCGCGCACCGCCGACGAACCTCTCCGAACACGCCGAACCGCGCGTCAGTGCCCGTGCGGAGGTGGAATCCGATGACTGAAGAGACAGAAATCGAAGCCTCGGACTACGAATTCGTCGATGAAGAACTCATCGACCTCGTCGAGTCCAAAGAGCTGACCCGACGACTCAAGGACCGCATCTACCAGACCATCGAAGAACGCGAAGGCGTCTCCGTCCAGCAAGCGGGAGAAATCGCACAGGCCGTCGAGGCCCGCTACCTCGACACGCGCGTGGACCCGCTCGACCCCGTCGGAACCGTCTCTGCGCAGTCCATCGGTGAACCGGGGACGCAGATGACGATGAACACCTTCCACTACGCGGGCGTCGCAGAGATCGACGTGACGCAGGGCCTGCCGCGACTCATCGAGCTCGTGGACGCCCGGAAGACGCCCGACACGCCGATGATGACGGTCTACCTCGAAGACGACTACGCGAAAGAGCGCGAACTCGCACACCAGGTCGTCTGGGGAATCGAGGCGACGAAGATTCTCGCACTGGGTGACATCTCGACGAACGTCGCGGACATGGTCGTCCAAATCGACCTCAACGACGACACGCTCCAAGAGCGCTGGCCGACCTACGACGACGTGGGCGTCATCGCCAGCGAAGTCGCCGAGACCATCGAGGACGCCCTCGGCGTCAAGACGCGCCGGCAGGGAACCATCATCGAGTTCGGTCCCGAGACGCCGAGTTACCGCCGTCTCCTCCAACTCGTCGAGGAACTCCGCGACATCGTCTTCAAGGGTATCGAAGAGGTCTCGCGCGTCGTCATCCGCAAGGAGCAAAACGAGAAGACGGGCGAAGAAGAGTTCGTCCTCTACACCGAGGGCTCTGCCTTCGGCGACGTGCTCGCTATCGAGGGCGTCGATGCCTCGCGTACGACTTCGAACAACATCCACGAGGTGTACAAGCAACTCGGCGTCGAGGCCGCCCGCGAAGCCATCATCAACGAGACGATGAACACGCTCGAAGAGCAGGGTCTCTCCGACGTGAACATCCGTCACCTGATGCTGGTCGCGGACATCATGACCAACAACGGCGAAATCGAATCCATCGGTCGGCACGGGATTTCGGGTTCGAAAGAGTCCGTGCTCGCCCGCGCAGCGTTCGAGGTCACGGTCAACCACCTCCTCGATGCGGCCATCCACGGCGAGAAAGACGACCTCGACGGCGTCATCGAGAACGTCATCGTCGGCAAGCCAATCGCCATCGGCACCGGCGACGTGAACCTCCGCATGGGTTCTATCGACGTGGACGACGTCGAGACGACCGCGGCCGTCGAACCCTCTGACGACTAACGATACCGATGAAAGTCACGCTGTCGGACGCCGCTCGCCGCTATATCGCCCTCTTCGAAGAGGAGACTGACGCGACGGCCCGCGATTGCCTCGTCTTCGACGACCGCGTCGTCTTCCTCGTCGCCGCGGGGGAGATGGCGACGGCCATCGGACCCGGCGGCAGTCAGGTGAAAGCCCTCGAAGAACGCATCGGCCGCCGCGTCGAACTGGTCGAAGACGCGGACACCCCCGAGGCGTTCGTCGCCAGTGCGCTCGCGCCCGCGGCCGTCCGACACGTGACCATCTCGCGGCAGAACGACGTCGTCGCGTACGTCGAAGTCGCAACCGAAGACCGCGGCGTCGCTATCGGTGGTGGCGGCAAGACCATCGAGACGGCGCGAACCCTCGCGCGACGACACTACGACATCGACGACGTCCAGTTGACCTGAACTGGAGTACACGTTTTCACCGACTTCGCCCACCCGAGTGGCCACGCTGTCGTGGTGTCGAGATGGCCGAAGTCGTTGACGTTCGCTTCGCGCGCGTGCGAAGAACCACATAATATCCACGCGGTAACCGTAATGACCAACATAGTATCCACGCGGTAACCGTAATGACTACGCGGTAACGATGGCGAGAGTGACGACGGCTGTTCCCAGCACTGGGCGTACGGTGACGAACTCCCCCGACTTCGTCGGCCGAACGCTGGAGGGCGGCACAGGCGAGAACCGAGCGCCTCTCGACGCCGATGCTGTGTGTGAATGACACACTGCCGACGAATGAACAGTTCTCCGGTCACCTTAGTCGCTCTTCGCCAACCTGTGGCCGTCGCTCTCGTCACTCTGGATTCGTGAAACGTCCTCAGATTCGTCCTTAGGGGTCGCTAATGCTCACTGAATCCGTTTCGCCGGATTCGAAAAGGGAGGCTTAAGTAGCTCCATTTGGAAGTTGTGTTCACTATGGCAAACGGCAAATACGCCGCGCGCAAGCTCAAAAAGGACCGGCAGAAGCGCCGATGGTCCGACTCTGAGTACGCGCGCCGTGAGCGCGGTCTCGGTAAGAAATCTGACCCGCTCGAAGGCGCACCGCAGGGCCGCGGTATCGTCCTCGAGAAGGTTGGTATCGAAGCAAAGCAGCCGAACTCGGCAATCCGAAAATGTGTTCGTGTCCAGCTCATCAAGAACGGAAAGCAGGTCACCGCGTTCTGTCCCGGTGACGGTGCAATCTCCTTCATCGACGAGCACGACGAAGTGACCATCGCCGGTATCGGTGGTGCAAAGGGTCGTGCGATGGGTGACCTTTCCGGTGTCAACTACAAGGTCGAGAAGGTCAACGGCGTCTCGATGATCGAACTCGTCCGCGGTAACGCAGAGAAGCCGGTGCGATAATGTCTGAGAACGAATCCCCCGAACCCGAATCCCCCGCAGGTAGCGAAGAGGCGAAGCAGAACGCGCTTCTGTTCGGCGTCTGGGACGTCTCCGAAATCGAGTACACCGAACCCGGCATGGACCGCTACATCAAGGTCACGCCGATTGCCCACACGATGGGCCGCCACGCTTCGAAGCAGTTCAAGAAGAGCGAAATCAGCATCGTCGAGCGCCTCGTCAACCGTCTGATGCAGACCGAAGACAACACGGGCCAGAAGCAGAAGACGATGAAAATCGTCAAGGAAGCGCTCGAAATCGTGGACGAGCGCTCCGAGGAGAACCCCGTGCAGGTCCTCGTCCGCGCAGTCGAGAACGCAGGTCCCCGCGAGGAGACCGTCCGCCTCAAGTACGGTGGCATCTCCGTCCCGCAGGCCGTTGACGTCGCCCCCCAGCGCCGTGTTGACCAGGCCCTGAAGTTCATCGCAAAGGGAACTCTCAGCGCCTCGTACAAGTCCAAGACCAGCGCTTCGGAAGCGCTCGCAACGCAGCTCATCGGTGCCGCCGACTACGACCTTCAGTCTGGGCCAATCTCCCAGAAGGAAGAGCGCGAACGCGTCGCGCAGGCAGCCCGATAATCTCTCTCTCTTTCGTTTTTCACCTCGGTGAGCGGTAGCGTCGTCACTCTCGCGGTCGGCGAGCCGACTCGGTTTCGCCGGCGTTCGTCAGTCGGCGGCGACCGAGGGACCGACGACGTAACGCCGGACCACGTCCACGAGCGTGCGACGGTACTCGCTCTTCGAGGGGTCGTCGGCGAGCGTCCGGAAGTGTTCTTTGAACGTCTCCAGCGAGATGTTCGGCGCGTCGTCCGCGGCCGCGTGCGCGAGGTCGTACAGGCGGTGGTCGTCCGAGATGAGGTCGTGCCGTTCGACGAGCGCGAGCGCGAACGCGGCGTTGACCGCGGTGATGTCGGGGTCGGACCCCGGCGTGACGAGTCGGTACTCCGGGTTGGTCGTCGTCTGTGGCCGATCGATGAGCGACGCGGCCAGTTGCGATTCGAGGAACTGGACGAGTTTGTCCGCGGGCGCGACTGCGAGCGTCAGGTCGTCGGCGTAGATGTCTTTACAATGGTTGGCAATCTGGTAGCAGTGAGCGAGCTTTCGGCGTTCGACCGTCCGGCCCGCGAGGGCGAGAAAGACGGCTTCTTCGGTCGATTGGTAGTGGGAGACGTGCCGCTCTTCGTTCCGCGCCATATGCGACAGTTCGTGGAGGGCGAACTCCCGAGCCATCGCGCTCGTCGCGGCCTGCCGAGAGATGTTGAGGACGTGGTGGTCTTCGTAGTGGGCGGCCCACGTCCGCGAGTCGGGGTCGTCGCGGACGGTGACGAAGACGGGGTACTCGATCGAGAACTCGGTTTCAAACACGTCGGCGGCGCTCAAGAACGGGTCTGCGGGTGCGCCTCCGAGCACACGGAGGTCCATCTATCATGTGTATTGTTGTCACGGAACATGACTCTTCCGAACGGATGGATGCTTCGTCGGCCGAAACAGAACTCTCGTTCCGTCTCTGGTGTCATTCCGTCTATCGTGACAAAAATGCTCATACCCCGGCCGTAGGGGGCCTGACGAGGGGAAATCCGCTCGGCAAAAACACTACTCTTTTGACCCTCCTGCCGGTAGACCCCTGTATAATGGGCCGACGAAAGAAAATTGTCCAAGAATGTGAGAAATTGATGGACAAGCCGGAACAGATCCGGAACATTGCCATCGCCGCTCACGTCGACCACGGGAAGACGACGCTCTCCGACAACCTCCTCGCAGGTGCAGGCATGATCTCTGACGAGACTGCCGGCCAGCAGCTTGCGATGGACACGAAAGAGGACGAGCAGGAACGCGGTATCACCATCGACGCGGCAAACGTTTCGATGACCCACGAGTGGGAAGACAAGAACCACCTCATCAACCTCATCGACACGCCGGGCCACGTTGACTTCGGTGGCGACGTGACGCGCGCGATGCGCGCAGTTGACGGCGCACTCGTCGTTGTGGACGCTGTCGAGGGCGCAATGCCGCAGACCGAGACGGTGCTGCGTCAGGCGCTCCGCGAGGGTGTCAAGCCCGCGCTGTTCATCAACAAGGTTGACCGCCTCATCAACGAACTGCAGGAAGGTCCCGAAGAGATGCAGCAGCGTCTCGTCGATGTCATCTCCGACGTCAACGAACTCATCCGCGGGATGACCGAAGAGAAGGACTACGACTGGACCGTCTCCGTCGAAGAGGGCACCGTCGCCTTCGGGTCCGCCCTCTACAAGTGGGGTGTCTCCATGCCGTCGATGCAAGAGACCGGCATCTCGTTCGGCGACATCATGGAACTCGAACGCGCTGGCGACCGCCAGGAACTCCACGAGCGCACGCCGCTCTCGGACGTCGTTCTCGACATGGTTGCGGAGCACTTCCCCAACCCGCTCGACGCCCAGCCCCGTCGTATCCCGACGGTCTGGCGTGGCGACTCCGAGTCCGAACTCGCACGACAGATGCGCGAAGTCGATGACGAAGGCGAAGTCGTCTTCATGGCGACCGACATCTCGATGGACCCCCACGCGGGCGAAATCGCAACCGGTCGTCTGTTCTCCGGTACCATCCGCAAGGGTCAGGAACTCTACGTCTCCGGTACCGCGGGCAAGAACCGCGTCCAGTCCGTGGGTGTCTTCATGGGTGGCGAGCGCGAGGAACTCGACCGTGGCGTCCCCGCAGGGAACATCGCCGCAGTCACCGGTCTCCGCGACGCCATCGCTGGCTCGACCGTCTCGTCCGTCGAGATGACGCCGTTCGAGTCCATCGAACACATCTCCGAGCCTGTCATCACGAAGTCCGTCGAGGCAGAGCGCATGGACGACCTGCCGAAGCTCATCCAGACGCTTCAGCAAGTCGCAAAGGAAGACCCGACCATCCGCGTCGAGATTAACGAGGACACCGGTGAGCACCTGATCTCCGGTCAGGGTGAACTCCACCTCGAAGTCATCACGCAGCGTATCCGCGACAACCAGGGCATCCCGGTCCGCACCGGTGAGCCGATTGTCGTCTACCGCGAGCAGGTCCAGACGAAGTCCCACGAGGTCGAGGGTGTCTCGCCGAACCGCCACAACAAGTTCTACATCACGGCAGAACCCCTCTCGCAGGACATCGTTGACGACATCAAGCTCGGCGAAATCTCGATGGACATGCCCGAACTGGAGCGCCGCGAGGCACTGCAGGAAGCCGGCATGGACAAGGACACCTCCCAGAACGTCGAACACATCCACGGGACGAACATCCTCATCGACGACACGAAGGGTATCCAGCACCTGAACGAGACGATGGAACTCGTCATCGAGGGTCTCGAAGAGGCACTCGACGACGGTCCGCTCGCCGCAGAACCCGTTCAGGGTACGCTTCTGCGTCTCCACGACGCGAAGCTCCACGAGGACACCATCCACCGCGGTCCCGCGCAGGTCATCCCTGCGACGCGTGACGCGGTCCACCGCTCGCTCATCGCGGGTCAGGTCAAGCTCCTCGAACCCATCCAGAACGTCCGCATCGACGTCGCCTCCGAGTACATGGGCTCGGCGTCCGGTGAGATTCAGGGTCGCCGCGGCCGCGTTGACGACATGTACCAAGAGGGTGACCTCATGGTCATCGAGGGTATCGCACCCGTCGAAGAGATGATTGGCTTCTCCTCCGACATCCGTTCGGCGACCGAAGGTCGCGCGTCCTGGAACACGGAGAACGCTGGCTTCCGCGTCCTCTCGGACAACCTCCAGCGCGAGAAGATTATGGAGATCCGCGAGCGTAAGGGCATGAAGCTCGAACTCTCGCAGGCTATCGACTACATCTAAGCGCGATACATCGCGCCTTTCTTTCGTTTATTCGCCGGTGAGCGACAGCACTGTCCACCGGACTGCCGACTGTTCCGCACACGCTCTCAAAAAAAGTCGCCGGGCCCGACTTAGAGCGACAAGCCTGCCCACGGGACCTCCCCTTCGCTGACGATGTTGTCCGGGGTCAGTTCGGGCGCGGCCAGCACGGCACCCGCGTTCGGGATTTCGAGTGGGCCGTAGTCGTCTTCGGGAACCTCGTCGCCGTCGGGGACGACGATTCGCATGACCATTCCTAACTCCAAGTGCGGCAGACACAACAGGTCGTACACGCCGGGTTCTGTGAATCGGTAGAGCCACGCGTCGCCGTCCACGACTGGCGGTGAGGTAAAGCCGTACTCCGTCGGCACCCGCTCTGGCAGTACGAAGAACGGTGGCTCGCTGAACTTCGGATGGAACGAGGTCACGGTGTGGAGACCGAAGCCGACTCGAAACTCTACGACTTCGTTCGGATTCACGGCCAATCCGACCGGGTCGAAGATGAACTCCGGAAGTTCGTCTCCCGACTCGGGGGTCGCCGTCTCGGTGTCGGTCGCCGTCTCGGTGTCGGTCGCTGTTTCTGTGCTCGCCGTCTCTGTGGCCGTCGCAGTCTCGGTCGTCGTGTCTGTGCTCGTCTCGTCCGACTCGGTGGTCGCAGTCTCGGTTGTCGCCGTCTCCGTCGCGGTCATCTCTCCGCCGCCCATCTCGTGGGCTGCCGGGTCAACCGGGAAGCCGTCGTACGTTCCCCCTTCGTTGATGGTGACCACGACGGTGTGGTCCACGAGTCCCCGTGGGACGTTCTCGTCTGCGGAGTACGGCGCACCGTACACTTCGTCGATTCGGGCCGCTTGGGCGCTACTCGCTGTCGCTGTTCCACCGACTGTCGATGCGACTGCTCCCACCCCGAGCAGTTTCATCAGCGTTCGGCGTTTGATTCCGTAGTTTTTCAGGGCCTCTATCAGTTCAGTATCACTGAGTGTGAGACCGTCTTGCTTCGATTTCTCGCCCATTGGAAATTCTTCCCTTCACCCAACCGCTCGACTCGTCAAGTGGCAGGTGTGTGAATAATCGACGTGAGACGACTTTGGTACGAAAGTTATAACCCTGATATTTATTAGTTTAAACTGACCTGTCCCGGTAGCACACCGTCAGCAACGCGTGTACGCCGAATTTTCGGCCGGGTGCACGATTATGGCCGTGTGAAATGCCAGCACGCTCGCATCCCCGGCAAACTGTGTCGTCTGCGAAGGCTTATACCGCGTGGCCGAATGACGGATAGGTATGCGTAGGGGCACGTATCCCGACTCCCGGCGCGACGACGCGAAACCACCGCAGAGCCACGCGTCGCCGACAACACGGTCGGGGCGTCCCACGGAGGTGGTCAGATGAGCGCCCAAGACATCGAGCAAGAGGAAACCGAGACCGACGGTGGCGAACTGCCGCAGGCACACACCATTCGGCTCGAACTGGTCGATGAACCCGGCCAGTTACTCGACGCGCTCAAACCCATCGCCAACAACGGAGGCAACCTCCTGTCGATTTTCCACGAACGTGGGAACCTCACCCCGCGCGGGCACATCCCGGTCGAAGTAGACCTCGAATGTCTGCCCGCTCGGTTCGAAAGTATCGTGCAAGCGGTGCGCGACGCCGGCATCAACGTCATCCGCGCCGACACCGAGCACTTCGGCGAGGAACTCATCTTGCTGCTCGTCGGTGACCTCGTCGATTCGGACCTCTCGGATACGCTTCACCGCGTCGAGGAAGTCGCGGACGCGACGGTGACCGACCTGTCGCTGTCGGCACCGTCCGGCACGCAGGAACACTCCAGTGCGCGCCTGCGCCTCGCAACGCGCTCCGGCAAGAGCGACGAGGTGCTGGGCGTCGTCCGCGACATCGCCGCCGAGAAGGACCTCCACGTCATCGAACCGCTCACGGAGGAGTCCGCATGAGCCTTCGTCTCGCCGTCCTCGGCGCGGGCGCTGTCGGCAGTTCGGTCCTCGAACTCGCCGGCGAGTACGGCCACGAAGTCGTCTCCTTCGCGGACTCGTCGTCGTCCGTCTCGGATTCCGAGGGGCTGGACCCACAACGGGTGCTCGAACGGAAGGCACAGGAAGGCGTGGTCGGCCCCGACGACCCGGACGCGCTGTTCGATTCGGACTACGACGTATTGGTCGAAGCGACGCCGACGACGCTCGGCGACGCCGAACCGGGCTTCTCGCACGTCGAGCGCGCGCTCGAAGCGGACCGACACGTGGTCCTCGCCAACAAAGGCCCGGTCGCCGAACGCTACGCGGACTTGCGCGCCCTCGAAGCCGAAAGCGAGGGCCGCGTCCAGTTCGAGGCGGCCGTCGGCGGTGCGATTCCCGTGCTCTCGACGATTTCGGACCTCGGTGCGTCACAGGTCACGGCCGCGCGCGGCGTGCTCAACGGCACGGCGAACTTCATCCTCTCGCGGATGGCCGCCGAGGGACTCGACTACGAACACGTCCTCGCGGAAGCACAGGACCTCGGTGTCGCCGAAGCGGACCCGACGTTCGACGTGGACGGCATCGACGCTGCCCTCAAGTTCGTCATCCTCTCGAACGTCCTGAGCGACGGCGAGGTGGAGTACCGCCTCGACGATGCCGACGTCGAGGGGATTCGGAACGTCCCCGGCACGGCGCTCGACCTCGCCGCCGAAGACGGTCGGACGGTTCGACTCATCGGCGAGGCCACCGCGTCCGGCGTGCGCGTGGCTCCGCGACTCGTCCCGACTGGGTCGGCGCTGGCGGTCACCGGCACGCAGAACATCGTGCAACTCGAGACCACGCACGCGGGTCAGCTGAACATCAGTGGGCGCGGTGCGGGTGGTCCGGAGACGGCGACGGCGGTTCTCTCGGACGTTTCTCGACTAGAGTAGACCACTTACAAGCCGTCTCACAACGCTTTTCGAACGATTAGTGATTCTTCGAATTTCTTGACACTGCGACCCATGGTATGGTTCGGCAAATCGCAGTACGGCGCTTAGACGGCCTGTAGTGCGTATCGAAATCGTTTTAGGGGTTTCAGCGAAAACAATCCCCACAGAGCGCCTTAGCGCGTGAACATACCAATGAGCGACAAACCCCACCAGAACCTGGCCATCATCGGCCACGTCGACCACGGTAAGAGTACGCTCGTCGGCCGACTCCTGTTCGAAACCGGTTCCGTCCCGGAACACGTCATCGAACAGCACCGAGCGGAGGCCGAGGAGAAGGGCAAGGGCGGATTCGAATTCGCCTACGTCATGGACAACCTCGCAGAAGAGCGCGAGCGCGGTGTCACCATCGACATCGCCCACCAGGAATTCGACACTGACGAATACTACTTCACCATTGTCGATTGTCCCGGTCACCGCGACTTCGTCAAGAACATGATCACCGGTGCCTCGCAGGCTGACAACGCAGTGCTCGTCGTCGCAGCAGACGACGGTGTTGCACCGCAGACCCGCGAGCACGTCTTCCTCGCCCGTACCCTCGGTATCGGCGAACTCATCATCGGCGTCAACAAGATGGACGTCGTTGACTACAGCGAAGACTCCTACAACGAAGTCAAAGAGCAGGTCTCGCAGCTCCTCAAGCAGGTCCGCTTCGACGCAGACAACGCGACGTTCGTCCCCATCTCGGCATTCGAGGGCGACAACATCGCAGAGCGCTCCGAGAACACCTCCTGGTACGACGGAGACATCCTCCTCGAAGCACTCAACAACCTGCCGGCACCGTCCCCACCGACGGACGCACCACTGCGTCTGCCGATTCAGGACGTTTACACCATCTCGGGCATCGGTACCGTCCCCGTCGGACGTATCGAGACCGGTACGATGAGCCCCGGCGACAACGTCTCCTTCCAGCCGTCTGACGTTGGCGGCGAAGTGAAGACGGTCGAGATGCACCACGAAGAAGTTCCCCAGGCCGGCCCTGGTGACAACGTTGGTTTCAACGTACGTGGCGTCGGTAAGGACGACATCCGCCGCGGTGACGTCTGCGGTCCCGCAGACGACCCACCGAAGGTCGCCGAGACGTTCAAGGCACAGGTCGTCGTCATGCAGCACCCCTCGGTCATCACCGCTGGCTACACGCCGGTCTTCCACGCCCACACGGCGCAGGTCGCGTGTACCATCGAGTCCATCGACCAGAAGCTCGACCCCGCGTCGGGTGAGGTCGCAGAGGAGAACCCAGACTTCATCAAGTCCGGTGACGCTGCAATCGTGACGGTCCGTCCGCAGAAGCCGCTCAGCATCGAGCCGTCCTCCGAGATTCCGGAACTCGGCAGCTTCGCTGTCCGTGACATGGGTCAGACCATCGCGGCCGGCAAAGTGCTCGAAGTCAACGAGCGATAACGATGCAACAGGCACGCGTTCGGCTCGCCGGCACGAGCCCGGAAGACCTCGACGAGATCTGCGACGACGTTCGCGAGATCGCAAACAAGACGGGCGTCAACCTCAGCGGGCCGATTCCGCTGCCCACGAAGACGCTCGAAGTCCCTACCCGCAAATCGCCTGACGGCGAGGGGACCGCGACGTGGGAACACTGGGAGATGCGCGTCCACAAGCGCCTCATCGACCTCGACGCTGATGAACGCGCACTGCGTCAGCTGATGCGCGTTCAGGTTCCCAACGACGTCAGTATCGAGATCGTCCTCGAGGACTAACTACCCTGTCCGACGTTTCGGACACCCGTCCGCGGTAGCCTCGTGCTATCGCTTGCGGCTGTCGAGGCGCGCGTCCGGAGGACTCTGCCTCCGAGCTGGTTACAGCGCTAAGGCGCGTGTCATCTCACACGCTTCGACAGGAACCGCGAGACGGTGAAACAAAGCGTATAAATGCATCCCACGACTCCGTGGGAATGAGGGCTCGTAGATCAGTGGCAGATCGCTTCCTTCGCAAGGAAGAGGCCCCGGGTTCAAATCCCGGCGAGTCCATAGGCGACCCGCTTCTTACAGAAGACCTCGAAAACCGGAGAGCTACCCGTGTAGCTATCCCGTTTCACGCTGGCACCTCACGAGAAGAAGACACCTCTCGGATAGAGTTCCAGCGGTAACCAGAAGACACCCGACTACGTCACTCGATTCGACCGAAGGAAACGGGGGGTGGTCTGCGTGAGAGACCGCAGACGGCAGACCTCCGTCGATATCGACCTCGACGACAACGAGGCGACCGTCGAAATCGTCGAGAGAAGACGTAGAAGAGTTCCCGACCTCTTCGACGAAGACGGCGAACTGCGACTGTGGGAAGACAACTTCGGGTGGAGCGGATACAAACTCGAAGATGGCCGCTTTTTCAGAGTCAACTACCACAAGAGGAACGACGAGTGGTTAGAGCATTCGAACGTCTCACCTGACGACGTAGTCGAGTCTATTCGTGACCACATCAAAGACCCCAAGGCGGGTGCTGCTGGCCGGTTCGTCCGGAGGTGTTCGCCGCCATGAGCACCAAGAGCAGTTCCGAAGTGTCTCACCACGACGCGGAGAGTGGTGAACTGCTGTTCTTCGAGGAACTGGCCCGTAACAGGCGCAACTCGTGGACACGTGCCGACCCGTTCAAAGCGATTATCGACCCAATCAGCACCTACGGCTGGCGGGTCAAACTGCCCGATGGTGACATTCACACCGTCGCACTGGCGAAGCAGAGAGACCGCTTCGTCGGCCGGTGTGACTGCAAGGGGTTCCAGTTCCACGACGGGGCTTGTGCCCATCTGTGCACCATCAGAAAGGCCGACTTCGGCGACGTTCCCGACATCTACGGCGACCCAGTCTCGATTTCCTCGACCGAGGTCCGTGACGAACCGCCAAAGCCGGACCTGACAGTGCTGACCTACGCTGAACGTAACGCTTTCGTGGCCTGTCGGATGGGCGGCGTTGGTGTGCGAGAGTATCAACGAGAATGCGAGTACTCCTCGCCGGGGACGGTCAGTAACCTGCTGAGAAGAGCCGAGGACAAGCTGGAAGAGCAGGAGTCGAAGCCACTCGTCCTTACTGACGGCGGCCACATCGACAGAGCACAGCTTTCTGATTCGCTTACTGGTGCCCGGCGAGTGCCGGGAGAGGTTCGACGATGACTGCATACACGACGACTATCTGTATTACGGACTCAAACGACGAGAACAGTAGAAAGGACGACTCTAACGGCAGTATCGCACTCTGTATTAAACAGGGGCGTACCTGTCTACGCGGCGGTATTCCCACACACGGGGACGAACGCGCGGTTATTAAGCGGCGCGCGCGCTGCCGCACGCCCGAGCGCATTATGCGCCCAAGCCCGTCGCGCCGAGAGGCGGGCACGCACGCGACGGCCGCGCCGACGGAGGTGGCGGCATGAGCAGTGCCCAAGAACCGGCCGAGTCAACGACGGTGCAGGCACGGGTCAACGACCCCGAACTGGTGAAGGCCATCGAGCAGGAGACGAAAGACTGCTCGACCTCGGCTGTGGTTCGTGAAGCCCTTCGGGGGCACCTCCTCGACGCCGACGACCGCGACGGCGACGAGGACAACTCCGCGATTCCCGGCGGAATGGCAGGCCGGGGCTACCGCTCACTGCGAAAGCACGTTGAAATGGACAACGGTCTGATTCCGGTCTCGGCGGCTGAGTCGCTGATAGCCTCGGACCTGAACATCAAGAAGGACTCCGTCCGGAGCACGGTGTTCGCACCGCTTCGGCGACGTGGTCTCATTCACCTGATGCAGACGGTCAACGCTGTGTTTGTGGAAGTCCGGAGTCCGGAGGTGGCTGAAGATGTCTGAAGGTATCGAATGGCCGGCCGGATGGGAGCGAACCGCAGAGGGTGACAGAGTCCCGAACCGAAGCTTTCAGGCAACGTCTGCAACGTCCGAGACACGAACGCTACACATCGACCCGAAGCGTGGTCTGTGGATTCCTGTCTCACTCCGCGAGTTCGACAAGCAAGTCGTGTTCCGTACGCCCCGAGCGACTATCCAGCACTTCGGAAAACAGCCTCTAGAGGGCTACTACGGAATGATTGACGCCAGCCATTTCGGCGCTGCCGAGGAAATTGACGACCCGAAGAACTCGCACCTTGCACCGAATCGCGTATCAATCAAACACGCTGGTAAAGAGCCGGTTGAGTTCGACGTCGAACTCGACGACCTCGGAGACGGAGTGTAGCTATGGTGGCGTTCAACCGCCTTCCAGAACACGAGTGTCTGAACTGTGGTGCGCGATACTACGGTGAAGAAGCCGCTCGCGGCTGTTGCCCTCAGAGTCCGTAGAGTTCGCCGCGCTCTTCGACTGCGCGCCGGATGGTCCGGCGCGACGATTCCAATTCTTCCGCTGCTTTTCGCTGACTCATATCGTTTCGAGCCACCATATCGAGAACAGTGCAGACGCGGTCGTAGTCGCCTCCTTCGACGAGCCGACCGTCACGCTTCTCGAAGCCGAGAGGGGCCGGGCCGTGTCGGTACTCGTCGCTCTCCTGTCGTGCGGCGATTCCCTCGCGGATGTTCTGCCGCTTGATGTTCGCTTCGAGTTCACCGAAGACGCCGAGCAGTTGGAACAGCGCCCGCTGGTACGGGTCTTCTTCGTCAGCGCCGATGACCAGCCCTTCGGAGACAACGTGCAACTCGACGCCAGATTCTCGAAGGCGTTCGGCAGTTCGTTCGAGGTCAGAAATCGAGCGGGCGACACGGGAGACCTCGTGAGCGACCACGATGTCAACTTCACCAGCTTCGGCGTCGTCCATGAGTCGCTGGTAGTCGTCACGGGCACTCGTGGAAGTCCCGGTCGCTTTGTCTCGGTAAATCTCGATGTCTGCGAGGGTTGCACCGAGTCGGTTCTCGGCGTACTCCTTCGTCGAGGTCAGTTGCCGGTCGAGGTTCTGTTTCGCGGTGGAAACTCGCACGTAGCAGGCAATCGTCATGCCCACCACTACAGGTACTTAAAGTAAAAGACTTACGCCCATGGTGGTGGTCCCATGGGCAGGTACTAAAGTTAATGTCGCAATGATTTGCTGACACGGGAACTCGTATAATGGGCTTAGTGGCTGAATGATTGATTTATTCAGCGATAACAGACTTTTGTTAGAACTGATATGTGGGGTTGTGAGCCAAACAACTGACGCTCAAGAAGACATCGTCGCAGACACAGAGGTACGGCACCGACGCAACGAAGGGACTGGCGCTCAAGAAACCACCGTCGCGGTCGTGCTCGACGGCGAACGGACTCTTTTCAAAGGCGAACCAAGCGGGCCATACCACTACCAAGGAGACGGAGACGTGCCAGAGGAAGTGGTCGAAGCTATCGAATCGACTCCCTACAAGGTGGCGGAGGGGGGCACTCTCGTCCCCGTCACGGAGTCTGAGGCATGATGATTCCGGAGGTGCTCCACGTCGAAGAACCCGAATCGTTCCCGTATGAAGTGCGGTTCACTGGCGAAGGAGCGACGTTCTCGAAGGGACTCACAAAGAATCAGTTGCGGCAACTCCGAGACGCCGCGACCCGCGAACTTGAGGGGCCGCTGCCGTGACAGTCACGTTCGAGTTTCCGCGCAAGAACGACGCCGACCAGTTCCGCGAGGAGTTGGCAGAGTACGTCGCGGACTCAGACGACAAGCGCCTAAAACGGGTGGTGTTCGAGGACTCCCTACCGAGCATCCCGCGAGACCGAATCAACGCGGCGATTGCTTCGACCGAAGCAGAGACCGGGACCACCGACACTGTGCCGCTGACCCGCGCGGAAAAGCGACAAATCGACTTCTCGCAAGTGCCCTACGTCCGGGCGAAAGCCATCAAAAACGTGCTCCTGAAGGCGGGGGTAGACGACTGGTTGGCCTACTTCGACCCCACCCTTTCGGTGGACGAACACCGCTCGCACGCGGCCGAATGGCGGCGTGAAGGGGGTGGCGCACGGAACGACCGCGACCGGCCGTCACGGTCGGCGGCCGCGACCGCAGAGAAGGCGGCCAACGAGTCCTGCGGACGGGCGGCTGACGCCTGCCGAGAGGGGTACTCGGATGCCTGCGAGATGCTGTCAGACGAGTGCGGTTACACGGCCGACGATGTGGCTGGGGTAGTGGCTGAATCCAATGGGTCGGTCTCTATGGACGACCTCGACGGCGTCCGTCTCGGTGACGCCCACACCGTCGATGTGGTCATGACCACCCTTGGCGACTACGCAGAGGGGGCGGCGTGAAGCTCGATTCCACGACGCTGATGGACATCGAGGAGGAGCTACGCCGACGCCTCCCCTCGAAGGACCGGAAGGCCACCGTCGCGGCCGTGCTCGACGAGCACGACGTACCCGAAGAAGCCCGCGAAAAGGTGCTCGACCGACTCACCAACGCCGAAGGGGAGTTGACTGGCCGCCAACTGGGGGCACTCCGACGTGCATGGGGGGCCTACATCGGCGCTATCAAATCGGCTTCGCAAGCGTTCGGCACCATCAACTCAATTCGAGCCGACGCAGGACAGACGCCACTCGACCACTCAGACCTGTACGGCGCTCCCGAGGAGTGGACAGACGCGCTTCTCGCGGAACTCGACGCCGACCAGACGAACCCGACTGTACCGGCGGCGTTCGACCCGGAGGAGTTCGCGGAACTCACCGACCCACGCACGCCTATCCCCGAGTCGGAGCGTATGCGACTCGCAGAGCGGCACGACGTGAGCCTATCGCCGGAGGAGATGCGGGGGGTAGGTTCGGATGGTCTTGGAGAGACCGAGCTAAACGCCCAACTGCGGGCCGAAGCGAACGGCAACGCACCCACCCCCGACATGGTGCGCCAACCCCTTCCCGGTGAAGGTCCGTCGATAGCCGACCTCGAAGCCGCCCGCGCGGAGGGGGCGGCCGTCGTCGCCGATGAAGTGGCCGACCGGCTCTCGGAACCGGGCGAGTCCCAAGAAGAAGCCGTCGAACGGCTCGGTCTCGACGCCGACCGACGCGGCTATCAGGGCACGCTCGGAGACACGGGAATCAACCCGCACTCCAACGACACTGAGTCGCGGCTGGCTGCGGAGAAGAACACGGGCGGCCTGATGGCCGACACGCGCTCGGAACTCGGGCGCGGAGCATCGACCAACGACCGACCGGACACCGAACAGGATTCGCTGTTTGACGGCGAGTCGGACGAACCCGACCCGCACTCACTGGAGTCCTACAATTCTCCCCGACCCGACAAGCCCCGTGAGGTGGACGAATGACGGTCTCGTTCACCTGTCCAGAGTGCGGTAAGGAAATCGAGAAGGACGACGCCGAATCGGTGTTCAACTCGATTCGTTCTCACGCCTACGCCAAGCCGGGCGAGGAGTGGTCGGAAATCGAACCCGTGGCGCGAGACGCGCTCGGTTTCGTCGAGGACGCGGACGACGCGGACGACGGAGACGCACAGGACGTAGACGACGTGGACGCCGACGGAGACGACGACAAAGACATGGCGACTCAAGAGGAGTACGAAGCACAACAGGCGGGCACGACGCCCGCAGACGACGACGGAGACGAGCAGGACGAAGACGACAACCTCCCGGCGAACCCGGACGATGGAGACGGCGGTATCGGTCTGCCTGCGCTCCCAGTCTCGCCAGTCGTTCTGTTCGGCGTGCTGGTCATACTGGTGCTGGTGTTCCTGTACGTCCGTGGCGGCGAGGAGGGCGGCACGCAGGAGACCGCGCCAGAGACCGAACAAGAATCGACTCAGACTCAGGACAACGAGCAGTTCCGAGGGCTGGTCGATGAGTGACGCCGAAGCCGACTCCGAAGGCGTAGACGCGGCCGATTACTCCGAGGATGGCGCTGAAACGGACGCCGAACCGGAGACGGAGGACAACGGGATTCCATCACTCGACGACTCTGAGACGGTCGATATGTCGGACGCTCTCGACATGGCGGCCGACGACCTCGATTCGAGTTCGGACGATTCTGAAGAAGCATCAACCGATTCTCGATCAGAAAAATCTGAGTCCGATTTGGAGGGGTCGAAGACCGACGCCAAATGGGGCGACATGTACTGTAAGACGGTCGTTCAGGTGACTAACTCTGTCGTCGAGTCTCAGGGTGGCGAAGCAAACGCTCTGAGCATTGACGACGCCCGCGAGTTGGACTTAGACGACCACTTCAACGAGGTGCTTCGAGAGATGGACCTCTCCGAAGAAATGTCGCCACAGGCGGCGCTCATGTCCGCAACGGCGCTTCTCGTTTTCGGCGCAATCATCGCGGAAACCGACGCGGGAGCACAGGCAATAGACCGAATCATGAACGGAGCGAACCCAGAACAATGAGTTTCAAAAAGATGCGGCAGGCGAAGCGTATGGTATCGAACCCGGAAGACTCGGAGATGATTCAAGCACTGGCGACAGTGGTTGCTAGTCTCGAATTCGAACAACTCGAAGCGGTGGCCGAGTTGCACGAGTCCGCTGGAACCGGCGAAATGGGCGTCACGGTGACGCAGGAGGAGCGGAAAGAAGAACTGGTCGAGATGATGGTCGGAATGGCAAAAGGAGACCTCGGAGAGGTTTACCTGAAGAACGTCGCACCCATCGAGAACCCGTCGAAGGCGGCTCAGTATCTCGGCATCGGAATGGACGACTGGCAAGACGAATTAGAGAAAATCGCGGCGTCGGTATCGAAAAATCTGGGCGAGACGGACCAGACCGACCGCGAGTTAGTCGCGGCGTACATCGACCGGCATCACGGGTGCAAACTCGCCACGTTCGAGGAAGAAGTAATCGAGTGGGAGAGTGGCGAAGCCCTGAAACTCATTCTCGCACGGAACATGCGTGCGACGACGCAGGAGATTCACACGGTCGCTGACGCGCTCGCAGAGGGTGAGGAGGTGTCGGCCGATGCTTGAATCTCCGAACTACTACTGGGACGACCTCGACCCGTTCATGCAGTGGTACATCCTCTTTTGGGTGGTCGTTCTTCTGTACCTCGCGGTGGATTCGGCCCTCTCGCCCGCGCCGACTCGCGGCCCGCCCAACGGCGATATCGTGACGGTGAACGTCGATAGCCAAAACCAGAACTGGGAGGAATCATGAGCGACCCGCTCGACAGCGCCGAACTTCTCACGGAAGACGACATCATGACGGGGTACGAGGGGGAAACACTGCACTGTCCAAACCCCGAATGCTACTGCACACCCTCCTTCGAGCAGGTCATCAAGCACGGGCAATGCTACTGCGGCGAGGGGATGTCGGTCTACATCGTCCGTGAGAGGGACAGAGACGAATGACCGTGTTTGAAATCGGAACGAACCTAACTGTGGTTCTGTGCTTTTGGGGTCTGTTGACGTTCTTAGTAGAGGTTGGAAACCTCGGAACGGACGACACAGAAGCCACGAGGGGGCGAGAATAGCGCCGTGCAACTCCTGTTCGCCGCAAAATCGGGTTGGGGAAAATCCTACCACGGGCAGGGCTACATAGAAGCGTCTATCCCGAAGTACGAGCGGTGTGTTATCCTCGACTACAAAGACGAGTACAGGGGTTTGGTGAAAGCAGGATTCTGCCGTAATTACATCATCGGTCCTGTGGAGCACCAGACATGGGACGACTCCGACTTCCGGCAACTCATCGAGCGGGGCGAGCGGCTTCAACTCCCGCGATATCGTCTCGACGATGACCAATGGCGCGAAGTCTGCGACCAAATCATCCGCGTTGCACGGGAGATGCGCGACGTTCTCATTATCATTGATGAAGCGCACTTCGTGGCCCCACAGGACACGAAATTGCCGTCTAACGTGAAAGGTCTCGCCACCACCGGACGCGGCGAACAGGCGTCGGCTATCTGGCTAACTCAGCGACTCACTGAGATAGATTCGACCGTCGTTTCACAGGCTGACGCGTACATGCTCGGCGGATTCGGAAGTGACGCCGACCTGAAGAAGCTACGGAATCCGCTCGATTACACGCCGGAAATTCACAACCCCGGCGGCACGCCGTTGGACCCGGCTGCCTACCCCGAACAACTCCACGCCGAAGACGCCGGAGCAATCACACTTCGCAAGTGGACCGACCCGCCGAAAGACCCGGACGGGGACGTAATCGGGAGCGAGTGGATTTATAGCGACGATTCGGGAGCAATGGAGCGAATCAGCACGAAGGGCATGGAGATGGAAAGCACCCACTTCGGGCCGCAGGGTAAGGGCCTGAACCGACCGAGCTACGCATGAGCAGGAGAGACGTGACGCTGTACGGTGAAGACGCGCAGACGTTCGACGCGGTGCACGAGCACCTGTCGCAAAATCGAGTAGGCGACCTGTCGAATCCGGAGGTGGTGCGCCGACTGATGGAGCACTACGTCGCAACTGAGAAAGTCCCGTTGTAAGCCGGTATCTGCCGTCACAGGCCGCTTATGTCTTCGTTCTGTCTTATCTTTTGGTCTCCTGACAGTCTTACCCGTAGCAATGCAAGAACTGTCTGAAGCATTCAGCACTCTCGCGGATGGCGACTTCATGCGCGAGGCTGGTATGGTACTGGTCGGCTTCCTGTTCCCCACTCTCGTGGGCGGGCTGCTCTCGAATCATCTCACGATGATTCCAGAAGAAGCGTACGGGCTGGTCGTGTCCCTGCTCGCCATCTACTTCGGCTACCACGAGGTGGCCGTCGGTGGTGCGGTCGCAACTGGTGACGCGGCGGCCGAATCGTTTGGCGTGAAGCAATCGCTCGCGGCCGCACTCTGAGGTGTTTTGAATGGAAATCAGCATCATCGGAGACGGCAACAACGCGAACAGCACGGACGAAATCACTCCAAAGACCAACACGGCCGACGTGATGACGCCGGTCGCTGAAATCAGCCCGGAACGCGGCACGTTCATCCGCCTGCTCAATCGGGTTGCACGCGGCGACCTCGCGGGACTCCCGATTTACGGGAAGTTCAAGGACTCCGGCGGCAACGACCTTCCGGTCAACACGGAGATGGTTATCACCGTCGAGCAGGCAGGCGAGTCTCGCCCTGTCGAAGTCTCGCAGGAGAAGACGGACATCCGCGAGTACAACCAGAACGACATCACCACACAGCGGAACGTGGATAACGTCGATTCGGTGAAGCACGTGCTCAAGTGGCCGCAGGGCTACGACAAGCCCGGAATGCCCCCGCACATCAACGTGAACAGCATCGACACCGCCTACATCGAGATGAAGTCGGCTTCGGTCATCGACTGGACCGAATCGACTCTCATCATCGACTCTGCCGGTGTTGAGGAGCACCGGGGGTAATCTCTGATGGACGTTCTTCAAACGCTCCGCGAGATGCCGTACCGTCCTTCGACGGTCTCGCCCAAGACGTTCAAAAATCAGGACGGGAGCGATGTGGGTCTGTTCGCTGGCACGGCGGGCGAGCGGTCGCTTATCGCTTCGCTCGACGCCGACCTTCCCACGTCCATCCCCGACGGCGAGGAGTTCCGTCTGGCGCTTCCTGCCTACGAGACGTTCACTCTCGACTCGACGGCCGACAACACGGAGACGTTCGAACTCGGTTTCCCCATCGCGGAGTGCCCGAACACTCAAAACATCGTACTGTGGGACGGCTCTACGTACATCGGGGTGCCGGAGTCGGTCACGAAGGTCAACGGTTCGGACGTTGGCGAGTTCGACATCACGTCGAGCAACACCGACACCGACATCCACGTCTACTACATCCCCGACGCGCAGGGTTCCATCGAGGTTATCAAGTCGTCGCCCGGCACGTCGGCGTCGGCCACGCAACAGCTCTTCAACGAACAGTTGAAACTCGTGAACCTCTCCAACCAGAACGAAGCTCCCGAGACGTTCAACCTCGGGAAGTCGAAGCTTCAGGGCGTCATCCCCGAGGATTACAATCTGGATGTGTACGTCGATGCGCCGTACACCGTCAAGTTCTCGGAATCGACGGACGGGACCAGTGCAACCAACGCGCTCATGTCTTTCGGTGTTCGCAAGGGCGTCCGAGCAATCGGGAAGCCCCTGCGTGACGCCGTGGCTACCGACATGGCGCGGCAGGACTGAGCGGGGCGCTCATGTCTCAACCACTTGTTTCTGACGTAGCAACCGAACGGAGCGGCGCGACTCCGACAGCGACCGGCACGACGGGCGAGACGTTCGAAATCACCACCGAGACCGACCAGATGGGACCGGTTGATGCGTGGTTCGACGAACGGTCAATCTCGCAGGAGGAGGCACAACTCCTCCTCGACGCGGCTTCGACCGTCGCCACGCTGGTCTTTCTGTATCTCGCGCTGGTGAAGGAGTGACAGATGTTCATCGCACCAATTGATTCCGGTTCGACCGGCACGACCTACGATGATGAGAGCGACGGTGGCGGTTTCACTGTCGATACAGACGACGCAGATTCGAGCGCGGGCGGTACGACCAGCCCGCCGGACTTCAGCGACGACGCCAGCTTCGGCGGGTCTGGTGATGACCATGTGGTGGCCGATACGGACGGCACTCCGCTGGTTTCCGACACGCAAGCGGGCGGCGATTGGTTGGCTGACCAGCTTGCGGGCGAATCGTCCACAGACGACGGAAACGAAGGCGGTGGATACGTCGATGCTACTGGCGCGGTTGAAGACCTCGAATCTGGTGCGGACCCCGAGGTCGTCGAGGAAGACCTCCGCAATCAGATTGCGGGAGATTCGACCGAGACCGAGACGGGGCCGGAAGAGACCGCCCCGACCGACACCGAATCGGGTTCAGATGGTCTGCCGTTCGACCTCTCGGGCGACGGCCTCAAACTCGCACTGGCAGTAGCGGTTGCGCTCGCACTCGGAGGTAGCGCCTGAAAATGGCAGACGTGCGAATAGCGGGCGTTGAGTTCGACAATCCCGGATTTTCGGGGTCGCCCACCTCGGTGACTGTCAAGGTCAACAATCGAGAACTCATGGGGCCGGTCGGGTTCGGGGAAGTGACTTGCGCTGGTGGACTCACGAACGACGGGCACGCCGTCGAAGTGACGCTCACTATCAAGGATGCACTCACCGGAACCCCAGTGTGGTCCCGCACTAAGGACGGGTGCGCCCGTGCCGAGGACTGGGACAACACGCTCCGACTGGAGTTTTTGCCCGTCCTCGATGCGGGGGACTACACTCTGCAAGCAAGTCTCCAAGTCAAAGGCGATAACGGGTCTGACACCGGGTCGGTTCGGTCGCTGACTGTCACTGGCGATGCGGCCGACGTTCCCGGTTCTGACACCAGCGGCTCATCGTTCGACTTCTCGCAGTGGACCGGCAGTGCCGACGGCGACGGGAACAGCGACGGGCCGAGTTTCAACTTCGACCCACTCGGAGACCTCCCCTCGGGCAACGTCGTGCTCGCAGTCATCGTGCTCCTGCTTCTCGCGTGGTTGGCTGATTCCGGTGCTCAGGTGTTCAGAGAATGACGCCGGTAGAGGCCGCTGTCGTGGTCACTGGCGCGTCTGTGTCGGGGTGCGGCGTCGTAGTCGTCCACTACGCTCGCCGTCTCTCCAATGACGCGAGACTGGCACTCAGGCTGGTTGCTGGCGAAGATGACGTAGAATCGTCCGACGGTCTTCTCGGAACCGTCGAAGAACACGAAGGGCGGTTAGAAACGAACGAGTCGCACATCCGCGACTTGGCGGCGGAGGTTTTCAACTGATGCAAGAGATTCCAGTCATGTGGGCCGTGTACGCAACCGCGGCGGGCGTCGTGCTCGCCGGGACGGACGCGGCGAAGTTCGGTCGAATCGGTGTCGAAGTCGTGCGGAAGCGTCTCGGTGTGAGTGCGCGGTATGTCTACCGCGACGACGCCGCGGGCGACGACGGCGGAGACGAACAATCGTCGGAGACGGAGGGCCAGTAACATGGCTAAAATCAACGTCGAAGGCATCGACAAGATGTCTCCAGGCGAGATTCGGGATAAGAAGCCCGAGCACATGAAGGAAGGTGACGCTGACGAATGAGCGCCACCGAACCCGACGCGAACGACGTTCCCTTCAACGAACCCGTTACGGTCACGATTCCGGCCGGGTCGAAGGCGACTATCACGGTTCGCACGGCCGCTGACGGCGTTTTCAACGTCGATATGCTCGCCATCTCGAAGCGACCGAACACGACCTACACGGCCGAGTTCGACGGCGTGGAACGGTTCGACGCGGCTATCCCGCCGACAGACATAGACGACTCCTCGGTAACGTGGAAGCCGCCGCACAAGTTCAGCAAGCGGATGAAGGTCGTTATCCGGAACTTCGGCAGTACGAGCGAGATTTACCACTGTCAGCCGCGCGGCTGGGAGAGTGTCCAGTAATGCCCTCGGAGACTAACGCGAAGGTCGAGAAGATGACTTCGGTACAGGACGCGCAGGGCGTCGCTCAGCCGCCCGCGTCGGACGCCGAAGGCTACGTCTCATCTGACGGCGTGGACATCAGCACGAGCGGCAGTAAGACCGTGACGCCGGACGTTCCCGGCCGGGCCACGCAGATGTTCATTCTGGTGGAAGCAGACGCGGCCTTCAAAGTCGAACTCGTCTTGCCGGACTCGGGCATTACTCGTGGGCCGAACCAGAACAGCGATTTTGCGTCTTCGGACGGGTCCCAAGTCGCGCAGGTTGTCGCGGTCTACTCCCCGACCGTGCAGGTGAAAATCTCCGATACGTCGGGCGGCGCGAACACAGCGAAATATGACGTGAGGGTGGTCTGATGGTCGGATTCACTGACCCGGAGTCTGGCGGAAATGTGGCGCTTGCTGAAAACCAGATTGCGAAGCGGTTCGACGAGGATTTCGTCGAAAGCGTGACTGGGCGGGTATCCCCGACCTTCGGAAGCGGTTCGGTCGAGACGCCGTTAGATGGCGACCTGATGCCGGATTACTCCAGTAATACCTCTACCGTTGCCAGTCAAAGCGGTAGCCTTTCGTCAACATACGGCGGGGACAAGCCGCGAGGGATGTACTTCACTGTGAATGATGCGAGTGTGAACGCAGTTTACGCCCAACTCGGCACATTCAGCGGTGACCGAGCAGGAATCGCAGAGTTCGACGGAAATGGAGATTTCGTAACTCATGCGACGGTGGACGTGTCTGGGTTCGGTTCGGGGGACTACATCGGACTGCTTCACAACTTCAAACCGGGCGTTCAATACGCGCTCTATGTGTGGTCTTCGGACGGTTCAGACTTCACAGCCAACTCAGACGGCCCTGCGGTGAGTCTAGACAACTCTTACGTCACCCTCGATTATTACGGGTATGTCTGGTACGGAACCGAGTTCACCCAAAACGTCCTGTCGGTTTTCAGTGATATGACGTTTCGTACCGTACCTTTCGACACTCTGTCAGCGACGGTCAACTTTGAGCGACCGGAGTACGTCGTGGGATGGGACATTGCGTCTTACTCGGCCGACGAACCGGGGGATTCGGAGGTGGCGCTCTACATCGAAGACGATGCTGGTGACGAACTCGGTGGCCCTCTCGCGCCCGGCGAACAGATTCCGGCGCTACCCTCGCAGAACGCGAACTATCGGTTTGACTTCACGCTCGGAAGTGACGGGAACTATCCGCGAGTGGACGAGGCTCTGCGACGGAGGAAAATGTGAGATTCCCCGTCGAGCACGTCCCCGACGGCCATATCTTCGCGCCGCATCACCTCTACATCGGCGTGCTTCTCGCCGCGGTCGCTCTCGCGGCCGTGTGGGACAACAACCGACGCGCCGAACCCGTCGGTGGCGCGGTCGCGGTCGGCGTCTCGACGTTCGGCTTCGCGCTGACGTGGAGGTACTACCCGGTCACTGGTGCGACACTCGCACTGGGCGGCCTCCTCGGGGCGCTCTCGGCGTTCCCGCTCGAACGAGACGTATGGGCCGACGCTCGAACTCGGTACGCCGTGCTGTTCATCCTCGGCGTTCTGGTCGCGCTTGACGACGTGGTGTCGCACTCGTTCGGTGTGTGGACGCCGCTCGACGCGCTCTGGAAAGCGCACCTGATTCAGTTCGTCGCGTAAAAAACTCTACTCGACGGCCTTCTCGACGATGTGTTTTCCCCATTTCAGAACCCGATAAGCGACGTATATCGGAATGATAATTACAGCGAAAACGAGGAACACCTCGGAACCACCGGGGATGCCGGGGAAGAGTGGTATCATACTGCTAAACAGTTCGGATTAAGAGAAATTTAAGACTACCGGTCACAACAGCACCGGACTCTCGGTGTTGAAATCCGATTCGGCCATGAAGCGGTCGAACTTCTCGCGGCCGCTGAGGACCTCCACGAGCGCCTCGTTCACCATCATGAGGTCAGATAGGTGTTCGGCTTCTTCGACGCCCTCGCGCCACGCCTCGCGCTCTCCGGGCGCGAATACGTCGTTGTCGTCGAGCGCGGCGAGCATCTCGCGCAGGTCGGACTCGTAGGAAGAGAAGAGCGTCATGGCTCAGAGTGGGTCGTTACTGGCGTTGTCGTAGTCGTGCGGGCCGTTCGTTCGGCGCTCGACTTCCTTCTTCACTGCGGCCTCGATGAGTTCCTGACGCTCCTCATACTGATACGGCTCGAACATCTCATCGAGTATTCCATCTACCGCATACGTCGTTTCGAGTGCGTACCTTAGCCATATTCCCCGTTTTTGACCGGGAACTAACCGTTCCATCACCCACTCGTCGATGTCGTCCTCGTAGGTGAGAGTTGTTCGTGCCATCCTCTTGTGAATCACTTATTGAGTGATGCACTAATTGTTTGCCCTATGAAATGCAGGTGTGCATTCTATGCGTTGATGCACTGATGTTATGATGTGCATGATGCATCTGGGTGCGCAAAGATTATGTAGCATAGTGATTCATTGACTAATGCAATGGCCCTGAGTGTCAATGTGACCGTCTCCATGCCGATGGAGATGGTTCAGAATATCGACGAAGAGGCAGACGCGCACGGCATGAGCCGAGCGCAGTACATCCGCGAGGCTATCCAACTGGCGAACGGGACGCCGTTCACGGCCGACAGAACGACTCTCTCGCGTGACGATGAGGAGCAACGAGCAAAAGCATGAACGAGGACCCCGGACTACCAACGACGCCTACCAACGTCTGTGAGGTCCCCGCTGTTACTGACGACAGCCTGACTGAAAAACCTACTGAGAGGTTTTCGGCGCTGTCGTCGATTCTGAATCGTGCTGACCGGCACATGCACGATGTCGCGCAGACGCACCTCACCGAGTTCCGTGGCGAGGTCAACCTGTACCCGGTGTGACCATGTCGGATGAATTCGAGACGAAAATCGTCGTCACCCGTGGGAGCGGGACGAACGACCGAGAAAAGTTCACGACGAAGGTCACGGCACCGACAATCGACATACTGAACGACCGCGTTGAACAGGTTCGGCAGAGCGTCGAGAAGTGGGCGGAGGACTTCCGTGCCATCCAACCGGACGGCAGGAAGAGCCGAGGTCTCACGAACGACCAGAGTACGCTCACTGAGGCCGAATCGTGACCGGTTCGCTGCTGTATCTCGACCCAGAGGACGCCGTGGAACGCTTTCTGGCGTACATGGCCCCGTCGTGGCGAGATTCGACGTTCAACAACGCGACAACGCGGCTCGGTCACCTACTCGACTTCCTCGACGAGCGAGGAATCGAGGACACAACCGAACTGAACGGCCGGACGCTGTCGGACTTCGTAGCGTGGAGAAGGGCCGACGTAGCTCCTATCACGCTACAGAAGCAGTTGACGACCGTTCGCGTGTTTCTCCGGTGGGCCGCCGACATCGACGCGGTGCCGGAAGGTCTCGCTGAGCAGTTACACGCGCCGGAACTTCCGGACGGCGCAGAGTCCAGCGACATTGTCATCGAGACGCACCGCGTTGAGCGGATGCTGGACTACTTCGAGCGGTTCGACTACGCCAGCAGGATGCACGCGATGGTCGCAATTCTCTGGCGGACAGGGATGCGGCGCGGCGCGTTGCACAGCCTCGATGTCGGCGACCTCCGACCCGAGGAGAACGCGCTCGTGTTGGAACACCGCCCGGAGACCGACACGTACCTGAAGAACGGCAAAGACGGTGAGCGGTGGGTCTACCTCGGGCCGATTTGGTATCAGGTCGTCGAGGACTACGTCAACGAGCGTCGTCTCGACAAGACCGACGACCACGGCCGCGACCCGCTGCTGACCACGCGATACGGCCGACCGCACGTAACCACAATCTCAGATAACTGCTACCGGGCAACCCGCCCGTGTCAGTACACGAGTGAGTGCCCGGTCGGCCGCGACATCGAGGAGTGCGCGGGAACGACCAATCCCGAGCAGTGCCCATGCAAGCGAGGGCCGCACGCCTTCCGACGTGGCGCGATTTCTGACCACCTCCGAGAGGGGACGCCCCCGGAGGTCGTGAGTGAGCGCATGAACGTCTCGCTCGACGTGCTGTACAAGCACTACGACGTGCGTAGCAACCGCGAGAAGATGGATGTACGGAAAGAACACCTACCAAGCTGAACGAGCAAACATGAACGGATTTGGATTACCAACGACCGCAGAACAGACTCAGGGAGCGGTCGCCTCTCGCCACTACACTTCCCGGCGAGTCCATGCGGCTGACGCCGCAACCGCAATCGGCACACGGCGTCGGCATTCACGCTTTTGTTTAAGTACCACATCCCCTTAGGGGTGAACATGCGGTGATTTCTGCCGGGTACAATTGCACCCGTCGTGGTAGCGGTGTCGTTGCCGTTGGTTGGTGGCTACAATTAATGTTGAGAAATGGACGCTTAGACTTTTGGGTGACTTTCATCTCTTGCGGATGTCGTCAGGAACAGCCGACTGCGTGCGCAACAACGGGTTAGAACATCAAAATCTACTCCACCGTGTCGAGGAAGGTTAGCCGCTCAGAGAATTTGGGCCAATTCTGCCTATACGGGGGTCTTCACGACTTCGACCAAACATTTAAATTCGCAGACTGGTTCTACTCTTGTGAATAGTTCTCCGTGGTTACTCTACTCTGAGCGGTGCGACCGTTCTTCAGAGGGCTTGCAGTACTTCGGAGGGCTAACTAAACTCAATCATGAGCGCTACAACAACGCAGAGCGACGGCTACGCCCCAGAGTCACAACCTTTTATCGAGTGGTCTGATTTCAACGAGAACCGCGAGAAGTACACTGGTATAATCTGTGAAGAGGCAGAGCCAGACATTTGGAACCCAGATACTCAGAACGCCACCACCATTCGTTATGATATCGACTGTATAGATGGCTCTCTGGCGCGGGAAAAATTCAAGAGGCTATCTCAGTACAACACAGGGTTACGTGTTGGCCGCAAGTGGACTAATGACCGGTACAATACGAACTTACTGAACCGCCACTTGATTCAGGCACTCGCTTCTCAGTTGGATTTGAATCCACGTTTTCAACGGGAAGCGGAGAGGCTATTCCTCAGTCTTGACCTTTCTCGGTTTGGCATTGACGCAAGGGCTGTTGCTTACACCGTCTGTATGGTCGTTGTTCACTCTTCGGAGGATAACACACGGGCTTGTCACCCATCCGTGAAGGATGTTGACTCCGAGTTTGAGAGGATTGCAGAATGTGAGGGATTCCGGGAGGGTAGCCTCATCAGCCTGTACAATAAAGTGGCTCAATCAGGTGGGAAGTTCCGGGGGTGACCCCCTATATATACCCCATCCCATTCTACCCTCTTGAGGGGCGACAGAGGAACACACCCAGAACTTCTCTTGACGGTTAACAGCGCGGTTATCTACGGGAACAGTGGCCGCCAGCCGAGCCGCAGGCGAGGGGCGGTCGGTTATCGTTCCCCGACCTATCACCCGGTTGCCCGCTTCGGTCGCTTCGCTCCCTTCGCCCGGGCGTTCCCGATGTTCACCGCTCACTGGTTCCCTTCTCTGGTCATATGTGTAAGTGAAAATGAAACCGGCAGCATGGATGGTCGAATAATGCACGCTTTTCCAGATTTCCGTCCATCAAAACGTGATACAGTATATTTTCCCACGCGATGTTAGAAATTATTGGTTAGTTTATTATCAATTCGGGTGGTTGTTACAACTGGATGCCATCGAACAACAGAAATCATCCTCTGTACGTAGCACTGATAAGCCTGTTTTTCACAGGTCTCTGGACTCACTTTGGATTCAACCCCATTATTCGAGTTTCAGAACTCACCATTACCACCGCGGCAGAAGCGACTGCGTTTAGTCAGAACAACGCCTTCGCGGGCCAGTTCCCCGGACCGGGTGAACTCATTGGGATACTTCACATGGCTGCTTTGTTCATAACGCTGGCAGCAGTCCTTGCTTGTCTCCTTCATGGCCGGGTACTTGGACTGCTTGGAGGAGGCTCTACGTACCTTGCAGGACTTGTTGTTCTGGACGCACACCAACTGGGGGCGTTCCTGCTTATCACAGGTCTATTCCTCGGGACTGTGGGAATGCTGTTGAGTGATTCAAACCGCGGTGGGGGTCGACGTGGTCGCCCAGTCGCACACAGAGGATTAAGGTAAGTAATACGTTAGCCGCGTGTAATTGGAAGTTCTTCTCTCACCATCTTCCTTTTTGTAAATATTCTCCCGGTCGCTTGGATTACCAAATGAGAAACAACTGCAAGAAGAAGTAGAGTGTGTGTATAGGTGAATATCCATGCTACAAAACACACCAACGAAACAATACCTGCGAGAATAATTCCTCTGTGGTGAATGCGTGACCATCTGTTCGAGTGCGACTGTAACTCTTCCAAATCTATGTTCTTGAGTGAATCCCTATCACTCAGGAGTTCCCAATTCTCGGGTAATAACGTCAGTCCACTCTCGCCCGGAGAAAATGCTCCAACAGTTCTGTGGTGACCACGAGGCCCGACACGTAATTCAAACCGGTCTGACTTTGCGCTCGCAAGCGTGGACCAGCAGTCAGAGCATTGTAACGTCTTATCTTCAGAAGGATGGTGAGAAATCTCATTGCTGCCGCAGATAGGGCAGTTTTCAAAGGGATTGGTGACTTTCTTTTGCTTGGTCTGAGACGACGTTTTAGACTGATATTCTCTGGCAGTAGGTGCTTGGACGTCATAGTGGACCGCGTCATGGCATCTCTTACAAAGGGTTTTCAAATTCGACATTTTGTCACTCCCTCCTTTCCCTTTAGGTACTATGTGATGGGCATGGAGAGTGACATTTTCACGAGGTCCTCCTTTAGCCCCGCAGTTCTGACAAACGTAGTCGTCTCTCTCGTAAACCCTTTTTCGGCGAGGTTGGCCCATGCTACAATGGTGGCTTCAATATGTTAAAAAGATATTATTTCAGACTATCAAATGGTTTTGACGGGTTAGAGTCCTTCGAGGTACTTCCGCCGCGTACCCATCTGTTCGTCCTTCGACTGCTTGTTGTAGTGCTTATCGAGAACTTCCCTACTCACGTCCATACGGTCGCTGACGACGTCTTTCGGCGTTTCTTTGTTCAACATATAGGTGATTGCTCCTTTCCGAAGGGGGTGCGGTGAGAGCGACGAGGGGCACTTACAGGCGTCGTTGTAGGAGTTCGCTTCACACGTCTCTGGTTCTTGGTCGTGCGGGCACTCCTTCCCGATGTGACACGGACGGGTAGCCGTGTAGATTACTCGCTGGACAGTGGTGCGAGAGACACGGGTGTTCCTCGTTGCAAACAGTGGGCGACGTCCGTGTTCGTCCAGCACGTCGGCACGGTTCTGGTTGATGAAGTCCTGAATAACGGTCACCAGTTCGTCTTTGATGAACACGTTGCGTTCCCCTTTCTCCTTGTTCTTCAACGCCGTTCCTGTTGTTGGCCGGTGTCGGATACAGAGTTTGTTCTGCTCGGGCTGGAAGTCCTTGAGGTCGAGCGCGAGAAGTGAACTGCTCCGCATACCCGTGTGCCACAGTGTGTAGAATACAGCGTGTCGGAGAGAAGCGTACTCGAACTTCTCAAGATATTCGAGGACGTCCTCAGCGTCAACTGCTCGGATGAAAGCGTCGTTCACCTCGTCGGCGTCGGACGTCTCGGGGATGACTACCTTCTCGCTGGTCCTCTCGGCTACGGCGTCCACCTGCTCACAGAAGCGGATGAACTTCTTGATGGACCACAGGTTGTGCTTGAGGGTGATGAGTTTCACCTGCTTGCTTCGCCACGTTCTGAAGTTGGCTAACGCCCTTCCAGTCACGTCGTTCATGTTGGTGACGTCGGACTGGTCACACCACTTCAAGAACACCCTGAGGTCGGAGTTGATGTTCTGGAGTGATTTCTTCGTGACTTCGTCCTCGCGGCTGGTCAGGTACATTTCAACGGCTTTCTCCGGTCGGAGTGGTTCGAGGTTCGTCATAGTTGGTTCTCGTTGTTGACCACCAACCAGACGGAACAGACACCGCGTGTGGCTCCGTACAGGGGCACCGGCAAGCCTTCAGTTGCGGCCCGCCGAGGGCACCCCTTGCGGGTGCAATGCCGAGGCGGTAGAGGCCCCGGGTTCAAATCCCGGCGAGTCCATTTCCTTCCGTCGCTATGCTCCGTCAGTCAATGGACTCGCCGACCTTCGCAAACCTTCGGTTTGCTCAGTCCCGGCGAGTCCACTCTGCGTCGCGTGAAATCGTGAATGTTCGAGACGAGATTTGAGCAGCGAGCAAACCTCTGATTTGCGAGTGAGTTCAAACCCACCCGGCGATTCAATCACTCTCTAAGGATACTCTCCGCTGAGTAGCAACTCATAGGGGAAGTGTCCCACCAAACGCAGTCGATACTTGCGTCGGATGCTCGCGGCGTTGCGTGGTACACCTTCGTGCTGTACGACTTCGAGAAAGGAGAGATTCGGATTCGTCGGGCGAAGCCCTTGACGGTGAGTACATGGGTGCGTGAGGCTGGTGGGTGGAACGAAGCGGGTCATGAGGAGTTCGAGACACAAAAGAAAATGTCTCCCCGGTACAGTTGAGATGTTTATTCTGATTTCACTCGGTGTTTCTATTTTTTACTTCTAACTTCGCCTGATAGTAGATGCCTGCTGCAAAAATAAAGTAACATGTGGATATCAGGAATGCCCACTCGACCGGGTTGGGATCTTCCAAATATGGCAGAGTCAAAAATAAAAATAGTGATAATATTGAAAGATTCCTAAATGGGTTGTTCATAACCAACGAGTCCTCACTAAACACCAGATACGAAAATACTGTTTGAACGAATCTTGAATTCACACCGACTATTTCCTCTGCAATTAGTACGAGTGAAACAAGTGTTTGTGAATAAATGAGGATAAGGAATGTTGAAAATCCTAACACAACCAGGATGCTGGTTATTTCATTGGATATTGCCGATGTGACTTGGTTGAAAATAACAGCGAGTGATGCTAATGTAACAAATAACGATGTTCCAAGAGCAGCTCTGAGAACCTCACCTGGTTTACTACCTTGCTTGAATTGATCCGTGATGTCACTGTAATCTGTGCGGGTTTCAACATGATTGTCAAATATTCTTCTATACCTTTCAAACACCCAAGTAGAGCTGTCAGACCCTTTGTTTCTGTTTTCCCACTGACTTAAGTAAATAAATTGATTACTAGCCTTCCTCCTAGCAAGATAATATGTGATTGATGTGAGTGAGATTGAAAACAACATACCAATCACTGCGAATCCAGTGTTTTGAGTGTCCAACGCGGTTGCTAAAGTGGTTATAGATTCACTCGCTTCTCCCTCCATATTTGATACGACTCTGGATACGAGGCTGATTAGTGAGATTGTGAGAGGAATTACAAACAACTGGATGCTTAGAATTGAGAGAGAATCGCTTGCTAAACGGTCATAGATGTCTGACCGGTGTTGGACAATTTGAGTAATAAGATCTCTATCTACCTCTGCCATTTTTCTCATCTACTCAATCGTCTTTTAAAAAAGAATGTGCAATTTCATTCTCATTGTATCCTAATAATTCGTGATTGAATAGGCCCGCATCAAAGATTACAGGTATACCGGGCAGGTATCTCTGAAGCGAATGTGTGAGGCAAACGAGTCCTGAGTGGTTAGAGAAGCAGCGGAAGCTAGGAAAGTCGAAAATAGCATGACCTGCAGGAGAACATTTTCAGAATAGTTGGGGTTGAGAATTTCCGATAGACATTAGTCAATAGAAGTAGTAAATTCACATGGTTCCAGGGATTACCAATCCGAACCTAACATGACCAAACAGGCTGAAGCCTAAAACTAGCTATCAGGTAACTGTACTACCAGCTTGGATATTGGTCATACATATATCACTTTCAAAAAATATCAGGATGAGCTGCAGCTCTATTCGGTAGAGTCTGCAGTATATAACTGTACTACAGTCCATAGACCGAGAGACACAATTCCGAAGAAAAGTGCCCAGCTCGGGAAGCCATAGATAACCATCGCACCAGCAACTAGAACGCCGGCGGATGGTGCTGGGATATCAGTAAACATACATATATCACTTTTTGCTACCGTCTATAGGTAGCATTCAATCATTATTCTATGAGTAGAAAAGTATACTTGAAACGGCTTGATGCACTCTGCATCTGATAATTGAACTGGAATACAACACTTTCATTCTCCAATTCTTTGTTCCACCTTACCGGCCTCCTTGACTATAGTGAATGTAGGTTCACCATCATCGGCTATCCACTCAATTATCTTAGCCATGAATTGTGTCACTTCTGATGGTTCTGTTTCATTGATTCTCATCTGAATTTGAACATCTCCCTTCCAATTCCCTGCCTGCTTAGAGAGATCTTTGACCACGTATGAACACCTGAGACCATGCCTGGAACAGAGATTATCAAAATCAGATTCGTTCCACGGAGAGCCCTTAGATACTCCTGGTCCCCATAAATCAACGGTTAGCATCACTGTCCCATGTGGATATCTCCGAAACAGGTTTCCAATCTGTGTTGTCTTACTCTCTGACTCAGCAACTGTGACTCTTTGCACGAGCAACCCCCAATCGCCTATTTGAAACTGACCGCTTTCACCAACTAGTCGAGACCGGAGGGTTTGCTCGATCTCTGATGGCTTCACTTGTTTAGTACGGAGATATGTGAGGATAATTAATACAAGGCTTAGTGTGGCCACTGTCCGGTCGAAAAAGTTCCACAGCTCCATCCCACTAATCAGGTTCCAAAGGAATTCACTTATCGCCGATTTCTCTCTGCCTCCGGTCAACCTCTTTTAGGACAGCGTGGACTACGAGATTCATTCTTTCCTCACGCTGGTACGACTCATAGATCCCGTCGAGAATGGGATCCACCTGCTGTCGAATACGAATTATGGGCTGAATCGACTCATTTTTTGATTCGCCGCAAAATAACTCATTCTCGATTTGATTAGCTAACTGCTCGACCAGACTCATTAGGGCTATCGACATGTTCTACTACTATCAATATTCTCATCAGTGGTACCAAAACGGATACTCTCACCCTCCAAACCTGACAACGACTCTATACTCCCTTCCAACCAACTAGCCCCTCATGCCCAGCCTAAAAAGCCGCGTGTGGAGCGTCGTCGCTCCCGAGACGGAAGACCACACGGGCCAGCAACTCGAAACGGCCAAAGTCGTGCTGGCGACGATGAACGTGGTCGCGGTCATCTTGCAGAGCGTCGATTGGCTCTCCGAGGCGCTCCCACTGTTCTTCGAGGGGTTCGCCATCGTGTCGATTCTGCTGTTCATGCTGCTATACGTCGTCCGGTTGTGGGCGTCGCCGACGGACCCAGAGTACCGGGGGGCCGAAGGCCGACTGCGACTCCTCCGGCGACCCTACTCGCTTCTCGACCTCGTCGTCATCGTGGGGTTCTGGGTCGGACTCCTGTTCTTCGACGACTCGCTGGGGAGCGTTCGGGTGCTCTGGTTCGCGCGGATTTTCGACATCCCGCGGCTCAACCGGTCTCAAGAGCGGTTCAAGCGCGTGCTCGCCGCCCAGCGCGAAGACCTCGTCATCGCCTTTTCGGGTGCGGCGATGCTCGCGCTGGTCTCCTCGACGCTGATGTTCTTCGTGGAGGGTCGCGCCCAACCCGAGGCGTTCGGGTCGATTCCGGCCGCACTCTGGTGGGGCGTGGTGACGCTCACGACCGTCGGGTACGGCGACGTGGTTCCCACGACGCCGTTGGGTCGCCTCCTCGGCGGACTCACGACGATTGGGGGCATCGCCTTTTTCGCCCTTCCATCGAGCGTTCTGGCGGCGGGGTTCTTGGCCGAGCGAGAGCGTGAAGAGCAAGAGGCGTTGGAGGCGGCCGAATCTGGGCCTGAGCGTACCGAGGCGCAGACCACCCAAAGCGGAGCAATCGAGGCGACGTCACAGAATCGGTGCCCGCACTGTGGAGAGTCGCTCGACCCGACTGGCACGGCGAATCGCTGAAAATGTGGCGTGGTCGGTGACGCCCGGCAGGACGAACTATCGAACACTGCCTACTAATGTTAGAAAATGAACACGATTCACCGACAGTTCTGCCAATTTATACTGATATGCGTGACAATGTCATAGTCAGAACAGAATTACTATATCGTCTACCTCGGAAGTGCTGAGTGATGGCGGAGGAGATTCGAGCATTACACGTGGACGACGACCCGAATTTCGGGGAGTTGACTGCGGTGTTTCTCGAACGTGAAAACGAGCGACTCAGCGTACTCTCGGAGACTGACGCAGAACGTGGATTACGCCGACTCGCTGCGGACGACATCGACTGTGTCGTCAGCGACTACGACATGCCCGGCCAGAACGGAATCGACTTTCTCAGAGCCGTCCGCGAGGAGTATCCCGAACTCCCTTTTATCCTCTTTACTGGCAAAGGCTCGGAAGAAGTCGCCGCCGACGCGCTATCGGCGGGGGCGACCGATTACATCCAGAAAGAAAGCGGGACCAGCCAGTACACGGTCCTCGCCAATCGAATCACGAACACCGTCGCCCAGCACCGTGCTCGTCGGCAGTCCGAGCGTGCGAACCAGCGACGACGCTTGACCCTCCGGCAAATCACCGACGGGTTCGTCGAGTTGGACGACTCGCTCACGGTGACGGACGTGAACGAGCAGGCGGTGGAGTTGACGGGACTCCCGCGCGAGGAACTCTGCGGTTTGAACTACCGCACGTCGATTGCGGAAGACGGCTCGGACCAGTCGTTGGCCGAGTACGAGCACGTCCTCGCCACGGGCGAACCGCGAATCATCGAGGCGCGGTCGGACATCAACCCCGACCGGTGGCTCGAAGAGCGAATCTTCCCCACCGAGCGCGGAGACGGTATCTACGTCTACTTCCGCGACATCACGTCGCGCAAACAGCGCGAGCAGAAACTGGAGACGCAGGCGCGACAACTGCAGGGCGTCCTCGACAGCGTGCAGGCGGCGCTCTGGATGCGCGATACCGAGAGTCGGTTCATCCTGATGAACCAGAACTACCGCGACCGATTCAGTATCGACCACGACGCTGACATCTCGGGATTACGACCCGAAGACCTACTCGACCCCGCACTCGCCGCGCAGTTCAGAGGGAACGACGAGCGAGCGATGGCGGCGGGCGAACCAATCGAAATCGAAGAAGAAGTCGAAACGGTGTACGGTCCCCGAGTGTACCTCTCTCGAATCACGCCACTGTTCGACGACGACGGCGACGTGTTTGCGACGGTCGGTGCCGCCGTAGACATCACGGTGCGAAAAGAGCGCGAGCAGACGCTCACCGCGCTCCACACCGCCGCGCAGAAAATCGAACAATCGACCGACGAGCAGACGGTGTACGAGACGCTCATCGAGACGGCCGAGAACGTCCTCAACTTCGACCTCGTCGCGGTCGATATCGAGCGCAACGGCTACCTGATTCAAGAGGCCTGGAAGCTCAACACGGACAACGAGGGCTACTACGAGAAGACCTCTCTCGAAGCGAACATGACGTTCGCGGCGCGGGCGTACAATCGCCAAGAGACCATCGTCGTCGATGACCTCAGAGAGTCCGACATCACCCCCGCCGACCCCGACTACCGCTCGGCGATGACGGTCCCAATCGGAACGTTCGGGACGTTTCAGGCCGTCTTCAGCGAGACCGACGCCTTCGACGAGAACGACCAGGAGTTCGCCGAACTGCTCGTGGACCACGCTCGCGTCAAACTCGCGCAACTCGAAAGCGCGGGGCTGTTGGAGTCAGACGACTGACTCGTCGCCCGGCACGCTGGATTTCACTTTCACTCAATCCTTCACTTTCACTCCGCCCTTGGCTGACCCTCTTAACGCATCACTGCAACGCCCTCGTATGGAAACCGAACAGGGTGAACCGCCATCGGACCCATCTGCGCTCTTTCACGACCTCGTTTCGACGCTGCGCGAGACGCGCCGCGGTGTCCACCAACACCGAATGGCACAGTCGCTCCTCCAGAAAGACGCCACCGGCGCGCGCCTCGTCGGTCTCTCTGCCGACATCGAGCGCGCGGTGTTCTTCAATCCCGCCTCGCAGACGTTGGAGTCGATTCCGTTCGACCGAGAGGGAACACACGAATCGGAGGCCAGCGTGCTCTCTTCCCAGTTGAGCGACCCAGCGTCGTGGGTCGAGACGCACGCGACACGCCTCGGGTGGATTCACCCGCACTTTCGATGGGCGTGCGGACTGGAGGACGAATGTGTCCGACCGTGAAGAATTAAACACCCACCGCGCACACCTCCCTCTATGAACGACGAAGAACTGGACGAACTTCGGTCGTCGCTCACGCCGCACGAGTCCAGCGGCGGCGTCACCACCTACCGCAACACCGTCGCTATCGCCTGTCCGGCCTGCGAGAAACCGTTCGACGACCTCGTCGTCTGCGAGAACGACTACAACAGCCTCGAACTGAGCAAGATGTTAGACCTCTGTGTGACGACCCACGACGGCGACGTGCTGCTCTTCACGCACAAGCAGTAGCACACGCAACTCTCGGCGAGGAAGACGACCCTCTCAGTCGCTCCACCCGACGGTCACGCGCTCCTCGTCGATGGTCGTCTCGTTGGCAATCGTGTCGGCTTCGACGACGCCGAAGACGACCCACGTGAGCGCCGCCGAGAGTAGGCCGCCGACGATGCCTGCACGGAGACCGCTCTTCCACCCACCGGTGATGCTACCGACGACGAAGGCGACGAGAAAGCCAACCGCTCCGTCGGCGAGTGCGACTTGCAATCGGTTCATACGCTCACAACGCGCTGAAAGACGAAAATTGTAGGCGGCGACTGGAGGCGACGACTACTCTTTCGGCGGCAGGCCGTTCTCGTCGATAACGTCGCCGTCGTCGTCGATGGTGACGATACCGCGGTTGTTGACCGCGTAGGGGTCGAGACCGACCTCTTGGAGGAACTGCTTGTAGAGTCGCTCGGCCGTCTCGGCGTCTTTCTGGCGGTCGGAGGCGCGGTCACAGAGTTCCACGAGGTCTTCGGGCACGTCGTTCTCGTGGACGATCCAGTGATTGATGAGGTCCGACAGGCGGCGGATGGGCGAGGTGAAGTGGCCGTAGATGTCGAAGTTGAGCGCGTAGTGGCCACCGAAGGGGTCGTTCATGTACTTCGCACGAGGCATCACCTTGAGCACGGCGCGCTGAATCTTGTTGAGCGTGCGGGAGTTCGCACTTTCGAGCGCGTCGTTGACGGCCTTGCGAGGTTCGTCCCACGAGGTGGATTTGATGCTCACGCCGTCGAGTTCCGTAATCTCGCGGAGCGCCTTGTCCCACTGGTCGGGCGTCGGTTGCGGGTGGACGCGGTACATCGCCTCGACGCCGCGACCCCACATCAGCTCGTGCGTGACGGCCTTGTTGGCCTTCAGCATGCACTCTTCGATGATGGTGTGCGCGCGGTCACGACTCGGGTTCAGGACGAGCGACCCGTCTTCTTTCCGCTGTTCGTGCAGTTGGTCCGCGAGGTCGTAGACGAGCGCGTTCTCCTCGTGCAGCGGGAGTTCGGGGTCGTCGAGGCGGTTCTCACACTGCGTGTAAGTGAGCCGCTCGTCGGAGTGGATGACAGACTTGTAGATGTCGATAGACTCGAACGAGAGGGTGTCCTTCTTGATTTCCATCTCCACGGTGTGGGCCAGTCTGTCCTCGTTGGGGACGAGCGAACACACCGTCTCGGCGAGCACCGGCGGGAGCATGTGGATGGTGTAGGCCGGGAGATAGACCGTGTTCCCGCGCTTGACGGCCTCCGCCCACATCTCCGAACCGGGGTGGACGTAGTGTGTCACGTCGGCGATGTGGACCCACAGCGTGTACGTCTCTTCGTTCTCGCGGATGCTGATCGCGTCGTCGAAGTCCTGTGCGTCCACCGGGTCGGTGGTCCACGTCGTCAACTCGCGGAGGTCCTGTCGGTGGTCGAGTTCGTCTTCGATTTCGGCCTCGACGCCCTCGGTTCGCGCGCGCGCCTCCGAGAGCACTTCTGGCGGGAATCGGTCTCGAATCTCGAACTCTTCGAATAGCTCCTCGCGCTTGTTTTGGAGGTGTCGCGCGAGTTCGGCGTCGATTTCGACCGGTCCTTGCCCTTCGGCGGTGCCGGCGTACGCCTGCGCGTCGTCTGACATAGCCCCGACTAAACGGGGCAGGGAGAAATGCGTGTCGGGCACGAGCGTGCAAAAAACGGTGATTCGAGTGAATCGGCGGTGACCGCGTGCGCCGCCGCGCTCACCGCTCGGGTTCTTCGGCCGGGCCGTAGCGTTCCTCGACGGCGCTGAGGTACCGACGGAGGAACTCCTGTTGGGAGGTGCCGTGTTCTTCGATGTCCGTGAGGAGGGATTCGAGTCCCTCGCGCGGTTGATGACACAACCCGCGGTAGCAGGATTTACAGAGGTGTTCGAACCGCTTGCCGTGTCGTTCCCAGCGGTTCCCCTCTTTGTCGTACTCACGCGCCGCCGACCGAAGGACAGAATCGCCGCACGCGATGCAGACGACGGTCGTTCGGTCCCGGCTTGTCCGGGAGCGCCACATACGACTGTGGTGGGTCCAGCCGTACTTATCGTTTGTTCCGTGTCGTCCGACGGACGTCACACGAACGTGGTACTGACCACACTGCTGCCATCGGACGAACTGACCACACTGCTGCTATCGGACGAACTGACCACACTGCTGCTATCGGACGAACTGACCACACTGCTGCTATCGGACGGCCAGGACCGTCACTCCCCGACGCGGAACGGGCGATTTATCGGCCGCGGGCGACGATTGTGGTGTATGAAAGTCAAGTCTCGTCATCACCTCCGAAGCGACGAAATCGACTCGCTGAAAGCCTCGATTCGAGAGTCGCTCGGCGTCGAACTCGACGGCGACGCCTTCGAAGACGTGGAACTCGCCGACGCCGACTACGACCTCGTCCTCGTCGATGGCGAACCCGTGGTCATGTACATCGAGGAGGAACCGTTCCTCACGGTCAGGGGTGCGAACCAGTTCCCGCCGACCAAGCGCGTCGTCACGGTCGATGCCGGTGCCGTCTCGTTCGTCTCCAGCGGCGCGGACGTGATGCGCCCGGGCATCACCGAAGCAGACGACCTCATCGCGCCGGGCGACCTCGTCGCTATCGCCGAAGAGACGCACGGAAAAGTCCTCGCCGTCGGCCGCGCGCTCGAATCCGGTGACGACCTCGTCGGCGACTCCGGCAAAGTGGTCGAGTCGATTCACCACGTCGGCGACGACCTGTTCGAGTTCTCCGTCTGAGCGATAACTCGGCAGCTGATATTCTCTTCTACGCGTCCGCGTTCTGGTCTTCTTTCACGTCGTCTTCGTACTTCTCCAGTGCCGCCTCGTAGCCCTGTGCGGCCTTCTCGAACGTCTCGCGCAGGTCCGCAATCGGCGTCTCGGTCGCATCGACCCGTAGGTCGTTGTAGTACGGGTCCATCACCGTCTCTTCGGTGGTCTCAACGAGGAGCGCCGCGCTCTGGATTTCGAGGTCTTCACGCTTGTCGCCACCTTCCTCGTGTCCTGCTTCGAGTGCGTCGATGAGGCGCTTTGCCAGCGGTTCGTCTCGGTCGCTCGACTCGTAGGTCTCTGCGGTCGCTTCGACGACCGACTCGCCGGTGAGCAGGTTGCCAGCGACGGTGTAGTTCGGGCCTTCGACGTGGCCGAACCAGTCGAGACACTCGTCGCCCGAGAAGGCGAACGTGCCGTCTGCACCGACACCGTGGAGTTGTCGCTGTGCGCGGCCGTCGTCGGAACTGAGAAGCGACTGGAGGGCAACCTCGACGCCGAGACCGTTGTCGAGGTGTTCGATGCCCTTCTCGCCGAGTTCGACGTTGACGAGCGCCTGTGTTGCGACCGCACCGTGTTCACTTGCAAACGGACAGAGGGTGCCGACACCCGGGAGGCGCGTCGTGACGGCCACGCCGAATCGATGCTGTGACTCGCCGCCGTCGCCGGTGTACTCCTCGCGGACGCAGATGCTGAAGGTCATACTCACTCGGAGGGAGGGCGCGCTAAAACACGCGGTGAAACCGGTCGCCTGCGCCGCTTTTCTCCTCACGATTCAAATTTCGTGTCAAAAAGTGTCGAATACTAGACTCTCGTCTGACGCAAGAACTAACCCAGTTGTGCCGTTGTAGGTACTATGGGCATCATGAGCAAGATTCTCGGCGGTGGGGGTTCCCGCACGACCGAGGACTACGTCGAACTCGACCTAGACGACTTCGACACCGCCCGCGGAGAGGCCGGCGTGTCGGTCCACATCGCGGACATCGGTGGCCAGCAAGACGTCATCGCAATCAAAGACGCCGTCTACGACGGCGACCTCGTCATCGCGGACATCACGCGACACACCACCTCCGACAGCACGATGGAGCACATCATCGACGACCTGCGACAGGTCGCACACGAAGTCGATGGCGACATCGTCCAGAAGGGCGACGACCAGATTATCATCACGCCAACGGGCGTGACTATCTCGCGTTCGAAACTCACCACGTAACCGGCTCTTTTCGCGGGTTTCTCAGCCGAATTCGCGGTTTGAACAGGCGGGCTATATGACCCAAACCGATGGGTATTCGGTCACCAAGTTCGAAGGGAAACCAGAATGAGTAAGGACTACATCGAGGTTCGAGGAGCCGAAGAACACAACCTCAAGGACCTCGACGTCCGCATCCCCCGCGAGACGTTCACCGTCGTCACAGGTCTGTCGGGGTCGGGGAAGTCGTCGCTCGCGTTCGACACGGTCTACGCCGAAGGCCAGCGCCGCTACATCGAGTCGCTGTCGGCCTACGCGCGGAACTTCCTCGGGCAGATGGACAAGCCGAAAGTCGAGGCTGTCGAGGGACTCTCGCCCGCCATCTCCATCGACCAGAAGAACGGCGCGAACAACCCTCGTTCGACGGTCGGAACGGTCACCGAACTCCACGACTACCTCCGTCTCCTCTACGCCCGCGTCGGCACGCAGTACGACCCCATCACGGGCGAGGAAGTCGGCGAGCAGTCCGCACAGGACATGGTCGAGCAAATCCTCGAATTCCCGGCGGGGACGCGCGCGATGATCGCCGCGCCAGTCGTCCGCGACCAGAAAGGCGAGTTCAAAGACCTCTTTTCCGACCTCGTCTCCGAGGGCTACGCCCGCGTCGAGGTCGATGGCGACTCCTACGACCTGTCGTTCGAGACGCCGGAACTCGACAAGAACTACGACCACACCATCGACGTCATCGTGGACCGCATCAAGGTCTCACCCGAGTCGCGCTCGCGCATCGCAGATTCGGTCGAAACCGCGCTCGAAGAGGCCAACGGCGTCCTGAAACTCATCGTCCCCGACCCGCCGGAGAACCCGCCGTTCGCGTCCAACACGCGCTCGACGGGCGCGCTCGCCGGCGAGGGCGACGACCGACTCGTGGTCGAATTCTCGGAAGAACTCGGCAACCCCAACTCGTCGTTCCGCTTCTCCGAAATCGAGACGCGCTCGTTCTCGTTCAACAGTCCGCACGGGGCGTGTCCCGAGTGTGAGGGCCTCGGTAAGGCGAAAGAGGTAGACCCGGACCTCGTCGTCACCGACCCCTCGAAGAAACTCAAACACGTCTTCGAACCGTGGAGCTACAACCGGACCTACTACCGGCGGCAAATCGACTGCGTGGCAGACCACTTCGGCGTCAGCGTCAACACGCCGTTCGAGGACCTCGACGAGGACGTTCAGGAGGCGTTCCTCTTCGGAACGTACGAAGACGTGGTGTTCGAGTGGACGACAAAGAACGGGACGCGCCACAAGGAACACCCCTTCGAGGGCGTCGTCACCAACCTCGAACGTCGTCACGTCGAGACCGATTCGGACCGCACGCGCGACCACATCGAGGACTTCATGGCCGTCACGACGTGTCCGGCCTGTAACGGCTCGCGCCTCAAAGAGCAGTCTCGCCACGTCCGCGTCGGCGGGACCGCCCTCCCCGAAGCCAACCGGATGACCATCGCGGGCGCGCTCGAACACTTCGAAGGTCTCGAAACCGACCTCTCCGAGCGCGAGAAGACCATCGCCCAGGAGATTCTCAAGGAGATTCGCGCCCGACTCGGCTTCATGATGGAAGTCGGGTTGGACTACCTCACGCTCGACCGCGAGGCCGCGACCCTCTCCGGCGGCGAGTCCCAGCGGATTCGCCTCGCCACGCAGGTCGGTTCCGGTCTCGTCGGCGTCCTCTACGTCCTCGACGAGCCGTCTATCGGCCTCCACCAGCGCGACAACGACAAACTCCTGAACACGCTCGAAGGCCTGCGCGACCTCGGGAACACGCTCATCGTCGTCGAACACGACGAGGAGACGATGCGCCGGGCCGACGAAATCATCGACATGGGTCCCGGTCCGGGCAAGCGCGGCGGCGAAATCGTCGCGCAGGGCGATTTCGACGACATCGTCGCGGCCGACAACTCGCTGACCGCGGACTACCTCTCGGGGCGCAAGGACATCGACGTGCCCGAGACGCGCCGCGAGGGCGACGGCGAACTGACCGTCGTCGGCGCGCGCCAGCACAATCTCAAGGACCTCGACGTGCCCATCCCGCTCGGGACGTTCACCGCGATTACGGGCGTCTCCGGGTCCGGCAAGTCCACCTTGATGCACGAGATTCTGTACAAGGGTCTCGCGCGGACGATGAACGACAACACCTCAGTAGACCCCGGCGAACACGACGAAATCGCGGGCTACGACCAAATCGAGACGGTCCGACTCATCGACCAGTCGCCCATCGGTCGCACCCCGCGGTCGAACCCGGCGACCTACACCGGCGTCTTCGACTACGTCCGCGAACTCTTCGCATCGACCAAGCTCTCGAAACAGCGCGGCTACGAGAAGGGCCGGTTCTCCTTCAACGTCAAGGGTGGCCGCTGTGAGGAGTGTAAGGGTCAAGGGACGGTCAAAATCGAGATGAACTTCCTCTCGGACGTGTACGTGCCCTGCGAGGAGTGTCACGGCGCGCGCTACAACACCGAGACGCTCGACGTGACCTACAAGGACAAGACCATCGCCGAGGTGCTCGATATGGAAGTGGACGAGGCGCTCGAATTCTTCGAGAGCAACTCGCAGATTCGCCGCCGCTTGCAACTCCTCCACGACGTCGGTCTCGGCTACATGCAACTCGGCCAGCCATCGACCACGCTCTCCGGCGGCGAGGCCCAGCGCGTCAAACTCGCCGAAGAACTCGGCAAGCGCCAGAAGGGCGATACGCTCTACTTGCTGGACGAACCGACCACGGGACTCCACAAAGAGGACGAGCGCAAACTCATCGACGTGCTCCAGCGTCTCGTGGACAACGGCAATACGGTCGTCGTGGTCGAACACGAACTCGACCTCGTGAAGAACGCCGACCACGTCCTCGACCTTGGGCCCGAAGGTGGCGCAGGCGGCGGCACCATCGTCGCCAGCGGCACGCCCGAGGAAGTCGCACAGCACGCCGACTCACACACGGGTCGCTACCTGCGCGACTACCTCCCAGAGGTGGACAAAGAAGGTCCGCGGGCGGACCGCCGCAAACCCGCGAAAGTGCCGAACGACGACTGACCGATTCGAGATACCGAGTCGTGCCGTCGCCGACGCGCCCCTTCTCTCGCTGCGATTCATCACGTCGCCGCCAGCCTCTCAGCGCCGCCGCCACCACCACACGCCCACGCCGACGAGGGCGATACCGATGACCGCGGTGGGGACGATGGGGAACGTCGTGGTCGGTTCGACGACTTCGACGGGAATCTGTTGGGTACCCGTCGCCAACAACCGGCCGTCGCCGTCGCGGTAGGTCACGTTGACGCCCACGGCTTGCGTCTTGGCGACGGCCTCGTCGCTCACTTGCAGGTCGAAGACGACGAGGCGCGTCTCCTCGGGTTCGAGTCGCGGGATGAACGCGACGGCGTCGTCGCTCGACAGCGGCGGTTCGGCGGCGATGCGGACGGTCACGTCGGTCTGCGGACTCGTCTCGGTGTTCGTCACCGCGAGGACGAGGCGTCCCGTCGAGTCCACTTCGAACGACGCGTTTCTCGGTTCGACCCTGATTGCCGGGTCGCGGGCGCTCACCGAGACGGTCACGTCGGCTTGGTCCAAACTGCGGTTGTCGCCGTCCTCGGCGCGATACTCGATGACGAACGGGAGTCGTCGCTCGCCGGGTGAGGCACCTTCGCCGAGCGCGACCGAGTATTCGAACTGCGCGGACTCACCGGGCGCGAGCGCCCCGACCGGGACTTCGAGGTCGGTCGGCGTGACGGCGGGGTCTTCCGAGGCTAACCGGAGTGTGACGTCTTCGGCGGTCGTATCGCCGGTGTTCTCGACCACCCCTCGAATGCGACCGACACCGCCCGAGCGAAGGTCGCTCTCGGTGACGGTGAGGTCGAACGAGGCACCCGAGCGCGGACTGACACCCGCGACGAGTCGCCGCGAGGTTCGCTCTTGGCCGTCTTCGTCGCGGTAGGTGACGACGGCGCTGATGGTGTAGGGGCGAACGATGGCGTCCTCGGCGACGCGAGCGCGGACCTGGATGGACTTGTTCTCGCCTGCGGCCCAGTCGCCGACGTACGTCTCCGCTTGCGGCGCGCCGGTCCCGAAGGTAATCTCGGGGTCCGAGGAGGAGACGGTGACCGTCGCGTCCGTCGCATCGACCGTCCCGACGTTCTGGAGGTCGAGCGTCACCGTCCCGGCCGCGCCGACAGAGAGGTCAGAGTCGGTGGCGACCACGCCGAACGCCGGGCGACGTTCGACGACGACTTCGAGCGTCTCGGTCACTCGTCGATTCCGCTCGGTCGTCTCGACGTTCGACCCATCGACGAAGATGGTCGAAGTGTAGTCGTAGCTGAATCGGACCGGAATCTCGTACGTTCCGGGTTCGGCGTCCTCCGCGACGCGGACGGTGAGCGGCACCGGCCCGGTGACGCCCTCGGGGACGGTCCCGACCGGATAGTCGCCGCTCACGACGGTAATCGGGCCGGACGACGACGCGTCGAGGGTCACCGCGCGGGCCGTCTGGACGATGGCTTCGTACTCCTCGGGACCGTCCATCGTCACCCGGCCGGTGTTGACGACGAACACCTGAACGGTGGACTCCGTGCCGGCGACGAGGCGGTTCTCCGGTGCGATGACGGTGAGGTCTGGATTTCCAGTAATTCGCTCTGCCGCGGCGGCCGTTCCAACAGTTCCGAGGGGTCCGGCGAGGGATGCCACGACGAGGAAGGCCACGAGAACCGCGGCACTCGCACCGGAAGTGAGTCGAGTCATTGTAGGCACCGACGACGAGAGAAGTGTCGTTCGGCGGGGAAAGATACGCGTGGCATGACATTAACTTCTATACAAAACACGTCGCGCAAGAGATAGGTTCCTCCCGAGCGTACCTCACGTATGGCAGCCCCCGCCATCGACATCCACGGGCTTACCAAGTACTATGGCGACGTCCGCGGTGTCGAGGATCTTACACTCTCTATCCCTCGCGGCGAGTTGTTCGGCTTTCTCGGTCCGAACGGTGCCGGCAAGTCCACGACGATTCGGCTCTTACTCGGGTTTCTCGCGCCGACGGAGGGGACGGCGACGATTCTGGGGACGCCGCTCGAAGACACGGCCGCCTTTCAGGCCACACGGGCCAAAATCGGGCACATCCCGAGCGACCCGCAGTTCTACGACGACGTGACCGGCAAGAAGACGCTCGACTACTTCGCCCGTCTCTCGGGTGACGAACGCCGGGACGAACTGCTCGAACGGTTTCCCGTCCCGCTCGACAGGCACGTCCGCGCCTTCTCACGGGGGAACAAGCAGAAACTCGCTATCGTCCAAGCGTTCATGCACGACCCCGAGTTGGTCATCATGGACGAACCGACGACCGGACTGGACCCGCTCGTCCAACAGGAGTTCTACGACTTTCTCCGCGAGGAGCGTGACCGCGGCGTGTCGGTGTTCTTCTCGACGCACATCCTGAGCGAAGTTCGGGACGTCTGCGAGCAGGTCGCTATCATCAGAGACGGCCGACTCGTCGCCGTCGAAGCCATCGACGACCTGCTCGCTCGAAGTGGCAAGGTCGTCACCGTCCAGACGCCCGACCCACTCACGCTCTCCGACTTCGAGTTCGAAGAGACCATCGACGCGCGCATCGAACCCGACGGGTCGCTCCGCCTCGTCATCTCGGGGAACTACGACCGCCTCGTGGACGTCCTCGACGGCTACCACGTCACCGACCTCGAAGTCCGCGAGACGGCCATCGAAGACGTGTTCATGCACTTCTACGACGACACCGAGCGCGACGCGGAGACCGACCGCTCGCACGAACCACACGAACCGAACGAACCCCCCGAGGTTGCCGACGAGGTCCCCGATGCGTGAACTCGACGTGGCACGCTTCGAGTTCGCCCAGCGCCGGCGGAGCATCGCCATCGTCAGCGCGTTGCTCGTGGCGACGGTCGGACTGACCATCGCGGTGTTCCCGTCGTTCGAACAGGCGGGCGTCGATTTCAACGAACTCTTGCAGTCGTATCCGGAGGGACTCCAGGCCGCGTTCATCGGGAGCGTCAGCGACATCACGTCGCTCGACGGCTACCTCGTCGTCGAGTTGTACCAGTTGGTGTGGTTGCTCATCGTCGGCGGCTACTTCGCCTACTCCGCGGGGTCGCTCGTCGCGGGCGAGGTGGACAACCGCTCGGCCGAACTCGTCCTCGTCCGCCCGATTTCGAGGACGCGATTCGTCCTCGGGAAGTTCCTCGCCATGGTTCCGACCGTCGCGCTCGTAGACCTCGTCGTCCTCGTATCGGTCCTCCTCGGTACGGCGCTCATCGACGAGGAGTTGCGGCTGTGGCGACTCCTGCTCGTCCACTTCGTCGGCGGGCTGTATCTCCTCGCGTGCGTCTCGATTGGCCTGCTCGCGTCGGCGTACTTCCAGCGGGTCCGCAGGGCACAGGGGGCCGCCCTCGGCGCTATCTTCGGGACGTTCTTCCTCGACTCGCTGACGACCGACACCGACTACGAGTTCCTCGGGTCGCTCTCGCTGGCGCGCTACATCGACCCCGGTGACCTCCTCATCCTCGGTGAAGTCGATTGGGACGGCGTGGCCGTCCTCGTGGTGGCGACGTGCCTCTTCGTCGTCCTCGCGGCCGAAGTGTTCGAGCGGCGCGACCTCTCGTGAGTCTCACGACTCGCTCACACCTGTCCCACTGTCCGTCCTGTCTTACAGCTCTGTCATCTCTCTTATCCGTCTCCCCACCCTACGTCAGCTATGCAGCTCTATGCGGCCGTTGACGGGGCGCTCCTCGTCGTCTCCGACCCACGCGGCGACCCGAGTGTCGTCCACCACTTCGACGCGGAGCGTATCGAGTGCGTCGCGGCAGACGCACGACGGCCCAGTCGTGCGTTCTGCGGGACGTTCGATTCGGGGCTGTATCGAACGACCGACGCCGGCGAGACGTGGGACGCTGTCGGCGAACGGATGTTCTTCGAGTCGATGACGAGTCTCGCCATCTCACCCGCGGACCCCGATACGATTTACGCCGGCACTGAACCCTCCGCGGTGTATCGCTCTACCGACGGCGGGGAGACGTGGCGCGCGCTCTCGCCCCTCACGTCGCTCCCGTCGTCTTCGTCGTGGGCGTTCCCGCCGCGGCCGACCACGCATCACGCCCGGTGGATAGAAGTGGACCCCGCCGACCCCGAACACCTCTTCGTCGCCGTCGAGGCCGGGGCGCTCGTCCAGTCGTTCGACGGCGGCGAGACGTGGGAGGACCGCGTTCCCACCTCGCGGCGCGATACGCACTCGATGGCGACTCATCCCGACGCGCCGGGCCACGTCTGTGCCGCCGCCGGCGACGGTTACGCCGAGAGCGAAGACGGCGGCGAGACGTGGAGCTATCCGACCGACGGTCTCGAACACGGCTACTGCTGGAACGTCGCGGTCGATAGCGACGACCCCGAATCGAGACTGCTCACGGCCGCCCGAAGCGCCATGCACGCGCACTCGCCGCGCTCGGCCGAGTCCTACCTGTATCGTCGTCGCAGCGGCGGTCCGTGGGTTCGACTGTCGGGCAACGGACTCCCAACCGGCAAGGGCGTCACGCGGTCGGTGTTGCGGGCGAGCGACGTCGGCGGCGAGTGTTTCGCCGCGAACGACCACGGCGTCTATCGGACGACGAACTTCGGCGATACGTGGTCGAAACTGGACCTCCCGTGGCGCACGCCGCCGCACACCGCGGCGGGATTGGCGCTGGGGTGATGGGGAAGGCGCTCGGTTGGTGGGAGGGCTTTCGGATGGTGGGAGAAGGCGCTCGGATGATGAAAATCGCACTCGGACGAGTCCGTGAGCGAGAAGATTCTTAGCGCGTCGGCACAAGCCACCGAACATGTACGATTTCGCTGTCGTCGGCGTGGGACCTGCGGGTGCGCGATTCGCCCGTCGCGCCGCCGAATCGGGGTACGACGTCATCGCCTTGGAGAAAGGCGAGGTCGGAACCCCGCTCGCGTGTTCCGGCCACGTGAGCACCGACATCTGGGACTTCGTGCCCGACGAGGCCCGCGACCACCTCTTTCAGAACCGCATCTTCGGGGCCGACTTCCACGTCGGCGGGCCGAACTCGAAGGCCTATCCCTTCTACAAGAAGACGGAAGTCTCGAACGTCATCGACCGCGTCGAACTCGACAAGACGCTCGCGGAGTGCGCCCGCGAGGCCGGTGCGGACGTGCGCGAAGGCCACACCGTCACCGAAATCGAAGAGCGCGAGGACAGGGTCGAACTCACCGTGAGCGTCGCGGGTGAGTCCGGGACGACTACCTTCGAGGCGAAGATGGTCGCCGGATGCGACGGTCCTACCTCCCGCGTCCGGCGCGCTGTGGACCTGCCCGAACCGGCCGAGACGCTGCACGGCGTCCTCGCGTTCGACCCCGACCCCGACGACGGCGATTTCGTGGACGTCCACCTCACGGTCCCGCGATTCTTCGCGTGGCGCATTCCGCGCGGTGAGGCGGGCGTCGAGTACGGTCTCGCCGCCCCGCCGGGTGCCGAAGTCCGCGAGATGTTCGACGCGCTCACGCGGACCTACGACGTGGAGACAGAACACTTCTGTTCGGGTGCGATTCCCATCGGCCCGCCGAAGCGCACGACGACGCGCCGGGCGTTCCTCATCGGTGACGCCGCCGCCCAGACCAAGCCGTTCACCGGCGGCGGAATCTTATATGGGATGACGGCCGCAGACTGCGCTGTGGAAACCATCGACCCCGACGACCCGGACTCGCTCGCCGCCTACGAGTCGGCGTGGCGCGACGAACTCTCGACGGAGATTCGACTCGGTCACTGGGTTCGAAAGTGCTACTCATTTCCCGAATGGCTCCAACACGCCGGTCTCAAATCGCTCTCCGGCGAAATCGGCGTCCACATGGACAAGCCGAGTTCGTTCTTCTCGCGCGAGCACCTGAAGAAGCTCTTGTAACCTACTCCGGATACGTCGGAATCCGCGCCGACCGCGCGTTGCCTTCCACGAACGGAAGCGACTTCCGGACCGCCGCGACTTCCTCGCCGTCGATTTCGACGGCCAGTTCGTCCGCGTCGAGGTCGTACGGGACGAACGCGAAGGCGATTGGCGAGTCCAGCAACGGGCTTTCGACGGCGCGGGTAATCTCGCCGATTGAATCGCCATCTGCGAGTACGTCGTCGCCGCGCGCTGGGAGCGCATCGACCTGCAGGCCGACGAGTCGGCGCGATGGCCGCCCACGGTTCTCGACTTTCGAGACGACTTCCTGGCCGACGAAACAGCCCTTGTCGAAGTCGAGGGCGTTGCGGAGGCCGAGGACGTTCGGAATCTGCCCTTTCAGTTCGGTTTCGAACAGCGGCGTTCCCGCTTCGGCGGTGAGGCTGTCCCACGTCTGGTAGCCGACGGGGACCGCGGGATTACCGTAGATGAGCAGGGCTTCGAACACGTCTTCGGCGTCCTTCGCGCGGCAGATGATGTCGTAGCCTTCCTCGCCGGTGGGGTTGTCCGAGGCGATGACGGTGACGCCCAACTCGCCGCCGATAGACCCGCGGACGAAGGTGAGTTCGGGTTCGGGCGCGCCGGCGTCGCCGAGGACGCTTGCGACCTTCTCGGTGGCGTGCTTGCCGTGGACGCCGAAGACGCCGAACTCGTCGGAGGCGTCGCGGATGCGGACGCGCTGGAGGAACGTCTTGGAGCGCCACTCCTCGACGAGGGGTTCGGCGCGGTCTGGGGGCGTAAAGACGAGCAGTCGCTCGCCGGCGTTGTAGACGTACATCTCCGTCTCGATGCGGCCGTCGGGGTCGAGGAGGAGCGCGTAGGTTCCCTGTCCGTCTTCGGTGGGGACGGTGTTCGTGACGACGTTGTCCACGTACTCGATTCGGTCGTCGCCTTCGACGACGACGACGCCGTAGCCGTGTTCGATGACGCCGACACCGTTTCGGACGGCGCGGTGGGTTCGTTCGGGGCGACCGTAGTGGCTGACGACGGTGACGCCGCCGCGCGACTCGAACGTCGCGCCGTGGGCCTCGTGAATGTCCGCGACGAGTGTCATGGCTATCGCTTTGGTGGCGACGAATAAAACCCTCCCACTCTGGGATTACAAACCGATTCGCTTTCGGAGTCGGTCAATGAGCGACGCGTCCTCTTTGACCGCCTCGCCGGGGTCGGGGACGACTCGGTCGTCCGGGTGGATGAGAACGCGCTGTTGTGACTCTTCGACGACGATGAGTTCTTCAGATTTCAGTGCGGCGAGGGCGTCTTCGAGCGTGTCGATGTCGGCATCGACCGCTGCTCGAAGTTCGAAAACGGTCATTCCCTCTTCGTGTCTATCGACGAGTGCGTCGAGAACCGCGACTTCGATATCACGGCGATTCCGAAACTCCCGCCTCGCTTTCATACCCCGTATTTCGCTTGCCGGTGGTTTACCTGTACCGCCTGTCTGGGTGGGTCACTGCGCCTCCCGTCTGACGGCCGTCCGACACAGAGGGGGTAGCTTTTTGTTCCCGAACCCCGGAAATCTCGCGTAATGGGACTTACGTGCCGTCTTCTTGGGCACTCCTACGGAGACACCGAGACAGAACGGGAGCGCGAGGAACGCGGCGACGAGGTGGTTGTTTCCGTGCGAGAACTGCAAGTGTGTTCGCGGTGCGGACACGAACACGTCGTCACCGAGAACAAAGAGGTCACAGCCATTCGGACGCCCGAAGAGGTCGGGATGACCGACGGTGAAGCCGACACCGTCGCCGCCGGATTCGAACCCGCAGAACCGAAACCAGACCAACCAGCAAACGAAGAGACGGTCATCGAAACCGCGCCGGACCCGGTGACGGAGGCCGAACACGAGGCGGAGTTCATCGACGACGCCGAGGACGAAGACGAGACCGACGAGGTCGAAGCCGACCCCGAACCGGAACCCGAACCGGAGACGCTCGACGAACCGCCGGTCACGGACGATGCGATTATCCTCGACGACGACGGGAGCGACCGCGACCGGACGCAGTGGCCCGACGACGTCGATGAGGTCGAGACCGACGACCCGACGCCGCAACCGACCTCGACGGGACACGACGCCGAGTTCATCGACGCCGGCGCAGAAGCCGAAGCCGACGCCGACTCGGGCGTCACCGAGGTCCAAGAGTCGCGCGACTACGGCGCGTGGCCGGACCCGCCGGGCGAAGACGAAGGGTTCGACGCCCGACCCGACGATGGTGAACCGTCTTCTATCTCCTTCGGTGGGGGCCTGACGCCGGAGAACGACGGGGCGGCGAACGCCGAATCGAACGGCGAGTTCATCGAAGCACCCTCGGGGAGCGACGACGAGTTCGTTCGTGCAGGCGAGGCACCGCGGAACAGCGACGTACCCGACGACGCCGTCGAGTACTACTGTCCGAACTGCGGCCACGCTCGCGGGGCGTCGTCCTCTTCGATGCGTGCCGGTGACATCTGTCCGGAGTGCCGCAAGGGCTACATCGCCGAACGAGAGGCGTAAGCGCGCACCGTCACGTCGTCGCAGACGCGACGAGTCACGAAACAGGTAAACCGTCCGCTATCGAAACCCCGGCCATGAAGGAGTACAAAATGCGCCGCGGGGAGACGCTCGAAGAGCGAATTCCGGACATGAAAGCGACCGTCGAGGACTACTTCGGTCCGATTACGGGCACCGAGGATTTCAAAGGAAGCGACCTGTTCGTCGTCGGTGAGCCGAAGAACCCCGTGTTCGAACGCGTCGTCGTCGGCGCAGTCAAGTACAGCGGCAAGAAGGACCGCCTCGCGGTCAACTTCGAAGAGGCGGACCCGACCGAACTCTCGCCCGACGAACTCGAAGCCGCGGGCGAAGCCGTCAGCGCGAAGAACGAATTCTTGCTCGAAGCGACCGGCCGTGACGCGAAGTCGCGCCGTGAATCGATGAAGCGCTCCGTCGAAGACGACGCGCCCGACTACTGAACCGTCAGTTATCGACTCATCCTTCTCGAAGCTTCCCCCGCGAGCGACGCGGCTATCGCCCGCGACACATCCGGAGAGACGTACATATCGGCGGATATCGATTCACGAGATAACGTATCGAGCGGCAGCTGTTTTGAAACGAATTATTATTTCGGAAACGAGTAAAAATACCCGACACGGTTAAGTGACAGCCAATCGAACGGGTAGCTAATGGCTATCGAAACCACCTTACTCGCTGTCGGCCCGAGCGACGCCGACCGTATCGACCGACTCGCCGAAGAGGCAATCGACATCGCAGGTCCGACGGGGGCGACTGTCGTCCTCGGCCACGTCTTCACGAAGAGTGAGTACAGCGAGGCGCTCGACAACCTCGACTTCGACGTGACCGCCGAGGAAGTCTCCGCCGACGACGTGGCCCGACGCCACGCGACGATTCGAAAACTCGTCTCGCAACTCGCCGACGAAGACATCGACTACGACGTCCGTGGCCGTATCGGTGACCACGGCGAAGAACTCGTCGAGCTGGCGTCCGAAGTCGATGCCGACCAGTTGCTCGTCGGCGGCCGCAAGCGCTCTCCGACGGGCAAGGCCGTGTTCGGAAGCCTCGCCCAAGAAGTGATGCTCTCGTCGCCGTGCCCGGTCACGTTCGTCCGCGAAGACACGAAGTAAGACCGACGCCGGAGCGAACGCCGGGCAGTGGTGGCCGCCGACTGTGGTGGTCGCCCAGAGTGCCGACTGTCGGCTATCGAGAGATATCTACATACCTTAGCGAGACAACACATCAGCATGGAGTACGAAATCGAGTACCGACCATCGTTCGCACTGGTGACCGTCTCGCTCGAACAGGGCGAATCCGTCCGCTCCGAGGCGGGCGCGATGGTGAGCTATTCCGACGGCATCGAGATCGAGACGGCCGCCCGCGGTGGTCTCTTCGGGTCGCTCAAACGCAGCGTCCTCGGCGGCGAATCGTTCTTCCAGAACACGTTCACGGCGAACGCGCCCGGCGAAGTCTCGTTCGCCCCGCCGCTCCCCGGCGACATCGTCGCCCACGAACTCGATGGTGAGGTGCTCTACGTACAGTCGGGGTCGTACCTCGCCTCGGACGTTGACCTCGAACTCGACACGTCGTTCGGCGGCGCGAAGACGTTCTTCGGGAGCGAAGGGCTGTTCCTGCTCAAACTCGACGGCGTCGGCGAGGCGTTCTTGTCGAGTTACGGGGCGATTCACGAAGTCGAACTCGGCGAGGGCGAGACGTACACCGTCGATACCGGCCACATCGTCGCCTTCGACGGGTCCACGACGTTCAACGTCGAACGCGTCGGCGGACTCAAATCGACGCTGTTCAGCGGTGAAGGCTTGGTCTGCACGTTCCGGGGTCCCGGCACGGTTTGGCTCCAGTCGCGGAGCATGGACGCCTTCCTGTCGTGGCTCATCCCACAGCTCCCTTCGACCAACGGCACGCAGTGAGTGTGGGAATCGCTACCGCGTTGCGAGTAAATTAGGCGAAATCCCTCTCAGTTAAGTGGCGGGCGGGTCCCTATGGACACAATGGCGTACTACGTGGGTGTCGATCTCGGGGCGACAAACGTCCGTGCGGTCGTTGCCGATGGTGAGGGAACGATACTCGGGCAAGCCCGCGACCGAACGCCGCGAGGTCCGACCGGAATCGCGGTCACCGAAGCGGTCCTGAACGTCGTTCGTGAAGCGTGTGACGAAGCGAATATCGAACCGAAGGAGGCGGTCGCCGCTGGCATCGGCGCGATTGGCCCGCTCGACCTCGCAGAGGGCGCGGTCGAGAACCCGGCGAACCTCCCAGACACTATCGATAGAATCCCGCTCACCGGTCCGATTTCTGTCTTGCTCGACACCGAAGAGGTCTACCTCCACAACGACACCAACGCCGGTGTTATCGGCGAGCGCTTCCACTCCGACCGCAACCCCGACGATATGGTGTATCTCACCATCTCCTCGGGTATCGGCGCTGGCGTCTGTGTCGATGGCCACGTCCTCTCCGGATGGGACGGCAACGCGGGCGAAGTCGGTCACATGACGCTCGACCCCAACGGCTTCATGACCTGCGGGTGCGGCCACGACGGCCACTGGGAGGGCTACTGTTCCGGGAACAACATCCCGGACTACGCGCTCGAACTCCACGAGGAGGACCCGGTCGATACTGTCCTCCCCGTCGAAGACCCCGATTTCTCCGCCGTGGACGTGTACGAACACGCCGGCGAAGACGAGTTCGCCGACTACGTCGTCTCGCAAGTCGCCCACTGGAACGCGATGGGCGTCGCCAACATCGTCCACGCGTTCGCACCGCTCGTCATCTACGTCGGCGGCGCGGTGGCGCTCAACAACCCGGAACTCGTCCTCGACCCCATCCGCGAACGGATGAACGAGATGGTTATGTCCAACATCCCGCAGATTCAGTTGACGACGCTCGGCGACGAAGTCGTCGTCGAGGGCGCACTCGCCAGTGCGATGACCAAAGGCACCGGCGACCGCTCGCGTCTCCGATAGGCCGTTCGGCGACGTCTCACTATCGTTCGTTTTCGACCAGTTTCTGTACCTTCAGGCTCCACCTGCTCTCAGCTCCTGTTCTCAACGACGATAGCGCGTACGACCACGACGTTGGCAGACGCGGACGAACAACTCGTTCGATACCGATATATTATCTCGTCTGATATTCGGCGGCGCAGGCTTATATGGGTGGTCGAGCTATCAATAGTCGTGCACCTCGGTGCGGCTTGCTCTGCAGGCCGATAACTCGACGCCCCGTTCCCGTCGATGCGAACGGTGCACGGACGTTCCACCGGAAGCAAGGAACGGGTGTCGGTCGGTTCCCACCACCACCTACCGGCCGCACGACGCCACGGGGATTCCCACCCACCCACCTATCCCCCTCGGCGTCACCACAGTTCTCAGACGAATTACGACTTCAGTAGCTACCAGAGCCATCCAACTTTTGTCGCTGCCTCACCGAGTGGCAGTGTGAACCGTCGCCAGTTCCTCCGCGTCGCCGGCGGTGCCGCCCTCCTCGGCGGTGTCGGCACGGTCGGCCGCTCGGTAGCACACCCGGGACCGTTCGAACCGCTCGGCTCGGTGGCTATCGACGGTGCGAAAGAAGCCGTCGTCTCGGCGGATGGCCAGACCGCGTACGTCGCGGCCACGACCGGTTACGCGGTCGTCGATGTGTCTACGCCCGACCGCCCGGAGGTTCTCGCAGACCGCCGTGACCTCCTCTCCGACCGCGAGGACGGGCCACTCCGCGGCATCTACGACGTGAAACTCGACGGCGAGACGCTGGTCGTCGTCGGCCCGGCGAACCCGCTTCCCGGCGCGCCGTCCGGCGTGCTCGTCGTCGATGTCTCGGACCCCGCCTCTCCGACCGAACTCGACTTCTACGAGACCGACTTTCCGATACACAACTGCTTCGCGGCCGACGGCCGCGTCTACCTCACCGCGAACGACGGCGAGGGCAACCCGCTCGTCGTCCTCGATATCGCCTCGGGCGACGAACTCGGACGCTGGTCGCTCGTCTCCGAAGACGACCGCTGGGCCGACGTGCGAACCTCGCTGTGGGCCATTCACGACGTGTGGGTCCGAGACGGCGTCGCGTACATCGCCCACTGGGACGCAGGCACGTGGATTGTAGACGTGTCCGACCCCGCGAACCCGGCCGTCATCACGGCTATCGAACCCGGCGACCCCACTGCACTCGCAGACCGCTCTCGAACTGGCCTGATTCGCGCCGGCCGAACCCCGCCCGGAAACCACCACTACGTCGCCACGAACGACGACGCGACGCTCCTCGGTATCGGCGTCGAATCGTGGGCCTACGAAATCGAAAACGAGGACGACACGACCGAACTCGTCGGCGGTCCCAGCGGCGTCTCGCTGTGGGATATTTCTACGCCCAGCGACCCGACCAAACTATCGACTATCGACCCGCCACAGAGTCCCGAACCGACCTACGGCGGCGTCTGGACCACCGCGCACAACTTCGACTTCCACGACGGCCGTCTCTACACCTCGTGGTATCGCGGCGGCGTGAAACGACACGACATCACCGACCCGTCGGACCCCGTCGAACTCGCGTGGTGGCGCGACCCCGAGACGGCCAGCTTTTGGACGGCACAGTACGCCTTTCCCTTCGCCGACGAGGGCGTCTTCGTCGCCTCCAGTTGGGGCGTGGGTGACGAGGACGGCGCGCTCTACACCTTCCCGGACCACACCGGCGAGCAGAGGAACCCGCCGACGCTCGTCTCCGAGACGACCACCGAGTCGCTCGTGCAGACGGCGACATCGACGCCGACGGGGACTGCGGGTGACACTCCGACGACGACCGGCGAATCCCGAACCGAGACACCCGGCTTCGGACTCGCCGTCGGCGCGACCGCACTCGGTGCCGCCGGCTTGTGGTATCGAACGCGCGGCCGTGACTGACGAATCTATCACGAACGACCGTCACACGCTTTCTCTCGCCGGTTGGTTCGTCGGGAGAACCGCACCATTCTCATACGTGGACCTCCAAGCACCGCCATATGAGTGACGAGTCGGAGACGCTCAAAGAACGTGTCGAGCGCTGGATGGTCGGCCAGATGCCCATCATCCAGATGCACGGGGGCAACAGCGTCGTCCGAAAGGCCGACCCGGAGTCCGGAGAAGTCGTCGTCGAACTCGGCGGGGCCTGCGCCGGGTGCGGCATCAGCAACATCACCGCCCAGAACATCCAGTCCGACCTCATCATGAAGTTCGACGAAATCGAGGACGTGCAGGTGAAGGTGCCGAGTTCGGGCGACCACGGCAGCAGCACCGTCGAGGGCGGCCGCGGCGGGGAGTTGCAGTTCGGGAGCGAGAGTCCCGACCACTTCTAGGACCCCCACCTTTTTTCACGGGGTCCTCAGCGACTTCGTCGCCTCGAACCCCGCCAAAAAATCTGGACCAAAAAAGGGCCGAACCTCGCTTCGCTCGGTTCGGGACTGACTCTCGAATCCCTCATTTGGACGGGCGAAGCTCTAATTCGCTAATCACGCGCGTCAGTTCGCCAAGTGAGTCAATCGTATAATCTGGTTCTCGTTCTGGTCCACGTGAGATGGTTGGGCCGTTCGATAGATACACAGTCGTCATCCTAACTTGATTGGCCCACATATCCTCGTCTAATCGGTCTCCAACCATCACACAGTCCGCTCCGTCCAGCCCTGCTTCTGTCAAGAAAATCTCGAACGGTTTGACGGTCGATTTCTCCGCTCGAATCTCCGTCGAACACAGTACCACGTCGAACTTGTCTGCGATGTCGGCAGAACGGAGACGTGTCTCGGTCATCATCCGATTCCCGTTCGTGATGGCACCCGTAATGAAACCTCGGCGGCGACAGAACCGAAGCACGGACTCGGCGTGGTCGTCGAGATATTGGTGGCGTAAGCGAATTTCCCAAAATAACCGGTCGAGTGCTTCCTTCTCTTCTTCGGTGGCTTCGACTCCCCACACGTCGAAGAAGGTCTCCATGAATGTCCCGAAGTGGAACCGGCGGTAGTCTCCGTGATATCGTTCTGCGAACTGCTCGTTGGCTTCTTTCAATAGCGACTCGAATTGTGTCTCGCCGAGTTCGTAGCCTCGATTGCACAGAGCATCGTACACGCCCTCAACTGCCTTTGAAACGTCGTCCTCGCCGTGAAAGAGCGTCCCGCCCAAATCGAATATCACGGCCTCGACCATTGTTTCTCACCAGAGGCTTCCGGCCGCTAAAGTCGTTTTCCCGACAAAAAGGATTTCCAGCCCTACTTCGCCAACGCTTTCTCCAGACTCGACGCCACCGACCGCGCTTTCTCCGCTAACTCCTCTGAGATGTGGCCCGCTTCGACTGCCTCATCTAATTCGTCGTCGTCCACGCGTTCGACCGTTCCGTCGGCGTGTTTGATGACATCGACGTGCAGGTCGATGTAACGAATCTGGTTCGGGAAGCACTCGACGGGCGTACAGATGTTGACGTAGGTGCCCTTGACCGAGCCTTCGGAGTCGCGGTAGACCGTCGGGTACCACCACCGACCTTCGCGGAACTTCGTCGTCGCGGTGTCACCCGATTCGCGTGGGATTTCCAGTGCGTCGTAGGCACCGCCGCCGGACATCTGTCGGCGGAGTTCGATGGTCCCCTCGGGGTCGCGCTTCGTCACCTCGCCCGACCCGAGGACGATGAGTCTGCCGTCGGGTTTGCCGTGGCCGATAGCGACCCTGTCGCCTTCGAGGGGGCCGAACTGAGCGGTCACCACGTCGAACGGGAACGCGCCGTCTTCGCCACCGAGTCCCTCGCAGAGTGCTTCGGCGAGGTCCACACCAGAGGACGCGGCGGCCGACCCGGCTTTCGTCCGGTGGTGACCGGGCATCGTCGTCGCCACCTCTCTTCGATGTGCGTCGAGCGCGAAACGCGTCTCGCGGCCGAACCAGACCCACGTCGTCTTCGTCGGTGCGGCGAGTTCGCGGGGCGCTTCGATCGGGTCGTCGAGTACCGAATCGAGCTGTGTGGCGATGTCCGCAGCTCGGTCGAGCGCGTCGTTGAGCGCGCCCATGTCGGCATCGACGGCGTCGCGGTGCCAGCGAATCCCCCAACCCTCGGGTGGGTCGCCGCCGAGGAGGTCGGTCATCCCGGCGAGTTCGCGCGCGGCGGCCTCGTCGCGGGTCTCGACGCGGACGCCCTCGGTTCCGGGGACGAGCGTCGCCAGTCCGGCCAGTGCGCGAATCTCACCAGTCAGTTCGGCGCGGTGGTCGGCCCACGGTGGCGACGACTCGGCGACCTGCACGCGAATCTCGTCGCCGGTTTCGACGCGGCCGTCGAACTCGTCGTACGGGAGATAGCCAGTCGTCTCGCCGAGGTCGCAGACCGCGCCGCCGCCCAGGGTCTCGGTCACGCGAGCGTCGAACACCGCGCCAGTCGGGGCGGGGTCGTCCCACGCGAACGCGTCGATAGCGAGGTTTTGGAGGAGCGTCGTCGCCGTCGAGACGGCGCGTGCGGTGCCCTCGACGCCGACGCCCTGTCGCTTGTCGGTCGTCTCGATTGCCACGTCGTGGTCGGCGCTCTCGAACTCGGCGTCGAAGCGCTGGCGAATCGGGCCGGAGGCCTGGACCACGTCGTGGTCGGCATCGAGAAACAGGTGGGTCAACGCCGTCGAGTAGATGCCGCGGACGCGAACCTTCATAGGTCGGCTTCGTCGCGGGCGAAGCGAACGCGCGAATCGACGGTCGGCCCGAGCGTGAGTTCCACCACGTCTTCGGAGAGCACGCGCCCGCTCTCGATGGGGACGCCCCACGAGTCGAACTTGAGATAGCCGCGGAGCGACGCGCCGTGGGTGTAGAGGTCCACGTGGTCAACCTCGTGTTCGACGACGTCGCTCGCGCTGTGGGCCATCTCCATATCGGAGTAGAACGTCCCGCCGTCGGCGAAGAACGCCGCGAGTTCGTCTGCGTCTTCTTGGACTGCCTCTCTCACCAGGTCGGCGGCTTCACGGAGGTCGTCGGTGTCGAGTCCCACCGCGCGGAGCGCCGCCTGTTCACGGGGGTCGAAATGCATATCCCCGTGTTTGTCCCGGGGGGTTTAACTTCGATTGGTCGCCCGCGACAGTGCCGCCTGCCAAAGGTATTACCGACATCACATCGATATATCGGAGTGATGGACGAACGACGAGACCCAGTCGAACGTGCCGCGGGTAACTCGATGGACCTCTACGACATCGCAACGTGGGAGGAGCGCACGTCGGTTGACGGATTGGCGGTGGCGTTGTATCGACTCTTGGTCGCCTCGTCCAAGGCAATCGTCATCGGACTCGCGCTCATCATCCTCATCGGTATCGGCGGTCTGTCGGCGATTACCGACCCGCAAATCGGGGCGCTCACCCTGCTGTCGGCGCTCCCGGCGCTCGGTCTCGCGGCCTACGTCTACACCACCGACGTCACGGAGAACGAACCGATTTCACTGATGGTCGTGACGTTCCTCCTCGGCGTCCTCACGGCGACGTTCGCGGCCATCGCCAACTCGCTGTTGAGCAACGCCGGGCAAGTCATCGCCAGCGAGTTCAACCTCGCACTCGGCTTCGTCGGCTCGGTCATCTTCTTCTACCTCGTCGTCGGTCCCGTCGAGGAGACGGTGAAGCTCCTCGCGGTCAGACTGTACGCCTACTCGAACTCGAAGTTCAACGCCGTCGTCGATGGCGCGGTGTACGGCGCGATGGCCGGTCTCGGTTTCGCCACCATCGAGAACGCGCTGTACATCACCCGAAACCTCGCCGAGTCGGGACTCGACCTCGGGGTGGCGAGCGCCCCGGCAATCATCGGCGCGGGCGGGACGATTACCGCGGTTCGCGCGCTCGCCGGACCGGGACACGTCATCTACTCCGCCATCGCCGGCTACTACCTCGGTCTGGCGAAGTTCAACAGAGAGAACTTCGGCCCAATCGTCGTCAAGGGCCTGATTCTCGCCGCGTTAGTACACGCGACGTACAACTCGACGGTCGGTATCGGGTCGGGAATCATCGCCTCGGTGACCGGTATCGGCGGCGTCGGTGCCTTTCTCCTTTATGTCATCATCTACGACGGCATCTTCGGACTCTACCTCATCAGGAAGATTCAGCGGTACAGCAACGCCTACCACGAGGCACACGACCAAGGCCCGAGCGCCGCGGCGTTCGGCCCAGAACAGACCGAATTCGAGGATTAGACCGGATTCGGAGAGTAGCCCGCCGCGTTCGAAGGGTACTCAGTCGCGCCGTGCTCAATCACGCAGAGCGTCCGCGTAGCCCTCTAACATCGACTCGACGTACTTGGCGACCACGTCCACTTCGACGTGAATCGGGTCGCCCACGGATTTCTCGGAGAGCGTCGTCAGGTCGTAGGTCGTCGGGATAATCGCCACCGCGAAGTCCTCGTCGCGGCGGTCGGCGACGGTGAGACTGATGCCGTCGAGACAAACTGACCCCTTCTGGACGACGTACGTGGCGAACGACTCGGGCAGGTCGAACTCGAAGAACCAGTCGTCGCCCACTCGCTCGATGTTCGTAATGGTCGTCGTGCCATCGACGTGGCCCTGGACGATGTGGCCGTCGAAGCGCGCACTCGCCGCGAGCGCCCGTTCGAGGTTCACGATGTCGCCCGCTTCGACCCCCCCGAGGTACGTCTTCTCGACGGTCTCCGCGGCGAGAAACACGTCGAACCAGTCGTCGCCGAACTCTTCGACGGTGAGACAGACGCCGGAGACGGAGATAGACTGCCCGTGGTGTAAGTCGTCGAATTCGAGGTCAGTACGAATGCGGAGACGGCGGCCGCCGTCGGTGTCGGTCACGTCGGCGATTTCGCCAGTCCCCTCCACGATGCCAGTGAACATACACGCGGCTTTGGGATGCGTCGGTTAATGGTTATCGTTTCTGTTTACCATCACGTTTTCGTGACGTTCACCACCGACCATAGCGTTTTGTCGTTCTCGCCCGCAGGATGTGTATGGACGTTCTCGCTCGGCTTCGAAGCAGTTTCGTCACTGGGTTGATTCTCGTCACCCCGCTCGCGGTGACGTTGTTCGTCTTGCAGTTCGCCTTCAGTCGCATCGCGGCGGCGCTTCGTCCGCTCGTCCGGCAGGTGACGCCGTTTCTCGCCAGCGCGCTCAACTACTCGGGAGATATCGTCCTCATCTCGCAGGTGCTCTCGGCGCTCATCATCGCCGCCACGATTACGACGCTCGGCTATCTCACGTCGATATCGGTCGGCCAGCGACTCTTCGGGAGTTTCGAGCGCGGCGTCAAACTGGTGCCGCTCGTCCGGACCATCTACTTCGGCGTCCGGCAGGTCTCGGAATCGCTGACCGAACCCACCGCGGGATACGAACGCGTCGTGCTCGTCGAATTCCCTCGGAAGGGTGTCCACTCTATCGGGTTCGTGACGAACGACGCGCCCAACGCCATCGAAGAATCGGTCGGCGAAGACCTCTTTACCGTGTTCATCCCGCACAGCCCCAACCCGACTGCGGGGTCGCTCATCATCGTCTCGCCCGACGAGGTGCGCGAACTCGACATGCCGGTTCGGCGCGGCCTTCGCCTGCTCGTCACGACCGGTCTCAGCGTCGAAGACCCCGATACGCTCCCGTCCGGTCCGGCGGGTTACTCGCCCCAAAACGGGCAGGAGTACCGCACCGAAGAGCCGAGCGCGGAGTAGTCGCGGGCGACGAACACCGGCCGTATCGTTCGTCTCGTCGGCCACACCCGCGACGTTTTTACTGTCCCGCGGGCTACCGGCGAGCGATGCGACTCGGAATCCTCGAAATGATTGGATTGGGCGCGACGCTCATCTTCGCGCTCCCGGTCGGTATCTTCGGGCTGACGCTGCTGGCCGACGGCCGAACGACGCTCGGCGGAGGCATGGTCGTCCTCGCGGTTCTCATGGTAGCGCTCCCGAAGTTCCTCACGATGCCGCAAGACGTGCCCGGATTGGTCGTGGAAAAAGTCGTCGGCACGGCCACGAAAGACCCGGACGAAGAAGAGTAATTACTCCCAGCCAGCGGGGTCGAGAACGGTCGGCGTGTCGCCGAGGACGCGAGGGCCGTCCTCGCCGAGCGCGATAACGTCGGCAAGTTCGACCCAGCCGTGGTCGGGGTTCGAGACGGCCGCGCGAATTCGAAGGACGTTGCCCGCGACTAGTTCTGTGTCTCCGTCGAGTTTCGGTGCCTCGCGTACCGAGAGCCCGATACCCTCGCCCACGTCGCGGGTCACCTCGTCGGCCATCGAGAAGCCGAAGGCGGCCGTCTCGGCTCTGATTTCGCTCCCGACGAAGCCGGCGTCTGCTCCGGGTTTGGCTTCGATGAGTGCGACGTCGCGGGCGGCGTCACAGGCGACGTGCGCCCGGCGGTCCCATCCACCGTCGCTGTCCACGACGAACGTTCGCGCGAGCGCGCCGAAGTAGCCGTTCGCACCGCGGGGTCGAACGGAGACCGCAATAGGCCTATTGGGGGCGAGTTCGACTGCAACATTCTGGCCCTTCGTTTCGTCTGCACTGGCCGGTCCGACCGCGACGTTCGTGTTGCCGGCCGAATCGACGCCTTCGGCCGCGAGAACCGCGTTCACCTGTCTGCGGAGGCGCTCCGTGGAGAGCGGTGCGCCGTCCCAGACGAGTAGGTCCTCCTCGGTGGTCGCATCCGCAAGTATCGTCGCCGCGTGGGTGAGCGCGTGTCGTGCCGCGCGCTGGACTCCCTCGATGGCGTCGAGTTCGGCGTCGGATTTCGTCGCTCTCGCCTCCGTGAGCGCGGTGGTCGATTCGAGTTCGTAGCCCGCACGCTGGAGGTGGAGGGCGGCGTCGTATGGGAGGTAGCGCGGCGCGAGAACGGTAGTGCGCTCGCCTGCTCCTTCTGCGTCGAGCACCGCGGCGGCCGCCTGTCCCGCCGGTCGGTCGTCGGTCCGGACCGATACACCGGAAACGTCGGGGTGTTCGACGCCGGAGGGAACGCGGACGTGCGTCTCGCCATCGGCGCGAACGACTGCGACTTCGGCGTCGAAACCGAGACCCGTCAAGTAGCGGCCGTCCGGGTCGTCGCCGCGACAGACGTGGACGAACCCAGCGGCCTCGCGCCCGGAGAGCGCGGAGTCGAGTACCGTTGCGCCACGCGAGTCGGACACGACTGCTTACGCCTCGGGTTGCGGTGCGGCGTCTTCTTGGACTTCTTCGACGAGTTCCTGCACGTCACCCTCGCGGATTTCGTTGTGGAGCAGGACGCTAATCGGGAGGGTCGGCGCACCGCTCACGAGGTCTTCGAGGATGATGAGGCGCTCCCGAGCGCGCGACATGCCGACGTAGAAGACGCGGCGTTCGTTGTCCGTGATGAGCGGGACGGGGTCGGTCGCCGAGGTGAACTCCTCGATACCGCGGGCTTCGAGTTCCTCGTCGGAGACGGAGGCGGCCATCTGCTCGACGACCTTCTCGGTCAGGTCGGTCGCCATGAACACGTGGTCGGCCTCACGACCCTTGGCGGAGTGAATCGTGCCGACGCGGACGCGGTTCGGGTCCATGTCCTGATACTTGCCGCCGAAGTAGGCATCGACGGACTTGCGCTGGAAACTCGTGACCTTGCGGACCATGTCGCTGGCCGACTGGCCGTCGGGGACGAACGGTGCGAAGTCCTTGATTTCGTCCACCGTGAATTCGAGTTCCGTGATGTCGTCTACGTCCTGTTCTTCTTTCCGCTCGTCGATGAGGTCGAACAGTTCGTCGCGCTCGTTGGTGCCGAACGCGGAGGATTTCAGCATGTCGGCGAGTCGCCGCGCTTGTAGGCCATCGACCGGTTCGCCCTCCGCGATTGCTTCGATTGCGCGGACGTACTGGGTGAGTCGGTCGGTCCACATGCGCTGGTCGGTGAGCGTCGAAAAGGGAATGCCGAGCGGGAGGAACTCGTCGATGAACTGGAACATCTGGTAGCGCGCACGGAACAGGAGCATCACGGTGCCTTCGTCCTGTTCGACCGTGTAGCGGACGTTCCGAGCGAGTTCGAGCATCGACGGGCCACTGATGGCTTCGACCGCGCCACCTTCTTTTCGCGGCTTCAGGTCCTTCTCTTGGCGCTTGTCGATGTGGCGAATCTCCCGGTTGACGACGTTGAGGACGTTCGACGGGAGGCGGTAGGAGTTGGGCAGCACCTCGTCCTCGTCGCGCTGGGCGTCGAGCAGCAGGTTCGGGTCGGCACCCTGCCACGCGTAGACGACCTGGTCGTCGTCGCCGGCGATGAGGACGCCCTTCATGTGGGGCTTCCACTCCTCGTACACGTCGTACTGGAGGGTCGTGATGTCCTGAAACTCGTCGATGATGAGGTAATCGACGTTGGGGACGAGCGCGCGCTGTTTGACGCGTTCGAGCATGTCTGCGAATCCGACGAGACCGTGTTCGCCCTTGTAGGCGCGCCACGCGCGGATTGCCTCGGGGATGTCCACGCGGTCGTCGCTGGAGGGCCACGTCGGCGTGTACTTGTTCCCCTCTTGGGCGTTCGGGTCGATTTCGGGCGGGAGACGAACTTCTTCGACGTTCCACTGGAACGGCACGTCGTACCAGTCGGCAACGTCGCGGCGAGTGCGCTGGAGCCACTGGCTGGTGGCGATGACTTTGTTGCCGATGGTGGTCGAACGCGAGGTTCGGCGGCCGCCGCCGTACTCGTCTTGATACTCCAGACCGTAATCCTCGCAGAACTCCTGTTTGTTCTTCTCGCCGACGACGTCGTTGCGCGAGAGACCGAGCAGTTCGTAGGCCTTCGCGTGCATCGTCGAGACGTTGCCCTTCAGCGAACGCGGGTTCACGTCGAGTCGCTCGGAGAGACGGTCACGAACCTCTGCGGCGGCGGCGCGCGTGTACGAGACGACGAGGATGTCGCGGACGCTCACGTCGTCTTGGTCTAAAATCAACTCGACCTTGTCGAGCAAGGCCGTGGTCTTCCCGCTCCCCGGTCCCCCGAACAGTCGGGTTACGGTCGGGTCGGATTCGCTCATTGTCCACGTTCAGGTTCTAACGTGTGATAAACGACGTGCTTCTCTCGGCGATGTAAACAGTGTCTCATCTGTGAGTGTCGCTGGCGCTCGCTGGTGGTGTAATCTGCGTCAAAAATCGACCCACGCGGGGTCGAATTGGTACTTAGGTGGTCAATCCGGAGTTCAAGCCTCGGGCAACCAGCCACAGACGGTGCATGTCGATGCACCTTGGCTGTGTAGCGCCCCGCACTCGGGGCACTGGAGTTTGTTATAAGATCGGTCCCAGCGTACCGGTTCTGTCTCGTGACCGCGGTCGGCCAAGAATTGGTCGAACATATCGTCACTGGGTGCTGAGGCCATACATGGCATGATAAGGCATACCACTATTTAATTCCTACGACCCCTCAGCCTTCATCTGCCAAAAACGGAGAGTATTCGCCTCAGCTAGAGGTTATACAGTGCGCTGTACTTCGCATCGACGTAGTCGAGGAAGTCGTCGGCGGCGAAATCGTCGCCCGTGGCGAGCTTCACGAGGTCGTTCGTCTCGTAGCGCCGCCCGCGCTGGTGGACGTTCTCGCGGAGCCACTCGCGCAGGTCTGCGAACTCGCCCGCGGCGATTTTCTCGTCGAGGTCGTCGATGTCCTCGCTCGCGGAGGCGAACAACTGCGCGGCCATAATCGACCCGAGCGAGTACGTCGGGAAGTAGCCGAAGTTGCCGTAGGCCCAGTGGATGTCCTGCAGACAGCCCTCGGTGTCGGTCTCGGGTCGAATGCCGAGGTACTCCTCGTACTTGTCGTTCCACGCCTCCGGCACGTCCTCGACGTCGAGTTCGCCCGAGATGAGCGCGCGTTCGAGTTCGAACCGAATCACGATGTGCAGGTGGTAGGTGAGTTCGTCCGCCTCGACGCGGATGAAGTTGTCCTCGTACACCTGATTGGCGGCCTCGTAGGCCTCCTCCACTGTTGCATCGATATCGGGGAAGTGCTCCGAGAACGTCGGCATGAAGTGCTCCCAGAAGCTCTTCGAGCGTCCGACGTGGTTCTCCCACAGGCGCGACTGCGACTCGTGGACCGAGAGGTTGCGACTCTCGCCGAGCGGCGTCCCGTAGTGTTCGTCCGGCAGGCCGAGCGTGTACAGGGCGTGGCCGAACTCGTGGATGGTCGAGAAGAGCGACCCGAGCGGGTCGGACTCGTCGTAGCGCGTCGTCACGCGGGCGTCGAACTGCGTGCCCGACGAGAACGGGTGCGGGGCGGTGTCGAGGCGGCCGCGCTCCCACGGGTAGCCCAAGGTGGAGAGCGCGTCGCGGGCGAGTTCCTCCTGCTCGTCGGCGGGATAGTCGCCTTTGAACGCATCGACGGCGAGTTCGACGTCGGACTCGCGGATGTCCGCAATCATCGGGACGAGCACTTCGCGCACTTCGGCGAGAATCTCCTCTGCTTGATCGAGCGGGAGACACGGTTCGTAATCCTCGAAGAGGACTTCGTAGGCATCGCGGTCAGGGTCGATGTATTCTGCATATTCGCGCTTGAGTTCGACGTGCTTCTCAAGATGCGGGGCGAACTTCGAGAAGTCGTCTTCGGCTTTCGCCTCCTTCCACGACGGAATCGCCTCCGACGAGGCGGCGGAAATCTGTTCGACCAACTCGCTCGGGACGCGTGCGGCACGCTCGTAATCGCGGCGGAGTTCGCGCACCACGTCCGCCTCTTCGTCAGAAAGGTCCGACGCTTCGACTTCGTCCAAGAGGTCGCCGAACTCGTCGTCCGTGAGGAGTTCGTGACTCAGCGCCGAGAGCGTGGACATCTGCTGGGAGCGCGCTGGCGTCCCTTCGTCGGGCATAATGACCTGCTGGTCCCACGAGAGTAACCCGGCCGCGTTCTGGATGTTTGCGACGCGTTTGTACTTCGCAAGCAGTCGGTCGTACGCCGACGCCTCTTCGGTGGAGGTTGCTGCCATCGACTGTGGGTGGGGTGGCCGTGGTAATAAATCGCAGGAGATGGGGATTCGACTTCGACGTTCCTTCGGGCGAACTCGTAGTCGTCAGCGTACTCTCTGGATGGCCGACGCGACAACGACCGAAAACAGGTACGTGTAGACGAGACCGATGCCCCACGTGAGTGGGAGACAACCAAGCGTTCTACACCCGACTGCGAACGACGTTTGTCTTCCCAACTCGGTGAACGGCCAGAGATACGGATTCCCGAGAATCGTTATCGAAGCCACGAACCCGCCGAGGAAGACGACGAACACCCCGATGGTCACCGGATGTAAAAACAGATTCTTCGACTTTTGCGCGACCATTTCATGATACTAAAAATATCAACTGCATAGCTTTTGTGTGGAGACGTGTCGGCTACCAACGCTTCGAAAGCCCCCGCACCGACAACTCCCGCGCTGACGCGCGCTCCTCGGCCTCCGGCCTGCGGTGCTCACGTCAGCGGGGTTCGTCCTCGGCGCGGCCCCTTTCAGTCCCACCCCGTGGATTGCTTGGTCGCCGTCGCCGCCGGTTGATTCGAAATCGTCGCCGCCGACTGCTCACCTCTCGTCGCCCTGAGGTTCTACCAGTCCGCCACGATATCCCGATACGTCTCGTAACACCGCTCCAGTACGTCCACAGAGACGCTCTCGTTCTTCGTGTGGGCCTCGCCGGGCGAAGATGGTCCGTAGACGACACACGTCGTCCCTTCCTCAGCCAACCACCCCGCGTCGGTCGCGTGGGGCTTCGTCACCTGCTGTGGGCTCTCGTCGCCGCGTCTTTCGTGAACCTGCTTCGCCACGTCGAAGACACGCTCCGCAAAGTCGGCGTCGTCGCAGGCCATCGGCGGGAGGTCCTGTTCGACCACCCACTCGACGCCCTCGATTGCTTCCGTCTGTTCGAGGTCGGCGTAGCCGCCGGGAACCGTGCGCTCGTCGATGACGACTTCGCACTCGTCGGGGATGACGTTCCACGCGGTCCCGCCGTCGATTCCGGTGACGGCGATGCTCCCAGAGACGCTGTTTCCAAGGACTTCCGAGTCGGGCACGTCTAACTCTCGAACGATGTCCACCGCGTCGCTGGCGCGGTAGATGGCGTTCTCGCCCTTCTCGGGTTCGCTGGCGTGGCACGCCGTCCCCGAGACTTCGAGGACGCTCGCCCGACGGCCGCGATGGGCGACTACGAGGTCGGTTCGGTTCGGTCCCGAGTAGTTCGTGGAGCCTTCGGCGACGACGGCGTAGTCGATTTGTAGTCCTTCTTCGAGCGCCGCTCGAACGCCGATGCCGCCCAACTCCTCGCCGACGAACGAGGCGAAGACGACTTCTTGGCTTGCCTCGGCGGCCGCGTCACGGAAGGCGAGCATGGCGGCCACGTCCGCGCCTTTCATGTCGGCCGATCCGCGGCCGTAGATTCGCCCATCCTTCGTCTCGACGACGTACTCGCCGTCGTCGGTCGTCTGGCGCTCGGCGGGCGGGACCACGTCGTGGTGGCCGACGAGCGCGAGCGACTCGCCCTCTCCCGCGTTGACGCGAGCGAAGACGTTGCCTGCCTCGTCGCGGGTCACCTCGGCGTCGGTCTCCGCGCGGAGCCACGACTCCATGAAGTCGCCCGCGGCGGTCTCGTCCTCGTGACTCGGAATCGACACGAGGTCCACCGTCAGGCTCGAAAGTTCGTCCATGGCTGGTGGAGGTGACACCTCGTGAAAAGCGTGGCCAATGCGGACAGTTCGCAGGATTTCGCACACCCGCGTGGACGCGCTACCTACAAGCCTTATCCGTGCGCCATGCAAATCGGAGTTCATGAAGATAGTGCCGGACACGAGCGCGGTCATCGACGGTCGCGTGTCCGAGCGAGTCGAGGAAGGTACGTACGCGGGTGCCGATATTCTGGTGCCCGAAGCGGTCGTCAGCGAGCTGGAGTCGCAAGCCAACGACGGACGCGACACCGGATGGGACGGACTTTCTGAGTTGCAGCGCCTCGCCGAGTTCGCCGACGAGGGCGAGATTTCGCTCCAGTACCTCGGTCGGCGTCCGACCTCGGACGAGACGAAGGGTGCCCGCGAGGGCGACATCGACGCGCTCATCCGCGATTTCGCCGCCGAACACGACGCCACGTTGCTCACGAGCGACAGCGTGCAGGCCGAGATTGCCAAGGCCAAGAACCTCTCTGTCGAGTACGTCGATGCCGTCGTTCGCGGCTCTGGCGGTCTCATCATCGAGCAGTTCTTCGACGACCAGACGATGTCCGTCCACCTCAAGACCGACACGAAGCCGAAAGCCAAACGCGGCGACGTCGGCGACATGCACTACCGCATCATCGACGAGGAAGTCACCGGCGAGAGCACGATGCGCGAGTGGGCCGACGACATCGTCAACTCCGCCCGCGCCTCCCCGGACGGCTTCATCGAACTCTCCGAACCGGGCATGAATATCGTCCAGTTCCGCGACTACCGCATCGCCATCGCCCGCCCGCCCTTCGCGGACGGCATCGAAATCACGGCGGTCCGACCAATCGTCAAGACGGACCTCGACGACTACGAGTTCGCCGACGAACTCCGAGACAGACTCGCCGAACGCCAGCGCGGCGTGCTCATCGCCGGGTCGCCCGGTGCAGGGAAGTCCACCTTCGCGCAGGCTGTCGCCGAATTCCTGAACAACAGCGACTACGCGGTCAAGACGATGGAGAAACCGCGCGACTTGCAGGTCGGTCCCGAAATCACGCAGTACACCGCACTCGCCGGCGACATGGCCAAGACGGCCGACTCCCTCCTCCTCGTCCGCCCCGACTACACCATCTACGACGAGGTCAGAAAGACGAAGGACTTCTCGGTCTTTGCGGACATGCGCCTCGCCGGCGTCGGGATGGTCGGCGTCGTCCACGCCACCCGCGCCATCGACGCGCTCCAGCGTCTCGTCGGCCGCGTCGAACTCGGTATGATTCCACAGGTCGTAGACACCGTCGTCTACATCGAGGCCGGACAGGTCCACACCGTCTACGACGTGACGACGCAGGTGAAAGTGCCCGAGGGTCTCGCTGCCGAGGACCTCGCCCGCCCGGTCATTCAGGTACGCGACTTCGAGACGAGTACGCCGAAGTTCGAGATTTACACGTTCAACCGGCAGGTCGTCACCGTCCCGCTCGGCGACGGCGGCGAGAAGAGCGAGACCGGCGTCTCCCGACTCGCGCGACAGGAAATCGAGCGTGAGATTCGCTCTATCGCCCGCGGTCACGTCGATGTCGAACTGAAGAACCAGAACCGCGCTGTCGTCTACGTCGATGACGACGACATCTCCTACGTCATCGGCAAAGGCGGCGGTCGAATCTCCGACGTGGAAGAGCGCCTCGGTATCGAAATCGACGTCCGAACGCACGACGAGAACCCCTCGAACAAGGCTCCGGGCGTGGGCGGTTCGGGCGGTTCCGGTGGGTCGGGCGGGTCGCCGTCAGGGACGAACGCCGAGCCATCGGGTGGTCTCGTCGTCACGCCCGAAATCACCTCTCGGCACGTCATCATCCGGATGGACGGCCACGTCGGCGAGACGGTCGAAGTGCGGGCGGACGACCAGTACCTCTTCACGGCGACGGTCGGCCGCGGCGGCGACATTCAGGTCTCGCGCGGGAGCGCCATCGCTGACGAGCTAGAGAACGCAATCGACCGAAAGATGCAGATTACGGTCGTCCCGGCCTAACCGGAACGCCCCGTGCCCTGATTTCAGTGTGTGGATATGGTTCGACGCGTCGCAACGGAGAACAGAGTGCGAAGCGGCGGACGATTCGTTACTCGACGCAGCAGGCGTTTTCTTTGCCGCCGTCGGCTTTGACCTTCGCTTCCTGCTCTGGTGCGCCGTCGGTGAGTTGATAGAGGTTCTGCCGAGCGTCGGCGAAGTAGACGTCTTCATCGACGATGTCGATGCCTTCCAGTCGTTCGAGTGCGTAGCGGACGGTTCGCGCAGAGAGCATCGACTCTTCGACGATGCCTTTCTGGGTCAACGGACCGTTGTATTCGAGTACTTTGAAAACAAGCTTCGCACTCGGTGGGAGTTCATCGAGACTCTCCTCTTCTGTTCCAGCCATCGTTACGAATTGAAAGCCGCGAGAAGCTTAAATCTTCTTGGCGGCGACTAGCCGACAACGCTATATCGCCTGCGGGACGGCAGGAACGAACGCCTTTTCATGCCCGATATCGCAGTGGAACACATGGCTACGGAAACGCAGACCGGTCTCTCCAAGCACATTCGGGGAGTGACGGTTACAACACTCGCCTGTCTCGCCGGTGTGGCCGCCGCGATGGTCTCCGGTGTGCTGGTGGGGACAACTGCCGCCGCCGCGACGAACAACGTGGCTGTGGGCGTCCTCGGGGCGTTCGTGCTCGCACAGTTCCCCGTACTTCGCGTCCTCGGCATCGACGTGAACGGGTTCGGTGTGAAAGACTACCTGTACATCGTCTTCATGACGTTCTCGCTCTGGTTCATCTCGTTCGCCATCCTGCTCACCTCGGGTGTTCAGCTCTAACCATGGCAGACCACAGTATCGCCGTCGTCGATCTCGACCGGTGTTCGCCGGACCGATGTAGCTACGAGTGTTCGAACTTCTGTCCGCCCAACCGGACGGGCAAGGAGTGCATCACGCTCCGTGGCGAAGACGCCGAACAGGGCGGTCCCGACCAGGTCCGCATCTCCGAGGAAATCTGTCTCGGAGAGACCTGCGGTATCTGCGTCGAGAAGTGCCCGTTCGACGCCATCGAAATCATCAACCTCCCGTCCGAACTCGACGAAGAGCCGACCCACCGCTACGGCGAAAACGCCTTCGCGCTGTACGGCCTGCCGGTGCCCGAACCCGGTTCGGTGACGGGTATCCTCGGTCCCAACGGAATCGGTAAAACGACCGCCGTCCACGGCCTCGCCGGCGAGATGGTCCCCAACCTCGGCAACTACGACGACGAACCGTCGTGGGAGGCGGTCCTCGACCGCTTCCGCGGGACCGAACTGCAGAACTACATCTCGCGGCTTCGAGAGGGCGAGGTGTCGGTCGCACGCAAACCCCAGTACGTGGACCAGATTCCCAAGCAGTTCGACGGCAAAGCCCGCGAACTCCTAGAGGCGACCGACGAGCGAGGCGCGCTCGACGAGTACATCGACCGCCTCGATATCGGCCCCGTCGTGGACAACGACATCGACACGCTCTCCGGCGGCGAACTCCAGCGCGTCGCGCTCGCCGCGACGCTCGCCCGCGACCGCGACTTCTACTTCCTCGACGAGATTTCGCCCTACCTCGACATCGGCCAGCGCGTCACCGCGGCGCGTCTCATCCGCGAACTCGCCGAGGACGAGGACCGCGCCGTGCTCGTGGTCGAACACGACCTCGCAATCCTCGACTTGCTCGCCGACACGCTCCACGTCGCCTACGGTGAACCCGGGGCGTACGGTGTCATCACTGACCCCAAGTCGGTCCGCAACGGCATCAACGAGTACCTGAAGGGCTACCTCTCGAACGAGAACATGCGGATTCGCCCCGAGGCGATTACCTTCGAGGAACACGCCCCGCGCGAGACCACGAAGGCCGAACCCCTCATCGAGTACCCCGATATGTCCAAGTCCTACGGCGAAGGCGAGTTCTCGCTCGACGTCGATGCCGGGACCATCTACAACGGTGAAGTGCTCGGTATCGTCGGCCCGAACGGGATTGGTAAGTCCACGCTGGCGAAGATGTTCACGGGTGCACTGGAGCCGGACGAGGGCGAACTCGACTTCGCGCTCGACATCTCCTACAAGCCGCAGTACGTCGAAATCGACCAGCCGATGCGCGTCGATGCGTTCCTGTCGTCTATCACGGACCAGTTCGGCTCGTCGTACTGGAACACCGAGGTGGCGAACCCGCTGCAACTCAACCGCATCATGGAGCGCAACCTCACCGACCTCTCCGGCGGCGAGCGCCAGCGCGTCGCCATCGCGGCGTGTCTCTCGCAGGACGCCGACCTCTACCTGCTGGACGAACCGTCTGCTCACCTCGACGTCGAACAGCGCGTGCAGGCCACCTCCGCGATTCGCCGCTACGCCGAGAACCACGACGCGACGGTCATGGTCATCGACCACGACATCTACATGATGGATCTGCTCGCCGACCGCCTGATGGTCTTCGACGGCCAACCCTCCATCGAGGGCCACGCCACGAAGCCACAGGAGATGCGCGACGGCATGAACGACTTCCTGTCGGACCTCGACATCACGTTCCGCCGCGACGAGCGCACCCAGCGCCCGCGCATCAACAAGCCCGACTCGCAACTCGACCGCGAGCAGAAGCGCTCCGGCGAGTACTACTACGCGAACTGACCGACCCGCGTTTCCGTCCGTTCACCTTCTCAGTTTCCACCTTTTCACCACTCTCACCACGTTACACCCGTGTTACGAGGGTCGCTTTGTACGTCCACCGCGAAGAGTGAGTATGTCAGATACCTCATCCGAGACCGGTGTGCTCCCCGCCGCCTCACACCTCGGCCGAATCGCCCTTCGCGTCGGTTCGCTCGACACGCTGGTTCCCTTCTACCGCGACGTACTCGGGTTCGAAGTCGAACGAACCGACTCACGAGCAACCCTCTCGGCGGGACACAATCCAGTCGTCGTCCTCGACGAGGCTCCGGATGCCCCGCCTCGCGCCCGCGACGAAGCGGGACTCTTCCACCTCGCAATTCGCGTCCCGACCCGCGCGGCGCTCGGTGACGCACTCCGGCGTATCCGCGACGGGGCGCAACTCTCGGGCGCGTCGGACCACCTCGTGAGCGAGGCGCTCTACCTCCGCGACCCGGAAGGAAACGGCATCGAAGTCTACTGGGACCGCGCGAAATCCGAGTGGCCGCACAACGACGACGGAACGGTTGCGATGGACACCTTGCCGCTCGCGCTCGACGACGTGCTCGACGAAGCCGCAGGCGACGACTCGCTTCCGGCGGGGACCGACCTCGGGCACGTCCACCTCGAAGTCACCGACCTCTCGCAGTCGGTCGAATTCTACACCGAGGCGTTGGGCATGAACCTCCGCAACGACACCTATCCGAGCGCGGCGTTCGTCGCCGCTGGCGACTATCACCACCACGTCGGCCTGAATCGCTGGAACGACCGTCGAACGGGAGTCACAGACGGCCGCGGCATCGAGTGGTTCGAAGTCGTCGTCCCCGACGCGGACGCTCTCGATGTCGTGAGCGACGCACTCGGCAACGCTGGATTCGACGTGCGCACGTCGGAGGAGGCGGCCGTTGTCACGGACCCCGATGGTATCGAAGTTCGGCTGATTCAGGCCGACTAACCGGTCACATCGCCCGAACGAACCGTTTTGTCGCTGGTCGTCGAATCTCTGTGTATGAACTCAGACGCAGGGAGCGACGCGTCGGTCGGACTCACGCTGCGGAGTCCGGCGTTCGACGATGGGAGCGAGATTCCACGAAAGCACGGCTACACGGAGCGGAACATCAGCCCGCCGCTCGAATGGAGTGGCGTCCCGACCGAAGCGGCGTCGCTGGCGCTGGTGGTGGACGACCCCGACGCGATGGAACCCGCCGGGCAGGTGTGGGACCACTGGGTCGTCTGGAACATCGACCCAGCGACCAGCGAGATTCCAGAAGGGACCACCCCTTCCGAGGCCGACGAAGGGACGAACAGCTACGGAACGCGCGGCTACGACGGCCCGAACCCGCCGGACGGCGAGCACACCTACCAATTCGTCCTCTACGCGGTCGATAGAAAACTCCCGCTCGAACCGGGTGCGACGAAGGCGCACCTCGAACGGCAGATAGAGGGTCACGTCATCGACGAGGCGCGACTCACCGGGACGTACGCGCCGTAGCGTACTTCTCGTCCACATTTCTCCCCGTACACATTCTTCCTACTCGACGCGCTCGACGACCGCTCCCGTCGCCCTCTCACGCAGTCTCACGTCGAACCCGAACGCGCGAATCACATCGATGTTCGTCCGCACGTGATTCGTCACCACTGGGACCGAAATCCCCCCGCCAGCCAGTGCGACCCAGACGAGCAGTTGGTCGGCCATGTACCGGTCGAGGGGTACGTCGCTCGCCGCCCAGTCGCGGAACTGTCCGACCGCCTGCGCGCCGACTCGCTCGGCTGGCATGCCCTTCTCGCCGTAGGCGTTGAATCCCACGACCGACTCGCCAGCGCGGGCGACGAGGACGACGACCGTTCCCGATGATGTGCTCTCGGCGTAGGTCGCAGACGACATGAGCGGTACCTCGACATCGGTCTCGGCCAGCGCGTTCTTCACGCCCTCGATTTGTCGATGAGCGACGTTTCCCGACCGAAGCGACTCACTGGCGACCGAGTAACAGTCGAGCGCTGAAATCGGGTCTCGTGCCGAATCGAACGCCAGCCCCGTCGGGTCGGCGGGGTGAATCGTCATCACAACCCGGCCGCCGCCTGCGGGGTAGAAGCCACGTCGTCGCACGTCGAGGTCGAACTCGACGCCGAAGGCCGAACAGAGCGGTCGTTTGACGTACCGAAGGTAATCGACGGGCGGCGACCACCGAACGTCGGTGCCGCCGGTGACGGTGAGTTCGAGCGGGTCGTCGAGGGCGACGGCGACCGGAAGGACGGTCTCACAGACGAGCGTCGTACTGCCGGCGGTGCCGACATCGACGTGGATTGGCTCGGAGCGAACCGTCGTCGGGGAGAACCGGAGCTTCGATGAGCCTTCTTTCGCGCCTTCGACGCTGGCCTCGGAGACGGCTTCTGCGACCGAAACACAGGCGAGGTGCTGGGGTTTCAGGCCCGGAGTCGGCCGCGAGGCGCGAATCGAGGTCATCTCGAACGCCTCACCGGTCACGACCGAGAGCGCCAGTGCGGTTCGAAGGAGTTGGCCGCCGCCGTCGGACCCGTCGATTCGAATCATCGGCCGACTCGGTGAGCGTGTGGTATCGTCGGCGAACGAGTCGGCTGGAGAGGCATGCGTGAACGATGGCGAACCGAGCGGAAAAACGAGCGGGGTTCGGCGAAGTGTGGGTTCGGCGACGGTCGTCAGTGAATCAACCGGCTACACGTGCCGCAGAGGTTCTCTTCTTTCACGTCTACCTCGCGGACGGTCGGCGAGAAGGACATGACGCACTTGCTGTTGTCGCAGTGTTCCAGCCCGAACGTGTGGCCGATTTCGTGGACGACTTCCTTGCGAACGCGGTCGGAGAACACCTCGTCGGCGGGTTTGGTCGTGATGCCACCGTCGGAGGAGGTCTGGAGGCGGTACGTCGAGATGACAGAGCCGTTGCCGTTGAGATACGCGAGCCCGAAGACGTAGTTGCGTCGGCGGTAGTAGAGGTCTTTCGCGGTGATTCCGATGTTCTTCTCGCCGCGGCCGACTCGGCTCGCCAGTTCGATGAACTGCTCGGCCCGGTATTGGTTTCGACTTCGGTCAAACGCACCCTCGGGAATGGCCTGATTCGCGTGGACGGTCACGTCGCAGTCGTAGACGGACCGAAGCCCCGCGGAGGCCTCCCGCTTCACCCGGGCGGGAATGTCTCCGATAGGTACGATATCGACAAGCATAGCAGGCGTTAAGCGGTGGCCGGTGATAAATATCCCGCCGTGAGAAATTCGCTTCGAGACGCCATCGCCGCGCAGTTAGCCGATTACGAGCGAGTGCTCGAAGTCGGCATCGGCCGCAATCCCGATGTCGCCGAGTCAGTCGCCGCCCGCGGCGTCGAGGTGACCGCGGTCGATGTCCGCGAGTTTCCGGTCCCGGACGGCGTTCGACTGGTCATCGACGACGTGTTTTCGCGCGCGGACGCCGCCGGCCTCGGCCCGTACGCGGGCGTCGATGTCGTCTACGCGTTGAACCTTCCCATCGAACTCCATCGCCCCGTCGCGTCCATCGCGCGCCGCGCGGGTGCCGAGTTTTACTTCACCACGCTCGGCTACGACGAACCGTCAATTCCGGTCCGACGCATCTCGCTCGACGGCGACACGCTCTACGTCGCAGAGGAGCTGTCCGGACGAAGCTAACTCCTTAACTGCTGCACAGAAATCCAACCCGCGGCGACGACGGCGACTCCGAACAGCGCCGCGGCGAAGAACGCACTCTGCGTCCCGAGAATCGGCGAGAGTCCGAGTACGTCGGCGCGGGAGAGATAGCTCACGCCGAAGAAGACACCCACGACGACGACTGCCGCGCCGAGTCGCATCGCAACCTCTTCGAGAAAACTCCCGAAGCTCCTGTCGCGGGCCATACAGAACTTCCTCGTCGGAACCAGTTGATTCTGGTGCACACATCGACACGGCCGTTGGTTCCTTGAGAGGGACTCAACAGCGCTAAAAAAGAGTAAGGCACTTTTCGCTCCGCCCCTCGCATCTCGTATGAACGCGGACACTGTCGTCCTCGATATCGACGGCGTGCTACTCGACGTGGCCGACTCCTACCGGCGGGCGATAATCGAATCGGTCACGCGACTCCACGGCGAGACCATCGGCCGCGAGGACGTCCAACTGTTCAAGAACGCTGGCGGGTTCAACAACGACTGGGAACTCACCTACGCGGCCGCGCTGTACGTCCTCCTCTCCCGACAGACCGAGCTTTCCATCGCCGAATTCACCGACGCGATTCACGAGGCCGGCGGCGGGTTGGAGGCCGCGAAAGCGGTCGTCGAGGCCGAACTGGCCGACCCCAGTGTGGTCTTCGACCAGTGGAACCCCGACGAGTTGCGCGACGTGTTTCAGGCGCTCTACCTTGGCTCTGACCTCTTCGTCGAACTCGAAGGCCGCGAACCGCCGTTCGATGCTTCGGGCTACATCCACGACGAACCCGTGATTCTCCAGCAGGAGACGCTCGACTTCCTCGCCGACTACAACGTCGGCGTCGTCACCGGCCGCCCCGCCGCCGAGGCCGACATCGCGCTCGAACGCGCGGGCGTCGAACTCGACGGCGACCACCGATTCACGATGGACGACTGGGACCACGGCAAACCGCACCCGAAGGCGCTCGTGACCGTCGCCGAACGCCTCGGTTCGGAACAAATCATCTTCGTCGGCGACACCCTCGACGACGTGAAGACGGCGCTCAACGCCGAGGCCGCGGACGACTCGCGGGTCTACTACGGCGTGGGCGTCCTCTCCGGCGGCCTCACGGGTGACGACGGCCGACAGAAGTTCTCGGAAATCGGTGCCTCGGCGGTCATCGAGGACGTGAACGAATTACCGCAACTCCTCGACCGATGAGCGACTTCCGCGTCTTCGTGATGACGTTGCTCGCGTTCGACGCAATCATCGTCGCCGTCGGGTCGCTCGTCCTCCCGCCGGACGCGGCGAGTCAGGTGTTTCTCATCGCGCCGGCGCTGCTCACCGCGCCGGTCATCGCGTGGTGGTTGGTGTACCGAGACGGGTTCGCGCGGTTGCAGGGTGCGGTGGAGTCGGACGAGGAATAGACACAGGCAGAACCGTCCGGTCGCGTAATTCTTTAGCACACCCCGTCCCCTCTACGACGTATGCGAATTGCACTTCTCGGCGGCACCGGCGACATCGGCGAAGGACTCGCTCTGCGCTGGGCCTACGACACGGACCACGAGGTCATCATCGGCTCCCGCGACCCCGAAAAGGCGCGCGAGAAGGCCGACGAGTACGAGACCGAACTGTCGAGTCGCGGCCGCGACGTGAAGATAAACGGCTTCACCAACGAGATGGCCGCCGACCGCGCGAGCGTCGTCGTCCTCTCGGTGCCGCCGTACCACGTCGCCGACACCATCGAATCGGTCTCGGGTTCGCTCTCGGAAGGCGACGTGCTCGTCACGCCCGCGGTGGGCATCAAGCGCGACGACGACGGCTTCCACTACCACGCGCCCAAAGCGGGAAGCGTCACGGCCCTCGTCACCGACGCCGCACCAGAGGGCGTTCCGGTCGTCGGCGCGTTCCACAACCTCCCTGCGGCCCGACTCGCCGACCTCGATTCGGACCTCGATATCGACACGCTGCTCATCGCTGACGACGACGACGCGAAAGAGACGGTTCGACTCCTCGCGGACGGTATCGAGGGACTCCGCCCGCTCGACGCCGGTGGACTGGCGAACGCCAGCGAAATCGAGGCGCTCACGCCGTTGCTCATCAACGTCGCCCACAACAACAAGGGACTGAACGACCTCGGCGTGCGGTTTCAGTAGACCGAAGAACCCGACTCGGGCCGGTGCAGGCCGGTTCTGGTCAGTTCAGAACCGACTTTTCAGCTCTTCTCGCAGTTCGTCGAGCGACACGTCTTTCATCGACAGCAACACCAGCAGGTGATAGACGAGGTCGGCGCTCTCGTAGCGCAGTTCGTCGATGTCGTCGTCTTTCGCCGCGAGAATCGTCTCGGTCGTCTCCTCGCCGAGTTTTTCGAGGACGTAGTTCTCGCCTTTCTCGTGAGTGAAGAGCGACGTCGTGTAGGAGTCCTCCGGCAACTCGGCCTTGCGAGACTCGATAGTCGAAAAGAGTTCGTCGAGCACCTCGTCGGTCGGCGTGTCGGCGTCCATACCCGCGAGTTGCGGGGTGAGAACTAAATACGCGTGGAATTCGACTCAGGCTTCGTCAGGCTTCGACCGCCAACTCCTCGAAGAACGCGAGGTCGTGAAGGCGGCTATCGGGCGTCAGTTCGGGGTGGAACGAGGTCCCGATGATGGGACCATCGCGGACGGCGACGGGGTTGCCGTCCCACTCGGCGAGGATTTCTACGCCGTCGCCAACCTCGTCGATGAGGGGCGCGCGGATGAACACGGCGGGGAAGGGCGAGTCCAGCCCCTCGACGTCGAGCGGGGCTTCGAAGCTATCGACCTGCCGGCCGAAGGCGTTGCGGTCAACCGTCACGTCGAGCAGGTCGAGCGTCTGGACGCGCTCGTCTTTGGCGTCCCGGGAGGCGACGATGAGACCGGCACAGGTGGCGAGAATTGGTTTACCGGCTTCGACGTGGGCCTCGATTTCCTCGTCGATGCCCTCGCGCGCGAGGAGTCGGGAGATAGTCGTGGACTCCCCGCCGGGCATCAACAGCACGTCGCAGTCGGTGACGAGTCCGGACTGACGGATTTCGACGATATCGGCCGCGACACCGTGTGCCGCCGCGGCGTGTTCGATAGCGGCGGCGTGCTCGGAGACGTCGCCCTGAACGGCGATGACACCGGCGCGTAACGTGGTCATAGATTGGACTCGGAAACGCGAGAACAAAAAGCGTCCGTTCGGGTTTCTGTCGTTAGAACGCGAGGGCGTTCAGCACCAGGATGCCGATGCCGAAGAGGGTTCCCGCGGCGACGATGGCTTTCGGGTCGAGACGAATCGCGTTGCGGTCCTCGGCGTCGAAGTACCGAACGAGACCGGCACTCGACATCAGGCCGCCGCTGTTCTGGCCTTTGCTCATGTCTCACCCTCTGTACGTGCCCTGCCTAAACGTTTCGGCTCGGTGCGAGCGACGGTGAGTAATCCTTATGCACCGAGGCAAGCAAGATGCGGCGGGATACCATGACTGTTCGACTCCTCGACTTCTATGCGGACTGGTGTGGACCGTGCAAAACGCAAGACCCGATTCTCGACGAACTCGAAGCCGACTTCGAGGCCGTCGAGTTCGAGAAGGTAGACGTAGACGACGAGCAGGACGTGGCCAACCAGTACCAGGTTCGGTCGCTTCCGACGCTCATCATCGAGAACGACGACGGTATCGTTGACCGCTTCGTGGGCGTCACGCAGCGTGAGGATATCGAATCCGCACTGAAGCAGGCTGGCGCCTAAGCGTTCGACGACTTCGTTACACATCCTTCGAGACCAGCGCCCAGAGCCACAGCGCTCCGTCTCGCAAGCGTTATAGGAACGTGGTAGGGACTGTTGTGTATGGCTAACGACGCTGCGACGAAGCGGACGCTGGAGAAGCAGATCTGCATGCGCTGCAACGCGCGAAACTCGAAGAAGGCAAAGAGCTGCCGCAAGTGCGGCTACAAGCACCTTCGACCCAAGTCGAAGGAACGCCGCGCGGCCTAACTGGTCTGTCTTTTCCTTCTTACTGCCGATACAACCCGACGAGTACCGCCAGCAGTGCAATCTGTACGATTTTGTCCACGACGCCGCCGATACCGAAGACGTTCGGCCAGTTCAACACGAGATAGAGGAGAATTTGGCCGAGGACGAACGGGATTCCGAGACCGATAGCGAGGCGTCGCGCTCGCTCACTCCCGCGAAGGACGGCGACGATGCCGGCCGCGAACCCCGCCGCCGCGCCGATAAAGGCGATAGCCAGCGGGTCGGCGAGATTCGACGCGAGCGCCGCGGCCCCGAGGACGAGGTGAATCAGCCCTGTCACCCCCGCGAGGAGGACGCCGACGTAATCGAGGCGGGTGAGTGGTTGGCGGACGGTCCCGTTCGTCGCCATCTCACCCCTCCGGATACTTCGGTTTGCGCTCTTTCGCCCGACGGAGCGCTCGCTCGATGACGTCGCGGACGCTGTCGCCCTTTGCTTCGTTCGTGAACACGTCGCCGTGGCCGGCGTACAGTGCTTCGACGTTCTCGGGGAGTCGTTCGAGGAGCGTTTCGAGGCTCTGGATGAGTCGCTCGCGCGACTGGCCGGACATGTCTGTCCGCCCGAAACTGCCGTCGTCGTACGCGCCGTCGTTGTAGACGATGACGTCGCCCGAGAAGAGCACGCGGTCGCTGACGAGCGCGACGTGGTCGGCGGCGTGGCCGGGGGTGTAGACGACTTCGAACGTCTCGTCGCCCATCTGGACCTCGTCGCCGTCGTCGAGATTGTGGGTTCGGAGCGGGTGGTCGCCGTAGGCGTACACTTCGGGGTCGAACCGCTCGACGACCGAATCGAGTCGGGCGATGTGGTCCGAGTGCTGGTGGGTGATGACGACTGCGTCGAGGTGGTCGGTGTGGTCTGCGACCACCGATTCGACGCCGTCCATCGCGCCGGCATCGACGAGGATGACCCGGTCGCCGAGGACGAGATAGGCGTTACAGGTGAACACCTCGGCGTCTGCCGTCACAGGAATAATTTCCATACTCCCTGTACGCGCCCGATGAAAAAAAGCCGTGGGCACCGGACATTCACGACCGACCGTCGGGTGCGCACCGCACACGCCGGCGGCCCTCCACCTCACCGCGACGGCCACACGGCAAATCACTTTTCCCGCTCAATCTCGTATACACACGTATGGGATTTGGGAGCTACGACGAATCAGAGCAGAGTTCTAACGACGTCGATTTCGACGAAGACGAGGGCGTGAACACCAGCGAATCGGAGCACGAAGGAACGGTTGACTTCGAAATCGGGGCCTCGAACGACGAGTTACTCGACCGCCTCGAAGAGATGAAAGAGGAGTGAACGCGGGGAGTGAAACCCGGCACTCGCGCGCTCGGAATCGCTGAATCCTACGGCGGAACCGAGCACGCGGAATCGACAGACAGCTCTATTCTTTCGACCCGCGATGCTGCCAGTGACGACGCGACACAGACCGACAGTGGTGACGCCCAACAGAGCACCGTCTGCGGCGCCGTCGTCCGCGCCGACCGGGTCGTCGATGGACTCTCGTTCGACCGTTGGACCGTCGGCGGCGACGACGCCACCGACGCCCTCTGTAGACTCTGGCGAGAACTGGACCGCGAAGACGTCCGCTACGTCCTCGTCTCGGGTATCGCCCCCGCGTGGTTCAACGTCGTGGACCTACACCGCGTCGCGGCCGAGACCAATCGACCAGTCATCTCCGTCTCGTTCGAGGCGAGCGACGGATTGGAAGCCGTGCTGACCGAACAGTTCTCCGGCCCAGCGCTCGACTGGCGACTCGAACGCTACCGCGACGCGCCTCCCCGCCAGCGACTCGAAGTCGATGGCGAGGAGGTGTTCGTCCGTGCAGTGGGATGCGACGACGACACGGCCGCTCGCGTCGTTCGTGCCTTCACGCCCGAGGGTGGGCGACCCGAACCACTCCGCGTGGCGCGCATGGCCGCTCGCGCGGCACACCAGTTCGGTGGGAATTAAGCGTCCGCCGTCTTCTTCCCACGCATGGAACACATGGAGGGCCTCTGCGTGACCGACTGCGAGCGATGTCCTGCGCTCGTAGAGTCACGAAGTCGCATCGTCAACGGCGTCGGTCCCGACGACGCCGACTTGCTGTTTCTCGGGGAGGCACCCGGCGCGAAGGAAGACGAAGGCGGCGAACCCTTCGTCGGCCGCTCTGGGAGTGTCCTCGACGACGCGCTCCGCGATGCCGGACTCGCCCGCCCCGACGTTCGCATCACCAACTGCGTTCGGTGTCGTCCCCCCGAGAACCGCGACCCGACGAGCGAGGAACTCTCGAACTGCCGCGGCTACCTCGCGCGCGAACTCGAACTCGTCGAACCGGAACTCATCGTGACGCTCGGGAAGGTGCCGTCGCAGAACCTTCTCGACCGAAGCGTCGCTATCACCTCCGAGTCCGGCTCGGTCGTGGACGTGCGACTCGGCGAGCGGTCGCATCGCGTCCTGCTCTCTGTGCACCCCGCGGCGACCCTTTACGACCGGAGTCAGCGCGAAGGCTTCTTCGAGACGATTGCTCGCGCGGCGGACCTCTCCGGACTCGCCGACTCGTCGAACGGGCAGGCCAGCCTCGGCGACTTCTGAGCGTTAGAGCGCGAACTCCGAGTCGGGTTCGGAGCCGACGCCGTCGTCGCTCCGGTCGGCTTCTGGAGGTTCGCCTCGCTTCTTCGCACGTTCGTCTCGTCTCTTCGCACGCGTGTGCTCGCGTACGTGAGACGCGATGTCGAGTACCGATTTCACGACGACCATCACGACCAGCGCCGCCGCGGGCGTCCCCGCACTTGCGACGAGAAAGGCCCCGCCGAGAATCGTCAGGTGGAGGACGATGACGCGCTTGTAGGGTTCGGACATCTGCCCGCCCGGCGAGATGTGGCGATACTCCTCGCGGCCGACGAAGTTCGTGAGGAGCGACCCCCCGTGCGTGACGAGTGTGATGCCCGCGGCGAGGAGGACAGAGACGAGCGGGACGCCGCCGGTCGACCCACCGGCGAACTGGTCGAACGACCAGACGAAGACGCCGTGGACGACCCAGAAGATGCCGTAGTGCATGGCGAAGAAGCCAGCGATTGGGACGTTCGAGAGGTAGAACTGTACTCCCTCTCGCGGGTTCTCCGGCGGCGAAACATCGACCTGTTGGCCGTTGATGGTCAGCGAGACGTTCGACCCGAACGTCCCGCTCTCGGTGCCGCTGGCGAGCAGAATCTTCGGAACGTTGAGCAGGCCAATCACGCCGCTTTCGAGCCAATAGACGACGAGCAGGGCTTTGAGACTCCAGCCGAACCAGAGGACGCCAGCGAGGGGAACGAGGTTCGCGGCCACCAACGCGAAGAGTGCAATCGGCGACGACGTTCGTGGTGACCACTGCATGTGAGTCGTATCGCACCCGGCCGAGAAAAAGCGTTGCCGCGCGAGACTGTCGGGTTACTCCCACATCGGGCGCGCTGGCTGACGACCGCGTGCTCGACGACGAGCAGGAAGATGACGAGGATGGTCGCCATCGTGTTCGTGTACTTGAACAGACCCCACTGGGTCTGAAGGATGGGGGCTATCGCCGAGACGGAAACTCACTTTGTGCTCCCCACGAAGGATGTGGTATGAGTACATCGAAGCCACCCGAGGAGACCCTCGCCGACGTGGTCATCGTCGATTACGGGCTTGGAAACCTCCGGAGCGCGATGCGCGGCCTCGAACGCGCCGGCGCGAACGTGACGATTTCGGACGACACGGCCGACTTCGCCGACGCGGACGGCATCGTCCTTCCCGGCGTCGGTGCCTTCTCCGAAGGTATGGAGAACGCCGGTCCGTTCCGTGATGCCCTCGCAGATGCCGCCGCGGACGGCACGCCAATTTTCGGCATCTGTCTCGGGATGCAGATGCTCCTTACCTCCTCCGAGGAGGCCGACCACGCCGGCGAGGGTGAAGTCGAAGGACTGGATTTCATCCCCGGCGACAACGTCAGATTCGCCGAGGGCCAGAAGGTGCCGCACATGGGCTGGAACGAACTCTCGGTGAGGCGCGACCACCCAATCGTCGAGGGTGTCGATGGGGAATTCGCCTACTTCGTCCACTCCTACTATGCGAAGCCCGACGACGAAGACGCCATCGTCGCAACCTCCGACTACGGCGTCGAGTTCCCCGCCGTCGTCGCCAACGAGGACGGGACGATTTTCGGCACGCAGTTCCACCCCGAGAAGTCCGGCGAGACCGGACTGACGATTCTGCGCAACTTCGTCGAATTCTGCGCGACTCGGTAGTTCGTTTCTCGACTCTCTCCGAGCGCGCCGCGCTCGCGTCATCGTCTGCCGCCCCCGACGGCCTTTTGTCGGCGCTGAGTGAAGGAAGTGCTATGCAGGTTGTCACGCTCGGTCCCGCCGGAACGTACTCACATCGCGCCGCCCGTGCGGTCGCCGACGAGGTGGAGTTCAGAGAGTCGGTCTCGGCTATCGTCGAAGCCGTCGCGGACGGGTCGTTCGACCGTGGGGTCGTCCCCATCGAGAACAGTATCGAAGGGAGCGTCACCGAGAGTCTCGACGCCCTCGCCAACTCAGAAGTGAGCGTCACCAAGGAAATCGTCACCCCGATTCGTCACGCCCTCCTCGCACAGGGTCCCGACTTCGACGTCGTCGCCAGCCACTCGCAGGCGCTCGCGCAGTGCCGAACCTACCTCGAAGAGAACTACCCATCCGTGAAACTCGAAGCGGTCGCAAGCACGGCACGCGGTGTCGAGCGCGCCCGCGCCGACCCCGCTATCGCCGGTATCGGCCACCCAGACAACGCGACCGGTTCGGACGGGGACGACCTCCAAATCATCGCCGAAGACATCCAAGACCGCTCGTCGAACGCGACGCGATTCCTCGTCGTCGCCCCCGAATCTGCGCGCTCGGACGCCGGCGGAAAGACCTCACTCGTCGTCTATCCGAACGCCAACTACCCCGGCCTGTTGCTCGAACTGCTCGAAGCGTTCGCCGAGCGCGACATCAACCTCTCGCGTATCGAGTCGCGGCCGAGCGGCAACCGCCTCGGCGACTACCTGTTCCACATCGACGCCGACGCCGGACTCTACGAAGAGCGGATGCAGGGCGCACTCGACGAAGTCGAAGGCATCGCCCGCAACGGGTGGGTACGCATCCTCGGGTCGTACGACACCCAACACGTTCTCTACTGACTAATTTCTCTTATCCCGAAGCTTCAGTCCTTCTAACCCGAAAATCGGGGTCCGTGTGGCCACAGAATACTTACCGACGAGTATCGAACCGCGACTCACGATGGACGACTCGTCTACTGGCGACGATGACGACCCGTTCGAACGGATTCACCAGTCGTTAGGAGACGTCCGTCTCGGCCACGCGACGGATATCCCGGTCGATATCGTCGATCGAGGCGACCACCTCGAACTCGTCGCCAACCTCCCGGGGTACACCCGAGACGAAATCGAAATCGACGTCAACGAACGAGGGGTGAACATCTCGGCCGTGTCCGAGGGACATCCTCACAGCGAATCGCTGAACTTCGTCCTCCGCGAGCGACGACGTGAACCCCTCTCTCGGGGTGTCCGCCTCCCGACGGCCGTCGTCAGCGACGAGGCGACCTATCTGCTCCGAAGGGGCGTCCTCGTTCTCACACTCCCCAAAGTAGACCCCGAGTGGAGCCTCGACGAGTACACCAGAAACTGATTTCTCGTACGTGTCGAATGCGGGTCTGAGCGCACCTGTAGCGTGCGAATTGCTATACCAGTTCCGGCAACGATTATATCCTCAGACGGCGTGTTATATTCTCGGTGAAACACCCATGATGCGACGTACTAACCCCTTTGATGATTTCGAATCGATGTTCGAACGAATGTCCCGCCAGTTCGAAGAGATGGGTCGGCAGTTCGACCGCTCGGGCATGATGCCCTCGATGCAGATGCACGACATCGACATCGACGTGGCCGACCACGACGCCGAACTCGTCATCTCGGCCGACCTCCCGGGCTACGAGAAAGAAGACATCTCCCTGTCGATCGCCAACCGCACGCTGACCATCGACGCCTCCCGCGAACTGTCCGAAGAACACGCTGACGGCGAATACCTCCGCCGCGAGCGCCGCCAGGAATCGGCCCGCCGCACCGTTCGCCTCCCCGTCGATGTTGACGAAGAGAACGCCAGCGCGACGTACCGCAACGGCGTCCTCTCGGTGACCCTCCCCAAACTCGACGCCGAATCGGACGACTCGCACCGTATCGACATCGACTGAACGGATTCGGTGGGAACGGGAGTCGTCGTGATGGATTGCAGTGATTTATGATGGGTCGTGGGTGCTGATGACACCCACGACTCGGCAGTTTCTTTCGTTTTCGCGTCAGCAAAATTTGCCTCAATCTGACAGACCGGGAAGTCGGGTATAGGAGTTATTTTAGGTCGGGGTGCCACTACATCGGATATGGACTACGACCCGCAGGAAATCGAAGCGCGTTGGCGGGAGCGCTGGGCCGAGAACGGCCGGTACGAGGCCGACCCAGACGCGGACGCCGACGACGCGACGTTCATCACGGTCCCGTATCCCTACCCCAGCGGTGGGATGCACATCGGCCACGCTCGGACCTACACCGTCCCCGACGTGTACGCCCGCTACCGACGACAACAGGGTGACAACGTCCTGTTCCCGATTGGGTGGCACGTCACCGGCACGCCGATTATCGGCGCGGTCGAGCGCCTGAAGAAAGGCGAAGAGAAACAGCTCTCTGTCCTCCAAGACACCTACAACGTCACCGATAGCGAACTCTCCGAACTGGAGACGCCGATGGGGTGGGCGCGCTACTTCATCGAAGAACACTACAAGCAGGGCATGCAGTCACTCGGTCTCTCCGTGGACTGGCGCCGCGAGTTCACGACGAACGACGAGCGCTACTCGAAGTTCATCGAGTGGCAGTACTGGACGCTCCGCGACCGGAACCGTCTGGAGAAGGGCCTGCACCCCGTCAAGTTCTGTACGAACGAAGAGCAACCGGTCACGACCCACGATATCTTGGAGGGCGAGAACGCCGAGTTCCAAGAGTACACGCTCGTTCGATTCGGCTGGGAGCGCGACGGCGAGGAAGTCGTCGTCCCGATGGCGACGCTTCGACCCGAGACGGTCCACGGCGTCACGAACGCCTACATCGACCCCGAAGCGACGTACGTCGTCGCGGACGTCGATGGCGAGACGTGGTTCGTCTCCGAGTACGCCGCCGCCAAACTCGAATACCAGGCCCACGACGTGGAGATTCTGGAGACGGTCGAAGGTGCCGAACTCGTCGGCGCGAGCGTCGCAAACCCCGTCACCGGCGACGACGTGCTCGTCCTCCCCGCGTCGTTCGTCGATGCCGACAACGCCACGGGCGTCGTCATGTCCGTCCCGGCACACAGCCCCGACGACTACGTCGCACTACAAGAGGCGAAAGCCGATTCCGACTATCTGGAGTCGTTCGGCATCGACCCCGCCGATGTCGAAGCTATCGAGCCGATTCCGATTCTCGACATCGACTCCGAAAACGACGAGTACGGCGCAATTCCCGCCAAGTCCGCGGTCGAAAACCGCGGTATCGAGTCCTCGGACGACCCCGAACTCGAAAAGGCGACCAAGGACCTCTACAACAAGGAGTTCCACGCCGGCCGCCTCAAGGAGTTCTACGGCGACTACGCGGGCGGACTGGTCGAAGAAGTCCGCGACGACTACAAAGCCGACGGCATCGACGCCGGGCAGTTCGGTGTCATGCAGGAGTTCTCCGAGGAGGTCATCTGTCGCTGCGGCGGTGACGTCGTCGTCGCCGAGCAGGACACGTGGTTCCTCTCCTACGAGGACGAGGACTGGAAGCAAACCGCCCACGACGTGGCCGACGGACTGGACGCGATTCCATCCAACACGCGCGACGAGTACCACCACACCATCGACTGGCTGAACGGGTGGCCATGTATCCGTAACTACGGTCTCGGAACCCGCCTGCCGTGGGACGACCAGTTCGTCATCGAACCGCTGTCGGACTCGACCATCTACATGGCGTACTACACCATCGCCCACCGCCTGCAGGACATTCCGGTCGAGGAACTCACCCGCGAGTTCTTCGATACGCTGTTCTACGGTGCCGACGCGGTCGATGAACCACACGAGCGCGCGCTCGAACTGCGCGAGGAGTGGAACTACTGGTACCCGGTCGATTACCGATTCTCCGCGAACGACCTCATCACGAACCACCTGACGTTCTACCAGTTCCACCACGGCGAACTGTTCGACACCGCCAACTGGCCGCAGGGCATCGTCATCATGGGTATGGGCCTGCTCGAAGGCCAGAAGATGTCCTCCTCGAAGGGCCACGTCGTCCTCCCCGGCGAGGCAATCGACAAGTACGGAGCCGACACCTCGCGGTTCTTCCTGCTCAACTCGGCCGAACCGTGGCAGGACTTCGACTGGCGCGACGACCTCGTGGGGTCGGTCCACGACCAACTCAAGCGCTTCTGGAACCGCGCAAAGGAGATTATCGCCGACCCCGGTCCGGAAGACCAACCCGAACTGGAGACGGTGGACCGCTGGCTGCTGTCGAAGCTCAACGACACCATCCGTCTCGCCACCGAGTCGATGGACGAAGCCGAGACGCGCGCGGCCAGCCAAGCCGCGTTCTACAACTTCGAAGAGAACCTGCGCTGGTACCGTCGTCGTACCGATCTCGACCGTCCGGGCGCGAAGTGGACGCTCCGGCAGGTGCTGGAAGCGCGTCTCCGCATGCTCGCGCCGTTCGTCCCGTTCATGACGAACGAACTCCACGAGCAGTTGACCGGCACGCCCGCCGAAGACGTGCCGTGGCCGACCCCGGACGAGCAGTTCGACGACGACTCGGTCGAACTGGAAGAACAGCAGGTCGAACACCTGACCGAGGACGTCCGCGACATCATCGACGTGACCGACGCCGACCCCGAGACGATTCGGGTCTACGTCGCCGCCGACTGGAAGCGCGACGTGTTCGAGGCCGTCGTCGAGAACGGCGACGACGTCGGAGCCGTGATGGGACAGGTCATGCAGGACCCCGACCTCCGCGAGAAGGGCAATCAGGTCAACCAACTCGTCCAGGACCTGGTAGACCAGAGTCGCGGGCAGGACGAAGACGCGCTCCGCGCCAAACTCGCACTCGACGAACTGGCGACGTACGAACGCGCCGCAGAGTTCCTCAGCCGTGAGTTCGACGCCAGCATCGAAGTGTACGCCGAGGACGGCGACGACCTCGTTGACCCGGCCGACCGCGCCTCGAAGGCGATTCCGTTCCGTCCGGCAATCCATCTCGAGTAACGCGGCCGACTCCGATTTCTAATTCCTCGTTTTGATATCTCTACGCCCACACGTTCGAAGCCAGATTGTAATCGGCTGAACGCGACAGAGACCGACTGAAAGTGGTCGAAACTGAACGTATCAGCCGGAAATGTAATTTCACCCCTAGAGTTACAGTATCAGGCATGATAGCTAGTGTATGCATCAGTGCAAGGAGTGTGAGGTCGAGATGTACGAAATCGAAGACGAGAAACGGACAGACCTCGAAGATAGACGGCGATACGAGTGTCCCGACTGCGGGACTGTCATCGAGCGGGCAAAGTATCGTCACCGATAACGTCGCTTGCCAGCTTATTCTCTCAGCGCACGTAGCTGAGTGTATGAGCAACGCCGACACGCCGACACTCCCAGAGCGAGTGTACAAGACCGTCACGCCAGAAACGGGCACCCGACCGGACGCCGAGATGGACGTCATCGGGTGGTCGATGTTCCTCGCACTACTCATGTTGATGCTCCCGCTGTTGCCGTTTCTCGCCATCGTCTACGCGGTGACGAAGCTCCTCGATTTCGTCACGCCGCAACCGCCCGAACAGGCGTAGAAAGAGCCGAAAACGCCGCGGTGGCTTACTCGTCGGCCAGGCCGAGCAGGTCGAACGCGTAGCCGTTCTCGTTTTCGATTGCGTGCTCGTAGGCGACGTGCGCGGCTGCGACGTCCTGAATCGCAAGCCCGGTGGAGTCGAAGACGGTGATACCGTCGTCGTCGGTTCGGCCGTCCTTCTCGCCGACGACGATTTCGCCGATTGCACCGAAGATGTCGTCGTCGGTGAGGACGCCCTCGTGGTACGGGACGTTGATTTCGCCCGAGTGGGTCGTCTGGGCGTGGTCGTCGATGACGAGTTTTGCGTCGAGAAGAACTTCGTCTGCGAGTTCGTGCTTGCCCTCTGCGTCGGCACCCATCGCGTTGATGTGGGTGTGGTCGCCGACTGCTTCGCGCGGGACGATTGGGCTTTCGACGGGCGTCACCGTCGAGAGCACGTCACACTGCGCGGCCTCTTCGATGGAGCCGGCGCGGATGTCGAAGTCGGCTTCGAAGGCGTCGATGAAGTCGGCGACGCGCTCTTCGTCGAGGTCGGAGATGACGACTTCTTCGATGTCGCGGACTTCGCTGATGGCGCGGAGTTGCGTGTAGGACTGGACGCCAGCCCCGATGATGCCCATCGAGGAGGCATCCTCGACGGCGAGGTGGTCGGTGGCGACGGCGGCGGCCGCCCCCGTCCGGAGCATCGTTAGTTCCGTCCCGTCGAGCAGCGCGAGGGGGAAGGCGTTCTCGGGGTCGGAGTAAATCATCGTCCCCATGACGGTCGGAAGGTCGTACTTGTCGCCGTTGTCGGGGTGGACGTTGACCCACTTGATGCCCGCGGCGTCCCAGTCGCCAGCATCCAGATAGGCGGGCATCGACCGGAAGTCGCCGTTGTACTGCGGCAGGTCGATGTAGGATTTCGGTGGCATCTGTGCGTCGCCCGATTCGTAGGCCGCGAAAGCGTCCTCGATTGCCGAGATGAGTTCCGGCATCTGAACGTTCTCGTGAACGTCTGCCTTGTTCAAGAGCAGCGTCTTGCGCATGGACTCACGTTCCCATACCTGCTATTTAGTTCGTTCTATTTCTGGACTATACTCTAAGTCTCACTCTGAAAGTGAGAGAATAGTCTAATTTGTTCACGATGCGCATCGTTCGCACGGCTAGCTGTCGTCCGATTTCGGAACGACTTCGATACTGTGCTCGTACTCGCTTTCGCCGGTTCGGAGGTTACACGAGAACGAGCTATTCGGCTCACCCACGAAGTTGTTGACGGGCAGCGGATGCGTGACCGTCTCCTCGGCACCCGCTTCCAGCGGGAGGGATAGCTCGTGGAATGCATACAACCCAGTCGTGTTGAGACTCCCTCGAAAGACGCCATCGACCGAGGACGTGTTGCGAACGGTAATCGTCAGTTCGGCAACCTCTCCCTCCGGGACTTGCGCCGGGCCGTCGTACGTGACGAGTTCGAACGTGGGTCGGGGGCCGGCAATTCGCGCTTTCGTGTCGTCCGGAAGCGACCAGTGGGCGATTGCGTCGCCGTCATCGTACTGGAGTCGAAGGTCGGACGCCGAGTCGATGGCTTCGGGGACGGCGAACGCGAGCAGGCCACCGCCGTCTTCCTCTGTGGAGTACGGACTCGCCGTGATGCCTCCACCCGGTCGAACGACGTTGAGTGGTGCATCGCCCACGGGGTCCTGTGGGGCGAACTCCTCGTCTCCGGCGACCAATCGGAACGAGTCTTTCTCCGGAGGCGACCCCGACGCTGCTCGGACGGAGAGACTCACGAACACGACCCACTCGTCGTCGAGTCGTTCGATATCTCCCCAATCGACGTTCGAGATGTAGAAGACGGAGGCCTGCGGGTGGACCGTCTCTGGCGTGATGGTCACGCCGTTGACCGTCGTCTCGGTTCCGAACGGGAGTCCTTCGATAGCGGGCGTTTCCGTCGCTGTCGTCGCCGTCGAGTCGTCTTCGGTCTCGGTCTCGGCGTCTGGTGATTCCGAACCACTGAGACACCCGGCGAGTCCGACTCCGACGAGTCCCACGCCCGCTTTGAGATACTGGCGTCTGGAGGGCATAGCCGCCGCTATGCAGAAATTCGGTATAGCTCTTTTGTCCGAAAATGAAGAACGTTTTCGCGCGATTCGGGGGTCGGGATGGGGGGAGAGGCTAGCGTGTGCCTATCTTCACATCGCGCCGCCCATGCCGCCCATACCGCCCATGCCACCCATGCCGCCGGGTGCGCCGCCCTCGTCGTCGTCGCCGCCGGTGGAGAGGTCACCAGCAGCGATGATGTCGTCGATCTTGAGGACGAGGTTCGCGGCTTCGGAGGCAGACGCGATGGCCTGCTCCTTGGCGTGGGCCGTCTCGACGATGCCTGCCTCGAAGGAGTCTTCGACTTCACCCGTGAAGACGTTCAGGCCAGCGCGGACCTGCCCGTCTTCGTGGGCCGCACGAAGGTCCACGAGCGTGTCGATGGAGTCGAGACCAGCGTTCTCGGCGAGGACGCGTGGAACGAGTTCGAGCGCGTCGGCGAACGCTTCGACGGCGAGCTGTTCGCGTCCGGAGACGGAGTCGGCGTAGTCACGGAGGCGCGAGGCGAGTTCGACTTCGATGGCACCGCCGCCAGCGAGGACGCGGCCGTCGGAGACCGTGGAGGCAACGACGTCGAGTGCGTCCTGTACGCCGCGTTCGAGTTCGTCAACGACGTGGTCGGTCGAACCGCGGAGGAGGATGGTGACGCCGTGGACGTCGTCGCCCAATCCTTCGACGTAGAACAGTTCGTCAGCGTCGTCGCGGCGGATGGACGCGACGCCGAGGTCTGCGGCTTCGAGAGAGTCGAGGTCCGAGACGATGGACGCGCCCGTGATGTTCTTGAGGAACTTCACGTCCGACTTCTTCGTCCGGCGGACCGCGAGGATGCCCTGCTTTGCGAGGTAGTGCTGTGCGAGGTCGTCGATACCCTTCTGGCAGAAGACGACGTCAGCACCGGACTCGACGATTTTCTCGACCTTGGCCTTGAGCTGAGCCTCTTCTTGGTCGAGGAACTTCTGGAGCTGGTCGGGGCTCTCGATGGAGACGTTCGTGTCGATGTCCGTCTCTTCGACTTCGACGGGTTCGTTGAGGAGCAGGACGTCGGCCTCGTCGAACTGGACGGGCATGTCGTCGTGGACGGGGTCCTTGTCGATGACAGCGCCCGTGAGGAGTTCGGACTCCGAGGCGGAGCGGCCGGTCTGCGTTTCGAGCGAGATGTTCTCGAGGTCAACGACGTAGGAGCCGTCGTCCGCTTCGACGGTGACCTGCTTGACCGCGCGAACGATGAGGTCGGCGAGAAGTTCCTTGTTGAGTTCGGAACTCTTGCCGGTCATCGACGTTTCGGCGACCTTCTTCAGGAGGTCTTCGTCGTCGGGATCGACGTGCTCTGCGATGTTATCGACTTCCTCGCGGGCCTTCTCGGAGGCGAGGTTGAAGCCACGAATGATGGCCGTCGGGTGGATGTCCTGTTCGAGGAGGTCCTCTGCGTTCTTGAGGAGTTCACCGGCGATGGCGACTGCCGTCGTCGTGCCGTCGCCCGCTTCGTCTTCCTGCGTCTCGGCGACTTCGACGATCATCTCGGCCGTCGGGTTGTCGATGTCCATCTCTTTGAGGATGGTGACGCCGTCGTTCGTGATGGTGACGTCGCCCATCGAATCGACGAGCATCTTGTCCATCCCTTTCGGGCCGAGTGTCGAACGTACCGCCTGCGCGACCGCACGAGCGGCACGGATGTTGTACGCTTGCGCATCGCGGTCCTTGACGCGCTGGGAGTCTTCGCCGAGAATGATCATCGGCTGACCCTGCTGCATTCGCTGGCTCATAGTCATCGCCTGATTGTTTGTGCTTCTATATAAATTTGTCGCAGGTGCGAATCTCGGACCTTCCGGTAAATTGCGCACGATAACGATGAGAAATAGCAGACTGCGTTGACTTCGGGGGACGCCCAACAGAAAATACGACAACCGCTAACATACCTCAAACAGCGTCCACCAATCGGGTGTTTATATACTATCGTTCGACCGGCTCTTTCCAGTGAATCGTCACCGTGCCGATGGCGAACGCGTCGTCTCCCTCGGCGTCGCGGACGACTTCGAGGGTGTTCGTCCCACCGACCAGTTCCGCGCCCGTGATGGTATCGACCCAGTACTGCCAGCCTTCGTTCGGCGGAATGTCGAAGCCCGACAGCGACTCGCCGTTGATACGAATCTCGTGACCGTACTCGCCGACGTCGAACGCCTGGATACCGATGTACGGCTCTCGCGGGTCGTCGGTCGGCACGTCGAACTCGAACGCTTCGGTCTCGTCGCCGCAGTCTGTCGCCCACTCGACGTCGAGTGACTGTCCGTCCGGATGGAGATGCGACCCGAGGAACACGGTCGCGTAGTTGGCGCGGTGTGGCACGCTCAGGGGGTTTCGAGTGCGTCAATAAAAAGGGTCGAGAGCGCGTCTCGGGTCAGTCGTCTTCGGGAAGTTCGTCCGCGATGAACTCCCCGCTCGTATCGTCGAGCGGCGGCTCGTCTGATTCACCGTCTAACACCTCCAATTCCTGCTCATACAGGGTCGCATCGAGCTGCGCCTGCTTGTTGAGCCCTTTCTTCTCTCGGCCGGATTTGGTGTCAGGCATTGTCAATCGTGTCATCGACTCCCATGGGGATGAATGTTTTGCACACTTTGGTAATATATTGAAATTCAGGATTCGGGGTGTATTGGGTGTCAACAGTGGGTTTGTGGGGGAATTAGATGTTTGAGGGTGGGACTGAACGGGATTTGAACCTCACTCGCAAATCGGAGATTTGCTCGCTGGTTCAAATCCTCACGAGGACGCTTCCTCGAACTCGCCGTTCGCAGCGCGATAAAACGCGCTGCTCGGGGTGTTGAGTTCGAGAGAAGCGCCAGGAGAGGGATTTGAACCCCCGATCCCAAAGGGAACACGCTTTCCAGGCGTGCGCCTTACCGCTCGGCCATCCTGGCTTACACCCAAACGTATCCGGGTGACTAATTTAAGCCCTTCCTTTCGATTCGATTCGGGGTTCGATGACATACGTCACGACAGCGACGACGAGGCCGACGACGAGTGCCATGGCGACGCCCGCGACGACCGAGAGTCGTGGTCCAACCCCGAAGAGGACTGCACCCTGCGCGAGGACGCCCGTCGTGAGCATCCCGACGACGCCCCAGAGGAGCGCAGACTTCGTCGTGGGATTCACTCCTCGCTGACGACGGCCACCGCTTCGATTTCGACGCCGACGCCCTTGGGCAGGTTTGCGACTTCGACCGCCGAGCGCGCCGGCGGACTCTCGCCGAAGTAGGTCGCGTACGTCTCGTTCATCTCGTCGAAATCGTCGATATCGGCGAGGAAGACGCTCGTCTTGAGCACGTCGTCGGCGCTCGCGCCGGCTTCTTCGAGGATGGCCATCACGTTGTCGAGCGACTGCGTCGTCTGCGTGGCGATGTCCTCGTCGTCGAGGAGTTCGCCGTCCGGCGTCAGCGGAATCTGACCCGCCGTGAAGAGCAGGTCGCCGTTGGTCGTCGCTTGGCTGTACGCGCCGACTGCCGCCGGTGCGTCGTCAGTCTCGATGATTCGCTTCATAGCTGGCAAGATTCCCCAAGCGGTGATAAAATAGGGTGGAACCGCTCAGTCGAGTACCGCGACTTCGTACCCGTCGGCCCGCAGTGCGGCGAGCAACTCGTCCACGTGCTCGGGGCCGCGCATCTCCAGGTCCACTTCGACTTCCGTCGCGTTCAGCGCAATCTTCCGCGAGGTCCGGTCGTGACGCACCGCGTAGATGTTCGCCTTCTTCTCGGCGATGATTTGGATGAGGTTTTCGAGCGACCCCGGTCGGTCCTTCAACTCGGTTCGAATCTTCAGGTACCGACCCGTCTCGACCAGACCGCGCATGACCACCGTCGTCAGGGTGTTCATGTCGATGTTTCCACCGCAGAGTGCTGGGACGATCGTCTCGCCCTCGTCGTAGTCGAACTTGTCGAACAACAGCGCCGCGAGCGCGACTGCGCCCGCGCCCTCGACGAGCGTCTTCGAGCGTTCGAGCAGGTAGGTGAGCGCGACGGCGATTTCCTCGTCGGAGACGGTGACGACTTCGTCCACGCGCTCTCGAATCACGTCGAAGGTTCGGTCACCCATGCGTCGGACGGCGATACCGTCGGCGATGGTATCCACCTCGTCCAACTCCTGAATCGACCCCTTGTTGAGCGAGTCGGCCACGCTGGAGGCGTGTTCGGCCTGCACGCCGATGACGCGCGCGTCGGGGTGGAGCGCTTTGACGGCCGTCGAGATACCGGAGATGAGGCCGCCGCCGCCGATAGGGACGACGACCGTTTCGAGAGTCGGGCAGTCTTCGGCGATTTCGAGGCCGATGGTTCCCTGTCCGGCCATCACGTACTCGTCGTCGAACGCGTGGACGTAGGTTCGGTTCTCCGCGCGCTCGATCTCGTGGGCCTTGGTTTGCGCCTCGTCGTAATCGACGCCGTGGAGAATCACGTCGCCACCGTAGCGCTCGGTGGCTTTGACCTTCGTAATCGGCGCGTGTTCGGGCATCACGATTTTCGAATCGACGCCCGCGCGAGTGGCCGCGAGAGCGACGCCCTGCGCGTGGTTGCCCGCGCTCGCGGTGACCACACCGGCGTCTTTCTCCTCGTCGGAGAGCGTCGTGATGCGGTTCATCGCGCCGCGAATCTTGAACGACCCGGTCCGCTGGAAGTTCTCGAGTTTGAGGTGCACGTCGGCACCTGTCATGTCCGAGTAGGTGTGCGAGTATTCGAGCGGTGTGCGTCGTGCAACCGTCTCGACGCGCTCGCGGGCGTCTTCGACGTCCGAAAGAGAGAGCATAATCTGGTGTCTGCGTTATCGGTGTTTAATCGTTCGGGAAAGATTTGCCACCGCGTCGGTGTCTCACCGACGGGGTGAGCGCCGCCGCTCAGAACTGTGGGGATGGGGGAAATGGGGGAACGCACGCGTGTGACGTGCAACTTCCACTCTGACGCCCGAGTATATAAACATCCCCCACCCGGATCGAAAGTGAAATCGCAAGACGGCGGCGGGGTTAAAATTACGTCTGACGGATGTCGTCTACGTGTCGTTCTCAGTTTGGATAACTGACACTTCGGTCTCTAACTGGTCTGTGCCGGGGGGTTCCGCTTTCGGTACGGTCATTTGTGGAACTTGCTTGATTCGGGTATGGACCTCGGTCGCCTGCGCGCGGTCTGGCGGCGTATCTTCGCCCTCGCGTGGCCCGTGATGGCCGAACAGACCACGCGGACGCGCTCCTGCGAGAACGCGGGAGCGTCGGCGCTGAAGCTACCGAGGACGATTAAAAAAGAAAAGCCCGTGCCGTGCCCTGTTCGGTCTCCTGCGCGCTCTACCGTTCGTCCAGACTGGGGAATTCGAGGTCCTTGTCGCCCGTGTAGCGTGCGCGCGGGCGAATGAGGCGGTTGTCCTCGTACTGTTCGAGGACGTGCGCAATCCAGCCACCGACGCGAGAGACGGCGAAGATGGGGGTGTAAAGGTCGATTGGGATTCCCATCTGGTAGTAGGTCGAAGCCGAGTAGAAGTCCACGTTCGGCGCGAGACCCTTCTCGGAGCCGATGTAGTCCTCGATGGCGACCGACATGTCGTACCACTTCATGTCGCCTGCGGCCTCACCGAGCGCCTCGGACTTCTCGCCGAGAATCTTCGCGCGGGGGTCTTTGACGTTGTAGACGCGGTGACCGAAGCCGGCGACGCGCTTGCCATTGGCGAGGGCGTCTTCGACCCACTCGGTGGGTTCCATGTCGCTGTCGTCAATCTCCTTGAGCATCTTCATCACGTTCGCGTTCGCGCCACCGTGGAGCGACCCCGCGAGCGTGCCGACTGCGGAGGTCACCGCGCTGTAGAGGTCAGAGAGCGTCGAGGCGGTGACCGTCGCGGAGAACGTCGAAGCGTTCAGGCCGTGGTCGGCGTGGAGGACGAGCGCCATGTCGAACGTCTCGGCCAGCACCTCGTTCGGCTCCTCGCCGTTGAGCATGTAGAGGAAGTTCGCCGCGTGACCGAGGTCTTCCTTCGGTGCGACGTAGTCGTCACCGCGGCGGAAGCGCGCGTAGGCCGCGAGCACCGACGGCGTCTTCGCCGTGATGCGCTTTGCCTTTTCGAGGTTGACCTCGCGGTCGGTCACGTCTTCGAAGTCGGCGTTTTCGTCGTATGCCGACATCGCGGAGACGAGCGTCCGGAGCGCCGCCATCGGCGCTTCGTCCTGTTCGGCGAGCTCGCGTGTCACTTCGAGAATGCCGTCGCCGAGGTCGCGGTGAGCCGCCAGCCCAGCGGCGAACTCGTCGAGTTCCTCACGATTCGGTAGTTCACCGTGCCAGAGGAGATAGAGCACCTCCTCGTAACTTGCGTCACGCGCGAGGTCCTCGATAGCGTAGCCCCGATAGACGAGTTGCCCTGCGTCGCCGTCGATGAAACTGAGTTCCGACTCCGCAACGAGCACACCTTCCAGCCCCCGTTTTAATTCGCCTGACATACCCGGAACGTTGCTTACCATATCAAAAAAGCGTTATCGTTTCGTTGTATATGTTATCGACTGGCATACAATTCGTAACGGTGTCAAGTCGCTCGATTTCTTCAACGTCACCTGCTAACGCGCGGTTCGTCGTTCGTCGAAAATCCGGCCGTGTTTAAGTATGGCTCGCCTGCCCATGTCTCACCCTCTGTGGTCATATCAGATGACAGCGTACCTAGTACGAACAACGGTGCCACCGATATTCCTGACAAGTCTTTTAGCGTCACGTCGTGAAACCGGGCGCATGAACCCCGAGGACGTCGAGTACGAACCCGTCAGCGTGAAGGCGGTACTCGCGGAGATGAAAGACACTGCCGAGTTGCTCATCGACCTCTCGTACTCGTCGGTCCTCCACGCCAACGAAGACCTCGCCGAGGCCGTCCTCACGCTCGAAGAGCGGATGGACATCCTCCAACTGCAAGCCCGAATGAGCCTGATGATGGCCGCCCGAAGCCCCGAAGACGCCGAAGAACTCGCGCCCGTGCTCGGCGTCGTCGGTGCCGCCGAAAAGATTGCGGACGCCGCGGGCGACATCGCCAAAGTCGTCATCGAGGACATCGGCCTGCCGGACGCGATTCGCGCGGCCCTCCCCGAAGCGGTCGAGACGACGATTCGCTGCGAACTCACCAATTCGTCGCCGTACTCGTCGCAGACGCTCGGCGAGATCAACATGGAGACCGAGACCGGCGTCCGCGTCGTCGCCATCTTCCGCGGCGACGAGTGGGTGACCAACCCCAACCACGAGACGGTCCTGCGCGCGGGTGACGTACTCCTGCTTCGCGGCCGTGACGACGGACTCCAGACGGTCTACGAGACGGCCACCGGGTCGTCGTACGACCCGCCGGAGGTAGAGGAACCGACCATCCGCGACCTCGAACGCGCGGTCGATTCGCTCGTCCTGATGAAGGACATGAGCGAACTCGCGGTGGACCTCGCCTACGGTGCAGTGCTCTTCGACAGCGAGGGCGTCGCCGAAGAAGTCGAAGAACTCGAAGCCGAGGTGGACGCGCTCAAGTCCCGCTTCGAGGCGTGGACGCTCCGCGCGGCCGAGCGCGTCGAAGACCCCGTCTCGCTCCGCGGTCTCGTCCACATCGCCAGTGCGACCGAGGTGATAAGCGACGCCGCACTGGAAATCGCCGAGGGCGTCCTCCACGGTATCGACGCCCACCCCGTCGTCGCCGCCGCCGTCAAGGAGTCCGACGAGGTCATCATCCGCCTTCGTGTCGCCCCCGAGAGCGACCTCGCAGACGCGACGCTCGGCGACCGGCGCGTCAAGTCCGAGACGGGCATGCGCGTCATCGCCGTCCGCCGACAGGGCCGCAAGGAGTGGGTCGTCTCGCCCGGGTCACGGACGCGGCTCAACGGCGGCGACGTCATCATCGCCAAGGGGACCCGCGCCGGTGCCGAGCGACTGGGCGAACTCGTCGGCGACGAACGCGAGTTCGACGAGTAGTGCGGGCTTCGACTGGGTGGTGACTCAGACTTCTTTACTCAGCCGATACGCCGAGACGACGGTCAAAACTGCCGTCACCAAGAGCGCCGTCGCCGACGCGAGGACGAACGCGAGGAGGATGAACCAGCCTTCGGCACCGAGTCCGGGGTACTGTCGCGTCCCCGCGAACGGACCGAACAGTTCGAGGACGCGAACGAGGTAGGCACCGGCGGCGAGGACGACCCCGACCACGAGACCGATACCGGCGTTTCGCGGGACGTTGAGCGCCTGCACCAGCCCACCCCCCGGTGGGCGCTCCGGAATGTCGTCTGTCACAGGTGCCAGTTGCGACCCACAAAGTAAAGCGACACCGCTTTTCTATCCCGCTGACGGGACCGAATTTCTAAAGGGAGGTGGGTCCAACCTTCGCGGTATGATTACTGTGGGAACTGCGTCTGCGGCCCCCGGGGAGATGGCCGTCGGTCGCCTCGAAGTGGGTGAATCCCGTGACGGTGGGACCGTCGGGTTGCCCGTCGCCGTCATCAACGGCGCGAAGTCGGGCAAGACGCTCTACATCCAAGCCGCCTCCGACGGCGACGAACTCAACGGCGTCGGCGTCGTCCAGCGACTCGTACCGCAACTCGACCCCGCCGAGATTTCGGGGGCGATTCTCATCGTCGGCATCGTCAACTACCACGCGTTTCAGGTCGCCCAACATCGAAACCCCATCGACGACCGGAAGATGAACCGCGCGTATCCCGGCGACGAGCGCGGCACCTCCTCCGAACGCATCGCCGACGCGACGTTCAAAGTCGCCCGCGGTGCCGACCTCATCCTCGACTTGCACCAGGGCTCCACGAGTCAGATGATAAACGAGGTGCGCGTCCGCTGCGGCCGTCACCACCGGATGCACGCCGAGTGCCTTCGGCTCGCCAAGACGTTCGGGTGCGGGTACGTCCTCGACCAGAAAGGCCCGGACGGCCAACTCGCCCGCGCCGGTCCCGACGCGAGCATCCCGACTATCGACCCCGAACTCGGCGGCTGTGTCGGCTGGGACGAAGAGAGCATCCGACTCGGCGTTCGCGGCGTCCACAACGTCCTCCGCGGCTACGGCTTTCTCGACGGCGACGTGGACCTCGAACCCCAGACCCGCGCCCGCGGATTCGACCAGTACGGCTCTCCCGCGGGCGGTCTCGTCCGATTCAAGCGCGCGCTCGGCGACGAAGTGAGCGCCGGCGACGTGCTGTTCGAAATCACCGACGTGTTCGGCCAACTCAAATCTCGCGTCACCGCGGACCACAGCGGCATCTTCTGGCGCGCCCGGCGACTCCCACAGGTCGCCTCGGGCGAGTACGTCTGCTCTGTCGGCATCGACATCGATAGCTACTGACCATGCCCACCGACACCTCGCTCTCACCGACGCTTCGTCTCTCGTGTCCCGCCTGCGGCACCACCTACGAGACGTGGCAGTGGCGCTGTTCGTGCGGCGGCCCACTGGACTTCGAGACCGACTTCCTCCCCGACGTATCCGACCCCGCGACGGCCGATATCGACCTCCGGCGCGGGTTGTGGGCCTTCGAAGACTTCCTCCCCACCGAACCACACGCAACCCTTGGCGAGGGAATGACGCCGCTCGTGGACGCGCCCGAGTGGGACGCCGCGTTCAAACTCGAATACGTCTTTCCCACCGGCTCGTTCAAGGACCGCGGCGCGACGACCACGCTCTCGCTCGCCCGCGAGTTGGGTGTCGAGCGCGTCGTCGAAGACTCCTCGGGCAACGCTGGCGCGGCGATTGCGACCTACGCCGCACGCGCCGGTATCGACGCCGAAATCTACGTCCCGCGTTCTGCGAAACAGTCGAAACTGAAAGCCATCGAACGCGCCGGTGCCACGCCGGTTCGCGTCGAAGGCTCCCGGCAGGCCGTCACCGACGCCTGCGTCGAAGCCGTCGCCAACGACGACGCGTGGTACGCGAGTCACGCGTGGAACCCGGCGTTCTTCGCGGGAACGGCCACGTTCGCCTACGAACTCGCCGCCCAGCGCGACTGGGAGGTCCCGGATGCAATCGTCACGCCACTCGGCCACGGCACGCTCTTTCTCGGTGCCTACCGCGGCTTCGACGCACTCCGGGAAGCGGGCTGGATAGATGACGTTCCTCGACTCTACGGCGCGCAAGCCGCCGGGTACGCACCGATTGCGGACGCGCTTCACCGCTCGACCGGCGAGACGAACGACGTTGCGGACGGGATTCAAATTCAACAGCCGGTTCGTGAGACCGAAATCATGACCGCCATCGAGGAGACCGGCGGCGACGCAATCGCCCTCTCGGAGGCCGCCGTCGAGGACGAACTCGACCGCCTGCACAGGCACGGCTTCTACACCGAACCGACGTGTGCGGTCGCTCCCGCGGCGCTCCACCAGTTGCGGGCGACGGGCGAAATCTTGCCCGACGAGGACGTGGTCGTGCCGCTGACTGGGAGTGGCCTGAAGAGCTAATCAAAATCGAAGTGTTACGCCCGCGGTCGCGGGGTGTCGGTTCCGCGCTCGGGTTCCATCGCGCCCTTGTAGGTGTTGATGCCGAGTGCTCTGTTGAGCGGGCACTGCTGCGTGATGGCAGTCACGGTGAGGACTGCGCCGACGAGGAGTGCCACGACGGCGATGGTGGCCTGGAGCGTGGCGGTTGCAATCACCAGCAGACCGGCGAACATCGCGGCGGCGACGATAATCAGCACCGGGCCGAGTACCGCCCGCAGGATGCGGTCGTATCCACCAACGTTCTTCTCCATGGGTGTTTCACCAGGTATAGATAGACCGTAGATGGGATTAGCGTCCCTGCAAATTCTCGGCGGGATGGAATCGTGATACTCTGCGGCGCTGTTATCTCAGCGCAATGATTTATCCACGCGTCTTGCAATGATACCACCATGTCCCGCCTCACGTATCTCCTCCCGAGCGACGACGACACACTCGGTCGGTTTCTCGCGCTCACGCTCCTGATTTTCACCATCCTCTCGGGCTTCCAAGTCGGCGTCCTCCTCGGCTCGATGCTCCTCGCGGGCGCGATTTGGGTGCTCGTGACGGCGATACAGGGACTCAGATACGGCTATCTCGAAGGCGTCAGTGGGTCTGACTGATTCTCTACTCGGTGTCTGAATCACTGTTTGCTGATTTTCTCATAGCACGTTACGTTCCCGCCACAGTTGTGAACCGAACTCTCACCGGGGCCGAACACGTACAAGGTTGCTCCAGATGTGTAGGTAACATCCGCTTGTGGCGTTGCATCGAACTCCTTACTCACTAGCTGGCCTTCGTCCTCTGCCGAGATTGTGAGCACGTACGCTTGGTCACTGTGCGCTGTTTCCGTGAGTGTCGTTGCGACCCACCGCTCTCCGGAGTCAACGGAGCGGGTTTCGTTCACGACAGTCTGGCCGCTTTTTGTCGTCAAGGACACGGTGAACGCTTGGGCTTCGTAGCCGTTCTCGACGACGATTCGATACTCCCAGGGTTCCTCGCTCTCTGTCGGCGTCGCAGGTGGTTGACCGGAGAGACCGCTACACCCGGCCAGAGATAGAAGACAGAGCACGACCAGAAGTTGTCTTTTCATTAGCAGTTCTTCAGACTGCGCGCTGAAAAATCATGGTTCGAATCACACCGAAAGCACAAACAGCGCCGACCCGCCGACTACCGCGCGCCCCAGTCGATCCACTCTTGTTCCCATCCCGTCCCGGCGTGCCAGCCTCGGCCTTCGTACTCGGGGTCCTCGCGCTTGGTTCGGTTGCGGACGATACTCCCGGTCTGCTCGCCATCGACGAGCAACGGTTTAAACGAGATTGGGCCGAACGTCTCGACCACCTCGTCGTCCTCGAACGCGACGAGCGACTGGTCGCCGACGCCCATCGGCATGACGAGTCGGCCGTCGTCGGCGAGTTGGTCGAGCAAGTGTCGCGGCGGGCGAATCGCGGAGGCTTCGACCAGAATGCGGTCGAACGGGGCGTACTCGGGCAACCCGTCGGCTCCGTCGCGGCAGTCCACGAGCACGCCGCCGTAGCCCGCTTTCTGGAGGTTCGAGCGGGCTTCGTAGACGAGTTTGCGCGTGATATCGACGGCGTGGACGTTGGCGTCGCCGACGATTTCGGCGACGAGGGCGGCGGTGTAGCCGACGCCAGCGCCGACGACGAGGACGGAGTCGTCGGGGTCGGGAGAGAGCGCGGAGACCAATCTGGTGGCGGTGCTCGGCGAGAGAATCGTCGTTCGCGTGTCGCGGTGTTCACCCGTCCGGTTCTCGTAGGGTGCGTCCGCGACGAACTCGTGGCGCGGGACGGTGCGGAGGGCGAGACCGACGGTCTCGTCGAGCGGGCCGAGCGATAGCTCTAACCCATCGACCATGTCCTCGCGCAACACGGCATAGTCCATGTTCGCCCTCGGCGGCCGGGGCTATTGAACCGCACGCTCGCACACCACGGCCTGCACGTCGGTCCCCGGAATATCTCGAATCGTCGGCCGCTCGAATCCGGCCGCTTCGACCCACTCTCGGACCGTCTCTTCGTCGTAACACTCGCCCGTTCCGAGTGCGAGCGCATCGACCGCTCGCTGGGTCGTCGTCGCCACCGAACACCGGTTCGAGAGGGCGTCGATGAACACTGCTATCCCGCCGGGTTCGAGAGCGTCGTAGGCTCCTGCAACGATGCTTGCGGCCGAGTCCGGGTCGTGTCCCACGAACGCGTCGTCGGCGAACACGAGGTCGAATCCGGACACAGGTGGGTTCGTCACGTCGCCCGCGACGAGGTCGATACCGGCACGCGAGAGCAACGGACGGACGATTTCGACCGTCTCACTGTCGTCGAGGAAGGTCACCTCGGAGCCGCGAGCGCGGAACTCGCGGGCGAAGACGCCCGATTGTCCGCCGAGGTCGAGGACGCGCTCGGCGCTCGGATTGGCACGAACTGCGGCGGTCACACACGCCCGAACGACCGCTTCGTCGGTGGCGTCGTGTGCGCCGAGTCGGTTCCGCGCCCACTCGTCCGGCATGGCTGGCGCTTCGCCGGTCGCCATCGTCCCCGGTAAGTCGGCGTACAGAGAGAACCGGTCGAGCGCGTTCGGGAGGCGACCGATAGAACGCACGTCGCGCTTGGCGAGAAAGCCCAATGCGCGATTCGTAATCTCGAACTCGTCGCCGACGCGCTTGATGAAGCCCATCGATTCGAGCGCATCGACGGTGATTCGCGCCGCTCGGGGGTCGATACCGGCTTTCTCCGCGACCTGCTCGGCGGTGCCTGCGTTCGTCGTCAGCGCGTCGATGACGCCGCTCTCTCGGGCGGCCCACAGGAGCGCGAGCGATTCGATAGAAAACCGTGAGCGGTCGCGGGTCGGCATGGCTGTTCGAACGGAGTCCAGCGCAAAAACACGTTCTGATGGGCGATGAAGACTGAGGACCAGTCCCGATTACCAGGCGGACCACGCCGACGACGATTCGTCGCGGGTGTAGACGCGCTTCGCGTCTTTCGCATAGACCATGTCGCCGGGGTGGTCGAGTTTCCCGTGGCGGTACTCGGGCGCGTCTGCGCGGACGACGAGGCCCTCGATTTTGACTTCCTCGTCGCCGAACTGCTCGGACTCGCCGACGACGAACTCGTAGTCGCCGGGGACGTTGACGGTGATGCTGCGGGTCTCCTCGTTGTAGCCGTCGCCCTCCTTCGGGTGGATGGTAACGTTGACCTTCACGTTGTCTACGACGCGCGTCCAGACGGTTTTGGCGTCTTTGATCAGCGACTCCTCGACGCGCTGTTCGGGACCGACTTCGATGCCCGTGATGCGGACGAGCTGAATCGCTTCGGGGGTATCGACGATGAACTCGTCGCCCGTTTCGATGGTCGCCTCTTTCGGGGCGGAGACGGTCGTCGAGACCGACGAGCCGTCTTGCGAGACGACGACATCCATGTCGATTTCGTCCGGCACTTCGATTTTCTCTTTGTGGACGTGACCGCACTCGGTGCAGCGGACGGTCGAGTGACCGCCGGGCTTGAGCACCTCGTGGACGGTGGGTTCGGAGGGTGAACACGTCGGACAAGAGAGTGGGACGCGCTCACCGGCGTCGGGTAGGCTCATACGGTCGGATATCCGTTCAGGGCGTAAAAACCCGCCTTTCTCCTCGTGGGCGTGGGAGTCGGTGGCGCGGAGCCGGGTGTGTTTTCATGTCGAACGAACAATCTCTTTTCGTGAATCCCCCGACTCGTCGCCGATTTCTCGCAGCGCTCGGAGCTTCGGCGTTGGTGACGACGGCGGGGTGCCTCTCGGGAATTCAAGACCGACCCTCGTACGACGGAACGTGGTCGCGCTACGGTGCTGACGACGCCCGGACTGGCGCGACACCCGGCGAGGGACCAACGGGCGACCTCTACTCGGCTTGGCGCGCCGAGGTGTTCGAGGGCTTTCCGACGAGTTCGCCCGTCGTCGCCGACGGCGTCGTCTATCACTTGCACACGCGGGGTGGCTACGATACCGACCACGAATCGGTCGTTTCGGCGTTCGATGCGAGTACGGGAGACGAACAGTGGCGCACGACGGTTTCGGTCGCCGACAGAGACGAGACTCGGTTTCATCACGATTCGGTCGTCGTCCAGTTCGACCGAATCTATGCCCGAACGTTCGAGGGATTGCACGCGCTCGACACCGACGGGAACCTGCGCTGGACCGAACCGATTCCGACGACCGACCAACCGTGGCCAATCGTCGCGCCGCCAATCGTCTCCGATGGACTGGCGATTACGGCGACCTACGGCGACCGGGAACCGCCCGTGCAGGTCGTCGCGTTGGATGCCGAAACCGGCGACCCAGTGTGGGAAGCGGGCTTTTCGACGCGTCAACTCCCGTGGACGCTGTCGGCGTTCGGCGACACGGTGTACGTCCCGTTCTTCGGTGGTGAGTCGGGTCTCGTCGGACTCGACGTGGCGACCGGCGAGCGACTGTGGGAAAAGTCGATGCCGATTGCCGGGCCGGTGACCATCACTAACGAGGTGATTCTGACCACGCTGAGCGAGAACGTGGCCGGGAGCGACAGCGACCAGCGATACGTGGTCGCGTTCGACCGTCGAAGCAGAGAACTTCGGTGGAAACACGCCGCCAGAAAGTGGTCCACCACCGGGGTCGCAACCGCGGCCGGACTCGTCTACTATTGCGACGACAATCGCCTGCTCGCCCGCCGACTCGATACCGGAGAGGTAGCGTGGTCGTTCGGACCGGACCCGTTGGTGCTGTTCGATTGGACGCCCGCTATCACCGGCGCGACAATCTACGTCGTCGCTGAGCATCTCGACGAGGAACGAACGCCGAACTACCTCTACGCGCTCGACACCTCGACCGGCGAGGTTCGCGGGTCTGGAAAACTCCCTGTCTCGGCGTCGCCGTCGGGTCTCGCACTGGTCGATGGCGCGTTCTACGTAGCCTTCGGAAACGGCGAACTCAGATGCTACGAGTCGTGCGGGGTGGAACTCGCCGAAGAGTGTCTCCTCGGCTGAGAGAGAATCCGAGAGAAGAGCGAATCCGAAAGAAGAGAGAACCCGACTTAGGGCTGTGGCAGTTCGACTTCCTCGCCGTCGGCGTACACCGTCGGCTCTCGAATAATGCCGTCGAGGTGGAGCGGTGCGTCGGTGTCGCCGCCGATGCCCGCGTCGTCGCCGATGGCGATGTGGACCGTGCCGGCGGCCTTCTCGTCGAGGAGGACCGAGCCGACGAGGTTGGTCACGCCGACGTTGGTACCGATGCCGATTTCGGCGAGGTTGTAGGCGTCTCGGCCGACTTCGTCGGCGGCGGTTTCGACCTGCTCGCGGATGTCGTCGTCGGAGATGTGGGTGACGTAGCCGTCTTCGACCTCGAAACGAAGTTCCTGGTCGTCGTCGAGCAGGCCGTGGGGCATCATGGTGCCGTCTACGACGTAGGTTCCGGTGGCGGACTCGGGACTGAGGAAGATTTCGCCCGCCGGGAGGTTCGAGAAGGAACCCTCGTTGGCGATGTAGCCCGTGTCGGCCAGCCACTCGCGGTCGCCGCGGACGAAGGTAATGTCGGTGCCCTTCTCGGTCGTCACGCGAACTTCGTCGGCCTCGCCCACGGCTTCGAGCATCTCCTTGCTGTGTCGGTAAATCGCGTCGTAGTCGGCGTCGAGACCGGTCACGAACACCTCTTCGGTGATGCCGGGGAGGGTCGCACCGCGAGCGCCGGCGTCGCAGGCCGCGCCGCGTGCGCGAGTGTGACTGAGGCTCTTCGTCGTCGGCGCGAGGAAGGCGTCGGCGCTCGCCATCGCGGCGGCGACCGGTGCGGGGGGTTCTTCGCCGTGTTGGTTGCCCGGCGGGTAGCGGATGATGGAGGCGTCGTCGGTCACTTCCGAGGCGACTTCGTAGAGCGCCTCGCCGATGACCTCGCGCTTGTCGTCGGTGACGACGACGAGCGACTCGTCGGACTGCAAGTCGAGACACTGGTGAATCGCCGTCTCGCTGGCGGCACGGAGGTCCGCATCGGAGTAGGTCATGATTGTGCATGGTGTGTCCGCCGGGTTAGGCATTCCCATCTGAGACCGAATGCCCCCGTAATGCCTTCGGGACCATCGATTTTTCTACTTCAGACCAACTTCACTCGCCTCAGAGATAATCGAGCGAGTCACTCGGTTGAGAGTTAATTTCTGGGTTCTAATCATCGAAATAACTATGTTCGGCCACGCTGGTCATCTATGCATGATACGAGTGGGAGTCAACGGCTACGGTACAATCGGAAAGCGCGTGGCCGATGCCATCGAGGCGCAACCCGACATGGAAGTCATCGGGGTCGCCAAAACGCAACCCAACTTCGAAGCACACACCGCAATCGAACGTGGCTATTCGATGTACGCCGCGATTCCCGAACGAGCACCTCTCTTCTCCGAAGCCGGCATCGACCTCGCCGGCGAAGTAGACGAACTCGTCGCCGAAGCCGACGTCATCGTGGACTGTACGCCCTCGGGAATCGGCGCTCGCAACCGTGAACTCTACGAGACTCACCACACCCCCGCCATCTTCCAAGGCGGCGAAGACGCCGACGTCGCCGAGGTGAGCTTCAACGCTCGCGCCAACTTCGACGCCGCCCGCGACGCCGACTACGTCCGCGTCGTCTCCTGTAACACGACCGGTCTCTCGCGCATCATCGCTCCCCTCAAAGAGGAGTACGGCGTCGAGAAGGTCCGCGCGACGCTGGTTCGCCGCGGTGGCGACCCCGGACAGAACTCTCGGGGACCCATCAACGACATCCTCCCCGACCCGATTTCGGTTCCCTCGCACCACGGTCCCGACGTGAAGACCATCTTCCCCGACCTCGAAATCGACACGCTCGGACTGAAAGTCCCGGCGACGCTGATGCACGTTCACGCCCTCAACGTCACGCTCGGCGACGACGTGACCGGCGCGCACGTCCGTCAACTGCTCGAAAACGAGAACCGCGTCTACGTCATCCCCGAGGGTCTGGGCATCGACGGCGCTGGAAAGCTCATGGACTTCGCGCTCGACGCTGGCCGCCCGCGCGGCGACATGTGGGAGAACTGTGTCTGGGGTGAGTCCATCGGCGTCAACGGCCGTGACCTCTACCTCTTCCAGGCCATCCATCAGCAGTCCGACGTGATTCCGGAGAACGTGGACGCGATTCGCGCCATGTTCGACCTCGAAGACAAACAGGCGAGTATGGAACTCACCGACCGCCGACTCGGCATCGGTATCACCGGCGACCCTTCTGGGTTCTCTGAACAGGCGCGCGCAGAGTTCGCTGACGACTAGTCAGTCCGTCTGTTCACCCGCAGTCTCTTTTCTCGCGTGGTTGGTTCAGAGCGTCTCGAACGCGACGTTCTCGGTCGCTAAATCGACGACGGCGACGTGGAACTCCTCGTCCGCGTCCGGAATCGGTAACCCGCCGGGGTTGATGTGCGTCGTCGCCCCGTAGTAGTCGAGCGACTTCTGATGGGTGTGGCCACGGAGTACGTAGTCGTACGTATCGGATTCGAGGAGCGTGTCCACGAGTCCCGCTTCAGTGCCGTGATAGACGGCTATCTCCTGGCCGTCGAGGGTCAGGTGGGCGAAGTCGTCGTGGTAGGTGCCGAACGAGTTCACGATGTCGCGGAGTTTCCACTCGCCGTCGTTGTTTCCGCGGACGGCGTGAAACTCGAACTCCCTGTCGAACGGTGCGACCGAGAACGGCGCGACGATATCGCCGCAGTGGACGACGACATCGACCATCTCTCGTTCGAAGTGTTCGACCGCGGCGTGGACGTACTCCAGGTTATCGTGCGTATCTGAGACGACACCGAGTTTCATGCCTCCCTTTTCGCCCGCCACCAACATCAAATTTCATAGACATCTATATCAAGGAGTGCTGCACGTCGTGTAGATACACCAGATACTATGGCTGACACGACATTCGACCTAACTGCCTTTTTCGTCGCCTTCGTCGGTTCGGTCACGCTGCTCGCCGACCGGGTCGAAGAACCGCATCCCGAGAGCAGTTGGTCCGGCGTCGTGGCGCTCGCGCTGTCCTACGCAGTCGTCACGTGGTCAGTCGCAACCGCGCTTTCGCGGTGGGTTCTCCCGGCGAGATAAGAACTGGGAGAAGAGGAGTGGGCGCTCAGTCCTGTTTCAGCACTTCGACGCCCGCGAGCGGTGCGCCCGTGAGCGCGCGGATGTACGCGCCGCCGGCGATGGAGACGTGGCCGAAGTCGTCCTCACTCATGCCGTACATCTCGATCGCGCGCGAGGTGTCGCCGCCGCCGACGACGGAGAAGCAGTCGGTCTGCGCGATGGCTTCGAGGACGCCGACGGTGCCGACAGAGAAGCGCTCGTCTTCGAACAGGCCGAGAGCGCCCTTCACGAAGACGGCCTCGGAGTCGCGGATGATGGGGTCGTACTGGTCTACGGTCATCGAGCCGACGTCGAGGTACGGGCGGTCCTTCCCGGTGATGTTGGCGACGGCGATTTCGCCGCGTTCCTCCGTCTGGTCTTCGTAGGCGAGGTCAACGGCGAGTTTGATTTGGTCGCCGCGTTCGTCCAGCAGTGACTCGATAGTCTCTCGGTTCGCTTCCCACTGGTCGTCGAAGAAGTCCATGCCTTCGAGGTCGTAGCCGACCTCGTTGCCCGCGGCCCGGAGGAACAACTCGCCCGCGATGCCGCCGAGTAAGAACTGGTCCACCTTGTCGCCGAGGTTGTTCATCACGTCGATGACGTCGGTGGCTTTCGTCCCGCCGACGACCATCGTCACCTGTCCGTCGAACTCCCGCGTCGCAATCGAGGAGTTCGCCTGATACTCGGATTCCATCACGCGACCTGCGAAGGCGGGCAGTTCGAGCGCGAACCCGACGAGCGAGGCGTGCGAGCGGTGGGCCGCCGAGTAGGCGTCGTTGATGTAGGCGTCGAAGTGGGGCGCGAGCGTCTGGACGAACTCGGTGTCGGCTTTCACCTCGGGGTCTTCTTCGGGGAGTTCGTCGTCGCACATGCGGACGTTTTCGAGGAGGAGTACCTCGCCCGAATCGAGCGATTCGATGGCCTCGATGGCCTCGTCGCCGTAGGTGTCGGCGACGAACTGGACCTCGCGGTCGATGTGTCCAGAGAGGATGTCGGCGTGCTGTTCGAGCGAGACGAAGTCGTCGCCGCCGGGGCGGCCCTGGTGCGCCATGAGGACGACGCGATGGCCCTCGTCGGCGAGTTCGCGGACCGTCTCAGCGTGGCGGTCGAATCGTCGGTTGTCCTGTACCTGTCCGTCTTCGACCGGCGAGTTGAGGTCGAGGCGGACGAGCACGCGTTGCTCCGGGTCGAGGTCGTCGAGCGTGTTGAACATAGTTTGGAAAACGTGGAGGTGTTACTTAGTGGTGGGGAGGTTGGCCCGGAAACCGGGCCGGGTCAGTCAGTCCGGGGAACCAGTGGTGTGGTGCTTACTGGTGGGTGATGAAGTGGGCGACGTCGAGCATGCGGTTGGAGAAACCGTACTCGTTGTCGTACCACGTCAGAATCTTGTAGAGACCGCCGTCGTTGACCTGGTTGGTCGTGTTGAGGTCCACGGTGCTGGAGAAGGGCAGGCCGAGGATGTCACGCGAGGTGACTTCGTCGTCGGTGTAGCCGAGGACGCCCGCGAGCGGGCCGGAGTCGGCCGCGGCGCGGAAGGCGTCGTTGATTTCATCGACAGACGGCTTGTCTTCGAGTCGGACGACGAGTTCGGTGAGCGACCCGTTGACGACGGGGACGCGAATCGCCATGCCGTCGAGTTTGCCGTCGAGTTGTGGCAGAATCTCGGTGGCGGCCTGTGCGGCACCGGTCGTCGTCGGGACGATGTTCTCGGCGGCCGAGCGGCCACGGCGCTGCTTCGCGTGGGGTCCGTCGATGAGGTTCTGGCTGCCCGTGTAGGCGTGGACGGTCGTCAAGAGACCGTTCTCGATGCCGAACTCCTCGTCGAGGACCTTTGCGATGGGCGTGACGGAGTTCGTCGTACAGGAGGCGTTCGAGACGATGTCTTCGCCCTCGTACTCGTCGTGGTTGACGCCGTAGACGAGTTGCTTGACGGGTTCGTCGCCTTTCGGTGGTGCCGAGATGACGACCTTGTCAGCGCCCGCTTCGAGGTGCGCGGAGGCGTCTTCTTTCGTCCGGAAGATGCCGGTACACTCCAGTGCGACGTCCACGTCGAGTTCGCCCCACGGCAGTTCAGCGGGGGACTGAACGTTGTAGAGACTCACCGAGGTGCCGCCGATGGTCAGCGTGTCGCCGTCGAGTTCGAGTCCATCGAGACGGCCGAGGACCGAGTCGTACTTGGCGAGGTATCGCATGTCCTCGAAGTCCATGACGTCGTTGATGCCGACGAGTTCGACCTTCGGATTCTCGAGGACGGCACGGAAGATGTTCCGGCCGATTCGTCCGAATCCGTTGAGTCCGACCCGCACCACGTCCGATTCGTCCACGTTCGCGCCCGCACTAAGGTAGGATTTTTCACTCATGTTCGAGTAGTATCCACCTAGCTATCGGAGAGGAATCAGTATATCTGTTTCGGTAAATCCGGCGTAATCGAACGTTACCTTTCAAACACAGTCATGAATCTCACTCAAACAATCATATTCGCGCACCAACCGGCGGTGTGTGCCAGTTCGACCCCAGTAAATGGGCGGGTTCAGGGCATATGGCGGCGTTCTTTCATGTGATTGTCGTAGCCAGAAGCGTTATAGCCTCAGATTTCATAGCGCCCCGCATGGTCAGAGACGACCGTGACGACCCGTTCGATAACATCTTCGACGAAATCGAACGGATGATGAATGACATGACCGGAGGCAACGCCGGGTTCGCCTCCGATACCCACATCGACGTCTATGATGAGGGTGACACACTCCGACTCGTCGCGGACCTCCCGGGCATCGATAAAGACGCTATCGACCTCAAGTGCGATGGAGAGACGCTCACGATTAGCGCCGCTGGCGACCTTCGAGAGTTCGACGAGCGCATCCGCCTGCCGGTCCGCGTGGACGAACACTCCGCCAAAGCGACGTACAACAACGGCGTGCTACAGGTCACACTCGACCGGGCAGAAGACTCCGCCGCAATCGACGTCGAGTAACGAATCGCGTCTCACGCTGCATTTTTCGCAACCCGCTCGATGAGCGCCGCGAGCGCGTCGAAAAAACCGTCTTCGTACTTTCCGGCGTCGTCGATGGTCGGCCGGGCGTTCGTCTCCGAGACGACGAGCCGGCCGTTCGATTCGAGCAAATCGACACCGAGATAGCGAATCCCCAACGTCTCGGCCACCGCCTTCGCCAACTCCCGGTGCTCGTCGGGCACGTCGATACCGACCGCGTCGGCCCCGCGATGGACGTTGTGTTTCCAGCGCCCGTCCGCTCTCGCCTCGTCGGAGAGTCGCCGTTCGACACCGCCCACGATCTCGCCGTCGAGCAGCATGATTCGGTAGTCGCGGGCGTCAGGAAGCCACTCTTGGACGAGATAGGACTTGTCGCCTGTCGCCCGGAAGTCGTGGACGAGGTTCTGGTGGTCCACGATACCGAGCAGTGAGTCCACGTCGTGGGCTTTTGCGATGCCGACGCCTCGGGTAGTCGAGTTGGGTTTGACGACGAGCGGAAAGTCGAGACCGGCGGACTCGACGGCAGAAACGAGTTCGTCGTCCTCGACTGGGTTCGAGACGGCGACGGTCTTCGGGACGGGGATGTCCGCGCGCGAGAGCGCCGCGATGACGCCCCCTTTGTTCCGCGACGCCAGGATATCTTCGCGCGTGTTGACCCACGGGATGTCGTATCGCGCGTCGATGACGCCGCCTTCCATCATCCGCGAGGGGTAGACGAATCCGACGTCGAACTCCTCGGTGGGCGGGCGAGTGAGGTCGAGCGCGAACTCCTTGGCCGGGAGGTGTCCGACCTCGATGCCGCGCGCTGCGAGCGGGCCGCGCATGCGCGCGAAAGTTTCGCTCGAAGTCGTCACTGCGAGTCGGCGCATACGCTACGAGAGAAGCGGTGACAGAAAAGTTGGATGGTTCGTGCGATTACGCGACGAGGAGTTCCTCACCACGCTCGACGGTGATGCGGCACGGCGGCGACATCTTGTTGTAGGCGCGGCGGAGGGCGTCCTTCGCGGTTGCGGCGTCTTCGACCTTGCAGTAGATGCTGAAGACGGTCTCGCCGCGTGGGATGCGGGCGGCCGTCCCGACGACCTTACCGAACGACTGGCGCATCCCGTCGGAAACACGGTCTGCACCTGCGCCGGTCGCCTGCTTGTTCTCGCGGATGACGTGGTGCGGGAACTTGCGCAGAATCATCTTGTACTGCTTCTCGCCCGCGTGCTTGAGCATGAGACGGTTTGCCGACAGACGTGCGGATTCGAGCGAGCCGTGGCGAATCTGGACGTCTTCGTCCACCTTCAGGCTGATCTCGACTGGGTAGTCTTCGGCGTCCGCCTGCAGGTCGCCCATGTTGTGCTGTGCGATTTTGGAACCGGGAATGCCCGTGATGTACTCGCGTCGCGTGTACGCCGGGTTCTTGATTTCCCGGTACATAGAGGCGGGTTTGTCTGACATAGTTACTTGTGAGGTCTGAGGGTCACACGGGCTAAAAACGCTTCGAAGCATCGTTCCGAAAACGCCGTCTGCGACCGCACGGCACCTCGGTTTTATCCGCCTCGTGGTACCAAGAGACATACTTATCAGACCGGTTCGCTTCGATTCACCCGATGATTCTCGTCTGCGATACGATGCCGACCGACGGCCCGCAGTACTTCACCGACGCGCTCGCCGCCCTCGCGCTCGACGGCCGCGAGGGAGTGGTCCACTCCATCCCTCAAGACGGGATTCCGGACCTCTCGGGCGTCGATGCGGTCGTCATCACTGGCAGCACCGCGGGCGTCTACGAGACGGCCGACCGACCGTGGATAGACGACGGTCGCCGACTCGTCCGCGAACTCGTCGAACGCGAGATTCCGACCTACGGCGTCTGTTTCGGCCACCAACTCGTCAACGACGCACTCGGCGGAACCGTCGAAGCAGGCGAGCAAAAACGCGGTATCGTCGATGTCGAACTCGCGGACGACCGGATTTTCGACGGCATCTCCAGCCAGATTCCGATGGTTCACGGCGACTACGTCCGCGAACCCGGTGACGAGATGGAGACCATCGGCTCCGCATCGTACTACGAGCACCTCGCAACGCGACACGCCTCCGCGCCAATCTGGACCACGCAGTACCATCCCGAGTTTACCGTCGCGCTCCTCGACCGCATCGCCGACGACTTCGGGTGGCCCGAAACTGACACCGACCGCGACTTCACGGGCGTCACCGCCAACGAGACAGTCGCCAACTTCGCTCGACTCGCCGGACTCGACTGATTAGGACGTGTCTTTGCTTTCTTCGTCCACTTCGTTTCGTTCGTCTTCGTCACCCTCCAATTCGACCGGTGGCGTTCCAGTTCCGGGGTCGAGTGCGACGAACTCCAGTCCTTCGCGCTCCAACATGGCCGCCGCGCGGTCGGTGAGCGAGGGCGCGACGAGAATTCCGCGAATCGGTTCGTCGTCGCCGAACTCGCGTTTGAGCGCGTCAACGTACCGCCGGAGCTGACTCGCCGCGGAGGGGCCGACGCGCCGCCGCTTCAACTCCACGACGACCGGCACACCATCGCTGTCTTCGCCGAAGATGTCGAGCGCGCCGGCGTCGCTCTGACGCTCGGTTTCGAGCGGTTCGAAGCCGGCTTCGAGAATCGACGGGTCGGCGAGGATGTGCTGGCGAAGGTCCTCTTCGCTTCCGGCGAGTTCGAGGTCGCTGCGGTCGTTGACGGCGTAGGCCGAACACTGCTCGATTCGGTCGAACCACACGTCCAGTCGCTCGTCGGGAGTCGAGCGCGTGCTCCGGACTCGCAGTTGCCCATCCCTGACGTTCGCCGTGTGGGTACACCCCGGTGGTTGCCAGTTGACCGGCGTGCGCTTCTCGTCGGTGTGGACGAGAATCGAGCCGTCCGGCTTCAAAACGACCAACCGGTCGCCCGGACCGAGTTCGCTCGTCGCTCGACCGTCGTACTCGACCGTACACCGACCGAACATCGTGATGAGGTCGCCGCGCTCGATGGCCGCTTCCAGATGAACGAGTGCGTCTCGATGCGTCGGTCGATGGAGTGTGTTCACCGTCATCCGGGTGTCGGCTTGCGCTTTGTCGCCGCCGGAGATAAGCCCCTCGTCGCAAGCGGTACCACGGTCTGGTCATCTTCCGGCAATCGTTGTCATGTTTATGCCGATTCCGTGCGTACCTTTCCCATGGTCCCGGATTTCGCAGAACTCAGTGGTACCGAGATGGACGACGAGGACATCGCACGCCTCCTCCGTGACGAGGGCGTCGGCGTCCTCTCGCTCGCCGACGAGGGTGTCGCCTACGGCATTCCGCTGTCGTTCGGGTACGACGAAGCGAACGGGTCGCTCTATTTCGTCTTCCTCCGGCCCGGCGAAACGTCGAAGAAGGTCAGTTTCGCCGAGCAGACCGAACGCGCGTGTTTCACCGTCTGGACCGCCGCATCTCGACACGAGTGGCGGAGCGTCGTCCTCGACGGCACACTCCACCCCATCGAAGACCACGACTGGGACCGCGTCCAAGAGACGCTCGGCGACAACGCGTGGTACCCGAGTCTCTTCTCTGAGGTCGAACCGATGCAGGACATCCTCGGGTGGGAGTTCCGTATCGAAGAACAGTCCGGCCAACAGAGTCGAGAGATATAACGCGGCCACACCGATGCACACCCGTGATTTCCACTCGCTTCGCACAGCCATTACTGCGGGTGTGAACGAACCGAAGTGGCGGATGCTCGCGCTCCTCTCGCTCGCGGAGTTGTTTGCGATGTCTCTGTGGTTTAGCGCGAGCGCCGTCGCGCCGCAACTCGCCACGGTGTGGGGACTCTCTTCGACGCAAGCGGCGTGGTTGACCACCGCCGTCCAGTTCGGGTTCGTCGTCGGCGCGCTCGCGTCTGCCGCGCTCACGCTGTCGGATGTCATCCAGACTCGCTACCTGTTCGCCGGGTCGGCGCTGATTGGCGCGGGCGCGACAGTGGCTCTCGGGACGGTCGTTCAGTCGGCTCTCGTCGCAGTCGGACTTCGGTTCCTGACTGGCGTCGCGCTCGCAGGCGTCTACCCACCGGGCATGAAACTCATCGCGGGATGGTTCGAACAGGGCAGAGGGCTAGCGATTGGCGCACTCATCGGTGCGCTCACTATCGGCACGGCGCTCCCGCATCTCTTGCGCGCTGTCGGCGGCATCGACCAGCCGCGACTCGTTCTCGTCGGCGCGGCCGGGTTCGCCACGCTCAGTGCGATTCTCGTCCTTCGCGTTCGACCGGGTCCGTATCAGTCGCCCGCCGCACCGTTCGACCCGAGTGCCGTTCGCCGCATCCTCGGCGACCGACCGACACTCCTCGCCAACATCGGCTACTTCGGCCACATGTGGGAGTTGTACGCCGTCTGGACGTGGATTCCGCTCTATCTGACGATTTCGTACGGGGCGTCTGAGAGCCCACTCGCCACGCCGACGACCGCTGCGTTGACTGCCTTCGGGACGATTGCCATCGGCGGACTCGGCGCGCTCGTCGCCGGGCGGGCCGCCGACCGATGGGGGCGGACGACCATCACTGCCGCGAGTTTGCTCCTCAGCGGGTCTGCCTGCCTCCTCGCGGGGTTCATCTTCGGGGCATCTCCGCTCGTCGTCGCTCCGTTCGTCCTCCTGTGGGGCTTCGCAATCGTCGCCGACTCGGCACAGTTCTCGACTGCGATTTCCGAACTCGCGGACCCGAATTACATGGGTACCGCGCTCACCCTACAGACCGCGCTCGGGTTCCTCTTGACCGTCTTCTCGATTCAACTCACGCCCATCGTCGCCGAGCGAATCGGCTGGCAGTGGGCGTTCGCACCCCTGATTATCGGACCCGTCGTGGGCGCACTGGCGATGTGGCGACTTCGGGGCCTTCCGGCGGCAGCGAAGTTGGCGGGCGGACGCGGGTAATCGCTGCCTTGATTCAAATCCGTCCGTTTCTGCACTCACAGACTCCGCCACGCTCGCTTCGCTCGATGGTCGGCCTCAGAGAAGTATGCCGCCTCCCGCATTTGAACGCCGTGAGACGCGCCTCTCACGTATTCACGCTCACTCCGTTCGCGTGAACCTCACTCGCAACGCTTCGCGCTGCTCGCTGGTTCAGAATCCGTCCGAGGGCAGATTTCCTGCTCATAGACTCAGTCGCTTCGCTCCTTCGTCGAATCGCAGAGAAATCATGCCGCCTCCCGGATTTGAACCGGGGACAGCTCGATCTTCAGTCGAGTGCTCTCCCAGTCTGAGCTAAGGCGGCGCATCCACACAGAGGCGAAGGGCAGTAAAAAACGATTCGAATCTCTATGCGTCGTCGCGGTCCGGTCGGGTCCACCCGGTCACTTCGCTCGGGATGAGTTCGCCGTTGACCTTCCAGTCGCGCGGTCGGAACGTGATCGCCATGATCCCCACGTAGAACAGGGCCACCAGAGTGGTGACGACGACCCCGGAGACACTTCCGATTCCCGCACTCACGAGGAGGTTCGACGTGTCTGCATACGCCGTGAGTTGGATGACCCACGCCGCGAGCATCACGACGAAGAGCGGGAGGTACACCCGTCGGAGACGGTGTGCTAACGCCTCTTCGAAGGACATCTTCATGTTCGGCATCCGGTAGTCGTTTCCGAGTTTCTGCCGCCAGTTCTCGTCTACGACACCACCGTCCGGGTCGAGCGCGTAGGCGAAGACGTTCTGTTGGAACATCCGCACGCGTGACCGCCAGATGTCGTAGGCGCGGAAGCGCCGGGCCTCGATACACAGGAAGATGCTGAGCGTGACGACGCCGAGCAAGATGATGTAGTGCGGGTGCGTTTGTGCGGAGAACGACCACGTCAGGATACCGGCCATGAGCGTAATCGCCCAGTTGCTCGTTCTGTCGAGGCGCTCTCGCCACAACTTCATTCGGTGGATTTCTCCACGGTAGAGGTGTGCAAAGGACGAACCGGGACCCATCGACTCCTCGAACAGGCCCTTCCCAATGTGTGAATCGTCGTGACCAAGGGCGTGTTGTTGCTCCTGCTCGTCGGGCATTGTTGTTCATTTCATGCACAACTGCCAATGGATATGAGCCTTCTGACTCGTCCGAAATTATCGGCGCGAGAGACGGCGGTCTATCCAGACCCTGTCTCGCCAGTAGTTGGTGTGAAAAACGGAAGAAAGTTCGTCAGTGTGTGAGATTCAGCGGTGGAACGTCGGCCTGTTTAGAGGCGGGTGACGTTCTTCGCGCGGGGGCCCTTGGGGGCCTGTTCGATGTCGAATTCGATTTCCTGACCCTCTTCGAGGTCTGGACCGCCAACATCTTCCATGTGGAAGAAAACGTCGTCGTCCGCGTCCTCAGTCGAGATGAAACCATAGCCGCCAGTGTCGTTGAAGAAATCAACCGTACCTTTCGCCATTGCTTTTGAACAGTGCCGGGTGAGACGGATAAGTCTTGTGCAATTTCGTGCCAACGAACAGACGTGTGTTGGATGGAGTTTCCAAAACAGCCTGAAACGGCCATACTTGTGCCTATTCGAACGTAATTCGGCACGCCGACCTAGATATCTCTTATAAGTTGTTTGTCCTGCCTCAGAATTTCTATTTTCGGTTTTGGGAGTCGCTTCGATTTCTCTTCACTTATCTTCGCACAGAAAGTGCCCGTAGTGTGCTCGAACCGCGAGAGGGCAATCGACGCTCATAGACGAGCGTCCGGAGACGCAGTCTGTCACACCTGAGGTACATTCAGCGTGTTTCGAAGTGGATCTCTACGATTGGACTTCGCAGATTTCACCACCGTCGTCTCCGTCATCTTTCCCGTCTTCTTCGTCTTTCTCGTCGTCGTCGTCGTTGTTGTTGCCACCGTCGTTATCGTTGTCGTCGTCGTTGTTGTCGCTGCCGTTGTCGTTGTCGTCGTTGTTGTCGTTGTCGTCGTTACCGTTCCCGTTGTCTTCCCCATTCTCGCCTTCGTCGTCGGAGGGTTCCTCACAGGTGATGGTGATTGGCTCGTCCAAGTCGAGCGAGATACGGTTGGGTGATTCGAGGTCACCGGAGAGGATTTCCCATCCAGTGAAGTCGGCAAACCCGTCTTGGTACAGCGAGGCGTCTTCGTTGAAGAACGGGGTGACGGTGATGGAGAACGGGCCATCGAAGTATCCGAGGACGCCACCGTCGGTTCGGGCCGCCGCCCAGCGCCAGTCGATTAGTCGGGTCGCTCCAGTCGTGTCCCAGTTGTCGTAGTTCGTACTCGCGCGTTGGCCGGTGTTGGGGTTGATGTAGTAGTCGTCTCTGACGAGCCATTCGAGGTCGGTCGGGAGGTTGGCGTACTCCATCGTGACCGCGCTCTCGCCACCTTCGTACAGCTTTCCGTGCACGATGACGAGGCTCAGGCCGTTCGGCCCTTCGTACAGGAACAGCACCGACGTGGCTTCACGCTGGAGGGACTCAGTCCCGACTGAGGCGAAGTACGGTCCCTCACCGGGGTCCGTTCCGCCGTTGTCTGCCGCATTCAACTCCGGGATTCGAAGGTCGTAGAACTCCTCGACTGGCTCGGTCCCAACCAACGGGGTTAGTTCGTACTCCGTGTCGCCTTGTGTTACCGTACACACGAGACCGTCCCCGTTCGACTGCTCGTCGAGCGAGAACAGAGTTCCTTGACCAGAGACCTTTCCGGCTACTTGGCCAGCGAAGAGACCACTGCCGAGCAGCACGCCGATTCCCTGCAGTAGTGTTCGCCTTCGAGCCGACGGGGTCCGTCCCGGCACTTGCTGTTCCTGAGACATACCCGTACTGTTGGTCTATCCTCACATTGTTATGGAGACTCCCAAAACACTGTATTTCGTGGTTACAATACTGATAAGATTCTTAATACCTACTTGCCGGCGTTCGGCAGCGACTTCCTCTGGCCGGATGTCACTGTTCGTTCTCTCCTGTTACGTCCGGGCTGAATTCGACTTACTTCGGCCTTGGAAGGTCTCACTCAGGAGAATTAAGCCGTGCCGAAGCGTTCCTTTGCGGGCCTAATCGATTATAGCCCCTTTACTAACTCTCCGTCAACGGACGGCCGATGTTTTTACCAGTTACTCACTCGTCGCATTACCCTCGGGGAGTGCGTTTTTCCTGCTCACCTCTCCTCGAATTGTCCCCGTTAAACGATGCTCTGTCCGTTTCCGTGGCCTGCTAAAAGCTCGTTAGTGACTGATTCAACTCCACCACCGATTCGTCCGAATTTATTCCTCAGTTGATGTTCTCGAATGAATCGATTTGGCAGGCTCTCTCACGGGTCGCTCTCATGAGAAGTATCGCCTCCCGGATTTGAACCACAGTCGCTCCTTGATTCAAATCCGCTCGGGAGCATTTTCACTGCTCACGTTGTTCGCAGGAAAATGCCGCCTCCCGGATTTGAACCGAGTCGAGACGGACCGCTCGTTGCACTCGCGGTTGCGACTCGCCGGGTTCAATCGGTCGTTTTCGCACTTACAGAACCCACCACGCTCGCTTCGCTCGGTGGGTGGGTTCAGAGAAGTACCGCCTCCCGGATTTGAACCACAGTCGCTCCCTGCGGTCGCTCTTTGATTCAAATCCGCTCGGGAGCATTTTCACTGCTCACGTTGTTCGCAGGAAAATGCCGCCTCCCGGATTTGAACCGGGGACAGCTCGATCTTCAGTCGAGTGCTCTCCCAGTCTGAGCTAAGGCGGCTTGCATTCACCCGAAGCCGGACAGAGGGAAAAAGACTTTCGAATCGACCGTCCGCGAAGGGTTAGCTTCGCCGGCCGCCGCGAGGGACTGACTGTGCCCGCTCTGCCCGTTCTCGGACGCCTTTGAGCAAGGCTCGCTCGCGCGCGAACTGGAGGGGTTCGCCCACGAGTCGGTTGCGCACTCGCTCTCGAACTGTCCGTGATTGACTCTGGAATCGAATGATGAGTCTCGTCGCACCGGGACCGACTCGCCGGAGTGCAAACGTCCACGTCGCCGCACTCGACCTCGTCTCCCACCCCGGCGTGCTCAGTACGAGGGTTCGACCCGGGTCGATAACCGCAACCGAGAACACCGGCAGCCCCGAAACTGCCGGCCCGAGTCGGAGTTCGTCTCCCAACGAGAGCTGTCCGTCCGCGCCGTGTGGGTTCTGTCTCCGAACAGAGAGACCGAGCCACTCGTCGAATCGAGTCGCGCCGACGGAGTCGTACGTTTCGTGCCCCAGTTGAATGATTCGCGCCCAAACCGCCAGCGGGGGTGCCGCAATCGTGATTGCCCGGGTCGTACTCGACGTCGCGTCCGCGACGAAGTCGTCGCCCGGAAGCGGAGTGCCTGTTTCGTCGTCCGTCGCGCCCCACCGGCTGTGCCACGGCCGGAGTGCCAACAGATACGTTCCAGCGGCAGCAGCGCCCGCGAGTCCCAGTGTTTTCGCCGTCCGTTTCGTGCCAATGCCCATTTGTTGCCCTCGCGTTGCGCCTCTTCGAGTGAGACCTTGATAATCCTACTCACGAGATGTTTATCATCTGTTTGATGTCCGACAGACGGCGACCCAAATCGCCACCCCCAGCGCGGCACCCAACGCGTTGGCCCCGAAGTCGGCGATACTGAGGCTCCGATACGGGAGGAACCCTTGAACGACTTCGATTCCCGCCCCGTAAATCACTGCACCTGCCGCGCTGGCCAGTAGCAGTCGTCGAGTTCGGGCGTCGAGCGCCGACGCGAGACCGACACTCAGAACGGTGTATCCAATCGCGTGGAGCCACTTGTCCACACCGACGAGACCGAAGGGACCTGTGGTCGCCATCTCTTGACCACCGCCGGGTGGGTTGACCACCGAGGCGACGAAGACCGCGAGGGCGTAGCCGACGACTGCGAGGGTTCGGCGTGGTCGTTGTTTGAGGGCTTTGGGTGTCACGATTGATGTGGGTCGGGGAGGGAAATAGGGTTGTTTGTGTGGAAATGGTAGGTGCGGGCGGATTCGACCCGCTTGACTCTAATCAATTCAAATGAATAATATTACAATTCTGAGTGTGCCAACGTTATGTGGTTTCGACATATCCTTATCGACTACAAAAACATCACGTGATTGACTTTGCAAAACAAATCAGATTTACTGGACAGGGTTCCTCCTCGGTACTTGGTATCGGTGTATGCAATTCTCAATATCCTCACCGAGACCCCATTACTTGTTTCGTCTCTTCTTGAGCGAATAGGGTTTGTTATAGGTCTCTCTGGTTCGCTTCTTCCGTTCGCAGTATTAGCATACCCCGAGTTTGAGACTGTGTTTTGGATACTTGAGTATGGAACCGTTCTGTGGATTTGTGCTGTCGTCACTAGGACTGTTACTATCAAAGCGAACTTCTTGCCCCAGCCACACTCTCAGCGTGGCTACGCACTACTAGTTTTTCTACAGTGGGTTGTTTTTTTCTACTTCACACTTACGTTGGGTCTCGTACCACCTCAGTTAGGTAGACTATCGTTTTTCGAGCAGACTATTCTAGTGTATTCATTGACTATTTTCTCCCAATGTGTGCTTATTGTACCGTTCTTTACTTTGGGACTACTAGAAGGAGTCTCAGACGAGATATACAATCAAACATCAGGGTTACGGGTAGGTCCAATCGCTAGCTACCTGTTTCTGTTTTCGGCCGCGGTTGCCCTCGTTACTCAGGTCAGTTTCTACGTGGAGATGGTCGTGATTTCCGCGCTAATTGTGAGCTGGGTATATGGGGATGCTTCGCTCCGAATTGGGGTCGAGCGTCGGCTAACGAATCTCATGGCTCAATTGGACTCTGGTCCACGTGGATTCGCATTGGGGGTTGTAGTACTCGCGGGTATCTACCTCGGAGCATGGGCTGAGTCGTATATCCGATTCCAGTATACATTCATGTACATGTTCTGGCAGAGCCCAAATCTCCGTTCAAATATGCTTCCGTTCATTTTCGCACTGGTGCTAACCTGGCTAATGATTATTTTCTCGTTGTGGTGGACTGGTCGCTACCAAAATGGCAATCCGAAAATTTCGAACCGTTTCCTATACTCGATGCTCGGGTTGCTTGTTCTGGAGGGCATCTGCGGATACTATCTCCAGTCATTTATTGATGGGTTTGAATTCGGAACCGGGTTGGCGAATCCTGTATTTTTTCCTGTAATTCTCTCATTTTTTGTCGTGATGTCCGCAATATCTCATGAATCGGATGCCGACCCGTTACTGGGGTATGTTGTTGCTGTAGCAGGGGCGATATTATTGCTTCCAGTCTATCTGCAAGAGCCGATTATGACTGATCTGACGGTATTGGCTTTCCCGGTGGTCGCATATGCCCTTGCTAAGCCTCTTCGCAAAGTTGGGATTATTTCTGGACTTCTTGTTCGCTGAATTTCAAATATCACGGGCGGATTCGAACCTCAGTCGCTCACTTCGTTCGCTCCCTGCTTCGAATCCTTGTCGCCCACTCAGACGACACAGACTCCTCGCTACGCTCGTCGTGTTGTGTCGTCAGAAGTGGGCTCGGGCGGATTCGAACCACCGACCTCAGCCTTGTAAAGGCCGCGTCATAACCAACTAGACCACGAGCCCTGCAATTCATTCGAACCGGTTCGCGCTCATAACGGTTTTTGTTTCGAACGCGCGCCGGAATCCTTAGACGGCAGGCACCCGTCACGTTCTATATGGCCCGCCTCCGCTCGTTCGCGTTCGTCGTCGGCATTCTCGTCGTCGCGGGCGTCGCCGTCTACGTCACCAACCCCGCGGCCGTCCCCGGTGCGACCGACGACTACAACCGAACCACCCTCACCGTCGTCGATGCCGAGACCAACGACACGCTGGCGACTGTCGATGCCCGCGTCGCCGACACCTACGCCAAACGGTACACCGGCCTGAGCGACACCGAATCGCTCGGCGAAGACGAGGGAATGTGGTTCGTCCACGACGAATCGGGCACCTACGCGTACGTGATGCGCGAGATGGCCTTCCCCATCGACATCGTGTTCGTCGCCGACAACGGGACGATTACGACCATCCATCACGCCGAACTCGACCCAGAGGGGACGAGCGAGTCGGACTTGGCGCGCTACCGCGGCGAGGGTCGATACGTCCTCGAACTCCCGTACAACTACACGACCGACAACGGAATCGAAGTCGGCGACCGAATCGTCACCGAGTGAAAGCGAAACCTCCGAAAGCCTCCGCCGAGAGGGAACACACATGGGCGAACACGTCACGGCGCTGGCTGAACTCGAAGGATGGAACGGCGAAGGATTCGCCGCGCGAGTCCACTATCAGGGTGCGGACGACATCTATAGCATCGAGTACTACGAGCCTTCGGACTGCGTGCTCTACTGGAAAGTGAAAGGCGACGGCGAGACGGCAGTTCCCGTCGGCCGCGAGACGGTCCCCGACCCGCTCCGAAAGCGGATTCGGCAGGACCTCGAAGAAGCAGGCATCGACGCCGAAATAGAGTCCAGAGTGCTGTAACTGGTGGTGAAAACCGGCGTCCCACGCCCACACCAGAGCATTTTACTGTAACGGTCCCCTGCAACAGTCTCATGCCTCCAGATACGGATGACGACCCGTTCGAAGTGCAGAAAGAGCGGGTCGATAATCCGATGCGTCGGCTCTTCGACGAGTACGGCCGCGAGAACACCGCGCAGTTCGTGGTCGGCGTGCTCGCAAGTGTCGCCGCGCGCATCCTCGACCTCCTCCCCCCCGTCGTTCTCGGCCTCGCTATCGACGCCATCATCCGGCAGGACAAATCGTTCGCCGCCGGGTTCCCCGTCATCCCCGAGGCGTGGGTCGCCCCGTTCGTCCCCGGTACGCGCGTCGGTCAGTTCTACTTCGCCGTCGGCATCATCGTCGTGAGTTTCCTCGGCGGCGCGGCGTTCCACTGGCTTCGCAACTGGGGCTGGAACTCCTTCGCCCAGCACATCCAGCACGCCATCCGGACCGACACCTACGACCAGATGCAGCGACTCAATATGGAGTTCTTCGCCGACAAACAGACCGGCGAGATGATGTCCATCCTCTCGAACGACGTGAACCGACTCGAACGGTTCCTCAACGACGGGATGAACTCCTTTTTCAGACTCTCGGTGATGGTCGTGGCTATCGCGGCGATTCTCCTCTCTTACAACTGGCAACTCGCGCTCGTCGCGCTCTTTCCGGTCCCGCTCATCTCGCTGTTCACGTGGAAGTTCATCCAAATCATCCAGCCGAAGTACGCCGACGTGCGCTCGTCGGTCGGCACGCTCAACTCCCGCCTCGAAAACAACCTCGGCGGGATTCAGGTCATCAAGACGTTCAACGCCGAGAACCACGAATCCGACCGCGTCGATGACGTCTCCGGCGACTACTTCGACGCCAACTGGGACGCCATCGACACGCGCATCAAGTTCTTCCCCGCCCTGCGAATCCTCGCCGGAATCGGCTTCACGCTCACCTTCCTCGTCGGCGGCCTGTGGGTCATCCAGGGCGAAGGTCCCGGTCCCTTCACGGGGACGCTCGCCGTCGGTGAGTTCGTCACGTTCATCCTGCTCACCCAGCAGTTCGTCTGGCCGCTCGCCCAGTTCGGCCAGATTATCAACATGTACCAGCGCGCTCGCGCCTCCAGCGCCCGTATCTTCGGCCTGATGGACGAACCCGGCCGCCTCGAAGAACAGCCGAACGCTCCCGAACTCGATATCACCGAGGGACGCGTCGAGTACGACGACGTCTCGTTCGGCTACGACAAGAACGAGAACATCATCGAAGACATCTCGTTCGACGTCGCAGGCGGCGAAACCTTGGCACTCGTCGGTCCCACTGGAGCGGGGAAATCGACCGTCCTCAAACTCCTGATGCGGATGTACGACACGGACGAGGGAGCCATCCGAATCGACGGACAGGACCTCCGCGAGGTGACGCTTCGGAGCCTCCGCCGACAGGTCGGCTACGTGAGCCAAGAGACGTTCCTGTTCTACGGGACGGTGAAAGAGAACATCGCCTACGGGACGTTCGACGCCAGCGACGACGACATCGTCGCGGCCGCCAAAGCCGCCGAGGCTCACGAGTTCATCACGAACCTCCCCGACGGCTACGACACGAAAGTCGGCGAGCGCGGCGTGAAACTCTCCGGCGGCCAACGCCAGCGTGTCTCCATCGCGCGTGCCATCCTGAAAGACCCCGAAATCCTCGTTCTCGACGAGGCCACCTCGGACGTGGACACCGAGACGGAGATGCTCATCCAGCGGTCGCTGGACGAACTCACCGCAGACCGAACGACGTTCGCCATCGCCCACCGCCTCTCGACCATCAAAGACGCCGACCAAATCGTCGTCCTCGAAGGCGGCCACATCGTCGAACACGGTACCCACGACGACCTGCTCGGCGACGGCGGACTGTACGCCCACCTCTGGGGCGTCCAAGCCGGCGAAATCGACCAACTTCCCGACGAGTTCATCGAGCGCGCCGCCCGCCGCCAAGCGGAGGTTGACGCCAGCGACGACTGACGCGCTGACGACAGCATACACTAAGGGACCGCCCTGCGTTCCTCCGCCATGCGACTCTCCGAGGCCACGTGGACGGACGTTTCCGACCTCGATACCGACCTCGCGCTCCTTCCGGTCGGGAGCACCGAACAACACGGCCCGCACGCCCCGCTCGGCACCGACGCGCTCAACGCCGAAACGATTGCAGAAGGTGGAGCAGACGCCTACGACGGCGACGTGGTCGTCGCCCCGACGATTCCGGTCGGCGTCGCCGAAGAACACCGGAACTTCGCCGGCACCCTCTGGGTCTCACCCGACACGTTCCGCGCGTACGTCCGCGAGACTATCGAATCGCTCGCCAGTCACGGCTTCGACCGTGTCGTCGTCGTCAACGGCCACGGCGGCAACGTCGAAGCCCTCGCAGAAGTCTGTCGGCGCGTCTCGCGGTCGGGCGAGGCCTACTCGGTCGCCTTCACGTGGTTCGACGCCGTCGGCGAGCACAGTTCGAAGATGGGTCACGGCGGCCCACTGGAGACTGCACTCCTTCGGCACACGCACTCCGAACTCGTGCGAGAAGACCGAATCGAGGAGGCACAGAAGGGCGCGGCCGACCGCTGGGGAGAGTGGGTCGCGGGCGTGAATCTGGCTCACGACTCGGACGAATTCGCAGAAAACGGCGTGGTCGGCGACCCCGGAGAGGGTGATTCGGCGCTGGGTGCGGAACTCGAGACGCGGGCGACGGAGGCCCTCGCGTCGCTCATCGGCGCGGTCGAAGACCGACCGCGTGTGTGAGCGTTCGCGTCGCTACTCTTCTTCCTCTTCCTCTTCCTCTTCCTCTTCCTCTTCCTCTTCCTCTTCCTCTTCCTCTTCCTCTTCCGCTTCCTCTTCTTCCACCTCGTCCTCGTCGGCGTCAGCCTCTGCTTCCTCCGCGGTCTCTGCGGCGTCCGCGAGTGCGCCTTTGAGCTTCGGCATCGTGTTCGTGAGTTCGCCGACGAGTTCGTGGGCCTCTTCGACGAGTTCGAGGAGTTCTTCGAGTTCCTCGATGGCTTCTTCGAGGTCTTCTGGGTCGTCGAAGGCGTCGGCGCGAGAGCCGATGACGTACCACTTCTTCGCCTGGTGGACGTGTTCAGAGGCATCTTCGACGTCGAGCGACGAGCGAAGGCCGTTGAGCACGCCGAGGACGTTCGTAGCGTCCGTCTCCCACACGTCGTCAGCATCGGGAAGGACCGCTCGCGCTTCGTCGAGGTGTTCTTCCACGTCTGCACGCATCTCTGCTGCTGCTTCTCCGAACAGGGCGTCGTCACCGAGTGTCGCTTGACTCATACGATAGTATTCAGTACGAGAGGGTTTAAAAACGAGCCCGAAAGTGAAAGTGAAATCGAGCGCCACAGGTGCGATCGAGCCCGAATTCTCACCGAACGTCTCCGAGATAACTCGCGTCCCGATTGCCGCTTTCGACCCGCGCCAACAGCGGGCCGACGAGTCCCGACGGGAAGAACGACACCACGGGGAGTCTGTCGAGCGAGAGCCACTCGACTCCGTCCTGCTTCCGGTCGAACTCGGTCGGGGCAGTCGGTTCGTCGTCGGCGAGTTCGCACCAGAAGAAGTGGTCTACGCGGTGATTGTCGTCGTCGCCGTCTCCGTGATGATTCGACGGAACGAGGTCTCTGACGAACGCGAGCGATTCGACGCCGACCTCGTAGCCCGTCTCTTCGCGGACTTCGCGTCGAACTGTTTCCGTGAGTGTCTCACCGAGTTCTTGGCCGCCGCCGGGTGTCAGAAACCACCGTTCGTCGTTAGATTCGTACCGTGTGGTCAGCAATCGGCCCTTCTCGACGACGAGCCCTCGTGCCGAGATTCGCGGCGTCATTCCTCGACGGAGACGAGTTTCATCAGCGGATAGCCGTCTTCCATCTCCATCTTCGTTCGGACCGTCACGCCCTCGTACTCGATGCGCATCTCGACTTCCATGAACTCGCCCGTGAGTTCGGTGTAGTCGGCCGACGACTCGTTGAGTTCGGCTTCCAGCGCGTCGTCGAGAATCTCGACGCGGACCGACTCGCAGTACGGTTGGTTCTCGATGGACTCGGCCATCGCGCGTTCGAGACTCCGGGCGCTCGACGGCGACAGCGGGGTGCCGGCGAACTGGTGATAGAGCGAACCGAACTTGATGCCCGCTTCGAAGCAGGCGGCTTGCGGGTCGGTGACCATAGGTCGCTGTCTGTCGGCCAACGGTAAAGTTCGCCGGTCGCGGGCGCCCTCGGGCGCGAACCGGTCCTTACTTATCTTCCCTTGTCGGACGTAGATTCGAATGGACCAGCCGGTTTTGTTGACGGGGGCTGGCGGGCGCGTCGGCCAGGCGATACTGAAACACATCGGTGACGCGTACGACTGGCGGTTGTTAGACCGCGAGCCACTGTCTGATGAGAAGATTCCCGACTCGGTCGATCCGACCGACGTGTTCGTTGCGGACATCACCGACGCAGTCGCAGTGAAGAACGCCATGGAAGGCGTCTACGCCGTGATTCACCTCGCAGGCGACCCGCGTCCCGAGGCACCGTGGGACAGCGTGCTCCGAAACAACATCGACGGCACGCAGAAGATGTACGAGGCGGCCGTCGATGCGGGCGTCGAGAAGTTCGCGTTCGCGTCGTCGAACCACGCCGTCGGCGCGTACGAGACCGAAGACCGAACGCCCGATATGTACCGCCCGGAACACGACTTCCGGCTCAACGGGTCGGAACTCCCGCGGCCGAGCAACCTCTACGGCGTGAGCAAGGCGACGGGCGAGACCATCGGCCGCTACTACCACGACCACTACGACATCTCGGTCGTGAACGTCCGCATCGGAAACCTCACCCAGCACCACCCGCCCAGAGAGTACGAGCGCGGCCAAGCCATGTGGCTCTCGTACCGCGATTGCGCCGAGCTGTTCAAGTGTTGCGTCGAGGCCGACTACGAGTTCGAAATCGTCTACGGCATCTCGGATAACGACCGCAAGTACTACTCTATCGACCGCGCCCGCGACGTGCTCGGCTACGACCCAATCGACAACTCCGCCGAGTACACCTTCGAAGGCGAACCTATCGAAGACGCCTAGTCGAACAGCCCAGATACGTCACTCTCTCGTTGTCGTTTTCTATCGACGTGCTCGCACAGTCGCTGATAGACGAGGGGACGGTGCGTCTCGTCGCCGACGAAGTCGAAGACCATCGCCGTGAACTGCGTTTTGACTCCCGTCGAAATCTCGTCGCGGGCGTAGTCGATTGCGTCCTCGACGACCGCGTCGTCGTACCCCGATAGCTCTTCGGCGAGCGTCTCGGCCGCGAGCGCGATAGCGTCGAAATCGAGGTCGTCGTACGTCACCGCGACGCCATCGACGTAGAGCGCTGTGACACCGTCTTCGACGGCCTGCTCGGGGTCTGATTCGAGACGTTCGAGCGAGTCGCGTACGTCGGCGAGGTTGAGTCCTCGGTAGTCCTCGTCGAGTCCGTCGAGGTACTCCTGTGCGCTCGTTGCGAGTCCCGTCGCCCCGGAGACGTTGCCCGCGTGGGCGTGGTGAACCGCGGCCGTGAACTGAATGAGTCCGTGGAGCAGGCGCTCGTCGTCGGAGTCTTTGTCGAGGGTTAGCCACACACTTTCCCACGCACCGTGGGCCGCTCGGTGTGCTCCCGCGTTGTAGATTGCGGCGCCGGCACGGAGCGCATCGTCCATGCAAAACAGTTCACCGCGGGCGAGTAAAGAGTCCGCGGAATGTCTGGCTAACCAGTCGTAGGGCGGGCATACTTATCCCTCTCGAAGACATATGGTGTGTGATAGCACATGACCACCCCCGCAACCCTCACACGAGGTGTCGCCCCATGACCCAGTCACCAATCTGCATCGGGTGTGGTGACAACTACCTGTTCACCCGAACGTACAAGGGCAACTACTGCCCCGAGTGCCACGCCGATTGGGCTGGGAAACCGCGGTCAGAGGAACGGCCACGGCCGCAGCGGACCCGGACGACACCCTCGATTGTCCGACGCGACGAGGAGGGCCCAACTGTGCCAGAACCCCCGTACGACGACGTGTAATCGGCGGGTTCGTTTTTCGTGGCTTGGCGTGAGCGGTCGCTCCGGTGGGAGGGGTTCGTGAGTGCGTTTTCTCGGGTCGTGAAGCGGGAGACAGAGGGCTGTTGATTTGGATGGTCCTGACGGAGATTTGAACTCAGTCACTTCACTCACTGCGTTCGCTTCGCTCCTTGCTCAAATCTCCTTGGAGAACGCATAACCGGAAAACAGACCGAGAGACACAGAGGTCTCTCGGAGGTTAGTTTTCCGGAAATGTAGCGTCCTGACGGAGATTTGAACTCCGGTCCCTGGCTCCGCAAGCCAGGAGGATAGTCCACTACCCTATCAGGACTTGATTGCTGCATTACTCCGTACCTCACGGTTACTTAAGACGGTTACGATGTGAACTGCCAGTGAACCGCGGGACCACGTCACGGGGAGGCGACCGACCCCGCGTGGCAACGGTCCGACGCAAGGACTTTTTTCGGCCCCTCCGTAGCCCTCGCCAGTGAAACGACGCACCCTGCTCGTCGCGGTCGGTGCCAGCCTCCCACTTGCGGGGTGTACGAGCGACTCCTCTCCCGAGACCGAGACGTCGCCGACTACGACGACGACATCGACGCCGACTGAGACACCAAGCGAGCCGATGCTCGTCGAAGCGAGTCTGACGCCCGAGGAAGCAGACCAGTGTAACGCGAGCGAGACCACGGTCGTCTTCAGCGAGTCGAAGATCGACGTTATCGGCTGTGTCGTCGGTCGAAACGGTTGTTCCGGGCTACGACTGGCGAGCGCGCGATACGACGAGGACGACGATTCGACGCGTCTCGTCGTCGAAACCGTCGAGAACCGCGAGGAGGGAGAAGAGTGCACAGAGGCGCTCGAACCACTCGGCTACCGGGTGGCGCTCACCTACGAGTACGGCGTGCCGGGTGAGATTGTCGTCGTCCACGACGACGCGAACGGCCGGCGAACCGTCGTCGAGGCGACACCGGCGGGACAGTCGAACTGAAGGTCCCGCTCTCGGGCGAATCTCGGGCGAAGGTTCATGTCCGAAGACGGCCCCAATCGCGCTATGTCGTTCGATTCCGGTGGCCGCCGAACCACGAGGAAAACAATGCTTAAGCGCCGGCCTTCCCTGTTCGAGCATAGTATGAATGCGACGTGTGGTCTCCGATGGGGTACGGTTGCAGAATGGGGTGGTGACGCCCGATGAGCGTCATCCGCGAGGTGTACGACGACCTCGATACGGACGTTCCGTTCGAGGAGTTCGAAGCCGCAGTAAACGACAAGGTCGAGCAGATGGGGGGACTCGCCGACGAGGAGACGGCGGCGATGCTCATCGCGCACGAACTCCGCGACGAGGAAGTAAACGGTATCGCCGATATCGAACCCGGCATGGAGGACGTGAAGTTCCTCGCAAAGGTCGTCAGCATCGGCGACGTTCGGACGTTCGAGCGCGACGGCGAGGACGAAGACGGTATGGTCGTCAACATCGAAGTCGCCGACGAGACGGGTCGGATTCGCGTCTCGCTGTGGGACGAGATGGCCGCCGGTGCCGAGGAGAACCTCGAAGTCGGAACGGTGCTTCGAATCGCGGGCCGACCGAAGGACGGCTTCAACGGCGTCGAAGTCAGCGCCAGCAAGGTCGAAGAGGACATCGAAGCGGAAGTCGATGTACAGGTACTCGACACCTACCGAGTCGAGGACCTCGCGCTCGGTCTCTCCGACGTGAACCTCAAAGGGAAGATTCTCGATACGGGGACGATTCGCACCTTCGACCGCGACGACGGTTCTGAGGGGCGCGTCTCGAACCTCTCGCTCGGTGACGCGACGGGTCGCGTGCGCGTGACGCTCTGGGACGAACGCGCCGACCTCGCCGAAGAACTCGAAACCGGCCAGTCGGTCGAAGTCGTGGACGGCTACGTCCGCGAACGCGACGGCTCGCTCGAACTCCACGTCGGTTCGCGCGGCGCGGTCGAAGTCATCGACGAGTCCATCGAGTACGTCCCCGAGACGACCGACATCGCGTCGCTCGAAATCGGCCAGACGGCCGATATCGCCGGCGGCGTCATCGAGTCCGACAGCAAGCGCACCTTCGACCGCGACGACGGCTCGCAGGGGCAGGTCAGAAACATCCGCGTCAAGGACGAGACGGGCGACATCCGCGTCGCCATGTGGGGCGACCACGCCGATAGCGACGTTGACCTCGCCGACTACGTCGTCGTCACCGACGTGCAGATCAAGGACGGCTGGCAGGACGACCTCGAAGCCTCCGCTGGCTGGCGCTCGACCATCTCCGTGATGGACGACGCGCCCGATACGAGCGTCACCGAAGAAGCCGAATCGAAGGCGAAAGCGACCTCTGTGAACAGCGAGGGTCTCGGTGCGTTCTCCGACGGCGACAAACCGAGCAGCACCGACACCAGTAGCTCCGATGACGACTCCTCGGCCGCGACGGGCGAGGCAGTCGAGTTCACCGGCACCGTCGTGCAGGCGGGCAACCCCGTCATCCTCGACGACGGCACCCAGACGAAGACGGTCGAGACGGACGCCGAACTCGGACTCGGCGACGAAGTGACCGTAGAGGGCATCGAAACCGACGGCCGAATCGCCGCCGACTCGGTCGAAGTCCACACCGGCGCACAGCGATAACTCGGCTCGACCGCGATTTCTGATAAAATCCCTGACGATTCAGTACGGAAAGGATTATACCCCGCACACTCCCGATATGTGGGTATGAGTGTCGAGCTACCGTTCGCCCCGGTAGACGAAATTATTCGGCAAAACGCTGGTTCCCTCAGAGTGAGTGCAGGGGCCGCAGAAGCGCTCGCTCAGCGGATTCAGGTCCACGGCTCGGAACTGGCAATCGACGCCGCGGAGCACGCGACGGCGGACGGGAGAAAGACGCTGATGGCCGAGGATTTCGGCGTCCAACAGATCGTTGACCGCGACGAACTCGAACTTCCTATCGCACCAATTGACCGTATCGCTCGGCTCAATATCGATGACCAATACCGTGTCTCAATGGACGCTCGAATCGCCCTCGCGGACATCCTCGAAGATTACGCCCACAACGTGGCGAGTGCGGCGGTGAAACTCGCCCACCACGCCGACCGCCGGACCGTACAGGCCGAAGATATCGAGACGTACTTTTCCCTCTTCGAATAATGCAATTTGGGTACAGCGAAACGTGTCTCGAACACGATACCGGGCCGCGTCACCCCGAGACGGCCGACCGCCTGCGCGCGATTAGGCGAGGGCTCGCCAAACGCCACGGCGTCGAGTACGTCTCGGCCGCCCCGGCGGACAAACCGACGGTGACCGCCGTCCACGACGATGCCTACGTGGACGAGTTCGAGCTGTTCTGCGAAGACGGCGGCGGTAACTGGGACCCCGACACGGTCGCCGTCGAAGCGTCGTGGGACGCCGCGCTCGCGTCTGCCGGTCTGTCGGTGTGGGCTGCCCAGTCGGCACTCGAAGGCGCGAGCGGCCGCCAGACCCCGTTCGCCCTCGGCCGCCCGCCGGGACACCACGCCGTCGAAGACGACGCGATGGGATTTTGCTTCTTCAACAACGCCGCCGTCGCGGCACAGGCCGTCATCGACGCCGGTGACGCCGACCGCGTCGCCATCTTCGACTGGGACGTCCACCACGGCAACGGCACGCAGGACATCTTCTACGACCGCGACGACGTGTTCTACGCCTCGATTCACGAAGACGGTCTCTACCCCGGTACCGGCCACGTGGACGAGACGGGAACCAACGGGGCCGAAGGAACGACGCTGAACGTGCCGCTTCCTGCTGGCGCGGGCGATGCCGATTACGTCTACTCCTTCGAGGAGACTATCGCCCCCGCAGTCGAACGATTCGACCCCGACCTGTTCATCGTGAGCGCCGGCTTCGACGCCCACCGTTACGACCCCATCTCGCGGATGCGCGTCTCCACCGAGGGCTACGCGATGCTCACCGAGTGCGTCCAGGCGGTGTGCGAGAACACCGACGCCGCGCTCGCGTACGTCCTCGAAGGCGGCTACGGTCTCGATACGCTCTCAGAAGGCATCGCAATCGTCCACGAGACGTTCGACGGCCGGGCCGCGATGGAACCGGACGAAGACCCGACCGACGAGACCGAAGAACTCGTCGCAGAAATCCGCGAGACTCACGGTCTCGGGTCGAAGTAGGCCCCGAATTCTGCGCCGAACTCTCCTGCGAGTTGGGCGACCGACTCACCGACGAGTACCTCGTACTCGCCTGCTCGAAGAATCTCCTCGACGTGTGTGCCGAGTGCGACGTCGAAGAGCGCCTCGCTCGTGAGGAACGCTTCGGCCGAGGTGAACTCGCGTTCTCGCTCGACCACGAATCGGTCGCCGTCGAGGAACGGCCCGTACGCCTCGTCGTCGTCCGCGTAGGCGTCGAAAAAGCCCTCTGCGTGCTGTCGCACGTGGACCGGCGGGCCGGTGTGGCGCTCGACTGTGGGGCGCTCCGCGACGGCCAGTTCGAAGAACAGCACTGCCCGATTCTTGGCGAACGCCGCCTTTCTGAACACGTCGAAGTCGCGTCGGTCGAGTTCGGCGGCGACGCCCGACACCGATTTGCGGAGCTGCGGGTACAGTTGGTCCTCGACGAGGTCCGGGGTGTCGAAGACGATTGCCGCGGGGGTCGTCTGCCGACGCTCCAGTTGTTCTCGGACGCCTTCAGAATCGAGCGGGTCGGGGTCGGCACGGAAGAAGAGCGACTCCCGAGGGTCGTCGAGGACGTCTCTGGCGTAGTGTTGGAGTCGGGCGACGTTCTCGGCCGAGCAGACCGCGGCGACATTTCGCTCGGGGTCGGTCGGGTCGATGACGACGAGCGGGTCCGAGAACGTTCGCGTCCCGTGGTCTTCCGGGTCGAACGAGACGGGGGGTGTCCAGTCGGCGGCGGCACGGAGCAACGACTCGAACCCACCGTATTCGAGAATCAGCAACTCGGCGAGGTAACCCGAAAAACCCTCAGTGCGGAGGTCGCTCCCGTACGCCCCGATGCCTTTCAAGAAGCGCTTGAACACGCGCACGTCGGCGGCGAGTTCGTCGTCGAGGTGGGAGACGAGATACGCGTTGTGGAAGGGCGTGCGGTCCACTGCGGAGCGGATATCGGGAGCCGTCGGCACGTCGTAGCACGGAACCAAATCCACGTCGAAGCCATCGTAGGTCCCCTTGACGTACGGGTGTTCGGCGTACTCCTCGTGCCCATCCGGGAGGACGGCGTGGCCGACTTCGAGGCCGTAGGTTTCGAGTTCCTCGCGCGAGAGGTCGTCGGGAAAGCGAACGAAGAGGTCGATATCTCGGTCACCCGAGAGCCACGTCCCCCGAGCGGTGCTCCCGACTTGGAGTACGTCGGCATCGACGGAGAGGTCGGCGAGGGCGTCGTGGACGCGGGATTCGAGTTCGCTCGCCGCGTCCGAGAGCGCCCGACGCTCCGCCTCGTCGGGGTCGATTCGCTCGCGGACCGCCGCGATAACCCTATCGAGGTCCGAGTCAGTCATTACCCACGCTTCCGGCCCGGACGGCGAAAGCGTGACGGTGCGCCCGTCGCATCGAGAGACGGTGGCACCTCTCAGCCGTCGGGCGAAAACGAAAGCCCTATGAATAAACGTCGAATACGATGGAGTGCAGAAAGCCGCCGTAGCTCAGTTGGTAGAGCACCTCGCTGTTAAGGAATCTCAGTTTCGGCTGGTTCCGCAGTCACGAGGTGGTCCCAGGTTCGAGTCCTGGCGGCGGCGCTTCTCTCTACGATTAATCGCTTCGAGCCGTTGGTTTATCGTACAATTTGGAAAGCACTGCATCGAGGGCGTAGTCTTCGTGCCAATTAATGCCGATTCGTTGGTTGTTTGCCGGCGGTTCGTATCTGAGTTGCATCTTTCCCGACGCAGCGTCGTCGATGTGGACGAGATATGTTTGTTCGACTTCTGGGCTGTACACTGCGAAATAGTCGATTGCGTCCTCGTAATGTGACCGTTCGTACCCGTTCGCACGAGAGCGGGTGCTCACCGTTTCGAAGGTTACAGTCCCTTCGTTTGAATCGTATCCCGTCTTGACCTGTAATCGGAGGAATTCGTCGCCCAATTGGATGACGAGGTCGTAGGGTTCGTTGTCGTATTCGGGGACGAGCACGGGTATTCCACGACGGAGAAAAGCGGCTTTGACGATTGCTTCTGCTGCTTGTCCACGGAGATGTGTCTCTCCTAACTGGTCGAAGTAGAACGCATCCTTGTGCATGTGGTGCTGTCACATTGCAACCACCTAGGTTTCGCGGAGAAACGAAATCCACTTCAAACTGTCTCCAATAGACTGGCGTGTAAGCCGCCGTAGCTCAGTTGGTAGAGCACCTCGCTGTTAAGAAATTTCAGTCCCGGCTGGTTTCGCAGTCACGAGGTGGTCCCAGGTTCGAGTCCTGGCGGCGGCGCTTCTCTCCGAACTCGATTGTCGAGCACTGGGTGTGCTCGACTCCGTTTGCTAAGACATAAGAATACGCCGAGAAAACCAACAGAGTGCGGGCCCTTAGCTCAGTCTGGTCAGAGCGCTCGGCTCATAACCGGGTGGTCATGGGTTCGAACCCCATAGGGCCCATGTGAGTGCCCTGAGTGACAACGAAGGCCGAACCTGCCGACCGAGGGGGTTCGAATCAGGGAGCAAGTGCGACATGAAGTGTCGCAATACGACGAACGGCGAAGCCGTGAGTCAGAGAGCGACCGTGGTTCGAACCCCATAGGGCCCATTTTCTGCCGACAGCGAGGCGAGGTTGCAGTACGACTCCGAAAAGTTCGAAGTCGTCAGGTTCGACCTGACGCGGTCGTTCGCCCACGGCGACATGCGAGCACTCCCGTTCGCAGACGACGCGTTCGACGGCGTCTGGAATTGTGTGTCGTTCCTCCACGTCCCGCAAGACGACGCCCGACGAACGCTCCGAGAGTTCCAGCGCGTCCTCACCGACGGGGGTGTCGTCTATCTCTCGGTGAAACGTGGGGAAAAAGCGGCTACAGCACTGATAGCCGGTACTTTGAGCGGTATCTGCCCGACGAAATTCGCTCGTTGCTCGTCGATACGGCGTTCGGCGCGGTGTCGTTCGAAGGAGAGAAAGATTGGTTGCAAGTCGTCGCGTGCGCAACTCGATGACCCAGCGTTTCCGACGTCACACAACGGTACCGTCTCGTCTCTCTGAGCCGTGACGGCGCATAACAAACTATAAATTTAGACCCGTCTAATTTTTTGTATGATAACATCGAAAGTAGGACCGGGCCTGAAGTTGGCACATCGACGTACGGGCGAACACTCCCCGACGACTCAGTCGTCGTCACCCTCCATCTGAGCGAGTTGCGTTAATGCCTTCACTAGATTACGAACGAGCAACTGAGCTTTCAGAACGACTAGAACAGCGATTAGTCGAGTCTCTCGAGACCGACTTCGAGACCACCCGCCGTGCAGTCCTCGGCGGATTGGGCCTCGCAGGAGGCGCAGCACTCGCCGGCGTCGGTCGCGGAAACAGCGGCGACCACGACGCAAGCAGTCACGGCGGCGACTCCCACGGGAACTTCGGCGCGGTCGGCGAGTACCGTGACCTCGATTTCGACCCGCACGAGTACCTCTACCAGTTCAACACCGGACGCGGCGAACAGGAGAACGTCCCGCAGGACATCTACGAGGAAGACGGTCGGACCGTCCGCGAGTTCACGTTCACGGCCGTCGATACGACCATCACCATCGCCCCCGGCATCGAGTTTCAGGCGTGGGCGTACAACGGACAGGTTCCCGGGCCGACGATTCGCGCCGTCGAAGGCGACCTGATTCGCGTCAAATTCGAGAACCTCGGCCGCCACGCACACACCATCCATCCGCACCTGCGAAACCTGAATCCCGATATGGACGGCGTCCCGACGAACGGGCCGGGCGTCCTCAACGCGGGCGAGTCGTTCACATACGAGTGGATTGCCCAACCGGCAGGGAGTCACTTCTACCACTGCCACTCGCTCCCGCTGAAAGAGCACATCCACCGCGGCCTGTACGGGGCAATCGTCATCGACCCCGACCCCGAACGCGTCGCCGAGCGACCCGAGGAGTACTGTGAGTTCCACCCCTCGCAGATCACCGACGAACTCCGGGCGGACCTCGTCGCCGAGGCGAAGAGCCGAAACCACGAGTACCCCGAGAACGACGCCGTCAACGAGATGGTGATGGTGATGAACGGGTTCGACACCAACTTCGACGGCGGCAACGAAGTCTACGCGGTCAACACCCGCGCGTTCGCCTACGGTGTCGGCCAGACCGACGGCCGCGGCAACTGGGAGGCGGGTGAGACCAAGCGCCCGATTCAGTTAGACAAGACACAGCGTCACCGGGTGTATCTCGTCAACGCCATCGAGTTCGACCTCATCAACTCGTTCCACACCCACTCGCAGTTCTTCGACTACTACGACCACGGGACGACGCTCCTGCCGACGCAGAAGCGGGTCGATACAGTCATGCAGTGTCAGGCACAGCGCGGTATCATCGAGTTAGACTACTCCAACCACGAGTCCGGTCTGTACATGTTCCACGCCCACCAGTCCGAGTTCGCCGAACTCGGCTGGATGAGTTTCTTCGAGGTGGTCTAAATGAGCAAAGCAAACACCGACGGCGGCACCGCAACCCAATCCTCACAGCCGTTCGGCCTTCCGAAGTGGGTCGTCGCCATCCTGCCGATTCTCCTGCTTGGACTCATCGTCGGCGGTTTCTTCGCGTTCAGTCCGTTGTCGTCGCTCGATTCTGGTGGCGAACCGCTCCCCGACGTGTCGGTCACGCACACGACCCTGCCCAACGACGAAACCGTCGTCGTCCACGTCACGAACAACGGGCCGAACGAGGTGACCATCTCGCAAGTCCTCGTCGCCGAAGCCTACTGGAACTTCGACGTCGAGGGGGCGGGCGGAGACAACACGCTCGCCCCGCGCGAGAGCGCGCAAGTCGTGATTCCGTACCACTGGAACCCCGGATGGGATCTCGAAGTCGCCTTGGTGCTCTCCGACGGCAGTACCGTCCACCACACCATCGTCGCCCCGAACCAGTCGCCCGGTCTGACGACCGACCTCTTGGTGACGATGGCCGTCATCGGGCTGTTCGTCGGCATCATCCCCGTCGTCCTCGGGATGCTGTGGTTCCCGTTCCTCCAGTCGATGAGCGACCGGTGGCTCCACGCGATTCTCGCGTTCTCCGCGGGTATCCTCGCCTTCCTCGCTATCGACGCCGGGTTCGAGGCGTTCGAGTTGGGTGCGGAGGTTCCGGGTGCGTGGGAGGGAACGGCCCTCGTCGCACTGGGAATCATCGGTGCCCTCCTCGCCGTTCAATCCGTCAGCGCGTGGCGGAAGGGCCGCGCAGAAGCGGGTGACGAGCGCGCACAGAGCGGCCTGTGGGTCGCCTACCTCGTCGCGCTCGGCATCGGCCTGCACAACCTCGCCGAAGGGTTGGCTATCGGGAGTTCGTTCGCGCTCGGGCGCGTCTCGCTCGGCGCGTTCCTCGTCGTCGGCTTCATGATTCACAACGTCACCGAAGGCCCGGCCGTCGTCGCTCCCGTCGCCCGCGGCGAGCGCCCGAGACTCGCTCACTTCGTCGGTCTCGGCGTCCTCGCCGGTGCCCCCGTTATCCTCGGTGGCTGGTTGGGAAGCCTCGCGTTCTCGCCGACGCTCGGCGCGTTCTTCCTCGCTATCGGCGTCGGTGCAATCCTGCAGGTCGTCTGGGAACTGCGCGGCATGATTAGCCGGAACGGTCGCGCCGGAACGGCACTGAACCTCGTGACGTTCCTCGTCGGACTCGTCGTGATGTACGTCACCGACCTCTTCGTCGCACTCTAATCCCCCCGACCGAATCTTCTCACAATGAATCGACGACACGTGCTCCGTCTGAGTGGTGCCGCCCTCGTTGCGACCGCGACCGCTGGCTGTCTGGGTGGCGGTGGCAGCGATACCAAGCGCGTCACGATGGGCGACGATTTCGCCTTCAGTCCGAAGCGACTCACCGTCTCCGCGGGGACGACAGTCGAGTGGACCAACGACAGCGACGTTCCGCACACCGTCACCGCCTACGAAGACGAGGTTCCCGACGCCGCGTCGTACTTCGCCAGCGGCGGGTTCGACTCGGAGAAGGCCGCCCGAAACGACGTGCAAGGCGGACTCTTCGGCCCCGGCGAGTCGTACGAACACACGTTCGAAACCAGAGGAACCTACGAGTACTTCTGCGTCCCGCACGAGAGTTCGGGGATGGTCGGGACCGTCGTCGTCGAGTAAAAACGATTCAGACGACTTCTGGTGCCCGCCCGACCCGCGTCAACGTGCCCACGCAAATCCCGGCGACGATAGCGTGCATCACCATGAGGACGACGACACCGGGAACGGTCGCCAGCGGGTCGCCGAACAGAAGTCCGATATCCGGAACGAACGAGACGACGAGCACGGCGGCCGCGACACGGGTGAACGTTCTATCGGGGTTCTCGACGCGAGACGAGAGAATCGCGTACACGAGGACTGCACCGAGCGCGCCGAGTGCCGAAAAGAGCACGACAGGCGGGTACGAAAGCGGCGCGAACGGCTGGACGGCCCCGCTGGCGAGGACGACTGCGAGAACGAGCGCGTTGGCGACGACCGAGAGCGCAATTGCGACCGCGCCCCGCCGAGCGAGCGTCGCTCGCGGCAGGGTCGCTGTGGGGGTGACTGTGGACATGCCACGGTAGATACGCTGTCTCAGAACATGAGCGTGTACGTCGCCGTTGACAACAGAGCGGGTTCGACGCCGTTCAGCGAGACGCGGCGATTAGTTTCTCGCGCAGGCGCGCTTCGTCCACCTCGAATTTGAACGCGGGGCGGCCGTCGATGTAGACGTACGGGACGCGCTCGCCGTATCTCTCCCGTAGGTCGTCGTCGGCATCGACATCGACCAGCGAGAGGTCGATTTCGACATCTTCGTCCGCGGCGACGTCTCGAATCGTCGCTTCGGCCACGTCGCAGAGGTGACAGACTTCGCGGGTGTAGATGGTAATCGGAACCACGTCGCTCATTGATACTGTTCTCTGCTGGACGAAAATGAGCGTTCGCTTCCGTTCTCAGTCGCTGACGAATCCGGTGAACTGGTCGATTGGCATGACGGAGTAATCGACGCTCAGGGTGTCGCGCGTCGCGCGAATCTTCCCGACGAACGTCGAGATATCTTGGAGCGTGCCTTCGAGGATGAACAGTTCCATGCAGTAGTGGTTGCCCACGTGGTTGTGGAAGTTCGACTTGACGAGACCCTCGTACTCGTGGCGGAGGCGCATCATGCGCTCTTCGACGGCCGTCGTCTCGAAGTCGAAGATGACGGTGACGACGGCCATCAGTTCCCGGTCTTCGAGACGCTTGTCTTCGAACTCCCCGAGGAGGTTGCGGGCCGCCTCCCGGACGACCTCGCTCCGCCCGGTGTAGCCGTGGTCTTCGGCGAACGAGTCGATTCGAGAGAGGAGTTCTTCCGGCATCGAGACGCTGACGACGGTCATGTATTAATTCGTGGGTGCGAATATATTAAATATTGGCATCACGTGCTCGTGACGACCGTTCAACCACTCCTTTAGGTCACGTATTCGTACTACCACGTTCTTGGTTGAACGAAGGCTCCTGCCGAAGAAACGAAGCGAATACTAGCGCAGTCAACCGATTTCCAACTATTCGCTCAGTGAAATTCACCCCACACCGTATATTTATTATGACCTGTTGATATACATGAAGCACCCACTCCCGAGGTAATCGCACATTTATATGGCAACGACATCTAAATCCAGTTTATCTGAAACGCACATTCACGAAGTGCTCAGCAACGAGCGCCGTCGAATGGCTATCGAGTTACTCCAGGACCACGACCAACTCTCACTCCGTGACCTCTCGGAGCGAATCGCGGAACTCGAAACCGGCGAGTCACCCCCACCGCGTAATATCCGCCAGAGTGCGTACGTCTCGCTCCAACAGACCCACATCCCGAAACTCGACGAGTTGGATATCGTCTCCTACGACGACGAGTCGAAACTCGTCTCGCTGGCGCAGGCCGGCGACGTGACGGTGTACATGGAAGTCGTCCCCGAGGGCGAACTGTCGTGGAGCGAGTATTATGCCACCCTCGCGGGTCTCGGTATCGTCCTCATGATTGCCGTCGCGGCCAACGTCCCACTCCTCACGAACATCGGTGCGCCCGTCCTCGGTTCTGTCGTCTTTTCCGTCTTCGGTGCCTCGGCGATCTACCAGCGCTGGGCACAGCACAGCCAACAGTGACTTGGCCATCTCCCGGTTTCGCCATGCTACTTGAGTGACCCTCCCAGTCACGATCGAGTAGCCTCCATCGAACGAACAGATGGCGTCAGATACCAAGCGCGCCTTCGAGGGCGACGACCCGACCGGGCGCGTCGAACCGAGTTAGGACTGAGCGCAATCAGTCTGTCAGAACAGCTGTTCTGCTGAAATCCTCAGCGTGTGATTATCGGGTGGCCACGAGGACACCCGCCGATTCGGTGATGATCTCGACATCGGTGAGCGTGAAGCCTGCACCTGCGAGGAGAGTGGCGACAGTTCCCATCGATGGCAGCGTTTCGTAATCCGTCGGTGTCTGCGCCGGCCCGAAGTGCATCTTGTCGGCCACGACCATGCACCGCGGATTCACCCCCGCGAGCCCGTCGATGGCAGCGCGTAATTCGTCTTCGCCACCTTCGTCGTAGGCCATGTACAGCGCGTAGCACGCGACGACGACGTCCACCGGTTCCGAAACGTTCGGTTTACGAAACGACCCGTGGTCGAACGAGACGTTCTCGATACCGCGGCGTGCAGCCTTCTCGCGGGCATACCGGAGCCAGTCGTCGTAGATGTCTCTCCCTATCACGTGGTCACACTTCGACGCGAGTTCGAGCGCGACGATGCCCGTGCCCGTCCCGATATCGACCACGGTATCGTCGCGCTCGATTGGCGCGTGCGTGAGAAGAGCGGACAGACACCGCTGGTACACCTCGTCCGATTCGCAGTCTGCATCGTAGTCCAGCGGAGTGTAGCCGTTGGAGTCGCGCTTCGTGTTGCTCATCGGTACGACGAATAGGACATCCTGGACCATAAGGGTCTCAAGAATGATTGTTGACACGTACTCCCGACTCACGCCTCGTCTTCAGCACGCTCCGAAAACGCACCGGCAACGTGTCAACAGAGCCAGAACCGTCGGTCAGCAATACGTCTCGCGCATCGTCCGCGCGAACAGTCCGTCTCTGTCGAACGCGAGCGCGACGAGTACGAACGACTCGTCCAGCGGACGGAGGACGAACACTTCTCGCGGGGCGTCCGGAATCGCGTCGGCGTCCTCGCTATCCACCTCGCGGTCGATGCGGCACACGAGCGGGTCGAGCGGGAGCACGCCGTTTCGGAACTCGTCGAACAAGTCGCGCGCGCCGGCCTGCTTTGCGAACACGTAGAGCGCGGCGTTGGGGTCGCCGTCGGTGCCGTAGGTCACCCGCGAGCCAATCGCATCGCCTGCAGTTTCGGTCGCTTGCCACGTCTCTCGGGCCGCTTCGAACAGGCCGGTCGCCGCGCCGACGAAGCGAAATCGGGTTCGGTCGATGACCGCCACGGCCGTGAATCGCGGGACGCCGTCGTCCCACGTCAGGTTCGCTTCGACGACGTTTCCGGGTTCGAGCGAGGCGACAGTCTCGTCGAGTGCGCCGTCGTAGCCACTGGTCGAGACGTAGGTCGGTGAGAACGCGTCGTCGGCATCGACCGCGAACCCGTCGTCGGTCCAGTCGATGCGCTCGGCCGGACGTTCCAGCAAGAGGAGTTCGCTCTCGTCGCGTGGACTGCGATACACGCGGAACTCCCCGGCCGTCGTGACCTCCATACCGGCGGCTACTGGGTGGACGAAAATACGCCTACCGGTCGAAGCAGGCTGGTCGATTCAGTCGTCACCGACCGAAAAACCGCGTCAAAAGAGAGTTAGTCGTTACGCCTGTCGGCGGGCGAGGAGGGCCGCCCCAGCGAGGGCGACGACGGAGACGCCGACGCCGAATCCGGGGGCGCTCGAAGACGACGAGGACGTTTCGTCGGTCGTCTGTTCACTTCCAGCGTCGCCGTTCGTCATCGTCACCTGTCGTTCCGAGAAGTGGTTGACGGCGACGTAGACGTTCGACTCGGCGTCGGCGCTCGTTTCCTGGACGAGGTACGCCGAGTTGTCGCCGCCGTTCGCGGCCGACTGGAGCTCGCTGTAACTCTCGGCTTCGACGGCGGCCTCGCCATCGACGGTCACGGAGAGGTCGTCCGTCGCGGCGAGTGCCTCCTCGGAGACGGTGGTCATCACGATGGCTCCCTCGTGGACCGAGCGATTGACGGTCATCGTGACCGTGTCGTTCGCGTCCTTCGCGGTTTCGACCGTGGTGTGTTCGTCGTACGTCACCGTGTCGGTCACGGTCGAACCGTTCGCTTCCATCACGTAGACTTCGGCGGCCGCAGAGCCGTTGGCGATGAGTTCCTCTGCGCGCTCGTCCTCGGCAGTTCGCTCGCCGTCGTAGCTACGGAAGACGAGGCGGCTGTCTTCTGCGAGGTTCGCGCTGACGTTGCCGTCCTCGTTGACGGTCACGTCGCCGTCACCGACGACGATGAACGTCCCCGTTCGGCCGTCGTTCTCGACGACGACGCGGGAGTCGTCTACCTGCTCGGCGTTCGACGCTCCGCTGAGGTTCGCCGTCACGTACTGCGATTCGTCACCCGCCGCGACGACGAGCGTCCCTTTCGGGTTGTCGTGGGCCGAGACGGTCGCACCGCTGTCGGCGCGGACGGTCGCGCTCGTCTCGGTGGTCGTCTCGAGCGAGAGGGCGCTCGCGTCGATGTCGGTCACGGCCGAGAGGCCGACGTCGAGACCGATACCGGCCTCAGCCCGCGACGACGTGCTGACCGACTGGAGGACCGTCTCGCCGCCGACGGAGTAGTTCGTGACGGCGTTCTCGTTCGTCTCGAACGAAACGTGCGTTCCCGCGTAGGTCGAACTGTCTGTGCTCGACTGCTGGGCGGCGACCGACCCGACGGGCACGGCCGCGGTGACCAGCACGACTGCCAGAACGACTGCGATTCGTTTCATTGCAGTTCGACCGCAAATCCGGTCTCGGTAGAAAGTCTTGTGGCTAATCGCGGGACGGCGTCTCATCCCCTTTCGTGATAAATATGCACCCAGTGCATCGAATCGGCGGCGATGTGTGCGACAACTTCACACGAAAACTCGTCGGCCTTACCGAGAGATTCCGCGGCCGCCTTCGTCGATGACGCCCGCGACGTCGTCGGGGTTGACGACGGCGATGTCGCCTTCGATAGTTCGTTTGAACGACGCCGTCGCGGCGGCCCACTGGAGTGCTTCGGCGATGTCACCGCCGTCGAGGCGCTTTGCGAGGAAGCCGCCGACGAAGGCGTCGCCCGTCCCGATTGCATCGACGGTTTCGGCCTCGTAGACGCCCTGTTCGTACACGTCGCCGTCGTGGAGCGCGAGCGCGCCTTCTGCCCCGCGAGTGACGACGACGGTCTCGAAGCCGTAGTCTTCGGCGAGCCCTCGGGCGACGGTTTCGGCGTCGCCGTCGCGGCCGAGCACGGTCTCGGCGTCGCGTTGGGCCGTGAACAGCACGTCGATGTGTTCGAAGAGCGCGCGACACGCCGGACCGGCCACCTCGGGCGACCAGAGCTTTCCGCGGTAGTTGATGTCGAACGCCGTCTTCACGCCCGCATCCTGTGCCGCGGCGAGCACGTCCGCGGTGGTCTCGCGGAGCGTCTCGGAGAGTGCGGGGGTGATGCCGCTGGTGTAACACAGTTCGGCGTCACGGACGCGAGCGAGGTCGAGTTCGTCGGTTTCGAGCGTCGTCACCGCGGCGTCGGCGCGGTCGTAGATGGCGTTCGTCGGGCGGGGTTCCGCGCCGTGTTCGACGTAGTACAACCCCTGTCGATTGTCGGGGTCCCAGACGACGCCCTCGGTATCGACGCCGTGACTTCGAAGTTCGCCGACGACGCGACGGCCGAGCGGCGAGTCCGGGAGTTTCGAGAGCCACGCCGCGTCGTGGCCGAGGCGGTTCGCCACGATGGCGACGTTGCTCTCCGCCCCACCGGCTTGAATCTCCAGTTCGCGGGCCGTCTCCAGTCGCTCACCGCGCGGCGGCGAGAGGCGTAACATCGTCTCGCCGAAGGTCACGAGGTCAGTCATGCCAGTGCGTTCGCAAGCACCATATAAACGTCCGGCGTTGGCGTCCAACGTTTCTCAGGCGGACACGACGCGCCGCGAGAGGTAGACGAGCGCGATTGGCAGGCTCAGAACCGGGAGGCCAATCAGGTAGTACAGCGGCGACGGCTTCCACCCGGATTCGCGGGCGAGCGCGGTGCGGTCGAAGTGAATCGCGGCCGGGCCGACGAGCACCGACAGCGCCGTCCCCCACAGTCGAATCGCCAGTCCGACCGAATCGGCCCACGGCGGCACGCCCGGTCCCGTCGCCGCCGTAAAGAGATAGGACACGACGAGGACGAGCGGTCCGAACAGAATCCCGAGTGCGACGAGGGGGTTCATCGTCTTGCGGTCACGCGGTGATGACTTCAATCCTCGGCGCGCCGGCCACCGTGACCGGGGTAGTCGCGTTCGAACCGCGCTTCGATCTCCTCGCGGTCGAACTCGATGATGACGGGGCGGCCGTGCGGGCACGCGTAGGGGTTGTCACAGGCGTCGAGCGCCGAGAGCAAGTCCAAGACCGAGCCTTCACGGAGCGACGTGTTTCCCGTAATCGACGGGTAGCACGCGAGGTCGGCGAGCAACTCGTCGGCGACGGCATCGACCGTCTGCTGGCCGCCGTCGCGTTCTTCTTGGACGAAGGCAGTGAGTGCGTCTCGCAACAGGTCCGGCGCGAGCGCGGCGTCGAAGATTGCTGGAACCGTCCTCACTTCGACGGTTCGCTCGTCGGTTCGCCCGGCGTGGAAGCCGACTTGCGCCAGCGCGTCGCGGTACTCCTCGAACAGCGCCGCCTCTCGGGCGGTGAGTTCGAGTTCCACGGGGTCGGCGAGCGCCTGCGTCGGCGTCTCGCCCGCGACCTCCGACTGGAGGCGTTCGTAGTTCACGCGCTCGTCGGCCGCGTGTTGGTCGATGAGAACCAACCCGTCGCCCGTCTCGGCGACGAGGTAGGTGTCCATCAGTTGCCCGAGAATCCGCATCGGTGGGAGCGTCTCGAAGTCAGGTTCGAGCGTGGCCTCCTCGCCCGAGAGGTCCTGCTGGGTCGTCGGCGCGGAGATACGGCGGCCGGTCGAAGTCGGCGAGGCGGACGATTCTGCGTCTGTCTTCGACTCCCCAGACTCGTCGTTCGGTCCCGCCGACTCGTCGTCCGACCCCCACGACGCCGGCTTTCGCGCTCCGAACGACGACTGCTTGGGTCGGTCGGGACCGGGCGAGAGGTCGTACTTTTTCGGGGGTGTCGGCGGTGCCGAGGAGTCCGTGCGAGTCTGTGAAGTCGTCGTCTCAGTACTCGTCGATTCCGCAGACACGGATGCAGATTCACTCGACACACCCGAGGGCGACCGGCCGCTCGAATCGGTTTCGGCGTCAGACGCCACGTCAGTCGCAGTGTCGGTCCCCGCAGTCGGTGACTCGGTTCGGGCGGTCGAAACGTCAGGCTTCGACGCGTCCGCCTTCCCTGACTCGCCGTCCGGCTCTGTCGCTCCCGAACTCGGCGCGACTTCGGTCTGTTCGGCTTTCGACCGCCCGCGCGGGGCCGACGAGCGAACGAGACCGTTTTCGAGGAGCGCCCGTTCGATGGCGTCGGTGACGCCCTGCTTGACTTCCGTCTCCGAATCGAAGCGGACCTCCATCTTCCGCGGGTGGACGTTCACGTCCACGGCGTCGGGGGCCACGTCGAGAAAGAGCACGGCGAAGGGGTAGCGGTCGGCGTCGAGTTGCCCGCCGTAGGCGTCGAGGACGGCCTCGCGGAGCACGCGCGCGGTGACGTAGCGACCGTTGACGAACGTCGAGAGGTAGTCGCGGGTGCTTCGCGTCGTCTCGGGGTGGCTCACCAGTCCGGTGACCGAGACGCCCGGCGCGTCGTACTCGACGGGAACCATCGCTTCGGCGACTTCGCGGCCGTAGACCGAGAGCACCGTCGATGCGAGGTCACCGCGGCCTTCGGTCGAGAACACCTCTCGGTCGTCGTGTTCGAGCGTGACCGCCACGTCGGGATTCGCCAGCGCGTAGTGCGTGACGACGGTGTTCACGTGGTCGAATTCGGTCGCCGTCGTCTTCAGGAACTTTCGACGGGCGGGCGTGTTGTAGAACAGGTCTTCGACTTCCACGACGGTGCCTTCGGGACAGCCTGCTGGCCGCACTGCTTCTACGTCACCACCTTCGTACCGAAGTTCTGTGCCCACGTCGCCGTCGCGGGGTTTCGAGCGAATCGTCATCCGCGAGACGGCCCCGATGGTGTGGAGCGCCTCGCCGCGGAAGCCGAGGGTCCCGACACCGGCCTCCAAATCCTCGATGTCGCTAATCTTGCTCGTGGTGTGCTCGCGGACGCTCAGTTCGAGTTCCGATTCGCTCATCCCGACGCCGTCGTCGCGGATGCGGATTCCCTCCACACCGCCGCCGTCGATAGCGACCGAGACGCGCGTCGCGTCGGCGTCGAGGCTGTTCTCTACGAGTTCTTTGACGACCGACGCGGGGCGTTCGACCACTTCGCCCGCTGCGATTCGTTGGATGGTCTTCTCGTCGAGTTGCCTGATTTCGCTCATTCGTCGTCCTCCAGTTTCGACTGCCACGCCTGCACCTTCGCCATGAGGTCCAGCGGCGACGTGGCGTTCACGTCTGTCTTCGCCAATTCGTCCAGCACTGCTTGTTTCTGTGGGTCGATTTCGGGCGTCGCCTCGGCCCGTTGGACCGCGGCGGTTCCATTCTGTGCGGACTCACGCGGTTTGGACCGAGTTCCAGACTGCGACCCGGATGCGACGTTCATCTTCCCGCTCCCGATGTCGAAGACGGCTTGCACTGGTTCGGACGACCCGGAGCCTTTCGCTTCGATTGCCTTCTCGTCGCGCAGGCGGTCCAGCACGTCTGTCGCGCGCTCGACGACCGGACGCGGGACGCCGGCCAAGTCGGCGACGTGAATTCCGTAACTCCGGTCGGTCGGGCCATCGACCACGGTTCGGAGGAACGTCACGTCGCCATCGCGTTCGTCCGCCGAGACGTGGACGTTGGCGACTCGTGGTAAGTGGTCGGCGAGACTCGTCAGTTCGTGGTAGTGCGTTGCGAAGAGCGTCTTCGCGCGGACTTCGTTGTGCAGATATTCGGTTGCGGCCCACGCGATGGAGATACCGTCGTAGGTGGCCGTCCCGCGGCCGACTTCGTCGAGGATGACCAGCGAGTCTTCGGTCGCGGAGTGGAGGATGTTGCTCAACTCCTGCATCTCGACCATGAACGTCGAGCGACCCTGCGCGAGTTCGTCCAACGCGCCCACGCGCGTGTAGATACCGTCTACGACGCCGATGGTCGCCGAGCGCGCGGGGACGAAACTCCCCACCTGCGCGAGGAGCGTGATGAGCGCCACCTGCCGCATGTAGGTCGATTTCCCGGACATGTTCGGCCCGGTGACGATGAGAAAGCCGCGCTCGCGGTCCATATGGAGGTCGTTCGGGACGAAATCGGTCGTCGTCTCGACGACCGGATGGCGACCCGCTTCGATTTCTAATGGTCCTGCCTCGGCGAGTTCCGGTCGAACCCACCCGTTTCCGGCGGCGTGGGTCGCCAGCGACGCGAGTGCGTCAACCTCGGCGATGGTTCGACCGACGTCTTGCAGGACGGGCGCGTGCTCGGCCACCTGTTCGCGGAGTTCGCCGAAGAGTTCGTACTCCAGGTCGCCGCGCGCTTCTTCGAGTCGCAGAATCTCTCGTTCTTTCTCCTCCAACTCGTCGGTGACGAAGCGCTTGGAGTTCTTGAGCGTCTTAATCTGGCGGTAGTGGTCGGGCACCCGGTCGGCGACCGATTTCCCGACTTGGATGTAGTAGCCGTCGGTCTTGTTGCGGTCCACCGTGACGTGCGAGAGCCCGTGCTGTCGCTTCTCGCGGTCGTCAAGCGTCTCTATCCACTCATTGGCCGCTTCGTGACGCTCGATGAGTTCGTCGAGTTCGTCGTCGTAGCCCTTCTTCAGCAATCCGCCTTGCGTGACCGTCTTCGGCGGGTCCTCGGCGAGGGCGTCCGCGAGTGCCGTTCTGATTTCGGCGGCCGTCTCGCGGTCGGGTCGGGCAATCACGTCGGTCAGCGGCGTGTCGGCCAGCGACGACCCTTCGATTGCCTCGGCGAGCGCGGGAAGCAGGCCGAGCGTGTCGCGGACCGAGAGGAGGGCGTTGGCGTCCGCGCTCCCGGACGCGGCGCGGGAGGCGAGCCGTTCGAGGTCGTACGCGCCGTCGAGCGTGTCGCGGATTCGTTCTCGGTCGAGGGCGGCCGAAGAGAGCGCTTCGATGGTGTCGAGACGGCGGGTGAGTTCGGCCTGGTCGCGTCGTGGGCGAGTGAGCCATTCTCGGAGGAGTCGCCCGCCCGCGGCGGTGACGGTGTGGTCGATGGTGTCGAACAGCGACCCCGCCGTGTCGCCGTGCATCGTCTCGGTGAGTTCGAGGTTTCGCTGCGTCGTCGCGTCGAGTTCGAGGTGGTCGCTCGGTTGGTAGACGCGAAGGCGCGTCATCGACCGAAGGACGCCCGCGCCCGTCTCTTCGACGTAGGAGAGAATCCCGCCGGCGGCGCGAACGGCGAGGTCGGAGTCGAGGCCGACGCTCTTGACGGTCGAATCGCCGAACTGGTCCGTGACGGTGTGGCGTGCTCGGCCGGGGGCGAACGCTTCGGTAGAGAAGAGTGAGAACGACGCGTCGGTGGCCTCGCGGAGTCGGGCGAGCACGTCGTCGTTGGCGCGGAGGTCAGGGCCGGGGAGGACTTCGACGGGGGCGAAGCGATAGAGTTCGGCGGCCGCGGCATCGACGGAGTCCGTCTCGGTGACGAGGAACTGCCCGGTGGTGATGTCGGCGAAGGCGAGACCGATACCGGAGTCGTCGCCGACGAGTGCGGCGAGGTACTGCGCGTCGGACCGACTGGTTTCGAGGAGCGTCCCGGGGGTGACGACGCGCGTGATTCGGCGGCGCAAGTCACCGGATTCGGTCTCGTACTGGTCGGCGACGGCGACGCGATAGCCGCGTTCGACGAGCGTCTTCAGGTACGGCGTCAACTCCGTGAGCGGCACTCCCGCCATCGGATACGACGACCCGTGTGCCCCTTTCTGCGACACCTTCAGGTCGAGTTCTCGGCCGACGAACTCGGCGTCGTCGGCGAAAAACTCGTAAAAGTCGCCGCACTGCATGGCGAGGAGGTCGGCGTCGGTCTCCTCTTTGAGCGAGAGGAACTGCCCGACGATTCCCTGCGTAGTCATGTACGAACGTGGGACGGGGCGCGGATAAAACGCTACGATGATTGTAGCCGACGCGCCGACAGGGGGACGGCCGACACCACGGTTACGAGTGAACGGTGGGTGACTGTTTCACCCATGGTCTGTGGTATCAATTATATATAGAATTGTTAGCAATATGTATTCTTCTCTAGAATATAGATATTGATAATCGGCGGCGCAAAATTATATGGCGGCAAAAATAGCGGGCTGATGTGACTCTCTCGTACGATAGACGGAGGTTCCTCCGTGCAACCGGGGGTACCCTCGCGCTCGGGTCGCTCTCGGGGTGCGTCGGTGACCTCCAATCCCAAACGACCGAGCCCATCTCGTTCGGGGCTGTGTTGCCGCTCAGTGGCCCGCTCGGACAGATTGGGACGCACGGCCTGCGCGCGACACAGCAAGCAGTCGAGGACATCAACCGTGCGGGCGGCCTGCTCGGCCGACCGGTCGAACTTATCGAAGTCGATAGTGGGGCCAGCGCCGACGTCGCACTCGAGGGCTACGAGACACTCGTTGACGAGGGTGCCATCGGATTCGTCGGTGGTCTCGTCAGCGACGTGTCGCTCGCGCTCGCGCCGAAAGCCGCCGAAGACGGCATCATGGAGGTCAGTCCGTCGAGTACGACGCCGCAACTCTCGACCGCCGGCGTCGCGGACGGACGGAAGTACTTCGGGCGCACCGTCCCGAGCGACATCCTGCAGGCGATTGCGATGACGAAGATTCTCGATTCGCCGCAGTACGTCAACGCGGAGACGGTGTCGCTCCTCTATATCGACAACTCGTTCGGTGCCGACCTCGCGGCCGAACTCACTGCGAACCTCGATGCCGAAGTCGTCGCCGACGTCGCGTACGACCCGACCGCCGACTCCTTTGCTGGCCCGCTCGACGACGTGCTCGGACCGGAACCCGACGCGGTCGGATTCGTCAGCGTCCCCGGTCAGGAGACGGGCATCCTCGACGCCTACGGGTCGTCGCAACACGTCGTGCCGTGGGTGTTCGCCGCCGGGATGTTCGGCACCGAGAACCCCTCGTACTACGAAGGATTTTACAGCGCATCGCTCTCTTCGACCCGGACTGACGGCTACTTCAACCTCCAGCGGCAACTCTCCGATATCGCGCCGCTGGCGGTCTACGCCGTCAACGCCTACGACGCGATGTTTCTCATGGGCGCGGCAGTCGAAAAATCGGGGACGGCCACCGGCACCGCAATCGCCGAGACGATTCGGTCGGTCTCCGGCGGCACCGGCCACACCGTCTCTGTCGGCGAGTTCGACGCCGTCAAACCCCTTATCGAGGCCGGGCGCAACCTCAACTACGAGGGTGCCTCCGGTGGCGTAGACCTGACCGAGCAACTCGAACCGCTGAGTCCCTACGTCATCGAGCGCATCACGACCGGCGCCGTCGAGCAACTCGAACTCCTACAGACGCAGTTCTTCGCGTCCGGAGGCTCACAATGAGAAACCCTGTCTCCGCCGCGGTCGAACTCCTCGAACGGGCGCTTCCGAACGTCGTCCGCCGCAGTTACGCGGCGAAGTTCGGTCTCGCGTTGCTCGCCATCATCCTCGTCATGAGCGCCGCGGGCGCGTTCATCCACTTCGACACCAAGTCGCTCGTGGAGTCGCAGACCGAAGCCGAAATCCGCGGCATCGCCGAATCGCAGTCGCAGTCGGTCGCCGAGTGGGCCGAAGCCAAGCAATCGACGGCGACGTTCCTCGCCGAGACGCTCGCCGACCGCCCGGCGACGACGACGCCGGCCGAACACGAGCAGTGGCTCGAACAGAAACTCATCGACCTGCCGAGCGACGTGCGCTCGCTCCACTACGTCAACGTCGGCGCGGGCCGAGTCGAAGCCAGCACGATAGACGGCTACGGCGGAACCTCGCTCGATTCGGTGACCGCGCCGTGGGGAGACGACGCCGAGACGGTCGCCTCGGGTTCGGCGACGGGCATCTCGGACCCCTACCGAGCGAACGGCGAGGAAGTCGTCGCGTTCATGGCACCCGTCACGAACATGAACGGCTTCGTCGTGCTGACGGTGTCGCTCGAAGCGCGCTCGCACCACTTCGAATCGCCGTTCCCGACGGGCGACGTGAAAGTCGTGAACGACGACGGCACGATTCTGCTCGACAACCGGAAGACCAGCCTCCTCGACCAGTACGGCGCGAAAGACGGGTCGTCGGTGGCGGCCATCGATTCGGCGCTGTCGGGCGACACGGGCTATCAGGTCGTCTCCGAACGAACGGGCATGGCCGACGGCCAGTACGCGATGGCCTACGCGCCCATCGTCGGCACCGACTGGGTGCTGACCTACCACGTCCCCGCGGACAGAGCCTTCGCACTCCAGTCGAAGGTGACCCAGAACATCGGACTCCTGCTCGCGTTTGCCGTGGGCGCGCTCTTCCTCGTCGGCCTCACCATCGGCCGCGGGACGGCGAAGTCCCTCGCCGTCGTCGCCGACAACGCCCGCGACATCGCCGACGGAGAGGTCGATGGCGACGTCCCCGAGACGGCGCGAATCGACGAGATGGGCCAACTCTACGACTCGTTCGGCGAGATGCAGTCCTACCTCACGACGGTCGCCGGACAGGCCGAGGCCCTCGCGGACAAGGACTTCGACAACGCCGTCCTCGACGAGGACCTGCCGGGGTCGTTCGGGCGGGCGATGTCGAACACCCACCACGACTTAGAGACGCTCATCACCGAACTCGAAGCGAAAGCGCAGGAATTCAGCGACGTGATGGCAGAGGCCGCCGCCGGCGACCTGACGAGTCGGATGGCCGAAGACGCCTCGAACGACGCGATGAACGAGGTCGCCCGGTCGTTCAACGAGATGGCCGACCAGTTGGAGACGACCATCGCGGAAGTCGCCGCGTTCGCCGAAACGGTCGCCGCCGCGAGCGAAGAAGTGACCGCCAGCGCCCAGGAGATAGAATCCGCCAGCCAGCAGGTGAGCGAGTCCACGCAAATCATGGCCGAGGGCGCACACGAACAACAGCGCAGTCTCGAACAGACGACCGGCGAGACGAGCAACCTCTCGGCGAGTATCGAGGAAGTCGCCTCGTCGGCGACCGAACTCGAACGGACCGCGAAACACACGCTCGAAGCGAGCGAAGACGGCCACGTCGCCGCCGAGAACGCGATCGAGACTATCGAAGCCGTCGAGACGCGGACCGAGCAGACCGCCGAACGCATCGAAGCACTGGAGTCCGACATGAAGGAGATCGGCGAAATCGTCGAACTCATCTCCAGTATCGCCGACCAGACGAACATCCTCGCGCTCAACGCCAACATCGAAGCGGCACGCGCTGGCGAGGCGGGCGAAGGGTTCGCAGTCGTCGCCAACGAGGTGAAGGAACTCGCTGGCGAGACGAAAGAATCCGCCAGCGAAATCGAGGAGACAATCGAGACGGTGCAGACGAAGTCGTCCGAGTCGGTAAGCGAGATGCGCGAGACGCGCGCGGCCGTCGAAGACGGTGTCGAAGCCGTCGAACACGCACAGACGTCGCTCGATACTATCGTCGCCAACGCCCGCGAGACGGTCGATGGGGTAGACGAAATCAGTCGTACGACCGACGACCAGGCCGCTTCCACCGAGGAAGTCGCGTCGATGATGGACCGCGTGACCGACCTCAGTCAGGATGCGGCCGACCGAGCGGAGAACGTCGCTGCCGCCTCCGAAGAGCAGACTGCCTCGCTCAGCGAGGTCTCTCGCGGGGCGGACCAGTTAGCCAAACAGTCCGAGCGCCTCATGTCGCTCGTCGCCTCGTTCACCGTCGATGCCGAGCAGTACGCGGAGGCTGACGACTCCGCGTTCGAGTTCGGTGACGGGACCGTCGCCGAGGGCACCGATGCGAGCGCGCCGACGACCGATGGTGGGAGAACGACGCAAGACTAACAACTGACCTCCGGTTGTAGTTTTGATTCAGTTTTTGCCGGTAAAATCGAGCGACAGCAATCGATGTATCGACGATACATCGCGTATTTCCGCCTTTCGCTGATAAAATCGGACGATTAAAAAGATATCACGTCTGATAATATTAGCAACATCATTATTGTGTGTCATCTCATCACACGGACGCATGAACCTACGTTCGCGGCTTGCCGCGTTGGTTCCAGGGGTTCGTGGGAGGGCACGAACTGACGGCGGGACTCACACTGACGGGGCGAAGACGGTAACGGCAGCAGCAGAGAAACTTCCACTCGGGAGCATCCTCGATAGCGTGGGCACGCCGGTGTTCATCATCGACGCCGACAACCGAGTCATCGGGTGGAACGACCCGATTTCGGAACTCACCGGTGCGTCGGCCGAGGAGGCACTCGGGTCGAACCACGTAAGCGAGCTGTTCTACCCGGACGGCCGCCGGGCGAAGACGCTCGCCGACAAGGTGCTCGACGCGCCGACCAACGCGACGGCGGAGTACGGTATCGAACTCGCCGACGAGTCGCAACTGCTCTACGAAGACGCGAGTACGATGACCGACCGGAACGGCGTCGAACGACACATCTGGTTTACGGCACGTCCGCTGTTCGACGGTGACGAAGTCGTCGCCGTCGTCGAGACGGTCCACGACCGAACCGACGTGGTGAACAAACAGCACGCGACACAGGAACTCTTGGGTGCCGTCTCGGAGACGATTACCCAACTCACGACCGGCAACCTCGCGGCGCGCGCGTCCTACACCGACCACCGCGGCTTGCTCTCCGAGGACGAACTCTCGGTGATTTCGGACCTCAACGAGATGGCCGGTCGGTTCGAACGGGTCGCAACCGAAGTGGACGAAACTGCGGCAGAACTCGGGACGGCGGTCCATCACGCGACGACGGCCGCTGGCGACATCGAATCGAAGGTCTCCGAACAGACCGACCTCCTCTCGAAAGGTGCCGAAGAGATGCAGAACCTCTCGGCGAGCATGGAGGAAATCGCGGCCACGTCCGACGAAGTCGCCTCCGCGGCAGACCAGGCACGCGCCGCCGCCGAAAGCGGGCAGGAAGCTGGTCAGAGCATTCGAACGGCGACGGACCACGTCATCGACATCTCAGACGAACTCCTCGACAGCGTCATGGAACTCCAACAGCGGATGGGCGCTATCGAGGAAGTCGTCGAGGTCATCGCCGAAGTCGCCGACCGGACCAACCTGCTGGCGCTCAACGCGAACATCGAAGCGGCCCGCGCCGGCAAGGCTGGTGAGGGCTTCTCGGTCGTCGCCGACGAGGTGAAGCAACTCGCCAACCAGACGCACGAACACACCGAAGAAATCGCCAAGAGTATCGAGGAGATTCAAGAACAGGCCGACGAGACGGTGACCGCCTCCGAGCAATCGCACGAACAGGTGCAGGTCGCCTCCGGCGAAATCGAGGACGTGCTCTCGTCGCTCAACGAAATCGCCAACGCCGCGGATTCGGCCGCCAACGGCATCACCGAAGTCGCCGACGCCACCGACTCACAGGCGACGAACATCGAAGAGGTCACGAGCACGATTCAAATCGCACAGGAACACGCGCGCTCTGCCGAAGACGCGACCGACGAGATAACCGACGCGACCGACGCGCAGTCGGTCGCGCTCGACGAACTCACCCAGCGCGTGGACCAACTCGTCGGCGGCACGAACGCGTACGAAGAAACCGACGACCAGAACGTGCAGGCGGCGACCGACGGTGGCGAACCGCTCGGCGGTGACGACCCGCTTGGCGGTGACGACCCGCTCGACGACGACTCTCTCGGTGGCTTCCAGTTCGGCCGCGATTAGTCCCCTACGCAGCCCCTCCGAACTCACTTCTTCAGTCGAAACTCACTGCGCAGCTTTCGGTGTACTCGATATCGTCTATCGATTGGACGCCACCATCGCCGCACACCGGGCACTCTGGGTTCTGCCGGTACGGCACCGTCTCGAACGTCAAATCGAGCGCGTCGTAGAACAGTAACCTACCCTTCAGCGTCTCGCCGATATCGAGGACGACCTTCACCGCTTCGGTCGCTTGGATACACCCCACGGTGCCGGGAAGGACGCCGATGACGCCCGTCGTCGCACAGTCCGGGACCGTGCCCGGTTCGGGCGCTTCGGGGAACAGACACCGGTAACACGGCCCATCGGGATGCAGGGTCGTCGCCTGCCCCTCGAACTTGTAAATCGCGCCGTGGACGAGCGGGATTCCAGCGAATCTGCAGGCGTCGTTGAGCAGGTACCGCGTCGGGAAGTTGTCGGTGGCGTCCACGACGACGTCCGCCCCTTCGACGTAGTCGTAGACGTTCGAGGGGTCGAGTCGCGCTTGCACCGCCTCGACGGTCACGTCCGGGTTGAGTCCGCGGACGAACTCCGCGGCGCTCTCGGCTTTCGGGGTGCCGACGTCGCCGTCGTGGTGGATGACCTGCCGCTGGAGGTTGCTCCGTTCGACCACGTCGTCGTCAACGACGACCAACTCGCCCACGCCGACGGCGGCGAGATACTCGATGACGGGCGCGCCCAAACCGCCTGCACCGACGATGACCGCCCGAGCACCGAGAAGTCGGCCCTGTCCCTCGGGACCGACTTCGTCCATGATGATGTGTCTCGAATAGCGGTCGAGTTGGGTGGCGTCGAGCGAGAGTGTCATGCCCCGAGATTGGCAGGCGTGGCGAATAAACCCGCGGCCTGCGCCCACCTCGCCGGAAGCGACGCGCCTTTACTCTCGGACTCACAGGTGCGCATATGGTCGTGGAGACGACGCAGGACGAACTGCACGGAAAACTCGACGACGACTCGGTCGCGGTCATCGACATTCGGGACCCGTCGTCGTACTCGTCGGGGCACATCCCCGGCGCTGAGAACCTCCCCGCGCAGAGCCTCACACCGGCGGTGTTCGACCGCGAATGGCCCGACGAAGTCGTCGTCTCGTGCTACATCGGCAAGAGTTCACAGCGCGTGGCCTCCATCCTCGATTCGAACATCGACGCGGACGTGTCCAGCCTTCGCGGCGGATTCCAGGGCTGGGAGGGCGACGTCGAATCCGGTTCCGAGGGCGAAGCGGACCTCGGCCCGTCGTCACCGTTCTGATTCCTGTCTTCCCTTTCGACGCGTTCGCCTCCGAGAGCCATCGCTGATTTTCGCTCGAGTGCTTTCGAATAGAGCGCTGTCGCTCAGGCGTCGATAAACGAGAGAAGATTGGGGGCGTTACTTGCCGCGGCGGCGACCGGCGCGGATGGACGGGCGGACGTGTTCCGTGCCCTTGCCACGGTGCTGGAGACCGCGTCCGCGCTTGCCCGAGTTCGTGAGACCGCGGAAGGCGCGGCCGTCGTGGGCGTCGTCGCAGATCCAGTTGAGGTCGTCGTCGTTCTGGATGGCGGGGTGTTCGGGGTCCACGAGGATGACTTCCTGCCACTTCTGCGAACCGTCCTGACCGACGCCGTAGGAGTTCAGCACACGCATGTTGGGGTACTTGCGCGAGGCGCGTTCCTCGGCGATGCGCGGGATGGACTTGCGGCGGCCGATGCGGTTGACACCCTGGCGCTTGGAACGGCGACCTGCCTTGTGTCGCTGTTTGCGCGCGCCACCCTTGCGGACGGAGACGCGGACCACGACGATGCCCTGCTTGGCCTTGTAGCCGAGCTCACGGGCCTTGTCGAGGCGGGTCGGGCGCTCGATGCGCTCGATAGCGCCCTGCTGGCGCCACTCTTGCTTTCGCTGCCATTGAAGTTCGGCGAGTTTGCCTTCCTTCGGCGTCTTCCATGCCTCCTTGATGTGGGAGTAGAAGCTTCGTGCCATTGTAGTTCACCGCGGGCGCTTGCGATTCAGTCCTACGGGAACTCAGTCCCGGAGACCACATTTCGTCCCGTACGTGACGGGTGCCCACTGGCGGGCCCGCGTGCCAGCGAGTTGGCGAATCTTCCTTAGGGGGAGGGTTAAGAACTTCGGATTGGGGGCCGGTGTGCGAACGAGAACCAATGGATGGCGCTGGCGACGAATTCTGTCAACACATTATAATACGACGGCAATGTCGTATCGGAACGATGCCCTCCTCGGACCCTCCATCTACACAGAAACAGGCGCTCGTCACTGCCCTCCAGTGGGGCTTGGTACAGGCGTTCTTCTTGGATACCGTCGGCCGACTGCTCGAGAATTACTACGAAGCGACGACAGGTGCGTCCTTTCCACCGGACTGGGTGTTCTCGATTCAGGTCGCCGCTCCGCTCGCGCTCGTCGTCGGCGGATACGGCGGCTATCGCTGGGTGACGAGCGGACGGGCAAGCACGTCGGCCGCGGCACACCGAAGTCGAATCCTGTTCGTCGGCGCACTCGTCGTCGGGTGGGCACTGGCTATCGTTCCAACGATGGCCTTCCAATTGCTTCTCGGCGACCGGTTGCACACCGTCCCGTTCTTCCTGCTTCCGACACTCACCGCGATTTTCGTCTTTGCTGGGGCGTACCTGCTCGCCTATCGAGTCGATTCGGACTGGTACCGTCGCCATCGAAATCGGCTCTTGGGTACAGTTCGGGGTGCCATCGTCGGATTGATATTCGGAATGGTCGGGTTCAGCCTCTACGGTTCCTACCTCGTCGCCACGAGAACGAACTTCAGCCTCGACGGTGGCCCGGGAATCGTCGCGGCCGTCTGTCTCGGTGCGATTGCCGGCTACGGGTTCGCCGACAGAGAGCGCGATGAAAGTCAGATAGTCGAATTTCTCGTCGTCTTCGTGTCCGCGTTTCTGGTGCTCACACTTTTGCTGGGTCTCGGAATCACCGCTATGGCAATCGTTGGATTGTCAGTTCCGGACTTCGGCTTCTCGTTCGTCGTGACTGTCTTGCCGGCTGTCTGCGCGCTTGGACTGGCTGGCTATCTGACCTACCGCGTGGAGACTTCGTTCTCTCGGCGACTGTTTGGCCGGTAGTACGTAACCGACGGTGCAGGCGTCCGTAAAATGTAGAGAACCGAAAGTTGGCGAACCGACGCCTACCCTTCCATCCCACCGAACGACAGGCCACCCTCTATGTAGCGCTGTGCGAACAGGTAGATGAGCATAATCGGTGCGGCGAACGTGAGTGCGAACGCCGAGAACCGTGCCCACGGGATGGAGTACCGGCCGACGAGCGAGTACAGGCCCACGGGGAGCGTGTAGTTGTCCGTCGAGAGCAACGTCTGGGCGACGACGAACTCGGTCCACCCGGTGAGGAAGGTGAAGATGAACACCGTCGCCAGCCCCGCTTTCGAGAGCGGGAGAATGATTTCGGTGACGATTTTCCACGACGGCGCGCCGTCCATCATCGCGGCCTCCTCGTAGGACACGGGGATGCCGTCCATGTACGTCTTGAGGAGCCAGGTGTTGAACGGAACCGCGGTGGCGGCGTAGTACGCCGAGAGGGCGAGTTTGCTGTCGTTGAACCCGAACTGGACGAACAGGGCGTACAGTGCGATGAGCAGTGCGACGCCGAGCCCGCCGCCGATTTGGGTAAAGAGCACGTAGCCGTAGAGCACCTTCGAGCGCCCGATGAACTTCCGCCGCGAGAGGGCGTAGGCACCGGGGACGATGAGACACATCGCCAGCAGGACCGTCGGAATGGCGACGGTGAGGCTGTTGACGAAGAACTTCTTGAAGTCGGACGTCTCGGTGACGCCGTAGTTCGACACGTCGAGCAGTGCGAGTTCCGGCGTTTGAACGAACAGTTCGTACCCACCCAGACCGAGCGTAATCCGATAGCTCGGGAGGATGAGGTCGCCGACGACCCACAGGAACGGTTCGAACGTCGGGTCGGCGGGCCAGAGGCGAATCCCGCTCGACGAGTAGAGCGACGCGCCCGTTCCGGAGAACGCGCCGACCGCGACCCAGTAGAGTGGGAACAAGAGGATAGCCACCACGACGGCGGCACCGGCGGTGATACCGACTGTCTTGAGCACCTGATTCGGACTGACGTGCCCGTCGCGCACGCCTTCGAGCGTGTATCGGGCGTCTTTGACCGCTTCGATTGGTGCGTTCGCGGCCTCTCGCGCGTCCTCTGCGACTGCCCCGACGATTTCGGAGATGGCGCTCATGCGTCTTCGACCCCCTCGGCGAGACGGCCTTTCCAGACGTTCAGCATCATGAACGCCCCGATGACGAGGACGGCGATAATCATGATCGCCGCGCCCTCACCGTACTTCTGGAAGCGGAACGCTTCGCGGAAGCCGTAGACGATGAGGAGTTCGTTCGTCCGCGACGGGCCACCCTGATTGAACACATAGGGGATGAGGAACTGCTGGAACGACGCCGCGGCCGTGAGAATCGACGCGAACAGCACGGGGCGCTTGATAGACGGCAGCGTGACGTGCAGGAAACGCGAGAAGAACCCCGCGCCGTCAATCATCGCCGCCTCGTGGAGTTCCTCGGGCACGTCCTGGAGCGCGCTCACGGTGATGATGACCATAAAGGGGTAGGCCAGCCACGCCTCGGTGACGTTGTAGGCGAGAAACGCCATCCAGCGCTCGGAGAGCCACGCGACCGAACTCAGATTCGCCATCCGGAGGAACTGATTCATCAGTCCGAACTCCGCCGAACTGAAGATGCCGCGCCAGATGGTGATGGTGAAGATACCGGGCAACCCCAGCGGGATGATGATGAGCGCCCGCATGAATCGCTTGCCACGGACGCGCTTTCCGGTCACGACGAGACCGACGGCGAGACCGACGAGCACCTTCAGCGCGACGGACGTGGCGACGAAGAGCCACGTGACGCCCATCGAGTTCCAGAACTGGCCGTCGCTGAGTATCCGGATATAGTTCGCAATCCCGACCCACTGCTCTTCGCCCTGAAACAGGGTCGCCGGCTCTGCGTTCGTAAACGAGAGGTACACGAGGTACAGCACCGGAAAGAGCATGAACGCGAGGAAGACGAACAGCCCCGGCAACACGAGCAGTAACGGCAAGTCGTCTTTGTTCACCACGGGGTTGCCCGCGGCTTGCTCGGCGACACGTTCGACGACGCTCATAGCTTACTCCCAGTTGGACCGGATGTCTTGTTCGGCCTTCTCGAAGGCGGGCGCAATCTCCGCGTCGCCGTTCTTCACGCTGTTGAAGGCGTCTTCGAGCGGTCCCCACACGTCGCCCATCTTCGGGTGCGACGGAATCGGCGTGCCGAGCGCGACGGATTCGGAGAAGCCCTGCACGGCCGGCGGCAGGTCGCCCTCGCTGGCGAGTTCCTCGTAGACCGGGATGTAGCCGAAGTCCTCGGCGTTGGCCGAGAGCACGTCCGTGTTCGTGGTGTACCACTCGGCGAAGGCGCGGGCGGCCGCTGCCTTTGCCTCGTCGTCGTCGAGCGTGTTCGTGAAGTAGAGTTGCTTGACCGTGGTGTACGGCTTGGGTTCGGCCTCACCCTCGGGCGAGGGGAGACGCGTGACGCCGGCATCGATGCCGTTGGACTTCACGTCGCCGAGGAACCACGGACCGTTGATGGCGAACGGCGCGTTGCCTTCGAGGAAGACGGCCGCCTGCGGGTCGTAGCCCGTGTCCTTCGGCTGGTACGGCACGAAGTTGTCGAGGATGAACTGGAAGCCCTCCAGCGTGGCGTCGTTCGACAGGCCGAGTTCGACGTTCGACTCGTCGAAGTAGTAGCCGCCGAAGGCGTGTGCCCACGCGCTCATGAAGTAGGCGTTCAGCGGGTAGCTGAGACCGTACTTGCCGTTTTCTGGGTCGTGGTGCTCCTCCATGATGGCCTTCATGTCGGCGATGGTCTCCGGGGCTTCGTCCACCAGCTCCTCGTTGTAGATGAGACCCACCGTCTCCGCCGCGTAGGGGAGTGCGAGCGTCGCATCGTCGAACTGGACGGCGGCCTGCGCGGGTTGGGTGTACACCGAGAGGTCCACGTCGAGGTTGCCGCTCTGGTCCGAGAGGAAGCCGTTCTGGTAGTACTCGCCGGTCCAGTCGTGTGCCCAGTCGAACATGCCCGCGCCCTGTCCGGCCGGAATCGCCGAGGTGGTCTTCTGCCGAAGGTCGGCGATTTCAGCGGGTTCTGCGGTGTGGTCCGTCTGCTCGGTGAACGCCTCCGCGCTCGATTCGAGCGCCTTCTTCTCGGCTTCCGCGCGCTGGTGCCAGAGCGTGAACGTTCCGGACGGTCCGGCGGCCTCGGTCTGCTCTTGTGCGGTGGTCTCGTCGCCACCCTCGTCGCCGCTCTCTCCGCTCTCGTCGGGCGTTTGCGTCGAGTCAGTCTCCGAGACGCCGACGCACCCTGCGAGTGCGCCGACGGCCGTCGTGCCAGCCAGTTGCTTCAGTATCGTGCGTCGGTCGTATTCCATGACGAATCTATGATGAACTATGTGTTCATATATTTAATAGTTAGGAATACCGGCCGATTTCGACCGGGTCGAAGTCGGTGATTCGGGTCGTTCTACGCCACTGTCAGACCTTCTATTCCGCTCCTGTCTGTTGATTACACTCTTTGAAAATATACTACGAACTAATGCATCACACATTCCAAAAAGAGGAAAACGATTATGAACGATGCGCACAGACGGGGAGTAATGGCACGTCTCACGCTCGAAACATTGCGGAAGGAGTACGACAGAGGACACGTCGTGGCCGTCGATGACCTGTCGCTCGAAGTCGAAGACGGCGAGTTCATCACCGTCGTCGGTCCCTCCGGGTGCGGAAAATCGACTACGCTCCGGATGGTCGCTGGTTTAGAATCGCCGTCAGGCGGCACGATTACCATCGGCGACGAGGACGTCACCGACCAGAACGCGCGCAAGCGCGACGTGGCGATGGTGTTCCAGAACTACGCGCTCTACCCGCACAAGACGGTCGAACAGAACATGGCGTTCGGCCTGCGGATGAGTACGGACCTCTCGAAAGACGAGCGCGAGACGCGAGTGCGCGAGACGGCCCGCATGATGGGCATCGAAGACCTGCTGGAGGACAAACCGGACGAACTCTCCGGCGGGCAGAAACAGCGCGTCGCGCTCGGCCGCGCCATCGTGCGCGAACCCGACGTGTTCCTCTTCGACGAACCGCTCTCCAACCTCGACGCCAAACTCCGAACCACGATGCGCACCGAGATTCAGCGTCTCCAGAACGAACTCGGCATCACCTCGCTCTACGTCACCCACGACCAGGAGGAGGCGATGACGATGGGCGACCGCATCGTCATCCTCAAAGACGGCGAACTCCAGCAAGTCGGCCGCCCGAAAGACGTGTACGAGAACCCCGCGAACGCCTTCGTCGGCGGCTTCGTCGGGTCGCCGTCGATGAACTTTCTCACCGTCTCGCTCGATTCGTCGGGCGACCGCCTCGTCCTCTCCGACGACGAAGACGACGGCTCGTTCTCTTACCGACTCTCTCCCGAATTCTCGTCTCGAATCGAGGCTGCAACCGACGCCGAAACCGTCACGGTCGGCATTCGCCCCGAAGATATCGTGCCGAACGCGACGGGCGAGAATGCCATCGAAGCGGGCGTCGAAGTGGTCGAACCGGTCGGCTCGGACAACTACCTCCACCTCGATATCGGGGCGGAGTTCATCGCCCGCGTCGATTCCGATATCGACCCCGAACCGGATGAGACGATTACCATCTCGTTCGACGAGTCCGACCTGCACCTCTTCGATGCGCAGACGGGCGAGTCGCTCCTCCAGCGTGAGACCGGACGAAAAGTCGCGGCCAGTCAATAACGACTGACTCTGGCTTCGATTCTACTCTCTTCTCTTTCTACTCTCTCTGCACCACGTCCGTCGTGAGCGTCGCAATCGTCGCCAACCGAAGCGCGTGTGGCCACCCAAGGGGAGTAGCACTGTCCGGCGTGCCGTCGTCGAAGAACTGTTCAGCGAGGTAGCCCGCCTCGGTCGTCAGCGGGCCATCGGGCGAGACGAGCGACAACAAGGACTGGCCTTCGTCGGCAAACGTCTCGGCACGCGAATCGCCGTGGTCACCGAGCAGTGCGGCGAGTTCGACGGCGGCGTTCGCACCCCACGCGGTCGAGACCGTCCAAATCTTCTCGGAGTCTTGAGAGCGCTTCCGCCAGTCGTCGCCCTCGAAGCGGACGAGACCCTTCACGTCGCTCTCGGCGGGGTCGTGCCAGAGGCCGTCGAAGACGTGTCGCGTGTGGGTTGCGAGTCTGTCGAGCCGCTCGTCGCCCACGGATTCGAGTTCGTCGTAGGCGCGGTGTGCCGAGACGAGCGCGAGCGCGGCCGAATCGTACCGGTCGTCGAGCGAGCCGTCGGGCGCGATTCGGAGGGCGTAGCACTCGCGGTCATCGCTCCACAACTGGTCGATTGCGTCGTACACGTCGCGGGCGCGGTCAGCGGCGTGAGCGGTCAATTCATCGTCGAGGTCGGACAGCGCGAGCGCGGTGTACGCTTCGAGGAAGGTCGCCGTCGTATGGCTGAACCGGCCGGTCATGTTCTCCCACGCGTTCTGGCAGTCGAGAGGGAGGCCGTCGTCGCCGAGCGTCTCGTCCAGACTGTCGAGTGCGGTTTCGAGCGTCGATTCGATGTCGGCGCGAAGGTCGGCGTCTTCGCACTCGTCGTGGTAGGCCGCGAGGAAGGAGATGACGCTCCCGGTCTGGTCGGCTTGATAGTCGGTGTCTTCACCGGATTCGAGGCGGGCGTTCGCCCAGCCGGGTGCGAGCGACCCGTCGAACGGCCAGACGCGGTGGGGCCACGAACCGTCGTCGCGCTGGGTTCGGCAGTAGGCGCGGGCGCTTCGTTCGTGCCACGCGTCGAGTTCGAGGTCAAGACGCTCGTCGGATTCGAGGAGGAACCGCGAGATTTCGGCGTCGTCGCGGAACCACGTGTAGCCGTAGCCGCCGGAGTAGGCGTAGTAGGGGTCGAAGTCGGGACCGGCGATTCGAAGACCGAGGTTGCCGGAGAGTAGCGAGAGCACGCGGATATCTTCGCGCATCGCCCCCGAGTCTCCGTGGTCGGGAACCGAGCCTTCGAGGTCGGCGGCCGCCCGCGCGTCGAGTTCGTCGCGGTCGAGCGCGACGAGTGAGTGAATCGAATCGAGGGCCGCGGTTCGTGTCGTCTCGCGGCTATCGGTGAGGAGCGTGCCAACGGTCGCCGCGCCGGATTCGAAGGGGACGGTGCCGACGATGGCCCCGCTGAGTTGGCCCTCCTCGTAGCGATTGTCCGAGAGCGGACGCGGGAGTTCGACGTCTTCGGCGGCGAGCAACTCCTCGAACTTCTCGGGAACGCGCCCGCCGACGCTCGAAAACTCGGGAGCGGCCGCGACGAAGTCGTGTTCTTCGGCGTGGTAAACTTCCACCGCGTCGTCGTGGGAGAGTTGGCCGACGAGCGTATCGCGGCCGTCGGGTTGGAAGTGGACGAAGGCGACGAGTTCGAGGTCGGCGCTGAGTTCGCGGTCGGCGTCGCTCTCGAACCGCGTGACGTGGGCGTCGCCGACGGTCACGTCGTACTGGGTGACCGCGCCGAACGGCGTCTCGTGTTCGGTGACGACGGCCGAACCGTTACCCGTGTAGGATTGGTTCGCACCCGCTTCGAACCAGTGGATTGTCGCGGCGTCGTCGTCGGTCGGCCGAACGCCGAATCGAGAGCGCTCGACGCCCCACAATCCAGACAGTGGATAGCCGAAGTCACGAACCGCGCCGTCGGTTTCGACGTGAACGAGACGGCCGTCGCCCCCAGAGAAAAATCCGCTCGTCGTCCGTCGTTCACCCGGAAAGCGCGTCGGATGGTCGGCGTGGCGCTTGTAATCTGCGAGTGCGTCGCGTAGTTGCATTGCTACAGTCTGCGACGCCGCCGCTAATAATTGTGGTGTAATGTTCGTTCACACTTTCACACGATGCGGAGGACGCGTCCGGGAGTCGGTTTTGACGGGTCGAGATTCGAGTCATTAAGTAGCGTGGTCGTGACCAATCAATTATGGACGATGGGGAACTGGCTGACCGCTTGGAGCAGTTCGGGCTCTCCGAGAAGGTCATCGATACGTATCTCACTATCTTGGAACTGGGGGAAGCGAAGGCGAGTCAAATCGCCGACGCGGCGGGGGTGTCGAAGCGGTACGTCTACAGCGTGAGCAACGAACTCGAAGCGCGAGGATTCGTCGAAGTGAACGACCACGTCGTGCCCACGACGATTCGGGCACAGCCACCAACCGAGGTCATCGAGTCGCTCTCGGCGAACGTCGCGGCCATGCGCCCGGCGCTCGAAGAGCGATACACGGCGACCGCCCGCGACGAGGACCGCTTCGAGGTCATTAAATCGCGGGTGACCGTGCTCAAGCGAGTCTCGCAGTTACTCGAACGGGCCGACTCGGAGGTCGAACTCTCGCTTCCGTACAGTCTGCTCGACGAAGTCGCACCCGAACTTCGCGCCGCCCGCGAGCGCGGCGTGCTCGTCGTGCTCATCGTGACCGGCGTCTCTCCGAACGACGACCTCGACCTGGAGGGTATCGCCTCGGTCGTTCGAGTGTGGCACGAACCGATGCCGACGATGCTCGCAATCGATTCGCACACCGGGTTGGTCGCGCCGGGGGAGATGGTCGCGCGCTCGAACTCGGAGTCGCAGGCAATCGTCTTCGCCCAACCCCAACTCGGTCCCGTCATCGTCGGGTCGTTCTTCGGCAACTACTGGCCGATGGCCGCCGAGGCGTACACCGCCTCCCCCGATCCGCTTCCGGCGACGTATCACAACTTCCGGCACGCCGTCTTGCAGACGACGCTGTGCAAGCGGGCGGACGTCGGTCTCTCTGTCACCGCTCGCGGCAGGATGGTCCACACCGAGGGACCGACCGAACTCCACGGCAACGTCGTCGGAATCCGCCAGGGGTTACTCGAACCCGTGAACAACTCGTTCCCAGTCGAGAACACGCTCGTCATCGAGACCGAAGCGGGAACCTTCAGCGTCGGCGGCCCGGGTGCGTTCGTCGAAGACTTCGAAGCCGAATCGGTGACGCTCGCACCACTCGAATAACAAAAATCGCGTTTATTGAGGCCCGTTACTGGTTCCGCCCGCCGTCACTCACCGCTGCCGACTGGAACCCGCCGCTAAACTCGCCGGTCGTTCCGACCGGTTCGGGAGCACTCGCCTGCCCGCTCTCGTCGGCACTCACTTCGAACTGGCTGAGCAGTGCCTGCAGGTCTTGGGATTCTTCGGCGAGTTGTTCCGCACTCGCGGTGACCTGATTCAACGACGCGGCCTGCTCTTCGGCGGCCGCCGAGACGTTCTCGGCTTCGGCCGTCGTCTCTTCGCTCACGCTGGCGACTTCTTGGACCATCGACGACACCTCTTCCGTCGAGGAGGCCTGCGCTTCCGTCGCGTCGGTCACCTCGTGGACGCTCGCATTATTCGCCTCGACGCGCTCGGTGATTTCGTCCAGGGCGTCGATGGCCGTCTCGACCGATTCGGACTCCTCGGTGACTTTGGTCTCCATCTGCTCGACACCGGAGACGACCGCATCGCGCTGGGTGCGAACGTCTTCGATGAGCGATTCGATTTCGCCGGCCGACTCGGTCGTCGCTTCGGCGAGTTGCTTCACCTCGTCGGCGACGACGGCGAACCCTTCGCCCGCATCGCCCGCTCGGGCCGCTTCGATGTTCGCGTTGAGCGCCAGCAGATTCGTCTGATCGGCGATGTCACCGATGACGCCGACGATGTCGCCGATCTCTTGTGTGAGCGTGCCGAACTCCGCAACCTCGGCGACCGTCGTGTGCGTCTCTTCACGAATCGCTTCCATCCCATCGAGCGCTTCGCGCGCCGAAACTCGTCCCTCTTTGCCGGATTCTGCGGCCTTCGCGGAGTTGGTGGCCAACTCTTCGGCCGACGCCGCTATCTCTTCGACCGACGCCGAGAGCGTGTCCATCTCGCCGGAGACGGTGGTCAGTTGGTCGGCCTGCTCGCCCGCACCGTGAGAGATCTGTTCGACCGATTTGGCGACCTGTTCGCTCGCCGTATTGACCTCACGAGCGCCTTCGGCGACCTGGTCGCTTCGCGTCTGCACGCCGTCAGCGAAGTCCATGACGGTGCCGACGGTGGATTCGATATCGTCCATCATTCCGTTGAACGAGTCCGCGATGGTCTGCATGTCGGCAGCGTTGCTGTCGGCGTCCATCCGTGCGGTCAGGTCGCCGTCTGCAGTGGCTTGCATCACGCTACTGTAGCTCTTGGCATCGGCACGTTGGTCGAGGAGGTCTGTCCGCAGCGAGGCCACAGAGTCGAGGACCGACCCGAACTCGTCGCGCCGGTCCGTCCGAAGGTCGATGTCGAGGTTGCCTTCTCTGAGACTCGTCAACTTGGTTTCGAGTCCATCGAGCGGGTCGAGCATGCTTCGCTTGAGGACGAAGGCGATTCCACCTATCGTGATGAGCAACAAGAACAGCAAGGCGGCGATGTCGAAGGCGACCGTCTCTTGGATGTGATAGGCCGAACTCGTCGGTGCGTGGATGACGAGTACCATCTCGTCCACGCCTGCGTACGCGACGACGTGTCTCTCGTCGAGGACGCCGTTCGCGTCGGCCTCGTACGCACCCGCGCCGCCATCGAGGCCGTCGGTGAGCACTCGAGACTCTTCGACGGCGTACTGCTCGCCTTCGACTTGCTGGCGCTCGTCGAACTCGACGATACCCTCGCTGTCGATTATCTGCACGAACGACCCCTCGAACGGTGCGTGAAACACCTCTCGAAGGTGTGCGACCGACGAGACGACGACGATTGCACGGTCTTCGGACCCCGATACCGGGCTCACGAACGCCATGTAGCGCTCCCCACCGCGGTCGTACATCTCGGTAATGGCGACTTCGTCACTGTTAGTGAACGTCCCGGAACCGTGGACGTAGCGATGGGTCGTACTCTCCGCGGTCTCACCGATGCGGTCTTGGGAAGAACTGGCGAGAATCTCCCCAGTCTCGGTGTTCACGTAGTGTACCGAGTCGAAGTCCTCTGGCAGACTCGCCAGTTGGCTCTCCAAGAAGGCGGATATCCGCGTCGAGTCTTTCGTATCGAGCACGGCAAACTCAGAAATGAGCCTCGTAATCTCCGACCGTTCTTCCATCCACACCGAAAATTCATCGGCTTGGAGTGCTGCTGTCGATTGCAATTCGTTCTGGACCGAGTCGTGCAGTTCACCCGAGACGCCAACGTACGTGTACGCACCGATGCCCGCGGTGATGAGGACGAGCACTCCCAACATCGCAACGAGCTTGTACAGATACTGTTCGTGGAACCGGTCCGGTATCAACCGGAAACTGGTATGAATCACGAACGTACCTGCGTCTGACATCACATAAGACGGTCGTCCAAACTATCGCATAGAATACTCACAAACCAAATCCTTGATTGGGAAATATTGTTTATAAGTCAGGTTTTATTGCTTGTTTTTTAGATTTGAGAAAACAGGTGTCGAACGGATTCGGGCGTGAGTCCTCTCGCTCACTCAGGAATCCCAATTTCATATCGTGAGATACGATTCATCGCGGACCTGAGGCGGCGGTCGCTCTCCAAACCCACGTCCACAAAATCACCTCACTCAGGTCGTGTGAAGTCCGATACGTTCGAACTCGTTCGCCGCAACCGCGTTCGCAACCTCCTCGAAGTCGATATCGTCGGGCATCTCGGCGGGGTACTTGCGGTTGAAGTAGCCGACGATGTTCTTCACGTCGCGCGCGAGGAGTTCACGGGCGTTCTCGTGGTCGGTCGGGACTGCCTGCGGCCAATCGAAGATGGTGATTCCGTTCGAACTCACCGCGACGTTGTACTCCGACATGTCGGCGTGGACGTAGCCCGCCTCGTAGGCGGTGGCCATCTCGTCGAGGATGAGGTCCAGGACGCCCGTCACTTGCGCGGATTCGAGACGCGACTTTGCGAGTTCGACGCCGTCGAGTTTCGCCATCACGATTGCGTGCCGATTCTGGTCCACCGGGCGCGGGACCGACACCTTCGGGAAGAGTTCTTCCAGCGCCTCGTACTCGCGTTCGGCCGCCTTTCGGGCGGTATAAAGCCACGAGACGTGGCGATTCTCGGAGGTGTAGTCGCGTTCGCGGCGCACTTCGCGGAAGTTCGTGTAGCCCTCGCGGTGGAACTTGAGTGCCAGGGGTTTGAACGACTGCACCTCGAACACGTCGCTCTCCTTGCCGACGCCGAGCGGCGAGCCGAAGCCCTGAATCGTATCGCGCTGGGCGAACGTCCGCAGCGCGAGTACGTCGTATCCGGCCAGCGTGAGTTTGAAGCCCTCGTACTGGATGGTCTTTCGCTCGACGAGGTCACGAGACATACACCGGTCGAGTCGGTACTCCACGTCTTCCTCGGTCAACCCCGAGTTCTTCGGGAGTTTCTTCCGGTTGACCCACTCGCTAAAGCGCATCCCTTGCTCGACGCCCGAGAGGAGATAGAAGTCCTCGGTCTCGAGTTCGGTCATCACGCTGGCGACGTTCCGTACCATGATGCTTCCTCAGCGTGCGAGGCCTAAAAGGCCCGCGAGTCGGGAATTTGGGGAGCGATAAACTAGATGTGACGATATAAAATCGAGGTACAGGCGAAAACGGGCGCATAGTTTCGGTTTCGATGGAGGTCACTCGGTACCGAGCTGCCAGAGGAAAAGCAGAGGAGAAAAAGCGTGTGTTACTGGCCGACGTTCACCCGATACGGCAACCCCTCGGGTTCGAACACGCCCTCGGCATCACACTGCACGGACACGGGTGCGATTTCGGCGTCGGTGTCGGTCGGATACCACGGTCGCCCCTCCGCGGCGACGACGAACCGAGCGTGTTTGTCGCCGACGAATGCGACGTTGCCCTCGCCGAACTCGCTCCACACCTCGATATCGAGGGCGGCCGTGAGGTCCGAGAGGAACGATTCCACGTCGGGAACTGTGAGACCGACTTCCGTCACGCCCAGAACGTCCGTCTCGGGGTCGAACTCGCCGTCCGACCCGTCGTAACAGATGTACTCGACGACGTTGCCCGCCGGGTCTTCGAAGTAGACCGAGTCGCAGTCGAGGAAGTCGAATCGGATGCTCGGTCCCTCGTCGGTCGGGAGGACGCCGACGTGTTCGTCCACCCAGTCGATGACCGAGTCGAGACTCGCATCGACGGAGAACGCGACGTGGTAGGGGACCGAGTCGCCGAGTTCGAACCAGAGGGTCGTCTCGCCCGCCTCGACGGACCGTTGGGAACCGGGAACGGGGTCGAACCCGAGCGTTTCTGCATAGAAGTCACAGAGCGAAATCGGGTCGCGGGCGGCGAGCGCGAGGCGGGTGACGTGCATGGTTGGGCGTCACCGCCCGGAGAGTTAACGGAATCGCTCCCGGCGTCGAAACCGCTTTGCCTCGCTTCGGCAAATGCTGTGTATGAACGACTCGGAAGCACTCGCCGACCGCGAGTGGCGCGTAGTGCGGGAGGACACCCGCCCCGGCGCGATGCAGATGGCGCTCGACGAGGTCGCGGGCGAGACGGCCGCCACGGGCGGACCACGAACCGTCCGCGTGTATCGGTGGGACCCAAGTTGCCTTTCTCTCGGCTACGGCCAGAGACCCGAGACGGTCGATTGGGACTACTGCGAGTTCGAGGGAATCGACGTGACGCGCCGGCCGACCGGCGGCGGCGGCATCTACCACGACAACTACGGTGATGTTGCGTACTCCATCATCGCGCCGAAAGCCGAACTCCCCGGCGACCTCATCGACTGCTACCATCTCCTCTGTACGCCTATCCTCGACGCCCTCCGAAGCGTCGGCGTCGATGTCGATTTCGTCGAGGACGACGTGCCCGTCATCTGGCACCCGGCGTGCTACCTTCGGGCGCTTCATCCCGCCCACGACATGGTCGCCGAGGGCCGGAAAATCGCGGGCAACGCCCAGTACCGCCGCCGGGATGCAGTGGTACAACACGGGTCGATTACGTACTCGGTCGATGCGGAGACGCACCTCTCGGTGTTCGACGGCCACGACGTGACGCCCGAGGAGTTCCGCGAGCGCGTCGTCGGCATCGACGAACTCACCGACGTTTCGCGCGCGGAGTTCGTCGAAGCGCTCACCGACTCGCTCGTCGAGTTCGTGGACGCGAACGAAGGCTCGTGGACCGAGGAGGAACTGACGCGAGCGAGCGAACGCGTCGAAGAGAAGTACGAGTCGGCCGACTGGGTTCGTCGTCGTCCCGGGTCGAAGCGATAGTTGTCGAACCGGCGTCTTAGAAGCCGAACGTCTCCGGATTCTCTATCTCCAGTGCCTCGGTGACGCCCTCGTACACTTCCGAGAGCGGTGGGGTGTCACGAGTCGGGTCGATCCAGTGTTGGCCCAGCCACCGATACCGGACGGTGAGGTCCGAATCGAGCAGGAAACACGACCGACGAGAGCGTTTCGAGACGCCGAAGGTTCGGTAGACCACGTCGAACGTCTCGGCGAGTTCGAGGTCCGTATCGGCGAAGAGCGGGAACGAGAGGTCGTAGCGGTCGATGAATCGATGGTGCATTCCGACGCCGGACTTGCTCGAGCCGACGACCTGCACGTCGTGCCCCGCGGCGAACCAGTCGAAATCGCGGAACGAGCACCACTCGTCGGTACAGTCCGGGCTGAAATCGGCGGTGTAGAAACAGAGCAGCACCGGTTTCTCCTCGACGAGTTCCGAGAGCGACGTTTCAGTCACCGACTCGTCGGGTCGCACGAGCGGGACTGTTGTATCCTCGACTTGCGTACCGACGGGAATACCAGCCATGACTGTCTTTCCAACCGAGGGGCCATACTAGTTACGGGCGCTTGGGACTATCGCACTCCGAAGTCCCTTTGGTAGGGTACTACGTGGAGTCGCTCATGCGAGTAGGAGCACACGTCTCGATGTCTAGCTCGAAGGTTTCGTCCGACGACGAGACGCCACCGCACGGCAACGTCGCCAACGCCATCTTCCGACAGGTCGCCTTCGGTGGCAACTGCGGGCAGATATTCACCACCTCGCCGCAGGTGTGGCGGGACCCCGAAATCTCCGATGAGGAGGCCGAACTGTTCCGCGAAGAGACCGCCGACAAACTCGACGGCCCGTGGGTCATCCACACCTCGTACCTCGTCAACCTCTGTACGCCCAAAGACGGACTTCGACAGAAGTCGCTCGACTCCATGCAGACGGAAGTCGATGTCGCCTCGAAACTCGGCATTCCCTACGTGAACGTCCACCTCGGCGCGCACACGGGCGCGGGCGTCGAAGGCGGCCTCGACAACGCCGTCTCCGTCCTCGACGAAATCGACGTGCCGGACGACGTGACCATCCTCATCGAGTCCGACGCCGGCTCGGGAACCAAACTCGGCGGCGACTTCGAACACCTCGCCTACGTGCTCGAAGAGTCCGAACAGGACCTCGATATCTGTCTGGACACGGCCCACGCCTTCGCGGCGGGTTACGACCTCTCGACACCCGAGGGCGTCGATGAGACGTTCGAACAACTCGACGACGTGGTCGGGCTGGAACACCTCAAGTGCGTCCACCTCAACGACTCGAAACACGAGTGCGGGACGAACAAAGACGAGCACGCGCTCATCGGTGAGGGTCTCATCGGCGAGGACGGCATGCGCGCGTTCATCAACCACGACGCAATCGTCGAGAACGACGTCCCGCTCGTCCTCGAAACGCCGACGGAGGACGGCAAGGGCTTCGCGTGGAACATCGAGCGCGTCCGAGAATTCCGCGCCGACGAGAACTAATCCCGAACTGACGGGTCGAGCAAGGGTTAACAGATAGCCGTTCGAACCGCCGGGCGATGCCCTCCCCTGTTCGCCCCCTCCTCGCCGGGAGACCATCCACCCGGCGCGCCCTCCTTCGGTCGCTCGCGGTGACGCCGTTTGCGGCCAGTCTCACTAGTCTCACCACTCGCGCTAGTGCCAGCGTCGCCGAATCGTTCGCCGAATCGTCTCCCGTCCGAGTCGCAACGCAGAACCTCGGTCTCGGTGTCAGTCTCTACCCACTGTTCGTCGCCGACACCGAGCGCGAACGGCGGAGACTCGTCGGCGAGATGTACGAGTCGGTCCGGGCCAGTGACGTCCCCGGTCGAATGGCCGCCATCGCCGCCGAATTCGACGCGGTCGATGCCGACGTAATCGCCGTCCAAGAAGCCGCCTCGATAGCCGCCGAGGGTGACGAAATCGACTTTCTCGCCGAGCTTTCGGCGGCGCTCGACGCCCGCGACTCGGGCTATCGAGTCGCTATTTCGTCGGAGAACACCGACGCCGCACTGCCGGCCGAAATCGACGGCGACGAAGCGACCGTCCGACTGCGTGACCGAGACGCGCTGCTCGTCGCCGAGGACGTTTCGGTGGACGACACCTCGGAGACGACGTTCGACAGCGCGCTCGACGTGTCGTTCTCCGAGTCGGAGTCGTTTCGACTCGCCCGCGGGTTCGCCGCCGCGACGGTCTCTCTTCCCGACGCGCCCGCCTTCGACGTTCTCTCGACGCACCTCGAACGCGCCAGCGGAGCGATTCGAGGCGCGCAGGCCGACGAACTCGTCTCGTGGGTGCGCGAGCGCTCCGGTCCGGTCGTCGTCGCGGGCGACGTGAACGACGAACCCGGAACCGGTGCGTACGCGACCCTCTCCGAGGTGCTCGTTCCCGCGACGGACGGTATCGACGAGACGTGCTGCCGTGCCAGCGACCTCTCGGGTGGCGAGTTCTCGGAAGCAATCGACCACGTGTTCAGTCGTGGACTCACCCCCCTCTCGGCCGAGCGATTCACCCTCAGTTCGACCAGAGTCGAGACCGACCGCGGCGACCTCTGGCCGTCGGACCACGCGGGCGTCGTCGCCTCGCTCGAAGCGTCCGAGACGACGGCCACGGACACCACGACCACCGAGCGGCCGACTACCGGAACGACCGACTCCGTCTCGAATTCGACGGCCGAATCGCCGACCCAAACCGCGACGGAAGACGCGACCACGACAGTCGATTCGCCGGATTCGTCGGCTACCACGACGGACTCGACCCAGACCGGGACCGAAACACCCGGATTCGGGTTCGCCGCCGCACTTGTCGCGCTCGCGGCCGCCGCGGAACGAATGCGCCGTTCCGACTGACTTCCGCCGTTCCGACTGATTTTTGGTTCGCGCGAGTGGACTCCGGGTGTGCGACGTTTCTCGGAATCGTATCTCCGCCGGACGCGACGCGGCATGTGGGCGGACTCTCGCGCCGCCCTCGCGGACTTCGACCTCGACGGCCGAACGCGTATCCTCGACGTCGGGTGTGGAACCGGCGAGTTCACGCGGGTGCTCGCCGAGGAGTCGGACGCGCGCGTCGTCGGCGTCGATGCCGACCTCGAACTCCTCTCGGTAGCCGACGAACACCCCGACATCGAGGCAGTCGCGGGCGACGCGACCGGACTCCCGTTCGCGGACGGCAGTTTCGACCTCGTCGTCTGCCAAGCGCTCTTGGTGAACCTTCCGGACCCAGCCGCCGCAATCAGCGAGTTCGCTCGCGTCTCGTCGGACCTCGTGGCGACGGTCGAACCCGACAACGCCGCCGTCGGCGTCGATTCGACGGTCGAGTCCGAAGTCTCGCTCGAAAAGCGAGTCAGAGAGGCATTTTTGCATGGTGTTTCGACCGACGTGGCCCTCGGCGACCGAGTGCCGGCGTTCTTCGACTCGGCCGGTCTCGATATCGTCGGGACGCGGCGGTACCATCACCAGAAACTCACGGAACCACCGTACGACGAGGACGACGTTCGCAGTGCGGCACAGAAAGCGACCGGTGAGGGACTCGACAGACACGAACGCGACCTGCGGCGAGGCCTGGACGAGTCCTACGAGTCGGTACGCAGGCAGTGGCGACAGATGGGCCGCGAGGTGGTCCGACAGATGAAAAGCGAGGAGTATCGCCGCGCCGAAGTCGTTCCGTTCGACGTGACGACGGGGCAGGTCTGACTCGCGCCGACAAGGTGGCTCTAACTCACGCCGACGTGGCGCGGAGTTAGCCCAAGAAGAGGTCTACCATGTTGCCGCTCGAACGACCGCGGTAGAGTTCCGAGTAGCCGCAGTTCGTACACGAGACGACCGTGAACTGACGGTTCTGGATGTCGAACATCTTGGTTAAACCAGTCCCCGAGGTGGCGATGGAGTCCATCTCGGTCTCGGTGTGGCCACACTTCGGACAGCCGTCGCGGTTCGCTTCTGGTGGAGGGCTCATACTGAGACGTGTTCGTGAAGATGACATAAGTTTGATGCCCGAACACTGAGGGCAGTTCGGAGTCATGGGTTCGTATGGCCGTCGAAGGACTCGTCTTCGTGCTGTTTCTCGGTCTCGCCCTCGTGTTCCCACTCGTACTCTACTGGGCGATGGAGAGCGAGACGAAGGACCTCCCGCGGATGGACCGCGAAGAAGCAGAACGCCGTGCCCGCGAGGAGGGCGAGCGGTACAATCGACAGTCGAACGGGCAGCACCGCGACTAGACCACGTCGCCGCGAACGGTGGTGCCGGACTGTTCTGCGCGGTACGATTTGAGCGCCTCGACGGCGTCCGCCGCCTCCGATTCGTCCATCCCGAGCATCTCCAGTGCGGCCCCGAGCGTCGGGAACGCGAACTCGCCGTTCCGGAGTTTTTCGAGCGCGGTGGGCGAGCGCTGGCCCTCGGCGTAGAGACAGACGCCACGCGGGTCGAGAATCTGCTCGTAGGCGTCGCGGGCGAGTGCGCCCTTCAGTCGCTGGGTGACGTTGTCCTCGAACGAGGCGTTACACACTTCGAGGTGAATCGGCTCGTCGTCGGGAAGCAAGTGCGCGGCGAGGCACTTCTCGGGGGCGGCGTAGCCGTTCGAGTTGGCGCGGATCAGGTCCGGATGCTCGCGCGCCCACTCGGCGCGGACGCTCTTGCCGACGCCCTTCACGCCGTGTGACGCTTCGAACTCTTCGGCGGCGTCGGGGTCGCCGCGGAGGAGGATGTCTTTCGTCACGTACACGTCGAGTCGGTCGAGTGGGTCGAGACCGAGAGCGACGTCGCCGTAGACCCACACCTCACGGACGGGAACCGGGAGTGTGTCGGCTTCGACTGCATCGACGATGCGCTCCACGCGGTCGAGCGCGGTGTCTCTGTCCATTGGCTGTGGGTGCGTCTTCGAGGGGGAAACCGGTTGCGACCCGACTCGGCGGGTCGAGACGAGGCGAAACCCGTATCCCTCCTGCCAAGCAACCGACCGGCAATGGAGTGCGACAAGTGCAGTCTCGATGCGGTGATGCACGCGGCCTATTCGGGGGCACACCTCTGTGAAGACCACTTCTGTGCCTCGGTCGAGAAACGCGTGCGCCGCCGTATCCGAGAAGATAGCATGCTCCCCCGAGATGCCACGCCCGAAAACCCGCAAACGTGGGTCATCGGTCTCTCCGGCGGGAAAGATAGCGTCGTCCTCACGCACATTCTGGACGAGACGTTCGGCCGCGACCCGCGAATCGAACTCGTCGCGCTGACGATTCACGAGGGTATCGAGGGCTACCGCGACAAGTCCGTGGACGCCTGTGTCGAACTCGCCGCCGACATCGACATTCGCCACGAAGTCGTGTCTTACGAGGAAGAGTTCGGCGTGCGGATGGACAACGTCGTCGAGAAAGACCCCGAGAACATGGCCGCGTGTGCCTACTGCGGCGTCTTCCGCCGCGACCTGCTCGAACGCTTCGCCGACGAGTTCGGCGCGGACAAACTCCTCACCGGCCACAACCTCGACGACGAGGCGCAGACGGCGCTGATGAACTTCCTCGAAGGCGACGTGAAACAGGTCGCCAAGCACTTCGACGCCAGCATCGGCGACTTCGACAAGCGCCGCGATTCGGGCGAGTTCATCCCGCGTGCGAAGCCGCTTCGTGACATCCCCGAGAAGGAAGTCGCCCTCTACGCCCATCTCAAGAATCTCCCCGCCCACATCACCGAGTGTCCGCACTCGTCGGAAGCCTATCGCGGCGAGATTCAGCGACTGCTACTCGACCTCGAAGAGAACCACCCCGGCACGCGTCACTCGATTATGGCGGGCTACGAGGAGTTGGCCGAACTCACAGCCAAGGAGTACCGCGGCGACGAGGGTGGCGAAGGCTCGGTTGACCTCAACGATTGCGAGCGCTGTGGCTCGAAGACGGCGAGTACTATCTGTCGGAAGTGCCGACTCATCGAGTCGATAGAAGCAGTCTAACGGTCACTGTCGCTCGGCGCGTTCCGTCGGAAGGTTGGAAGAAAGATGGTGAGAAACCCATGCCGGCACTCGGGTCAGACGGGTGAACAGGCCGCCTGAACACCGTCTGCCGAGATTACCGAATCACGTCGAGTCCGTTGTTCTTTTCGGACTCGTCGCGGCCACCGTCAGACCACGTCGTGTTCTGCGGTGGTTGCGAGTTCGAATTGAACTCCGAAGATTGCTGCTGTGTCTGCGATTGCAGACTCTGTCTCGATTTGTCTGCCTGCTTTTGGGTTGTCGGTCCGAGGACCTGTGCCGACTGGACGCCGGTCATGATGGCCATCACGCGAACTTTGCCCTTGTACTCGTCTTGAATGCGTGCGCCCCAGATGACGTTCGCACTCGCTTCGAGTCGTTCGGTGATGTTGTTTGCAATCCCTTCGGCCTCCTTGAGTGTGAGGTCAGGGCCGCCCGTGATGTGGACGAGACCACCGGATGCACCGCGGTAGTCCACGTCGAGAAGCGGGTGGTTCATCGCGTCGTTGACCACTTCTTGGGTCTTGTTCTTGTCCTGTGTCTCACCGACGAGCATCACCGCGACGCCGCCTTGATTCATGATGGTGGACATGTCGGCGTAGTCGAGGTTGATGAGCGACGGTTGGGTAATCGTCTCCGAGATACCCTTGACGGTTTCGGCGATAATCTGGTCCATGACCGAGAACGCCTTGCCGATTGGCAGGTTCGGGACGTAATCGAGCAGACGGTTGTTGTCCAGCACGATGATGGAGTCGGCCTCGTTGCGGAGGTTCTCGAGCCCCTCTTCGGCCTTCACCGTGCGGGCGCGCTCGACGTTGAACGGCGTCGAGACCATCCCGACGACGATTGCGCCTTGCTCTTTTGCAATCTTTGCGACGACGGGTGCGGCACCGGTACCGGTTCCGCCACCCATGCCTGCGGTCACGAAGACGAGGTCGGCGTTGCCGAGGACTTCCTTGACGGTGCCCTGTGCCATCTCGGTGGCACGCTCGCCCATCGAGGGGTCGCCACCGGCACCGAGACCCTGCGTCAGGGACTTCCCGACGAGAATCTTCGTGTCGGCTTCGATCATCTTGAGGTGCTGCTTGTCGGTGTTGATCGCCACCGTGTCCGCACCTTCGACGCCGATGTTGTACAGGCGGTTGATGGTGTTGTTACCGGCACCACCACAGCCGACGATTACGATGCGCGGGTCTCCGAACTGGTCGTCGTCGTCCAGGTTCGAGAGTTGTTTGCGCTCGGCTTCATCACGCTCCATCGCTTCACGAACGATATCTTGCATGAGTTTACACCTTCGCCCAGCCGCGCTTGCTGGTAGATTCGCGCTGGCGTTGTTCTGGTGTCTGCTCGTTCAGCATTTCTCGAACAGCAGAGCGAATCGCTTCGGATCGGTTCGGGAACTTCCCCGTCTCGACCATGCGTTCGACTTCATCGATCTGCTGTTTCGGAATTCGTAGTGTCACACGCTCCATATTTGTGTATTCCCCCGGTAAGACGGTGCGTCGCACACACATGCGATGTCTTACACGCCAAAACCAACGGACAGCGCCGGATCCCGGGCCGTCGTTGGAGGGCTGTAAGACAACCGTCTTACGCGATAGTCAACACATAGGGACAGGATATAAATGTAACGGCGATTGTAAGACAGCGAATCGTAACTGTCTGAATCCTCTTGAATTAGGACTTCTCGAGCACGTCTGCGGCAGGTGTCCGACGACCGCATCCCGGACAGAACGCCCAGTCCGACCGAAGTTCGTCGCCGCACTCACAGAACGCTCGGTGCGACGCTTTCTCACCACAATTCGGGCAGTAGACGTGGTCACGGCTCACGTTTTCGCCACATTGACCACACGCAGATTCGTCCGTCTGACTCGCTGTCTTACGCGTCGAATCGGCTGTCGAATCCGTCATCGGTTCCGATTCGCTTTCGGCGTTTACGCTAGTTTGCGGGGCTCCTTCCAACGAAATGTTGACGTTGACATCTGTCGGCGACGGCTCGGACCGCACCGAAAGTTGTTCGTCGATGTACTTCGGGAGGAGTTCTGCCACGCGCGCCATGACGAGTTCATCGACGCGATTTTCGAGGGCTTCCTCGAGACCGGACGGTTCGTCGTCGTTCTCATCTTCGAGAAGAATCTCACGCTCCGCCCCGTCGAGATACGTGCGCAACGCTTCACGCATGACCTCGCTCTTCGAGGAGTCGAGCGTGTCTAAGCGCTCGACGAGTTCCTCGTCGGCACGAAACGTGATTTTCGACATTCGTGCGTGTATTCCTGTGACGGTATATCAATCTTACTTCGTGTCTGACGCGTGTCACCCGCCGAAGCGTGGCGAATGATAATGGTTAAAAACGTCCCTCGGCTACTCATCAGTGACCGCTCTTAGCTCAGCCTGGCAGAGCAGCCGACTGTAGATCGGCTTGTCCCCCGTTCAAATCGGGGAGAGCGGACTTCGTTTCTGACGCCGACTGCGAACGAAGTGAGCCAGCGGCGTCTGTCGAGTCCGACTCGACCCGATTTGAGCAGCGAGCAAATCTCTGATTTGCGAGTGAGTTCACGCGAGTGCCAGCGAGCGTGACCGTCTCACGGCGTTCAAATCGGGAAGAGCGGATTTACTTGTAAATCCGGTCGAACCGTTTGAGCAAGTCAGTCGCAGCGCGTGAACGGGGTGAACGCGTCGTCTGACTGAGTTCAAATCACCGTGACTTCGTTGTATTCGTCACGAGCCTTCGCTCACTCCGGTCGTGAAGACGGGGAGAGACGAATCATTCGCAGCCAAATTTCGAGTCTACTAGCTTGTCCCCGCTCCTCTCGACCCGTGGTCCGTGAGAGACGAAGCTCACGGTAGTTACAAACCTGGTCACGAACTGCGTGGGTCAGCGCGTTCGTCGGCCAGCAACTCAATGATGGTCTTCGTCAACCCGATGACGACGGGGCCGACGAAGAGACCGACGAATCCGAAGACGGCGACTCCCCCGAAGATACTGAGGATGAGAACACCGGAGTTGAGCTTCGCGCCGCGTTCCATTGCGAGAGGCCTGATGATGTTGTCCGACCCACTGATGATGAGAGAGCCGTAGATGAGGAGTCCGACTGCCTCCGGAATACTCCCCACGAAGACGAGGTAGACGACCGCGGGAATCCAGACGATGGATGCACCGATTACGGGCAGCAGTGACAGGGTGAACGTGGCGACGCCCCAGAAGATGAGGTTGTCGAACCCGATGACGAGGAAGCCGAGGACGGTTAGTATCGCTTGCACCGCGGCGACGATGACGTTCCCGATTACGGCCGCCCAGAGCAAGTCGTTCGTGCGCTCGAAGAGTTCGTCGGTCGTCTCTGTATCGAGCGGTACGACCGCTCGGAGCCAAGCGATGAACTTGTCGCCGTCTCGCAGGAGGAAAAAGAGGGTGAATAGGAAGATGAACGCTCCGACGAGAAACGCGGAGATGCCACCGAGAATGCCACCGATGTTGCCCAGCAGTCCTCCAATACCGGTTTGGACCGCGTTACTGACCAGCTCGGCGAGTGTCTCGACGGTGGGAGCGTTCGTCCCCAACTGCTCCTGTGAGAATGCGTCGAAGGCCTCGGAGTCGGGAAGTTCGGCACCCTGCAGCAGTGTGGCCGCCTGAGAGACTGCAGCGCTAAGGATGAAGAGGAGTGGAACGACGATGACGGTAATCGTCGCAAACATCGTCACGGTCGGCCCGACCGAGCGGCCCAATCTCGGAGTGAGCCGTCGGTTGACTGGGTAAACGAGGTACGCCAGCAAACCAGCCAAGAGGACGGCCTGGAGGAATGGGAGGACGAAGAAAAAAGAGAGTGACCCAAAGAGTATCAGCAGGAGGAGAAGGAACAACCGTGAGGGCGTGCTATCTGCGCTGTTCATACTGTATTCTCACGTTCGGTTCTCGTAAATCTATCATCTATCTATCACTCTCGGGCATCTCGCAGAACGCAGTGAGCAGGGAATCGAACCCGCTGATGCGCGTGACTGAACCACTCGGTATCGGATTTTTCGCGGCCAGTAGGTCGGGAGTCTCCTCGTTCAAATGGGGGAGAGTGGACTGAACTCCAACAGCCGCGAGCAACAGGAACTCCCTCGACACACATCGCCGTAATCAGGTGATTTACTGACATTCGTTTACTATCGGTCATATGGACGAACGACCGCTCGGTACGACAGGATTCGACGTCTCGGAAATCGGTCTCGGAACGTGGCAACTCGGGAGCGATTGGGGACCCGTGACCGACGAGGAGGCCGCCGACGCAATCGAGACCGCGCTGGACGCTGGCATCACGTTTCTCGACACTGCCGACGTGTACGGCGACGGCGACAGTGAACGGCGAATCGGCGCGGTGCTCGACGACCGCGACGACGACGTGGTCGTCGCAACCAAAGCGGGCCGCAGGCTCGACCCACACGAGGCGGATGGCTACAACCGCGACAACCTCGAACGGTTCGTGGACCGAAGCCGTGAGAACCTCGGTGTCGAGTCGCTCGACCTCGTGCAACTCCACTGCCCGCCTCGGGATGCGTACTATCGCCCCGACGTGTTCGAGGCGCTCGCGGACCTCCGAGAGACCGGGAAGATTGACCACTACGGCGTGAGCGTCGAGAAGGTCGAAGACGCGCTGAAAGCCATCGAGTACGACGGTGTCGAGACCGTCCAGATAATCTTCAACCCGCTCCGACAGCGCCCCGCAGAACTGTTCTTCCGGGAGGCACAGCGCCGAAACGTCGGCGTCATCGTTCGCGTCCCCCTCGCGTCCGGACTGCTCACCGGCGCGCTCTCCGCCGACGCCGAGTTCAGTGAAGACGACCACCGCAACTACAACCGCGACGGCGACGCCTTCGACGTGGGTGAGACGTTCGCCGGCATCCCGTTCGAAGACGGTCTCGCCGCCGCGGAATCGCTCGAAACCGTCGTCCCCGACGGCGTCTCGCTCGCGCAGTTCACGCTGCGCTGGATTCTCTCGTTCGACGCCGTGAGCACCATCATCCCGGGGTCGAAGACGCCGGCACACATCCGCGACAACGTCGAAGCCGCGTCACTGCCGCCGCTCTCGGCGGACCAGTTCGCGCACGTCGAAGACGTGTACGACACCTACGCACGCGAACACGTTCACCATCGGTGGTGAGTCGCTGACAAAATCCTTCCAACGGAGTAGACGACCAAAGCGGCGGTCCTATAACTTCGAAACGACGCGCTCGGCGCTCACAACCTCCGGGACGATGACCTCGTCGGCGCCGACGCGCCGGGCGACGGCCTCGTCCATCAGGTCGCCCGCGCGGACGACGACCCGCACTGTCGGGGCGAGTTGCGTGGCGGTGACGGCGATTTTCACGTTGGCGTTCGTGTCGTCGATGGCGGCGATGATGGTCGCCGCCTGTTTGATACGTGCTTCTTCGAGCGGTTCTTCGTAGCGGGCGTCACCCTGTACGACGAGGTGGCCGTCTTCGATTGCTCGGTCGTACTGCACGTCGCCCCGTTCGACGACCACCACCGAGGTGTCCGATTCACGGAGTCGCGCCGCGATGGTCTTGCCGAACGTTCCGTAGCCGCAGATGACGACGTGGTCCGTCTGGTCGTTGATTTGCTGGTTCATGTGCATTCGAGTAACTTCCGTCGAGAGTCGTCCGCCGAACACCGCCGAGAACACGGTTTCACCGGTCCAGAGACCGGCGACGACGAGTCCGGAGAGGACGACGATTGCGTAGGCCTTGACGACGGTGGCCGGCCCGGCGTGTTCTTGAAAGTAGAGTTCGATGCTCGTCGGGTCGAGCAACCAGAATAGCGCGTCGATGACGCCGACCCCGCCGAGGGTGGTGAATCCGACCACGCCAGCGACGACGACGAACGCAAACGCGAGCAGTGGTCGCAAGAGACTCCGTAACAGCGAACGCCGTCTAAACGCGGCGAGGAGTCCCGAGACCGGATTCATCGTTGTCCTCTGTCAGTAGCAATCGGCGTGTACACCCACGGCGTCCCCACATCGTTGGAGGTAGTGGCCACAACTGTGGTCAATGACCAACTAAGTCTGTCAATTTGTTCCATTGTTCTCGCTCCATCGAACTTTGAGTAGATATTTTGGCAGTGTCTATAGCATTTGCTACATCTTTTTCAATCATTATGGTACTGTGTCCGGACGAGTGTCCATCTTGGGGGGCGTGCGGAAAACGCGGACGCGCCGGAGTGAGTTACGCGAAGATGTCGGTGTAGCCTTTCCGAATGAAGTAGCGAACCCAGTTGCCGTAGGTTCGGTCGGCGGGATGGTCGGCGACCTGCTCGTACTGGACGATGCCGTCCTCGTCGATGACGTACGTTCCCGCGATTCCGGTCACACCGTGGCTGGTCTGTTCGGTTCCGCTGAACTGTTCTGCAACGTCGCCGTCCGGGTCGGCCGCGAGCTGGAAGTCGAGGTCGAACCGGTCGCGCATCTCCGTGAGGTCACCGAGGTCGCTCGTGACGACCGGAACGATGTCTACGCCGTCGTTGAACCAGAGGTCGTAGGCGACTTCGTCGAACGTCTGGAGTTGCTCGGCACAGAAGGAACACCAAGTGCCACGGTTGATGAGGACGACCGTCGGACCGCTTTCGAGCGTCTCCGAGAGCGTCACGTCGTCACCAGCGGTTCGTTCGAGTGTGAAATCGGGTGCCTCAGTTCCTTCGAGTGTCATCATCAGAGCCGACGGAACACTCGCATCTATAGCTCAGGTGGTTGGGTATGTCCGCCACATCGCCGCCGAGGATACAAGCGCGCTCCGCTAAATTCAAGTAGACTTTCACCGATGCAATCGTAGTGGGAGTATCGTTCGACCTCTTTGGCACGCTCGTCGATGTCGCGTACCCGACCGACCCCGGAGCAGCCGTCGCAGACGCGCTCTCCGACTACGGTGTCGCCGTCCCCGACGATTGGGACGACGCGTACCGCGAGGTCCACATCGACGCGCCGGACGGCGCGGAGGTTCCGCTCCCTGCCCACGTCGCGGCGGCACTTCGCTCCCGCGGCGTCGAATCGCCCGACAACGCGGCGCGCCGAGCAGTTATCACGGCGTTCGACCCGGAGGTGACGACTCGACCCGGCGCAGTCGAGGCCGTCGAGGCCGCCCGCGAGGCGGGACCTGTCGGTCTCCTCTCGAACTGTTCGGTCCCGGAACTCGTGGCCCGAACCCTCATTCGTTCCGACCTCGACCGCCGCGGCTTCGACACCATCGTCACGAGCGTCGCCTGCGGGTGGCGGAAGCCGCACGAGCAGGCGTTCGAAGCGCTGGCCCGCGGGCTCGATACCGACGTTTCGGCGGTGACTCACGTCGGCGACGACCCGGCGACCGACGGCGGTATCGAAGCAGTGGGCGGGCAGTTCCTCGACGTAAACGAGGTGTCGCTGTCGGAATTCGCATCGCGCGTACGCGCGGGTGAAACAACGTGGCGCTGACTGCGACGGTCGCTATCGCGCTCGCCGCGGTCCTCGACGAAGTCGTCGCCGAGCCGCCCCTCCGGGTTCACCCGGTCGCGTGGTTCGGCCGATTCGTCGCCGTACTCGACTGCGAGTGGACGCACCCGCTCGTCGCGGGCGGCACAATCGCGTTGGTCCTCCCGTTCGTCGCCGCGGCAATCACCGCGGGAACTGTCTGGGTCGCTGGTGGCCTCTCGCCGTGGGCCGGCGCGCTCGCCGCCGGTCTCGTCTTGTTCTCGACGACGAGTCGCCGGATGTTGCTCGATTTGAGTACAAAAATCGTCGCTGCCACCGAATCCGACCTCGAAACCGCGCGGGCCGAACTTCGGGCGCTCGCCGGCCGCGACGCGACGGACCTCTCCGCCGACGAGATTCGAAGCGCAGCAGTCGAGAGCGCGGCGGAGAATCTGGCCGACGGACTCGTCGGCCCGCTCCTCGCGTTTTCACTCGTCGCACCGGTCTCTCTGGCCGGCGCGGCCGGCGCTGCGGCGTGGGTCAAAGCCGTCAACACGCTGGATTCCATGCTCGGCTACCGGCACAAGCCGGTCGGAACCGTACCTGCCCGCCTCGACGACGTGGTGATGTGGCTTCCGGCGCGAATTTCGGCGGCGTTGCTCGCGCTCGTCGCGGGCGCACCGTCGGCACTCCACGAGAGTTCCCGACTCGCTCGCCGACCCGCATCACCCAACTCCGGGTGGCCGATGGCGACGCTCGCCGTCCTGCTCGATACGCGACTGGAGAAACCCGACAACTACCGTCTGGACGGCGGGACCGAGTTGCCGAACGTGGCGACCGCGACGCGAGGTATCAGTCTCGTCTCGCGCGCGGGCATCGTCGCGTTCGCCCTTGCTGGGGTGATTGCGTGGTTCTAACCGCCTTCCGTGGCGGCCTCGGCTTCCTCACGCGCCTCCCGGTCAGCGGGAGCGAGGAGACGTGGGACGCGTTCAGACGCTCGCCCGGCGTGTTCCCTCTCGTGGGCTACGTCGTCGGCGCGCTCGCTGCTATCCCGCTGTTCCTCCCGCTTCCGGTCGCCACGTCGGCCGCGGGCTACGTGGTCACGCTGTATCTCGTCACTGGCGTCACCCATGCGGACGGACTCGCGGACCTCGGCGATGCCGCGGTCGTCCACGGCGACGCCGACCGCCGCCTCGACGTGCTGAAAGACTCGCAAACCGGCGTCGGCGGCGTGCTCGCGCTGGGCGTGACGCTCGTGGTCCTCGCACTCGGCGCACTCGGACTCGCCGGCGCGAGCGGCCCTCTCGGTCTCACCGCGGGTGTCGCCATCGCCGTCGCCGCCGAAGTCGGCGCGAAAGCGGGCATGGCGACGCTCGTCTGCATCGGCTCACCGGCGCACGAAGGACTCGGCTCCGCGCTCGTCGGCGAAAACGGAACTGACCGCCTGCTCGGGGTCGCATTCGCCAGCCTCCCGCTCGCACTCCTCGCCGCGTATGCGGGCGGGTGGGCTATTCTCGCGGCGTTCGCCTGCGGGCCGCTCGTCGCGCTGGCGATGCGCTCGTGGGGTCGCAATCGACTGGGAGGCACCTCTGGCGACCTCATCGGCGCGACGAACGAACTCGCGCGCGCGAGCGCGATTCACATCGGAGTGGTGGTATGGACGCTCTCTTGATGTGCGGCGGCCGCGGCACGCGACTCGATACGGCCGTCGAAAAGCCGCTGGTCGAACTCTGCGGCCGGTCCATGTTCGACCGCGTGGTGGACGCACTCCGCGATTCGTGCGTAAACACAACCTACGCGGTCGTCTCGGAGCACTCGGCTCGGACGCGTGCTCGGGCGCGAGAACGAGGAGTTCGGGTCATCGACGCACCCGGCGAGGGCTACGTCGCCGACCTCGGGTTCGCACTCGAACGCGTCGATAGGCCAGTCGTGACGGTGGTCTCGGACTTGCCGTTGCTTCAAGCCCGCCACGTCGATGACCTCGTCGCGGCCGCTGACGGTGGTTCCTGCACCGCCTGCGTTCCCGTCTCGCTCAAGCGCCGACTCGGTGCGAGCATCGACGACTCGCTCGTGTTCGACTACCGCGGCACCGACGTGTGTCCGACCGGACTGGGCGTGGTCGCACCCGCTCCTCCCGAATCGACTCCTGATTCTGTATCGACTTCGGACCCTGTAACGACTCCCAACTCCGCATCGACACCCGACCACTCAGAACCTGATTCAACCGTGTACCTCTCGACAGACGACGCTTTAGCACTCAACGTGAACCGCCCGACAGACATCGAACTCGCGGAGGACCGATGCGCGTAGTCCTCGTCGCTGGCACGACCAAGACCGCGAAGATTCCCGGTCTCAGCGCCGCGGGAGCCGACCCTTCGCTCGTCGGCCACACGCCGAGCGCGGACGCCGAAATCATCGAATACGGTGACACCGTCCGGTCTCCCGTCACCCCGGTCAGTCCGACGGGCTGTCCGACGCCGGCGGCCATCACCCGCGCCGTCCGCGAACTCACTGGCTTCGACGCGCTCGTCGTCGATGCCGGGCTCGCCGAACCGACCGCCGCGCCGACTATCGACGTTGGTGCAAAGCCCGGCCGCGACATCCGCGAGGCCGACCCCGTACCGACCGCTCCCGGCGTGTTCGAGGCGGCCCGACAACTCGGCGTCGCGTTTCCCGAAGACGAACTCGTCATCGGCGAGACGGTCCCCGGCGGGACGACGACGGCGATGGGCGTGCTCCGCGCGCTCGGCGAAGACATCCCCGTCTCGTCGTCGCTGCCGGAGAACCCGACCGGCCTGAAAGAAGAAGTCGTCTCCGAGGCGTTCGACGCGAGCGGGATTTCGCCCGAACAAACCGCACACCAACCCGAGTTGGCCGCCCGTTTCCTCGGCGACCCCGTGTTGCCGGTCGTGGCGGGACTGACCGTCGGCGCGCTCGAAGCCGACATCGACGTGACCCTCGGTGGCGGCACGCAGATGCTCGCCGCGGCTGCGCTCGTTCGCCACGCCGGCGCACTCGGCGACGTGACGATTGCGACGACGAGCTACGTCGCCGACGACGTGCCCGCGTTCGCTACCGCGGCCGAGTCGCTCTCGTTAGACCTCGTCGTCACCGACCCCGGATTCGAGACGCACCCGCTCTCGCAGTACGCCGAGGGCGAGGCCAAAGAGGGCGCTGGCATGGGCGGCGCGCTCATGCTCGCCGACGAGATGGGCGTCCTCGACGACGTCGAAACCGCCGCACTCGACGTGCTCTCGCGGCTCGACCCCGCGGCGGTTGACGGAGTCGAAGATGGACCCTGAGTCGGTCGCACGCGCGAGTCGCGTTCCACACGGCGGCACGACCGACCCCGACCTCCTCGATTTCAGTGCGAACACCAACCCCGAGCGACCACCCGGCGTCGAGGCCGTCTACCAGGACGCCTTCGAGCAATCGACGCGCTATCCCGACGACGACTACCGCGACTTCCGCGAGGCCGCATCGGCGTACGTCGGATGCGACTCCTCGTCGGTGATTCCCACCGCGGGTGGTCTCGAAGCACTCAGACTGGCTTTCGAACTCACGCTCGCCCCCGGCGACACGGCGCTCGTTCCCGAACCCAGTTTCGGCGAGTACGAGCGCGAAATCGAGTTACAAGGTGCGACCCCGGTGGCCGTCTCACACGACGAACTCCTCGATTCCGACCCGACGGGCCACGCCGTCGCCGTCGTCTGTACGCCGAACAACCCGACCGGCGAGGTGGCACCCCGCGACGAGTTGGTAGCATTCGCCGCCCGATGCCAGGAGTCGGGAACTGTGCTCGTCGCCGACGAGGCGTTTCTGGATTTCACCTCGGTTCCCAGCATCGCGGGCGAACCCGGGACCATCGTCGCTCGCTCGCTGACCAAGATGTTCGGCCTGCCCGGGATTCGCGCGGGATTCGCAGTCGCCTCGGGCGAACTTCGGGACTCCCTCGCCGTCGCTCGCCGGGCGTGGTCGCTCTCGACGCCCGCGGCCGCAGTCGGCGCGCACTGCATGCGAGAGACCGAGTTCGTGGCGACGACCCGCGAGCGCGTCGAAAGCGAGCGCGAACGCATGGCCGAGCGACTCTCGGCGCGGTTCGACGTGTCGCCGTCGGACGCGCCGTTCTTACTCTGCGACGTGGGCGACGAAGCCGTCGAATCGCTCGTCGAACAGGCCCGCGAGCGCGGCGTCGCCATCCGCGACGCGACGACGTTCCCGACGCTCGATTCGCACGTTCGCGTCGCCGTGAAGCGCCCCGACGAGAACGACCGCCTCCTCGGAGCGCTCGATGTTTGAGACGACCGAACGAGACGGGGTGTGTCGGCTCTCACGGCCGGAGACGCGCTGGCTCTCGACTGGCTACGACGGCGGCGAGTCTCGCGGGCCAGTCGCCTACAACGTCACCGTCCCCGAGGGGTGGCCGGAGACCGACCTCGACGAGTACATCGCCGAACGACGCGCGAAGGCCGGGTTTTCGACGCCCGGACCGACGTTGCTCACCGGCGTCAGTCAGGAACACGCCCGTCGCGCTCGGTTCGGTCCCGTCGAGGCGGTCGTCACCGGCGGCGTGTCGAACCCGGCGGCGCTCCCGGTCGGAGACGAAGAGAGTACGGCCTCGACGCGGGCAGATTCGACCGATACGACCGATACGACCGATTCCAACACCCTCGGAACGGTCAACATATTCGTCGGGACGACGCGCTCGTTAGCACCGGGTGCGCTGTCGAACCTCGTCGCCGTCGCCGCGGAAGCGAAAGCCGCCGTGTTGCTCGCGCGGTGTGGTTCTCCCGGGACGACCACGGACGCAGTCGTCGCCGCGTGCGACCCGAGCGGCGAGTCTGCGGCCTTCTCTGGAAGTGCGACGGAGGTGGGGAACGCGACACGAATCTGCGTCAGAGACGCGCTCGCGGCGAGTCTCGACTCTCGGTACGCCGACGTGCCGATGCCCAGAAGTGTGAAAGATGCACAGTATGGCGTGGTCGCCGACGAGAACGCACGCGTCGATGTGATTTAGAAAGTTCGACTAATCACACGAACTGCTTGAAATCCATCGGTGGTATGTATATGGATGGTGAGGAAGCATTGATTATCGTTGAAATACTGTGAGGTTGTATGGACTCCGGTTCTATACCCGACGTTGACCACGTCTCTCACGGCGGGACCGCGGACCATACGCTGATTGACTTCAGCCTCGGTTCGAATCCGGAGCGTCCGGCGGGGCTGGCAAGCGTGTATGAGTCGGCCCTCTCTACCTCACGTCGGTATGCACTCGACGACTACGCAGCGTTCCGCGTCGAGGCCGCAGCGTACGTCGGTTGTGAGCCACAGCACATCGTCCCCGCAGCGGGTGTCGTCGAAGCAATCCGACTCGCACTCGGCGTCACGGTCTCTCCCGGCGACACCGTGGCGATTCCCGCGCCCTGCTGCGGTGAGTACGCGCGCGAGATTCGCCTGCAGGGAGGTATCCCGGTCGAAATATCGCACGAATCGATGCTCGCCGATACCGACCCGCAGGAACACGCCGCAATCATCTTGAGCAATCCGGGGAACCCAACCGGCGCAGCGTATCCCACGGAGGAACTGCGCTCGTTCGTCTGCGAGTGCCAGTACGCCGAGACACCGCTGCTCGTGGACGAATCGTATCTCGGCTTTACCGACCTGCCGAGCGTCGCCGGTCTCGACGGCGTCATCGCGCTTCACTCGGTGACCAACGTCTTCGGCGTCCCCGCACTCCGTGCGGGGTTTGCGGCGGCGACGGGAGAACTCGGTGACCGACTCGACCGTGCTCGCTGTACGTGGGTGCTCTCTGCTCCCGCGGTCGAGGTGGCAACGTACTGTCTCAAGCAGACCGACTTCCTCGCCGAGACCCGCGACCGCGTCAAAGCCGAGCGCCAGAAGGTCACCTCCGCGCTACGCGAACTCGGCTACGACCCGTATCCGGCCGATAGCTCACTCGTTCTTTTTCGCGCACCCGACGTCGATTACACCCTCGAAGTGGCTCGAAGCCACGGCTTCGCGCTCCGCGACGCCAGGTTCTACGAGGGGCTCGACTCGCACATTCGAATGAACGTCCGCCGCCCCCACGAGAACGACCAGTTGCTCGACGCGCTCGCCGAAGCGACCTGAGACTCCAACAGGCTGAAACGGGCGGCCGACCGTCTTCTCGTATGGACGACCACGACCCGGAATCGACACGTCGGCGGACGCCCGGCGGCGGCGTCACCCCGACCGCACACGACATTCGCCCGAGCGCACCGGACGAGTTCGGACTCGTCCAAGCGTGGTGGGGCGGCGGCAAAGGAAAGACGACCGCGGCACTCGGGATGGCGTTTCGCGCCGCGGGCCACGGCTACCGAGTCCACCTCCTCCAGTTCATGAAAGGCGGCGCGGACAGCGTCGAATCGGTCCGCGGCGAGTACAACGCGATTGCCGCGATACCAGGTCTCTCCTACGAGAACACGGGCCATTACGGCTGGCACGGCATGCGCGACGGGTCGAACGAAGACGACCACGCCGCCGAAGCGCGGGCCGGTCTCGAACGAACCCGAGCGCTCATCGATGCCGCCGCCGACGTGGACCTGACCGAACCCCTCCCGCTCGACGGCGACCCGGAAGACGGGATGCACATGCTCGTCCTCGACGAGGTCCTGTACGCCGTCTCCTCGGGTCTCTTGGACGAAACTGACGTGCTCGACCTCGTCGAGCGAAAGCCCGAGAACCTCGAACTCGTCCTCACGGGGAGTCACGAGGAACCGACGTACCTCTTCGAGGAGGCCGACCTCGTCACCGAAGTTCGGAAGCACAAACATCCGATGGACAGCGGCATCCGAGCGCGAAAAGGGACGGAGTACTGACCGATACCACCGCGTGCAGGCGTCGCAACAGCCCGCCGTTGGCTACCGATTCAGATAGACGATGAGTGCGATTGCCGTGAGCGTCGCGTATGCGACGACCGTAGACTCTTGGAGCACAAACGAAATCGATCGTGTGGCAATTTCAATCATGGCTGTACGTTTGGCCACACGACATCCGAATATGTATAACTTGTCGTCAAATCACAAACTGTCAGCGCTCGCATACGCTTCCGAACACTTATCAAACGACACTGGCGAGAAGTTCGCATGGTAGAGGCGTTCGCCGTCGCCAGCGGGAAAGGCGGCACGGGAAAGACGACGAGCACGCTCGCGCTCGGGATGGCACTCGCCGAGCGATACGACGTGACCGTCATCGACGCGGACACCGGGATGGCGAACCTGCTGTTTCACGCCGGACTCGACGACGCCGACGTGACGCTCCACGACCTGCTCATCGAAGACCGAGACGTCGCGGTCGAAGACGCCGTCTACGACCGATTCGGCATGTCGGTCGTCCCCTGTGGCACGAGTCTCGCCGCGTTCGAAGAGGCCGACCCCGAGCGCCTCCGCGACGTGGTCGCCGAACTCGCCACCGACACCGACGTGCTCTTGCTCGACTCGCCCGCGGCGCTCGGGTCGAAGAGCGCGGTCCTGCCCATCGTGCTGGCCGACCGCATCGTCGTCGTCCTCCAACCGACGGTGCCGTCGCTCTCTGACGGCCTGAAGGTACAGGAGTACGCCCACTCCTACGGCACCGAGACGGCGGGGGTCGTGTTCAATCGCGTTCGCCCCGACGAGGACGTCGAACGCATCGCCGAGCACGCCGGTCGCTACTTCGGCGGGCCACTCCTCGCCTCGATTCCCGAGAGCGACGAGGTTCGCGCCGCCCGTCGCGCCGGGAAACCGCTGCTCGCGCACGCGCCCGACGGTCCGGCGGCCGACGCCTTCCACGAGGCGGCCGCGAAGTTGGACGTTCGTGACGGCGACGGCGACGACATCGCCGACCGCTTCCGAAGCGCCGTCATTCCGGACCGGATATGAGAATCCCGCAAGGCGCACTCCTCCGCTCGCGCGTCGTCGATACACCGGCCGACGCACTCGAACGCGTGCTCGACGAGGAGTTGACGGGCTACGTCGTCTTCGAGCCACAGGACGCGCTGCTCCTCGGGTCGGCGACCCGCGGCGTCGTCACCTTCGAAGACGGCATCCCCGTGCTCGCCTACGACACCGAAGCCGACGTCGGTGGCCGAAACGGGTTGGACGGCTTCGCCGTCACCGGCCCGCATCGCGTCTCCATCCACGAAGTCGGGCCGGAGGATTTAGCCGAGGCCCACGAGACCACCGAGTTCCAGATTCCACCTGACGAGCCTGCACGCGTCCTCGCCGGCGACGACGCACTCGCGGAGCGAACGCGCGAGTTGGCTCCCGCCTCCCGCCTCGACGACGCCCGCGACCAGAGTTCCGTCGAAGCGTTTCTCGCGGACGCGGACGCCATCGAGGAGATTCAACGCGAGGCGCGCGAGGAAGCGCGCTCGCGTGCTGAAGAGTGGGGATTGTCCGGCGCGCTCTCGGATGCCGAATCGAACCAGTGACGACCGAGGACTGACTCACGAAATCGATTCCCGTGGCATGAGAGTCGTCATCCGGGATTATGCGTCTCTCTCACGTCTAGACAGCTATGTCCGCAGAAGACCGAACACAAGATAGTCGCTCCAACCTCGCAACGTACGCCGTCAGCGCGACGGCCGAATCGCCCATGCGAACGCGCGTCTCGACCCGCGGGTTCGAGTTCGTCATCGACGAACCCGAGAACTTCGGCGGGACCGACGAAGGACCGAACCCGCTCGAATACCTCCTCGGTGCGCTCACCGGGTGTCTGACCATCACCGGCCACCTCGTCGCCCGCGAGATGGGTCTCGACGTGAACGGACTCGAAATCAACGTCGAAGGCGACCTGAACCCGGCGAAGTTCATGGGTGCCAGCGACGACGCCCGCGCGGGTTACCAGGTCGTCCGCGTCGAGTTCGTCGCCGACATCGACGCCGACGAGGAGACCATCGAATCGTGGATTGCGGCGACCGAAGAACGCTGTCCCGTCACCGATAACATGAATCACGACACCCCCTTCGAATTCGCGTTCGTCTCCTCGTCGTAATTCGGCGGTCTCGTTTTCACACGCGCCGTGGCGTGCCTCGAAAATCAGTTACAGCAGTTCGACGTCTTCTGTGTGCGCAGTCGAGATTTCGAGCGTGCCGGTGGCCGTGTCGAACTCGACGGTCCGGCCGTGCTCGCCGCCGGTCGCTTCGCCGACGACGGGCACGTCGAGTCGCGCCAGTTCCTCGCGGGCGACCGCGAGGTTCTTCTCGCCCACGCCCTTTCCGAGCGCCGTGAGTTCGAAGATGTCCGCGCCGCCGACGAGTCGTGCCTCGATAGACGAATAGCCCGCACCGGCTTCGACCATCTCGCGGAGCATCGTCTGAATCGCCGCATCGACGTACTTGCCGGACGACGCGCCGAGACCGTCGTCCTGTCGCGGTAAGAGCGTGTGGGCCAGCGCGCCGACGGCGCTCTCGGTGTCCCAGAGGACGATGGCGACGCACGCGCCGAGACCGTAGGCGATGAGCGTCTCACCGTTGTCGCTGACGTGGTAGCCCGAGACGCCGACGAGTCGGCGCTCGCGTGCCTGTTCTTCTTCTTCGGACCCGAAATCGAACGTCTTCACAGGTTATCCACCTCCTCGAACGTGCCGGCGGCAATCTCTTTGATGACGTCTTCGTCGAACTCCTCGGTCTTGAACTCGGTGTCCTCCACGTCGTGTTCGAGCGACTCGTCGATGCGTTTCGCATCGAGCGTGTCGAGTGCCGCTTCGAGGTCGTTCTCGTCGGGGATCGCGTAGATGTCCACGTCGAACTCGGTGTCGAGCGCGTGGATGCGCGTATCGAAGACGAAGGCGAACTCCTGAAACTCGCTGAGACCGACGATGAGCGGGTCAACGACCGCCGCACCCATGTCGTGGCTGTAGGCGGGTGTCGAGTGGTCGATGGTCGCATCGAGCATGTTCGCCCAGCCGTCGAGGAGGCCGCTCGTCATGACGTTACTCAACTCTTTTATCGCATCTTGTTCGAACGCGCCGAAGCCACCACCGGGCGAGTCGCCGACCGTCGCATCGACGAGTTTGTTCGCCGACTCGGGGTCGAACAGGAAGAGGAGGTAGCCGCCGAGCGTCCCGCTGAAACTGAACGCGACGCTGACGAGCGGTTCGTTCGGCACCGTCTCCGGAATCGCATCGAGCGAGATGAAGTTGATACGGCGGATATCGACGCCCATCTCGATGCCGGTCATCCGGGTGAGGTTGTCCGCCACGCGCGTCGCACCGTGTTGGGCCATCTGGTCGAATCCGGTGAGTTTCTCGTACTCGATACCGTCGTCCGCGGACTGCGTCTCGAAGAGGCGAGCGATCGATTCGTGCTCGGGGATGAGGTAGTGTTCGAACCCGAACTCGGTCCCGCTCGTCTCGATTTGACTCTGAAACAGCAGTGCCAACTCCTCGTGCATGTTGGCGAACTCGTCCTCGTCGATGAACTCCGTGGCCGACTCGCCGATGACGTACTCCGGGGCGGCGACGTCGATTTCGGCTTGGAGCACGTCGGCCCAGCCATCGACGAACCCGCTGTTCATGATGTGACACAGTTCGATGACGGCGCTCGTCGCCAACTCGTTGGTCGGTTCTTCGTCCACGTCGTCGATGAGTTCTCTGACGACCGGCATCGCGCTCTCGCGGTCGAACAGGAGGAGCGAGGTTCCGGCGAGACCGCCGTTCAGCGTCACTCGAATACCGACTTTCTCGCCGCCGTCGTCGAGTTCGTCTCGAACCTTCGAGCGATGGGTGAAGTGGAGTCGGGTGACCCGCACGCGGCTATCGAACTCGGACATGGAGTTCAGCCGAGCGGCCGCCAGCCCGGCACCCTCGCGGGCCATCTCGTAGAACGTCCCCAGTGCGTTGACGTTTAGTTTCATCGCCGTTCGACACCCGCGATGGTCTCCACGTCGATTCTGTTCAGAATCTCGACGAAAATCCCGTTCTCGGGGAACATGTACAGTTCGACTTCGATGCCGTGACTCGTGATGTGGAACGTCGATTCGAGGTAGAGTCCCTGGTCGGTCTCGTCGGTGATGGCCTGCTCGATGATGTGGTCGAGTTCGTTGTTCTGGGTGACCGGCGGCCACGTGGCGATGTGCTGGTCGAACGTGTCCGCGAGCGCGTCGAGAAAGCCGTTCGCCACGATGCCGCCGAGTTCCACGATGGAACTGACCATCATGTCGTTCGAGACGTTCGTGACGTCCTCGTTCGTGTCTTCGAGCATCATCCGGACCGCACGTTTCGCACTCACCGGCGGGAACAACACCAGCATACAGCCGTGCGGAACGCCGTTGAGGCTCACCTGCACGCCGAGTCGCTTCTCGGCGGGAAAGGCCATCTCGACGCTCGATTCGTCTACGTACCCGCTTTTGACGACGTCAGACCGGACGGCGGTCTGCTTGCCGGCTAGCTTTCCGAGTCGAGACTCGACGCCGCTGACGCCCAACTCGCCGAGGTAGTTCAACACACCGAGTTTCTCGATGTCGATCCGATGCTGGTTGTCGGTCGTTTGGTTCATTTCGGTCATAGTGTGGTCACATCGATGATGTTCACCAGCGTTCCGTCGCCGCTCATCGTCGCACCGCTCATCCCCGGCACGTCGCCGAGGAGTTTCTCGTACGGTCTGACGACGACTTCGCGGGCGTCGTCCACCTCGTCGCAGAGGAACGCGAGTTCGCGCGTGTCCGGGTCGAGTCGGACGAGCACGGGTCTCTCTTCGCTCTCGTCGGCGGCGCTCGACGGTTCGATACGAGCGCGCTCGTCGTCGGATTCGACGCCCAACGCCGCTCCGAGGTGTCGATACGGAATCTGGTCGGGTCGGTCCACCGTCTGGTCGGGCCACTCGACGGTGACCAGGCCATCATCGGTGAGCGCCTCCTCGTCCACGTGTTCGACGTCGTCCACGACGCTCGCCGGAATCGCGTACTGTTCGGACCCGACGCCGACGAAGAGCATCTTTGCGACGGCCACCGAGACGGGCAGGCGGATGCGAACGGTCGTCCCCGAACCGGGGTCGCTCGTGATTCCCACCGTCCCTTCGATGGAGTTGACAGCACGCCTGACGGCGTCCATCCCGACCCCGCGACCGCTCACGTCGGTCACCGCTTCGGCCGTCGAAAAGCCGGGTTCGAAGACGAGGTCGTACACCTCGTCGAGCGAGAGTTGCTCTGCTCGCTCTCTGGTGACGATTCCGTGGTCGATTGCCTGCTGTCGGATTCGCGCCGCGCTAATCCCGCGGCCGTCGTCTTCGACTTCGATGACGACGCGCTCGCGGTCACGCCACGCGCGAAGTTCGATACTCCCCTCCGGCGGTTTGTCCTGCCGTCTGCGCGCTTCGGGCGGTTCGATGCCGTGGTCGATGGCGTTGCGGACGAGGTGGACCAGCGGGTCGCCGAGTTTCTCGACGATACTCCGGTCGAGGTGAACGCCGTCGTCGGAGACGTCGAACGCGACCTGTTTGTTCTGTTGACGGGCGATGTCGCGCACCACCCGCTGGAGACCACCGGTCGCAGTCGAAAGCGGCATGAGACGGAGGTTCATCACGGCGCGCCGGAGGTCGCCCGTCACGGACTCCATCGCGGCGAGTTGCTCGTCGAGGTCAGCCTCGTCTCCCTGTTTGATGCGCAGTTGCATCAGCGACAGTTCCTCGACGAGGTTCAACAGCGTGTCCGCGCTCTGAACATCGACGGTGAGCGACTGTATCTGGTCGGACTCGCTCGACTCGTTGAACTCGATTGGGTACTCGACTGGCCGACTCGGTTGGTATCTCGCGCTGTCGAGCGAACTCTCTTCGATGGTCGCGGCCGCCGCCTGCACGAGCGGTACCTCGTCGTCGTCACCTCGACTTCCGAATCGTTCGGCGAACCGGGATTCGAACGCCATCGTGTCCTCGTCGCGCTGGAACGATATCTCCGGAGCCGACTCGGTGGCATCGAAGTCCGTCTCGAGTGAAGACCCGGTCAGTTCGTCGATGTCGGGCAGGTCAACTTCGGCAAGGCCGGGTTCGGCGGATTCGTCGGCCGTCGAGTCGGCAGCCAACTCTTCCGAGTCGTTGACGGCAAAGTCAGTGTCGAGTGCCGTCTCGTCCGCCGCGTCGGAATCCGAGAGACCGAAGTCTTCGTCCGGGAAGCGCGGCACTCCCTCCCGAAGTCCACCTTCTTCGTCTGGGCGGTCACCCGCGAGTTCGACGTCTTGGACGAGGTCGAACGCGTCTTCGGAGGGTTCGAGTTCCGGTTCCTCCGGGTCTGCGTCACCTTCGGAGTCGTCGCCCCCGGGACCGAACGTCTCGCCGTCGGGGAACGAGATGTCGAATTCGTCGTCCACTTCGCTCTCTATCTCCATCGGCTCCTCGTCGTCGAGCGGCGCGGGGTCGCTCGAAAAGTCGAAGCTCTCGGCGGTAATCGCATTCGAACCGTCTTCACCCAGCACGTCGCCGTCTGCAGAGACTGCCGTGTCGGCCCGCGGTTCGTCGGGGTCGATAATATCGGCACCCTCGAACGGGTTCTCGTCTTCGGTATCGGCGGTCGCGGCGTCCGCTGGCGCTGCGGTCTCGTCGGCATCGACGGCTGGGGAACCGCCCGGCGTCGATGCGTCGTCTGCGGTCGCTTCGTCGGAGGCGGTGTATCCGAGGTCTGCTGGACTGATAGCGTCGGTCGGCCCGGACGAGTCTGTGGACGGTGACCCCGACGCTTGTGTGTCGTCGGCTGGGAGAATGTCTCCCTCAACCGGTCGGTCGTCAGCCTCTGCCAGCGGGTCTTCTTCGTCGAGTTCTCCCTCGATGAGGTCCTGTATCGAAAGTTCGTCGTCGTGGTCGAACTCGCCGAATTCGACGTCTACGAGTTCGCGGTCGAGGTCCGAGATGTCGTCGCGCTGGACGTCGTTCTTGATGGCCTCGAAGTCGTTCGTCACGTTCGGCTGTGCCCCGACATTCGGCGTCTCGTCCGCGGGCGCTTCCGACGTGGCATCGCCCGACGAATCGAACGTTCCCCACCGGTCTGGGTCGTCGTCCACCCCGGGGTCGTCCACGTCGGAGTCGTCCATCTCGGCCAAGAGACCTTCGAGGTCGTCGAACCCGCTGGCGGATTCGAGTGCGTCCACGACCGAGGAGTCGAACTCGTCTTCGAGGTCCGCCGGCATCGACGCCGAGGAGTCGGGCGTCTCGGGGCTGGAAGCTGTCGCCCCAGTATCTGCCGACTCGTCTCGGTGTCGTTCCATCGCCGCTCGAAGCATCGACGCCGAGGAATCGGGCGTCGTTTCCACGGATGCGTGGTCGCTCCACTCGTCGAGCATCGCATCGATATCGTCGGCGGCGGCGAGTCCGGCGTCTATCAGGTCCGGGTTCGGCGACAGCGAGCCATCCCGAAGGTCGCTCAGGAAGTCTTCGAGTGCGTGGGCGAGTTGGGCCGCGCCCGCAAGCCCGGCCATGCTGCAGTTGCCTTTCAGCGTGTGCGCCGTTCGGAACAACTCATCGACGAGTTCGCGGCTACTGCCGTCTCGTTCGAGTTCGACGAGACCGTTCGTCAGTCGCCGAAGGGACGCCCGTGCCTCGCGGACGAACTCGTCGTCGCGGCTCACGGCGGTCTCCTCCGGCCGTCGATACACGTGTTCAGTGTCGATTCGACTGGGTGACTCATGCTGGGTCTGCGAGGATGCTCTGAATCGCTTTGGTAATCTCTTCGTCGTCGAACGGTTTCGTAATGTAGCCGTCCGCGCCTGCACGGGCGGCCAGGTCCATCTTCTTTCGCTGGCCCACGCTCGTGCACATGATGACGCGGGCATCCCTGTCGAGATGTTTGATGGCGGCCGTCGCCTTCACGCCGTTCGCCTTCCGCATCACGATGTCCATCAACACGATGTCGATGTCCTCGCCGTGTTCCTTGTACTTCTGGACCGCCCACGCACCGTTCTGTGCTTCGGCGACGATTTCGTACGCGTCGTCGTCGAGCGCGCTCTTCAGCCGACTCCGCATGTAGTTCGAGTCGTCAACGATTAGAATTCCAATTGACATGTGTGCTTCCTCCGTGAGTGTTGATTCGATTGTGTTCGTCTGTCGTGGCCTGCGTGCGTCATCCGTCTCATCGTGTGGTCGCCGACTGCAGTGCAGCGAGGAGTTGATGGCTGTCGAAGACGGGGATATCCGGTCCCGTCTCGGAGACGATGCTGGCTCGGAACCAGTGGTCGTCCAACGGGGCCACGTCCTCACTCGGCGGCGACACCGTCTCGACGTGGTGGCGATCGATACCATCGACCGCTTCGACGAGTAGCCCGACGGGCTGGGGAGTCTCGCCGCGGTCCAATACGATGAGATAGGCGTCTTTCGGGTCCGAAAACGGGCGGGTGGAGCCAACCACCGCGTACGTATCGACGGCGACGACCACGTCGCCCTCGATGCTCGCCGACCCGTAGATGCCGTCTGGAGCGTTCGGAACGCGGGTCGTCGGCGGTCGCCAGACGACCTGCCCGACTCGGCCCACCTCCAGCGCGTACCGGTGTCCATCGAGTTCGAATTCGAGAAATTCGATGACCGACTCAGGGGGGATTGGCTCGCTGTCTTCCATCCCAATCGACCCTTCGCTCATCGAGACCCTCCCTCGGGAACGCGCTGTGCTGGCTTCGAATCCATCATCACTCTGCGGTGCTGTCTACGTGCGACTCCTGTGCTCTCCCGTCGTCAGTCTCTGACGATGCAGCGGCCTCTTCGTCGGGTTCGCCACCGAAGTCGAGGGGGTCGTCGGACACGTCTTCGAAATCGAACGTCTCGTCGTCGGCCACCGGTTCGTCGAGCGGGTCGGCTTCGAGTGGGTCCGCCGCGAGCGGGTCGTTCTCGTTCGCTTCTGGTTCGTCTGCTGGGAACTCGACTTCGTCTGGGTACTCAGCGTCGTCTGGCAACTCCGATTCTTCTGAGAGCTCAGCTTCGTCTGGGAACTCCGCACCGTCTACGAACTGCTCTTCGTCTGGGAACGCTGCTTCGTCTTCCAAGAACAGCTCTTCGTCGGGGCTGTCCGCCATCTGCGTCGTGAACTGACCGAGCGCCTCGTTCAGGCGATTCGCCTGGGTCGCAAGTGCGCTCGACCGTTCTGAAACTGCGGAGAGTGCGCGCGTGTGTTCCTCAGCACCGATTGCAGCCTCCGACGCCTCCTCGACGGTCTCGGCACTGATTTCGGTCGAGTCGTTGACCGATTCGAGCACCGTCTGTGTCGCGTCCGCCTGTTCGCTCGTCACCCGGCTAATCTCCTGCACGCCGGAGTTGGTCTCCTGTGCGTTCTCGGCGATTTGATTGAGCGCGTCGGCGGCGTTTTCCACCGAGGTGGTGTGTCGGGCGACCTGTTCGCGGGTCTCGCGCACTTCTTCCACCGTGTGCGAGGTCTGGGACTGAATCTCTTCGAGTCGCGTTTCGATGTCCGCCGCGGCGTCTTTCGTCCCCTCGGCGAGTTCCTTGATTTCGCGGGCGACCACTGCGAAGCCCTGTCCGGACTCGCCGGCGCGCGACGCTTCGATGTTCGCGTTCAACGCCAGCATGTTGGTCTGCTCGGCAATCTCTCGAATGAAGTCGATGAGGTCGTCGATCTGCTGGACTTCGGACTCCAGTCGCTCTATCTCTTCGACCGTATCGACGGACTCCCGCTCGATTTCTTTCATCCCCTCGATGGCTTCCGTCGCCGCCTGTCGCCCTTCCCGACCCGTTTCGACGGTCTGTTGGGCGAGTTGTGCGACGTCGCTCGAAGAGTCGTCTATCTCTTCGATGGTGGCAGAGAGGTTGCTCATGTCCACCGCGACCGACTCTAGGTTATCGTACTGGGTCTCTGCGACGTCGGAGATGCTGTGGAGGCTTCCGGAGACCTGCTCGCTCCCTTCACGAACTTCGGATGCGCTGACGGTCACTTCGTTACTGAGCGTCGCAACCTCCTTGGCGAAGTTGTCGGCTTCGACCATCGTCTGCTCGAACTCGTCCATCATCTCGTTGAACTGCGCGGCGAATCGTGCGGCGACTTCGTTCTCGACGTCTTCGTCCATCCGCTGTGAGAGGTCGCCAGCGGCACCGTCTTCGAGGACGGAGGCGTACTCCATCGCCATGGCTTTCAACTCTTCATTCTCCGCGCTCAGTCGCTCGCGTTCCTGCCGGACTGACTCCAACCGTTCGCGGACCGCTTCGAGGTCCTCGCTGTATTCGTCCGCGGTCGCTTCGAGTTCCCGGTGCTTCGCTTCGAGTCGTTCGTGGTCGGCCGACAGCTGGTTCAGTCGTTCTGCGACGGCGTCGCGGAGACCAGCGAGCGACGTCGAGAGTTGACCGACCGTATCGATGCGGTCCTCTTCGAACTCGACGTCGAAGTTTCCGTCGCGCATCGTCTCGGTGTTCGAGTGGATGGACCGGACTGATTTCATCGTACTTCGGACCATCAACCCGCCGAGAACGCCACTGACGACGACGCCGCCGACCGCCGCGGCGACGAGGTCTGTCGGTATCTGGTACGCCGTTGCTTGCCCCACTCCTAGTGCCACCCCACCGGTGGCGACGCCGATAATGCCTAGTTTCGCTCCGAATCGAAGCGAGTACCGTCGGCGTATGAATCTAGGTAGAAGCGCCCTGCGAATATCTACCATATGCCCCGAATGTCTCTGCAGAAACCATAAATCTTCGCACAATATTGACATTCTGATATACAGATCGGATTGTCATTATATGGTCTGTTAAGCGCCGATAAATGCCCAATTTTGGCGTCTAAGCTGTTATTCGACTGAGTGGATTCGGCGTCTGCCGCCGAGGTTCAGCCCCATCGAAAAAGTCACTTCTTCGACCACACGCGCGAGAGTCAGGCGTCAGCGACCTGTCGCACCAGGAATTCGCACTGCCCGTCTCCGTCGTGCATGCACGTCGGTTCGGTGATTTCGTACGGTTCGTCGAAGTGGTCGCTGACGCCGACGATGAGCCCACGCGCGAGGTGGCATATCTGCCGTTCGGACCGGTAGACGACGCTCACCGTCTCGCTGTCTCGCCATCCAGTTTGCACCTTCGGGGGTGTGTACGTTGCGATGTGTTTCTCCCGCAGGGCGAGGTGGAACGCTTTGATGTTGGCGATGAGTTCGAGTCCCGTCCAGTCTCGTTCGATGTGGACGCCGTACGTTTCGAGCAGGGGCGGCACCAAGTACTCGCCGAACGCTTCGAGAAGTTCGGGAACCGGTATCTCGGTGAGTTCAGACGCCGTCTCGAGGAGTGCGAATACGTCCTCGTCGGGGTACTCTTCGACGGGAACGTAGAGCCGCCCGGGGAGTCCGGCCTCTCGCTGTAACGTCGTCCACGTCTCTCGGTCGTACGTCTCGACGACGAAGTCTTTCAATTTGTTGAGAATGATTCCGTGCACGACTCACCACCCTCCGCCAGACCGCTTTCTTCTCCCGAGTAGTCGCTGTCCCGATGCACGCGCCGCACTTGTTGCGCTTCTAATTGGGAGGAGTAACCGACGCCGCCCACCCAGTGACGCAGTCGATGTGGTCGAAGTCACACGTGAGACACATATGACACGTAATGGTATAAAATAGTTTCAATCAATGAAATTACACTTGTTAAGACTTATCAAAGCTGGCCTAAATATGGGATTAATGTCGGGAGAACAATCGCTCTACGAGCGTCTCGGTGGTGAAGATGCACTCTCCGCGGTGGTAGACGAATTTTACGAGCGGATGCTCGCAGACGAGCAGTTGCAAGGGTACTTCGAGGATGTCGATATGAACTCGTTGCGCGCACACCAGGTGCAGTTCTTCAGTTCTGTCACCGGCGGCCCAGTCGAGTACACCGGGGAAGATATGGAGGCGGCGCACGCGCACCTCGACCTGTCGCACGATGACTTCGAGGCAACTGCGGTCCACCTGCAGAGTACACTCGAATCGTTCGACGTCGCCGACGAGAACGTCACGAGTGTGATGACCGCCGTTGCGAGTCTCGAAGACGATATCGTCGCCGACTGACGGTATCCGACCGAGTTGGCTCCGTTCGCTGGTCTCAGAGTGCTATCAGTCTCGTTCCCTGCCGTGGAAGTCACTACCAAAAAGTGACAGTCAAAAACTATTTCACCACGTGCGTATATTAACACGATTGCAGGTAACTACCTGCATTGGGTTGCGTATTGGGGATTTTCCCCAGTGTCCGTAGGACGCAGGCGGATGCCCGGCCGTCTGTGTTCTTCTCTTCAGTCTCTCGTTCTAGCGACGGTTCACGACGCTGACCTTCAGAGCTATGCTCGTAGCAGTCCAATCTCGTGGTATGGCCGACAGCGACACCTCCCATACGGTCTGGCCACGTGGTGTTCCTTTCGTCGGGCAATCCGCCGAACGGTCGCGCACCATCGAACCGACGTATATCGAACTATTCTCAGAACTGAGCGGCGACTACAACCCGCTGCACTACGACGAGGCGGCCGCCGAGGCGTCGTCGTTCGGCGAAATCGTCGTCCAGGGCGGTATCACGAGCGCGATTCTCAACGCCGTCGTCGCCGAAGACCTTCCCGGTCCCGGAACGGTGTTCCTCAACGTCAACTGGAACTTCGTCGCCCCGGTCCGGCCCGGTGATACGATTACCGGGCGAGTCGAGGTCACCTCGGTCCGTGAGGACAAGCCGATTACCGAACTCGCTACGACGGTCACCCGGGACGACGGCATGGTCGTCCTCGAAGGCACTGCCGTCTGTTACACGATGCCGCTCGTCGAGGAGTCGTCGTAAAAAAGGGCGTTCGGTGAACTCACATCTCGGGTTTTTCGACGATACCGAGTTGGTCGAGCATTCCGAGCATGTCCGGTTGGACCCACCGCTCGGCTATCAGGCCGTTTTCGATGCGAGAGAACACCATGTTCCCCACTTCGAACGTCTTTCCGGTCGCCTCGGTGCCCATGAATTCACCATCGTGGGTTCCTCGTAGCGTCACGTGCATGGCGACGAGGTCGTCGTTCGAGACGACGTCTTCGACCGTTGCCGAAAAGTCGCTAAACGCTTCACGAAGCCCTCGTATGTCTTCTTTGAGTTCTTCACGACCCTTCGTCTCTCCCAACGGACTGTGGTCGGCTACATCCTCGGTACAAATCTCGTCTATGGCGTCGATGTTCCCCTCGGTGGCGACTTCCTCTGGGAAGCGCCGAGCGACGAGCTCGTTCCCCTCGGGTGTCCCTGGTGGTGTGCTTGCTGATGCCATCGCTGTTTCTCCTGTGCACTCTCTCCGGCGGTGTTACCCCTTCGTCGCTGGTTCGAGTACAGTATATGAGTACGTCGAGCAGGGTGTTAGCAATTGCCATGGCTGAGTCGCCCGCGTCTACACCGGTCGAACGGCGAGCGTCAACTCCGCTCGTCGGTCCAGCGTGGCGATATCGATATCCACGAGCACGGCGACGATCGTCGTCTCTCCCGCTCGGTCTTGGACGACTACGCCGTCGTCGGCGACACAGTTGCCGAACGCACGATACGGTCCCGACGGGCAGTTCGAGAGCGCCCACCCGGCGGCCGCGGAGTCGTTTCTCGAAATCGAGACGCCGCCCGGGCCGGTGTAGGCGCGTTCGATACGCTCTAAGGACGGGTCGAGACGGGACGTGAAGTCGCTGACTGCGGCCTGTTGTGCACCCCAACTGAACCGCCCGCTCACATCGAGCGTCGCGGCCGCCACCGACTGTTCGGTCGCCGAAGAAATCTCATCGACGTTGGCGGACGTCGCCGCCTCGGTCGGGGCGTAAGCCAGTTGGGCGTGGACGAGAACGAGTGCGAGCAGTGCGACGGCGGCGACGGCACCCGAGACGAGGACGAGTTGTCCGCGGTCGGAGTCCGCCCCGTTCCGACGACGGCTCACGGGTACCACACCTCCAGCGTCGCAGAGCACTCCGGGACGACGACTGGTGCCGTCCCAACCCGTGCACTGTCCGGTGGTGGCGTTCCCACCGTGCCGACCGGCGTCTGAAGGTAGACGAACGCGCCATCGGGAAGACTCGACGCGAGAATCGAGCGGAGCTGGTCTTCGCGTGAGTCGAGTTCTGCTTCGGAGGAACACGCCGACCCGAGTACGGTTCCGGTGCCGTCGTTCGGAACGGTCGTGAGCAGGGCTGCAGCGTTGGCCGCCTCCGAATCGAGTGTCGATTCCGACGGTGGCGACGGCGTGAAGGCGAACGAAGCGGTCACCGCGAGGATGAGCAGCGTCGCAATCGCGGCTTCGACGACGGTCAACGACAGTTGCCCGCGGGCGGTGCCGGCGACTCCGTCAGCCTCACGCGTCGGCATCGACGGTCACCTCCATCGTCGTCGTCTCCACGTCGTAGACGGTCGCTTCGACGGTAATCGTCCCAGTCGGCGTCGAGCCGTTCACCTCGGCACGAACCAGTGGCGGGGCAGTGGTCGAGACGTTGACGACGTGCGTTCCCTCGATACCGGTCGGTCGGTGTAACTCGACGCGGTCGTTGATTCGAATCGTCTCGACGGTGGTGTCGGGGTCGGGGTCAACGTCGAGTCGGACGGAACCGGTTCGGCCGGGGATGCTCGCCGAGTCGTCGCTGTCCAGCGAAATCGTCTCCGATTCGATTCGAGGGGTTGCGACGGCGACACCGCGCGAGAGCGTGGTCCCGCCCGACACGTCGCCGCGTTCGGCGACGACGGTTCCGTTCACGCGGATACGGAACTCCAGTCCGCGAAGAATGGGGAGCGACGTTTCGAGCGTCGATACGTTCGTCTCGTTCAGCGTCGTCGCGTCGAGCGCACCGACCGGCGTGGTGAGCGATGGGTCGTCGGCGAACGCCGTCGCAACTTGTTCGGCACGCTGCTGTTCGAGCGAGTCGCCGGTCGCGCCGACCAACGCTCTGTCGGCGATGACGACGCCGGAGACGGTCGCGGCCGTGAGAAACACCAGCGCAATCGCCAGTCCGGCGAGGTTCGTCTGCGCGCGAGACCCGGGCGCGTTAGTTTTCATTCGACTCGCCTCCGTTGGTGAGTTCGACGACTACGTCACCGCCGTCTTCGCGCGAGGCGCGGACGAAGCAGTCACTCGCGCTGTTACACTCGCCACTCGCGTTCACCGATTCGGGGAGCGAGAGCGGGATTCGTCTCTCCAACCTGTCGGCGGGATGGTCGAGGACGACGACGGGTCCGGTCGCGTTCGTGCCCGTCCCGAGCGTCCCGTTTTCGACGTACCGAAGTCGATACGGGTCGCGCTGAATCGACCGCGGAACGTCGATTCGAGCGCGGTGGTCCACGTCAACTGCCGCGGGCGGGACACTTGCGGTGACCTCGATTTGGTCGGCCGCAGTCGCAACTGTTCGGTCTGCGAGTTCGTCGCCGACGGCCGCCCGATGGTCGGGGACGACACCGGCGAAGAGGACGGTGGTCAAGAGACCGATGAACAGCACCGCTATCGCGGCTTCGAGCGCCTTGCCGACGACCGGAACGACCGCCCGTGAGTCTCCACGAGGAGCCGCGGTGTACCTCGAACCTGACTCAGCCACGGGCGACCTCCAGCGCGTAGTCGTAGCGCGCGAGCGTGAGCGTGCGGTCCGCCGGGAGGGTGGCGACGACGCTTGGGACGCCGTCACCGTCGAAGTCGATTCTCGAAACCTCGAACCCCTGTTCTTCGAAGGTTCGTTCCCACGCGCTCGGCCGTTCGCTCTCGATAGCGACGCGGTAGGCGTCGCTCGGGAGGTCAGTCACCTCCCGTTCGGTTTCGACTCGAACGCCGGAGGCCGACCCGAGTGCGAAGCCGTCGGTCGCGTTCGGCTCGACCACTGGGAGCGTGAGAAACACCGCGTCGTCGGTGAGCGATATCGGAGTTGGCGTCACCAGATACGAGTTGTTTCGGCTCCCGCGAACGACGGCACCGCAGACGAACCTGACGGAGTGACTGCCGCGTTCGACCACGTAGCCGTCCGCGCTGTAGGTCCTGTTGGCTCCGTCTTCCGGCAGAATGCGGACGGTTCTGTCCACCCGCGAAACGTCACCGTCGGTGACTCGAACCGCGTGTGTGGTGTTCGACCCCGCGAGCACGCTGTCTCGTATCGATGCGAACCCGTCGGCCGTCGCGGACGCGTCCGCGGCACCGAGTTGCGCATCGACGAGTCCGCCGACGCTCGCGGTGAGCAGCCCGATAGCGACCACGCCGATTCCCAACAGGAGCGCCACGCCGACGACGTTCGACTGCGCGCGCGTCCGCGACTTCGACGCGGCGCTTTTTCGTCGTCTGTTCATACCAGCCCCACCCCCGCGTAGACGAGATAACAGGCGACGACGAGAATCGCCGAGTGGAGGAGCGCCTCGTATCGGCCGCGACTCGCGGTCCCCGAGAACCACCCCGAGGCGAGCATCGTCGCCTGCGTGACGACGTACATTCGGTATCTGTCACGAGAGAGGTTCACCGCGCCCGAGTCGATGGCGAACGACCCCGTCGAAGAGAGCGACGAGAGTTGTGCAAAGCCGTCGAAGACGTGTACGTTGACGGCGACGGTGATGCCGATGACGAGCAGCGCCGTCGTCCACCCGACCGCGACGTAGACGAGCAGACTCGACCGGAGCGCGCGTTTCTCGTGATAGAGTCGCCCGATTTCGGCCTGCAACGTGTCGAACACCGTTCCGGTGTCGCTCCCGCCGTCGAGCGCGCCGACGACGAGTCCAATCGTCTGTTCTGCCATCGGCGTGCCGACCTGTTCGACGAACCGTTCGAGCGCCGCGGTTCGGAGGTTCACGTCGGTTCCGGCGCTCGGGGCGGTCAGTCGAAGGTTGAGCGCGAGGTCCGCAACGTCGCCGTTCAGCGGGCCGAGTTCCACGTCTTGGGCGACGTGTTCGACCGCCGCCGCGAACGGCCGCCCGAGGCTGACGTGCCCCGAGACGGCGTGGACGAAGTCCTTGAGTTCGCGGTCTTTCGCGTCGTCGAGGCGGGCGCGACGGACGCCGACGAGTCCGACTGGAACGGCGTAGAACACGTATCCCGCGAGCGCCGTTCCCACGCTGTCGGCACCGACGAGGGCGGACAATCCAGCCACCACGAGTGCGGGGAGGACGAACACGACCGACGCGCTCGCCGGGTTGGTCGTCGCCGAGGCGAGGACGGCGAGGACGCGCTCGGGCCGTGCGTACGCTATCGACTGGTCCGGCGGCCGCAAGTCGGCGATGAGGATACTCGCACCCAGTCCGACGCCGATGATGAAGACGGCACTCGCGTAGACGACCACGCCGCGGACCGTCGTCTGGCCGAGCGGTGTGACCACCGGTTCGGAGAGACCGGGTGCGATGACGCTCATCACCGTGAGGACGATGACCAACAGCGACGGCAGGACGAGCAGGACGATGAACAGCTCTGCGAGCAGTTCGAGAAAGCCCTCGGCTCGGTCGCGGGCGCGGGCCTGCTGGTGGCCGAGCATCCGACTTTCCATCCGCAGATAGTTCCGAAGGGCGTCTTCGCCCTGTCCGGCGTGTTCTCTGAACTTGAGGAGGAACGGCGCGAGCATCCCCTCGGAGGGCGTGTCGCGGGCGACGCGGCGAAGCCCCTCGTTGACGTTCCCGGTCAGCGATGCGGTGTTGAGGACGCTCCGAAAGGCGACGGCCGATTCGCCGTACGCGTCGGTTTCGGCGACGCGACGGAGCATCTCGCGCGGGCCGTCGCTCCCCGAAGAGAGCACGTGAAGGTAGCGGACGGCACCCGGAAGGGTGCGTTCGATGTTCTCTCTGCGAGTCGAGGCGCGCCACCCGAGATATCGCCCAGCGAATGTGAGCACCGCGGCACGAACGCCCCACGCGACGACTGCGGCGAGGACGACGGCGATTGGGAGTCGCGGGAGCACGGGAATCTGTACCTGTTCGAACAGCGGGATGGCCGTCCGAAGCAATCCCAGCACCGCGTCGATGGTGCCGTCTGCGATTGCCAAGACGACGAGGATGGTGGGGATGGCGACGAAGAGTGCCGTCCCCCACGCGATGCCGTAGGAGCGGGCGAGAAAGAGGTCGAAGCTCACTCGCAGGTCGGTCCCGCGGTAGCGTCGCCGGTCTCTGTCGTGGCGGTCGGCGTCGGCGTGGCGAGCGAACAGCGCGTAGAGCGCTCTGTCGAGGACGGTCAGCGTCGGCCCGTTGCCGCCGCGTTGCCCGCGGCTACGACCCGTGGATTCGACGCCGCTCATGGGTCGCTATCGGCCGCCTCGCGTTCTGCCAACTTCCGACGGACGCGCTCGACGGTCGCCGCCTCGTCGGTCCGAAGGTCGGAGAGGAAGCCGAAGAGGCGGCCAACGTCGGTCACCTGCTCGCGCACCAGATACTCGACGTAGCGGTGCTTGCGATGGAACTCGCGTTCGACATCTTCCACGGTGCGGTCGGTGGCGTCGGCGATGCGCGTGAACAGTCGAAGCCCGAGTCGTCGGTGGTCGTCGCCGAGTTGCGGGTGCTCGTACGAGAGGTCGAACGACCCGTCCGGGTTTCGACGCGCGATGGAGTTCCAGTGGAGCGTCCGGCCGTCTTTCTCGATGACGCCGCGTCGGCCCCACGTCTCGCTGTACTCGGACTCGGGGACGAGTTCGACGACTTCCGAGACGTAGCGCTCGCCATCGACCTTGTGCGGGAAGACGACGAGGTCGAGTTCTCGCAGGAGGTACGGCGGAAGGCCTTGCTCGATGACGCGATTGACGAGCGTCTCGATGTCGGCGGCGTGGGTCGTGCCGATGACGCCGTGGCCGGTGTTGAGCGTCTCGGCGAACGTTGCGAACGACGCCGGCGTGTTGATTTCGGCGATGACCTCCACGTCGGGGTTGAGGTAGTTCGCCTCCGTCATCAGGTCCGCCATCGACACGCGCTTGTACTCCGATTCGTGGTCGCGGGTGGTGAGCGAGACGCCCGTCTCGTGCGGCAAGTGGACCTCGCGCGACCCTTCGTCGATGCTGATGGGTCGGTGGTCGTACGGGATGAACGGCATGTGGGCGTTCATTAACGTCGTCTTCCCGACACCAGTCGCCCCCGAGAAGAGCGCGACGCGGTGGTGCTCGTAACACAGCCACAGGAGCGTCACGAGTTCGGTCGAGAGCGACCCGCTCTCCACGAGGTCCACCGGGGTGAGCACGTCGCCGGTCTGCTTGCGAATCGAGACGTGCGGGCCGCCTTCGGAGATGACCGGCAGTGCGACCGCACACCGAATCGTCTCTTCGACTTCGCTCGCGTCGCCGGTTCCGGAACCGGGCCGGAGGTTGACTTTCGCGCTCGGGTTCGAGGCGTTCAACTCCACGCCGTCGGCCGCGGCGAGTTGGGTGACGACGTTCGTGAACTCGGTCTCGTTCTCGAACGCGAGGTTCGTCGGCACGCGCAGGCCGCCGCGACCGGTCACGCTCGCACGCGGGATGACCTTCACGCGCTCGCCGACGCGGTTGGCCTCGATGTCTTCGAGGTTCGGGTCGCGGATGGGAACGGTCAGAATCCCCTCGCCGACGTAGTCGCGCAGGACGTAGTACACGAGGTCGTCGAGTCGGTCTTCGGCGAACCGTCGGTCCACCGGCGGGAGCGCGAGACCGTACTCCGACAGCGCCGACTGCATGCGGAACTTCGTCGCATCGACCCACGCTTTCGTGTTTCGGGCGGTCAGTCGCCGCGAGAGAAACTCGCGTGCTCTGTCGCGGACGAAGTCGATACGGTCGGCGACGACGTTCTCGACGTTCGCCTCCCAGATGCGCTCTTTGCACTCCTCGATGAGTTCGGCGTCGCCGGGAAGCAAGTCCGGTTCGAGCACCGCGTACTTCGTTGCGAATCGGTCCTCGCCGAGCAGGCGGTCACGGTAGACGACGACGTCCACGTCGTACCCCGCGAAGGAGACGACGTAGTCTTCGATTCGCTCGGCGGCGATGCGGTCGGCGAACTCGACGCCGGAGTCGAACGCCGTCGTCGCGGGCGCGAAGTTCTCGGTGTGGACGACGAGGCGCTCGCTCCCGTCGCCGCGGCCGGCATCGACGACTTCGATAGACCCGTCGAGCGCCAGCGGCGTCACCTCGCCGAGCAGCCGGAGGTCGGCCAAGACGTGGTATTCGACGCGTCGTCGCGCGCTCGGCGAGAGGTCCAGTAATCTGTCGAGGACGCGCCGATACTTCGGCGACAGTCCGGCACTCGCCCGCTCTGCGGCACCCTCGCGGGTGAGCGGTCGGCGTCGGGCGACCGTCGAGAAGTAGTCTCGAACGGTCTCTAAGGCCGCTTCTTCCCTGTGGCCGAGCGTCGGTTCTCGAACGTCGTAGTCGAAGCCGTGGTCGGCGTCGCTGATGGTGACGACCGTCTCGGGTGCGACTTCGTACTGCGCTCGAACGTCGGGTGCGTACCACGCCGCCGGGTCGTCCGGTGGGGTCGGCGCGGGCACGTGACCGTCCTCGTGGGGCGTCGAGGCAGGTCCGAATTCGAGGGTCGGAGTGGGCTGCTCCGAGTCCTCATTCTCACCATGGGTAGGCATACTCGGTGTTGTCAGATTTTGGTATATAAAGTTTGACTGAGTGGTATCGGCCGCTGTTGAACCATTGAAAGTGCTGAAAATAGTGTCCTGTGGCCTCTAAATTGCTGTTTCTGGATCTGTGTATTCTCTAAATACAATTTCCCATTGACAACAACTCCAGAGGTAGTTTTCACATCTGAGATTCAACTATCGGCTAGGACCGTCCGAACCCGAACCAGTCCACTCTCCTGACTCTCACTTCTGTCGCCAATTTGATATTTGGTCGCCGCCAGCAAAATTCCCCCATGGCACCCATTTCAGACCTCGGTATCGAAATCCCCGAAATCAGCCAGATAGCGTTCGTGGTCGAAGACATCGACGACGGCATGGACCGCTTCGGCGCGCTCTTAGGACTCGGCCCGTGGGACGTCTTCGAGTTCGCGCCGCCGACGCTCCACGACACGACCTATCGCGGCGAAGAACACGACTATTCGATGACGCTCGCGCTCACTTACGCGGGCGATACGATGATAGAACTCATCGAACCGCAGGAGGGCGAGAGCATCTACACCGAACACCTCGACGAACACGGCGAGGGCCTGCACCACGTCGCGTGCTTCGCGTTCGAAGACACGGAGGGCGTCGTCGCGGCGTTCGAAGAGAACGGCATGCCCGTCCTCCAGAGCGGCATCTACGGCGAAGTGCCGTACTGGTACTTCGACACGGCCGACCAACTCAACGGCGTCATCTTCGAGACGGCGACCAATTTAGAGGCGATTCCGGAACCGGACAGACAGTATCCGTAGCTCTCCGGTTCTACATTTTCGACGATTATCCCAACCGACGCGGTCCGGTCGCCCCGAGGGTCGCCGCGTAGAGTGTTACCGCCGGCAACACCGTCTCTACAGGCCCGTGCCGGAACTGGTTCGCAAGCCCTTGCAAGTCTGAGATATCCTCGATGCTCAGGCCGATATCGCCGAGGTCCGACGGCGAGAGTCGCGGCGTGTACGAGAGCGACGAGACGTGTTCGGCTGCGAGATTCCACGACTCATCGCAGGCCGCCTCGAACGCTTCGGATTCCAACACGGGTTCGAGGTCATCCCACATCGTTTCGAGCAGCGACGGCCACTGCGCGAGACTCCGGTAGATGGTCGGCAGTCCCGAGTCGAACCCGTGGTACGCCTGAATCGAATCGACCGTCTCAGCCAGCGACTCCGGTACGTCTTCGAACGGAATCATCGTCACCGGTTGCCCCACCTCCCGGCCGAGGTTGGGGAACGGCGCGGTGGCTTCCCAGTCGTCAGTCGGCGACTCTCCAATCGGTTCGTCCGAGAGCGCCCGGTCGAGCAGTTCGAAGGTAAAGGAGAGTCGCGGCATCATCGTATCGAGGGTGACCATCTGGCCGCGCGCCTCGCGGAACTCTGCCGGTGCGGTCTTTGTCGATGCGGGGTTGTAGGTCGGAATCCCGTGGTCCTCCAAAATCGAAACCACCGTATCCCGGTATTCGACCTCGTAGCGGGCGAACGCCCGGGTCTCGAACTCGGGCTTGAGTTGCCCCCACGCGTAGCGCAGGAATTCGGGCTGATTTGCCATGAGCGTCCGGAAGAACCAGTTGACGACCGGTGCCCGAAACGTGGTCGTCAGGTCGTCGTAGAGGCCGCGTTGCCACCCAGTCGCCTCGGATTCGTACACCTGCTTGCTCGTGTCGAAGGCCATGGTACTACCCTACACAGCGATAGAGGAGATAGTCGTTCGGGCGGAGAGTCATACGTCCCCCGCTCGTATCGCATTGTATGACTCTCGGCTCTCGTAACGTCGCACGGCTCAGAGATACTGCTGCGTTCCTCGTCGTCGTCACAATCGCCGTGTTCCTCATCGTCAGGTGTCGTGACTACCCATCGAGGCTCGAACCACCGTTCTGAGTGCTCGTCTCGCTTCCCTCGCGTAATCCGGCAACTAACATGTTAACACACCACAATTCTTTCCTCCCGCGCCCGCGCATGTACACGAAATGGTGGAACGGAACGAACCGAGAGACGGGCCTGTCGTGCGCGTCAGCACCGGGTCGGCGTCCCTCGACGCCGCACGAGCGGTGTTCACTGCCGCCCGCGACGAGACCACGTCGGCGTCGATAGTCGAGGTCGGACCGACGGGTCTCGGCGACTTCGACCCGCTGGTACTCGTCACGACAGGTGGCGAGACGGCGTATCACCCCCACGCGAGTGCGGACGAGGTGCGCGAACTCGTCCGCCGACTCGAAGACGGGGACGTGTCGGCCGACGACGCACATGCCGTCGTCGAGCACGACCCGGACGAACCGTCGCTTCCCCTCCCCGACGACGGTCCGCTGACTGTCGGGCGACGACGAGTCCTCGGCCGAGCGGGGTGGGTCGGTGCCGACGAAGTCAGCGGCGAAGATTCAGTTGTAGAACTGGTCCGAGACGACCCCCGTGCGGCCGACGGCCGAGTACGAGAAGTCGGCTTGCTCGGTCGCGGACGCGGCGACGGGAGCACCGACGAATCGGTCATCGTCGAGTGGGACCGCGCCCGCGACACCCACGAATCGACGGGCGACGAACCAGTCCTCGTCGTCAACGCGAACGAGAGCGATAGTCGCAATGGAACGGACCGTCTCCTCCTCGAATCGGTCCCGGCCGAAGTCATAGACGGCGCGCTCGCGGTCGCCGAACTCGTCGGTGCCGAGGACGTCATCTGCTACTGCAACGAGTCGGACGCGCTCGCCCGCGAGCGACTCCAGACGGCGGTCGATGCGGTCTCGGAGCGACTCGAACCGCCAAAACGCCCCCAAGTCGTCGCGGGACCCGACCAGTACACCGCCGGCGAGATGACGATGGCGCTGGAGGCGATGGAAGGCAACGACCGACTCGAAGCGCGCCTTCGCCCGCCGACACCGGCCCAACACGGTCTCTACGGCCGACCGACCGTGATTCACACGCCGCGGACGCTCGCACAGATTCGTGAACTCCTCCTCCGTCCCGATTCGTTCGACGCCGACGACGCCGACCCGGGAACGCGCCTCGTCACCGTCTCGGGCGACGTTGCGGCACCCGCGACGGTCGAACTCTCCACCAGTGGGTCGCTCTCGGCGGTGCGAGATGTCGTGACCCTGAGCGGGTCACTGAAGATGGCCTGCGTCGGCGGGCAGTTCGGCGGTCTCACGCGGACGCTCGACCATCCACCGAGCGCGCCTGCCCTCCTCGGGGCCGACCTCGGCACCGAAGGCGCGGTCGAACTGTTCGGTGACTCGAAGTGTGCCGTCGCCATGGCGGGCACACGCGCCCGGTTCGCCGAGGACGAGAACTGCGGACGCTGCGTGCCGTGTCGAGAGGGGTCGGTGCAGTTGACCACGCTCCTTAGAAACGTCTACTCGGGCGACTACGACGACGGCGCGATACGCGAACTGACGCGGGTGATGCGAACCACGAGTACGTGCGACTTCGGGCGCGGGGCGGCCCGGCCCGTGACGACGGCGATGGACGAGTTCGAGACCGAGTTTTACGCGCACGCCGACGGACGCTGTCCGAGCGGCGAGTGCGAGGAGATGTGAGATGAGTACCGACGATACCCCCACAGAGAACGAATCGACACCCTCTCCCGCGATGCCTCACGTGCCGGACGTGGAGGACCCGCGGCCGAGCACGCCGCTCACGGAGGACTTCAACACCGGCACGGCCAACGACCCCGCGGTGGGGACGACCGGCGAGGAGATGACCCACCTCACCATCGACGGCACGCCGATAGCGATGCCGCCCGGTTCGACGATTATCGACGCGATGGAGGCGGTCGATACCGAAGAGGACGTGGCCGCGCTGTGCTACTACGACCGCGGCACCGAACAGGCCGAGAACATCGGCCCGCGGAGCGAGTGTCGGACCTGTATGGTCGAGACCGAAGAGCACGGACTCGTCCCCTCGTGTAGTTTCCCCGCCGAGGACGGCCTGACCGTCCGAACCGACGCCGAAGACGCGGCCGAAGCCCGGAGCGTCAACCTCGACCTCGTGCTCTCGAATCACAACCTTCGGTGTACGACCTGCGGGCAGAACGGCCGTTGTGAGTTGCAGGACACCGCCATCGACGCCGGTGTCGAAGAACCGCGGTACGGCGTCTTCGACGACCGCGACGCCTACGAGCCAATCGACGACACCTCGTCGGTCATCCAAATCGACCGGAACAAGTGCATCCTCTGTAACCGCTGCGTGGACGCCTGCAACGACGTGCAAGTCGAGGGCGTCCTCCGAATCGAGGGGTCCGGTTCGGACACCAGAATCGGCTTTCAGACCGACGTGGACACGATGCAGGACTCGACCTGCGTCTCCTGCGGCCACTGCGCCACCGTCTGTCCGACCGGGTCGCTCGTGGAGCAGGGGTTGGTCGATAGCGCGACCATCCCGTTGCCCGGATTCAACCAGAAAAACTCCATCGGCAAGGTGGTCGAAGGCGAACGCGCCACGACGGCCGACGAGAAAGGCAAGCCAAACTGGCGCGCGAAAGGTGGCGCGGGCGACGCTGGCGACGGCGAACTCGCAAACAAGTCTGGAGTCGCCCGGTTCATGGCGAAAGCCAGACAGCGCGCCCGAGAGACGACGACGCGCGTCGCCGGCGAGTCGCTGAAACAGGTCGAACACATCAGCGAGAAGGTGGCATCGGAGACACTCAACGTCGGTCGGATGTTCGACGTCGCCGGCGTCGTCAGCGACGCGAGATTAGGTCGAATAACGAAAGCCGAGACGACCTGCAACTACTGCGCCGTCGGCTGTCGATTCGAACTCTACGGCAAGGACGGCGACGTGCTCGGCGTCCGACCGGCCGACCCCGAGGCGACTCCGGCAAACGACTTTTCGACCTGCGTGAAAGGCAAGTTCGGCTACGACTTCGTCAACAGCGACGACCGATTGACGACGCCCCTGATTCGGGACGGTGACGGCTTCCGCGAAGCCAGCTGGGCGGAAGCCTACGACCGCATCTACGAGGAGTTGACGCGGATTCAGACCCAACACGGCACCGACTCCGTCGCGGTCACGTCCTCCTCGAAGTGTACGAACGAGGAGAACTTCCTGAATCAGAAGTTCGCCCGACAGGTGTTGAAGACGCCGCACGTGGACAACTGCGCCCGACTCTGTCACTCCTCGACCGTCGCCGGTCTCCAGCAGACCGTCGGATATGGCGCGATGACCAATCGCATCAACGAGGACATCGGCGAGACGGAGTGCTATCTCATCACCGGGTCGAACACCACCGAAGGGCACCCCGTGCTCGCCACGAGAATCAAGCAGAACGTCCGCGATGGGGCGGACTTGTTCGTCTTCGAACCCCGGAAGATTGGGCTCGCCGAGCACGCCACGCAGTACACGCGGACGAAACCCGGCTCGGACATCGCGTGGCTCAACGGGATGGTTCGCCACATCATCGACCAGGACCTCCACGACACCGAGTTCATCGACTCCCGAACGAAGCACTTCGACGAGTTGAAAGAGAAGGTCGAACCGTTCACGCCAGAACGAGTCGAGGAGTTGGCGGGTGTCCCACCGGAGGAACTGAAACGCGCTGCCGAGACCATCGCAACCGCCGACACCTGCATCTTCGGGTGGGCGATGGGCATGACCCAGCACGCCCACGGCACGCGAAACGTCCTCGCCATCACGAACCTCGCGCTCGTGACGGGGCACCTCGGTAAGCCCGGTGCCGGACTCTCGCCGTTCCGTGGCCAGAACAACGTCCAAGGTGGCGGCGGCGACATGGGCCCGGCCCCGCACAACTTGCCGGGATATCAAGACCCCACCGACGACGAAATCGCGGACAAGTTCGCCGAGGTGTGGGGCGAGCGTCCGCCGCAAGAGGTCGGACTTCGCCTCCCCGAGCAGTACGAAGCGATGTTGCGGGGCGACATCCGCGGCATGTACATCATGGGCGAGAACCCCGTGCTCTCGGAACCCGACATCAGCGAGGCCGAAGAAGCCCTCGAAGAACTGGAGTTCCTCGCCGTACAGGACATCTTCCTCACCGAGACGGCCGAGTACGCCGACGTAGTCCTCCCGGCCGCCTCGAACGCCGAGAAGTACGGCACCTTCACCAACACCGAGCGCCGCGTCCAACTGGTCCGGCCCGCTATCGACCCGCCGGGAATCGCCAGAACCGACCTCGAAATACTGTGCGACCTCGCCGACCGATTCGGCTACGAGTGGGACTACGACTCGGCGGCCGACGTGATGGACGAGATTGCCGAACTCGTCCCCATCTACGGCGGCATCAGCTACGACCGCCTCGAATCGACGCCCGAAGGCATCCAGTGGCCCTGCACGGACGCCGACGACCCCGGAACGCCCTACCTCTACGAAGAGCGGTTCAACTTCGACGACGGACTCGCCAGATTCGTCCCCGCCGACTACGCCGGGCCCGCAGAACTGCCCGACGAGGAGTACCCGCTGATGCTCACCTCGGGTCGCGTCCTGTACCACTGGCACACCGGGACGATGACGCGCCGGACGCAGGTCTCGATGGACCACGTCCCGGAGAGTTTCGTCACCATCCACCCGCGGATGGCCGACCAGTTGGGCGTCGAGGACGGCGAGTACGTCCGCGTCGTCTCCCGACGCGGCGACATCGTCGTCAAGGCGGAAGTGAACGACGTGGCCGACCCCGGCGTGGTGTTCATCCCGATGCACTTCGCCGAGGGCGCTATCAACGAACTCACCCAGCACGAACTCGACCCCGTGTCGTACATCCCCGAGTACAAGGTGTCGAGCGTCCGCATCGAACCGCTCGGTCCGGACCCTGACCGGGAGACGACTGACGCCGAACCGTCGAGCGACGAATGACCCACCTTCGCTCCGCCGTCATCATCGCCGGCGGTCGTTCGACTCGCTTCGGCGACGCCGACAAAGCAGTGGCCGAGTTGGCCGGAACACCGATGATTCGCCGGGTCGCAGACCGACTCGTCCCCGTCGTGGACGAACTCGTCGTCAACTGCCGAACGGACCAACGCGAGGCCATCGACTCGGCGATGAGCGGGTTCGAACTCCCAGTCAGGTACGCGCTCGATTCGGAACCGGACGCCGGGCCGGTGGCCGGCATCGGAACCGGATTGGGTGCGTGCCGCGGCGAGTACGCCGTCGTCGTCGCCTGCGACATGCCCTTCGTCGAGGCCGAACTCGTCCGGTACCTCTTCGAGCGTGCCGAGTCGGACGGAGTCGATGCAGTCGTCCCAAAACTCGAAGACGGCTGGTATCAGACGACGCAAGCAGTCTACCGGGCCGAGTCGATGGCCGCGGCTTGCGCCGACGCACTCGAACGCGGGGAACACAAGATTCTCGCGCCGCTCGACGAGTTGGAGTGGGTCGTCGTCAGTGAGGTCGAGGTGCGAGCACACGGCAGTCTCGACACCTTCGAGAACTGCAATACGCGAGAGGAGTTCGAAGCGGCCGAGGCGCGGTTCTGAAATCGTGTGGCAGCGGCTTTCCGCTCGGTAACTGAGGTTCTACTCCCGTTCGATGACGGCGACGACAGGACCCTCAGTATTCATCCGTGCGAGTACGACCCGGGGAACGTCGGTACGTTCGAGAACGCCGGCTGCAATCTCTCGGCCGACCGCTTCGAGTTCGTCGTCGTCCACCATGTTGACGAGCGGAATCACCGTGGCGTCCGGCGGGACGCCTTTTCGGCCACCGTCGGGGCTGGCGAGGACCGCGGCCACGTCGTCGGCATCGATTCTGTCGCCGAGTTCGAGACCCGTGAGCGCCGCGACTCGTTCCGGGCGATGGACGAACTCTTCGGTGAGCGACTCGCCGACGACTTTCGCGCTGGCGATTGGGACGACGATGTCGGCACTGGCCGGGATTCGCGGTTCGCTGTCGTTCGGCGCTTTGAGCCATCGGGTACGGGCACCGTCTGCTTTGACGAAGACGGCGTCGGCACGACCTGCGTTTTGGATGGCAGTCACCACCGACGGGTCGTATCCGCGGTAGCGGTCTTCGCGCTCCTGTTCGGGGACGAGTCCGAGTGGCCAGGCGTCGTTGTCGCGGAGGGCAGAGAGTGGGTCGTCGGTGACGGCGACTCGGGCGACCTGTTCGTCGAAGATGGGGATTCGAACCGTCGCGGTGAGGACGCTCTGCGGCACTGCGCGGGCGAGGTGGTAGAGCGTGGTCTTCTTGCCGCCCGCGCCGACGACGCAGAGCATCCCCGAGTCCGCGCCGAGCGCTTCGACGATATCCATACCGTCCTTTCTCTCGACACGCCGAAAAGTGTGCTGTGGCGGGTGGAACGAGACGTTCTCAGAGAGAGGGATTCAGGAACGGCGTTCATTCTACTGCTTCGCGTATCTCTCTGTATGGCCACAGACACACACGAACGGACTGCAGCGGAAGGGAGAGACCAGACAGCGAGACAGCGGCAGATAACGACGGTGAACCTTCGATTCACCGGGCACGTTCGGACGACGTTGGGGATGGCTCGAATGGCGTTCGCGTTCGAGGGCGACACCCTTCGGGAGTTCCTCGATGCGTTCTTCGAGGAGTACGACGTGCGCGAGTTGGTGATGGCAGAACGCGAGGCGGACGCGACGACTCGCGGGTGGGTGAAAGCCGACCACATCCCCGGAACGTGGCGCAAGAATCCCGAAGGCGAGCAGACGCGCGCCTACGCGCGAGTGATGGTGAACGGGAAGTTCAACGAGAACCTCGACGGGTTAGATACGACACTCGAAGACGGCGACCGAGTCGCGCTCGTCTACCCCTTCTTGTTCTGTCTGTGACGCTCGGCATCTCGTCTTTTGTCCGCGACAGCGGCGACAGCGGCGACAGCGCGATTATGCCGTGTCACTCCATAGACACTGCATGGACCGAAACGAGGTTCGTCGCGCGTGGGAGTCGGTGTCCGAGGCGTACGCCCGAAACCGAGACCCAACCGGGTCTGACGCGGCGTTACTCGCCGACCTCGTCGCAACACTCCCCGACAACCCGGTCGTCCTCGACGTGGGGTGCGGCGACGGCGCGCGGACGCTCTCGAACCTCCCGACGGGCAGTATCGGTCTGGACTTCGCTCGGCGGGGACTCGAACTCGCCAGCGCGGAGGTGCCAGAGGCACGACTCGTGTTGGCCGACATGCGCCACATTCCGCTTCGAGACGGCTCGGTCGATGCGATTACGGCCTACCACGCCGTGTTTCACATTCCACGAAGCGAACAGCCAGCGGTGTACGAAGAGTTCGCGCGTGTGCTCAAACCCGGCGGCGTCGTGTTGATGACGCTTCCCGGTGGACGATTCCAGACCGTTCGCCGTGGGTGGATGGGTGGCCGGATGTTCTTCTCGTCGCCCGGGCGAGAATCGACGGTGCGAGAACTTCGGGCCGCTGGATTCGACCGCTTGGAGACGCGTCTCGCGGACGACCCGCTCGGAACGAGTAGCGAGTTCGTGTTTGCGAGGCTGACCGACGGCCGATGAGGAAGGCGGTTGCTGTTGAACTCCTCTGAATGAAGTAGGTACGGCTGTCTCTGAAACAGACGCGAACTGAACTATCTCAGGGAAAATCCACGCCCGTCACCTCGAACCTCGCTCCACCAGATTGACTCTCTGTCACCCTCACTGTCCACCCGTGGGCATCGCAAACCTGAGCGACGATTGAGAGTCCGTATCCGGGACTCCCCTCGATTGTCGAATAGCCAGAGAGGAAAACCTCCTCTCGGTCGGACTCCGGGACTCCGGTTCCGTCGTCTTCGACGTAGAAGCCCGCCCCGGTATCGAGGATTCCGACGTGAATACTATCTGCGTCACCGTGTTTGCCTGCGTTTCCGAAGAGGTTCTCGAACACTCGGCGTAACTGGACCTCGTTCGCTACGACGGTCTCGCTGGATTCGATGGTCAGGTCCATCTCTCCGGTGTTCACCGTGGACCAGGCATTAGAGGCGATTTCCTCCAGTGAGAGCGGTTCTGCGGTGAGGCTCTCTCCGCGGGCTAACCCCAAGAGTTCCTCCAGGAGGTTTTCCATCCGGTTGTGTGCCTGTGCCACCTCTTCGAGGTAGGTCACGTCACCGGTTTCTACTGCCAACTCCAGATTCCCTTCTGCAACGTTCAACGGCGTCTTCAGGTCGTGCGAGAGGGTGCTTGCGAACGTTTCCAGTCGTTCGTTCCGCCACTGGAGTTCCTGTTTCCGTTCTACCTCGGACGTGATTTCGCGCGAGTGGACGAATAACCCATCTTCCATCGGGAAGACACGAATCTTCACCCAGTAATCGTGCGGTTCGTAGTAAGTTTTGAACTCGACCGACTCACCGCTCGCAGAGGCGTCCATGTACTGCTCTCCGAGTTCTGTACCGCCTGCATCCGGAAACGTCTCCCAGAAATGTTCACCGATGACGTCGTCGGAGGAATAGCCGGTCCGGGCTGCCATTTTCTGGTTCCAATACGTTATGTTCCAATCCGTGTCGAGGGCGAAGAACCCATCAACCTGCTCGAACATTTCGAGCAGTCGGTCCCGGGCGACTGTCGCCCGGATTTCTGCTTGGCGCTTAGTGACGAGAGTGGAAATTTGGTTAGCCAAGAGTTCGTAGGTTTCGGTCCCCCCTTTCTGAACGTACGCCGAGACTCCGGCAGTGATAGCTTCAGTAGCTACGTCCTCGCTACCCTGACCGGTGTAGAGGACGAAAGGGAGGTTCGGATACTCGTTTTTCACCGCATCGAGAAACTCTAACCCGTCCATCTCGGGCATTTGATAGTCGCTCACGATACAGTCGATGTGGTCGGTTTCGAGCCGGTCTAGACCGTCAGCGGCGGTGGGCTCCGTGACGACCGAGAGGTCGTCGTCGATCCGTTCGAGATACGTGGCTACCAGGTCGATCAACTGAGAGTCGTCATCGACGTAGAGAACACTAAATGATGAGTTACGAGATTGATTGGGAGTAGCCATGGTCATCTGTCATCTACCGAGAAACCTCATTCGGCGGTTAAAACAGTTGTTTCAGCTACTTTGACAGTTATGCGCGACACGGACGACACCAGCGCTATCGATTGGTACTTCGATTCACTATTCATCGTAGCCGAAGGCGACGTACGACGACTCTGCCCTGTATTCGACACTGCCTCGGTGAACTGCCGGAGACTAAAGATGTCAACAGAAACTGAATGTAGGAATTTATGATAATTTGGGTGAACCAGACGCGCAGGTTCGTGCCGATATCACGCCGAGAGCGACGTCGCCTCGTGTGCGGTCTTTCGAATCTCGTCCAGCACGGAGTCGAGCGCGAGCACGTCCGAGAGGGCGGTCATCGCGCTGTTGAACGGAACGTCGAGCGCATAGCTGTAGTAATTCCCGCGAGAGCCGGTTCGGTTCTCTTCGGCCGAGAGGATACCGAGCATGCGGAGGTCCGAGAGGTGGTTGTGGACCGAACGTTGGGCGAGCGGGTCGATGCCAGCGGAGTTACAGAGCCGAAGGTACTCCTGATACAGGTCGCGCATCCGACACGGCGTCTCGTCGTTGGCGGCCTTCGAGACGACGGCGAGCAGTGCGAAGTGCCCGTTTTCGGTGAGTTCGCGCATACCTTCGACGACGCGCTCTTGTTCGAGCTTCTGCCGGGCGATATCGACGTGGTCGAGCGTGATTTTCTCGTCGTCCTTGTTCTCGGCGTGTTCGCCGGCGAGACGGAGTAAGTCGAGGGCCTGGCGCGCACTTCCGCTGTCGCGGGCGGCGAGCGCGGCACAGAGATTGAGCACGCCCTCTTCGCAGGAGTCCTCGGCGATGGCCACGTCGGCGCGCGATTCGAGGATGTTCTGGAGTTCGGGGGCCTGATAGGGCGGGAAGTGGAGTTCGCGCTCGCACAGCGTGTCCTGTACGCGCGGGTCGAGTTGGTCGTGGAACTTGAAGTCGTTCGAGATGCCAATCAAGCCGACTTTTGCCTCTTCGAGTTTGCCGTTCGAGCGCGCCCGGGGAAGTTCGTAGAGGAGTTCGTCTCGGTCACCGATGGAGTCCACTTCGTCGAGGACGATGAGGATGGTTCCGCCGACGTCGTCGAGTTCCTCGAAGAGTTTCTTGAAGACGGTCTGTTGGGGATAGCCGGTCGAACTAATCTCCGCGCCCGTGGGTCGGAGTTCGTTGACGAGTTCGACCGCAACCTGATACGAGGAGTTGAGCGTCTTGCAATTGAGAGAGATGACGCTGAGAGAGACGTCGTCGTACTTCGATACGTCTTCGAGAAGCATCTCGAGGAGGAACTCCGTCACCGCCGTCTTCCCGACGCCGGTGTTCCCATACAGAAAGACGTTGTTCGGTTCCCACCCATCGACGACGGGTTGGAGGGCGTCCATGTATTCGGAGATTTCGTCGTCGCGCTCCTCGATGCGCTCGGGCTTGTAGGACTCGCCGAGAGCGTCCTTGTTGGTGAAGATGTTTTGTTTTCGCTCGAACCGGCGCATTAGCGTCGGGTCGTTGTGGCGTCCTGTTATTTAACACCCCGATTTCATCTGGTTCATGTGAACAGCCGCGCGTGACTAATGCTAACGTGTGTTAGTGTGTGGTGTGTCGTGAGTGAGTCGAACCACACAGACACACACCACTATCACAAGTGAACACCACTACACGCCAGTCCATCGTGAGATAGCTCCCCACGAGTTCATCTAAAGCGCTGACACGAAGCGGTGGTGCTGGTAATCGGTCGGTGTCGTTCTCCTTTGCCGAGTATGGTCGATTCAGCACGTCTACGGGGAGAATTCACTTGCACGTCTGGTGGGTCCCGTGGTCGGCTGCACGATACGCTCTGACCCATCTCGCTCTCTGTTCTCTCACCCCCCGTACTACTCCCCCACCACTTCACTTGCATCAGTGGTGTCTCTGGGTGGGAAACTCGCTGTCCGTGTCCATCTGTTCACTTGCATCGGTGGTGTGTGCGGACCGAAATCGCCCGGTTACCAACCGACTGATTCACTTGTAACTGGGGTCTGTCCCGGTATCACCGAAAGCGACAGACTGCGCTCGGTTCAGACGCCCGATTCGTCAGTTATCCTCGAAATACATATGCCGCGCATACTGGTATCTACCCACGTGGACTCCGCTTCCCTCCGTGCGCTCGCGCTCGCGCTCCTCGCGGTCGTTGCCCTCTCAGTCGCCGCGGCGACCATCGATACGACGGTCATCAGCGGTGGCGGTCCCTCCGGGTTCGGCGCTGGGGATTCCGGCGGAGTGGGTTCGGGCGCGACGGAGTCACCCGGGTTCCGGCCAACACCGGGAGACGGTGGCGACTTCAGTATTCCGACGCCATGTCTCCCGTGGCTTCTCTCTCCGACGTTCCTCGGGGCAGTCGTGCTCGCGTTTCTCGTCCTCGGGGGTCTCGCCTACCGAGAAACCGGGTCGCTGCTCCCACCGATTGCCATCACGCTCGCACTCGGCCCGCCGGTGATACTCTTTATCGCGTTGTTGACGACCTGCCAACGGGATATCTCGTTCCCGTCGCGTGTCGCCGCCGTCGCCGAAAACGCCTCGCTCTTCCCGGCCGGCGGTGGCGGTGCACTCGGTGACGGGAGCGCCGCCGCCCAGAACGTCCCGGTGCCGACCGCTCTCTTCGGCGTCTTCCTCGTCGTCGCACTCGCCGTCGCCGTCGTCCTGTTGTTCACTTCGACGGGCGACGACCGAGACGACGCCGACGACTCGCTCGACGCTGACGAAGCGGCCGTCTCTCCGGACGTGGCCGCGGTCGGACGCGCTGCCGGTGCCGCCGCACAGCGAATCGAAGCGGGCGACGGAGACGTGGAGAACGAAGTCTTCCGCGCGTGGTCGTCGATGACCGAACTCCTCGACGTGCCGAACCGGGCATCTGCGACCCCGGCCGAGTTCGCCGCCACCGCCGTCGATGCCGGCATGTCACGAGACGACGTGACCGCGTTGACGACGCTGTTCGAAGAGGTCCGGTACGGTGGGTTCGAAGCGAACACAGAGCGCGAAACCCGCGCCATCGACGCACTCCGAAACATCGAATCGACCTACGCAGATGGCAGCGCGGATGCGTCCGATGCAGATGACCCGCAGGACGCGTCTCACGGCGAATCGAGAGAGGACAGCCGATGACGCGAACACGACAACTCGCACTCCTCGTCGGCGTCGTCGCCTCGCTCGCGGGTCTCGGCATCATCGCGGGACTCCCGCTCGGTCTCGAACTCACCGACATCTTTCTGGGTCTCGTGGCGGCGCTCGCCGGGATTCAGTCGCTTCGGTACGTCCAACGACGCCGGGATACCGCGGTGCTCACCTCGTCCACCGACGACCCCGAGATGCGCGTCGGCGTCCCGCAACCGGGTGCCGATATCGACGCGGATATCGTGACAGCGATGGCGAACCGCTCTCGATGGGCCGCGCGCAACCGCGTCGTGGACCGACTCGAAGCGAGCGCAAAGCGCACGCTGATTCTTCGCGGTGGTCTCTCGGCCGACGACGCTGAATCGGCACTGGACGACGGCGCGTGGACCGACGATAGGGTGGTCGCCCGGTTCCTCGGTGCGAGCGTCTCGGTTCCGATTGCGACGCGGCTTCGACTCCTCCTCTCCGGCCAGTCGGCGCTCGTCGCCCGAGTCGGCCGGACTATCGACGCAATCGAACGAATCGGCGACGACGATTGGCAGTCGCGTGCCGACGATCCACCTTCTTCGACCCAACAAGCCGACCAAACTGGGGCGAATCATCGATGAAGGGGTTCGAGACGAGGCGCTGGGTCGGTCTCGAAGGGCTCGTCCTCGCGGCCGCCGCGGTGGGCGTGCTCACTCGCCGGCCGGCGCTCCTGTTCGTCGCCGGTCTCGGCGTCGCCCTCCTCGGCTACACGCGAATCGCTCGCGCGCCGGCGCTCGACCTCGAAATCGAGCGCGACCTCTCCGACTCGACGCCCGCCCCCGACGACGACGTGCACGTCACGCTCACCGTCACGAACACGGGGACAAGCACCGTCTTCGACCTCCGCGTCATCGACGGCGTGCCACCGGCGCTGGCAGTCGATGACGGAACCGCCCGTCTGGGAACGGCCCTTCGACCCGGCGCGACGGCGACGCTCACCTACACCGTCTCCGCCATCCGTGGCGAGCACACGTGGGAGGAGACGACCATCGTCGCCCGCGACCCGAGCGGGAGTATCGAGCGGCGCGAGACCATCGACGTCGAGACGACGATGCGGTGTGAACCGGTTCTCGCTGCCACGGCGAACCTTCCACTTCGGGGACTCACCTCGCAGTACGCCGGCCGGGTGGAGACGAGCGTCCCCGGTTCCGGCCTCGAATTCGCCTCGATACGCGAGTACCGCCACGGCGACCCCCTCCGCAGAATCGACTGGAACCGTCGCGCCCGCACCGGCGAACTCGCAACGGTCGAGTTCCGAGAGGAGCGCGCGGCGACGGTCGTTCTCGTTATCGACACGCGCACGGAGGCCCACGTCGCACCCGAGCGCGACGCCGAAACCGCCGTCGAGCGCGGTGTCGATGCCGCGAGCGTCGCCTTCCCCGCGCTCCTCGACAGCGGCGACCGAGTTGGTCTCGCGGCGTTCGGCCCGAAGCCGTGCTGGCTCGCCCCATCGACCGGTCTCGACCACCGAGCGCGAGCGCGACGGACGTTCGCAACCCATCCCGCGTTCGCGCCCGTCCCCAGCGAGGCGGCGTTCTTCCCGACGATTGCGCTCAAGCGACTCCGCCGCCGACTCCCGAGCGACGCGCAGGTAATCTTCTGCTCGCCGCTGTGCGACGATTACGCGGCCGAAGTCGCGCGACGACTCGAAGCCTACGGCCACGCGGTGACGATTGTCTCGCCCGACCCGACCACAGGGTCCACTGTCGGCGGCCGACTGGCGCGAATCGAGCGCGACCTGCGAATCCGTGACCTCCGGCGACACGGAATTCGGGTTATCGATTGGGGTGACGAGTCGCTCGCGGTTGCGCTCGACCGCGCGGCCACTGGGTGGTCGCGGTGAGCGAAATCACCCGCGCACCGACTCGCACGGGAACCGCGCTGTCGCTATCGGCCGCAGGGATTGCGACGCTCGCGCTCGCGTTCTCTGCGACGACTGCCGCACTCGGCGGGGTCGCGGCAGTCGCCTTACTCGCCGCCGGGTTGACCCGCGGGTCACGCCGACTGCTCGACGTCGCGGGCGGTCTGCTCTTCGTCGGTCTCCTCGCGGGCGGCGCACTCGGTGGAAGTACCGAAGCACTGCTCGTCGCCGCTATCGCGTCGATTCTCGCGTGGGACCTCGCCGAGAACTCGCTCACGGTGGGCGACCACCTCGGGAGAGAGACGGACACGACGAGGCTCGAACTCGTCCACGGGGCGACGACGCTCGTCGTTCTCACTCTCGGCGCTGCGGTGGTCTACGTGATTGGCATCGTCGCATCGGGCGGGCAACCCGTGGCCGCGGTGGTGCTCCTCGTCGTCGGCGCAATCGCGCTGGTTGCGGGGATTCGGCGGTAGCAGGGTAATTCTCACAAGACATTTACACCGTTATCGTAGTTTTATGACATGAAACGCCGAGGTGTCTTGGCACTGATTGGGGCAGTCGCTTTCCTTCCCGGCTGTCTGGGTGATGTGTCCGAAGGAGACGCCGAATCACCGACGGCAGACGCAGACGAGTGCGACGTGATGGAGATGTGTGAGGACTCGACTATCGTCGAAGTATACGTAGACCGCGACTATTCCCAGCAGGTGGTCCTCGATGCTGCGTGCCGTGCCGAGGAAGTCGAGGTCGAACCGGGTGAGACGGTTCGCATCGAACGCGAGACCAACGGCGAATCCTGTGATATCCGACTCTCTACCAATGGAACCGTGGTGTTCGACAGAGGGATTCCCGGCCATCAATCGACGAGGATTCGGGTCACGGGTGCGGGCGAAATCGACGAAGAGACCATCGTGATATAGCAGTTTGAGGTCTTCCGTGGAGAAATCAGGGCTGGAACGACCGTCGTCTGCGGGTAATCATCGACCCACACAGTTATGTGTCAACCCGAAGTCGGATTTGGCATGACCCTTTTCGTCTGTGCGTGATGGCTCGCCCCGTTGGGTGCCATCCTCTCGTTCGCTGTCCCGCTTAGCGACTACTCTCAGAGACTCACACAGACACGATGCAGATTCGACGACCAACAGACGCAGAAACGACCGTAGTAACGAACGAACTCCTGATTCCGGGGCTCAAGGATTCAGAAGCCAAAGCACCGGAGTTCAACGAGTTGGACGACGACGGCGTTGCGGACGCCTCGTGCGACTACTGGCTCAACGACGACGACAAAATTCTACTCGTCGCCGAAACAGACGACACGCTCGTCGCGCACATCTCGGCCGGACGATTTGACAGTCCACCCGTCTACACCCGCGGTCCCCGAACTCATATCGACGGCCTGTACGTCAAACCCGCCTATCGCAGACAGGGCGTCGCCTCGGCGCTCATCGAACGCGTCGAACAGTGGGCCGCAGAGAGGAACTGCGAACATCTCGGCATCACCGCTCACGTCGATAACGACGCGGCGACGTCGATGTACGACCACGACTTCGACCGCACGTACCTCAGCTACTACCGACCAATCGAATAACGAACTCAGTCCAGCGTCGGCACCGACACGTTCCCCAACACGTCTTCGACGACGGCCGACTTGGCCACATCCTCGACCCTCGCGTCGGGCGTCAGGACGAGGCGATGTGCGAGCACGGGTTGGGCGACGCGCTTGATGTCGTCGGGGGTGACGAATTCTCTCCCTTGGATGACTGCATGCGCGCGCGCGGCTTCGAACAGTCGTTGCGTGCCGCGGGGAGACACCCCAATCCGGACAAGGCGGTCGGTTCTGGTGGCGCGGGTGAGTTCCGCCATGTAGCTCAGTAGGTCGTCGTCCACGCGGACCTGCTCGGGTGCACCTCGGAGTCCGACCACGGCGTCTCGGTCGAGGAGCGTCTCGACGTGCGGACTCTGCTCGGTGCGTCCGGCGCGGCGGCGCAGGAGTTCTATCTCGCCGTCGAGGTCCGGATAGCCAATCGCCGATTTGACGACGAAGCGGTCGATTTGCGCCTCGGGGAGCGTGAACGTCCCCTCCTGTTCGACGGGATTCTGCGTGGCGATGACGAAGAACGGCGACGGGAGTTCGTGCGTCTCGCCATCGACGGTCACCTGCCCTTCTTCCATTGCTTCGAGGAGCGCCGCCTGCGTCTTCGGGGGTGCGCGGTTGATTTCGTCGGCGAGGACGACGTTGGCGAAGATAGGACCGGGCGAGAACTCGAAGTCTCGCTCGCGTTCGTCGTAGATGTTCGTCCCCGTCACGTCGGCGGGGAGGAGGTCGGGGGTGAACTGAATCCGGGAGAACGAGAGCCCCAACGCCGTCGCCACGCTTCGGGCGGTGAGCGTCTTCCCGGTTCCGGGGACGTCTTCGAGGAGGACGTGGCCGCGTGCGAGGACGCCGATGAGGACCGTTTCGAGAAAGGACCGCTCGGCGATGACCGCGGTCGAAATCGCGTCGAGCACGTCCGCGCACGTCTCGCTCGCGCGTTGGATTTCCATGAGGTGTGTGGCGCGTGGATACCACTTAGTCCTTGGTTCACCCCGACATGGGCTGTCGAAATCGAAACCGATTAAATGGTGCGCGAGGTACGAAGTAGTGGAAGCCGAGGTAGCCTAGCCCGGCCAAGGCGGTAGATTCGAAATCTACTGTCCATTCGGACACGTGAGTTCAAATCTCACCCTCGGCGCTTCTCTCGACACCACCCGGCGAGAGACGTTCATGTCTCTCGCCCAGCGTGTGTCGGTGTGTGCGACGACCGGTGAGTTTGAACCAGCGAGCAACGCGAAGCGTTGCGAGTGAGGTTCAAATCTCACCCTCGCCCCCTCATCACATGCCCACAATTTAATCAAATCTCTAACACGACCCGGTAGCATGGACGACGAACTCCGCCTCCGACTCGATGCGCTCATCTTCATGCTCCTCGCACTGCTCGCGGTGGAGGGGTTCCAACTCTTAGGGCCACCCGGTGCGGGATTCGGACTGCTACTCGGTATCGTAATCATCTACGCGTTCGGACCGGGGCTGGCGAATCGAACCTAATCGAAGTAGCTGTTTGGCCACCATCACGAACCTCAACCGATGAGCTACTCGCTGAAACAGAAATTCGATGCGCTCGCGCTGGTCGTCGCTCTCATGCTCGCCTTTCGAGGATTCCTGTTCGGCGGGTACGGCGTCCACCTAATCTAGAAACGCGTCCAGTGCCAACTCCGCGACTTCTACCCCGCCGCGAAGTCGTCGCCGACGCTTGTCGAATGCGCCGTCGAGTTGTCGCCCAGCAAGCCGACGCCCGACCAGATAGGCGTCCGCGTCACTCTCGTCGCGCGGGTCGGCACGGCGAATCCACACGCGGTTCTCGCCGTCGCTCGACAGTCCGCGCGCCCACAACGCGGCGTCGTCGCGGGAGGAAAAGACGTGCCGCGCGCCGCGTTGATTGACGAGTCGCCCGACTGCGCCGTTCCGTCGGCGGGCGGAGGGTTTGACGAGAACGACGAATCGCTCGGTGGGCACACTACCTCTAGGCGTTCAGCGAACTTGTACCGCCCGAAATCTGTGGCATTTTGCCCAACTCGGACTCGTCACCACCTGATTTGTCACACCGTGACACGACCCGCCGCAGTCTGTCGATTTCACTTTCACTCTCCTAGGATTCGATACATATCCCCTCGCATCGTCGCACAGAGTATGAGCGCGAACGTAGCAGAGAAAGCCACCTCGGACCGAGACACTCGCCGAATCGACGTGACGACCGTCAGCACCGGCCGCATCGCCGACTACGCGGAGACCGAACTCGGCGAGGACGCGATTGGATTCGAGCGCCGCGGTGGCTGGACGTACCTCGTCACCAAAGAGACGCGCTGAAAACGGGTTTTTCGAGTCGATTAGTCGTCCGCCGAGGAGACGTTCGGAACCGCTGGTTTCGACGCGAGCAGGCGGTCGAGCGCGTCCACCATCGCTTCGACGCTGGCGCGAGTGATGTCTGCGTCGGAGGCGGCGACAGAGACGCGCCGGTCACCACGGGACATCGCCACTTCGACGGTCACGACGGCGTCGGTGCCACCGGTAATCGCATCGACGTGGTAGTCGTCGAGTTGGGCGTCCGCGTCCGGTCCGAGTGCTTCTCTGACGGCTTTCACCGCCGCATCGACCGGCCCTGACCCCGTGCCAGAGGCGACGCGTTCCTCGCCTTCGACGCGGAGTCGGACGCTCGCGGTCGGGATTCCACCGCCGGAGGCGGCCGTGAGGTCGAGGAGTTCGACCCGGCGGTCGTGTTCGCGTCCCTGTACGTCCTCGGCGAACGCGAGCAGGTCGGCGTCGGTGACGCGCTTGCCCTTGTCGCCGAGTTCTTTGACGCGTTGGACGACGGCAGTCACTTCGTCGTCGGTCGCCTCGACGCCGTGTTCGTCGAGGGCGGCTTTGACGCCGGCGCGGCCAGCGTGCTTGCCGAGGACGAGACGGCGCTCGCGGCCGACCGTCTCCGGCGAGTACGGTTCGTACATCGCGTCGTCCTTCAGCGTGCCGTCGGTGTGGATGCCGCTCTCGTGGGTGAAGGCGTTCTCGCCGACGACGGCCTTGTTCGGCGGGAGGGCGATACCCGTCGCGTACGCGACCGTCTGGGCGAGACTGTACAGTTCGTCGAGTTTCACCGTCTCCACGTCGTAGCAGTGGTGGAGCGCGATTGCGACTTCTTCGAGTGCGACGTTGCCGGCGCGTTCGCCGATGCCGTTGACGGTGGTGTGGACGAGGTCAGCGCCCGCGGCGAGACTGGCGTGGACGTTCGCCATCGCCAACCCGAGGTCGTCGTGGGTGTGCGTGGAGGTCGGCCCGAGGTCGGCGAGTCGAGAGACGACGTCGTAGGTGTGCTCGGGACTCGTGTGACCGACGGTGTCGGCGAAACAGAAGCGGTCCGCGCCGGCGTCGTGGCTGACGCGCGCCAGTGATTCGAGGAACTCCGCCGACGCGCGCGACCCGTCTTCGCCGATGACTTCGACCCACAGACCGTGGTCTTTCGCGTAGGCGACGAGGTCGGCGGTCGTCTCGCGGACGCCGTCGCGGGTCGTCCCGACCTTGGACTCGATGTGTCGCTCGCTCGCGGGGACGACGAGCGTGATTCCGTCCACGTCGCAGTCGAGCGCGAGGTCAACGTCGCCTTGCACGCCGCGCGCGAAACTCGTGATGGTCGCGTCGAGACCGAGCGAGGTGACGCGCTTGATGGTCTCGCGCTCGCCCGGCCCGGTGCAGGCACTCCCCGCTTCGATGTAATCGACCTGCGCACGGTCGAGCGCACGAGCGATGCTCGCCTTCTCGTCGGGCGACAGCGAGACGCCCGGCGCTTGCTCGCCATCGCGGAGTGTTGTATCGAGGAACTGTACGGCATCGCCACTGAGCGTTCCGACTGGAACGCCCGAATACGTGTTGTTCACAGGAAAATCGCCTTTGGTATCACTCGCGTAGAATTTCACAGCCAGCCGTCTCACGACGACTTACTCTATCCTCCGTCGGTGTGGTAGGTTCCGACATAGTAATTGAACACATCTGTCGAAGAGTGTATAAAAGCGAGGGTTCAGACAGAATTTGGTGTCTACTCCGGACCGGCCCGACTCCATACTGGCGCGTACGTCTGGCGCGTTCGCGCCACGGATGGCGTATGAGTTGCGTGGTCGCCGAAGCGGTTACTCGTCGAGTTCGACGAGGTCGCCGGGTTCGATATCCTCGGCGGCACCTGCGGGGAGTTCGACGATGGTGTCTGCCATCCCGAAGCCGATGCCGGTCCACGCGGACAGGCGTTTCTTCTTTCTGACCTCACCACCGATTATCCAGAGGGCGTCGATGTCGAAGGGGACGAACAGCATGTGGAGGCTGTGTCGGTCCGCATCGTTGAACCGAAAGACGAGCGCGTAGTCGTCGGGCACGTCGCGGCGGAACATCAGGCCGCGCGTCTTCGAGATGAGCGAGTCTGCCGTCTCGACGGTTTTTGCGAGCGTCGTGTGGTCCCCGTTTCGACGGTGTACGAGTCTCACATACCCGAATAGCTCACCATCTCTCATCAATGCTCCGCTGAGCGTGCTGGATACGAACCAACTCGTTACGGGATGAATGCCAGACCACACCACGATGGACCGCCATCCGCGAGAGCAACGTTTTCCCCTCGTGCCAACCTCAGCGCGACCATGGAGCGAACGCCGACCGGCACGCCCGTTGGCGTGGACGACCCCTACGACTACGCCGACCGGTGCGACCACCTCACGGGCGACGGCCACTGTCGGTTGGCCCGCGAGTACGCCGACCGCGACCCGCAGTTCGCCCGCGAGCGCGCACGTGAGAACTACGAGTGTGTCGCCGCCGAAGACGGATGCGAGTTCACCGACTGTCCGCACTACAGCGCGACCACCGACGGCCGCGAGTGCGCTCGCTGTGGACTCGAAGAGATTCGACTCGCGCACGATTCGACCGCGAGACCGCTCCTCGAAGAACACCACCTCTCGTACGGGAGCAGCGACGGTCCCGAGCCGACCCACGAGATAACCGTCTCGCTCTGTCGGTGGTGTCACGCGAAGGTCCACAACTCCTTTGCCCGCATCGACGACGACGCCTCGCCAGACCCGGAGGCAATCGCCGCCCGAGAGTCACGACGAAGCAAAGAGATGGACGAGTTCGGCTTTCGCTCGGCACGTGACCGTCTCGACGAATGAGTCTGAAATGTGCCAATCTAATGCACAGATACGCGCATATCGGACAGTCTTCGATTCACTTTTAGGCACGGTGGTCCAACGCCGCACATGACCAGAATCGTCGTTATCGACAACCACGGACAATTCACGCACCTGGAACAGCGTGCGCTCCGTGACCTCGGCGTCGAATCCGAACTCATCTCGAACGACACGGACCCCGCGGACATCGACGCGGACGGTATCGTCCTCTCCGGCGGCCCGGACATGGACCGCATCGGCCGCAGTGCCGATTACCTCGACCTCGACGTCCCCGTGCTGGGAATCTGTCTCGGCATGCAGATTCTCGCAAACGAACTCGGCGGCCGCGTCGGCGGCGGCGAGTACGGCGGCTACGCCGACGTGGACGTGGAAATCCTCGACGAAGACGACCCACTTCTCGGCTCGCTCGCCCCCGAAACCCGCGTCTGGGCGAGTCACGCCGACGAAGTGAAGGAGGTTCCAGAGGGCTTCACCCACACTGCGACCAGCGACGTGTGCGACATCGAGGCTATCAGCAACACCGACCGCGACCTCTACGGCGTCCAGTGGCACCCGGAAGTCGCCCACACCGACGAGGGCGAAGAAGTCTTCGAGAACTTCATCGCGCTCTGCGAGCAGTAAGCCGGCGCTCGTCTGCGAGTCGCACCCTCTCACGCCCCGGTCGAATCGCCACACACTCCTCGGTCGAATCGCCGTATACCAGTTCGTGGCGAGAAGCCGAGACATTTACCCCCCTTCGTTTTGTCTGTTCGGCAAATGACCTCTACGCAGAGCGATCTCGCGGGGCTATCGCGGTTCATTTTCCGCGCCCCCAACTGGTACACGAGTCTCGGGTTCGCCCTGCTCGTCGCCGCCATGGCCGGGATTGCGGCGTTCGATTCGGGCGACCTCGCGCCCTCGTGGCGAGGTATCTTCTTTATCGGCAGAGACGCGTGGGAGGGAATCTTCTTCATCGGCATTCCCACCGTCGTCGCCGCGTTCGGGACCACTGGCGTGGACCGATTCGTCGGCGGGAAACTCACGCGAAACCGCTCCTCACTGCTGGCACTCGCGGGCGAGGTGCTCATCATCGCCATCCTCACGTTGGCGTCTATCGTGTCGGTCTTTACGGGTCTCGGTCAGCGCTTCATCTTCGACGCGCTCGTCGTCGCACTCGCATCCGTGTTCGCCTTCCGCCTGCTCATCATCATGGCCGTCTCGCGGTCGTCGATGCTCATCGCGGCGGTTCCGGCGAGCATTCAGACCGTCACCGCGGCCCTGCTGCTGTTCATCTACAGCGGCACGCTGCGATTCGTCTCCGTCGGCGGTCCCATCCTCGAAGCATACCTCCTCCCGTATCTCGCCCGCCCGGACCGCGCCCCGCCGGAACTCTCGGCCATCGCGCCGAGTCACTTCCAGTTCCTACTCATCATGTGCGTCGTCTACGCCTGTTCGGTCTACGGCTTCCTCTACGTCGTGGACCGCCCGTGGCGTCGAAGCCTCGGCGTCTCCGTCCTCGACTTCATTCGGGGCTTCATCGGCCACATCGCCGAGGGGACCCGCGAACTCGAAGACTTCTTCGAGCAACTCGGACAGGAAGCCATCGTCCCGGTGACGGTGCTCTCCTTCCAGCGCGACGACGGCACCGAGAAGGCGCGATTCGTCCTGCCGATGATTCACCCCGGTCCGATGGGTGAAATCGGCGGCGGCAACTTCCCCGAGCGAGTCGCGCGCCGGGCGGAGGGTATGGCCTTCCCGCCGCACGCGACCGCCGGTCACGACTTCAACCTCGTCACCGAGCGCGAGGTGGACGTCGTCCTCGACGCGGCCGACCGCGCCCTCGACAAAATCGAGTACAGCGACGCAGCGACCCGGAGCGTCCGGGTCGAATCCGGCGAGTCGAAGATGCTCGGCCAAGCGTTCGGCGACGACGCCATGCTCGTCTCGACGTACGCACCTCACTTCGCAGACGACGTGGAGTACGCCGTCGGCCTGTCGGCGGCGACCGAAGCCCGAACGACCGGTCTCAGGAACGTCCTGCTCGTGGACGCCCACAACTGTAACAACGGGTTGGAAGGGCCGGACCTCGGCCACGTCACGCCGGGGAGCACGCGCTCGTTCGACATGATAGAGGCCGCCGGTCTCGCGGGCGACGAACTCGCCAGCGGCGGACGCGGCACGTTCGAACTCGGGACCGCGTGGGACGAGACCGACTGGACGCCACGAGAGGGTATCGGCCCGCTCGGCATCCGCGTCGCCGTGACCGACGTGGACGGCCAGCGAACGGCGTACGTCCTCGTCGATGGCAACAACATGGAACCGGGTCTCCGCGACCGAATCGTCGAAGGACTCGTCCACGGCGAGGACGCCCCCGCCGACGTGGCCGAGGTGATGACGACGGACACGCACATCGTCAACACCGTCGAGGCCGACAACCAGGTCGGCGCGGCCATCGACCACGACGAACTCTGTGCGACTATCTCCCGACTCACCGCCGAAGCCGTCGGCGACTGCGAACCCGTCAGCGCGGGGATGGCAACCGAGCGAGTAGAAGTGACTATCTTCGGCAACGACCGAACCGAGACGCTCGCCAGTCATGCGAACGCAGTCGTCTCGATGGGCGGCGCGCTGGCACTGGCGACGATTCTCGTGGCGATGGCCGTGAGTCTGCTCGTGTTCTTCCTCGCGTAGCCTGCGCTCGGGGCTTCGAAGACGGACGCACACCCGTCGGACTTCTTATTTCAACGCCAGCGTGCGCGTCTCGATGGCACCACAGCTCGGACAGACGTGGCGGTAGAGGACGCGGTCACCGGTCGTCCTCGCGCTCCACTGTCCGCCCTGGTCGTCGTAGCCACACTGACGGCAGACCCGCTCGGCGTCGGTGTAGTGGTCGCGGAGTCGGTCTAACGCAGTCGTCCCTCTGGGTGCGCGTCTAATTGACATACGTTAACATACACCATCATTAACGATAGATGTTCCGGCGACTCACGGAGAAGAAAACACGGACCGAAAAAACGGTCCGAGGTTAGGCGTCGTCAGCGGCCGCGAACAGTTCGTCCACGGCCTCTTGTGCCGTCCGTGCCGCCTCTTCGGCGACCGCGTCGGCGTCGTCGGCGTCGTCGGGCGCGTTGATGTAGACATCAACGTCGAGGACGCCGTCTTCGAACGTCACGGTGACGTCGAAGTCTTTGACGTTCGATTGCTTGAAACGGGCGAAGATGAGACCCTCGGCCGCCTCGGCGGCGGTCGTGACCACGTCTTCGTCCGTCGGTTCAGCCATTTATGCGCCGCCGGGACCCATCGGGCCAGCGCCGCCCTGGAGCATCTCCTGCAGTTCCTGCTGGAGGCTCTCGAACTTCTCTTGGACGCGCTCGTCCTGCTTCGTCAGCTGTTCGACGCGGATTTCGAGCGTCTCGACCTTCTCTTCGAGGTCGGCCTTGGCCGTCTCGTAGTCCGTCTCGACGAGGAGTTCGCCGACTTCGCGGTACATCTTCGTCTCTCCGTCAACGCCTTCGAGCGTCTCGAGCGCCGTCTGGGCGTCCGCGAGCGCGCTCTCGGAGGACTGCTTCTGCTCGGTGACGTTCTGCGCCGTCTCCTGCAGATTCTGGAGTTCTTCGAGTTTCTCTTGTGCTTCTGGCGGCAGACTTCCCTGCATACCCGGACACTGGTGGTCCCGGGCCTAAAACACCCGCGGTCTCCTACGCAGAATGAGTGTGGCGGTCGCCCGCCTGTGAGACCGTCTCAGCAGTCTCCACGAGTCGAATCCAGGAGTTCATCCCGGCGCGGAGGGCGACCAAATCGCCGGCTTCGACGGTGACGACGACGGTCTCGCCGTCGCGGTGGACGCTCGCCCCCGAGCGCGCATCGTCGATTTCGCCGACCTCGACGGCGATACTCCGTTCGACGAGACGTGCGCGCCGCTCGTCGGGGTAGTCGAATTCGAGCGAAGCGCTGTGCGCGGGGCGCACGTTACTCGACGTTGACTTCTTTCACGTTGGGCGTGCGCTCTTTGAGGAGAACGCGGTGCCCACAGTACGGACAGCGAACGCCGCCGAACTCGTCGAGTTCGACGTCGCGCTTACATCGGGAACACTTGTAGCTCATTGTGAGATGTGAAGAATCGAAGCGTGAAGTGGTTACTCGTCCTCGCCAGCGAGTGCGGCGCGGATGGAGCGGCGGACCTGCTTGCCTGCGGGGGTCTGGGGACGGTAGGTGCCGCCAGTGAAGACCTCACCGGTCTTCTCGTTCTTCCAGATACCGGTTCCGACGCGGGTGACGTCGTCGCCGTCAACCTTCGAGTTTCGCATCTCTGCTTCGATTTCCTTGACGCGGCGGCGGGCGACGCGGCCGTACCGTGCACCAAAGCGCCCGGCACTGCCAACGGATCGTGCCTTTTTCTCGGCCATAGTGTCGGCAACTACCCCTTCGGCATGAATAAACCCTACGAGTCGTCTTCGTCATTGCGGGCCCTCGGCACGATTTTCTCCGTTCCCGGCGTAGTATGTGCTATGACAACTCACCTCGTCATCGGAGCGGGACCGGTCGGACAGGCAGTGGTCGAACACCTCCACTCGCGGGGTGAGCATATCGTCGTCGTCACTCGCCACGACGACGTGTCGCTCCCGGACGGTGTCGAGCACCGCCGCGCCAACGTTTCAGACCCCGACGCCGCAGCGGACGCGTTCGACGGCGCGGACGTCGTCTATCAGTGCGCCCAGCCGCCGTACGACCGGTGGCCCGAACTGTTTCCGCCGATGACTCGCGCCATCATCGCGGGCGTCGAGGCCGCCGACGCGCGCCTCGTCGTCGCCGAGAACCTCTACATGTACGGCCCGGTAGACGTGCGACTCACCGAAGACCTCCCGTACGCGGCGAGAGACCCCAAAGGGAAGGCCCGCGCCGAGTGCGCCGAACTCGTCTTCGACGCCCACGAGGCGGGGCGAATCGAGGCGACCATCGGCCGCGCCAGCGACTTCTTCGGTCCCGGCGTCCGCGAATCCGTCGTCGGCGAGATGGTCTTCAGTGCCGCCGCACAGGGCAAGCGCGCCCGCGTCCTCGGCGACCCGGCGCTCCCACACACCTACACCTACGTCCCCGACTTCGGGCGCGCGCTCGTCCTGCTCGGCGAACGCGACGACGCACTCGGCGAAGCGTGGCACGTCCCCAACCCGGAGACGGTCTCGACGCGACGATTCGTCTACCTCGTCTACGACGCCGCCGGTATCTTCCCAGACTACCCGCGCATCATCTCCGCGTCGGGATGGCTGCTCAGCGTCGGCGGAATCGTCAGCGACGAACTCGAAGAACTCGCCGAAATCAGCTACATCTACGAGAACCCCTACGTCGTGGACGACTCGAAGTTCACACGGGCGTTCGGCGACGCGATGACCGCGACACCGCTGGAGGAGGCTATCGAGACGACGCTCGACTGGTATCGTGAACACGGGATTCCGGCAGCGCCAATCGAGATTCCGACCGGCGAGGAAGGCGAGTCGGCCTGATTCGAACTGCCAACTCGAACGCCGTCGTGTCGATATTTCAAGAAGAATTTTCTGCGTGGCTCCTGACTACTGCGTATGTCCACGCTGGTACAGTCGGTCTCTGCGCGCGCTGTTGCCGGTGGCGTATTGGTCGCACTGTTGGCACTCGTCTTCGTCGGATATGGTTCCCCGCGGCTATCGCCGGTGGTCGTCCTCGCGGCGGCGCTCCTCGTCACCGTCGCCGGACTTCGCGGCGTCAAACCGCTCGGCGACACGGTCGGCTACAACCTCATCCTCTGGGCGACGTTCGGCGTGTGGGGACTCACGGTGACGCTGTTCGACCGCTTTACGGCCGTCGCCGCGGCGTTCGCCCTCATGGGTGTCGCCGGGGTGCTCATCTACGGACGGCAAGCACTCAAACGGGGATTGTGGGAACCGCTCGTGACCGAGGAATGAGAGTCAAACCCCGAACTCGACGTGTGTGAGGGCACCAGAGCTCGTGACTGATGCGCTGATGAGATTCCGAATCGAACAATCACATCAGTCAACTGGGATTTATTGTGGTCTGATTTGAGTTTCTTGCTATGCCCTCACGACGTGCCGTTCTCTCTTCTCTCGTTGCTGGCCTCGTCCCAATCACAGGGTGTGGGAGTAGCCAACGGACGGTCCCTACCGGAACTACCGATGCGCGAACGACAACCACGCGCTCGTTTGCATCTGATTCGTCCAGAACGACGGACACAGCCACACCGGAAGAAACGCCCCAAGATGTCCAGTGCGACAATCAGTGGGCGCAGGATGACGTGTGGCGATTTGACACCACTCGTAGACCGACAGCCGCTACCACCGACTCGAAAAAAGTGTACGTTGCAACCGAGCGTGAAATCTTCGCGCTCGGCGCTCTCTCGGGAGAACGACGCTGGCGAGCGTCGAACGATGCACTCGCTGAGGGATTCACACCAGCCAAACTGCTGGCTACTGAAAAATGGGTTCTGTGTATCGGATATCGACACGCCATCTCACTCGACAGGGAGAGCGGCCAACGAGGCTGGGTGTTCGAAGCTCCCGGAAAGAAAGAGACTGTGTCGATTATTGAGGAGGCGACGGCGCTCGTTGGAAAGACGCTCTTTGTAGGTATCGTAAACCTCGACACACCATCGTTCGAGGCTGACGAACCATACAGTCGCATATACAGTTTCGATACCGACACCGGGACGCCCCAAATCTTCACACAGTTCACTGCAGATGGTTCACGGCTTCCGATTCCACGCTACCTCGACGGAAACCAAGACGGGCTATTCTGTTCGATGGGTGGCAAACTGGTTGCACTAACACACAACGGCAGTACCCGGTGGCAAACTAGTAGAAGTAACCCAGGATATCAATCACCCGCTGTCTCTGACGAGCGAGTTCTCGCATCGACGAGAGAGGCGCTGGTGGCATTCGAGACAACGACCGGGGAACGAGTATGGCAAGATGAAGAGCTTCGAGGGGAGTTGACCATCACAGACTGCGTTGGATATGCGACCTCTAGAACGATTCCCGAAGGAGAGGGGCAACTGACGGCGTTCGACCCGGACGATGGCAGGCACCACTGGGAAGCAAAGACACGAGGACGAAGCAGTACACCGGTCATCAGCGACGAAGGGGCCTTTGTCGCTGTAGCAAGTACCGACGACGAATATCTCACAGCGTTCGATACCGAAAACGGGTGTCGTCTCGGGAGGTTTTCGTTCGACTCGGGCGTCGCCGGTACTCCTATCGTCGGTTCGAACCGAGTCACAATCCAGACTGGAAGCACGCGAGGTTCGACCTTCTGGTCGTTTGCCGCACCCTAAGCCCGTTCACTCCTCTTGCAACCCGTCTTCACGAAGCGCCTCGTTCAAATCGTCGCGGACGCGCTCGCCGGTCTCGCGGTTCATCGCCGTCGTCACCAGCCGATTCTCCTGCACGCTGGAGCCGTCTCTGAGAAGCAGCCGAACGTTGCCGTTGTCGTCGGCGCGCGTGACTTTCGCCCGCAACCCCTTCTGTGAGCCTTTTCCGCCCGCGTCGATGGGGCCGGGAATCACCTTCTTCACGTGCGGGTGGCCGGCGACGACGCCGATTGCGCGACGACCCTGTCGCCCGCCGATGACCGTCGTGTGCGACCCGCCCAGTTTCTCTGCGGGTGGGGTATCGACGACTTCCAACGCGCGCTCGCCGCGTTGGCTCAGGACCGTCGAAACCGGGTCGTCGGTGTCCGCGATGCGATAGAACTCGTAGTGGAGTTGCGCACGCGTCTCGCGGAGGGGTTCGCGCTCGCCCGCGGCGTAGACCGTCTCGGGACGCTTTCGTCGGATTTCGTCGGCGACGAGACCGGCGAAGTTGCGAAGTTGGACGACCTTGGTCTCGCCGTCGTCGTCCTCGGGAATCGTCGTGACCGTCGTCGTGCCCACCACGTCCTCTTCGTCGAGGAAGGTGAGCATCGCGCGAGAGAGTTCGAAGACGGCGATGACGGCGTCGCAGTTGGCGGTGTTGCAGGTGAGACAGTAGTCTCCGGGTTTCTCGAGCGTCGTGCCACACCGCCCACAGTGCATAGTCGGTGGTCGGATGTGGGCGTACAAAAGGTCGTTTATCTCTCAATCGTGACACGCGACGGGCGAAAACTATTGGTAATCCGTCGGATACGTCCTGTCATATGCGTCGCCGGGCACTCTTAGCATCCCTCTCTCCCGTCGCCTTCACCGGTCTCCTCGGACTCGTCGCGCTCGCGCTCGACCCCGAGACGACCGTGCGTCTCGCGCTCCAACTGTTCGATTCGGCCGTCACAACCGGCGAAGCGATTCTCTCGTATCTCCGGCGTGCGGCCCCGCTCTCGACGATGCTCTTCGCGGGACTCGCGTGGCTCTCGGCGAGCGGCTTTCGGCTCTTTCTCGATTCGAGCTCGGTCTCGAACACGCGGACGACGGCCGAGTACGTCTTCGCGCTCGTCTTTTCGGCCTGCCTGCCGCTCGTGGCCGTGTTCGCGCGCGACCGCCCCGCCGTCGTCGCGGGCGTCGTCGTCGCCTTTCTGGCCTCGCTCGGCGCAATCGTCGCCGGGCGAACACAGACGAAGTCGGTCATGGCCGGGGCGGCCTACACCGTCGGCCCGGTGGCCGTGAGTGCGGCCATCGCCTCCGTCCTCGTCGGACCGGTCGCCTCCCACGCGGTGACGCTCGTCCTCCCCGCCGTCGTCGGTTACTCACTCGGCACCGCGGCCGCTCGCGGTCTGTTCCGAACCGGCGCAATCGTCTCGGCAGCCTGTTTTGCGATTCCGGCGTGGCTGTACTTCCCGCCCGCCGCAGAGGCAGCAGGCTTCGACCTCGGCGCGGTCGGGTTCGCGCTCACGTTCGCCGTCGTCGCGGCGCTGTTCGCACTCCCGTTCGGGACGATTGGTTACATCGCAACGGCGACAGAGTAGAAGGCGGGTCGGCGAGAGTGAGAGTCGGCGAGACTCAGAGCGAGACGGGGTCCGTCTTCAGGTACTCGCGCAACACGGCCGTCGCGTACGACCCGTGCGGCAAGGAGAACTCGAACGTCGTGTCGTCGATATCGAGACCCGTCCGCACGAGAATCGCGCGTCGGGTGCCCGTCGAGTGGAACTCGCCGGGAAGGTCGAAGTCGGACTGTTCGAGGTCGAGTTCGTCGAGCACGCTCCGCTCGATGTCGCCCTGTTCTCCCTCGGCTAACTCCGTCTCGGTCCCCACGAGCGGCGCGGTGACGAACGCCCGGCCGCGCTCGGTGTGGCGGGCCATCACGTCCACGCGTTTTCCGGTCGCCGTCTGGAGACGGTCCACGTCGGGGAGTTCGAGACCCTCGGGCGCGTCCCGGTCGGCGAAGCAGACCACGTCGCCTTCGATTGGTCTGTCAAACGGCAGGCCGCGTTCGAGGCGCTCGGAGAGGACGCGATTGAAGACGTAGGACTGCGCGGCGTTGACGAACATGCGCTGGAGGTTCGACGGGACGGATTCCAGTGCGTTGCGCCAGTCGTCGTCGGTTTCGGCACCGTCTTCGGCCAGCCGGTGGAGCATCCCGCGCTCGTAGCCGAGATAGCCCGGCATCGCGTCGAGGGCGCGGTGCCAGTCGGGGTTCGCGGAGTCGGCTTCCTCGTCCACGATTCCGCGACCCTCCTGCGTCTCTGGGGGTTCGCGCTCGCTCGGATTGCCACAGTAGGCGAGCACTGCCTCGCGCCACTCGCCGCGGAGGACGTGCAGGCCGACGGTGTGCGTGCTCGGGCGGATGCTCCCGAATCGCTGGTGGCCGAAGAAGTTGGGGACGCCGACCATGTCGTCACGCCCGGCGAACGATTCGAGCGAGTCGGTAATCGCGTCGATGTTTTCTGGTGCATCTGGGTCGCGGACGCGAATGCCGAACCGATTGCCTGCGAGGTCACCGAAGCTCAGGTTTCGACCGAATCGGCCGACGACTTCGATATCTGCGTCGTGCAGTTCCGGTACGTCCTCTGCGTCGCCACCGTAGACGGAGAACAGTTGGGTGGTGACCGCGTGTTTGTCCTTCGTGCCCGCCCACGAGATGCGCTCTCTGCTCACGCCGAGTTCGTCCGAGAGGCGGCCGGCGAAATCGTTGGTGTCCCACCCGCGGAGGGTGGCTCGAAGGAGGAGGGTCGGGAAGTCACCCGTGGGCGCATCGACGGGACGAACGTTCAGCGAGTCGAGTTCGAGTTCGCGGACGTGGAAGTCCTCGGGTTCGACGCGGAGCGTGCCGCCGATTCCGTCGGCGTCGCTCACGTAGTAGTCGATTCCCACCTGCTGTTCGAGGGGGTGTGCCTCGCGCATCAGTAGAGCGAAAGGTCGCCCGTCACGCGGTCAACGAGGTCGTCTTCGGCGGGACCGACCGCGAGCGCGGTCACCGTCCCGGGGTCGAGTTGCGTGTGACCCGCGTCGCGGATAATCGCGTGCGGGAGACCCTCTCGCTCGGCTTTCGAGGCGAGGTCGAAGAGCGTCTGTTCGCCGTTGGCCTTCAGGACGACTTTCTTCTGGCCGACGCCTTTCCACTTGGTTCGCGTCTTTCTGTCCGCGTCTTCGTAGGCGGAGAGCGAGGCGTGGGCGACCTGTGCGGCGAGTTTCCCCCGACCCATGCCGAGGTCCGCTCGTGCGACGATGGCCTGTTTCATGCGGTGTACTCCCCGGCGACGGCCTAAATGTCCTCCCATCACGAACGATGACAAGACATTTATTTGATAGGTGGATGCTTCCGCCAATGGCTGGTCCCCGAACGCCTCTCCTCAAGCCGCGCGCGTACTTCGATTCGAAGTCACCACCGCTCGACCTCCAACGGGCGGCGCTCGTCGTCGCGGTCGCCACGCTCGTCGTCGCGGTCAGCGCCGGTGGCATCCTCTGGACGTTCACCCAACAACTCGACCAAACGGTCGCGGTCGATAACCCGAACCACTGGCCCGACCACATGTGCGAAAACTACGAAGCGGGCGGCGGGTTCGAAGACATGCCAATGCCCAGCGGCTGTGACTCGTCGGTCCCCGAGACGCTCGACAAACGCCTCGGCGACTTGGTGTGGGAAGAAATCGGCTGGATTCCGTGGGCGGTCCTCGTCGGGACTCCCCTCGTGTGGCTGTTCGAAGCGGTCGTCCTCCACTTGGGCGGCACCCTCGTCGGCGGGTCGGGGCGGTTTACTGACACGCTCGCCGTCGCAGGCTGGGGGATGGTTCCCAGTGCGGTTCGTGCCGTCGTCGTCGGGTCGTATCTCGTCTACCAATTCGGCAGTCTCGACCTCCCGTCGAACCCCGATAGCGCGCTCAACGTAGTACAAGCCGCGCTCGCCCCGCTGGACCTCGTCAGCACTCTCGTCGCCCTCGTCGTCGTCGCGTGGGCGACGTACGTCCGGACCTACGGGTTGGCGCGTGCTCGGGATATCTCGGTGGGCGATGCGGCCGTCGTCACGGTGAGTCTGAGTTTCGTCGGGTTCCTCATCAGTCTCGCGTAGAACTGGAGGATTTACGTTGTCCCATCGCGCTCTTTCGCGCATGATACTCTCTGACGCCGACATCCTCCGCCGCCTCGAAGAAGGAGACCTCGTCGTAGACCCCATCGACGACATCGATATGCAGGTCCAGCCCGCGAGCATCGACCTTCGACTCGGTACGGAGTTCTTGGAGTTCCAGCGGACGAACATCTCGTGTATCCACCCGAACCGCGAGGACGAGATTTCGAAGTACGTCCGCGAGAGTCACGTACCAGAGGGCGACGACTTCATCCTCCACCCCGGCGACTTCGTCCTCGGGACGACCAAAGAGCGCGTCGAGATTCCGGCCGACCTGCTCGCAACCGTCGAGGGTCGCTCGTCGCTCGGTCGTCTCGCCGTCGTCATCCACGCCACCGCGGGAATCGTGGACCCCGGCTACGAGGGCCAGATTACGCTCGAACTCTCTAATCTCGGCACCGCGCCAGTCGCGCTCACCCCCGGCATGCGCATCTCGCAACTCGTCTTCACCGAGATGAAGTCGCCCGCGGACCGTCCGTACGGTGTCGAGCGCGGGTCGAAGTATCAAGGCCAGCGCGGTCCGCAGGCCTCTCGTCTCAGTTCGGACCCCGAGTTCGGTGGGACGAAATGAGGTTCATCGAAGAACTCGTCGTCGAGGAGTTCTTGCCCACCTTCCGCGCACTGCTCGCCGAAGACCTGCGCAGTCGCGGGTTCACACAGGCCGAAGTCGCGGACGTACTCGGCATCAGTCAGAGCGCCGTCTCGAAGTACGCCCACGGAGAGGTCGGCGTCAACGACCGAATCGCCGGCGACCCGCGCGTCGAAGACCTCGTCGCTCGCGTCGGCAAGGGACTCGCCTCGGGCGATATGTCGCCCGTCCAAGCACTGGTCGAAGCCGAAGTCCTCATCCGACAACTCGAAGAGGGCGACCTGCTCGCCGACCTCCACGAGGAGGCGATGCCCGAACTCGCCGACTTCGACGGCTTCGAGAGCATCCACGACCCCGACAGCGAAATCCGAACCGTCGAACAGGTTCGCTCGTCGGTCCGCCGCGGCCTCCGAACCCTCGTCAACACCTCGGGATTCGCCGGTCTCATCCCGAACGTCGGGTCGAATCTGGTCGAGTGCCTGCCCGGTGCCGAGAGCGTAGACGACGTGGCCGCGATTCCCGGCCGTATCTTCGACATCAAGGGTAAGGCGACGGTCCCCGGCGACCCGGAGTTCGGCGTCAGCGAGCACGTCGCGTCGGTCCTGCTCTCTGCGCGCGCCGCCGGGTCGGACGCTCGCGCCACGCTCAACATCGTCTACGACGCGGGCGTCATCGAGGAACTCGAAGCCGCGGGCTACGAGTGCATCGAGTTCGACCCCGACGCGCCGACCGACCCCGTGCGCGAGGTACTCGCAGACCGCGACCTGCCGGAGACGTTCGTCGTCTACCAGTCGGGTAGCTACGGTATCGAACCCATCACGTACATCGTCGGTCCCGACGCACCGACCGTCGCGTCGGTCGCTCGCGTCCTCCTCTGATGGCGGACCCCGCCACCGTCGCCCAGTCGTTCTACACTCGTTGGGCGCGGGTGTACGACACGATTGCCCGTCGCGCCCCGTGGATTCACGCGGTGCGAACCGAGGCAGCAGACGCGCTGTCGCTCGCTCCCGGTGAGACGGTCGTCGAGATGGGCTGTGGAACCGGTGCGAACCTCTCGTACCTCGCCGACCGCGTCGGCCCCGAGGGAACCGTCGTCGGCATCGACTTCTCGCCCGGCGTACTCGATGTCGCCCGCCGACGTCTCGCCGCGTACCCGAACGTCCACCTCGTCCGCGCCGACGCGACGGACCCGCCGATTACCGACGCCGACGCCGTCCTCGCAACGTTCGTCTCCGGCATGTTCGCCGACCCCGCCGCGGTCGTCTCGTCGTGGACCTCGCTCGTCGGCTCCGGCGGTCGGCTCTGTCTGGTTGACCTCGCGCGAACGACCCACCCCGTCTGGCGTTCGCTGAATCCGCTCTTTCGCGCCCTCGTCCGGGTGAGCGCCCCGCCCGGGTCGCGGACGATGCGCGACTCGCCGACCGAACTGCTGGACGCGCGACTCGTGGCGGCACACCGCGCGCTCGAATCGGCCTGTCGCGTCACCCACAGCGCGACCCACGCACTCGGCTTCGCTCGGATTCGTTCGGGCGTCGTTCAACAATCGATTACAATCAGCGATTCTTGAATATTCGGACGTTTTGGGCCTTCTACAGCCAGAATAGTGGTCAAATTATATCATGATATGTCGTGTACTATGCTACCATGACGTACACGGTCAAGATGCCGAAACTCGGTCTCGAAATGAAAACCGGAACGCTCAGCGCGTGGCTCGTCTCCGAGGGCGACGACGTCTCGGAAGGCGACACGATTGCGGAAATCGAGTCCGAGAAGACGACGGCCGAGATTTCGGCGAAAGAAGACGGTGTTATCCGACGGATTCTCCTCCCCGAGGGGGAGTCCATCGCCCCCGGCGGCCAACTCGCCATCATCGCCCCGGCCGACGCCGACATCTCGGACCTCGAAGCCGCCGCGAGCGGGAGTTCTACGGCCGAAGCGTCGGCGAGCGAGTCGGACGAATCGGCGTCGGCAGCCACACCGACACCGGAAGCGAGCGCCGAATCCGCCGCAGAGTCGGGGACGGGGTCAGAGTCGGCGACCGCCCCCTCCGAAGTTCGGGCCTCACCCCGTGCGAAACAACTCGCCGACGAGGCGGGTGTTGACCTCACGACCCTCTCCGGCAGTGGCCCGCAGGGTGCGATTACCGAGTCCGACGTCGAGGCGGCCGCCGGGTCGGGTGGCGGTGGCGCGGCGATGGCAGAACCCGTACGCGCATCGCCCCGCGCGAAGAAACTCGCCGACGACCTCGGCGTTGACCTCTCGACGGTCGAGGGCACCGGCCCGCAGGGTGCAATCTCGGAGCGCGATATCGAGGCCGCCGCAGAGACCGGGACGGCAGAGTCGGCAGCGACGACCGGCGAGCGTCAGCGCGTCTTCGCTCCCCCGACGGTCCGCCGTCTCGCCCGCGAACTCGGCGTCAAAATCGAGCGACTCGAAGGCACTGGCGATAACGGACGAATCACCGAGTCTGACGTGCGCGCGGCGATTGGCGGCCAACAGGAGGCTGGCGGGACCGCCGCGGCCGAGGAAATCGACCCCGGCGTCGAGGAGATAGAGATGGAACGCCCGCTGACGGGCATGCGCCGGACGATTGCCGACCGACTCGGCCAGAGTTACCGCGAGTCGGTCCACGTCACGGTCAATCGGAGCGCGGAAGCAGAGGAACTCCTCACGGCGAAGGACGTCGCGGCCGAAGCGTTCGACGCGCCCATCTCGCTCTCGGACCTCCTCTTGCTCGCCACGTCGGCGGCGCTCGATGCGCATCCGGAGTTCAACGCGACGTTCGAAGACGAGACGCACACACTCCACGCCGAGCACAACATCTGCATGGCCGTCGATATCGACGAGGGACTCGTCGCGCCCGTCGTCCGCGACGTCGATAGCCTCTCGCTTCCCGAACTCGCAGAGCGCCGCACGGAAGTCACACGACGCGCCGTGGACGGGACTTACTCGATGGACGACCTGACGGGCGGCACGTTCACCATCTCGAACCTCGGCGTCCTCGGCGTCGAGTCGTTCGACCCCATCATCAACCCGCCGCAGATTGCGATTCTCGGCGTCAACACCATCGAAAAACGGGTCGTTCCGCTGGAAGACGACGGCGTTGGCGTGAAAAAACACATCTCGTTCTCGCTGTCGTTCGACCACCGCATCGTCGATGGCGCGGACGCGGCGCGCTTCCTCGCCACGCTGTGTGAGCACGTCGAAAATCCGTGGCCGCTCGTCCTCGCCGCCGCGGGACGCTGACCCTCACTCGACGAAGTGGCCCTCTCGGGCCGCTCGTTCGACCACGGTGTCGATTTCGACCAGTCGCGGGCCGACCGATTCGGGACGAAGCGAGATATGGCCCTCTGTGACCTCTCGCTCGCGCTCGCCATCGACGCTGACGACGCCGCGTTCGACCTCGAAGGTGTACGGTTCGGCCGCTTCGAGGACGCGGTAGTCGGCCACGTCGATTCGTGAGAGCACGCCGGGAACCGTAATCGCGCGAGCGACGGTTTCGGTCGTTCCTTCCCGCGAGAGTCTGAATCCGACACCACCGGGTTCGTCGGGGCGGAGCGAGACGAGCGCGCCGGCGATTCCCGAGATGCCGATTTCGGTCGGTGACGCGCGCGAGACGACCCCGCCGAGGATGTGGGAGGGGTCGAGGATAGCGCGCGTCCCGATGAAGGGGTCGGCGAGGACGCCGACGGTCGCCAGGCCGCGAATCGTGTCTTCGCCGTGGTTGTCATCGACTTCCGCGACGACCGTTCCGTGGGTCATCGTCGCCTCGTCGGCCGGGACGACGCCGGTTGCGACGAACGCCGCGGCCGCGCCAGCGACGGTGCCATCGACGGGCGTCGGAACCACGTTGTTCGTCCCGGTGGAGATGCTCACCACGGGCACGTCGCCAATCGTCTGGGCGACGTCTCTGGTCGTCCCGTCGCCGCCGAGGACGACCACGGCGTCGGCGATGTCGTTGAAGCGTGCGGCGGCGTTGCGACTGTCTCTGTTCGATGCGCTGACGGGCATCTCGAGTGGCTCGATATCGAGTCCGTCCGGCGCGTCTTCGACGATGCGACTCGCCAGCCCCGCGTTGTCGGGCATGATGCGAACGTCGATGTCGTCGCAGACGCCGAGTCCGGCGAGGACACAGCCAGCGGTTCGTCGCTTCGCGTAGTTGTTACTGACGCTCGCGCCGCCAGTCAGCCGCCGGATGTCGCGTCCGGCGGCCGGGTTGACGACGAGTCCAACGGTCGTCGCCACTTACACGACTCTGTTGATGGCGGCTTCCACGTCCGAGGCGCTCGGGAGGACTTCCTCTTCGAGCGCCGGACTGAACGGGATGTGCACGTCGGCGACGCCGACGCGTTGAATCGGCGCGTCGAGGCTGTAGAACGCGTTCTCCATGACGCGTGTCGCAACCTCGGCGTGCGTCCCGTAGGAGAGCGGACTCTCGTCGGCGATGACGAGACGGCCGGTCTTCTTCACGCTCTGGACGAGCGTGTCGGTGTCGAGCGGGTAGAGCGATTGCAGGTCGATGACCTCCATGTCGGTCTCGCCGTCGAGTTCCTCCGCGAGGTCGAGCGACTCTTTGACCATCCGCTGCGTGGCGACGACGGTCACGTCCTCGCCCTCGCGTTCGACGCTCGCCGTGCCGAGCGGGATGGTGAAGTTCTCGTCTACCGGGACCTCGCCGCGCTGTTCGTACATCATCTTGTTCTCGAAGACGATGACGGGGTCGTTCGACCGGATGGCCGATTTGAGAAGGCCCTTCGCACCGGCGGGACTGCCGGGTGCGACGGCCATCACGCCGGGCAGGTGGGCGAACCACGTGTGGAGCGTCCCGGAGTGCTGGCTCGCGGCACCCATGCCGCCGCCCTCGGTCGTTCTGACCGTGACGGGCATCTCCGTCTTGCCGCCGAACATGTAGCGGTTCTTCGCCATCTGGTTCAGAATCTGCTCCGAACAGACGCCGATGAAGTCGGCGAACATGATTTCGACGACCGGGCGCGTGCCCGTCGCGGCCGCGCCGACGGCGGCACCCATGAACCCGGCTTCGCTGATTGGCGTGTCGCGGACGCGGTCCTCGCCGAACTCGTCTACGAGGTCACCCGTGACTTCGAAGACGCCGCCGAAGCGACCCACGTCTTCGCCCATGAGGAACACGTCGGGGTCGTTCTGGAGTTCCTCGCGGAGTGCGAGACGAATCGCCTCGCGGACGGTCATCTCTTTGGTCTGTTCAGGTCCTGTGCCCGGGGCGGATTCGGTGCTCATCGTACCTCACCCCCGTCGGCCCGCATCTGGCTGGAGAACTGACTAATCTCTGGGACTGTCGCGTCGAACATATCTTCGTAGGCCTCGGTTGGGTCGGGGTAGTCTGCTGCTTTCGCCGATTCGACGGCGGCGTCGATCTCCGCCTCGATGTCGGCTTGCAGTTCGTCGAACTCTTCTTCGGTGATGGTGCCGGCGTCGATGAGACGTTCTTTGAACGACTCGATTGCGTCGCGGCCGCGCCACACTTCGACGTCCTCTTCGGTGCGGTAGGGCTGTTGGTCGCCCTCGAAGTGGCCGTGATATCGGTAGGTCTCGGCTTCGATGAGGGTCGGACCCTCGCCCTCTGCGGCCCGCTTTCGCGCCTCTTTCACCGCCTCGAAGACGGCGGTGATGTCCATCCCGTCGATGGTGAAGCCGGGGATGTTGTACGCCTCTGCGGTCTCGCTGAGGTTCTGGACGTTGTGCTGTTTCTCGACGGGTGTCGCCTCGCCGTACTGGTTATTCTCGACGACGAACACCGCCGGGAGGTCCCACGTCGCGGCGATGTTGATGGCCTCGTGGACCTGTCCTTGGGCGACTGCGCCGTCGCCGAAGAACGCCAGTGCGACCGTATCCTCGCCCTTGAGTTTCGAGGTGAGTGCGGCACCTGTCGCCAGCGGCGGCCCCGCGCCGACGATACCGTTCGCGCCGAGCATGCCAGCATCCACGTCCGCGATGTGCATCGAGCCACCCTTGCCGTTGCAGTACCCGTCTCGCTTGCCGTACAACTCGGCCATCATCAGTTGCGGGTCCAGCCCCTTCGAGATGCAGTGACCGTGGCCTCGGTGGGTGCTCGTGATGTAGTCTTGGTCTTCTAAGGCGGAACACGCGCCGACGGCGACCGCCTCCTCGCCGACGTACAGGTGTACGAAGCCCGGGAGTTCGCCATCCGCGAATAACTCACCAGCTTTCGTATCGAACGCACGGATGGTCATCATCCGCTTGAGCGCCTCTCGCTGTCCCTCTTCCGTTTCGATGTCAATTACTACCATACCTCAGTACAGAATCATCACAAACTATAATCATTGTTGTGCAAATTGTCGGCATTACTGCACCGAAACGCTTGAAAATCACTCGTTTGTCAATTTCTCTCGTGTGTGACTGTCGGCGACGGGTGAACGTCTATCGCTCGCGGATGTGGGTTCGTCCCCCGGTTACACCGGTGTCGCCTGTCTCTTTTTGTCTCCGAGTCCCTAACGAACGAGGTACCTGAGGTCGCATCCGCATGAATATGCTCTACAACGGCGAGTGGCGCACTGACAAGTTCGTCGCCACCAACGACGACGGCGAGTTCGAGCGACAGACCACCAGTTTCCGCAACTGGGTCGGCGAGGACGACCGCTTCCCCGTCGAGGCCGACCGGTATCACCTCTACATCTGTCGGGCGTGCCCGTGGGCACACCGCACGGCGATGACGCGCGCGCTGAAGGGTCTCGAAGACGCGATTTCGCTCTCGCTGGTCGAACCCGTCCGCATCGACGACGGGTGGGAGTTCTCCGAGGACCTGCCGGACCCACTCTACGGCGAGGAGTACCTCCGCGACATCTACACCCGCGCGGACGACGAGTTCACCGGACGCGTCACCGTCCCCGTCCTCTGGGACAAAGAGCGCGAGACCATCGTCAACAACGAGTCGCGCGAAATCATGCGCATGCTCGACGAGGCGTTCGACCCCCTCGCCGAGAACGACGTGGACCTCAACCCCGACGGGTACGAGGACGAGGTGGAACGCCTCATCGACGAGATTTACGAACCCATCAACAACGGGGTCTACCGCGCCGGGTTCGCAACGACTCAAGAAGCCTACGAGAACGCCGTCGGCGAGTTGTTCGACGCGCTCGACCACTGGGAGGAAGTCTTGGACGACCAGCGATTCCTCGCGGGCGACCGACTCACCGAAGCCGATGTCGCCATGTTCGTGACGCTGATTCGCTTCGACCACGTCTACCACACCCACTTCAAGTGTAACAAGAAGGCCATCCACGAGTACGACAACCTCTGGAACTACACGAAGGAACTCTACCAACTGCCCGGGGTCGAAGGGACGGTCAACATGGACCACATCATCCGTCACTACTTCGTCAGCCACGACGACATCAACCCCAAGCGCATCTACGCGGTCGGCCCGGACCTCGACTTCGACGAGGCGCACGACCGCGACCGCCTGCCTGCGGAACTCGCACCGGCACTCGCGGACGACTGACCGCGGACTCTTCTACGGCGAACGCTTCTCACTTCGCCCGTTCTTCGAGGAACACGACCGCACGGAGGTCCGACGGTAGCTGTCCCATCTGCCAGTTCGCCTCGGTTTCGGCAGCACGTTCGTCCCGAGGATTGGCGGCGACAGCGGCTTTTATCGCGTAATTCGCCGCGGCCTTGGCGTGTCTATCGACCTCGGCGGCTCCGACAGCGTGTTCGGCGGCGCGAGCGACCTCGCTCGCGGCGGTCGTGCCTGCGTCGCGGGCGGCGGCCTGTGCCGCGAGGGCGTACGCTCTCGTCTCGCCGACTGCCACCTCGCCGCGGTGCCACGCACGGGTCGCCTCGATTGCGTCTCGCGGTCGGTCGTCGTCCGGTCGTTCCCCCTCGAAAAACTGGAGCACGTGTTCGGCACAGTCGGCGGCCCACAGCGCGAGCGCTCGATGACGCTCGTCGTCGAGGCTGTTGTCGCCGTTCCACTCGGGTCCCATCTCCCACCAGATTGCGAACTCCATATACAGTACACGTGCACGAGACGTATCAACGTCGGCGTCAACGGCCGACGCCGTTTGCGACATCGGATTCTCCGATTCCCCTCCGCGACGCCTTCTTGCCCGCCCGATTGATAGTACACCACATGGGCCGACTCGAATCGCTCCGCAGACGGGTCGAACCGCCGCCCCGCGCGGTCGATTGGAGTATCCTCCTGCTCACGCTCTTCGAAGCCCTCTCGGGGACGCTGAGCCTCGGCGCTGGCCACCCGGCGAACGGTCTCCTCTTCGTCGCCCACGGCGTCGCCGGACTCACGCTCGTCGCGCTCGTGGGCTTCAAACTCTACCGCGTCCGCCACAGAGTCCTCGATTCACGACTCCACGACCGCAACACACCCGTCTCGGTCCTGCTCGCTCTCGTTGTGCTCCTCGCACTCGGAACCGGCATCGCGTGGGTCGCGGGATTCGAGGTGCGTATCGCGTTTTGGACGCTTCTCAACGTCCACATCGGCTTCGGTCTCCTCGTGATTCCGGTCCTCCTCGTCCACCTCCGCTCGCGGTTTCGAACGCCCACAAAGGCTGATTTCGCGGGTCGCCGTCGCGCCCTCCAGTACGGAGGGTTACTCGTCTTCGGCGCGCTCGCCTACCGCGCGACTGAAGCCGTCGGCGAGGTTCGAGGCGCGAGTCGGCGGTTCACAGGCTCTCGGCCACTGCCCGAGGGCGAGGGCAACGACGCGTTTCCGGTCACGAGTTGGGTCTCAGACGACCCTGACCCAATCGACACCGACTCGTGGGAACTCTGGATTACGGGACTGGTCGATTCGCCGGTCTCGCTCGACGCCGCGGACCTGACTTCCGACCACTCGCAGACCACGCTCCTCGACTGTACGAGCGGCTGGTACACCGAACAGGAGTGGTCCGGTCTCAGACTGGGCGAGGTGCTCTCTGCGGCCGGTGTTCACTCGTCGGCACGGTGGGTGACAGTCAGGTCGGTGACGGGGTTTCGGTGGTCGTTCCCCATCGAGGAAGGAGACGGAATGCTGCTGGCGACCCACGTCGGCGGCGAACCGCTTTCACACGGGCACGGCGCTCCCGTGCGGCTGGTCGCGCCGAATCGTCGCGGGTTCCAGTGGGTCAAGTGGATAGAACGCATCGAGGTCCGTCGCCACCGCGACTCGGCGCAGTGGCTCGCGGTGTTGGTGAGCGGGTTCGATTAAATCACGACCAGTGCGAGGAGTCCAACCGTCCCGGCGACGACGGCCCAGAAGCCGACGGGTCCCACGTCGAACTCCGACGGCGACCGTTGGTTGAGTTCGTACCCCGAAGCGCCAACCAATACGAGTCCACAGACGGCTTGGACGACCGCGGGGACGCTCACCGCCTCGCTCGCAAGCGTCGTGAGCGCCATCGATGCGAACACCACCCCGACGAGTATCAGACACGAGTGGTAGACGTGAAATCGCTCCATCGTCCCACGTTACGGGTACCGCCGAAAAAAACAAGCGGATCGTCAGTCGATGTCGCCGCCGCGAATCGCTCTTTCTGCGGCTTCGAGCGCCGCCTCGGCGTCGAACGCGTCGATGATGGCTTCGAGTTCTTCGCGGGATGCTCCGTTCAGGTCGCGGGCGTGCTTCGTCATATTCGGGAGTGCGCGAATCACGTTGTCCACGATTGGGACGGTGGCCGTCTGCGCGGACCGAGACATGGGATTGAGGTCGATGACGAGTTCGGTCTTGCCCATCTCGCCGAGGGCTTCCGCGCGGTCACCGTCTTCGAGAGGGACGACCACGACGTCGGCGCTGCCGATGCCGTCCGAATCGACCTTCGCACGTTCGTGGTCCAAGCCGGGAATGCGACCGTCCGCAGTCAGGCCTTTCACCTCCTCGGCACCGTGTTCGCGGAGGTGCGAGACGATTGCTTCCATGCGTTCGTCGGTTCGGTTGAACAGATTGACTTCGAGGTCCGCACCGACCGCTTCGGCGAGTTCGACCATCTCCTCGGGGCAGAGTGCGGCGACGTTGCCGTTGACCGAGATGACGGGATGGTCGGCGAGAAGGAGGTAGGCCGCCGCGACCCGTTCTGCCTCGTCGGCGCTCGGGATGGTTCGCTCGCCGAGCAGGTAGTCGAACGCCTCGCCGCGGCCCTGCGCGATGAGTCCCTGTTTACTCGTGATTCCGTTCTCCACGCCCTCTTCGATTCGGTGGCGGGTGAGCAACGATTGGTAGCGTGGGTGGCTCTCGGGAATCTCGATATCGCTCATTGTCGTGCTTCTTCGCTCCGAGGATAATTCAGTTTCCCATCCGGAATCGCCTGCACTCGACTGGCTTACAGCACCCGGCCGGCTACTCGTGATTCAACGTCGCGCCCGCGGGGTGCACGTCGCAGACGACGGGGTCGTATCCGGCGTCGGAGAGGCCCGTTCCGACGGCGAACACCGTCTCGCCGAGCATCGCCATCGCGGCGCTCCCGCCCGCATCCGCGACGTCGCCGATGGCGGACTCGACGCGTTCGGTGAGCAACCCTGCGTCGCGGGCGAACTGCCGCGACTCCTGCATGAATCGGTCGAGCGTCGGTTCGTCGCGGATATGTTCGAGCGCCGCCTCGCCCGCCGCGGTCAGTGCGGTCGTATCGCCTGATAGAATCTCTGCGGTCGAAAGCCCGCCGAAGGCGACGTACTCGATACGCGGGCGGGCCGGGATGCCGTCCATCGTGCCGTGGGCGGGCGCGCCGGGTTCGACGCGAATCGGGATGCCGCCGCGCGCCTGTGCGACCACGTCGCCGAGACCGGTTCCGGCGCGGACTTCCGCCTCGTGGGCGAGCGTAATCAGGTCGTTCTCGGAGCGCTTGCAGGAGAACACGGCGTTCGCGGCGAGTGCGGTTCCGAGAGACATGGCACCCGAGACGCCGAACCCCGCGCCGAGCGGGAGGTCGGTTTCCGCGCGAACGGTCGCGGTCACGTCGAGCGAATCCAACACGTCTTCGACCGGCGGCATCGACACGTCCTCACCGTCGAGGCGGACGCGTGACTCAGAGGCGGATTCGACCGTCACGGCCACGCCCTGGGAGAGCGTCACGCCAGCACCGCGCGACCCGGCGAGAGATGCGTCGTCGTCCGGATGTGCGCTGAAAAAGCCCGTGATGTGGCCCGGAACGAACGCCGTCGCGTCGTCACTCATCGGTCTTTCTACGAGTAGGGTCAGGTATCGGTGTTGCGTTTCGTCGCGGTCGTTCGTGTCGAATCGAGGTCAGGAACGCTCGTATTCGACCGACTCGTTCTCGCGTGCCGTCCGCCGCGACTCGTTCGTCTCGCGGGCGTCGGCGACGGTTTCGGTCTCCAGCAGGCGCTCGACCTTTCGTTCGAACTCTGCTTCGGAGAGTTCGCCCGTCGCGTAGCGCCGGCGGAGTGTTTCGAGCGCGTCTTCCGTCTCGTCGGCCTTCTCGGACTCCGCTTCCTCCCGTCGAGACTCGTAGATTCTCACCAGTGCGATGGCCGCGGGGAGCACGCCCGCAAAGCCGACCGGGAACGCAATCCAGAACCACGGGTTGCCGAGCGCGAGGAGGCCGAACCCGACGAGGAAGACGAGCGCCATCACGACGCCCGCGACCAGTTCTTCGAGCGGTGATTCGTCTTCTTCGTCCGCTTCGACGACGGTTTTCACGGTGCGTTCGATATCGTTCATTGTCTCTTTGCGCGGCGAGGTTTCCACGTTAAGTGTTCTCTCTCCGACGACGTAATCGTTGTCGCCCTGGTATCGAGCCTGTTCTAAACGGGGCTGTGTCTACACTCCGAGTCGTGTGTGGGAACATCATTCACAATTGTGGCTTTTCGAACCAGTATGGCCTCTATATGTCACTAATTGTGGTGTTTTGGTTGCTGCATTCCCAATATTTGATACCGCTTAGTTACTTTTATCGTCTCATGCATGGTGTGGGACCAGAGCGAAACAGAGTCTGAGCGGTTGTTCAGTAACTTCGCGCAGAGAGACCCCGATGTGTTCTTTATGTTCTCTCCTGATTGGAGCGAGTTGAAGTACGTAGACGACATCTACGAGAAGATTTGGGGCCGACCAGTGAGTTCGCTACAATCGAACCCAACGAGTTTCCTCGAGGGTGTTCACCCCGCAGACCGGAACGGTGTGAAAGAGCGAATGGAGAAGCTCTCACGCGGCGAGCACACTGAACAAGAGTTCCGGGTCATCCCCGAGAACAACAGCGCAGAGTTGCGCTACGTCTGGGTTGAAGGAAGACCCGTCTACGAGGGTGATGAGCTACTCGCTATTGCGGGGTTCGTCCGTGACATCACCGAGCGTAAACAACGTACAAAGGAGTTGGAGCGCACAAACGAGCGGCTGAAAGTGTTCACTAACTTCCTCTCCCACGACCTTCAGAACCAGCTCAATATCGCAAACGGTTGGCTTCAGATCGAACAACAAGAGAGGGAGAGCAAGAACCTGAACACGGTTTCCGACGCACTCTCGCGGATGGCCGAACTGACAGACGATGTCCTCGCTCTCGCTCGCCTCGATTACGGTTCTCTGGACCGCGAACCGCTCTCGCTCGCGGCGATTGCCAGCGATTGCTGGCAGCCAATGGCGACAGATGGGGCTGAGTTAGTCGTCACGGGTGACGTGACGATTCACGTTGACCGTGGCCTATTCAGAAACGTGTTCGAGAACCTCTTCCGGAATGCAATTGAACACACTGAGGGTCGTCTCACTGTTCGCGTTGGGCCGATAGCGGATGGTGCTGGTGTCTACGTTGAAGATGACGGGTGTGGAATCCCGGCCGACAAACGAGACGCAGTGTTCAAACTCGGGTACTCGACCGACGGCACTGGCCTCGGACTCGCACTCGTCAGAGAAGTCATCGATGCACATGGCGGCGAAATTACTGCTACAGAAGGTGAACGAGGCGGGGCGAGATTTGAGATGACGAGTCTCGAACTCTCGTGAGAGGTTCTTCGTAACACTGTTTTATCATTTCTGTCGAACAGTGACGGTCTGGACGAGTAGCTCTCTCCAAACCAGGAGCTCACTCATCTGCCCTTCGCTCACACGACGAGCGCTGCACTCACACGCCAGCGATTCTAAAAAGTGATTGCCGGTCCGACGAGCTGACGCTCCTCTCGTTGGTCCGTCAGGTCTTCGTCTAGGGACTCAGACGCTGTCGGTCGCGCAGGAACTCACTCACAAATCAGAGATTTGCTCGCTGCTCCCACGCTCGTGTTGCGTCGTCGCCTACGGCGACAGACGCTGTCGGCCTGACGAGAGTCGCTGACGCTCCTCTCGTTGGTCCGTCAGGTCTTCGTCTAGGGACTCAGACGCTGTCGGTCGCGTGGGAATACCGTCGGACTCACTTCGTTCGCCCGACGAGTTCCCGCTCGCCAGAAACGCCTTCGTCTACGGACTCAGGCGTTGTCTGTCTCGCGGGAACAACACAGCTTCCCGAATGTTCCCAAGTCCGAGCATCGTCATGATGAGACGCTCGCCACCGAGACCGAACCCGGCGTGCGGGGGCATGCCGTACTTGAACATCTTCGTGTAGTACTCGAACGCGTCGGGGTCGAGACCCTGCTGTTCGAAGCCGGCGATGAGGTTGTCGTAGCGGTGTTCACGCTGGCCGCCGGAGACGAGTTCCATCGTCGGGTGCATCATGTCGAAGCCCGTCGAGAGCGTCTCGTCGTCGTCGTGGTCCTTGATGTAGAACGGCTTGATCTCGCTCGGCCAGTCGGTGATGAAGTAGTGCTCGCCGACGTCTTCGCCGAGTGCCTTCTCGCCTTCCGTGGGCAGGTCGTCGCCCCAGACGAGTTGCTCGTCGAGTTCGCCCGTCGCGTTGATGCGCTGGATGGCCTCCTCGTAGGTGAGACGCGGGAAGTCGCCCTCGGGAGCTTCGAACTCGTCGGCGAGGCCGAGTGCTTCGAGTTCGTCCTGGCAGTTCTCTTCGACTGCCTCGTAGGCGGCCTTGACGACCGCTTCGCACACGTCCATCGCTTCGGTGTGGTCGGCGAACGCCGACTCGAAGTCGATGGAGGTCGCCTCGTTGAGGTGGCGGGGCGTGTTGTGCTCTTCGGCGCGGAAAATCGGGCCGATTTCGAAGACGCGTTCGAGACCGGAGCCGACCATCAGCTGCTTGAACAGCTGTGGCGACTGGTTCATGAACGCCTCTTTGCCGAAGTACGTGATGGGGAACAGTTCCGTCCCGCCCTCGGTACCCGTGGCGACGATTTTCGGCGTGTTGATTTCGGTCGCCATGAGGTTGCGGAACTCCTCGCGGACGGCGCGGAGGACTTCGGCGCGAATCTCGAAGATGGCCTTGACTTCGTCCTTGCGCAGGTCGAGCGTCCGGTTGTCGAGGCGCGTCGAGAGTTCGGCATCGACCTTCCCCGACGGGTCGAGCGGAAGCTGTGGGTCGGCCTCGGCGATGACTTCGACGCTGTCGGGCGTGATTTCGACGCCCGTCGGCGCGCGCGGCTCTTCGGCGACGTCGCCGGTGACCTCGATGACGCTCTCGCGGTGGACGCCGAGTCCCGTCTCGACGAGGTCGTCGTCCATCTCGTCTTTCTCGAATTTGACCTGAATCTTGCCGGTCGTATCCCGCAGAATCAGGAACGCGATGCCGCCGAGGTCACGCGTCTCGTGAACCCACCCGGCGACGGTAACCGTCTCGCCAGGCTTGGCGTCGGCTGTGTACGTTCGGTCTCGCATACGACCTGATTCCTGACCGTTGGTCTTAAACACAGTGTCTTCGGTTTGCTGGACAACTGCGGCTTTTCTGCCGCATTTCCTGTCAGTGTGTCCCATGCGACTATGGCTATCGAGACCAATCGTGTCGTATGGCTGACTCACCAACGCCGACTGCTGACGAGCCGTCGCCTCGCGCCATCGACGAGCACGACCACGACTGGGTCGAAGCCGAGACGGGCGACCGATTCGCCTTCCGCCGCAAGCAACTCGGCGCGCTCGCCGGCGGCCGCGACATCGGGTGTTCGCTCTACGAAGTCCCGCCCGGAAAACGCCCGTGGCCGACGCACTACCACGAGGGGAACGAAGAAGCGGTGTACGTCCTCTCTGGAACCGGGACGCTCCACACCCGCGAGGGCGCGGCCGACTGCTCGCTCTCACCCGGGACGTACGTCGCGCTCCCGACGGGCGAGGAGTTCGCCCGACAAATCGAGAACGACGGCGACGAACCGCTCCGGTATCTCGCCATCTCCACGATGAACGACCCCGACGTGGCGGTCTATCCCGACTCGGACAAAGTCGGCGTCTTCTGCGGTGCTCCCCCCGGCAGCGACAAGGACGCACGAACGCTCCACGGCTACTTCCCGCGCGGAGCGGCGGTGGGATACTGGGACGGCGAACAGACGAGCGACGAATGAGGGTCGTTTCGAGTTGCGTAGCGCACCCAGCGAGCTGAGGTTTATATACGAACCCGCGACCACTGCGCCTCGACCATGGACGCTTCAGACTTCGAATCCGCATTCGCACTCCCGTTCGCCAACGACACTTCCTTCGACACCGTCGTCGCGGGCGTGCTCTTGACGCTCGCCACGCTTTCGACGCCGCTCGCCGGCGTGCTCCTCGTCGGCTACCTCGCGCGCCTCGTCCGCGGTGGCGAGAGGAACGCGAGTTCACTCCCCGCGTTCGACGACTTCGTCGGCATGGCCGTCGAAGGGACGCGCCTCTCGACGGTTCTCGTCGCACTGCAACTCCCCGCCGTGGCCATCGCGGCTGGCGTGTTCGAACTCACCGGAGCGCGACTTGCGGCGCTCTCGTTCGTGGCCGACCCGACCCTGCTCTCGTACGTCAGCCTCTCGGCGGTCGCCGTCGCCGGCCTCGTGGTGGCCGGTCTCGCCGCGCTCGCCGGGATGTACGTCTCGGCCGCGATGCTGGTCGCAGTCGCTCACGAGCGGTCGCTTCTCGCTGCGCTCCCGGCCGCGCGAACGCTCGTGTTCGACACGTCGTTCGCAACGGTCGTCTCCGCCGCGGTGCTCGTCGGCTTCGGTGGTCGGCTGCTCGAAGTCCTGTTCGGGACCTTCCCAGTCGTCGGTGTCGTGCTCGCGGCCGTCGTCTCCTTCCTGACGCTCGTCGCGGCCGCGACGCTCCTCGGACGGGGTGCGCCTGACTGTTCGCAGGAGAGCCTTCGTACGAACGCCGAGTCGAATCCCGACGCTCTCGGGTCGGCATAACGAGAAGCGAGAACTGGTGATTATTCGGCGTTGAGGAGTTCGGCCTTGGCGTCCTTCGCGCCCTCGACCGTCTCGCGGACCGCATCAACGCCCTCGTCGTGCAGGAGGTTGCCGACGATGACCACGTCGGAGTGACTCGCCATCTCGTAGGCCGAGTCGTAGTCGTGGATGCCGCCGCCGTAGAAGAGCGTCGCCTCGTCGAGCGCGTCGTGGGCCGCCTGGACCTTCTCCGGGTCGCCGTAGGTGCCGGAGTATTCGAGGTAGATGATCTTCTGGCCGAACATCTTCTCGGCGACGCGGGCGAACGACGCCACGTCTTCGGCCGACTGGTCCGTGTCGGCGTCGGTGTACTCCGCGACGGAGGAGTCGGGGTTCATCACGATGTACGCCTCGGTGTGGGTGCGGTCCCAGTCCAGCCCGTCTTCGATGCGAACCCACTCTTTGTGCGCGCCGGTAATCCAGAAGGAGTCGCTGGCGTTGAACACCGTCGGGATGAGATAGCCGTCCAGTCCGTCGTGGTCGATGACGACCGCGGGGTTCGACGGTTCCTGATAGATTGGCACGTCGTACTTCGCCGTCGCTTCGATGACGCGTTCCATCTTCTCTTCGGTGATGTCGAGCGTGCCACCGATTTCGAGCGCGTCGGTTCCGGTCTGGCACACGTCTTCGAACGTCTCGCCCTCGACGAGGTCCTTGTCAGGGTCGATTTTCGTAATATGGTCCCAGTCTTCCCACGGATGACTCATTGGTGCAGGTATGCCGGAGGGGGCCTAAAAAGCGTGCGGAAATTGTGGCTCTCTTAGCTGTTTAATCGCACATTTGGCTTAGTTGTCATCAAACATCATTGCCGCACGGTCGAACGCAGCAGTGGGGTTCTCTGCTTCCGTCTTCGGAATTCTGCCGACGAAACGTTCGAATCCACATCCACCTCGCGGGGGACAATTGTACCAGACTTTCCACAGAGCGCCATCGTTTTTGATTCCATACCAGAGTAACTGACCACACTCTGGACAGGTTGCAGTTTGGTGTTTGCGTGCAATCACAGAGACGCTGGTCCCGTCATCTAATTTGAGTTTGAGGAGGGTTTTTGTAGAGTAGGTAGAATGTCTGTGTTATGGGATATGATGGCCCGAAGGTCTTTCTCGCTCCATACGGAAATGATGCCGCCCAAGAGAACTTTGAGCGGACTGTCCGAGATGGTCTTTCTCTCGTTGATTTAGAGGAGTATACGGACGTTGCCTCGACTGCTGACGATGACCGAGTTCACGTTTGGGGAACAAAAGCATCTGTTGAAGGGTCGTGGAAGAAAATCGATGTTGGTGACTTCCTGTTTTTCTATCGGTCTGGTTCATACGAAGTCGCCGTCGAGGTGCTTGGGACCGAGAAGAATGAGCCACTTGGACGAGAAATTTGGCCAAACCACGAGGAGGGAAAACCGTGGTCGTGTATCATCTACACCTCTGAGCCAATCGACCTCGATCTCTCTTCTGCAGAACTCCACGACTATGCCGGTCACGATATCACGTACGTAATGGGTTTCAGTAAACTCAACGACCTCGGCCTCGGCGGTATTCGAGGCCGCTATGGCTCAGTCGAGAAGCTCGTGTATGGTGACCAGACGGACCGCGACGACGCCCAGCAGACACTTCCAGTGACCGGTGCTTCTCTCGACGTGCAGGCTGAGCCGGAGCTCTCGATTCCCTCGAAGGTTCTCGATGAGCTGTACTTCCCCGGTGAGCTAGCACAGGAACTACGTCAACAGATTACTGCGGCCTTGAATTCGGGAAAGCACATCATCTTTACTGGTCCGCCGGGGACCGGAAAGACAGAAATCGCCGAACGTGTTTGTCGATACCTTGCAGCAGCACACGACGACGTCTACACTGGGTACCAATTGACGACCGCGACTGCTGATTGGTCGACGTTTGAGACTGTGGGAGGATATATGCCGTCCCAGAGTGACGGAGAGAGTCTTCGTTTTGAACCCGGCCAAGTCCTCCGCCGATTCAAACAACAGGGTACTCAGCGAAACGACCTTTTCGTCGTCGACGAAATCAACCGAGCAGACATCGACAAATCGTTCGGACAACTGTTTACCCTCCTCTCCGGCCAGTGCATTCGACTCCCGTACACCGTCGACGGAACTGAAGTCGAAGTCGTCCCCGGTGATGAGTTCGGTGGGACACTCAAAACCCACACCTACGTGATGCCCGAATCGTGGCGTATTCTGGCGACGATGAACACCTACGACAAGACGTCGCTCTACGAGATGTCGTACGCATTCATGCGACGGTTTGCATTCATTGACGTTCCGGCACCGAGGATTCCTGCAGAAGAAGGCGAAGCAATCGAGCTACTGGCGGAGTACGCCGACCGATGGTCTGTCACTGCTGATGACGACGCTTTACGAGCCGTCGCTGACGTTTGGCGTGCGACTAACACCGCAGTCGACGACCGGGCAATCGGGCCGGCAATCGCCAAAGACATTCTCGAGCACGTCGTCTCGATCGATAGCGTCGAACTCACCATCCTTCTGACGCAGGCAGTCTCAAACTATATCTTCCCGCAGTTAGAGGGTGTGCCCCGAAGACAGACAATCGTTGCAAAAATCGCGGGTGTGAATGCTGTCGATGAGCAGAAACTCTGGAACGCAGCGGCGAGTGTTCTCGGCGTGCAACGAAATGGATAGAGAAGAACTTCTCTCGTCGCTCACGCAGGACATCTTGACCTACGTGATGCACGGCGAAGTGTCTGAGCGGCACGTCGTCAACAGTCTCACACGTGACGACCTTCACGAGCGGTTCGAAGATTTCGATCGTCTCGTTCGAATGCACTTTATTCTTCGACCGGATGTCGTCGAGTTCGTCGAACAACTTCCCGAGCGACTTCGGAGCATAAAGACACAGACACGAAATGTCGCCTCCCGTTCGCGTGGCCGCATCGACGGTCGGGTCGATTGGCACGCGACGACTCGAGAGAGAACTCGATCTGCACCCTCTGACCCGACACTATTCGTCTGTCAGCATCGGTCAGAGGATTACGACATCCCTGAGAATCTCGTTCTCAAGTCGTTGCTCTCGGTTATTTACCGCGCACTCGAAGAGTGTGAACCGTACTTCTCCCGAGAGTATGACTGGGTGACTGACCAGTGGGCCGATGGGACAAAATTGGCAGACTCGATGCGCGATATCTTCGAGCGGAACGTCCACGTCTCTCGAATTCGAGACCCGAGTTCGTACGAGCCTACTGAGCGGATGCTCGAGAGGGCACAAGCGTCACGACAGCCAATTTATCGTGAAGCTTCGGCATTGCTCCGGCAGTACCAGTCGGCAGTTCGAGGCCAGCACGATGCCATCGAACGCCTCTTGAAGGATACCGCAATCACACCTGACGACGACGATACGTTGTTCGAACTGTTCGTTCTCTTCAGATTTGTCGAGACAATCGAATCGTTTTCAGACGACGAGTTCCGCCTCAAACCAATCGAGCGTGGAACACAGAAAATTGCACACCTCTCGAACATTACGCGTGAGGTGACGCTCTACCACGACAACTCCGGCGGCAGTGGACTTTCGTTTCGGCCCAACGTTCCAGAGAAACCCGACGAGGAACTCACTCGAACAGAGTTCATCAACAGGGCTGCACTCGAAGTCGCAAACAATTATTTCAAAGAACAAACGTTTCGAACTGTTACTGGTCGCCCTGACGTGATTCTTCTCGAAGTCTCGACGGAGAACAAGCGGCAATACCTCATCACGGAGGTAAAAAACTCGACGCAAACAGAGACGATTCGCCGCGGCATTCGGGAGACAATCGAATATCTAGCGTTCATGCGGCAAGACGAAGAATTCGTGTTCGACGAGGGGACCAACTACGTCGGTTCCGGGTGGAATGGCCTACTTGTCGTCCAAGACCTTCCGGGGAGAGAGACCACAAGCCTCGACCAACAACAGTCGATTAAGATTCTTCAGGCGAAGGAAGTCGCTTCGCACCTCGAAGACGTGGTGAAAGCGGCTCTCGATATCTAGTCCGCGGCCGCCTGCCACTTCCGAATCGTATCTGCGCCCACACCCTCGACTTTCGCCGCGATGTCGTCGGGTTCGGCCTCCTTCAACGATTGCACGTCGTCGAAGCCGGCTTCTTTCAGCTTCTCGGCCGTCTTCGAGCCGATGCCTTTGATGCTCACTAGGTCGCCGTCGTCGGCACCCTGCTGCTGGGCTTGGTACTCGCGGTAGTTGCAGATGGGACAGCCGAGTTCCCACGGTTCGCGGTCGCCGTCGTACGTGATTCGAAGCTCGGGAAGTCCGTGCTCGTCGCACGAGTCGTCGGTGACCTCGATATCGCCGCGGCGGGGGAGCGGCAGCGAGTAGTCGCAGTCGGGATAGCGCGTACACCCGACGAGCCGAGAGCCGGAGCGGAGGCGTTTGATAGCTAACTCTCCGCCTTCTTCCGAACCACATTCGGGACACGGCCCGATGACGAGGTCGTCCTCTTCGTCTGCCTCTTCGGCCTTGCAGAGCGGACAGCCGTGGACGAACGTCTTGCGTCCGGCGAGCATCTTGATTTCCCGGAGGTCGTGCTCGTCGCAGGTGTCCTCCATGATGAGGGGCTTGCCAGTGGAGGGAAGCGGGAGCGTGTTCGTACAGTCGGGATAGGAGTCACAGCCGATGAAGTACGACCCCCGGCGGCTCTTTCGAACCACGAGGTCGCCGCCGCACTCGGGACACGGACCCACGGTCTTGTCGGCCTTGAGTGACTTCTGGAGTTGGTCGCCGAGTTCTTCGCGCGACTCCATGAGGCCCTCGAACACGTCTTCGAGAATCTCTTTGGACTCGGCGGTGACCTCCTCCAGCGTGGCCTCGCCGCGGGTGATGGCCATCATGTCGGATTCGAGTTGCGAGGTCATCTCCTCGCTGACGATGAGTCGCGCGAAGTCTTCGGACGCGGTGACGACGGCGCTGGCGAGACGTGTCGGCCGCGGCGGGTCGGACTCGATGTAGCCGCGGTCGTAGAGCTTCTGAATCACGTCGTGGCGGGTCGCTTTCGTCCCGATGCCCATCTGCTCCATCGTCTCGATGAGTCTGGATTGGCCGTACCGACGCGGCGGTTGGGTCTGCTTGGCGTCGAGGTGGGTGTCGGTCAGCGCGAGCAGTTCGCCCTCTTCGACGTCGGGGACGAACGACTCGCTGGAGTTGAAGTACGGATACACGTCGTGGTAGCCGGCTTCGAGCAGGCGCTTGCCGTTGGCCTTGAGCGACAGGCCGGCGGCCTCGGCGACGACGCGTAGGTGCTCCCACACGGCGTCCTCGGCGACGGTGGCGAAGAAGCGCCGGACGACGAGTTCGTACACGTCGTACTCGTCGGCCGAGAGGTCCGAGGCGCTCGGCAACTCGCCGGTCGGGTGAATCGGCGGGTGGTCGGTCGTCTCGTTGTCACCCTCGGTCTGCTCGATTTCCTCCTGTTCCAGCAGGCTCTTCGCGTCGTCTTTGAACCGGCGGTCGGCCTCGAACGCGCCGAGCAGTTCGCGGGGGTCGAGGTCCTCGGGGTAGACGGTGTTGTCGGTCCGGGGGTAGGTGATGTAGCCCGCCGTGTAGAGGTCTTCGGCGATGCTCATCGCCCGCTGGGCGGAGTAGCCGATAGACCCGGCGGCGCGGATGAACTGCGTGGTGTTGAACGGTGCCGGCGGCTTGTCGGTGCGGGTGCGACGCTTGACCGCGGAAACCTCCGCGCCCTCGGCGGTGAGGAGCGTCTCGTAGGCTTCGTTCGCGTCGTCCTCGTCCCAGATGCGCTCGGCTTCGGTGCCGTCGTCGTCGAGATAGAAGTACTGGGCTTCGAAGGACTCGGCGTCGCCGTCGGCGTCCTTCGTGAGTTTCGAGAAGAGTTCCCAGTAGTCCTGCGGGTCGAACGCTTCGATTTCGCGCTCGCGGTCCACGATGAGCTTCAGCGTCGGCCCTTGCACGCGGCCGACCGAGATGAAGTCGTTGCCGAGTTGCCTGGCCGAAAGCGAGAGGAAGCGCGTGAGCGCCGCCCCCCAGATGAGGTCGATAATCTGGCGTGCTTCGCCGGCGGCGGCGAGGTTGAAGTCGAGGTCGTCCGGGTTGTCGAACGCCTCGGTCACCTCGCGCTGGGTAATCGAGGAGAAGCGCACGCGGTCCACGGGCACGTCCTCGTTCACGTCGCGGACGAGTTCGTACGCCTCCTTGCCGATGAGTTCGCCCTCGCGGTCGTAGTCAGTTGCGATGGTGACCTTACTGGCGCGGCGCGCGAGTCGCCGGAGTGCGGCGACGATGTTCTCTTGGGTAGGGTGCTTCTCGACGGGCGCAGAGATGAGTTCGACCGGCTCCACGTCGCGCCAGTCGTTGTACTCCGGTGGGAAATCGACGCCGACGACGTGGCCAGAGAGACCGATACAGCGCTTGCCACCCCACTTGTAGACGTTCACTCCGTTCATTCGCTCCGCGGAGGCGGACTCGCCGCTCAAGATGTCGGCGATACGCCTCGCGGCGTTGTCCTTCTCCGTGATGATAAGTTCGGGGCCCCGACTCATTGCCCGGCGATATGAGGGGGGATGTCCTAAACCTTTCGTGGACGAATTCTTCACGGAGAAGCCTCAGAACGCGCGTATATGGGTGGGCGGGCGTACGGGTGCGCACCTCGCGCGCGAGAGGTGAGCTAGACGCCCCACCTCGGGCACTACGCTTCGTCTCGGGGCTAACTCACGCGCCGCTGTTTGTACTTCACGTAGCTAAACCCGAGCCCCAGTGCGGCGACGACGACGCCCGCGAGTTCGATGAAGTCGCTACTCGTTAGCCCACCCCCGGTTCGCGGTGGTTCGCCGAGATTCGTCCCGCCGATATCGGCCGTCTCGACGGTGACCTGTGCGTCGGTTTCGGGTGTCGGATTCGTCTCGCCCGGCGTGTCGGTCGCCCCGAGCGTCAGTCGGTACGACCCCGCGCCGTAGGCTTCGATACCGGGGTAGTAGCCGCTGACGAAGACGCGGTGCCAGCCAGTCTCGCGGGCGACGACGCGAAGCGTCCGCGACTCGCCCGATTCGACCGTCACGGGATCAATCATCCCGACGTTCGACGCGTTGGTGATGACGACGGTCAACTCGCCCCAACTGTCGGTCGCCTCGAGCGTCGCCTCGACGTACTGCCCTTCGACGGCCCAGACGGCGATGTAGTCGTAGTCGATGTAGCGGTACTCACCGGTGTCCCAGTCGTAGTCGTAGGTAATCGTCCCCTCGACGGTCGTCCCGGACTCGACTTCCATCGGCCGCGCGGGGTCGTTGTTCGGCTCCTGTCCGGTCAGGGTCTGGCCGGCGACGACCACCGCTCCGAGTGGCGTGCTGAGGACTACGAGAAAGACGACGAAGACGACACAGACAGTCCCGACTGACGCACGCATTCGAAGGTACCAGTACGCGTTCTGGAATCATAATATCGCCGCTAATTCTGCAATTGCGACCCAATTCCTTTAACGCGATTCGAGCCAACCCACAGACGTGTCGAAGGACTCGCGTGTAGACATGACGACGGGGGCGATTGCGCCCAAACTCCTCACTCTGTCGTGGCCGCTCGTCGCGGGGAACCTCTTACAGACGCTCTACAACCTCGCCGACGTGTTCTGGGTCGGTCGCGTAAGCCCAGAGGCAGTCGCCGCAGTCTCGCTCATGTTCCCGACCACGTGGATGTTCATCTCGACGGCGATGGGTATCACGGCGGCGACGATTGCGCTCGTCTCCCAGCACGTCGGCGCGGGCGAGGACCGCGAGGCCGACCACGTCGTCGGCCAGACGATTCTCCTCACGCTCACGGTTTCGATAGCCCTCGCAGTCGTCGGATTCGTCTTCAGAGCGCCGCTGCTCACGCTCATCGGCGCGAAAGGCGCAGTGTACACCGAAGCCCTCGCCTACATCGAGGTCATCTTCCTCTCACTGCCGCTCACGTTCCTCTTCTTCGCCTTTCGAGCGGCGTTGCAGGGCGCGGGAGACACGAAGACGGCGATGTGGCTCATGGTCGTCTCCGCCGGACTCAACGTCGTCCTCGACCCGATTCTCATCCTCGGCTTCGGCCCAATCGTCGGGATGGGAACCCGCGGCGCGGCTATCGCCACGCTCATCGCGCGCCTCTTTGCGACGGGCGCTGGCATCTACATCCTGCTCCGCGGCGACTGGGGCGTCCAACTCCACGTCGAGGACCTCCGTCCCGACCGAGAGCGACTGGCGAAACTCGTCGATATCGGTTACCCCGCGACGCTCGACGGCTGGGCGCGGAGTTTCTCGGCCGTCGTGATGGCCGCGTTCGTCGCTCGGTTCGGTCCCGCCGCGACGGCGGCCTACGGCGTGGGCGTCCGTCTGATGTCCGTCTCGTGGACCGTCTCCGGAGCGGTCGGCCAGGCAACTGCGACGGGCGTCGGCCAGAATCTCGGCGCGAAGACGCCCGACCGCGCGGCCTCTGTCGCGTGGACGGCCACCGCCGCGACCATGGGCTTGCTCTTCGCCGCCGCCGGGTTCGTCCTCCTGTTCCCCGGCGAGGCGATTCGCCTGTTCGTGGACGACGACGCCGTCGTCACCGAGGGTATCACCTTCCTCCGAATCATCGCGCCGTCGTGGGCGTTCTTCGGCGGCGTCATGGTCATTCAGGGTGCCTTCCGCGGCGCGGGCATCACGAAGGCGTCGATGATTCTCTCCATCCTCTCGCGGTGGCTTCTCCGCGTGCCGGTGGCTATCGTCGTCGCCTTCTCGTGGACAGTCTCGCTTCCTGTCGTCGGGTCCATCTCGGGGTTCGGCTGGGGCGTCGATGGTCTCTGGTGGGCGTTCGTGACGGGTGCTGTCGGCTCCTTTATCATCGCCGTCTCGTGGTTCCGGCTCGGGACGTGGCGCGAGGGCATCTTGGACCGGCCCGAGGGGAAAGCGACGGCGGGCGACGACTGAGCGACCACCCGTCGAACCGAACATTCTGTTTTATGGCAACAAAGTATCATGTATGGTGGCCGCGAATGTACGGCTATGTCCCATACCCCAGAGTTGCCGGAACGATACGTCTGTGACAACTGCCACGTCATCTACGCGGGCACGGTGACACACGAAGACGAAGAGTTCCACTATTCGGAACCGACCGAGTGTGCGGCCTGCGGTTCGACGCACTTCGTCATCATCGAACAGTACGCCCGACACAAGACGCAGTAAAAACGGACGACGGAAGCGACCGACTCGCCTCGACGCTTACTCGTCGAGTCTCTCGCGGAGCAACTGGTTCGCGGTACCGGGGTCGGCGCTGCCTTTCGACTTCTGCATGACCTGTCCGACGAGGAAGTTGAGCGCGCCGCCCTCGCCTTCGTGATAATCCGAGACGGCGTCGGGGTTCTCGTCGATGGCGTCCTCGACGAAGCCGACGATTTCGTCGTCGTCGGCCTTCCCGAGTCCCTCGTTTTCCACGACCGTATCGGGGTCTGCACCTTCGTCGAGCATCTTGCGGAGAATTATCTCCTCGGCGTTCTTCGTCGTCACCTCGTCGGCGTCCACGAGTTCGATGAGTCGGGTGAACTCGTCGAGGCGGTCGGTCACGTCCGTAATTTCGAGGTCGCGGTAGTTGAGTTCGCCGAGGAGGTTGTCGGCGACCCACGTCGCGGCGAGGTCGGCGTCGAACTCGGCGGCGACGTTCTCGAAGAAGTCGGCGACTTCCTTCGTGGAGGTGAGCTTCGAGGCGGACTCCTCGTCGAGTCCGTACTCCTCGCTGAAGCGTTCGCGGCGGGCGTCGGGGAGTTCCGGAATCGGAATCTCCGCTTTCCAGTGGGCGACTTGGAGCGCCGGCAGGTCTGCCTCCTCGAAGTATCGGTAGTCCTTCTCCTCTTCTTTCGAGCGCATCGAGACCGTGATGCCGCGGGATTCGTCCCAGTGGCGGGTCTCCTGTTCGATGGCGCGGCCGCGCTTGACGGCGTTCTTCTGACGGGTGACCTCGTAGGCCAGCGCCTTCTCTGCGCCCTTGTGGCTGGAGATGTTCTTGACCTCGGTGCGGTTCGCGGCTTCGAGCGTCTCGATGGGAATCGTGCCGTCGTCTTCGACTTCGTCGGCGGGGACGAGCGAGATGTTGGCGTCCACGCGGAGCGAGCCGTCGCGGGTGGCGTCGAACACGCCGAGATATTCGAGTACCTCTTCCAGTTTGGCGAGGAACGCCCGCGTCTCCTGCGGACTGCGGAAGTCCGGTTCGGTGACGATTTCCATCAGGGGCGTCCCGGCGCGGTTGTAGTTCACCAGCGTGTAGTCGGCAGTGTCGATGCTGCCGCCTTTGTGCTGGAGGCTGCCGGGGTCTTCTTCGAGGTGGGCGCGCGTGATGCCGATGTCGCGGCGCTTGCCCTCGACGGAGACTTCGAGCACCCCGTCGGCGCAGATGGGCGCGTCGTACTGGGTGATCTGGAAGTTCTTCGGCAGGTCGGGGTAGTAGTAGTTCTTCCGGTGGAACCGGGTGTCTTCGGCCACTGAGGCGTTGAGTGCCTTGCCGATTTTCACTGCGGATTCGACCGCTTTCTCGTTGAGGACGGGGAGGGCACCCGGCAGGCCGAGACAGACGGGGCAGACGCGGGTGTTTGGCTCTTCGTCCTCAGCGGGCTCGGTCGAACAGCCACAGAAAATCTTCGTCGCCGTCTCGAGTTGCACGTGGACCTCCAACCCGATAACGACGGCAAGTTCACGCTGTTCGAGCGCTTGCGCAGTCATTGGCCGCGATTTAGCGGCGGGAGGCTAAAGAGTAACGGGAACGCCCGCGCCGAGGGAAGGGTCGAGTGCCGTCCCTTCCGGCAGGCGAGGTATCTAATAGGTGGCCGCGAACTGGCTGGCATGACCGATGCCGACGTTGCGGAACTCAAAGCCCGCGTGTGTGACGCCATCGACGCCCGGGCCGACGACATCATCGAATTCGCCAAAGACGTGCAGTCCGAACCCGAACTCGGGTACAAGGAAGTCGAGACGACGAAGAAAGTCGTCTCGCTCTTCGAATCGCTCGACCTCGACGTGGAGACCGAACTCGCCATCACCGGCGCCCGCGCTCGCGTCGGCGGCGAGAACGGTGACGACGGCGACGATTCGGACGACGAGTTCGTCGCGGCCGTCCTCGGCGAACTCGACGCGCTCGTCAACCCCGACCACCCGCTCGCCGACCCCGAGACGGGCGCGGTCCACGCCTGCGGACACAACGCTCAACTCGCCCACCTCGTCGGCACGGCCTTCGGACTGGTCGAAGGCGACGCCATCGACAGTCTCGACGCGGCCGTGGAGTTCGTCGCCGTCCCCGCCGAAGAGTATCTGGACCTCGACTACCGCCGCTCTCTCGTCGAATCGGGCGACATCGAGTTCTTCGGCGGCAAGCAGGAACTCATCCGCCGCGGCTACGTGGACGACTGGAACATGGCCGTCATGATGCACGCCGGCAGCGACGAACCCGAACGCGTCGTCACGAGCAACTTCTCCACGAACGGCTTCGTGGGCAAGTTCGTCACCTACCTCGGCCGCGAGTCCCACGCGGGCGCGGCACCCGAAGAGGGCGTCAACGCGCTCAACGCAGCGATGCTCGGCATGAACGCCGTCAACGCCCTGCGCGAGACGTTCGCCGACGAGGACTACGTCCGCGTCCACCCGATTATCACCCGCGGCGGCGACGGGGTCAACGTCGTGCCCGCCGAGGTGACCATGGAGTCCTACGTTCGCGCTAAATCCATCGAGGCGGTCGGCGAGGCGAACGAAGCCGTGAATCGGGCGCTTCGCTCCGGCGCGATGGCGGTCGGCGGCGACGTGGAAATCGAGGACTTCCCCGGCTACATGCCGCTCTCGACGGACCAGACCATCATCGACGCCTACGACGACAACGTCCGTGACCTCCTGGGAGAAACGGCGCTCAGCCCCGGCCAACCGCACCTCGCTGGTTCGACCGACATGGGCGATATCACGCAACTGGTGCCGGGAATCCACCCGTGGACCGGCGGCTTCGAAGGGGCCGTCCACGCCCGCGACTTCCGCGTCGTGGACGAGGAGATGGCCTACATCGTCCCGGCGAAACTCACCGCCTGCACGCTCATCGACGTACTCACGGACCCCGAGGCGCGCGAGCAACTCCGCGCGGCGAAGGCCGAAAAGCGGACGCGGGAAGAGTACCTCGACGCGGTCCGCGACTTCCGCGCGAGCGAAACCGAGTCGCACCTAACCTGATTCGACTGGACCATTCGCTCAGTTCGCCGCTCGTTTCGGGTGAATCGGTCGAGAATCGGCCGTACTCACGCACACGTATCACGTTTTCGGTGAATGTCTGACGCACATTTATGTCTCTCGCGGCGGGTAATTTGCCCATGAGCAATAGGGTGGAGGAACTCGAATCGAAGGTTGCAGAACTCCAAGCAGCAGTCAACGGTCTCACCGAAGAACTCGTCGAGACGAAAGAGCGACTCCGACAACTCGAAGACGCGAACGACGTGCAAGTCCCCTCGCGGGCCGCACAGCGTCGGTTCGAAGAGACGCCGGAAGAGGCAGAATCTCCAGACTCTCAGCCGGAGGGCGATGAAACTAAAACGGATGAAACCGAGGGTGCTGATAACGACGGAGAAGAGAGCCTCGGCGACGACATTATCGTTGCGTAAGGCCCTTCTCTCCTAGGCGCGCCCGTTGTCCAGACGGCGCGTTTACTGCGGGAACATCCCGCTCGAAAAATAACCTATGCACATTAAAGAAATCGTCCTCGACGGCTTCAAGAGTTTTGGACGACCGACGCGTATCCCGTTCTACGAGGATTTCACCGTCGTCACCGGCCCGAACGGGTCCGGGAAGTCGAACATCATCGACGGCGTCCTGTTCGCACTCGGCTTGGCCCGCACTCGCGGGATTCGCGCCGAAAAGCTGACCGACCTCATCTACAACCCCGGCCACGCCGACGGCAGCGGTGAGGAATCGACGAAGACGAAAGAAGCGAGCGTCAGCGTCGTCCTCGACAACTCCGACGGCACGCTCGACCGCTCGCAGGTCATCAACGCCGCGGGCACCGACAACGTCGGCGACGTCGAGGAGATAAAAATCAAGCGCCGCGTCAAAGAGACCACGGACAACTACTACTCGTACTACTACCTCAACGAGCGGTCGGTCAACCTCTCGGACATTCAGGACCTGCTCGCACAGGCCGGCATCACGCCGGAGGGGTACAACGTGGTCATGCAGGGCGACGTGACCGAGATTATCAACATGACGCCCTACCAGCGACGGGGCATCATCGACGAAATCGCGGGCGTCGCCGAGTTCGACGCGAAGAAAGACGCCGCGTTCGAAGAACTCGAAGCGGTGCGAGAGCGCGTGGACGAGGCCGACCTGCGCATCGAAGAGAAGGAAGGCCGACTCGACCAACTCTCCGACGAGCGCGAGACGGCACTCCAGTACAAGGGACTCCGCGACGAGAAAGAAGAGTACGAGGGCTACCTCAAAGCCGCCGAACTCGAAGACAAGCGCGACGACCTCTCGCGGACCGAATCCCGCATCGACTCGACCGACTCCAAACTCGCGGAGTTGAAAGTCGAACTCGACGAGCGACAGGGGAAGGTCACCCGATTGGAAGAGGACCTCGAAGACCTCACCCACGAAATCGAGCGCAAGGGCGAAGACGAGCAACTCAAGATAAAGTCCGAGATGGAGGAGATAAAAGGCGACATCTCGCGCGCCGAGAACTCCATCGAAGCCGCCGAAGAGAAGATAGACGACGCCGAGGCCGAACGACGCAAGGCGTTCGTCGATATCGACCGCAAGCAGGAGAAGATAGACGACCTCGAAGGCGACATTCGAACCATCAAGGTCGAAAAGGCGTCGGTCAAGAGCGACATCCAGTCCAAGCGGGTCGAACTGAGCGAAGTGCAGGCGGAAATCGACTCCGTCGATACCGAGTTCGACGAACTCAAATCCGAGCTTTCGGAGAAGAAATCGGCCGTCGAGGAACTGAAGACGGAGAAGAACGACCACCAGCGCGAGAAGGACCGCCTCCTCGACGACGCCCGTCGCCGCTCGAACGAACTGTCCGAGACGCAGGCCGAAATCGAGCGGACCCGCGAGCAGATTCCGGAGCTCAAGGCACGTCTCTCGGACCTCCACAGCGAACTCGACACGGCCGAGAAGAACAGCGCCAAAATCGACGGCATCATCGACGACCTGCAGGCCGAAAAACAGGAGTTGCAAGACCAACTCTCGGACGTGACCGACGAACTCCAGTCGAAGCAGTCGGAGTACGCGCGCCTCGAAGCGCGCGCCGGACGCGACGGCGACACCTCGTGGCCGCGTGCGGTGACGACGATTCTCAACGCCGGCAAATCCGGAGTCCACGGCGCGGTCGGCGAACTCGCATCCGTCGATGGCGAGTACGCGAAAGCCTGTGAGACCGCCGCCGGTGGCCGTCTCGCCAACGTCGTCGTCAGCGACGACCGAGTCGGTTCGGACTGTATCGACTACCTCAAGTCCAGAAACGCGGGCCGTGCGACGTTCTTGCCCATCACGAAGATGGACAACCGTAGCCTGCCGCGAAAGCCGAACAACCCGGGCGTCGTGGACTTCGCCCGCAATCTCGTCGAGTACGACTCCCAGTACGAGTCCATCTTCTCGTACGTCCTCGGTTCGACGCTCGTCGTCGAGGACATGCAGACCGCGCGCTCGCTGATGGGCGACTACCGCATGGTGACGCTCGACGGCGACCTCGTCGAACGCTCCGGTGCGATGACCGGCGGGTCCGGCGGTGGCTCTCGGTACTCCTTCTCCAAGTCCGGCGAGGGTCGCATCGAGCGCATCGCCAAGGAGATAACGAAACTCGAAGACCAGCGCCGCTCGCTCAACAGCGAGATTCGAGACATCGACTCGGACCTCGAAGACGCCCGCGGCCGCGCGTCCGACGCCGCCGACCGCGTTCGCGCCATCGAGCGTGACATTGCGGACGCCGAAGAAGACATCGAAGAGACCGAAGACGAAATCGGTGAACTCGAAGACAGAGTCGCCGAACTCCGCGACGAACGCGAGTCGGTGGACGAGCAGATGTCCGCTCTCGACGACGAAATCGCCGACCTCGACGACGAAATCGAGGGCATCGAGGCCGAAATCGAAGAGATAGAGACGGAACTCGCCGACTCCGAGATTCCGGAACTCACGAGTCGGGCGGACGAGATTCGCGCCGATATCTCCGAACTCGAAGAGCGTATGTCGTCGCTCGACGGCCGCCTCAACGAACTCCAACTTGAGAAGCAGTACGCCGAAGAGGCGGTGGACGACCTACACGACACCGTCGAATCCGCACAGAACCGCAAGGCTGCGGCACGCGAAGCTATCCGTGAGGCGGAGGCCGATATCGAAGCCAGCGAGGAGAAACTCGAAGAAAAACGCGAGGCGGTCGCCGAACTCGAAGAGGAGTTGGTGGACCTCAAAGACGACCGGAAGGAACTCCAGTCCGAACTCCGCGAGGCGCGCACGAAGCGCGACGAGAAGAAAGACCGGGTGACTGCGGTCGAATCGAAGTTAGAGAGCCTCCAATCGGCCGCCGAGCGCCTCGAATGGGAGATAGACGAACTCGAATCGCAGGTCGGCGACTACGACCCCGAGGAGATTCCCGACCACAGCACGGTCGAATCCGAAATCGAGCGCCTCACCGAGGAGATGGAGGCGCTCGAACCCGTCAACATGCTCGCTATCGACGAGTACGACGACGTGAAGGCGGCCCTCGAAGACCTCACCGAGCGCCGCGACGTACTGGTCGAAGAGCGTGATGCGATTCGAGAGCGCATCGAGCAGTACGAGTCCCAGAAGAAGGCGACGTTCATGGAGTCGTTCGACGCCATCGCCGAGAACTTCACGGACATCTTCGAACGCCTGTCGAACGGGACCGGACAGCTCCACCTCGAAAACCCCGAAGACCCGTTCGAAGAGGGCCTGACGATGAAGGCACAACCGGGCGACAAGCCGATTCAACGCCTCGATGCGATGTCCGGCGGCGAGAAGTCGCTGACGGCCCTGGCGTTCATCTTTGCCATCCAGCGGCACAATCCCGCGCCGTTCTACGCACTGGACGAGGTTGACGCCTTCCTCGACGCGGCGAACGCCGAACGCGTCGGCCAGATGGTCGATGACCTCGCGGGCGACGCGCAGTTCGTCGTCGTCTCGCACCGCTCGGCGCTGCTCGAACGCGCGGAGCGCGCCATCGGGGTGACGATGCAAGGCGACAACGTCAGTGCCGTCACGGGCATCAGATTCGGCGACGACGAGGAAGAAAAGCCAGAGGTCCCGGCGGATGACTGACGACATCCCCGAACTCAACCTCACGAGCGAGCGCGACACGTCTGCGGACGACGTGTTCAGTTTCGACCGCGACGGGGATGACGAACAGACTGCGGGGGACGAACAGGTCGCCGATGCCGACACCGACGACGGCGACGCCCTCGACGCCGAGATGGACGAGTTACTCCCCGAGTCGGCCGACTCCGACGAGGACGAGGTCGAACCGGTCGAACTCCTCGTCCAACTCGCCAAGGAGGGCCGTATCGACCCGTGGGACATCGACATCGTGGACGTGACCGACGCGTTCCTGACGCGCCTCGACTCGATGGACCTGCGGACGACCGGTCGCGCCCTCTTTTATGCGAGCGTCCTCCTGCGGATGAAGTCCGACGAGTTGCTCGCACCGGACGAACCCGAGGAAGACGAACTCGAACCGTGGGAACTCGCCATGCAGGGCGGGCCAGAGGAGGGCCCCCCCGGCGACGACGCGCCCGGATTCGACCCCATCGCCGAACTCGAAGACGAGATGGACCGCCGGCTGGAGCGCAAGAACGCCCGCGGGTCGCCGAAGACGTTGGACGAACTCGTCCGCGACCTGCGAGACGCGGAACGCGGCTCGTGGTGGAAAGACCGCCGCGAGTACGATACGTCGCGCTCGCCACGCGGGTTCTCCCGGGGCACGCAGACGCTCGACTACCACGCCGCGGGCGAGATGCGCGGTGCGGGCGAACCCACCGAGAACGACGTGACCGGAACCGCGCACGACGAACACATCGAAGACGTGGTCGAAGAAGTCGGGAGCGTCCTCAACACCCACTACGAGAACGGCCGCGACGAAGTCCTGTTCGCGGAGATTCGAGACGTGGCCGACACGGTGATGACGACGTATCTCGCCCTCCTCTTTCTCGCCCACCGGAGTTTCGTCACGCTCCAACAGGACGAGATATTCGGCGACCTGTGGATTCAGGACCCCGAAGCGTTCGCGGAGGAAGATGACGTAGACGACGCCGACGAAGACGAAGTCGCCGGCGACGAGACCGACGAACGAGCGGGCGAACTCGAAGCAGAAGCCGTCGCCGACGACTGAAGACGGTCTACTTTCTGCGGTCGGCGTTACGAGAGATGTGCAGTGACGTCGGTAGACGAAATCATGCCGACGTAGTCGTCGTCAACGACGGGGAGATGTTTGATACCGTAGTTGGTCATCATCGCCGCGACTTCCTCCATGTAGAGGTCCGGGGTGGCGGTCTCGACGTCCGTCGTCATCACTTCGGTCACTTTCAGTTTCGAGACGTCTCGTCCGTCGGCGACGGCGTCGAGCACGTCCGTACTGCTGATTATCGCTCGTGGTGAGGTCCGAACGACCAGTGCGTTGATGTCCTTCTCGCGCATCTGCTGTACCGCCTCCATCACTGTCGCGTCCTTCGAAATCATCTCCAGCGGCGTGGACATGACGTCTTTGACGGTGACTCTGTCAGTAGAACTCATACTATCTATAACTGGTACGCAGGGTTAAGAGTGTTAATCGACGGGGAGTACGTTTTCGGCCGCCAGTAGGGCCCCGACAATCCCGAGAGACGGGGATTACTCGACGTAGTTCTCGATGAGCGGCGCGAGTTTCTCTTTCGTCTCTTGCGGGATGGCGTCGTCGGGCGTGTTGATGGTGCCCTCCAGTGCGGAGTGACTCGGCGTCTCGTGGTCGTCGGGAATCTTTCGAATCGCGGCTTCGACCGTCTCCTTGATGGCCTCCTCGTTGGCGGCGGCGTTCTTCAGGACTTCGTCGAGGGTGACCTCACTCGATTCTTTCCACACGTCGTAGTCGGTGACGCCGGTGATGGTCGCGTAGGCGATTTCTGCCTCGCGGGCGAGTTTCACCTCCGGAATCGTGGTCATACCGATGATGTCCCAGCCCTGTGCGCGGTAGTGCTCGGACTCGGCTTTCGTGGAGTAGGAGGGACCTTCGATACAGACGTAGGTGCCGCCCTCCTGGACTTTCGCGTCGGTCGCTTCTTCAGCGGCTTCTGCGAGGATGGAGACGAGTTCCTCGTCGTAGGGCATCGCAAAGGGTTGGTGGACGACGATACCTTCGTCGAAGAACGTCAGCGGGCGGTGTTTGGTGCGGTCGTAAATCTGGTCGGGGACGACGAGCGTCTGCGGCGGCAGGTCCTCTTTGAGGCTCCCGACGGCGTTGCTGGCGAGGATGTGGGTGACGCCGAGTTGCTTGAGCGCGAAGATGTTCGCGCGGTAGGGGAGCGTCGTGGGCGAGTGTTGGTGGTCGGGACCGTGTCGCGGGAGGAAGACGACTTCGCGGCCGGTATCGCCGAACTCACCGACGATGGGCGTGGTCGATGGCTCGCCGAACGGTGTCTCGACGGGTTCCTCACGGGTGTTTTCGAGGGGCAGTGCCTCGTAGATTCCGCTACCACCGATAAATCCAATCTTCATACCCGAACGAGGGCGAGGGCGCACAAAATCGTGGCGAATCGCCCGCTATACGACCATCCCGGATTCGAGGAGGAAGATGAGCACCGAGAGCGTCGGGATGCTGATGAGCGTCGTCACGAACACCGCCGCGGAGACGAACTGCGCGAGCGGAACGCCACCCATCTCGCTGTCTCCGAACTCGGCGACGAGGATGAGGGGTGTGACGGCGGCGGGCATGGCCGCTTCGAGGACGAACGTCCGGGCGACCACGGGGTCGCCGAAGCCGACGACCAGTGCGATTCCGACCGCGACGGCGGGAGCGACGACCATCTTCAGCCCGGCGACGAGTCCGACTCGTGACAGGGTCGAACCCAAGTCGGCGCGTGCGAGTTGAATCCCCAGAATGAGGAGCATGATTGGAATCGAGGAGTCGCCGACGAGTTTGAGCGTCTGCATGGCCGCGAGGTCGGTCGGCGGAACGAGACCGAGATACCGAGCGAGCAAGGCGGCGACGACGGCGTAGACGAGCGGGATTCGGAGGACGTTTTCGAGGCTCGCGCGCCACGTCGCGCGGCCGCCGTCGGCTCTCGTGTTTCCACGACTCGCAATGTAGACGCCGAGCGTGTAGATGACGATGCTCTGGACGGCGAGAAAGATGACCGCCGTCGAGCGCCCGCCGTCGCCGAAGGCGAACGACGAGACGGGTATGCCGTAGTTGCCGGAGTTCGGGAAAGCGGCGACGAGGACGAGCGCACCGAGGAGGGGTTCGGAGACGCCGACGACGCGAGCGACCGCGCCCGCGACGAGAATCATGGCGACGTGATAGACGACGACGCTCCCGGTGAGCGAGACGAGCGTCGAGCCGTCGAGGGTGGTCGTGGCGAGGCTATAGAAGACGAGGGCGGGCGCGAGGACGTACACCGTGACCGTGTTGAGCGGGTCGGGGTCGATGTCCTTCACGCGTCCGAGGACGAAGCCGACGGCACCGATAGCGAGGATGGGGAGGAGCGCCGTCACGAAGATAGAAAGGAGTGACATACTCGGGGCGACGGCGGTGTGACTCAGGAAGGTTTCGCTTCGGACGAACAGGAGTCGAGTCGGCGTGGAAACCGATGTCCCGACTTACGCGCCGAGACCGTCGTTCTCGACGAGTCGCCACGCGTCGCCGGTCGATTCGACGTAGTCGCGGCGCTCCATCTCCGCCAGCACTTCTGGGAGTCGGTCGGGTTGTGCGATTTCCATCTCGATGCGGTCCACGTCGTGGAACTCGGCGAGGTAGTGCCGAACGTCCTCTTCCTCGAACGTCTCTTCGTCGGCTTTCGCCATGACGCCCGAGACGAGGTCTATCATGTCTTCGATGAAGTTCCACGGGTAGACGACCCACGCCCACTCTTCGAGGCGTTCGCCCACGTAGTCGGGTTCGAACTCGCTCGTCTGGAGCAGTTGCAGGGTCGCCGTGCGAACCTCGCCCGCGTCGCGTTCGGTCACGTACTCGTAGGCGTGCTTGATAGAGCCGCCGGTGTCGGCGATGTCGTCGATGATGAGTACGTCTTTGCCTTTGACGCTCCCTTCCGGCATCGGGTAGCGTACTTCCGGTTCGTTCGATTTCTGGGCCGTACCGACGTAGTGCTCCATCTTCAGACTCGTCAGGTCGTCGAGTCCGAGGAAATCGCAGATACATCGACCCGCGAACCATCCGCCGCGCGCGAGCGCGACGATGACGTCGGGTTCGAATTCAGACTCTTTGACGTCGTTCGAGACGTCGCGGCAGAGTCCGTAAATGTACTCCCAGTTCGTGATGGTGCACTTAAACTCGTCGGGGAGGTCGCCCATATCTTCCGTTCACCGTCCGTATTCCGTACCTGAGTCCCTTTAATCTGTACGACTCGCTTCCGGTACGCGTTTCGTACCCACACCACGTGACTGTCGCCGTTAATGGTCTCTTAATGACGAAAACGGGAGTTTCAGGAACTGCATAACGCATGTTAACAAAGGGCATAGTTATGTCTGATGGGTGAGTAGCGGAGGGTGCTGGTGAACAACAATGCATACGTGTGGAAACTGCGGAGAATTCGTGTCCCGTGACTTCGTTCGAGTGTTCGGCAACGAAGCGAACGAAGTCATCGGTTGCCCAGCCTGTATGAACATGCGCGAGATGATGCACGGTGATGGTGCACGTCACGCGCCGTCCGGAGTCCGCTGGACCCGGGCGTGAGTGACTGTCGTTACAATCCCCGCTCATACCTACTCATCCTCTCACATTCCCTGACCCGCGACCAACAGGTTTGATAGGTCGCCACAGAGAGCGCAGTGCATGGATAGCCGACGCGCGCTCCTCGTCGATGCGTTCACGACAGAATCGCTCACAGGCAACGCCGCGGGTGTCGTCCCCGACGCGGACGGTCTCGACGAAGCCCAGATGCGCGCCGTCGCCGCCGAACTCGGTGCCAGCGAGACCGCGTTCGTCTGCTCGTCGCCGAGTGCCGACCTTCGCATTCGTTACTTCACGCCCACACAGGAAATCGACCTCTGCGGCCACGCGACCATCGCCGCGTTCGCCCACCGCTACGCCGAAGGCGCGCTCACGGCCGGTGACTACTCGCTCGAAACGAACGTCGGCACGCTCGACATCGCCGTCGAACCCTCCGGCCGAGTGTGGATGACGCAGGACGCCCCGACGGTCACCGAACTCGATATCGAATACGACCGCGTCGCCGACGCGCTCGGCATCGACCCCGCCGCGCTCCGAGACGTGGGTGCCGACCTGCCCATCGCCTGCGCCTCCACCGGCCTGCCGTTCGTCGTCGTTCCCGTCAACTTCCTCGAACACCTCTCAGGTGCGTCGCCCGACCAGCAGGCCCTCGCGGCACTCGCCGACGAGTTCGACGCCGCGGGCGTCTACGCCTTTACCTTCGACGCCATCGACGCCGAATCGACGCTCCACGCACGCTGTTTCTGCCCCGGTATCGGTATCCCCGAAGACCCCGCGACTGGCACTGCGAGCGGCGCGTGCGGGGCGTATCTCCGACACGTCGGCGCGTTCGACGAACTCCCGGACGAACTCCGGTTCGAACAGGGCCACTTCATCGACCGCCCGAGTGCCGTCTCGGTTCGCGTCGCAGAGCGCGTTCGCGTCGGCGGCACGGCGGTGCAGTCGCTCGACGGGCAGATTTCGATACCAGAATACGGTGACGACGACATCATCGAGGCGTAACCTCGACTCTCGGACCGTCTACCCGATGTAGCGCAGGTCGTCGTCGCTCGGCAGGCTCTGTTGCTGCTGCATCTCCTGAATCTTCTGTGCGACCTCTTTCATCTCGTCGGCGCGCTCTTCGAGCGCCTCGAAGCCGACTTCGAACGAGAGCAACTCCTGTAGCACTTCGATGACGACCTGTGCGCTGTGGGGGTCCACGAGGTAGCCGCTCGTCTCGCCCATCAGACACGCCGCGTCGAGACCGCGACGGCTTCCCATACCGAGCAGGAGGCCGGAGACGCCGACGATGCCGCCCGCGGGTTCGTCGTCGCGGAACTCCACGCCCGCGTCTTCGAGCGTTTCGACCTGCGACTCGTTGGCGACCGCACCGAGGACCGCGGGTTCGTCCACGAGTTCGCCGGTCGGCACACCACCGAGCGCGAAGAGGCGTTCGACGCCGAACTCCTCGGCGATATCGAGAAAGACGTCGGTGAGGTGGTAGTGGCCCTCGTTCGACTGGGCCTGGTGGTCACCGGTGAGAAGGAGCAGGTCGGGTCCCTCGCCCGGCGTCTCGACGGCGTGGAGTTCGACGTGGGTCAACTCGGCCGTGCCGTCTTCGATGGTGACCTGCGGCGGGAAGCAATCGGCGTAGACGCGTTTGACCAGCGTCGCGTCCTCGAACTCCTCCAAGAGGTGTTCGACGGCGAGTTTGCCGACGTTGCCGACGCCCGGAAGCCCCTCGATGAGCACGGGGTCCGAGAGCGTCGTCTCTTCGACAGCCTCGATTTCGATGTCGTCCATGCACGTACGACCGAACGCCCCGGTAAAGAGGGCGTCGGTCGCCCCGTCGATTATTCGACGCGACGTTTCCGTGCGCGGCGGTAGTCGCCGTAGGGGTCTTCGGGATTGAACGGGGCGGGTGCGCTGTTCTCGGTGTCTGCACCGCACTCCGGACAGGTAGAGGAAAGGGTGTACACCGGGCGGTCGTGGTGGTCGCGCCACGCACCACACACCCGGATGTCCGATTTCATTACTCTTCGTCGCCGCTGCGTTCGCGGTGGTACTCCGCGGTGCCGCCCGCCGCCTCGATGGACTCGCGGGCGCGTGCGACGCTCGCTTCGAGCGCCGACTCGGCGGTCTTGTAGTCGGGGGCCTTCACCTTGATGCGGTATTCGGGCGCGCCGACGTAGGTGACCGCGAGTTCGATTTCGTCGCTGACTTCACCGTCGCCTTCGGCGGCTTTCAGCGCCGCCTTCACGTCGTCAACGCCGTCGCCTGCGGGCGAGCGCAAATCGACGTAGCCGGTGACGTTGACGTACGGAACGGAGACGTTCTGTCGAGCGGTTTCGACGATTGTCTCGATTTCGTCGTCGTCGAGGTCAACGTCTGCGAGGGCTTCTGCGCCGTGAATTGCGGCTTGTTCGAAGCCATCGTAGAGCGACTCGAATTCGGCGAGCAGCGCGTTTGCGACGGCTCCGTACTCCTCGTCGGAGATGTCTTCTCCGAAGGCGAGCGCCATCCACTTGTCCGCTTTCTGCTCGTTCTTCCACTCCTGGATCTTCTCTTTCCGCTGGTGCTCGTTGACGTCCTTGATCGAGAGGTCGATCTGTTGTGAACTCTCGTTCACTTCGAGGACTTTAGCAACGACTGTCTGTCCTTCGCGGACGTGGTCGCGGACGTTCTTGATCCAGCCACTGGCGACTTCGCTGATGTGGCACAGTCCGCGCTTGTCTTCGTACTCTTCGAGGTCTACGAAGACTCCGAAGTCTGCGATTTCGTCAACCTTACCGACGACGAGTTCACCGGGGTCAGGCCATCCGCTGTACTTCATACGGGTTCCTCCGAAGCGTTATGCCTCGACCTTGTTGCCACGGTTCTCGACGGTCTCGACGACCTCTCCGTGGAATTCGGCGTTGCCGCCAGTCGGGGTCGCAAGCGTCGTGCCACAGACGGCACAGCTGACGACCGAGGAGGCTTTTCCGAAGACAATCTGTTCGTTGCCACAGTCGGGGCATGCGACTTTGTAGTAGTTTCCTGCCATGGGTTTATTCCTGGAATTCGAGTCGGCCTGCGCGCCATCCCTTTCGCATGTGGGCTTTGCCACAGTCCGAGCAGATGTACTTCAGGTGCGTCTTCTTCGTTGGCTTGTCGCCACCGGGCACCTTGGAGAACTTACCTGCGTTACCGATGGTCGCCTTCCCGCGGCGGGTCTGGCGAGCGTTCCACTTCATACCGGTCGGGCGTCCCGTCCGGACTTTCTCCACTTCGTGCTCGTGGTGAGCCTGGCAGTGGGGGCAATACGTGTTGAAACGGCGTGGCATCTGCATAGATATCGACCTTGTGGGGGATTCGACATGGTGCGTTAAAACCCGTTTGGTTCGCCGCGACCCCTAACGGGCCTTCTGTGCCCCGATTCGGTGTATGTCAACGTCCCGCATTACCGCCGAGGGAAACCCAAAGCCGAAGCGATTAAGCGAGGTGTGTACTAACTCGGGCGCATGAAGAAGCTCATCATCCACGGGGACCCCGGCGTGCGGCGCGATGGCGTCATCGAATACGACGGTGAGGAGTACGTGCTGTTCGCCATCGACAAACAGGGCGAGTGGCACGGTCCGGACCGCGTCCAACTGTGGTGCACCGTGGGCAGCGAAGACGAGCGCGAAGCCTTCGAAAAGCGTGAGTTCGTCCCGCACTGGCTGGAAACCGAAGGCGTCGATGCCGAAGCGGTCGAAGTCGTGCGCAAGAGCGGCGCGAGCGCCTAGAGCGCGTCTGCTTCTACTTCGTACACCACGACCGACCCCGAGCGGTGCACCTCTGTGAGCCACGGCACGTCCGTCTCGATGTCGCCGTAGCGAGCCTTCTCGCCGGGACCGACCCACACGTACTGCACGTCGTATTTCTCGATGAGTTCCCGTCGCGTCGCGTCGTCGCCGACGTACATCGCGTCCACGTCGCGCACGCGGTCGTAGTACGCGTCGGGGCCGCGGTAGCCGACTTCGTGTGCCCACCCCGCGACGGTCGGAATCCCCGTCAGACTCGATTCGGGGTTCGCGCGCCACGAGTACATGACGTACTCTCGTTGGTCGTCAACCGTCGCCGACCACTTCGTCCCCGGCGCGGTGAGAATCGTCGGGTTGCCCTCGACTTCGGCGTCGAGCCAGTCGATTGCCGTCGCCTCGTCGCCGTGCCACCATTCTGCAAAGGCCGTCGCATCGAGCGTCATCTCCTCGCGCGGCGACTGCGTGTGGTCGGTGACGGCGAGCGTGCCGTAGACCGACGTGGAGGCGACGAGGAGGACGACCACGACCACCGCAATCGTGTGGAGCGCGCGCGACGGAATCCGCAGGTCGAAGCGCGGAACCGAGAAGTCGGCCTTCGCGGCCGCGTCGTGGACGAGCGTGGCGAGCACGGGACCCATCGCCGCGCCCCACAGCACCCACACCTGCATGTACGTCTTGAACACCGTGTTCATCCGACCCGGTCCCGCCTGCTCGTTCACGTAGATGAGTTCGACGAGCGTGACCAGACCCGCGCCGGCGACGATGAGCACCGTCTCGAAACGCGGGTTCTCGCGTGCGCGAAGGACGACCCATCCGACGACGATGAACGGAATCACCAGCGCGAGCGCCGAGAACGACTGGAGCGCGGCGACGACGGCGACGACGAAGACGCCGAGACCGACCCGGAGCGAATCCTTGCTCCCGAGTTGGCTCGCGTAGTGGAGCGCGAACGCCGAGAGGAACGCGCCGTGGACGAGAAACAGCACGCCGAAGCCGCTTCGATTCGTAGGAAGGAGAATCTCGACGGTCCGCTCGCTCCCGCTCCCGGCGACGGTTCCGAGGAGGAACGGACTCGCCAGCAGGAGGGCAACAGCGCCCGCGACACCGACGAGCACCGTCGTCCCGAGGAGCCTCGACGCCTCGGAGGCGACCGGGTTGTCTTCGAACCGTCCGGCGACACGGGACGTGAACACGGTCCACGGACGCGCGGGCGCGAAGACGACACCGAGGAAGAGCACGCCGAACACCGAGGGGAAGCTCCACGTATCGACGACGAACTGGAACGCGCCGAGGAGAATCGTGGCGACGACGAGCAGGCGTCGTTCCCACACCGCCGTCTCCGGCGTTCGGAAGTACGCGAGCGTGAACCCCGCCGCGAGCAAGAGGAACGGCGTGCCCATCATGTGGGCGTGTAAGTCGCCGTTCAGCCACGCGAAGAGCGGGAACTCGTTGATAGTGCCGGGAATCACCCGACTCGCGCGCCAGTAGGAGAACTCGGCAGCGGAGGCGAGCACCTGCTCGGTGGTGTACTGGGTGTGGTCGGCGACTGCCTGCACGAGCGGTTGCTTGAGGCTCTCAGGGAGGACGCCGAGCGCGAAGCGACCGGCGGTCGCAAGGTTGCTGGCGAAACCGACGAAGAACGCCGCGAGCAACCCGCCGAGACGGCCGTTCGCGCCCCGAATGACCGACATCGACCGACCAAGCTCGTACGCGCCGGTGACGAGAATCCCGAAGAAACCGGCGAGCGCGAGGTTGTACGCGAACTCCGGGGTCGTTCCCGTGAGCCACGCGAGGACGATGGCGACGAGGTGGCCGCCGAAGTAGTACTTGATTGGCTCGCCGGCGAACCACATGTCTTCTGGCGGGAGCACGGCCGCACGCGAGAGCGACTTGAGAAGCCCGAAGTCGAGGAACTTCTCGCCGCCGCCGGCGTGAACCGCCGGGTCGAGCGCGCGAAGCATCACTGCGAAGAGGAACGCGATGGCGAAGACGACGGCCGCCTCAGCGAGTGCACGGCGGTCGATTTCGAGGTCGGATGCGAGTCGGACCGTTCCCGCTCGCAGCGCGTCGAGGTCGAGGCCGGCGAGCGCCGACACGCCGACGAGTAGCGGGACGCCGACCAGCAGTGTGACCGGACCGAAGACGAAGTGGCCGACGTAGTAGATTGGGAGGGCGAGCGCGACGAAGACGACGGGGAGCGTGAAGCCGGGGGCGTTTCCGGGGAGGCGACGGAACAGGCGAGTAGAGAGGGGCAACCCGACCACCCAGAGGGCCGCGAACACGACCAACCACCGGACCACAAGGGCGTATTCCATCTGTCAAGTGAACGTTCGTGCGGTGCTATACGTGTTATGGATGGTCGGCAACAAGCGGTTGGCTTTTTACTCAGTTTGGAGAATGTCTGTCTATGTCGCAGTCTGTCGGGGTCGTCGTTCCCGCGTATCGACCCGACCCCGAACGTCTCGTCCCCTACGTCCGCGACCTCGTCGAAGCGCTCGACCCGACGGTCGTTCGCGTCGAACTCGACGCGCCGCAGACGGAGACGCTCTCCGCCCTCGATGACCTCCCCGACGTCGCAACCGTGAACGCAGTCGATGCTCGCCGCGGCAAAGGTTCGGCCATCACCGCCGGGTTCGAAGCGCTCGATACCGATATCCTCGCCTTCGCCGACGCCGACGGCAGCACACCTGCATCGTCTATCGCAGACGTCGTCGCGGCCGTCCGCGACGGGTCGGACCTCGCAGTCGGGTCGCGCCGTCATCCGGAGGCGACAGTCGCATCGCACCAGACCATCGCCCGACGACACCTGGGCGACGGTTTCGCGTGGCTCGCTCGCCGACTCCTCGACGTGCCACTCTACGACTACCAGTGCGGCGCGAAGGCCATGAGCGCGGCCGCGTGGGCCGACGTGCGCGCCCACCTCTACGAACCGGGCTTCGCGTGGGACATCGAACTCATCGCCGTCTCGGGTGCGTTCGGCCACCGCGTCGCGGAGGTCCCCGTCGTCTGGGAAGACGCCCCGAACTCGACCGTCTCCCCAATCGAAACGACGTTCAACATGGGTCGCGGACTCCTCCGCTCTCGTCATCGCGCGCGGACGATTCGGAAGGACCGCCTGCACGAACTCATCGCGGCACGGCGGGACCAACACGCCCTCATCGAGGAGTTCGCAGAGGCGACGGATGACTAATCGGCTCAAGACACTCGCCTCGGGCGTCCGATTCGGGAAGTTCGCCTCGGTCGGTCTCGTCGGCGCGGCGTTCGACCTCACGGTGAGTAGTCTACTCATCGTCTTCTTCGGCGTCGTCGGCGAGGTTGCCAAACTCGCCGGTGCCGAGGTGGCGATTATCGTGATGTTTCTCATCAACGACCGCTGGACGTTCGCCGACGCTGGCGCGGCCGGTCTCGCTGCCAAACTCCGACGCTTCTTGAAGTCGAACTTCGTCCGGAGCGGTGGGTTGCTCGTGCAGGTGCTCGTCGTTCGCGGGTTTCGGACGGTTCCGATTTCGATTCCGCTCTTTGGAATCGACCTCTGGCAACTCATCCCGCTGCCCGTCGCAATCGGTGCCTCGATGTTCCTGAACTACGCCGCTGAGACCCTCTTTACGTGGCGGGTTGGAACCCATTCGGGTCAGGAAGAGTCACGGTGAAAATTGACACACGGCGGTCGAAACAGAAGCCTTAACAATAAACGTCGCTTTTGTTGATTCAGCGGGATGGGATAGCCAGGAGATTCCGCCGGGCTCATAACCCGGAGATCGGTAGTTCAAATCTACCTCCCGCTACTTCTCCTGAACTCACAATCCCAAGCGACGCGTTTTATCGCGTCGCTCCGACTTGATTCTGTGAGAATCGTGACGAGGTAGATTAGAACCAGCGAGCAACGCGAAGCGTTGCGAGTGGGGTTCAAATCTACCTCCCGCTATGTTCGTGCTGACCTCAACTCCTGAGCACCGAGTCTCGGCTCGGTGCGACCCACGAGGTCAGCATCATAGTTCGGAGTAATTTGAACTTGGGAGCAATGTGCGACACGAAGTGTCGCAGTAAGACGAACGGCGAAGCCGTGAGTCGCATTGCGACCTGAGTTCAAATCTACCTCCCGCTACTGCTCCTGAAAACTACCCTCCCAAGCGACGAACGCCGCTCAAAGTTCCTCGACGGCGGGCGGTTCGTGCGCCGCGAGTTCGCGCCCAATCGTCACGAGCGCCTCCGGCTTGAGGAACCCCTGTGCGACGATGTCGCCACCGGCGTCGAGTACCGCGTCGCGGAAGTCACGCGCCCACAGGTGTTCGACGAGGAGGGCGGCCGCGGCGGTGTCGTTCGGAAGCGTCTCAATCGTGGCCTCGATATCTTCGAGACCGAGACCGAAGTCGTGCTCGGCGACGGACAACGCACCTTCGAGTGCCCCGAGTGCTGCACCTTCCTCACCGCCCGCACCGTATCCGACGAGACTGCCGACGAGCGCGCCGAACTGCAGGCGTTCTTCGTCTCCCATCTCGGTCTCTTCGTAGGCCACCACGGTTCCTGCTTCGTCTTTGTATATGAAGTCGAGGTCGAGGACTCGAACGAGTCCGAACTCTTGCATAATCCGGACTTCAGATAGTATCTCTCCGGTGAACGTCGGTTCCGAAAACGTGGCGACGAGTAGCTGTATCGGGCCGTACTCCCGAAGTTCGTCGGAGAGCTTGGTTTCGAGCGATTCGCCGGTTGGTTCCTTGTCTCGTGTTTCGTCTGTAGCCATAGTCTCTCCTCGTTTCACACGCCGAGCGAACTCCCGTCGGGAGTGAGTCGAGTCACAGTAGACCACACCGTTCGAACGAACTCAACTCGACGCGGTCACTGTCGTGTTCGCTCGGTGAGATAATAATCGATTTTCACGAACAGAGTGATGCTCTTCTCGCAGTTAGTCTACAGAACCCCGACGAATCGTCTGTCACACACGCTTCGGCCTCTCGGCAGTCGTGAGCGGTTCTGACCGTGGATGAGACCGCTTCTGGCCACTATTTTTCCACACGCCACAGCCGACCGAACCTTTTTCAAGACGATTGTCAATATCAACTCGATGAGGGTTGAGTCGGTCACGCTCGACGTCGGTGGAAAGCGGTATCGTGGGAAAGTCAACAGTGTCGATGGCACTCCCGACGGCGGTGTGCTGGTCGTTCCGGGGGCGGGGCACGGGCCGTTCGGCGACGTGTTCGACCACTTCGCGTCGGCCGCGGCCGAAGAGGGGTACACTGTCGCGCGATTCGAGACGTGGGAGAGTCCGGAAGACGTCGCCGACAAGACCGACTCCGAGTTCGAGGCGGAAGTCGAAGCGGGAATCGACTTGCTTCGGTCTCGCGGCTGTGACGAAGTCGCGGTCGTCGCCAAGAGTTTCGGTGGCCGACTCACGCTCAGGAATCCCCCCGAATCGGCAGACAGGATAGTGCTCTGGGCACCGGCCGTCCGGTTCGGTAACCACGATGGGCCGTCGGTGTCCGCCGAGGAGTTGGCAGCCATCGAGACGCCGGTTCGGATTCTCCAGGGCGACGAAGACGAAGTCGTCTCTCCCGAGAACGCCGCGGCGTTGGCCGAACACCTCTCGAAAGGGTCGTGGGTCCGACTACGCGGGGAGGACCACTCCTTTACCACCGATGAAGCGCGAGTCGTCGAAGAGACGCTCAGATTCCTGTAATCCAGTCCGAACACACCTCGATTTCGGTACGCTCCGCAATCCGAAGCGCATTTTCACCCGCGTTCCAACACTCTGCCAATGACCGACCTCGAACGCATCTGCGCTCTCGACGACGTGCCGGCGGACACGACGTTTCTGTTTCGCGTCCGCGACGACGACGGCGAGGAGCGCGAAGCGATTCTCGTGCGAACGGACGGCGAACTCCGCGGCTGGCTCAACTACTGTATGCACCTGACGCACATCAAAATCGACAAAGGCTCCGGGGCACCCATGCGCAACGGCGAACTCATCTGCGAAAATCACGGCGCGTACTTCGAAGCCGACTCGGGCTACTGCAACTACGGCCCGTGCGAGGGCGCGTACCTCGACGACCTCGACATCGCCGTCGATGGCGACCACGTGTTCCTCGCCGACGAGAAGTTCGAGTTCGCCGGCAAAGGCGGCATCGAGAAGGACCCCGCCGACCGAACGTCGAGTTCGAACGTCGAATTTTAGCTAGTAGTGCCGCGATTCGACGTACTCGTCGTAGAGCCGCGAGAGCAACGTCGTCACCGGACCGCCGCCGACACCGATGCCATCGACCGTCTCGACGGGTCGGGGTTCCCACGTCGAGTTGGTCAAGAACGCCTCGTCGGCCTCGCGCACGTCGTCGGGCGTAAAGCGCCGTTCTCGAATCGGGATGCCCTCGTCGCGGGCTAAATCGAGGACGACACGGCGGGTGATTCCGGGGAGCACCGGCCCGTCCAAACTGGGCGTACAGAGGGCGTCGTCGTGGACGAAAAACAGGTTGCTCGTCGCGCCTTCGGTGACGTAGCCCTCGGCGTCGAGCATGAGAGCCTCGTCGGCCCCCGTGACGCGAAGTTCGAGACGCGCGAGGATGCCGTTGAGGTAGTTGTGGGTCTTCGCCCGCGCGGGAACCGACCGGTCGGGGATGCGCCGCGTCTTGACCGTCTGGACGGTCGCTGGGCCGTCCCACACCGACTCGGACCCGCGTCCACCGCGTTCGAGCGGTTCGACGATGACGACGACTCGGGGTTCGACGACGTCTGCGGGCGTCAACCGTCCCGCTTGGGTCCCGCGCGTAATCGAGAGTCTGACGTAGGCGTCTTCGAGGTCGTTTTCGGCGAGCGTCTCGTCGATGATGGCTCTCAGCTCACCATCACTCTGACCGTGGTCTAAGCCGAGTACGTCGCAGGTCTCGGCGAGTCGCTCGGCGTGGGCACGCCAGTGAAACACCGACCCGCCGTAGGCGCGAAGCGTCTCGAAAGCGGCGTCGCCATAGAGAAACCCGCGGTCGGTGACCGGAATCGACGCCTCGTCGGCCGGGGCGAACTCGCCATCGACGTAGTACCGGAGGCCGTCGTCGCTCACTGTTCACCCCGCGCCGCGGTTGCTGGTCCCGCTCTCGACGCGAGCGCGACGAAGTTTTGCACGATGGTCTTGCCTCCCTCGGTGAGGATGCTTTCGGGGTGGAACTGCACGCCGACGTGGGGTTTCTCGCGGTGGCGAACGCCCATGACGACGTTCTCAGTCTCGTCGTCTCCCGGCGTGCTCACCGTGCGGGCAGTGACGACCAGTTCGTCAGGAACGTCCTCGTCTTCGACCGCCAGCGAGTGGTATCGACCGACCTCGATTCGTCGTGGGAGACCCGAAAAGACACCATTCCCGTCGTGTTCGACGAGCGATGGTTTCCCGTGGACGACTTCTGGTGCGTGGCCGACGGGCGCGCCGAGGGCCGCACACAGCGACTGGTGGCCGAGACAGACGCCGAGCGTCGGATAGTCGAGTTCGGCGAACACCGACATCGAGACGCCCGCGTCGTCGGGGGTGCCGGGACCGGGCGAGACGACGATGCCGTCGGGGTCGAGTTCGCGGATGTCTGCGACCGTCAGCGCGTCGTTTCGGTACACTTCGACCTCCGATTCGTCGCTTGCGCCTTCGTCGCTATCGCCTCCGGCGCTGTCACCGCCGCCACTTTCGCCCGCCTGCGTTTCGACCGCCTCGCCGACGTACTGGACGAGGTTGTAGGCGAAGGAATCGTAGTTGTCGATGACGAGGATTCGCGTCATCACTCGGCCTCCGTCGTCTCCATCGTCAACGCCGCCCGGTCGCCGAGCGCGTCGTCGATTGCGGTGATGAGTGCTCGCCCTTTGGCCAGCGTCTCGTCGTACTCGCTGTTCGGGTCCGAGTCGTGGACGATGCCCGCGCCGACGCGCAGGTGGTACTCGTCGTCGTGGCGGACGAGCGTCCGGATGACGATGTTGCAGACGGCCCGGCCGTCGAAGCCCATTGCGAACATGCTCCCCGTGTACGGGCCGCGCCGGGTGGCTTCGAGTTCGTCGATAATCTCCATCGTCCGGGGTTTCGGCGCACCCGTGATGGTGCCGCCGGGGAACACCGCGGCGATTGCGTCGGCCAGCGACGTGCCGGGTCTGCGTCGGCCTTCGACCAGTGAGACGAGGTGCATTACCTCCGAGTAGCGGTCCACGCGGCGGTACTCGCTCACTTCGACGGTGCCGTACTCGCAGACTTTCCCGAGGTCGTTACGCTCTAAATCGACGAGCATCGCGTGCTCGGCGCGCTCTTTGTCGTCTGTCGTGAGATCGGCTTCGAGTTCGGCGTCCGCCTCGTCGGTGTCGCCTCGGGGGCGCGTTCCCGCGATGGGTTCGGTCTCCAATCGGTCGCCATCGACGCGGAGGAGGAGTTCCGGACTCGCGCTCACGAGGTCGGCACTGGGGAGTTCGAGCAGGCCGGAGTAGGGCGCGGGATTCACCCGGCGAAGGGCGGCATAGGCGTCGATGGGGTGTACCGCGGCGGGGGCGACCAATCGCTGCGAGAGGTTCGCCTGGAACGTGTCGCCGTCGCGGATGTACTGTTTCGCGGCACGAACGCGGTCGGCGAACACGTCGCGGCCGCAGTCGCTCTCGAATCGGGCTTCGTCGGCGGCGACAGGCGCGGTGACTGGGAGCGGGTCGCCATCGACAGCGTCGGCCGCGAGCGCGTCTGCTCGTTCGAGTGCGGCGTCGTACACCGAATCGAGGTCGGCGTCGGCCTCGACGCGCGGGCAACAGGTGATTCGCAGGAGGGCGTCTCCATCGCGGGGTTCTTCCCACGAGGCGACGAGGTCGTACGTCCCGACTTCGAGATTCGGAAGTCCTCGGTCGTCGAGGGCGCTTTCAGGGAGTGATTCGATTTCGCGCGCGACGTCGTAGGAGAGCCACCCGAACAGCCCGCAGGGATACGGTACGTCGCACGCACCGCGAACGAGCGTCTCCTCGCTGGCGAGCGATTCGAGTTCGGAGAGCGTCGGCGACGAGTCGTCGGTGGCCGAGTTCGAACCGGCGTGAAGCGTGACCTCTTCGAGCGGTTCGACACCGAAGGCACCCCACCCGGGTTGGCCGCCGGTCGTCTCGTAGAAGAAGCCCCCAGTCTCCCGTCGTGCGCGCAGATAGGCGTCGAAGGGGTCGGCGACACGAACCCGAACTTCGACGGGAACGCGCGCGCCGTCGGGGGCGTCCGCAGCAGTCGCAGAAAACTCGTCGCGGTCGGTCACGACGGTCGAGACAGTCATTACTCGAACCAGTCCGTCCGAGTGGTAAACGGTTTCGTGACGTATCAGCCCGCGTTATTGCTCGTTCGCGCGGTCGATCCAGCGCTGGACGCGCTTCGGCGAGACGTCGATGTCGTCGCCCACGGCGTCGGCGTCGGCGTCCACGAGGTCCGAGACGGTTTCGATACCGATGTTTTCGAGTCGCTCGGCGTACGCCGGCCCGATGCCGCGAACCGTATCGACAGACGGCGAGTCGGCGGCTTCCGCTTCGGGTTCGGACGCCTCGTCCTCGGTGGACTCTTCGACTTCGTCAGCGTCGGTCTCGGCGTCAGCGTCCTCCGGTTCAGGTTCAACCTCGGATTCTGCTGCGTCTTCGTCGCTTTCGTCGCTCACCGCGTCTTCGGCGACGTCTGCTTCGGCTTCCTCGATGACGACTTCCTCGTCGTCATCGGCCGCTTCTTCTTCAGGCTCGACTGCTTCTTCGTCGGCCGACTCGGTTTCTTCGACTGGCTCTTTGACGGCCGCCTCGGACTCGACGTTCGGTTCCGGCGTCGTCGTCTGTTCTCGGCGCGTGTCGCGCTCGACGGTAACCGTCGCATCCGCGTCACTTCCGTTCGATGCGTCGGACGACGTTCCGCGCCCAAGGAGCGATTTCAAGAGGGATGAGATACTGTCAAGCAAACCCATATGCGTGCACCTATGTGACGGTGTTATTTAAAAGCAAGCGGCCTGCTCAGGCGGTGAGACGGTCACGGAGGGCTTGATTCATCGCATCGATGGGTGCATCGATTCCCGTCCAGTGTTCGAACGCGACTGCGCCCTGCAAGAGGAGCATCCACGCGCCATCGACCGTCACCGCGCCCGCCTCGGCGGCGTCTCGCAGTAGTCGGGTTTCGAGCGGCGCGTACACCGCATCGAGGACGGCGAGATTCGCGTGTAGAAACTCGGCGGAGACCGGCGTCTCGTCAGGCGCTTCCATCCCGACGCTGGTCGCGTTGACGAGTACGTCGGCGTCGCGGATTCTGTCGAGCGTGTCGAGTCCGCCGCCGGTCGCATCCGGGACGACGGCCGCGAGGTCGCGCGCTCTCTCCGCGGTTCGATTGGCGATGTGGACCTGTGCGCCCGCGTCGGCGAGTGCGAAGGCGGCCGCCCGGCCCGCACCGCCCGCACCGACGACTACTGCGCTGGTTCCCGCCAACTCGACACCGTGGTGTTCGAACGCGCGGACGACGCCGGCGGCGTCGGTGTTGTACCCCCTCGGGGTGCCGTCGCCGAACGCGATGGTGTTGACCGCGCCGATGCGCTCGGCCAGCGGGTCGGGTTCCACGAAGTCGAGCACGCCCTGTTTGAACGGAATCGTGACGTTCAGTCCCGACACTCCGAGCGCGTCGGCCCCGTCGATGGCGCGGCCGATGTCGTCTCTCGCGGGTTCGAAGGTGACGTAGCGTGCGTCGATTCCGGTCGCCTCGTAGGCGGCCTCGTGCATCGGTGGCGACAGCGAGTGGCCGACAGGATTGCCGACAAGCCCGTACACATCCATAGCGTGGGTGACCTTCGCCACCGACATAACTCACCCGCCCGCGTCTGATTCCGCCGTTAATGGGTGGTTATCGTCGCCGAAATTGAAGAATAACTGACGACTTTACGGACCGGCGCGCTTTTAGTTCCCGGTAGTTCTACTGCCGCGTACATGCTTACACTCGCAACCGTCCTTTCTTTTGATACCGTCCTCCTCGTGGCCGGTATCGTCGGACTTTATCTCGGTGCGGAAGCGCTGGTCGAAGGCGCTGCGCGACTCGCTATCGGATTAGGATTGCGTGCGGCAATCGTCGGCGTCACTATCGTGGCGTTTGCAACGTCTACCCCCGAACTCTTCGTTGCGGTTCTCAGCGGACTCGGCTACAGTTCTGACCTCGGTCTCGGCGCAATCGTCGGTTCGAACATCGCAAATATCGGTCTCGTCCTCGGTCTCTCGGCGCTTATTCAACCGATGGACGTTTCTTCGACAACGCTCCGTCGCCACATTCCGTTCATGGTCACCGCCGCGGTTGCCGTCGTCGCACTCGGGATGGACGGAAACCTCTCCCCGACCGACGGTGTTGTTCTGTTGGTGATTCTCGTCGCCTTTACTGGGTATCTCATCTATCGCGCCCGTGCAACCCAGAGTGACGTGATGGGTGCCGACGAAATCGACATCGAAGACGAAGAAGAGGTAGCGGCGACGCCCAAGGACGTTCTCTACTTCGTCGTCGGACTGGTTCTGCTCTTCGTCGGGTCGCGCGCCCTCATTCAGGGAGGACAGGGACTCCTCGCGTCGTTCGGGTTCAGTCCTCGCTTTATCGGCCTGACCATCCTGGCTTTCGGTACTTCGTTACCCGAACTCGCCGCTTCGCTCATCAGTGCTGTTCGCGGCGAATCCGAATTCAGCATTGGCAACGTCGTCGGGTCGAACATCTACAACATCGTCGCCGTGTTGTCTATCTTCGCAATCATGGTTCCCGTTCCGGTCTCTTCGAGCACGATTTCGCTCGACTTCCCGGCACTCCTCGTGTTCACCTTCGGTGTTATCGCGTTGATGCTCCACAACCGGAATATCTCGCGCTTCGATGGCGGCATCCTCGTCGGGGGCTACCTCGTCTTCTTCTGGCTGATTCTTCCGTAGGCGGCCCGCGATTTCGGCGGTCTCGGTCGGCCATCGCAGTCTACCAGTCTCGGCAATCACACACCTACTCCGCACCGCTCGAATCCCGTGGCCGGGAGTACTCGAAGCAAAAGAGCTACTGACTTCCCACGCGCTTTTGTAAGCAGCATGGTACGAAGCCGATTGGGTCACCCGCTGGTCGCAGTCTTCGGTGCGGCCCTCCTGACAGCCCCGTGGCTCGGGCTACACACGATTTTCGGTGTCTCCCTTACGACTGGCGTCACCGTCGCACTGAGTGGTATCGCAGTGCTCGGCGCGTCGTTCCTCCTCGCGTGGGGTGCCGAGACCGCAGAAGCGGACGTGCCCCGGGCGTTCGCACTCGCCGTCCTCGCCGTCCTCGCGGTCGCCCCCGAGTACGCGGTGGACGCCCTCTACGCGTGGGAAGCCGGTATCAATCCCGGCACGCCCGAATCGGCCGAGGCGGCGAGCCTCGCCGTCGCAAACATGACCGGCGCGAACCGGATTCTCATCGGCATCGGCTGGTCGGCAATCGCGCTGTTCACCGTCTATCGCGCGAAAGCGACCGGCGACACCGCCGTCGAGAGTCGCGGAAGCTTCCTCTCGTCTGTCGTCAACCTCGACAAAGACATCTCGGTCGAGATTCTGTTCCTCTTCGCGGCGACCCTCTTCGCGTTCTTCGTCCCACTCGGTGGCGGCATCGGCGCGTTCGACATGATCGTGCTCGTCGGCTTGTACGTCGCGTACATCGTCGCGGCGCTGAACGCCCCGCACGAACACGAAGAGAACATCGGGGTCCCCGCGTACCTCCAATCGTACCCCAAACTCAAGCGCATCGCAACGACGCTCACGTTGTTCGTGTTCTCCGGGATGGTCATCCTCGTCGCGGTCGAACCGTTCGCACACGGTCTCGAAGACCTCGGGACGGCGGTCGGCATCCCGCCGTTCTTGATGATTCAGTGGGTCGCACCGCTCGCCAGTGAGAGTCCCGAACTCATCGTCGTCGCGTATCTGGTGAACAAGGCCCGTTCGACCGCTGGCTTCAACGCGCTCATCTCCTCGAAGCTGAACCAGTGGACGCTCCTCATCGGGACGCTCGTGCTCGTCTACAGCCTCTCGCTCGGCTACTACGCACCTCTCCCGCTCGACGTCCACCAACAGGGCGAAATCTGGCTGACCGCGGCACAGAGCTACTTCGCGCTCGCGCTGCTCATCACCTTCTCGCTCAGCGTCCGCGAGGCAATCGCGTTGCTCGTCCTGTTCTTCGCGCAGTTCGTCTACTCGGTCACCGGTATGGTCGTCACGCTCCCGATTCCGGGCGTCGGCATGGTGACTTTCGACGGGCCGACCGCGCTGTTCGGCTTCTCGGTCGTCTACATGGTCCTCGGGACGGTGCTGTTCGTGCTCCGACGCCGCGAACTCGCCGAAGTCGCCCGGTTGTCGGTCCGTCGCATCCGCGGCGACTACGAGCGAGAGGAAGCGACTCCGACAGCGGACGACTGACTTCGCGTCCGACCTCGTTCTCCTATCCCGCCTCGTTCGCCGTTTTCGAATCCCTTTTCGCGCCGCTCGGCGACCCACCAACCGTGATTGGAATCGTCGTCAGCCGAGCCGACAGCGCCTCCGCACACATCGGCGAACAGCTGTTGGACCTCGGCGACTGGACGGAGACGAACGACGACGAACGACCGGACGCCGACGGCGGTGGCACGTTCTACGAGTGTGAGGGCTTCGAACTCCGCGAGTTCGACGACCTCCACATCTACCTCGAAGACCCCACGGCGGCGTTCTCGACAGACCCCGACTTCGTCGCCATCGTCTCGCGCCACGCGGGGGACACTGGACCACTCCTGACCGCGCACTTCACGGGCAACTTCGGGCCTGCGGACTACGGCGGTGAGTCCGGTCGCTTCGCGCGGGCCTGTCCGAACGCCCAGCGGGCCGTCGTCGCCGCCCTCCGCGAGCACGCTCCCGAAGCGTACGAAGTCGGCATCGAAGCGACCCACCACGGCCCGACCGAGATGACCATCCCCTCGATGTTCGTCGAACTCGGGAGCGACGACCCGCAGTGGGAGGACCCCGACGGCGCGCGCGCAGTCGCCAAAGCCGTCCTCGATATCGCCGGTGTCGAACCCGACGCGGACCGTCAACTCGTCGGGTTCGGCGGCGGCCACTACGCGCCGCGCTTCGAGCGCGTGCTCACCGAGACGGACTGGTGTGTGGGCCACATCGGCGCGGATTGGCAACTGAAGGCGATGGGCGACCCCGACGAGAACCGCGACGTGCTCTGTCGGGCGTTCGAGGCCTCGGCGACCGACATCGCGCTCGTCGATGGCGACCGCGACGACCTCGCGGCCGTACTCGACGACATGGGCTACCGCGTCGTCTCGGAGACGTGGGTACGGGAGACGGCGGGTGTCGAACTCGAACGCGTCCGCGACCTCGAAGCCGCGCTCACGAGCGTGGAAAACGGCCTGCGATTCGGTGCGCACGTGTCCGCACCGGACTACGATATCGTGTCGCTCCCGGACGGTCTCCTCGGGGAGGCACAAGGTATCGACCTCGACCGCTCGCTCGACGTCGTCCACGCTTCGACGGTCGCGTTCCAGACGACCGAAGGCGGCACGCGCGCGGTCGGACGCGCGGCAGTTACCGAAGGCGGCTACGACCGACTCGTGACGGAGTTGTGTGACGTGCTCCGCGAGAAATACGACAGTGTGACCCGCGCGGATGGGCGCGTCCTCGCCGAAGTAACTGCGTTCGACCCCGCCGCAGCACACGAGTTAGGCGTCCCGGAAGGACCGAAATTCGGGATGCTCGCTTCTGGACAAGCGGTCGAAATCGACGGTGCGCGCATCATGCCCGCGGACGTCTCGCGCGAGGAGCGTGTGAGCTTCAAACTGTGAGAATCGTGGCGTCCTCCCGACATTAATGTGTGCATAATCGTGCACAATTCGGAAATTCCTCGACTTGCATAACTGAAATTATCTGCCCGCGTCAGACAGATGTCTGACGTGAGGGAGAAAGATAATTAGTCATCCTCCGAAAAGCGTCCACAAATATGGACTCTATCGTCGGTGACGCAATCGATGAGGCCGAGGACATGGGGGATGGGACTCCCGAGGTGGGCGACCCAACCGGTGTCAAACGGTCCGGAACCATGACGGACGACGAACTGAAAGCGGTCCTCAAGGACCTGCAAACGAACATCACGGTCGTCGGGTGTGGCGGTGCTGGTGGGAACACCGTCAACCGAATGCACCAAGAAGGCATCAAGGGCGCAAAGCTCGTCGCCGCCAACACGGACGTACAACACCTGGTGGAGATCGACGCCGATACGAAGATTCTGATGGGCGAAGAGAAGACCCAGGGCCGCGGTGCCGGGTCGCTCCCGCAGGTTGGCGAAGAGGCCGCCATCGAATCCCAAGAGGAGATTTACGACGCGATCGAAGGCTCGGACATGGTGTTCGTGACTGCCGGTCTCGGCGGTGGAACGGGGACTGGCTCCGCACCCGTCGTCGCCAAGGCCGCCCGCGAATCCGGCGCGCTCACCATCTCTATCGTCACGACGCCCTTCACCGCAGAAGGTGAAGTTCGACGCACGAACGCCGAAGCCGGCTTAGAACGTCTCCGAGACGTCTCCGATACGGTCATCGTCGTGCCGAACGACCGCCTCCTCGACGCCGTCGGCAAGCTTCCGGTCCGACAGGCGTTCAAGGTGAGCGACGAAGTGCTCATGCGCTCGGTCAAAGGTATCACCGAACTCATCACGAAACCCGGGCTGGTCAACCTCGACTTCGCCGACGTGAAGACGGTCATGGAACGCGGCGGCGTCGCCATGATCGGTCTCGGCGAGTCCGACTCGGAGTCGAAGGCCCAGGAGTCGGTCAAGTCCGCACTCCGCTCGCCGCTGCTCGACGTGGATATCTCCGGTGCGAACTCCGCGCTCGTCAACGTCACCGGCGGGTCGGACATGAGCATCGAAGAAGCAGAGGGCGTGGTCGAGGAGATTTACGACCGCATCGACCCCGACGCGCGCATCATCTGGGGGACCTCGGTGGACGACGACCTCGAAGGCATGATGCGGACGATGATCGTCGTCACCGGCGTCGAATCGCCGCAAATCTACGGCCGCAACCAACAGATGCAGCAGGCCGCACAGGGTCGTCTCGAGGACATCGACTACGTCGAATAACCCCCGTCCACACCCCACGTCGTTGGCACGTCCGTGCCGCGTCCAGCACGAAGCTTCTCTCTTTCATCGGTTTTGCGGCGACCACTGTTCCCGCGTCCGCTCAGACGCATCAATAGATAGAAAAAGCCCGAAGCCATAGGGCCGACTAACATGGATGTCAAGTACGACCTTACGAGCTACGTGCGGGTGCTGAAACTGGCGAGTACCCCGTCTTGGCAAGAGTTCTCTCAGATTGCGAAGATTGCCGGTGCGGGTATCTTCCTCGTCGGCCTGCTCGGGTTCATCATCTTCGCAGTGATGAGTTTCCTCCCCGGAGGCCTGTGAGATGCCAATCTTCGCCGTAAAGACGACCGCTCGCCAGGAGCGAACGGTCGCGGATATGATCGCAACGAAGCAGTTCGAGGACATTCACGCGGTGCTCTCGCCCGACTCGCTCACGAGTTACGTGATGGTCGAAGCGGAGGACTCCGCAATCGTCTCGCGCGTCCTCGAAGAGATTCCACACGCACGCGGACTCGTCGAGAGTGGCGGCCACGTCGGCACCTCCAGTATGGCCGAAGTCGAGCACTTCCTCTCGCCGACGCCGGACGTGGAGGGTATCGCGGAGGGCGACATCGTCGAACTCATCGCCGGACCGTTCAAGGGTGAGAAAGCGCGTGTCCAACGCATCGACGAGACGAAAGACCAGGTGACCGTCGAACTCTACGAAGCGACGGTTCCGATCCCGGTGACGGTTCGCGGGGACCAGATTCGCGTCCTCGACTCCGAAGAGCGGTAATCTCGTCTCTCTCGTTTCGGCTTTCTCTCTTCGCTCAGAGCGCCCCTCGCTCGCGGAGTTGCTCGACGACGTTGCCGAGGTCCGCCTGTGCTTCGATTTCTCCTTTCACGTCTTCGCGGGTTCGGACGGCCGTCGAGTCCGCCTCGTAGGCGCGGACGTACTCGGCGCGTGTGTGCTCGTCGAAGGCGTGACGGATGGCGAAATAACCCTCCGGGACGATGGTTCCACACACCTTGCACTCGTGACGCTCGTGCTCGACCGTCTGATGAATGATCGTACTCTCGACGTCTTCGAACTTGGCATCGCACCCCTCGATGCCGCATTTCCACCGGGACATAGTTGACCCACGAAGGTGAGCACCAAAATCGTTTCTTCGGCTGTCTTTCGTCTTCCAAATAGCAATCACTAACTGGGACCTGTTCGGACAGAGGAACGTGACAGCGCGCACGGCGACTCGGGTGGACATGCACGTGAAAATCCTCGACGAGCGCGTGGTCAAGCGCGCGAAGAATCGAGATATCGACGTTCTGGTGTTCGCTCCCCACTTCGTCCGCCTTCCCGACATCCGTGCCCGCGCCGAGGCGTTCTCCGACGACGAGTTGCTGGTCGTCCCCGCCCGCGAAGTCTTCGCCGGACCGTGGCACGACCGGTCGCACCTGCTCGCAATCGGTCTCTCGGACCCCGTGCCGGATTTCATCACGCTCGACGGTGCACTCGCCGAGTTCGAGCGACAGGGTGCGGCCGCGCTCGTTCCGCACCCCGAACTGCTGAACGTCAGCCTCTCGGAGGCGCAAATCCGCGAACATATCGACCGTCTCCACGCCGTCGAGACGTACAACACGAAGGCCTTCTCCAGACACAATCGCCGCGGCCGGGAAATCGCTCGGGCGACTGGTCTCCCCGGGTTCGGGTCGTCGTACGCGCACCTGCGGAGTAGTATCGGTGAGTCGTGGACCGAGTTCGACCGCCCGATCGAGTCCGCATCGGACCTCGTAGCGGCGCTCAGAGAGGGAGCGAACCGTCGCGTCATGCACCGGTCGGGACTCGGCCACACGGCGCGCGGGTTACTGGAGTTCGCCCACCTCGGCTTCGAAAACTCGTGGGGAAAAATCGACCGTCTGCTTCTGTCGGGGATGGAGCCGACGCATCCCAACCATATCGCCTACCGCGGCGCGTTCGAAGACGTGAGCGTCTACTGAGTTGGCTCTGGCTTCGAACTCATATCATCAACGCGCCGAGCGCCGTCGTCGCCGACGAGAGCGACGTGTCGAGCGAGAACAGGTAGTAGTGGATTCCGGCGAGCACCGCGAGTTCTGCGACTGTGACGACGACGGTCACGATGTCGGCGTACTTCGAACTCGTTGCGACGCCAGTCGGCAGGTCGTACTCCTGTGGCGACAGCGGGTAGAACAAGGCGATACCGCGTTTCGACCCGACCATATCGAGGACGTAGTGGGTAGCGACGCCGATCCAGACGTACTGGAGGTTGCCGAAGATGAGCGGGAACGCGAGGAAGATGGCGAGCACCGGCAGGTTGTGGAGCGTCTTGCGGTGCTTGCCGAACGCGGTGTCCACGTCGGGAAAGAGTGCCCCGAGGACGACCGGGAGTGAGAGCATGGCGACGTTCTCGGCCAGTGCGAACGCCGAATCTGTCGTCGGCTGGAAGTTTCGCGGGTCTACGGTGAGGATGAGTCCGAGTCCGAGTGCGAGGAGAATCGCGTTGAGCACGTGGCCCTTTTTGTTCATGTATGGTGACTGGTTGCGCACCCGATACAAAGGTTTCTCACGTGCGCCGGCCCACCGTCACGATTCGTGTTCGAGTGTTGAGACTTCGTCGGCGAGCAGTTCGAGCGCGCCGCGAGCAATCTGTTCTTTCACCTGCGTGCGCGACCCGTCGTACTCGAATCGCTCGACGCGTGCGTACGAGTCGTTGCTCCCCCACGGGGCGGCGTAGGCGACGCCGACGAAGACGGTCCCCACGGGCTTTCCCGGGAGGCCGCCGTCTGGACCGGCGATACCAGTCGTCGCCACCCCCCACGTCGTGTCGGCCACGTCGCGGACGCCTGCGGCCATCTCGCGGGCGACCGGTTCGGAGACCGCACCGTGTTCGTCCAGCGACTCTCTCGACACGGCGAGTTCGGCGCGCTTGGCGTCGTAGGAGTAAGTGACCAGTCCGCGGTCGAAGTAGTCACTCGACCCCGGAACGTCGGTGAGCAGCGAGCCGATGAGACCGCCGGTACAGGATTCGGCGACGGCGACGGTGTGGCCTGCGTCGCGGAGCAGGTCGCCGACGCGTGCTTCGATAGGTGGGTCGCGTGCGAACTCGCGCATACAGGGGATGGCACGCCCCGAGACAAAAACCCGCCTCACGTTCGCCGACGTTCCGAGACCGAGAAGTACACAAAGCCCCGCCGTGCACGGTCAGGCATGGACATCGACGTCGAGCCGACCGACCCCGCCGAGACGGACGACGAAGACGGACCCGCGGAGATAGAAGTCGAAGCCACCTCACCCGACGAGACGACGCCCGAAGAGACGGCGACCACCGAGCGAACCGGACTCCCGAAGGGCATCGACGCGCCCGACTACGTCCTCTACGGTGGGAAAGGCGGCGTCGGGAAGACGACGATGGCCGCCGCGACCGGTCTCGCCAGCGCCGCCGACGGCACGGCGACGCTCGTCGTTTCGACCGACCCCGCCCACTCGCTGTCCGATACGCTCGGCGTCTCGATTCCCCCCGAACCGACGCGTATCCGCGACGATATCCCCCTCTACGCCGCCGAAATCGACCCCGATACGGTGATGGAAGGACCGTTCGCGGGCGGCGACGGCGAGGACTTCGACACCGACGACCCCGACTACGACACCAGCGAGTACGACGACGACAACCCCTTCGTCGGCGACGACCAGAACTCGCCGTTCGGCTCGATGGGCGACGCGATGGGCGGGTTCGAGGACTTGCTCGGCGGCGACGGCCCGATGGGAATGGGCGGCTCGATGCCCGGCGCGGACGAGGCCGCGGCGATGCAGCAACTCCTCGAATACCTCGACGACCCGCGATTCGAGCGCGTCGTCATCGACACCGCGCCGACGGGCCACACGCTTCGCCTGCTCGAACTCCCCGAGATGATGGACTCGATGCTCGGGCGAATCGTCCGCATGCGCGACCGCTTCTCGGGCATGATGGACAACATCAAAGGCATGTTCGGCGGCGGTCCCGACGACCCGCAGGCGGGCATGGCCGACCTCGACGACCTCCGCGAGCGCATCGAGCGCCTCCGGGCCGTCCTCCGGGACCCCGCGAAGACGGACTTCCGCGTCGTCATGATTCCCGAGGAGATGAGCGTCGTCGAATCCAAGCGCCTCGTGGACCGTCTCAACGAGTTCGGCATCCCCGTCCAGACGCTCGTCGTCAATCGCGTGATGGAACCGGTCGAGGACATCGCAGACGTGGACGAGCAGTGGATTGTCGCGCCCGACTTGGACCACTGTGAGTTCTGTAAGCGCCGCTGGCAAGTCCAACAAGAGGCGCTCAGAGAGGCAACGGACCTCTTCCGCGGGCGCGACGTGAAGCGCGTCCCGCTGCTCGCAGACCAGGTGCAGGGCGAGGACGCACTGCGCGTCGTCGCCGCCTGTCTCGACTGAGCGACGAAGAGCGACGAAGTGCGAGGGAGAATTAGGGAAGTTTTCGGGCGAACTCGAACAGCGTGTCGCGCCACTCGTCGGGCACGAACCGAGCGAGGACGCCGAATCGGGCGACGGTGCCGGGTTGGTAACGCGCTCGCGGCTTGGTCGAACTCGCGGCGTTGACGATGTCGTCGGCGACGCGTTCCGGTGGGATTGCGCCCGGACCGCTGCCGCCGAGTGCCTGTCTGTCCTCGAAGAGTTTGTAGAGAGATTCGTAGGCACCCGAGCGGTCGAGTCCGTCGTCTTCCTCGCCGCCATCGACCTCTGCGCGGACCCGAGAGCCGAACTGGGTCTCGACCGGGCCGGGTTCGACGAGCACGGCGTCGATACCGTACTCGCGGACTTCGGCGCGGAGCGCGTCGGTCATGGCTTCGAGGGCGAACTTCGACCCGGAGTAGACGCCCGACCCGGGGAAGGAGATGCGCCCGGCGACGCTGGAGACGTTGACGATGGTCCCGTCTTCCTGTGCGCGCATGTGGGGCAAGACGGCGCGCGTGAGGCGATGCGGGCCGTAGACGTTCACGTCGAACTGGCGCTCGACGCGCTCTGTCGGCACGTCCTCGATGGGACCCATCTGGCCGTAGCCCGCGTTGTTGACGAGACAGTCGATGCGGCCGTGTTCGTCGATGATTCGGTCCACGACCCGAGCCACGTCTTCGTCGTCGGTCACGTCCAGCGTGGCGATGGTCGCCCCGCGCTCACCGAGCGTTTCGATGTCTGCCGGGTTGCGAGCGGTCGCGTAGACCTCCCACTCCTCGTCGAGGAATTCGAGCGCCGTGGCGCGCCCGATTCCAGACGAACAACCAGTGATGAGAACCGTCTTTGGATGCACGTCCGTAACTCGGGCGCGTCGCTGTTAAGTGTAGGCGATTCGGTACGATTCGATTCCGTCGAAATCTGGGTCCGAAGACTGTCAGGTCCTGTAGGACGCTTTGGCTTCGTCGGCGTAGGCGTCCGCCTGACGCGTCGGTTCGGGGAGTTTGTAGTCGCCCGAGAGATTCGCAATCAGTTCGACCGCCGTCTCGGCCGAGAGTCGATGGCCGGGGCTGACGTACAGGGGATTGACGATGGGCCGCGAGTCGTACTGCCGCGACTGGTAGGCGTAGCCGATGACCGTCTCAGAAGTCGCCTCGTGGTCGCCGACGGAATCGACCGAGCGGTTGGCGACGATAGGCGTCTGCCACCCCTCAGGACGCCCGTCGGTGTCGGTCTTCGGCGTGCCGCACAACAGCGATTTGGCGACGCCGATGCTCGGCGTGTCGAAGACGACGCCCATGTGGGTGGCGAGGCCGGCCTGCCGGAAGTGGATGCGACCGGAGCCATCGAAGACGAGGAGGTCCGGGTCGGAGTCGAGCGATTCGAGCGCGTCGATAATCGGCCCGCCCTCGCGGAACGAGAGCAGGCCGGGAACGTACGGGAGGTCGAGCGGTGAGACCGCGGCCGTGCGCTCGACGACGGTGCCGCCGCGGAAGACGACGACAGCGCTCACGGCTACGTCATCCAGAAACGCTTGGTCGATGCCGGCGACGAGAGGCGCGTCAACCGCGGGCGAATCGAGCGAGACGCTCGCGGGGTCGAAGTCGAAGTCGTCTTCGAACGTCGCGGCCGCGGCGACGTCGGCCTGCAAGGATTCCATCTCGCCGCGGGAGAGACCCGGACGAGGCGCGAACTCGGGGTGGACCTGCCGCATTCAGAACCGGCCGCCGGGACCGCCGCGCCGTCCGCCGAACGACATCTGACTCGGGACCCGGTGGCGGCCTTTCACTCGCTGGCCGTAGGCGAGTCCGATGACGAGTCCGACGAGGTGGGCGAAGTGAGCGACGTTGCCCTGGCCGACCGTCGCGGCAGCACCCGGTGCGAGGAAGAACACCGTCGAGAGGATGGCGAAGCCGAAGGTGAAGAGCCACAGGGGGATGGGGATGACGAAGTAGAGGTAGATTTTCAGGCCGGGGTTGAGGACGGTGAGGACGCCGAGGATGGCGAACACCGCGCCGGATGCGCCGAGCACGTACGTCGGCACGCCGGGTGTCAGAATGATACTCGACAGGATGTGGGCGAGACCCGCTGCTGCGCCCGCGCCGACGAAGAGGATGGCGAACGCTCTCGACCCGATGTATCGTTCGACCGGCGGGCCGAAGAAGTACAGGACGATGGAGTTGCCGACGATGTGGAAGAACGACACCGGACTGTGCGAGAACACGGAGGTGACCCACGTCCAGACGTACAACGGCTGGTCGCTGCCCAGCGTGAACAGCGCGTTGAACGTTCCCGTCGGGAAGATGCCGGCTTGCGTCCCGAGGATGACACCCCATTCGAGCGCGTACGTCACCCACATGAGCGCGAGGAAGAGGTAGGTGAGGTTGCCACGGAAGTAGCCGAGGACGCCGCCCGTCTGGGTCACGCGGTTGAGGACGCTCTTCGAGCGACCGGAGGCGCTCACGGAATCGTCGAAGTCGCTGGCGAAGACGCCTTCGGGGTCGTTCCAGTTGCTTAGCCCGGCGCACTCGTGATTTTCAGGAAGGCGGTGTTCGGAGCAGAACGTGCCCCCACACCGAGAGCAGCGGTACGGCAGATTCTCGTGCCGTCCGCAGATATCGCAGGTAGCCATTACTGACGACTAACAGTGGCGAGATAAAAAGGGGTTCCCTCGCGCGCGCCGTGGTTGCACAGCCCACGATGGCCGATTGCCGGTGCCGTGGCTCTGGGATTCGCGGCGTGAAAAGTGCGTAGGAGTAGGAGAGTTACGCGAAGTTCTCTTCGTACAGGTCCATCGCGTGCTCGATGGCGTCCTTCGCGGCCTCCTTGTCTTCCCAGCCGAGGGTCTCGACTTCCTTGCCCGCTTCGAGGTTCTTGTAGGTCGAGAAGAACTCGTCAATCTCGTCTTGGGTCTGCTGTGGGATGTCGTCGAGGTCTTCGATGTGGTCGTAGCGTGGGTCCTCGGTCGGGACAGCGATGACCTTGTCGTCCTGCTCGCCGTCGTCGTCCATCTTCATGAGGGCGACCGGGCGGGCTTCGATGACGCAACCGGGGAAGGTCTGGTCTTCGACGAGCACGAGCACGTCGAAGGGGTCCTCGTCGTCGTAGTAGGTCCGCGGCATGAAGCCGTAGTCAGAGGGATAGTGCACGTTGGAGTGGAGCACGCGGTCGAGGACGACGCCGGGAATGTCCTTGTCGTACTCGTACTTGTTGCGCTCACCTTTCAGGCACTCAACGACTGCGTAGATGGTGTCCGGTGCGTCGGGTCCGGTCTCCATGTCTTCCCAAAGATTTGCCATACGTGGTTCAACCGCGAAGCGAGCAAAAGGCCTTTCGGCATCGGTTGAGACCGATATTGAGTGCGCCCTAACCGGACGCAAAAATTTCTCGGAAAAAATAGGTATTCTCTGAAGAATCTTCAGGCACCATTTTGAGTATTCCTATGAGATTCTCCCTAGGCTCTCTGTATCATATGTTGGATAGACGTATCGTTACTGTGTAGAATAAACCCGTTCGATATTCTGCAGTCTTGTACGCTGTCGCTCGGTTTATACTCACTTAACGGTGAATTACTAGTCGTGAAACCGACTGCGCGTTGACAAAGGTTAAATAGGTAGGTGACATTTCCACTACTATGTCAGAGGCACAAACAATTAGCAGTGAATCTGGTGTGGCTCGGGACCTCACCGCATTCCAGCAGAACATCCTCGTCATCCTTGCCGAGGAACCAATGTACGGGCTTGCTATCAAGCGCAACCTCGAATCCTACTACGGCACCGAAGTCAATCACGGTCGCCTGTACCCCAACCTCGACGACCTCGTCGAGATGGGTCTCGTCGAAAAGAGCGAACTCGACAAGCGTACGAACCAGTACGAACTGACCGACGACGGTCTTCAGGCCGTCCTCGACCGATTCAACTGGATGCTCTCGAAGTTCGTCACCGAGTCCGAGCGCGGCGAGATGGTCTCGGACCTCATCGACGCACAACTGTAAGGGATCGAACTGACTTCACCGGGCTGGTTCGGGAACATCGACGCCGGCGGCGTCGAACAACAGTTCGAGTGATTCCCCCACAATCGACCGTTGTTCCTCGGTCGGCCACGCGTTGCGTGGATAATATTCTTCGAGAAACTCACGGACTTCGGGAGCGCCGGCTGTCTCTATCTTCCGGACGTAGTGGTTACCGAGGAAGTCGGCGAAGGCGCGGGCGTTCTTCCCGTGGTCGGGGCCGTGTTCGGCTTCGACCGATTCGACGAGGCTGGCGTTGTGCGCCTCGATTTCGTGCCACGCGCTCTCGGTGCCGGTTCCGGAGAGCGGCCGCTCGATACCGCGGTCGGTGTCGTCGATGCGAGTCACATCGACGTTGCCGTCCGCGTCGAGCCAGTCGTCCGGGTAGAGCACGAGCACGTCGTCGTCTTCGCGGTGACGCGCGACGAAACCGTGCTCCGAGAGTATCTCGTCGCGGTCGGTGAGGTAGGCCGCCCGTTCGTTCGAGTCGAGTGCGTCGCGGGCGAGGCGGGTCAGTCGTGCGGCTTGCTGTTGGATATCCTCGGGGAGTTCGGGCTCAGGCATTGTCGAGGGCCTCGTTTGCCAGTGAGTCTGCGCGGTCGTTTATCTCTCGCGGAACGTGCTCCAGGGACCAGCGGTCGAAGTTCTGTAGGAGTTCGTGGGCTTTCACGCGGCGCTCTCGCAACTCGGGGTTGTTCGTGTTCCACTCGCCGCGAACCTGTTTGACGATGAGTTGGGAGTCGCCGCGGACGTCCACCTCGTCGTAGCCGTACTCGACGGCCGCGGTCAGCGCCGCGATGAGCGCTTCGTACTCGGCTTGGTTGTTGGTCATCGTCCCGAGTCGTCGGGAGCCTTCGGCGACGATGCCGTTGCTCGTGACGATTGCCCAGCCGACGGCGGCGGGACCCGGGTTGCCGCGACTCGCCCCGTCGAAGTAGACGTGAGCGCGGCCGCCACCGGGTTGGATGAGTCCCAACAGACTCGCCGGTTGGGACCCCTGGACCACCACTTTGTCGTCGTAGGCGACGGCGGTCGCACCGTCTCTCGTCGCGCGCCACTGCTCGTGTTCGGTGTTTCCGGGCGTCACCGAGACGCCCGCCTCTTCGAGTCGTCGTCGGGCCTCGTTGGGGTCGCACTCGACGGTCGGCATACTCCCATGTCGCCGGGGGGACGGTTTAGCACGTTCGTTCGCCCGTCAGCGACCGCCTCACCCCGGCCCAATTTTTAAGTGGCAGTAAACAGACAATATATAAATGCGATGAAACGGCCTACTCGCCAGCGGGAACGTGAGTCCAACCGGACTCGGTGGGGAGACGAGTCTGAAGACAGCGACGAGGGGTACGACGACATCGACCTCGACGACCTCGACCCCGAAGAAGTCGTCCGGACGGGCGACGGAGAACTGATTCACAAAGAGACCGGTATCGTCATCGAAGAAGAAGAGATAGACCGCGGTCCGGAGTGGCGCGCGTTCAACCACTCCGAGCGCCAGTCCAAGTCGCGCGTCGGTGCGCCGATTACGGAGACGATGCACGACAAGGGGCTGACGACGACCATCGACTGGAAGGACAAAGACGCCTACGGGCGGTCGATTTCCTCGAAGAAGCGGTCCCAGATGCATCGCCTGCGCAAGTGGCAAGAGCGGATTCGCACGAAAGACGCCGGCGAGCGCAACCTCCAGTTCGCGCTCAGCGAAATCGACCGCATGGCGTCGGCGCTCGGCGTTCCGCGCTCGGTCCGCGAAGTCGCCTCGGTCATGTACCGACGCGCACTCAGCGAAGACCTGATTCGCGGGCGCTCTATCGAGGGCGTCGCAACCTCGACGCTCTACGCCGCCTGCCGGAAGGAGGGCATTCCGCGCTCGCTCGAAGAGATTGCGGAGGTCTCACGCGTCGAGCGAAAGGAAATCGGGCGGACGTATCGCTACATCTCTCAGGAACTCAGTCTGGAGATGCGGCCGGTAGACCCGAAGAAGTACGTCCCTCGATTCTCGTCCGAACTCGACCTCTCGAAAGAGGTCCAGTCCAAAGCCAACGAGATTATCGAGACGACCGCCGAGAAGGGACTGCTCTCGGGTAAGTCGCCGACTGGCTACGCTGCCGCGGCCATCTACGCCGCCTCACTCCTCTGTAACGAGAAGAAGACCCAGCGGGAAGTCGCGGACGTGGCACAGGTGACCGAAGTCACCATCCGGAATCGCTACCAAGAACAGATCGAAGCGATGGGCATCCACAGCTAACGTCCTTCGATTTCCCTCTTCAGTCGCAGAACTCATTGTACCTGAGCGCCGACTCCGAGTGTGAAGCTCGACGAGTACATGGACATCGAGCGAGACGAGCGCGCAGAGCGCCGCCGCCTCGCCCAAGAGAAGTCCTACGGCATCCTCGACCACCTCGAAACCTTCCAGGACCGGTTCGAGGAGACGGTCCAAGGTGACTCGCTCTACGGCGGCGTTTCACCCTCGATTTTCGTCGGGCGCTCGAACTACCCGCGCGTCTCGACGGGCATCCTCTCGCCCGTCGGCCACGACGAAGACGCCGGGAGCTTCGAGACGAGCGCCGGATGGTACACCGAGGGCGTGAGCATCTCGGACGTGTTCGAGCGCCGCACCTCGCTTCTCAACTCGAATCAGAGTACGAAAGTGACCAACGTCGCCGACTCGTGGGACGGCTTTCTCGGCACCCAGCGCGAAGTCGCCATCAGCGACAGACCCGTCACTGTCGAAATCGGTCTCGACGGCACGCCGAATCTGGACTTCGACGCGACGTCGGACGACGTGGCGACGCCGGTCGGTCCGCGCGCCCGAGCGACCTCCGCCGACCTCGCCGAGAACCCGCACGTCCCGAAACTCGTCCAGAAGACGCTCGAAGACGACGACTGGAACGCGCAGGGGGCGATGACCTACCTCTATCGCCGCGGGTTCGACGTGTACGACATCAACACCATCCTCTCGGCGGGCGCGCTGGGCCAGACCCAACAGCGCCGACTCGTCCCCACGAGATGGTCGATTACGGCCGTGGACGACACCCTCGGCAAGTACCTCAGAGGGACAGTCAAACACAGCGACACCATCGACTCGGTGGAAGTCTACCGCAACGAGTTCATCGGCAACGCCTTCTGGGTCATCCTCGCCCCCGGTCGCTGGGAGTTCGAGTTGGTCGAGATGAAAGCCCCCGGAAGCGTCTGGAATCCCGACCCGCAGGCGGGGATGTACCTCGCGGCCGACTCGGAAGGCTACGAGGGTCGCTCCGGCTACGTGAACGAGACGGCAGGTGCGTATCACGCCTCCCGACTCGGCGTCCTCGAACACCTGCAAGACCGTGGCAAACAGGCCAAGGCGCTCGTCCTCCGCCACGTCTCGGACGAGTACTGGGGTCCCGTCGGCGTCTGGCAGATTCGTGAGTCGATTCGCCACGCCTTCGAGGGCGACCACGCGACGGCAGAGACGTTCGGCGACGCAGTGCGGGACGTGGTGAACTACCTGCCCGTCTCGCTGGCCGACCTCCGACGGAAGTCCACGATGGCCGCCGGATTACAGACGAACATCTTCGACTTCGAGTGAGTCTATTTTTCGAGACGTTCACGGCAAGTAGCTATTAGAGCCGTTGGCTGGATAGTCACGCAAATGGTCCAACGAAAGACGGCAGCCGTCGCGGGTCTCGCACTCTTGCTCCTTCTGGCTGGCTGTGCACAGGTGTCGGTCCACTCCACGGTCAACGCCGATGGCAGCGTCTCCGAACTCACGTATCAAATCAACACCTCTCGGACGGCCTACGGATACCTCGAAGAGGCCGCCGAGGAAGAGGGGTACGAGAGCGTCGAAGACCAGATTCTGAGCGACTTCAACGAGACCGAACGCGAGCAAATCGAGTACAGCGAAGAGTACAACGGCGATACGGTGACGATGACGCTCACGCGGGTCGATTTCGTCCCCGGTGAAGACAGCGGTATCAGCGTCACCACCGAGGACGGCGAACTCGTCTACGAGGACCTGAACTTCGTCGATGAGGCGGCGGCGGCGGAGACAGAGTCCGAGTTGTCGCAGTCGATTACCAGCGGCATGTCCGTCGATTACTATCTGACGATGCCCGGCGAAATCACCGATTCGAACGCCGACGTGGTCGATGGCAACACCGCCGAGTGGCACGAGAGCGGGTCGGAAGCGTTCAACGACAACCGCATCTACGCCCGCAGTGAGAAACCGACGTTCTCGATGGCACCCGGATTCGGGCCCGCCACTGCGCTGGTCGCAGTTCTTGCCATGGCGCTGGTTGCGCTTCGGCGGGAGTAGTCCGGTCACTCGTTCTCACTGTTGCCGAATCTTTTTGCTATCTGACCAACCTGTTTCGACTATGGTTCCCCTCCAGATGGTTCCCGGCGGTCCCGAACTGCTCATCATCTTCCTCCTCTACGGCATCGGCTTCTTGCTCCCCGTCGCCGCCGCAGTCGCAGGACTCTATCTGCTCTACAAGATTCGCGGCGATATCGGACGCATCGCGGACGCGCTGGAAGAATAAGGTCGATTCTGCGTACGCTCCCGCTCAGGCTTCGACGGCGTCGAGGTTGGCGAACGCCTTCTCGACGAGTTCGCCCGTATCGGCGATGATGTCGGCCATCGTGTCGTCGTCGGGGGCCATCCCGACGAGGCGAGCGACGCGCATGATGCTCACGTGGTAGACGACCTGCCTTCCCGGCTCTTCTTCCCAGACGACGACGTTGCAGGGGAACAGCCCGCCCATCTTCTTGTTCGTCGCGTCGAGAGCGCGGTCGGCCATCGTCGGGTTGCACGCGCCGAGGACGTAGTACGGGTCGCGGTCGGCATCGATTTTCTCGTTGAGCATCTCGGAGGGCGAGAACTCAGTTGCGACGCCGAACCCGGCGTCCGTGAACGCCTCGCGGACGTGTTCGATGGCGTCTTCGTGGTTCATTTCGAGCACGGCGCGCTCTTCACCGATGTCTTCCGGGGCGATAGCAGCGGGGTCGATTGGAAGTGCCATAGCGACCATTGAACCCGGAGCGACCAAAAGGTATGGTAGTGTGCAGAGTGTACACAATCACGGCGGGTCGAAGTCGTCGCTCGCCCCGTCGATGACCGACTGGACGAACGACGACTTCGCGCTCGTGTAGGCGCTCCGATTCTCTCGATGCGACGATTCGAGGGCACGCTTGAGTGATTCGTACTCGTCTCGTCGGTCCGAATCGGCGCGCAGTGCGTCTCGAAACGCGACCTGGTCGCGGTGGCACTCGCTCCCGCGTTCGGTCACACTCAGGTAGTGTGTCCGGCGCGACTCGGGACCGCGAGCGAAGAACCGTCGGTCCGGTACCTCGTCGTTCGGTCGCTCTTCGTAGCCCAGTTCTTCGAGTTCGCGGGCGAGTGCGTCCGTCTCGCCGAGGTCCGAGACGAGCGCCAGTATATCGAGAATCGGCTTGGCGGCGAGACCCGGAATCGACGTACTGCCGACGTGTTCGAAGCCGAGGACGTACTCGTCGATTCGTGGGTCGAGTCGGGCCACTTCTCGGTCGTACGCGTCGCGCCAACGCGGGTCGTACGAGACGAGTTCGACCGTTCCGCGAGCGAGTCCGAGCGCGGGTTCGTCAGTCGGTCTGCCGGCCGATTCGTCGGCCGGTTCGCTGAACGACTCGTCGTCCCACTCGTCGCTCATATCGGAATCGGAAGCCACTGCAACGCGGCGACGACGTCGTCCGGGGGGAACAGCGGCGGGTGGAGCACCAACCAATCGAGGAGAATCAAGCCGAACCCGTGGGCGACGATGGAGGGGAGAATCGAGTTGCTCTCGTAATCGACCAGTCCGAACAGCACGTCCGTCGGGGCCGAGAGGACGACCTCGATTGGCGGTTTGCCGAAGTGGTGGAAGGCGTAGAGAACCGGGCTGATGAGCGCGCTCTTCCGGCCGATATCGCGGATACCGACGCACAGCAACCCTCGATAGTACGTCTCGGCCGCGACGACGACCAGCAGTTGCTGGGCGGCGTGCGGGAGAAACTCGACGAGGTCCGTCGAGGTGTGCCACATCGGGTAGTACGACCGAACGGAGGGGAGCGACGACCCGACGAGGTAGAACGGAAGGACGAACAGCGCGAGAAGCAGGGTGTTTCGGAGCGCGGCGCGGTCAACGTTCCAGCCGAGGTTGCGGCCGTGAGAGACGGCGAGCGCTCCGGGGATGAGGATGAAGAGTAGTGCGTCGTGGACCGCACGGTAGGTGAGACTGCCGCCGGGAATCGGCCAGAGACTCCACGCGGCACCGACGATTCCCCCGACGAGCAGGGCGCGATGGAGCCACGGGAGGTCGGAGAGCCGGCGGCGGAGCACCGTTATTCCGTCTGGACCGGCTCGCGTCCGATAACGTCCAGCACGTCGTTGACGAACGTCTGGCGGGTATCGAAGTAGGTCTCGTCAACCTGTTCGAGCAGGTCTTCGAGCGTCTGCGGGCCGGCGGGCGTCCGAACGACGGCGTCGCCTTCCTTGTTCAGGATGCTACTCGTCTCTTGGGGCCAGGTGAGTCGAGAGGCGACGCGTGCGAGGGGTGCGCCCTCGACGGACTCGCCCTCTCCAAGCTCAACAGCGGGTGCCTCGTCTGCTTCCTCGTCAGCCATATGGGCGGGGGTTGGCTACCGCGCATGATAATCCCTTCGAGATTCGCATCGAATACGGACGCGACTGGCCGAATCTGCGGCAAAATGTGTTTGTATTCGGACAAATGTCTGACGCATCGTTTTAGGGTCCGGTTTCGTAGGCAGGGCTATGACCAGTCTTTCGGAGGCGTATCACGGTGGCCGCGGTGGGCCGAGTCTCCGACGGCTGTCCCTGGGACTCGGTGTGTTCCTCGCCGGGGTACTGCTCGTCGTCGCGGGCATCGTGGTCGCAACGACGGACCTCTACACGTCTGGCGGGGCCACGCTCGGTGAAGCACGAGAGCTTGGGGGCATCCTCGGAGGTATCGGCGTTCCCGCGGTGTTCCTCGGAGTGTTTACTGTACTCCCCGCGAGCGCGCGAACCCGCGCCGCGGCGGTTATCGGAGCGAGTGTCGCCGTCCTCGGCGTCGCGCTGTTCTCGCACGCCTACCCGTGCCAGTGGTCGGGTGCGACCTGCGGTGCCGGGCTTGCTGACCTCACCTTGGAGACGGTCGCCGTCTACTTCTTCGGCACGCTCACGACCTTCTGGTGTCTGTTCGTCGGCGTCGCCAACTTCAAGACGCGCAACGACCCCGGCGGCACGGCGACGGTGCAGGTCACGAAGAAAGGCGAGACGCGCGTCGTCGAAGTCGAAAAGACGGTTCGCGGCGGTCTCGGCGGCATCGGCTTCCTCGGCGGCACGCCCGACGGCGAAGTCGAGACGCAGACCAACAAGCCGACGGCGAACGCGGCCGACGGCGGCGTCGAAGCCGAGCGAATCACCTCGCCGCTCGACGACCAGCAACAGGCGTCGGCGACTCCCGAACAGGCCCAGTCGGTCGATAAAATCGGGTCGTCGCCCTCGACACGCCCGGTTCAGCGAAATCAACCGTCCCAGAACGGCCCGCAGCAGACGAGCCACCAGCAGGGACAGAGTCGCCGCGTGCAGGCAGAAGAACAATCCGAGGAAGTCGGAGACCGCTACTGCGGCAACTGCACCTACTTCGAGTACGTGCGGACCTCCAGCGGCCTGCAACCGTACTGCTCTGCCCACGACGAGATGATGCAGGACATGGAAGCCTGCGACGCGTGGATTCCCCGCGGCCGAGAGTAGTTTACTCGCCCGTTTCGAGCGTTTTTAGTGTCGTTTCGACGTCGTCCCAGTGACTTCCCCGCCAGAACACCTGCCCGCAGTCTCGACATTTCCACAATCGAACCGCGTCGGCGTCGGGCGCGTACGCCGGCACCGACTCTCCCTCCTCGATTGGGTTGACGACTCCATTACACGACCCACAGCGTGCCGGCTTATCACTCAGCGAGAGTTCGAACCCGACGGCGAGTAGTTCCGAAAGCTGGTCGGGCGGCGACCGCCCCGTCAGCAGCACGCTCCTTGCGGCGCGTTCTGCGAGCGCCACGTCGCGGGTGAGAAGCACGCGCTTTTCTTCTTCGGCCCGTTCGAGCAACGCATCGTCGCCGGGGTCCTCGCCATCAGAGTCGAGTGCGTAGGCAGTATCGTAGCCACACATCCGCAGGTAGACGGCGAGTTTGCCGAGCATCACGTCGAGGAGGAGCGCGGTGTCTGCCGGTGCGGCCGATTCGATTCCAGACGCGGCGGTTCCGGGGTGGCCGTCGCCCACGTCGTCGGTCAATGGAGGAACGATTCGAGGTCTGCGACCGACCGCGTGTTCAACACGTCCGCGGTCTCGACCCATCCCCGTCGCGCCGTGTGGATGCCGTAGCGCACGTCGTCCAGTTCGCCCGGGCGGTGAGCGTCGGTGTCGATGACGACGGTCGCGCCCGCGTCGATAGCGATGCGGAGGGCGTCGCCGTTCAGGTCCAGACGGTAGGGACTCGCGTTGAGTTCGAGCGCGACGTCGTTTTCGACGGCCGCCTCGGCCAATCGCCCGTAATCGAGCGTGAGACCCGGACGTCGGTTGATGATGCGGCCCGTCGGGTGGCCGAGAATATCGACCGCCGGATGCTCCATCGCCCGGACGAGTCGGGTCATCGCGGCCTCGCTGTCCTGGTCGAGCGCGCTGTGCGGCGAGGCGATGACCACGTCGAGTTGGTCGAGCACGTCGTCGGCGACCGAGAGGTGCCCCTCTGCGTCGATGTTGGCCTCGACGCCGTGGAACACGCTGATGTCGGCGTTCTCGGCGACAGCACGGACTTCGTCGGCCTGTTCGAGCAGTTCGTCGTCGTCGAGTCCGACGCCGCCGACCATCCCCGGACCGGTCGCGTGGTCAGAGACGACGTGGTAGTCGTAGCCGCGCTCGGTCGCGGCCTGGACCATCTCCTCGATGGTGTTGTCGCCGTCGGACCACTCGGTGTGGGTGTGCAGGTCGCCGCGGATGTCGCCCTCGTCGATGAGGTCAGGGAGGGTTCCGTCGCTCGCGGCCTCGATTTCACCCGTGTCCTCGCGGAGTTCGGGTGCCACGAGCGGGAGGTCGAGGGCGGCGTACATCGATTCCTCGGTCGCGCCCGCGACGCGAGTTCCGGCGCGCGGGTCGCTGTCGGGGTCGTCCACGTCGCTGATGTCGAACATCCCGTACTCGTTCATCTTGAGGCCGCGGTCGATGGCGACGTTGCGGAGGTGGACGTTGTGGTCCTTGCTCCCCGTGAAGTACTGGAGGGCCGCGCCGTACTCGTCGGGAGTGATGACACGCAGGTCCACCCGCATGTCGTTCACGCGGACGCTCGCCTTCTGCGTCCCCGCTTCGATGGTCTCGCCGACCGGGTCCCACGCGACGAAGCGGTCGATGACGGCCCCGGCGTCGTCACTCTCGACCAGCACGTCGATATCGCCGACCGTCTCGCGCCAGCGACGAAGCGACCCGGCGGGTTCGGCACGCGAGACCGCACTGCTCGCTTCGAGATACGCGATGAGGTCGTCGGCGACCGGTCGCGCCTTGCCAATCGTCTCGCGTTGGTGCGACTCGCGGGCGAAGTCGATGCCGTCGAGGATGTTCTGTTCGGTCTTCGCGCCGAAGCCTTTCACCTCCTGAATTCGTCCCTCGCGGGCGGCGGTTTCCAACTCGTCGAGCGTGGTGATGCCGAGTTCCTCGTAGAGCGCCCCGACCGTCTTCGGGCCGACGCCCTCGACGCTGGTGAGTGCGGCCATCTCGACGGGCAACTCCTCGCGGAGTTCCTCTAGCTCCTCGATTTGGCCCGTCTCGAAGTACTCGACCACCTTCGAGGCGATGGCGTCGCCGACGCGGTCGATCTCCATCACGCTGTCTTTGCCTTCCTCGGCGAGTCGCTCGATTGCGTGGGGGGACTCGCGGATGTTCTCTGCGGCGCGGCGATAGCTCGACGGCTTGTAGGCGACGCCCTTCGCGTCGAGCAAGTCCGCGAACTCGTCGAACAGCGCGGCGACTTCGGCGTTTCGGCTCATCGACCGCCTCGCTTGCTCTTACCGCCGTCTCGACCAAGCGCCTGTTTCAGGAAGTTCATCCAGCGTTTTTGGTCGGCGGCGTGCTTGAGTTTGGCCTCCTGTTCGAGGTCCACGGGGCGGAGTTGTTCGAGCGCGTTGAGCGCGCGGTCGATGCCGATGATGTCCTGGACGAGTTGCCTGCCCTCCTCGTAGCTCACCTCGTTGTCCTCGATCTTCTGGAGGCGCTCGATTCGCTCCCGACGCAAATTGCGCTTCGCTTGGTCCACGCGCTCTTGCTCGCCGGTGGGAATCGTGTCTCGGCGTTTAATCTCGAAGACGAACTGCTGGAGGTCCACCTGCTCTCCTTGTACCTCGATGGTCTCTGGAATCTGTGCGCCCACCGTCGCCCCCTCGCGGTTGACGCGTTCCAAGAGTTGCTTTCGTTGGAACTCTTTCACAATGGGTGTTCTCTCGCGCGACACTTTGCTCCATCGCCCTCGGACCGTCGTCTGTCACGAATCGGGTCGAGCGGAGCTGAATCGTCCTGTTTCGCTGAAAAACGATTATCGATAATTCGTGCGTATTAGTAGCCTGTACTCATGTCTTTCAACGACCAACCTACCGTGGGAGAACCGTCTCCAGAGACTCCAACGCTGTTCAAACGCGCTCGGTTGTACGCGTTCTACCTCCTCGCGCTGGTGACATTAGCGATGGCCGCGGCGTTCACGGCGGAACTCCTCACGCTCTCGCTCACCGGCTGGGGCTCGGCCGGCGTACTCCTCGCAGAGCATCGTCTGCACGTGATGACGATTGCCGCGCTCATCTGGATTACCGTCCTCGGTGTCGCGGCCCAACTCTACAGACCTCGGAGACGCGCGGCACTGCTCCAAGCCTCCTTCGGCGTCGTGACGCTCGTTCTCCTCGGGACGGTCCTCGGGGGCGGGCCACTCCAAGAAGTCCTCCCCTTCTTCATCCTCATCGGTCTCATGACGCTGTTGCACCCGGAGGGCCTGAACGTCCTCGCGTCGGGTGACGACTACAGTCCGGTACTGCTCGCACTCGTCGGCGTCGCGGCGATTCCGCTCCTCGCGTTCGCAGCGAACCAAGTTCTCTTACAGGGGTCGGGAGACTCACACGCCCTCCTCGGTCACTACGCAGAGATGGCCGTCATGTCCATCGCGCTGTTGATGATGGGTCTCATCGCCTCGGCGGGTGCGACGGGCCACCGCTACGTCGCGTGGGAGACCGCTGGTCTCGCCGTCTACGTCGGGTCGCTGTCGATTGCGTTCCCGGCGCAGGCGTCGGCGGTCGGCCTCATCTGGGGGTCGTTGCTCATCGTCTGGGGCGTCTCGTTCGTCGCCGTCAGCGAACTCCGGACTGCGGGGCGGACGACGCTCGGCCGCGAACGACAACTCGACGTTGACCGGACGTTGCGGGTGTAACCACTCTAGCTGCGTCTCTTCCCAGTTGGGTGGCACACTTAGCTTCCAGTAGTTTGCCACATCTAACGGACAATGTTGTCGCCGTCTGGGACGCCACCCGACGCGCGTCCGATATTGACGCAAAGAGCCGTCAAGAGACGAACTTTCTTATGGCTATCTGGGATATCGTTGTGCATGGGTTTGTTCGACCGACTCCGCGGCAAGGACCATCCGCGTGTCGCCTTCATCGGTATCGATGGTGTGCCGTTTAGTCTCCTCTCTGAGCATCCTGAGGAGTTTCCGAACGCCGCCGCACTCGCTTCTGAGGGTGCTGCAGGCGCTATCGACAGTATCGTTCCCCCCGAATCCAGCGCGTGTTGGCCCGCCCTGACGACGGGCGTCAACCCCGGTGAGACGGGCGTGTACGGCTTCCAAGACCGCGAAGTCGGCTCCTACGAGACGTACGTCCCGATGGGCCGCGACGTGCAAGCGACCCGTCTCTGGGACCGCGTCACCGACGCCGGCCGCAAGGCGACCGTGATGAACGTCCCCGTCACGTTCCCGCCCCAGCGCAACGTCCAGCGCATGGTTTCGGGATTCCTCTCGCCGAGCGTCGATAGCGCGGCGTTCCCCGACGACTTCCGCGACTACCTCGAATCCATCGACTACAAGATAGACGTGAACGCCAAACTCGGTCACGACGACGACAAGTCGGCGTTCATGGAAGACGCCCACGAGACGCTCGACAAGCGCTTCGAAGCCTTCCAGCACTACTTCGAGAAGGACGACTGGGACCTCTTTTTCGGCGTCTTCATGACGACCGACCGGGTCAACCACTTCCTCTTCAAGGACTACGAGCACGACGGCGAGAACAAGGAGGCGTTCCTCGAATTCTACCGCAAGGTGGACGACTACATCGGCCGCCTCCGCGACCAACTCCCCGAGGACGTGACGCTCGTCATCGCCTCCGACCACGGCTTTACCACGCTCAACTACGAGGTCCACTGCAACACGTGGCTCGAACAGGAGGGCTGGCTCTCCTACGAGAGCGACGACCACGACTCGCTCTCCGACATCGCCAGCGATTCGAGGGCCTACTCGCTCATCCCCGGTCGGTTCTTCATCAACCTCGAAGGCCGCGAACCGCGCGGGTCGGTCGCCCAAGAGGACTACGAAGCCGTGCGCGCCGAACTGAAAGCAGAACTGGAAGCGCTCGAAGGGCCGGACGGCAAGAAGGTCGCAGAGCGCGTCGTCGTCAAGGAAGAGGCCTTCCGCGGCGACCACGACGACATCGCACCCGACCTCGTCGTCATCCCGAACCACGGCTTCGACCTCAAGTCCGGGTTCAAGGGTCACGACGACGTGTTCGGCACGGGGCCGCGCAACGGCATGCACAGCTTCGACAACGCGACGCTGTACATCGACAATCCGGACGCAGACATCGAGGACGCCGACCTCTACGATATCGCGCCGACGATTCTCGACCTGATGGAAGTCGAGTACGCGCGCGCCGACTTCGACGGCGCGAGCCTCATCCAGCAGTAACGCACTAAAAAACAGTTTTTTCGCAGACTGCGCCCGGTTAGAGGAGGCTGTCGAGGTCGTCGTTCTGCCACATATCGTCCGGGTCTTCGCGCGAGGCGGCCTCGGCTTCTGCCTCTTCGATTGCCATGCGAGCGCGCTCCATGAACGCCTCGACGCGGTCGGACCGCTGGACGCCCGCGAGCAGTACCAAGACGGCGATTCGACCGCTGTCCAGCGGGAAGTCGCCGCCGCGGACTTCGAGACTCCCCGTCTCGTTTTCGACCCACCGCCGCGCTCGTTCGACGCCCTTCCGCGGAATCACGTCGGGCTTGCCGGCGACGACGACGAGCGCGGAGTCGGCGTCGCTCGCGTCCTGGAGACTCGTTCCCGTGAGGACCGCGCGACGGGTCGTGCTCATCACGGCGTTGATGTTGTCTTCGGCGACTTCGGAGGCTTCCGCGCTCGCGTAGCCCAGTGCGGCGATGCCGCCGCTCCGGAGCGTGTTGATGATTTCGGAGGAATCGACGACGCTCTCGCCGACGCCTTCGACGGCCTCGCCGGACGCGAGGAGGAGTCCGACGCGTTGGGCGATAGCCTGATTGATGGCTTCGTAACCGGCGCTCATCGACTCGCCGGACGAGCGGAAGGCGTCGTTATCGACGAGGAGGACCGCGTCGGCCTCGCGGGCGATGGTCTTGAGCGACCGACCGGCGTTGACCTGATACATCGCGCCTTCGTTCTGGCCGGGGACGATACCGAGGACGTACACCGGAATGTCGTAGATTCGCTTGAGTTCCTTTGCGAGGACGGGCGTGCCGCCGGACCCGGACCCACCACCGAGACCGGCGACGAGGAATATCGACTCGGTCTTCGCGGTCACGCTCCCTTCGAGCGCCGAGAGCACTTCCGTCTTGTCTGCTTGCATGACCTCTGCACCGAGTTCGTTGTCGCCGCCGACGCCGTGACCGTTCACTCGGTCTTGGCCGATGAGGACCGTCTCGTAGGGGAGTGACTGGAGGTCGGCTTTCGCCGTGTTCACTCCGACTGCGTCGAGGACCGCACCGAATCCCATCTGTTTGTCGAACTCGAGGAGGGCCTGCGTGAGTTTCCCACCCGCTTGTCCCACGCCAATGAGGACCGTTTTCATACGATACGTGACTCGGGCGCGCATCTTGAACGTTCCCCACCGTGGAACCGATGTGTTCTCACATTCCCGTCAGAATCGACGCCTGAGGTTTATATTCGATACCGGAACCAGCCCTCGTATGACCGACGACCTGACCCACGGCAGTGGCCCGTCACCGACCGCACCACGGAACCAGCACTCGGCACAGACCGAAACGCTCTCGGCGCGACTCGACGCCGTCGAACGAAGCCTGACTGGCGACGACGTTGCCGTCTCCTCGCTGGAAGATGCGGCCGCGGTCGAATCGCGCCTCTCGGACCTCGAAACCGCCGTCGAAGAACTCTCGGTGCGGATGGACGAAGTCGATGCCGCGACGCAGGCGATGCGCGGGTATCTCGGCGGCGTCCGCGCCGTCAACGAGGACGTAGAGCGCCGAGCGAACGCCGCACTCGCCAAAGCCGAATCGCTGGAGGGCGCCCTCATCGACGAGTCCGCGCACTCAATCGACGGACCTACGCACGCTGTGGGCGACGACGCGATTTCGGAGGCTGTCGATGCTCGCACCGACGCCGACGCGCCAGTTCACCCCGACGTTGGCGCTGAACCGAATCGGGAGGACGGTGCTGGCTTGGCCGAGCGACTCCGAGACGTCCTGTGATTCGCGTCGTCCTCTCGTGTCTCCTCGTCGTCGCAGTCGCGGGCGTGGTGTTTCCGGCGGCCGACGCCGCACGCGCCGATTCGACGGCGACGCACGTCGAGACCACCGCCGACGAGATTGCCAGCGCGGCGAGCGAACTCGTCGCGGACGAAGACCCGGCACCCGCCGGACTCGCAGGGCCGACCCGTCGCGTCACTATCTCGGTGCCGCGCGAGTCGTGGAAGCGGATAGAAGTCTCGTCGCTCACGATACGCGGCGGGACGCACCTCGAACTCGTCGCCCACACGGCAACCGGGACGACGACGGCGCGCCGAGTGGACGTGCCGCGGATACGACCCGTCGATGGAGTTCTCGAACTCGAACCGGGGGAACAGAGACTCACACTCACGTTGAGGGGCGATTCGACCGCGCCGGTCGTCGTCATCGACACGGCGTAGGTTCAAATACCCGAACGGGACCACCCCGGCGTATGACTCACACCCTCGACCCCTCGTCACTGTTCGACGTCGGTCGCATCCGCGACGGCGTCGTCACTGCACTGGGCGTCGGCTCGGATACCGACGACGACTGTACGTGTTCGACGTCGGTTTCCTCGCCGACGGCGAACCCGGACAGTTCGCGTCGCTCGCTCGTCGTCGATGCCTCGTCCTGTCCGGGCGCTGGCGCGCTCGCAACCGAACCCGCCTGTCGCGCGTCCGTGATTTCGGCGCTCGAATCGACCGACGTGGAGTCGGTGGTCGTTCGAACCGCGGGGCTGGAACACCGATACGACGGCGACGCCTGCGCGCTGCTCGTCGCGGCGGGGCGCTTCGCCGAGCGCGTCGGCCACCGCGACGAACGACTCGCCTCACGCGCTCGTCACGACCCGCTCGCGGCCGCACACGAAGCACTCGGACGAGCGGGAGCGATTCGCCGCGCCGCCGTCGAGACCGGACTCGCCGAGGGCGCATCGCGGGCACCCGACGACGCGACGGCGCTCCGCGCACACGTCGGCCCTGAGGTTGCGCGCTTTCGAGCCGACAGACACCCACCGAGGGACGCCAGCCTCGTGAGCCGCGAGACGTTGGAGACGGGGTCGGTCGTTCGGCAGTACGACACGGCCGAGGGACCGCTGTACCACCTCGACCCGCCGGAGTCGAATCTCGACCCCGCCGCGGCCCGCACGCTCGACGAGGCCCACGACGCACTCGCACGCGGTGTCGTCTCCGGCGGCGAGCGCGCACCCGGTCGGGCGGTTCGCCACGTCGCCGACGAAGACGCCCCGGTGTCGATGCTCACGTCGATTCTCACCAAACACGTCCGCGGCTACGGCATCCTCGACGACTTCTTCGCCGACCCGTCGGTCTCAGACGTGTACCTCTCGCATCCGGTCTGTGAGACGCCGATTCGCGTCGTCGTGAGCGGGACGACGATGCGGACGAACGTCCGTCTCGCGCCCGGCGGGGCAGAATCGCTCGCCTCGCGTCTGCGCCGCGAGAGCGGGTCGCCCTTCTCGCGTGCCGACCCGACGCTCGACGCCGTCATCGACGTCGGCTCGGGTCGCGTCCGCGTCGCGGGCGTGACCGCCCCCGCGAGCGAAGGACTCGGCTTCGCGTTTCGACGCCACGACGAGACGCCGCTGACGCTCCCGTCGCTCGTCGCCAACGGGACGCTCACCGCCGAGTCTGCGGCCCTTTGCTCGCTCGCCGTCGAACGCGGCGCGTCCGTCCTCGTCGCCGGTGCTCGCGGTGCCGGCAAGACGACGTTCCTCGGGTCGCTGCTGTGGGACCTCCCCGCGGACGTTCGGACGGTGCTCATCGAGGATGCGCCCGAACTCCCGGCCGGGACGTTGCAAGATGCGGGTCGTGACGTGCAGGCGTTGCAAACCGACCCCGCCGACGGTCCCGCGCCGACGCCGCAGGACGCGCTTCACACGGCGCTTCGACTCGGTGACGGCGCGCTCGTCGTCGGCGAAGTCCGCGGCGACGAAGCAGCGGTCCTGTTCGAAGCGATGCGCGTCGGGTCGAATTCGAGCGCGGCGCTCGGGACGATTCACGGCGACGGCGCTGCTGCGGTCCGAGAGCGCGTCGTCTCCGACCTCGGCGTCTCGCCCTCGTCGTTCGCAACGACGGACCTCGTGGTCACCTGCGAACACGCCGGGAGTCACCGCGTCGCCACCATCGAGGAAGTCCGTTCGACCGGCGACGACGCCACCTTCGAGACGCTGTTCGCCCACGACGGCGAGCGGGTCGTCCCGACGGGTGCGCTCGCCCGCGGTGACAGCCACGTCGTAGAGTCCATCTCGGCACCCGATGAGTCCTACCGCGACGTTCTCGCCGCACTCGACCAGCGAGAGGCCCGCCTCTCGATGCTCGCCGAGACGGGACAGACGAAGCCCGCTGATTTGGCCGCGAATGCCGGAGGTGCGTCACAATGACGACGCTCGCGTTCGAATCGGTGCTTCCCGCTGTCGCGCGTCTCGCCCCGGTCAGTGCCGACCCGAGCGACGAACTCCAGCGGTCGCTGTCGTTTCTGGATGCGAACGTCGATGCCGAGACGGTCGTGCAGGCTGGCTACGGCGCGGCACTCGTGGGTGGCGTGCTCGTCGGTCTCTGTTCGGCGTTCGTCGTCCCACCGCTGAGTGCGTTCGTCGCCGCACTCGCAGCGATGCTCGTGACGGCCCACGCAGTCCACGTGCTCCCGGTTTGGCTCGCCGCGCTGGAGCGGACGCAGGCACTCGGAAGCGCGCCCGCGCTCGTCGGCCGCCTCGTCCTCCGGATGCGAGTCGAACCCTCCGTCGAGCGCGCGACCCTCTTTGCCGCACGCTCTGGTGACGGGCCACTTTCGTCGTCGCTGGCGACGCACGTCGAACACGCTCGCGGGTCGCCACGGACGGGACTCGGTGACTTCGCCGCCGCGTGGCGCTCGTGGTTCCCCGCGCTCGACCGCGCAGCGGCACTCGTCGAGACGGCCGCTGACGCACCCGCAGGAGAACGTGACCGCGCACTCGACAGAGCGCACGAAATCGTCCGCGAAGGCACGCGCGACCAACTCGCGTCGTTCACGAGCGAGGTCCGCGGACCGGTGACCGCCGTCTACGCCTTCGGCGTCCTCCTCCCGCTCGCGCTCGTCGGCGCGCTCCCCGCGGCCCGTATCGCCGGCATCCAGCTTTCGGTCGTCCACGTCGCGCTCCTGTACGATGTCGTGCTTCCCGTCGCGCTCGTGGCCGCCATCGGGTGGGTGCTCGCGCGTCGGCCGGTCGCGTTCGCACCTGTCGCGGTCGATACCTCGCATCCGGCGGTTGCCGACCACCGACTCCACGCGCTCGTCGCTTCCATCGCGGCTGCCGCGGCCGGGTTCGTCGGCACCGACCTGTTCGTCGCCTCGTGGGCCGCGCCGTTGGCCGCCCTCGGTCTCGGCGTCGGGTCGGGCATGTTCGTCGTCACCCGTCCCGTGGTCGAACTCCGCGACCGAGTTCGGGGTGTCGAAGACGGACTGTCCGACGTGCTCTACCTCGTGGGCCGCGCCATCAACGACGGTGAGGCGGTCGAATCCGCCCTCGTGCGTGCCGCAACGTCGGTTCCCGGTGCGACCGGCGAGTTGTTCGAAGCCGCCGTCGGCGTGCAGAACCGCCTCCGCGTCGGCGTCGTCGAGTCGTTCTCCGGGGAGTACGGCGTCCTTAACGAACTCCCGAGCCAGCGAGTTGCGAGCGTGGCGACCTTGCTCGGTCTCGCGGCGAGTGAAGGCCGTCCCGCCGGACACGCCATCGTCGCAATGGCCGACCAGCTCGCGGCACTCAACCGACTCGACCTCGACGCGCGCCGCGAACTCGCCAGTATCACCGAGACGCTGTCGAACACGGGGTCGATATTCGGCCCGCTCGTCGCGGGTGCGACCGTCGCGCTCGCAGACGGCATGGGTCCGGCGCGCTCGCTCGATTCGGCCGGCGTCGTCGAACCGCTGGCGACGGCAGACCTCGGTCTCGTCGTGGGGAGCTACGTGCTCCTCTCGGCGGTCATCCTCACGACGCTCTCGGTCGGCGTCGCACACGGACTCGACCGCTCGCTGGTCGCACACAACGTCGGGAAGGCGCTCGTCTCGGCGACGACAATCTTCCTCGCCGCGTTCGTCGCCGCGGGGACGATTCTCTGAGCTGAGGTTTATATACTGAGACGGGACCACCCCGGGCTATGTTCGATGCACCAATCGAGTCGCTGTCTCTCTGGACGGCCCTCGCGCTCGGCGGGGTCGTCTTACTCGGCGTCGTCGGTGGGCTTTCGTCGCCGCCCGCACCCGACGCTCCGGCTGTCGCCGACGCCATCGACCGCGTCGCGGTCGCCGAGTACGACGCGTCTGCGACTGTCCACCTCGACGCCGAGTCCGTTCGCCTCGGCACGCACCGAATCGCGCTTCGAAACGACGGCGGCACGTCACACGCGACGTTCGCGTTCGGCCCGGTCACGCCCGCGACGCCCGGGACGCCGCTCGCCGCCGTCGCACGGGGTTCGTCGCCCGAGTCGGTCTTCGATACGCCAGCGGCGTTCGAATCCGCGCTCGCCGACGCGCGCACGACCAATGCGTCGTGGCACGCCGCCGAAGAATCGCTCGTCGTTCGCCGAATATCGTGGGAGGGAGTCGATGCACTCGTCGTCGTCGCGTAGAGCACAACTCTCGCCGCTGTCGGCGCTGACGGCGTTTTTCGTCGTGTGCGCGGCGATTACGGGCTACGCGACGGTGCTGAACGACGCGCGCCCGACTTCGGAGCGGAATCTCGGCGAGACGACGCTCTCGGCCGTCGAATCCTCGCTCGAAGACGATACCGGCGTCGTCGCGCTTCCTGACGAATCTGCATCCGTCTCGTCGTGCCCCGACGGCTACTCGTGTCGCGTCGTCGTCGCCGCTGGCGACCACCGCCGTGTCATCGGCGCGACTGATCCTGTTCCCACGGATGCCGACCGCGCGACGACCCGTGTCAGCGTTCGTGTCGCGCCCGGCGACGTTCGCTTCGGGACGCTTCGCGTGGAGGTGTGGAAATGACCGACCTCGTGTTCGACGTTGCGCTCTGTCTCCTGCTCGTGAGCGCGAGCATCGGCGTCGTCGCAACCGCCGACGAACCGACGACGGGCGACGACTCGCTCGACCCCGACGGTATCGCCGACGCGCTCGCAACGAGCACGGCGACGGTCCACTACGACCTCGAACCGGGCGTTCAGGCCGCCGATTCGTCCCTCCTCGACACGGGCGGCGTCGATGCCCGCGAACTCGACCGAACCGCCCACGGCAGTCTCGCTGGTCTCCTCGCTCGGGCGACGCTCGGCGCGGTCACCATCGACGGCGTTCGACTCACGCACGCCCGCGACGGACTCCGCCGCGCAGTCGGCGAGCGAGTCGCGGCCGAACTCCCTGCCCGCGGCATCCACGTCGGTGTGCAGTGGACGCCGTACCCCGGCGCACCGGTTCGTGCGGTCGATGGGCTGGGCGAACGGCCACCCGAAAGCGTCGCCGTCCACAGCGCGACGCTACGCGTTCCGAGTGGTTTCCCAACCGCACGCGAAGACGCAATCGACGCCAGCGACGACGGCTTCGACGCCGTCGCACGCGTCGTCGCCGAGCGAACCATCGCGGGACTGTTCCCACCTGAACAGGACCGCCTCGCACTCAACGGCGACGAACCGGTTACGACGCTGATGCGCACGCGCTACGAGCGCGCCGGTCGGTTGCTGAACGCATCCGTCGAACCCGAAGTCGCTCGCAGTGAGACCGAGGCGGCGAACGCCGACCTCTCGGCCCGACTGGCATCGAAGTTCGAAGCCGACATGCGCGACCGGTTCGACTCGCCGCGCGCCGCGGCCGAGAGCGTCGCAGTCGGCCGAATCACCATCGTCGTCAGGACGTGGTCACGATGAGACTCGCCGACGACACGCGCGGCCGTGTGCCGTTCGCCCTCTTGGGCGTGCTGCTCCTCGTTTCGAGTGCGACGTTCTCTGGTGCGCTCTCGGGGCAGTCGCTCGTCACGGACCAGCGCGTCGATGTCTCGATGGACCGCGCGACGGCGCAGGTCGATGCGACCGTTCGCAGCGCGGTTTCTGCCGCCGCCCGCGACGCCGCCGCCAACCCGGTGACGACGCCGGCGAACACGACAGTCGGTCGGGTACTTTCCGAGAACGACACCTTCCGTGACTACCTCAAACTGCGAATCGCGCTGGAGGCGAAGTCGCGTCTCGAATCCGTCTCGGCGGGTCGAAACGGCGTTCGAGCCACGGCGTCGCTCCCGAACGCGACCAACGAATCGACCCTTCGAACGTTGCTCTCGCGGGTCTCCATCGAGAGTCGGGAGAACGGGACGCTCCTCGTTGCGACCGTCGAGAACGTCTCCGTCGAAGCGGTGCGAGAAGGCGACGTCGTCGCCAGCGAACCGGTGACGAGCACCGTCAGCGTGCAGACGCCTGTGCTCGCACTGCACGAGAAGACCGAGACGTTCGAACGCCGACTCGATGCGAACGCGCTGAACGGCGGAACGCTGGACGCCACCGTGACGACCGCGCTCTGGACGAGTGCGTGGGCGCGAGGATGGGGCCAGTACAGCGGCCTCCCAATCGACAACGTCGTCTCGAACGAACACGCCGCGCTTGCGACGAACGCCGGCGTGTTGCTCGCCGAACAACAGACGTTCGGTACGACCGACCGTGACGCTCGCGGAGCGATGGGTCGCGCCGCGGCCCGAGCAGGCGCACGAGCAATCCTCTCGGAGAGCGGCGTTCCCGTCGCCCCCGAGATGGCGAACGCGCTCCCGTCCCCGAACCGAGCCGACTCGCCGGACCCGACGATTCCCGAGGACCGGCGTATCAACGTCTCGGCGGGGTCGGCCGCGGACGCGGCGTTCGTGTCACTCCTCGACGGGACGAACGGCCCGTCGATTGCGGACCTCTCGACGGACGCCTACCGTGCCGACGTCGTGGTCGTCGCGGACGTGACGGAAGTCGCAGACACCACTGGGACGACCCAATCGCCGGGCGACGAGTGGGAACACGTCGAGACGCGCACGGAGACCGACTCGTCGGTGACGACGCGTTCGACGACCCTCCCCGGCGGCGTGGACGACTCGCTCGTCGTCGATGCCGGGTCACGACTCGTCTCCGAGACGACGACGACCACGCGGACGTGGCGCGATGGAAACGTGACGCTGACCACTCGCCAGCGGTCGAACACGACCCATCGCGTCGATATCGCCGTCGTCGCCGAGCCACACGCGCTCCCCGGGCCATCGAAACAGATCGACCCGGTGTTCGAATCCGGCGGCGTGCTCGAAAGCGAGAATCTCCGTGAGGCGAAGGCCGAAGGCGACGATATCGTCGCTACCCGCGGTGGAATGGACGGTCTCGCCCGCGACGCGGTCGAGTCGGATATCGATATCCAACGAACCGTTTCAGCGGACAAACCGACCGACATCGAACCGTGGATTCGCGCCGACCTGTACGCGCTCCACCAGCGGGTGAAAAATCGCTCTGTCTCCGTGCCGGCGCGGAAAATCGCCGCGGGCGAGGTCAACCCCGCGGGCGAACTGGCGGCGTCGATTCGCGCCGACCGCGCTGAACTCGTCGCCGCCCCGGACACCTACGACGGCGTCGCCGACAGGGCGCGTGTCGCTGCCCGTGCGGCCTACCTCGACCGCGTTCTGTCCGCACTCGACCGCCGCGCGAACACGACCGAACGCGTGACGAACGCGACCGAATCCACCGCACAGGACGCGGGCGTCGAGTCGCTCTCGGCCGCCGTTCAGGGCGCACGTGACGCGCGAACGTCGCTGGAATCCGCATCGGAAAATCGCACGGCGGAGTCCGAGACCGAAGTTCGGTACGTGCCCGACGCGGACCCGATGTACCTCTCGCTGAGCGGTCTCAACGGTTCGACCATGCCCGAAGTCAGCTCTGACGGGACGTACCATCCGCTGGCGGCCCGCAACACCAACCTGTTCACGCTGCCGTACGGCGATGCGACCGACACGGTTCTGTCGCCCATCTTCGGAAGCAACCGTCGGGTTCCGCTTCGCGTCGCCGCGCGCGCCCTGCTCGCGGCCGACTCGACGCTCGCACAGACCGGCCCGAACGAGACGCTCCAGACGCGCCGCGACGACCTCGAAATCGCAGTCACTCGCTCGATGGCTCCGACGAGAGACGCCGCGCGCGAGACGCTGAAATCGCACACCGACCTGACGCTCACCGAGCGACGAAACGCGCTCACGGGCGGATTGAGCCGATGGCCCGACCCAGCGCACCGCGCACTCGCAATCTCCAACGGCTCTGCGGCGCGCGCCATCGCCGTCGAAGTCGCGGGCGCGGGCACCACCGAAGCCGACATCCTCGAACTCAGACTGGACAACGCGTTCCGCGACGCACGCCAGACCCCCGCGGCGACGGTTCCACAGCGACTCACCAACCGAACGGTTCAGACGACGCGCACGACGAGACAGGACGTGCTCGCGGATGCTGTGACTGACGCCGCGATGAACGCCACCGAAGACGCCGTTCACGGCAAACTGAACGAGACGCTCGAAAAGCGACTCGGCAAGTCGTTCAAGCGCGTCCCCGCGGGGATGCCAGTCGCGCCCGTGCCGGGTTACTGGTACGCGACGGTCAACGTCTGGGACGTCGAAGTAAAAGGCGAGTTCGCGCAGTTCCGCGTGCACGCCCGCGGCGAGACAGAATCGCTGACCTACGCCCGAGACGGGTCGGCCGTCGAACTCGATTGGGACGACGACGGCGAGGCTGAGCGCGTCGGCCGCGGTGAACGAATCGACTTCGAGACGCGCGTGCCCATCGTCGTCGCCGTCCCGCCGAGTGGGGTCGGCGTCGGCGATATCGACGGCGACGCGGACGAACGCTCCGAGGGGTGGGCGAACGGGCCGGGCTGTGAGATTCCGTCCGACTGCCGCGTCGCCTGAGGCCGCCCGCATCGAGTGATAACCGTTTTGCCGCCCGCCTCCCGAACACAGGGTATGTTATACGACGCCGTCGAGCAACCCGGCGCAGTCTCCCTCGACGAACTCCGCGCCGCCTACGACGACGAACTCCGCTCGGCAATCGACGCGATTGGACTCGATACCGCGGCCGACGCCGCGGGCGTTTCGGAAGAGACCGTCGAAAACGGCGTGCTCGACCTGACGCTCGAACAGGCCGCTTCGATTCTCGAACACGTCGATGGCAACCCCGACGCCGACGCCATCGTCTTCGAGTACCGCGACCACCTGCTCATGGGCATGACGACGGGCATCCTCGACGTGGATACGCTCGCCGCGGAGGTCGATTACGACGCCTCCGGCCAAGAGGTCCAGCAGGCAATCGAAGGCCGGATTTCGGCACCCGTCTCCGAACTCGCGGCCATCCACCACGCGATTGCCGTCCGTAACGAGCGATGAGGGTCGCCGTCCTCGGATGCGGCTACGTCGGTCTCGAACTCGCCCGACAACTCGTCGCCGAGGGTCACGACGTGTGGGGGATTCGCCGCTCGGACCACGGTCTCGAAGCGGTCGCTGAAACCGGCGCGCACCCAGTTCGCGCCGACGTGACAGAGCCAGCGTCGCTCGAATCCGTCCCCGACGTGGACCACGTCGTCTTCGCCGCCAGCTCCGGCGGCCGTGGTGCGGACGCCGCCCGAACCGTCTTCGTCGATGGCCTGCGCAGCGCAATCGACCACTTCGCCGCCCGCGACGACGCCCCGGACCGACTCGTCTACACGTCGAGTACGGGCGTCTACGGCGACCACGACGGCGCGTTCGTAGACGAATCGACGCCGCTCGACCCGACGACAGACAAGACGCGCGTCCTCGCCGAGGCGGAACGCGTGGCCCGCGAATACGCCGCCGAACGGGGTATCGAGGGAACCGTCGCCCGATTCGCGGGACTCTACGGTCCCGACCGCTATCGACTCTCCCGATACATCGAGGGACCGGTCACCGCGGGCTATCTGAACATGGTCCACCGCGACGACGCCGCCGGAGCGGTGCGATTCTTCCTCGAGACTGACCGCGCCCGCGACGAAGTCGTCCTGGTCGTCGATGACGAACCCGTCTCGAAACACGACTTTGCGGACTATCTGGCCGACGCGTGCGGCGTTCGGTCGCCCGAAAAGCGGTCGAAACAAGAACGGCTTGAAGAAGGCGACCTCTCGGAAGCCGCCAAACGTCGAATTTTAACGAGCAAACGTTGCTCGAACGACCGATTGCGCGAACTTGGGTACGACTTTTACTACCCCACGTACCGCGAGGGGTATCGGGACGCAATTAATGCCTATCGAGCGTCAAGTGAGTGATACACTGGCGATGAACATCTCGCCAAGTCGTACGTTCTGTCGTTCGTGAAACATCGATTTGGGGGAATATTCATACCGCCGGGCTTAGACGTGATGGGTAATGGTTGGTTCGGTGGGTGGGATTGACATGCCTGGCGTCACTGGTGCCATCCAGTCGTTCGTCAGCACCTACCCGGAAGTCGTCGCCGCAATCGTCGTCGGCATCGTCGCCGTCGCACTGGGAGTGTACGCTGCGCTCCGATTCAAGCGCCCGATGGGTGCGCGCTTCATCGACGCGCTGAGCGACGTGGACGAAATCGCGGTGCTCATGCATCCGAACCCGGACCCCGACGCGATGGCCGCCGCAATCGGCGTGGCGAACTTAGCCGAACAAGTCGGCACAAAGTCCACGATTCAATTCGCAGGCCAAATCAGACACCAAGAAAACCGCGCGTTCCGAACCGTCCTCGACCTCGACCTCCATTCTATCGACCACGTGAGCGACTTAGCGGCCGAGGCCGTCGTCCTCGTGGACCACAACTCCCCGCGTGGCTTCGCCGGGGCCGAGAGCGTCCTTCCGTACGCCGTCGTAGACCACCACCCCGGCGACGGCGGGGGCGAGGCGTTCACGGACGTTCGAACCGACTACGGCGCGGCCTCCAGTATCGTCGCCGAATACTTCCGCGATATCGGCGCGAAACCCGTCCCGCCGGACATGCACGCGAGCGAGGTCAACTCCACGTACACCGTCCCCTCGCAGGTCTCGACCGGTCTCCTGTACGGCATCCTCACGGACACGAAGAACCTCACCGCGGGGTGTTCGGCACCCGACTTCGCGGCCGCGGGGTACCTCTTCCCCGGCGTCAACGAGGACCACCTCGACCGCATCGCCAACCCCGAAGTCTCCCGCGAAGTGCTCGAAGCGAAGGCTCGCGCAATCGCCGGCCGCGACGTTCGCGGTCCCTTCGCCGTCGCCGACATCGGGTCGCTCTCGAACGTCGATGCCATCCCGCAGGCGGCGGACGAACTCATCCAACTCGAAGGTGTCACTGCGGCGGTCGTCTGCGGCGAACGCGACGGCAACGTCTATCTCTCGGGTCGCTCGCGCGACGACCGGGTCCACATGGGCCGCACCCTCGAAGCCGCCGTAGACGAGTATCGCGGGTCGAGCGCGGGCGGCCACGCCCGGATGGGCGGCGGGCAGATTCTCCGCCCCGAAATCTCGACCGACGGCGGCGACGGCGACGACATCTCGCGGGCGGAACTCGTCGAGCGGATTTTCGACGCCCTCTCGGGCGAAGTGTGACTGTTGCCCCGGTGACCCTTACTGCCGGACCGAGAGCCAGCACGCCGGACCGAGAGTCAGTACATCGGACCGGTGACCACTACCCCGGACCGGTGACCATTAACCGCCGTCGCTCGTAGCCTCGTCCATGGCTACAGGACGGGCGACGTGGTCCTATCGGGATACCTACGGCGACAGCTTCGGACGGACGTTCTTCCGCCGATTCGGTCCCGGCGTCACCTCCAGTATCGCGCTCGGAACCTACCTCGGCGACCCGACCGACGAGGTCGATGCGAACTACCGCGAGGCGATTACGCTCGCGCTCGAATCGGGAATCAACTTCGTCGATACCGCCTCGAACTACCGCATGAGTCGCTCCGAGCGCGTCGTCGGCGAGGCCATCCGAGAGGCATCGACCGACCGCGACGCGGTCTTCGTCGCCTCCAAAGCGGGGTTCGTCCCGTTCGACAGGACCCGCCCCAAGAACCCGGGTCAGTACGTCCGCGAGACGGTTCTCGACCCCGGACTCGCCTCGGCCGACGAACTCGCCTTCGGGAGCCACACTATCGCGCCCGCCTTCATCGACGAGATGGTGGACCGTTCGCTCGACGTGCTGGACCTCGACCACATCGACTGCTACTACCTCCACAACCCCGAGACGCAGTTAGAAATCGCCGATAGAGGGACCGTCTACGACCGAATCGAAGCGGCCTTCGAAGTGCTCGAATCGCGCGTTGCGACCGGCGATATCGGTCGGTACGGCGTCGCCACGTGGGACGCCTTCCGCGTCCCCGACGACGACGAGTCGTATCTCTCGCTCCCGGAAGTCGTCCGACGGGCCGAGCGCGCCGCCGAGACGGTCGGCAACGACGGCCGCGGACTGGAGGCGATTCAACTTCCGTTCAACGTGTTGATGGCCGACGCGTTCACTGTCGAGTCCCACGCCGGCGACGACGGCGAGCCGACGAGCGCGCTGTGGTACGCCCACGAACACGACCTGCACGTCTTCACGAGCGCGAGCATCGCACAGGGTGACCTCGCAGCGTCGATTCCGGAAGCTATCGATGCACAACTCACGGGTGACACGCCCGCCCAACGTGCGCTCAACTTCGCCCGGAGCGCGCCGGGGGTGACCTCAGCAATCGTCGGTACGTCCTCGGTCGAACACGTCGCAGAGAATATCGCGGCCGGAACCTTCGACCCGCTGGGAGCGCGGGCGTTCGACGCCGTCTTCGAGTAACTGCCGTCTGTCAGTCGTTATCGCGGTCAGTCGTCGTCGCGGTCAGTCGTTACCGCAGTTCCTTCCACTCGCGTCCGCACTCGGGACAGGTGCGAACCGAGAAGATTTCGTCGGGGTCGTTCTTCTTCTTCAGCGACTTCCCGCAGTCGGCGCAGGTCAGTCGCTCGTAGGTGTCTTTTTTCAGCTCACCGTCACGAAGCCCCTTCCGCGTTGATTTCATAACTTGCAGTTTGTGCAACACGCATAAAAAGACGCCGGGCGACCCGGCAACCGTGTCTCGGTTCGAAAGGATTGTCACCCCACAGTGCGCGAGTTCAGGCAGTGTCTCGTGGCCGTCTCTTCGGAACCCTCTGTGGGATGATATTTCTCGTCAATCTCGCACGAGTCGTCTTCGCACCGCTCCTCGGTGAGTTCATCACCTTCTTCGAGGTCAACCGCGCGACCGTCGGGTTCGTGGCCACGCTCGTCTGGCTCGGAAGCGCGACCCTCCGCGTGCCGACCGGGTGGGCGCTGACCCGAATTCCACGTCACCGCGTCGTCCTCGGAACCGGACTCGTGCTCGTCCTCGCGTCGGCGCTCACCGCCAGCGCGACCTCTATCGAGATGTTGATGGTCGGCGCGGCGGCGATGGGACTCGCGTCGGGGGCATACTTCGTCGCCGCCAACCCGCTGGTGAGCGAACTCTACCCCGAACGCGTCGGCCGCGCGATGGGGATTCACGGCACTGCGAGCCAACTCGCGGCCGTCTTCGTCGCCCCGTTCGTCACGCTCGTCCTCGCCGTCGCGCCGGCGCTCATCGAGCGCTTCGGAATCGTCTCCGCGCCGTGGCAACTCGTCTTCGTCTGTATCGGCATCGCGGCCGCGGTCGTCACGCTCGTTCTCTTCTTCGCCGCACGCTCGACTGACCTCCCCGACGCGGGGTCGTCCGACCGCGACCTCCTCAGTGCCGTTCGCAAGGAGTGGCGAATCATCCTCACGGGCGTCGTCATCCTCGGCGCGACCGGGTTCGTCTGGCAGGGGCTGTTCAACTTCTACGAGTTGTACATGGTCTCGAAGGGCCTGAGTGAAGCGACGGCGCGAAACATGCTCACCGTCATCTTCGGCGCGGGCGTCCCCGCGTTCTTCTTCTCGGGGCGCCTCGCCGACCGTCTCCCCCGAGTGCCGTACATCCTCGGCGTCCTCGTCGCGTTCGTGCTCTCGCTGCTCGTGCTCACGCAACTCTCGGGACTCCTCCCACTGCTCGCCATCACGGCCGTCGTCGGCTACGTCATTCACAGTCTGTTTCCCGCACTCGACACCTACCTACTGGACACCCTGCCCGACGAGAGTCGCGGCAGCGCTTACTCGGTCTACTCGTTCGGCATGATGATATTCCAGGCGAACGGCGCGGGCGCGGTCGGCTACCTGACCGAGTTCTTCTCGTTCAACGAGGTGTACATCGGTCTCGCACTCGGTCTCGGCGTCGTCGTCGGCAGCCTCGTCGGTCTCCAGCGCCTCGGCCGGATTCCGAACTAGCGTCCCGTTCCGACGCCTCGCACCTCGAACTTTTCTGTACACAGCGCCCACCTCCACCACGATGGAGTACGTACAAGAGCGGGTGACGACCCTCCACGACCTCTCGGCAGCGACTCCCGACGCGCCGATAGATCGCACCGCAGTCGTCGTCCCGATGACCGAACAGGAGTACGCCAGCCCTGCCACCGAGCACATTCTGACGACGCTCGAATCCCTCTCACCCGCTCGCGTGGTCGTCCCGCTTCGCGCCGCGGCCGACCGCGTCGTCTCTTTCGCCGAGTGGCTCTCCGAGTTCGACCTCTCGCTCGATATCGTCTGGTGCGACGGCCCGAGACTCGAATCCCTCCTCAACGACGCGAACCTCGATGGCCAGCGCGGCAAAGGCCGCGACGTGTGGGTGGCGCTCTGTGCTGCCTTCGACGAGGAGTACGTCGTCGTCCACGACGCCGACGCGAAAATTTACGGCGACCACTACGTCCCTCGACTCCTGTTCCCGCTCGCCCACGGCTACGACTTCTCGAAGGGCTACTACGCCCGCGTGGAGGACAACCGCCTCTACGGCCGCCTCTTCCGGCTGTTCTACACCCCGCTCGTTCGCGCGCTCGCCGACGAACTCGACGCGCCAATCGTGGACTACCTCGCTTCGTTCCGCTACGCGCTCGCCGGCGAATTTGCGATGACCGGCGACCTCGCCCGCCAAATCCGCCCGCAGCGGACGTGGGGGCTCGAACTCGGCACGCTCGGCGACGCGTACGACTTCGCGGGGTTCGACAAGAGCGCGCAGGTCGATTTGGGTGCCTACGTGCACGACCACCGGGCCGTCGGCGGGGCGACCGGACTCTCGGAAATGAGCACCTCCGTCGGCGAAACACTTCTTCGGGTGGTAGTCGAACGCGGAGGTGTGCCAGATTTCGACACGCTGCCTGACCGCTATCGCGCGGCCGGGATGAAACTCGTCGAACAGTACGCCACCGACGCGGCGTTCAACGGTCTCGATTTCGACTCCGAGGGCGAACGCGCACAGGTCGAAACCTACGCCGAGGCCGTCGTCGAACCGAGCGGCGACGACCGTCTGCCCGCGTGGACGGACGCGCCGATTACGCCCGGCGAGGTGCTAGCCGAAACGCAGTCGGACCTCCGTGCCGCACTGAGAGAGACATGAGCGAGGCGACCTACGACGATTTGGCAGGCATCGTGGACCTATTCGGTGCGCTCTCGCGCGACGAACTATCCGCGGCACTCGATGAGTTGGCCTTCAAGCAGGGCGAAGAGGCGAACGCAGAGGCGCTCGAAGCTGCCATCGAAGACGCCATCGCGGCGTACTATCTGGTTGAGTACGAGACCGACACTGCCGACGAGACGGCGCGACTGACCGTCGGCCCGATGGCGTTTCCGACCCTTCCGGCGCGCGCCGAAGACCTGCCGCACATCCTCGAATATCCGACGCGAGACGTCTCGCGCGAGGAGTTGGCCGAACAGGTCGAGACGCGACTGCGAGCGGACGCCGAGCGAGCAATCGACGATGGCGACGAGGAGGAAGTCGAGCGCTTGCTCGATGTGACCTACGACTTCGAGGCGTGGGCGAACGTCGATGCGTCGGAAATCCGGGACCGACTCGACGACGCGATTGCCGCAGAGGGGCAGGCCTAAGTCGTGACATCACCTCAGGGATTCGTGACGATGGACTTCACGGGCGTCGGCACGCACGAGCCACGAACCGTCGAAGCAGGGCGCAGAGCGGCCGTCATCGCACCCGTCCTCTTCCGCGACGACCGCCCTCACGTACTGTTTACGAAGCGTGCCGACCACCTCGGCGAGCACCCCGGCCAGATGAGCTTTCCCGGCGGCGGGACCGAACCGAGCGACGACGGATTGGAAGCGACCGCGCTCCGCGAGGCCAACGAGGAAATCGGACTTCGTCCCGACGAAGTGACCTTTCACGGCCGTCTCGACGACATCCTCACGATCACCGACTACGCCGTCTCGCCCTTCGTGGCGACCATCCCCGACCGCGAGTACGAACCCGACCACCGCGAAGTCGCCGAAATCGTCGCGCTCTCGGTCGATGACCTCACGTCGCGTGCGAACTACGAGTCCGAACGCCGCGACCACCCGACCTACGGCGACATCCGCCTCCACTTCTTCTACGTCGATGGCTACACCGTCTGGGGGGCGACCGGGCGAATGCTCGTCCAACTGCTCGAACTCACGACCGACTGGCGCATGCCCGAAGCGGTTGACCGCGTCGTTGACCCCGACGCCGACTATCCCGTCTGAGTTTCGAACGTTCGTCCACTTTCGACCGTCACTCTCGCCGTCACCGACAGGGTTTTCAGCTTCTCAGAGCTATTCCCGTTCACATGGTCGCACAGACGATGGATCGCGTTCCGCGACGGTACTGAAATTTTGTTGGTGATAGCATGCTGACCGCCGAATATGCGGTGGTAAACGCCGGACTGGACGCAGTCGCGCTCAAACCCAAAGAGTGCGACGTGCGCCGGGCGCTCGATATCCCGCTCGATGTCGTCGCCATCGACTACGAAGGCCGAGACCACTTGCCCGACCAGTCCGTGCTCGCGCGACTCGCCGCCGAGAGAGACGTTCGACTGACGACGCCCGTCCGCGCCGACGGCTTCGACCCGCTCGGCGACGATTCGCGCTACGAGTGGCTTCCCGACGGTGTCGGACAAGTGCTCGTCGCCGGCCACGGCGCGTATCTCACCGAGTCAGAACAGAAACGCGCAATCGCGCCTCGTCTCCGCGAAGCGCGCGAGGCCGCACCCGAGGCGTGGGTCGGCACCGAAGGAATCGAGCGAATCGCGCTCGCCGCCGGCGGCACGCAGTACGAACTCCTCTCGCGGCGAACCACGCGCGACGTTCGCGCCCTCCGCGCCGCCGGCTTCGACGGCGAAATCGCGCTCTACGCGCCGACGGTACTCTCCGACGACGACGACGAGATTCTCGACGGCGTCGGCGCGTACGTCTCTCGTCGCCGCCCCGTCGCCCGCGCGCTCCCTGACGAGTGCGAAGTCGATTCCGGCGCTCGCGGCCGGGCACGCGAGATACTGTTGAAGGCGGCCCGCGATTACGCGCTCATCGGGTCCGTTAGCGACGTGCGCCAGCGCGTCGATTCGCTCCGTGAGGTCGGTGTCGATATCGTCGTCGGCTACCCCGCCCGCGGCATCGACGAGTTCACCGAATAAGCATCGTTCGCGCCCCACCCTCACTTCTCCCGTTCCACACGCACTTTTCGCGCTCTATACTCACTTCTTTCAAGTCCTCGCCGCGCCAGCGTTGGGTATGCAACCCGAGCGAGTCGCCGTCGTCGGCGCTGGTGCGGTCGGTCTCACGACCGCGTTCGACCTCGCATCGCGCGGTGTTCGCGTGACGCTGTTCGAACGTGACGACCCCGGTGCGGGGATGAGTGGCCGCGCGGCGGGCATCTGTTACGACGCCTACGCCGAGGACATCGACGTCGCGGTCGCCGACCGCGCGATGGAGCGATTCCGCGAACTCGACGGCGAGGGCGACTTTCGATTCCACGAGACGCCCTACGTCTTCCTCGCGCGCGAGGGCGACGACCCGGCTCTCTCGGCGCTCGAAGAAGCGGTCGAACAGATGCAAGGCCACGGCCGAGACGTGTCGCTCGTGGCTGGCGAGGAATTGGACGCCTACTCGATTCGAACAGACGACGTTGGCGTCGCCGGCGTCTGCTCGAACGCGGGGTGGGCCGACCCGGAGGCGTACATCGACCTGTTCGTCGAGAAGTGCGAGCGCGCCGGCGTCGAGTTCCGATTCGGGACCGAAGTCGAGGTTCACGCCGACCCGCCGGGCGTCGCCATCGACGACGTGGTCACGGAGCGATACGACGCAGTCGTCGTCGCGGCGGGCGTGTTCTCCGGTCGGTTGCTCGAAAGTGCTGGTCATCCCGTCGCGCTCAAACCGTATCGCGTGCAGGCGCTCGTCGCCGACTGCGACTATTCGGGACCAATCGTCTACGACGCGACCGACGAGTCGTATCTGCGGCCTCATCCGCGGGGCGTCCTCGCCGGCGACGGGGTCGAACTCGCCGAAGCCGACCCGAGCGACTGGGACCCGAGTGCCGATGACTGGTTCGTCGCTGATGCGCTCGGCGCGGTGGCTCACCGAACCGAGACCGACCGAAAAACTGAGACCGACCCGAAACTGGCTCGCGCGTGGGCAGGACTGTGCGGGGCGACACCGGATAGAAACCCGCTCGTCGGCGAGGTCACAGATGGACTCTCTCTCGCCGCCGGCTGGCACGGCCACGGCTTCATGTGGGCACCGGCAGTGGGCGAACTGCTCGCTAGAGACGTGTGTGGAGAAGACGTGATTCCCACCCCGTTCGACCCCGGTCGATTCGAGGGGACCGAGTCGTTCGACGTGCTCGACGGGATGGTCCTCGAAGAGTAGCTATTCGCCCGCGTCGTCGTCGCTGGAGTGGTCTGCCGGCTCGTCTGTGTCGGACGCTTCTTCCTCGGTGACGACGATATCGCTCGACGTTTCGTCCTTGGGGATCTGGACCTGGAGCGTGCCGTTCTTCGTCACGACGGCGGTCGAATCGGTCGCTTCGACCGCGGCATCGCCGGGGAGTTTCGCGCGTCCGGAGAGCGTGAGTCCGCGACCGGGGAAACGCATCTCGAACCCCTCGTGGAAGTCGCGGAAGCGGTCGATTCGAACCTCGACTTCGCCGTCGAGGAACCGAACGTGTACGTCTTCGCTGTGTGCGCCGGGCGCGTCGAAGACGACGAGGTAGGCGTCGCTCGATTCGAGCAGGTCGTGGGTCAGCGGCTTGCGCTCTTGCATCTGGCTGACGCCGCGGCCGACCCGTTCGAGGACGGCGCTCGCCGCCGATTCGCCGAGTTCTCGAAGGTCCGTCATAGCACAATCTCCTCCAGCGACTCGGTTTGACCGCAGTACGGGCACGAGAAGTCGCCGACGGTCACGCTGTCGGGCATGTCGTAGGTGTAGTGCATCTCGAACATGTCGAGTTCGCAGTCCGAGTCGGTGCACTTGACTTCGAGGGTGGATGGCATATCCAATCGTTACGCTCGCACGCCCATAAACGCGCGGGAGTCGGAACCCTCGTCCAGTGGTTCTGGCGGGCCATCGCGCCCGACCCGCGACCGGTTGCGTTTTCAGCGTCGAACTCGAATCGCGTTCCAATGACTGACCCCGCAACGCTTTCTGCAACCATCGTCGATGGCTACGTCGATGAACCGGCTCACTTCGGGGTGCCGCCGTACATCTCGACGTATCCACGCTTTACGGCCGGCGCGCTGGTTGACGCGGGCGTCCCCGAGTCGAACGTCACCTACCACACTATCGACGAACTCCGCGACGACCGCGCGAAGTGGGCCGACGTGGCCGACGCCGACCTCCTGATTTACGTCGGCGGGATGACCGTCCCCGGCAAGTACGTCGGCGGCACGCCCGCCGAACCCGACGAGGTGCGCGAACTCGCGTGGGTCGCCGAGGGGACGACCGTCATGGGCGGACCGATTCGCTTCGGCGTCGGCGAGGAGAACGCCGGCGGCCAGGACATGCAGCGCAAGAACCTCGACTACGACTTCGTGGCGAAAGGCGACGTCGAGGCCGCGGTGTACGACCTCGTGGACTCCGGACTCGAAGGCTTCGGCAACCGCATGCGCGACAACGCCGAACTCGACCGCTGGGCCGCCAAGGGCGCGTTCGTGGTCGAACAGCACCCGAACCACCCCGAGCACCTCATCTGCGAGATGGAGACCTCTCGCGGGTGTGCCTACCGGTGTTCGTTCTGTACCGAACCCCTCTACGGCAACCCCGCGTTCCGAACCGCCGACTCCGTCGTCAAAGAGGTCGAGAACCTCTACAACCGGGGTGCCCGGCACTTCCGACTCGGCCGCCAAGCCGACATCCTCGCGTTCGGCGGGGACGGCGAGGCACCGAATCCCGACGCGCTCCGGCGACTCTACGGCGGGATTCGAGAAGTGGCCCCCGACCTCGGGACGCTCCACCTCGACAACATGAACCCCATCACCATCACGAGGTGGCCCGAGAAGTCCCGGGAGGCGATTCGCATCATCGCCGAGCACAACACGCCCGGCGACACCGCGGCGTTCGGTCTCGAATCGGCCGACCCCGTGGTCCAAGAGGAGAACAACCTCAACGTCTCCGCAGAGGAGTGTTTCGAAGCCGTGAAAATCGTCAACGAAGTCGCAGGCTGGCGACCCGGCGACGACCCCGCCGACGCGCCGACCTTCGGCGACGGTGCCGCCAATCGACTGCCCAAACTCCTGCCCGGCATCAACCTCCTCCACGGTCTCATCGGCGAGCGCGAGGAGACGTTCGACCACAACAAGCGGTTCCTCCAGCGCGTCTACGACGAGGGCCTGATGGTCCGCCGAATCAACATTCGGCAGGTGATGGCCTTCGACGGGACCGAGATGTCCGGTACCGGCGCGTCCATCGCCAACGACCACAAGCAACTGTTCAAGAAGTACAAACGCGAGATACGCGAGGAGATCGACCGCCCGATGCTCCGGCGTGTCACCCCCGCGGGGACGGTCCTCCCGAACGTCCACCTGGAGTACCACCAAGACGGCCGCACGTTCGGTCGGCAACTCGGGACCTACCCGCTCCTCGTCGGGATTCCGGGCGAGCGCGAACTCGGCCGAACCATCGACGTTGCCGTCGTAGACCACGGCTATCGCTCGGTGACGGGAATCCCCTACCCGCTCGACTTCAACGACGCGTCGATGGACGAACTGAGTTCGATTCCGGGCATCGGCAAGTCCACCGCGGGCGATATCGTCGTCAATCGCCCCTACGAGTCCCACGACGAACTCGACCTCGATGCAAACATCCTCAAGTACGTGCAGTAGCTCGTTGACGCCTCACGCGCTCGTTTTCACCTGCAATAGTGCTCTCTGTGTGAGCGTCTTCACTCGCAACGGTGGTGGGTTCGACCGCAGACGAACGATGAGCACGCGCTCACCCGTCGAAGCTGAGAAAGAACTGAGGTTCGCTTAGAAGTCGTCTTCGACGACTTCGCCGACCGCGAAGTTCGACTTGACTTCCGTAATTTCGACCTTGACGCGTTCGCCGATGTCCGTGCCGGGAATGATGATGACGTAGCCGCGTTCGACGCGGGCGATACCGTCTCCCTGTTTACCGATGTCCTCGATTTCGACGTAGCGGAGTTCGCCGACTTCGACCGGCGGTTGTGGCTCCGTCGAGGGGACGGTACTCGGTTCGGCGCTCGGTTCTTCGGCCGGCGCTGCTTCACGAGAGATAAGAGCGACGCGATACGTGTCGCCGGGTTCGATAGCGCCCGTTTCGACCTCGCGGCGAGGAACTTCGACGACGTATCGGTCGTCCTCGGCGCGAACGTCGGCATTGAACAGACACAAGAGTTTATCTGAGATTTCCACCGTAAGACCTCCAAATAAGTGTCACTCCGTATGGTTAAAGAGGTACCGCAGTCGGGGAGATTCGGTCACTCGATAGGCGTTCCATCGAGGTGTTTCGCACCCTCGGAGTCGTGGACGACGACTTCGCCCGGCTCCGTCTCTACTGGCTCGTAGGCGTCGCTGACGGCGATTGCCTCCCTGACTTCTCGCACTGCTCGCTCTTTCAACGCCCGCGCCAACGCCTCCGCATCGTCGCGCGAGATGTCGCGGCCGAGTCCCTCGCACTCGTGGGCGCGAACCATCCCCTCTTCGTCCACGGCCTCGCCCATCGGTTGACTCGTCCCTCCGAGTGCGACGCTGAAGGGGTACGTCTCGCAGATGAGCGGCCGGTCGTCGTGTACCTGACAGGCTCCCATCCCCGACTCGTCCTCCTCGTAGAATCGGCAGTCGCCGCAGGCACTCGTCTGGAGCGCCCACTCGAACGTCTCGCCTTCGAGACCCGACTTTCCCTCGGCGAGGCCGTAGGGCATGGGCCGGGCGATATCACGCCACTCCAGCGAGGTGTCCGAGGTGGAGTCAGCGGCACCCTCGGTGCCGCCAGATTCGTTTGCTGTCGCGTCCTGAATCGTCCGCACCTCGTCGGGAAAGATGGTCGCCGTGTGTGGCTCGGGACCGTCGTCGGTCTCGTAGCCCTTACAGCAGGCCCCGCAGCGCGTGCATTCGAAGCCGATAGACTCGATGGCATCCGCGAGTTCGGACTCGTCGAGGTCCTGCGCGCGTTCGAGTTCGGCTTCGAGACTCATAGTGACTCGTGCGGGCGCGAGGGGTAAGAGAGACGCGGTTCAGTCTTCGCTCAGCGTTCGAGTGGCTCGACCGACTGCGTCTTCGGGTCCCATCGAACTCGGCGCTCGGCGGCCAGTTTCTCGATGTGCGCGACGACGGTGGCGCGCGCGAGGTCGTAGACGGCCGAGACGTCCTTGTCGTAAGCCGCGTCGGTCACTTCGTCCGGCGTGCGCGCGCCGTCTCGAATCGCGGCCTCCACTTTCTTCTCGCGGGCGCGCCGGTGGTCGATGAGTCGAGCGAGAACGTCACGCGAATCCTCGATGACGGGACCGTGGCCGGGATGCATCCGTCGCGGATTTCGAGCGTAGAGCCGTCGGAGGGAAACGAGATACGCGCGCATGTCGCCGGCGGGCGCACCGACGACGACGCTTCCTTCGGCCATAGCGAGGTCACCGGTCACGTACTCGTCGCCGGCGACGAACGTCACGTGGTCGCGGGCGTGACCGGGCGTATCGAGCACCTCGATGCCCGAGCCGACGGGAATCGTCGTCCCCTCGACGAAGGTGTGGTCGGCCGAAACTCCGGTCGCCGCCTCGAACATGGCTTCCCGCCCGCGACGACACCAGATTGTCGCTCCCGTGTCGCGGGCGTAGTCGGCGACCGCGCCGACGTGGTCCGGATGCGTGTGGGTCACGGCGATGTGGTCCGCGCCGCGGTCTTCGACCAGCGAGTCGAGGTCCGTTGTTCGGGCGGCGGGGTCGAGAAGGAGCGTCTCGCCGTCGTCGGAGACGAGATACGCGTTCGTCGCGCCGGTCGGCGCGCGCGTTTCGACGGGGACGGAGACGCGAGTGACGTTCATACGGCGGCTTCGCTCGGGAACGAATTAGTCAGTTGGGAAAAGTGCGTGGCTTGGTCAGAGCCTGGTCGAACTCTACGTGTTCAGGAAGTAGACCTGCTTGCGCGCGTCCTTGAAGGAGTAGCGCGAGCCGACGAGGTCCGAATCTTCGAGACGGTTGAGCGCGTAGCGGACGGTCCGGTCCGGGAGGAGCGACTCCTCGGCGAGTTGTCCCTGCGAGAGGGGCGCATCGCTTTCGAGGACTTTTGCGACGAGCTTCGCGCTCGGTGGGAGTTCGCGGAGGCGCTCACGGAACTCGGCTTCCGAAAGCAGCGCTTCGGCGTCTGGTTCTGCAGTGGTGGTGCTCATACTTGCCTAGCCAATGTCCTCCGTGTTAAGAGTTAGCTACCAGTGTGACAAAACAATGCAGACTCCTAATATAGATATTATTTCAGTCGCAAAAATGGGTATCGCGCTGTTCGAACCCATGCGCGGTCTCCGAATCAAGAGTCAGCGCGCTTCGTATCGACCGCGGGCGACCCGACGTGGTAACTTCCCATCGGCGCGTGGCAGTCGGGGCAGTGGACGATGAGGATTCCCTCCGTGATGTGGCGCTGTAACTCGTCGGCGTCGTGCGTAGCACCACAGATGCGGCACGTTGGCATACCTCATGGTTGGTGCCCAGTGCGGGTAAGCATCACCCCAGACCGCACGACGCATCCAGTATCGTTTTACCGGTGCCCCCGCGATACAGCGTAGCGTGAAAGGAAAGGAGTGGTACCAAGCGGACGACATCGCTCGGGAGTACGACTCGAAGCGGTTTTCGCGGGGCGGTCAGCTCATCGACCAGCGGGAGAAAGCGGCAGTGCTCGACGCTCTCGGCCCGGTCGAAGACAAGAACATCCTCGAAATCGCCTGCGGGACCGGTCGCTTTACCGTGATGCTCGCCCAGCAGGGCGCGGACATCATCGGTCTCGACATCTCGCGGGCGATGATGCAACAGGGGCGCGAGAAGGCGCGCAGAGCGGGCGTCGAGGACAACATCGAGTTCCTCCGCGGCGACGCCGCGCGACTGCCGTTTCCGGACGACCACTTCGACGCCGTGTTCGCCATGCGGTTTTTCCACCTCGCGGACACGCCGACGAAGTTCCTCACGGAGATGGCGCGCGTCTCGAAGAATCAGGTCTTCTTCGATACGTTCAACGACCAGAGTCTGCGCGTCGCCTACAACTGGTTGCTCCCGATGGGGTCGCATCTCTACTCCGCGAACGACGTGCATCGCCTCCTCGACAACGCGGGTCTCTCGCTCGTCGAAGCGAACCACGACTTCGTGCTCCCGTTCGGGTTCTACCGAAAGATTCCGAACGGCATCGCCCAGCCCTTCCGGTCGTTCGACCTCGCGGTCGGCGACTCACTCGTCGGCGACGACGTGGCCTCGGTCTCCTACTGGAACGCTCGCGTTCCGTCGGCGACCGACGCCGAAACCCGTGCGGAAGAGCACGCCAGCGACGCCGAATAACCCCCATTCCTCTCATTCGACCGTCTCGCGTGGTCTACGGTAGATATTAACACGGAGTTTCAATTCACATTTAAGTAGGTCCGTAGCAACTGTCGAGTATGGACCTCTCGGTTGTGCTCCCGACGCTCAACGGTCGGGACAGCCTCGTCACCAGCCTCGATGCGCTGGCCGAGTACGCCCCCGACGCCGAGGTAATCGTCGTCAACGGGCCGTCAGCCGACGGTACGACCGGGATGGTACGAGAGCGCGACGACGTGGACGTGCTCATCGAAATCTCAGACCGCACGCTCAACGTCGCGCGCAACGCCGGTCTCGAAGCCGCGACGGGTGAGGTGGTCGCCTTCCTCCGATACGACCTCGCAATCGAAGATTCGTGGTTGGACGCACTCGAAGCAGGCATCGAAGATGCGGACGTCGTCACCGGCCCACTGCACCAGACTCTTCGGAACGGAATGACCACCGAATCGCTCGAACAGCGGACGATTTCGGGGCGCACGGTCACCTACTTCAACGGCGGCAACGTCGCCTTCCGCCGCCGCACCATCGACGACCTCGACGGCTTCGACGAGTACCTCCGCACCGGCGGCGCGCGCGACGCCGCCCACCGCCTCGCCACCTTCGACCGAACCGTCGCGTGGGCACCGGAGATGTGTGTCCAACGCGAGTTCGAGGCCGACGGTGGCGTCTCCGAGCGCGATTGGGGCTGGAAGTACCGCTCGCTCGCGTATCGACTCGTCAAGAACTACGGCGTTCGACCGGCGATTATCAAACGCACTCTCAAACACGCCGCGAGCGACGGTATCGCCGCGGCACGCGGCGTACTCGACGGTGAGGTGACGCCGTCTGGCTGGGTCGGCACCGGCCGCGACGTGGTGATGGGAATCTCGACCGGCGCGTCCGACGGTCTCGTCGCCCGCGCCCGCGACCGAAGCAGGGCGCGTAATCCACACGGTCGGTCGAAGCGCGCCGACCGCGCCGTCGCTCGGTACGACTGGCGGTAAGCGCAGATGCGCGGTCCGCTCAGAGTTCTGTTTCAACGTCGAATCCTCGGCAGACTGTTACGATTACGTATTGCGATAGCTGTTGCGGGTGTCTTTGCAGTCGGAACTGCCGTCTTCGTCAGCATCGGTGGCGTTGCCGGGTTGTTGGCCGTCGGTGCGCTGGTCGGTAGTGGACTGGCGGTACTGGGCGTGGGGTTACGCCTTCGATAGACTCCTTAAGCGTCTTCTCGGTCCGATGGCCGAAGAAGACAACACTATCCATGAGATGGGGGAAGTCGGTGATATACGAGAGTGGCTACTCCTCGCCCGGCCCGAGCGCCGAAATCACGCGCGTCGCGTTGTTCGAGAACGCCTTGGCGAGGGCGTCTTCCGACACGTCGAGGGTGAGAATCTCCATGACGCCGACGTTGGGATGGGTCTCGGGTGCGCCGCTCCCGAAGAGGACGCGGTCCGGGTGTTCGAGCAGGGCGCGTTCGAGGACGCTCCGGAAGCAGACGAAACTCGTGTCCAGATACAGGTCGTCGTGGTCGTCGAGCATGTCGATGGCTTCGTCCATCAGGTCACGATTGAGGGGGTAACCGCCGAAACTCGACATGATGACGGGGAACCGACCGAGGAGCGTCTCGGAGAGGGTCCGCGGTGTGAACGCCTCGCCGGCCTCGACGAACACGGGAAGGCCGACCGATTCGAGCATGTCGAGCGTCTCGTCGTCCGGCAGTCCATCGACCGCGGGCGCGAGACAGAAGCCGTGGAATCGGTCGTCGTAGGCGTACTGCTCGACGTCTTCGGGGTCGGTGTGGTGGGCGGCGCGCGAGGCGGTGAGGTTACGGAGGCGGCCCATGGTCTTACTGCTCGGGTCGCGCGGGCCGTTGATGCGGGCGAAGGCGAGAAACGGCCGGTCCACGCTCAAGCGCGCGACGGCGTTGTTCGGTCGAAGATAGCTCACGTCGCCGGGTTGGGCACCCGGTGAGACGACGGCGCGGACGACGCCTGCCTGGTGTAGTTCTCGTTCGAGGCGCTCGGGGCTGATTTCTCGCCCCCGCGTTGCGATGGACTGCTCGTCTGGGTCGAGTTGGGCGTTCACATCGACGACCCGAAACCCGTGTTCCAACTCCAGCATTGTCCAACTCCACACGGTTGGGTCTGAAATAGATTACAGAAAATGGCGAGACACTGGCACCCAACGTGACGGCCCGTCGAAACGGTACGAAATCCCGAATGTCTGGATTACGTTGTCATTAGGCCGTCATACGGTCATATACGCTTTTGATGCCATCCGTTGAAGCACGGTTGTGAGTCTCATCGCAGAGGTCGAATTGCCGATTTCTGTTTTCTGTCTCGGTCGAGTGGCCGATATCGACACCCTCGAACTCGAACTCGAACCGTTCATTCCGACTGCTGTCTCCGAGGGCTGTACGGTCTGGGTCCGGGGCGAACTCGCCAGTGAGTACGGTGAGCGAGCAAAAGCGATTCCCGAAGTGAGCGAGATAACGATGCTCGAAACCGTTCCCGACGGAGCGCTCTACGAGGTGGTGGTAGACCACGAAGAAAACCCACTGTTGTCGGCGTTTTCGGCGTTCGATATCACGCTGCTCGCCTGTTCGAGCACTGGAGAGTCGTGGACTCTCGAACTGCGGTTGCGTTCTCACACTGCTCTGCGAGAACTTCGAGCACGCTGTGTCACAGAGCAAATCGACATGGACGTAACCCGCCTCGTCACGCTCGAAGAGTACGAAACCCCCATCGAAAGGCGACTGACAGACGGGCAGCGAGAAGCGCTCCTCCTCGCGCTCGACCACGGCTACTTCGACGACCGCCGCCGAACGTCGCTCGCCGAACTCGGCACCGAACTCGGAATCTCTCGACAGGCGGTCGCGGCCAGATTGCGTCGGGCCTATCGGTGTCTCGCAGAAGCTGTCTCGGACGAGACACCTAATGAAGAACGGATTACATAGTCAACCCACATTCATAGATACCAGATTCCCGTTACGGATTGTATGGACGATGAACGTGAGACCGAACCATCATCTGCAGTGACTATCTCTGCGGACCGATACGACGATCTCGCAGTTGCCGTAACTTCGGCTGTTGCAACGGCCGAGGAACTCAGTCCACTCGAACTGCCACCGTTAGCTGACGTGGGCGTCGATCCAGAGGCACTCAACTCGCTGTTTGGGACGGCACGAGACCCGTCGCTCGAATTCACCTTCAGGTACGCTGGCTACCTCGTTTCGTTGTTTGGCGACGGAACACTTCGAGTCGCACCACCCGATATCTGAGTTACACGAGCGCTGAACGCACGAACGACGAACGTCGAATTCCGGGCGCGTTCGTCTCCCTGTCGTGCGATTTCATAGCGCACCGCTCGCAGAAATGTATTTATAGAACTGCAAACGTTGTACTCGCTTGAGGTTTCAACATGGCTTCACGAATGCAGCAACCACTCTACATCCTCGCAGAAGGCTCGAACCGCACACGCGGTCGCTCCGCACAGGACTCGAACATCCGCGCCGGCAAGGCCGTCGCCGAGGCTGTACGAACCACCCTCGGACCACGCGGTATGGACAAGATGCTCGTCGATTCCTCCGGCGACGTCGTCATCACCAACGACGGTGCGACCATCCTCGAAAAGATGGACATCGAGCACCCCGCCGCACAGATGATCGTCGAAGTCTCGCAGACGCAGGAAGAGGAAGTCGGTGACGGCACGACCACCGCTGCCGTCCTCACCGGCGAACTCCTCGCGCACGCCGAGGACCTCCTCGACGACGACCTCCACCCGACGGTCATCGTCGAAGGCTACACCGAGGCCGCGCGTATCGCACAGGAGGCAATCGACGACTTCGTCCTCGACGTGGAACTCGACGACGACCTGCTCGAACAGGTCGCCGAGTCCTCTATGACCGGCAAGGGAACCGGTGACGTGACCGCCGACGTGCTCGCAAAGCACGTCGTCAAGGCCGTCCGCATGGTCCACGAGAGCAACGGCAAGTTCGACCGCGACAACGTTCGCGTCCTCACCCGCACGGGCGCGTCCTCCTCGGCGACCGAACTCGTCGAAGGCGTCGTCCTCGACAAGGAACCCGTCAACGACAACATGCCCCGCTCTGTCGAAGACGCCACCGTCGCGGTCCTCGACATGAAACTCGACGTGCGCAAGAGCGAGGTCGATACCGAGTACAACATCACCTCCGTGGACCAGCTCACCGCCGCCATCGACGCCGAGGACACGGAACTCCGCGGCTACTCGAAGGCGCTCAAAGACGCCGGCGTGGACGTGGTCTTCTGCACGAAGTCCATCGACGACCGCGTCGCCGGCTACCTCGCCGACGCGGGCATCCTCGCGTTCAAGAGCGTGAAGAAATCGGACGCCCGCGCCATCGCTCGCGCGACCGGAGCGAAGCGCCTCGGCTCGCTCTCCGACCTCGACGAGTCCGACCTCGGCCACGTCGATTCGGTCAGCATCAAGACGTTCGGCGACGACGAGTTGACCTTCGTCGAAGGCGGTGTCGCGGCCAAGGCCGTGACGCTGTTCCTCCGCGGCGGCACCGAACACGTCGTGGACGAACTCGAACGCGCCATCAACGACTCCGTCGATGTCGTCGTCGCCGCACTCGACAAGGGCGGCGTCGTCCCCGGCGCGGGCGCGACCGAAATCGCCATCGCCGACCGTATCCGCTCCGAAGCCGCAGGTATCGAAGGTCGCAAGCAACTCGCCGTCGAGGCGTACGCGGACGCCGTCGAAGCCCTGCCGCGCACCCTCGCCGAGAACACCGGCATGGACCCCATCGACGCACTCGTCGATCTGCGCGCTCGCTACGAGCACGAGGGAATCGCCGGCATCATCTCGACCGGCCGCTCCGGCGAAATCGGCGACCCCGTCGAACACGGCATCATCGACCCCGCGGCCGTCAAGCGCGAGGCAATCGAATCTGCGACCGAAGCCGCGACGATGATCGTCCGCATCGACGACGTTATCGCCGCCAACTAACCCCACCACAGACACCGCGTTCTCCTTCCAACGGTCGGTGTCACTTCTTCCGTTCACGTTTTTAGTTCGGTCAGACGTTTCCCCAGCCACGGCATTCATCCGTGTCGAGTGTCTACCAGGTATCATGTCCGAGTCCGTCGGGCTTCCAGAAGCCGTTTCGATGGCAATCGGTGGCATGGTCGGTGGTGGTATCTTCGCCGTGCTCGGCGTCGTCGCCGGGGCGGCAGGAACGCTCGCGTGGGCCGCCTTCGTCGTCGCTGGCCTGCTCGCGCTCGCGGCCGGGTACTCGATGCTACGACTCAATAGCCTGCTCTCGGATGCGACGAGTCCCATCGGATACGTCCAACACTTCACCGGGAGCACGACGCTCTCCGGCATCGTCGGTTGGACGTTCGTCTTCGGCTACGTCGGAACGATGGCGATGTACGCCTACGCGTTCGGCGGCTACTTCACCGAACTCGTCGGCGTCGCCTCCGTCGCGGGATTCTCGATCCGCCCCGTCGTCTCGGCGCTCATGGTCGCCGGATTCGTCGGTCTCAACGTCCTCGGCGCGCACGCCTCCGGGCGCACCGAAGACGTGCTCGTCGGTCTCAAAATCGCCATCTTACTCCTGTTCGGTCTCGGTGGTATCTGGTACGGAACCAGCCACGGCGGCATCAGTCTCGGCTTCGGCAACCTCGGTGCTGGTCCGGTCATCGCCGCGGCCGTCTCGTTCGTCGCGTTCGAGGGGTGGGAACTCCTCTTTTTCGACCAGGATAGCATCGAGAATCCCACAGAGACGGTTCGCAAGGCGGTCTACATCTCCATCGTCTCCGCGACCGCGCTCTACATCCTCGTCGCGCTCGTCACGACGAATCTGGCGGGTCTCGACGCTATCCAACGACACGCCGAAACCGCGCTCGCAATCGCCGCTCGGCCGTTCCTCGGCCAGATTGGGTTCGTTCTCATCTCACTGGCGGCGCTCTTCTCGACCGGGAGCGCCATCAACGCCACCTTGTTCAGTTCGGCGCGCCTCTCGAACCGCCTCGTCTCGAACGACCTCTTACCGAGTCGGTTGCGCGACGAGAGCCACGACGAACCGGTTCGGGCGCTGCTCGTCCTCGGGGCGCTCTCGGCCGCGTTCACCTTCCTCGGTAGCCTCGACGCCATCAGTTCGTTCGCGTCGCTCGCGTTCATCAGCATCTTCGGCGGTCTCAGCCTCGTCGCCTTCCGCCAGCGCGAGAACCTCACGACTGCGGCGATTCCCGCGGCGGCCACCGTCGGCGCCGCGGCGTCGGTGCTCGCGCTCCTGTGGCACCTCTACACCGCAGAACAGGGCACCTTCTGGACGGTGCTCGCGCTCGGCGTCGCGGTCATCGCCGTCGAGTTACTCTACTTCGAGCGCGACGAACTCGCCGAAGACGCGCGCGCTCTCGAACGCGAGGTCCCGGGCGTCGGCAAGAACTAACTCCCCGCTCTCACCTTCGGGAGTCGCCACTCGTAGCGCACGGCGAACATCCGCAGGCCGAACACGACCGCGGCGCAGAGTCCGGCGGGAACCCCCGACGGCGCACCGAGCCAACGAGCGACCAGAAAGCCGAGACAACCGACGACGGCCGGTGTCGCGTAGAAGTCGTCGCGGAGGACGACCGGCACGCGCCCGATGAGGATATCTGCAATCGAGCCGCCACCGACGCCCGTGATTGTGCCGAGGATGACGATTCCGAAGGGCGAGACGCCCGCTTGGACGCCGACGAGCGACCCCGCGGCGGCGAACGCGGCGAGACCGATGGCGTCGGAGGTCAGAAACAGCGGGTGGTCGCGGACGCGCCCTTTCAGGCGTCGGATGAGCACGATAGCGAGCGCGACGCCGACGAGCGCGACGCTCATGTCGTCGAGAGTCGCCAACGAGGCTGGCAGTCTGTCCACGAGTACGTCGCGCGTGGTCCCGCCGCCGAGCGCCGTGACGACGCCGAGGACGGCCACGCCGAACGCGTCGAGTCCGGCGTCTGCGGCCTTGAGCGCCCCCGCGACGGCGAACGCGAGCAGGCCGACGACGTTCATCACCCAGAAGGGGTCTACTTCGACCATCAGTCGAAACCGAGCCGGACGGTGTCTCCCTGCGCGAGTCCGAACGCCTCGTCACCGCGGCCGTGGTTCACGTCGCACTCGACGTAGCCGTGACTGCCGACCGTCACGAGACGAGAGCCACGGAGCACCGCCTCGAAGGTGTCGCCGACGGGCGTCGGTTCGCCGTTGACCGCGACGCGGTCGTACGCCCGAATCTCGTTTCCGGGGATGTTCGTGATGCAGTTCCCGAAGTCGTCCACGACGAGGACTTCGCCGGAGATGCCGTCGTCGTCGCGCTCGGGGTCGGGAAAGACGCAGTCGGTGAGACCGGACCACTCGATGGGGGCGAATCGCTCGATTGCGTCGAGCGCGTCCGCGCCGATTCCGTGGGCGTCGGCCGCGGCCGGGGCGAACACGTCGCGGCCGTGGAAGGTCATCGAGTCGGGGTTCTCGACCTGAATCTCGTACGCTTCGCGTGTGGGTTCGTCGTCGGACTCGCGGGCGATTCGTCGCGCCGCTGGACGGAGTACGCCGTTGTCCGGGCCGACGAGGACGTGGTCGCCGACGCGGAGCGCGACCGCTCGTCGGTCGGTTCCGACACCGGGGTCGATGACCGCGAGATGGACCGCCGGCGGAAAGTAGGGCAGCGTCTCGCGGAGCCAAAAGGCGGCCGCACGGACGTTCTGGCGGGGGAGGTCGTGGGCCACATCGACGAGACGAGCGTCGCTCTTCGAGAGGATGACGCCTTTCATCGCCGCCGGGTAGGCCGAGCCGAAATCGGACGCGAGCGTTATCATCTCAGGCCGTATCGGGGTGGTTCTCTGCGACGTCGCCGGAGCCGTCGGAGGCGGTGATGTTCTGGATTCGCTCGATGCCGCCGATTTCGTAGACGACTTCGGCGACTTCGTCGGGGACGAGCGACTCCCAGTCCCGGTCTTCGACCATGCGCGCGCGGACTTCGGTGCCTTCCAGCACCTCGCGGTTGAACATCGGCGACTGTCGGACCTCGACGCCCGCCTCGGTGAACAACTGGATGACGAGGGGGTTGTTCGAGTAGGCCACGTCGAACGCCGGCGACATGGACTGGACGTGACTGACCCACACGGAGTTTCGGTCGAGGTCCTCGATGGGAACCGCGTAGGTCGTGACGTCGAGGTCGGAGACGGCCTTCGTGACCATCATGATGCGCTCGCCCGCGGTGAACGGATTCCGCGGCGTGTGTGAGTCGCCTGCCGAGCCAATCCCGAGGACGAGTTCATCGACCTCGGAGGCGATTTCCTGAACCATTCGGTGATGACCGTTGTGATACGGCTGAAACCGGCCAATGTAGAACCCCCGCATGGCTCGCGGTTGGGTGCGACTACTTATAAATACGGCGAGTTTCATAAAATCCAGAATTCGGGTAGTAGGAGAGTCGAAACGACATTCTACGGCGAGGTATGCAACGCACAATCGGGGAGAAAGTATATCAAGCGCAGGACCTACGATAGAAGTAGCGACGACAGTTCTATGAGTAACGAAACGAATACCGACGACCGCCTCCAGGAGTCGGAGGAATCCATCGACAAATCGCCCGATAGCGAGGGCGACGTTGCCGACCAGGAGCCTCAGGACGAGGAGGCTGAAGCGGTCGAAAAACACACTATCGACGACCTCGGGAGCGACGTCGAACTGAAAGCCGACGTCGTCAACGAAATCGACGAGGACGACCTGCTCGGTGGACTCAATATCGACTCCACCGAGGAAATCGAGGTCCCCGACCGACTGGTGGACCAAGTCATCGGGCAGGAACACGCCCGCGACGTCATCATGAAGGCGGCAAAACAGCGCCGCCACGTCATGATGATCGGTTCTCCGGGGACGGGGAAATCGATGCTCGCAAAGGCGATGTCCGAACTCCTCCCCCGCGAGGAACTACAGGACGTACTCGTCTATCACAACCCCGACGACGGCAACCGACCCAAGGTCCGAACTGTACCTGCGGGAAAGGGTGACCAAATCGTCGAAGCGCACAAAGAAGAGGCACGCAAGCGCAACCAGATGCGCTCGTTCCTCATGTGGATCATCATCGCCATCGTGCTGGGCTACTCGCTTATCATCGCCCAGCAGGTGCTCCTCGGCATCCTCGCCGCGGGTATCATCTACCTCGCGTTCCGCTACGGTTCGCGCGGCAGCGATGCAATGATTCCGAACCTCATCGTGAACAACGCCGACCAGAAGGCGGCACCGTTCCAGGACGCGACCGGTGCTCACGCGGGTGCGCTCCTCGGCGACGTTCGCCACGACCCGTTCCAGTCCGGTGGCATGGAGACGCCGAGCCACGACCGCGTCGAACCCGGCGCGATTCACAAGGCCAACAAGGGCGTCCTGTTCATCGACGAGATCAACACCCTCGACGTTCGCAGCCAGCAACATCTGATGACGGCCATTCAGGAGGGCGAATTCGGCATCACGGGCCAGTCCGAGCGCTCCTCGGGTGCGATGGTCCAGACCGAACCCGTTCCGACGGACTTCATCATGATTGCCGCGGGGAACCTCGACGCGATGGAGAACATGCACCCCGCACTCCGTTCCCGTATCAAGGGTTACGGGTACGAGGTCTACATGGACGACACCATCGAGGACTCCCCCGAGATGCGCCGCAAGTACGCGCGCTTCGTGGCACAGGAAGTGGCCAACGACGGGCGTCTGCCCCACTTCACCGAGGAGGCACTCGAAGAGGTCATCCTCGAAGCCCGCCGCCGCGCGGGACGCAAGGGCCACCTCACGCTCGAATTCCGTAACCTCGGTGGGCTCGTTCGCGTCGCCGGCGACATCGCCCGCGGCGAGAACGCGGAGAACACCACCCGCAACCACGTGTTGCAGGCCAAGCGCCGCGCGCGCTCCATCGAGCAACAGATCGCGGACCAGTACATCGAGCGCCGCAAGGACTACGAACTCTCCGTCAACGACGGCTTCGTCACGGGCCGCGTGAACGGTCTCGCGGTCATGGGGCAGGACTCCGGTATCATGCTTCCGGTGATGGCCGAAGTCACGCCATCGCAGGGTCCGGGCCAAGTCATCGCCACCGGTCAGCTCAAGGAGATGGCCGAGGAGTCCGTCCAGAACGTCTCGGCTATCATCAAGAAGTTCTCGAACCAGGACCTCTCGAAGATGGACGTGCACGTGCAGTTCGTCCAGACCGGCCAGCAAGGTGTGGACGGCGACTCCGCCTCTATCACGGTGGCGACCGCCGTCATCTCCGCGCTGGAGGACATCCCAATCGACCAGTCGGTCGCCATGACCGGTTCGCTGTCGGTTCGCGGTGACGTGCTCCCGGTCGGTGGTGTCACCCACAAGATCGAAGCCGCCGCGAAGGCCGGCTGTGACACCGTCATCATCCCTGCGGCCAACGAGCAGGACGTGATGATAGAAGACGAGTACAAGGAGATGATCGAAATCATCCCCGTCTCGCACATCAGCGAAGTCCTCGACGTCGCCCTCGAAGGCGAACCCGAGAAGGACTCGCTCGTGGACCGCCTCAAGAGCATCACCGGCTCTGCCCTCAAAGGCAAGGGCGTCGGGCCGTCCAGTCCGAGCCCGCAGTAAGGCAACATGACCGAGTGGGCGACGTTCGCGGGCTTCACCGGCGTCGTCCTCACGGTCCTTCTTTCTCTCGCACATCTCTCACGCGACGTTCCGAGCGACATCGCCGACGCTCGCGGCGAATCCTCGCGCGCACGCGGTGAGTCTCGACGTACCGAGACGGGTCTCGACACTCGACGTGCCGATTCGGCTCCCGACTTCGACACCGACGAGACGAGAGCCGACGGATTCGATATTCAGCCGGCGACGCCCGAACACGCGACCGAGTTCTTCCCAGTCGGCGTCAACGTCACTCACCTGTCCGAGCAGGACCTCGGGGCGGCGGGCTACGACTCGCCCAGCGCCCCGAACCCCGGGGCCGACATCCCGCCGTACGTCCTGCTTGCGAACGTCATCGTCGGACAGGCGCTCTTGGGCGCGTTACTCGCCATGGGTGCGTGGTACTCCGGCATTCCCCTCTCGGCACTCGGTCTCTCCTCGGCCGACCTGCCGACGATGGTCGGTCTCGGTATCGCGCTCGGTCTCTCGCTCTACGCCGCGAACCGAGTCGGTGCGACCGCGAGTCGCCAGTTCGGATTCGCACCCGACGAGTCGCTTCGCGCGTCGCTCACGCCGGAATCGACCCGCGGGTGGCTCCTGCTCTTTCTCGTCGCGCTCCCGCTCATCGCGGGGTTCGAAGAACTGCTGTTTCGCGGCGCGCTCATCGGCGCGGCGGCAGCGGGATTCGGTCTCTCGCCGTGGCTCATGGCCGCGCTCTCGTCGGTCGCCTTCGGCATCGGCCACGGCGCGCAGGGTCGCCTCGGCATCTTGGTGACCGGTCTCCTCGGGTTCGTCCTCGGTGCGGCGTTCGTCCTGACTGGCAGTCTCGTGGTCGTCATCGTCGCCCACTACCTCGTCAACGCGCTGGAGTTCGTCGGCCACGAACTGTTCGACTGGGAGTGAAAGTGAGGTACCCCCGCGACTCGCGTGTGGGGTGTTCAAGTCCCCGGCGCACCGCGTACTCTGTATGGACCTCGACACGAGAACTCTCGCCCAAGCGGGGCTTATCGGCTACATCGCGCTCATCGCGGCGGCCTTTATCACCGGTAACCCGCTCGTTCAGACGCTCGCGGACGTCGCGTTCGGCATCGCCGTGATTCTCCTCGGTATCGTCACCTACCAGATTCCAATCGAGTCGCGCGTGAAACTCATCGCCGCAGGCGGGTTCGTCGCGGCCGGAATCACGCAGTTCGTCCAACTGGCGACGGGAATCGCGGAACTCGGACTCGCAGGGACGCTGTTCTTGCTCGCAGGTTTGGTCGGCTACATCGCACTCCGCCGCGAGACGACCGCGACACCGTTCTAATTCGTCTTCTTACACCTCGACTCAGAGTCCTTCCGCCCGTCGAAGCGCCTGCACCACCTCGTCCGGCGCGGCGCTCGGACCGTCCATCACGCGATGGTCCGGAACGACGACCGGAATCGGGTTGTTCGAGAGCGTGCGGGTGACCGTCCGCGCCGAGGCGTCGTCCTCGGGGTCGAGTCCGGCCATTCGAACGAGGAGTCCGACCTCGACGGGCTTGCCGCGCGGGACGTTTCGCAGCGCTTCGAGGACGCTCCGCTGGTCGGTTGGAACGGTCAGCCCGATTTCGACCGACGAGAAATCCACCTCCTCGCCGTCGATTGCGGCGACGATGTCGTCGAGAATGGGATGGTCGCCCTCTGCGTCGTCGGGGACCGACTCCGGAAAGGTGACGCTGATGAGCTTTCCACTCACGACTCCGATTTGCACGGCGCGACCGACCGAGGGTAGTTCGCTGGCGTAGATTCCGGCGACGTCCATGTCTCACCCTCTCCCCGCCGGACGTTTGACACTTACGCCGATGGAACGGGCGAACCGAGCGCCAACACCCACCCGGAAAACGCTCGCGCTGACGCAAACCTTATGTACAAATCAGTTCGTTAGTGTACATCAATGAACGCTAGCGAAGGTGACTTAGCGCCACAAGTGCGGTCGATTCTGTCGGCCGCCCGCGCGCGACCCGGCGGTGAGCGGCGTCTCACCGTCGATGCGCGGTCGTTTCCGGCGGCCGTCGAGGCGACCGAATCGGAGGGTCGGGTGCCCCTCATCGCGGAAGTAAAGCCGACGAGTCCGACGACCGACGGCGTCCGAGACGACGACCCGGTCGAACTCGCCCGTGAGATGGTCGCCGGTGGGGCGACTGCCCTCTCGGTGCTCACCGAACCCGAGCACTTCGGCGGCTCGACCGACTCGCTCGAACGCATCCGCGACGCGGTCGATGTACCGGTCCTCCGCAAGGACTTCGTCATGAACGAGACGCAGTTGGACGTCGTCGAATCCGACTTGATTCTGCTCATCGCCCGATTCGTCGGGGACGACCTCTCGAACCTCGTCGATGCGGCGAAAGACCGCGGATTCCAGCCGCTCGTCGAAGTCCACACGAAAGACGAACTGGACGCCGCGCTGGCGACCGACGCTGACATCGTCGGCATCAACAACCGCGACCTCGGCAAATTGGAAGTAGACCTCGGGACGTTCGAGGACCTCGCCTCTCACGTTCCCGACGACGTACTCCTCGTCGCCGAGAGCGGCGTAAAGACCGCAGACGACGTGCGACGGATGCGCGAGGCGGGTGCCGACGCCCTCCTCGTCGGGACGGCAATCATGGACGGCGACGTCCGAGAGAACACACGGAATCTGAGTTCGCTATGAGTGTAGATGGCAAGTTCGGCGACTACGGCGGACAGTACGTTCCCGAGGCGCTCATGCCCGCTATCGAGGAACTGAACGACGCGTACCAGCGATACGTCCTCGACAACGAGGACGGCTTCATGGACGAGTTCCGCGCGCGACTGCGCGACTTCGGCGGGCGGCCGACGCCCCTCCAGCGCGCGGACCGACTCTCGGAACGCTACGGGCGCGAGGTCTATCTCAAGCGCGAGGACCTCGTCCACGGCGGCGCGCACAAACTCAACAACGCGCTCGGACAGGTCTTGCTGGCGAAGTACATGGGCAAAGACCGCATCATCGCCGAGACGGGCGCGGGCCAGCACGGCACGGCGACGGCGATGGCCTGTGCCCACCTCGATATGCCCTGCGAGATTTTCATGGGCGAGCGCGACATCAACCGACAACGCCCCAACGTCTTCCGGATGAAGCTCAACGGGGCCGAAGTCAATTCGGTCACTGTCGGCCGCGGAACCCTCAAAGAAGCCATCTCCGAGACGATGCGCGACTGGGCGACCAACGTCGAAGACACCCACTACGTCATCGGCTCTGTCGTCGGTCCGCACCCCTTCCCGAGCATGGTTCGGGACTTCCAATCCGTGATTTCGGAAGAGGCGCGAACCCAAGCCCACGAGAAGTTCGGCCAACTCCCAGACTCCGTGCTCGCCTGCGCCGGCGGCGGGTCGAACACGATGGGCGCGTTCGCCGAATTTGTAGAAGACGAATCGGTCGCGCTCTACGCCGTCGAAGCGGGCGGTTCGACGCTCGAGGTGGACGAAGAGGCGGGTGTCGCCCCCAACTCCGCGTCGCTGACGACGGGGAGCGAGGGCGTGCTTCACGGCGCGCGCACGCAACTCCTCCAGGACCGCGACGGCCAGATTATGGAGTCGCACTCCATCTCCTCGGGTCTCGACTACGCCGGCGTCGGCCCCGAACTCGCCTACTTGAACCAAACGGGACGCGTCACCGCCGTCAACGTGGACGACGACGAGGCGCTGACCGCGTTCCACCGCCTCTCCCAGTTGGAAGGCATCATCCCGGCGCTCGAAACCGCCCACGCGTTTGGCTACCTCGAACGCGTGTTCGGACCCGACTCCGAGGCCAGCGACGCCGAACGCGACGCGCTCGGCGAGTACGTCGTCGTCAACGTCTCCGGCCGCGGCGACAAGGACCTCGAATCGGCCATCGAAGAGACCTACGAACGAGACATCGACATCGCACCTGATATGACCGAATTCACGGGGGGACTGTGATGTCCCTCGAAGACGCGTTCGCCGACGGCCCGGCCTTCATCCCGTACCTCGCCGCGGGCGACCCGGACTACGAATCGTCCCTGAAGTACGTCGAAGCGCTCGAACGCGGCGGCGCTGATATCATCGAACTCGGCCTGCCCTTTTCGGAGCCAATCGCCGAGGGTCCGACGATTCAGAACGCGGTGGTTCGCTCGCTCGAAGGCGGCATGACGCCGACGCGATTCTTCGAGTTCGTCGAGGACCTCGACGTGTCGGTGCCGCTGGTCTGTATGACCTACTACAACCTCATCTACCGCTACGGCGACGACCCCGGCCCGCGCCCGTTCGTCGAGAAGTCCGCCGAGGTCGGCATCGAGGGCTTCGTCGTCCCCGACCTGCCCGCCGAAGAAGCGGACCCGCTTCGGGAGGCGTGCGACGAGTTCGGTCTCGACCTGGTGTTCATCGTCGCCCCGACGACGACCGGCGACCGACTCGACCGAATCATGCAGCAGGTCTCGGGCTACGTCTACGTCCAGGCGCGACTCGGCACGACGGGCGCGAAGACGGAGGTCTCGGACCAGACCGAATCGACGCTCGCCCGATTGACGAAGTACGACGTGCCTAAGGCGGTCGGATTCGGAATCAGTACGGGAGACCACGCCGCCCGAATCGTCCGCGGCGGCGCAGACGGCATCATCGTCGGCAGCGCGCTCGTGGACATAATAGCAGACGGCCACGAGAACGGTGACGACCCCGAGGTCGTCGCCGACCGCCTCGAAACGCTCGCCCGCGAACTCGCCGACGGCACGGCCGACGGTGCATCGCAACGAACACCGCATCCGGAACGCACATAACTACCCTGACACTGAGTACCATACATGAACACTGACGTAGGAATCTCCGCTCGACTCGAACGCATCTCCACAGGAGGGCGATACCTCATCGTCCCCATGGACCACGGCGTAACACTCGGCCCGGTCAAGGGCCTCGTAGACATCGAATCCACGATAGACGGCATCACACGCGGCGGCGCAGACGCCGTCCTCACACACAAAGGAATCGCCCCGCGCGTCCACCCGAACAAGAACGGCAAAGGATACATCGTCCACGTCAACGGCTCGACGGTCATCGGCCCGGACGAGAGCGACAAACGAATGACTGCCTCCGTCGAAGACGCCCTCCGCGTCGGTGCTGACGCTGTTTCTTTCCATATCAACGTCGGGTCGGAGTACGAACCTTCCCAGATGACCCAACTCTCCGAACTCTGCTCTCGCGCCGCAGACTTCGGCGTGCCCGTCCTTGCGATGGCCTACGCCCGCGGCCCCGGAATCGACGAACACGACGCCGAGAGCCTCGCACACGCCGTCCGCCTCGCCGAAGAAGTCGGTGCGGACGTCGTGAAGACGGCCTACAGCGGCGATGCACAGTCGTTCAGCCGAGTCGTCGAAGCCACGCGCCTCCCGGTCGTCATCGCCGGCGGCAGTCGCGGCACCGACCGCGAGACTGCAGAGATGGTCCGCGGCACGATGGACGCCGGTGCAGCGGGCGTCTCGATGGGACGCTCTATCTTCCAACACGACAAGCCCGAAGCGATTACGCGCGCCGTGAGCGCAATCATCCACGACGACGCGGACGTCGATACCGCCCTCGGCCGCGCCGGTCTGAGTCTCGAAGTCTAACGTTCTCGTTCGTCGCGGTCGTTTTGTTTGCCGTGGCCGGTTTTGTCCGACGCGGCCGGTCCCGTTTTCGTGTCGGTCGATTCGTTTTCGCCTCGGTCAGTCGTCGCTCTCTGCCAACTGCTGTCTCCCTTGGAGTTCTTTCGCTCGTGCGAGAATCACGTCGTCGTCGAAGTGGTCGAGCAGGCGCTCTTGTGCCCGCCTGCCCCGTGCTTCGATTTCTTCGTTCGAGATGTAGCCCGCGAGGGTACGGCTAATCTCCCACTCGCGTAGCTCGACGAGTTGCTCGTCGTCCAGACCCGGGTCGTCGGGGAGTCGGTCGTGGAAGAACTCGCGCCACCGGTTTCGGTCGCTCCACTCGCCGTCGAGTTCTGCGTCCAGCCGGACCCAGTCGTAATGGTTCAGCATCGAGTCGGGATAGCCCTGTTCGCGCCGAACGTCCTCGATGAGCGAGATTGCCGTCCGGGTCCCGCGTCCGGCGGCCATCATCGCTTGGTAGCCAGTCTCGCCGTAGGGAGCGGCGACGAACAACCCCTCGACGTCAGTCGTGCCGTCCTCGTTGGCGTAGTTCTTGTCGAAGTACTCGGCCTCCTCGCCGTGTTTCTCCCGAACTTCGAACATCGCGTCGTCGTCGCCCAAACCGCGCATGTACTGGCCGTCGTAGCGGGTGGCCGCGACGACGCGGCGTGCAGTCACAGGGTCCCCCTCTTGTGGGTGGACGACGAACCCTTCACGGTCGTCGTCGAACTCGACCGATTCCACGAAATCGGGGACGATTTCACAGCCGGCAGTCTCGGCGTGGTCGTGAATCAGGTCGTACAGCGTGTCGATGCCGATTCCGGCGGGGAAACCGAGGTAGTTCTCTAAGTGAGCACAGCGCTGGAGCGACGAGCGGCCTCTGTCGAAGATGGCCGTCTCCAGTCCGTATCGGGCGGTAAACACGCCCGCAGCGCACCCAGCGGGGCCACCACCGACGACGACGACATCGTGGTCGTATCCCGTGGCTTTTCCCGGTATCTCGTGGAGTTCCATCTTATTCTTCCCCGCTGGCTTGTCTCGCTGGCCGTCGTTGCTCGTGCGAATCGTCTCTCATACGATTTAGGGCAACCTAAACTGACAAAGGCGTTTCGATTATTAGGTCTACCTAAACAATCGGCATCAAATATTTCAACCAGAAAACATAATCGGTTCGCCACGTAATCTGCGCACGATGTCCCTCCACGTGGTGATGAAAAAGGACTTCCGCGATTCGATGCGCTCGTACACGCTGTATCTGCTCATCGCGTTGTTCACGCTCTTTGCGATATGGCTCGCGTCCATTCAGTGGATTCCGCTCCCGTATCAGGATAGTCCCGTCGAGGCGAGCACGCTCGCGCTGTTGAACAGTATGCGACAGCCGACTGTGTTCTTCGTGCCGCTCATCAGCCTCGCTGTCTGCTACGATACCATCGTCGGCGAGCGCGACAGCGGGACGATTCGCCTGTTGCTCGCACTCCCGCATTCGAGAGCCGAAGTGGTGTTCGGCAAACTCCTCGGCCGAATCGGCGTCGTCTCCGTCTCGATACTCGTCGGCTACGGCGTCATCGCGCTCATCGCGCTGGTGACGTACGACTCGTTCAACCTCACCGTCTTCGCGCTCTACACGCTCATGACGCTCCTCTACGCCGCGGTGTACGCCGCCTTCGCGCTCGGGTTCTCCGCGGCGATGGAGACGAAAGTAGAGGCGTTCGTCGGGGCCGGTATCCTGTATCTCCTGTTTCTCTTCGTCTGGGATCTCCTGCTCTACGTTATCCAACTCATCGTCTGGGGGCAGGAAGTTCCAGAAGGCGGACTTCCGGGGTGGATGTGGCTCATCGGGATGCTCAACCCCTCCACGGCGTTCATGCACGCCGCGCGGGTGCCCATCCCGGAGTACGAGGAACTCACGTTCTATCCCTCTCCGGACGTGTTCTATCTACAGGACTGGGTCGGGTTCGTCGTCCTCGCGTTGTGGGCCGTGATTCCCCTCGCGTTCGGCTACGTTCGCTTTACGCGAGCGGATATCGAGTAACTCGTCGTCGATTTTCCTCGATTCGAGTGCGTAGCCACGCCGCTCCTTCGAATGCGCTCCCGAAGCCCGCGTTGAGTAGCGCCGAACCGATTTGGTATCGCACTATTTAGTTTATGAATGCGCGAGACTCGTCGATATCGGGCGTTTGAGGCAGTGTGAGAGAATGGGAAATTCAGTCGAGAAACCGTCGAATATCCGCTGCAACGGGGCCGCGCTGGTCGGACGGCACTTCGTCCCGCCACTCGACAGAGGTCGTACCGCGCTCTTCTCGCATTTCGTCCGAGACTGGTCGTCCTTCTACGGGGACTGCTCGAAAGACGACCGTGTACATCGTCGTCTGGTCGTCTCTCGTTCGGTACTCGACGCGCCGAACGAGTTCCGGGGTGTCGAGTTCGGCACTTCCGCCGGTGAGCGAGTCGATACCCACTTGGGCGACCGACTGCCAATCGTCGCCCGGCGAGACGGCGAATGCCGGGAGTGTCCAGCCATGCGAGCCATCGTTTTGGAGCAGCACTTCGCCGCGGTCGTTGGTGAGACCGACGACGGCGTGACTATCCAGCGATTCGTATTCGTCGAACTCGTCTGCCTTGATGGTGTGGCTCTCTTCGCTGAATTCGATATCCTCGTGTCGGAGCCGCTCGGGTTCCAGCAGTCGGTCCATCGGTTGACAGTTTCGCGGTCTTCACTTGTAGATTCGGTCTGGTGCTGGTGCGCGATACCAGCGAGAGGGACCCGCATCGACATCGCCACCCCCCGTTGTTGGAGGCCTGTTCTGTCCGGCCGACTCCGGGGGTTCGGGTGGGTGAAACAGGGATGCATATGAATGTGTGATTTTCGAGAATGTGTGACGGATCGACTGCGAGATATCCCGCGAGACCTGCAACCCGGTATTCGGCGTGGGGAATTCGGACCGCTCTGTCAGCAGTCCCTTCGAAATGAGGGTGATTCAAGGAAACCCGCCCCGAGCGTTGTCAACACGATAGATTTGGTGTCTTCTTCGGGTTCAGGTCCCGAATTCGAACGACTCAAGCCTTTTCTGTAGTGATTGCTGTGTCCTCACTTTTTGTCCGAAACCAGCGCGATAAACTCTATTGTGCGATATAGAATTGCCACTAGAACGAAACTCAGAGATGATCCAACATCACCACGCCGTCAGTTGATTCATCCGCCACGTTCAAGCAGTGCGACCGAGTGAATTCGGTAATGACACGAAGCGTCTGGCTCAAGGCCGATGACACGGTCGGAGACTGGGAGACGCGGAAGCACCGCATCACCGCAGGTCTCGAAGCAGGTGTCGATTGGGTTCTCGTTGACGAGGGCGACGTCGAAAAGGTCCGCGAACTCGGTGACGTGAAGGTTGCCGCGTTCAGCACCGACGTCGATGTTCACGTCAAGGAAGCCGAAGACGACGAGGAAGACCACGCCGTCGCCGACGCCTACATCGTCGGTAAAGACGGCGAGGGCGACGGCACGGTGGACCTCCCATCTGATTTCTCTGGGTCTGCCGATTTGACGACACTCCGCCGAACCGACTCGAGAGCGAACGGCGCGTACGTCCGTATCCTGAGCAAGGAGTACGAGACGCTCGCCGAAGAAGCAGCAGCAGACAGCGACCACACAATCGTCGTCGGCGAGGATTGGACTATCATCCCGCTGGAGAACCTCATCGCCCGCATCGGCGACCAGACCGAACTCATCGCGGGGGTCACGAGCGCCGACGAAGCGAAGGCGGCGTTCGAGACGCTCGAAACCGGGGCCGACGGCGTCCTCCTCGACAGCGATAGTCCCGACGAGATTCGCAAGACCGTCGAGATGCGCGATGCGGCCGAACGCGAGACGCTCGACCTCGTGTACGCCGAGATTCAAGAAGTAGAGCGCACGGGCATGGCCGACCGCGTCTGTGTGGATACGGGCACCCTGATGGAACACGACGAAGGGATGCTCGTCGGGTCGATGTCTCGCGGTCTCTTCTTCGTCCACGCGGAGACGGCCGAGTCGCCGTACGTCGCCTCACGCCCGTTTAGAGTGAACGCCGGCGCGGTCCACGCCTACGCGCGAACGCCGGACGGGATGACGACGTACCTCTCGGAACTCGAAAGCGGCGACGAAGTGCAGGTCGTGGATACGAACGGACACACGCGCGAAGCCATCGTCGGCCGCGTCAAAATCGAGAAGCGCCCGATGTTCCGCGTGGTCGCCGACTACGAGGGCGACCGAATCGCCACGCTCCTCCAGAACGCAGAGACCATCAAGGTCCACACGAAAGAGGGCCGAACCGCCGTCACCGACCTCGAACCCGGTGACGAGGTCTTGCTGTACTACGAAGATACGGCCCGACACTTCGGCGAGGCCGTCGAAGAGAGCATCATCGAGAAGTAATCAGTACTGGTCGTACTGCCACTCGATTTCTGTCGCACACCACGGACAGAAGGTCAGCTCGTAGTCGAGACCACCGCCACACGCCGGACAGGTCGGGGTGCCGTCGGCGCGCTGTTGTCCGCGGTAAAACGCGATTCTGTAAGCGTCGAGTGCGCTGAGAAACAGCAAGACGATGACGGGAACCGTCACTTCGGGTGGGAGTGAATCGAGCGACGTGACCGTCGGGGACGCGAACGTAGATACGAGAACGAGTGCGACGCCGACGACGAAACTAAACCACGCGACGGCACGTCGCCACTCGCGGAGATAGACGTGTCCCGCGCCAGCGATTCCGAGGGATGCCCCGAGGACGCCAACGAGGGCCGCGACGAGTGCACGACGGCGAGCATCAGCCATTGTTCAACCCGGTCACGGCCAGTATGCTTAAACGTCCGGTTTACTGGATAAGCCGCTGACGAGTGACCGGAGCGTTTCGAGGTCGTACTGGCCGGGAGCGGTCGCGTCCGCCGAATGAACGGGCGCGTAGCCGATTTTCGAGCCATAGACGGGTGCGACCGCCCGTGTGTGCCGACCCGATTCGCCCATCGCAATCGTCGCCACGCGGTCACCCCACGCAGTCGCGCGCTCTGTGACTTCGAGTAGTTTCAGCGCGTCGCGTTTCGTGTGGGCGGTCACAGCGAGTTTCCCCACGTCGCCGTGATGTGCTACCTTGCGGAGCAGTGTCACGAGTTCGGAGCGGGCGGGCGTGCGCTCGAAGTCGTGGACAGACGCGACGACGACTGCCCCCGCCGCTCGCGCACGCTCGGCGATTTCCCCGCCGAGGTCGGTTCGGAGTGTCGCAAGTTCGATATCGACCGCGGCGACCGCGTCGTGTTCGGCGGCCGAGACGAGCGCGTCGAGACGGTCGCGTTCGCTCTCGGTCGATTCGCCGCCTTCCCACTCGGCGCGATTGGTGGCGAGAATCGGGAGCGCCCCGTCGTAGGCGTCGAGTGCGTCCAGCGGGTCCGTGGCGAGGTCCATCCGAAACTCCAGCGCGTCCGCGTGTGCTCGGGCGGCAGGCTCGTCGTCGAGGTCGGCCGTGCTCGCCGTCAGTACGAAGGAGTCGAACGAGAGGTCCATACGTAGCCTGCGCGAGCCATCAGTAAAGGCGTGTTCGTGGTAGCGAATTCCGCCACCGATTCGGTTGCCACCGGTCGTCGTCGGTCGTCGTCTCAGCCGTCGGTCGTCGCTCACTCAGCCGTCGGTCGTCGCCCACTCAACCGACGCTCACTCAGTCGTCGTCGTCTCCCGTCGCATCGACGTTGTCGCTGGCGACTGGGTCATGCGAGTTGGGAAGCGACGTGACCGGTGTGTGCTCGACGGTGTAGGTCGTCTCCGACTCTTCATCGTCGCCCGAGACGGAGGCGACGCGGTACAACTGAATCTGCTTCTCCTGTTTGGTGACGACGCGAAAGTCGTAGGTGTCGGCGTCGTAGCTCGGTTGCGTCGCGCGATTCGTCGAGAACCTGCGGTGGTCGGCGAGTCGTTGGCTGACTTCGCGTTCCGAGCGCGCGGGGATATCTTCGAGTCGCTCGTCGAACGCCGCGACGAGACTCGATTCGAGTTCGTAGCCCACGGAGTTTCGCCCGGCGAGCATCGCCGCAATCGTCGTCGTTCCCGTCCCGAGGAACGGGTCGAAGACGGTGTCGCCGTAGACGGAGTACATCCGAATCAGTCGAAGCGGGAGTTCGATTGGGAAGGCCGCAGACCGAGTGCGGGACTCCGATTCGAGTCGCTGGCCCGTCCCCGTGAACTCCCAGAGGTCCGAGAACCACTGGTTTCGCTCCTCCCAGAAGATTGCGCTCTCGTAACGGGATTCGTCGCCGGGCGGAAACGAGCGTGGCAGGCCCTTTCGAAGGATGAGGACGTACTCGTGTTCGAGGGTGACGTACGCGTTCGACGGGAGCGTCCCCGACCCCATGAACTTCGTCCTGCTGTTGGTCGGCTTTCGCCAGATGATATCGGGGAGGGGACTCAGTCCGCGCTCGGAGAGGGCGCTGAGCACGCGTGCGTGATTCGGATACTGTCGGAACGACCCGCCGAGGCTCCGGGTCGCATCGCCGACGTTGATACACGCGATGCCACCGGGTCGAAGCACGCGGGCGACTTCGTCCCACACCGAATCGAGTTGGGCGTGCATCGCCTCGAACGCCGCCTCGCCGTCGCCCGAGTCGAGTGCGTCCGCGACGGCGTCGTCGCGTGCCGAAAAGAGGTCGTCCCACATCTCTATCATCGGGTAGGGAGGCGAGGTGACGACGAGGTCCACGCTCTCGTCGGCGAGCGACGTATCCGCGGCATCACCGACGTGTAAGGCGTGGTTCGTTCGCATTGGCCTGAATTGTTGCGCTCACGACAAAACACTTCCCCCGAAGCCGAGCGCTACCGCTCGAAAAGACTGTACGTGAGCGACATCTTCCGGCCGAAAAACGAGTCGTCACCAGTCCTGCGGCCGTCGCGGCTCGCTGACAGTTAGACGAGACCGAGGTTGTCCTCGGCTTCCAGCAGTTCGTGGTAGCGGTTGCGAATCGTCACTTCGGAGATGTCCGCGACGTCGCTAACGGCGGCCTGCGTCGTCTTCTCGTTGGTGAGCAGGGCCGCGGCGTAGACGGCGGCGGCCGCGAGACCGACCGGCGATTTACCCGAGTGGACGCCCTTCTCCTTCGCGTTCTTCAGGAGTTGGCGAGCGCGCATCTTCGACTCGTCCGAGAGACCGAGTTCGGAGGCGAAGCGCGGAACGTACTGCTCGGGGTCCGCGGGCTTGACTTCGAGCGAGAGTTCGCGGGCGATGTAGCGGTAGGTTCGGGCGACTTCGCTCTTCTCGACGCGCGAGACTTCCGAAATCTCGTCGAGCGAGCGGGGAACGCCGGCCATACGAGCGGCGGCGTAGGTACACGAGGTTGCGACGCCTTCGATGGAGCGACCCGGGAGCAGGTCGTCGTCGAGTGCGCGGCGGTAGATGACCGAGGCCGTCTCGCGGACGTTCTCGGGGAGACCCAGCGCCGAGGCCATGCGGTCGATTTCGCCGAGTGCCTGCTTCAGGTTGCGCTCTTTCGAGTCGCGGGTGCGGAAGCGCTCGTTCCACTTGCGGAGGCGCTGCATCTTCTGGCGCTGGCGCGCGCCGAGGGAGTTGCCGTAGGCGTCGCGGTCGCGCCAGTCGATGTTGGTCGAGAGTCCCTTGTCGTGCATCGTGTTCGTCGTGGGGGCGCCGACGCGGGATTTTTCGTCCTTCTCGCGGGCGTCGAACGCGCGCCACTCCGGGCCGCGGTCCACGGAGTCCGCGGTGACGACGAGACCACAGTCGTTACACACCGTCTCACCGTGTTCGTCGTCGGTGACGACGTGACCACCACACTCGGGGCACTTGAGGGTGTCTCCCTTCTGGGATTCCTGTTGGTTCTCGTCCTGCTGGGAAGTTCGCTCTTGGTTTCGGTCCGATACGCCGGGTTTTTTGGTCCAGATTCGTTCGCTCATGGCTACGACGGCGGGTGCTCCGGGGTTAGGGGAATACGAGGCTAGAAGCCCGGAAGCTGTCCGTAACACCAACGTCCGTAGACGAACGCATAAATGGTTTGGTATCGCCGCCGGGATTCGACGTCTCTTCGGTGTGAAACACTCACATAGCGCCTTCGAAGAAAATCAACGAACATGACAAATCGAGGTGGCACGACAGTTATTTTCGGCCGCAAGATGTGGTCGAACTATGGACGAGACAGACGCACCGCGGGTCGTTTCGCTCGCCCCGAGTACGACGGCGATTCTCGACGCCGCCGGTCTGGACGCTCGGCTCGTCGGCGTCACCGCCCACTGCTCGGTGGAGCGACCCGTCGTCGGAGGCTGGTTGAACCCAGACTACGACCGCCTCGACGCGCTCGACCCCGACGTGGTGTGTACCTGCGACGACTTACAGGCGGATATCGCAACCGAACTCGACGAACGTGGCTACACCGTCGCCCACGTCGCGCCCGCGACACTCGACGAGGTGTTCGACTCGTTCGTCGAGGTGTGCGCTGCGGCCGGGACACCGGATGCGGGCGAGAGACTCGCTGCTTCGTGCAGAGACCACCTCGCCGACATTCGCGCCGCACTCACGGACGAACCGACGCCCACCGTCTACTGTGAGGAGTGGGCCGACCCGCCGATGGCCGCCGGAAACTGGGTCCCCGACGCGGTTCGCGCCGCGGGAGGGTCGTACCCGTTTCTCGATGCCGGCGTTCGCTCCCGCGAAGTTACCCCCGAAGCCGTCGCAGACGCCGACCCCGACCACGTCGTCTTACACCCTTGTGGAAAGGGCGAGCGCGGCGATATCGAGGGGTTCGCCGCACGCGAGTGGAACCTCGATGCCGCGGTTCACGCCGTGGACGACTCACTCCTCAACCAGCCCAGCCCAGCGCTCCTCGCCGGTATCGACCACCTCGCCCGGTTGTTCCACCCGAAGGCCGACCTGCCCGCGCCGTGGCCCGGAATCGATTCCGACGAAGCGATATGAGCCGACGCGTGCTTCATGATATGAACGTCGCAGTCGGCAGTGGAAACCCAGCCAAGCGCCGTGCAGTCGAGCGCACGTGTCCCGACGCCGAGGTCGTCGCCGTCGCCGTCGAGTCGGGCGTCCCAGAGCAACCGTTCGGCCACGACGAGACCATCGCCGGGGCCGTGACGCGTGCCGAGCGAGCGCGAGCGTCGGGCGAGTTCGACCTCGGAGTCGGCATCGAAGGTGGGGTCGCCCCGTTCCCGAACGGTCTCGACGACGATTCGTCCGACCTCTATCTCGTCATGTGGGCCGCCGTGACCGACGGCGAGCGCTACGGGCGCGGGTCGGGACCGAGCCTCCTTCTCCCCGACCGAATCGCCGACCGAATCCACGCCGGCGAGGAACTCGGGCCGGTGATGGACGACGAACTCGGCACGAACGACATTGCGAAGAAAGAGGGCGCGGCAGGGGCGTTCACGGGCGGGCGTCTCACCCGAACGTCCGCGCTCGAATCGGCGGTCACGGGCGCGCTCGCGCCGTTCCGTTGTGATTTGTACTAAGAGTCCGTCTCCGCGAGTTCCCGCTCCCGGTCGGAAATCTCTCTGCTCTCTTCGACCGCCGTCGTGAGCGAGACGTTGAGCAGGAGCATCGACAGGACGCCGCCGACGACCGTTACCGCGTTCTTGACCGCGTGGTCCAAGACGGCGGCCGCGAGCGCCATCGCGGGCGAGATGGGCGCGAGCGCGGCCATGAAGACGGTGAAGGCGATTTCGTAGAGGCCGATACCACCGGGAGAAAGCGGCAGCACTTTGGCGAGGTTCCCGACGCTCACCGCGAAGAACGACACGCCGACGAGGACGACCGGGTCGATATCGACGCCGAGGGCGAACAGGACGATGACCGCGGTCACCACGTCGAGCATCCAGATGGCGACGCTCGAAACGCCGACGCGACTGAACGCGGTCCGGTCGCCGGCGACCGCTTGCAGGTCCGAGACGAACTGGTCGATGATATCGACGACGTACTCCACGTAGGAGTCCGACGAGAACCGGCCGACGGTGCTGCGAACGAGGTTGCGGTCGGCACGTGCAGAGAGCGCGATACCGAACACGCCCGCGATGGCGACGATACCCACGCCAGCGGCGACGTAGGCGACCGTTCGAACGTCTTCGGGTGAGACCGAGACTTCGCCGCCGCTCACACCGTTGGCGAGGACGGTTGCGATGTCGCTCAGACTGCCCGTCGCGGCGAGACCGACGAGGACGACGCCCGCCATGCCGGCGATAGTGAGCAGGTCGAACACGCGCTCGATTGCGAGCGATGCGAAGCCAGACGGATAGGGAATGCCGCGGCGAGCCTTGACGATGTAGGCGCGAACGGCGTCACCGGCACGTGCGGGGAACACGAGGTTCCCGGTTTGGCTGATGAATATCGCCCCCGTGAGGAAGCCAGTGTTCTCGCGGTAGCCGAGTTCGTTGAGGATGTCGCGGTAGCGAACCCCGCGAAGCGGCCACGAGAGGACGTAGACGGCGGCGGCGACGGCGACGAGCGTGGGGTCGGTCTGCCCGAGGACGGCCAACACCTCCGAGGGGTCGATGTAGAGCGTCATCAGCGCGAGCGCGAAGACGGTCAGGAGCAACCCCGCGAAGATGGTGACTCGGCGTGTGATGCGCGGGCGAACCGAGAGTTGCCACCACGTTCGGAGGATTTGGCTGCCCATCCCGAGCACGTCGCGCACGAGGTCTACTTTGGTGTCGCCTTTCGGTTCCCAATCGACCGCGAACTCGCGGATTCGAAAGCCGTAGCGCTGGCCGCGGACGAGCATCTCAGTGTCCCAGAACCAGTGGTTGTCTTCGACTTCGTACCGGAGCGTATCGAACGCCTCGCGGCTGAACGCCTTGAACCCGCACTGGTGGTCGCGGAGGTCCGACCGGAGGAAGAACCGAACGAGCGTGTTGTAGACGCGACTCGGAACACCGCGTTCTGCGGGTCGGTGGGCGACGTTCTCGGGCATCCACCGGGACCCAGTGGCGATATCGTACTCGCCGGAGCGCACGCACTCGACGAGTTCTTCGAGGTGGCGCATGTCCGTGGCGAGGTCCGTATCGAAGTAGACGAGCGTCTCGCCGTCGGCGGCCTCGAACGCGTGTTCTAACGCGCCACCGCGACCGAGTCGCCTGTCACTGTGGAAGTGTCGAACGCGACTGTCTTCGGCGGCCATCTGGTCGGCGATTTCGGGCGTCCGGTCGTCGCACCCGTCTTCGGCGATGATGACCTCGAAGGCATCCGCTGGGAGGAATGATTCGAGCGTTTCGAGCGTCACCCGGACCGTGTTCTCGATGGTCCGTTCCTCGTTGTACGCGGGGAGGACGACACTCACTTCGACGCCGGCCGTGGAGGTGGCGGCCGGTCGCCCTGCTATCGGGCGTTCCATTGACATTGTATGACCGCTTTTTGCGTATGAATTTTCTGTATTATCCCACAGAGACTCGCCGGAGACGACTCGTCAGTCGATTTGAGTGTCTCGTTTAGGATGCTGTTAGATGACCGTACCTGCGGCGAACCGCGAGACTCACTTCGCCCCCGTTCGAGACTCAATAATCGACAGACAGCGGCGTGTTAAGCTCTCGTACCAAACCCCTCATAGGCACCAACGACCTGTGTGTTGGTATGAGCACGACGACGACCACGATGGCGACTGCGGAAACCCTGGCGGCAGAAGACGACCTCTCGGAGAAACAGCGCAAGATTCTGGGGTATCTCCGCCAGCACGCCGGCGACAAGATGTACTTCAAATCGCGCCTCATCGCCGACGACCTCGGTCTCTCGGCGAAGGAAGTCGGCGCGAACATGCGCGCGATTCTCGAAGGCAACTTCGACATCACCGTCGAGAAGTGGGGCTACTCCTCCGGCACGACGTGGAAAGTCACCGCGTAATCCAGACCAATCGGTCCCGCACTCCCGCTGACGCAGGCCCTCTCGTCTCCCCTCCGCGAACCGAGTCGATTCGCGTTCGCTCGTTTTGACGTGTTTTTCTCTCCGTAATTGACGGTTCGACCGACCGTAGACTATCGAGCGTGCTGAACGTGTGTCGAAAATCGTCTCTAACTCAGTTCGGGTCGAACCGAATCAACCCGGCGGCATCGCCCGCGAACGACACCGCATCGGCCCCGAAGGAGTCCGCATAGCGAATTAACAGCGTGATAATCGTCTCCGGTTGCGACACTTCGTAGCCGTCGGCCCGCGAGAGCAGACCCACCGCGTCGAGTTTCTTCGCGTACGTGCTCACCGTCGCGCGCGACACGTCGAGTTCCTCGGCGAGTTTCGTCCCCGTCATCTCGGGGTCCCGGAGGAGGAGGATGAGCATGCCTCGCGGCGTCTCCCGTCGGAGGTAGCCGAGTGCCACCTGTTCGAACTCGGAGAACCGACCGCTCGGGAAGAAGCGTTTGTAGTCGCCGTCGCGGCGAACTTCGAGCGTTCCGTCCTCGACGAGCGTCCGAAGGTGGTGTTGTGTCTCTCCAGTGCCCAGTTGCAAGTCGTCACGTACTTTCGAGAAGTGTGCACCGGGGGTGGCGACGAGATAGCCGACGATGGCATCCCGTGCGTCACTCGACCCGGAGTCTTCGGCGCGTGCAAGCCCAGCCAGCGGCGTTGCGGCACCGAGTGCGGCAAACCGGCGAAGTGTCGCCCGTTTGTCTTCGTCTATCCGGCGATTCGACATCTACACCGTACAACACGGGTCGTAGAAGAAAAACGCTTCGTCATGTCAACCGTCGGATGGCCGTGACGGTCAGGAAATAAGACCTATTCGAGGTCTTTCTCGAATTCCATCTGCTCGTCGTCGTCGGCCTGTTGTTTGCCGTTCTTCTGGGTCGCATCCGAAGATGAGTCGGACGACGCTGCGTCAGAAGTGGACGAATCGGCGTCGGACTCCTCGGCGACGACTTCGTCGGCCGATTTCATCGTATCTTCCTCGTTGGCTTCCGCAATCACGTCGCCCGCGGATTTGATGCCATCGACCTCTGCGCCCGATTTGATGGCTTGGGCCTCCTGTTCGAGTTGTTCGACGTTCATCTCCGCGGCCTCGTCGATTTGGCCGAGAATCTCTTCGATGTCGTCGAGACCGATGAGTTCGCGGGTCTCTTCGTCGAACGAGAGACTGGAGAGTCCTTCCATGTCCTGTACGTCGGAGCCGGTGAGTTGCTTGCCGTAGCGCCCGAGGAGCGAGGTGAGTTCCTGCGGGAGGACGAACGTCGTGGACTCGCCCTGTCCGATGCGTTCGAGCGTCTCCATGCCCTTCTCGATGATGGCGCGTTCGCCCATCGATTCGGCGGATTTCGCGCGGAGAACGGTCGAAATCGCGTCACCTTGTGCTTCGAGAATCTGCGACTGCTTTTCACCCTGTGCGCGGATGATGTTCGACTGCTTCTCACCTTCTGCCTTCTCGACGGCGGAGCGGCGCTCACCCTGCGCTTCGAGAATCATCGCACGGCGACGGCGCTCGGCGGAGGTCTGTTGCTCCATCGCCTGCTGCACGTCGGCGCTGGGGTTGACCTCGCGGACTTCGACGGATTCGACGCGGACGCCCCACTCGTCGGTGGGTTCGTCGAGTTCCATGCGGATACGCGCGTTAATCTCCTGGCGCTTGTTCAGCGTGTCGTCGAGTTCCATGTCGCCGAGGACGGCGCGAAGCGTCGTCTGGGCGAGGTTGGAGACGGCGCGCTTGTAGTCGTCAACTTCGAGGAACGCCTTCTTCGCGTCCATGACTTTGATGTAGACGACGGCGTCGGCGGTCACCGGCGAGTTGTCGCGGGTGATTGCTTCCTGTCGCGGCACGTCGAGCGTCTGGGTCCGCATGTCGAAGGCGTACGTGCGAGAGACGAACGGCGGGATGAAGTTGATACCCGGTTCGAGTAGTTTGCGGTACTCACCGAACACGGTGAGCGCCTTCTTCTCGTACGCATCGACGATTTCGACCATCTGATAGACGGTGACGATGGCGAGACCGAGGACGAGAATCCCCAATACGACACCACCGAGGCCGAGTGCTGCTCCCTGGAGGGCTATCAGGTCCATAACTGGACATTAGGTTGGCCGTGTGATAAGTATTCGTGTAAGAACGAAACCACGTCAAGCGATTTGGGAGGTTCTATGCCCGTTCTGCGTCTTCTCGTTCCCGTTCGGACTCGGGGGTATCGACGTTGTTTCGCGCGCGCTCGCGTGCGAGTTCGCGGTCGATTTCGTCCTCGCCCGGACCGAACCCTTCGACGGTGATGACGTTGCCGCCGCCGGGATCGACGACGACGACTTCCGTTCCTTCGGGGAGTTCGCCGTGGACCGAGCGAGCGGCGTAGTAGGGGTTGAAGCCCCCCGCGTCGAGTTTGACCTGCCCGCTGGTCGGCGTGACGCGCTCCGTGACGCGCCCCGTCTTTCCTTTGAGCGCGGCTGAATCGCTCGTTTGGCCACTGCCCTTGCCCCCGTAGAAGTCGAGTTCGCGGTAGCCGTAGAGCGCGAGCGTCCCGAAGAGAAAGACGAGGACGCCGAGGACGAGCGGTGTCGCAAATGGCCCGATGAGCAGGCCAACCAGCCCCGCGGCGAGGAGCGCGACGCCGAGGACGACGAAGTGTGCACCGGGCGCTAACGCCTCGGCGATAGAGAGACCGAGTCCTGCGAGCACCAAGAGGAGCGGCAGCGTCTCGGGCCCGAAGAGTTCGAGTTGCAGCGGAAACGGCACCATGGCTCACTCTAGGGACGTGTGGTGATTAAGAGTTGAGGTAATTCGAGGAGAGAGCGAGTCGAACTCACCCGGCCGACTCGGTGGTCGGTTCGGTCGAGACCGACTCGTTGTAGACGAACGCAACGTCGTCTTCTATCGGTTCGGCGACGACGACGGTTCCGGTGCTGACGTTCTGCGGGACCGAATACACGGTCCAGACGACGCTCGACTCGTTCGGCGCGAACAATCCGCCGTTGAACAGGCCGCTCGACGCGGCGAGCGGTTGATAACCGTAGCGAACGCCGTCGGATTCGAACGCGAGTGCGGACTGTGGAATCGACACCGGTGACGAGCCGGCCGGCGTCACTTCGAGGGCGACGACGACGAACTGCTGGCCGTCTGGTGCGGCGTACGTGGAGTTCCCGATTGCAATCGACTCGGTCGTTCGCGCGTTCCAGTGCGCGACGACGTCTGCCGACTCCTGTGGTGCGACCGAGAGTGCGGAGACGGCGACGCCGGACTGTCCAGCGGGACCGCCGAGACCATCGACCATCGGTCCGAGTGCGGCGACAGAGCCGAGTGCGAGGACGAGCAAGAGCACCGCGACGACGACGACGCGAACGCTCGGCGGCGACCCGGACTTGAGTTCCTCGACGGTGGGCACTTTCTTCGGAATCGAAAGCCCATCGAGTCGTTCACGAATCGACTCTAACGGCAGCGATTCGAGCGCGTTCGCAATCGGTTCGGGGACGTCGAACGGCAGGCCGAATTCGACCTCCGCCTTCTCGTACACGTCGCCGTCGGTGTACTCTTTGACGAGTTCTTCGAGTCCCTCTTCTTCGACCGTCTCACCGAGCGAGTCGAGGTCGAGCAGTTTCACGTCGTGGTTCGTCGCAAACCCGCGCACCTCGTCGGTGAACTCGCCTTGCGTGGCGACGACGATAACGTCTATCGACCGTTTCTTCGCGTGCGCGATGAAGCCGCGGATGTTGTCCTTCTCGACGGTCGCGTCGCCGTCCGGGAGTGCCAAGAGCATCCCCTTGGTTCCGTCGGCGCGGCGGCCTTGGATGAGAAATCGGCCTTCGCCTCGGGGTTGGATGTTCGTCTGCCAGTTTCGTTGCGTCCAGAGGTCCGAGAGGAACTTGACGAAATCGGACGAACCGAGTTCGACGAGTCTCGTCATCGCGTCCTCCCGGTGCGTCCGTCGCGCCCGTTACGTGCCGTCATGTTGTGGGATGTGTTGTCAGTTCGACGTGCCGGATAGCGATTAAACCTACCGCTGCGTTCGACCGCTGTCATCGTCGCCGCCGTGCGATGAAGCCCAGACTGAGCAGTGCGATTACGACGAGCGCCGGCGAGAACGGGATTCCCGCGTTCGTCCCCTCCTGTGAGGGGTCCAGCGGCGTTCGAGACTGTACCGGGTACGGCGTTTCGGTCGCCGTCGTGGACATCGTGGTCGTCGTTTCGTTCGTCGGCGTCGCCGTCGGTGTCGGTGTCGGTGTCGGCGTTGGCGTCGTCGCATCCGGCGAGAGTTGGAGCAACGCGTCGTCGGCGACGATACTGCCGTTCGACGAGTTCAGGTCGATGGTGCCGTTGGTTCGGTACGGCGGGTCGTCGGCCATCGAGAAGTTCTGGTCGCGCTCTTTGTCCATGTAGACGATTGCGAGGGCTTCTGTATCCGTCAAAATGCGTCTGTCGAACTCGACGACGACGTTCTCGTGACTGCCCGGTTCGAGGTAGTCGCTCGTCCCGAGGAGTTCCTCGTCGGCCGTCTCGATGCGGACGAACCCGCCGACAGAGACGTTCACCTGGTCGAGCGTGGCGTACGTCCCGTTCGTCTCCTGGTCGATAAACGTCAGACTCGCGTTGGAGTCGTAGAGGCGCATCGTGTGCTCGGTCGAATCTCGGTACTGGCGAATCCACAGGGGGAAGACGAGACCGCGGTCGTCCTCTTCGAACTCGACCGAACGGGCGAACGTCTCGTTCTCGGTGACCGTGACCTGGATGAGTTTCAAGAACGGCTGACCCGGTGCGCGTGCTCGAATTTCGAGTTGCGTCCCCGGTGCGAGCGTCGTCTCACCCGTGACGTTCGTCGTCGGTGGTTCCCACGGGTAGATAGTCTCGTTCTCCACGTCGATTTCGACGCGCTGTTCGATGAGCGTCACTTTCGTGCGGCCGATGACGGTGTCCTCTTCGACGAGGTCGTTCTCGTCGCCGCGGAGTCGAACCGTCGCTTCGTAGGCTTCGCGCTCACCGTCCATCGGGAGTTCGCTCGTGTCCCAGACGACGTAGACCACGTCGTTTTCGAAGTCGGGGACGACCCACGTCCCGGTCGCCGGCGTTGCGAGGAACGTCTTCTCCTCTTTGTTCATCTTCTCTTCGAGCTGGGTCATCGAGACTTCGATGCCGTTCGAGGCGGCGTCACCGGTGACGTTGTCGGCGTTCAACGCCGATTCGAGACCGTGCTCGTCGAGTCGGATGACCGCGAGGTCACCCCGTGCGACGGTCGTTCGCTCGGTCGCCGCACTTCGAACGTTTTCGGCCGTCAGTTCGTCGTCGGCCAGACTCTCGGGTGCGATGTACGTCGTCGCGGGAGACGGTTCACGCGGCGTCACTTCGAGTTTCGAAATCGCCCGCTCGACGCCACCGATGGTGACGTTCATGAGGTAGGTCGAAGGCTCGATTGGGTCGCGTAAGTGGCCGGTCTGGAGGGTCTTGTTACCGCCACCGGAGACGTACGTCGAGGGCGACCCGGTCGAGTTGTAGGTGTCCATGGTCACCGTGGTCGTGCCCGACCCGGTGAGTTCGACCGTCAGGTGGTATCCGTCGTCGTCGCTGCCGATGTGGAGTGTTCCGGACTCCGAGTGTGACACTTGGATTTCGACGACGTCACCGCGTTCGACGGTGACGACTTGCTGGCTGAACGACGCCGATGGCACGTTGGTGGCACCTGCCGGTGCCGGGACCCAAACGGTGGCGAGAATCACCGCCACAACGACTAACAGCGCGGGGACGCGGGGTGCAGAACTCATATTCAATTCCAAATTTCCGTGTGCGCGATTCCGTTCGGGGTTACATAAATCAAAAGGGCCAATTATCAAGATGTAAACTCAGTACCCAATACCGACGGCTCACCGGCGACCCAGACGAGAATTTACGGTCGGGCTACAGGCTGTTCGGGAACACCGTGACGAAGAGGAGACCGACGGTCAGCAAGACGCCGACGAGGACGAACGCGATGTTCTCTGCGGTGGGCGAGCCGGGTTCGATGGGTGCTTCGACGGGTTCGGCCGGTTCTGCGTCCGGTCCGACCTCGTCGATACCGAATCGCCACTCGTCGTCGCTCGTCTCGTCGGACTCAGCGGGGCGGGACATACTGAGATACTACGCGACCGAGTGGCAAAAGGGCTACCGACTGGCTAGTTGCAGTCTGCGGTTATTTGCGGTCTTCGGTCTCGTGGCTAATCACGTCGCCCTCGTAGACGATGCCGCGCTCGGCGTGGAGCGTGACGACCGACCCTTCGGCGACGGTGACCGGGAGTGGCGCGCCGGAAATCATGGGGATATCGAGTTCGCGGGCGACGAGTGCCGGATAGCCGGTCATACCGGGGCGGGCGTCGATGATGCCCGCGAGTTTCGCGGCGTCACCGTCGAACTCGCCGTCGAAGTCGGCCGCGAGCGAGAGGACTGCGCCCTCGGGAACGTCCGAGAGGTCGCCGTCGCCGGTGCGGTAGAGCGGCCCGGCGACGCGTCCGCCGACCACCTTGCGCCCGTTGGCGATGTCTTCGGCGGCGACGTGGACTTTGAGCATGTTCGTCGTGTTCGTCCCTTCCAACTCGGACATCATCCCAGAGAGGACGACGAGCGTATCACCCGACTCGGCGACCTCAGCGTCGAGCGCGGCGGTCACGGCGTCTTCCATGACCGATTCGACGCTCGTGCTGTAATCAGAGTACTCGGGTGAGACACCCCACGAGAGGGCGAGTTGACGGCGAGTCCGGTCACTCGGGGTGACGGCGACGACTGGCACGCCGGGGCGGAACTTCGCCGTCTTGTGGGCGGTGTACCCGGACTCCGTGACGGCGACGATTGCCGCGGCGTTCACGTCGCGGGCGAGATAGCGAGCGGAGCGAGCGAGCGCTTCGGTGCGAGAGTCGTCGGCCGCCGTCGGCACGCGCTGTTCTTGGCTTTCGAGGTACTCCGGACTCGCTTCGACTTCGCTCACGATGCGAGACATGGTCTGGACGACGCGAACCGGGTGGTCGCCGACCGCGGTCTCGCCCGAGAGCATCACGGCGTCGGTTCCGTCGAGGACGGCGTTCGCAACGTCAGAGGCCTCCGCACGGGTCGGACGGCGGGCGTGCACCATCGAATCGAGCATCTCCGTCGCGGTGATGACGGGAACGCCGGCGGCCTGCGCTTTGCGGATGGTTCGCTTCTGGATTATCGGGACTTCTTCGAGCGGGCACTCCACACCGAGGTCACCGCGGGCGACCATGACGCCGTGAGCGGCCTCGATAATCTGGTCGAGGTTCTCGACGGCCCCGGCGCGTTCGATTTTGGCGATGATGGGGATGTCAGCGCCGAACTCTTCGAGCGTGTCGCTGATGGTGTACACGTCGGCGGCATCGCGGATGAACGAGGCGGCGACGAAATCGACTTCCTTCTCCGCGGCGAGTTCGAGGTTCTCGTAGTCGGAGTCGGTGATGAGGTCGATATCGAGGTCCACACCGGGGACGTTCACACCTTTTCGAGCGCCGAGTTCGCCGCCGGATTTGATGGTCGCGTAGATTGACCCGTCTTCGACGCGTTGGACTGTCGCTTCGATGCGGCCGTCGTCGAGGAGAATCGTGTCGCCGGGTTCAGCGGCGGTAATCGAATACGAGAGACCGACCGCCTCGGGCGTCGCCTCGTCACCTTCGTAGAATCGGACTTCGCTGGCCGTTTCGAGGACGATTTCCTCGTCGATGGGCGCGGTTCGGACTTCCGGGCCTTGCAGGTCGAGCATGGCCGCGAGCGGTTCTTCGGTCGCATCATCGACGGCGCGGATGTTGTCGATGACCTTCGAGCGATGTTCGACGGTTCCGTGGCTCGCGTTCATACGTGCGACGCTCATTCCGGCGTCGGCGAGGCCACGAATCGTCTCTCGGTCAAAAGATGCCGGACCGAGTGTACAGACGATTTTCGCGTTTCTCATAGCCCGACCTACGAGTGACGAATAAAAAAGCCCGATGATGAATTCGGATGTGAGTAACTGATTCGCATAGGGAGTCTATTGAGTGTTCACGGGGTCTCTCGGAGGTTCATCGCTCGATGAGTGTCCAGAATTAGGTCATATGTAATCTAGCAAACACTATTTACTCGCTCGGGCCTACGTTCTCGTATGCACCCGCCCGGTGAGTTTCCACTTCGAACGGATGGTGGTGAGAGTGACGTGGACGCCGGAACAGAATCGGAGGCCGACCCCGAAGCAGACGGTGGTCTCCCAACAGGACCAGTTCCTCCGGACAACGAGACGCCGACGTTCTACGAGCGAAAATCGAGACGACAGGGACTCGCTCGACTAACCTACGAGTACTTCGAGCGCGCCCGCTACGAGGACCAGACGGTTCGCCAGTCGTCGGACTACATCGAGCGCGACGTGCTCGCGTTCCCGACGTGGCCCCACGAGACCGTCCGCAACCTCTCGATTGCGTCGTTCTTCGTCGGGATGATTCTGTTCCTCTCGGCGACGATGCCGCCGCACATCGGCGCGCCCGCGAACCCGAGCCAGACCCCGGCGATTATCCTGCCCGACTGGTACCTCTACTGGTCGTTCGGACTCCTCAAAATGGAACCGCTGAACCCCGAACTCGCCATCCTCGGCGGGCAAAAACTCATGGCCGACCGGACGTTCGGCGTCCTCGCTAACGGCGTCGTCGTCGGCTTCATCGCACTCGTGCCGTTCCTCAACAAGGGGTCTGCGCGGCGACCAGTCGAAGAGCCGTTCTGGGCGGCCATCGGCATCGGCGGAGTCATCTTCGCGCTCACTATCAGCACCCTGGCTATCAAGAACCTCGTCCCACTCGACCCGAACTTGCTGTTCGATATGACGTTCCTCCTGCCAATCGTCGGCGCGCTCATCTCCTACGCGGTGCTCAAGACGATGAAAGAGGGCTACATGTACAACCTCAATCGTCGGTACTACCGGCTTCGTCCGCCGAAACGGCCGTGAGCGTCGCCACGGACCTGTCTTTTCAGCGATAATTTCATCTCCCGACTACCAGTACTGCGGAGCATGACCCTCCTCACTCGAAAAACCGCGATGAAGGTCGGATTTGGCGTACTCGTCGTGGCACCGGTGTACTATTTCGGCGTTCGAGAACCTGCTTCTACACTCGCATTTGGCACTTTCGTCGCTAGTGTTGTCCTGCTGGTCGGAATACAAATCGTCGAGGAGATACGAGACGGGACAGACTCACTGACGCTGTTTTCGACGGTGTTGTTCGCACTCGGTGGCGCGTTCTCGCTCACTGGGCGTGTCGTCTCTCTCGCCGACAGTGAGACAGTCACGTTTGGCGCACTCGCTGTGATACTCCTCGCCGCGGCGATTCGAGCACTCGCGTGGTTCCGAAACGAACGGGCTGACGAGGGTGTTGTCTGACTGATTTACATCGCCGAGCGCACCGAAGTTAACATTCTGACAACAGATTCATTGTCGAATGGCCTGAGTTCCACTCGATGGTACCCCTCCTATCGCTGGCCCCCGCTACGATGGTGTTCGGCGTCCTCTATGCGATTCTCGTCGGCCATTTCGTCAGGCAAATGGTCGGCGAATTTCGGGACAGCGGTGACACACTCACCCTCTTTTCGAACGTCGTCGTCGGGATTGGTGGGTCGCTCCTGTTCGCCGCCACTATCTTCGAACTCGAAAATCACGACACCTACGTCTTCGCTGGATTGGTCACCGCCGTCTTTGCGGCCGTCCTTCGCGGTGTCGCACTGGTCCGCGAGGGATATCTCGACGGGATTAGCAACTAATCGATAGAACCGTCGAAAATCAGAAAATCAGCGTTCGAAGCGCCTTACTGAACCTTCGTGCCTGGAACGGCGTCACCGTGGGTCGTCAGGATGTCGGCTTCGTCGCCCGCGGCGAGCAACATCCCGTTCGATTCGACGCCGAACAACTCGGCCTTTTCGAGGTTGGCGACGATGATGACTTTCTGGCCTGCGAGGGAATCGAGGTCGTGGAGTTGCTTGATGCCGGCGACGATTTGGCGCTCTTCGACGCCGATATCGACCGTCAGCTTTGCGAGTTTGTCCGCGCCGTCGATGCCCTCGGCGTCGAGAATCTCGCCGACGCGAAGGTCGAGTTCGAGGAAGTCGTCGAAGCTGATGCGGTCGTCTGCGAGCGGTTCGAGGTCGGTCGCGGCGGATTCTGATTCGGTCATGGAGTCGTCGTCTGCTTCGTCTGCGTCGTTGTCTTCGTCGTCGGTCGCTTCCGCGACGCGCTCTTCGAGCTTTTCGTTCAGGGCTTCGACGCGCTCGTCTTCGATTTTCTCGAAGAGCGCTTCCGGTTCGCCGAAGTTCGCGGCGGGCGATTCGAGCGCGGCGTCGATACCGACGTCCGACACGTCGCCTTCCTCGCCGATTTGCGTCCAGAGTTCCTGCATCTTGCCGGGTGCAGTCGGCGCGAAGAGGACGGCCACGGCCTTCGCAATCTGCACGCAGTCGCGGATGACCTGTGCGGCCTGCTCGGGGTCTTCGTCGGTGAGTTTCCACGGTTCGTTGCGCTGGATGTACTCGTTGCCAAACTGGGCGAGGCGGACGGCAGCATTGCCCGATTTCCGGATGGAGTAGTCGTTGAGTCCGGCCTGGAACTCGTCGATGGCTTCCTCGATTCGGTCGCGCACCTCGTCGGAGAGCGGCGCTTCTGGCGTGCCCTCGAAGTTGCGGTAGGCAAAGAGGAGTGAACGGTAGAGGAAGTTGCCGACGGTGCCGACGAGTTCGCTGTTGACGCGCTCTTGGAACTTCGACCACGAGAAGTCAACGTCCTGCTGGAACCCGCCGTTGGTGGCGAGGTAGTAGCGGAGCAGGTCGGGGTGGAAGCCCTCGTCGAGGTACTCGTCGGCCCAGACGGCGCGGTTGCGCGAGGTGGAAAAGCCCTTGCCGTTGAGCGTGATAAAGCCGGAGGCCATGACGGCGCGGGGTTCGACGTAGCCCGCGGCGTGGAGCATCGCCGGCCAGAACACGGTGTGGTGCTGGATGATGTCGCGGCCGATGATGTGGACGATGTCTCCCGAGTCCTTCCACGCTTCTTCCCAGTCGAAGACGTCGGCACCGACGCGCTCGGTGTACTGCTTGGTCGAAGAGATGTACTCGATAGGGGCGTCTACCCAGACGTAGAGCACGAGGTCATCGCCCTCCTCACCGGGGTAGTCGATACCCCAGTCCATATCTCGCGTGATGCACCAGTCTTGGAGTTCGCCCTCTATCCAGTCGCGCGGTTGGTTCTGCGCGTTGGAGGTACCCTCCAATCTGTCGATGAACTCCTGGAGGTACTCTTGGAGGTCGGAGACGGCGAAGAACTTGTGCTGGCGCTCGCGGTACTCCGCGGGGTTCCCAGTCAGCGTCGAAGTCGGCTCTTCGATTTCGCCGGGTTCGAGGTGGCGACCACAGCCTTCGTCGCACTCGTCGCCGCGGGCGTGTGCGCCGCAGTAGGGACACGCTCCTTCGACGAAGCGGTCGGGGAGCCACTGGTCGGCGTCGGGGTCGTAGGCGACCGGAATCTCCTTCTCGTAGACGTAGCCCTCGGCTTCGAGCGTCTGGACGATTTCCTGTGTCAGTTCGGTGTTCGTCTCGTCGTGGGTGTGGCCGTAGTTGTCGAACTCGATTTCGAACTGGGGGAACGTCTGTTCGTACTTCTCGTGGTGGCGCAGGGCGAACTCTTCGGGGGTGACGCCCTCCTTCTCGGCGTTGACGGCGACGGGGGTACCGTGCATGTCGGACCCGCAGACGAAGGCCGTCTCTTGGCCGAGTGTTCGCAGCGAGCGACTGTAGATGTCGCCGCCGACGTACGTTCGCAGGTGGCCGATGTGCAGGTCGCCGTTCGCATACGGCAACCCGCACGTCACCACCGATGGGTTTTCGGTCGGGAAATCCTCGTGACTCATTCTATGTGGTGTGTCTCGCAAGCGGGCCAAAAGCCCGCCGGTACAGGTGTTCGGGGGTCGATACAGAAACAGCCCGGAGTTCGCCGGGTTCGGGCCCGCGCCGTGTTACCGACGCGGGGGCCGAAGACGGGTCCACCCGTGGCTAAAAGGGAGTGCGCATACGCATCGAGATGGAACCCGTCACGGTCACACGCGGACAGAGACAGCGGATAGAGATAAAAGACGCGCCTCGAAGACGTTCAGTAGCCGCGCCTCGGAGGCAGTCTTCGGCACCGTCTCGTACGTTCAAATCCAGATGACGAATCCAATCAGATGACGAAGCCAACCGCCGTGAGACCGACGACGGTCACGACCAGTCGGCCACACGACCCGACGAACGTCGCGGCGGCGAACTTCACGTAGTCGTCTTCGAGAATCGAGAAGGCGTAAATCGAGAGCGTGTCGGGAAAACCCGGGACGCACAGCGCGGCCGCGAGCCCGGCGTACCCCCATCGCTGGGCGATTTCGACGGTCTTTCGCTCCGACCAGCCCATCACGTCAACGGGCAGTTTTTCGAGCAATCTATCGACGACGCCCGACTCTTTCGTCTCGCGGCCGAGGTAGAACGCGAACACGCTTCCCGCGGCCTTTCCGACGCCGCTGACGAGAATGATGATTCCGAGGACGACCGACCGAGGCAACCCGAGGTTCAACGGGGCCGCCAGAACGATTTCGCTCACGCCGGGGAGTGCGAACGCGATGAGAAACGAGTAGGCGAAGATAATCGCCAGTCCGAACCATCCAGTCGCGGTCTCGACGAGCGCCGAGAGCCACGAGAAATCGGGGTAGATGCTGAGCGGCAGACTTCCAAGCGTTGCACACGCGGCGAGCGTCACAGTGGATGCTGGCAAGTGTGGTGTTGTAAGCTTTCAGGTTCGGGTTAGTTACGGACCGGACTGAGACTATCGAGGTCTGACAGGAACGCGCGCAACGAGTCTCTGGTCACGTGCGGCATACAGACGATTCGAAGTTCGCCCGAACCGGTCCGCGAGATGCGCCACCCGAGGTCACGAAGCGATTCGAACTCCGACTCGGGCAACTCGGCGGCGACCAGCGGCAACTCGGGTTCGACGGTCTCGTAGCCGCGAGCGACGAGTTGCTCGTACAACCACTCGGCGTTGGCCTGCTGTGTCTCGTACACGTCGCGGTAGCCGGTCGGCCACAACTCGCGCATGGCGGCGGCCGCGGAAGCGACACCCGCGCCGCTCCGCGTGCCGGTCAGACTCGCTTGTGACGCAGATTCGAGATACGGCGTGTCGATGGCGAGCGCGTCGAGGACGTCGCGTTCGCGGAACAACAGGCCGCCCGCGGGAACGACCGCTTGGCCGTACTTGTGCGGGTCGATGGTCATCGAGTCGATGGGGGCGTGGGAGAACGACCACTCGTGGTCGGTAAAGGGGAGGACGAAGCCGCCCCACGCCGCATCGACGTGCATCAGCGCGCCCGCGTCGTGGGCGATGTCGGTGAGTTCGGGAATCGGGTCCACGCGCCCGAACTCGGTGGTCCCGGCGACGCCCGCGACGACGATGGTATTGCTATCGACGGCCGCACGAACCGCATCGGTGTCGGCGCGGTAGTCGTCGTCCACGGGGACGGTTCGGAGTTCGACGCCGAGTACGTCGGCGGCTTTCTGGAAACTGAAGTGGATGCTCTCGGGGGCGACGACGTTCGGGTCGTCGCGCGCGAGGTAGTTTCGCGCGGCACGCACCGCTTGGATGTTGGCTTCCGTCCCGCCGCTGGTGATGTAGCCGTGGGGCGTCTCAAGCCCGGTAATCTCGGCGAGGTATGCGAGTGCGTCCTCTTCGAGTGCGGCCACAGTCTGGTACGTCGCGGGGTCGCCCGGATTCGTCGCCAAAAACCGCTCGGCGGCGTTTCGGGCAGCGGGGTGTGGCCTCGTGCACATCGACGAGAGAACGCGGTCGAATGTTTGCGGTGCCGCGCGCTGCATGGGTATGTCTAAAACAACACCCAGTATATCGGTTCCGCTCCTGTGCGAGGAGTGGACTCACCTGTCGAAATGAGTATCCGGTTTCGAAAAACAAACCACAGCAGAAAGAGAGGAAAACTGATTCGGCCCGGTTAGCGAACCGAATCGAGGATGAGTCGCTGTTCGACCCGCTTGACCTCGTGTTGGACGTCGCGGACGGCGTCGATGTTCGCCGAAATCGAGCTGACGCCCTTATCGACCAAGAACTGGACCATCTTCGGCTTGGACCCCGCTTGCCCGCAGATGCTCGTCTTCACGCCCTTCTCGCGGCACGTCTCGATGGTGTCGCCGATGAGCGAGAGGACGGCGGGGTGGAGTTCGTCGTAGATACCGGCGACGTGTTCGTTGTTGCGGTCCACGGCGAGGGTGTACTGGGTGAGGTCGTTCGTCCCGAAGGAGGCGAACTTGATGCCGGCGTTGGCCATGTCGCCGACAGAGAGCGCCGCGGCGGGCGTCTCGATCATCACGCCCCACTCGCGCTTGTCGGGGTCGATGCCGGCTTCGACCATGTACTGCTTGGCGCGAAGTACGTCTTCGGCGTCGTTGACGAGCGGGAACATGATTTCGAGGTTGTCGTAGCCCAACTCGTAGAGACGGCGGAACGCGGCGAGTTCGAGTTTGAAGATGTGCGGGTTGTCGAGTCCGCGCCGGATGCCGCGGTAGCCGAGCATCGGGTTGTGCTCGCGCGGTTCGTTCTCGCCGCCTTGCAGTTGGCGGAACTCGTCGGTCGGCGCGTCGAGGGTGCGGACGCGAACCGGACGCGGGTAGAACTCTTCGGCGACTTCGCGGACGCCCGAGATGATTTCGTCCACGAACTCCTGTTCGCTGTTGTCTTCGATGTAGCGCTCTGGCGTCTTGCCCAGCGTGAGCACCATGTGCTCGATACGGAGCAGGCCGACGCCGTCCGCGCCGGTCGCGGCGGCGCGCTCTGCGGCCTCCGGAATGGAGACGTTGACCTTGACCTCCGTCGCCGTCATCGGCTTGACGGGCGTCTTCGGCCGCGCGTCTTCGACGGGTTGGCGCTGTTTCTCCTCGGGTTCTTCGCCCTCTCGGATGGTTCCCTTGTCGCCGTCGATGGTGATGATGTCGCCGTCTTCGATGGTCGAAGTCGCCTCGCTCGTGCCGACGACCGCGGGGACGCCGAGTTCGCGCGAGACGATTGCGGCGTGAGAGGTCATGCCGCCCTCGTCGGTGACGATACCGGCGGCGCGCTTCATCGCGGGCACCATGTCGGGCATCGTCATCTTGGTCACGATGATATCGCCGTCGGCGACCTGGTCGAGGTGGTCGAGTTTCGTGACGATGCGTGCGCGTCCGGATGCGATACCGGGACTCGCGCCGAGTCCGCGGAGGAGCATATCGTCGCTCGCGGACGCTTTCGTCTCACCGTTTTTGGCTTTCATGTCGTCTTCGGAGATGGTGGTGATGGGCCGCGACTGGAGCATGTAGACCTCGCCGTCGTAGACCGCCCACTCGACGTCTTGTGGCGTCTCGTAGTGGTCTTCGACCAACTCACCGAGTTCGACGAGGCGGTCGATTTCGTCGTCGTCGAGGACGCGAGCGTGACGCTTCTCGTTGGGGACTTCCATATCGACGGTCTGTCCCGAGTCGCCGTCGCGGATGCACATCGTCTTCTTGTCCGCGATGGTCGCGGTCTCGACCTCGCCGTTCGAACGGTTGACGACGTAGTTGTCTGGCGAGACCGTCCCGGAGACGACCGCCTCACCGAGTCCCCACGCCGCCTCGATGATGACCTGCTCTTCGCCGGTCGATGGGTGGCGCGTGAACATCACGCCGGACTTCTCGGCATCGACCATCTGTTGGACGACGACCGCGATATCGACCTTGTCGTGCGGGAAGCCCTTCCGGTTGCGATAGTAGATTGCGCGCTCGGAGAAGAGTGAAGCCCAGCAGGCTTTCACGCGGTCGAGCAGGTCTTCCTCGGTGACGTTGAGGTACGTGTCCTGTTGTCCAGCAAAGGAGGCGTCCGGGAGGTCCTCGGCGGTCGCGGACGACCGCACTGCGACGAAGGCGTCGCCATCACCAATCTGACGATAGGACTCCAGAATCTCGGAGCGAACGGTCTCCGGCATCGGCGTGTTCATGATGAGGTCACGCGCCGTCTCGTGGGCCTGCTTGAGCGCGGCGGAGTCCTCGTGGTCGATGTCCATCGCCGCGAAGAGTTCCTCGTCGATTTCCGCTGCTTCGATGAAAGAACGGTACGTGTTCGCTGTCACGACGAACCCCGGGGGGACGGGAAGCCCCGCGGTGGTGAGTTCGCCCAGCGACGCGCCTTTGCCGCCGACCAGTTCGAGGTCGCCGGCGCCTACGTCGTCCAGCCAGACTACAGCCATGTGGTGTTCGTATTGTCTCTCAGTGCAAGTAAGAAGTTTGCGACTAACACAAACGTGAATAAAAACTCACTCAATCCTGAGTATGCAATTGTCTAATCTGTCTATCCAGGACCAAAACTCACTCACTGCGCCGACTTCGGCCGTGTTCTTCGCAGAGAATTTCACCCGTGTTTGGGTCGAGATAAAAGGGCGTTCCGGGCGCTATGGTCGCACTGCACACGGCACAGCCGTCGTCGTGACGGAGGAAATATCTCCCTTCTGCGCGGCCCGTCTCCAACCGGCCTGCGCTGACCGCGATGCGCGTCAGTCCCTCCCCAATTTGTGTCCGGACTAGTGAGTCTGCTTCCTCGAAACGAATCGGCCGCATACAGAGCATACGTGGGCTGTCCCAATGAGTGTGCCCGACCGCCCTCGATTAGCTCACGAGCACCAGACTGTCCGGCGATTCGTAACGTCCGGCGAGGGGTTCATTAGCGTCCGAACCCTGATACGGCACGTGCTTCCGGAGTGGTTCTTCCTGCTCCCGCCGTGGCTCATTCTCGGTCTCGTCATGGGGGCAATCGCCTCGGTCGTCGTCGCGGGCGTCTTCGTCGTCGGTGGTCGGCTCTTTCCCGAACCATCGCGCGTGGGCGGTCCCCGAGTTGACGGTACGAATCGGCGACGTACGGAGATACGTGAGTACCTTCGCGCTATCGACGAGCAGTTCGTAGAGGACCACTCCGTCTCCGGCGAAGAAGTCGCGTTCTTCCTTCCGGTGCGAAACGTGGCTATCACCTTCGACGCGCAGGCGTTCTTCCGCCTCGAACGACAGGGCGTCTTCACCGTCCTCTGCGAGTACGAGATGCCCGGCCGCCACCTCGGTCGCCGTCTCCCGTTCGAGGTTCCCGAACTCGAACCCGAATTAGACGACGTGGACGACCCTATCTCCGAGGCGTTCGACCGACTCGGACTGGACCCCACCGCGACGCCGACGGCGGTTCGGACTGCGTACCGAGCACGGGTCAAGACGGCGCATCCCGACCACGGCGGCGACAAAGAGCAATTCACGCGACTGCGGGAAGCCTACACCGTCGCGCGCGAACACGCGGAAGCGTCGAACTGAGAGAGAAGCGTCGAGCGTCGAACTGAGAACAACTACGAACGCGACTCAGGCGTCGGTCACGTCGAACTGCACGCCAGCATCGCGGAGCGTGTCTGCGACCCGCCCGGCTACGTCCACGCTGGCGACGACGACGACGTCCAACCCGCGAGCGGCGGCGTCGGCCGCGACGTCGCCCGGGGCGAACCACGTCGTCAGCGACACGTCGGCCCGTCGGCAGGCTGCGACCGCTTCGACACCGCCCGCGACGACGAAGTCTGCCTCGCCACAAGTCGCGGCGAGTGCGTCGCCGTCGAGTTCGTCGCTGCCGCCGACGCGAGCGGAGGGCACTTGGAGGATGCGGACGCGACCCGGTTCCATCTCGATGATGCCCTCGAACCCGGTGACGCTCACGTCGTCGCCCGCGTCGCCGCCGGTGGTTGCGACGCCGATCGCCGGGCCGTCGCTTCCGGGTGTCGCGTGGAGGAGTCCGTCACGGAGCGAGAGGGTGACCGTCTCGCCGGAATCGACGCTGTCGGTGAGAATCGCGGCGTCCTCGTTGACGCTTTCGAGCACGTCGTTGGTGACGTGTTCGGCGACGCGCTGGAGGGCGCGCGCCTCTTTGAACAGCCAATCGACGCCTTCCTTGGTGACGCGATAGCGAGACCTGCCTTCCTTCTCGACGAGTTCGTCTTCGACCAGCGCGCGAATGTACTCCGAAACCGCTTGGCTGGTGACGCCGACTGCCTCCGCGATTTCGCCTTGGCTCACCGCGGGTTGCCGGTCGGCGATTTCGGCGAGGATACGAAAGCGAGTTGCCGTGCGCTTGTCCTCGAGGGCACCGCTCATATCTCACCTGTGGGCCGTCTGCGTAAAAAGGCCGCCGCTCTCGACAGTCGCTCGAAGCCGATTTATCACGTGCAACCGTGGTGTCTCCCGTGCGAAGTCTCGCGTTCAGTGACCGCGCCGTCTACCTCCCCGACGCGGACGCGCTCGTGGTCGCCGATATCCACCTCGGCCGTGCAGACGCCTCGGAGGTCGATTTCCCACTCGGCGAGCGCGCGGACCTCACCGAGCGCCTCGCCACTCTCTGCGACTCGTTCTCGCCCGCGGAAGTCGTCTTCGCCGGCGACGTGCTCCACCGGTTCGACCGTGTGAGCGCCCGCGACGTTGAGGCGCTCGACTCGATGCTCGAAACGTGCCGGAACGCGAATGCAACCCCGATACTCGTCGCCGGTAACCACGACACGATGCTCGACTCGATGTGCGACGAACCGGTCTACGACGAGTACCGACTCGCGGACGAGACGCTCGTCGCCCACGGCCACGAGGAACCCGACGAGCGCGCCCCGTTCTACGTCGTCGGCCACGACCACCCGACGCTCGATATCGAGGGGCGAACCCGGCCCTGCGCGCTCTACGGCCCGGACGCCTACCGCGGTGGTGACGTGCTGATGCTCCCGGCGTTCACGCGACTCGCCGCTGGCGTCACGGTAAATGGAATGTCGGCGGCGGACTTTCAGTCGCCGCTGGTTTCGAATTCGGGCGTGTTTCGACCGTTCATCCGGGACGATGAAGCCGACGAGACGCTGACGTTTCCGCCGCTGAAGAAGCTTCGTCGGTATCTCTGAGAAAAATCGAAAATTCAGACGACTTACACCAAATCGTACCGAACCGCGTCAGCCGCTTCTTTTCCGCTGCGCATCGCGCCGTGAATCGACGACCACGCCGTGTAATCCCCGGCGAGGTAGGTTCGGCCGACCGGGTCGCGGGTGTCAGGAAGCGTGTCGTGGACGCCCGGCGGTTGGGCGAACTGCGCGAACTCGATTCGGTCGGTGTGGAGCAGTTCGAGGTCGGAGACGTAGCGGTCGGGATACCACGCTTCGAGCGTCCGCCGGGTCTGTTCGAACAGCTCGTCGTCCGATTCGTCGAGCGCGTCGTCGCCGAGGAAGGTAGCACACAGGAGTTGTGCGTCGTCGGGGGCGTACTCCGGCGCGACCGTCGAGAGCGGGGCGACGGTGTTCGGGTCGGTCCCCGCCGCGTTGAGCATGATTCGTTTGCCGGTCTCCAATGCCTCCGACTTCGGGAGGGTGTAGTACTGGGTGACACAGGAGCGCGCGTCGGTCGGAATCGACGTGAGACCAGTCAGTCGCTGTGCCTCCTTCGGGTCGGTGGCGACGACGAGCGCGTCGGCCTCGATGGTCTCTGCTTCGGTTTGGACGACGACGCCCTCGTCGGTGCTGTCGAGTGCTTCGACGTGCTCGCCGAGGCGAATCTCCGCGCCCTCGTCGCGGGCGCTGTCGGCGAGTTGCTCGGGAATCGCCTGCATCCCGTCGGCCGGAAGTGCGGTCGAACCCGCACCGAGCATCTTGAAGGTGTACTCGAAGACGCGCTTCGAAGTGGAGAGCGAGCGGTCGAGCGTGATACCGCCGTAGAAGGGCGCGACGAAGTGCTCGATGAAGTCGTCGGTGAAGCCCCACTCGCGGAGGTGCGACCTGATGCTCTGGTCGGCCGACGAGAAGATTCGCTCCTCGTCGCGCGTGCTAACGTCCTGCCGGAGCGCGAGCGTCCGGAGTTTGTCCGTCGTCGTCACCTCGGGGTTGCGGAGGGAGTCGAAGAGACTGCCGGGGTCACGAAGGGGGTCCGAGAGCACCGAGCGCCGACTGGGTCGGCAGATGGTCGCGCCGGGGGTGAACTTTCGGAGGTCCAGCGCGGCGAGGTCCAACTCGCGGCGGACCGACGGATAGGCGGTGAAGAGCACCTGAAAACCGCGGTCGAGCGTGAAGCCGTCCGTCTTCTCGGTTCGAACGCGGCCGCCGACCTCGTCGCGGGTCTCCACGACGGTCACGTCCGCGCCATCGGCGGCGAGGTGGCGGGCAGCCACGAGTCCTGCGAGGCCCGCGCCGGCGACCACGATGTGGCTATCGTCCATACGCTCCTGTCGGCCGGATGTACCAAAGTCCCTGCGGGTTCGGCCGCATCGCCCGACGGGACGGCTTCGCTCCACTCGGCAAACGGGAAGGGCTTAGTTTTTCCCCTCAAAACACCGGGTATGCAACTCTCGGATGCGTTCTCCGGGCTGGTCTGTACCGACACCGGAACCGAATACGACGCGTCTACGACCGGGCCGAGCGATGCCGAGGCACCCCTCGACCCCGTTTACGACCTCGATTCGGTCGAGTGGGACGCCGAGACGCTCGACGGCCGACGGTTCGACACGATGTGGCGCTATCGTGAACTGCTCCCTTTTTCGGACCCAGTGACGGCCAACGAAGGCGCGACACCGCTCGTCGCGGCCGACGAACTCGGCGACGAAGCGGGCGTCGAACTGCTCGTCAAGGACGAAGGCCGCAACCCGACCGGGACGTTCCTCGACCGCGGGTTCTCGCTCGCGCTCACCGCCGCCCGCGAGGCTGACGCGGAAGTCGTCGCGCACGCCTCGCCCGGGAACGGCGCACAGTCCGCCGCGTCCTACGCGGGTCTCATCGACGTTCGCTCCTACGGCTTCGTCCCTTCGCGCTCGCCGTTTCCGAACAAGGCGATGGTGAACGTCCACGGCGGCCAGATGAAAGTCGTCGGCGGTCGCTACCCGAACGCGCTCGCCGCAGTTGACGACAAACTCGCCACCGATTGGTACACGCTTCAGGAGTTCGACAACCCGTTCCGCCACGACGGCGCGAAGACCATCGCCTACGAGATTGCCGAGCAACTCGACTGGGGGGTCCCCGACTGGGTCGTCGTCCCCGTCGCCACCGGCGAACTCCTCGCGGGCGTCCACAAGGGATTCGGTGACCTCGTAGAACTCGGTCTCGTCGATGAGACGCCCCGTCTGGTCGCCGCCCAACCCGCGGGCTGTGCCCCGATTTCCACCGCGTGGGAGTCCGGTGCCGACGACCACGAACTGTGGAACCAACCCGACACCATCGTCGGCGAGTTGGAGATTCCCGACCCCGCGGGCGGGTCGATGGCGCTCGCCGCGCTCGACGAAACGGATGGGCTGGCCGCCGCAGTCAACGACGACGACGCGCTCGAATCGGCGGTCAAGGCCGCCCAAACCGCAGGAATCGAAGTCGGTCCGGCCGGTGGCGTCGCGCTCGCGGCCGTCTGGGACCTCGCAGACGAGTTCGATTCGGACGATACTGTCGTCGTCGTCAACACCGAATCCGGCACGAAGAACGCCGACATCCTCCGCAGTCACCTGATGGGTCAGGGCGTCTGAACGAGTCGTCCCTAGACTGCTGCCAGCCCCCACGTTTTCCTCCACCAGATATTTGTTTTAGACGCCTCTAATCTGGGGTATGTTGAGCGACGTGATGGAGGACTATCTCAAGGCCATCTACACGATTCAGATGGAGCAGGGGGCACCGGTTTCGACCTCCGCCATCGCGGAGTACCTTGGGAAGACGCCACCCACGGTCACGAGCATGCTCGGAAAACTCGAAGAGCGTGGACTGGTCGAACGGGAGAAGTACAAGGGGTCGGAACTCACCGAGGAGGGCCGAACGGTCGCCCTGGAAGTGCTCCGACACCACCGCCTGCTCGAAGCCTACCTGACGGAGCATCTGGATTACTCGTGGAGCGAGGTCCACGAGGAGGCCGACGCGCTCGAACACCACATCAGCGAGGAGTTCGAACGCCGCGTCGCCGCCGCGCTCGGGAACCCGACGGTTGACCCGCACGGCGACCCGATTCCGAGCGCCGACCTCACCCCGCCGGAGTCCGAGTCGTCGGCGTTCCTCTCGGAGCACGTCGTCGGCGACAGACTCGTCGTCACCCGCGTGAGCGACCGCGACCCGGAAGAACTCGACTACCTCTCGAAAGCGGGCGTCACGCCGGGAACGACCATCGTCGTCACCGACGTTGCGCCCTTCGGTATGGTGACGGTTCGCCCCGAAGGCGGCGAGAACGAACAGAGCCTTCCGGAGTCCGTCGCCCGCCGAATTCGCGTCCGTGACGCCGACGACGAGACGCCCGAACCCGACGAGGAGGTGCCGCCTGCATAATGGCGTGGGGCGACATCCTCGTGGTCGCCTTCGTCTCACAACTCGCCGTCCTCCCCGGTGAGAAAGTTCAGTTCATCATCGCCGGACTCTCCACCCGGTACGACCCGAAAGTCGTGGTCGCGGCCGCAGGCTCTGCGTTCGCCGGGTGGACCGCGCTCGAAATCGCCTTCGGGTCGGCGCTGAAGACGGCACTCCCGCCCGTCGCGCTCGACGCGCTCACCGCGGGGCTATTCATGCTCTTCGCGGTCCTGTTAGCCCGGTCTGCGCCGTCGCCCGAAGCGGCCGAGGCGGCCGAAACCGACGGCGGAATGGCCACTCTCGACGCCGAACCGACGGTCTTCGGTCGTGAACTGTCCACTCACGGACTGGGTGGATTCGTCCCAATCTTCACGATGATGGCCGCGGGCGAATTCGGCGACAAGACCCAACTGGTCACCATCGGACTCGCGGCGCAGTACGGCGCGTCGTCGGCGATTTGGGCGGGCGAGATGCTCGCCATCGTCCCGGTGAGCATCGCTAACGCCTACTTCTTCCACCGGTTTTCCGACCGGTTCGACGTGCGAAAGGCGTACCTCGGCGCGGCCGCGCTGTTCGGCTTCTTCGCGCTCGATACGCTACTCGCAATCGCCACGGGATTCTCCGTCTGGGAGACGCTCGTCGGCACGCTCTCCGACGCGCTCGTCGCCGCCATCTGACTGCCCGTTTCGCGGTGTTTTTCACGATTTGCCGCTCACTCACACTCGATGTCTACACTCGCTGGGTCGCTCGCCGCAGGGGCGGTCTTCGGCGTCGCACTCGCCGCGCCACCGGGACCGATGAACGCCGTCATCGCAGAGGAGAGCGTCACCCGCGGCTGGTCGTCGGGCGTTCGCGCCGGGTTGGGCGCGATGTCCGCAGACGCCCTGTTCTTCGTCCTCGCTTCGTTGGGACTCGTCGCCTTCGTCGAACGGTTTCCTACGCTCCGCGCGGTGATGGTCGGTGTCGGCGGTCTTCTCATGCTCTACTTCGCCTACGGCGCGGCACGGGAGACGAGTTCGACCTTCCGCGAGGCGGCCGACCCCGACACCGACAGCGCCGGGTTCACGAAGGCGTTCCTCCTCGCGCTGACGAACCCCTACCAGATTCTCTTCTGGCTCACCATCGGTGTCGGCTTGCTCAAGTCGGGGACCGTTGACGTGCTCTCGCACACGCCGTACCTCGGGTCGTCGCTGGCGAACCTCGTCGTGGTCGAGACCGGTAGCCCGGCGCTCATCGTCGGCTTCTTCGGCGGGATTGCGCTCTGGGCACTCGGGTTTCCGGCGACGCTCGTTGCGGCCGAGAAACGCGTCGAGTCGTTCGCGCCCGTCGTCGCGGGCGTGAGCGCCGTCGTCCTCGGTGGATTCGGCGTCGTCTTCCTGTGGGACGCGATGCAGACGCTCGTGCTCGCCTGACTCGTCCCCGTCTGATACACATCCGTCGTCGCCTCTCCCTATTTCAACCTTCGCCGGGACACCGAATGCGTCAGACGACGCTCCGAAGAGGAGAAACACTATGAACGGTCCCGCGCCATTCTGGGCTATGTTCGACAAATCGACGTGGATCAAACTCCCACGGAACGTCCTCGTCGGCCACGGCGTCCTCGACCAACTCGGTGAGGCCGTCGAAGAACTCTATCTCTCCGGCCGACCGCTATTGGTGACCAGTCCGTCGCCCGAACGCATCGCGGGCGACCGAATCCGCGACCAGTTCGGCGACATCGACTCCATCTCGCTCGACCGTGCGAGTTTCGAGGCGGTCGAACGAGTCGTCGAATACGCGAACGAAATCGACGCTGGCTACCTCATCGCACTCGGCGGCGGGAAACCCATCGACATCGCCAAGATGGCCTCCGACCACCTCAACTGCGGATTCGTCTCAGTTCCCACGGCAGCGAGTCACGACGGTATCGTCTCCGGACGCTCGTCGATTCCCGAAGGCGACACCCGCCACTCGGTCGCTGCCGACCCGCCGCTGGCCGTCGTCGCCGACACGGAACTGCTCGCCGAAGCACCGTGGGAACTCACCACCGCAGGCTGTGCCGACATCATCTCGAACTACACGGCAGTCAAGGACTGGCAACTCGCCCACCGCCTGCAAAACGTCGAGTACTCCGAGTACGCGGGCGCGCTCGCCCAGATGACCGCCGAACTGTTGGTCGAGAGCGCCGATTCGATAAAACCGGGTCTCGAAGAGTCGGCGTGGATCGTCACGAAGGCGCTCGTCTCTTCGGGGGTGGCGATGTCCATCGCCGGGTCGTCGCGGCCCGCCTCGGGTGCCGAACACCTCTTTTCGCACCAACTCGACCGACTCGCGCCGGGCCGCGCCCTCCACGGTCACCAAGTCGGCGTCGGAGCCATCATGACCGAGTACTTCCACAGCGGCGAGCGCGGCGACTGGCGGAACATCCGCGACGCGCTCTCGACGATGGGTGCGCCGACGACGGCGGAGGAACTCGGCATCGACGAGGCGACGGTTATCGAGGCGCTCACGACCGCGCACACGATTCGTGACCGCTACACGATTCTCGGCAACGGCGTGAGCGAAGAGGCCGCTATCGAGGCGGCGACGATTACGGGCGTTCTCTAGAACCCCACCTTTTTGCACATTCGGGTTTCCTCGTGTCGCCCTCCGGCGACACTGCGGGAACCCTCATCGCAAAAATCTGGACCAAAAAGCCTCCGCGGCTCACTTCGCTCGCCGCGGTCAAACTCTCAATGAGTACCGCATCTGTCCGATTCACTATCGAACCCCTGCCCCAAACCCGAAGAGGCAAGACACGTCCTTTCTAAGACCCGCTATGGCAACTGTGAGTGCCGACAATCCGATTAAGCAACATCCCGCGGCGACGACGGTGGTTCTCTCTGTCGTCGGCTACGCGCTCGTCGTCGGAACGTTCCTCGGATTGGTCCCCGGAACCGTCTTTCCCGACCTGACGCTCGAACAGGTGAACCTCCTCTCCGATGCAATCGCGGTGGTCAACACCATCAACGTCGTCGTCATCGCGCTCGGGTGGCGCTGGATTCGGCTCAACCAAGTGAAGAAACACGCCGCGGCGATGATTTCGTCGTTCCTCCTCATCCTCGTCTTCCTCGTGATGTACCTCACGAAGATTGGCGGCGGCGGGACCAAGGAGTTCGTCGGCCCGGCCTTTGCGTACTACCCGTACCTCGGAATGCTGGCGATTCACATCATCCTCTCCATCGTGGCCGTTCCGGTGGTGCTCTACGCGCTCGTCCTCGGCCTGACGCACACCGAGCGTGAGCTTCGGACGCAGACACCCCACCGAAAGGTCGGCCGTATCGCCGCGTCGGCGTGGTTGCTCTCGCTCGTCCTCGGCGTCGTCACGTATCTCTTCTTGAACCACATCTACGGGTGGGAGTACGTCGCGTCGCGGGCGGCGATGCTCGTCGCACCGACGATTGGGCTGTGAGCGACGGCGACTCACGTCTCTGACTGCGGAACGTTCGACCGGGTAGTTCGACCGCACACGGCCGCGAAAGACGTGGATTTTTATCGCCCGACGTAGTGCCGACGAATATGCGAGTCGCACTCGTCTCGATGTTGACGCAGAACCACGAGGAGACGGGCGCGACGGTTCGGACGCGACGGACCGCGGAGTTACTCGCCGAGCGGGGTCACGAAGTCGTCGTCCTCTGTGCGCAGTGGTGGGACGGCGAGATTCACGAGTTCGACCACAACGAGGTCACGTATCGCGCAGTGACGACGACGCCCTCGTCGGGGACGTTCGCCTCGAAGGTGCCGTTCGCACTGCGTGAGGTCAAACCCGACGTGATTCAGGTCGTCAACTGCCCGCCGTCGCACGTGACCGCCGTCAAGACGGCGGCGCGGTTCCTCCGTGTTCCCGTCGTCGTGGACTGGTGGAGCAAAGACGACCGAGGGAGCGCACGCGCCTATCGACGCGCGGCGAAGTCCCCCGACGCGGTGCTCGTGCCAAGCGAGATGATTCGAACCGAAGTCCGCGAACTCGGGACGAAGAGCGACGACGTACACGTCGTCCCCGAACCAATCGACGTGGACCTCGTCCGCGAGGCGGCGGCCGAAGAACGTGCTGACGTCGTCTACGCCCGCGATTTGGACGAACACGCGAACGTCGAGAGCTTCCTGCTCGCGCTCGCCGAACTCCGGGACAAGAACTGGCGTGCGGTCGTCATCGGTGACGGTCCCGAACGACAGACGGCCGAACAGACCGCCCGCGACCTGCGAATCGACGACCGGGTATCGTTCCTCGGCGACCTCTCGGCACAGGAAATCGTTCCGATTCTGAAAGGGGCGAAGGTGTTCGCCCAGACAGCGACGTTCGAACCCTTCGCCACGAACCTGCTGTGGGCGCTCGCCTGCGGGTGTATCAGCATCGTCGAGTATCAGGCCCGCTCGTCGGCCCACGAACTCGTCGAGGGGCGCGAACGCGGCGTGCTCGTGACGAGTCCGCAGGAACTCGCCGACGAAATCGTCGCCGCCAGCGGCTACGACCACTGGACTATCGACGAGGACTTCTCGACCTACGACTATCGGAACGTCATCGCCGAGTACGAGGGCATCTACACCGCCGAAATCGACGACTACGGTTTCTTCTAATCCATTCGGACGGTTCCAACACGAGATTACCAACGCGAGCGCCGCCGCTCACGCGGTGAGAACGAGAGAGAAGACGAGTAGTTACTCGTCGATTTCGTAGTCGCCGCCGTACTTCATGAAGAAGTAGGCGAGACCGAGCGTCGCAACCAGCGCGAACGAGGTTGCGATGCCCAGCGACTTGGCGCTGCCGGGGACCTGCGGGACGTCAGAGCCACCGCCGCCACCGGTCTCGACGGTCGGCACGTCTTCGCCGACTGCGACTGCACCGAGCATACCGAGTGCTTCGTGCGGCGCGCAGTGGTACTTGGTGATACCCGCGTCACCCTCTTCGAAGGTGTACTCGTAGGTGCTACCGGCTTCGGCGACTGGCGAACCAGAGTCGAGCGAGGCACCCTCGCTGGCGACGACGTTGTGGCCGCCGCCCTCACCGGTCCACTCCCACGTCACGGTCGTACCGGGGTCGATCCACACGCCTGCGGGGGCGAACGCGAGCGCGCCGCCGTTGCCTTCTGCGCCGACTTGGATGGTCACTTCACTCTGTCCGCGAAGGTCCTCATAGCCACCATCGACGCCGTCGAGATGGCCGCCAAAGTCGGGTTCTACGGTCTGTGCCGCGGCCGTACCGGAAGCGGCGGCAACCGCTGCACCGCCAGCGGCCGCCCCGAGGAACGCCCGCCGAGACATATCCACGTTGCCGTCGGTCATGTCCGGCGCTTAGTGTGGGCGTGTAGTGAATACTTTGGTTCGCGTCTGCCAGCGAAGAGTGACAGTCAGTCGGCTCGAACGGTGTCGAGAAATCGAAAATCGAGGTTCCAGTCCTTACAGTGTGTAGTCGAATTCGCCCGTCTCGCTGGTCAAGAATGCCGTCAAGAGGTCGATGTAGGCGTCAACGTCGTCTTTGTGGACGCTCTCGGTCACCGTGTGGAGGTAGCGCGTCGGCATCGAAATCGCGCCGACCGGCTTCGCGCCGTAGGTGTTCTGGAAGCCGCCGGTGTCGGTGCCGCCCGCGGGGAGGAGTTCCATCTGGTAGGCGATGTCGTTCTCCTCGGCCACCTCGCGGAGGCGACGGTGGACCTTCGGGTTGGCGATGGCACTGGAATCCTTGAGCTTGATACCCGCGCCCTCACCGAGTTGAGTGACGTAATCTGCGGGCTTGAAGCCGGGCACGTCGTTGGCGACGGTGGTGTCGAGGCCGAGTGCGAGGTCGGGGTCGAGGTCCACGCCGAGCGCCTGCGCACCGCGGAGACCGACTTCTTCCTGAACGGTCGCGGCGAAGTGAATCGTCACGTCGGGGTTATCGATGCGCGATGCGGCTTCGAGCATGGCGAAGAGACAGACGCGGTCGTCGAGTGCCTTGCCCGTGACGTGGTCACCCATCTCGACGGTGGTCTGTTCCATCGTCACGAGGTCGCCGACGGAGACGGTCTCTTCGACCGTCTCGGCGTCGAGTCCGAGGTCCACGTGGACGTCTTCGACTTTCATCTCCTTCTTGCGCTGTTCTTCGGTGAGCGTGTGCGGCGGGACGGAACCGATGACGCCAGTGAAATCCTCGTCTTCTGTGTGGACCGTGACGCGCTGTGCCTTCAGGACGCTCGGGTCCCAGCCACCGAGCGCGTCGAGCTGGAGGAAGCCCTCGTCGCTGACGTGGCGGACCATGAAGCCGATTTCGTCCATGTGGGCGGCGACGGCGACTTCGTAGTCCGCGTCGCCTTCGATAGTGCCGACGACGTTCCCCATCGCGTCCACGCGGACGCTGTCTGTCGATGCTTCGAGTTCCTCGCGGACGAGTGCGCGAATTCGGTCTTCGTAGCCGGGGACGCCACTCATCTCGGTGAGTGTTTTGAGACGTTCGAAATCGAAGTCCATGAATGTTCATGACGCGGGGGTGCTGATAAGTCCTCTAATCTCGGGCGGACTCGCTGGTTCGGTTGTACCTCCGCGAACGGCTCGACGAGACACAACAAGACACCGTCGCGGCGCATGTTAGAACTAACCTCACGTTGTTGGTTGTTCCGGAATATTTTTCCACGTTACTGGTATCGTACATGGTATGTCAGACGTTGAATCTCAACTCCGCGAGCAGTTCACCGAGGCGTTCTCAAACGCGAGTTTCCCCGTGAAGAACCAGATGTCGCTCGTCCCCGCGCTCCCGAACGGTCCGGGCACGAAGTTCAAGGCGGACGACGTGACCATCACCGCGATGGAACTCGCCGCAAAACTCGGCAAGCACCAGGACTTCCCGTACGAGGACGTCGAGAGCCTCGTTGACGACATCATGGAAGGCCTGAAAAAAGAAGACATGATCTAGAGACGGCTTCCGAACACCGCTCTTTCGTGGCCGACACAAAGCACGTCCTGTGGTCGCGGTGGGTCGATAGATTCATCGACACCGCGGACCCGATTCCGCTGTTCGAGACGGCGAGCGACGGCACCGTCGAGACCATCGAATACGGGCGTTCGGGGCGACGAGTTCTCCACCGAGGCGAACGAATGGAGCGTGCGCTCCGCACTGCCGGAACCCGAGTCGCCACCGACCACGAACGCCGCGGACAGACTTACGAAGGGCTGGTCTACATGATGTACACGCTCGACGGCGAGGGGGTCGTCCCTCGATACATCGGCAAGTGCGGCAAGTTCGGCGCGTCGGGGACGACGCTGAACAGTAACCTGAAGAACGTCGAGACGAACGACGGCAAACTCGCTCGCTGGGGGTATGGCCGGTACTACCACTTCGGCGACCTCTCGGCGGCGGTGTTCGACGAGGAGGGGGCGAAGAAGTACGACCGCTGGGTCACCGAACTGTTCGACTCGACCGACCCACCGCGCCTCGACGAGCCGGTCTACTTCTGGGTCGAACCGTGGGAAGTCGGCACCGAAGGCCCGTATCCCGACACGTATCCCTATCTCGAAGAACTGGAGTACCAACTCATCGGCATCGCGTTCGAACAGTTCCCCAACCGGTTGTTGAACACCGAGGGCGTCCCTATCAACCCCGAGGCATACGCCGAAATGCGCGGCTGGGCCGAGCGAACCGAGACGCGCCTCTCGGACTTCTGACACCCAAATGGATTTCCCCGTCTCCGACCAATCAGTGGCAATGCGAGCTTACGATATCGAGCGCTATCTTCACATCAGAAGCGCCTACGGCGCGTCGTTCGCCCCCGACGGCGAGCGAATCTCGTTTCTCATGGACACTACGGGCGTCCCGCAGGTCTGGACGCTCGACGGTCCCGGTGTGTGGCCCGAACAACGGACCTTCTACGACGAGCGCGTCACCTTCGCCTCGTGGTCGCCCGAGCATCCGGAACTCGTCTTCGGGATGGACGAAGGCGGCAACGAGCGCGCCCAACTCTTTCGACTCGACCCCGACACGGGCGTCATCACGAACCTGACGGCGACGCCCGACGCGAAACACCGCTGGGGTGGCTGGAGTCACGACGGCGAGCGATTCGCCTTCACCTCGAACCGCCGCGACAACGCCGTCTTCGACGTGTACGTCCAGAGACGCGACGAGACGGGCGAGGATGCCGAACTCGTCCACGAAGGCGACGGCTGGCTCACGCTCGGTGGCTGGTCGCCGGACGACTCGAAACTCATCGTCCAAGAGGCGTACTCGAACTTCGACCAGGACGTGTACGTACTCGACCTCGACACCCGCGAACTCTCGCACGTCACGCCGCACGAGGGGACGGTTCGCTACCAGAGTCCGTCGTGGGGACCGGACGGCGAGCACATTTACATGGTCTCAGATAGGGAGAGCGACACGCTCGAACTCGTCCGCTGTGACCTCGAAACGGGGGCGTTCTCGCTCGTCGAATCCGGCGGCGACTCCGAAGTCGAAGGCGTCAGCATCGACCACGAATCCCGGCGTATCGTCTACTCGCGGAACGTCGAAGGCTACACCGAACTCACCTTCGGGGAACTCACCGCGCCGGACCGAATCGACGCCTTCCCCGAACCGGACATCCCGAAGGGCGTCTCCGGCGGCGTCTCGTTCTCGCCCGACGGCAACCGCGCGGCCGTCACCGTCACCGCGAGCGCGAACACCGCCAACGTCTACGTCGTGGACCTGACGAGCGGCGAGGCGACGCGTTGGACGCACGCCGCGACGGCGGGGATTCCCGAGGACACGTTCGTCGCGCCCGAACTCATCCACTACCCGACGTTCGACGGCCGGGAGATTCCGGCGTTCTTCACGCTCCCCGAGGACTCGCCACCCGGCGAGACGCCCGTCATCGTGGACATCCACGGCGGTCCCGAGGCACAGCGCCGCCCCTCGTTCTCGTCGGTCAAGCAGTACTTCCTCTCGCGCGGGTACGCCTACTTCGAACCGAACGTCCGCGGGTCCGCCGGCTACGGCAAGGCCTACGGCCACCTCGACGACGTCGAAAAGCGGATGGACTCGGTCGCCGACATCGAGGCCGCAGTGGAGTGGCTCCACGAACACCCCGCGGTAGACCCGGACAAACTCGTCGCAATGGGTGGGTCCTACGGTGGATTCATGGTGCTCGCGTCGATGACGGAGTATCCCGACCTGTGGGCCGCGGGCGTCGATATCGTCGGCATTGCGAGTTTCGTCACGTTCCTCGAAAACACGGGCGACTGGCGGCGCGAACTCAGAGAGGCCGAGTACGGGTCGCTCGAAGAGGACCGAGAGTTCCTCGAATCCATCTCGCCGCTCAACAACATCGACAAGATTCGCGCACCCCTGTTCGTCCTCCACGGCGAGAACGACCCGCGCGTGCCCGTCAGCGAGGCACACCAACTCGTCGAGCAGGCGCGCGACCACGTCGAAGTTCGAGAGCGCATCTTCGAGGACGAAGGCCACGGCTTCTCGAAGTTGGAGAACCGTATCACGGCGTACTCGGAGATTGCCGAGTTCTTGGACGAACACGTCTAACCGATAGACAGCGTCGAGTAGTCCGTGGAATTGTTCGAGAACATCTTGCTTTCACACGCTGTTCGTTATCAGAAGCAAAACTGAGGAGCAACATTTATGACATCTGTTATTCCTGTTATAATTACATATGGAAGGGTACGCCCAGCGGCCTGAGCGGGACGACACCGACGTTCTCGGCGCACGAATCATCGCACAAATCGTGGATACCGTCGTGGGGAGTATCCTCGGCTTCGGCGTGTTCATCGTTTTTGGCTTCATCGGCGGTTCCGTGGGAGACGGCGGCATCATAACTTTTCTCGGGTTTATCGCGTCGTTTGCGACGTTCGTCGGCTACTTCTTCTTACTCGAAGGGTACTGGAACGGCCAGACCGTCGGCAAACGCCTCGTCGGAATCAAAGTGGTGAAGGAAGACGGGTCACCGTGTGACCTCATGTCGTCGTTCATGCGAAACCTCCTGCGAATCATCGACGGACTGTTCTACTACCTCGTCGGCTTCGTCGTGATGGCTATCAGCGACAAACGCCAGCGCATTGGTGACCGACTCGCCGGTACGGTCGTCGTCCGCGAGCAGAACTGAATCCGAGCCAACAGAATTCTACCTCATTTTCCGTTAGAGTCAAACCGGGTGACATCGAAGCACCGAGCATGAGCGCCGACTCTGAACAACGTACTATCCGGTGTCTCATCGCCAAGGTGGGACTCGACGGCCACGACCGCGGTGCGCACGTCATCTCCCGCGCCTTCCGCGATGCAGGATTCGAAGTCATCTACTCCGGACTGCACCGAGCACCGGACGAAATCGTCCAAGCGACGGTCCAAGAGGACGTTGACGTGCTGGGAATCTCCATTCTTTCCGGCGCGCACAACACGCTCGTTCCGAAAGTGCTCGCCGGACTCGAAGAGTACGGTGCACTCGACGACACGCTCGTCATCGTCGGTGGCATCGTCCCCGACGAAGACCGCGAGAAACTCACCGAGGCGGGCGTCGATGCCATCTTCGGTCCCGGCACGCCGATGCAAGAGACCATCCAGTTCGTGAAGGACAACGCACCCGAACGGGCGTGACGATGAGTCAGGCCGCGGAAACCGACCTCGTCGAGCGACTCCTCGACGGCGAACACCGAGCACTCGCGCGCGTCATCACGAAAATCGAATCGCGCGCACCGGGGTATCGAGACATCGTCTCCGAACTCTACGGCCACACCGGCGGCGCGTCAGTCGTCGGTATCACCGGCAGTCCCGGCGCGGGCAAATCCACGCTCGTGGACAAACTGGCGAAGTTCTACCGTGACCGCGGCGAGACGGTCGGCGTCATCGCCGTAGACCCCTCGTCGCCCTTCACCGGCGGGGCCGTCCTCGGCGACCGAATTCGCATGGCGTCGAACATCGGCGACATGGACGTGTTCTTCCGGTCGATGAGCGCCCGCGGGCAACTCGGCGGTCTCTCGACTGCCACCGCCGACGCCGTGAAAGCCCTCGACGCGTTCGGCAAAGACCGTATCATCATCGAGACGGTCGGTGCCGGCCAGAACGAGGTCGATATCGTCAAGACCGCCGATACGGTCGTCGTGCTCGTCCAACCCGGCAGCGGCGACGACGTGCAGATGCTCAAAGCCGGCATCCTCGAAATCGGCGACTTGTTCGTCGTGAACAAAGCCGACATGAGCGGTGCCTCGCGCACGGTCGCCGAACTCAAAGAGATGATTCACCTCCGCGACGACCCGCGGACGAACCTCGATATGGGCCATCACGGGGCCGAAGCGATGAGCCACCACGGGATGGACGAGTCCGAGGCGACGAACGGCACTGCGAGCGACGAGGCGGGCGGCGACGACGTCGATGGCAACGCGGATGGCCACGGAGACGCCGCTTCCGAGTCGTGGATGCCCGAAGTGGTCGAGACGATTGCGACGACCGGCGAGGGCATCGACACGTTCGTCGAGACGCTCGACGAGCACTACGCCTACCTCCAGCGGACGGGCGAACTCGACGAGAAGGCCAAACAGCGCGCGGCCGAAGAGGTTCGGCAGTTACTCCAAGGCGACGTTGGCGCGTTGCTCGAAGCAGAACTCGAATCGCAAGGTGGCATCGACTCCTTCGCCGAATCGATTGCCGCCCGGGAGACGGACCCTTACGCCGTCACCGAAGAGATACTCGCACCGCTGCGCGAGTGCCTCGGCGACGACGGCGACTGAACCCCTCGTCACGAATCCTTCTCCGGCGGGCGAATTAAGGTCACGGCCGTCCATCTCAATGACATGAATTTCCGACGAGCCATCAGTGCGGCTACCGCCGGCATCGGACTCACTATCGCGGCGAACGCGGCCCTCTCGAAGCGCGCTGGCCCGCTCGACCCGCCACTTTCGGGGTCGGTCGGGACGTTCCGTTGGCGCGGGATGGACGTCGCCTACGTCGAGGCGGGCGACGAGACCGACCCGACGCTCGTCCTCCTCCACGGCATCAACGCCGCGGGGTCCTCGGGCGAGTTCCGCGCGGTGTTCGACGACCTCGCCGAAGACTACCACGTCATCGCTCCCGATTTGCCCGGATTCGGTCTCACTGACCGCCCGGCGCTCTACTACTCGGCGGTGCTCTATCAGGAGTTCGTCGGCGACTTCCTCTCGCAGTACGACGAGCCCGCGGTACTCGCCTCGTCGCTCACCTCGTCCTACGCCGTCGCCGCCGCCGAGCGCGACGACGTATCGGTCTCGAAATTCGTCTTCGTCTGTCCGACTGCCCGCGGCGGTCCGGACCCGACCGAGTGGCTCCGCGAACTCATCCGCGCGCCCGTCGTCGGCGAAGCGGTGTTCAACGTCATCGCCTCGCACCCGTCGATTCGCTACTTCAACGCCGACCACGGCTACTACGACCCGTCGAAGGCGGGCGACGAGTGGCAGGAGTACGAGTGGCTGACGGCCCACCAACCCGGTGCACGATTCGCACCGGCATCGTTCGTCTCTGGCTATCTCAACGCCGATTTCGACCTCGGTGAGAAACTGTCCGCACTCGACGTTCCGACCACGCTCATCTGGGGCCGCGAGAGCGACATCACGCCGCTCGCGGACGGTCGTGACCTCGCAGAGCGGGCGGACTGCACGCTCGTCGTCTTCGACGACGCGATGTTGCTCCCGCACGTCGAGTTCCCGGCCGCGTTCGTGGAGACGGTCCGAGACGCGCTCCAGTAAGCATGGTCGGCGGAGTGCTGATGGTTGGTGGGGTGTTCGACGCGGTTTCGCTCGCGCTCTACGGAACTATCGCGCTCGTCGCGGTGGGATTTTGGGTGGTCGTCCTCGGTGGAGTCGTGCGCAACCGTCCGGTGTTCGAGCACCTCGTCGAAGACGACGCTGAGACGGACGAGTCTGAAACGGAAGAATCTGAAACGAAAAACCCGGCGTCAGATTAGGCGTCTGCGGGTCGGAAGACGAGCATGGTCTCGCCCGTCGTCACCGACTCGCCCACGTCAGGGACGACTTTCATGCCGAGTTGGACGTCTGCCGACTCGACACCGCGGACGATGCCGGTCAGTCGAACCGGTCCGAACGAGGCAATCGCGGTCACGTAGGGCGCGTCGTCGGCGAAGCGCGGTGCCGGGACGTGCACCTCCGAGAAGGTGACGAGTTCGCCCGTCGCCGGGAGCGGCTCCTCGGTCAACTCGGCCGCCCCACAGTGCGGACACGACCGTCGCGGCGGCAACGACCCGTGACCGTCGGGGCAGGCGAGATAGTAGCCGTCGCCGTCGCCAATCGCGGCGAGCCAATCGTCGTATGCTGCGTCTGCCATCAGTTCATCACCTCCAGGACGTGAACGACTGCGCTTGCAACCGTGCCACCCGCGTTGTGGGTCAAGCCGACTCGCGGGTCCGAGAGGGCGTCGCTGTTCGCGTGGTCGCCGCGCAGGAGCTTCGTCATCTCGACGATTTGGGCGGTGCCCGTCGCGCCGACGGGGTGGCCCTTCGCCTTCAGGCCGCCCGAGAGGTTGATGGGTCGGTCGCCGTCGCGGGTCGTCTCGCCGCGGGCGGCCGCGCCGATTCCCTCGCCGGGTTCGTAGAAGCCCAGCGATTCCAGTGCCATCACTTCGGCGATGGTAAAGCAGTCGTGGACTTCGGCCACGTCCACGTCTCCGGGGGAGATGCCGGCGTCCGCGTAGGCCTGCTCGGCCGCTTTCGTCGCCGCGGGCGTGCGGGCGATGTGCTCCCGGTCTTGGAGGGCCGCTTTGTCCGTCCCCTGTCCAGACCCGGTGACGGCGATTGGGGCGTCGATGCCGTGCTCGTCGGCGTAGTCGCCGCTGACGAGGACGATGGCGCTCGCACCGTCGGTGATGGGACAGGCGTCGTAGAGGGTGAGCGGGTCGGCGACGACGGGGCTTTCGAGGGCGTCCTGGACGCTGATTTCGCGGTGGAACTGCGCGTACTCGTTCGTCATCGCGTTGGCGTGGTTCTTCACGGCGATGTTGGCGAGGTCTTCGTTGTCGCCGCCGTACTCGTCGAAGTAGGCTCGGGCCATGAGCGCGTACGCGCCGGGGAAGGTGACGCCGGCGCGCACTTCGAACAGTTCGTCGGCCGCGATGGCGAGCGACTGCGTGACGTTCGGCGTATCGAGGTTGTTCATCCGCTCCATGCCGCCCGCGAGGACGACATCCGCGCCGCCGGCGCGAATCGTCTGGACGGCCTGGCGGAACGCGACGCCCGCGGAGGCGCAGGCTTGCTCGTATCGCGTCGCTGGACACTCCACCCCCGCCGCCTCGGCCATTATCGGCGCTTGGTGACCCTGCCCCTCTGCGAGTTCACCCATGAAGTTGCCGTAGTGAAGCTCCTCGTAGTCGTCGCGGGAGATGCCGGCCTCCTCCCGCGCGGCGAGGGCCGCCTCCGCGAACAGGTCGCGGCCAGTTCGCTCGGGGTAACTACCGAACTTGGTCAGTCCGACCCCGGCGATTCGAACGTCGGTCATGAATGAAAGTACGTTACAGATGCTTCTTGAACCTGCCGGACCATTTTGGCACCCGAGTTACACCTCACCTCGTTGACGGCTATCGGTTCAGACCACTTGCATCGCAACCATTACCTCCGCCTCGGGCGACGATTCGGTATGACAGACTGGATCGGTGAGACCTTCACGAGCGACGTCGGCTGGACCCACCTCGAAACGCTGGTCGATATCGGCAATCGGATGGCCGGGTCGCCCGGCGAGCGCGAGGCCATGGAAGCCACACGCGACGCACTCGACGCCGTCGGCGCGCGCAACGCCCGCATCGACACGTTCGAGATTCAAGGCTGGGAACGCGGCGACAGCGCCATTCTCGCAGAGGACACGACCCAAGAGTGCATCGCACTTCCCCGAAGCCCCAGCGAGACGGCGACGGGCGAACTCGTTGACCTCGGCTACGGCCTGCCGGAGGACTTCGACCGCGACCTCTCGGGTAAGGTCGTCGTCGTCTCTTCGACCGTCCCCGACCACTACGACCGCTTCATCCACCGCCGCGAGAAGTACTATTACGCAGTACAGGCGGGCGCGGAAGCCTTCATCTTCGCCAACCACGTCCCCGGCCAACTCCCACCCACGGGGAGCGTCGGCACCGAAGAAGCTCCCGTCGGCGACATCCCCGCCGTCGGCGTGAGCAGCGAGGTCGGCGCGCGACTCGGCCGACGTTTCGAAGGCAGCGAAGTCACCGTCGAAGTAATGTGTGAGACGCCGATGGCCGAGAGCGGCAACGTCCACGCCGAACTCGGACCCGACACCGACGAGGAAGTACTGGTCACGAGCCACCTCGACGCCCACGACATCGCCGAGGGCGCGATGGACAACGGCGCGGGCACGGCGATGGTCGTCGAACTCGCCCGCGCGCTCGCCGCCCGCGAGGACGAACTCGAAAACCGCGTCCGATTCGTCTGCTTCGGTGCCGAGGAAGTCGGGCTCGTCGGCTCCGCGTACGAGGCCTCGCGTCTCGGCGACGGCCGCGCGAACGTCAAAGCCATCGTCAACAACGACGGCGTGGTCGGCGGGCGGACGCTCCAGTTCCACACCAGCGGCTTCGACGCGCTCGACGATATCGTCGAAACCGTCTCCGACCGCTTCGACATCCCAATCTCCCTCTTGCCCGAACACTTGCCTCACAGCGACCACTGGCCGTTCGTCGTCCACGGCGTGCCCGCCTACATGATTGGCAGCGTCAGCGACGACCGGGGGCGTGGCTGGGGTCACACCCACGCCGACACCATCGACAAACTCGAGTCGCGCACGCTGCGCGAACAGGCTATCTTCCTCACGGAACTCGTCGTCGAAGTCGCCAAATCGGAGCACGACGTGCCGCACGCCGACCCCGCCGACATCGCGGCGGCCCTCGAAGCCGAGGACAAAGCCGCCGGGATGAAGGTCACCGGGGATTGGCCGTTCTGAGGTGACGAGACCCACAGTGAGCGCATAACCGTCTCTCGGAACTCTTCGCGTATCTTCTTCGAACGAAACACGCCACTTCCCCGTTCTCGCATCGGTAGAGTGCAAAAATCGTGGTCGGCGATTCGACGAGGGGGGCGTAGGCTGTCGGTCCCACCGGTGACACCGAGATCACTCTGTGTCGTTATCCACCCGACTTCGTCTGAACTCGAAGCCCGCCGGTACGGTCTACGTCTATCTCATACCCATAATAGGTGAATGATATCCGTACATTCGAAGAAGCATACTTCGGATGGGACAGCACAGCAAGTGCCTCTGGGTCGATGACTTCGTAGAGGGGCTGTTCGAGGTCCATCACCGAAACACCCTCTTTGTCCGCAACCGTCTCAAGGATTCGTTGAACGATCGAACTGGTCTCGTTCTGTGCCAGCGTCATCGATGACGTGAACGGCCTGAGAGAGTAATAAGGTGTCGAGAATTGAATAATTATCGCATATCTCTTCCCTGATTGCACAAGAAACAAATTTTTGCCGATTTCTCGAATTGTGGACATCCACGTTAGTCATCACGGACGAGGTGCTGGCCAAAATGATTGAATGGCTGGTGGTGCTCGCGTTTTATCATCTCGATACGCGTCACTTTCAGCCCGCGTTCGTTCAACTCTTCCAGCCGTTCGAATAACTGCTCGCGGGTTCGACCGACTAGTTCAATCGAGAAATTCTCTTCGTCGGCAGCCAACTCTCTGAGGCTCACGACACCGTCAATATCCAGTATCTCTTCGAAGAAACTGTTCCGCGTCTCGTGGCGCTCTGGCCCAGTGCCGATGACGAGATACACGTGGTCGAACCCCACTTTTTCGTAATCAATGGTCGGCACGTAGCCTCTGATGACGCCGTTTGTCTCCAGATTCCGAATTCGGGTTGCGACCGTGCTCGACGCGACACCGACCTGTTCGCCCATCTCTTTGGTCGTCACATCGCGGGCGTTGTGTTGCAATAAAAATAGAATACCAAAGTCGACTGGGTCTACTTCGAATACTGCCATTCACCAGTTAGAGGCTCGGAGTCGGCAAAACCTTTTCATACATTTCTGCGTGCTATCACATTCCCGTACGTTCGGTCTCGAACGGAACTCTCGTCTTGGGGACTGTCAGCACAGGCTACGCTCGAGCCACACGGTTCGTGTCGAACCGTGCTTTAGCGAGACAGATGGAATCGCCGCCTCTTTTATCGGCGACGGCGTACCCTCGCTCGATGTCAACGGGTCGAACCGGAGGCGAGCGCCGGCGATGAACTTCACAGTCGTCGGCGATGCGTCGGTCGAGGCGACGATTCGCACTGCCGGTGGGACGACCACGGACGACGATGGCGACGTTCTCGTCGCCGTCGGCGAAGACGCACTGCGCGCGGCCGCGCTCGACGTAGAGAGCGACACGCCGCTCGTGCCCGTCGCGTGCGATGCACCGTGGTCGGTCGCCCGGAACGACCTGCAGGGCGTTATCGAGGCGATTGTCGCCGACGAATTGGCCCCTGTCGAACACCCCGTTCTCTCGGTACGCGTGGGTGACGAACACGTCGGCCGTGCGCTCTTTGACGTGATGCTCGTGACCAGCGAACCGGCGCACATCTCGGCGTACAGCGTCGCCGACGCCCGCGCGGTGACTTCTTCGAACGACGGGTGGCACTCGCTCGACACGTTCCGCGCCGACGGCGTCGTCGCGGCGACGCCGCTCGGAAGTTCTGGCTACGCGCGCGCCGCCGGGGGCACTATCGTCGGTCCCGGTGCGGGTCTCGCAGTCGTCCCGGTCTCACCGTACGCGACCCAGACCGACTCGTGGGTGCTGCAACCGCCGCTTCGACTTCGTGTCGAACGCGAGGAGTCACCCGTGTCGCTCGTCCTCGATGCCGATATCGCGGCCGAGGTCGCTCCGTACGAACCTGTCGTCGTCGAATTCGACCAGTCGGTCTCGCTCCTTCTCGACTGAGCGTCGTCCTCGACTCACGTGCTGTGCCGGCCAGCGCTGGCGCTCCGTGGAGTGAAAATAAGTCCCGCAACCGAACGCCGCGGGTGCGTTCGATTCGCCGTCAGATGATGGCGTTCCAGACGCCTGCGACGAGGAAGAAGAGGCTCTGGTAGGCGGCGTACATGAGCACGACGACGGATGCCGTCAGCGCACCTTTCGGCTGGTCGAGCGGTCGGTCGTTACGGGCTTCGACTTCGCGCGCTTCGAACTCGAAGAAGTCCGTGACGAACATCCCGACGACGAGGACGGTCAGAACCATGCCACCGTGGGGTTCGAGGAGCAAGAACAGGAACGACGTCACGACGAGCGCGCCCGACGTGAGCGTGTGCGGCAGATACCGCGAGAGTTCGTCTGCTCCGTCGTTCGCCTGGTTCACGTGGCTCCGGTGGGCAAGGAAGCGCGTCAGCATGTTTGCCAGCACCAGAACGAGTGCGACGAACGGGATGGCCGGTTCGACCGCCGCCAGTTGGTCGAGCGGGACGAGGAACTGTAGCGGTTGCATACAGGCACCTCGGTGGGATACTCATTAGAGTTTTTCCAATCTAACGCGCGATTGCCGCGATGACTGATTGCTCTCGGAGCGTGGAGAAACAGAAGACGTGAGTGGGCGAGTTACTGCGCGTTCCGTCGGTCGTCGAGCGCGCCCTTGAGTTGGCGACCGGTCGGGATGAGCACCCAGAAGGTGAGCGCGCCGATGATAGCGAACCAGAGGAACACGTCCATCATCGTGACCGCGAGGAGGTCGAACAGTCCACCGGGCTCCGAGTGAAGCGGTTCGATGAGTTGTTTCGTACTCTCGAAACTGCTCGTTCGGTACCATCCCGCGAGGACCATCCACGCGAGACCCGAGCCGGTCAGGATGCCCAGTCCTTTGATGAATTCGTCAGCCATTGTTCGAATCTTCGCCGGAGTCCTCTTGAGACTTTCCCATTCCGTGGGCGCGGAATCGAGTACCAATCGTGTAGACGACCGAACCGAACGCAATCACACCAAGTCCGACGATTGCGAGGACGGTACTGAGGACGCCGTCGGCGACGGTGAGACCGACGAAGCCGAGGACGCCGATAATCACCGCCCGGAGGGCGCTCACTTGGAGCGTCGCCGCGTCCAAGAACACGAAGCCGAGGACGACGCTGGTGACGGCGATGAGCGTCGAAAACACCGTGACGGTCTTGTACAACCGCATGGGAACGACGATGTCGCGGCGGCCGCGACGAGATGACCGCACCTCCGCGTCGGCGGTCGAGTCGGTTGCGTCGCTATCTGTCATCGTGAGTCCCTAAGAAATGAGTCGTGGTAGGAGTTCCGCTCTACTTCGGCGGACGAAGCCGGTAGTAGCGGCGGTTGAGGTTGTACATGTAGCCCTCTTTCATCGTCTTGAGCACGGCGTAGGTGACCGTCCCGAAGACGACCGGCAGCAGGAACGTCAGGTCGAACAGCAGATCGACGTTCATCGGCATGAGGTTCTTGACTGCCAGGAGCGAGATGGTGATTGCGAAGACGATGCCGAAGACACCGACTGCGGCCCAGAACGGCTCTTCGACTGGCCGCCGCGCGGAACCCTTGTTGAGGAAGGGCACCATGGCGATGAAGCCGACGACGACGCCGTTGGCGAGCACACCGTACGTCCGGTCTGCCATGATCTTCTGGCCGCCGAGGATGGCGAGTTCGGGGTTCAGCGGGTTGAGCTTGAGGAGTCCGAACGACCAGTAGAGGTACCAGTCGGGCAGGATAATCGCCGGCGTACTCGATGGGTTCGCGGGCGCGCCGATGTGCGGCGGCATCGTCGCCGAGAGGAACAGAATCATCCCGACGAAGAACGACGCAATCGAGAGGTTGCGGACGGTCTCGTGGGGCCACGTCGGGAACGCGAGCACGTCGCGCTCGACGTAGTCGGACTCCGTCCGGAGGTCTTGGTCTTCGCGGCGAGCACGCTCGAAGTACTCGTAGGTGAGCCGAGAGAGTCCCGTCTTGCGGGCCTTCCGCTCACTCCACGTCGGCGTCTCGTTGTCGGGCGCGACGATGCCCGTGCCGTCGGTGCGGATTTCTTGGTTGTCTTGGTTGTCGCTCATTTGTTCTCCTTAGTGCGGCTCTGCGATGCCCTGCACCCACACGATACCGATGTGAATCGCGATGAGCGTCGTCACCACGAAGGGGAGCAGGAACACGTGGATGATGTACATACGTTGCAGCGTCGCTTGACTCAGCGTGAACCCACCGAAGAGGAGTTGTGCCACCCACTCGCCGGCGAGGGGAACGGACAGCGACATCTCGACGCCGATCTGACCGGCCCAGAACGCGAGCTGGTCCCACGGCAGCAGGTAGCCCGTGTATCCGAACACCATCGTCAGACTGATGAGGACGATGCCGATGAGCCAGTTGAGTTCGCGCGGTTCCTTGTACGCGCCCGTGAAGTAGACACGGAGCATGTGCAGGAACACGGCGGCGACCATGACCTGTGCGGCCCAGCGGTGGACCGAACGGAGCATGAAGCCGAACTGGAGTTCGGTCATGATGGCTTCGATACTGGCGTACGCCGTCGTCGGGTCGCCCGTCGTCGCGGGCGAGTAGTAGAACCCGAGCAGTGCACCACTGATGGCTGCGACGACGTACGCGAGCGTCGAGAACAGCCCGAGGGTGTAGAGCGGGTACCAGTACCAGAACTTGTTGTCGAGGTTGTACTGTTCGGTGTGACTCTTCGGCATCTGCAGGTTGACCCGGTAGTAGAGGCCCTCCAGCAGTTCGAGGTAGTCAACGATGCGAAGTCGCTTGTCAAGCCAGATGAGAACGGTGAGGAACGTCGTCTCCACCGGGGTGAGATTCTTCTCTCTCATCCAGGACTTGTGGTCGTAGTCGTCTTTGCGTTCGAGGCTCATGTGTTATCGCTTGTAGTAGGGGTACACCGCGCGCTTGACTTGGTCCCACGCGCCGTCACCCAGTGAGTTTCCATCGGCGTCCTCCTCGCGGACGTAGAGGTCTTCCCACTTGCGACGTCGTTTCTTGACGATGATGACGTCCGGGAGGAACTCTTTGCGGTACAGTGCAAGGATGAACGCGAGGTCCACGAAGATGACGGCGAGGATGCCACCGAGGAACATGTTACCCGTGTCCGTCAGCCCCCACCCGGAGACGAATCCGTAGGTAAAGAGGAAGACGAACACGACCTCGATAATCGTCAGGAGGACGATTGCGATGGCCGCCGTCGTGCTCTCGCGTGCCGGTTCGTATCGGTGAATATCGCCGTATGTACTGCCACTCGAAGACATTATTCGCCACCTCCAGTGTTGCCCGTGTTCGCGGACTCACCGTACTTCAGGATGAAGAAGGAATAAATCATGGTGACGATGATGCCGAGAATCGTCGCTGCGCCGACCCAGTGCGCCTGAATCGGAACACCGAGTTCTTCGAGTTCCTTCTCGCCGCCACCGCCGCCGGCCGACACGGTCGGAACGTCTTCGCCGACCGCGACTGCACCGAGCATGCCGAGTGCTTCGTGCGGTGCGCAGTGGTACTTCGTGATTCCCGCGTCACCCTCTTCGAAGGTGTACTCGTACGTGGTGCCGGCTTCGGCGACTGGCGAACCGGAGTCGAGCGAGGCACCCTCGCTGGCGACGACGTTGTGGCCACCGCCGTTGCCGGTCCACTCCCACGTCACGGTCGTACCGGGGTCGATCCACATTCCTGCCGGGGCAAACGCTAGGTCGCCACCGTTACCGGCGGCACCGACCTCGACCGTGACCTCGCTTTGGCCACGATTGTCTTGGTACCCACCATCGACGCCGTCGAGGTAGCCACCGAAGTCGGGTTGAACCGCGCCTCCACCGCCTTCGCCTTCCTGCGCAGCGGCGGTCCCGGCGGCAGCGGTCGCGGCGGCTGTCGTGCCACCGGCCATTCGGAGAAACTCCCGCCTTTTCATACGGTCGTTGGTCAGGATGCTTCGTGCTTAAACCCACCGACTATGCCTCCACAGCGGGGCGTTTACGGGTTACTGTCGCTCGGAACTGAGCGGCCCGTTTTCGGGCACATCGACGAGTCGCTCTCGCGTCACGTCGTCGCCGTCGAAGGCGGGAACGAAGTCGGGCCGTGCGCCGGTTTCCAGCCCCAACGCGCGCAGGCGGTCACGGTACTCTTCGGCGCGGAACCGGTCCGAGAGTCTCGCGTTGGCGACGACCACGAAGAGGAACACCCCGATAAGGATGAACGCGATGCCGGCGAGCGGGGCGACGATCGAATCCGCTTCCGGAACGAACAGATATGCCGCGATGAGCGACAGGCCGCCGAGTAACTGCCCGAAGGCGACGAGTTGGAGCACGCGGTTCCCGAAGTCACCCGTCCCTTCTGCGACGGACTCGGGCGTCGGTAACGAGACCGTCTCGGGTGCCTGATTCACGTCGAAGTCGTCCATCGAACAGAGCGCGACGGTCGGTTTCACGTCGCGGAGCACCGTCCCTTCGCCCTCGATGCTCCCGTCGGGGTAGACGACGGCGTACCCCTCGTCGGAGTAGGCGAGAATGCGCGGTTCCCCGTTTTCGGTGACGCGTTCGAGCACCGCGAACACCTCTCGAATCGCAATGCGGTAGCGGAGTTCCTCTTCGACTCGTTCGAGTAACTCGTCGCCGACTATCCACGACTCGGGGTCGAAAGCGGCCTCCCACTCTTCGACGCTCATCTTCGCCATATCCGCCGGGCCGAAGTTCTCGAAGTCGTACTTCTCCTCGACGGCTTGGCGCAGCGCTTCGAGGTCGGCGTCGTCTCGTGACACGACCGCGTCGTCAGTATCCGCGTCGGGCGACTCGGGGTCGTCGGCCGGTGCGGAAGACGAATCTGCCATCGCCCGAGGTAGGGTCCACGCCGGTAAACGTGTTCCGACCTCTCGGGTAGCCGTCGAGTGGTCCGGCGCTCGAACGGGTGGGAATAGTCCGGCGCTCGAATGGATGGCCAAGTGGGCGGCTCCGAGTTCGCGTTCGAACTGCGCCGAGTGGTCTAGCGCTCGAACGCATCGAACCGCATCGGTCGCTTTACGGCACCCCGGTTCTAAGCGCGGCCAATGGCAGACGAGACGACCCTCGCCACCCTCGCCGCGCTCACCGTCACGGTGAGTCTTCCGTTCTACCTCTACGGCGCGTGGATCATGATCGACGCCGAGACGGTGACGTGGGACGTGCTCGTCTACCACCTCAAAATCATCTTCCCCGGCTTGGTGCTCAACACCGTACCCGTGGTGACGTGGATGATTCCGCGACTCTTCGAGCAGTTGAACGGCCTGACGGCGCTCCACGCCATCTTGGGGTTGCAGGCCTACGCGATGCTCGTGTTCGCGCTCACGGGAATCGTCCGTATCTTCCAAGCGAAGTGGCGAGCGAACCTGTATCACGACCCCGACCAGGACATCTCGCTCGACGACTTACACGAAAACATGAGCGCGTGGCGCGGCCGACTCCGCGTCGGCGTCTTCGGTTACGTGCTCTTTTGGATGCTCGCGTGGGTTCTCGGCGTCTACCGATACGTCACCGGCTACGTCCTCGCTTGAGAGTAGACTCCGAAGGCGACGACTCCGTCACCACGCCTCGTTCTTCGCCAGGTCTACGTCGTGCTGGAGTTTCGACGACGGACAGATATCTTCGAGCACGCACTCGTCGCACGACGGGTTGCGCGCGTCGCACACTGCGCGCCCGTGACTGATGAGTAAGTGGGTGTACTGCTGCCAGTCGGTCTCGGGGACGACGGGCATCAGGTCCTGTTCGATTTGTTCCGGGTACTCTTCTTCGGTGAGACCGAGTCGCCGCGAGATGCGTTGGACGTGCGTATCGACGACGATGCCCTCGACGATGTCGTGACCGTGCTGGAGGACGACGTTCGCCGTCTTGCGGCCGACGCCCGCGAGGTCGGTCAACTCCGACATGGTGTCCGGAACCTCGCCGTCGTGTTCTTCGATGATGTCGGTGCAGGCCGACCGGATGTACTTCGCCTTGTTGTTGAAGTACGTGATAGAGTTGATGTCCTCGGCCAACTCCTCTTGGTCGGCGTCGGCGTAGTCCTCGGCGGAGTCGTACTTTTCGAACAACTCGGCGGTGACCTTGTTCACGCGCTCGTCGGTACACTGCGCCGAGAGCATGACGGCGATGAGCAGTTCGAGCCGGTTCGAGTAGTTCAGCGAAATCGTCGTGTCGGGGTACTCCTCGTACAGACGTTCGAGGACCTCCTCGGCCTGCGCCTCGCGGGTGTCGAGTGGCGTGCCCATACAGTGGGGTGCGACCCAGTCGCTTTCAGTCGTTCGGGTTCCGGCGATGTCGCCTACCCAATCCTGCTGTGGGCGCTCGGCTTCGGTGGCTACCTGATGGCCCCCGTCGCGGACCGCGAGACGGCGGCGTAGAACACCAACGATTTATCATCCACGACCGCGACCGGACGAGCATGGCTACTCTCGATTTACCGGGCCGCCGCGAAGCGTGGTTGACCGCCGCCGCGACGCTCGTCGGCTACGGTCTCATCCTCGCTGCGATGTTCGTCGTCCTGTTCGTCATTCCGTACTTCGTGTTCCCAGCGTAGAACGAAGCGCACTCGCCCAGTTCACGGAGCGTCGTCGGCACTCTGTCACTTACTTCTGAAAACCAGCGTCGGTCGAAAGAGAAGGTCGCCTTATGCGAAGGCGCGGGAGACGTCGGTGTCGTCTTCCGATTCGTTCTGTATCTTCTCCCACGCGCCGACGAAGTCTTCCATGAAGATTTCCGTGCGGTCGTCGCGGATGGCGAACATCCCGGCCTCGGTACAGATGGCCTTCACGTCGGCACCGGAGGCGTTCTCGGCCAGCTCGGCGAGTTCTGCGAAGTCCACGTCGTCGGCGACGTTCATCTTGCGCGTGTGAATCTTGAAGATGATTTCGCGGCCTTCGTCGTTCGGCTTGGGCACTTCGATGAGGCGGTCGAAGCGACCCGGACGAAGGATGGCGGGGTCGAGCATGTCGAAGCGGTTGGTCGCCGCGATGAGGCGGATGTTACCGCGCTCGTCGAAGCCGTCCATCTCGGCGAGCAGTTGCATCATCGTCCGCTGGACCTCGGCGTCGCCGGAGGTCTTCGAGTCGGTGCGCTTCGACGCGATGGCGTCGATTTCGTCGATGAAGATGACGGCAGGCTCGTTCTCCCGGGCGACCTCGAACAGGTCGCGGACGAGCTTTGCGCCCTCACCGATGAACTTGTGCACCAGTTCGGAGCCGGCCATCTTGATGAACGAAGCGTTCGTCTGGTTGGCGACGGCTTTGGCGAGCATGGTCTTCCCGGTGCCCGGCGGTCCGTACAGGAGGACGCCAGCGGGTGGGTCGATACCCACTTTCTCGAACATCTCGGGGCGGTCGAGCGGCATCTCGACCGTCTCGCGGACTTCCTGCATCTGCTCTTCGAGCCCACCGATGTCCTCGTAGGTGACATCGGGGCTGTGCTCGACCTGCATGACGCGTGCCCGCACGTCGGTCTCTTTGTCGAGTCGCTTGACGATAGAAAGCGAGTTGTTCACTGCGACGCGCGCGTCGGGTTCTAACTCTTCGCGCATCTCTTCGGTCACTTCGGTGAGGGCCTCTTGGTTGTTACCGTGCTGCTTGATGATGACCCCCTCGTCGGTGATTTCCTGTACCGTCGCAACGAACAGCGGCGACTGCTTGAGCTTCTTGTTCTCGTGGGTCAGCCGTTCGAGCTTCTGTTGGTACTTGTTGTTCTCTGCATTCGCATCGAGAAGCTTGTCCCGCATCTCCTCGTTCTGCGATTCGAGAACGTTGAGTCGCTCTTGTAGAGCTGAAAGCTTCTCCTGCTGCGACGCCGTCTCCTCATCGTAGGGGAGGTCGACGTCGTCCACAGTGTCGGTCATCAGCCGTGGTAGGGCACAGGCTCTTATGAGGCTTCGGGTGTGTGTGGTTCTCGCTGGCTCTCCTGTCCGTTTACTGGGGTGTAGACAGTCTGACGCGCGTCACACGAAATTACTGTTATTCATAATTCGACATAGCAAATATTATCTAATAGCATTGCCTGGGATAGGATACGATGAGCACCACGGAAGCGGTCGAACCGCAGACCGAAGCGAACACCGAAGACCGCTGGGCGGCCGTCCGAGACATGCCGCCGAGCGCGAAGTTGGTCGTGAAGATTCTCGACTACGAAGAGACGCTCACCCAGAGCCAAATCGCCGAGGAGTCGCTGCTTCCGCCGCGGACGGTCCGATACGCGCTGTCGCGGCTCGAAGAGGAGGGCGCGGTCGATTCGCGCTTTTCCTTCTCGGATGCGCGCAAGCGCCTCTACACGCTGAAGATTTAAGTCCGAAGCCGCGGCCACGTCGGCCCATGACTGACCCCGACACCGTCGGCCGCGCACTCTCCGCACTCGCAGACGACTCGTCACCCGAATCGGCCCGTTCTCCCCACTCCCTCTCTCACCGCGCCACCATCGCAGCGGCGCGCCGCGCGTTCTCGTCACTCCTCACGGCGGCCGCGTTTCTGGACGACGACGGCGAGTCACGACTCCGAGCGGCAGTTACCCGCGCTGCCCACGCCGGTGACCACGACCTCGCACGAGAGGGACGAGTGCTCCTCTCGGACCTCGCCGACCTCCGCGCCGCACTCGACGGCGACCCGGTTCACTCTCGGTCCGCGCATAACGGTTTTCAGCGGGGGCGGCAAATCACCGGATAGATGACACGGGTGATACACACCGGCGACACCCACATTGGGTACCAGCAGTACCACTCGCCCGCGCGCCGTCAGGACTTTCTGGCCGCCTTCGAGCAGGTGGTCGAAGACGCGTGCTCGGACGACGTGGATGCGGTCATCCACGCGGGCGACCTGTACCACGACCGACGCCCCGAGTTACCGGACCTCCTCGGCACGCTCGCGGCGCTTCGGAAACTCGACGACGCGGGGATTCCATTCCTCGCAATCGTCGGCAACCACGAATCGACCCGCGGCGGGCAGTGGCTCGACCTGTTCGAACGCCTCGGGCTTGCGACCAGACTCGGCAGTTCGCCGCACGTCGTCGGCGACGTGGCCTTCTACGGTCTCGACCACGTCCCGCGCTCCCGACGCGACGAACTCGACTACCAGTTCGACGCGCACGACCAGACGCACGCGGTGCTCGTCGGCCACGGCCTCTTTACGCCCTTCGTCCACGGCGACTGGGAGACCGAGACCGTCCTCTCCGAGTCGAACGTCGCCTTCGACGCGATGCTCTTGGGCGACAACCACGTCCCCGACGTGGCCGAAGTCGGCGACACCTGGGTGACGTACTGTGGTTCGACCGAGCGCGCGAGCGCGAGCGAACGCGACCCCCGCGGCTACAACCTCGTCGAATTCTCCGAGACCATCGACATCCGCCGTCGAACCCTCGAAACGCGTCCGTTCGAGTTCATCTCGGTCGAACTCGCGGGCGACGAGGGCATCGAACGCGTCCGCCAGCGCGTCCGCGAGTTCGACCTCACTGAGGCCGTCGCCATCATCGAACTGACGGGCGAGGGCGAGACTGTCACCTCCGCGGCCGTCGAGACGTTCGCCACCGAACAGGGCGCGCTCGTCGCGCGCGTCACCGACCGCCGCGAACTCGACCTCGACGCGCCGGTCGCCACCGATGTCTCTTTCGCCGACCCGGACGACGCCGTGCGAGAGCGCGTCCGCGAGATGGGGCTTTCGACCGCCGCCCTCGACGTGGAGGAGACGATTCGCGCGAGCAAAGTCGCCGACTCCAACGTCCGCGAGGAGGTGAAGACGCGACTCGCCGAGCGTATCGACGACGACCTGAGTGCGTTCACGACGGCCGAGAGTCCGCAGGCAGGCGACGGCGACGGAAAAGCAGACGCGGACGACGGCGACGAAGTAGCGGACCCGGACGAGACGACAGAGGTCTCGGACGCAGACGAAGCAGACAACGAGAAAGTCGCCGCGGTCGCCGATGCCGTCGCTAACGGTGGCACCGACGGCGAGGCGATTCGAGAGGACGATTCAGACGTGAATTCGGACGCAGAGACGGAGACAGACGCGGAGTCCAACGAAAACAGCTCACTGGGTGATTTCGCGTGAGGTTCACCCGAATCGCCCTGCGGAACTTCAAACCGTACGAGGACGCCGAACTCGACCTTCGAGACGGCGTCACCGTGATTCACGGCGTCAACGGGAGCGGGAAATCCTCGCTCCTCGAAGCCTGCTTCTTCGCGCTCTACGGGTCGAAGGCGCTGGACGGAAATCTCGAAGATATCGTCACGACCGGCGCGGACGACGCCGAACTCGAACTGGAGTTCGTCCACGACGACGGCCAGTATCGAATCGAGCGCCGCATCAGAAACACGGGCCAGCGAGCGACGACGGCGAAGTGCGTGCTCGAAGGCCCATCGGGGACGGTCGAGGGCGCGCGCGACGTTCGGAGCTTCGTCGCCTCGCTCCTGCGCATGGACGCCGAGGCGTTCGTCAACTGCGCCTACGTCCAGCAGGGCGAGGTCAACAAACTCATCAACGCCTCGCCCGCCCAGCGACAGGACATGATAGACGACCTGCTCCAACTCGGCAAACTCGAAGACTACCGAGAGCGAGCGGTAGACGCCCGCCTCGGCGTCAACGACGTGTTGTCGAACAAGCGCGGTGCGCTCGAAGACCTCGCCTCGCAAATCGAGGCGAAAGAGGACGCCGACCTCCACGCGACGCTCAACGCGCTCGAATCCAAGCGCTCGGAACTCGACGAGCAGATTTCCAACTACGAAGCGAACCGCGAGGAGGCCGAGTCCGTCCTCGAAGCGGTCAACGCGACGCTCGAAGCACACGCCGAACAGCGCGAGCAACTCGCCGAAGTCGAGTCGGCGGTCGATGACCTCACGGAGAAAATCTCGGCGACCGAGCGCGAACGCGACTCGCTGTCCGAGCGCGTCCGCGACCTCGAAACCGAACTCGACGACGTGGACGGGCGACTCGCCGACGTCGTCGCCGACACCGAACTCACCGAGGCGAGCGAGGAGGCGCTCGACGCACGGCGCGAGGAGTTAGCAGAGCGAGAGTCCGAACTCCGCGAGGAACTCACCGAAGCGCGGACGAAAGCACAGGCGCTCACCGCACAGAGAGAGCGCCTCGAAGAACGCGCAGAAGAACTCGCCTCGCGTGCGGAAGAAAAGCGCAAATCGGCAGACGACGACCAGCAGGCTATCGAAGAAGCCCGGTCGGACCTCGACGAATTCGCCGAGAAACGCGACGACATCGAGTCGTCGCTGGCCGACATCGACGAGCAGTTCGAAGACGCACCCGTCGCGCGCGGTGATGCCGCAGCCCTCCTCGACGAGCGCCGAAGCGAACGCTCAGAGGTGCGAGAGACGCTCGCACAGACGAAGACCGAGTTGAAGAACGCCCGCGAGCGACTCGCCGAAGCGAAGCAACTCCGCGACGCCGGCAAGTGCCCTGAGTGCGGGCAATCGGTCGAATCGTCGCCGCACGTCGATGCGATTGGCGACCGAGAGTCGGACGTCGAGGAACTCACCGAGCGCATCGACGAACTCGAATCGCGTCTCGACGCTCTCGACGAGTCGGTCGAGGCGGCCGAAGCCCTGGTGGACGCCGAGTCGCGCGCGGAGTCACTCGAAAACAGCCTGTCGCTCGTCCGCGAGCGAATCGAGGACCGCGAATCGCTCGTCGAGGACCGCGGATCCGAACTCGACGCGAAGCGAGACGAGGCCGACGAATTAGCCGACGAGGCCGAAGCGAAACGCGAGGCCGCATCGGGACAAGCCGAGCGCGCAACCGAAGCCAAAGAGACGGTCGAGTCACTCGAATCCGACCTCGACGCGCTCGACGCGCGCCGGGAGACACTGGACCGAATCGAATCCTTGCTCGATACGCAAGCGGACCACCGCGACGAGCAAGAACGCCTGCGCGAGAAACGCCAGTCGCTCGCCGACATCAACGACGAGCGCCGCGACCACCTCCAAGAGCGCCGCGAGCGCCGAGACGAACTCCGCGAGGCGGTCGAAGAGGCGGATATCGAGACGGCCGAGGCTCGAAAAGAGAACGCACAAGAGTACCTCAGCAACGTCGAGGGCGTCCTGCCGGACCTCAAGGCCAAACGAGACGACCTGCAGGGTCGCATCGGCGGCGTGAAAGCCGAGTTGGAGCAACTCGCCGAACTCCGCGAGCGCCACGATTTGCTCGCCGAACGCGTCGAGGCGCTCGAATCGCTCCACGACGAGGTTTCGACGCTCGAATCGACCTACGGCGACCTCAGAGCCGAACTGCGCCAGCGCAACGTCGAGGTGCTCGAACGCATGCTCAACGAGACGTTCGACCTCGTCTACGGCAACGACGCCTACTCGCGGATTCGACTCGACGGCGACTACGAACTCACCGTGTTCCAGAAAGACGGCACCGCGCTCAGTCCCGAGCAACTCTCCGGCGGCGAGCGCGCGCTGTTCAACCTCAGCCTCCGCTGTGCAATCTATCGACTGCTCGCGGAGGGAATCGACGGTGCCGCCCCGCTCCCGCCGCTCATCCTCGACGAACCGACGGTGTTCCTCGACGACGGCCACGTCTCTCGGCTCATCGGACTGGTCGAAGACATGCAACAGCGCGGCGTCAAACAGATTCTCATCGTCAGCCACGACGACGAACTCGTCGGCGCGGCAGACGACCTCGTCCGCGTCGAGAAGAACCCGACGACGAATCGGTCGTCGGTGGAGCACACCGACGTCGCGTCGTTGGCGGGGATGCTCGCGGACGATTAGCTACTCGCCCGCTCGAAGCCGCTCGATTCCCTCTTTCGCCACCGCCGTCGCCGCGTAGCCTCGCTCGCCGTAGAGTTCGACCTCTTCGATGAGACCCGCGAGTTTGAACTCTACGAGCAGGCCGTGGAGATCGCTCTCGCAGAGGTCATAAGAGTCGAGGAGGTCGAGAATCGGCACTTCGCCGCGGTCTACGAGTTCGACGAGCAGACCGAGCGCGCGCTCGTTCGGAACGGCGGTGAGAATCGTCCGGACGGGCGCGTCGATGCCGTGGGCCGCGGTTTCGAGCGGCGACTCGCCACTAATTGCGTCGAGTTCGTCGTTCGGGAAGTACTGCTCGTCGCCGGTCTCCGGGTCGCGGACGCGACTCGAATCGCTCGACTGCTTGATGAGGAGATAGGTCCGACCGTCGGGACCGCGGACGGTTCGCATGGCTGAGAAGAGGGACGGACGACTGTTAGGGATTGCGCTCGGCGTCGTCCGCGCTCGAATCGCCGTTTTCGTCGTCAGTCCGGCTCTCGTCCTCGTCGGCCGGAGCCGAATCACTCTCGCTCTCGTCGTCCTCGCGTTCGGCTTTGACTTGCTCCCAGTCGGTGGATTCGTACTCTCTGTACATCGTGTACAGGCGGGCGAGCGAGACGATACCGAGGGCGAGCGCGCCGCCGCCGAAGAGCCACTCGTCTCGGAAGTAGATGAGCATCGGGCCGAGCGAGAGACCGGCGAGCGCGACGTTGGCGAGGAAGACGCTCCCCCAGAAGAGTTTCATCTGTTCTGGAGCCACGTCGGCGGAGAACTCGTCTTCCTCCGGGTTAGGTTCGATCGAGGGAATGCGGACGCTCGGAATGTTCGGGAGGTCGTATTCGGGGTTTCCCCAGCGCGATTCCGCGTCCTCCCATCTGGTCTCGGGGTCGATTTCGGAGACGAAATCGTCGTCGTCGCGCCGCTCTCCGTCGATCACAGTTTCGATGAGTGGCCGAGTTGGCAAAAAGAAACCGCTTCCGCGGTTGGGAGTGGTGGTTAGGCGCAGTCGTCGAGCAACATCGTGAGCGTCGTCTCGACCCACGCCAATGGGTTCTCTGCGTCGTAGAACACCACGCCACCGTCGATGTCGTAGGATTCGACTGTCTCGGCGCCAGTGAGACCACGTGGTCCGTTGCCGTCAGTCGTACCGTCCCACCGATTTGAAGATGCGTGGTTGGTCATGTGACATGGTACAGAATGTCACACCAGGGTAAATGTCTTTCCGTGGATTTCGGATGGCCTACAGAAACGCCGGGGTTTTTACCGCCGATACCGAAGCATCGGCAATGACGCAGACGGGTTTGGCCGACTTCGGAGGGGCCGACGACGATGCCGCGGGCGAGGGCCGCCCCGACGAGGAGGCCGCCTTCGTCGCTGGCAACGGGAGTCAGTACGTCTCGGACGTTATCGATACGAACGATATCAAATTCCCCGACGCAGATGGCTCCGTCGAACTCGCCATCACGCAGGTCGATTACACCATCGAAGGGTCCGGCCGGAGTGAGTACCCGGTGCTCCACGTCTTCGGCCGTACTCCCGACGACACGCCCGAGCACGTCCGCGTACTCGGCTTTGAGCCGTACTTCTACGCGCCCACCGAGTCGCTGGACGACGACGTGCTCGACAAGGAGGTCATCACGAAGACCGAAGACGGCTACGCGAGTATCCGCGGCGAGGACCTGACGAAAATCTGCACGCGAACCCCGCGGGACGTCGGCCAGATACGCGACGAGTTCGACCACTACGAAGCCGACATCCTCTTTCCGAATCGCCTGCTCATCGACAAGGACATCAAACAGGGCGTTCGCGTCCCCGCGCGCCGCCTCGACGACGGCACGATTCAAATCCACCACGAGGAAATCGAAGCGACGGCGGTCGATGCGAACCTCCGCGTCAACACCTTCGACATCGAGGTCAACGACCGCAACGGCTTCCCCGAAGACGGCGAGGAGCCGATTATCTGTCTTACCTCGCACGACTCCTACGACGACGAGTACATCGTCTGGCACGCCGTCGCCCCCGACGGCGAGGGCAAACGGCCCGAGGAGTTCCCCGACTACGACTACCTCCGCGACGACGCGTCGGTCGATATCCGCACGTTCGACGGCGAGGACGCGATGCTCGACGCCTTCCTCACGTACATCGAGCGGACGAACCCCGACGTGCTCACCGGCTGGAACTTCGACGACTTCGACGCGCCGTACTTCCTCGACCGGTTAGACGAACTCAACCCCGGTTCGGACTACGACCTCGATTCGGACCGCATGTCTCGACTGGGCGAGGTGTGGCGAAGTGGCTGGGGCGGCCCGGACATCAAGGGCCGCGTCGTCTTCGACCTGCTCTACGCCTACAAGCGAACCCAGTTCACCGAACTCGAATCGTACCGACTGGACGCGGTGGGCGAACTCGAACTCGACGTTGGCAAAGAGCGCTACTCGGGCGACATCGGCGACCTGTGGGAACAGGACCCCAAGCGCCTGCTCGAATACAACCTGCGCGACGTGGAGTTGTGTGTCGAAATCGACCGCAAGCAGGACATCATCGCCTTCTGGGACGAGGTGCGCTCGTTCGTCGGGTGTAAGCTCGAAGACGCGCCGACGCCCGGCGACACGGTGGACATCTACGTGCTCCACAAGGTCTACGGCGAGTTCGCGCTCCCCTCGAAGGGCCAACAGGAGTCGGAAGACTACGAGGGTGGTGCCGTCTTCGACCCCATCACGGGCGTCAAAGAGAACGTCACGGTGCTCGACCTGAAGTCGCTGTACCCGATGTGTATGGTGACCATCAACGCGTCGCCCGAGACGAAAGTTGACCCCGAGGAGTACGACGGCGAGATGTTCCGCGCACCGAACGGGACGCACTTCAGAAAAGAACCGGACGGCATCATCCGGGAGATGGTGGACGAACTCCTCGGCGAGCGCGACGAGAAGAAGAGCCTGCGCAACGAGCACGCGCCGGGAAGCCCCGAGTACGACCAGTTCGACCGCCAGCAGGCCGCGGTGAAGGTCATCATGAACTCCCTCTATGGCGTGCTGGGCTGGGACCGCTTCCGCCTCTACGACAAGGAGATGGGCGCGGCGGTCACCGCAACCGGCCGCGAGGTCATCAACTTCACCGACCGGCAAGCGAGTGAGTTGGGCTACTCTGTCGCCTACGGCGACACCGACTCCGTGATGCTCGCGCTCGGTCCCGACGTGACGAAAGAAGAGGCAATCGAACAGTCGTTCGAGATAGAAGAGCGAATCAACGCCGCCTACGACGACTTCGCGCGCGACGAACTCGACGCCGAAGAACACCGCTTCCAAATCGAGTTCGAGAAACTCTACCGGCGGTTCTTCCAAGCCGGCAAGAAGAAACGCTACGCGGGTCACATCGTCTGGAAGGAGGGCAAAGACGTAGACGACATCGACATCACCGGCTTCGAGTACAAGCGGTCTGACATCGCCCAAATCACGAAAGAGGTCCAGAAGACGGTCATCGAGCAAATCGTCCACGGTGAGGACACCGAGGTCATCAAAGAGTACCTCCACGACATCATCACCGACTTCCAGGCCGGTGACCTCCCGCTCGAGGAAATCGGAATTCCGGGCGGTATCGGCAAGCGCCTCTCGGCGTACGATACGGCTACCGCGCACGTCCGCGGGGCGATGTACGCCAACGCGTTCTTGGGGACGAACTTCGGCCGGGGGTCGAAACCGAAGCGACTCTACCTCGCAAAAGTCCACCCGACGTGGTTCCGCGAGTTGGAGTCGAGCGGGACGTTCGACCCGCAGCAGGACGACCTCTACCGCGAGTTCAAGCGCGACCCCGACGTCATCTGCTTCGAGTACGCCGACCAGGTGCCCGAAGCGTTCGAGGTCGCGTGGGACGTCATGCTCGAAAAGACGCTGGAAGGCCCGATTTCGCGTATCATCGAGGCCCTCGGAATGTCGTGGGACGAGGTGAAAAGCGGCCAACAACAGACGGGACTCGGCAGCTTCATGTGAACATCCGGTCCGTTCGCGGACCGTAACTTCCGATTTTCGCAGTATTTGTGGTTCGAACTAGCTTCCCGAACAGTTCGATTTCTCTCGCCGCCCGGTCTCTTTCTTTCTCGTTCTGAAAACAAATTTTTGTTCTCGAAAAAGGACCGGGGGTAAATGCGCAAGCATTATGGGTATAACTCCCCAGGCTTCGAGTACGAGGCAACGAACCAACGATGGCAACTCTCGAGATTACAAACCTCCACGCACGAGTCGCGGAGGAAGACGGTGAGCAGATTCTGCGAGGAGTCGATTTGGAAGTCCGTTCCGGCGAAATCCACGCCCTGATGGGGCCGAACGGGTCCGGTAAATCGACCACCTCCAAGGTAATCGCAGGCCACCCGGCCTACGAAGTGACCGACGGCGAGATTCTTCTCCACCTCGAAGACGGTGACTTCGGCGATATCGACATTCCGGAAGACGCTCGCACGTGGAACCTTCTGGAACTGGAACCGAACGAGCGCGCCGCGCTCGGCATCTTCCTCGGCTTCCAGTACCCCGCGGAGATCGAGGGCGTCACGATGACGAACTTCCTCCGTACCGCGCTCAACGCGAAGCTCGACGAGCGCGAAGAACTCCTCTTCGGCGAAGACGAGGCCGAAGAAGAAGCAGCAGACGAGGAAGTTCCGTCGCCGATGGCCGGTCCTGTCGATGAGGGCGAAATCGGCGTCGCAGAGTTCCAGAAGCTCCTCAAGGAGAAGATGGACCTGCTCGACATGGACGAGAAGTTCATGCAGCGCTACCTCAACGCCGGCTTCTCCGGCGGTGAGAAAAAGCAGAACGAAGTGCTGCAGGCCGCCATCCTCGAACCGTCCATCGCCGTGCTCGACGAGATCGACTCCGGTCTCGACATCGACCGCCTGCAAGACGTCTCGAAGGGCATCAACGCCCTCCGCGACGAGCAGGGCACGGGTATCCTCCAGATCACCCACTACCAGCGCATCCTCGAATACGTCGAGCCGGACCACGTCCACATCATGCTCGACGGTAAAGTCGTCAAGAGCGGCGACGCAAGCCTCGCGGCCGAGCTCGAAGACAAGGGCTACGACTGGGTCCGCGAGGAAGTCTACGAGACCGCGTAACCACCCCTACACAACACCATGAGTTCCGATCAAGACCACCTCAAAGAGACAGACACGGAAGCTCGCTTCGAGTTCAAGAAGGAGCAGAAGTCCGCCTTCGCGGCCGACAAGGGTCTCACCGAAGAGACCATCCGCGTCATCTCCGAAGACAAAGACGAACCCGAATGGATGCTCCAGCGGCGTCTCCGCGCCCTGAAGCAGTTCCAGAAGATGCCGATGCCAACCGACTGGCCCGGCCAGCCCGACCTCTCCGAGGTTGACGTAAACGAAATCGTGCCGTACATCCGACCCGACGTGGACGTCCGCGGCGGCGTCGATGACTGGCGCGACCTGCCGGACGACATCAAGGATACGTTCGACAAACTGGGAATCCCGGAAGCCGAGAAGAACGCCCTCTCCGGCGTCGGTGCCCAGTACGAGTCCGAAGTCGTCTACCAGAACATGCAGGAGCGCTGGGAAGAGAAAGGCGTCGTCTTCATGAACATGGACCAAGCGGTCCAGGAACACGAAGACATCGTCAAGGAGTACTTCATGACGAAGTGCGTCCCCCCGAGCGACAACAAGTTCGCCGCGCTCCACGGCGCGATTTGGTCCGGCGGGTCGTTCGTCTACGTCCCCGAAGATACGACGGTCGATATGCCGGTACAGGCGTACTTCCGCATGAACTCCGAGGGCATGGGCCAGTTCGAGCACACGCTCATCGTCGCCGAAAGTGGCTCCGAAGTCCACTACATCGAGGGCTGTTCCGCGCCGAAGTACTCGGCGTTCAACCTCCACTCCGGCGGCGTCGAAGTGTTCGTCGGCGAGGACGCGCACGTCCAGTACTCGACCGTCCAGAACTGGTCGAAGAACACGTACAACCTGAACACGAAGCGCGCCATCGTCGAGAAGAACGGTCGCATGGAGTGGATTTCCGGCTCCATGGGGTCGAAGGCGACGATGCTCTACCCGGCCTCGATTCTCAAGGGCCGCGGCGCATCCGACAACCACATCACCATCGCGTTCGCGGGTGAAGGCCAGAACATCGACACCGGTGCGAAGGTCTACCACAACGCCCCCGAGACGAAATCGACCATCGAGTCCAAGTCCATCTCGAAGGACGGCGGCCGCACCAACTACCGCGGACTCGTCCACATCGCCAACGGCGCGACGAACTCCTCGACGGCCGTCGAGTGTGACGCGCTGATGTTCGACAACGAGTCCACCTCGGACACGATGCCGTACATGGAGATCAACGAGTCCCAAGTTGACGTCGCCCACGAGGCGACCGTCGGCAAGATTGGAGACGAAGACATCTTCTACCTCCAATCGCGCGGCCTCGACGACGACGACGCGAAGCAGATGATCGTCTCCGGGTTCATCGAACCCATCACGGAGGAACTGCCTATCGAGTACGCAGTCGAACTCAACCGACTCGTGGAACTCGAAATGGAGGGTAGCCTCGGATAACCAATGAGCGCACAACTTCCCGCAAACCTGTCCGCAGAGACAGTACGAGAGATTTCGGACGCACGGGACGAGCCCGAGTGGCTCCTCGAAACACGTCTCGACGCGCTGTCGGCGCTCGACGACCTCGAACTGCCCAACGTCATCCAGACGCCGGGCCGTCGCTGGACGAACCTCGAAGCCCTCGACTTCGAGTCGCTCGTGGACCCCCTCAACCAGTCCGACGAGACGACTCGTGAGGCACCCGACGACGTCGTCGTCCTCCCCTTCACGGAGGCGCTCGACGAGTACGGCGACCTCATCGAGGAGCGCTTCGGCTCCGTCGTTGACCTCGAAACGAACTACCTGACGGCACTCTCTGCGGCCCTCTTCACCACGGGTACGTTCATCTACGTCCCCGAGGGCGTCAACGCAGAGGACGTGAAGATTCGCGCCGAGATGAACTCTCGGTCGCTCTTCAGCCACACGCTCGTCGTCACCGAGGAGTCGTCGTCCGTGACCATCCTCGAAGGCATCGAGTCCGGCGAGAGTTCGGGCGACGACGCGCGGTACTTCTCGAACCTCGTCGAGGTCGATGCGGGCGAGAACTCGTACGTCCAGTACGGGTCGCTCCAGAACCTCGCCGAGGACTCCTATACGTACTCGCTCAAGCGCGGTATCACTGCGAACCACTCGACGGTCAACTGGATCGAGGGCAACCTCGGGTCGCGTCTCACCCGCAGCGACATCGAGACCGAACTCAACGGCGAAGGTTCGGAGACGAAAATCGTCGGTGCGTTCTTCGGTCACGGCGACCAGCACCTCGACGTGAACGCCCGTGTCTGGCACAACGCCGAGAACACGATGGCGGACCTCGTCACCCGCGGCGTCCTCGACGAAGAGGCGCGTTCGGTCTACGAGGGCGTCCAGAACGTCGGCCGCGACGCCTGGCGCACCAACTCCTACCAGCGCGAGAACACGCTGATGCTCTCCGACGAATCGGAGGCAGACGCGTCGCCGAAGCTCATCATCCACAACCACGACACCGAAGCGTCCCACGCCGCCTCGGTCGGTCAGGTGGACAAAGAGGACCTCTTCTACATGGTCTCTCGGTCCATCCCCGAACGGCAGGCACGCAACATGCTCGTGGAGGGCTTCTTCGTCCCCGTCCTCGAAGAAATCGACGTGGACGAGTTCCGCGAGGACCTCGAAGAACTCATCGCCGCGCGCCTGCACTAAGCGCGCTGTTACGCGGTTTTCCGTTTTTACAGACTCCTGTACTCGGCCGTACGAGTGGAAACGCTAACCCGGTGTGCTCTCTTTCACTGTTCTCGTCTCTCTGAACATCACGCGATTCAGTCAGTCACGAAACTGTCTGATTGCTAATGGTTTTGCTCGCTGTCAGCGTACTACCTGCATTCGGAGAAACACGATGGCAACCAACAGCAACGATGGAGAGGCATTCCGCTACGACGCCGAGGTTCGACCCGGTGAGAAACGACACATCATGTACGAGGTCGGTGAGTCCTATCTCGGTGACCCGATAGAGATTCCGGTGACGATCATCAACGGGGTCCACGCGGGTCCGAAAGTGTTCGTCAGTGCAGCGATGCACGGGGACGAAGTCAACGGTGTCAAGGTCGTCCAAGAGGTCGCGGACCGCTACGACCCACAGGAACTCTCGGGGACCATCGTCTGTCTGCACGTTCTCAACGTGCCGGGGTACCGCGCGCACATGCGCTACCTGCCGATTTACGACCGCGACCTGAACCGGGCGTTCCCGGGGAGAGAAGACGGCAACGAAGGCCAGCAGATTGCGAAGGTCATCTACGACCGCTTTATCTCCAACTGCGATATGGGTGTGGACTTCCACACCTCGACGCGAAACAAGGTGACTATCTTCCACACGCGAGCGGACATGAGCGACCCCGCAGTCGCAGAGGTGGCAAACGCATTCCTCTCGGCGGTCGTCCTCGACGGGGCGGGGTCGAAGGGAATGATGCGCCGTATCGCCTCGGAGAACGGCATTCCGACGATTACCGTGGAGATGGGCGAGGCCCAGCGATATCAGCCAGTGATGGTCGATGTGGCACTCGACCACCTGCACAACCTGTTCGCCTACTTCGGCATGATAGACGCCGAGTTCGAGAGCGAACCCGTGTGGCAGCGAATCGTCGGGTCGAAAGAAAAGCGGTGGATTCGGTCGAACGCGGGCGGGTGGGTGGATATGAACTGGGGACCGTATCCAATCGTCGAGGAGGGGAAGTCGGTCTGTACCGTCTCCGACCACTTCAAACGCGAAGAACACGTCGTCGAAGCGCCGTTTACCGGACTCATCATCGGCATGGCCGCGAACCCGATTACCGTCCCGGGGCAGATTATCGCACACGTCGTCTCTATCGACGAAGCAGAGAGACCGATAATCGAGAAAATCGTCGATGAAGGCGGCTACGAACGGATTGGGACCTATCACTGGATGGGCCGTCGGCCGCACCCGACGGAACCCGAAGGGGGAGTGGCCGAAGCGCCCCCCGCTCCGGAAGAAGGCGAGGTCTGAGCCGAAACCCGAAAGGGGAACCGCTTAAGTCCGTTACAGACTCAGGTCTGAGTATGATTCAGTCGGTATCGTATTTGAACGAGGGGTGTCTGGCGTGAGCGTGGGCTATCAGGTCACGTCCGACCACCAACTCGCGCGTCTCTTGCAGATTGGCATCGTCCTCGAAGAGGTGGTAGAAGCACGCGCCTACCATCACCACGAAGCGATGGGTGACGAGTCGCTCGACGACGAGATTCGAGCGCTGCTCGAACACGCCGCAGAGGAGTCCGCCGAACACCGCGGCCGACTCGAAGACATCATCGACCGTCTCGACGTCGAGAGCATCCCGTTCGAGGAAATCGAGGCGCTCGTCGAAGCCCAGTACGGCCAGACGAAACCCGAGGACTTCGACGGCGTGCTCTACGACCAACTCTGTAACGAGGAGACGGCCTACAAGTTCTACGACGACGTTATCAAAGCAGTCGAAGCCAGCGAGGCACAGTTCACCATCGACCGCGAAGAGCTGATTGCGACGCTCTCCGAGATTCGCGCCGAGGAAGCCGATGGGGTCGAAGAAGTGACGAAAATCATGGAAGAACGCGAGTAACACGATGAACACCGCAGACCAGTACGTCAAAGCGATTTACCTGCTGCAACAGATGGAAAATGGCCCGGCGGCGACGGGCGCGCTCGCGGACATGATGGACGTCAGTCCGGCGAGTGCCAACGAGATGATCGGCAAACTCGAATCTCGTGGCCTCGCCGAGCACGAGAAGTACAAGGGCGTCACCCTCACCGACGACGGCATCGTCCAAGCCCGCGATGCCCTCCAGACCTACTGCATCATCGAGCGCTTCCTCTCGAACGTCCTCGAAGTGGACGAGTTCCGCGCGGAGGCACGCGAACTCGAACCCGTCATCGACGGGATGATTGCGGACCGACTCGACACGATTATCGACCGCAACTCGGAGTGTCCCGACTGTTTCGACCCCGAGACGGACGCCTGCAAGTATCTCGACGTGTGCGGCGGCGAAGCAGAGACCGAGACGGAAGTCGCGGACTAATCCGCCTCCGGCATCGACTCGAATCGAAGCGTTTTCATTTGGGACCGGGTAATCATCGGTTGCAGTCTCATGGTGTCGAGCAATCCGGATGGATTGCGAGGTACATGGGACGAGCAAAGTGAAGTCCCATGGTGTAGTGGCCAATCATAACGGCCTTTGGATTGGTACGGTTCATGCGTACCGAGAAGACAGCCGTTGACGGCGGTTCGAATCCGCCTGGGACTATTTTACGAACGTCAGTGAGTGAATAGTCACAACGAGGATTCGAAACAGGGAACGACGCGAAGCGGAGTGACCGAGGTTCGAATCCGTCTGGGAGATATTTTCAAAAATCAACCGGGAAATAAAACCGATAAGTGCATTCTCTATCATTTCGAACCTCCCCACCCATTTTTACCCTCACCGTTTGACACCTACACAACGTGTTGCCGCGGCACCCGCTTTCGACCCTCCGCCACCTCTCCTACTCGCTCCACTACGCACTCGTCCGGAGGAACTACCGCCACGAACTGTTCACGACGACGAAGTACGTAGACGGCGTCTCCTTCCGAAGTTACGAACTGTACAATCGCCACGGCGAGGACGTACTCCTCCACGCGCTCCTCTCGAACCTCTCACCCGGAGACGTCGTCATCGACGTCGGCGCGAACACGGGAACGTACACGCTCGCGGCGGCGGCGAGCGACCCGAGCGTTCGCGTCGTCGCCGTCGAACCGAACGCCCGAGTCGCCGACCAACTCACGTCGAATATTCGTCTCAACGAGTTCGAAAACCGGGTCACGCACCTCGCGTGCGGAATCGGGAACGCAGACGAGACGCGAACCTTCCACCAGTCGAGTTACGACGAGTTGGGGTCGTTCTCGGTCGCGCACGCGAGCGCGTGGGAGGCGAGCGTCGAAGAGCGAGTCGAGTTGCAGATGCGCCGACTCGATTCGCTGGTCGAATCTGGTGAGGTTCCGCCGCCGGACCACATCAAGATAGACGTAGAAGGATTCGGTATGGAGGTCTTGGAAGGCGCGACGTCGGTGTTGGAGCGACATCAGCCGACGATTTACTTCGAAGTGCACGACGCCCGCGACGGCCACGACGAATCGGCGGCCGCAGCGGTGCTCCGCGAGCGCGGGTATCGACTCATCCCGGTCAGAGAAGGATGGGTGTGCGAACCGCGAGAGTCGTAACTCAGTTCGAGACCTGTTCGAGTTCGAACTCGACCCGTTCGTGTTCCGAACCCTGAGTCGTCCGGCCGGTGACGACGACAGTGCCGATTTCACCGGTCGAGGCGACGTGCGTCCCTGCGCAGGCGGTCTGGTCCAACGGGTCGGCTTCGCCGCCGATTTCGACGATTCGGACTTCGCGTATCGAATCGGGAAGGAGATGCAGGCGTGTTCGTTCGGGGTCGAGGGTCGCTTCTGCGTCGTCTCGGTCGAGGGTGTACCACCTGACGGGCAGGTCGTCGGCGACGAGTTCGTTCATGCGCGTCTCGATGGTCTGGAGGTCGGCCTCGTCGAATCGCTCGTAGGCGCAGTCGAGGTGGGCGTGGTCGTGGTACAGTTGGTTGCCGGTGGTTTCGGCGTCGAACTCGGTGAGCAGAACCGACGAGAGGAGGTGTTGGGCCGTGTGGTAGCGCATGTGAGCGCGTCGGCGGGCTTCGTCGATGAGCCCGGTGACGGTCGTGCCGACTTCCGGGGCACCGCCTTCGACGACGTGCTCGATTCGGTCGCGTTTGGTCACCTCGACGACGCGCCACTCGTCGCCGTCGGCCGAGAGGGTTCCAGTGTCGTGCGGTTGGCCGCCGCCGGTCGGATAGAAGCAGGTTTCGCCGAGGACGACGCGGTCGTCGCCACGGACTTCCTCGACCGTCGTCTCGAAGGTGAACTGCGTCGTCGCACTGAGATAGCGCGCTTCGGTCATGTGCTGGTGGACGCACGACTGATAGTTATCGTTGTCACTTCTGAGTCCCGCGAGTTGTAGGGCAGATGTGGCCGAAGACGCCGAATCAAACACTCAGGGTGTCGTAACGCCTAAGAGTAGAACGACCCTCATTCCGTGTAATGAAACGAGAGATTCGCTCACCCCCACGGAGGTCTCATCGTGGGCGTTGAAATCAAAGATTCGTCGGTCTCTGACGCGGAATTCGAGGACATGAAGCGGTTCGTCCTCGATTATCTCAGTGCGAGCGTCGAAAACGAAGACGACGGCGGCCGGATGCGATGGTATCCGTGGCATTCTGCGGAGTACCGCTTCAACCACATTCTGAACGTCGTCAGCCTCGCGTCGCACATCGCCGAACGAGAAGGTGCAGACACCGACGTAGTTCGCGTCGCCGCCCTCTTCCACGACATCTCCAAACTCGAAGCCGAACAGGAGGTCCACGCCGAAGAGGGTGCCCGCGTCGCCCGCGAGTTCCTGACGACTCACGGCGACTACCCCGAATCGTTCACCGAACAGGTATGCCAAGTCGTCTCCGACCACTCCTACCAGGGCGACCTGATGGACGTGGCACTGGAGACGCGGTGTCTCATCGAAGCCGACATCCTCGACAAAATCGGTGCCAACGGCACGGCGCTCATGCTGCTTCGGATGGGCTACGAGGCCCGGACGCACATGGACGCTTCCGAGATGGTCGAACGCGTCTTCGAGCGCGGCCGCGACGCCTCGCAGCGACTCGTCACCGACACCGCCGACAGCATCGCCCATCAGCGCCTCAAGCGCGTCAAGTGGTTCCGCGAGTGGCTCGAAGAAGAAGTGCCGGAGATGGACCACACCGAGAGCTTCGACATCTGAGTCGAAGCCCGATTTTTCAGCGTCCCGTTCGACCAGCGAGCGCCTTAGCGACGACGCTCAGAGCGTGTCGAGAATCGAGAGCACGCGCTCTTCTGCCTCTCGTCCGGGGTCCCACTCTGCTCCGTCGCGCTCGCTCTCGCGGTGACTCTCGACGGACCGTCGCATCGCTTCTTCGACGGGAGTCGATTCCCATCCGAGAGCGGCGAGTTTGCCCGTCGAGAGGACGTGTGGATACTCCCGATAGAGGATGAAGTCGGTCGGTGAGAGGTCGGCGGCGGCGAGTTCGCGCTCGCCCGCGGTGACGACTTCGACGTCCGTCCCCGCCACGTCGGCGACGAGTTCGACCATCTCTCGAAGCGTGACGAGGCGCTGGTCGCCCACGTTATAGGCTTCTCCGGCCTCACCTTCCTCGGCGATGATGCGCATCGCGCTCGCCACGTCTTCGACGTAGGCGCGGTGCCAGAGGTTCGTCCCGTCGCCGGGGACGAGCACCCGGTCGTAGTTGAGAACTCTGTCTATCCAGTAGTCGAGGCGCTCGGTGTAATCGTCCGGCCCGTAGACGATACACGGGCGGATGGACATCGCGTTGATTCCTCGGGACGCGGCTTCGAAGACGACGCGGTCGCCTTCGGCCTTTCGCGGGCCGTAGCTCTCGTCACTGTCGGACTGCGCTTGTTCGTCCGAACAGTCGCAGAGTTGGGCGACTCCTTCGCGTTTCGGAATCTCTTCGGTTCCGTAGGCCGCGCCGCTGGAGATGTAGACGTATGCGTCAACGTCGGTGAAGGTGTCCACCGCCGAGACCACGTCGCCGGGGTGGTAGGCCACGCAGTCGAAGACAGCGTCGGGTTCGACGGTGAGCTTTGCGGTGCGGAGGGCCTCGTCGTCCTTCCGGTCGCCCTGGATGTGTTGGACGCGCGGGTCGTCACTGAAGGGGTTGTCGTGGTTCCCGCGGTTGAAGATGGTCACGTCGTAGTCGTTGTCGAGCAGGTCCTCGACGAGGTGGCGGCCGATGAATCGCGTGCCGCCGATGACGAGCGCGTTGTTCATATCCCGGAGTGAGCGATGCGTCGTGAAAAACGTGGGAGAACCGGCGGCGGGTTCCGGTGGTTCAGCGAACTATCGAGTGGAGGTGGCCGGCAGTGGTGCGCACGGCATCGCCGACCGCACTTGCCACCCCACCGACTCGGACCTCTGCAGGGTCGAGACCGAGCCATCGGGCTACGACTCCCGAATGGGCATCCGTGCCAACGACCACCACGGTTCGGCCACGAACCCGTAGCTCAGTCGTCAGCCCCGTCGCACGTAACAGGCGAGACGGTTCGTCCAGACTGTCACCGTCGAGGTGCCGCGCGACACGGAGCGCGCCGCCGAGCGTTGGAACTTCGACGAACAATCTGTCGCCGGTCGAAACGACTGGCATCCTCACGCCTTCGACTGTAACTGTGAAATCGTCTGTCTGAACCGAGAGTGGCTCGACTGTGCGCTGTTCAGTCTCGCTCACGGGTGGTGACTCGAACTGTGCCATCAAGTCGCCAGTGCGCGTGTTCGGCGTCTTCTCCGGTGCCGCTCGGGACATCGACGGTCATGTTGTCGAACGCGTACGTAATCTCGGCGTTGCGGCCGGTCAGTCGGTCGTAGAGACCGATGGCGAGGTCGGGCCACGTCGTGGTCTCGTCGATGTGGGACTCTGGTGTTGTTGCGTCGCTCATACAGTTACCACGTTGACAGGATAGATAACTTCGGCGGTCAGTGGTAGCTATCTGAGAATATTCGCTATTCGACACATTCGAGGACGATGGCATCTTCGAAGCCCCCACGCTCCGACTCCTTTTCAGAAACGAGTCGTCTCAGAGTCTCCCAGTCTTCCTCGTTTCGAGCGAGAATCGCGTCGATGACTGCGACCACGTCTGCGAGTTCTTCGAGTTGGTCGTTCTCATCGACCTCGCGCGCCTCTTCGAATTCGCGGGCTTCTTCGACCAGCTTCGCGGCGAGGCGGCGGTCGAACTCCTCGCCGTCGGCGACGTGGGTCACGGGCGTCTCGCCCGATTTGCGGATGATGCGTGGGATGTCGTCTCTGACGAGTTTGTCGTACTCGCGGGGCATACGCTGGCGTTCAGCGCGCACGAAAAAATATCGCGGGGGTCGCGGGGGTGTTCAGTCGTCGCTCGTCGTCGCCGCGCCGATGCGTTCGGACGCCGCGTCCGTGATTGCACCAGCGGCGGCGGGGAGTTCGGAGCGAACGTCCTGTTCGGGTTTCTCGGCGATGACCTCGGCGTAGGCGTCGGGCATCACTTTCACGAACTCCTGCAGACTCGCCTCCCAGTCGTCGAGGAGTTCGGCGGCGCGCTCGGAGTCGGTGTAGGCGAGGTGGTTCTCGACCAACCGGGTGAGCATCGCTTCGTCCGAACTGTCGAGGTCGGACTGGAGTTCGACCATCTCGGTGTTGGCGTTCGCGGCGAGTTCGTCGTCGGGGTCGTAGACGTAGGTGACGCCGCCGGACATGCCTGCGGCGAAGTTGCGGCCGGTCTTCCCGAGGACGGCGACGACGCCGCCGGTCATGTACTCACAGCCGTGGTCGCCGACGCCTTCGACGACGGCTTTCACGCCGGAGTTGCGGACGCCGAAGCGCTCGCCGGCCATCCCGTTGATGTAGGCCTCGCCCTGGGTCGCCCCGTAGAGCGCGACGTTACCGACGAGGATGTTCTCCGTGGCGTCGTAGTTCGCCTCGGCGGGCGTCTCGACGATGATGCGGCCACCGGAGAGACCCTTGCCGACGTAGTCGTTCGCGGCACCCGTCAGGCGCATGGTGACGCCGCGGGCGAGGAAACCGCCGAACGTCTGGCCGGCGGTTCCAGAGAACTCACAGCGAATCGTCTCTTCCGGGAGACCCTCGCCGCCGTAGGCGTTGGAGATGCGGTTCGAGAGCATCGCACCGACCGCGCGGTCCGAGTTCCGTAGGTCGCGGCGGATGACGACGGGTTGCTGGTCTTCGAGCGCGGGCGTCGCCTCCGTGATGAGTTTGCGGTCGATGTGCGTCTCGATATCGGCGTGCGCTTGCTCTTCGGTCTTCGTGCGCGCGTCGCCCGCGGGTTCGGCGATGACCGCCGAGAGGTCGAGGTGCTTGGCCTTCGGGTGGTCCGTCTCGCGCTGGCGCAAGAGGGACGGACGGCCAATCATCTCTTCGAGCGTGCGGAAGCCGAGTTCGGCCATGATTTCGCGGAGTTCCTGCGCGATGAACGTCATGTAGTTGATGACGTGGTCGGGTTGGCCGGGGAACCGGTTTCGGAGGTTCTCGTCCTGCGTGGCGACGCCGACGGGGCAGGTGTTCTCGTGGCACTGACGCGCCATCACACAACCCGAGGTGACGAGCGAGGCCGTCCCGAAGATGTACTCTTCCGCGCCGAGGAGCGCGGCGACTGCGACGTCGCGGCCAGTCTTCATGCCACCGTCGGCGGAGACGCGGATGCGCGAGCGCAGGCCGGTCGCCCGAAGCATCTGGTTGGCTTCGGCGAGACCGAGTTCCCACGGGAGACCGGCGTTCTTGATAGAGGTCTTGGGCGATGCGCCCGTCCCGCCGTCGTAGCCCGAGATGTGGACCACGTCGGCTTCGGCCTTCGAGACGCCGGCGGCGATGGTGCCGATACCCGCCTCGGAGACGAGTTTGACGTTGATGTCGGCCTCGGGGTTGGCGGACTTCAGGTCGAAGATGAGCTGTTTCAGGTCCTCGATGGAGTAGATGTCGTGCAGCGGCGGCGGCGAGATGAGACCGACGCCCGGCGTCGCATAGCGGACGTGGGCAATCATCTCGTTGACCTTCTTGCCGGGGAGGTGGCCACCTTCGCCGGGCTTCGAGCCTTGGGCCATCTTGATTTGCAACTCGTCGGCAGACGAGAGGTAGTGCGAGGTGACGCCGAAGCGGCCGGATGCGACCTGCTTGACGTTGCACTCCTTCTCGGTGCCGAAGCGTTCTGGCGGTTCCCCACCCTCGCCCGAATTCGACTTGCCGCCGATGCGGTTCATGGCGATGGAGTTGTTCTCGTGGGCCTCGGGCGAGAGGCTGCCGAGCGACATCGCCGCGGTGGAGAACCGTTTCACGATGTCTTCGACGGGTTCGACCTCGTCGATGTCGATGGACTCGCGGTCGGGGTCGAATTCGAGCAGACCGCGGAGCGCCTTGATGTCCTTCGACTGGTCGTTGACGAGTTCGGCGAACTCCTTGTAGCGGTCGTAATCGCCCGCGCGGACCGCCTGTTGGAGCGTCCCGACCGTCTGGGGGTTCCAGCCGTGGTGAAGCCCGCTCGACCGGTTCTCGTACTCGCCTTGCCGTTCGAGTTTCGGGTCCGCGCCGAAGGCGGCGGCGTGACGCGTCAAGAGGTCGTCCTCGATGACGTCGATGCCGATGCCTTCGGTCCGAATCTCGGTGCCTTCGAAGTACTCGCTGATGAAGTCCGAAGAGAGACCGACGGCTTCGAAGATTTGGGCACCGCGGTAACTCTCGACCGTCGAGATGCCCATCTTGGCCATCGTCTTCAGGATGCCGTCTTCGACGGCGTGGATGTAGGAGTTGATGGCTTCGGCCTCGTCGGCACCGTCGGGTCCGGCGACGATGTCCTCGATGGTCTGGTAGGCGAGGTACGGGTTCACCGCGCCCGCGCCGTAGCCGATGAGGGTCGCAAAGTGGTGGACTTCGCGGGGGTCGCCGGATTCGACGACGAGACCGGCGTGGTTGCGAAGGCCGTTGCGGACGAGGCTGTGGTGGACCGCGCCCGTGACGAGCAGGCTCGGAATCGCCACGCGGTCCGGGCCGACGTTGCGATCGGAGAGGACGACGATGTCCGCGCCCGCTTCGATTGCTGCTTTCGCTTCGTCACGTACTACTTCGATTGCGGCTTCGAGCGAGTCGCCCTTCTCGTAGGTGGTGTCCACGACGGCGCTCTGCATGTCACCGTCGAGGTCCTTGATGGCGCTCGTCTGCGCGTCGGTGAGAATCGGCGAGTCGAGGACGAGTTGCCGGGCGTGGTCCGGCGACTCAGAGAGGAGGTTCCGCTGGTAGCCGAGTCGGGATTCGAGACTCGTCACCAACTTCTCGCGGATGTAGTCGATAGGCGGGTTCGACACCTGCGCGAACAGTTGCTTGAAGTAGGTAAACAGCGGCCGGTTGAGGTCCGAGAGGACCGACAGCGGCGTGTCGTCACCCATCGAGCCGACGGGGTCCTTGCCGTCGCGGGCCATCGGCTCGATCATGTGGTTGAGCTGGTCGTGCGTGTAGCCGAAGGAGGCCTGCGCCGCGCGGAGTTGCTCGATGCTATCGATTGCGCGAACGCCGTCGTCGGCGATGTCGTCGAGGTGGCGTTGTTGTTCTGCGACCCACTCGCCGTACTTCTCGTCGGTGAGCGAGTCGAACACCTCGCCGTCGGGGATGACGCGCCCCTCGTCGGGGTCGGCCATGAAGATTTCACCGGGGCGGAGGCGACCGCGCTGTTCGATTTCCGCGGGGTCGGTGTCGAGCGCGCCGACTTCGCTGGCGAGGATGAGTCGCCCGTCGGTCGTCACTTCGTATCGACACGGACGCAGGCCGTTCCGGTCGAGGACGGCGGCGATACGGTCGCCGTCGGTCGCCGCGACGAGCGCGGGACCGTCCCACGGTTCGACGAGCGAGGCGTGGAAGTCGTACCAGTCACGGCGGTCCTCGTTCATCTGGTGGTCGTTGCGGTACGCCTCGGGGATGAGCATCCGGAGGACGTGCGGGAGTTCGCGGTCGCTCTTCAGGAGGAGTTCGACCACGTTGTCCACGCTCGCGGTGTCGGACTGGTCGGCCTTCGTAATCGGCTTGAGCGTATCGAGGTCCGCGCCGAAGGCCTCGTGTTCGAGGTCGGTCTCGCGGGCACGCATCCAGTTGACGTTGCCGCGGATGGTGTTGATTTCCCCGTTGTGGATGACCTGACGGTACGGATGAGCGAGGTGCCACGCGCCCAGCGTGTTGGTCGAAAAGCGCGCGTGAACCAACGTCAGTTCGGACTCCATGCGCTCGTCGGAGAGGTCGGGGTAGTACTCGGGGAGTTGCTCGGCGGTGAGCAGTCCCTTGTAGACGAGCGTCTTGCGGTCGAGCGAACAGACGTAGAACCGTGCCGCACCGGGAAGCGTCAGGTTCTCCACGGCTTTCTCGATGGCGCGCCGGGCGACGTAGAGTGCGCGGTCGAATTCGTCAACGCTCGTGTCGCCGGCAGGTTCGACGAAGACTTGCCAGACGTCGGGTTCGGAATCGAGTGCGGTCTTGCCGAGTCCCTCGTTGTTCGTCGGCACGTCGCGCCAGTGGAACACGGAGATGTCGTACGATTCGAGCGTCTCTTCGACGAGGTCGGCGACCTGTTCGCGTACCTCGTCGTCGGTCGGCATGAAGACCGAACCGACGGCGTACGTCTCGGGGAGGTCGGTTTCGACGATTGCCTCAAAGAAGCGGTCGGGGCGCTGAATGAGAATGCCAGCGCCGTCGCCCGTGTTCTCCTCGGCACCGGTGGTGCCCCGGTGTTCGAGGTTTTCGAGGAGTTCCAGACCGTCTGCAACGACGCGGTGCGAAGCGCCGTGTTCGAGGTCTACAACGGCCCCAACGCCGCAGTTGGAGCGCTCGTCCATCGGGTCGGCCAACCCGGGTCGGGACGGAGTTGTGTCTATGTGTGGCTTGGTCATACTTCGAAGAAGTAACTACCCGCATAAGCACCTTTTCCTGAAACCATAAGGGTGTTATAATCACATATAAGGTACTATGGACTGTTAGTATGTGGCACGATTGCCCTTCGACGGGCAACGAAACGGATGAAAATTCGTGAAAAACCGCCAGGGGGCGGTAGACTAACTCGTCCTAGTACGACTTTGCGAAGTAGGCCGTCTCTTCGGCGTCGTCGCCACAGATGGCGCAGTCTTCGCCGTCGTGAATCTCCGCGTCTTCGTCGTCGAGGGGAACCATGACGATTTCCGCCGAGATTTGCTCTTTAATCTCTTCTTCACAGGACTCGGCTCCGCACCACGGCGCTTTCACGTAGCCACCGTGCTGGCCGATGGTGCCGAGAATCTCGTTGCGCGAGGAGGCCTCGCGGACGTTCTCTTCGAGGTTCTCCTCGGCGGCGGCGTACAACTTGGCGTACACCTCGTCGAACTGGTCGAACACTTCCTCTGCGATGTCGTCGCGGGCGACTTCAACGGACTCGCCGTCGGGTCGGTGGACGACCGTGATGACCTCGTCATCGACCTCGTTGGGACCGATTTCGAAGCGGACGGGAACGCCCTTTAGCTCCCACTCGTTGAACTTGAAGCCGGGATTGCGCTCGTCGCGGTCGTCGAGTTCGACGCGGACGCCGGCGTCTTCGAGTTCTTCGGCGATGCCCTCGGCGTAGTCGAGGACCTTCTCCTGCGTGTCGGCCTGCCAGATGGGGACGATGACGACCTGTTCGGGGGCGAGCGTCGGCGGCAGGACGAGACCCTGGTCGTCCGAGTGGGTCATGATGAGCGCCCCGAGCGAGCGCCACGAGAGACCCCACGAGGTCGTGTGGGCCGGAATCTCTTCTTCGTCCTCGTCGGTGTAGGTGATGTCGAACGCCTGTGCGAACGAGGTTCCGAGGTAGTGCGAGGTGCCCGCTTGGACGGACTTGCCGTCGGGCATGAGTGCCTCGACGGTCGTCGTCGTATCCGCGCCGGGGAACTTGTCGTGGTCGGGCTTTGCGCCGCGGAGGACCGGAATCGCCAGCACGTCCTCGTACAGGGACTGGTACTGCGAGAGACGGGTCATCGTCTCGTTCCACGCGTCGTCGCGGGTCGCGTGGGCGGTGTGGCCTTCCTGCCAGAGGAACTCCTTCGTCCGGAAGAACGGCTTGGTCTCGGTGGCCTCCCAGCGGACGACAGACGCCCACTGGTTGACGCGAAGCGGCAGGTCGCGGTGACTGCGGACCCACTGCGCCATGTAGGGGGCGATGATAGATTCGGAGGTCGGCCGGACCGCGAGTCGCTCTTCGAGTTCGTTGTGGCCGCCGTGGGTGACCCACGCGACTTCGGGGTCGAACCCTTCGACGATGTCCTTCTCGCGTTCGAGGTAGCTCTCGGGGATGAGGAGGGGGAAGTACGCGTTCTGGACGCCAGTCTTCTTGAACTCACCGTCGAGGTAGTTCTGGACGGACTCCCACAGCGCATAGCCGCGCGGACGCGTGACGATAAAGCCGCTCATGCCCTCGGGACCGTAGTTCGCCAGACCCGCCTTTTGGACGACTTCGGCGTACCACTCACCCGTGTTGTACTCCTTCGACTCGGTGATGCCGAGTTCCTGCTCGTCGCTCATTGGAGAGCGTTTGCCGCAGCGCACCCTTAAACACCCCGAAGGGACGCCCACGAGAGCGAGTCAGCGAACCGACCGCAATCGTGTCTGCTGATCGTGCTTTCGGGCTAGACTGTCGCTCCGCCTGATGAACGACTAGTTGATAATACGACCCTTCGTACTCCCTCCTGGGTGATATGCGTGCTAGCAACTGACACAGGGGTACTCGACGAAGGGCCGCGTGACACACCTCGGCCGATTCGAATCGAGTTGTGGATTCTCGACGGTGAACGCGGCGAGTTCGAATCGGTGTTGGACAGACTCGACGCGTACGTGCACAGAGGAATCATAGACCACTACTCGGTCGAGACGTGGAGTCGATTCGTGGACCTCTCCGGGAACCTCTCGTACCGAGAACTACGAATCCGCGACCATCTTGACGTGTACGCGCGGTGGGCCGTGATGCACGGACAACCGCTTCCGGGGCTGGGTGACCCCGTCGTTCGCGGCGTCGGGCGGATGGGACCAGAACGACTGACGCGCCGCGTCCCGCGGGCCGTGATGGCCGAGTACGAGACCGAGGTGCTCAGGTCGGTGACCGCGTGCGAGGAAGGTGTCGGGTCGCTCCTCGACCGGTTGTGCGAACTCGACCACGACTGTTCGCGCCGCGAGACGAGTTCGTCGCTCTCGGCTTAATTCCCTCTTTTCGGCGGACTATCGAACGGGCAGTCTCGCTCGCGCCACGACCAACCGGGGAGTCTCGTCTGAAACCCGGCGGCGAGCGCGGCTTCCAAGTCGTCGAGTCCAGCGGGACCGTCCGTGTGGACGGCGACGTCTGCGAAGTGGAACGTCGCCTGCGCCAAGAGCCCGAGCGGGTCGCCACCAGCTATCGTCGCGGCGAGTTCGCGGCCGAGCACTTCGTCCACGACGAATCCGGGGTAGTCGCCTTCGACGTCGAGTTCGCGGAGCATCCGGACGTAGGCGGCGACGTTGACGCCGACCTCGCCGCGGGCGAACACCGCATCGACCTCCGCTGCGACCATCGCTTCGTCAACCGGGTCTACCGTCGTCCCGAACATCTCACCGAGTCGCGCCCGCGTCTCGTTGATGAGTTTGGCGATTCTGTCGGCCCGGTCGATGACCCACTGATGCTCCGCAGAAACGGCGTCGGGAGTGAGATTCATGCACTCATATGGAGCGCGTGGTCCTTCGATTTTGCGAAGGGTTTTATAGTAAAGGTGTGGTAGAATCGAATAAGCGGGTTTTCCCCTGCCTCTTCCCGCACAGAGATACCACTGTATTCAGTTCACTATGCTCTCTCCGCTGTTGACCGAAGTGGACACCACGCTGGTGGGTCCGTCTATCGGTAGCACCTCTGAGGCAGTGGCTCCCGAGACTCGCGGGCATTTGACCGCGCGGGTCGCTCGTAACTATGAGCTCCGTAGATAAGCAACTCGAGAATTTGAAAGCAGAGATTACGACCGAACTCCCACGCGACATCTCCGTCTCCGATGTCAAGTACGAGGGTCCCGAACTCGTCGTTTATACACGTGACCCCAAGAAGTTCGCCAAGAACGGCGACCTGATTCGAAAACTGGCGAGTAAGCTCCGAAAACGAATCACGGTTCGACCCGACCCCGACGTGCTGTCGGACCCGCGCGAAGCCGAACCCCAGATTATGGACGTCATCCCCGAGGAAGCGGGCGTGACGGACCTCGATTTCCACGCCGACACGGGCGAAGTCGTCATCGAGGCGTCGAAGCCGGGGATGGTCATCGGCCGCCATGGCTCGACACTCCGACAAATCACCCAGGAAGTCGGCTGGACGCCCGAAGTCGTCCGCACGCCGCCCATCGAATCGTCTACTGTTTCTAACGTCCGAAACTTCCTGAAGCAAGAGCGCGAGGACCGACGCCGCATCCTCGAACGAACGGGCCGCCAGATCCACCGCGAATCCCTCTCGAACGACGAGTGGGTTCGAATCACGACCCTCGGTTGCTGCCGCGAAGTCGGCCGCGCGTCGTTCATCCTCTCGACGCCCGACACGCGGATTCTCATCGACTGTGGCGACAAACCCGGGTCCGACGACGTGCCGTACCTCCAAGTCCCCGAAGCGCTCGGTTCCGGCGCGAACTCGCTCGACGCCGTCGTGCTCACCCACGCTCACCTCGACCACTCGGCGCTCATCCCGCTGTTGTTCAAGTACGGCTACGACGGGCCGATTTACACGACCGAACCGACGCGCGACCTGATGGGGCTTCTCACGCTCGACTACCTCGACGTGGCTTCGAAAGAAGGCCGCGCGCCGCCGTACGAGTCCGAGATGGTCCGCGAAGCCATCAAGCACACCATCCCGCTCGAATTCGGGGACGTGACCGACATCGCCCCGGACGTGAAGCTCACGTTCCACAACGCGGGCCACATCCTCGGCTCCGCCGTCTCGCACTTCCACATCGGCGACGGTCTCTACAACGTCGCGTTCTCCGGCGACATCCACTACAAGGACACTCGCCTGTTCAACGGCGCGGTCAACGACTTCCCGCGCGTCGAGACGCTCGTCCTCGAATCCACCTACGGCGGCCGCAACGACTACCAGACCGACCAAGCGGACTCGGAAAAACGACTCCTCGAAGTCATCCAAGAGACGTACGACAAGGGCGGCAAGGTCGTCATTCCGGCGTTCGCAGTCGGTCGCTCGCAGGAGATTATGCTCGTCCTCGAAGAGGCCATGCGCTCGGGCAAGATTCCGAAGATGCCCGTCCACCTCGACGGGATGATCTGGGAGGCCACGGCGATTCACACGACCTACCCAGAGTACCTCCGCGACGACCTGCGTGACCGCATCTTCCACGACGACGAGAACCCGTTCCTCGCCGAGCAGTTCAACCACATCGACGCCGGCGAAGAAGAGCGCCAAGAGGTCGCCGACGGCGACCAGTGTATCATCATCTCGACTTCGGGGATGGTCACCGGCGGTCCCATCATGTCGTGGCTCCGCCACATCGGTCCCGACCCGAACTCCCGTCTCGTCTTCGTCGGTTACCAGGCACAGGGAACGCTCGGTCGCCGCATCCAGACCGGCTGGGACGAAATCCCCGTCAGCGACCGCAACGACATGGGGCGCTCCAGCACCCTGAAGCTCAAGATGGACGTGGAGACGGTCGATGGCTTCTCCGGCCACGCCGACCGCGAGGGACTCGAAAACTTCGTCAAGACGATGAACCCGCGTCCGGAGAAGGTGCTCTGTGTCCACGGTGACGAGCGCTCCGTGCAGGACCTCTCGTCGGCGCTCTACCACAACTACAACATGCGGACGTTCGCGCCGAAGAACCTCGAAACGTTCCGCTTCAAGTAACGCCTCCACCGACTGCCTCCACGGAGCCTCTGAGGAGTTCGTTTTGCGGATGGGCGAAGATTCATGCGTTCTGTCGAGTGAGTCTCAGCTATGCGTCTCGCACTCATCGCTCACGACGAGAAGAAGCCCGCACTCATCGAGTTCGCACAGGAGCGGAAAGCAGACCTCGAACGCTTCGAACTCATGGCCACCGGGACGACCGGTCAGCGACTCATCGACGCGACCGGACTCGATATCGAACGCAAGCAGTCGGGACCGCTCGGCGGCGACATGCAAATCGGCGCTGAAATCGCCGACGAGACCTGCGACGGCGTGATTTTCCTCCGCGACCCACTCACCGCCCAACCGCACGAACCCGACATCTCCGCACTGCTTCGCCTGTGCGACGTTCACCAGACGCCGCTCGCCACCAACCTCGCCAGCGCCGACGCGGTGCTCGACGAACTCGTGGACCAACTCGACGGCGAGGCGTAGTCGGAACTCTCAGCGGTGATAACTGTCACGGAATCTTAAGCGACTGTACTACGTAGGGAGGGTATGGACGCTCTCGCGCGTGTCTCGCTGCTCGCCGTCGTTATCATCGTCGTCGCCTCGGGCCCGGCCGCGGCCGCGACGCAGACCTCGCCGTGCTTCGCGGGCGAGGGTCACCAGTTCGATATCGGCGGTAACGGCGCAGGAATCGACCTCGTGGTGTTCCTCTCCCTGTTCGAGAACCTCGGCGGCGCGGGCGGCTTCGGCATGGAAGCCCACGGCTCGATAGGGAATCAGTCGATTATCCAACTCCGCGCCGGCGTCTCCTTCGACGGCGTCGGCTCGCTCGGGAAGTTCCTCTCGAATCCGTTCTCCAGATTTAGCATCGTCTCGAACTTCTCGATGGACCTGCCGATGTTTGCCGGGACTGGTGTGGAGTCGAGTTACAGCGACGACTCGCCGGTTGGTGGTGTGAAGACAAAGCAGTGTTAGATTAGTTCGCTTCGGCGGGGTCCACGACGGTCCCTGCGTCGATATCGACACCAATTCTCTCACAGATATCCGCCATCGGACACTCTTCCTCACCATCCAAACACGCCGGCTTTCTCGCCATACAGAACTCTCTCCCAAATTGAATCATCGCCGTATGCCCGAAGCCGCACTTCTCGGCGGGCACGTCACGCTCCAGATACTCCCGAACTTCCTCGTGGTCGGCGTCGGGTGGTGCGAGACCGATTCGGCGTGAGATTCGGTGGACGTGCGTATCGACGGGGAAGACACCCTCGCGCCCGCCCGCGAAGAGAAGTACGCAGTCGGCGGTCTTCGGGCCGACGCCCTTCATCTCCAAGAGTCGGTCGCGGACGATGGCGGGGTCTTCCTCGCGCACGTACGCATCGAAGTCTACTTCGCTCCCGAAGTCCGCGAGTACGTCTTCTGCGACTCCGATGATGAGCTTCGATTTTTGGTTATACAGACCGGCGCTCCGGATGGCATCGATGAGTTCCGCGCGGTCGGCGGCGGCCAGTGACTCGGCCAAGTCTCCTCCATCATACTGCGCCATCAACTCGTCGTGAGCGGGTTGGCTGGCCTTGTCGCTCGTGTTCTGGCTGAGAATCGTCCGGACCAGACACTCGAATCCGCCTTGGCCGCCGTAGGCTTTCCGCCAGTACATCTCTCCGAGTCTGTCCACGACGACTGCGGCGCGGGTCGCGCCGTTCTCGTCTTCGGGGTCGAACAGGGCGTCGCGGCCGCCACCGCCGGGTCCGCCGCTGATGTTTTCAGACGGCTCTTCGGGCATGGTCGTGCTTGCAAGTCCGCACAGAAAAACGTCGCCGTGAGCCTACTCTCCTGCCGGTTCGACGCTGAGCGTGAACGTCACGTCGCCACCCGCTGCGAGTGCGGCCACGAGGTCGCGGTCGAACCCGTCGGCGGCGTGCTCGGCACCGACCATGCCGGTTCGGTCGTCGGTGTAGTCGCTCGTCCGGAGGACGATGCTTCGGTCACCCTCGAACGTCAGGTCGGGGTGTCCGCGGCCGACGACAGACTGTTCGTAGGTTTCGTCGCCGTTCGAGACGGTAATCGTCGCTTCGAGAGTGGCGTCGTGGGACTGACACGCCTCGACGAACGCCTCGTCGAAGTCGGCGGGGGTTCGGTCCGCGTCGATAGCGAGGATACAGTCGCCCGCGGGCGTGAGCCAATCGTCGCTCGTCACCTCGAAGGTGCTCGCGTGCTTCGCCGAGACGTGCTCGTGGCCGCGTGCGCGAATGACTTCTTCCATGAGTCGAGTTCAGTACAGCGCCGGTTTAGCCCCCTCGATTGGTCGCTCCTTTAAATCATAATGTGCCAATCGGTAACATGGGGAATACGGGTGTTAGGAGCGGCGTGGTAACGGTTTTCACCCGTTTCGGCACCGAAGTACTTATTACTGGGACGCTTGTATGCTAAGGTACCTGAACGCCTCCGGCGTTTCGGTGGCATCGCACGCAGAATGATCGGGAATTTCTTATCCACGGTCGGTTGCAATCATTTAGCCGCCGCTACGCTTGGAGTGGTGATGGTATCGAGGCTTGATCACGAATGGTAACGAAGCAGGAAGTGCTAGAAGAATTCGACGTACAGAAGCTCGACGATGAACGAAATGTTGACCTCCCAGACGAGAAGCTGGAAAGCGGTTCGAAGGGCGAACTAATCAAACTCGCAGGACAGCTCCGCGACCGCCGCAACGAGCTGAACCAGATGGCTTCCGAGCGCGCATCGAAGCGCGACGACCTCAACGCGAAAACACGCGAGAAGGTCGATGAAGCCCAGAAACACCGCGAACAGCGCGACGAGATGAACTCGGCGGTGCAGGAACACAAGAACCTGCGCAACGAGCTCAACGCGAAGGCCAACGAACTCTTTGACGAGGTCGATACGATGAAGAGCGACCTCGAACTCGACGATGGGAAAGACATCGACGAGCTCAAAGAGGAAATCGAGCAACTCGAATTCCGCCAGCAGACCGAAGTTCTCTCGACCGAAGACGAGCGCGAGCTCATCGAGAAAATCGAGAAGAAGCGCGACGAACTCCGCGGAAAAAAGGAGAAAGTCGAAGAGAGCGGTGACCTCGAAGAACTCATCGAGGAGGCAGAAGAGGTTCGTTCCGAGGCGTCCCAGCACCACCAGAAGGTGACCGAGCTGGCTGACGAAGCCCAGGAACACCACAACCTCATGATCGAGGCCTACCGCGAGGCCGACGACATCCGCGACAAGGCCGACGAGATGCACGAACTCTTCGTCGAAGCCCAGGAAGCCGCAGACCGTCACCACGAGGACTTCGTCCGCGTCCAGAAGCGCCTCCGCGAACTCGACAAGAAGGAAGAGCGCCAGCGCAAGGACTCCCGCGCAGAACAGCGCGAGGCCGCAAAGGCCGAAGCAGAGGAGATTTACCAGAAGTTCAAGGAAGGCGAGACGCTCGATACCGAGGACCTGATGAAGCTCCAGAAGGCTGGACTTCTCTAAGTTCGGATACGGTTTTCTCTCTTTGTCGCAGTTGCGACATTACATTTTTATACTGACTGCGCCCGGAGCCTCGGCTATGAGTGAGTTACTATGACCGACCGACTCTCCGGACTGCTCCGCGCCGCAATCGTGCTCGTCGGAGCCACCCTCGCAGCAATCGTCGGCTGGCTACTCTTTCGAACCTTCTCTACGACGCTCGCCGACCTCGTCGGCATCCTGCTCGTCATCGTCACCATCGTCGCCGGGATTCGAATCGCCGGACGAATCGCCAACGCGTTCGTGCCGAACTACGATGTCGCGGAAGTCGCCGTCGAAGGCCCAATCTCCCGCGACGGTGATGGCCCGCCGATTCCCGGCCGCGGCGGCGGCACGCCGTCGGACGACATCGTCGAACAGATTCAGGCCGCCACCGACGACTCGAACACGGAGGCGCTCGTCCTGAAGCTCAACACGCCCGGCGGGGAAGTCCTCCCGAGCGACGACATCCGCCGCGCGGTGATGGAGTTCGACGGGCCGACCGTCGCCTATGCGACGGACGTGTGCGCCTCCGGCGGCTACTGGATCGCCAGCGGCTGCGACGAACTCTGGGCGCACGATACGAGCGTCGTCGGCTCCATCGGGGTCATCGGCTCGTCGGTCAACGCCGCCGGGCTGGCCGACCGACTCGGCGTCACCTACGAGCGATTCGCCGCGGGCAAGTACAAGGACGCGGGCAACCTCCTGAAAGAACCGACGAACGACGAGCGCGAGTACCTGCAAGGACTCATCGACGACTACTACGACCACTTCGTCGAGCGCGTCGCCGAAGGGCGAGAGATGGACCCACAGAAAATCCGCGACACCGAGGCTCGCGTGTATCTCGGTGCGGAGGCGTACGACCTCGAACTCGTGGACGAACTCGGAACTCGAGACGACGTCGAGTCGCGGGTCGCCGACCTGCTGGGCCGCGACGAGATTCAAGTCCGCGAGTTCACGCCACAACGCCGACTCACTACTCGACTTCGCGGTGGCGCACAACGTCTCGCCTACGCCTTCGGTGCGGGCATCGCGTCGTCGTTCGAACCGACAGACGGCTTCGACTTCCGGTTTTAAAACCAATTTTCGGCAACCGAGGGGGTTTTTACCTCGCGCCTGCGTCTTGACGCGTCGTGACAACGCTCGTTCTCTGCGTGGACCGAACGAACGACATCAGTCGGAAGACCGGCCTGTCGATGCCGGTCGTGGGCTGGGAAGCCGTTCGGTCGCTCGTCACTGAAGTCGGACTCTCCGACCCGGAGGATTCGAGCGTCAACTGTCTGCTCGAAGCCCTTCGCGTCACTCGGGAACTCCGAGACGAACGCGAGGACGCAGAGGTCGCGGTCATCTCGGGGACGAGCGACACGACGGTCGGTCTCGACCGCTCTGTCGCCCTCCAACTCGACGACCTCGTCGCCAACTTCGACGCCGAGGCGGCGGTCGTCGTCATCGACAGCGCCGAAGACGAGCGACTCGTTCCCGTCATCGAGAGTCGTCTCCGCGTCGATGCCGTCGATAGGGTGGTCGTCCGCCAGGCCCACGACATCGAATCGACGTACTACCTGCTCAAGCAGTTCTTGGCGGACGAAGAACTCCGCTCGACGGTACTCGTTCCGCTCGGCGTCGGCCTGCTACTCCTCCCGCTGTTGCTCGTCCAGTTCACACCAGCGGTCGCACTCGCTGGGCTGGCGGCGCTCGCGGGTGCGGTGTTCCTCTACAAGGGACTCGCCATCGACAGGTTCCTCTCGGAGGCACAGGACCAGATTCGTGACGCGCTCTACTCCGGGCAGGTGTCCGTGGTCACCTACGCGGTGGCCGCCGGTCTCGCCATCGTCGGTCTGTTCCTCGGCGCACTCCAGATCAGTGGTCCTGCCGCCGAGGGCGACGTGCTCGTCCCGTCGGTGCTGTTCGTCTACCACAGCGTTCCGTGGCTCGCGTTCGCCGCCCTCACCGCGAGCGCCGGCCGCTTGCTCGACGAACTCATCGGTAACGAGGGCGTTCCGTCGTCGTACATGAACCTCCCGTTCGGCGTCATCGCCATCGGACTGGTGGTTCGCGGCTTCGCCGGCTACCTGCTCGAACGACAGGGCTTTCTCGACCACCTCGTGTTACTCGGCAGGCTCGAACTCGCACCCGTCCAGCGGTTGACGATGTTCATCATCGCCGGTATCGTCATCAGCCTCGTCGGCGTTAGAATCTCTGCGAGCGTCTCGAACGAGACGTTCGACGACGTGGTCGAAGGGCGAAACGAAAGTTAGCGAACAGAGGAGTAGATTAGTTCGTCGCGCGGTACTCGCCGTGCTTGACGCCGATAGCGAGACAGAGTGCGCCGAAGACGAGCATCGCCGGCGTCACCATCATCAACACCGTGCTCGTCGCCATGAATCCCATTCCGATGAGCGCGACAGTTCCGAGTAGTACGAGACCGACGAGCAGTGCGACCGTCTTGGTCAAATCGAAGTCCATAGGCGTCTCTCGGGACGGAGCGAAGAAATCGGTTGCGGCGCTGTCGAATCGGCACTCGAAGAAAGAGTCGCCACCCGCGGGGGTGGTGTCTTACCAGGGGGCGAAACCGGGATCGACGCGGCGGTCGGTCCTCTCGATGTCGTCGATTGCCTCGATGTCTTCGTCGTCGAGGTCGAGTGCGAGCGACTCCCAGTTGTCGCGGATGTGACCTTCGCTCGTCGCCTTCGGGATGGCGGTCACGCCTTTCTCGCGGAGCCACGCGAGCGACACCTGCGCCTCGCTCACGCCGTGCTTCTCGGCGATTTCGGAGAGCGTCGGGACGTTGAACACCTCGCCACGGGCGAGCGGGGAGTAGGCGACGATTTCCACGTCCGCTTCGGCACAGGTCTCGCGGAGTTCGTCCTGCTGGAGCAGCGGGTGGAGTTCGATTTGGTTGGCGAAGATTGGTGCGTCGGAGCGTTCGATGGCCTCGCGGACCTGCTCGGGTTCGAAGTTCGAGATACCGATGCGTTTCGTGAGACCCTTCTCGACGAGTTCGTCGAACGCGTCGAGCGTCTCTTCGGGGTCGTACTCGCGTGCCGGCCAGTGGACGTAGAGCAGGTCCACGTACTCGACGCCGAGTTTGTCGAGGCTCTCGCGGGTGCTCTCGATGACGTCGTCGTAGGAGAGTTCGTCTATCCAGACCTTGGTGGCGAGGAACACCTCGTCGCGTTCGACGTCGGCGGCGGCGAGTCCCTCGCCAACCTCCGCTTCGTTGCCGTAGATTTGGGCGGTGTCGATGTGGCGATAGCCCATCTCCAGTGCCGTCTTCACCGCGTTCGAACAGTCGTCGGGGTTCGTGTTCTCCCACGTGCCGAGACCGAGCGTGGGCATCCCGTTCGCAGACGGTACGGTCTCCGCCGACAGCTGGTTCGTCATACGCGACACGTGGGTTCCGAGTTGAAAAGGCGTGTCGAAAGGCGGGCGAATTACCGCCTCTGGCGAGTCTCGAATCGTTCTCAAACGTGAGTTTCTCACCGAACGTGTCATGTTCTCTGCGCGCCTTAGAGACGCCATGCGACCCACAGTACCGCTCGCTCTCGCCGCGATTGTCGTCCTCGCAGGCTGTCTCGGCGGGGCGACGACGCTCTCGGCCGAGCCTGCGACGATTCCAGCCTCGGCGTACGAATCTCACGGCTACGTCCACGGGAACACGACGGAGGTGCCGATAGCACGGGACGTCTCGGTCGGCCCCGCGTCTCGAAACGTGAGCGCGAACGTCTGGATTTCGGGCTATTCGAAGCCGTCGAACGGGACCGATATCTCGGTACTCACCGTCATCTCGTCGCCGAACGTCGAAGTCGCCGGACAGTTGGTGAACCCCCTCGCCACGCTCGGGAGCCGCGAACTGATAACGACCGGTCTGTCGTTGCTCACGGAGGCGCAATCGTTCGCCAACGCTCCCGAAGTCAACGACCTCCGCGAAGTCGGAACGCAGGACGTGACGATACTCGGGAGCGAAACCGAACTGGTCACCTACGAGGGAACCGTCGCAGTCGAACCCGGCGAGCGGACCGTCGATGGCGAGCAGGTCCAGTACGAAGGCGGGAAAGCGACCGTTCGAATTCACGTCGCCACGGTCGAACACGACGGCGACGTTATCGTCGTCTTCGCGCTGAACGGTGCGGATTCGGACGATATGGAGACGATTGCGGCCCTAGCCACTGCTGTCGAACATCCGGGGACGGTCGAAAAAGGAACGTAAGTTCGAGCGGATTCGGCTGCGAGGTTAGTAGAACTCGCGGACGAGGTCCATGGCGTCTTCCGGCGGGGTCGTGTCGATGTCGGCCATGTTCTCGGTGACGCCGAACTTCTCCTCGTAGGACGTCGAGCCTTCGTCTTTGTAGATGACGCCCTCGTACTCCTTCGAGGAGTCGAGAATCTTCGTCTTCGCCGCTTCGTAGTCCGTCGGGTCGTGGTCCGTGTCTGCGAGGTCCACGAGGTTGTCGCGGAAGTAGTCGTAGGTGTCAACGTCGTTGAACGTGACACACGGACTGAACACGTTGACGAAGCCGAAGCCGTCGTGGTCGATTGCCTGCTGGACGATTTCCGCGTGGCGCTTGTGGTCCGTCGCAAAGGACTGCGCGATGAACGTGCCGCCCGCGGCGAGCGAGAGTGCCATCGGGTTGACCGGTGGCTGTTTCGGCCCCTCGGGCGTCGTCGAGGTCTCGAAGTCCTCGCGCGAGGTCGGCGAGGCCTGTCCTTTGGTCAGGCCGTAGATGCGGTTGTCCATGACGATGTACGCCATATCGACGTTGCGGCGAACGGCGTGGATGAAGTGGCCCGCACCGATCGAGTACCCGTCACCGTCACCACCGGCGGCGACGACGGTCAGGTCGGGATTGGCCAACTTGGCGCCGGCGGCGACGGGGAGCGAACGGCCGTGGACGCCGTGGATGGCGTACGCATTCATGTACGTCCCAATCTTGCCGGAACAGCCGATACCGGCCACGAAGAACGTGTTGTCCGGGTCGGTACCGGAGTTGGCGAGTGCTTTCATGATGCCGTTCATCGTCCCGAAGTCCCCACAGCCGGGACACCAGGTCGGTTGTTTGTCTGATTTGAAGTCGGTGAAGCGAACGTTTGAGCTCATGCGGAAGCCTCCTCGGCGATGGTCGCCTTAATTTGTTCTGCGAGTTCGTCGGCCTTGAATCGCACGCCGTTGTACTTGTTGATGCGCTTGACGCGCGTCAGCGTGTCGTGCTCGACGATATCGGCGAACTGACCCGTGGCGTTACACTCGACGACGACGACTTCGTCTGCCGCTTCGATGGCGTCCGAGAGGTCGGGTCGCGGGAAGATGTACGGGACGGAGAGGAACCGAACGTTGACGCCGTCTTCTTCGAGGAACTCCATCGCCTCGATGATTGCGCCCTCGTTCGACCCCCACGAGATGACGAGTTTGTCGGAGTCGCTGTCGCCGAACTCGCGCGGCGAGAAGTCCTCGGCGTCCTTCGCGGTCTGGACTTTGCGGTTGCGCTTATCGACCTGCTCGATGCGCATTCCCTTGTCCTCGGAGCGACGGCCGAGTTCGTCGTGTTCGAGACCGGTGGACATGTGTGCGCCCTGTTCCGTGCCGGGGAAGGCGCGTGGGCTGACACCGTCGTCGGTGATTGCGTGGGGCTGGAAGCGACCCTTGTCGTCCAGCCACTCTTCGATGGAGTCGTCGTCAACGACCTTGCCGCGGTCGATTTCGACTTCGTCCATGTCGAACGTCTCGGGCGAGAACGTCTGTTCGGTGACCGCGAGTGCGAGGTCCGCACCGACGTACACCGGAACCTGATACTTCTCGGCGAGGTTGAACGCCTCGACGGTCTTCCAGAAACACTCCGAAATCGTCGTCGGCGTGACGACGAAGCGTGGAATCTCGCCGTGGCCGCCGTAGAGCATCATGTTCAGGTCGCCCTGTTCTTGCTTCGTCGGCATCCCGGTCGAGGGACCGGAACGCATGACGTCCACGATGACGAGCGGGGTCTCGGAGGTTGCGATGAGACCGAACGTCTCGGTCATCAGGTCGATACCCGGACCGGACGTTGCGGTCATCGAACGCGCACCGGCGCGTGCCGCACCGAGTGCGAGGTTGATCGCGGCGAGTTCGTCCTCCGCCTGGACGACGTGGCCGCCGTAGCGTTCGATACGACCGGTCAGGTACTCCATCACGTTCGTCGCGGGGGTGATGGGGTAGCCGGCGTAGAACCGGCAGCCGGCAGCGAGTGCGCCCATCCCGATTGCCTCGTCACCGTTGAGGAGGACGTAGTCGTTGTCGGTCGTTTCGAGGTCGTAATCGTACTCGTGGTCGTACTCCTCGTTGACGAAGTCGCGCCCTGCACGGGCGGCCTTCTTGTTGTTCTCCACGATTGCTTCGCCCTTGCCGCCGAAGCGTTTCTGGAGTGCGCTGTCGAGGTTTTCGATGGGGAAGTCGGCGACTGCGCAGGCCGCACCGAGTGCGACGACGTTGCGCATGATGGCCCCACCCGCTTCCTCTGCGAGTGCTTTGAGGGGAACGTCCAGCCCAATCATCCCCTCGGGGATTTCGACGTCCGCCATCGTAGAGCGGTCGCCGTCGTAGATGATTACCGAACCCTCGTGCAACTCGTCGAGGTTTTCCTCGATAGTACGCGGGGTGAGTGCGATGAGAACATCGAGACGGTCAACGACACTTTGCACGGGGTCGATGGCTGTTCGGACCTTGTACGCCGTGTAACCGCCGCGGATCCGCGATGCGAAATCCTTGGAGGTGAACACGTGTCGTCCAGCCCGAGACAGTGCCTGAGCGAAAATCTTCCCCGTGGAGTCGATGCCATCGCCAGCCTCGCCACCGATGGCCCAATTGAAGTCCGCAGGCATGCTGAGTGAATCGTACCCATAGCCGGGTGAAAAGCCTTCTGAAAATTTGCGTAATCTACGACTGCGAAACGTGAACGGAATCCGGTAATACGGCCGGTATAACGGCATATTCTGCCGTTGCGTGTTTTTTGATTGAACACACTATTTGCCTGAATTGGACAATCGTCCAGTTATTCATTCCGGCACCATTCTTGGGGAAATTATTGCTCCTTTCCCGGAGGAGGGTGTCGGCAGGTACATACGAGAAAGCAAGGCCCTTGTGACGGAGGGATAAACGGAGTGTATGGACACATCTGTGACTGTCTCCGCAGTCCGCGACGTTGGACCCGACACGGTCGCCATCGAGTTCGAGACGCCCGAGGCCTTCGAGGCCGAACCGGGTCAGTTCGTCAAACTCGGTGCCGAACTGGACGGCGAGTCCTACGCGCGCTTCTACACGCTCTCGTCGCCGAGCGTCACCGAGACGTTCGAAGTGACCGTCGGCATCGACCCCGACGAGGCCGGCCCGTTCAGCCAGCACCTCGAATCGCTCGAAGCGGGCGACGAACTGACGCTCACCGGCCCGTTCGGAAACAGCTACTACGCGGCCGACGAGCGCGTCGTCGTCCTCGCGGGTGGACCCGGTGTCGGTCCCGCCGTCGGTATCGCGGAGGCCGCCATCGCCGACGGAAACGAAGCCGCCGTCGTCTACATCGACGACGCGCCCGCGCACGAGGAGCGACTCGAAGCACTCGCCGAACAAGGGGCCTCTCTCGTCATCACCGACGACGAAGCGGCACTTACAGACGCAGTCGCGGACGCGCTCACCGGCGACGACGGCGAACAGGTGTTCGTCTACGGCTTCGCCTCGTTCGTCGAGGCGGCCGTCGAAGCACTGGAAGCCGCCGGTGGCGACGCCGACGCCGCGAAAGTCGAGAACTTCGGCTGAACTGGACGCTCGTTTTCACACAATCCCAACTTTCACCGGTCCCACGCGGTCGCAACCGCGACACCGACGCTTCCGAAGAGCCACGCGAACAGGCCGACGAGCGCGAGAAGTGGCGACGGCGACGACCCGGATTCGACGGCCAGCGAGAAGACGAGCGTTCGAAACGCCCCGTTCGGACTGAGTGCGACCACGGCGGGGACCGTCTCCAGTCCGAACGTCCCCGAGAGGACGCCCGCGACTGCCGCGGCATCGACGCCGACAGCGAAGACGACGAGCAGGCCGACGGCGAACGCGAGCGCCTGTCGCGTCGTGCGCGCCGCCGCCGAGATGGCCAGCGCAATCGCCGCGGTGGTCAGTGCAAACAGGACAGAGAGGACACCGAATCTGACAAACGCGAGCGGCGAGTCGGCCGCGGTGTTGACCGCGAGAAACGCCGATTCGGGTGGCGACAAGACGAGGACGGCCGCGCCTGCCGCAACGAGCGAGGTACCGACCACGGTGACGAGCGTGAGTCCACGGCCGAGGTAGACGCCGCCGACGTAAGCCAATCGGGAGACGCCGAAGGTCCGGAGTACGTCTATCTCGCCGCGATTCCGGTCGGCGAGGACGACGCGATAGCAGAGTGCGAACGCAAGAAGTGGCAGGAGAAGTTCGACGAACGGCAAGAGGTCGAGGACGAGCGGGACGAATCCACCGCGCGCGCCCGACCCGGCGGCCGCGACGGCGACGATAGTGAGTGTGAACACTCCCGAGAGTGCGACCATCGCGGGCATGCGAGCCATCGTCTGTAACTCGCGGGCGGCCACCGCGAACAGGTCGTCCATCTCGCTCACTGTTCGACCACCTCGTCCGGCGTCCGTCGCGCGTCGGTGGACGCGGGTTCGTCTTCGTCCCCCGAGACGAGCGTCCCGAACGCCATCTGGAGGTCCGGCGCGCCGCTTCGTTCGACTAACTCCCGCGGCGACCCGTCGGCGACGACCCGGCCGTCGGAGAGCACGAGCACTCGGTCGGCGACTCGTTCGACCGGTCCGAGGTTGTGCGACGAGAGGACGACGCTTCGCCCGCTCGACGCGATGTCGGAGACGATAGCGAAGAGGCGTTCGACCATCTCGGGGTCGAGGCCGCTGGCGGGTTCGTCGAGGACGAGAAGCGGCGGGTCGCCGAGGAGTGCTCGGCCGAGTCCCAACAGACGAGTCTGCCCGCCCGAGAGCGTCTCGGTGTGCTGGCCGCGGATCTCGGCGAGGCCGACTTGGTCGAGCGTCTGGTCGATGTCCGCGCCCTCGACGAACTTCGCGTAGAACGCCAGCGTGTCGCGGAGGCAGAACCCGGCGCGGAACTCGGGTTGTTGAGGGAGATAGCCACTCTGTCGTCCCTCTCCGGGCGCGTCTCCGGCGGCCGACTGCGTGACGGTCCCCGAATCGGGCGTTCGGACCCCTGCGAGGAACCGGAGAAGTGTTGACTTCCCCGACCCGTTCGGGCCGACGACGGCGACGGTTTCGCCCGGCTCGACCGACAGCGACACGTCTTCGAGCACTCGCAGGTCGCCGAATCGGTGCGAGACGTTCTCGGCGGCGAGCGTCGGCGTCGAATCATCGAGCGTCGGCGTCGAGGCGTTCGTTCGTGGGTGTCGGTTCTCGTGGTCAGTCATCGGCACGCTCCGTGTACTGTGAGTCGATGCGCGCCGACGTGTTGAGTACTGTGTCCATATCGTCGTGAACAGCTTTCGTTCGCGGGGCGGTATCGACCACGCCCGACCCGCGTAGACCGGCGATTTCGTCTCGGACGCTCCGCAGTGCCTCCATAACGGGCGAGTTCGAGAGCACGAGCGCCGAGGGGTCGCGCGTGAGGTTCGCATCGACCGGGTTCGATGGTTCGAACGCCCGGTCGTAGGTGCCGTCGCCGTCGGCGTCTGCGACGGGGAGTTCGCCCCAGTAGTTGCCCTCGCCACCGACGGTCCACGTCCGCATCGGCCCGAGCGTCGATTCGACCCGCACGTCGTTGCCGACGATGTCGTTGCTAACGACGACGTTGGTCGGGAAGGTGGAACTGCCGCGGACTCCCACGTGGTTGCCGGCGACGACGTTTCGGACGTACACCTGCCGGTCGCCGCTCACGTCCATGCCGTACTCGTTGCGGGCGAACACGTTGTCGGCGACGTAGGTGTCGCTCCCGGCGGGGATGAAGCCGAATTCGGAGTCCCGAACGTCGTTGCCGACGACGAGGTTGCCGACCGGTCTGGTCATGATGATGACGCCGATTTCGTTCTCTCGGACCACGTTGTCGGCGACGAGCGTGTCCGAGGTGTACATCTCGTGGACGCCGTACCGCCCGCTCTCCATGTAGTTGTCGCGGACGACGCTCCCGTCGGCGCGATGGGTGTAGACGCCGTCACGGCCGTCGAGAAACGTGGAGTGCTGGACGACCGATGGCTGGCCGATGAGGACGACGCCCATAAAGCCGTCCGAGGGTTTGTCTGCGCCTTGCACGGTGAGATTCGAGATGCTGGCTCGACTCTCGCGGGCGATGACGCCGCTCGCGGGCGTGTCGATGCGCACGTCTCGAATCGCCGAGTCGTTCGCACCGTCGAGGACGATACCGGCGTCGCCGCGGCCGTAGGCGAGGGTCACTCGCGTGTCCCAATCCACGGACTCGTTGGTCGCTTGGACGCCGCGCGTGCCGACGTCGCCCACGCCCCCAATCGAGAGGTTGCCGACGGCGGCCGACTCGGCGCGGACGTGGACGACGCTGCCGTTTCCGTCGCCGACGAGTTCCGTCTCCTTGCCCGCGCCGAGGAGCGTAATCGAACGATTCAGCTCGACGGTATCGACTTCGTAGGTGCCGGGCGGGACGTAGACAGTCGTGTTCGCCGGTGCGGATTCGACCGCCGCGCGGATGGTTGGCGCGTCGTCGCCGACGACCATCGAGACGGGTCGCGCGAACAGTCGTTCACTCGCAGCGGTGGTCTGGTCGGCCCGCGCGTGGTGCGCCTCGACCGACGATTCGAACGCATCGAGTCGCGCCGAGAGCGGGTTTTCGGCCCGATTTTGGACTTGCTTCCAGCCCACTACCTCGCCGCCGTACTCGTCGGCGAAATCGCGGGCGTCGGCGGGGTCAGAGAACGGAACGACGATTGGTCCGGAGGCGACGCGCGCGCCAGACTCGACGACGAAGACTGCCTCGTCGGCTTCGACCCACCCAGTCGCGCGGTTGTGCTTCGTCCGGAGGTGACCGTCGTCGTCAACGAGGGGTATCACGTGCGCGTAGTCGGTGACGAAGACGGCCAGCGGGTCGCCGAACTGTCGTGCGCTCTCGGGTGATTGGGTGTCGGCGGCGGCGGTCTGGACGTCGTAGTAGCCCATGACGTACCGGTACCGCGAGAAGTGGACCTGCGCGACGGGGACTTCGAACCCGTCGGCTTCGGCCTGTTGGACATCGACTGCGGTCCCGCCGGTCTTGACGGTGTCGTCGAACTCGACGGGCGAAACCGACCCGGCGGCCGGGACGACGAACGAGAGACTGGCGAGGACGACGACGAGCGCGACGACGGCCGTTGCCCACCGCGTCGCAGTCGGAGTCAAGATGACCATCTGCTAATTGTTGGGAGTAGGAACCGAGGAGGTGATAGGTGCGATGGTCTCCGTGTCGAATTCGGGAGAGCTGTCGGTTCGATGAATCGAACGACGAGACAGACCCGAATCCTTAATCATTGTCCATCCGACTTGTGAACTATGTACGACGAGGAGGACCTCGAATCGATTCGTGAGGCCCGCGACGAGTGGGAAGACGAGACCCGCGACCCGCTGCTCGACAAGTACGGCGAGCGGAAAGAGCGCTTTGCGACCGTCTCGAATCACGAGGTAGACGACCTCTACACCCCCGACGACGTTGCGGACCTCGACTACGAGGAGGACCTCGGCTTCCCCGGCGAGGCACCCTACACCCGCGGCGTCTACCCGACGATGTACCGCGGCCGGACGTGGACGATGCGACAGTTCGCTGGCTTCGGGACCGCCGAGGAGACCAACGAGCGTTTCCACTACCTCATCGACAACGGTCAGATGGGTCTCTCGACGGCGTTCGACATGCCGTCGCTCATGGGCAAGGACTCCGACGACCCGCTCTCCGACGGCGAGGTCGGCAAAGAGGGCGTCGCGGTCGATACGCTCCGCGACATGGAGATTCTCTTCGAGGGCATCGACATCGGCGAGGTGACGACCTCCTTTACCATCAACCCGAGCGCGCCGGTCATCTACGCGATGTACGTCGCACTCGCCGACGAACGCGGTGTCTCTCGCAAGCAAATCGGCGGGACGTTCCAGAACGACATGCTCAAAGAGTTCATCGCGCAGAAGGAGTGGGTCATCCCGCCGGAACCCTCGCTGAAACTCGTCACCGACACCGTGGAGTTCGCGGCCCAAGAGACGCCGCGCATCCGGCCAATCTCCATCTCGGGCTACCACATCCGCGAGGCGGGTTCGACGGCCGTGCAGGAACTCGCGTTCACCCTCGCCGACGGCTTCGCGTACGTCGAAGACGCCATCGACCGCGGCCTCGACGTGGACGACTTCGCCCCCCAGCTTTCGTTCTTCTTCAACTCCCACAACTCCATCTTCGAGGAAGTCGCCAAGTTCCGCGCCGCCCGCCGCATCTACTACCACGTCATGTCCGAGTGGTACGGCGCGGAGAAAGACGGGTCGAAACAGCTCAAGTTCCACACGCAGACGGCGGGGCAATCGCTGACCGCGCAACAGCCACTCAACAACATCGTACGCGTGACGATTCAGGCGCTCGCCGGCGTCCTCGGCGGCACCCAGTCGCTCCACACCAACAGCTTCGACGAGGCGCTCGCACTGCCGTCCGAAGAAGCTGTCACGGTCGCACTCCGCACCCAGCAGATTATCGCCGAAGAGTCCGGCGCTGCGGACGTGATGGACCCGCTCGGCGGCAGTTACTTCGTCGAGAAACTGACCGACGAAGTCGAGGCCGAGGCGATGGCCTACATCGAGGAACTCAAAGAACTCGGCGACGGGTCGGTCCGCGACGGCATCCTCGAAGGCATCGACGAGGGCTACTTCCACCGCGAAATCAGCGAAGCCTCCTACGAGTACCAGTCGCGCGTCGAAACCGGCGAAGAGACCGTGGTCGGCGTGAACAAGTACGCGACGGACGAGGACACGCGACCGGACCTACTCCACGTCGCCGACGAGGTGCAGACGCGTCAGCTCGCTCGCTTAGAGGAAGTCAAAGCAGAGCGTGACGACGACGCCGTCGAAGCCGCGCTCGACGAACTCCGCGAGGCCACGAAGAACGGCGAGAACGTCATGCCCGTCCTCGTCGATGCGGTCAAGCAGTACGTGACGATGGGCGAAATCATGGACGTGTTCGCCGAAGAGTACGGCACGTACCGCGAGACCATCGGCGTGATGTAACGGCGAGCAGGCCGGAGCGGGAACCGTCAGACCGCGAGAAGGAACGCCGATTCATCCGCTTTTCTCGGACAGTATTTTTCGGACGAAATCGCCCGTCCCCACTGCCTTACTACATACATTTATCATGCATGATTATACAAGTTAACACGTACTATGGCAGACGGTGACGGAGAACTCGAAGCACGGCTGGTTGAGCAAGAGGAGTTCGAGCCATCGGAGGAGTTCGTCGCGCAAGCGAACGTCTCTGACCCGGCCATCTACGACGAGTTCGAAGAAAACTGGCCCGGCTGCTGGGAGCAGTCGGCCGAAATGTTGGATTGGTATAGTGGGTATAACGAGGTGCTGGACGATTCGAACCCGCCGTTCTACAAGTGGTTCACGGGTGGCAAACTCAACGCCTCCTACAACTGCGTGGACCGACACGTCGAGAACGGTGACAAGAACCGCGTCGCCATCAAGTGGGAAGGCGAACACGGCGAGACGCGGACCTACACCTATCAGGACCTCTACCGCGAGGTGAACGAGTTCGCGTCGGCGCTGCTCGACCTCGGCGTGGGCGAAGACGACATCGTGACGCTCTACATGCCGATGATTCCCGAGTTGCCGATTGCGATGCTGGCCTGTGCCCGCATCGGTGCGCCGCACTCGGTGGTCTTCGGTGGCTTCTCGGCCGACGCACTGGCGACTCGCATGAACGCCGCGGACTCGGAGTACCTCGTCACGTGTGACGGATACTACCGCCGCGGCGACCCCCTCGACCACCTGAAGAAGGCTAACGAGGGCCTCGACGGCGTCGAACACGGCGTCGAAGCGACCGTCGTCGTTGACCGACTGGGTGACGACGGCTTCGGCCACGACCTGCGCGGCAACCAGCACGACTGGGGCGAGTTGATGGACGAGCACGCAGGCGAGCGCGTCGAGCCCGTCGAGCGCGACGCCGAAGACATGCTCTTCTTGATGTACACCTCCGGGACGACCGGTCAACCGAAGGGTGTCAAGCACACCACCGGTGGCTACCTCGCCTACGCGACGTGGTCCTCGCACTCCGTCCTCGACATCAAGAAGGAGGACACCTACTGGTGCTCCGCAGACATCGGCTGGATTACCGGCCACTCGTACATCGTCTACGGGCCGCTCTCGCTCGGCACGACGACGGTGATGTACGAGGGGACGCCCGACTTCCCCAACCGCGCCCGACTGTGGGAGATGATCGAGAAGTACTCGGTCGATATCTTCTACACCGCGCCGACGGCGATTCGCGCGTTCATGAAGTGGGGGTCCCAACACCCCGAGAAGCACGACCTGTCGAGTCTCCGCCTCATGGGGACGGTCGGCGAGCCGATCAACCCGCGCGCGTGGAAGTGGTACTACAAGCACATCGGCGGCGAGGAGTGCCCCGTCGTGGACACGTGGTGGCAGACCGAGACCGGCGGCATGATGATTTCGACGCTGCCGGGAATCAAGAAGATGAAACCCGGTTCTGCCGGCCCGCCGCTCCCCGGAATCGACGCCCAAATCGTCGATACGAAGGGCGAGCAGGTCGATGCCGGCCGCGCTGGCTATCTCACCGTGCAGAAACCGTGGCCGGGGATGCTCCGGACGCTCTACAACAACGACGAGCGCTTCATCGAAGAGTACTGGCAGGAGTACTCCGATACGGACAGCGACGACCCCGACGACTGGGTGTACTTCCCCGAAGACGGAGCCAAAATCGACGACGACGGCTACATCACCATCCTCGGCCGCGTGGACGACGTCATCAACGTCTCCGGCCACCGTCTCGGGACGATGGAGATCGAATCGGCAATCGTCGGCGTCGAAGGCGTCGCAGAGGCGGCCGTCGTCGGTGGCGACCACGAGGTGAAAGGCGAGGCGGTGTACGCCTACGTCATCACCGAAGAGGGCCAGACGGAAGACGACGAGATGCGTGACCGCATCGTCAAGGGTGTCGAGGACGCAATCGGCCCGATTGCCCGGCCCGAACAGGTCATCTTCACTCCCGAACTGCCGAAGACCCGGTCTGGGAAGATTATGCGTCGCCTCTTAGAGGAGATTGCGAACGGCGAGGAGCTCGGCGATACGACGACGCTTCGGAACCCCGAAATCGTCGAAGAGATTCAGCTGAAAGTTACCGGCGAGTAACTCCTCGGCCGCGTTTTTATTGGTGTGCTTCGCTGTGCTCGTCAAGCCACGCATTGAGTGACTCCTCGTCACGGAAGTACAACCGCGAGCGAATGCCGTCTTTTTCGAGGACGACGAGCAGGTGCTTCTCCGAGAGAACTAACTCTTCGCCGCTGTACGTGCAGGGTTCGATTCGCTCGCCCTCCGGTTGCCAGAGGCGATGTGGCGCGACTCGAACGATCGTTTCGCCGTTCCCACCGAGTGACTGACCGACGTAGTCCGAAAAGGACATATCTGCGTACTCGACGCGCACTACCAAGTTATTTTCGTGCATAGATTGGATAGTAATATAGTCTGCTATGCCACATTCACATCCGTATTGACTCTTTCATTGACAACAATTTGCACGGCTGCGCGATGTGGCACCACCCTACACATTTATTCATAATGTTTGTGAACAACTCGGTGTATGGAGAAGCCACTCCTCGTGACGGAATTTCTCGACCGCGCACGCCGGTATTACGGCGACAAAGAGGCGGTCGTTGCAACGACGGGTGAACGATATACCTACGGCGAGTTAGGTGACAGAGCCGATGGGTTCTCGGCGGCCTTACAGGCAAAGGGCGTCGAAAAGGGGGACCGGGTGGCCGTGTTGGACCCGAACACGCACTACCACCTCGAAGCGGCCTACGGGTCGATGCAAATCGGGGCCATCCACATGCCGCTCAACTACCGCCTCGTCCCCGCCGATTTCGAGTACATGCTGAACGACGCGGAGGTCAAAGCGATTTACGCCGACTACGACTTCGCCGAGAAAATCGAGTCGGTGCGAGACGACATCCCGACCGAAATTTTCGTCACCAACGACCCCGAGAAGGTCGATGGTGATTGGCTCGACTTCGACGAGTTCGTCGCCGATTCGACCGAGTACGAGCGCCCGGAGATGCGCGAAGACGAACTCATCACCATCAACTACACGTCGGGGACCACCGGCGACCCCAAAGGCGTCTGTCGGACCCACCGCGCCGAGACGATACACGCGTACCTCATCTCGATGCACCAGCACATCACCGACGACGACGTGTACCTGTGGACGCTGCCGATGTTCCACGTCAACGGGTGGGGACACATCTACGCGATTACGGGTCACGGTGCGAAGCACGTCTGCACTCGCGGCGTCGATGCGCAGGCGGTCGTCGATGCGATTCGAGAAGAGGACGTCTCCTACCTCTGTGCCGCGCCGACGGTGCTCAACATCCTGCAGAAACTGTACCGCGAGAACGACGGGATGGAGATGACCGGCGCGAACCCGGTCCGTGCGGCCACCGCGGGCGCAGCACCGCCCGAAGCGACGATTCGAACGGTCGAAGACACGTTCGGTTGGCACCTCATGCACGTCTACGGGGCGACGGAGACCGGACCGCTCATCACGACGTCCGAGGCGGCACGGTTCCTCGGCGACGGTGACGAGCGTTTCGGCGTCATGAAGAAACAGGGAATCGGCTACCTCGGAACCGACGTGCGCGTCGTTGACGACGACGGTACCGACGTGCCGCGCGACGGGACGAGCATCGGCGAAATCGTCGTCGCCGGCAACCAGGTGATGGACAAGTACTGGAACAAGCCAGAAGCGACCGACGAGGCGTTCAACTCGCGGTTGGAGGGCTACTATCACATGGGTGACCTCGCCACCGTGGACGAAGACGGCTTTATCAGCATCCAGGACCGCAAGAAGGACATCATCATCTCCGGCGGGGAGAATATCTCCAGTATCGAACTCGAAGACACGCTGTTCGACCACGAGAAGGTGGCTGACGTCGCCGTCATTCCGGTCCCGTCGGACGAGTGGGGTGAATCACCGAAAGCGTTCATCGTCCCGACGAGCGGCGACCCTGACAGTCCCGGGACGACTGCCGAGGAACTCATCGAATTCTGTCGAGACAGAATTGCGACATATAAGGTCCCGAAAGAGATCGAGTTCGTCACGGAACTTCCGAAAACCGCGACCGGAAAAATCCAGAAGTACGAACTGCGAGAACAAGAGTGGGAAGGCGAAGACAGGATGGTCGGCCAGGGATAATCGCTCCCTGTCTAACGATTTTTTCATCTACAACCGAGAACGTTTGTTCACGATAGTCAGGAAGTCTCTATGAACCACAAATCCCGGCCAAATTGGCCGAGTGATAGCCTCTCGGTGTCGAATACGGCATAATATGCGTTTTCGATACTATGCCCCATATGTGCGAAAATATAGGTACAATATTAGGGCATATATACATAACTATTATTAATAATGTATCCGGCGACCTAATTATGGCACGGGATAACAAGCCACTTAATCGGCGCGATGTGCTAAAAGCGACTGGTGCTGTGGGCGCAGCAGGGCTTGCTGGTCTAGCTGGCTGTACCGGCGGCGGCGGAGATGACGGCGGCAACGGCGGTGGCGGCGGCGGAGGCGGTGGCGGCAACGGCGGTGACGACTACCCCGCACTGGGTAACTTCCCAATCGAAGGCGACACCGCAACGTTCGGATTCAACGTTCCGCAGTCCGGTCCGTACGCGTCTGAAGGTGAAGACGAACTTCGCGCGTACGAACTCGCGGTCAAGCACCTGAACGAAGGTGGCGGCTGGGTTGACACGCAGTTCGACGACCTCTCGGGAGACGGCGTGCTCGGTTACACCATCGACTACGTGGACGGTGACACCGCGACGGACGCCGACCAGGCACGACAGTCCGCTTCTGGGATGATTCAGCGCGACGGCGTAATCATGATTTCCGGCGGTTCTTCGTCCGCGACTGCAATCGCTGTTCAAGGGCTGTGTCAGAACGAGAAGGTCATGTTCATGGCCTGTCTGACGCACTCGAACGACACGACCGGGAAGGACTGTGTTCGCTACTCCTTCCGTGAGATGTTCAACGCGTACATGACCGGGCAGGCGCTCGCACCTGTGGTGCGCGACGCCTACGGCGAAGGCCTGTCCTTCTACCAACTGTACGCGGACTACAGCTGGGGACAGACCCAACAGGCGTCGATGAATCAGTTCATGACCGACGTCGCGGGTTGGGAAGAAGTCGAATCAGTCGCAACCCCGCTCGGGACGACCGACTACTCCACGTACCTCTCGGAGGCACAGAACTCTGGGGCGGACGTGCTCATTCTCAACCACTACGGTCTCGACGGCGCGAACTCCGTCCAACAGGCCGTTGACGCTGGTATCAACGAGGACATGGAGATTCTCGTTCCGCTGTACAACCGCCCGATGGCAGAGGCCGCAGGCGGCGCTATCGAAGGAATCTACGGAACGGTCGCGTGGGACTCGCAAATCGACAACACGCCGTCCGAAGAGTTCACGCAGGCGTTCCAAGACGAGTACAACCGGACGCCTTCGGGTCCCGCTCAACTCGCGTACGCGCAGACGCTCCAGTACGCCGCCGCAGCAGAGCGTGCGGGAACGTTCTACCCGCCGGAAGTCATCAAGCAACTCGAAGACTACGACTACGACAACATCGGAATGGGCGCAGAGACGATGCGCGGATGCGACCACCAGGCACAGCGGGACGTCCCCGTCGTGCAAGGGCTGCCCGGCTCTGAACAGTCCTCTGGGACGTACTTCGAGATCGTCAACATCACGAGTCGTGACGACCTCGGGTACGCCTGCGACGCTGGTCCTGCGGCTGAGTGTGAACTCGGCCCATACGAGTAATCCACTGCCGCACCACCCTCTTACGATGCACATTTATTATGAAGGAATGACCTGCGTGTAAATGACTCAGTTTAACATACTCATGCCAAACCGCAACACAACTGGAGGACACCGATAATGAGCCTCCTCGCAGACATACTCACAGTCCTCCTCAACGGGCTTCAACAGGGCGCTATCTACGTCCTGCTCGCAGTTGGGCTGTCGATTATCCTCGGAACGCTCAAGTTCGTCAACTTCGCGCACGGCGCGCTCTACCTCGTCGGGACGTACGCGGGACTACTCATCGCACTGAACGTTCCGCTCTCGAACGGGAAGCTCCAAGAGTGGGGCTTTTCGACGTTCGGACTCGACTGGGGCTTTTTCGCCGCGCTACTGCTCGTCCCGATAGTCGTCTTCATCGTCGGTCTCCTGATGGAACGATTCGTCGCACGACCGTTCTACGACCGGCCAGATACGGACCAAATTCTCGTCACGTTCGGGCTCGCAATCGTCGTTCAAGAGCTGTTCCGAGTGCTCTTCGGGAGTAACAGCCTTCCGTTCGAGCAACCAGATCGCATCCTCGCGTTCGGGTCGTTCGCGGGTCTCCCCGTCTCCGGACCGATTGCACTCCCCATCGTCGGCAACTTCCCGCAGTGGCGGTTGTGGGTTATCGGTATCACCGCCGTCCTCGTCCTGCTCGTCTACGCACTGGTCGAGTTCACCGACTTCGGACTCGTCGTCCGCGCAGGCACGCGCGACGCGGAGATGGTGCGCCTTCTCGGTATCAAAATCACGCGCCCCTACATCGTCGTCTTCGGCATCGGTGCCGCACTCGCCGGTATCGCGGGCGTCGTCGGCGGCCCCCTGAACGTCGTCAACCCGACGATTGGGACCAACATCCTCGTTCCGGCGTTCCTCACCGTCGTCATCGGCGGTGTTGGAAGCATCGCCGGCGCGGTGCTCGGTGGAATCGTCTTCGGACTCACGACGGCAGCACTCGTGTCGCTCGCACCCGCGTGGTCGCAGGTCGGACTCTACGCTATCGCGGCAATCGTCCTCCTGCTTCGTCCACAGGGTCTGCTGGGTAACGAGGAGGTGGCGCCATGAGCGAGGAAGAGACGACGACTGGGACGAAAGACCAGTCGGCAGTCGTTGACCTCACGCTGGTCGAACGACTCCAACTGTTCCGTGAGAGAGAGGGCGCTGTCGTCGGACTGACGGCAGTCATCGTCGCGCTCTTCCCGTGGCTGTTCGCGCGCGCACCGTTCATCTCGGACTTCCTGCAGGGCTACCAGAGCCTCGCAACGCTCATCCTCATCTGGGGAATCTTCGCTATCGGTTTCGACTTGCTGCTCGGCTACACCGGGTTGCTGTCGTTCGGTCACGCCGCCTTCTGGGGCGGTGCGGCCTACGCTGCGGGCGTCATCGCCAAGAACGTCTCTGGTGACCCACTCGTGATGGTTCTCTCGGGGACGCTCTTTGCGGTCCTCCTCGCGTGGGTGCTCGGGTTCCTCTCGCTGCGTCGCGGTGGGATTTACTTCTCCATCCTGACACTGGCGTTCGCACAGATGTTCTACTTCATGGCCGCCTCGCCGTTAGCCTTCCTGACGGGAGGTGAGAACGGCCTGACGGGCGTCGATGTTGGGTCGCTCTTCGGGATGATTCATCTCGAAGCGGACCTGCCGTCGGTCCTGGGGACGCTCCTCGGGACTGGGTTGTACGCCTTCGTCGGCGTCTTCTTCGTCGGCGCGGTTGCACTCGCCTACCGCATCCTCAACTCGCCGTACGGCATGGTCTTCCGCGCAATCCGCGAGAACGAACAGCGCGCGGAGTTCGTCGGTCTCAACGTCTGGCGCTACAAGTTGATGGCGTTCATCATCTCTGGTGCGTTCGCAGGCATCGCCGGCAGTCTGTTCACCATCCACGGCTCGTACGTGCCGCTCCAATCGCTGTTCTGGACGGAATCCGGCGACATCGTCGTGATGACGGTGCTCGGTGGTGCGGGGTCGATGTTCGGTCCCGTCCTCGGTGTCGCGGTGTACCTCTACATCGAGAACATCGTCAGCACCGTTCAGGCACTCACGATTCCGTTCACGAGCATCGTGCTCATCAACGACTTCGGCTACTACTGGCACTTGCTCCTGGGCATCGTGTTCGTCGCAGTTGTCTGGTTCGTCCCCGACGGTCTCTGGGGAATCTTAGGACGGATTCGTGACTTCGTTACAGCACGCATCGGAGGCGACAACTAATGGCACTCCTCGAAACCAACAATCTCGTCAAAGAGTTCGGTGGTCTCGTCGCAACTGACGACGTGAACCTCACCGTCGAAGAAGACGAACGCGTCTCGATTATCGGCCCGAACGGGGCCGGCAAATCGACGCTCATCAACCTCATCACCCGCCGACTCGATCCGACGAGCGGCGACATCAAATTCAAAGGTGAGTCGATTATCGGTCTCGACCCGCACGAAGTGGTCCAGCGAGGCGTCTCGAAATCCTTCCAGACGGCGTCGATTTTCCCCGGGCTCACCGTCCGTGAGAATGCGGAAATCGCGTCACTCGCCGCCGAGCGCGGCGCGTTCGGGTTCGAGTTCCTGAAACACCGCGATAGTCTCACAGACGTTCACGAAGTCGCCCGCGACACCCTCGAATCGGTCGGGTTGCTCGGGCAAGCGAACACCGTGGCAGAAGACCTGCCGTACGGTGACAAGCGCCGACTGGAAATCGGGATTGCACTCGCCAGTGAACCCGACCTGTTGCTCATGGACGAGCCGACCGCCGGCATGTCTCCCGAAGAGACGAAATCGACGGTCGATCTCATCGAACGGGTCAAAGAAGAACACGGGCTGACGTTCGTCCTCGTCGAGCACGACATGGAGATCGTCTTCTCCATCTCCGACCGAATCGTCGTCCTCAGCCGGGGTGGCATCATCGCAGAAGGGACCCCGGACGAGATTCGGGGTAACGAGGCCGTCCAAGAGGCCTACCTCGGAGGTGTCGAACTATGAGTCTCCTCGATATCGACACCATCAACGCCTACTACGGCGAGAGCCACATCATCCGCGACCTCTCGATGAGCGTCGAAGAGGGTGAAATCTGTGCGCTGCTCGGCCGCAACGGTGCCGGGAAGACCACGACACTCCGCTGTATCGCCGGTGCGACTCCCCCGGAGATTCGAAGTGGGAGTATCAACTTCAAAGACCAGAACATCACGGGCGTCCCCGCAGAGGACGTCTCCGTGAAGGGTATCTCGCTCGTTCCCGAAGAACGACGAATCTTCCCGAACCTCACGGTGGCAGAGAACCTCCATCTCGCGGAGGTCGTGAACAACAAATCCAACACGTGGGGTCGGTCGCTCTCGTTCGGACACAAGGGCATGTCCACGGAGGAAGTGTACGAACAGTTCCCCCGACTGGACGAACGACAGGACCAGCGCGCGGGGACGCTTTCCGGTGGCGAACAGCAGATGCTCGCCATCGCCCGCTCACTCAAGCAGAACACCGACTTGCTCTTGCTCGACGAACCGTACGAAGGGCTTGCCCCGAAGATCATCGAGGACGTCGAGAACGCAGTCAGGCGCATCAGCGACAACGGCACGACCATCCTCTTGGTCGAGCAGAACGCCGCGGCGGCTATCAAACTCGCCGACAGAGCGTACGTCATCGACCAGGGGCAAATCGTCTTCGACGGAAGCGCAGAAGAATTGCGAGACGATGAAGAGACTCGGCAACGTTACCTCGGTGTATAATCCATGGCAGCGGCACACACAGACCCAGAAACTGCACTCGACACGCTCATCGAAGCGGGCGCTGTCGATGAGTCCGACAGTGGCGAACTGACCGTCACCGACGACTTCCAGAAAGTACTGGCGTTGTATCACGACATCTACGGTGCGGTCTCCAACGAGGAGTTCTACAGCACCGTTGGAGACATCTTCAACATGCCTCCGGACGAGGCAGAGGTCGAAGTAGACAAACGGGGAATCACGCGCGAGGACGTCATCGCGTACCTCGCAGCGAAGTCGTTCCTCGACATTCCAGTCGAGCAGGAACTGCTCTCGGTGATGGCGTCGATCATCGTCGAACTCGAACCGGCCTCGTCGGTTCCGGAGGGACTGTTCGAACTTCGAGACTCGACGTTCGAGTCGTTCCTCGAGGTGAACGACGAGGTGGTCGTCACCGTGTGGAAACGGTTCTGCGAACCGTGTGACGCGATGAAAGCCGAACTCGACGAGATACAGGCGCGTATCCCCTCGGCGGTTGCGGTCGCCGGTGTCGATGGCGAGGCCGCAGACGACTTTTGCCGGACCTTCGATATCACGTCCGCACCGACGGTGGCGTGCTTCCGTGACGGCACGCTCGTCGAGAAACAATCCGGGCTGATGTCCCCCGACGAAGTCGAGGAGTTCGTCGCCCGCGTGTTCTAATTTTAGGCGCGATTCGGAACGCCCGTCACCATGACGGGCCGACCCGCGTTGAGAATAACCGTCTGCGTCACGCTTCCGAACAGTGCCTTTCCGGCCGGCGAGCGCTTTCGCCCGCCGATGACGATGAGGTCTGCGTCCTCTTCCTCTGCGAGTTCGATGATGACGTCGGCGGGGTCACCCGAGGCCTCGTTGACGTCGTACTCGATTCCGTGCTCGTCGAGATACTCACCCGCTTCTCGAATCGAGCGGATCTGTGTCGCCGACGCGCCGCTGGGATTGTCGGTGAAACTGTGGACGAGTGTCACTTGTTTTTCTGACGCATCGCCGGGCATCTTTCCGACCTCTTCGACACATGCGAGTGCGTGTTCCGCGTCGTCGTCAACGCCAATTACCACGTGGTACATACTCTCACCTCTCCGTGACCGCTCTTAGTAGTTGTGCCGATTAATCATCAGAATTTGCCGCTGGCGGTCGATTCTATCGTCTCACACTGCGTCGTCGTCGATTCGTTCTGAGACGAAGACGACGAGGACGAGCGGCAGGCCGAGGACGAGCGCGAGAGTGAGCGCACCATAGGCCGCAAAGCCGACTGGTGTCGGGGGGAACGGAATCAAAAACAGGAACCGTGGTGCCGAGAGACCCGAGACGAACGTCCCCGTCAAAAAGCCCGCGACTCCCGCGACGACGACGAGCAGAGCGTACAATCCAAGGACGAACCGCCGACCGCCAACGTTCGAGCGCACAGACGGGATTCGGAGGCGAGTCTGGATAGTGGTTGTTATTCGCCAGCGGTCCGACTCGCACCGATGAACCTTTTGCTCCACGCCGGTAAGCCTCGACTATGTCTGATACGGACCTGCTCGGTCTTATCCTCGGGACCGTCGCGGTGTTGATGTTCGTGACCGGTATCCTGCTCGTCACGTAACTCGAGACCGAACCGAGTCGCGGACGGAGGCGACTCGCGGAACCGTCGTTTTTTCATCTGGTCAGAGCCACAGGTTCGGATACTCGTCGATGAACGGTCGAGTTTTACCCAGCGCGTGTAAGTGGCGCGTCCGCTCTCGACTGCCGCGCTGAAAAAATGGATGCGGTTCGTTACTCGTCCGAGTCTTCGGAGCCGACACTATCGGATGCGCTCTCCGATGCGACTCCGCCGTCGGTTGCGAGCGTCTCGTCCTCTTCGCCACCGTCCGTGACGGCGGTTTCGAGGCGACGTTCGAACCAGGTCCACTCGGAGGTGAGCAGACCGTCTTCTTCGAGTCCCCACGGGTCGCCATCCTGGATGGCCGGCCCTTCGAGCCACGACTGGACGATGTTCCAGACGAAGATGAGCTGACCGATGAGCAGGATGAACGCACCGACCGTCGCAATCTGGTGGAGCGTGGCGAACTGCGGCAGGTACGTCGCGTAGCGACGGGGCATGCCGCCGTAGCCGAGCAGAATCATGGCGAAGAACGTCACGTTCGTGCCGACCATCGACAGCCAGAAGTGCCACTTACCGAGGGTCCGCTGGTACATCCGGCCCGTGTAGATTGGGAACCAGTAGTAGAGTCCCGCGAAGCCTGCGAACGCGATGGCACCCATGACGATGTAGTGGAAGTGACCGACGACGTAGTAGGTGTCGTGGAGCACGAGGTCCACCGGAATCGACGCGAGGAAGACGCCCGTCACGCCGCCGATGATGAAGTTCGAGACGAAGCCGATACAAAAGAGCATCGGCGTCGTGAGTCGAATCTTCCCGTTCCACATCGTCGTAATCCAGTTGAACGTCTTCACTGCGCTCGGAATCGCAATGGCCAGCGAGACGGCCATGAACGACGCGCGGAGACGCGGGTCGATACCCGTTGCGAACATGTGGTGCGCCCAGACACCGAACGAGAGCACACCGATGGCGAGCGTGGAGTACACGACGAACTTGAACCCGAAGAGGCGACGACCCGCGAAGCGGGGGAGCACGAGGCTCACGATACCCATCGGGGGCAACACGAGGATGTACACTTCGGGGTGACCGAAGAACCAGAACAGGTGCTGCCAGAGGATTGCCCCGCCTTCAGCGGCGAAGAACATCGTTCCGAGGTTCCGGTCGAGAAGCAGCATGACGATTGCGCTACCGAGGAGCGGGAACGCGAAGAGGATGAGACCCGACTGGGTCAGAATCGTCCACGAGAAGATGTCGAGGTTGGCCCACGAGACTTTCTCGTTGCGCTCGGTGAAGATGGTCGCAATGAAGTTGATGGCACCCATCGTCGCCGAGACACCCGAGAGGTGCAAGCCGAGGAGCATCAGGTCCACACCGGCGTTCGCTTGGTTACCTTGACCGATACCCGCCGAAAGCGGCGTGTACATCGTCCACGCAGTCTGCGCCGGAATGAGGTCCGGGATGGGGAAGAACCCCGCCCAGATGAGCAGCGCTGCGGGTGGCAGCAACCAGAACGCGATGGCGTTGATTCGCGGGAATGCCATGTCATCCGCGCCAATCAGAAGCGGGATGAAGTAGTTCGAGAACGCCGCGATAATCGGCGTCCCGAACAGGAAGAGCATGGTAATCCCGTGACTAGTGAGCAGTGAGTTGTAGAACGTGTTCGAAATGACAGTCGATGCTGGGTCCGCGAGTTCGACGCGCATCGCCATAACCATCAGGCCACCCACGGCGAACGCAATCAACCCGTATGTGCCGTAGAGTAAGCCGATGTCTTTGTGGTCGACAGTCGTCAACCAGCGGATAAGCCCAGCAGGCTTCTCCTTCGAGACGTACTGCTCTTTGGTACTTCCGACGGCCCCACCGCCCGCGAGTGGGGTGTACGACCGCCAGTCTTCTATCCGCGCGAGCCACGCGGCGACGGCGATGAGAAAGGCTCCCATAAGCACCGTCAGTGCTAGCTGTCCGTTGACCTCCATAGAAGTGGCTGAGTAGTGCAGGGTAATGAAAGATTCGGGAACGCGCCGCGTTTCGAGGAGGGTTTACGCAGTATCGCCTTCGACCGCAGAGGCGCTTTCGTCTTTCGGTTCTTCGAGCTCGCTTTCCTCTTCGTGGAGTGGTTCGATACCGGGGACGGTCGCTGCTCCCGGTGGGTAGACTGTGCCAGTTTTTTCTGCGCCGGCGATTGCCTTCCCCGACAGATACGTGAGAACTGCCAGTGCCACGAACGGGACGATGAGAAGCGCGAACTGCAGCCCCGACGGCAGCGATTCGAACCCGAACGGGTTGACGACGGCGAAGGCCACCACGAAGAACAGGATGATGGCCAGCGGAACCATGTTGACCACCAGGTCGAGCATGGTATCCTTGTCGAACGTCTTGTTTGCCATACTCGAATGCTCGGGGACGCCCGACAAATAGATTGTTGGTTTCCGCTCTCAGTTCGGCACCCCGACCTCGCTCGTCTCGAAAGCGTCAGCGCTCCTTTCGAAAACGAATCGCGGGAGTCAGATGTCCTGTCGTTGGTCTCGAACGAACAGTTCGAAGACGACGCCTCCGAAGAGGAGAAGCGCCCCCGACGCGATAACTGCGTAGCCACGAGTCACGAGGTTACCGCCCACGAAGACGAACAACCCACCGACGACGAACAGGAGCACCGCGAGCACGGCGAGCGATTTCCAGATCGATTCGACGTATCCCGACTCCTGGAGCATTCCTGCGACACTCCCGCTGAAGAGAAGCAAGCCACCGACTGCGAGCGGGAACAAGTCGAACAGGAGACCAAGTTCGGAGAGCGGGATACCGAGGGCGACGAATACCGGCCACGGGCTGGCCCTGCGGTACTGGTCCGAGAGTCCCGGCGTTTCGTCCATGCCGGAGGCTTGGGCTGTACAGTAACAAGCGCTTCGGAATGGACGCCGTCAGGGGACGGAGATTCCGTGACGCGCGAGAAAGTCGTTGACAGCGCGGATTTCGACCGGACTTCCGATGATTCGGCACGTCCCGTCTCCGCTCGGGAACACCGTCACGACGAACTCTTCTTCCAAGTCGTCGAGAATCTCGTCGAGCATATCACACGGCAGTACGATTTGCGTGCTGTCTCGGAGCATCGCAGGGTCCGGCATCGGTTTCCAACGGCAGGTCGTATTGGTCCTGTATAACCGTGCCGATATTGCCTCTAAGTGTGTACAGACCTGCGCAAATCTGCACTTCTGGCCGAGTTTCTCTTATTTTTGAATGTTCGTCTCGGACGACGGTGGCCCCCGTGATTCTCGGTGAATTCGGCTTCAGTCACTCGATTACGAGGTGATTATTGCCGTTTTGTCGGCGCGCGCTCGAAGGAAAGGGTTTTTCGACAGACACGGCGGAAGTTGTGACGATGGGACTGGAGGAGGAGATCGAAGACATCCGCGAGGAGATATCCAGTACGCCCTACAACAAATCGACCGAGGGACACATCGGTCGGTTGAAGGCGAAACTCGCGGAGTTGAAGGAAAAACTCGAAAACCAATCCTCGGCCGGCGGTGGCCAAGGCTACGCGGTCGAGAAGACTGGAGACGCGACCGTCGCGTTAGTTGGCTTCCCGAGCGTCGGGAAATCGACGCTCATCAACGCGCTCACGAACGCCGAGAGCGAGACGGGTGCATACGAGTTCACCACGCTCAACGTGAACCCGGGGATGTTGAAGTACAAGGGTGCGAACATCCAGATTCTCGACGTTCCCGGCCTCATCGAAGGGGCCGCAGGGGGTCGCGGTGGCGGACGCGAAGTGCTCTCTGTCGTTCGCACGGCCGACCTCGTGGTGTTCATGCTCTCGGTGTTCGAAATCGACCGCTACGAGCGACTGCAAGAGGAGTTGTACGCCAACAAGATTCGACTCGATTCGACGCCGCCCAATCTCTCGATTACGAAGAAAGGCAAAGGCGGCATCCGCGTCACGAAAAGTGACAGCGTCGAGTTAGAAGAAGAGACCATCAAGGGCGTCCTCCGAGAACACGGCTTCGTCAACGCCGAAGTGACGCTCCGCGGCGAGACGACTATCGACGAACTCATCGACGGCATCATGAAAAACCGCGTCTACCTGCCGTCTATCGTCGCCGTCAACAAAGCCGACCTCATCGACGAGAACTACCTCCCGACGGTCGAAGAGAACCTCCGCGAGGTCGGTCTCGACCCCGACGAGGTGACGTTCATCAGCGCCGAAGCAGAGAAGGGTCTCGACGCGCTGAAAGAAGACATCTGGGAGGCACTCGGTCTCATCCGCGTCTACATGGACAAACCGGGTCGCGGCGTCGATTACGACGAACCCCTCGTCCTCCGAAAGGGAGACACGATAGACGACGCGATTACCAAACTCGGCGCGAAACTCGAAGAGGGATTCAGATTCGCGCGCGTGAGCGGTCCGAGCGCCAAACACGACGAACAACAGGTCGGCCGCGACCACGTACTCGCCGACGAAGACGTCCTTCGCGTCATCACGACGCGGTGACGCCGGTTTGCGACTCTCCGCTCTGCTGTCGCGTGTGACGCCCGCAGAGAGACGACTGCTCCTCGTCCTCGGTGTCGGACTCCTGCCGTGGTCCGTGCAGGTCTTTTCTACTGGGCCGCCGACGCTGCTGTTCGCGTGGGGACTGGTGAACCTCGCTCCACTCAACGTGACCACGCTCACGGACTTCCTCTTTCGATTCACGAGGGGGCTTCCAGACTTCATTCTCGCGTGGCCACTCGGCGTCGTCTGCTATCTCGTCGCGCTCGCCAGCGCCGTCGTCGCCGTCTGGCTTGGTCGAGAGGACGTTCGGGTGACCGCCGCCGGCCTCTTTCTCGCTGGCATTACGCAGTTCGAGGTCGCCCGCGGTTTTTCGATTCAACCCGGGCGAACCGCGTGGCCCGTCGGGACAGTCTTCTTGTGGGCACTCGCCGGGTATCTGTACTGGTCGCGTGCGTCTTCGCGTACGCGCGAATGAAGAACTCGCGTGCTGAGAGAACCGAGTTTCAGTCGTCCGCCGCAGCACCGGGACGGTAGCTCCGACTGACCTTCTTCCACGTCCCCGTTCTGAATCGGTAGTAGTTGAGCGCCGCTGGGATGGTCGTCTCGGCGAGGAAGGCGAGATACAACCCGGCGAGTCCGAGACTCGTCGTCGCCCCGAGATACGCGAGCGGAATCGACCCGCAGAACATCCCGAAGAACTGGCTTCCGAAGGTCCAGCGGGTGTCGCCGCTCGCGTCGAGTGGCCCGGCAGACCCGCCGGAGACGCCCTGTAAGATGACTGCGACGCAGGCGACGTAGACGAGCGTGACCGCGGTTGGAACGACGCGTCCACCCGAGTTTTCCACGAAGAGGGCGACGATTTGGTTTGCGAAGAGGGCGACGAGCACTGCCGAGACGAGGTAGGTTGCGACGGCGAATCTGATGATTTCGTTGCCGTAGGCTTCCGCCGTCTCCTCGTCGTTGTCGCCCAATGCCTGCCCGACGAGACTGGACGACGCGAGACCGAAGCCCCACCCCGGCGTGTTCATCAGTCCCCAGATGCGCCGCGTGATGACGAACGCGGCGACGACGTCGGTGCCGAAGATGGCGAGAATGGCGAGCATCGGGAACTCTGCGACGGTCCAGACCAAGCCGCGGCCCATCACAGGGAGGCCGATTTCGACCAGGTCACGGAGCGTTCGCAAATCGACGTACGACCCGAAAAAGTCGATTTGGACGGGGAACTCGCCGACTCCGGGAAGCGACCCACGGGAGAGACCGAGAATAAACCCTCCAGTGACGATGGCGTTCGAGAGGACGGTTCCGAGCGCGGCACCTTCGACACCCAGGCCAACGCCGAAGATGAATACCGCGTTCATTGCGATGTTCAAAAGCGCGCCGGTCGCTCTGAGCACCATCGCCGTGTACGCGTCGTCGGTGCCGACGAGGACGCGACTTCCGACGAGGTTCAACCCCGCGAACGGGACGCCAAATCCAACGATGCGGAGGTACGCCGCACCGAATTCGATCGCCTGCTGGTCGTTCGTGAGGACGGACAGCAACTCGACCGGAAACGACCAGAAAATCGCCGTGATCGGAACGGTTGCGAGGACGACGAGCAGTCCACTGGACCGGACTGCAGTCCCTAACTGTTCGTACGCTTCTGCGCCGTATCGCTGGGAGACGAGTGCGATAGTTCCCCCCGCGACACCGCCACCGATGGCGAATGCAAGCCCCCAGAACGGTCCCGCAAAGCCGACACCGGTAATCGCAACCGGTCCCAGCACGATTCCGACCATCGCCACGTCCACGGCGTTTTTCGACATCCGGGCGAGACCCGTGATGATACGCGGCCACGAGAGGTCGGCGATGCGGACCGCACGCTCACGGTCAACCAATCCGGCTCGTGAGAGGAGGAGACCGATGCCGACGATGAGGGCACGAATAGGGTTGGGGACCGAAGGCACTACCGGTCGTTCACGTGGTCACTATTTAGGGCGTACGCAATCGGCACGCCGTTCCCCAATGAGAGGCCCTCACACGGCCACGCGGACCAGACACAAGGTGTTCCGCGTCCGGTACGTTTTTCGACGCGGCGAGACTTGGTTGAACCATGTCAGGAACCCTCGACCACGTGATGATGCGCGTCGAAGACCTCGAAGAATCGCTCGATTGGTACACGACGCACCTCGACTACGAGGAGAAGGGTCGGTGGGAAGCAGACACGTTCACGAACGTGTACCTCGGTCCCGAAGACCTCCACGAAGAGGGCGCCGTGTTGGAACTGACGTACAATCACGGCGACCACTCCTACGAACTCGGCGACGCGTGGGGACACATCGCGGTTCGCGTCCCCGAAGACGAACTCGAAGCGTCGTATCAACAGCTCATGGACGAAGGCGTCGAGGACTACCGCGACCCAGAATCCTGCGGCGGCCGCTACGCCTTCGTCAAGGACCCGGACGGCCACCAGGTCGAAATCGTCAAGCGCGATTACGGTGAGAAGTGGAGTCTCGACCACACGATGATTCGCGTCGAGGACGCCGACGAGGCACTCGGCTTCTGGACGCGAAAGTTCGAGTACGAACACACCAGCCGTTGGGAATCGGACACCTTCGCCAACTACTTCATGAAGCCAGCGGACGCCGCCGAAGAGGCGATGGCGGTCGAACTCACCTACAACTACGACGGCCGAACCTACGACATGGGCGACGCGTGGGGCCACCTCGCGGTCCGAACCGACGACCTGCACGACTACTGGGAGACGCTGATGGTCCGCGAGGCAGAAGACTACCGTGACCCAGAGTCCTGCGACAACCGTTACGCGTTCACCAAAGACTTCCAGGGTCACGAAATCGAAATCCTCCCGGCTGATTTCGAATCGCCCGAGTAACGCAGTTTACACCTCCTTTTCGCCTTTTTCGAAGTCAGCGTTAGACGACTCTCTAGTTACCAAGAAATTGCACTAATCCACAAAGTATTTACCGCGAACAGACTGTGTCCGAACTGTACCCCTACCCAAGGTGTCTCGAGCGAGTAATCTGGTGTCCACTACCCAGGACGATTCAGACTGAAAGCTTGTTTCACCGCTTATAGATCAATCTATAACAATGAAAGGAAACAAACAAATTCGCGCAGTCCTGCTCGCTGCGTTGATGGTCATGTCGGTCTTCGCCGGCTCCATCGCGTTCTCGGGCTCGGCTGCCGCGGACGCTGAAGGCGTCACTTTGGCCTCCTCATCTGTTGAGGCAGGACCTAGTGCGTCTGTTGGCGTCACATCGGTAGCAGAAACCGACGGAACAGCTAACGACTACTATGTGTGGGTTGACGTGAATGGCGACGGTGTCTACAACACCTCCGAACCACTCGTGTCTTCCGCAGACCCCACCAACTTTGCCAACGAGCTTGACGTCTCGGACCTCAGCACGGGTACGTACAACGTCTCTGCTCTCAACAGTTCCTCTACCCTGAGTGGCGGCGAAGTTGCAGACTTTAACGCGTCTGATGCATTAACGATCACGTCTGCATCGAACCCTTCGTTCCTCTCCGCAATCCACTACCAGAACGGTACGGATGAGGCAGACGCTGAGTTCGAAATTGCATTCAGCGAGAACGTGACGGTTAACGACATCAACGTTAGTAACGGTGACGGCGACGACTTCACCAGCACTACCGATGTCACGAACGGCCGCGTCCTCATCGAAGTCAACGACGTCTACACGGACGACTTCGAAGTTGAGTACAACGTCTCTGACGACTCCGGTAACACGGTCACCGGTACGAAAGACGTCACGTTCGCACCTGTGTTCGTCAACGGCACGAACAACGCGACGGCCTACAAGGGCTCCGTCGTTGCAGTCGTCTCGAACTCCACGAACTCTGACGTCGAAGTCAACGCGGTTGACGACGACAACAGCTACCAGTTCGACGGTTCGACCGGCACGGCTAGCAAGGTCTTCCTGTTCAAGACGTCCAACCGTGACCTCGGCGAGTACGAGTTCACGTTCGACGGTCAGACTTCCTCGGTTGACGTTCGTGACCTCGGTCTCGACGTCACCGTGGACGAACTGAACGTCACCGACGAGGACGACGTCACCGGTACGGTCACCGCCAACGCGGGCGGCCGCACCGTTGACGTTGTTGTCCTCGACGAAGACGACGAAGAAGTCGCATCCGACTCCGTTACGCTCAACGGTCAGGGTGAAGGCGACTTCAACGTCGAAACGCTCGACGCAGGCGAGTACACGATCGAAGTGACGGACGTCCTCTCGGGCGTCACCGTCTCCTCTGACACGGTTACGGTCACGAAGGCTGCTGACTCCTCGGCAGACTTCGAGACCTCCGTTGTCACCGAACAGGTCGGCGACATCGCTGAAGTCACCGTCTCCCTCACGGGCACCTCGACGGCTAACGTCACCATCGGTTCGGACGACGTTGGTTACACCGCAGAAGTCGAAGTCTCCGACGAGGACGACGACGGCGAAGTTGTCCTGCTGTTCAACACCTACCAGCCGAACGTTGCAGGTTCGTTCACGGCTGACGGTGACGACGAAGTCACTGACACCAACATCACGACGGAAGTCCCTTCGGGCGACCTCCTCGATGCTGGTGACTACGACCTCGAAGTCGCTACGGGTGGCGACGCGGACAACGTCGGTACGCTCGTTCTCGAAGAACGCAGCACCGACTCCCAGGCTATCTGGACCGCACCAACCGGTACGGACGTCGCTGACGCTGCTGACGTCTACGACGCAATCGAAAACGGTAACGTGACCGAATCCTCCGAGATCGCAAACGGCGACATCGTCGTCCACCAGATCTCGGCAACTGGTCTCGAAGGTGCATTCGAAGCAGAGAGCTTCGATGACCTCGCAGGCACGCAGTTCAACATCACTGTCGAGCAGACGAACCCTGGTCCGAACCGCAAGGCCAAGGTCCTCGGCATCAACAGCACGAGCGCTACGGTCATCGCTGACGGCGAGAACGACACGTACTTCGTGGTCTACGACCTCGACGACGTCTCGGCCTCCCGTACGGACTTCTACAGCAACGCTTCTGGTGTCACCCAGCTCTCTGTCGCTGACGGTGACTCCTTCAACGCGACGTTCACCGTCCTCGAAGACGGTGACCTGACTGAAGAAGAAGACGGCGAGTCCGTCTCCGCAGACTTCGACGTTGTCGAGCCTGAGATCAGCCTCGACAACGACGAGATTACGGTCAACGCTGCTGCAGGCCAGACGATCTCCGGCACGGCTACTGTCGCACCCGGTACGGCGCTGACGTTCCGCGTCCGCTCGTCGGGCGACACCCAGCCACGCTTCCTGAAGACTGGCACGGCATACGTCCAGGCTGACGGAACGTTCTCGGCAACGTTCGACTTCAGTGAACAGGCAGTTGACGACACGTTCGACGTGACCGTCTCTGTCGACTCCGGCGACGCTGCTGACGCAACCGCCGAAGGTACGGTTGGCCAGGTCGAGGAAACGACGACCGAGGCAACCGAAACCACGACTGAAGAGCCAACTGAGACCACGACTGAAGCAACCACTGAGGCTACGGAAGAGCCGACTGAAGAGACGACCGAGGCTACGGAAGAGCCGACCGAGGAACCCACCGAAGAGGAAACCTCGACCGGCACGCCCGGCTTCGGCATCGCAGTCGCTCTGGTCGCACTCGTCGCAGCTGCACTCCTCGCAGTCCGCCGCGACTAACTTCAGACGCTAACTAACCGGGAACTTCCCGGTCCCCTCAATTTCTTTATACACTACCCCTACAGCGACGGCACTCGTGAACGAGTCCCGTCGGAGAATGAACGAGTACGTTGGCGAATGGCGAAATATCGCTCGCGCAGCGTGAGCGCACGCAACGACAAGGGATTTATTCAGTGCATCTAATCAAAACGTATGCCTGGACTGCTCTCCGATGCCCTCGCGTGGGTGGCGATTGCCACCTTCGTCGCTGGGGTCCTCCTCGCTGGCCGAAACCGTGACCTCGGCCGGAACGTGACGACCCTGGGATGGGTACTCTTTGCGGTGTTTTGGCTCCAACTTATTCCGCATTTCACGCTCGTACACAAGAGCTACATCGAGGGATTGCTCACCATCGCAGCAGTTCCTGCGTGTCTCTACACGGGGTTGCTCCTCTATCGCGGCCGCGACTCGCTGTTTATCCTCTCGCGTGCTGTTGCCGTAATGGGTGTCGTCTATCTCCCGTTCGAGACGATTCCTGCAATTTCGCTCCTCGGTACGACGATTCCGGCACCGCGTGGTGTGTTGATGGAGACGGTCGCAGCACAGACGAACTTCCTCATCGAGTCACTCGGGTACAACACGGAGATGATTCTCGGTGACGAAGGCTACCTGAACACGTTCTTGTGGATGCAAGGGGACCACCGAATCGTCGTCGAAGTCGTACTCGCGTGCACTGGTCTCGGTAGCATCGCTATCTTCGCAGGACTCATCGCCGCAGTCGATGCTCCGATGCGACGCAAACTGCGTGGTCTCGCCATCGCAGTACCGATCATCTACGCGTTGAATCTGCTTCGAACGACGTTTATCATCACGTCGGTCGGAAAGCAGTACTTCCACATCTTCGTCGACGAGGTTCTCTTCCTCTTCGGGTCGTCTGACCCATACCTGGTCTCCTTTTTCATCTCGGACCGTATCATCAGTCAATTCCTCGCCGTGGTCGCGCTCATCGGGATTACGTATCTCGTCGTCCGGGAAGTGCCGGAACTCCTCACAGTTATCGAAGACGTCCTGTTCATGCTCACGGGCGACGAGTACGATTTACGCGAGGAGCTAGGCATCGAACTCCCCGAGGATAGAACCGCCTAAGAGGGACTCAAAGAACTGGAGGGGTGCTTTTTCCTCGAACCGAAAGACTCAGTCGAAGTCGAACATCTCAGCAGGTGCGCCACCGAGTGCCGTCAACGCGTCTGCTTCCACGTGGTGAACTTCACCGGGAATGATGAGCATGTGGAGTGGGTCGCCGAAGTCTCGCTCTGCGAGGTCCTTCAGTCGGTCGGCCGCGACGACGGGGTCGGGGCTACCCGCTCGGCAGACGACGACGCCGAGTGCCTCGGGGTCCCAGTGTTCTGCGAACAGTTCGGCGGCGTAGTCCGCCGTCATGTATTCGTCCTCGTCGAGTTCGACACCGCGACGACCCTCCCATCCGACTTTGATATCGAGATAGACGAGCGTGTGAAGCCCACGTTCGCGGTTCGCTTCGAGCGAGTCTACGACGCTCTTCGGGACTGGGTCACCGCCGTGAACGTACGGGAACGGAAGTGTGACTGCCTTTCCGAAGCGATAGTTCTGCAGTCCCGTCAGGCCGCTTGCGGCGGACTGGGCGGTCACGCCGTGGACGAGATGGGTTTCGATGCCGCGCGCTTCGGCACGGAGGCGGAGGTCCACGTGTGTCGTCGAAATCATCGTATCGCCGGCCGTGAGAAAGACGACGTCTTCCTCCTCGGCGGCATCGAGAATCGCTTCTGGCTCTTGCTCGACGCCTGCGCGGTCCCGTACCTCGATGTCGATGTCGTGGTATGCTTCGAGGTCTTCGACAGTAGCGCCGACGAGGTGACTGGTGTAGAACTCTGCAAAGGCGCGGTCCGCCGATTCGAGTGCTTCACGTCCTTCGACGGTGATAGAGCGCTCGTCGTACAGACCGAGTCCAACGAAAGTGAGCATAGGCGAACTCTGTCGTGGGTGGTCATAAGCGACGTGAACTTCAGGACTGTGCTGTGTGGTGTTGTCAGTCAAGTTGTCGAAAATTGACGGCAGCTGTTGCCTCTCCCAGCAACGAGCAGTCATGCCCTGGGTACAGAATTATTCGGTCAACCAGTAGAGTTTGAGTATTCGAAACAGTGGGTCGGGTATTCGCTACTCCTACTCAGAATCGTAATGGGATGAAACAGACGACGCTTCGAAGTCGATACTCCGTGGCGAGCACACTGTCACGCGGGAACGATTTGGCGACGCAGAGTAGTCTCCGTTTTAATAGTTAGTTAAACGACACATTTTCGTGGTCGTTCTCGGAGTCTCTTCTGTTGAACGTGTAGCCGATTCCAAACCAATAAATCATGTTGTATGTGAACATATCCATTTCCTGATTTTCTAATGAAAGGTTCAGTTACATCGCTCTGTCTGCGAGTATATAGTGGATATCAAAGTCCAATAAGTGATACTATAGCAACATGAAAATCACGTACTTAGGTTCGGCGGCCCTCCTGGTCGAGACGAAAGATACGGACATCCTCTGTGACCCGTGGCTCGTCGATGGCGCGTACTTCGGGTCGTGGTGTCACTATCCACCGCGTGAGTTCGAGCCGGAAGACTTCAACGACGTAGACTACATCTACATCTCGCACGTCCACCCGGACCACTACGACCCGGCGACGCTCGACCGCATGGACACGGACATCCCGGTTCTCATCCACGACTACCGGTGGGATTACCTCCGGGACCGCATCGAAAACCAAGGTTTCGACGTGATCGAACTCCCACACGGCGAGCGCACACACCTGCAGGGTGAAACGCACATCAACATCCTCGCCGCCGACGGGTGCGACCCGGAACTCTGCGGGAATTTCTTCGGGTGTACGTGGTACGACGACCAAGCCGACACCTTCGGCTCGACCCAAGTCGATTCGCTGGCCGTTATCGACGATGGCTCGTTCACGATGGTCAATACGAACGACTGCCCGTACCCCATCGCCGAACAACCGTGTCGCCAAGTCAAAGAGCAGTACGGCCACGTGGACTTGCTCGCCCACCAGTACAGCGCCGCACAGTTCTATCCGCAGGCAATGGGGCAGTACAGCCACGAGCAGAAACTCGAAGAGCGCGACCGCGTCATTCGAGAGAAACACGAACTCGCACTCAACTTCATCGACCTGTTCGAACCCGACTACTACCTCCCCTTCGCGGGCGAGTACGTCCTCGCAGGTAAACTCGCTCACCTCACACAGTACACGGCGAACCCCCCGCGTGAAGAGGCGCGTGAGTTCTTCCTCGAACACGTAGACCGCTCGAAGCACGAACCGGTCTTTTTGAACGCGAACGAACACATCGACCTGACGACCGGCGAGCGCTCGAAAGAGTTCGAACCTGACGACAAAGAGGCGAAACGCGAGTACGTCGAAACCGTCCTCGCCAAGCGAACCTTCACCTACGAACGCGATCCCCACCCGACGCTGGACGAACTCAAAGCCCTGATTCCGAGTGCGTACGACAGCCTCGAAAACAAGCGGACGACGATCGGTTTCGAGACGGACACGCACGTTCTGGTTCCCTTGGTCGAAGACGAATGGGTCGATATCAGAATGAACGGCGGCGGCTACGAGTACACCACCAGCCCGGACCTCGATTACCTCGCCGACACCGATGGCTACGTCGTCCTCGACACCGACGACCGACTGGTTCGCCGCCTCCTCGACCACGACGACCACGCCCACTGGGCCGACGCGAAGATTGGCTCGCACATCCAAGTGTACAAGCAACCCGATATCTACGAACGCGGGTTGTACAACTGCATGGGTTCGTTCCACGCGTGAATCGCGGGAAAAGGCAGTGGAGAGGAGGGCGAACGTCGTGAGGCAGGTGCCTCACATATTCACGCTCACTTCGTTCGCGTGAACTACGGTCGCTCACTGTCGTTCGCTCCCTAGTTCAAATCCCTCCAGTCACTCATTTTCCGCTCACGAGAGGGCCGAGCACACGAGGTGCTCGGCGTGTAGTTCGCGTCAAAAAGAGCCGGTGGAGGAGATTGTGAACCTCACTCGCAACGCGGAGCGTTGCTCGCTGGCTCAAATCCCTCCACGCGAGGCTCTTCAACCTCACTGTGTTCGGTAGAAAGAGCCGGTGGAGGGATTTGAACCCTCGGCCTATTCCTTACGAAGGAATCGCTCTGCCAGCTGAGCTACACCGGCGTGGTGCGCTTCTGAGTGCATTATTTCGTACCCCGGTTACGTAATTAAGACTTGCGAATCGGGGGCGCGAGTGCCCGTCGTCACCACGGCTCCCTGTTTCGATTACGCCCGCTTCGTCAGGCGAACGTCGGCACAGACGTTGACCTCTTTCGGCGAGTACGACCGGACGACTCGCTCCGTGAGAACTTCGACGTCGTAGTCGGGTTCGGCCGCGGCGCGAATCCCTTCGAGACCCGGTCCGAACGGGTCGTCCTCGTGCTGAATGTCGTAGAAGTGAATGACGCACTCGTCGCCGGCGAGGCGAACTGCAGTGTCGATAAACTCGTTCGCGCTGTGCGGGAGGTTCATGATAAGGCGGTCGGCCCAGCCTTCGTAGTCGTCGGCAACCTCGCGCACGTCGCCCTGAATCGCCGTGATGCGGTCTGAAACGTCGTTGCGCTCGGCGTTTTCTTCGAGGAACTCGATTGCGGCTTCGTTCAGGTCACAGGCGACGACGGTGGCTCCTGCGGCGGCGGCCGGAATCGAATAGGGACCGACGCCGGCGAACATGTCGAAGACGCGCTCGCCCGGCGAAATCTGTTCGGTGATTCGGTGGCGCTCGGTGGCGAGGCGAGGAGAGAAGTAGACCGTCGCAATATCGAGGTGGAACTCGTGGCCGTACTCTTTGTGGACTGTCTCAGTGGAGTCGCCGTCGAGGACATCCCAGTCGCGGACGCGGAGTTCGCCTTTGATTTTGGAGGCGCGATTGACGACGCTGTCGGCTTTGATGTCGGATTCGACGATGGCGTCGGCAATTTCACGAGCCGTCTCTGGGTCGTCCTCGTCGATGATGACGATATCGCCGAGTCGTTCGTACGACGGTTCGTAGCCGAGGACGTCTGCGGGAGTGGTCTGTGTCTCGCGGAGCGGTGCGTCGTGGGTGACGACGTCGAACTCCTCGGGGACGCGCTCGGGTTCGGTGACGGGAATGTAAAGGACGCCTTCGACGACGGTAATCCGGTGTGAGTGGTCCAACACACCGGCATCGACGAGGCGTTGTCGCGTCGCTTCGCCGTCTTCGCGGGCGACGCGGACACACGAGACGTTCATACCCACTCCACTTTCTACGTCCGAGTAAGGGTGACGTTTTAACGCAGCCTTATATCCTCCTGACTGAGAAAGGAATAGGTATACCCCATCACGTCTGGTATGTAATCTGCCCGCAATACTGAACGGTAACTGGCCGAGTCTGTGGGCAGCCTCTGACTGGTCTGTCGGGTCTGTGCCGACTCGACAGGTCCCTCGAAATCGTCTCCTGTCGTCTTCGTGGTGAGTGCCGACTGTCGAGCGCGTTATCGACCCGGCGGTCCTCACGCGGTTCGACGACGTATCGACCTCCCACGGGTTTTCGGTGCTCTCTCATCTTCCTGATTCCGGGGATTCCAGACGATGCAATCTGCTTCGCCGGGTCTGCGGCGGCCAACCGCGAGAGTTTCCAAGCAGTCGTCGCCGTCACGGTGTTGTTGGCCGTCTCCGTCCTCGGCTATCTCTACCGCGACCCCTTGCTCGCCCAATTGACCGAGACGATTCCGAATCGCTGACGGGTCAGCGCGGGCGGTAGCATGAATATCGAGGACATCACAGAGTGTGACATGTGTGGGGGCCAACACCGGCAGTTCGAACACCATCGCGTCTGGCGCGCCCGCGTACCGACACCCCTCTCTGGACCGTCTCTCCGACCGGCGAACCAGTACCGTGAGTGGGACCGATGACCGCGGAGGCGCCGACGACTGCGCCGAACTCGGCGCTCGCGGACGCGGTTGGCATCGGCCGGAGCGAACTCGTCGGCGTCGTCGGCGCGGGTGGAATCAAACCCTTCCTCTACCGACTCACCGAAGAACTCGATGCCGTCCTGACGAGCACGGTGGGCATTCCGATATTCGACGACCACGTCGCGGCGCTCGCCGTCACCGAAGACCCCGTCTCCGCACTCGAAAACCACTCTCGCCGACCACTCGGACTCGTTCCCGCACGACAGTCGAACGAGCGATACCGCGGCTACAGCACAGAACGAGTCGATGAATTCGCGCACCTGACCAGTGACCAGGTCATCGTCAAAGCAGATGGCGCACGCTCGCGGTTACTGAAGGCCCCCGACGACCACGAACCACAACTCCCCGAGACGACCGATATTGTCTGCCCGTTGGCGAGTGTCAAAGCCGTCGGCGAATCGCTCACCGAAGCGACCGTTCACCGACCAGAGCGTGTCGCCTCTGTCACCGAGTGTTCGCCGGGTGAGGCGCTCTCGCCGTGGGATATCGCGTCGGTCATCGCCAGCCACGACGGCGGATTGAAATGCGTTCCACGGACGGCCCGGGTCGTGCCGGTACTGACGATGGTCGAAACGGCGAGTGACGAGATGGTCGCCGACCGAATCGCCGGGTGGGTGCGCGAACACCCGCGAGTCGAACGCGTCGTCGCCGTGGACCTCACCGAGTCCGACCCAGTTCGAGAAGTGTACTGAGTCGTCGAAACCGGGTACTAAGCCGTCGAAGACCGGTATTGAGTCGCCAAACGCAGGCTACCGAGCGGTCTTTCGCCCCGTCAACTCACCGAGGACGAGTTCGAGCGGAACGAGTTCGATGTCCGCGATGTCTTCGTCGAAGACGCGAAGCGGGCGATAGACCGTGTTCAGTGTCGTGTCGTCCGGCAGTTCGTCGTCCGGCAATCGGTGAATCTCACCGCGGGCGACGATGCTCCACGAGTCTTCGCCCTCGTCGCCGTAGCTGGTGAAGGTGGCTTCGTCGGTCGATTCGACGAACTCGAACTTCTCGCTGTGCCCGTCGTCCGAGAGTCGAAAGAGCAAGCGGCCGCCTGCGCGGTCGTAGTGGACGTGAACGGGAATCGCGTAGGCGCGGCCGTCGGCCGCGAGCGAGAGGACGCCAGCGTCGGCGCGTTGCAGACGGGTCGCAATCTCGTCGTCGTCCATTCCCACGGTGTAGACGTATCTGACGTTCTCCATACGTACAGTTCGCGCCCGCGACACATGAACAGGTGGTCAGAAAGAGGTGGTCAGAGTCTCCGAAACTGACTCACTCGATGGGGATGTGACTCCCGCCGGTTCGGTCGTCGCTCCCGACGAAGGGGCGTTCGTCGAGGACGAGACAGAGCGTGAGCGGTTCGCCGTCGCGCAGGACATCGACCGCGACGGGTTCGCTCGGATTCGTCTCGGTGATGAGATAGCGCATCAACTCCTCGTGGGTGCGAATCGGCCGCCCTTCGATGGCGACGATGACGTCGCCGCCCACGGGGATGCGCATACCGTGGACTTCGACCGCGTCCGTACAGCCACGCAGGCCGTCGTCAGACGCGTCTCCACGGCCGAAATCGACGACGAGCACGCCGGTCGGTGCGGCCACGTCGTTGACCGCTGCAATCGTCGGCGTCACGTCGAGCGTCCGCGCGCGGAGGTACGAGTGGCGGTAGCGCCCGTCCGTGACGAGGCTCGGGAGGATGTGTTGGGCGATGATTGGCGAGACGGCAAAGCCGATGTTGTCGCCCGACTTCGCTCGGTTGACGCCGACGACTTCGTAGGTCGGGTCGTCGCTCTCCGCCGCGGCGACGACGCCGACGAGGGGGCCGCCCGAATTTCCGGGGTTGATTGGCGCGTCGGTCTGCACCACGTCGGGGATGGCAAAGCCGTTGGAGGTCGGCAGCGAGCGATTCGCGCCGGAGACGATACCCGCCGAAATCGACCCGTCGAGACCGAGGGGATTGCCGAGGGCCGCGACGTGGCGGCCGGGTGCGGGGTTGTCGGTGGCGAGCGTCAGCGGCGACGCGTCGGCGGGGAGGTCGGGAACGGCGATGACTGCCAAGTCGGTGTAGGCGTCCGAGCCGACGACTTCGCCGACTCGCCACGACCCGTCGGCGAATCGGAGTTCGACGCGGTCGTCGGCGGTCGCCAGACGGGCGACGTGCTCGTTGGTGACGAGGTGTTGGTCGTCGTAGACGAAGGCGCTTCCCGCGCCTCCGGTACTGCGCCGCCGCCCGTTGACGTAGACGGAGACGACAGAGGGAATCACCTCACGGTACAGTCGTTCGAGGTCGATGTGTGTCATGATACGGCGGCGGCAACGCGGGTGCGTCCGCATCCACCGTCGCTTACCTGACGTTAGTGCCGAGCGAATTTGAGCATGTCGCGTGGTGACACGAGACAATCACGTCGGATACGATGAATGTGACTGCCGGAACGCCACGGCGAATGGTGCACGGAAGACTGGCCTTTATTAATTATTGTAGTAAATATCGGGGTGACCATGGGAGCACTCGACGTACACGAGGACATGCAGCGACTCATCGATAGCGGCGTCGTCGCGGTGATGCGCGGTGCCGACGCCGACACCATCATCGAAGTCGCCGACGCCCTCAACGAGGGTGGCGTGACCGCCTACGAAATCACCGCCGACAACCCGAACGCGATGGACCTCATCGGCGAGGTGTCGGCGTCCTTCTCCGACGACGAGGCCATCGTCGGCGCAGGAACCGTCCTCGACGAACCCACCGCGACCGCCGCGATTCAGTCGGGCGCGGAGTTCGTCGTCGGCCCGAACTTCGACGAAGGCGTCGTCGAGGCCTGCAATCGGTACGGAACGCTCGTCGCACCCGGCATCGCAACGCCCACCGAGGCGGTCAACGCCTACAGCGCCGGCGCTGACTTCGTGAAAGTATTCCCCGCCTCGTCGTTCGGCCCGGGCCACCTCAAGAGCATTCACGGCCCACTGCCGCAGATTCCGTTGATGCCGACCGGCGGCATCGGTCTCGACAACGTCGCCGACTACATCGAAGCGGGCGCAATCGTCGTCGGCGCTGGCGGTGCCATCATGGACGACGAAGCCATCGCAAACGGCGACTTCGAGACGATTACCGAGACGGCCCGGGAGTTCTCCGAAACCATCGACGCCGCCCGAGAGTAACCTGCGATACGGTCTTTACGTTTCGTCAGCGTCGAACGCCGAATACGGCCGCTTGTGGGTGTTCCGAATCAAATCCTCGTCCGAGACTTGGAGACCGAGTTCGTCTAACTCCTCGCCGATGCGACTCAGGTCGTCACCATCGACGCCGATCCCGTGAACGAGGACGTTTCCCCGTCCGGTCACCACTTCTTGGACTTCGACGACGCCGGGAACGTTGGCGGCCGCCGCTGCGAGTTCTTCGCGCTCCGGAATCGGGGCCGTACAGACGATGAGTGTGAAGAGTTGGTAGCCCGTCGTCTCGTAGTCCACGTCGGCGTGATAGCCGCGAATCACGCCGTCGGCTTCCAACTGCTGGATGCGGTTTCGGACGGTGCTCGCCGACACATCGTGTTCGGACGCGATATCGCTCGACGACGTGTGTCTGGCCTCGGATTGGAGGGTGTACAAAATCTGTTTGTCTAAGGCGTCTAACTCTCGCGTCGTCATCGTTCGATTCCTTTTGGAGCGATATCATTAACTCTGGCCCAATCCGATATCGAAAACACAGAATATCCTCGACTAATTACGAATCTGGTAACTAATCATTTAAAATGGAGGACAATCACTGGCTTTTACCGTGTCGAGACACAAGCGGCCGGCACCAACGCCCAATGACCCCGATTGAAATCGGTCTTCGACTCGTCGCTGGTGTGTTGCTCATCCTCGCCAACGGCTTCTTCGTCGCCATCGAGTTTGGGCTGACTCGCGCGCGGCAGTTCACCAAAGACGAGTTCGTCGATGGTGATTCGAGGCTCGAACGCGCGTGGGAGATGACACAGGACCTCGAACTGTACCTGACGACCTGTCAGGTCGGAATTACGGCGTCGAGCATCGCGGTCGGTATCGTCGCCGAACCCGCGCTCGCCGTGCTGTTCGAGCCACTGTTCGCGGGAACGACGCTCGCCACAATCGGCGTCGGCGCCTTTATCGCCTATCTCATCATCAACCTCATCCACCTGACCCACGGTGAACAGACGCCGACGTACCTCGGCGTCGAGCGCTCGCAGATGGTGTGCCGGTACGGTGCCACGCCGCTCTACTGGTTCTACGTCATCATCTCGCCGCTCATCAAACTCGGCGACTGGGTGGCGAAGTGGACCCTTCGCCTGTTCGGCATCGAGATGAGCGGGGCGTGGCTCGAAGCCGAAGAAGACGCCATCGAGTCGCGGGCGCAACTCCGGAACCGACTGAGTTCGCTCCTCGAACAGGGCGAGGTCTCCGGCGAGCGCCACGACGAAGTGTTGAACGCACTGGAAGTGGGAACGACCGACGTGCGCGAGGTGATGGTCGGCGCGGACGACATCGTCTCGCTCTCGACGGCGTGCTCTGTCGAAGAGAATCTCACGCGTGTCTCCGAGACGCCGCACACTCGCTACCCGCTCGTCGGCGCGGATGCCGACGAGTTCGTGGGAACCGTCTACGTTCCGAGCGTCGTGGACCAAATGGACGAGTTGAAAGCCGGAACGGTGGACTTCGAGACGATTGCCGCGCCGCCGATGACCGTCTCCGCCGACACCCCTGTCAGCGACGCTATCGACCAGTTCCAAGCAGAGCGACAGGAACTCGCACTCGTGATGTCGGACGGCGACGTCGTCGGCCTGCTCACGGTCACCGACGCGCTCGAAACGGTCGTGGGCGAATTCGAAGACCCACTGGACCGGCCGACGCGTTCGACCCGCGGGAGTACGAACCCCGCGTAGATCCGGCGTCGCTACCGAATCGATTTCACACGAGATGCGAACCGCTCGGGCACCAGTTCGGTGAGTCGCTCGGTGTTCGAGTCTCCGTTCGCGGCGACGAGGTAGGCCACGCCGTCGTCGTCGCCGTAGGCTCGCTGGAAGTCGTAGACGAACCCCCAGCAGTTGGTCTCTATCGGAACTTCCGGACTCTCGTCGAGGAACACCACCTGCCGGACGACGGCGTACTCCACGAGCCGATTGATGGCGACGTCTCTCGGCGTCTGTGCGTCGTAGATATCCAACTCGCGGGCCTCTTCGACCAGCGGGACGAGACGCGAAATCGCCGCTTCGACGGCGGGCGGAGCCTCCTCGGGGCCTTCACCGTTCACCGCGTCGAATGCGGCAGCCACCGCCCCGCATCCGGTGTGGCCGAGGACGACGATATCCGAGACGCCGAGCGACGAGACGGCGTAGCCGACGGCGTCGTTGACGACGAGTTCGCCCTCGACGTGGGTCCACGCCTGGTTGCCGACGTTGACAGACTTGAACAGTTCGCTGGCTTTGTCGATGTTCCAGACGGCTTCGACCGCCACGCGAGAGTCTGAACACCCGATAGAGACGATACGTGGGTGCTGTTCGCCCCGATGACCTTTGAAGTGGTCCGCTTCGAGTCGTTCGACGTGGCGCTCGTTGCCGGCTAAGAGCGACGCCAGTATCGAATTCGTCATTGACTAGAACACTCGTTCTGTGTTAGTAAATACCAAGGACGGACTCGGGGTTCTCCCATCGACTGCCCGATTGGCCGTTAAAAAGGGAACGAGTCGGCAGTCGGATTAGTCGTCGTCGGGCAGTCGTCAGTGGTTAGTGCTTAGTCGTCGCGGTCAGTCGTCGGCAGCGATTGGTGCCGCTTCGGGCTTCGCGTCCACCTCGACGCGAGCACCTTCCTCGTGAGTCGTCCACGAGAGGTCGCCGTCGTAGTGGAAGGCCGCACCGTCGCGCGTCGGGTCAACCACGGTCAACGAGAGCCAGCCGTTGTCGAGCAATCGAGCCGCGTCGGCGTTGGCTTCGAGGCTGTCGGTCACGCGCTCGACGGGGGCATGAATCACCGTCGAGAGGCGAAGGGGTTGGTGGTACGGCACGTCGTCGGACGCCATGAGCGACTGGAGCGGAAGCCCGGTCATCAGGTCGCCGCCGTTTCCTTGGTAGACGCCGACGTTCCCGACGGGGTTCTGGGTGACTTTCGACCCACTGCCGTACACCGCGTTGTCAACGGTCGAGAAGTAGTACTGGCTGTTTATCCACTGCGTGACGACGAGCGGCCCGCCGACGATGGCGGCGAGCGCCTCGCCCGAATCGTCTTTTTCCCAATCGTACGAGTGGAGGAACGAGCGGCCGTCGAGGTTCACGTCCTGCGTGAGCGAGCGCGGGCCGACGACGAAGCCGGCGTTCCCGGCGAGTCCCCACTCGGGGCGCGTCTCTGCCCAGTCGGCGGCGCGGCGTTCTGCGTCACGAGCGCCCGGCGACGACGCGCCCATCGAATCGGTGCGCTCGGCGGTGGCCCCTTCCTTGGCGGTTTCGAGGTCGGCGCGGAGTTGCTCGACGTCGCGCTCGTGGCTCGCCGGCACGTCGGCGGTGAAGAGCGTCACCTCGTCGGTCGTCGTGTTGTGCTCGCCGGCGACGAAGACGGTGTCGGCCGGGATGTCGAACCCGCGGTCACGGAGCGCGGACTTGACTTCCTCGTCGTTGCAGATGGTGGCGAGGACGCGCGCGCTCGGGCCGCCGGGGTTGCCGGCGCAGGCACCGCAGTCGAGACTCGACTCGAACGGGTTGTTCGAGGTCTGACTGGCGTGGCCGACGAAGGCGACGACGCGGGCGAACTCGTCCCAGCCCATCAGGTCGAACGCCGTCTCGGCGTACTCGACTTTCTCAGCGGTGGACAGCCCGTGCGGGAGCGCACTCTCGCCGTGTGGGTCGTAGTCGAGTCCCGGTTCACAGAAGTCGGCGTGCGACGGAACGCGTTCGTCGGCGGCGTCGAGCAGGTCGTAGACGCGCGACGGAAGGAGCGTCCGCGCGGTGAGCGCGGCACCGTACGCGCTCCCGGTGGTCTCGACGAAACTGAACACGGTCGCGGCGTTCGACGTGAGCGACTTGAGTGCCTTCTTGGCGGCACTCGTCGTCTCAGCCCACGTGTCGTACTGGTCGTGGTCGTGGCCGTGCTCGGCGACCGGTTGGTCGGCGACGAAGTGCTCGGCGTCGAGAATCGGCGGGCAAGCGTCTACCGCGACGTCTGCGTCGTAGCCCTGGTAGCGCATCGGGATACCGAAGAACCCGGCGTAACCGTAGGTCTCGTACGCGCCCGTCGCTTCGATGTGCCGACGGATAATCTCCGAGCGAGTGTCGATACAGAAGACCAGTTGGGCGTCCGGGCGCCCGCCGTCTCCGAGCGTCGGGGCCGACCGAGTCGTCTCGCTCACCGTCTCGACGAGTTGCTCGCGGTACGTCGCTTCCCACGCGCGCAACCAGCACTCGGCGAGTGGAACGCCGTCGTTCGAGCGAGAGTCCCGAGTCGATGCCGCGGTCCACTCACTCGGCGGTTCGAGTGATTCGCCGAGGTGTGCCGTGAGGACCAACCGAGCGGCCAGATACTCCGTGAGCGTAATCGGTGACGCCGTCTCCCAGTCGCGTTCGGTGGCCGCGCGCTGTTTGATGAGTCCCGTCCACCCGGGGAGTCTGCTGAGGTGGTACTCGAAGAGCGGCGTCCACTTCGACTCCGGAACGTCGGCGAGCACCGATTCGATTGCCTCGGTCGGGTCGTCCGGGTAGGCGGCCAGAGCCGTCCGATTCGGGAGCGACCCGTCGTGGCGGGCGACGGACCGAAACGCGGCGTAGAACCCCTGTTCGCGGTTCGGCATCGACCACGAGGCGTGGCCCTCGTCGAGGAAGGCGGCGAGCCACTTCGTCAGGAACTCGTCCACTTCGTCCTGCGGAGTCGTCTCGTCGGTCCCGGGCGACGTCGCTTCGAACTCGGACTCCATCTTCGCCAAGAGCGTCTCCGGGTCCTCGTCGTAGCCGTGTGCCGCTAACTCGCTCCGAAGCGTCTCGGGGTCGATTTGCCCCGCTTCGAAGGCGGCGCGGAACAGCTCGGCGCTCGGATACCCTCGGCCACCGAACAGCGACTCGGCCTGTTCGACGGCCTCGTGGAAGGGCCGGTCTTCGAACCCGCTGAGTGGGTTCGCGGTCACGAACGAGTGGAGCGGCCAGACGCGGCCGACGGTGGTTGCAGCCTGTTCGATGCGGTCGGGTATCGTGTCGTTAGCGTTCATTTGTACTCCTCTCTGGTGGTCAGAACCGTTCCGCGGGCGGGCGTCGTCGCGTTCACGAGCGCCACGTAGAGGCGTTGACTCCGCTGGTAGACCCCGCTCTCGATAGCGAGGTAGGCCGCGACGAACCCCACGGCGACGACGAGGTGGACGACCGTCAGTTCGGCCGGTACCGTCACGAGCGGGACGCCGACGAGCGCGTGCTCGATGAGCGTGTACACCCACCCGTAGATGGCGATTGCCGGGAGGAAGACCAACGCGACGCCTCCGTACCGAAGCGCCGCCGGAAGCGACGAGTGCTGGACGACCTCACGGGAGGCGTGCATCGTCGTCAAGACGACGAGTCCCGCGAGGAGCACACCGCTGTCGAACGCCGTCCCTTCGCCGGTGAGCGTGGCGAAGATGACGCCACCAGCGAGGGCGGTCAGCACCGTCACGGCGACTCCGGCGAGGCCAAGCGAGTTCGTCTCTTTGTCCTTCGCGTGTGGACTCGTGCGCTCGACGGAACTCCCGGCCGAGAGGAACTGGTAGGCCTTGTAGAAGCCGTGGAGGATGAGGTGCGTGATAGCCGCGCCGAAGAAGCCCAGTCCGGCCTGCACGAACATGAAGCCCATCTGGCCGACCGTCGAACAGCCGAGTTTGCCCTTCACGTCGGTCTGGACGGTCTTCAGAAGCTTTCCGAGGAGGGCGCTCGTCGCGCCCGCGACGACGATGACGAGCATGAATCCGTCATCTGCTGTGACGACCGGTGCGAACCGGAGCAAGAGGATGCCGCCGGCGTTGACGAATCCGGCGTGCATGAGTGCCGACGCGGGCGTGGGCGCGGTCATCGACGAGAGGAGCCACGTGTGGAACGGGAGGAGCGCCGACTGCACCATCGCGGCCAACAGGAGTACCGCCGCGGTGGCGAGTACGATGGCCGAGGGCGTGACTGCCGAGGCGGTGACCGCGGAGACGGTCGTCGCGCCCGTCTCCCACCACAGCAGTCCGAAGGCGACGGCGAGCAATCCACTGCTCGCACCGAAGTACCGACGGGAAGTCGCGGCGGCGCGGCGGGCTTGCGGCCACGACTCGACGTGTCCGATGAGGCTACTCATCACCAGTCCCATCGTCAACCAGAGTATCGCAAACACGACGAAGGCGTCGGCGGCGACCAGCGCCATCACGACGAGCGTGAACGCGAACACGCGGACGAAGAATTTCTCGAACGCGCTGTCGCCGGCCATGTAGCGCCGCGAGTAACTGTGAACGATTCCGCTGAAGAAGGTCACGACGACCCACATCACGACGGTTAGGCCATCGACGGCGAAGAGACCCCACAGCGACCACGTCTCGGTGTTCGTCAGTCGAACCGCGGTCACCGCGACGCTCACGAACCACAGCGCCCACACGACTCGCGTGAGGGCCGCAGGCAGCCGTGACGTCGAGAGCGTTGGTCTCGGGAGCGGTCCGATTCGTGGTTGTCTCGTCTTCTCTGTCATCGGTTGTGGAATGTGGTTATCCTGTGGTCACCCCGGGACGATGGTGGTGAACACAGATTGTCCTTATCTCGACATAGACACGAACGTATTGAGTAATAAATCCACCCATCGGAACATTTTGTTCGCAATTCTCTCCAAGGAGAACGCAATGGTAAATGATGACAAATACCTAGATGTCCCGAGCGACCGCCTGACAACGCGGTTACTACCATCATTGCGCGCCTCGCGTGCGTGAACTACCAGCTAACGCTGGCGATACTGAGTTGGTGGTGACCACACCGGCGAGCGAACAGTTCGACGATCGAACTGCCGAATCGAGAACAGAATGTGAACGGGGCGAACGGTCGTCGTCGCAGAAGAGGGTTCGTCAGTCGTCGTCGCCGTTGCTGCGGGTGAACCCACCGAACGGAGTCGTCTTGTGCGTCCGGACGAGCACTTCGTCGGCGACGGTCAATCCGAGGTCGAGGAGTTCCTGTGCGACCGGGGTGATGTCGTCGTCGTTCTCCCCAACGACGGTGACGAGGAGGTTCTTCTCGCCGGTGACCAACTCCTGAACGGAGACGACGCCGTCGATGGCCAACACGTCCTCTATCTTACTCCCTCGCTCTGGAATCGGTGCGGTACAGAACAGGAGCATCTGGAGCGGATAGCCCGACTTCTGGTAGTCGATTGCCGCGTGGTAGCCCTTGATAATCTCGCGCTCTTCGAGTCGTTTGATTCGCTTTCGGACGGTGCTGTCCGACGTGCCGGACCGTTCTGCGATTTCGCTCGACGACAGATTTCGCGCGTCCTCCTGGAGCGCGTAGAGAACCGAGCGGTCCACGTCGTCGATGTCGTCGGTTGCCATATTGGTACGTATCAGCGCTCTGAGAAAGATATTTTGTTCTGGGAGGTGGCTCAGCGCCCGTTCGAACCGGTGTCGCCGTCGTGCTCAGCGTCGCCTCGGTCGTTGGCGGCGTCTCGGTCGTGGTCAGCGTCGTCTCCGTCGTCTTCCACTGTTCGGTCGGCTTCGTCCGACCCGTTGGCATCGCCGTCTTCGTCCATCTCTGCCTCGTCGTCATCGTCCGAAACGTCCCTGTCGTCGTTCTGCGATTCTTCGACGCCATCCTGCCCGTTCGACCGGGAGACGGGACCTGCGTAGACGAACGGATCTGCGGGTTCGTCGTCCGCATCGTCTGCCTCGGTCGCCGTCGCCTCTTCGTGGTCGGTGGCTGTCGAGACGCCGAGTGCCGCCTGTCGAGCGCGTCGGCGCTGTTCGCGGCGAGCGACGAGCGCCTCGCCGAGTCGTCCGTTGAGCGTCTCCTGGAGCGTGGTCGCAACGTCGGCGTCGATATCGACTGCCGCGGCGTCGCCGCCGACCAACGAGAGCGTCCCCGCGGTGTCGGCGGTGACCGTCGAAACGCGCCAGCGACGTTGGAAGGGCGAGCGCCGCTCGATAATCGTCTGGATTCGGTAGTACGGGACGAATCGCATCGTCCGTTTCCAGAAGCCGTTTCGCGTCACGAAGTGGTCCTCGGTGAGTCCGTGGCCGCGGTGCCGCCACTGGTAGACGCCCGCTAGAATCGCACCGGGGAGCAGGACGAGCGGCGCGTACCACGGAATCGCCTGCGGGAGGAACCAGTCGAGACCGTAGAGACCGGCCGTGAGCGCTACCACAACGAGTGAGTTGCGGACCGCATACCGGCGGCGGATTCGCGTGGGGGGTCGTTCGAACTCGGGCGGTTCGACGCCTTCGAGGTCGGAGACGAGCTGGAGGACGCGTTCGCGCCGCGAGAGTGGAATCGCCGCTTCGGACCCGCGTCCGGAGCGACTCGACCCGGAACTGTCGCCACCGGGGGTGTACCCCGCCGTCTCGACGTAGAGCGTCGCATAGCCGAAGTAGCGTTTCAACGGGTTGTCCTCGATGGTGAGCGTCTGGAGTTTGTCGAGCGGAATCGACCCGTTGTACCGCTGGAGCAGGCCGCGTTCGTACTGGAGTTCGTCGCCGACGCGAGTGAGTCGGAAGCCGTAGTAGTTGAACACGGCCGTGACGAACCCGGTCGCCCACGCGATGAACGCCACGAGGAGGACCAACCCGCCGATGCCGACGAGTAAGGCGGCGAGTCCCGTGAGCGGAATCGGAACGTCGGAGAGCGACGCGAGCACCGGGAAGATACTCGACCCGAAGACGGCCACCACACCGAGCAGACGAGGGTCGAACGACAGCGCGCCGACGATGGCGAGTTCGCGCGGTGCCAACTCGAAGAGCACCTCGCGTTCGGGTTCTCTCGTCTCGCCTGCGGCCTCACCGCGCTTCAGTCGGGCGACTTCGCGCTGGATGCGGAGTGCCTCGTCGTAACTGACGAAGTGCAGACTCCCTTCGGTGTCGTCGCCCCCGGCGGTTTCGAGGTCCACGGCGGCGATATCGAACAGTCGCTGCGCGATGTTGCGCGAGATATCGACGTTCTGGATGCGCCGGTAGGGAATCTCGCGGTTTCGGCGCGAGAACACACCCGAGCGAATGTCGAACGTGTCGGGCGTGAGTTCGTACTCGAATCGCTGGTAGCGCGCGAACTCGAAGCCGACGATGACGAGGATGACGACGCCCGCCAAGGCGATGCCGCCGAGCGCGCCGAGGAGACCGCCGAGCGCCGCTCCTCCGGAGAAGGCGAAAAACGCGAGCGCGAAGACGATACTGATGCTCCGCTGGGCGGCCCGATACGGCACCGAGAGGAGCGACAGTTGGGTCATACCGCGTCGTCGCCCTCGGCGCGGATTGCGAGGCGCTTGAGTTGGTCTTGAAGGTCGTCGGCGCTTTCGAGTGCGAGTCCGGGGACAGACACGTCAGCGCCGCGGGAACCCGCCGTGTAGACGATGGTCGATGCGAGACCGATGATGCGTTCGGTGGGGCTTCGTCTGGTATCGACGTGCTGAATCCGGACGAACGGTACCACCGTCCGGACTTTGGTGAGCACCCCGCGTTCGAGGTACAGCGAATCGTCTCGAATCTCGTACTGCCACGCGCGGTACCGGAGCAACGCACTGGCGACGCCGACGACGAGGACGAGACCGCCGAGACCGACGGCCGCGACCACCGAACTCACCGGAAGCGGAACCGGCGCGAACCTGGTCGCAAGCGCGACACCACCGCCGACGACGAGCGCGAGAATCCCCGCGCGGAGAAGCCACAGAAGCCGGATTCGAGGGTGCAATCGAGTCATCGCACGTCCTCCGTTCGCAGAATCATATGGTCACCTCTCAGTGAATCGCTAAAAATCTGTGGCCGACGACCCGTCCAAACCGACTCACGGCGTGGCCGCGATGTGGCGTTCGATACGTTTGCGCGCGGTGTCGATGACCTCGCCGAGGTCGGCGAGTGTCGAGAGCGCCGGGTAGCGAACGTCGAGGTCGTCGTAGAAGAACAGCGTCACGTCGGCGTGGAGCGGCGAGAGTGCACGACGGTGCGCCATGATGGTCGTCTGCCGCCGCGAGACGAGTCGGTCGAGTCGCTCCTGTAAGTCGCCGACCGACTCGTACAGCGCGCACAGCGCTTCGAACCCGCGGTCGGGGAGCGGCACCTCGTCCAGTTCGCGCAGTCGAGCGTGGATTTCGGCCGCCTCCTCGCGGACGTTTTCGAGCGACGACGACTCGGCATCGACGATTTCGATGAACTCCACGCGCTCGACGTACGAGGCGGTCGCCGCAGAGACCATTCGCTGGTGAAGCGGTTTCGAGAGCGACTGCGACGAACAGAACACCGACGCGACGTCGGGGCCGAACTCTTCTCGGAGGCTCGTCTCGAACGTGTCGCCGTACTCGGATTCGTAGTGCGGGACCGACATGACGGTCCGCTCGTAAGAGCGCCGAACGCGCTGGAGTGACGACGTCGTCTGCTGTCGCGCGTTCACGAGCGGCGGCGTGGTCTGCGGTGCAGCGACCTGTTGATTCGCCAGGTCGGCGTGAAACGAGCGGAACGCTTCGCGCTCATCGACACAGCGACGGCGTTCGGTTCGAAGGGCGCGGTGGGCGGTTTCGAGGCGTTCGAAGGTCAACGCCATCGAATCGCCCCCGGAACGTCGGTGCCGACGTGCGGACTCGGCGTCCACTCGCTCACCAGCGGGAACGACGAGAGGACGCCGCGGTCTGCGTGTGCGGCGATACCTTGGCCGTGCGCGCTCCCGCTCTTGGCGCGCGTGTAGGCCTCTGCGGTGCCGCGTTCGTCTGCCAGCGGCACCAGTCGAATCTCGGTCCCGTTGCGAGTGATATCCGCGACGAGGAACGCCTGTGGGAACGAACACGTCGCGGGCGCGATGAACTCCCGGACGCCGTCGCGGACGGTGGTCGCCGGCCAGTGGATGTGTCCTGAGAAGACGAGCGGAACGTTGTGCCGGGCGAGGAGTTCGACGAGTTCGTCGGCGTTCCGAAGTTGGTAGAAGTCGCCATCGGGGAACTGGCCGGTGTGTTGTCGCGGGTGGAAGAGGTTGTGGTGGAGGGCGACGAGCGGGTTCGTCGCGTCAGCGAGGTGGTCGTCGAGCCAATGGAGGTGGTGGTCGGGAATCACCCCCTCGTGAGTGTCCAGGAGCGACAGGTCGTCACCGCCGCTTGCCGAGTCGAGACCGATGAGGTCGATGTCGTTTACGCGCGTGTGAAACGGGAGCGACCCCGGTGCGTAGCGGTCTGCGAACTCGGTTGGCGTGGGCGAGTCGTCGTCCTCCCACTGCTTGGGAACGTCGTGGTTGCCGGGAACGGAGAACCACGGCCCGGCGAACGAGTCGAGGAGTGAATCGAGGGCGTCGTACTCTGCCGGTCGGCCGTCGCGCGTCAGGTCGCCGAGAAAGACCGTCGCGTCCACGTCGAGCGTCTCGATGGTTACGAGCGCCGTTTGCAGTCGGTCTTCGGTTCGGTGGTACACCTTCCACGTCCCCGTTCCCGTTGGCGTCACGTGCGGGTCGGAGACGAGCGCGAGACGCGTGGGCGTCCGCGATACCGGACGCGCGACACGCGCCACGACCGGACCCGGTTCGGACGCGGGGTGGGACATCATCGTTCGATTGTCCGGCTGTAGGTCCCGAGTTCGGTCGTCCGGTGGACGCGAATCTGCCCGGAGTCTCGGCACAGTTCGATGCGAAGTGATGTCTCGGCGACGGCGACCTCATCGTCCCGTTGCATACAGGACTACCGACTCGGAGGGAGAAGATAAACATATCGTACAAAATATATATTCTAGATGGTATGTATAGATACTCTACGTAGTGCTACGGAGTTCAATTGAGCAGCAAGCCGGCGTCGATGAGGAGAAAGACGGCGACGACGGCGGCACCGAGGTAGAACGGTGCGGCCTTTTCGGCGGGTGTTCGGACCTTCTTCTGTTCGAGTCCGTCTTTCGCCCGACCGTTGGCGATTTCGACGAGCGCCGTCAGGACGAACCACAGCGCGAGCATCGTGAGCACGAGGTGACCGCGGCCGGAACCAGTGAGCGACCCGACGGTGTAGCGCGTCCCCGCGAGGTGGCCGCCGGTGACGAACATCAAGAGCGCGGCGATTCGAGACCCCATCGTCAGTCGGGAGATGATCGCTTCGAACGCAGCGGCGCGGATGTTGCCTGCGCGGGCGGTCGGCAGGACCGCGACGGCAAAAAAGAGGACGCTTCCGGTCCACAGGCCGCCGACGAGCAGGTGCACTGTCGCCATTACGGTATCGATAAGTGCCATACCGAGTGCTTCGTTCCTCGATGCTTGAACGTTTCACTTCCCGGTCGTTACCGGAGCGGCCACGGCAGTTCGGCTGTCACGCCCACTTCCTTCGCGTAGTGGACGAGCGGCTTGCCGGCGGGGTGCTCGAACCCGCAGGCTTCGAACAGCGTGTTCGCCCGTACTTCGAGCGTCGCCGTTTCGAGGGGCCACGGTTCGTGGGCAATCTTTCCGACGAGGATGGGCCACTCGTCGGTGTAGAATCGGTAGTTCTCGGCGAGAAATTCGTCGAGCGAGCCGGGTTCCGCCGTTCGGGGATCGCCGTCTGGCCGGCAGGTCACGTCGATGTGTGAGGCGGGATTTCCGTCGATGCCGGGGCGATAGCTCTGGACGGTCACCGACCCGTCGTGTGCTCGCAGCGACATCGTCGCGCGATGATACGGAAGCCGAGTCGTCACCCGTGCGAGTGCGACCGCGAGCATGTCGGCCGCATCGAGCGTGAAGAAGTAGACCCCCCGTTCGCCACCCGCCGCGGGTTCGACGTAGGTTCGCAGGTTCGCTTCGGGAAACGAGAGGCTGGCCGGCAGGCCTCGGGGCCTGACGCCACCCATCTGGAAGGTGACGACGCTGAGCCACGCCTGTCCGTCGTACGTGGCGACCGTGAGGTCCGCCGGGAGTCGGGATTCGACGACCGACGGTTCGACGGGCCAGTGGGCGAACACCGTGTCCCGCCACCGCATCGAGAGCGCGTCCATACGGTGGCTACGAACTACCGAACCGAGTGGGTTTCGGCAGGGCACGCAGGGTGCCGTAACGCCCACCTATCTGCCGGCCGAACGAACGGTATGGTCCTCAACAACGCGAGCGACACGTTCGACATCGGCGGCGAGACGACGGTCCACCGACTCGGCTTCGGCGCGATGCGACTCACGGGCGAGAACATCATCGGCGAACCCGACGACGTGGCCAACGCGAAGAGAGTCCTCCACGAATCCATCGCCCGCGGCGTGGACCTCATCGACACCGCGGACTCCTACGGTCCCGCCGTCTCCGAGCGTCTCATCGGCGAGGCCCTCGCACCCTACCCCGAAGACCTCGTGGTCGCAACGAAGGGTGGCCTGCTCCGAAACAAGCAGGGAGACTGGAAGCCGAACGGCGACCCCGACTACCTCAGAAACGCCCTCTTGGGCAGTCTCGACCGCCTTCGAACCGACAGCATCGACCTGTATCAGTTCCACCGTCCGGACCCGGACACGCCGTTCGAAGACTCCGTCCACGCCCTCGCGGAGATGAAAGACGACGGCCTGATTCAGCACGTCGGTCTCTCGAACGTCTCGGTCGAGCAGTTGGACGAGGCCCGCGACATCGTCGAGATTGCGACCGTCCAGAACCGATACAACGTCGGCGACCGAGATTCCGAAGCGGTCCTCGACGCGTGTGAGGACGCGCACATCGGCTTCATTCCGTGGTTCCCGCTCGGGGCGGGCGACTTCGAAGCGAAAGAAGGCGACGTGAACGCCGTCGCCGCGAAACACGACGCGACGCCGCAACAGGTCGCACTCGCGTGGTTGCTCCAGCGGTCGGACGTGATGCTCCCGATTCCGGGCACCTCCAGCGTCTCGCACCTCCGCGACAACGTCGCGGCCTCACACCTCACGCTCGACGAGGAGGATATGGCGCGTCTCGACGAGTGAGCGTGCACTGCCCCGTCTGCGACACCCCATCAGACTCCGTCTCTGTACACGACCGCGGACTGATGGTGAACTTGCTCGACAACGCCCGCTATCGGCGGGTTTGCTTCGAACCGTTCGAGAGAGACGGCCGTCCGCACGTCCGATTCTATCACCACACCCACGAGCAGGTGGGCGCGGGTGACGTCGAACTGACCGACGCCGAACCGACCGACGCCGAATCGGCCGACTAACTTAGCTCCACGGCCGCTCGGTGAACTCGCCGGCCTCGATTTCGCGCTCGATTTCGCGGAGCGTCGCGTCGTCCACGCTCACGAGGTGGCACAGCGGGTGGCCGGGTGCGGCGACCGGATTCTGGAGGACACCGACGACGAGACCCGTAAACGGCGCGGAGACTCGTCGCTCGCGCGTCTTGAAGTGGTCCGAGATGGTGCAGATGGTGTCGCCCTCGTAGACGAGCGGCACGTCGCCGTACTTCATCTCGACGAGACCGCCCACGTCGGCACGAAGCCACGTCTTGTCCTTCGCGGAGTCGATGATTCGCGTCCAACCGGGCCAGTGAACCGCCTCGTCGGGGAGGACGCCGTACTCGGCGAGAACGCTCTCGACGCCGTCCAGCGCCCGGTCAACGAGCGCGAGTTGGAAGCGGTGAGCGCGGCCCATCTCGACGGTGATCATCGGGATGCCGTCGTTCGTCGCAACCGTGCGAAGCGACCCCGATTCGGCCTCGCCGGAGAGGATGAGGTTCGCGCCGAACGAGCGGGCGAGTCTGGCGACTTCGGGGCGGTTCATGTCCGCGCGGACGTGGTACATCGTCGTTCGATTCCGCGTTGACGTATGAAAATCGATGCCGACGTCGCAGGGTTCGACGAATCGACGGTAGATTTGATTCGCCATCCGTTCGGCGGTGTTCGCGCCGTCGCGGCCCGGGAACGAGCGATTGAGGTCGAGGTCGTAGATAGGGATGTAACGTTGTTGGGCGAGGTAGCCGGGCACGTTGGCGACGTGGATACAGACGAGCGTGCCGTGGATGTCTGCCGGTGAGTAGGTGTCTGCGACCTCTTGCATCACCTTCACGCCGTTGAGTTCGTCGCCGTGGAGGGCGGCGTTCATGAACACCTTCGGGCCGGGGTGCTCGCCGTTGATGATAGTGACCGGAATTTCGACTGGGTCACCGAGGTACGTCTCGCTGATTTCGTAGCGGACGTGACGGGTCTCGCCCGGTGGGACTTCCGCGTCGTACCGGAAGGGTTCGGGTTCCATTACCCGACAGTCAGCGAGACGCGACATTAAAGATGAGTGCCGGATTTTTGAGCTGATTTTTACGTCATCGGGCCGATACCGGTGTCATGACAGTCTCGCGTCTCGAAGACCCGCTCGATATCGGGCGGGTGACCCTCCCGAATCGGCTGTACCGGGCACCGCTCTTGGAGTGCGCCGGCACGGATTCGAACACCGTCGAGACGCTCGTCTCCGAACTCGAACCAGCGGCACGAGCAGGTGCCGGACTCGTCTGTCAAGGGGCGACCATCGTCGCTGACGAAGGCGGGTGTGCGGCACCGGGGATGACGCGAGTCACCGACCCCGAGTTCGTCGCCGGCCTCCGCGAACTCACCGACCGAATCCACGACCACGGCTCGAAACTCGCTATTCAGTTGGAACACGGCGGCCTGCGGAGCATGGAGACGTGGCACGCCGCGTATCGAGACGCAAACCCAACTCTCCAGCAACTCGCCGTCTCGCCGGTCCCGCGCCCCCTCCGACTCCTCGACCGACTCGGCTTTCTCGACTACGACGCCCACGTCCTCGACACCGACGAGGTGTACGACCTCGCCGCGAATTTCGGCCGGTCGGCGGCGATGGCCGTCGATGCGGGGTACGATATCGTCCACATCGCGGGGGCGAACATGGGCATCGTTCACCAGTTCCTCTCGCCGTTCTACAACCGCCGGAGCGACGAGTTCGGCGACGGTCCGCGGTTCCTCGAAGTCGTCTACGACGAGATTCGCGCTCGCGCGGGCGACGTGCCGGTGATGACGAAAGTCCCCGCTGAGACGGCCGCACCGCCGGGACTCGGCCCGCACCTGAGCGAGGACGATACAGTCGTCATCTGCCGACGACTGGCCGACTACGGCTACGACGCGCTGGTCCCCGTCTCCGGGTCCGTCGTCTGGGACGCGAGCATCGTTCGCGGGTCGTATCCGGCGCGAGCGTGGGACGACGAGCGCTACCAATCTGGGTACGAGTCGGCGTTTGGCGGGAGGCTTCGGTCACGCCTCGTCGCCCTCGGCAATCGAGTCGAGGCGTGGTGGTACGACTTCGACCCGGCGTGGAACGCCGAGTTGTGCCGTCGCGTCCGTGACGCCGTCTCGGTCCCCGTCCTCTGCGAGGGGGGCATCCGCGAACGCGGTGAAATCGACCGCTTGCTCGGCGATGCGTGCGATGCGGTGGGGATGGCGCGGCCGTTCTACGCCGAACCGGAACTCCCGGCACGATTGCTCGGCCGCGATGCGAACCCGGAGACGCGGGTCGTCTGCGAGAGTTGTAATAACTGTGCAGTACCGCAGGTCACCGGTGCGCCGGGCGTGTGCCGAACACCCGCCGTGCTCCGCGCCGCGGGCGAATTCAGAAAGTCGGGGGCCTACGACCGACCGGGAAAACCGGTGGATGACGTACCGACGGACCCGGAGGGTTAATAAGTCGTACCTCAGTCAATTGAGGTAATGGCGCGCGACCGGTCTGCGATGGAGTCAGCCCACCTGTCGGCGGTGCTCGACGCGCTAGACGACACGGACGCACGAGCCATCATCACGGGACTCGAAGAACCAATGACGGCGAGTGAAATTTCCGACGTGTGCGACATCCCGCTCTCGACGACCTACCGCAAGTTAGACCTCCTGACCGACGCGGCGTTGTTGCGAGAGGGTACACAGATTCGTGCGGACGGCCACCACGCGACCACGTACGAAGTCGCGTTCGACGAGGTGAGAATCGCACTCACCGAGAATCGAAACTTCGTGGTGGATATCGAACGACCAGAGCGCGCGCCCGAAGACCGCCTCGCGGATATCTGGTCTGCAGTTCGGAGGGAAACGTAAATGGGACACCTCAGTGGTTCACCGACGGTTGCAACGCTCATCATCATCGTCAAGACGGGGATTCTCATCCTCGGGAGTTTGATCACGTACTTCAGTTTCAAGGCGTATCGCCGGACCGGTTCGTCGGCGCTTCGAGCCTTGGCACTGGGGTTCGGTATCGTCACCTTCGGCGCACTCCTCGCCGGCGCGTTCGACATGCTGCTGTCTATCGACCTCGCCACCGGCGTCCTCATCGACGCGGTGTTGACCTTCATCGGATTTGCGGTCATCACCTACTCCCTCTACGTCGAGTGAGTCGTGTGTCGGTCGGACACGACACCCGACTCCGTCTCTACTCGGTTTCGGTGATTCTCTCCGCCGAGTGTCGTTTCTCTCCCGCCAGTCACCGTGTTAGCTACCGCGTAAGTCACCGTGAATTAGTGAGCAGTGAGCCGTGTGCACACTCAAACCACGATATTGTATTGTTCTAAATTTACAAAACTCTTATTTCGGCTCGGCCTGTATCGTGGTGTATGTCCGACGAAGAACTGGAATCCATCCGCCAACAGAAGCGCGACGAACTCGCCGCAAAAATCGAGGGAGAAGCGTCTGAGGGCGGCAAATCTCCCGGGGTGCCGAGCGAACCGGTCTACGTGAACGGAGCCGAAGCCTTCGAAGACACCGTCTCGAAGTACGATGTCGTCCTCGTAGACTTCTACGCAGACTGGTGTGGCCCGTGCAAGATGCTCGAACCCACGGTCGAGCGACTCGCCGCCGAAACTGACGCGGCAATCGTGAAAGTCGATATCGACCAGAACCAGCAACTCGCCATGCAGTATCAGGTTCGGGGCGTCCCCACCGTGATGCTCTTTTCGGACGGCCAACCCGCCGAACGCCTCGTCGGCGTCCGCGGATACGACGACTACGAGCGCCTCATCGACTCGCTTCTCGCGTAAGTTCGACTCATTTTCTGGGTGACAGCTTATCGCACTCTCGCGCGAAGGTGAGCTATGGAATTCGACGTGGAACCCATCGACATCGGGTCGCGCGCGCCGACGGTGCTTCTCAACGAGGCCGACGCCGCCGACCTCGGCGTCCACGCGGTCGAGCGCGTCCAACTCCGGCACGCGAACGGCACCTCGGTCGCCATCGTCGAACTCACCGACAAACTCGTCTCGCCCGGCGTCCTCGGCGTGACGCGCCGCCTCGGCCACATCGAGGGACCGGTGGCCGTCTCGATTGCGCCACAGCCCGCTTCCGTCTCGGCGATTCGCAAGAAACTCGACGACATCGAACTCGAACATCACGAACTCCACCAACTCGTCCGCGACATCTACGAAGAGCGACTCGCCGACGTGGAACTCGGTGCGTACGTCTCTGCGGTGTACGCCAACGGACTCTCGCTCACCGAGACGACGCATCTCACCGAGTGCATGGCCGCTATCGGCGAGCAAATCCAGTGGCCCGAGCCAATCGTCGCCGACAAGCACTCTATCGGTGGCGTCGCGGGCAACCGTGTCACGCCCATCCTCGTCCCCATCGTCGCCGCGGCGGGCGTGAAAATCCCGAAGACTTCGTCTCGGGCGGTCACCTCCGCGGCGGGGACGGCCGATACGATGGAAGTGCTGTGCGACGTGGATTTCTCTATCGAAGAGATTCGGGACATCGTCGAGGACGTCGGCGGGTGTCTCGTCTGGGGCGGCGCGGTGAACCTCTCGCCGGTCGATGACCGCATCATCCGCGCCGAGACGCCGCTTTCTATCGACCCGCGCGGGCAACTCATCGCCTCGGTACTCTCGAAGAAGAAGAGCGCCGGCTCGACGCACGTCGTCATCGACATCCCCTACGGCGAGGGCGCGAAAGTCCTCTCGCTCGCGGACGCACGGGAGTTGGCGAGCGATTTCAAGCGCGTCGGCGAGCACCTCGCCATGCACGTCGAGTGCGCTATCACGAACGGCGCTGGCCCGGTCGGCCGCGGCGTCGGTCCGCTGCTCGAAGCGCGCGACATCCTCGACACCTTCGCGGGCGAGGGACCGGCCGACCTTCGAATCAAAGCTATCCGCCTCGCTGACTTGCTGTTCGAATCGGTCGGCGTCGATGCGAATGCAGCCCACATACTGGATTCGGGTCGCGCAGAGGCGACGTTCCGGGCGATTATCGAAGCCCAGCGCGGCGACCCGGATATCAGCGTCAGCGACCTCGTTCCCGGCGAACACACCCATCGCGTCTACGCCGACCGGGCCGGCGTCATCACCCACATCAACAACGTCTACATCAACGAAATCGCTCGGCGGGCGGGCGCACCCAAGGACCCCGCGGCGGGACTCAGACTCGGACACCGTCTCGGCGACAACGTCGTCGAGGGAGACCTGCTCTTTACGGTTCACGCCGAGTCGCCCGACAAACTCGCGGATGCGAGAAAGCTCACGGAACGAGTCGAAGCCGTTCGCGTGCGACACCCCGACGAGGCGCTCATCGACCGCGTGTGAGTCGAGTTCGGGTTCGGGTTCGGGTTCGGGTTCGGATTCGGATTCGCGGACTCGATTGCCGCTATCACTTTTCTCGGTGAAGCGCGTAGAATGCGTATGACCGACCGCGTCAATCCCGAGGTTCGACGAGTGGCGGACGATATCGACACCATGGAGATTCGCGGTGCGGCGACGATTGCGGACGCGGCCGCCCGCGCCCTCCGCGTGCAGGCTCTCGAGAGCGACGCGTCCGACCCCGCGACCCTTCGTGCCGACCTCCGCGCGGCCGCCCGGACTCTCGTCGAAACCCGACCCACTGCCGTCAGCCTCCCGAACGCGCTTCGGTACGTCCTTCGCGGCGCGACCGGCCAGACCGTCGAGGAGATTCATGAGAACGTCGAGGCGACGGCGACGGAGTTCTGCGCGCGACTCGACCGCGCCCAGTCCGACCTCGGACAGGTCGGCGCGAACCGCCTCCGCGACGGCGACATCATCATGACCCACTGCCACTCCACCGACGCGCTCGCCTGTGTCGAGGCGGCGGTCGAACAGGGAAAACACATCGAGGCGATCGTCAAGGAGACCCGCCCGCGGAATCAGGGCCACATCACCGCGAGAGAACTCCACGAGATGGGCGTCCCCGTCACGCTCATCGTTGATTCGGCGGCCCGGCGCTACCTGAACGACGTGGACCACGTGCTCGTCGGCGCGGACGCCGTCGCCGCCGACGGGAGCGTCATCAACAAAATCGGGACGAGCGGTCTCGCGGTCAACGCCCGCGACAGGGGGACGCCGATAATGGTCGCCGCTCAGACGCTCAAACTCCACCCCGGAACGATGACCGGCCACACCGTCGATATCGAGATGCGCGACACTGACGAAGTCATCGACGAAGAGACGCTGGCCGAACTCGGTTCTCCGACGGTGAGAAATCCAGCATTCGACGTGACGCCGCCGCGCTACGTCGATGCAATCGTCACCGAGCGCGGGCAGTTCCCGCCCGAGAGCATCGTCATGCTGATGCGCGAACTGTTCGGCGAGCACACGACCGAACCGTGGGTCGAACCGGCGTAGGTCACTGCGTGCCAGCGATAGTCGCCATCACTTTCATCTCCGCTTTCCGGAGGTGTTCGGCCGCCGTACTCGGCGAACACGCGAGCCGCTCCGCGACCGTGGCTACCGACCCCTCCCGCGGTTCGTGGTAGTATCCACACGCCACGGCGGCCTCGACTGCTTCGCGCTGCCGAGGCGACAACTCGACCGACCCGAATTCTGTCGGTCCCGTGTACTCTCGGACCTGTTCGACTTCGATTTCGATACCGTCGGGCGTCAGGTCGATAGCCGATTGAAGCGCCTCGTTCGTCCCCACGATTGTGACCGAAATCGTCCCGTCGCCGTCGAAGACGACCGGTGGGACGACGACGAGACCGTCCTGCGTGAAGGCGGAAGTCAAGCGGATGCTCTCCCCGTCGAGCCGTTCTCTCACGACGATGAAAAAGGAGTCTCCGGGGAGTTGTGCCACCTCGTGAGAGAGAACCGTGGGACTCGCCGTGAGTGCCTCCTCGTAGGCGTCGATATCTGCCCCGACCACTTCGAAGACGAGCGTGTTGACCTCGCTCCTGGCGGGATTCCAGTGACGAAGTCGAGACTGCTCGAAGCCCTCGTGTTCGACGACGAAGCCGTGCATCGGATGAACGTATCGCTCGTCTGGCTGGAGACGGAGTTCGACCGACTTCATGACACTATGTTGAACGATGGTGTGTATAAAAACCGGCCGCACGGGTGAGGCAGAACGACGAACCGCGTCCCGGACGATTGTTCACTCGTCTACGCGATGTCACTCGACCGCCCGCACGCGACGACCGAAGTGGCTGAGACACACCCGACCAGTGACGACTTCAGGAGCGTCCTCGGCGACGCCGTCCTCGCCATCGACGACCACGTCCACGCGCCGGTGGTCGAGATTCGCCCCGACGAAGTCGCCTCGTCGCTCACCACGCTGCGCGACGAACTCGGCTACGACCACCTCTCGTGTGTGACCGCACAGGAGTACGAAGACCGCTACGAGTCGATTTATCACCTGAAATCCTACGCCGACCCGACCCGCGAGGTGAGCGTCGTCGTTCCGACGCCTCGGGCCGACCCGGTGAGCGAGTCGGCGTCGTCGGTGTTCCGAACCGCCGAGTGGCACGAACGCGAGGCCTACGACCTCGTCGGTATCGAGTACGCGGACCATCCCGACCTGCGCCGGATACTCCTCCCGGAGACGTGGCAGGGCCACCCCTTGAGTCTCGACTACGACCAGCGCCGCCCGCAGATCGTCACCTACGACGAACACGCCAACCCGTTGCACGAAGACGGCCGAGTCGGCCAGAACACGATGCTCCTGAACATCGGCCCGCACCACCCGGCGACCCACGGCGTCCTCCACCTGCAGGTGACCCTCGACGGCGAGCAGGTCGCCGACGTCGAACCCGATATCGGCTACATCCACCGCTGTGAGGAGCAGATGTGCCAGCGGGCGACGTATCGCTACCAGATTATGCCGTACCCCGACCGCTGGGACTGGGGCGGCGGCGGACTGTTGAACGAGTGGGCCTACGCTCGCGCGGCCGAAGCGCTCGTCGATATCGAGGTACCGGAGTACGCACAGGTCGTCCGCACGCTCGCGGCCGAGTTGAGTCGAACCCTCTCGCACATGCTCGCGCTGGGCGCGTACGCCCTCGACACAGTGGGCGATTTCACCGTTATCTTCCAGTACGCGCTCCGCGACAGAGAAGTCGTCCAGAACATCCTCGAAGACTTGACGGGCCAGCGACTCATGTTCAACTACTTCCGCCTCGGCGGCGTCGTCTGGGACCTTCCCGAACCCCGCGAGGCGTTCTTCGAGAAGATTCACGACTTCGTCGAGAGTCTGCCGGCGAAACTCGAAGAGTACCACGACCTCCTGACCGCGAACGAGGTGTTGCAGGCGCGGACCGTCGATACTGGCATCCTCCCGCCCACAGTCGCAAAATCCTACGGCGTCACCGGCCCGGTCGCTCGCGGCTCCGGCATCGACTACGACCTTCGCCGCGACGACCCCTACGGCTACTACGAGAACCTCGATTGGAACGTCGTCGTCGAAGACGAGTGTGACAACTTCTCACGCCTGCTTGTTCGCCTCCGTGAGGTCGAGGAGTCGGCGAAGATAATCCAGCAGTGTGCCGATCTGCTCGAAGACTGGCCCGAAGACGAGCGCACGATTCAGGCGAACGTTCCGCGCACGCTCAAACCCGACGAGGACACCGAAGTGTACCGGGCGGTCGAAGCGGCGAAGGGCGAACTCGGCATCTACATCCGTTCGGACGGGACGAACACGCCCGCTCGCTTCAAGATTCGCGGGCCATCGTTCTCGAACTTGCAGGCACTCCCCGAGATGGTCGAAGGCGAGTACATCCCCGACCTCATCGCTTCGCTCGGCAGTCTCGATACGATTATGGGCGAAGTGGACCGGTAGCCGGCGCTCGTGCCGGCGTCACTGACTCAGTCGTCCGTCGGCGACGCGGGACCCTGTCTATCACCCGAGCCATCGGCGACGGCCTGGTGTTCGGACTGTGACGACGCGGCGGGTGTCGATTCGGCCGCCGTGTGAGTGTCTCCTCCGCGCTCGCTTCCACTTCCGCCGGTGTCGCCGACTTCGAACCGGCCGACGAGGTCGTTGAGTGACTCGGCCGACTTGGACACCTGTTTGATGTTGTTCGTGACTTCGTTTATCGCCGCAGTCTGCTCTTCGGTCGCCGCGGAGACCGTCGCCGTCTCCGACGTCGTCACCTCGCTCACGCCCGACACGTCGTCAACCATCGAGACGACTTCTTCGGTGGAGACCGCCTGATTCTCTGCCGCCTCGGATATCTCCTCGACGCCGTGTTCGGCCTCTCGAATCGCATCGGAGATGTCGTCGAACATCTCGATTGCGTCGCCGATAGTCGCAGAACCGCTCTCGACGCTCGCCTGCATCGACTGCATGTCTTCGACAGTCTCGTCGGCCCGGTTTCGGACGGCGTCGATGCGCGCTTCCACCTCGTCGGTCGCCTCGCTCGCCTCCTTGGCGAGTGCCTTGATTTCGTTGGCGACGACCGCGAAGCCCTCGCCGGCCTCGCCCGCTCGGGCGGCCTCGATGGAGGCGTTGAGCGCGAGCAGGTCCGTCTGCTCGGCGATGTCGTTGATGAGTTGGACGATTTCGTTGATTTCGGAGACCTGTTCGCCGAGGCGCTCGACCCGTTCGACCGCTTCGTCGGCCTCGGTCTCGATAGTCGAGATTTCGTCCGTCGCATCGGCGGCGTGTTCGCGGCCGTCGTCGGCGAGCGACACGGCCTGATTGGCGGTTCGAACGACGCCGTCCGCGGACGCGGCGACCTCCTCGATGGTCGCCGAGAGGTCGTTCATCTCGTCGGCGACCGTCTGGAGACGGTCGGTCTGTTGTTCCGCCCCGTGGGCGATTTCTTCTATCGACCGCGCGGTCTCCTGACTCGCGGACTCTATCTCTTTCGCGCTCGAGACCGTCTCGTTGCTCACCGCCGCGAACTCGTCGGCGACGGCCTGGACTTCGACGAAGCCGTCTTGGAGTTTCTGAATCCCGCTGTCGAGGTCGGTCATGATGGCACCGAACTCACCGGGAAGGTCGGTCTGGATGTCCTGGTCGAGGTTCCCCTCACCGAGTTCTCGGCCGGCGTCCCTGAGTTCCGAGACCTGTCGCTGGAGGTTCGCTTGCATGTCGTCGAACGCATCGACGAGTTCACCGAGTTCGTCGTCGTTGGCGTCGATTTCGACGCTGTCGTCGAAGCGGCCACGGGCGAGCGACTGTGCGCGGTCTCGGAGCGCCTCTATCGGCTCTGAGAAGTACCGAGCGGCGACGTAGCCGACGCCGACGACCACGACGAGAATGCCGGCCATCAACAACAGGATCGTGTTCCGTGCGGAGTCCGTCTGGTCGCTCATGGCCGACCCGAGTTGGGCCACGGGCGTCGTCACGTCGGACTCGGGGACCGTCGCAACGAGCGTGTACTGGGCGTTTCCGAAGTGCAGTGGCGCGTAGCCCACGTAGTACTGCGACTCGTCGCCACTGTTTCCAGTCGGTTCGTAGGTGCTGAGGCCCGTCTCACCGTTCATGACGTACGATTGGGTGGCGACTTTCCCTTCGACCCCGTCGAGCGAGTCGGCGGCGTCGGTCAGGAGGATGCCTCTCTCGTTCACGATAGTCAAGTGGCCGCTCTCGCCGACGGTGATGTCGTCGATGAGCGCATCGATGAGTTCGAAGTTGAACAGGAGCGTGATGGTCCCCGAGAACTCCCCGTCGCGGTAGATTGGGGCCGTGACGGTGGCGACTGACTGCCCATCGACTGAGTGAACGCTCCCGACGTACACCTTGTCCTCGTTCAGTTCGCTCGCTCGCTGGAACCACGTCTCGTCGGCGTAGGACGTGTCGGTGACTGATTCGGTCACAACGCTCCCGTCGTCGGCACGTTCCGAACGGACGATTCCCTGCCCAGTCTCGTCGGTGAACAGAACCTCGTCGTAGGCGGGGCGCTCCTCGTCGTCGATGGTCACCGAACGAGTGGTGAGGTAGCTCTCGAACGAATCGTTAATGTCACTTTCGGCATCCGCGACGGCGGCCGTCTGGAGTTCGTAGTAGTAGACACTCGGGGCGAGCACCCAGTCGAAGTCTTCGTGGTACGCGTACGCGACGAACTTCTCCTCGACGGGATTGCCCGCTTGCGTGGTGTCTTCCCACTCGTATTCGACGATTCCCCACTTCTCGCCGCTTCGGATGGCGGGGTCGGATTCGATGGCTGTAGAGACCTGATTGAACTCCGCTATCCCGGCGTCATCGACGGCGTTGACGCCGTCGTCTAGACTGTGGTGGATGACGAAGTCGAGGTCCCCGTCGAGGACGAACGCGTAGCCCGTGTTACCGATGTAGCCGGGGTGGAACTCGTCAGCGAGCGTCCCGTCGGACTGCACGCCGCCCCCGGCCGTGCCGGCGAGTCGCGCTTCGACTGTGTCTTTGACCTGCTGTTGCTGTTCCGGGGTCAGTTCGTCCCAACTCTTCCCGCCGTACTGTTCTGCGAGCACCGTCTGCTTCGTGGTTTCGACGGTTGCGCGCATCTGGAGCGCCATGTATCCGAGTTGCTTTTGGCTCTGTTCTTGGACTAACTCCATCTCCCCGGCACGGGCGGCCTGATAGTTTTGGACCGGTGCCGACCCCGCCAACGCGCGGGCGTCGATGCGACGAGCGTCGAGGAGGTTCTGTATCTCCTCTTGGCGGGCACCGACAGTGTCGTTCAAGTCTCCCGTGATTTGCCGTTCGAGGGTCGCTTCGCTCTGTTCTTGTGCGTAGTCGCCAATACTACCCATGTTTTGAACGCCTGCCATACCGACCACTGATACCGGTATCAGAGAGATGGCGAGACAGAGCGCGATAAGCTTCGTTCGGATTTTCATGGTTCGTCGTGTTTCGACCAATCCCGATTCGAGCCGCAAAGCGCCAGTTGGGCTGGTATTCGGTCGAAAAGCTCTGTCTCACCCTGAGAAAACAACTGTATAAAACTCACGCGCCGATTATCGTGACCGATACTCACCGCTCGTTTCGGCCATCAGAATCTCGATACTCGGGGTCGAACCTCGACCGATATTGTAAAAATCGCCGACAAGCGTTCGAGGTCTGTCACGTTGTGGCAACAGTTGCCAACCGGTGCATCCATCCCAGTCGGGCGTGCAGGGAGAGGCCGATTAGCGCGGCGTCTCGGTTCCCCACTTGTCGAGCGCGACGGCGAGTTCGGGCGTCTCTTCGGCGGCCTGTGAAATCGACTCGCCAGCGACGTACGCGTCGATAGCCGCCCGAAGTGCGACTGCACCTGCTTTGGTGCCGTCGGGGTGACCGTGGATGCCGCCACCGAGTTGGACACAGACGTTCGTCCCGGTCGCATCGAGGAGGTCCGGAACGAGACCGGGGTGCAGGCCGCCGGAGGCGACCGGAAGCACGTCGGTCATGCCGTGTAGGTCGCCGGCGAGCCACTCGTTGATTCCGACGGTGTCCTCGTTGGCGAGTTTGCCGAGTCCGGCCGTCCCGGTGTGGAGTTGGTCCACGCCGCAGAGACGGGACACCTGGGCGAGCACGCGCATCGAGACGCCGTGGGTCGGCATGCGGTCGAACGCGGCGTGCATTGCTCGGTGGGCGTGGATGGCGATGCCGTGTTTCTCGGTGCGCTCGCGGACGGTCTGGAGACCCGCCCACCCGGCGGTGATGATATCGACCATGACATACTCGCCGCCTTGCGCGGCGACTTCGTCCACTCGGTCGAGCATCGTGTTCGTATCGGCGGTGACGTTGATGAGGTACGATTTCACCTCGCCCGTCTCGTCCTGCGCGTCGTCGCGGAGCGCGAGCGACTCGGTGAGCCTGTCGGAGAAGGGGTTGAACGCCTGGTCCGTGAGGTTCTCGTCGTCCTTCAGGAGGTCCACGCCGCCGACCCACGCGTCGTAGCCGATTTCGGCGTGCGCCTTCGTCGAGAGACCGACTTTCGGCTTGGGAACGGTGGCCGTGATTGGCCGGTCGGTGACGCCGAAAATCTCCTCGCGGACCGACGAGCCGAGGAGCGGGCCGGGATAGGTGGAGACGACCGATTCGGGCCACTCGCAGTCCACGAGACGAATCGTATCGACCGCTTTCATGCCCATGATGTTGCCCGCGATGCAGGAGAGCACCTGCGGCATGTTTCCGGGTTCGAACAGGCCGGCGGGGTAGGCGACTTTGATGACGTCGCCGTCGATAGCGAACGCCGTCGCGCCCATGTCGGTGAAGTCCGCGCCGGTTCGCAGGGCGGCCCACGTCCCGTTGGAGGATTCGGATGCCACCCGGCTTGCCGCCGCTTCGGTGCTCATTCCGGTCGCGGGGTCGATGCGGAACGTACAGACGAGTTCCTCGCTGGAGGGTTCGTAGTTGAGGTCGAGGAAGTCTTCGTAGGTGATACCCATAACCCGCTTCTACGCGACGTGGGAGCATAAAACGGCATCCCGAGTGGACCTTTCTGCGTTCACACCGCCAACTGTCTCTAGTCACCTACGGCGACAGCAACGCCCGAACTTCTCTGAACTGCGGGACATCGACTTCGAGCACGCCACACAGTGCATCTGCCGCCCCGAGCAACCACTCGGCGCGCTCGATACGCGATTCGAGGTCGCCCGGTCCGATTCGGTACTGGTCCACGAGGTCGTCGATACTGACGCCCTGCGACCACTCGTGGAGGATTCGCGCCGTCTTGACCGCCGTGAGCCACTTCTCGAACGACTCGGCCTCGCCCATCGCCGTCGTGAACTCGGCGGCGTGGCTACGAGCGTACTGGTACATCAGCGCCCGTTCGCGGTTGCCGAGGTAGGTATCGAGCATGTCGGGCGTATCGCAGACGACTTCGAGTGCAGTTCGCGCCGTGACGTGCTCGTCGGCCATTCCCTCGATGGTTCGGATGCCATCGACGATTGCCGCCCCGGAGGAGGGCGAGATGTACTGCCGAGAGGTCTGGAGACCGAGTGGCGTCGCCGAGAGTGTCTCGCCGTCGCCTTCGATATCGAGCATCTCCATCTCGGCGAGTTCGACCACGATATCCCGAACGAGGTCGGTCAGGTCGCCGTCGGGGTTCTGGTGGGCGTAGTAGGTCGCCGAGAACACGTCCGCAACTCCCTGCAGGGAGTCGGCGAAGTCGGAGGCGACGACCGAGAGGACGTGCGTTCGCAGGGCCTCGGGGTCGGCGAACTGCGAGTGAATCGCTTCGGCATCGGCCTCGACGTATCGAACTCGAAGGTCGTCTTTCGTGCTCTCGTCGCCGACGAGGACCGCCTCGCCGTAGGGGTCGAGGTGGGGGCGGCCGGCGCGGCCGCACATCTGGTGCACGTCCAAAACGGGAATCCACGCCATCTCCTCGCCGGTGTAGCGTTTCTGGTCGCGGATGACGACGCGGCGGGCGGGGACGTTCACCCCCGCGGCGAGCGTCGGTGTCGCGCAGATGACTGACAGCCGTTTCTCGCGGAAGGCGTTCTCGACGGCCATCCGGTGGGCGCTTCGAAGGCCGGCGTGGTGGAATCCGACGCCGGTTCGCGCGCAGTCGGTGAGTCGTCGGCCCGTGGTCGTCCCGCCCAGTTCTTCGAGTTCGTCGGCGAGGTCCGGCGCAGAGCCGATATCTTCGTCGGCGAGTCGTTCGGCGAGCGCCTCGGCCTCGCGCCGAGAGCGGACGAACGCGAGACACTGCCCGCCGTTGTCGATGGCGTCGGCGACGAGCGAGACGGTCGCTTCCGTGTCGCCGTCGTCGTTCGGGCCGAGGGTCGGCACATCGACAGCGAGCGTCGAGCCATCGTCGAACTCGACGGTTCGGTCGCAGTAGACGCCGGTGCGGAGCGAGACGGGTCGCCACATGCTTTGGACCAGTTCGGCATCGAGCCACGACGCGATGTCTTCGGGGTTGTCTACCGTCGCCGAGAGCGCGACGACTTGGAGGTTCGGAACCCGGCGTTGGAGCGTAGCAAGCGTGACCTCTAAGGTGGGGCCGCGGCCGGGTGCGCCGAGCAGGTGGACCTCGTCCACGACGACGCAGGCGAGGTTCTCGACCCACGACGCGCCGTTTCGAATCGCGGAATCGACCTTCTCGCTCGTGGCGACGACGATGTCGTACTCCCCCAAATCCTCGTCCGGCGTGTCGAAGTCGCCGGTCGATATCCCCGCATCGACCCCCGGCAGCGAGTCGAACGTCTCGTACTTCTCGCGGGCGAGTGCGCGGAGGGGGACGATGTACAGACCGGGTCCGTCGGCGGTGAGCATCGCCAACTCGGCGATGAACGTCTTGCCGCTGGCGGTGGGGATTGCGGCGACGACGCGGTCACCGCGGGCGACTCCGGCCTCGACGGCGGCCGCTTGCGGCGGATACAGTTCCTCGATTCCGGCGTCTTCGTAGTGGGCGACGAGGGCCGACGAGAGTGGAAGGTCGCGCACGTGCATCTGTCAACGTCTCGTACCGGACTGACTTAACTATCTTCGCCCACCGGGTACCTGTGAACGTGGGTAACCTCCTGAGTGACTGTCAAGACTGACAGTCACCTCCGGCAACTATTTTTCTCACCTCGACGATATATTAGATGAACAATGTTTCGCCGTGCCCTCTCACTCGTTCTTCTCGTTGCCGTCGTGGTGGCAGGAATCCCCGTCCAACCGGTCGCCGCGCAGGCGTCAGTCTCGATTACTCAGGTGACGGTCAATCCCGACCAACCGTCCCCGAACGAGCGGTTCACCATCACAGCAACGGTGCAGAACGCACAGGGGAGCGCCGAGGACTTCGAGGTGACCGACGTGTACGTCAGGCGGGCCGGCACTTCGACCGACCTCGCGCGAGCAGAGGACCTCGGAACCATCCCCGTCGGCAGTTCGCTGGATACACCGGTGACCGTTCGGTTGGAGAACGCCGGAACGTACGACCTTCGGTTAACCGTCGTCGGTCGAACGAACAGTGGGACCCAGCGACTCGAATACCCGCTCATCGTCCGGGTTCGTGAGGGCGGCCCACAGGTCGCCGTCGAGACGACCGACAGCGTCGTCGGCACCGAATCGCCGGTTCGCGTCACCGTCTCGAACGGCGAGGACCAGCCGATTCGCAACCTCCGTCTCTCACTCGAAGCGTCGCCGGGCGACGTGCGAAACGATACTCGCGTCCTGCCGACGCTCGCCGCCGGACAGGCACAGACGTTCGAGTTCGCCACCACGCCCGGCACGACCGAGAGCGACGTGACCGCGACGCTCCAGTACACGACGGTTGACGGCATCGGCGGGACCGTCGTCGTCACCGAGCCCTTGAACGCCGAACCCCTCCGCGAGTCGGTTCGACTCGACGCCCGCGTCGGGTCGGGGGCGCGCCCGGCGGTGATTACGGAGGTGACGAACCTCGGGAACGCGCCGCTCGAAGACCTCGTGATTCGGCTCTCCGACGGCGACCGAACCATCGTCGAACGACCCGTCAACGCGGTCCCGGCGGAGTCGTCGCGGACGTTCCAACTGAACGTCTCATCGCTCGACCGCGCGACCCTCGACGTGACCGCGACCTACCGGACCGGCGGGCAACCGGGCGAAGCACAGACGACGCTCGACTACGCCGCCTCGCCCGGCCGGATTCAACTCACCGGCATCGACGTCGAACGCGAAGACGACCGAATCCACATCTCCGGGAGCGCCAGCAACGTCGGCCTGAACGACGTGCAGGGCGTGGTCGTCCGCGTCGTCCCCACCGAGGGCGTCGAACCCGCCCGCCCCTACGAGGAGTACTTCGTGGGAACCGTCCCCGCCAGCGACTTCGTCTCGTTCGACCTCTACGCGAGAGCCGATTCGGGCGTCACGTCCGTCCCCGTCGAAGTGACGTATCTCACCGACGGCGGCGAGCGAACCATGCAGGCGGAAGTCGATGTCACCGGGTTCACTGACGAGCAACCAGAGCCATCCGGGGGTGGACTCGGTGGTCTTGGTTCGATACTCATCGTCGGCGGTGGCATCGTCGCCCTCCTCGTCGTGGTCGGCGTGGGTATCTTCGCGTACCGACGGCGCTAACCACCGATGACGAACCTTATCGAACTTCAGCACGTCTGGAAGCGGTACGATACCGGCGGCGAAATCGTCGAGGCGCTGAAAGACGTGGACTTCCGCGCCGACCCCGGCGAGTTCGTCGCCGTCATGGGCCCCTCCGGGAGCGGCAAGTCCACCATGCTCAACGTTCTCGGCCTGTTGGATACGCCCTCCGAGGGGAGGGTCTTGCTCGAAGGCAGCGACGTGACCGACCTCTCGGACCAGGAGATGACGGTCCAACGAAAGCAGTTCATCGGCTTCATCTTCCAGAGCTTCCACCTCATTCCGACGCTCACGGCGCTCGAAAACGTCGAAGTGCCGACGCTCTTCGGAAACGACCCCGCGGCCCGTGACAGAGCGGAGACCCTGCTCGAACGCGTCGGTCTCGGTGACAGACTCGACCACCGCCCGGACCAACTCTCGGGCGGGCAGAAACAGCGCGTCGCCATCGCTCGCTCGCTCATCAACAACCCGCGTATCCTGCTCGCGGACGAACCGACCGGGAACCTCGACCGCAAGACGGGTCGAAGCGTCCTCGACCTGTTCGACGAGATTCGACTGGAGGACGACGTGGCGGTCATCGCCGTCACCCACGACCCGCAACTCGCGGAGTTCGCCGACCGGACGGTGAACATCATCGACGGGAGGATACAGTGAGCATCCTCGACGACCTCTCGCGGCGCGTCCCGGCCATCCTCATGGCCCGACGCAACCTCTCGCGGAACCGCATCCGCTCGGGACTCGCCGTCCTCGGCATCATCATCGGCGTCCTCGCCATCGCCTCGCTCGGCATGTTCGGGACGACGCTTCGGACCGGCGCGAGCGAGCAACTGGGCGACATCGGCAACGAAGTGAGTATCTCGCCGAACCTGCAGGAGGGCGTCGAAGAACTCACCGAACGCGACGTTGACGAGATACGCCGCGTCGTCGAGGACGGGACGGTCGTTCCCGTCCGTCGGGGTTCGGGGGTGGTCGCCCGCGGGCAGCAACAGACGGTCGTGACCATCTTGGGGATGGAGAACCCCGGCGCGATATACACCGCCAGCGACGGCCGCATCCCCGACCGCCTGCGACAGGGCGCGCTCGTCGGGTCGGCGGTCGCCGAGACCCTCGATGTCGAACCCGGGAACACCATCGAAGTCCGGGGCCGAACCTACCGCATCGCCGCCGTCCTCGAACAGGAACAGGGTATCTCGCTCGTGAGTCCCAACAACGCCGTCGTCGTCCCAATCGACGACGTGAACGGCTCTGGCTACTCGGAAGTCGTCATCAGCGCCGAGTCCGGACAGGCCGCCAACGCGTCGGCGATGGCCGTCCGCGACGCCCTCAACGAGCGCGAAGAGCGAGTGACGGTGTTCGAACTGCAAGCCATCACCGAGGGAATCAACCAGTTCTTCGCCATCCTCAACACCTTCCTCATCGGCATCGGCTCGATTTCGCTCGTCGTCGCGGGCGTGAGCATCCTCAACGTCATGCTCATGAGCACCATCGAGCGCCGGCAGGAAATCGGCGTCCTCCGCGCCGTCGGCGTCCAGCGCGGTGACGTGATTCGCATGATTCTCGCCGAGGCGGGACTCTTGGGGGTCGCGGGCGGCGTCATCGGCGCGGTACTCTCGCTCGCGGCGGGAATGGCGCTCAACTCCTACGTCCTCAACGACGTGTTCGTGACCTTCCAGCCGATAAACCTGCTCTACATCTTCCTCGCGGTCACGTTCGGCGTGGTGACGAGTCTCCTCTCGGGACTCTATCCGGCGTGGAAAGCCGCAAACGAGCGCCCGGTCGAAGCGCTGCGAAAGTAGGGAAGGAGAGTTAGATGTAGTCGTGCTCGGCGAGGCGTTCGACGGCCTCGCGGAGTCGCTCTTCACTTGCAGCGTAGGAGATGCGCGCGTAGCCCGGCGCGTTGAACGCGCTGCCGGGGACGGTTGCGACCTTCGCGTCCTGAATCGCGCCCTCACACCACGCCTGGTCGTCGTCGTCCACGGGGAGCATCATGTAGAACGCGCCCTTCGGGACGGCAACGTCCACGTCGTGTTCGGCGAGCAGGTCAACGAGCATGTCGCGGCGCGCTTCGAACGCCTGTCGCATCTCTTCGACGGTGTCGTCGGTGCGCTCCGAGAGCGCCTCGACGCCGGCGTGCTGGACGAAGTTGACGGCACAGGAGACCGAGTGCGAGTGAAGCTTGCCTGCCTGCCCGATAAAGTCGGAAGGCGCGTGGAGGTAACCGAGTCGCCATCCGGTCATCGAGAAGGCCTTCGAGAAGCCGTTGATGGTGATGGTTCGGTCCGACATGCCGTCGAGCGACCCGAGCGAGGTGTGCTCGAAGCCGTCGTAGGTGATGCGCTCGTAGATTTCGTCCGAGATGACGGCGAAGTCGTGTTCGACCGCGAGGTCGCGGACGCCTTCGAGCGCCGCGTCGGAGAAGACGCCGCCCGTCGGGTTCGACGGCGTGTTGACGACGAGCAGTTTCGTCTCGTCGGAGACCGTCTCGGCGAGTTCGTCGAGCGCGGGTTCGAGTTTGAAGTCGTGTTCGGCGAGGCTGAGACGCTTCAGCGACCCCCCGGCGAGTTTGACCATCGCTTCGTAGGAGACCCACGCGGGGTCGAGGAGGACGACTTCGTCGCCGTCGCCGATGAGCGTCTGAATCGTCTCGTAGAGCGCTTGCTTGCCGCCGGGCGTGACGATAATCTCGTCGGCCTCTGCATCGACGCCGTTGCCGCGGAGTTTGGCCGCGATAGCTTCCTTCAGTTCCGGAATCCCGTTCGAGGAGGTGTAGCTGGTGTGGCCAGCGTCGAGGGCGTCTTTCGCCTCTTGTACGATGTTCTCCGGCGTCGGGAAGTCGGGTGCCCCCACCGAGAGGTCTACCACGTCTTCGCCCTGCGCTTCCAGTTCGCTTGCGAGGTTCGAGATGGCGAGCGTCGCGCTCGGTTCGACGCGGCCAACTCGGTCGCTAAAGTCGAAGTTCATGCCAACGCCTCCACCAACTCGGTCGCTGCGTAAACCGCTTCCGCACCTTTGTTGATGCGCTCGCGTGCTTCGGCACCGCTCATTCCGGGGCCGGAGACGCCGAAAGCGACGGGTTTGTCGCGGTCGAGCGAGATTTCGGTGAGCGACTTCGCCGTCGAATCGGCGATGACGCGGTCGTGTTCGGTGTCGCCGGTGACGATTGCGCCGACGACCGCGACGGCGTCGATGTCGTCGCGGCGGGCGAGTCGGTCGGCGGCGAGCGGCGAGTCGTACGCGCCCGGGACGTGAATCGTCTCGACCACGTCCGCGTCGCGTTCGCTGGCGGCGTCGCGGGCCGCCGCTTCCATCTGGTCGGTGACCGACGAGTTGAATCGGGCCACTACGAGTCCCAAAGAGACCATAGCCGACCCTTCCCGTGGCGGCTAAAAGAACTACCGACACCTGCCGATTTTGTCCGCTGCCGTGCGATAGGACAAATCCTCGTAGTCGTAAACAAAAACGTTGTATTCACGCGGTTGGCATGATGGGTTATGCAAACCGACTCTGAGAGCGGGGTGGTGTCCCGCTCTACTGTCGTGGCATCCCTCCTCGGCGTGGCGGCGGTCGCCCTTCTCGTCCGCCTCGTTGACCTCGGCGGCCGCATCTTTCACTGGGACGAAGGCCGCGTAGGCTACTGGATTCTCCGCTACCACGAGACTGGCGAGTTCACGTATCGCCCGATAATTCACGGGCCATTCCTCCCCGTGGTCAACGACTACGTCTTCGCGGTTCTTCCGGCGACCGACTTCACCGCTCGAATCCCCGTCGCGGTCGTCGGCGCGTTGCTCCCGCTCTCGGTGTGGCTCTTTCGTGAGCACCTCCGCCGCGACGAACTGGTTGCGCTCGCCCTCTTCCTCGCGTTCAACCCGCTGCTCGTCTACTACTCCCGGTTCATGCGCAACGACGTGCTCGTCGCCACGTTCTCGTTTATCGCACTCGGGTTCGTCGTCCGCGCCTACGACACCGGACGACTCGGCTACCTGATTCCCGCCGGCATCTCCTTTGCGACCGGCGCGGCGGCGAAAGAGAACTACGTCGTCTATCTCGCGTGCTTCCTCGGGGCCGGGGCGCTCGTCTTGGACCACAGGCTGCTCGCCCGTACCTCGGCCGGCGAATCCGCCCGCGACATCGTCTTCTCGGAGTGGCCGCGTACGCTCGCCGACAAGGTTCGAAACTACGGTGCCGGGAGTCTCTCGGCGGGCGGCGTCAGGCTGTTCGTGGGCGTCCTCGGCGGTCTCGCGGCGTTCTTCGTCGTCTTCGTGTTCTTCTACGCGCCGCGGCCGGACCTCTGGAACGCGCTCGGCAACCCCTCGCAACTCCCCGCAGTCATCGATGCCGGGTCGGCGGGGGCGTTCTCCGAGATGGTCGATAGCTGGATCGGCGGCTCCCACCAGTCGCACGACTACCTCCCGTACCTCGAAGACTTCCTCGAGACGTTCGTCTACGGCGCGCCGGTGCTCATCGCCTTCGCCATCCTCGGCATCGTCGTGGACCGGTACGGCGTCGTCGCCGGAAGACTCCGCTGGCTGGTGACCTTTGCAACTTACTGGGGCGTCGTGAGCATCTTCGGCTACCCGATTGCGACCGACATTCAGGCACCGTGGGTCGTCGTCCACGCCGTCGTCCCGTTGGCGATTCCGGCCGCCGTCGGTGCCGCGTACGTCTTCCGGTCGGGGTGGGCCGCCTTCGACACCAAAGACACCGTCGGACTGGGTCTCGCGGCTATCGTCTTACTCGCCTCTGTCGGTGGTGTCGTGGCCGCCAACGCCGACTACTGGAACGCCTCGACCGAAGAAGACAAAGAGGTGCTCCAGTGGGCACAGCCAGCGAACGACCTCCAGACGACGCTCGAAGACATCGACCGCATCGCCCAGACGAACGACGGCACCGACGTGATTCTCTACGGCACTCACCCGCCGAACAGCGACGAGACGCACTTCTACGTCGCCAACGAGTCGAACCCGCTCGGCGGCCCGTCGTGGCACAGTCGCCTCCCGCTTCCGTGGTACTTCGAGCGGATGGGTGCCGAACAGATTAGCACCCCCCCGGACACCGAACCCGCCGCCGTCTCCGTTCGCGGCGCACCGGTCGTCGTCGCCTACGAGTGGGACCGCGACGAACTCGAAGCCGAACTCGACGGCTACGTCGTCCGCGAACACGCGTTCAAACTCTGGAGCGAGGACATCGTCGTGTTCATCGACGAAGACGCACTCGACGCGGCGAACGAGACGGCCGTCTGAGGCCGCGTCGGGTCTTCTCGACGACTATTTTTATACACGAACTTGCCCATTCGAACACCCATTTCGGCAAGTTTTATGCACTGACGTACTGAATCCGCGTCTGTGACCGTCACCGTACCCGGACCAACGCTCGGCGTCGTCGGCGGGGGCCAACTCGGGCGGATGCTCGCCGAGGCCGCCTCGCCGCTCGGCGTCGATGTCGTCGTCCTCGACCCGACACCGAACTGTCCCGCGTCTCGCGTCGCCGACCAAATCGTCGGCGCGTTCGACGACCCCGATGCGATGGCGGAACTCGCCGCCCGCGCGGACGCGCTGACGTTCGAAATCGAACTCGCCGACCCGGACCTCCTCGACGAACTCGCCGACGAGGAGGACATCGAAGTACACCCCTCCCCCGACGCGCTTCGGACCATCGAAGACAAACTTGTACAGAAGCGCACCTTCGGGGAGGCCGGAATCCCGATTCCGCCGTTCCACCGCGTCGATGACGCCGCCGACCTGCACGCCGCGCTCGACGAGTTCGGCGCAGTCATGCTCAAAGCCCGCACTGGCGGCTACGACGGCCGCGGCAACGTTCCCGTCACCAGCCCCGACGAAGTCGAAGACGCGCTCGACTCGCTCGGCGGCCCCGCCATGGCCGAGTCGTTCGTCGAGTTCGAGCGCGAACTCTCGGTCATCGGCGTCCGCGGCACCGACGACATTCGGACCTTCCCCGTCGGCGAGAACGTCCACGAAGACGAGATTCTTTACGAGACAATCGTTCCCGCACGCACGAACGACGAAGTCACCGACGAGGCCGACCGGGTCGCGCGCGAAGTACTCTCGCACCTCCCCGGCCGCGGCGTCTTCGGCATCGAACTGTTCGAGACGAGCGACGGCGACGTGCTCGTCAACGAAGTCGCACCGCGGCCGCACAACTCGGGCCACTGGACCATCGAGGGCGCGCTCTCCTCGCAGTTCGAACAGCACATTCGGGCCGTCCTCGGGTGGCCGCTCGGTGCGACCGACCGCCGCTCGCCGACCGTGATGGCGAACATCTTGGGCACCGTTGGTTCAGCGCGCGAAAGCAAACTGGGCGGTCTCGACGCGCCGCTCTCTGAATCTGGCGTCTCGCTCCACTGGTACGGCAAAGACGAGGTTCGCCCGCTTCGGAAGATGGGCCACCTCACCGCCGTCGGGAACTCGGACGCCGACGTCGAGTCGCTCCTCGAACGTGCACGCACCCTCCGCGACGGAGTCGAATTCCTATGACCTCAGAACAGGACCTCATCGACGAACTGTACGCACAGGCGGCCGACGACCGCGACCCAGAGACGACGCCCGACGTGGGCATCATCATGGGGTCGGACTCCGACCTCGACGTGATGTCCGGCGCGCACGAGGCGCTCGACACGCTCGGGTTCGGCGAGCAGACCGACTACGAAAAAGCGCCGCACGAGCGCTTTACCTACGAGACGTACGTCGTCTCTGCGCACCGGACGCCGGACCTCATGTACGCCTACGGCGATACGGCGGCAGACCGTGGCATCGACGTCATCATCGCGGGCGCGGGCGGGAAGTCCGCAGACCTGCCGAACATGACCGCCTCGATTGCCTACCCGATTCCCGTCGTTGGGGTTCCGGTTCAGGAGAAATCGGTCGATTCGGTCATCGGCATGCCGACCGGCGCACCCATCGTCGCCGTCGATGCCGGAAAGTCGTTCAACGCGGCGCTTTCGGCGGTACAGACGCTCTCGCGGGCGTACCCAGAACTCCAGGACCGACTCGTCGAGTACCACGAGAATCTCGTCGCCGACGTGGCCGAAACGTCGTCTCGACTACACAATCTCGGCGTGGAAAAATTCCGCGAGACGAGCCAGTAATTTCGACCTGTTTTCGCCGAAATGCCCCCGGCGCACGGTTCGGGGCTTCTCTGTGCGTATTTGGGGGATAGACGGCTTCTCGCCCCCGAAAGACACAAATCAATGCTTATAGGGGAGCGCTTCTAACCGCCGCACGTCAGGGAGACTACGGCATGAGTGAATGGATTGCAATCGGTGCGATGGGTCTCGTCGCTGTCGGCATCCCCGTTGGGATGATGTTGGCATCGGCGCTCCTGCGCCCAAGCGTACCGGAACAAGGAAAGAGCGCCACCTACGAGAGTGGTGAGGTGCCGACCGGCACGGCACGCGTCCAGTTTAACATACAATACTACATGGTCGCGTTGCTGTTCGTCGTGTTCGACATCGAGACTGTCCTCATTTTCCCGTGGACGGTCATCTACCGCTCGGCCCTCGAACAGGGCGCAAGTCTCGGGACGATTCTGACGCCGATGCTCGTTTTCATCGGTGTGCTCGTCATCGGACTTGTCTGGGCGTGGCGCAACGGCGCCGTCAAGTGGGTCAAAAGCCCGCAGGCGAGCCGTCGTAAGACAGAGAGGCAAGACGCATGAGTAGCGAACAGAAACCATTCGTCACAGACGACTCACAGGTACAGACCGCGACCCGCGACGCCCGCATGACTGGCGCGGACGACCGGTTCAACTCCAAGCTCCGGGAGGCGTTCGGCTCGTCGCCGTTCATCCTCACGAAGTTTGACAAGTTCATGAACTGGGTTCGTGGGTCTTCGATGTTCATGCTGCAGTTCGGTATCGCGTGCTGCAGCATCGAGATGATGCACACCTACGCCATCAAGCACGACCTGGACCGCTTCGCGGCAGGTGTGCCCCGCGCGTCGCCACGACAGGCTGACGTGATTATCGTTCCGGGGACCATCGTCTCGAAGTTCGCCCCCCGCATGAAGCGCGTGTACGACCAGATGCCCGAACCGAAGTTCGTCGTCGGCATGGGGTCGTGCACCATCTCGGGCGGCCCGTTCCAGGAAGGCTACAACGTCATCAAGGGCGCAGAAGAGGTCATCCCGGTGGACATCCACATCCCCGGTTGCCCGCCGCGCCCGGAGGCGCTCATCTACGGTATCGCAAAGCTCCAAGAGCGGATTGCGAACGGTGAGTCCAGCCCCGTGACGGTCAAGCCCTACGAACTGGAGCAGTTCGGCGACCTCGAACAAGACGAGATTGTCAACAAACTCGCCGACCAAATCGACCAAGACGACCTCGTGATGCGCTACAACTGGGCTGATTCACCATGAGCCTGGAACCACAAGACGCACCCGCCGAGGTCGAATCGGTCTCGCGCGGTGACGAACTCGCCACCCTCCTCGGTGACCTCGTCATCGACCGCGAAGAGCACGTGAACGCGCCGGCGTTCGTCATCCGCCCCGACCAGGTCCAAGAGACGCTGTTCAAACTCCGCGACGAAGCGGGCTTTGACCACCTCTCGTGTGTGACCGCTCAGGAGTACGAGGACCGCTACGAGTCCATCTACCACCTGACGAAGTTCGACGACCGCACCGACGAAGTGAGCGTCGTCGTTCCCACGTCGAAGGACAACCCGGTCAGCCAGACGGCAGAACCCGTCTATCGGACCGCCGACTGGCACGAGCGCGAAGCGTACGACCTCGTCGGCATCCAGTACGAGGGCCACCCCGACCACCGCCGCATCCTCCTCCCGGAGACGTGGCAGGGGCACCCTCTCGGTCTCGACTACGACCAGAACCGGCCGCAGATTGCGACCCTCCGCGAGCACGCGAACCCGCTCGCAGAGGACCACCGCGATGCCAACGACGAGAACACGATGTACGTCAACATCGGGCCGCACCACCCTGCGACCCACGGCGTGCTCCACGTGAAGACGGTCGTTGACGGTGAGCAAATCGTCGATCTCGACCCCGACATCGGCTACCTCCACCGCTGTGAAGAGCAAATCTGTCAGCAAGGGACCTACCGCTACCAGATTATGCCGTACCCCGACCGCTGGGACTACATCTCGGCGGGCCTCCTGAACGAGTGGGCCTACGCCCGCACGGCGGAGGACCTCGCGGACATCGAGGTGCCGGAGTACGCACAGATTATCCGGACGCTCGGTGCCGAACTGTGCCGCATCGCGTCGCACATGCTCGCACTCGGGACGTTCGCACTCGACGTGTACGGCGACTTCACGTCCATCTTCATGTACGCCATGCGTGACCGCGAAATCGTCCAGAACATTCTGGAGGACCTCACCGGTCAGCGCATGATGTTCAACTACTTCCGCCTCGGCGGCGTCGTCTGGGACCTTCCCGAACCCCGCGAGGAGTTCTTCGAGAAGATTCGTGACTTCATCGACGACCTGCCGGAGGTCCTCGAAGAGTATCACGACCTCATCACCTCGAACGAAATCCTGCAGGCCCGTACCATCGGGACGGGCGTCCTGCCCCCGGAAGTCGCCAAGAGCTACGGTGCGACCGGCCCGGTCGCTCGTGGCTCCGGCATCGACTACGACCTTCGCCGCGACGACCCCTACGGCTACTACGAGAACCTCGACTGGGACGTCGTCGTCGAAGACGGCTGTGACAACTTCTCGCGCCTGCTCGTGCGCATGCGAGAAGTCGAGGAGTCCGCGAAGATCATCCAGCAGTGTGTCGAACTGCTCGAAGACTGGCCGGAGGACGAACGGAACATTCAGGCGAACGTTCCGCGCACCCTCAAGCCGGACGAGGACACCGAAATCTACCGCGCCGTCGAAGGTGCGAAGGGTGAACTCGGCATCTACATCCGTGCAGACGGCACGGACAAGCCGGCACGCTTCAAGATTCGGAGTCCGTGTTTCTCCAACCTCCAGACGCTCCCCGAGATGTCTGAAGGCGAGTTCATCCCGGACATGATTGCGTCGCTCGGCAGCCTCGACATCGTGCTCGGTGAGGTGGACCGGTAATGAACCTCCAAACGGTCCTTCCGGACACCATCAGCGGTCTCCTCGGTCTCGAAGGCATCGTCGGCGACGTTGTCGGTGGTCTCATCGGCGCGTTCCTCATCGCCAACATCATGCTCATCACGACCGCACTCGCCGGTCCGTGGGCAAAACGGAAGATTACGGCCGCCTTCGGTGACCGCATTGCGGTCAACCGACTCGGACCGTTCGGTCTGCTCGTCATCATCCCGGACGCGGTTCGTCTGCTCTCGAAGGAACTCATCGTTCCCGAGGGCGTCGATCGCCCGGCATGGGACATCGCACCGATCGTCATTCCGTTTTCTGCGCTGCTTGGGTTTGCCGTCATCCCGATGGGTAACGGCATCCAACTCGCCGACCCCGAAACCGGTCTCGCGTTCGCGTTCGCGGCCGCGTCGATTGCGTCGCTCGGTCTCGTCATGACCGGCTACGCGTCGAACAACAAGTACTCGCTCATCGGCGCACTTCGTGCCGTCGCGGCAAACATCGCGTACGAAATCCCGCTCATCGTCACGGCGGCCTCGGTCGTCATCTTCACCGGGTCGCTACAGATGAGCGAAATCGTGGCCGTCCAAGCCGAACCGCTCGTGACGGTCGCCGGTGTGACGATTCCGACGTGGTTCGCGTTCGTGAACCCGTTCGCGTTCGTCCTCTTTATGATTGCCAACCTCGCGGAAGTCGGGCGTAACCCGTTCGACATCCCCGAAGCGCCGACCGAGATTGTGGCCGGATACCAGACCGAGTACTCCTCGGTCTACTTCGTGCTCATCTACCTCGGTGAGTTCATCCACATCTTCCTCGGGGGCGCAATCGCGGCGACGTTGTTCCTCGGCGGCCCGGCAGGTCCGTTCCTGCCCGGGTTCGTCTGGTTCACGATCAAAATCTGGGCGTTCTTCCTGTTCACCCAGTGGGCACGTTCCGCAGTGCCGCGTCTCCGCGTCGATCAGTTCCTCGAAATCGGTTGGAAGGGCATGCTCGTGCTGTCCTTCGCTAACCTGGTTCTCACGGCCATCATCGTGGGGGTGATTGCATGATTGGAATCCTGAAAAGCATGGCAGTGACGATGCGACACGCGCTCGACGGTGAGACCTTCACGGTCGAATACCCCGAGACTGCACCGGAAGTGAGCCCGCGATTCCGCGGTGTGCACAAGTTCAGCCAAGAGCGCTGTATCTGGTGCCGTCAGTGTGAGAACGTCTGTCCGAACGACACGATTCAAATCGTGCAGGACGACAAACGCAACGGCGAGCAGTACAACCTCCACATCGGCCAGTGTATCTACTGCCGACTGTGTGAGGAAGTCTGTCCCGTCGATGCGATTCTGCTCACGCAGAACTTCGAGTTCACCGCAGACACGAAGAACGACTTCGTCTACAACAAAGAACAGCTCAAGAACGTCCCGTGGTACAAAGACATCGACCCACTCAACTCTCGCAATCCCGACCGAAACGCGTGGATTGGCGAGGGTGAGGGCGAAGTGGACTACCAGTAAGATGCCTGTAACCACGACCGAACCGGCCGAGTCACGTCCACTCAGCGGTGCTGCGGACGTTCTCGAAATGTTCAAAGGGTTATCTCAAGGAGACACACACAATGGTTTATGAAACCATCGCGTTCGCGCTGTTCGCCCTCATTACCGTGGGCTGCAGCCTGGGCGTCGTCCTCGTGCGGGACATCTGGCATTCTGCACTCCTACTCGGGGGCGCGCTCTTGAGCGTCGCGGTGCACTACGTGATGTTGCAGGCGGAGTTCCTCGCCGCCATGCAAATCCTCGTCTACGTCGGCGGGGTGCTGATTCTCGTCACGTTCGCCGTGATGCTGACGCGTATCGAACCGGAGGTGAGTAGCACATGACCACCAAACCAGAACTAAAGCTCGGCTCGCACCTCGTGCCCGGTCTGGCGGCAGTCGGCCTGTTCGTCGTAATGGCCGCCACGTTCATCGGGGCATCGTTCCCGAACCCACAAGGGTTCGCACAGGATGCGAACATCACCGCCAGCATCGGTTATGCGATGTTCAACCTCGACTTCGGACAGGTTCCGGGCGAGAGCTTCCTCGTCGTGTTCATCGTTATCGCGGTGACGCTCGACGTGGCGCTCGACGGGGCGGTGTTCTTGGCCAAGCGCGAAGACGACCAAGGCACGATGCGGACCATCCTGACGGATGGCGGCCGCGAACTCAAGCGCACGCTGTTCGACGACGAGGAGGGTGACCGCTGATGGTGCCCCCGCAGTACTATCTGCTGCTCTCGGCGGCCGTGTTCTGTATCGGTCTGTTCGGCATCCTCACCCGACGGAACGCGCTGTTGTTCCTGATGTCGGTCGAGTTGATGCTGAACGCGGCAAACATCAATCTCGTTGCGTTCTCGCTCTACTGGGGTAATGTCACGGGCCAGACGTTCAGCCTGTTCACGATGGCGCTGGCGGCCGCGGAGGTCGCCGTTGGCATCGGCATCATCCTCGTACTCTACCGCAACTTCGACGGCGTGGACGTCACGAAGGCGACCACGATGAGGTGGTAACTCTATGGCAGGCATTCTCGACTTCGCTCCGGCCATCGTTCTCCTCCCGTTCCTCTCGTTCCTGATCGCACTCGGGGCGGGGCGGTACATGCCGAAGGGAGGCGCACTGGCAGGCATCGGCGCAACGGCAGGTTCGTTCCTGCTCTCGCTTGCGACGTTCGTCGCCGTCAGTGGTGGACAGACGTACAACCAAACGATCTACACGTGGGCGGAGGGTCTCGACGCGGTCAACCTGACGTTCGGCCTGCTCATCGACCCGCTGTCGGCGATGATGCTCGTCATCGTGACGCTCATCGCCTTCCTCGTGCACGTGTTCAGTCTCGGCTACATGAACGACGAGGGTGAAACCGGTCTGGCTCGGTACTACGCCGGTCTCGGCCTGTTCACCGCGTCCATGCTCGGGTTCGTCGTCGCCGACAACCTGCTCATGGCGTTCATGTTCTTCGAACTCGTCGGCCTGTGTTCCTACCTGCTCATCGGCTTCTGGTTCCGCCAGGACGGCCCGCCGAGTGCGGCGAAGAAGGCGTTCCTCGTCACCCGCTTCGGTGACTACTTCTTCCTCATCGGCGTCGTCGCCGTCTTTGCGACGTTCGGCACGGCGGCCTTCGCCGGTCCCGAGTCGTTCCCGGTGCTCGCAGAAGAAGCACTCGCAGGCGAACACTCGGTCAACACGTTCCTCGGCATGGACGCGCAGACGTGGTTCACCGTCGTCGGTCTCCTCGTTCTCGGAGGCGTCGTCGGCAAGTCCGCACAGTTCCCACTGCACACGTGGCTTCCGGACGCGATGGAAGGTCCGACGCCCGTCTCCGCACTCATCCACGCAGCGACGATGGTTGCGGCCGGCGTCTACCTCGTCGCCCGGATGTACGGCTTCTACGCGCTGACGCCGACGACACTCGCCATCATCGCCCTCATCGGCGGTTTCACCGCGCTGTTCGCGGCGACGATGGGTGTCGTCAAGCGCGAAATCAAGCAGGTGCTCGCGTACTCGACCATCAGCCAGTACGGCTACATGATGCTCGGTCTCGGTGCCGGTGGCTACGTCGCCGCGACGTTCCACCTCATGACGCACGCCTTCTTCAAGGCGCTTCTCTTCCTCGGTGCCGGTTCGGTCATCATCGCCATGCACCACAACGAGAACATGTGGGACATGGGCGGTCTCAAAGAGAAGATGCCCGTGACCTACTACGCGTTCCTCTCCGGGTCGCTCGCACTCGCGGGCATCGTCCCGTTCGCAGGCTTCTGGTCGAAAGACGAAGTCCTATACGAGACGCTCATCCACGGTCTCGGCGGCAGTCCGATTCTGCTCGCCGCGTACGCGATGGGTCTGCTCGCCGTCTTCTTCACCGGCTTCTACACCTTCCGGATGGTGTTCCTCACCTTCCACGGTGAACCCCGGTCCGACACCGCGCGCGACCCGCACGGCGTCGGTTGGAACGTGAAGGCTCCGCTCGCCGTCCTCGGCGTGCTCGCCGCGACGGCCGGTCTCGTCAACATGGTTCCGGTCGAGAAGCTGTTCGGCATCAAGGGAATCGACTTCCTGCACCAGTTCCTCGACGGGAGCTACGATTCGCTGAACGCACACCACTACGCCGAACTCATCCCGTACAGTTCGGGCTACATCGGCGGCGAGGCAGGTACCGTCGCAATCGGTGCCGCCGTCTCGCTCGGCCTCGCACTCGCTGGTGCTGGTCTCGCCTACGTGCTGTACAACGTCCCCGAACCCGTCGAACACACGGACAAACTCGGGAGCATCAAAACCGTACTGTACAACAACTACTACCAAGACGAGTACCAGGTCTGGATTGCGACGGGCGTCGTCCAGCCGATTTCGCGCGTCCTCGACAAGTTCGACCAGGGCGTCGTTGACGGCGTCGTCAACGGCATCTCCAGCGTCAGTCTGTTCACGGGCAGTCGCGTCAAGCGCATCCAGTCCGGTGTCGTGAGTAACTACGCGGCACTCCTGACGCTCGGCCTGACGGCACTGCTGCTTGGTCTTGGTCTCATCGGAGGATGGTTCGCATGATAATCGAAGCGCTCATCGCAGTCACGTTCCTCGCCGCGTTGGTCACCTTCGTCGTCCCGGACCGGTATGCCGGGAAGGCGGCCTTCGCGCTGAGTCTGGTTCCCGTCCTCGGGAGCCTCTTGATGTGGCAACAGTTCGACGCAACTGGGAACGCCCTCTTGGGCGGGAACATCGCGTTCGAGACAGACGTCGTCTGGCTGCAACTCGGCCAGTACGACCTCCACTGGATGGTCGGCGTAGACGGCATCAGCCTGCCGCTCATCGTCCTGACGACCATCCTCACCACGCTCGCTATCGTCAGCGCGTGGACTCCCATCTCGGAGCGCCAGTCCCAGTTCTTCGGTCTGATGCTCCTCATGGAGGCGAACCTCCTCGGCGTCTTCACGGCGCTGGACTTCTTCGTCTGGTTCGTCTTCTGGGAGGCCGTGCTCGTCCCGATGTACTTCCTCATCGGCGTCTGGGGCGGTCCTCGCCGCAAGTACGCGGCTATCAAGTTCTTCGTCTACACGAACGTCGCGTCGCTCGTGATGTTCATCGGGTTCATCTCGCTCGTGTTCGGCCTCGGCGACTCGATTACGTCGCTGCGCCTGCCCGAGATTGCCCAGGCGTTACAAGCCGGCCAACTCAGCGGCTTCGCCGGTCTCTCGGCCGGTGCGCTCGCTTCGGTCGCGTTCATCGCGATGTTCTTCGGATTCGCGGTGAAGGTCCCGGTCGCCCCGCTTCACACGTGGCTGCCGGACGCTCACGTCGAAGCACCCACGCCGGTTTCGGTCATGCTGGCTGGGGTGCTCCTGAAGATGGGTACCTACGCCCTGCTCCGGTTCAACTTCACGATGCTTCCGGAGACCGCACGCGCCTTCGCGCTGCCAATCGCACTGCTCGCAGTCGCCTCGGTCATCTACGGCGCACTGCTCGCACTGGCACAGCAGGACCTCAAGCGCATCGTCGCGTACTCCTCTGTGTCCTCGATGGGCTACGTCATCCTCGGTCTCATCGCCTACACCACCTACGGTGTCGGCGGTGCGACCTTCCAGATGGTCGCCCACGGTCTCATCTCGGGACTGATGTTCATGGCCGTCGGTGTCATCTACAACACCACGCACACGCGCATGGTCACGGACATGTCCGGTATCGCCGACCGGATGCCCGTCACGGCGGGTATCTTCGTCGCCGGTGCCTTCGGATACATGGGCCTGCCGCTCATGGCCGGATTCGCAGCGGAGTTCTTCATCTTCAAGGGCGCGTTCGAATCCACCGTCATGGAGGCGATGCCCCTCTTTACCGGTGCCGCGATGTTCGGTATCGTCATCGTCGCCGGGTATCTGCTGTTCGCAATGCAGCGTACGCTGTTCGGACCCTTCCGGTTCGACGGCGAGTACGAAATCACCGAGGCACCGTTCCACGACGTCGCACCGCTCGCGGTGCTCTTGCTGTTGACCATCGTGCTCGGTGTCTCGCCAGGCATCTTCTTCACGATGATTCAAGAAGCAGTTAACCCGATTCTCCAACTGGGAGGTGCGTTCTAGATGACGCCACTGCAAACCCTGCCTGAATGGATGGCGACGGCACCAGCTATCGTCCTCGCACTGACGGGGCTGCTGTTGCTGTTGGTCGATACCATCGACCCCGACACGTCGAACAACGGCGTTCTCGCCGGACTGGCGACGCTCGGGTCGCTGTCCGCAGGTGGTATCGCTGCGTGGTTCCTCATCTCTGGAACCGGCATGGAATCGACCGGCGGCGCAATCTCCCTCTACGGAGACGCAATCGTCGTCGATGGGGTGAGCCTGTTCTTCGCGCTCATCTTCACCAGCGTCACTGCGATGGTTACCGTCGCATCCTACGACTACCTCGCAGACCACCGCCACCAAGGCGAGTTCTACTCGCTCGTCCTGTTCGCCGCCACGGGGATGACGCTCATGGCGATGTCGAACTCGCTGGCGACGGTTTTCGTCAGCCTCGAACTCGCCTCGCTGCCGTCGTACGCGCTCGTCGCGTACCTGAAGAAGAACCGCGGCAGCGTCGAGGCGGGTCTGAAGTACTTCCTCATCGGCGCGCTCTCGTCGGCCGTCTTCGCTTTCGGTATCAGCCTCGTGTTCGCCGTCACCGGCTCGCTCGTGCTGCCCGAAGTCGCGGCCAACCTCGCCAACGCCGACCAACTCGTCGGCGTCCTCGGACTCGGCGTGCTGATGATCGCCGGCGGCTTCGCCTACAAGACCGCCTCTGTGCCGTTCCACTTCTGGGCGCCGGAGGCCTACGAAGGCGCGCCCGCCCCGGTGAGCGCGTTCCTCTCGTCGGCCTCGAAGGCCGCCGGGTTCGCCGTCGCGTTCCGCGTCTTTACCGTCGCGTTCCCGCTCGACACCGTCACCGCCCTCGGTGGCGGCAGCGTCGATTGGTCGCTCCTCTTCGCGGTACTCGCCGTCGTCACGATGACGCTCGGTAACTTCGCCGCAGCGACCCAGGAGAACGTCAAGCGCATGCTCGCGTACTCCTCGATTGGACACGCCGGCTACGCCCTCATCGGTCTCGCAGCCATCACCGTCGATGGCGGTGCCGCCAACGGCAACGTCCTCGGCGCGTCGATGGCCCACCTGCTCGTCTACGGCTTCATGAACACGGGCGCGTTCCTGTTCATCGCCATGGTCGAAAAGTGGGGTCTCGGAAAGACCTTCGAGGACTACAACGGCATCGCGGCGAAGGCACCCATCGCCGCAACCGCGATGACGGTGTTCATGTTCTCGCTCGCAGGGCTTCCGCCGTTCGGTGGCTTCGTCTCGAAGTACGCCCTGTTCTACTCGGCTATCGAGTCCGGCTTCTGGTGGCTCGCCGCCGTCGGCGCGGTCAACAGCGCACTGTCGCTGTTCTACTACAGTCGCGTCGTCAAGGCGATGTGGATCGAAGAGCCGTCCCAACCGATCGAAATCAGCAGTCAGCCGACGGGCCTGTACGTCGCTGTGGTCTTCGCCGCAGTCGGTACGGTCCTGTTGCTGCCGGGCTTCCAGCCCGTCATCGAGACGGCACAGACCGTCGCCGCCGCGCTCTTCTAACTGCGGCGCGCGATTTCCGTCTCTGACAACGCTTCATCTTTTGACCCACTCGACGAGCGGAAGCACCGTCTCGTGCAGAAATGACGGTAGGGTTTTCCCACCCCAGACTAACCTCAAAGTATGGTACGTCGCCTGGTTCTCGGGTGCGGCCCCGTCGGAAGTGACCTCGTCGATGGTCTCGTAGACCGTCCGGGTGAACTCAGAGTCATCACCAACCGACGAGGACTCGCCGAGGACTTTCGTGCCGACGGTATCGCGGCGACCGAAGGCGACCCGACGGACCCGACGACCTATCCGAGAGACGCCGATATCGTCATCGTCGCCGGTCGCCGTCCGCGAACGAATCGGACCGCTGCACGCCTCGCGCGCGAACACTTCCCCGACGCGTATCTGCTCGTCTATCTCCCAATCGATGCGTCCCCGGAGGCCGCAGCGGAGATAGAGCGCGTCGCGGACACCGTCATCGACCCGTGGAGCGAACTGACCGACCGCATCTCCGGGATGGCCGGAAACTCCCACACGAGTCGGGTTCGTCGCCTCATGCGCGTCCTTCGCAACCTCGATGGACGACTCGCAATTTTGATGCACGACAACCCCGACCCCGACGCAATCGCCTCCGCAATCGCATTACAGGCGATTGCCGACCGCGCGAACGTCGAGAGCGACCCCTGTTACTTCGGCGACATCTCACATCAGGAGAACCGCGCGATGGTCAACCTCCTGAATCTGGACTTGACGGTCCTCTCTGAACCGCCGCGAGAAGGCGAGTACGGCGGTATCGCCCTCGTAGACCACTCTCGACCCGGCGTGAACGACCGCATGCCCGAGGACACGAAAATCGACATCGTCATCGACCACCACCCGCCGCGAGCGCCGGTCGAGGCGAGTTACGTGGACCTCAGACAGGACGTCGGCGCGACGAGCACCCTCCTCACGGAGTACCTCGAACGCCTCGAAATCGTACCGGACAGTCGCGTTGCGACGGCGCTGTTGTTCGGGATTCGCGTCGATACGAAGGACTTCACCCGCGAGGTTTCGACCGCCGACTTCGAGGCGGCGGGCTTTCTGTTCCCGCAGGTCGATACCGACGTTCTCCAGCGAGTCGAGAGTCCGAGCATGACGCCGGAGACGATGGAGACGCTCGCTCGGAGTATCGCAAACCGCGACGTGCGCGGCAACGTTCTCATCACGAACGTCGGCGACATCCGCGACCGCGACGCCTTGGCCCAGGCGGCGGACCACCTCATCGACATGGAGGGTATCGATATCTCCATCGTCTACGGCCTGATGGGCGGAACGGTGTACGTCTCGGGACGGTCCCGCGGCGCGAACGTTGACCTCGGAGAGGTGCTCCGTGACGCCCTCGCGCCGATTGGGAGCGCCGGTGGCCACGCCGACATGGCGGGCGCACAGATTCCGCTCGGCATCCTCGACGACGTAGGCGACGATTCGAGGGAGTCGTTGGCGACCATCGTCACGGGTATCGTCGCCGGGCGCATCTTCGAGACGCTCGAACACGCGCCTGCAGCCCTCGATTTGGACACCGACGTGACCTTCGAATCGCCGCTCGACGAGTAACGAGGCCCACATATTTTTCCCGTCTGTCACCCTACCTCGGAGGGATGAGTACGAAAGCGACCGTCAAGGAGTACATGACGCGCGAGGTGCAGACAGTTTCACCGAGTGACACGGTCGCTGACGTCGCCCGTCGCATCGTCGAGAGCGACGGCCACAACGGATTTCCGGTCTGTGATGGCCGGCGCGTCGAGGGGTTCGTCACCGCCCGCGACATCCTCCTCGAAGACGAAACCGTCCCGATAAAGGAGGTGATGGCGACGGACCTCATCGTCGCTCACCCCGAGATGGACGTCAACGACGCCGCCCGCGTCATCCTCCGGTCGGGCATTCAGAAACTCCCCGTCGTGGACGACGCGGGGAACCTCGTCGGTATCATCTCGAATACGGACTTCATTCGGAGTCAAATCGAGCGTGCGACCCCCGAGAAAGTCGGGAAACTCATGCGGACGCTCGAACAGATTCACGGCATCACGGTCCACCAAGAACGCGGCACCGTGTCGCTCTCTGACCTGATTCCGACACAGGCGCGCGTCTACGCCGACGAACTCGAAGGGCGGAAGTACGAACTCGAACGCGGACTGGCCGAACCGTTGGTCGTCATCGACAACAACGGCGCGATTCTGCTGGCCGACGGCCACCACCGCGTCTGCGCCGCCGACAGAGTCGGCATCGAGACCATGGACGCCTACATCATCGTCATCGACGACCCCATCGAACTCGGCATGCAACGAACCGCCGAGAAAGAGGGCCTGTCGTCGCTCGCGGACATCGACATCGTAGACTACGCTCGGCACCCACTCGTCGAGCGCACCCAACGACTGCAATGACCGACCCGGTCATCGAGGTCCGCACCCTGTCCAAACGCTACGGCGACGTGGTCGCAGTGGACGACATCTCGTTTTCGGTCGCGCCGGGCACGATACTCGGCGTCCTCGGCCCGAACGGCGCGGGGAAGACGACGATGCTCAAAGCGATGCTCGGACTGCTCGTTCCCACTGCTGGCGAGGTTCGCGTCTGCGGCATCGACGTACACGACCGGCCGGCGCACGCGTATCGTCGCGTCGGGGCCACCTTAGAGGGCGCACGGAACGTCTACTGGCGACTCACCGTCCGCGAGAACCTCGCGTTCTTCGCCGGACTCGCGGGTGACTCGCCGCGCGACCCCGCGGTCAGGGCGCGACACGACGACTTGCTCTCCCAACTCGGGTTGCTCGACCGGGCCGACGACGTGGTCAACGAACTCTCCCGAGGGATGAAACAGAAAGTCGCCCTCGCCTGCGCGTTGGCCCGCGACATCGACGTGGCCTTCCTCGACGAACCGACGCTCGGGCTCGACGTTGAGAGTTCGCTCGACTTGCGGCGCGAACTCCGGCGACTCGCGGACGAACGAGGACTCACCGTCGTCCTCACCAGCCACGACATGAGCGTCATCGAGGATTTGTGTGACCGCGTTATCGTCGTCAATCACGGCCGCATCGTCGCCGACGGTGCGGTGCGGGAGCTGGTAGACCTCTTTCGAACCAGCGCGGTTCGACTCGTCGTCGATGGCCCGCTCGGAGAGTCCACCGAGTCGGCGATTCGCTCGCAGTACGCCGTCGAGTCGTGGGAGCGAGACGGCGAGCGCGTGCGGATGATGGTCGCACTGGACGACGGCAACGACCTGCCAGCACTCGCCGAGTTGTGCATCGCAGACGGCGGCCGACTCGTCTCGGTGAACACCGTCGAACCCGACCTGACCGAGGCGTTCCTGCAGTTGACGAGCGAGAGAGGGGACGAGCAATCGCTGGAGGTGTCGCCGTGAGCGTCGCCGCCGATTCCCGCGCGTTCGTCGCCCTCGTGAGTGCCGTGGCGCGAAAGCAGTACATCCTCCTCAAGCGCTACCCCATCAACACGGTCGGCGCGCTCCTCGGCATCTACGCGTTCTTCGTCTTCATCTTCTTCGGTGGCCGAACCGTCGCCGGCCCGGGATTCGACGACTCGCTGGACTCGCTCATCGTCGGCTACTTCCTCGTCACGATGGCCTTTTCGGCGTATCAGGACCTCGCGGGCGCGGTGATGCGCGAGGCGCAGTGGGGAACGCTCGAACAACTCTACATGGCCCCGCTGGGATTCGGGCGCGTGATGGCCGCGAAGACCATCGTAAACGTCGCCTTCAGCCTGCTGTGGGGTGGGGCGATTCTCGCGTTGATGCTCGTGACCACGGGGAGTTCGATTTCGGTGGACGTACTCACGGTGGTCCCACTCGGCGCGTTCGCGCTCGCCTCCGTCGTCGGCGTCGGCTTTGCGATGGCCGGGTTAGCCCTCCTCTATAAACGCGTCAACAGCATCTTCGGGTTGCTCCAGTTCGGGTTCGTCGGACTCGCGGCCGCCCCCGTCGAGCAACTGCCGCTCCTCAAACTGCTCCCGCTCGCACAGGGAAGCTACATGCTTCAGCGAGCGATGACCGGCGGCGTTCGGCTCTGGGAGTTCCCACTCTCGGACCTCGCCGTGCTCGTCGCCGTCGGCATCGGCTACACGCTCGTCGGGTATCTCGTGTTCGACGCGCTCACGACGCGCGCTCGGAAGAAAGGCGTCCTCGGCCACTACTAATCGAGCGAGGTGTCTCGGACTACTCTACGTCGTACTTCGCTTTCCACTCGGCGACCGTCTCGTCGGCGGACTCCTCGTCCGAACACTGCACGGTGTCGTAGCCGCGGCCGTCGGGCGACTGGTGGAGTCTATCGAATCGGACGTGCCACCCCTTCGGCCCGCGACGGACGCGAATCGTCGCGTGACCGTCGCTTCGTTCCCACTCGACGATGCGCTCGTCTCGACGGACTTCGGTCCAGCTCATACTCGCTCGTCGCCTGCGACCACCTTGTGGCTATCCATCTCCACGAGGTGCTCAGAACGCCGGCAACTCGCTCGTGACCTTTCGAACCGTGGGTCCGGTCGTCACCCCACACGCTGGGCAAACCGCGTAGCCCAACCGGTCGTACGGAATGTCTACTGACGACTTTGCGAGTCCGCAGTTGCGACAGTGAAAGTACGACACCCACTCGAATGACATATCCACTCCTACGAATGTCAGTATCTTAATTAATGACCGATTACTCCCGTGCTGAGACCGGTGTGATTAACCAGATACCGACCAAGCACACTGCCAATGTCTGTTGAAAATCCACGCCGTGCGCTCGGTGTGGTCTTCGTCATCGTCTTCGTTGACTTGCTGGGGTTCGGGATTCTCATTCCTGTCATCCCGTTGTACGCCCTCTCGTTCGGCGCGACGGAGTTCGTCGGCAGTCTGCTCATCGCCTCCTACTCGGCGATGCAGTTCCTCGCCGCGCCGGTGTTGGGCCGACTCTCGGATACGCGTGGTCGTCGCCCCGTCCTCTTGCTGTCGCTCACCGGGAGCGTCATCGCGTGGACCATGTTCGGTCTCGCGGGGTCGCTCGCGGTGCTCTTCGCGGCGCGCATGCTCGCGGGGTCGATGGGCGGTAACATCGCCACCGCGCAGGCGTACATCGCCGACATCACGCCGCCAGAGGACCGCGCGAAGGGTCTCGGCCTGCTCGGGGCGGCGTTCGGTCTCGGCTTCGTCTTCGGCCCGGCACTCGGCGGGTTCTTCGCCAGCGACCCCGTCGTGGTCGCCACGCGTTCGATTCTCCCGGCGTTCGTGCCCGTCTCGGAGTTCTCGTTGCCGAGTTTCGCGGCCGCCGTCATCACCGGCCTCAACCTCGTCGCCGCGTACTTCATCCTCCCCGAGTCGCGGCCGCCGGACGCACGCACGGACGTCTCCGAGGAGCGCGAGTCGCGTCTCGAACAACTCGCGTCGGCGCTTCGAACCCACGGGCTGAGCGCGCTCATCGTCTCCTTCTTCCTCGTCTCCTTCGCCTTCTCGGCACTCGAAAGCCAGTTCATCTTCCTGACGAACGACCAGTACAGCTACGGCGCGACCGAGAACGCGGTTCTGCTCACCTACATCGGCATCGTCATCGCCATCGTCCAGGGTGGCTTCATCGGCCCGTTGACCGACCGCTACGGCGAGTATCGACTCGCCATCACCGGCGTTGCGATTCAGGTGGTCATGCTCGCGGCGGTGCCGTTCTCGCCCGTTCTCGGCGCGTCGATTCCGACGTTCGGGCCGCTCGTCTCGTTCGGGCCGGTGCTCCCGTCGGGCGTGCTCGCACTGTTGGTCATCATGACGCCGCTGTCTATTGGGAACGCGCTCACGAACGTCTCGTTGAATACGCTCGTCTCGCGGTCGGCGACCGACGACGAACAGGGTGGTGCGTTCGGTCTCACGCAGAGCGCCGGCAGTCTCGCCCGAACCTTCGGTCCGGCGGTCGCTGGCGGACTCTACACCGGTATCGCGTTCTGGGCACCCTTCGTCGCGGGCGGCTTACTGATGATTCCGATTCTCGTCTTGCTGGCGAGACTCGACCGTGAGGTCGTCAGTCCGACTACTGCCTGAAAAATAGCGCGGGGATTACGCGGGTGCCGCGCCCTCGGTCGAGGGCGAGTCGTCTTCCGATCTGAAGCCAGACACGAGGTCCAGCGACTCGTCCGCGCGGCCGAGGACGAACAGCGAGTAGTACCGGAAGTACGTCACGACGGGCATCTGGACGAACGCGGCGGTTGCGATTGCGGCGGCCACGAACAGCACGCCGAGGATACCGAGCAGGACGAGTCCGACCGTGGAGAACGCCGAGACTTGCGCCGCCGCCAGACCGAGGACGACGACGCCCGCGACGATAGCAAAGGGGATTGCGACGACGAGGAGTACCAACGCGGTTGCGATGCCGATAGCGATGCTTGCGAGGATTCCGAGGACGAACCGGAGTAACACGTACAGGCCGAACTCACCGACCTCGGCGCGGAACAGCGGTGCGACTCTGCGCCACGAGGAGAGGACGTTTCGGTCTTCGGCTATCATCGTCGGAACGACGAAATCCGTCGTCAACTGGAGCGCCAGCGCGACGACGAAGAACAGGAGTATCGCTAGGAAGACGAGCGGGATTGCGAAGAGGAATATCGACGGCGAGAGGGACGCGCCACCGAGAACCAGCGCCGCTCCCGGGAGACCGATGAGTAAGAAGACGGCGAGGATAATCCCGACTCTGAAGGCGAACAGGCGCATCCCGAGCCAAAACCGCTCGCGGAACGGTTTTCGGACGTGCACGTCTTTCGAGACGACGCCATCGACGAAGACGAACTCCATCACCGAACCGATGAGCGTCCAGACGAGAAAGAGCACGAACCCGAGTGCGAGGAGTGCTATCGCAGCGATGACGAAGTTCTCAGGGGTCGCCCACGCGGGAAGTTGGTCGATTGGGACGCCATCGACCGTTCCACCGCCGTTGACCGGGGCCGTTCCGCCGGAGTTACTCACGTTCGCCCCGCCGCCACCGCTGCCGACACTACCGACGAAGAGGGCGATGAGGGCGAGGCGCGCCCACCGACTGAGGTCTACGGGGAGGAGGAGCGACGCCGTTGCATCACGGGCGTCTTCGAGGGCATCGATTGCGTACCAACTCATAGGTAGTCGTGCGACGCGTACCCCAATAAAGCTGTTCGAGAAGTTATGGTTTTCTCACGACACGAATGGCGTGGCACGGACGACGTTCGGTTCGAATCCATCCCCACCGACGGACCGCCCACGCTTTTTTCACCCCCCGCGTAGCCACTCGCATGACGCCCTTCGAACGACGAGCACGCGCGTGTCAGCGCCGCCTCGACAGCGAAGCAATCGACGCGCTCGTGCTGTTCCCGAGTCAGAACCTCTACTACGTCTCCGGGTTCGAGGAATCGCCGGGCGAGCGCCACCTGTTCTTGTTCCTCCCGCGTTCGGGCGACCCCGTCTTCCTCGTTCCCGACCTCTACGAGACCCAGGTCCGCGAGGAATCGTGGGTTGCCGACGTACGGACGTGGGGCGACGACGACGACCCGAACGCCGCCGTCGAAGCCGTCGCCTCGGACCTCGGACTCGGCGACGGTCGTATCCTCGTAGACGACACGATGTGGGCGCGATTCACGCACGACCTGCGAGCGGTCCTGCCCGAAACCGACTTCGGGCTCGCCAGCGACGTCCTCGCACCACTTCGCGCGCAGAAAGACGACGCGGAACTCGACGCCCTCCGTCGCGCCGGTGTGGTCGCGGACCGCGTCGTCGAACGCCTCCGCGATATGGGCGACGATATCGTCGGCATGACCGAGACGGAACTCGCACGACACATCGAGCGCCTCCTCGAAGAGGAGGGCGGCGAGGGCATCCCCTTCGGCCCGCTCGTCGGGTCGGGACCGAACGGTGCGAAACCGCACCACTCCCACGGCGACCGAGTCATCGAAGCCGGCGACCCCGTCGTCCTCGACTTCGGGACGCGCGTGGACCACTACCCGAGCGACCAGACCCGAACCGTCGTCTTCGCTGGCGACCCCTCGGCCGAGTTCGAATCGGTCCACGAAGTCGTCCAGCGTGCCCACGCGGCGGCTATCGACGCGGTCGAACCCGGTGTGACCGCTGGCGAAATCGACGCCGCCGCCCGCGAGGTCATCGAAGAGGCGGGCTACGGCGACCGGTTCATCCACCGAACCGGCCACGGCGTCGGCTTGGACGTCCACGAAGAACCCTACATCGTCGCCGACAGCGACCGCGAACTCGCCGTCGGCAACGTCTTCAGTATCGAACCGGGCGTCTACCTGCCCGAGGAGTTCGGCGTCAGAATCGAAGACCTCGTGGTCGTCACCGAGTCGGGTGGCGAGCGACTGAACTCGACCGACACCGGGTGGCACTGCTGAATCTGAAACCGGGTGGCACCGCTGAATCTGAGTTCTGCGACTCCTCAGACCGATTCTGACCGGGTTTTGGCCTCTGTGGGGGCGATTTTGAGACCGACGGTCGCCGTCGTCCCCTCGTCGTCCACGTCGAAGTCGATGGTTCCGGCGGACTGTCGGACGAGCCACGTCACCAACCAGAGTCCGATGCCGCTGGTGTGTCGAAGCGGTGTCTCTCCCGCTTCGATGGCCGAAATCTCCTCGTTCGGAATCCCCGACCCGTCGTCGCTGACGGTAATCGTCGCCCACTCGTCGTCCGTGGTCACCGAAATCGAAACCGCGGGTGACTCCCCGGCGTGTTCGGCGGCGTTCTCGATGAGGTTGTAGAAGAGCGATTCGCCGGCCGACGTGGCGAGGACCGTCACGTTCTCGGGACCGCTGAGAGAGACCGACGCACCCGGCCAATCCTGATTCACGCGGGTGGTTACGTGCCGGAGCGTCTCCATCAGCGAGAGGCGCGTGAGGTCGGCACGGTGGTCGAGACTCTTCTCGACGGCGCGTATCTTCTCGGCGAGTTCGAGCAGTTCCTCGGTTCGATTTTTGATACGGTCGGCGCTGGTCTGTCTCGTGATGGTGTCCGTCCCGCCGTCCACGACGAGTTCGGCGTAGCCGTCGATGACGTTGAGACCGTTTCGAATGTCGTGTCGGAGGATTCGATTGAGGACCGTGAGTCGCTCTTCGCGCTGTCTCACCTCGGTCACGTCGTGGAGGGTGATGATGTTGCCACTCATCTCGTTGCCGGGGCGGGAAAATGGCGAGACTTCCACGGTGTAGGTCTTGTCAGTCTTTGCGTGGTGGAAGTTCGTCTGCCCGTCGGTGCCAGCCTCGATTTGCCGTACGAGTCTGGGCGCTATCTCCTCCAGTTGCGCGCCCATGAGTCGCTGTTGGGGGACGGCGAGTGCCGACGAGAGCGCGGGGTTCACGTCGGTGATGATTCCCGACCGATCGACGACGAGGACGCCGTCGCCCATCTCCTCGATGACGTGTTCGCGTGCGACTTCGCGGGCGAGCGGGTGGGTTCGAAACAGGTGAAACCGACGGTCGGCCGCGACGAACAGGAGCGTCGAGATGGTGAACGCGAACGGCGTCGGGTCGTATTTCGTCGGCATCACGTGGAAGAGTACGTTGGGAACGAACGCGACGAGCAGTGCGACCACGATGAGGCGGTGTTGGTTTCGGTACGTCGGCCGAGCCACCATGACGTGTCGGGTGAACTTCGCGGCACCCCAGAGCAAGAGCATGTACGCGTAGGCTAAAAACACGTAGTACAACGGCCCTTTATCGGTCGCTATCGCCGACAACTCGCCGATTTCCACACGAGTTACACTCGTCCACGTCAACTCGGAAATCGGCCATAGAAACGCCGAGACGGGGTGGACGACCGTCACGATTCCGGCGACGACCCACCCGCTGCGTGGCAACGAGTTCGACCCGGTGAACGCCGCCGCAAATGCGAACCAGAGTGCGGGCGTCACCGCGATACAGACGTACATCAACCGGAGAAAGAACAGCATCAAAAGCGTCTCCGAAGCCACCAAGAGGAGGGCGTACAGGCCACTCCACAACCCGCAGGCGAGCAGTAGTATACTGAGTTCGCGTGCCCCCGGCCGGTCGCTCTGCCGATGATTGAACGTCACCGAAATCACCAGTGACAAGACTGTCACACAGGCGAGGAGGAGAATCGGCAGCGGCGGGGCACTAACCATCGTACATTGTTATGATACCAACATATTACGTCTTTTGTAGATTGTACTGATTCGACTATACTCTCGAATCGCGTACTGTCGTCTCCGGTCTGCGACCCCCCAAGCCATTATTCGACGGCCGCTCCAACCCACCGTATGGCTTCCCGCGAGGACTTCGTAATCGTCGTGTTCGTCGTCGCGTCCCTCCCTATCGCCTACGCGGTCGAGAACGTCACCGGGCAGTTCGAACTCGGGATGCTCGCACTCCTCACGACGGGCGTCATCGTTCCGACCATCATCAACGAGTACGAGCGAACGAGACGAAATGACACCTAACGCAGAACAAAAATCGAAGGAGGGGGGCGATATCGGGCGCTCAGTCCTCAGACGGCGAGATACCGCCGATGATGGCGTCGATGTCGGTGTGTTCGAACAGCAGGTCGCGCATGCGCTGGACGGTGCGCTCGTCGCGGGTGCGACCGCTGCTGACGATGTCCTCTGCGCGGTCGGTGACCGAGAGGGTGTCACCGTTGACCAAGAGGACGGGCACGCGCTTTTCTTCTGCCTTGCCGATGACGGCACCGACCGGGCGGTGGCCGCCGGTCAGGATGAGACACTTGACGCCCGGTGCTTCGAGCGCGGCGCGCTGGATGTTGGCGCGGTCACCGCCGGTGATGACGGCGGCGTTCTTCGTGCGCCGGAAGTAGCGGAGCGCCGCGTCACCGCCCATCGCGCCGACGAGGAAACGCTCGACGAAGGCGTCGGTGGGGGCGTCGGTGGCGAGTTCCGCGCCGAGTTCGTTCGCCAGGTCGGCGACGGTGACGCCGGCGAGGTCCTTCTCGGTGGGGAGCACACCGATGACCGGGACGCCGCGGGCTTCGAGGAACGGCGCGACTTCGGTTTCGAGTTCGTCGTACTTGGCGTCAGAGACGCGGTTGAACACGACGCCGACGAGACGGTCGCTGCCGATGTCTTCGACCGCGGCGACGACGTCGTCGAGGTCGCTCGAATCCTCGTAGTCGGCGACGAGCAACACGTCAGAGCCGAGCAGTTCGGCCACGTCGCCGTCGGTCAGGCCGACGATACCGCCGGTTCGGTAGGAGCCACCGCCCTCGACGAGCATGAGGTCCTTGTCTTCGGCGAGGTCGTCGAAGTGGTGGGTGATGACCTCGGAGAGTTCTTCGTTGCTCTCGCGGCCGCGAATCGCACCCTGAATGAACGTCGGCGAGTAGACGACGGGTTCGAGTTGGTGCATCTCGGCGTCGAGACCGAGGAGTTCGCGCGCCAGCATGGGATCTTCGTCGAGCGTCTTGCCCGTACTGGACTGGAGTCGCGTCCCTTTGGGCTTCATGTAGCCGACGTCGAGGCCGCGTTCCTGTGCGAGCAGTCCGAGTGCCAGCGCGATTGCCGTCTTGCCGGTGCTTTCGCCGGTGGATGTGACGAGTACTGAGTTCATTGGTGTAGATTGGGTGACTGTGGAGTTTAAAGTTCGTCCGGGTCCACGGTGAGGCGAACGTCCACCGCCTGGACGCCGTCTGGAAGGGCGACGAGCGGGTTGATGTCGAGTTCGAGAATCGCCGGGAAGTCCGTGACGAGTTGCGACAGTCGCTGGATGGTTTCGGTGATGCCGCTGGTGTCCACGGGTTCACGACCGCGAGCGCCGCGGAGCAGTGGTGCGGCGTCGATTTCGCGGGTCATCTCGTCGGCTTCGGACTCCGAGACGGGCGCGACGCGGAACGTGGTGTCTTCGAGAATCTCGACGAAGATGCCGCCGAGACCGAACATCATGAGCGGGCCGAACTGCGGGTCGCGGTTCATGCCGACGATGGTCTCGACGCCGTCGTCGAGGTCCACCATCTCCTGGACTTGGACGCCGAGGATGTTGGCGTCGGGTTGGTAGTTCCGGGCGCGCGTGATGAGGTCCTCGTAGGCGTCGTAGACGTCCTCGTCGGAGACGCCGACTTTGACGCCGCCGATGTCCGACTTGTGGAGGATGTCGGGGCTGACGATTTTCATCACGACGTTGCCCTCTATCTCTTCGGCGACTTCGAGTGCGTCCGCGGGGTCGTCCACGATGTCGCCCTGCGGCGTCTCGATGCCGTAGGCGTCGAGCAGGTCCATCGCTTCGACGCCGAGGCGCGTGTCGTCGCGTTCCTCGACGGTTTCGAGGATTTCACGGGCGCGCTCGCGGTCCACGTCGAACTCCGTCGGCGAGTCGTACTCGCGGCGCTTGATATCGGCGTAGTCGGCGAGTGCCTGCAACCCGTCCACGGCGCGGGAGGGGTCGAAGTAGTTCGGGATACCCGCCTCCTGCATGCGGTCTGCGGCGGGTTTGACGCGCTCGCCACCCATGAAACAGGCGGCGACGGGCTTGTCGTGCTTGTGTTGGAGTTCGACGGTGTCCTCGGCGAGTTGGTCGTAGTCGAGGACCGCCGTCGGCGCGGTGAGCACGATGGCGCTGCCGACGTTGTCGTCCGCGAGCGCGACGTCGAGTGCGGTCTTGAAGCGCTCGTTGTCGGCGTCGCCGACGATGTCAACCGGGTTGTAGATGTTGCCTTCCGGCGGGAGCGTCTCGGAGAAGTTCTCTAACGTCGAGTCGGTGAAATTCGCCATTTCGAGGTCGGACTCGCCGATGGCGTCGGTCGTCATGACGCCGGGACCGCCGGCGTTCGTGATGACGGCCACGTCCTTGTTCTCGGGGAGGGGTTGGTCACCGAGGACGCGCGCGGCGTCGAAGAGGTGCTGGACGGAGTCGGCGCGGATGACGCCCGCTTGGTCCAGACCGGCCTCGTAGGCGGCGTCAGAGCCAGCAATCGTCCCGGTGTGCGACGAGGCGGCCTGCGCGCCGGCGTCGGTCTTGCCGGACTTGACGAGCACGATTGGCGTGTCCTGCGTCACGTCGCGGGCGGAGTCGATGAAGTCGCGGCCCGCGCTGATGCCTTCGAGATAGCCGATGATGACCTCGGTGTCGGGGTCGTCGTTCCACGCCTCGATGAAGTCGGCCTCGTCGAGGACGGCCTTGTTCCCGAGCGAGACGATGTCCTTGAAGCCGATGTCCTCGTCGTTGGCCCAGTCGATGACGGCCGTGATGAACGCGCCCGACTGGCTCATAAAGGACATGTTGCCGTCGAGGGCCATCTCGGGACCGAACGTGGCGTTCATACCGACGTCCGTGTTCATGATGCCGAGGCTGTTCGGCCCGACGACGTTCATGTCGAACTCGTCGGCGATTTCGCGGAGTTCCTTCTCGCGGGCGGCACCCTCGCTGCCCGTCTCGCCGAAGCCAGCAGTGATGACGACGGCGTCGGTGATGCCCGCCTCGCCCGCGGCCTCCATCGCGGGGAGGACGACTTTCGGGGGGACGACGATGACCGCGAGGTCGGCGTCGGTCTCTCCAACGTCGCCGTAGCATTGCAGGCCGAACAGTTCGTCGTACTTGGGGTTGACCGGGACGACCTCACCGTCGAACTCGTCGATGAGGTTGTCCATGATAGCCCGGCCGATGGCCCCTTCGCGCTCGGTCGCACCCACCACTGCGATGCGCTTGGGCGCGAACAACTCAGATAGGTCTCCCATCGTGTAGTGATACCCGACATAGATTGATAAATTCGGGGGTGTGGGCGGTCTCACGGCGTTTGAGAGCACATTACAGTGATGTAATTAATCAGGAGGGTTACGCTCGAATTCGGGTGATTATTCGTAGTGGACAGACGGTTGTCATTCGGGTTCGAGACTCGAATTCTGTTTCCAAACATCTAACATGTCGAGGAGTGTGAACGCGAGTATGTCGTCCTCACAGCGCTTCGTCCCCTTCCGCGTCTCGCGTCGCGTCCGTCTCGCCGTCGCACTCTTCGTCCTCCTGCTGGTCGTCTACTCGGTGGTCATCGCCCAGCAGATTCTGTTGGGGGTGATGGTAGTTTTCTGGGTCGTTGTACTCTGGTACGGCGCTCGATTGGTCGTCGCAATCGAGGGAATCGCGGCGCAACTCAGCCGTCTCGCCGACTCTCGGGCGGAAGACGAAGCGACGAGTCCGGTAGAATCAAGCAGAGATTAATTCAACGACAACCGCTCGGATTCGCAGTGCATCTCTGACCAGTGTCACTCCGAAATTCGGATACGTCTTTCTTCCTCACAATCTCCCGAAATCGACCCTGCCTCTGGGTGTTTTGACACTCGGCGAGCGCTGAGTCTCCCATTTACAGGCGTATTTTTTCCAGAGTGTAAAACGGCTAACTAAATTTGCCAAATTCGAACTCATAGCTGGATATGTACCCGCTCCAGCTAACAATCCCAGAGTCGCTCGCGCAAATCACCGTCTCGATACTCACGTTCCTCCCGCGACTGGTCGGCGCGATTCTCATCCTTCTGTTGGGATGGATTATCGGCCGTCTCGCCGCACGGCTGATCGCCGGATTAGCCGACCGCGTCGAACTCGATAGAGCGGTCCTCTCGACACCGCTCGGTGATATCTTGGGTGGAACCGAACAGAGCGTTTCACACGCCTTCGGAACGTTGGCAGCGTGGATCGTCTACGCGGTGGCCATCCTCGCCGCGGCGAACGTCCTGGCGCTCGCACTGCTCTCACAGTGGGTTGCACTGGCGGTCTCGTACGCACCAGCGTTCGTCGCTGGACTCGCCGTCATCGTCCTGGGCTTCGTCGTCGCCGACTTCGTCGGTGACACAATCCTGCGCACCCGTGCGGCGACCGAAACCTCCTACACCTCCGTCTTCGCCGCCGGAACGCGCATCTTCCTCTACTTCACCGCCATCGTCATCGGTCTGAGTACGATGGGCATCGAGGTGGCCATCCTCTTTACCATCGCGCGAGCGTTCGCGTGGGGACTCGCCGCCGCCTTCGCCATCGGCGTCGGTGGTGCCATCGCCTTCGGCGCGCGCGACTACGTCCACGCGAACGTCGAACGCTGGATGGGTTCGGCCCGGTCTGTCGCGCAGTCGCCGACCGGTCCGATGGGGTCCGACGACTCGCCAGAAGGCGCGTCGGCCGCGGACGACTGAACCGTTTCGTGACGGCGGTCGGACCCCGGTTCGAGTACTTTTTCCACGCCTCCACGAGCACTGGTTCCGCCCCATCCCGAACAATCGAACTCACACACATGACAGTACAAATAGAATACTCTGGTTCTCATTTTTTGGCCTGACTAAACCTCAGAACTACGAATATCGAACGTTTCGATTTTAGGCAGGCCAAAATTGTCTGAAATATGATAATGTTTATCGGCGTCTGAATCGTACCACCGGTATGGAGCAACTCACCGCGCTCGCGTTCGTCTTCGTCGCGGGGCTAATCACCGCCATTGCGACGGGAATCGGCGCGGTCCCGTTTTTCTTCTTCTCGGACGTGAGCGACCGCTGGAACGTGGCGCTCTGGGGCATTGCCTCGGGCATCATGGTCTCGGCGTCTATCTTCGGGCTGATTTCTGAGGGGCTCGCCAACGGTACCCCATTCCAGTTAGGAGTCGGTCTCCTCGCGGGAGTGGTTCTCGTCGTCGTCGCCCACAACGTCATCGAGGGTGCCGAAGTTGACCCGCAGAACTACGAGGAAGCCGACTTCCGCAAACTCCTGTTGATTCTCGGTATCCTCACGGTCCACAGTTTCCCCGAGGGCGTCGCCATCGGCGTCTCCTTCGCTGACCTCGGTCTCGACGGGGGCATCCAACTGTTCGGACTCGCCGTTCCCCTCTTAGCCGTGTTCATGACCATCGCCATCTCCATCCACAACATCCCGGAGGGACTCGCTATCTCGATTCCGCTGCGCTCGATGAAGGTTTCCAACTGGAAGATGGTCTGGTGGGCTATCTTCTCCAGCCTTCCGCAACCCATCGGCGCGGTCATCGCGTACTACTTCGTCCGTATCGCCCGGGAGTTCCTCCCGTTCGGTTTCGGCTTCGCCGCGGGCGCGATGGTGTACCTCGTGCTCACCGAGTTCATCCCCGAGGCGCTCGAACTCGGAAAACGCCTCCCGAGCGGCGGGAAACCGGAACTCATCGCGGGGTTGGTCGCCGGGTTCGGTATCATGATTCCCCTCGCGTTTATCTGAATGGCCGTCGCTCGCGGTGCGAAGAAAACGAAGAATATCGATGGAACTCGCGCTTAGTGCGAGTGACCGAGCGCGTCAGCGAGCGAGATGCCGAAGCGGTCTTCGAACAGTTCTTCCATCTTCTCGTTGATTTCGGCGATGTCCGCCGGTCCCTCGCCTTCGCCGTGGTGGGCGACGACGTGTGCCTGCTGTGCCATCGCCTGTACGACGATGTCGGCGACGACGTTCGTGCCTTCCTCGCCCTGTTCGGCGAAGATGTCCACGAGACCGGCAGGCAGTTCGAAGTCTTCGGTGTCTCCGTTCGGTCCTTCGATGGTGTACGTCTCAGTTTCGACCATACCCCCACGTGGGGACGGGTGTCGGTTAAGGCTTGAGTTTGAGGGTGCGCGAGACGCCCATCTTCGACCCCTTGCTCAGTCTATCCCCTCGTTCAGTCTGCCCCTCGCTCAGTCTGTCTGTGGAATCGCCAGCGTGCCGGCGACGAAGAACGCAAGCGACAGCACGGCGAGAATGACGAGGTTGCCGACCCAATCGCCACCGGTGTAGGTGAGCGCCCGAACGCCGCGGGCGAAGTAGGTAAGCGGCGAGAGGTTCAGCGCCGGGACGAACCACGCGGGGAGCAGGTCGGGCGTGATGAACGTCTCCGAGAGGAACAACAGCGGCAGCGCGATGGCGTTGCTCGCGGCAATCACGCCGTCTTGGGAGTCGGCGACGCGGCCGATAATCGACCCCAGTCCGCAGAAGAGCGTCACGCCGAGCGCGACGAAGGGGACGATAGCGAGCGTCGAGAGCGCCAGCGGGACGCCAGCGCCCGTGACGAGCACCGACAGGCCGAGCAACAGGAGCGCGGCCAGACCGATGACGACGACGTTGACGAGCGAATGCGCGAGGAGCCACTCGCTCCGCTTGAGCGGCGTCGTGGCCAACTTCTCGAAGCGGTTGCCCTCGCGGTGTCGCGCGATGGTGCTCCCGACGCGCGACAGCGGCGTGAAGAGCACGACCACGGCGAGGTAGCCCGCGATGTAGTACTCTTTCGGCTCCGCGAAGAGACCGCCGCCGGTCGGTTGGGTCTGCACGAGCGCCCCGAAGATGAGGACGATAATCGCGGGGAAGAAGAACGTGAAGAACACCGCCGTTCGCCGACGGAGGAACGAGTGCCACGAGGCGACGAACTCGGCTTGCACGCGACGAAGCGAACTCATCGGTCACCTCCCGCGAGCGCGACAGACGCGGGACGCGCCGCTTCGAACTGCTCGCCGGTCAGCGAGAGGTACACCTCTTCGAGTCCGGGTTGCTTCCAGACGAGCGATTCGTAGGTGACACCGGCGTCGTCGAGCGCGGCCACCGCCGGGCCGATTTCGCGCGGGCCGATGCCGTGGATGGTGAGTTCCGACCCGTGGACGCTGGTTGCGAACTCGTCGGGGAGTGCCACCGAGTCGAGGGATTCGTCCTCGGCGCGGACGACGAGGCGGCTCTCGCCGCCGTGTTCCGTGACCAACTCGTCGGGACTGCCGACCGTGACGAGTTCGCCCGCGTTCAGCAGGCCTACTCGGTCGGCGAGGCGTTCGACTTCTTCCATCGAGTGACTCGTGAGAAACACCGTGGTCCCGCCGTCGGCGAGGCGTTCGACGAGTGCCCACAGGTCGCGGCGACCCGCCGGGTCGATGCCCGTGGTCGGTTCGTCGAGAAACAGCACGTCGGGGTCGTTGACGAGCGTCAGCGCGATACACGCCCGGCGCTGTTGGCCGCCCGAGAGGTTCTCGTACCACGTGTCCGCGGCGTCGGCGAGTCCGACTTCGCCCAGCAAGTCGTCGGTGTCGCGGGCGTCGTCGTACAGACCGGCGTAGTAGTCGATGAGTTCGCGGGCGGTCAGTCGTCCGGCGGGTCGGAATTCCTGCGGGAGTAAGCCGAGTCGCTGGCGGTCCACGTCGGTCGGGTCGTCGCCGAGCAGCGAGACGGTCCCGCCATCGACCGCCGTCGTTCCGGTGAGCGCGCGAACTAACGTCGTCTTCCCCGCGCCGTTCGGCCCGATGAGACCGAACACCTCGCCTTCGGCGACAGACAGCGAGACGCCCGACAGCGCCGTGACGTCGCCGTAGGATTTGTGGAGGTCTGCTGCGACGAGTACCTCGTTCATGGATTGGTGAGGGTCGTGGCCGGAGGTAAGCGGTTCGGAATCGAGAGCGGTCTTCGAGAACTACACTAGGCTTAATCGGTTCCCGGTACATGTCATACGCGTGATGTGGTCTCGGCGTCGCTTCCTCACGGTGAGTAGTACGGCAACCATCGGTGGCCTAACTGGGTGTCTCGGGCTTTCCGATGGGCAACGAGAGACGACTGCACGGCCGGCGGAGTCGCCGACAACCGGTCAGGCCGAGACGGACGGCACGCCTCCGACTATGCCCGACACGCTCGAAGACGTGGAACTCGGGCTTGCCACGCTCGGCACGGGGTTCACCTCTCCTGTTGACGTTGCCATCCCCTCTACCTTCCAGGGCACGCGACAGTACGTGGTGGACCAGCCCGGCCTGTTGTGGCTCCACGACGAGACCGGTCAGCGAGAGGCCCCTTTTCTCGACATTCGTGACCGCGTGGTCGATATCGGTGGGTACGACGAGCGCGGCTTTCTCGGCGTCGCCTTCCACCCGGAGTTCGGCGACAACGGGAAACTCTACCTCCGATACAGTGCGCCGAACCGACCCGGCACGCCGTCGAGTTACAGCCACACGTTCGTCCTGAGTGAACTGACGGTCACACCCGATGCGACCAGCGTGACCGCCGACACCGAGCGTATCCTCCTCGAAATCCCGCAACCGCAGTCGAATCACAACGCGGGGTCCATCGCGTTCGGTCCCGACGGCTACCTCTACGTCGGCGTCGGCGACGGCGGCGGCAGCAACGACACCGCAAGCGGTCACGTGGACGACTGGTACGACGCCGTCGATGGCGGCAACGGGCAAGACGTGAGTCAGAACCTGCTCGGGAGCGTCCTCCGCATCGACGTGGACAGCGAGTCCGGTGGCCGACCCTACGGAATCCCCGACGACAACCCGCTGGTCGGCCGCGGCGAATTCGAAGAACAGTTCGCGTGGGGCTTTCGCAATCCGTGGCGCTTCTCGTTCGACGGCGACGACTTCTACGTCGCCGACGTGGGCGAAGGCGCGTGGGAAGAGGTGAGCATCGTCCGAAACGGCGGCAACTACGGCTGGAACGTCCGCGAGGGCGCACACTGCTTCCGGACAGACGACTGTCCGAGAACCACGCCCGACGACGAACCCCTCATCGACCCGGTCATCGAGTACCCCCACTCCGGCGACGGGCCGACCGGTATCGCCGTCATCGGCGGATACGTCTATCGTGGGGCCGAGGTTCCGCCGCTCGACGGCGCGTACGTCTTCGCCGACTGGAACGCGCAGGGTCGCCTCTTCGCGGCCATGCCCAGTGACTCGAAACCGTGGGACATCGTCGAGGTTCCCGTCGTAGACGAGGCGGGTCTCGGAAAGCACATCCTCGCGTTCGGCCGCGACGCTCGCGGCGAACTCTATCTGTGTACGAGCGACAACTCCGGCGTCGGCGGTTCGACGGGGAAACTGTGTCTGGTGACGTTGCCGTAGTCTGGGACCGTCGTAGGGACTCGGCCGTTGGGGGCCCGAACTCAATCGAGACTGAATTTCAGTCGTGGTCGATATCGACGTTGACGCGGTGGCCCGTCGTCGCCGACTCGTAGGCCGCCTCGGTGAGTGCGACGACTTTCACCCCGTCCTCGGCGGGAATGAGTAAGTCTGCCTCGTCGCGGGCGGCGTCCACGAAGTTCCGGAGTTTCTTCGAGGTCAACGCTTCGAACTCCGGGACTCGCGGCGTCGTCTGGTAGGTCATTCCACCTTCGGTCAGTTCGATGGTCTCGCCGTCGTACGAAATCATCCCGTCGCTCCCGAGGACACGCAGCGATTCGCCGGGGTCCGGGATGCTCTGGCCGTCGCCGGAGACACCGACGCTCGCCGTGATGCGCGACCCGTCCCTGTCCAAGACGACGGCGAGTGCGGAGTTCACGTCCACGTCGTACCCCTGTTCATCGATTGCGGCGGCCACCGAGACGGGCGTCGAGCGCGTACACCAGAGCATCGCATCGAGGATGTGCGACCCCGAGTCGTACAACTGGCCGCCTCCCGAGAGCGACGGGTCGGTCCGCCACTGGTCTTTCGTCCAGCGAATCCACTGCTGTTCGAGGTGCGTGATGACCATGTGTGGGTCGCCGATGCGTCCCTCGTCGATGAGGCGTCGAATCTCGACGAATCTCGGGTCGAAGTGGCGCTGGTATCCCACCGCGAACGTCACGTCGTACTCTTCTGCTCGGTGCACGAGCGCCTGTGCCCCGCCGAAGTCCGTCACCATCGGCTTTTCGAGGTGGACGTGCAGGCCGTGTTCGATTGCCGCGAGCGCGTGGTCGAAGTGTCTGGTGTGTGGTGAGGCAATCGTGACGCCATCGAGAAACTCAGACTCCAACATGTCTTCGACGTCTTCGTAGGCGGGTGCGTCGAACTCCCACTCGAAGTGGTCCCGAGCGTCGGGATTCGGGTCCGACCCGGCGACGATTTGCGCACCATCCAACTCGTTGAACAGACGACACTCCAGCATCCCGAGGTCCCCGAGACCGATAGCGGCAACACGAAACATGAGTCACATGTCGTGAGGGTTCGGCAAAAGCCTGCGGGCGGGGCCCAGAAATGCTATCACACAGTCACGATTGGTGAGTGTATGGACGATTCGATGTACCAACGCTTCGGGCTTGCGCTCGTCATCGTCGGTGCGACTCTCCACCTCCAAGCGATTTTAGTGAACCCGTACGCAGGCTGGCAAACTCTCGGCTTTGCCTTGATGGTAATTGGATTGCTCGCCACGGGAATGCCGCTCGGGCCGCCGCTTTCGACGGCGGAACCTGACACAGACGACCAGTCCTGAATCTCGCCGCAACTCCCACCCTTTAGTCGCTGTCCGTCGTGTCACTCAGTATGAGCCTCGACTATCGCCAACTCGGTTCGACCGGGACGCGCGTCTCCGAACTCTGCTTCGGGACGTGGCGCTTCGGCCGCCGGACGGGCGACGTACTCGAAACGGACGAATCGCAAGCCCACGACCTGCTCGATACGTTCGCCGAACTCGGCGGGAACTTCATCGACACCGCCAACGTCTACGGCGACCCCAACGGCACCTCCGAGGAGTACATCGGAAATTGGCTCGCCGAGCGCGACAGGGAGGACTACGTCGTCGCCTCGAAGGTCTACTTCGGCTTCGACGACGAGAACCCGAACGGACGCGGTCTCTCGCGGACCCACATCCGCAACCAAATCGAGGGCACGCTCGACCGTCTCGACACCGACTACCTCGACCTCTACTACATCCACCGCTGGGACGAGAACACCCCAATCGAGGAGACGCTTCAGACGCTCAACCGCCTCGTCGAGGACGGTAAAGTGAACTACCTCGGTGCCTCGACGATGGCGGCGTGGCAACTCACGAAGGCGCTCTGGAAGTCCGACGTGCACGACTACGCCCGCTTCGACGTGACCCAACCGCTGTTCCACCCCGGCTACTACGAAGACGTGAAAGAGTACCTCGACGTGTGCGGCGACCAAGACATCGCGGTCTGTCCGTACTCGCCCCTCGCGGGCGGCTTTATGACCGGCAAGTACGAACGCGCCGACCCGGACGACCCGACGAAGTACGTCGCCCCCGACGGCGCGCGCGGGGCGTTCGACGAGCGCTTCGAGCGATTCTACGTCTCCGAACGCGGGTGGCACGTCCTCGACGAGATTCGCGCCGTCTCCGACGAAGTGGACGCGAGTCCCGCGCAGGTCTCGCTCCGCTGGCTGATGGACTATCCCGAGGCGACGGTCGTCCCAATCATCGGCGCGCGGACCGAAGAACAGATGCGCGAGAACGTCGGCGCGGCCGACGTGGACCTTTCGGACGACCAGTGGGAGCGCATCATGAACGCCCGCTACGAGGAAGACGACACGGTCTGGGGTCACTAACGGGACTTCTTTTCACGCAATCCCGCTATCCCTGAGCAGGTCACACACGATGTGCGCGTAGACGACGACGCCGACGAACGCCGCGAGGAGGACGTTTCCCGCCAGCACCAATCCAGCGACTGCGACGCCACCGATGAGTTGGTGACTCAACAGTCGCTTCAGGTCGAAGTTTCGGGGGAAGCCTTCGAACACTTTCTCCTGTTCGAGCAGGCCGACGCGGGGATTCGTCACCGCGAGTCTGAGATTGGACCAGTCACCGCGCTCGAAGCGGGCGAGCACGAAGTGGTCGAGGTCGATGAAGACGCTCACGAGGACGGCGAGAACGACGAGCGCGGCCAGTCCGCCGGGAGGCGTCAACACGAGCGCCGCGGCCGCGCCGACGGCGAGACCGACAGCCGCGTGTTCGAGTGACTTCACGGGCGAAGATGGGGTCGGACCCGCCGGAGAATCAGGTCGGGGTCGAACTCGTCTTCTGTCTTGTCCCACACGCGCTCGCCATCGACCGAGACGGTGAAGACGCCGTCGTCGCCGGTGACGAGCGCGACGCGCTCTAGTTGCTGACCGAACTGTTGCAGCAGGTGATGTTGGACCGACTCCGCGCGGTCGAGAAAGCCACACGGGACGCAGTATTCGATTTCGACGGCGGTCATTGGCCGTTCTTCTCGACGGACGAATAAAAACGAGGCGGAGGGGATGGGTGTTGGAGCGAACTACCGGAACCCGGGTCGCCATCGGAGCAGGGCGACGGTGACGACGAAGACGAGCGTCGAGAGGTCGTAGGAGAGCGACGTTGCGGTGAGCGCGAGCGCGGTTCCGCTCCCGAAGACGCTCGTGGCGATGGAGGCGAGTACGGGCCACGAACAGGAGACGCAGGAGAGAAGCCCGACGATTCCCGATACGGCCGCACCCGAAGCTTCGATGACGGTGTCGTAGACGAGGTACGCGAGCGCGACGTAGCCGACGAGGCGGGCGGGCATCAGAATCACGTTCACGAACGACCCGGCGTAGATGAGCGCCGGTCCCCATCCCGGTGGGAGGAAGGCGACGCGAAGACCGGTGTCACCGCCCGGAATCGCGGTGGTGAGAATGCCGCCCGCGACTGCGAGAAGCGCGAAGTAACCGACTGCGACGAGTGCTGCACGGCGTTTCGTCTTGGTCGATGTGGGCGGGACGTCCACGTCGAAGAGCACCCACAGGCCGACGGCCACCCAGATGACGCCGTAGATGGCGTAGCGAATGGCACCGATGTTCGCACCCGTGACGAGTACGTAGACGAAGCTGAGGGCGAGCGTCGTGTTGAGCGCGAACGCGCCGTGGAGGAGCGTCGAGCGCGACGGGCGGAAATTCGAGGTTGCGGTGGCCATGGGTTAGAACACGAGCGTATCGACGACGATTGCGAGGAGCAACGCGCCGAGGTACGCGTTCGAGGCGTGGAACGACCGGAACGCGGCGGTGTCGTCCTGGTCGTAGTGGAGTTTGACGACGAAGTAGAGGAACAGCCCGCCGAAGACGACGCTCGTCAGGATGTACACCGCGCCGAGGGCGTCCATCACGCCGAGGACGGCCGCCGAGAGGAGCGTCGCACCGAGCCACCAGAGGATGTGTTTTCGCGTCGCCGTCTCGCCGCGCACGACGGGCATCATCGGGAAGCCGCCGCGGGCGTAGTCGTCCTTGTAGGCCAACGCGAGATTGTAGAAGTGCGCGGGCGTCCACATGAAGATGACACCGGCGAGGACAAGTCCCCCAAGTCCGATTTCGCCGGTGACCGCGACCCAGCCGATGACTGCGGGCAGTGCGCCCGCGGCCCCGCCGATGACCGTGTTCTGGACCGTATTCGGCTTGAGGATGAGCGTGTAGACCACGCTGTAGAACGCGATGGCGGCGAAGCCGAGGACGCCGACGAGCCAGTTGACCGAGGCGAACATCGCCACGGAGATGAAAGTGAGAAGAACGCCGAAGGCGATAGCGTTGCGGACGGGGACGAGGTCCACCGCGAGCGGGCGGTCGCTCGTCCGCTGCATCTTGCGGTCCACGTCGCGTTCGAGGACGTGGTTGAACGTCCCCGACGCGCCGATAGAGAGGACGCCGCCGCCGAGGGTGAGGAGCAACACGCGAGGCGTAAGTCCCGGCGAGACCGTTCCGGCGAGTGCCATCCCCGCCGACGCGACGAGACAGAGCAGCCACATGAGCCGCGGCTTCATCAGTCGGAAGTAGGCCCACAGGGTCGCTCTCGCCCGTGCGATTGGTTCGGTCGGAACCTCGGGGCGTTCGTAGTCTTCGACGAGTTCGTCTGTCCCTCCGGCCGGCGCGACGGGCACGTCGCCGGCGGTTCCCGTCTTCGATTCGAGTGTCCACGCGAGCGCGAGGATGAAGCCGCCGAAGATGGCCATCCCGAGGAGGAGATGGAGCATCGAGAGCGACGCGCCGCCGCCGACGGTTGCGACGATGGCACCGAGTCCGGCCTGTGCGGGATAGAGCACCGCAGAAGCCGTCACGGTCGCGCGAACCCGGCGGGACGTGTCCGCTCGCCACGCCGAGACGAGCGTTGCGAGGACGAGCAGGCCGACGAGCACCGCGGCGATGCGGTGGCCGACGGCGACCCAGCCGTCGAACGTCGTCGGGAGCGTAAAGCCGTCTCCGCAGATTGGCCACGCTGTACACGCCGCTGTCGCGTCCGTGAGTGCGGTCGTCGCACCGACGAGGAGGAGGACGTAGACCCCCATCGCCGTCGCAGCGAGTAAACCGTCGAACGTGTTCGAAGCGCGCGTCGTGGCCACGAAAGTCACCTACGACTGAATTGGGACGTGGTGTATTTAGGACCCGCGCTTTCTGGGCCGCCCCGGTCGTCATCCAGTGGTTCGAAAACCGAATGGCTGGCATGAGAGTCGGTATGCATTTATGCAGCTATTCCTAAGCCTCGAATAGCATGAGAAAGACGCGTTTCGCGCTCGCGTCCCTGCTCGTGACGGTTGCGGTCGCACTCTTTGCGACACCCGTCGCGGCGCAGACGTCTGCCTCGTCAGAACTTATCAATCAGCTGAACGGGAAGCTGCTCTACATCGCAATCCCGATTACGCTGCTCGTAGAGGTCATCCTGCTCTACACGGTGTATAAGTTCCGCAACTCCGAGCGCGCGCTGCCGACCAAGGAGAACCGCCGTCTCGAAATCACGTGGACCATCGCAACCGCGATTATCCTGCTCTTCGTCGGCGTCGCCTCCTACGGCGTGCTGGCGAACGAGAACGTCACGTACCAAGCAGACTCCATCTCGGCCGACGAGGACCCGGTCGTCATCACGGCTGAAGCCTACCAGTGGGGCTGGAACATGTACTACCCCGAGAACGGCAACTTCACGACGGGTGATCAAATCGTCATCCCGAAGGACCGTCCGGTGGTGATTCACGTGACCTCACAGGACGTGATACACGGCTTCCACGTCCCCGAGTTGGCGCTGAAGACCGACGCGATGCCGACGACGACGAACACCATCAAGACCGTCGCCTACGAGGAAGGCACCTACCAGGGCTACTGTACTGAGTTCTGTGGCGTCGCTCACTCGCAGATGTACTTCACCGTCGAAGTCGTCTCCGAAGACGAGTACCAGACCTGGCTCGACGAACAGCAGCAGTCGAACTCCGGCGAATAACCGGTATTCGCTTCTCCTTCGTTTTCACTCCGCGTGAGCGGACGCGCTCTAGTCGAACGCAATTTCGCTTAACTCTCGATACGTTCTTGGGTCGTGTTCGCACTGCGTGCGCTCCCATCGGGAGAGAGTCCGAGCCGGCGCTCGTGTTCGCGCATCGGAACCATCGTGGCGAACTTTCCGATTCCGATGGGTGGAACGTTCCGGAAGAACGTCTCAAACGAGTCGCCGTCGATAACGTAGAGTTCGGCCCAAAACCCGAGACCACCGTCGGGGTCGGCCTCCTCGTTGTACCACCGCCACGCCGGCACGTGAGAGCCGTCAGGGTCAGTTGCGAACCGCTGGAGGTCTTCGAGCGACCGCCAGTACTGCATCGCGGCACCTTTTCGGAGTCCGAGGAATATCGGTGTGTAGCCGAGGAATCCACTGTCCGGGTCTGCTTCCAGTTCTCTGAACATCTTCGCTACCCTCCAGTTCGCTAGCAACCAATGCGGGAGCGCGCGAAGCTTGTTGAGTCGCATCCCGTTGATGTAAATCACGAACCCGTCGTCCATCTCCGCGGCCATCCGCTCTCGGAAAATCTCTGGCATCGTACGGTCACTACGCTTCCTGAGACGATAAACTGTTCAGAGATATGATAGCTTGTGCACGTCACTCGACGCGCCACTGACGCCAATTCCCCCGCCGAAAAGAGAATCGACCGCTCGTCGAAATCGCTCGAACTCGACTTCAGCCGCGGCGTTCTAAAATCCGGTCGATGATGCGGCCCGTCGAGAGTAATTCGTCGTCGTATGCGGGTTCGCGCGGACTCGCGCGGGCAACCTCGCAGTCGATGCCGCGGTCCGAGAGCGCCGCTTCGAGGTCTGCCTCGTCGTGGTGTTGGTCGTAGCCGAGGACGATAACGTCGGGGTCGATTCGCTCGATTGGGACGAAGATGTCCGTCTCGTGGCCGAGGTGGGCCTCGTCCACGACGTCGAGTGCGGCGACCATGTCGCGGCGCTGTCGGTCGTCGAGAATCGGCTTTTGCTTGTGGGTCACGTTCGACGAGCGGGCGATGATGACGTGGAGTTCGTCGCCCATCGAGGCGGCATCCGAGAGGTAGTGGACGTGGCCGGGGTGGAGGATGTCGAACGTCCCCTGTGCGATGACGCGCGTCATCGGTCCAACTCCGCGTCGATGTCTTCCTGTGTAAAATCGAAGAACGCTTCGGGGTCCGGGAGGTCTACGTTGTACACCGGCAGGTCACGAACTTCGCCGGACTGGTCGAACGCCTTCCAGTCGTTCGGGCCGTAGGGTGCGCCGATGATGATGTGGGCTTTCCCGCTGCCGAAGGTGTCGAGGTCGGCCTCGCTCGGGCGAATCACGCCGTTCGGGTGCGAGTGAACCGACCCTACGGCGCGAAAGTCGTTCGGCACGAGGTCGTTGCGCACCGTCGCGCTGTACGGGTCCGAGACCGTCCCCGGAATAATGAGCACGTCTGTGATGACGTATCCATCGCGGTCGAGGCCGAGACGCGTCGCGTCTTCGCCGCGGAGCAGTCCCATGTACTCGTTTGGGTGCGTCTCCGCCGACGCTTCGAGTGCGAAATCGAGCGCCTCACTGGCGATTCCGATAACCTCCCGCGACCGAAAGAGTCGCATATTCTCTCGTCCGACCGCGCGGCATCTAAGGGTTCCGAAACGGTCAGTGAACGCGAGAGACAGAACCACCATACTGAGGTGTGCACCCGACGAAGTACCGGTGTGACGGTAGATTCCGAACTCGTCGCTCGGGTGAGAGACGCGCTCGGAGCGGGAGGGCCGCCGACCGCGACGAGCGAACTCGACGGGGGACACGTCGGACGCGTCTACCGACTCGACTTCAACGGTTTCGACCCCGTCGTCGCCAAAGTCGGCGACACGCCGCTCGACGTGGAGGCACGGATGCTTCGTTCTCTCGACGCGGTTGGCCTTCCCGTCCCGCACGTCCACTACGCCGACGGCGACCTGCTCGTCCTCGACTACGTCGAAGGGCGTTCGGCGCTGGACGACCGGGCCGAACGCGACCTCGCGTCTCACCTCGCCGCACTTCACGAGAACGCCGCACCTGCGTTCGGCTTCGCGTACGATACGCTCTCGGGACCGTACCGACAGCCGAACCCGTGGACCGACAGTTGGGTCGAGTTCTTCCGCGACCAGCGTCTCCTCCCGTGGGCCGAGGCGGCGACTGAAGCGGGTTTACCCGACTCGACGTTCAGACGAATCGAGTCGGTCACCGCCGACCTCGATAGCCTCGTCTCCGAACCGTCGTCTCCGAGGCTCGTTCACGGCGACGTGTGGGGCGCGAATCTCCGCGTCCGCGACGGGCGGGTCGTCGCCTTCCTCGACCCGGCGTGTTACTACGGCCACCCGGAGGTCGAACTCGCCTACATCGACTGGTTCGACGCCGCGGGAGACGCGTTCTTCGACGCGTACGACGAACACCGGCACATCGAAGCCGACTTCTTCGAGGTGCGTTCGCCGCTGTACGCGCTGTTTCCACTCCTCGAACACGTCCGCGTCTTCGGCTCCGAGCACGTCTCGTCGGTCGAAGACGCACTGGACGAACTCGGATACTGACGAGTCGTCGCGGCGGGGGTGCTTCGGCCGCCGGTCACGGCGTATCGACCCGACGCGAATCGCTCCCACACGCGAGACATTTGTAAAGCTTAACACCACCCCCCGACCTAGGCCGACTATGAACGACGAGAACGCCGGGGATTCCGGCGGCGACTTGGGTCCGAATTCGGACTCACGACCAATCGTCTTTGACCTCGCTCCGAACTGCACTGCCGACGACGTCGATGTCGGCGCACACTACCACGCCGTCGTCAACGGCGTCGTCGAATACGGTATCTTCGTTGACGTGTCCGACGCCGTCTCCGGACTCATCCACGAGTCCAACCTCTCGAACGACTACTCCGTCGGCGACCGGCTCGTCGTCCGACTCGACGACGTGCGCGAGAACGGCGATATCGCGTTCGCCGAAGACACGCCCGAGAACTACCGCACCGAAACCGTGGACCACGAACCGACGATTACGCCCATCGCGGACCTCTCGACCGGCGAGACGGTCACTATCGAGGGTCTCGTCGCCCAAATCAAGCAGACGGGCGGCCCGACGGTGTTCCGCATCGCCGACGAGAGCGGTATCGTCGCCGCCGCCGCCTTCGAAGAAGCGGGCGTCCGCGCGTTCCCACAGGTCGAACTCGACGACGTGGTCCGCATGACGGGCACCGTCGAAGACCACGAGGGGACGCGTCAACTCGAAGTGGACGACCTGACCAAACTCGACGGTGACGCGGAAGCCGACGCCCGCGAACGCATCGAAGCCGAGTTCAGCGAGCGCTCGCAACCCGAGTCGGTCGAACCGCTCGTCGAGTGGCCGGCGTTCGAGAAACTCCGCGACGACCTCGAAGAAGTCGCCACACTCCTGCGACGGACGGTCCTCGAAGGCCGCCCGATTCGCGTCCGGCACCACGCCGACGGTGACGGCATGTGTGCCTCGGTGCCAGTCCAACTCGCGCTCGAACGCTTCATCGCCGACGTGCACGACGACCCCGACGCGCCGCGCCACCTGTTCAAGCGCCTCCCCTCGAAGGCACCGTTCTACGAGATGGAGGACGTGACCCGCGACCTGAACTTCGCCTTGGAGGGTCGCGCACGCCACGGCCAGCGCCTCCCGTTCCTCCTCATGCTCGACAACGGCTCGACCGAAGAGGACGTGCCCGCCTACGAGAACCTCGCGCACTACGACGTGCCGATCGCCGTCGTGGACCACCACCACCCCGACCCCGAAGCGGTGGACCCGCTGCTCGACGCGCACGTCAACCCGTACCTCCACGGCGAGGATTACCGCATCACGACCGGGATGATGTGTGTCGAACTCGCGCGGATGATTTACCCCGACGTGACCGACGAACTCCGTCACGTCCCCGCCGTCGCCGGTCTCTCGGACCGCTCGAAGGCCGAGGTCATGGACGACTACATCGGTCTCGCCGAGGCGGAAGGCTACGACCGCGACGGACTCCTTGACGTGGGCGAAGCCCTCGACTACGCCGCGCACTGGCTTCGCTACAGCGACGGCGCGTCCATCGTCAACGACGTGCTCAACGTCGGCTGTGACGACGACGAGCGCCACGAAGAACTCGTGGAGTTCCTCTCCTCGCGCGCCGAGCGCGACGTGAACCGACAACTCGAAGCGGCCGAACCCCACCTCGAACACGAGCGCCTCGACAGCGGGGCGAACCTCTACCGCATCGACCTCGACAAGTGGGCACACCGCTTTACCTACCCCGCGCCGGGCAAGACGACGGGCAAACTCCACGACCTGAAGGTCCAGGAGACGGGCGAACCGGTCATCACCATCGGCTACGGTCCCGACTTCGCCGTCCTCCGCTCCGACGGCGTCCGCCTCGACATCCCGCGGATGGTCGCCGAGTTGAACGAGGAAGTCGTCGGCGGCGGCGTCTCCGGTGGCGGCCACCTCGTCGTCGGTTCCATCAAGTTCGTCAGCGGCATGCGCGAGGAAGTCATCGACAGCCTCGTCGAGAAGATGGCCGAAGCCGACATCGACGAAGAACTCTCTTCGACCGCATAGGTTAGGATTCGAACTCGATTTTTCGAAGCGCGACCACGCCGACGAGCACCGCACAGACCGCGAGCGCGACGAGTTCGGGACGCGGCCCGCGATTGCTCGCGCGCCAGTCGGCGTCGAACACGCGGCGATAGTACGCCGCCGCGCCCGCACTTTCGAGCGCGACGACGACTTCTCTGTTCTCGCGTGCGGAGTGACGATTCCAGTTGAGGCTCCCGACGAGGACCGTGTCGTCGGCGACGACGCCCTTGGCGTGAATCGCTCCGTATCGACCGGCAGGGCGGGCGAGACGCACCGACAGCGGGTTGCCGGTCCGCTCGGCCCACGCGTTCAACTCGTCGGCGAGGCGTCGATTCTCGTCTTCGACGTACCACACGCTCCCGAGCAAGAGGCGAACGCGAACCCCGCGCTCGGCGGCGCGCTTGAGCGCGAAGACGAACGGCGACTCGGGTTCGACGGTCGGCTGAATCACGTCGATTCGGTCGTCTGTCGAGTCGAGTCGCCGTACGACCGCACCCTCGGCGTTGTCGGGCGCGCGGAGAACGGCGACGCTATCGACGGCAACTCGTGTTGGCTCGCTCCGCGACGGATACGACCCCGTGGCCGAGTCTGCATCGACGAACGAGGTGCGACGTTCGAATCGGCTCCACGGCCGTGTCTGCGGGAGCGACGAGTCGTCTTCGAACGTCCGCGCGAGGTCGGCCGCAACGGACGCAGAGTGGACGATGACGCCCCACCCGCGACTCTTGTTTCCGCCCGTTCCCGACGGCTTCCAGTTCTCGGTCATGACGAGCGCGCGGTTATCGACCACCGCATATTTGGGGTGATGGAACGAGTGCGGGTCGCCGACGACGCGGACGGTCACGCCCGCCGACGCGAGTCTGTCGAGCACCTGCGCGGACTGTCGTGAGAAACCGCCGACCGGCGCGTCGTCTACGAGCACTTCGACGTGGACGCCGCGCTCCTGTGCCGCGACGAGTTCGTCGGCGACGGCGGGCGAGGTGACGACGTAGCCGGCCAACAGGATTCGAGTATCGGCCTCGCGGAGCGTCGATTTCGGAATCTCGGGCGAGTCGGGGAGCGTAAACACCGTCGCGTTCGCCGACCCGTGCGTCGTGACGGGGCGCTTCGGAAGTGCTCGCGGCCACCACGACCACCCGTCTTCGGTCCGCGTGGCGACCGCGCCCTCCTCGGCGCGAGTGTACGAAAACCGGTCTCGGACGCTCCCGTTCACACTGAGCGTGACGGTCTCGCGGCCGTTTGCGAGTTCGAGACCGGGTGAGACGACGGGCGTGTCGGTGAGGTTCGACGTGTACGCCGGGTTCGATGTGACCGCGACGTCGCCGCCGGGTGCGACGAACGAAACCCGCCCTTCGCCGTCGTCCAGCGTGACGTTCGTTCCCTCGGGCGCGCTGACGACGACGAACTCACCGCGGTCGTCGGGCGTCGTTGGATTGGGCAGGAAAGCGACGACGTGTACCGTCGCACCGTCGGTCGTCGCATCGGGGATTGCCGCAGTCGTCGTGTTCGAGACTGCCGCAGTCGTCGCGTTCGAGACTGTCTCAATCGATGGTGTTGCAGTCGGCACTGCCGCAGTCGGTGGTGTCGCGGCCGCTGGTGAGGCCACAACTGCTGGACAGACCAGCACCAACACGAGAACGACGCGATGTGCGTACGACACACGCCGCGGTGGTCCCGTGTTCGGATAAAAAGGTTCGCCGGGGGGCGATGGCCGGTTAGACCGTCGCTTCGTGGGTCACGTCGTCGCCGAGGAATTCGGCGGCGAGTTCGGCCTCTCGCTGGACGAGGTAGGAACGGTCGTCGGCGTAGTCGGCGGCCGCTTCGAGCGCGGACTCCGTGCCAATCTGGCGAAGCGCCCACGCCGCGCTGGCGCGCACCGTGTCGCTCTCGTCGTCGGCGAGCACGTCGGTGAGCGGGGCGACGGCGCGCGTGTCACCGAGCAGGCCGAGCGAGCGCGCGGCCGCAGAACGGACGTTGACGTTTTCGAGTTCGAGTTTGTTCGCAATCGGCTGAGTGGCTTCTTCGGAGCCAATCTCGCCGAGGGCTTTGAACACGACCTTCTGGAGCGCCGGGTCGTTGTCGCTGTCGATGTAATCGACGAGCATCTCGACGCCCTCTTCGGCACCCATCTTGCCGATTGCCTTGATAGCACCCTTGTCGCGGCGCTTGGCCTTCGTGGCCATCGCTTCGTAGCCGCGCGGGTCGTTCATGCGCGTGAGCGCCTCGATGCAGTACTCCTGCATGAAGTTGGACTGGAGGCTCTCGAAGGCGAGGACGATCATCTCGACGTTGCCGCGCTTCTCGTGCTCTTTGAGCGCCGAGAGTTCCGGCGGGTAGTCCTTGTAGTGGCCGAGCACGTCGTAGAAGCCCTGTGCCTGCAGTTTCTCGCGGACTTCGAGGTCGTCCCACTCTTGGGAGTCGTCGAGACCGGTCGTGAGACCCTCGACGACTTCGAGCAACTCTGCGATGGTTTCGGCGTCGTCGTCCGCGTCGAGGTCGGCCGCTTCGACGGCGGCGATGGCCTCGTCGATGGCGGCGTTCAGGTCGTCCTCGTCGTCGCCATCGACCGACACGTCGGCGTCGAGCACGCCGTTGAACTCCTCGGCGAAGGACTCGACGGCCACGACGATTTCCTCCTCGCCGCGCTCCGTCCAGCGGGTCTCGGAGATGGTGGACTTGGCCGCTTCGAGTTCTTCGACCACGTCCGCGGCGTACGGACCGCGCTGGGCTTCGAGGTCGTCCCGGAGGTCCGAGAGGTGCGATTCGAGTTCCTCGGTCGGGTCGTCTTCGTCTTCGTCGTCCGGTTCTGGGAGGTCCGCCGCCTCGATGTCCGCTTCGATGTCGTCGAGCGTCGCTTCGACGTCGTCGAGGTCGGATTCGGTCTCTGCGGCCTCGAGGGCCTCTCCAGCCTCGTTCAGGCGTTCGTCGAGGCTCTCGAACGAGAGTTCCGTCGTATCGTCGTCCCCGTCACTCATATGACGGAAGTCCGTTCGTCGGTAAAAAGAGCGTTTCCCTTCGCTTCGGCGGTCACTCGCTCACACGCTTGCCACTATTCCGGGGTGTTTTTTCGCGGCACCCACTCTGTTGGTGCATGACCGGTCCCACCGTCGCAGTTCCGCAACTCTCGCTGGCCGATTTAGCCCCCGAGGAGAACAAGGCGAAGATTCGCACTCGCGCCGAGGCACTCCCCGAGGACGTCGATATCGCTTGCTTTCCCGAGTACGCGCTGACGGGCTTCGTCGCCGACAACCGCGCGTTCAGCGGCGCGCTCACCCGCGACGAGGCGCTCGACTTTCTCGCCGACCTCGCCGACGACAACGAGTTCGACGTGCTCGCGGGCTACCTCGAACAGGAGGGTCGAACCCTCTATAACGCGGTCGCCTACGTTCCGGACGAGGGCGACCCTGCCGTCTACCGAAAACGCCACCTCTGGGGCGACGAAGCGTCCGTCGTCACGCCGGGCGAGGAGCGCGTCGTCATCGACACGCCCGCGGGGAAGACCGGCCTGCTCGCCTGTTACGACCTCAACTTCGTCGGCGAGAGCGCGGCACTGACCGACGAGCGCATCGACGCGCTGTTCGTCGTCGGCGCGTGGCCCGCCGAGCACTCCGAGAACTGGCGACTCCTGTGTCGCGCTCGCGCGCTCGACGGAGTGCGATGGCTCGTCGGCGCGGGTCGAACCGGCGGCGGGTCGATTCCCGGTTCTGACCAGACCACGTTCGCCGGTCGCTCGCTCGTCGTCAGGCCCGACGGCGCAGTCGCAGCGGCGTTGAACCGAGACGAGCGCGACCTCATGTGGACGCTCGACCGCGACGTACTCGACGACCAGCGCGCGTTCGTCGGGTCGGTCGAATAGTCGCCAAAACCGGCCTGCATCACCGCAACCGGGTGGGGCTTAATGTCCCGGACGAAATGAGGGAGCGATGACGGACACGCTCTTTACGCCGCTGCGACTCCGCGACACCGAGATTCCGAATCGGGTCATGGTCTCGCCGATGTGCCAGTACTCTTCGACCGACGGCTACGCCGACGACTGGCACCTCGTCCACCTCGGCAGTCGCGCCGTCGGCGGCGCGGGAATCGTGATGACCGAAGCGACGGCCGTCTCGCCGGAGGGACGCATCTCTCCCAACGACCTCGGCATCTGGAGCGACGACCACGCCGACGCGCTCGCGCCGACCGCCGAGTTCATCAGCGAGCACGGGAGCGTTCCGGCGATTCAACTCGCCCACGCCGGGCGGAAAGCAAGCATCCATCGCCCGTGGGACGGCGGCAACCCGGTCCTCGAAGAAGACGGCGGCTGGACGCCCGTCGCGCCGAGCGCCATCCCCTACCCGCGAGACGAACCCGCTCCCGAGGTTCACAAACTCACCACCGACGAGATTCAGGGAGTCATCGACGACTTCCGCGTGGCCGCAGAGCGCGCACTCGACGCCGGCTTCGAGATTGCAGAGATTCACGCCGCCCACGGCTACCTCCTCCACGAGTTCCTCTCGCCGGTCGCCAACGACCGAGACGACGCGTACGGCGGGTCGTTCGAGAACCGAACGCGACTCGTCCGCGAGGTCACCGACGCCGTCCGCGAGGTGTGGCCCGACGACAAGCCCGTCTTCGTCCGTATCTCCGCGACCGACTGGCTGGACGACCGCGAGTCGTGGGACATCGAGCAGTCTGTTCGACTCGCCGCCGACCTCGAAAGACTCGGCGTAGACCTCATCGACGTGAGTTCCGGCGGCATCCACCCCGACCAACAACTCCCGAACGCGGGACCCGGCTACCAGACGCCGTACGCCGAGCGCATCCGCGACGAGACCGGCCTCGCGGTCGGCGCAGTCGGCGGGATTCGGACCGCCCGCCACGCCGACGAACTCGTCCGAAACGAGCGCGCCGACCTCGCTATCGTGGGCCGCCAACACCTCCGCGACCCGTACTTCGCGCTCCACGCGGCCGAAGAACTCGGCGAAGAGGCCGAGTGGCCGCCGCAGTACCGACGCGCCTGAAAGCCAACTGTTCTCGCTTTCTTCGCGCCTCAAACGCTTATCCCCACGGCGACCCAATCGCGGGTATGAGCGACCGACGACGAGACGACGAGTTACTCGACCTCCTCGAAGACCTCGGGGAGACACTCGAAGAACTCGGCACGGAGCTCCGAGAAGAGCGCGCCGGCGACCGCGACACACTCGGCCAGTTCCAGCCACCCCGCCCGCCAACCTTCGGCGAGGTGATGCGCTTTACCGAGTCCTACACCATCCCGACGGTCATCGCCGTCCTCGAAGCGACCATCGCCTCGCTCGAACTCCTCCGCAAACTCATGCGCCTGTCGGACCCCGACCGCGCCTTCGAAGACGACCGATTCAGCTCGGACCCGCGACTCCGAGAGGCCCCCCGCGCGGCCGTCTCCGGTGTCGAGCGCGCCCTCAACGAACTTCGAACCGCGCTCTCAGAAGCGGACCTCCCGTCGAACCCCGAAGCGCGCGACATCCTCGACCGCGCGCGAACCCTCACCGACGAGTTGGACGCCCGAATCGACGAGGCACAGCGCGACCGCACGGACCGGGAGCGCCGCTGGAGAGACGACGAGACGCGCTTCGAATCCCGCTGGCGACGAGACGACACTCGCGGCAGGTCACGCGAGCGTTCGACACCGGTTCGAATCGACGTGACCGACGAGAACGACGATGACGACGCGGCGGACTCGCCGGACGAGCCCACGGAAATCGACGTCGATGCCGAACTCGAATCTATCAAGCGCGAGGTGAACGGCGACGAGGACGAGGCGGCCGACGGCGAGGGCGGCGAAGGCGGAAAGGACGGCGAGAACTAACGAGTCGGTCTCATTTCGACGCTGAACAGTCCCGCGAGCCACGCGGCGAGCGCGAAGAAGAAGACGGCCGTGGTGGCAGTGATGAGAACCGGCGTCACCTGCGTCGAGGTGAATAGCACGCCGAGTGCGAACAGAAGCGAGAGGACTCCAACGACGGCCGCCGCGCCAGCGACCGCGACTCGCCACGCTGGAAGGTCGGCTCTCCGGGACGCGGTTCGAAGCAGGCCGGCGAACGCCCCAGCACCGAGACCGAGCGCGACGAGGTAGACGCCGAACCAGAGGTCGTAGTTGGCGGTTATCGGTCCCGCGAGCGTGTCGATGACGCCGAACCCGACCATGAGGAGGTAGCCCGGAATCTGGACGGGTTGGAACTGGACGAACGCGAGGGCGTAGAGACCGACGAGCACCGCAATCGCGGCGGCCGAGTCGCGGAGGAACGGGGAGCGACGGACGTTCATACACACACTACGACAGGTTGCCGTATCAACATTTGCGTGGCTACGTCGCGCTGGACTGGCGCTCGCTGTCGGTGCCAGTCGCGTCGTCCGTCCCGTCTGCATCGTCACCGGAGCAGAGTGCCCGTCGAACACCAGCCTCGGCGATGGTGTTCGCGTGTTCGACGGTTCGGTCGAGACTATCGAGGACGCGCACGAGTCGGTAATCTGCGTCTCCTTCTTCGAACAGTCGGCGTTCGAGCGAGTCGAGGTCCGATTGGACACGCTCGCTCGTCTCCAGTACGTCGCGGGCGGCGGGGATGCTCCCGCCGGCGAACACCGCATCGACCGCCGTTTCGACGGCGTCTCTGGCGTCGTGTGCGATGGCGTCGATGTCGTCGGCGATTGAGTCCGGCAACTGGTCGTCGATATCGGCCGCGACGGCGGCGATGCGCTCTGCGTGGTCGGCGACGCGTTCGACCGCTCGGGCGACGGCGTGGAGGTAGAACAACTGCTGTCGCGTCTCGCCGAGCGCATCGACCTCGTCCAGTCGCGCGAGTGCGCGGGTGAAGTACCGGTCGGTCATCTGGTAGAGGCGGTCTGCTCTGTCGTCGCGGCTGACGACGGCCGCCGGCGATTCGAGACCCAGTAGCGCGGCGGTCGCCTCGCGGTGCATCGACAGCGCGACGAACTGTAACTGCCGGACGGACTGCCGAACCGACACCTCGTTCGCGTCGAGGACGTTGCGCGCTCGCATGTGCGTCTCCGACTCGTCGGTAATCGTGACGCCGACGAGGTTGCGAACGGCGCTCCGGACGGCGTGTTGCTGTTCGGCGGTGAACCCCGACTCCGAGGTGAGCGCAATCTCGTCCGGCCCGGCGAGGTACGCCGCCCGAAGCGTCTGTTCGAGGTTGGCCGGTCGTTGGTCGTCGACCGCGAGCGTGACCGTTTCGACGGCGTGCGAGTCGCTTCCGGGGGGCTGTACCACGAGGAGTCCGTCGATGTGTGTATGAAGGTCCACGACGGTTCCGGTGGTGATGCCGACTGCATCAGCCCACTCTCTCGGTAGCGAGACGGTGAACGTGCCGTTGCTGACTTGCTGTATCTTTCGTGTTTCCATTGTCTCAGTTCGGTATCGCTGTCTGCTCGCTCCCCCGAAGACGCGAGAGCCTCCAAAATCTCCGTGGAGGGTCGTCGTGACCCGATTCGCCCGTGACGTATCGCCGACGCGCTATCCGAACTTGCCGCTGATGTAGTCTTCGACGCGCTGACTCTGCGGGTCCTCGAACACCTGGTCGGTATCGCCGTACTCGACGAGTTCGCCGCCGGTGAGGAACACCGCCGTCTGGTCGGAGATACGCGCCGCTTGCTGCATGTTGTGGGTCACGATGACGACGGTGTACTCTTTGGCCAACTCGTGGACGAGGTCCTCGATTTTCGAGGTCGCAATCGGGTCGAGCGCCGATGCGGGTTCGTCCATCAGGAGGACTTCGGGGTCGGTCGCCAGCGCGCGAGCGATGCAGAGGCGCTGTTGTTGGCCGCCGGAGAGACCGAGCGCGTTGTCGTCGAGACGGTCGGACACCTCGTCCCAGAGCGCGGCCTGTCGGAGCGAGCGCTCGACCAGTTCGTCGATCGCGTCGTCGTCGCTCCGGCCGAGCAGGTTGGCGAGGAGACCGGTTTCGAGGTCGCCGTGTTTCCGGGGTCCGTAGGAGATGTTGTCGCGGATGGACTTCGGGAAGGGGTTCGGCGACTGGAACACCATGCCGACGCGCTTGCGGAGTTCGACGAGGTTGACGTTGTCCTGGTAAATCTCCCGTCCGTCGAGTTGGACCGAGCCATCGACGCGGGCCGCACCGATGCGGTCGTTCATCCGGTTGAGACACCGGAGGAACGTCGATTTCCCACAGCCGGACGGACCGATGAGCGCCGTCACGCTGTTCTCGGGAATCTCCATGGAGACGCCCTTGAGCGCGTGGTCGTCGCCGTAGTAGACGTCGAGGTCCTCGGCGGCGAGTTTCGCCTCGCCTTCGAACTCGTAGTCGGTCCACTCGTCTCGAGACTTCTCTCGGGTTTCACCGCTCGTAACCTGCAACGGTTGGTCGGCGGCGGACTGTTCGTTCTCTGTCGTGTGTGCTGTTTCGCTCATGTGTTCAGTCATGCTGGAGTTTCCGTCTGAAGTAGTACCGTGCGGCGATACCGACCGCGTAGAAGCTCAGAACGACGACGAGCAGGATGAGTGCGGTCGCCCATCGGAACTGGTCGATGTTGGCGATGTTCGACGACTGCCCGACGCCCGCGGTGATCAGTGAGTAGAGTTGATACGGGAGCGCGGAGGTCGCTTGCATCAGTTCGGGATTCGCCACGAACGGCGGCGACCCGGTGAACCGGAAGCCACCGATGACGTCAACCGTCTGGCTTCCCGGCGGCGCGACACTCCCGGACATCGTGAGGAGAATCGGTGCCGTCTCGCCGGCGATGCGGCCGACGCCGAGGATGATACCCGTGACGACACCGGGAAGTGCGGCGGGGAGGACGATGCTTCGGATGGTCTGCCACTTCGTGACGCCGAGGGCGGCGCTCGCATCGCGGTACTCGTCGGGCACCGCGAGCATCGCCTCCCGACTCGTAATCACGACCAGCGGGAGGAGCATGAAGCCGAGCGTGAGCATGCCCGCGAGGAGCGACTTCTGGTTCGCCAGCCGCGGGACGAGGAACGCGAGACCGAACAGACCGAAGACGATACTCGGCGTACTCCACAGCCCGTTCGTCGCAATCTCGACGACCTGCGTGAACCGACCGCGGTCGGCGTATTCGGTGATGAAGATTGCCGCGCCCACGCCGAGCGGGACGGCGAATAACACGGCACCGATGACGAGCCAGATTGTCCCGACGATGGCCGGGAGCACGCCGTTCACGTCGTTCAGGAGGGCGACGCCGTTCATCACGAACGGCCAGTTGACGGGCCACGAGAAGGTGACGCCGAAGAGCGTCGTCTGCGGCCCGGACCCGAGTCCGAAGGCGAGACCGCGGAACAGGCCCGGAAGGCCCTTGAACACGGTGAACGCAACGAGCAAGAACAGCACCGCGATGATGGACAGCGCGTTCAGGTAGACGAGCACGTACGCCCCCACGTGGCGGCCGCGAGCGCCGAAGCCGCCGTAGGCTTTCGCGGCGGACCACCCGACGACGAGCGAACAGAACGCCGTAATCGTCGGAATCGTGAACTCGGCGTTGAACGACGCCTGCTGTTCCCACCCGAGGTCCCAGACCCACGACGGGCCGATGAGACCCGTCACGAGGACGAGACCCGCGAACAGCGCGAGCGCGCCCGCGGGCAGCGTCGAACCGACGTCTTCGCGCGGGAGGGCGGTGGCGGCGAACCCGAGACCGCCGGTTAGGACTGCGGTCACGACCCAACCGGCCGTTCCGAGACCGAGCGTCTGGGAGGCGACCAAACCACCGACCACGAACCAGAGACCCGAGAAGGCGACTGCGGCGACCAACCCGGCGCTCGGGAGGGGATTCGTCTGGACGTACCCGAGTCGGGAACCGACGCCGAACCCGATGACGCCGAGACCTAAGACCATCAGGAGGACCCCGAGGAGAGCGACCACCGGGACGCCCGCGATGGGGTCGGTGATGGTGACGAGTTCGAACAGGGCACCGAGCGACAGTGCGAACAGGAGCGCGGCGAGACCGACGGCACCCGCGGCGACTGCCTCGGTTCCCGAGGTGTCCTCGGAGACGAGTTGGGACTCGTTCACGCTCGCCATCAGTCGGCACCTCCGAGTTTCTGACGCATGCGCGCCTCGATGTACTGCGACCCGATGCTGAGGAACAACACGGTGATAAAGAGGATGACGCCGGCGACGAACAGCGCCGACAGTTGCAGTCCGTCGGCGTCGCCGTAGTTCGCCGCGATGAGCGAGGTCAGCGTGTCGTTGCCGTAGAACACGTTGTACAGGGGTTTCGTCAGTCCCGGACTGCCGCGGAGCATCACGGTCGCGGCCATCGTCTCGCCGATTGCGCGTCCGACGCCGAGGAGAACAGCGGCCGAGACGCCCGAGAACGCCGCGGGGAGCGTAATCGAGGTCATCGTCTGCCAGTCGGTCGTCCCGAGGGCGAGCGACCCGCTCTTCATCGCTTCGGGGACGCTGTTGAGGGCGTCTTCGGCCACCGAGACGACGGTCGGAAGCGCCATCAGGCCGACCATGATGCCGACGAAGAGGTAGGTTCCCTGTCCGACGATGTCGAACTGTTCGGAGGCCCACGGGCTGAGGATGGTGAACCCGATAAAGCCGTAGACGATAGACGGGATTCCGGCGAGGATTTCGACGCCCGGTTTGACGAGTTCGCGCACGGTCGTCGGTGCGATTTCGCTCAGGAAGAGCGCGGCGGCGACGCCGAGGGGCGCTGCGACGGCGGTTGCGATGATGGTGACGAGGACCGTCCCGTGAATCATCGGAACCAGCGAGTAGCGAATCGGCGGCGACACCGGACTCCAGCGCGTCTCGATGAAGAGATGAAGCCCCGGAATCGGGATGCCGAAGACTGTTACGGTCGCGTACTCGACGGTCGCCCACGCCTCGGCGAAGATGAACACGAGGATGAGCCCGAGTATCAGAATCGTCGAGACGGTGGTCGTCAGCGTGAGCACGCGCGCGGTCAGTTCTTGATGCCGCATCCACCCGTAGCCCGACGCGACGAGGAATATCACGAAGGGGATGGCTGTCAGCGACGAGACGGCGATGAAGCCGACGAACGCAGCGAGCAGCGACAACGAGGCGACCGTGACGGTGACGAGTGCTTCCGGGTCTGTCTCGTCGATAAAGTCACGGCCTCGCTGAAGCTCGCTCCGTGCCGCAGCTCGGAGACTGCCGCCGTCGTTGTCTGTGAATCGTGTCATGTTTGGTACGTAAATGAATGTGAAAGAACGAGGCGTTCGGGACCTGTGCTGCGCTACTGGGTCAGGTTTAGACCTGGGACGGCAGCTTGTCCTTCTCGGCCTGGATGTCCTTGTCCGGAAGCGGGATGTAGTTGTTCGCCTCGACGAAGACTTCCTGGCCGAACGTCGTCAGGAACATGTTCATGAACGCGGCTTCGCGCATGTCCGTCCCGCTCGGGGTGTCCTCCGTGATAGTCGTGTACTGGTGGAGGTCACGGTTGAGCGGGTAGGCGCTGTCGAAGATGGTGTTCTCGGCGCTCTTGTCGGGTTCGAACAGCGTCCCCTCGAACTCGATACCGATCGGGATGACCTGCGGGCCGGTGAACGCGAGTGCCATGTACGCGATGGCACCTTCGTTCTGCTGGACGACGGTCTTGACCTGCTGGTTCTGACCCTTACGGGTGTCAACGCCTTCCATCGAGGCGTCGGCGTCACCGAGCATGTTGAGACGGAAGGAGGTGTCCGTACCCGAACCCTCTGCACGACCGACCACGTAGATTTCCTGGTCCGGGCCGCCGACTTCGCTCCAGTTGGTGATTTCGTCCTGGTAGATGCCCTTGACCTGCTCGCCCGTGAGCTGCGTGACGCCCGCGTCGTAGATGTCCTTCGAGACGACGACCGGCTGGCCGTCGCGGCCGAGGACGTGGTCTACGTACTTCTCGTCACGCTCTGCTTCGCTGATGCCGAGTTCCGCCGTAATCGGACCGGAGGAGTTCCCGATATCCACGAGACCGTCGCGGACGGACTTACAACCCGTTCCGGAGTGGCTCAGACCGATGGACGTTGCGAACGGCGGGTTCGCTTGCGTCTCGGTCGGCTCGAAGCCGTAGAGGGATGCGAAGTAGTCCGCGAGGCGCATGTCGCCCGCGTCGAGTTCGTCCCAGCCGGGGACGGTACCCTCGGAGCTCGAACCCCAGTACTCGCCGTCGCTCGCCGGTGCGTTGGAGTTCCAGTACGAGCTACCCTTGTTTGCGATGGGGTAGACGGTCGAAGACCCTTCTGCGGTGAGCATCTGCGGCTGTGCAGGCTCGGAGGATTCCTCGGTGGTCTCCTCGGGTGCCTCGGTCGCTTCGGTTGCTTCTTCCGTCGCAGCCTCGGTCGCTTCGGTCTCTCCGGAACCGGACGAACCAGAACAGCCAGCCAGTCCAGCCATACCGGCAGCGCCGGACGCAACGAGGAATTTACGGCGTGATACGGTCTCTGTCAACTCAGTGGAGTCGCGCGCCATCAACTGAGCAGACCCGACTTATAATAAAATGCGTTTATAATACTACTTTATTGTACTCACACTGAACCCTGATACTATCTATGTCACTTTCGTCTAACTACCAGTAATACCGCGATATTACGGCTACGTACGTCTATATTCTAATATGTATCAACGAACCGATAACATATAGAACACGGCGGCACCGTAGACAGTCACGATGGCCACGGAGAAACGCGACACCACTGTCGAGCAACTCATCGGCGTGGCGAAGTCGGCGGCCGTAGACCGACTCGTCACAGAAGACGATTCGCGCGATGCGGAAGTAGTCGGGAACGTCCTCACGCACGTCACCGACGATGGTATCATCACGCGCGAGGCGATCGACGAGTCGGTGACCGACACCGCGATGATTCTCTCGACGGCCGAGACGCGCGTCGAACTCGCCGGCATCGCGCTCGAAGAAGCGAGAGAGCGCGCACAATCGGCACCAGACGTCGATTCGGTCCGCGCACGACTCTCGGCGTTCGAGTCGGTCGTCTCTGGCGCGGAGGCACAGGTGGAGTCGCTCGGAGAGACCAACCAACGCCTCTCTGCGTGGCAGCGCGAGTCACGCTCGCTCTACGAACTCGTCACCGGACTCCGGGACGTCGCTTCCGGCGCACAACAGGTCACCCGAGTCGCGGACGACACGCAACTGGAAATCGAGGAGTTCGAGACGTGGCTCACGAACCACGCGTCTCGAATCCGCGAACTCACCGGCGACGTAGACGTTCTGGAGCAATCGCTCAACGGCATCTCGGAGACCGCATCACAGGTGGACGACGGGCACGCGAGCGCGGACGCGTGGTTCGACGCGTCGCTTCGCTTGCGGACGGTGCCGCTCTCGATTGCGGACGCTCGCGCGGAACTGGACGACGTTCGGACGATGGCACCCGAGTCGGCATCCGGCGACGAGATGGCGGAGATTGCCGACCGCCTCGACTCGCTCGACGGGCGCGCCCGAGCCATGGAATCGGAACTCGACGGCGTGGCCGACGACGCCTGGCACGAACAGTACGGCGAGCGACTCGAATCGTTCGAATCGACGCTCGACTCGTTCGAGACGCCCGTTTCGTGGGCCGCCGTACAGTCCGAACTCGAACGCGCGCGTCAGGTCTGAGCGGAGCTATTCGTTCTACGCCGGAGCTACCCTTTTTCTCTCGGATTACAAAAACGAGTACGAGACTATTGAGTTTTCAGAGCGGTTCGAACTGGTAGCCGTCCCACTCTTGACTCGCCGGTTCGCGGATACCCGCGCCGGGTTCGCGGAGTTCCTCGCAGTAGATCGGTTTCACTTCGTCGCCTATCGCTACCGCTTCCGAGGTGACCTGCCCGAGTGCGCGAACGGGTTCGCCGTCCACGTCGAACTCGACGATTGCCAGCGTGTTCGGCGCGCGAACGCCCGGCGGAGTCGCCGTCGAGGTGGTCCACGTGAGCACCGTCGCCGTGTAGTCGCTCAGGTCAACCGTGTCGATTGCCTCCTCGCCGCCGGGCCCGACCGGGTGGCCGGGGTAGGTGATGCTCCCGTCGGGGTAGCGGTACGCTTCCATTGGGGGATTGTCGGACATTATCGGGACTCCATGATGGTGGTGGTGACGCAGTTGCCGAAGCCGCCGACGTTGCACGCCAGCCCGACATCGGCATCGACCTGTCGGTCGCCCGCGTCGCCGATGAGTTGCTTGTAAATCTCGTACACCTGCGCGACGCCGGATGCACCGAGCGGGTGGCCCTTCGACTTCAGGCCGCCGGAGGTGTTGATGGGCAACTCTCCGTCGCGGTCGGTGACGCCTTCTTCGACCGCCTTCCAGCCCTCGCCCTTCTCGAAGAAGCCGAGGTCTTCGGACTGCAGGAATTCGAGGATGGTGAACATGTCGTGGAGTTCGGCCACGTCGATGTCTTCGGGGCCGAGGTCGGCCATCTCGTAGGCGATTTCGGAGGAGTTGACGACGCCGCCCATCGTGGTCGGGTCGGCGCGCTCGTGGACGACGTGGGTGTCGGTCGCGCCGCCGATACCCGAGATGACGGCGTAGTCGTCCGTGTACTCCCGGGCGACGGACTCGGGACAGAAGACGAGCGCGGCCGAGCCATCGGTGATGGGACAGAAGTCGTAGAGTCGAAGCGGGTCCGCGACGATTGGCGAGTCGAGGACGGTTTCGAGGTCAACTTCCTTTCGGAACTGGGCGTGCGGGTTGTCGAGGCCGTTCTTGTGGTTCTTGACGGCGACCTTACCGAGCGACTCGCGCGGTGCGTCGTAGGTGTCGAGGTAGAGACGCGCGGTCAGCCCCGCGAACGACGGGAGCGTCACGCCGTGTTTGTACTCGACCGGGTGGGTCAACGACGCGATGACGTCGGTCGCTTCGGCCGTCGTTCGATGTGTCATCTTCTCGCCGCCGACGAGCATCGTCATGTTCGACGCGCCGGAGGCGACAGACTGCCACGCGGCGTAGACGCCCGCGCCGCCGGACGACGAGGTCTGGTCGATACGGGCGGTGTAGGCGGGCATCGCCGCGAGGTCGTGTGCGAGGGCGTTCGGGACGCCGGTTTGGCCCTCGAACTCGCCGCTCGCCATGTTCGAAACGTAGAGGTGCTCGATTTCGTCGGGAGAGACGCCAGCGTCCGAGAGCGCCGCCACGCCTGCTTCGGCGAGCAACTCTCGAATCCACGCGTCGCGCTGCCCGAACTGGGTCATCGATGCACCGATGATCGCTACGCGGTCCATACGCGCACGTCGTCACAACACGATTTAAAACCGGCCAATCGCGTGTCGCTCCGTCTCACATCGTTTATCTGTCGAACACCCGAACGGCCGGATATGGATGTCGAACGTCTCGCACCGACAGTTGGAATCGTCGGTGCACTCTGTCTCGGTGTTTCGGTTGCCCTCCCGGGAATCGTCGTCGCGTCCGGCGGTGGCCCGACGGCCTCGTACTACGCGTCCGGGCCGACTGGTCTCTCGATAATCGGCCTGCTCGCGTTGCTCGCGGTCATCGTCTTTCTCTCCGGACTTCAGGGCCGAACCGACGCCGAAACCTCCGCCGGGTTGGCGCTCGTGCTGTCGCTCGCCATGCTCGGTCTCACGACGCTCTGGGCGTTCAGCATCGATTCGACGGTGCTGTTCAGTTTCGAACGCGAGTACTCGTGGCTCGAATACCACCGCTGGGCCGTCCTCGGGTCGGCACTGTTGACGTTCGTCGGCGCGGCAGGGTACGCCCGAAGTGTGCTCTAGCGCTCCTGTTCCTCGCCCTCTGGTCACTCGCCCTCTGGTCACTCGTTCCTGACACGCTGACGCCCCTGCTTCTGCGTTTCACACGCGCGGGAAACCCCTCCGATGTCGCTCGATTATCTCCCCGCCGAGTCGAAAGGCCCTTAACAGTCCGTGGATTAGGGAGGAGTGGACTAGGTCGGGCAGTTAGGCCCTGCTCTCTACCCGCGAAATAGGTCTTTAGCGGGGACCGAACACGGGCGCGTCCGGTCAGACCGGTACGGGCCTCGGAAGCCAACGTAGAAACCTCGTCCTTCGGGGACAGCGGCTCCGCGTACCCCTTCCGCAGGGAAGGGTTCGCGCGGTTCATCGGTGGTACCCCGCCAGGCGCGGAAGCGAGCAGCGGACCATCGGACGTGCGTCGCTCGAGGGGTCGCGGGGTGGAGGAGGCAACCGAGATTCCCCGTTTCGGAACGCCGGGCAACCTCGCTGTCCGCCCATTCATACGTCATCTACCCGGTGAGCGACGGCGCTCGTTCCGTCGCTACTCGGCGTTCTCCTCCCGACAGTCCGCGATAGTCGTCACTCTCGGTTCGTGGAATTGCTGGACTACCCAGCGGAGAAGGCTTAGTTTTTGTTCTCGGTTTCGGTGTCTGCGTCAGCCTCGGCCTCGGCAGTTTCTTCGTCCTCGTCGCTCGCCTCGGACTCCTCTGCGCCCTTCTTGAGTTCATCCTCTATCTCCTCGCGGCCACGTCGGAACTCACCCATCGCCTGCCCCGTCGAGCGGGCGAGTTGTGGGAGTTTGTTCGCCCCGAACAGGAGCACGACGATGAGTAGGACGATGAGCAGTTCTGGGCCACCCGGCAGACCCGGGAAGAGTGGAATAAGGTTTGACATTACGTTCGCCTAGGACGGCGGGGAAGATAAGACAGACGGTCCGTCTCGTGTGCCGAATGTTAGCTCGAATCCCGTGTTTTGGACTGCCTGAACGGGGTGAGAAAGCGAAACCGAGATTCGAACCGGGAGGTGAGCGTCGAATGCTCGGTTCTGTGACCATTCGTTCGGTCGAATCTCGAACGGTGGTCGTCGCACCAGGAGACTCGAATGGGCTCGCGTCGTGAAAACCGGTCTTACTTGTCCGGCGCGAAGCCGACTTGGAACACGTCGGGCGTCTCGGGGCAATCTTTCTCTTTCCGCGTCCAGCGGTACGTCAGACCCGCCTCGATGCTGTTGTCACGAGTGTAGAGTCGCAACAGTTCGCCTTCCAGCGGCCCGCTCACGTACTTGATGTTCCACCACGGGAACGGGAGGGTTCCGCCCTTTCCCGGCGGGAAGCGGCCGCCCTGACCGTAGCACTGGAAGAACAGCGGGTCGTCGCGGCACGAACCGTACGGCGTCGGACTGTCGCACTCCTGTGCTTCGAGGATGACGAACGATTCGTCGGGGTAGTACTCGTCCTCGTGGATGATCGCTTGGCCGCCCTTCCCGTTCGCCGATACCGTCCCCGCGCCGAGTAACAGCGCACCAGACCCGGCGGCCGCCTGCATGAATCGACGCCGCGGGACGCCGTTCGATTTCTCTTTCTTCTGCTGTTCGTCCTCGCCCGTCGTCGATGAATTGAACCCGAACACTACTCGTCCGAACAGAGTGAAACTTCATAATTCTTTGTGCGGCGAATGTACAATTAATTGCCCAGTAGGGCTGACACGACGACGTTCGAATCGAAAATAGATACAGAATTCGACAGTCCTGCGAACGCGGCCTTCGAGTAGTGCCATGTGTTACACACCAGTCGCTAATTGGTGTCAAGGAGGGTAACTTTAGTCAAGGATTCGAGGAACGGACCGGTTCGCTCAGCGACCGGTCATCACGTCCGTGCTTCCGCACTCGGGACACTGTGTCATCGTCCCTAGGGATGCTTCGACGGTGGCCCATTCGTCACTGCCCGAGGTCGCTGCGAAGCCACAGTTCAAGCACCGTGAACGTGGGTCTGGAGTGGTTGCACTCATGCTCTTCTATTCATCACGATTCCAAATAGTCGTTTTCACGGGGGAGGTGAGGAAGGTTGGAACGTGAACTCGCTCAGCCGGGAGTCCCGCGAGCAGTGTGAGACGACAAAGTCGTCTCACTGGCCATTCGGGCGACTTTGATGTCGCCCGCAGACGAAGCGAGTGGGACGTTGACGAGACTTCGTCTCGTCAGGAGTTGAACCACGGTCACAAATCGAAGATTTGCTCCCTGATTCAACTCCCTCTGGGCGCATTTCTTCACTCCACAGCAACTCGGAGTCTAGCGACTCCTCGTTTGGTTCCGTTCAGAAAGTGCGCCGGTCGGGAGTCCCGCGAGCAGAGCGAGGGGGACTACGGCGGCGCACTGACTGAGCGAGTAACACGAGCGAAGGAAGTGCGCCGGCCGGGAGTTGAACCGAACCCAGACGGTCCTCCTCGTTTCACTCGTCGGCGACTGGCTGGGTTCAACTCCGTCGTGCCGCATTACTCTCGAATTGATGAGTCCGGAGACACAGCTCCGGACTGTAATTCTTCGAGAAAGTGCGCCGGCCGGGAGTTGAACCCGGATCGTTGGCTTGGAAGGCCAAAGTCATGCCATTAGACCACCAGCGCATGCATGCTCGCACTGAGTCCACCTCAGCGCCAGCGACATCCACCCATTCACGACGCTACAATAAGGATGTTACTTTTTCGTCCAGCCGGCTCCGTCACCTGATTTTACGACAAAAAGAGCGGTTAAACGGGCGATTGGAGCCGAACGACCGGCTCAGTCGTCGGCGTGGGACTCGTTGAACTGTTTGGCCTTTTCGAGCAGGCCGGCCGAGATGCCCGGCGCGTCTTCGACCGAAATCTCCCCGTGCTCTCGAATCTCGTCGAGGCTCTTGGGGAACTCGCGGAGTTCCATGTGGATGGCGATGCCGGCCTTCGCGCCCTTGCCCATGGCGACGGGAATCTGGTTGTGACCGGGGGTGATGTCGCCGACGGCGTAGACGCCATCGACGCTGGTCTCGCCGTGGTCGCCGACCGGGACGGTGCCGTCGTCGTTGAGGTCCACGTCGAGTTGCTCGAAGAGCGTCGTGTTGTATTCCGACCCGTACATGGCGAAGCCGCCTTTGTACTCGCGGGTGGTGCCGTCCTCGAAGGTGAAACTCTCCAGCCAGCCATCGTCGCCTTTGGTCATGCTGTCGAGTTCCTCCTCGACGATGTCGATGGGGTGCGCGCGGACGAGTTCGTCCGTCTCGTCGGACCACGAGGGGTCGTCGCCGCGGAGGAGGATATCGACTTCGTCGGTGAAGTTGAGCATAATCATGGCGACGTAGGCCGCGGAGTCGGAGTGGCCCATCACGTACACCGACTCGTCCACGAACATGTAGGCGTCGCAGTGGAGACAGTAGTGGAGTCCCTTACCGGTGCGCGGGAGCGGCGGGTCGGGTCGCTTGTCGTTGAAACCGACGCCGAGGACGACGCGCTCGGTGACGAACGTGCCGTCGTTGGTGGTGAGTTCGAATCGGCCGTCGTCGAGCTGTGTGGCCTCGGTCACGAGGTCACGGTAGAGGTCGGTGCCGTATTCTTCGAGTTGCTGACGAGCGGTTCCGAGGAATTCGTTGCCCGAGACGTCTTCGGTGACACCGATGACGTTGTGGGTATCGACCATCATCGCCGCGCGGCCGCCGCCGCGGTCGATAAGTGCGGTGTCGTGGCCCAGTCGAGTCGTGTAGAGCGCCGTCTGCAACCCGGCGGGTCCCCCGCCGACGACCACGACTTCGTACTCCTTGGATTCGTCAGTGTCGCTCATACGATGCGATTCGTCCACGCCGTCTTAAGCCCACATCTCCTGTGCGCTCGGCGCAACCAGCCGCCACGTGTTACCACAGCGCACCCTTGCCTGGGCGTCACCGCCCCGAGAGGACGGCGTAACAGTTGCCGCTGGAAATCTCGGATTCGAGGACCGTGAGGTCGCTCGCCGCGAGGTCGGCGTCGAACTCGTCGGGCGCGTAGATGTGATAGTACCGGGGGACCGTCTCGCCGCCGGGGAGCGTCCAATCGACGGTCGTATCGAATCCGTCCTCCCGGTCGAAGGTGTCGTGTGCCGTGCTCCACGCGCTGACGAGCGCGGTCCCCTCGGAGTCCAAGACCCGCGCGAGTTCGTCGAGGCTCGCAACGCGCGTCTCGCGGGGCGTGAGGTGGTGGAGCGTTGCGACGTACACACAGAGGTCGAACGAGTCGGCTTCGAACGGGAGGCGAGACGCGTCACCCTGCACGAGGTGCGTGTCGAACTCACGGTCTGCGGCGCGTTTCGTCGCTTCGGTGAGCAGGCCGCGACTCACGTCGAGACCGACGACCTCGTCGGCGTAAGAAGACAGAAGTTCGACGTGGCGACCGTTGCCGCACCCGAGGTCGAGCGCACGAACGGGACGGGAATCTTCGGTCGCCTCCTCGACGAACGATTTGACTTCGGGCCACGGGTACTCGCGCGTCGAGGCGAAGTGCGAGGCGATACGGTCGTACGTCTCTCTGACCGTGTCTCGGGGCTGGTCCATGCACTGAGATTTCGGTAGCGAACCAAAGACCACACGGTCGCCTCTCAGATGAAGAGGAAGACGACGTAGGTCAAAAGCAGGAGGAACGTCGCGTGTTTGATGCCGTCGGCGACGTCGCCCTCGCCGAGTTGCCCGGCGATGATGCCGGAACAGACGCCCTGAATCGCCGTGATGTGGAAGAACATGAGTTCGTAGGACTCGGTGTTCACGTTACGCAGTCCCTCGAACGTCCCCGAGGTCACGCCGACCCCGCCGGAATCGACGAGCGCGCCCGTGCTCGCCTGTTCGACCGCCGGGATGAACGAGATGGCGAGCGCGCCGACGATGCCGAGGAAGACGAAAAAGGAGATGTAGATGACGACGAGGTAGGTCAGCATCTCCTGTTGGCGCTCGCGGGCCAGACGGCGACTGTCCTGTGCTTCGGTGGCGGCGATGCGAACGACGGGTGCGATGTCGCCGCTCGCGCTCATCGCGTTGGTGAGGAGCGTGACCGACCGCGACACCATCGGACTCCGAGTGCGGCGGTCCATCCGCCGGAGTGCGGACTCGGCGTCGGCCCCGACGTCGATGTCTCGAATCGTCCGCTGGATTTCGTCGCCGAGCGGGCCGAGGTCGGACGACGAGACGCGGCGCAGACTCTGGACGATAGTCAACCCGGCCTCGTTGACGCTTGCGAGTCGGTCGAGGAAGTCGGGCATGGCTCGTTCGATAGCCCGCAGTTGGCGCTTTCGAATCTCGTGAATGACCGAGATTATCGCCATCGACACGATAGCCACCTCGACGACGTGGTTGTCTGCCGCCGCGACGACCGCCTCCAGCGAGTCGCCGAGGTGGAACCACAGTGCCGGCTGCACAACCACGCGAAGCAGCGACGTAGATTCGGCGGGACCGACCGAAACCGTCGTCTGCGTCAGCACCCACACCAGCCCGAGCGGAACGGTGAAGACCAGAACCGCGAACGGATTCTGCAGAATCGACCGAACCGGCTGATTCATCCACCGTCGAAGCCAGCGAAGGCGGTCGTAGGCGGCCAACCGTTCGGCGTTCACCGTCCATCCGAGGGCCATCTCACCGCCGTCGGCGCGTGCCGTCTCGCCGACCGTCGAGCGGTCAGCCATCTGGTGGGAATCCGCGGCCGCGCCAGTGCCGAGGTTTCGAGAGATCACACCCCGAAGCGACTTGGTGATACTGCCGAGATAGACGACGAACGCGGCGCTTATCGCCGGGACTGCGACGTAGCCGATGATTCGGATGACCGTGAGCGTATCCGCGATGACGAGTCCGATGACGACGAGGACGGTGATGAGGAACAGCGGTCCGGCGACGAGCACCGTGACGTACACCTCGGCGAGCGTCGAGAGGAGTTCGAGGTACTGCTGTTGTTGGGCGGCCGCCTCCGTCTGGAAACGCTCGTACTGTTCGTGGAGGTACCGGGACAAGTTGCGGCCGCTCCCGAGTACGCTAGAGAGGTTCTCGCCGAACTCTTCGAGGTTCTCGCTCGGCGTTCGGTCGGACAGCGATTGCAGGGCGGTCAGCACGTCGGTGCCGAAGGCGTCCATATCTCTGACGGCGATTCCGACTTCGCGGGCCGCCTCGCCGTACACCGCCTCGTTCCGGGCCAGCGTCTCCAGAACCTTCGGGAACGCCATCCCCGAGCGCGAGAGCGCGTAGATGAACGCCACGGTCCGCGGCAGGGTCGCTTCGATCTCCGTCGCACGGGTGTTCGCGCGCTCGGTGAGGACGTACCACCGAATCCAGTAGACGCCCAGTGCGAGCGCCGTCCCGATCGTCGCACTCGACAGGACGAGCAAGACGAACAACTCCCGGAGCGACAGCGTATCGAGGCTGGTCACACCGCGTAAGAACTGCACCTGCGGGGGCAGTCCCGCCCACGTCTCTGGCGAGAGCGCGAACGTGCTCAAGAACGCCGCAGCGACGTAGACGCCGAAGATGCTCCCCGCGATTCCGAAGACGGCGGCCATGAGGAGCGTCCGCGAGGCGTAGACGCGGTGGGTCACGCCGACGTGTGCGGCACGAAGTCGCCACTGTTGCCTCCGGTGGCGTTGGTTTTCGGTGGCGACGTAGAAGCCGAAAATCGGCAGAGCGACCTGCGAGACCAGCAAGTTCGCGCGGCGACTGACCGGGCTGACGAGTATCGGGGCGATGAGCGCGAGTGCGAACAGAAGTGGGAGCAGCGACAGTCCGGACAGCATCTCAAGCGCCGTCCACGTCGGCCGCGATGGTCTCCGATTCGACGCGTTCGAGCACTTCCTCGGGGTTCGAGTAGTACTCGTTGATGAGCGCGGTAAAGCGTCGGTAGTCCGAGACGCCGTTGTCCTGAAGGTACCGGAGGAACTGCTCGCGCCGCCGGAGTTCCCGTCGCAGGTCGGTCCGCGACCAGCCGTTTTCGCGCTGAATCTCTTCGAGGACGTTACTGTCGCTCTGGGAGAACGCGTCGGACTTCGCGTCCCACGAGAACGACGCGGAGTAGTCGAGTTCGCCCGTCCGCTGGTCGATGTTGCCTATCTCGCCGATGGTCTGTGAGCGCCGAACACGCTCGCCGTCGAAGCGGGTGAGCGTCTGGATACACAGCAAGTCGAGCGACTGCACCATCGCGCGCGGCACGTTGATGGGTTCGTTCTCCAAGCGATTGATGACCGTCTCGATGCTGTCGGCGTGCATCGTCGAGAACGTCGTGTGGCCCGTGTTCATCGCTTGGAAGAGCGTCACCGCTTCGTCGCCGCGGACCTCGCCGACGATGATGTACTCGGGGCGATGGCGGAGTGCCGACCGGAGCAGGTCGTACATCGAGATGTTCGTCCCGTCGTGGATGCGCTCGCGGGTGACAGACGAGAGCCAGTTGTCGTGGTACAGCGCGAGTTCGCGGGTGTCTTCGATGGTCAATACCTTCGCACGCGGCGGGATGAACATCGACACGGCGTTCATCGACGTGGTCTTCCCCGACGCGGTCCCGCCCGCGAAGATGAGGCTCTTGTTGTGCTCGATACAGAGCCAGAGGTACGCCATCTGCTCGACAGAGAACGTCCCGTAGTCGATGAGGTCGATTGGCGTGAACGGTTCGTCGGCGTACATGCGGATGGTGAAAGCCGACCCGCGCGGCGTCACTTCTTCGCCGAGTGCGAGTTCGGCGCGCGCGCCGTTGGGGAGCGTCGTCCCGAGCACCGGGTCGCCGACGCTGATGTGCCGGCCGGAGCGCTGGGCGAGTCGGATGACGAAGTTGTCCAACTGTTCCTGGCCGAACGAGACGTTCGTCGAGATGTCGGTGTAGGTGCTGTGGTAGATGAAAAGCGGGATATCGTACCCGTCGCAGGAGATGTCCTCGATGTGCGGGTCGTTCATCAGGGGTTCGAGGCGGCCGTAGCCGTGGAAGTCGCGCCGGAGGTAGTACAACAGCGTGTAGAACGACTCCATGTGGAGGTCCAACCCGTACTGCTCGATGAGCGACTCCAACTCCTCGACGAGCGTCTGTTCGCTCGTCGGGTCCTTGTCGTCGCGGTACAACAGCGGGTCGCGGATGTCGGTCCGGACGCGTTCGAGTAACGCCGCTTCGAACGCGTCGAGGTCCGGTTCGACGACGTGGTAGCGGTGGGCCGTCGCGTCCACGTCGTAGGTGACGACCACGTACGCGAAGGGGGCGTCTACCCAGTAGCGCTCGACTTCCTCGTGGCCGTCGGGAACGTCGAACGTTCCCAGCGGCGTCTCTTCCGGCGAGAGGGGACGAACGTCGAGTTTCGACCCGCGGAGCATCTCTGCGGTACGCCGTAAAATCCGGCGGGTCTCCTCGGCGGCGAGTTGGAAGTCGCCATCTCGGAGCAGTCTGAACACGCCCCGGTTTGCGGACGGTCGCATCGCCGCCGTTGCGTTCGGTGGTGTATCTTGTGGCATCGTCACCCGAATCAGTCGGTCGAGTGGTATGGCGGGTTGGTACTTAAATCGTCCGCGCGATTCTACTCCGTTCGCTCGACGGTGAGTAAGACGCCGCTGAGGACGAAACAGACGAGCACGCCGAGTGGGAGCGGAATCCCCGGAAAGCCTCGCGTCACGAGCAGGTAGGTGGCCGCGCTGAGAATCACGCCCGTGAGTCCGAGCAGGCCACCCATCAGCCGAACCGGGTCGAGTGGGCCTGCTTCGACTTCCGCCTCGCGTGCGTAGTAGACGAACGAGAACAGGACCGCAATCGCCAGCACGGCGGCACCGACAACCCACGCCTGATAGGCGACCGCAATCGACTGACTGGCCTGGAGCGACAGCGCAGAGACGGGATTCGAGATAGCCACTCGCTGAGCGATGTCGATTCCCCACGCGTACCGAACCTGAAAGAACGGGAAGCGGACGAACAGGAGGCTTCCACCGGCGACGCCGGACGAATAGGTGACGTTCCACGGGATGAGCGCACAGAGCCACGCAGAGATAACAGAGAGCGCACCGGCATACTCAGAGCGAACCCAAACCATGCACAAGCGGCAGGCGCAGGTGGGTAAAATCTATCGACAAGCTACTGTCCAGATTCCCCGCTGTGCGTCACGTTAATACGTCGCGCACAATAAGAAATCACATAGAATGCGGCGCGACTACTTCGAACTCGACGTGACCAACGTCGATTGGTACGGGACGGGTGAATCTCCCCGTCAGCCGACGGTTTCGATCGACTTCTACGGACCGCCGGAGTTGCTTCGTGAGCGATTCACCGCGCCGACTGGCGAACTACTCGACGCGGGCGAACTCGACGTGGCGCTTCGCTTGCAAGGCCCGATAGACGACCCGAAGACGACTGGCGTTGTCAGCGTGACAGACCGCTTGACGGGTGATTACGTCTTGGAACTGAACGCCGACGCCGACGACGTGCTCCACTTCATCGGTGCGGCCCGAGAGTACGGACGGTCTATCGACGTCGAAAACGGCCACTACCAGGTCGATATCGCCATCGAGGACGAACATCTGGTGACGCTCGAAAAATCGACGTTCCTCGTCTACGACGCCGACGGTGAACTGCTTCGCGGACAGAGTCTCATTCCATCTGGCGTCGAGTTATAATCTCAGTTCACGCTCGTTCGTGGGCAACATCGGGTCGAACCACGGCTTCTTTATCAGCGGACTCCTGAGAACGCATCGTGAGAAACGTAACCGACCGCACGAGCAACCCGTTTGGCATGCGACCGTCGTGTGACCGGTTCGTTCCAGGCTACGGCGACGCCAACGCCGACTTCCACGTCATCGGAGACCACCCCGATATCCACGGCGGAATCGAAACCGGCGTCCCCTTTACGAGCGACCCTGGAATGAAACTGCAAGCAGCACTCGCGGACGCCGGACTATTGACCACGACTGGTGACGAACCGGAAGTGGACGGGACGTTCTTCTCGTATCTCCACATGTGCGTGGCAGACGGAACGCCGACACCCGCAGAGTACACCGACATGGAACGCTTCTTCGACGCAGAGTTGCGCGCGATCGCCGCACACGTTCTCTTGCCCGTCGGCGAAGTGGCGACCAAACACGTCTTGGAGAATTACAGTTCGATTGCGTGGAAGACGGACATCGACATGGAGACACTCCACGGAACGGAACTTCGTGGTAGCGGCTTTCTCATCCTCCCCATCAAGGACCCACGCGAATGGGACGAGGGCGACCACGACGAACTCGTCGCCGGTATCGTGGAACTTCGTTCGACCGACTTCCGCCGCGAATCCGACCTCGGCCGATTTATCCCGGGAGACGACCCGTACTACGTCCGCTAGCCACTCTCACGCACGGTTAACAGTCCTGAGTCGGGCGATTTGTTACGTTTTATAATGATTCTTACTTCGTTCGTCTACTAAGAACCATTAAGGTTTGGAAACGTTGGCTTTTTTCGGCTAAATGGTCCACATAAGCGTAAGTTTACCCAGTGCTTCTGTATGGCATGGTCCTTATTGGCGCGAACAAAGGACTTTTTACAACTAGACCCAAAGTGGGTATTGACGCGCGTGGTTTGATACAATTCCGCCGGGCGCGTCAGGCAACTGTGAGATTGGTGCTCCTCGCAGTGGCTTGGTCAGTCCGGGGATTCGCGCTCGGTCGCGGTCCCCGCTCTTTACAACGACGAGCGAGGGCTCCCTTCGCTCTTCGTTCGTCTCTCAAACTTTCTCGGCGAGCTCCTGCAGTTCGCCGTACCCGTACTCCTCGACCGGGTTTCCGTGCCCCATTGCGATGACTTCGATTGGTGGACACTTCGAGACGAATTCTCGAATACTGCGGTCGTTCATCTCGGCGTCTGCCGCCATCACCCACGGGAGCGCGACGAGTTGACCTCGCTTCTCACGGACGAGGTCGCCGACGAAGGCCACGCTGAACGGTTCGTGGACGAACGCGGTGTGTCCCAACGTGTGTCCGGGCGTTCGGTAGGCGATAAAGGGTCCAATCTGGTCGCCGTCTTCGACCGTCTCGATTGGCTGTCTCGGCGTGTCGATGAGTCGCGTCCCGACTCGCTGGAGAAATCCTTTCCGCGAGGAGAAGGGTGGCTTTGCGCGGCCAGAGAGGTACGAGGCGTCCGGCTCGGCGAGGTGTATCGGAACCGAGTCGCGCAGCCCGAGGGACGAGAGCGACCCGACGTGGTCGATATCGTAGTGCGTGAGAAGCACGCGGTCGATGTCGGGGACGGTGTACCCGGCGTCGATGATGCCCGCGCGAAGCTCACCGCTGTCCCACGGCGTCCCGGCATCGACCAGCGTGAGTTCGCCGTCGTCGTCCACGAGATACGCGTTCACTCCACGCAGGCGGAGTCGGTGAACCTGCTCGCCGAGCTTGCTCATACATGTCAGTACGTCTTCAAAGGTCAAAAATCGTGAGATTGTTTGTCATTGCCGAGCGGCCCACAGGTATCGGCCGGCGTCGAAGATGAACCCGCCGGCACCGAGCAGCGGCAACACGGCCAACGCGACGACATCGACCGCGAGCGGACGTCCCATTCCGACGCTTCCGGCAATCACGAGCGCCAGCGGGGCGAGTGCTGCGAGCGCGTACAGCCACGTCGCCCACGAGTGACCGAACTTCGCCACCGTTCCGACGAGCACGAGCGCGAGGAGTACCGACCCGCCCGGCAGAATCAGCATCGTCGGCGAAGCGGCTGCGGCCGTCTGCAAGACAGCGAGCGACGGCAGTGTAAGCGGCGACACCGAGAGCAGGGCGGGGACGGGTGCGGCGGTATCGATTGAAATCAACGTCTCGACGAACGCCCCGCCCGACGTCGAGAGAAACCAGCCGAGCGTACCGAAATAGGCGAGCAAGGCGACGAGCGAAACCGACCAGCCGTACCACAGCGGGTTCGTCTTCGCCGACTCGCTCGACTGCTCGGACGCGGAATCGAATCGGTTCGAGTTGCCGTTGCGTGCGCGCCGAGCGCGCGAGCGGCGACTCCGCGACGAGCGCGACGAACGCCCGCTCCCCGTCGAAGTTCGAGACGACGACGAGCGAGAACTGGAGCGCGAATTTCGGGACGACGAACGACTCGACGAGCGCGAACCCGAACTTCGTGCGGAAGACGAACTGCGAGATGAGCCGGTGGACGAAGACGAACGCGACGAGGAAGTCCGAGACGAAGAAGACCGAGACGACGACGAACGCGAACTCCCTGAAGAGGAGCGCGAGGACGACGTAGACGATGTGGAGCCACGTGACCGACTGGAACTGCCGGACGACGAGCGCGACGATGAGGAACGAGACGAAGATGACCGAGACGAGCGCGAAGACCCAGACGACCGAGTCGTTCGATTCGACCCCGACGTGGACGTCGAGGAAGACGACCCGCTCTGCTTACCCGCCTCGCCGGGGAACTTGAACTTCCGCAGGCCGTCGAGGCGTTTTTCGACGTACGAGCTGTGGCCCATCCGGTCGTAATCCGCGCGCTCGCCCTCGTCGGTGAGCACTTCGTAGGCCTTTCGTACGACGGTGAACTGTGCGGTCGCTCGCTCGTCGTCGTTCACGTCTGGATGGTACTCACGCGCCATCTGACGGAACGCTTGTTTGATGTCGTCCCGTTCGGCGTCGCGGTCAACGTCGAGGAGCTCGTAGAAGTCCACCGGCATTCGACGTGCACGACGACGTAGGGGTAGACTTTGAATGTAACGGGCAACGCCGAGAACGTGTGCGACCCGTTCACACACACACAGGGTTCCGTATTCGGAATCGTGATAAACGCCGACGGCGAGGTGCTCGCATGGAACGTATCTCGCTCGGGAACACCGTGTTCGAAGGGAGCAACAATTCCTATCTCCTCCCCGGCGACCAGTTGACGCTGGTCGATGTCGGCGTCTCGACCGACGACGTCCGGGCTGACCTCTACGACGGCATCGAAGCCGCTGGCTACGATGTCGCAGATATCGACTCGATTATCCTCACCCACTGGCACGCGGACCACACCGGCCTCGCGGGCGAACTGCAGGCCGAGAGTGGAGCGACCGTCTACGCTCACGCGGCCGACGCCGGACTCATCGCGGGTGACGAAGACGCCCACTTCGCGGAGACCGACATGCGCGAGCAGCGCTTCGAAGAGTGGGGCATCCCGCAGGAGTCGCTCGACGAACTCACCGACTTCCTCAGCATCCTCAACGACCTGATGGGTGAAGACGCCGACGTGACGCCGTTCGAAGACGGCGACACCATCCCCGCGGGCGACGGCGAACTCGAAGTCGTCCACCTCCCCGGCCACGCCGCCGGTCTCTGCGCGTTCGCCTTCGACGGCGACTCGGGCCGCGAGGCGTTCATCGGCGACGCTATCCTCCCGAAGTACACGCCGAACATCGGCGGCGCGGACCTCCGCGTCGAGCGCCCGTTGGCGACGTACCTCGACAGCCTCGACCGAATCGTCGAAGAAGACTTCGACCGCGTCTGGCCCGGCCACCGCGACCCCATCGACGACCCGGCAGGGCGTGCGCGCGTCATCGCCGAACACCACCGAGAGCGGACCGAACGCGTCCTGAACGTCCTCTCCGAGCACGGCCCTGCCGACGCGTGGACGGTCAGCGCCCGCCTGTTCGGCGACCTCTCGAACGTCCACATCCTCCACGGGCCCGGCGAGGCGTTCGCGCACCTCGACCACCTCGTCGAGGAGGGCGTCCTCGGCCGAGACGGCACCGAGTACGTACTGGAAGACACGACGGCCGATGCCGACGCGCTGGTTGCTGTACCCGAGACGAAACGTTAAAACGCCGCTGGACGGAACGAAGAGCCATGGAACTGCGGGTCATCGACAAGACCGACGAGGAACTCCGCATCGAGATTGGTGGCGAGGACCACACGTTTATGAACGTCCTCAAGGGCGCGCTGCTCGAAACCGAGGGCGTGACCGCTGCAACCTACGACGTGAACCCCGAGCAGTCCGGTGGACAGACCGACCCCGTGCTCTCTATCAAGACCGAAGAGGGCGTGGACCCGCTCGACGCACTCGCCGACGGGGCGCGGAACGTCCAGGACACGGCCGACAACTTCACCGCAGCGTTCGACACCGCTCTCGACGCGTAACTGACGAGCGTTCTTCTCTCGTTTTCTCACCCGCTAGCCGCGCGTCTCGGCCTAATCCGCGTGGCCGTGGCCGTGGTGGGACTCGTCGCCAGCGACTGGACCTTCGTAATCTTTCTCACCGGCCTCGATTCGCACCTGAAGCCAGTTTTCTAACGGGACGAGCGGACATTCGAACCGCGGCGAGTAGGCACAAAAGGGACTGTAGGCGTAGTTGAAATCGAGTTCCCACAACCCGTCTTCGTTCGGACCGTCGAGGTCCAAATATCTCCCAGCGCCGTAGCTTTCGTTGGTGTTCGTCTCGTCACGGAACGGGACCCACAGACGGTCTTCCTCGGGGCTGGTTCGATAGGCGTCGAGTCGATACGTCTCGCCGTCGATGTCGAACTCGAAGGAGCCCCAGACGAGGAATGCGCGCTCGCCTTCGGTCGTCGTTGCGATGGTGATGGTCTCGGGGTCCTCGTACGTCAGCAATGGGAGTTCGAATCGCAGGTTAGGATTCGGTTCGAAGTAGTCGAGTCCGTCGAAGAACTCGCGCTGGTCGGGCGGAATCGGTGAATGCGGGTCGCGGGCGAAAGAGCGGTCTTTCTCGTCGCGGTAGCTTTCGAGCGCCGCGCGCCACGAATCGGTCGTCATGGCACACACTACGCGCGTCTCGGAGGTTAAGATTGGTTTCGACTGTGCGGGTCGCGCACGACCGAAAAGAGTGTGGTATCGAAGTCACTCAACGTGGCGTTCGACGGCCATCTCGATGCGCTCGCGGTCCGAATCGCGGCGTCGGTCAGTCATCGAGAGCACCTCCTCGACCGGTCGGAACGCGACCGTTCCCTCCTCGAACTGCGGGTGCAACTCGCCGGCGGTCGCAGACCGTTCGAGTGTGTACGTGAGAAAGTAGATGCCGACGACCGAGAGGTCCGCGTGGTAGGTCGTCAGATACTCCAAATCGGACGGGTCTGCACTGAGTCCGGTCTCCTCTTCGAGTTCCCGAAGCAGCGCCTCTTTCGGTCCTTCGTCGTACTTCGCGTACCCGCCGGGGAGGGTCAATATCCCCTCGCTCTGCGGGATGGGTTCGTCGAGTAGGAGGACGCGCTCTCCGTCGTGGACGACCACCTGGACAGCGGCGACCGCGTTCTGCGAAAAGAGCAGGTCACACGCCGGACACCACGGGGTCTCCCGCCCTTCGAACTCGTTCGTCTCGACGGCTGTCCCGCACTTCGGGCAGTAGTCGGGCTCGACGGCGACGGACTCGATATCGGGGCTGTCATCGGCCACCATAGGTAGTACTACCGTGACAGTAGAAGAAATGTTTCTATACCATAATTTATCGTCGCACAACTCGGTCAGCGACTGAGATGACGAAAGAGCGCCGACCCCGTCTGTCGTCGATTCAGAACCGAACCGGAACGCCGCGTTCGTCGAGGTAGGACTTCACGTCCTGAATCGAGTACTCGTCGAAGTGGAAGATAGAGGCGGCGAGTCCGGCGTCGGCGTTGGCTTCGGTGAAGACTTCGTGCATGTCTTCGGGTCCGCCACAGCCAGAAGAGGCGATGACGGGCGTCGAGACGTTGTCGCAGACGGCCTTCGTCAGCGGGATGTCGTAGCCGTCCTTCGTGCCGTCGGCGTCGATGGAGTTGATGAAGAGTTCGCCAGCGCCGCGGGATTCGGCCTCGCGGGCCCACTCGACCACGTCCACGCCGGTTCCCTCGCGGCCGCCTTTGATGGTGCACTCGAACCAGCAGGACTCGCCATCGACTTCGACGTAGTGTTCGCCTTCGTCGTCGAAACGGCGTCGTGCGTCCACCGAGATGACGATACACTGGCTACCGAAGGCGCGCGCGCCCTCCTCGATGAGTTCGGGATTCTCCAGGGCGGCGGTGTTGATAGACACCTTGTCGGCCCCGGCGCGGAGCGTCTCTTTGATGTCCGCTTTGGTTCGGATGCCACCGCCGACGGTGAGTGGGATAAACACCTCGTCGGCGACCTGCGAGACGGTATCGAGCATGGTCTCGCGGCCGTCTGCCGACGCCGTGATATCGAGAAAGACGAACTCGTCGGCGCCCGCTTCGTTGTACAACTTGGCCATCTCGACGGGGTCGCCGGTGTACTTCAGGTCCTCGAAGTTGACGCCCGTGTAGACGGCGGGGTTGCCGTCGTCGTCGAGGTCAACGTCGATACAGGGGATAATGCGCTTCGTGAGCATTCGCTACTAGTCACAATGTGAATCGGGCGTTTCACGGTTTCGACTACGGCAGGTCGTTCGCCGGCGACGGTCGCCGGTATCTTGAAACTCACTCCAACGAGTGATACGATAATGCGCCCGTCTGTCTTCCACCTCCATTACCAGACGCCGGATGTCGCCCACGCCAGCGCCGTGCTCGCCGAGCACGGCATCACCCCGAGCGCGCAGTTCGGGGCACTCGCCGGCGATTCGGTCTCTCTGACCCCCGGCGAAACGCCACCTGAAGGGTTCAAACTCCGACTCCAGACGAATCGCGGCGGGGCGGCAGACGTGACGCTCGCGCCCGGTCCGGACGTCAAATTCGACCACTTCGGGGTCGTCGTCGAAGACGTTGCGGCCGTGGTCGAACGCGCCGAGGAACGCGATTGGGCCGTCGTCGAGAACGAACGCCGAACGTTCCTCACGACACCGTGGCGGTTCCGTATCGAGTTACAGGCAGCCGATAGCGACGTTATCGACGAACTCGGCGACCGCGACGAGTGCGAGTTGAGCGAGGTCTCGCTCGGCGTTCCGGTCGAGGCACGCGAGACTGTCGAACGCGAGATTCGCGCGGTAGTCGGCGACGTTTCGAACCTCCGGGTCGTCCCCGTCCGCGGACCGGACCCCGCAGTGAGAGAGGCACTGCTGTCGGGGTCGAACGTCAGAAATCCGCACTTCCAGATGGCGGCATTGAACCCCACGGTCGGCCGCGGTAACGGAACTGAATCCGTCTGAGCGTCAGTGTCGGTTGGGTATCACCAGTACCGGTCGGCTATCACTGGAGGTCGTACACGCGGGCCTCCCACGGGCGGAGGACCGTCGTTTCGACCGAGACGAGGTTCGCATCGTAGTTCGAGACGAGCAGTTCCGCGTCGGTCCCGCGGAGGTCCTCCGGCGGGTCGAATCGCGTCTCTTCGCCGGCGAAGTTGAGGACGACGAGGAGCGAATCGTCTCCGAGCGTCCGAGTGTACGTCCACAGCGTCTCGTGGTCGGGGAGCAAGAGGTCGTAGTCGCCGTAGACGAGCACGTCGCGTTCCTTCCGAAGTGAGATCAACTCGCGGTAGAAGTGCCAAATCGACTCGGGGTCCGAGCGGGCGACCTCGGCGTTGACTTCGTCCTTATTGGGGTTGACCGGCATCCACGGTGTCGCCTCGCCCTCGGTGAATCCGGCGTGTTCGGAGTCGTCCCACTGCATCGGCGTTCGGGCGTTGTCGCGGGTGCGGTAGCGAACGAGGTCCATCACGTCATCTTCCCGGATGCGACCGGCTTTTCGGGCGGCACGAACGTTCTTGATGGTGTCCACGTCGCGGACTTCGTCCAGCGAGTCGAAGGGGTAGTTGGTCATGCCCAACTCTTCGCCCTGATAGATGTACGGCGTCCCGCGGAGGGTGTGGAGCAACGTTGCGAGCAGTTTCGCCGACTCGCGGCGGTACCTCCCGTCGTCGCCGAAGCGCGAGAGTTGACGGGGTTCGTCGTGGTTGTTGAGGAACAGCGAGTTCCACCCCTCCTCGGCGAGACCCTCTTGCCAGTGGGTCATCGTCGCTTTGAGTTCGCGCGGCGACCACTCGCGGTAGGACCACCGACCCGCGTCGGTCATATCGAGACGCATGTGGTCGAAGGTGAACACCATGCTCATGCCGTCGCCGTCGCGGCCGGTGTACTGCCGTGCTTCTTCCACGCTGAGTTCGGCCATCTCGCCGACGGTCATCGCCTCGTCGTCGAGCACGCGGTCGTGGAGTTCGGAGAGGTAGTCGTGGACGCGCGGGCCGTTGACGAACTTGTCCGAACCGCGGACGATTGCGTCGGGGTCCGCGCCGTCGGGGAGGCCGTCTGGCTTGGAGATGAGGTTGATAACGTCCATCCGGAAGCCGTCGATGCCCTTGTCGAACCACCATTCCATCATCTCGAAGACCTCCTCTCGGACTTCCTCGGTCTCCCAGTTCAGGTCGGGCATGCGCTCGTCGAAGATGTGGAGGTACCACTCGCTCGAATCCTCGTCGTAACTCCACGCCGGCCCGCCGAAGAAAGACTCCCAGTCGTTGGGCGGGACTTCGTCTACATCCGCTGGTGTGTCGTAGTCGTCCGGGTCGAGGTCGGTCCCGTCCGGGTCGCGGCCCTCGCGCCACCAGTAGTAGTCGCGGTGGCCGTTCTCGGGTGACTCTCTGGCGTTGACGAACCACGCGTGTTCGTCCGAGGTGTGGTTCACCACGAGGTCCATGATGAGTTTGATGCCGCGTTCGTGGAGGGCGTCACGGAGCGCCTCCCAGTCTTCCATCGTCCCGAACTCGTCCAAGATGGTGCGATAGTCGGCGATGTCGTAACCGTTGTCCACGCCGGGTGAGTCGTACACCGGGTTCAACCACAGACAGTCGATTCCGAGGTCTGCGAGGTAATCGACCTTTTCGATGATGCCGGGGATGTCTCCGAGTCCGTCGCCGTCGGAGTCGTTGAAACTCCGGGGATAGACCTGGTAGACGACCGCTTCTTTCCACCACGCGCGGTCGAATGTCGTCATTACCAGAAATTCACTCGGAACCGGGTTTTACTCCGTCGGTTCGAGTGGTGTCAGACGGCTAAAAATTGGAAGAGGGCGTCGGGGCGAAGCGGTCGATGTGACCTAGAGAATGTGATACACGCGGGCTTCCCACGGCCGGAGCGTCACGCCCGCAACGTCGTCGGCGTCGGCGTCGTAGTTGGAGATGAGATCCTCAGCTTTTGCACCTTCGAGGGTGGCAGGCGGTTCGAATCGCGTCTCCCCGTCGCCGAAGTTGAGCACGACCAGAAGCGAGTCGTCATCCAGCGTCCGCGTGTACGTCCACAGCGACTCGTGTTCGGGCGTCAGTGGGTCGTAATCGCCGTAGACGAGCACGTCGTGTTCTTTGCGAAGCGAAATCAGGTCGCGGTAGTAGTGCCAGACCGAACCCGGGTCGTCGCGCTCGGCCTCGACGTTGATGGTCTCTTTGTTCGGATTGACGCCAATCCACGGCGTCGATTCGGGGTCGGTAAAGCCCGCGTACTCGCTGTCGTCCCACTGCATCGGCGTCCGGGCGTTGTCACGACTCATCGCTCGTGCCCTGTCTTTGACTTCCTCGAACGATTCGATTTCACCGGCTTCGAGCGCGTTTCGAATCGGGTTGAGCGTCGCCACGTCGCGGAAGTCGTCCAGCGAGTCGAAGGGGTAGTTGGTCATGCCCAACTCTTCGCCCTGATAGATGTACGGCGTCCCGCGGAGGGTGTGCAGGAGGGTGGCGAGCAACTTCGCCGACTTTCTTCGGTATTCGCCGTCGTTCCCGTAGCGAGAGACCTGACGTGGTTGGTCGTGGTTGTTGAAGTAGAGCGAGTTCCACCCCTCGTCGGCGAGACCCGTCTGCCAGCGGTCGAAGATGGCTTCGAGGTCCGGCAGGTCCCACTCGACCAACTCTAGTGGGTCGTCACCCCGGTCGATGAGGACGTGTTCGAAGTGGAAAATCATCGAGAGTCCGTCTCCCTCGGGACCGGGAGTCGTGTACTGCCTCGCCGTCTCCATCGGCATCGGCGCGCCAATCATCTCGCCCACGCTGAGGAACTCGGGGTCCAAGACGCGCTCGCGCATCTCGCCGAGGTAGTCGTGGACCTTCGGTCCGTTCACCGCGCGGTCGATGGTCTCGATATCGTTCTCGGGGTCCGTATCGGGCAACCCTTCGGGTTTGGAGATGAGGTTGATGACGTCCATCCGGAAGCCGTCGATACCCTTCTCTAGCCACCACTCCATCATCTCGAACACGTCTTCGCGGACCGCCTCGGTCTCCCAGTTCAGGTCGGGTTGCTTGCGGTCGAACAGGTGCAAGTACCACTCCTCCGTACCCTCGTCGTACTCCCACGCGGGACCGCCGAAGAAAGACTCCCAGTCGTTGGGCGGGACTTCGTCTACGGTCTCGGGCGTGTCGTAGTCGTCCGGGTCGAGGTCAGTCTCGCTTGGGTCGCGGCCCTCGCGCCACCAGTAGTAGTCCCGAAACTCGTTGTCGGCCGAAGCGCGGGAGTTGACGAACCACGCGTGCTCGTCCGAGGTGTGATTCACCACGAGGTCCATGATGAGTTTGATGCCGCGTTCGTGGAGGGCGTCGCGGAGGGCTTCCCAGTCTTCCATCGTCCCGAACTCGTCCATGATGGCCCGGTAGTCCGCGATATCGTAGCCGTTGTCTGCGTTCGGCGACTTGTAGACGGGGTTCAACCAGACGCAGTCCACGCCGAGGTCGGCGAGGTAGTCCGCCTTCTCGATGATACCGGGAATGTCGCCGACGCCGTCGCCGTCCGAGTCCTTGAAACTCCGCGGATAAATCTGGTAGACGACCGCTTCTTTCCACCAGCGTCGTTCGGCGTCCGCACCGTGTGATGTCATATATCGTAGACGAACGACGCCGGCGATTTAGGTGTGCGCCCGGGGGGACGTGGACCGCTGACCGACCGACGGTTAGGTGCGTTTTTGTATGGCGAACCCGTCGCCTCGCGTATGAGCGACCACGACGACCATCACGACCACGGCGACGAGGACGGCCGCGTCACCTCGCCGATGCAGGAGTTCACGATGAGCCAAGTTACGACCGGAATCGTCATTCTCGTCATCGGCGTCGCCGTCACGTTCGGCCTCCCGCTGCTGCTCGCCTGAGAACTCGACAGCGCTTCCGCGTTCTCCGCATTTTTCTGTCAGCGCGTACACGTACGTGTATGCGAACTGTCGTTGTCCCCGAGTACGGTTCGAGCGACGCGCTCGACGTGCGAGACGCTGACGTACCCGAACCGGCACCCGGCGAGGTCCGAATCGCCGTCGAAGCCGCCGGCATCAACTTCGCCGACATCATGCAACGCCGCGGTCACTACCGCAACGGCCCGGAACCGACGTACACGCCCGGTCTGGAGGCCGCGGGAACTATCGACGCCGTCGGCGAGGGCGTCGAACGCGAAGTCGGCGAGCGCGTCGTTGCCCTCACTGGCGGCGGGGCCTACGCCGAGTACGTCACCGCGCCCGCGACTGCCCTGTTCGACGTTCCGGAGTCGATGTCGTCCGCCGAAGCGGCGGGGTTCCCGGTTCAGTTCCTCACCGCCTACAACTGCCTCCACGGGTGGGGCGAACTCGAAGCGGGCGAGCGCGTCCTGATTCACGCCGCGGCGGGCGGTGTCGGGACCGCGGCAGTCCAACTCGCCTCGCTCGCCGACGCCGAAACTTACGGCACCGCGAGCACCGAGGCGAAAATCTCACTCGCCCTCGACCTCGGTCTCGACCACGGCATCCAGTACACCGAGACCGACTTCCGCGACGTCATCGCCGCGGAGACCGAAGACGGGGTTGACCTCGTCCTCGACGGCGTCGGCGGCCAGACCTTCGACCGGAGCCTCGACGCGCTCGCAGATTTCGGCCGCATCGTCACCTACGGGGCCGCCTCCGGCGACGTCGCCAAAGCCGATACGACGCGACTGCTGTTCGAGAACAAGTCCGTCGTCGGCTTCCACCTCGGCAACGCGATGCAGAAACGCCCCGAATCGGTCCTGAGAGCGGTTCCCGAACTCTCGAAACTCCTCGCCGACGGGGAACTCGAAGTCGTCGTCGGTGAGACGTTCGCCCTCGAAGACGCCGCCGAGGCACACCAGTACGTCGAAGACAGAAAGAGCGTCGGCAAAGTGGTGCTCGAACCCTAACACCGAGACAATCGGCGCGAACCGAGGTCGGTTCGATTAGTCGAGTTCGCGCGTCAGCACGTCGCGGAACTCGGCGATGGTCGTCGCGTCGAAGGCGACGTACTCGTCGCCGTCGTCGGTCACGGTCACACCGAGGTAGCCGTCGTCGGTCGTCGTCCCGAGTTCGTAGACCGGGACGTCGCCGGCGAGGTCGAGGAGCGCGTCGAGGTCCGCGGTCTCGACGACGACGCGGCCGGGCGTCTCGTCGAACAGTTGGACGACGTTCTCGACGGCGATGTCCGCGCCGACTTCCTCAGAAACCATCTCGGCGAGCGTGACGGCGAGTCCGCCGTGGCTCACGTCGTGGGCGGCGAGGGTCGAATCGTCGGTCACGATGCCGCGAATCGCGTCGAGCGCGGCGGCCGCGGTGTCGTCGTCGGGGAGCGCCGGGAAGGCGTCCGACCCGTCTTCGTGCTGGAGCAGGGTCGAACCGCCGAGGGCGTCGCCCGAGTAGCCGACGAGGTACAGGTCGCCGTCGCCAGAGAGCGTCATCCCGGGCGATGGGCCGTCTGCCGAACCGACCATGGCGAGCGTCGGCGTCGGCGGAATCGGACCGGCGACCGAGTCGTTGTAGAGCGAGACGTTGCCGCCGACGACGGGCACCGAGAGCGCGCTGCACATGTCGGCGAGACCGTCTACGATACCTTTGAAACCGCCGTACACGTCGGGCTTCTCGGGGTTCCCGCCGTTGAGGCAGTCAACTGCGGCGAGCGGCGTCGCACCCTTCGCGGCGAGGTTCGTCGCGTTCTCGAAGGCGACTGCGCGTGCGCCGTCGTAGGGGGCCGCGTTGGTCCAGTTGGGGTCTGCGCCCGCGGTGAGCGCGAGTTTGGTGTTCGCTTCGGGGACGTCGAGGAGTGCGGCGTCGTCGCCGGGGCGACGGGCGGTACGAAGGCCGACCTCGTGGTCGTACTGGCGGTAGACCCACTCTTTGGACGCGGTGTTGGGGTCAGAGAGGACGGCTTCGAGGGCTTGCGAGAGCACGACTTCGGGCAGGTCGCGCGTGGCTTGCTCGGGTTCGACCGAGTCGAGGTCGTTCATCGGTGCGCCGTCGGCGACGTACTCCGGCGGGACATCGACGACTGCCTCGCCGTCGAACGTGCAGACGTAGTTGCCCTCGGCGACTTCGCCGATGACGGCGCTACCGAGGTCGAAGCGGGCGGCGAGTTCCTGTACGCGCTCGACGTTCTCGGGGCGGACCTCGTAGCACATGCGCTCTTGGGACTCGGAGAGGAGAATCTCGAAGGGACGCATCTCGGGCTCGCGCTGGTGGACCTCGTTCAGGTCGATATTCGCGCCGAAGCCGCCCTTAGCGACGAGTTCGGACGAAGCACCGCCGAGACCCGCGGCACCGAGGTCACGGCACGATTCGACCAGTTCTTCGTCCAAGAGGGCTTCGTTGCACTCGATGAGGAGCTTTTCAGTGTAGGGGTCGCCGACCTGCACGGCGGGTCGGTCTTCGGTCTCGGCGTCTTCGGCGAGGTCTTCGCTGGCGAAGGATGCGCCGCCGAGACCGTCGCGGCCGGTCGAACTGCCGACGAGGACGAGTTTGTTCCCCGCCTCCTGCGCCTCGGCGGTGATGAGGCGGTCGGCCGAGAGGAGACCGACGCAGGCGACGTTCACGAGGGGATTGCCTTCGTACTTCTCGTGGAAGGATGTCGCGCCGGCGACGGTGGGGACGCCGATTGCGTTGCCGTAGTCGGCGATGCCTTCGACCACGCCGTCGAGGAGATAGCGGGAGTGTTCGCGGTCGAAATCGCCGAAGTAGAGACAGTCGGCGAGGGCGATGGGGTACGCGCCCATGGAGAGGGTGTCGCGGACGATGCCGCCGACACCGGTCGCCGCGCCGTCGTAGGGGTCCACGTACGACGGGTGGTTGTGGCTCTCGATACCGAGGGTGATGTAGGTCTCGTCGTCGAGTGAGACGACCGCAGCGTCGTCACCGGGACCGATGACGACCTGTTCGCCCTCCGAGTCGAACGCCGACAGCAACGGCCGAGACGACCGATACGCACAGTGTTCGCTCCAGAGGTTTTCGAACAGCATCGCCTCGGTCGGCGTCGGATCTCGACCGAGTTCGGCGACGATGAGGTCGCGGTCCGCGTCGGGAAGCGTCATTCAATGGTATGCTCAGAACGCAGGTTGTAAACCCTTTCTATGTGCACGAACGTGCTCAAAAAAGTGAGTGTCGGGAACGTCGCCTCCACTGTGACTTACGCGGGCGTGTACGGCGGTGACTCCGAGCGGATGATTTGCGAGAGTTCGTGCATCTCGTCTTCGAGCAACACGAGCAGGTCGTCCGCGGTGACGATGCCACACAGTTCGTCGCCATCGACGACGGGCGCGCGTCGGACGCCGTGTTCTCGGAGCTCTCGGAACAGTTCGTAGACGCCGGAGTCGGCTTCGACGGTGAACGGGTCTTCTGCCATGACCTCCTTCGCGGTTAGCTTGTCGGGGTTGCGTCCTTCGCCGCCGACCTCGATAGCGAGGTCGCGGTCGGTGACGATGCCGTGAATCTCGTCGTCGTTGGCGACGATGACAGACCCGACGCTTCGGTCCCGCATCTGTCTGGCGAGTTCGCGTACTTCCGTGTCCGGTTCCGCTGTTACTAGTTCTTCTTTCGGGCGGGCGATGTCTCGTACAGTCATTGTAGTTCTCCCCCAGCGGCCACTCGCCTGACTCGCACAGCGAGCGTGCCACCGTACTACTCGTTCGACGGAGACGACCAAATATATGATTGCTGACATTTCGTCCAGTCTTTCGGGTATCTCGTCACATTGGGACTCTCAAAACGCCCAACAGGAGAGCGTTTTCGGGCGAATGGTGGGGGTGTTGGTGGGATGCTCACAGAGCCGATTCTACGGATGCTAGCAGTGCGCAGTATCGTGATACGAGGACCGAGGCGCTTTTTTAGCCGCCACTGGTAGAATACATCGTGTTATCGGTCGAGTTGCACTCGCATTCGTCGCTGTCGTACGACGGGCGCGACCCAGTCGAGTACCTCCTCGAACAGGCGGTTGCGGTCGGATTAGACGCCCTCGCGGTCACCGACCACGACGAAATCGACGCGAGTCTCGAAGCGGCGGAGTTAGCTCCCGACTACGGGCTCGTCGGCATCCCCGGCATGGAAGTGACGAGCGCCGCAGGGCACGTCCTCGCCATGGGCGTCGAGGAACTCATCCCCGCAGGACTCTCCTACGATGAGACGCTCGATCGCATCCACGAGGCGGGCGGTATCGCTATCATCCCGCACCCGTTCCAGAAGTCTCGTCACGGCGTCGCCCCGCACATCTCCCGCGAACAACTCGCCGCGGCGGACGCTATCGAGGTGTACAACTCCCGACTCCTGACCGGCATTGCGAACCAGCGCGCCGAGCGCTTCGCCAAGCGCCGAAACCTCCCGATGACGGCCGGAAGCGACGCCCACATCAGCGAGATGGTCGGCCAAGCCATCACCGAAGTCGGCACCGACACGCGCTCCGCAGACGCTATCTTGGAGGCAATCACCGAAGGCCGAACCAGCGTCGTCGGCAGTAAGACGCCGTGGCGCATCTCGTTCCAACAGGCCGCGGGCGGCGCGAAACGACGACTCAAACACGCGCTCGCGGACTTGCTGTGATGCGCGGCGCACCCGAGTCTCGGGTCAGAGACGCCCTCGAATCGGGCGACTCACTCCCGGGAACCGCCGGATTCGCCGGCGAACTCGACGGCGCGCTCGTCCGCGACGTGCTCGGCCGCCAACCCATCTTTTCAGAAAGGGGCGACCACACCACCTGGTCGTTCGACCACCGAAACCTGTCGAACCCAGTCGCCGTCCCACCGGGCCACAAACGAGACGAGGCCGGTCTCGAACAGGTGTGGTCGCTTCCGGACCCACCGGCGACGGCCGACCGCGAGGAGGCGCTCGAAACGGTCCAGATTGCGGTCCTCGACTCCACGCGTGAGGTCGAAGCCGACGGTCTCGCAGTCGCCTTCTCGGGCGGCGTCGATTCCGCTGTCGTCGCGGCGGGCGTCCCCGACGCACCGTGCTACGTCGCCGGATTCGAAGGCTCGCACGACATCGACGCCGCCCACGCCGCCGCCGAAGCGATGGGCCGCGAATTGCGCGTCGTCGAACTCACGCACGACGAACTGCGAGAGGCGATTCCGGAGGTCGTCGCGGCGCTGGGGCGCACGAACCCGATGGACGTACAAATCGTCCTGCCGCTCTACTTGCTCGCCGAACGAGTCGCCGACGACGGCTACGACCGTCTCGCCGTGGGGCAGGGCGCGGACGAACTGTTCGGCGGCTACGCGAAAGTCGCCAAGGCCCCCGGCGACCACCGCGTCGAGGCCGAGACGATTCGCGGGGCGGCCCGCGAGATGATTCGGACGCTCCCGGACCAACTCGAACGCGACTTGCTCACCCTGCGGGCGGCGGGCGTCGAACCCGTCGCACCGCTGCTCCACGACCGAGTCGTGAAGGCGGCGCTTCCGCTTCCAGACGAGTTACTCGTCGATGGGGACCGGCGAAAGGTCGCACTGCGTGAAGCCTCGCGCGAGGTGCTCCCCGAATCGGTCGTCGAAGCCGACAAGAAGGCGGTCCAGTACGGCACGTACGCCTCGCGCGAACTCGACCGACTGGCGCGACAGGCGGGCTACAAACGCCGGATGGACAACCACGTCGAGCGGTACATTCGGTCGCTCGTGGAGTGAGACTCAGTTCGTAGCGACGACGTCGATTGCTTCCAGTGCGAACTGTACCGTATCGGGGTCGATATCGCTCTCTCGCAGGTCAGACTCATCGTACCAGTCCCACACCTCGGCATCGACTTCGCCGTCGTGGGGTTCGATGTCGCGGGATTCGACGCGGGCGAAGTAGATGTGGTCGATGTGTTGGTGGCCGACCGCGCCATCCTCGTGGACGTTGATATCGTAGAGCATCTGGTGCCGCGGTTGCGGGAGGGCTTCACCGGCTGGTGCTGGGACGGAGTCCGTCTCGTCCACGAGTTCGGCTTCGAGACCGGTCTCCTCTCTCACTTCTCGAAGACCCGCCTCGTGCGGGAGTTCGTCGCGGTCGATGTGACCGCCCGGCGGGATTCGAATTCCGAGTCGTTCGTGGCGATGGAGGGCGACGGCACCCTCGTTGACGATGTAGACCGTGGCGGTGAAGTGGCGAGTCGTCTCCATACCCGTGGCTCTGACTGGGTACCTATCGGTGTTGCGAAAACGCGGGTGAAAAACGAGGACGCGGGTGAAAAACGGGGCTCGTCAGGGCATCTCGAACTGCTCTTCTGCTTCGAGCAGTTCGTGATACCGGTTGCGGATGGTCACCTCGGAGATGTTGGCCACGTCGGAGACCTCGTTTTGGGTCACCTTCTCGTTCGTCAGGAGACCGGCGGCGTAGACGGCTGCAGCCGCGAGGCCGACGGGCGATTTACCCGAGTGGATGCTCTGTTTCTTCGCGTTTTCGAGGAGCTGGCGCGCGCGGCGCTCGGACTCTTCGGAGAGGTCGAGTTCGGACGCGAACCGGGGGACGTACTGCACCGGGTCCGCGGGTTTGATTTCGAGCTTCAGCTCGCGGACGACGTAGCGGTAGGTCCGCGCAATCTCGTCCTTCTCGACCCGCGAGACGTTGGTAATCTCGTCGAGCGAGCGGGGCGTCCCGGCCATTCGGGCCGAGGCGTACAGCGCGGAGGTTGCGACGCCCTCGATAGAGCGTCCCGGCAGGAGGTCGTCGTCGAGGGCGCGTCGGTAGATGACAGAGGCAGTTTCGCGGACGTTGTCCGGGAGGCCGAGTGCCGACGCCATACGGTCGATTTCGCCGAGCGCCTGTTTCAGGTTGCGCTCTTTGGAGTCGCGGGTGCGGAAGCGCTCGTTCCACGTGCGGAGGCGCTGCATCTTCTCGCGTTGCCGCGAGGAGAGCGAGCGCCCGTAGGCGTCTTTGTTCTGCCAGCCAATGTTGGTCGAAAGTCCCTTGTCGTGCATCATGTTGGTCGTCGGAGCGCCAACACGGGACTTCTGGTCTTTCTCGGCCGAGTTGAATGCACGCCACTCGGGACCGTGGTCGATTTCGTCTTCTTGGACGACCAGTCCACACTCGTCACAGACCGTTTCGCCGTGCTCGGAGTCGGAGATGAGATTCGAGGAGCCACATTCCGGACAGGCGAGCGTCTCGCTGTCTTCGCGCTCGTTCGACTCTCGTTCCTTCGACTCGCGCACGCGCGCGTTTCCGGTCGTGAAGCGTCGGACACTTTCAGTCATTGTGTGTTCGAGAGAAGCAACTGGGAACGGTCGTTCTCCATCAATTCGTATTGACGCTGATTACTTATATCTGACGGCACCGCAACGACGGAATACCTGTGCGAGAACGTGCCACGGCACGGTTACAAACTTTTTGGAACGGAGCGGCCACACCGAAACCCTTACTCCCAGTCTCCGACACTGCCGAAGTATGAGCGATACGCCCGTCGATGCCGACGAAGTTCGGCACGTCGCCGAGTTGGCGCGGGTCAACCTCGACGACGACGAAGTCGATGAGTTCGCAACGCAGATGGCGGACATCCTGACGTACTTCGACGCACTTGACGAGGTTCCCGAAGTCGATAGCGAGGACGAACTGGTGAACGTGATGCGCCCGGACGAGGTCAAAGACGGTCTCACCCAAGAAGAGGCGCTCTCGAACGCGGCCGAGACGGAAGACGGCTACTTCAAAGGACCGCGGGTGTCGTGATGTCGCTGAACGCATTCATCACCGAGGAGACCATCGAGGGCGACGAAGACGGCCCCCTCGACGGCAAGACCATCGCCGTCAAGGACAACATCTCCACGAAGGGCCTGCGGACGACCTGTGGGTCTGCGATGCTCGAAGACTACGTCCCGCCGTACGACGCGACGGTCGTCGAGCGCGTCAAAGCCGCCGGTGCGACCATCGTCGGCAAGGCCAACATGGACGAGTTCGGGATGGGCACGACCACCGAAACGTCCGCCTACGGCCCGACCAAGAACCCCGTGGACGAAGACCGCGTCCCCGGCGGTTCCTCCGGTGGCTCTGCGGCCGCCGTCGCCGCCGGTGATGCCGACCTCGCACTCGGTAGCGACACGGGTGGCTCGATTCGCTGTCCCGCCGCGTTCTGTGGCGTCGTCGGCATCAAACCGACGTACGGACTCGTCTCGCGCTACGGTCTCGTCGCCTACGCGAACTCCCTCGAACAGATTGGCCCAATCGCGCCCACCGTCGAAGACGCCGCCGCACTCCTCGACGTGATTTCGGGTCCGGACGCCCACGACGGCACCACCCGCGACGAAGGCGAGAACTCCGACTACGCCGCGGCCGCCGACGGCGACGTCGAGGGTCTGACAATCGGCGTCCCGATCGAGTTCGTCGAAGGCGCTGACGACGGCGTCGTCGAAGCCTTCTGGGACGCCATCGAGGACCTCGAAGCCCAGGGCGCGGAGTACACCGAAGTCAGCATGCCCTCTGTCGAGAAGGCAGTCGCCGCCTACTACGTCATCGCCATGTCCGAAGCCTCCTCCAACCTCGCTCGCTTCGACGGCGTGCGCTACGGCAAATCCGGCGGCTACGAAGGCAACTGGAACGAGGCGTTCGCCCGCGCCCGCGAGGAAGGATTCGGCCCGGAAGTCAAGCGCCGTATCCTCCTCGGCACCTACGCGCTTTCGGCTGGCTACCACGACAAGTACTACGCGAAGGCACAGGACGCCCGCGCGTGGGTCAAACAGGACTTCGATTCTGCATTTGAAGACGTGGACGTGCTCGCCTCGCCGACGATGCCGGTGCCGCCGTTCAAACTCGGCGAGAGCCTCGACGACCCGCTCCAGATGTACCTTGCCGACGCCAACACCGTCCCCATCAACCTCGCCAACCTCCCGGCCATCTCGGTGCCTGCTGGCGAAACCGAGGGACTGCCGGTCGGTCTGCAACTGATTGGACCGAAGTTCGACGAAGAGACCATCATCCGCGCTGCGTCTGCAGTCGAGAACTGAGCGACTCAGTTTTTCTTCGCTTCTGCGATTACGACTCTTCTTCTCGGAGGTCTACGGCCGTCTTCGTACTTCCATCTCGCCAGTCGAGTAGGAACGAGGCCTCGGAGTATTCGTTCGATGCCGGGAGTTTGAGACTGAACGTGTGGGTCCACGTCGCGGTGTCCTTTGCTGGGACTTCCAATTCGACTGCTTCTTCTGGTGTGTACGCAACGTACGGTCCAACTCGGTCGAGTGCGCCGACGAAGGTGCCATCGGTCGAACTGACGTTTTCGACTTCGATTTCGACCTCGACGTCTGCGAGGCCGTCGTCCTGCAAGTCTGCCGAGATTCCGTGGACCACGAATTCGGCTGGTGGGCGCGTGAGTTTCGAGACCGCATTCGTATCGAATTCGTATGATTCGCCGGGCCATTCGAGCGTGAACGACTCCGATTCGAGTGGTTTCGGGAGTCGGAACACGAGGTTTCCGGATGCACCTGGTGTGTATTTTCCACCGCTTCGTGGCCACCGACGGTAGTATCGGCTGTCCTCTTCCCCAGTGGCGGGATGGAATCGCTCGTCGTCGGAGACGAGTTCGAATTCCTCGAAGCCGGGGCCGTATTGGTCTCGTGCCGAGACGTTGACGACGACGAACTGTTCCTCGCGGTTACCAACTGTACTGGTCGAATCCGGCGAGTCGAACGCGACCAACTCGGGCACGACGGTGATGGAGTCCACGTCCACATCGTACATAGGGGTGGGTGATTCTGTGGTCTCTGCTGTCGGAGTCTGAGTCGTACTACTCGTCGTTTCTGTGGACCCGTACTCACGCGTCGGACCGAGACAGCCAGCGAGGGAACCGAGAAGCATCGCACCGCAACCGAGAAGAGAGCGACGGGAGGGTCGGAGCATACCTATCAACATTCTGCCTCGCGTAATAGGTCTTCAGGCAGTGGTCACGACGATGGCGTTATCGTCGTCTCAGCTTTTCCACTCCCGTCACGCCAGTCGAGGTAAAATCTGGCTAACTCCTCCTGGTCCGAATCGGAAAACGGAACTGGGAACGTGTAGGTCCACGTGTCGGTTTCTCCCGAAGGAACCTCGAACAAGATGGTCTTCTCCGGAATGTGTGCGACATCGGGTCCGGCGCGGTCGAGTGCGCCGACGAACGTCCCATCGACTGGTCCAGTGTTCTCGACCACAAGTTCCAGCACGATATCTTCGCCCGCTTCGACGCGCTCCGGTGCGGAGAAGTCGTGGACGACGAAGTCAGTCGGCGGTCGAGCGAGCCTCGAAGACAGGTCCGAATCCAGCGCGTACGACCCACCCGGCCATTCGAGCAGGAACGAATCGCTCACCGTCGGTTTCGGCAACGCGAAGACGAGGTGTCCGGCAGACTCCGCGTCGTACATCGGCCCTCGATGTCCGATAATTCGGTTGAACGGACCGACTCTATTGCCTCCTACTGGTTCGAACACTTCATCGCCGTCAGTCAGCGAGACATCCGAAAATGCGGGGCCTGAGTCATCTATTGGCGTCGCCTCGACGATGACGTACTGCCACGGTTTGTCGCCGTACGTGCTGGACGAATCTGGCAAATCCAGCGTCACCAACTCGGGCATGACGAGGACCTCTTCGATTTTGAGCGTGGGTTCGGGTGTCGGTGTGGCCGTTGGCTCGGGCGTCTGTGTCGCAGTCGCGGTGCTCGTCGTTTCAGACGCAGGTGGCTCTGTGCTGGGAGTTTCACCGAGACAGCCAGCGAGAGAACCGAGAAACATCGCACCAGAACTGAGAAGTGCGCGACGGGAGGGACGTGGCATACCTGTCAAAATTCCGCACTCAGTAATAGGCTTTCAGGCGAAGACCTGTCCGAAACAGGTGCGCCTATCCCCTGAACAAACTTATCACTTCGTCGGCAGAGCACGTGTGGCCGACTGAAACAGATATTTCGATATACATTATGGGACGTGATGAATATTCGAACGCTGAGAGAGCAAATAAGCGGAGTCGAGTGGGTGAACGAGGCGAATAGACGTTCGGCCCTTGTCAGATAAAGTGCACAATGTGGTCGAAATATCTCGAAACGACTGGTCTATCTGCGATTATTCGAGCGTCGAGAGACTGTTCGTCATGCCGATAGCTTTTCCACGGCCGGTTACGCACCGCGGAATATCATGTACATCATCGTCGTTGGCGCCGGCAACATCGGCACGCCGCTCATCGAGATTGCGACCGAGGGCGGTAACGAAGTCGTCGTCGTCGAGCGCGACGAAGACAAGGCAGAGTCCGCCGCGGCGGCGTTCGACTGCCTCGTCCTCAACGACGACGCGACGGTAAAACAGACGCTCTTGGAGGCGGGTGCCGAGCGCGCGGACGCCATCATCACGACGACGGACAAGGACGCGACCAACATCATGGTCTGCCTGCTCGCAAAGGAACTCCAAATCCCGGATATCGTCTCCGTCGTCCACAACGCCGAGCACATGAGCCTCTACCGACAAATCGGCGTCAACACCATGGAGAACCCACAGAGCCTCATCGCCGAGTACCTCTACCGGGCGGTCAAACGCCCCTCCATCGTCGATTACATGCGCGTCGGTGACCACGCCGAGGTGTTCGAAATCCGGGTCGATGAGGAAGCGCCCATCGTCAACGAGACGATCCAAGAGGCGGCACGGGGAGGACTCCTCGGCGACGACGTGCTCATCGTCGCCGTCGAGCGCGCCGACGAGAGCGACCCCATCACCCCTCGCGGGAACACCACCGTCCACGCGGGCGACCTGCTCACCGTCTACTCCGGTGACGGCGCGACACCCGAAGTGACGGACGTCTTCGGCCACTACGAGGACCACTGATGTCTCGTCGCGGACGAACCGTCTCCGGCTGGCCCGCAGACCTCGCGGTTATCGGCCGCGACGTTGGCTCGCTCCTCGCCATGGAGTCGGCGCTGATGGTCCTCTCGATAGCCGTCGCCGCCGGATTCGGTGAGTGGTACGCCGCGCTCGCGTTTCTCACCGCGGCGGGTTTCACCGCGTTCATCGGCTTCGGCGCACGCAAAGCCTTCCGCGAAGCGCCCGCCCCGCGGATGAAACACGGGATGATTATCGCCGCGGCCGGGTGGTTCGCTACCGCCGCGTTCGGGGCGCTCCCGTTCGTCCTGACGGCGTACTTCATCCCCGAGGCCGCACTCGCCGCGCTCGTCCCGCGAGGCGTCGAGTACACCCAGTCCAGCCTGTTGTACTTCCGAAACCCGCTCCACGCGTTCTTCGAGTCGATGAGCGGGTGGACCGGAAGCGGACTGACGATGGCGATTCACGAACCGTCGCTCCCGCGGTCCATTCAGTGGTGGCGCTCGCTCATCCAGTGGGTCGGTGGCGTCGGCGTCATCGTGCTCACCGTCTCGATTCTCTCGCGCCCCGGGAGCGGGAGTTACGCGCTCTACCGCGGCGAAGCGCGCGAAGAGAAGATACATCCGAGTGTCGTCTCGACGGTCCGGACGGTCTGGAAAATCTTCGTCGGCTACACCGCGCTGTCGATTCTCGTGCTCTTCGTCGCCATCAGCCTGAGCGACTACGGCAGGACGATTCCGACGTGGGAGGCCGCGTGGCAGGCGCTGAACCACGCGATGACCGCGCTTTCGACCGGCGGGTTCTCCGTGACCGACAACTCGATTGCGACGTACGACTCGCCGCTCATCGAGACGGTGTTGCTCCCCATTATGGCCCTCGGCGCGATTGCGTTCCCGATTCACTACGCCATCCTTCAGAACCGCGAACTGAACAAACTCTGGCGGGACCTGCAAACGCGCTGGTTGCTCGTCATCTTCGCCGTCGGCGTCGTCGGTCTCTCGGTGCAGAATCTCGTCGCGCTTCCGACCACGCCGAGTACGGCGTTCGCCGCGACGGCGAACTACTTCGACCTCTCGATGGTCGTCGGCGGTGCCGGTTCCGACGCGATTCGAGATTCCACGTTCCAGTGGATCAGCGCGCTCTCGTGTACCGGATTCCAGTCTGCACCCATCGGCCAGTGGTCCGACGGCGGCAAACTCGTCCTCTCCAGTGCGATGGTCCTCGGCGGGGCCGCCGGTTCGACCGTCGGCGGTATCAAAATCATCCGTGCGTACACGATTTCGAGAGGTATCCGCTGGCAGTTCTCGCGCGTGTTCCTTCCCAGCAACGCCATCGTCTCGCTCAAGATAGACGGTCGCCGACTCTCTCGGCCCGAGATGGAACGCGAGTTCTCTGAAGCCTCCATCGTCTCGCTGTTGTGGCTGTTCGTCCTCCTCGGGTCGAGTCTGCTACTCGTGAATCTCGTCGGAGCCGAGTTCACCTTCGCCGACGCGCTGTTCGAAGTCGCCAGCGCGCAAGGCAACGTCGGTCTCTCGACGGGTATCACCGGGCCGACGATGAACCCTCTCGCCGAAGGGATGTTCCTGCTCAACATGTGGGTCGGCCGGTTGGAGATTATTCCCGTCTTGGTGTTCTTCCGGTCGGTTCTCTACGGGCTGAATCCGTAAGTGGGCGTCCACGAGTTGTTTTTTGCGACGCCCGAATCGCGCGTGACGGAGATGGTCCTCTGAGAGGTCGTACGAGGCGAAGTAGACGGGGCAAATGTTCTTGGCCATGGATGCGAAAATCACAGTATGGACGACCAGCCTCCGTCTGCGGACCAGCCGGACGACGCGACAGAACCGGACGCGGATGTCGGCATCGACGACGTAGACAGAGGAATCATGTTTGCCCTCCAGCGCGATGCGCGCAACATCACGATACAAGAAATCGCAGACGAGGTGAGCGTTTCCGCAAGTACGGTTCGAAATCGCATCGACAAGTTGGAGCACGGGGGCGTCATCGAAGGCTACGCTCCACAGATAAACTACGAGCGCGCGGGGTTCCCGCTGAAACTTCTCTTTATCTGTTCTGTTGACTCGAATTCCCGTGCCGCAGTCGCGGAGGAAGTACTCGCCGTCGATGGCGTCATCGACGTGAACGAACTGGTCACCGGCGAGCGCAATCTCCACGTCCAGGCGGTCGCAACGAGCACCGGCGACCTCACGCGCATGACCGCCGACTTGAACGAATACGGTCTGATGATTCACAGCTCCGAGATAATCACGAACCACTACAGTCAGCCGTGGGGCTACTTCGAGTACGAACTAGAGGAAGACTGACTGTCACCAACGACAACTGTTTTTTCACCCACTAATACGCGAATATTCTGCGATTTTCGCAACCTATTGGCTGCGATATCCACAACAATTTTGATGCGAGCACACATACGCTCTCTCGGAGAGATGTGGACGAACGAACATTTGCGCGGGCCAGAAAGTAAGCCGATCGGACTGGACGAGGCGTTGACCGTCCTGTCCAATCAGGACCGACGACGACTCCTCGTTGGACTTCTCGACGACGATTCGCAACCCATCCGAGTAGACGAGGTGGTGGCGGCCGAGGCGGCCGACGCTGACCGTGACTCGACCCGACTCCAGATAGCGATGCACCACAACCACCTTCCGAAGTTAGACGCGTGGGGGTACATCGACTGGGACGTAGAGGTACAGGAGATAACCCCGGGTCCGAAGTTCGGAGAGATACGACCCGTACTCGAACTGCTGGATACTCACGCGGCCGAGATACCGGTCCAGTGGCCGTAAAGGGCGGTAGCTTCCCGTTCTCGTTTTGAAACGTACGCTCGAAAGCGGTGGGTAGGAGTTCAGCGCCGCCAGTACTCCGGCGTGAACACCACCAACACGGGGATAATTTCGAGACGCCCGACCCACATCAACAGCACCATATAGAGCTTCGAACTGTTCGAGAAGTCGAGATAGCTCCCCATCGGGCCGACCACGCCGAATCCCGGCCCGACGTTGCCGAGGGTCGCGGCGACGGCGCTCATCGTCTCCAGAATCGTGAGTTCGAACCCGACGCGGGCCGCATCGAGATGCAGCAGTCCCGTCGAGACGAAGAACAAGACGAGATAGAGGAGCGTGAAGGCGTAGATACCGCGAATCGCGCGCTCATCGACGGCGCGTCCGGCGAGGCGAACCGGGCGAATCGCCTCGGGATGGGCGGTGGTGAACAACTCCCGGCGGAGCGATTTCAGCACGATGTACCAGCGGACGATTTTTATCGCACCACCGGTCGAACCCGCGGACCCGCCGATGAACATGGCGAAGAGGAGTCCGTACTGCGTCGTCGAACTCCACGCGTTGAAGTCGATGCTCGCGTAGCCGGTGGTCGTGACGATGGAGACGACTTGGAACAGTGACTGCCGAATCGACGCCTCGGCGTTGCCGATGAGGGCGGTGCGGATGCCTTCGAGGTAGAACTGGTCGAACGTCCCGTCCGCGGGCGCGACAGACATGAGACCGTCACCGAGAAAGAGGACGGCGGCGAGAATCGCCGAGATGACGCCGATGACGCCGAGATACGCGCGGAACTCGGTGTCGCGGAAGAGTTTCTTCGGGTCGCCGGTGAGCACGTGCCAGAAGAGCGCGAAGTTCGTCCCGGCGGCGACCATAAAGGGGATGATGACCCACTGTGCGGCCGCGGAGAACGCCTCGATACTGCGCGCTTCGGGCGAGAACCCGCCGGTCGGCATCGTCGTCAGGCCGTGGGCGATGGCGTTGTACACGCCCATGTTCGGCGCGTAGCCGGCGAGATGCAGACCGAAGAGGAGCAGGATTTCGAGGACGGTCAGGCCGAGGTACGCACCCCAGAGCGCGCGCGCCGTCTCGGCGATGCGGGGCGTGAGTTTCTCGATGCCCGGGCCGGGCGCTTCCGCGTCCATGAGTTGTGCGCCACCGACCGAGAGTTCGGGGAGAATCGCCACCGCGAGGACGACGATACCCATCCCACCGAGCCACTGGGTCAACTGTCGCCACATCATGATGCCGCGTGTGTGCGAATCGTACGAGATGTCGCCGAGCACCGTCGCCCCGGTAGTCGTAAAGCCGCTCATCGACTCGAAGAGCGCGTTCACCGGGTTCCCGAGCGTCGATCCGGGGTGGATGGCAGCGACGACGAAGGGGACGCCGTGGGCTTCGATGAGGAAGGGAATCGCCCCGATAATCGTCACGGCGAGCCACGTCGCCGCGACCATCAAAAAGCCCTCGCGGGCACCGATATCGGGTTCTTCCGCCAGTTGTTCGAGTCCAATCCCGGCGAGGACGGTGATGGCCATCGTGATGACGAACGGCAGCACCGTCTCGCCGTAGTAGAGCGAGACGACGAGCGGGAAACAGAGTGGGACGGCGAGATATTTGAGAACCGTCCCCACCAGACGAAGACTCGCTTTGTAATCTACCCGCAGTTTCATTCGTGCACGAACGTTCGACACCCGAGAAACTTGCCTGTTCGCATTCTACTCGCCACGTTCGTCGCTCAGAGTTTCGGTGCGACGGTATCGATGACGGTGTTGTCCACGAAGACGACGACGTGGTCGCCGGGTTCGATGATGGTGTTCCCGCGGGGGGTGATAAACTCGTTTTGACGGGTGATAGCGCCGATGACGACGCCTTCGGGGAGCGAGGAGACCGACTCCCGAATCGGCTTGCCGGCGAGCAGGCTCTTGGCGTCGATTTCTATCTCCAGTACCTCGGCTTTGTCCGACTCGATGAGCGCGATATTCTCCGCGCCGCCGTCGCGCGTAAAGCGCGTAATCTCCTCGGCGACGACTTCGCGCGGACTCACGCCGATATCGACGCCGACTGCCTCGAACAGTTCGACGTACGGCGTCGTGTCGATGACGGCGACGGTTCGTTCCGCGCCGAGTCGGGAAGCGAGCAGCGAGACGAGCAAGTTCTTCTCGTCGGAGTCGAGCGCGGCGACGACGATATCGGCCTCATCGACGTGTTCGCGCTTGAGGAACTCGATGTCCGTCGCGTCGCTCTCCATGACGATGGTCTTCGGCAGGTCTTCGGCGAGTTCGCGCGCTCGCTCGCTCTCCTGCTCGATGAGACGGGGTTTGAAGCCGCGTTCTTCGAGGAGTCGCGCCACGTGATAGCCGATTTCGCTCCCGCCGACCACGACGACTTCCTCCGCCGGGCCGACTTCCTCTTCGGGGGCGATGGTCCGAGCGAACTCCTGGACGCTCTGCGGACTCCCGATGACGACGACTCGGTCGCCGCTGTGGATGACCGTGTCACCGCGCGGGATGATGACAGAGCCGTTTCTGAGCAGTGCCGCGAACGTGAGCGAGTCGAAGCGGTCGGCCTGCTGGACCGTCTGGTTCGTCACCGGACTCGTCTCGTCCACTTCGAACTCGGCCATCTGGACTTTGCCGCCGGCGAAGGGGTCCACGTCGCGGGCGGCGGGGAGACCGACGACGCGAACGATGGATTCCGCGGCCAGCAGGTTCGTACAGACCATGAAGTCCACGCCGAAGGCCTTCTCCGAGCGCTGCCACGTCCGGAGGTACTCGGTGTTCTTCACGCGGGCGATGGTGAACGCGTTCGAGATGGCTTTCACCGTCGCACAGACGACGATGTTCGTCTCGTCGTCGTCGGTCGATGCGATGACCATGTCGGCGCGTTCGACGTCCGCCTCTTCGAGCGTCGAGACGGCCGTCCCGTCGCCTTCGAGCGCGAGCACGTCGAGCGAGTAGTTGAGTTCGTCCACCCGCTCTGGGTCGCAGTCGATGATGACGACTTCGTGTGTGCCATCGAGGTCGGCCGCGATAGACGACCCCACCTGACCGGCCCCGACGATGATTACACGCACGTCAGCCCAACCTCTCTCATTGTCGCTACATGAACAAGCCGAAGGTATGTGCATTTCTGTTCGCCGGCACACGTTGCCCGTTTCGTGTGCACACGAGCCACGCGATTCACGCCCTCGAATTGGTGTGAATCGTGATATCGACCTGCCGACGCCGGCCTTCGAGGTCGGCGACGATTCGCTCGACGATGTGCTCTGCCTCCCGCTGGAGGATGGGTTTGACGCGGTTGATGACCCACCCCAGCGAGACGAACCGCGGCAGGTCGATGTTGCCCTCCTCGACGGTGTCGGTGTCGAACTTCACGTCGAAGACGACGCGCGAGGCCGTCTCGGCGTCCGACGGCGCACCGTCGGGGAGTTCGTCGAGCGGTTCGACGCGCCACTGGCCGACGGCGTGAATGTCTTTGATAATCTCGAAGTCGATTTGCGTCGGCGGCTCTACCGCCGTCACCTCGGATTCGGCGGTGTAGGTCAGTTTCCACCACGAAAACCGGAGTTGGTAGCGCGTTCCCGGCGACCCGTCACCCGCCTGTCGCACGTCGGTCAGGTGTTTCGAGTAGTTGGCGTAGCGCGGGAAATCGACGAGAAATTCGTAAATCTCCTCGGGCGGCAGATACACCACGGTGCTGACGACTATCTCGTCCACGACACAAGGTTTGGTCGGCGAGAACAAAGCCCTTTAGGCGAGATGCGGCGGCCTGCCGGGTAACGACCATGGCGACCGCGACGACAGCGACGACCGCGGTGACCACGGTGACCACAGCAACCACGCCGACCACGGTGACCACAGCAACCACAGCAACCGCGGCAACCACGGCAACCGCGCCGACCACGGCGACAACCGATTTGCTTTTTCCGCAGATTCGATAACTGTCGGTATGGAAGCACAGCGAGATGTCCTCGTCGTCGGTGGCGGCGTGGCCGGTCTGACCGCGGCGACGTTCCTCGCCCGCGCCGGACTCGACACGCTCGTCGTCAACGACGGCGAATCCATCGTCCGCCGAAACGCCCACCTCGAAAACGTACCGGGATTCCCCGCCGGGGTGAACAGCCATCTCTTCACCGACCTCCTGTCCGAACAGGCCGACCGCTCCGGTGCCGAACAGCGCACGGGACGCGTCGTCGCCGTGGACGTGGTCGGGACGGCCGAAGAGCCGAAGTTCGACGTGACCGTCGAGACAGCGGACGGCGAAACGACCATCACCGCGACTCGCCTGCTCGCAGCGTCGTGGTCCGACGCGTCGTACCTCGAAGACACGGGCGTCGAACTCCGCGCGGCGGGGTCGAAAACCTACATCGACACCGACGAACTCGGGCGCACGGCAGTCGAGGGAATCTATGCCGCTGGCCGTCTCACCGAAATCTACCACCAGACCGTCGTCGCCGCGGGCGATGCGGCGGAGACGGCGATTACGCTCGTCCACGACTCGAACACGCCGTTCTACAACGACTGGGTCGCACCAGAGGGCTACTTCACCGACCGCGGGCGCGAGGTGCCGCCGGCGTGCGAGGAGATTCCGCTCGACGAGTGGAAGGCCCGTGAAGACGAGTCGCGCGAGGTCATGCAGTCGTTCTTCGCCGACCCGCACACCGAACCACAGCGTACGCACCCGAGTCTCGTGGAGGACGAACTCGGCCGGTTAGACGAGTAATTGGGACGGCTCGGCGACTGATTCGGCCGACTGGACGGCTGAATCGACCGACTCGAAGAGTAACGCGAGTTTCCTCCGTCCCGCTCGTTCACGACGCGAATCCTTTTAACCGATTGCGGGCGCACTTTGAGTGAATGCTCGAAGGTGTGAACGTCGCGCTCGGGGTCTCCGGGAGTATTGCGGCCGTGAAGGTTGTCGAGTTGGCGCACGAACTCCGTCGGCAGGGCGCGTCGGTTCGCGCGGTGATGTCGAACGCTTCGACCGGTATCATCCACCCGTGGGCGGTCGAATTCGCCACCGAGAACGACGTGGTCACCGAGATTACGGGTCGCGTCGAACACGTCGAACTCTGTGGCCGCGAGGGCTGGGCCGACGTGTTCCTCGTCGCGCCAGCCACCGCCAACACGGTCGGGAAAATCGCGGCGGCTATCGACGATACGCCCGTGACGACCTGTGCGACGACGGCCCTCGGCGCGGACGTGCCGGTCGTCGTCGCGCCCGCGATGCACGAACCGATGTACGACCACCCCGGCGTCCTCGAAGCCATCGGAAAGGTCGAATCGTGGGGCGTCGAGTTCGTGGACCCGCGCATCGAAGAAGGGAAGGCCAAGATTGCCACCGAGGAGGCCATCGTCACCGGCGTCGCCAAGGCGACCACCGAGCAGTCGCTCGCCGGAAAGTCGGTCGTCGTGACTTCGGGAGCGACCACTGAGTCCATCGACCCGATTCGGACGCTCTCGAATCGTGCCTCCGGCCGGACTGGGCGCGCAGTCGCTCGCGCACTCGCCATCCACGGCGCGGACGTGACGCTCGTCCACGACGGGCCGGACGTTCACTATGCCGACGTGAAGCAGGTCGAATCCGGCGCGGAGATGCTCGCGGCCGTCGAAGAATCGGTCGCCGACGCGGACGCGCTGGTCTCTGCGGCCGCCATCTCGGATTTCACCGTGGAGGCGGCCGACTCGAAGATCCGCTCCGGCGAGGCGCGAACCCTCGAACTCGAACCGACGCCGAAACTCATCGACACCATCCGTGAGTCGCATCTGGACCTCACAATCGTCGGGTTCAAAGCCGAAACGTCGGGTGACGACGACGCGATGGTCGCCGAAGCGCGGCGCATCATGGACCGCGTTGGGCTGGCGTTCGTCGTCGCCAACGACGCGTCTGTGATGGGAAGTGACGAGACGAGAACGCTGTTCGTCCGCGACGGCGACGTGAGCGAGTTTACCGGGACGAAAGCCGAACTCGGCGCTCGTCTCGCGGCGGAACTCGAAAAAGAACTCTTCTGAGTCGTCGAGACTCCTCAGCCGAGGAGTCCGACGAGGTAGGCCCCGAGGACGACCAAGACGAGCACGATACTCGTTGCGATGGTCGCTCGGAGGCTCCCGGTAGTGAGTTGGTTCGCGTCTTCGTCACCGAGCGCACCTGCGACTCGACGGACCGTCGGGTACGGGTCGGCGATCGCGTCGGCGACGGCGTAGGACCCGCGTGAGACGACGCCATCGACGGCGGCGTACAGGTTCGTCGTGCCCCGGACGAGCGCGCGCGTCCCGTAGAAGACCGCCGGGTTCAACACGGCGTCCACGTCGGGGACGGCACCGACCTTCGAGAGCGGTTTCTTGACGAGGACGAAGCCGACGACGCCGAGTACGGCGAGCACGAACCCTTCTGCGAGGTGACCCACGGTGAAGGGGTGTGCGTCGGCGGTGCTGCCGGGGAGAATGCTGAACAGCGCGTCGGGGTAGAGACCGAACGCGACACACAACCCGGCGACGCTGAGCATGGCGACGGCCTGTCCCGCGTAGGCGCGGTCGATAGACCAGTCGCGGTCGGCGTCACGGAAGAACGCGTAGTAGCCGAACTTGATGAACGACATGAACGTCCCCACGCCGGCGGCGAGGAGGATGTAGAAGATGCCGTCGAGGTGCTCTTTGTGCGCCGCGGCGGTAATCATCCCCTTGCTGACGAAGCCGTTGAAGCCGGGGAAGCCGCTGATGGAGAACGCCGCGATGGTAAAGGCGAGCGCGGTCATCGGCAACGCGCCACGGAGGTTTCCGAGGTACTTCAGGTTCTCCTCGTTCGTCCGTGAGAGGACGACGCCCGCCGTCATGAACAACAGCGCCTTGTAGAGGATGTGGTTGAAGACGTGGGCGAACGCCCCGGCGGTTGCGAGCGCCGTCCCGATGCCGACGCCGGCGACCATGTACCCCACCTGCGACTGGATGTGGTAGGACAGGAGCCGGCGCATATCGTTCTGCAAGAGCGCGTAGATGACGCCGAGCAGCGCCATCGCGGTACCCATGTAGGCGATTGCGAGGTTGCCGTCGGGGAACGCGCGGGCGAGTCCGTACACGCCGGTCTTGGTCGTGAAGACCGACAGGAAGACGGACGCCGCGAAGTGTGGCCGCGGGTAGGTGTCGGGAAGCCACGTGTGGAGGCCGACGTAGCCGACGTTGACGCCGATGCCCACGGCCGCGAGCGCGGCGGGAATGCCCGGTACGATGCCGTTGGTCGCCGAGAACAGGAACGACCCGACCTCGGCGTACTGCCAGACGATTGCGCCCATGAGCAGGCTGCCGCCGATGCCGTGCGCGATGGCGTAGCGGTAGCCGGCACGGACCGCCTTGCCGCCGTAGTCCCACACGAGGAGGGTGCTGGTGACCGCCATGAGTTCCCAGAAGAACACCATGGTCAGCCAGTCGCCGGCGAAGACGGTGCCGAGGCTCGTTCCGACGTAGCCGAGGGCGTACGCCGTCTGCATGTTCCGTGCGTCCGACGAGTACGAGTAGAGCACCGCCGCGACGCCGATGATGCCGAAGATGATGCCCATCAACCGCGAGAACGCATCGACGTTGAACAGCACCGCGTCGAAGCCGAGGAACGTCACCGGAAGGTAGACGCCCGCTGGGACGACGAACGACCAGATGGCGACCCCGCCGGTAGCGAGGATGCCGAGACCGTGGCCGACGCGGCGCGAGACGAATGGCATGACGAGCGCCACCGCGAGCACGACGAACGCGGGCGGCACGAGCGTCAGTGCGGACGCCATCAGAACACCACCCCCGTAGCCCCCGCGACGACCTGTTGGACGAGCGCGAGGAACACAGCCGCGTACGGGACGATACCGAGGACGATAGCGCCGGTCGCGGCCGTCGCAATCGGCGCCATCATGAACCACGTGCTCTCGGTGCCAATCGAACGGCGTTCCCAGCCACCCGCAGGCGGCCCACCGTGATGATGGTCGTCGTGGTTGTCGTGGTCGTCGTGGTTGTCGTGTGATTCGGTCTCGACGTGGTCGCTCGGATTGCGGTCAACCGCGTAGGTCGTCTCCTCGGCGATGGACTTCGCATCTTTCGTGCCGCCGTCGGCGCGGGCGAGCACCCCACCGATGGGGAACTCGATGAGCGGTTTCGCGTCCGAGTCCTCGGGCGTCTGGAAGAACGCCTGATAGATGACCGGCCAGAAGTAGCCAATGTTCAAGATACCCGAGGTGAGCAGGACGAACGCGAACACGGTCTGTCCCGCGTCGATGCTGCCGATGAGGAGGTACCACTTACTGACGAACCCGGCGACCAGCGGGAGCCCCGCCATGCCGAGACTGGCGATGGTAAAGGCAATCATCGTCAGGGGCATCCGCCTGCCGATACCGGCCATGTCGCTGATGTCGTCGGTGTGGGTTTCGACGTGAATCGCCCCCGCACAGAAGAACAGCGTGAGCTTCATGAACGCGTGGGCGGGGATGTGCAGCAGGCCGCCGACGAGCGCCGACGGCGCGAGCAACGCCAGTCCGAGGACGATGTAGGAGAGTTGACTCACCGTCGAGTAGGCGAGTCTCCGCTTGAGGTTGTCCTGTCTGAGGGCGATGATACTCGCCGCGAGAATCGTGAACGCGGCGATTGCGGCCAGCGGGAGACCGACGCCCAGCGATTCCACGGTGTTGGGACCGTACACGTCGAGGATGACGCGAGCGATGCCGAAGACACCGCTCTTGACGACTGCGACCGCGTGCAGCAGTCCCGAGACCGGCGTCGGTGCGACCATCGCGTCCGGCAGCCACGAGTGAACTGGCATGAGCGCGGCCTTGACGCCGAACCCGGCGACGAGGAGCGCGAACGCCGTCCGTGCGAGCACCGGGTCAGCGTTCGCCAGCGCGGCGATGCCGCCGGGGGTGAACTCGACGGTGCCGGTGAGCCAGAAGACGAGTGCCGTCCCCGCGAGTGCGGCGACGCCGCCGCCGAAGGTGTAGGCAAGGTACTTGCGACCCGCCTTTCGAGCCTCGTCGGTCTCGTCGTGGGTGACGAGCGGGTAGGTCGCCACCGTCAGCAGTTCGTAGAACACGTAGAGGACGATGAGGTTCGAGGCGAACGCGACGCCGATAGCAGCGCTGACACTGCCCGCGAAGGCGGCGAAGTACCGCGTTTGCGAGTGTTCGTCGAGTCCTCGCATGTAGCCGATGCTGTAGAAACTCGTGACGACCCAGAGGATGCTGGCGAGGAAGCCGAATATCATCCCGAGTGGGTCGGCCGTGAGCGTGAACGAGACGCCCGGGACGAACGTCCCGAGGTCGGTGACGTAGGTCGTCCCGTCGAGCACGCCCGGAACCATGCTGGCGACGATGGCGAGCGTCGAAACCGACGAGAGGATGGTCGCGCCCTCGCGGAGGTTCGGGCGACTGTGCAGTGCGATGATGAAGATGACGCCGACTGCGGCGGCGAGAACCGCCGCGAGCGGCCTCAACGAGAGGAGTTCAGTCATACGAAGTACACCTCGAGAGCTGGCTGGATGACGCCGATGAGGTCGGAACCGACGATGCCGAGCAGCACCGCGGTCACGGCCGCGACGACGACCACCGAACGCATACCGAACGAGACCTCGATATCGGCGTGGCCGCCGTCGGTAGAGACGGGGTGGTCGCCCGTCTCGGGGGCGGTGAAGTACATCCGTTCGATTGCTCGGCCGAAGTACGCGAGCGTCAGCAGCGTACTGAAGACGACCACGAGGGCGACGGCCCACGAACCCGCCTGGACCGCGCCGAGGACGATGTTCCACTTGCCGATGAAGCCGATTGCCGGCGGAATGCCGACCATCGAGAAGGCGAGGACGCCGAAGGCTGCGCTCGTGACCGGTTCGCGGGCGGCCAATCCGTCGAACTCGTCGAGCGTTTTGGCACCTGCGGAGGTGGCGAACACCCCGAGTGACAGGAAGAGACCGCCTTTCATCACGGCGTGGCCGATGAGGTGGACGATAGCACCGACGAGCGCCGTCCGATTACCGATACCGATGGCGGCGACGACGAGACCGAACTGCGAGACCGACGAGTAGGCGAGCATGCGCTTCACGTCGGACTGCATGACCGCGAGCGCCGACCCGACGACGATGCTCACCGCACCGAGCGCGACGAACACGTCGGCCGCGATGGGCACCGCGTCGAGGAAGTCGAGCGTGAACACGGCGTAGGTGATACGGAAGAGCGCGTAGGCGGCGGCCGTCGAGACGAGCGCCGAGATGTACGCACTCACCGTGTCGGGCGACTCGGCGTACGCGCCGGGTTGCCACGTGTGGAGCGGGAAGAGCGCCACTTTGACCAACAGGCCGGTCGCCATGAGTGCGAATCCGGTCAGCACGGCCGGGTCGGTGTAGCCGACTTCGGCGAGTGCGACCGAGAGGTCGGCCATGTTCAGCGTCCCCGTGACGATGTAGAGGTAGCCCGTCCCGAGCAGGTACAGCGACGCGCCGATGGTACCGACAAAGAGGTACTTCAGGCTCGCCAGCGCCGCGCGTGGCGACCGTCCGCTGGCGACGAGCGCGTAGGTCGCCAGTCCCGTAATCTCCAAGAAGACGTACAGGTTGAACACGTCGCCGGTGGCGAAGACGCCCGAGATACCGGCGGTCAACAGCGACAGCTGGCTGTAGAAGGGGTTCGTGTCCGGCCCGGCGCGGCGTGCGTACGCCAAGACGCCGAGCGTCGTCACCGAGACGAGCACCAAGAGCGGCGCGGAGACGCCGTCGGCGACGAGTTCGATACCGAACGGCGGCTGGAACCCACCGACCGCGTACGAGATGCGACCGGTAGCGAGCACCGCGTTGGCGACAGTGACCGACAGCGCGAGGTGAACGAGCGCCATTGCGAGCGCGACGTACCACCCGGCGCGGTCGGAGACGGCGCCGAGGAACACCGGCAGTATCGCCGCCGCAATCGGGACGACGACGAGCAGGACCAGCGCGTCAGTCATCTAACTGTACCTCCTTGATGACGTCTTCGTCGAGAGAGCCGTAACCATTGTAGATGCGAACGATGAGCGCGAGCGCGACGGCGGTGAGACTCACCCCGACGACGATGGCTGTCAGGATGAGCACGTGCGGGAGCGGACTCACGAACGGGCCGTCGCTGTGACCGACGACCGGTGGCACGCCGCCATCGACGTAGCCGGTGGTCACGAAGAAGAGGAAGATTCCGACCTGGAAGATGTTCATTCCGATGACCTTCCGGACGAGGTTGGAACTCCCCATGACGACGTAGAGTCCGATGCCGAACAGCAGGATGCTCACGACGTAGTTGTAGTGGGTCGAGAGGAGGTCTATCACGCGTCGTCACCTCCCGACTCGTCGTCGGAGAACCCGGCGGCGAGGTTCATGAACAGCGAGGTGATAATCCCCGCGACGATTGCTCCGATACCGAGTTCGACGAGTTCGATACCGTACTTGACGCCGTGACTGATTCCGTACGACGAGTAGTTGAGGAACTGCCCGCCGAACGCGAGCGCGCCCAGTCCGATGAGCGCGAACGCCGCCGCGCCGCCGCCGATGACGACGCGGAGCAGGCTGTCGTTGAGCCACGCGCGCGTCGGGTCGATACCGAACGCGAACGCGAGCATGATGATGCTGGATGCGACGATTGCACCGCCTTGGAAGCCACCACCGGCGGATTCGGCACCGTGGAACATGACGTACAGCCCGAAGGTGAAGACGAACGGGCTGACGACGCGAACCGTCGTCATGATGACCGTACTTTCGACGTAGGACTGCGGGGTGAAACTGGACGAACTCATACGTAGGCCTCCTTTCGAAGGACGACGAGCACGGCGATGCCGGCGGCCAAGACGACCGCCGCCTCGCCGAGCGTGTCGAACCCGCGGTAGGCGGCCAACACCGCGGTGACGACGTTTTCGACTTCGGTCTGTGGATACGCGTTTTCGAGGTAGTACTGCGTCACCTCGGAGACCGCGACCGGCGAGGTAGGGTCACCGATACGCGGAAGCGACCCGACCGTGGTCAGCAACACGCCCACGAGGGCGGCTGCGAGGGCCGCCGGTCCCCACTTGATTCGCTCGAACAGGCGGTCGCCACCGGGGCGAACGGTTCGAACGATGGTCAAGAGGAACAACACGGTCGTCACGCCGGCACCGACGGCCGCCTCGGTGAGCGCCACGTCGGGTGCGCGAAGTAAGATGTAGACGACGGCGATGCCGAAGCTAAACCCGGCGAACGCGATAATCGCGCTCAGGATGTCGCGCAGGAACGCGGCCGCGAGGGCGGCGGCGATGATGAACGTGAGCAGGACGGCGTACAGTATCAGTTGCACGTCACTCACCCTCCCGGTCGCCTGCGGTCCACGGTTCGATACCTTGGTCGTAGGCCGCTCGGGCGATGGCGTGAGCGGCCGTCGGGTTCGTGATGAACATGAACAGGAGCAAGAACATCGTCTTGATGGCCCCGACTTCCGCGCCGAAGAGCAACGCGACGCCGCCGAGCGACAACACCGTGCCGAGGGTGTCACTCTTCGACGTCGCGTGAGCGCGCGTGTAGAGGTCGGGCAGTCGGATGATGCCGACGACGGCGACGAAGCTGAAGAAGACGCCCACGAGGACGAGCGCCACGATGAGGTACTGCATCGGCGTCATCTCAGAGCACACCTCCGCGTTCGACGATGAACTTCGAGATGGCGATGCTGGCGAGGAAGTTCAACAGCGCGTAGACGAGTGCGATGTCGAGGAACCCCGGCTGGTCGAACGCCGCTGCCGCTAACGCGAGGACGACGACTGCGTTCGTCCCGATGGCGTTGACGGCGATGACGCGGTCTTCCATCGTCGGGCCGCGAACGACCCGATAGAGCAGGACGAACGCGAACGTGACGAACGCGCCCGCCGCACCGAGGAGTATCGTCTGGAACGTCGATAGCTGTTCGAGTACCATTATTCTGCGTCCTCCGTGGGTCGCGGTGGGGCGGACCCGTCACGCACTGCGTCGCGCTCGGCCGGCGTTGGGATTCGCGCGGCGGCGCGTCCGTAGAAGACGAAGCGAACGGCGCGCTCGAGTGCACCGTCGGAGAGACCGTCGCGCGACGACCCCGTGAGCGAGTGGATGATGAGACTGTCGCGGTCAACATCGACCGTGAGCGTCCCTGGCGTCAGCGTGATGCTGTTCGCCAGCGTCGTCACAGAGAGGTCGCCCCAGATGGCCGCCCGGAACCGCTGCATCTTGGGATCGATAGGGAGCTTCGGGTGGAGGATGATGTACGCAACCTCGAAGTTCGCCTTCACGATTTCGTAGAGCAGGTACGGCACGTATATCAGGAACCGACCCGCTCGCATGACGAACCGCCGCGGAGTCGGCGAGTTCACGAACGAGATGCGCGCGAAAATCGCGGTCACGATGCCCGCAGAAATCGCGCCGGTAACGATGTTGAACGTGCTCACGACGCCGCTCAAGAGCAGATAGAATCCGAACGACGCGCCGAACATCACGACGGCTTTCGAGACGTTGGCCCGACTCGGGAGTCGGCTTCGTTCGACGACGCGCTCGACCGGCGCTTCCTCGACGGCGCGCCCCGATTTCGAGAGTTCGGCCTCCATCGGCTGGAGCATCGGCGCGCTTCCACCCGGTTGGTACTCCGGATCGACGATGATGCGGTCGAGGTCGCGGTCGCGCGCGTATTCGAGCAACACCTCTGCGAAGTCGCCCGGTGAGAACAGATATCGGTCTTCGCCGACGACGGCGGTTTCGATCGAGACGGTGATGTCTTCGTCCGAGAGGTCGCCGTCGTCGTCGTAGTCGAGGTCCTCTGTAGCCCACACGCGGGCCTTATCGAGGATAGCGGCCACCTCGTCGGCCGCCGACCGTTCGGTCTCGTCAACGAGTTGCCACCGAACGGGATAGACGAAGTGAACGGTCGGCTCTTGACCGGTTTCGTCGGCGACGCGACGTGCCTCACGGACCGCGTAGGCCACCGTGTTTCTGAACGTCGATGAGTCCCCAACGGGGACGAGGATGCGCGCACTTGGTTCGGGCATCAGCCACCCCCAAGGTCGTTCGAGACAGTTCGCCGCGAAGTTTGGTACTGACTCATACGTACTACCAGTCTCTAACAAAAGCCAAGCAAAACGCTTTCCGCTATCGGATGGAGAATTCGCCTCGTTCGGTGCGCTATCGGCGAATTAGTCTGCGTCTCGAATCCCGGTTTTTCCGTCCGTTCGAACGGAGTTATTCTTCGGTGGAGAGGTCGCCGAAGGGCCGGTAGGGACAGGTGTACTCGTTACGGATAAGTTCTTCTTCGGCGATTTCGAAGCCCATCGCGCTGAGTTCGCGGCCGATACGGCTCAGGTCGTCGCTGTTTCGCCCCAGCGCCGTGATGTGAACGTTCTTCTCGCCGGTCATGATTTCGCGGACGGAGATGACCCCATCGACTTCCAATGCGGCCTTTGCGAGGCGCTCTCGGTCGGGAATCGGTGCCGTACAGAAGATAATCGTGTGGAGCTGGTAGCCGAGGGCTTCGTAGTCGATATCGAGATGGCTTCCACGGATGACTCCTTTCGATTCGAGCTTTCCGATGCGGTTTCGCACCGTACTCGGCGATACCCCGAACGTGTCGGCGATGTCGCCACCGGACGTATGTCGTGCGTCCTGCTGAAGCGCATATAGAATGTATTTGTCGAGGTCATCGACCGATACTGACGCCATGTACCGACGAAAGAACGTGCGTGAAATAGGTGTTTTGCTTAGACGGGTCACGCCTCGCCGGGTGCCGACGCGGCGTGGACCGCGCTCGCTGGCGATTAGAACAGCCAGCGGTCGAGCGCACGTTCGAGGCGACTGCGCGTGACCGTGCTTCGACCTTGTACCGCGAGCACAGAGTCCCCCCAGTGGTCGATAACTGCGTGGTCGTCCCGGGTGGATAGCGCCGAGAGGTCGTCCTCGACGCCGATGATGAGAATGTCACCGGTTTCGGTCGGGTGATTCGGTCCCCCGTCGGCGACGAGTGTCCCGGTTTTGACCGGTGCCGAACACAACTGGGCAATCTCGGATTTGTAGCGTTCGAGCGTCTTGGTTCGGGCGGCCGAGTCGCCGGCATCCGCGGCGTGGTTCAACAGGATGTCCGCGCCCGATTGGGTGGCGATTGCGTCCGCGACGGCGACTTTCGTCGGGTCGTACGGTCCCTCGCTCGTCAGGAGTTCGACCGTCTGAATCTCGTCGAGACCACGGTCGTCGAGCAGCGCAACGTCGCACGTCGCGTGGGCCAGCATCCAGTCGGTGTCGCTGCCGAAGAGTCGGTCGCGCACGTTCAGAGACGTGTCGGGATGCTCCATGAGCAACACGTCGGCCTCGGCGTGGTCGGCGTAGTTTACCACCGCGTGCTTGGTGTCGTGGCTGACGATGGCGCCGTATTCGACCGGGACGTCGAACTCCTCGCAGAGTTCGGCCGTCTGGCGCTCGAATCGGATATCCGCCGGCGATTCGATTTCGGAAGCGTGGGTGAGTGCCACCTGGTCGGGCACCTCTTCGAACCGCGTGACGGTGACGCGACCGTTGTTTCCGCGGGCGAGGTCGGCGGCGACCCGAACGAGCGAGCGCTCGCGCGTCTTCGAGATGTCGTGTGGGAGCGCGACGAGGACGCGATAATCGCTCGCCCACGAGTCCATCGTCTCTTCAGTACGCTCGACTGCGTTCCGGCTCACTTCCTGCCGTACTGCGTCGATTGCCGCGCCTTCGCGGTCGATTCGACCCCGTGCGTACACGAAGAACCAAGCAATCCCGGCCGCCACGAGGACGACCGCACCGACGATTGGGACCGTCCCCATCTGCGTGAGCAAGACGGCGCCGCTCGCCGCACCGAAGAGTTGGACCCACGGGTACAGCGGCGACGTAAACGAAGGCTCGTACTCGACGTTCCCCTCGCGGAAGGCGATAACCGCGAGGTTGACGAGAACGAACACGAGAATCTGGAAGGCGCTGGCGAGCTTTGCGATGTCGAGAATCGGGAAGAACGCGATGAGTAGGAGCAACACGACACCGGTGACCGTGATGGACGTACTCGGCGTGCCGAACCGGTCGCTAATCTTCGAGAGCGACGGGGGAACGAGGTTGTCCCGGCTCATGGCGAAGGGGTACCGCGACGAGGAGAGCACGCCAGCGTTGGCGGTGCTCACGAGCGCGAGAACCGCCGCGACGACGACGGCGATGATACCCGGCGTTCCGAGCGTCGCTTCGGCGGCGAGCGCCATCGGGGTCACGCTCTCGGCGAGCGCGCCGCGGTCGGTCACGCCGACCATCACCGCGACGATGAGCGTGTAGAGGAACGTCGTGAAAATCAACGACCCGAGGATGCCCAGCGGGATGTTCCGGTCGGGGTTCTCGACCTCTTCTGCGACGCTCGCAATCTTCGTGACGCCCGCATAAGAGACGAACACGAGACCGGTCGCGGCGAGCAGGCCGCCCGCGCCGCCGCTGAAGAAGGGTTGGTAGTTCGTCGATTGCACGCTCGGCGTCCCGCCGACGACGAACCACACGAGCGCGGCGAGCATGACCGCGACGATACCGACCTGTAACCGGCCGGTCTGTTTCGCGCCGACGAGGTTGACGAGCACCAAGAGCGCCGCCAGTACGAGCGCCACGGGCGTGACGACGCTCGACGGGACGTCGAACAGCAACAGGAGGTAGGGAACCCCGCCCACGAGGGCGAGCGCTCCCTTGAACGACAGCGAGAACCACGTTCCGATGCCCGCGATGGTGCCCAAGAGCGGCCCCATTCCGCGCTCGATGAAGAGGTAGGTGCCGCCCGCCTCCGGCATCGCAGTGGCCATCTCGGATTTCGACAGCGCCGCAGGGAGGACGAGCACGCCCGCGAGGACGTAGGCAAAGATGACCGCCGGCCCGGCGATATCGACAGCCAGCGCCGGCAAGATGAAGATACCGCTGCCGACCATCGCGCCGATACTGATAGCGAGAACCGAGAAGATTCCAAGGTCTCGTTCGAGCGACTTCTCCATTCAGGCACCTCCCGACGTGTTCGGTCGATGTGCGAGGTGGGCGGTGAACCACGTCCCACGGTCTGGCGGGGACCGGGTCCGTGAACTGCCCCGACTGTCGGTATCGGCGTCCGTGACTGCCGCACTGTCGCTGTCGGTCGTCCCAACCGAGACCGGTTCGACGAAGGCGGTCGTCACGAGAGTGGCCGCACAGACCGTTTTGACACCCAAGTCGTCGTAGGCCGAGTGGTTTCGCGGGTCGTTGACCAGAGCAACGACGCGTTCGACGCCGAAGTGAGACTGCGCGATGGTTGCGAGGAACAGATTGGTCTCGTCGAGTCGGCCGACGACGAAGACGTGTTCCACGTCGTCGAACCAAGCCGACCGTAACGAACGTGAGTCGTTGAGAACCGCCGTTCGTGCGCTGACGCCGTTGTGTTTAGCGCGCTGGACTGCCGTCTCGCTCTCGTCGATGTAGCACACGTCGTCGACGCCCCCGTTCAGTCGCTCTGCGAGGGTGCGTCCGACGTGGCCGCCACCGAGTATCAGTGTTCGTTCGAGCATGCTTGTGTACGACCGCCGCGAAACGCTCGGGTCGATTGACTCTGCCTATGAGACGGAACGCCATAATATGTGCGGTTAATTTGCTGATTCGACAAAATTAACGGTTTATCATACACATTATGTCCTTGGAAATTGGAAATTACGACGTCTCAGCCTTGTTCTGTCCGAAATTCGGTGCTTCGGACGAAACAACAATCTCCACGGAGAATATTCTCGACTCGGCAGATATCCATCCCATTTTGGCCGAATCGTCTCTATCGAGGTGGGGTGTGAGAAACATACGGATTCTGATAGGTGCCGCGCTGAGGGCGACCCCAGACGCCGTTCGTTCGCTCGTCGTTCGATTCGTGACGTTCGAGTTATCCGCCTCAGGTGCTTCCTCTGAGGGTCTACGCCCACCCACGCTGTGTCGTCTCCAGCGAATAATCTTCGCTGACTCTTCATGTCCACCTCTAGTTTTATATGACCAACTGACTATCACCAATTATGGTAGGTCCAGGCGCGCGCTCCGGGCAGGGAGACGCGCAGCGTCAGACCGAGGTGGGATTGCATGATAATTGACCCAGCGCGGATGGTTTCCGCTAACACACCGGGTCCACGAAGCGAGTTCGTCATGAACGCGATTCAGGAAACGTCGAAGGGGGACGTTTCTCTGGTTGCGGTCTACGGCGCGACTTCGTTCGACCTGTTCCACGTTGGCGAATCCGTTCGAACCGCGTTCGACTCACGAAGCGATCTCGTGTCACACCTCAGTGACCTCGCGGAGGAGACACGCCGCGAGTTCATGGAGCGTGGGCTGTTTTCGGGACTCAGTCCCGTCCAAAACAGCGTCGAATATCGCTTCGAAGACGAAGGCGACTACGCCGTCTTGCAGGTGTACTGCGGCGGCCGCGGCATGTTGCTGTTCGTCGAGGAAGACGAACCGGTCGAACCGCTGGTCAAGACTGCGTCCCACCTCCTGGGTGGAATGTAACGGGTCGGGAACTGTTCGTTCCGGCTTCGAGTGCGTCCGAAGTGGCGACGCTCGTTGCACTCCAGTCTCGACTTCCCGGCCCCACGTGAGTCGATATCACTCGTCGTGGGTCGCTGTCACCGACTCCCGCCGAACCGCCACATTTTATGCCTAACCCGGGGAACGGGCGACATGGACCAGTTGCGGCAGTCGCTTCTCGACGCGCCAATCATCGAAAAAGGCGATTACGAATACTTCGTGCACCCCATCAGCGACGGTGTTCCGATGCTGGAACCCGGTCTCCTGCGCGAAATCGTCATCCGAATCATCCGAAAGGTCAACCTCGAAGACGTGGACAAAATCGTCACGCCCGCGGCGATGGGTATCCACATCTCCACGGCCGTCTCGCTCATGACCGACATCCCGCTCGTCGTCATCCGCAAGCGCGAGTACGGACTGGACGGCGAAGTCTCGCTTCACCAGCAGACCGGCTACTCCGAGGGCGACATGTTCATCAACGACGTGAACGAGGGCGACCGCGTCCTCGTCCTCGACGACGTGCTCTCGACCGGCGGCACGATGAAGGCCGTCCTCGACGCGCTCGACCACATCGGTGCGGACGTCGTTGACACCGTCGCCATCATCAAGAAGGCCGGCTCGAACGAACTCGACGACACCGACCACCACGTCAAGACGCTCATCAACGTGAAAGTCGAAGACGGTTCGGTCGTCATCGTGGACGAACACGGCGACGACTGACCGACAGACGACGACCGTTTTCTGACCTGACTCTCGTGTGCGCTACGCCTGCGTGAGACGACTTCCTTCCAGCCGTCGGTGAACGTCGCTCCGGTCGCCCCCACGTTTTCCGCCACCCCGGAGCCTTTTTGTCGCCAGTCCGTACGTAGGGTCGATGACCGAAGCACTGTTCATCGTCAGCGAGGAGGGCTATTGGGGCGAAGAGTGCATCGAACCACTGACGACGCTCACGGACGCGGGCGTCGATGTGACCGTGGCGACGCCGACAGGTGGCGCGCCAGTGGTTGACGAGCGGTCTATCGACCCCCAGAACGTCGGCGAAAAACTCGCCGAACACGTCGTCGAGGTTCACGAGAACGACGAGCGCCTCCAGAATCCAGAGACGCTCGCGGACGTGGACGCCCGCGACTACGACGCCGTCGTCTTCCCCGGCGGCCACGGAACCGAGTGGGACATCAACCAGGACCGACACGCTCGCCAAGCACTCCTACAGGCGGTCGCGGGCGAAGACACCAAGGCGCTCGTCGTCTGTCACGCCGTCGGCATCCTCGCGTTCACCCGCGAGGCCGATGGGTCGTTCCTCGTGGACGGCCGCGAGGTGACCGGCTTCCCGAACGAGTGGGAAGAAGGCATCGTGGACGAAGACGACCTGATGCCCGACGGCCGAAAGCTGCCGTACTGGGTCGAAGACGAGGTGATAGCCGCCGGCGGTCTCTGGGACGCCGAACTCGACTCCGAGACGAGCGTCACCGTCGATGGCGACTTGATTACCGCTCGTGGGCCCGGCTCGTCGGCCGCAGCGGCGCAGACGCTGTTGGAAGAATTGGGCGAATAAAAGCAGGTTAAGTCGTCAAGTTACTCGATTTTGAACACCGCTTCTTCGATGCCTTCGCTTCGACACTCCGGACACCGCGAGGGGTAGTTCACCGGGTCGTCGAAGGCGCTAAAGCCGCAGTTTCGGCACTCCGGCGGCGCGACGAGGAACTGCTCGCCGTTACCGTGAACCGACTGTGCGACGTGCTGGAGGTGGCGGTAGACGGACGAGACGGACACGCCGACGGTGGTCGAGAGGTCCGAGGCTGTCGCGGGGTCCGCGCGGAGCGCATCAGCAATCTGCTGGCGGGTAGTCGTGTCGGCCTCTGTGTCACTCATACCCGCTCTTCGAAGCGCGAAGGAAAATCTGTTCCGCCGCATTCAGAAAGTGTCAGCTATCGAGATATGTGGGGAAAAGGCCTTGCCCCCGTAGCCTGATTTCAACGTATGAAAGCAGTTGTCCTTGCTGGTGGGTATGCGACACGAATGTGGCCGATTACGAAGTACCGGCCGAAGATGTTTCTGCCGGTCGGTGAGCAGACGGTCATCGACACGATTTTCGAGGACCTCGAGGCCGACGACCGGGTCTCGGAGGTGTTCGTAAGCACGAACGAGCGCTTCGCCGAGTCGTTCGAGAACTACATCGCGGAATCGTCGTTCGAAAAGCCGACGCTCTCTGTCGAAGATACGAGCGAGGAGGACGAGAAGTTCGGCGTGGTCGGCGCGCTCGCCCAGCTCATCGACCGCGAAAACGTCACCGAGGACCTCGTCGTCATCGCCGGTGACAACCTCATCAGCTTCGACGTCGCGGACTTCGTCGATTTCTTCTACGAGAAGGAGTCGCCGTGTCTCGCCGCCTACGACGTGAAAGACCTCGACCGAGCCAAGTCGTACGGGTTGGTGGAACTCGACGGCGACCGCGTCGTCAACTTCCAAGAGAAACCGGACAACCCGAAGAGTACGCTCGTCTCCATCGCGTGCTACGCCATCCCGGCCGACGACCTGCCGAAGTTCGACGAGTACCTGGCGAGCGACAACAACCCCGACGAACCGGGTTGGTTCATGCAGTGGCTCCAGCAGAACGGCGACGTGTTCGCCTTCACCTTCGACGGCGCGTGGTTCGATATCGGCACGCCCCAGAGCTACCTCGACGCAGTCGCGTGGTACCTCGGCGGCGAGAACTTCGTCCACGAGTCGGCGACGGTGACGGACACCGAACTCGGCACCAACGTCCACATCATGAGAGACGCCGTGGTGGAAGGCTCCTCGCTCGAAGAGTCGGTGGTGTTCCCCGGCGCCGTCATCCGCGACGCCGAACTGAAGCAGTCTATCGTCGACGAGGAGACGACCATCGAGAATCTCGACCTCTCGAACGCGCTCATCGGCGCGCACTCGCGCTTGACGAAAGAGTAAGTTCTCGCTCGAATCCCTATTTTTGACGCGCTCGATTACCCGAGATAGGCGTCCGTAATCACGAGTCGGCCGTGGGTTCCCTCCCACTCCGTCTCGTATTCGAGTTCGATTGGGCGGTCCATGTGTGGGCCGTCGGTGACGAGCGTCTCGAACTCGCCGCCTTCGCCCAAGATGTGGACGCCGTACTCGTCGTTGAGTTGTTCTAACTCGTCCAGCGCCTCGGCGTCGAGGGTGCGGCCGAGCCACGACTCGTCGAGACCGTGGGCGGCGACTTGGATGATTGCGATTTCGAAGCCAGCGTCGAGCATCGCATCGCCGAGTTCTCGGGGGTTCTCCTGCCAGAGCGGGGCGAAGAGGTCGATGCCGAGCCGGTCGCACATGCCCTGAATCCGGTTGGTCTGGAACTCGCTCTCGATTGCACCGGCGGTGACGCCCGCGATGTCGATTTCGGACTGGAGGTCGGTGAGTGCCGCTTCGAGGGGTTCGAGTTCGGCGTCGCCCTGTTCGCCCGAATCTGCCGCTGTCGAGGCTTCGAGGTCGCCGGGATGTACGTCGATGAGTTCGATACCGAGGCTCTCGGCGGCCAGCCCGGTGAGTTCCGTCGCCGGGACGTGGTACATGTAGGAGTCGTCGCTCGGGTGGACGGTGAGGAGGCGGGTGACGTTCAGACCGCGTTCGAGGGCTTGGTAGAGCGCCCACGAGGAGTCTTTGCCCCCGGAAAAGAGACTAACCCATTCGTCTTCCATGGGGTCGGTAGCGAACAAAGAGAGATAGGCGCTACGGTGTGGAGGTGCGTTGCAGAGGGGTGCGGAACCCGCTGTAACTGCACCGAGCGCGAGCGAAGCGAGTCGCTCGGACTCTTTTTAGTCGAGGTTTTTCGGATGAGCGGTCGCACGGAGTGCGACCCGAGTCCGAAAAAAGTCGGTCTTTTACATATAACCCAAGTCGCGGAGGCGGCCCATCAGGTCCTCTTTGTCCTGTGCGCGGCCTGCGCGTTCCTTGCTCGCGGCGAGGTCTTGGACCCACGCGGGTCGGTCGTCGGACTTCGCAGAGCCGGATTCGGTACCGAGCGAGCGGTAGCCCTCGAAGTACTTGGGCGAGACGGGGAGGTCGGATGGTTCGACGCCTTCAGGGAGGTCGGCCGTGCTTTCGGGGACGTGTCCGACGGGGAAGCCCGGAACGCTGTCGGGGACGATGTAGTTCCAGAACGCGCCCCAGATGTCGGCCTCGGTGAACTGGAGGATGGAGTGGACGCGGTCGTGTGGCGGGTACTTCTCGGACTCGTGGCGGGGGCTGAAGAACGTCTCGTCGGCGCGGGACTCCTGTTCGTCCCAGCGAACGCCGGAGAAGATGCCGTCGAAGCCGTGTTCGGAGATGACCTCGTTGAGCGCGACGGTCTTCAGCAGGTGGTTTCCTTCGAAGGTGTCGGCGTCGAGGACGAACGTCTCCTTCTCGTAGCCGAGGCGGGCGAGTTCCTTCTGGGTGTGTTCACTCAGTTCGGCGACGGCGATTTCGTCGCCCGGGGCCATGCCGCGACCGGCGAAGTCCTCGTTGCGGGCGACGATGAGGTCGAGGTCCCAGCGGTCGGCCCAGTCGTAGACGAACTGCTCGGTCTCGTCGAAGTGCTCGAAGTGGTCGATGAACACCACGGGCGGGACTTCGACGCCCATGTCGGCGGCGACTTCGCGGACGACGTAGAGGACGACGGTGGAGTCCTTCCCGCCGGTCCACATGATTGCGGGGCGTTCGTACTGCTCGAGGGCGGTCTTGGTGACCATCGCCGCCTTCTCTAATTTGTCTTCGAGGGTCGGGTACGCTGCTGCGGTCTCGTCTCGTCCCTCGGTGTAATCCAGAGTGAGATACTCTGGGAACGTGTGAGCCATGCAACACGCATGGTCGGGAGACGTTATCTATGTTTTCGGGCTAACGCCGCGTTAGACGACACCTATCGGGCGTTAGGCGCTGAAGAACAAGAACAGAGAACACTGTATCGAACGCCCCTGTTCGAAAGTGCGGGAAATGCTAACATACCTTGGTAGCCTCTCTTCTATCAGTGAGGTATCATGGAGACTGTCACATCGTCGGACGGCACGCCAATCGCGTACGAACGGACGGGTAGCGGGCCACCGCTCGTGCTCGTGCATGCGACGACCAGCGACCACACGCGATGGGAGTTAGCAGACGTTCGGCCCACTCTCGCCCAGTACTTCACCGTGTACGCGATGGACCGCCGAGGCTATGGGGAGAGCGGAGACGCAGAACGGTATTCGCTGGAACGAGAGTTCGATGACGTGGTTGCGGTCGTCGATTCGATAGACGAACCGGTGAATCTCCTTGGTCACTCTCAAGGTGCCCTCTGCGCCCTCGGTGCGTCCCTTCGAACTGCGAATCTCAGTACGCTCATCCTCTACGAAGCGCCAACCCCGTGGGGGGTCGTCGGCCCGTATCTGTACGCCGAGGACCTCCTCGCCGAGATGGAAGCGCTCATCGCCGCCGGCGACGTCGAACAGGCGCTCGTTCTGTATCTCGCCGAGTACGTCGAACTGAAGCCGGAGGAGTTGGAGTCGCTTCGAGAGGCACCGAGCTGGCCGGACCGTGTCGAGATGGCTCGTATCATCCCTCGTGAAGAGCGGGCACCCGCCGAGTTCGAGTTCGATTCGACGCAGTTCGCGGAGATGACGACGCCGACGCTCCTACTGGTCGGTGGCGAGAGCTTCGAGTGGGCCGACGAGGCGGCGAAGATACTCGCCGACGCACTGCCGAACAGTCGGGTTGTCACCTTCGAGGGACAGGGACACGTCGCTATGAACACGGTACCCGGCATCTTCGTCGATACCGTGGTCTCGTTCGTTCAGGAGTCGAGTGGTGCGGTTTTCGACGAGCGCGCCGACCATCGGTAGGGACGATTCTGCTGGGTTTGGCACGCTACTTCTCTCACGCGAGTAGGAATTCGACAGCGTCGAAGAGAGACGTTGTACCGAGTGCGAGCGAAGCGAGTCACTCGGCGTCTTTTTAGTCGAGGTTTTTCGGGTGAGTGGTCGCACGGAGTGCGACCCGAGTCCGAAAAAAGTCGTTACATGTAGCCGAGGTCACGCAGGCGTTCCATCAGGTCCTCTTTGTCCTGTGCGCGGCCTGCGCGCTCGGTCGTGTTCTCCATGTCCTGCAACCATGCCGGTTCCGCTGCGGACTTGTCCGTCGAGACTTCGCTGCCGAGGCTGCGGAATCCAGCGAAGTACTTGGGCGAGACGGGGATGTCGGATTGCTCGACGCCTTCGGGGAGGTCGTCGGCGCTCTCGGGGACGTAGCCGTCGTCGGGGTAGTTCTCGACGGTGTCCGGGATGGCGAAGTGCCAGAAGGCGTCCCAGACCGCGCGCTCTTCGAACTGAAGGATGGGCTGAATGCGGTCGTGCGGCGGGTAGATGTCCGGGTCGTGACGCGGACTGAAGAACGTCTCGTCGGCGCGGGACTCCTGTTCGTCCCAGCGAATGCCCGAGATGACGCCGTCGATGTCGTACGATTCGAGCGTGTCGTTAAGTGCGACCGTCTTCAGGAGGTGGTTGCCGACGTAGGTGTCGAGGAGGAACGGGAACGTCTCGTCCTCGTATTCGAGAATCTCGCGGACGTGGTGCTGGTTGTGCTCCGAGAGTTGGGAGATGTCGATGTCGTCGCCGGGTTCGAGTCCGTGCTCATCGACGTACTCGCCGACGTCCTCGTTGCGTGCCCAGATGACTTCGAGGTCCCACTCGTCGGCCCAGAACTTCACGAAGTCGATAATCTCGTCGAAGTGCTGGTAGTGGTCGATGAAGACCGTCGGCGGCATCTCGAGGTCGAACTTCTCGGCGACCTCTTTGATGAAGTAGAGCGTCAGCGTCGAGTCTTTTCCGCCGGTCCACATGACCGCGGGGTTCTCGTACTGTTCGAGGCCTTCTTTCGTGACCTCGATTGCTTTCTCGATTTTGTCCTCGATGGCTGGGTAGTCTTCCGGGGTCTCGCCCTCACCGTCGGTATAATCGACGTCGAGGTAGTCTGGGAAGGCTTGCGACATGACTCGTAATTACATATAATTAGGACGTGTAAATGATTTTTGGCCGAGGATGGCACTGCGCATTGCTACCACGGGACACGACAAAAATGTGCGCGCGCCACGCGAAGCGTGGAGACCGGAAGTATGGGAGATTCAGGAGATGAACTTGTTGTCGCGCCAGTTGATGCCGGTGTCGCTGGACCCGTTCTGCTGTGGGTTCTCAACGACCTCGACGGATGCGGCGCGGCGTTCACCTTCTACGATGCGGGTTGCGTGAAGGTCGCCGTCGTCCTCGGTGATGGCGGTCAGCGTCCCTTTCTCGGAGCGCAGTGCCACCTCGCGGAGGACGAGGAACATCGGGTACTGGAGTGCGGTGTTCTGAAGCACCGTCTCGAGGTCGCCTTTGAAACAGGCGAACTCGACGAGTTCCGAGGGAATCTCTTCTTCTTCCTCGCGGCCCCAGTTCGGTGCCCCTGCGCGTGGCGGTTCTTCTTCGTACACCCGGTTTTCCGTCACACTCGCCTTCAGTTGGGCCGTCGGTGTGTACTTGCTGAGGTTGTCGTCAGCAGAGACGGCCTTGATGATGAGCGTGTTGTTACGGCGCGTGATGTCCACATCCTCAACCTCCGGTGGGAGTTCGGGATTATTCTCGAAGTAATCAAGTACGTCTTCGAGTGGCAATTCCAACGTCGAATGGAGTCGATATACGCGGCCTGACATTGTTGGCTTCGGTATCGTCGAGCGTCACGGTGCGGGCGCGCACGCGGTTTTGGCGATACCTGTGTGCATGTAGGGTTCGAAGCCTTATATGGCCTACTCTTCGAGTCAGTCAACAGACAGAAAATGTCAATGGAAACTAGCGAACCTCAGGCGTCGCCCGCCAGTGCCGATTCGAGTTCGCCGCGTTCGTCGAGTTCGGCGAGGATGTCGCTGCCGCCGATGAACTCGCCATCGACGAACGTCTGCGGAATCGTCTCCCAGCCGCTGACTTCGTTGAGCGAGGCGCGGAACTGCGGGAGGGCGGGAAGGACGTCCACCGTCTCGAACTCGTCTTCGTACTGCGAGATGAGTTCGAGCGCCTTCGCGGAGTAGCCGCACTGGGGCATGAGACGGTTGCCCTTCATAAAGAGGACGACGTGGTTGTTCTCAAGGGCTTCTTCGACACGGGCATCGACTTCTTCGGCGTCGAGCTGCTCGGGTGTAAACGTCATAACCGCACATTACGCCCCGGCCGACAAAGGGGTTGCGTCCGCCGCCTTTCGTTACTGTTCGCCGACGCGGACGACGTTGATGAGCGAGTAGACGGGGACGCCGTCGATTTCCTCGACGCCCTGTTTATCGACGATGACGACACAGGCGACGGGGTCGCCGCCTTCCGCGTGAATCGCCTCGATGGTCTCTTTGAGCGTCGTTCCGCTCGTCACCGTGTCGTCAACGATGAAACAGCGCTTGCCCGAGACGTGCGCGAAGTTTCGGGAGAAGCCGCCACCGAGGTCGTCGATGTCGCCTTCTTCCCACTGATGCTTCGCCGGGGCGTACGACCCGAGCGAGGTTTCGAGTTCGCGCGAGACGGCGGTTGCGAGGGGGACGCCCGCCTTCTCGATACCGATGGTGACCTCCGCGGGGTCGTTCGTCTCCGTCAGGAGGTCGGCGAGCGCGCGACCGATGTACGTGAGTCGCTTGCCGCCGCTTCCGATGGCGTTCCAATCGACGTGGATGTCGTCGGGTCCGTCGGGCTCTACTGCCGGCGTTTCGGGCTTGGTGGCCGCGCCGCTTCGTTCGACCAGCCAACTGGCGGTTTCGCGCGAGACGTTCAACTCGTCGGCGATTTCGCCTTTCGAGAGCCCTCGGTCTGCGAGTTCGGCCGCGCTGGCGATGAGGTCATCGACGTTCTTCATATAGTACCGAATTCGATGGCCGTTTTTATAGTCGTGTCGTCGTCGATGAATGCCGCCTCGAAGTCGTCGAGGTCGTAGATGCCGGTGACGAGGTCTTCGCGGAACCACTGGGGAAGCTTGGTGAACGAGACGGTCGCCTTCTCGAAGTGCCGAACGTGCGAGTTGACGCTGCCGACGAGCGCCTTGTTGTGGAGCACCATCTCGCGGTGGAACGCGCCGGCATCGACTTCGAACTCCCAGTCGGTCGGGACACCGAGCAAGGCACCCACGCCGTTCGGTGCGAGCGCCTGTACGGATTGGAACGGGTGTTTCGGGAAGCCCGTCGCTTCGTAGACGAGGTCGATGTACTCGTGCTCGTCGGGAATCTCATCGACCGGCGTCTTCCGCGAATCGACGTACGTCGCGCCGAGCTTTTCGATGATGTCGATAGTCGGGTCGGGCCGGTCACGGCGGCCGAGACAGTAGAGGTTCTCGTAGCCCTTGTCGTCGGCTTTGAGCATGGCGAGCGTCAGGAGACCCAGACTGCCGTTGCCGAGGACGAGCGCGCTGGTCGGGTCCCAGTCGAACGACGACCGACTCGCGTAGGCGAGTTCGAGCGCCTTTTCGGTGATAGAGATGGGTTCGATGAGAAAACCGAGGTCGGCCTGCGACTCCGGGATGCGGACGAGGTACTCCGCAGGAGAGGTGAAGAAGTCGGACATATAGCCGTGGGCCCCGACGATGCCGCGCTCGACGTACATCCCGTCGGGGGCCATGTCGGGTTCGCCTCGCTCGAAGTACTCGTTGGTTCCATCCGCTGGCGGGCGGCGGACTGTCGGGACGACGATGTCGCCCTCTTCGAGATGCGTTCCGTTCGGGTCTACGACGATGCCGACTGCCTCGTGGCCGAGAACGAGGTGGTCTTCTCCCTCGGGGAACCCGCCGTGGCCACCGGCGATGACCTCGTGGTCGGTGCCATCGACGCCGACGCGAAGCGTCCGAACGAGCGCCTCACCCGGCTCAGGCTCCGGTCTGGGCTTTTCGATGATGACCGGTTTGTCTTCCCCTCGCTTGACAGCGATTGCTTGCATGTTCCCCCAGACGCACCACCCCACCAAAAGACTTATTCTACGACGAGTAAATAATTTCACCACGGTGAGCGCCCCGCGTCTGCATGACCAGCCCAATGACGCACCGCCTCGCGCGGAACACCAGTCCAGCCCGATTGTACGCGTTCACCGACCCGTGCCCACTCACCCTCGGCTGACGTTCCACCGTGCCTGTCAGCCACCGGGTGATGCCCCATAACACTCCTCAGCCGTCGCTTCTACAGTGCTGAGCCGTCGCTTCTGACCAACTGACCGTCGAGAAAATCGAAGCTGAGTGTGTCGCGTTCGTTTTACAGGTCGCCGACGAGTTCGTCCGCGAGTCCGACGTACGTCGCTGGCGTCAGGGAGAGTAACTCCTCGCGCGTCTCGTCGTCCACGTCGAGCGATTCGAAGAGGTCGTAGAAGTCTTCCAGTGTCACCTCGCGGCCGCGAGTGAGTTTCTTGACGCGCTCGTAGGCCTGCGTGTCGCCCTCGCGGCGGAGAATCGTCTGGACCGCTTCGCCGATAATCGCGGGCGTCGCGTCGAGTTCCTCGCGCATGACGTGCTCGTTCGGGACGACTTTCCCGAGTCCTTTCTGCGTCTTGCCGTAGCCGATGAGACAGTGGGCGAACGCCGCGCCGATGTTGCGCTTGACCGTCGAATCAGAGAGGTCGCGCTGGAGACGGGAGGTGGTCACGTAGTCGGCGAGGAACGTCAGGTCAGAGTTGGCCTTCGAGAGGTTGCCCTCGGAGTTCTCGAAGTCGATGGGGTTGACCTTGTGCGGCATCGTCGAGGAACCGGTCTCACCTTCGACGGTCTCCTGGCCGAGATAGCGGTCGGAGATGTAGAGCCACATGTCGAGGTCGAGGTCGATGACGACGTTGTTGACGCCGCGGAAGGCGTCGAAGAGGGCGGCGAAGTCGTCACAGGGGTTGACTTGCGTCGCCAGCGCGGTGTGGTCGAGACCGAGCAACGTGACGAACTCGCGGGAGAACGCGCGCCAGTCAACGTCGGGATAGGCGGCGACGTGGGCGGCGTAGGTTCCGGATGCCCCCGCGAGCTTGCCAGCGAGCGAGTCGGCGGCGCGCTCGACGCGAGCGAGCGTGCGCCCGAGACGAGCGGCGTAGACGGCGACCTCCTTTCCGAAGGTCGTCGGCGTCGCGGGTTGGCCGTGGGTGCGCGCGAGCATCGGCACGCCTCGATACTCCTGTGCGAGTTCGACGAGTTCGTCGCGCATCGCCCGCAACTCGGGGACTAACACGTCTTCGACTGCCCCCTTGACCATCAGGCGGTGCGAGAGGTTGTTCACGTCCTCGGAGGTGAGTCCGAAGTGAATCCACGGGTGGACCGACTCCTCGGTCTCGGTGCGGATGAAGTACTCGACGGCCTTCACGTCGTGATTCGTCGCAGTGTAGCCTTCCGCGCCCTCGACTTCGAGGCGTTTGACGAGGTCGGCGTCGTCGGCGTCGAACTCCTCGTAGAGTGCTCTGAGGTCGGCGCGTTCGTCGTCGGAAAACGAGAGCGGCGTCGCATCGAGGTCGGCCAGCGCGAGCAGGTATTCGACTTCGACCTGCACGCGAGCGCGCATGAGCGCGGCCTCGCTCACGTGCGGCGACAGCGGCGCGGTCCGAGACGCGTATCGCCCGTCGAGTGGCGACACCGCATAGAGCGGATTACTTCGAGTAGCGTCGGTCATGGCTGAGTGCTCTCGGTCACACGGGTTAAACGCCGGGGGTTCGGCTCCGACTCGAATCCAATTTCTATACACAAACGTGCTTTCATTCGCCCCAAATTCGATTACCGAATCCAGTAAATACACACAATCGAGTATAGTTTGGCCTCCGAGGACCGCAACCACTTTGAGGAATGCCGCACGCTCAGTGCATATGGTCATCATCGCCGGTCTTGCGAGCAACCGTGGACGAAACCTGCTCAACATCGCCGACCGCGCTCCGGGTGGAGCCGAACTCGGCGTCGTCGTCTCGAACCACGCTGACGCGCCCGTTCTCGACTCGGCCGCCGAACGCGACATCCCGACGGTCGTCGTCGAGCGCGGCGACGACGAGTCACGCGAATCCCACGAAGAGCGCATCCTCGACGCCTTGGAGGATTTCGACTTCGACATCGTCTGTCTCGACGGCTACATGCGCGTGCTCACCTCGACGTTCCTCGACGGCGCGCCGACGACGCTCAACGTCCACCCGTCGCTTCTGCCCGCGTTCCCCGGCATGGACGCCCACGAACAGGTCCTCGACGCGGGCGTGAAGACGACCGGCTGTACGGTCCACGTCGTCAACGAGGAAGTCGATGCCGGCCCAATCGTGACCCAAGAGGCCGTCCCCGTCTACGAGGGTGACGACGAAGACGCCCTCAAATCTCGCGTCCTCTACGACGCCGAGTTCAAAGCCTACCCACGCGCAGTCCGCTGGTTCGCCGAAGAGCGCGTGACGGTCGAAGACGGAAGCGTCTCGGTCGAAGGCGACGAAGACGCCGGACTCCCGTCTCGCCGCGTCGTCTCCGAGGACCGCTACGACACGCTTCGGTACGGCGAGAACCCGCATCAGGACGCCGCCGTCTACATCGACGAGACGTGCGACGAGGCGTCCGTCGTCGGCGCACCACAGCTCAACGAGGGCGCGAAGGCACTCTCGTACAACAACTACAACGACGCCGACGGCGCGCTGAACTTGATTAAAGAGTTCGACGAACCCGCCGCCGCGGTCATCAAGCACACCAACCCCGCTGGCTGCGCCACCGCCGACACCCTCGCCGAGGCCTACGCCGACGCGCTCGCCACGGACCCCATGAGTGCCTTCGGCGGCATCGTCGCGCTCAACCGCGAGTGCGACGCCGAGACGGCCGAACTCATTATCGACTCGTTCAAAGAAGTCGTCGTCGCGCCCGGCTACACCGACGACGCGCTCGACGTGCTCACCGAGAAGAAGAATCTTCGTGTACTGAATGTGGGCGAACTCGGCGAGCGCACCGAGACCTACACCGAGAAGTCGCTCGTCGGCGGTCGTCTCGTCCAGGAGCGCGACACGTGGGTGCCCACGCTCGACGACCTCGAAATCGTCACCGAGACCGAACCCACAGACGAACAGTTGGAGACGATGCTCTTCGCGTGGAAGGTGCTCAAGCACGTCAAATCCAACGGCATCCTCTTCGCCAAAGGTACCGAGACGGTCGGCGTCGGCATGGGCCAAGTCTCCCGCGTCGATGCGGTCCACCTCGCGGCGATGAAGGCCGAAGAACACGCTGAGGGCAAAGGACCGGAGGGCGCAGTTATGGCCTCCGACGCCTTCTTCCCGTTCCCGGACGGCGTCGAGAAAGCCGCCGACGCGGGCATCGAGGCCGTCATCCAACCCGGTGGCTCCGTGAACGACGACAAGGTCATCGAGGCCTGCAACGAGCGCGGAATTGCGATGGTGATGACGGGAAGTAGGTGCTTCAGACACGATTGAGCGAAGCGAAAGCGTGTCTGAAGCGCTCTCTTCCTTTCTGCAAGTCGTGCTGTAGTCTCGCTGTTGACGTCATCGGGATTTGAACCTCAGTCGCAACGCTTCGCGTTGCTCCTTGGTTCAAATCCTCCGTCGGGCATGATAACACTCCGCTCACGAATGGCGAGCACATGCAGTGCTCGCCGTGTTGTTCGCGGGTAGAAAGTAATGGGGACGGAGGGATTTGAACCCCCGATCGACTGATATCTCCGGTGTGCGCCTCGGTACTCCAGAGGGTCGTCAACGCGAACCGATGATCAGTCGGCCGCTCAGTATATCAGCTGGAGTATCGTCCCGGGCGCCAAGCCTCTGGAGTCAGTCGCCATGCCGGGCTTGGCCACGTCCCCGGAATGTCTGCATCCTCTCGTATGGCGATTTTTCTTAAAGGGGTTTCGATTCTACTCGTCGCGGTCGTCGTCCGCCCAGTCGCACTCTTGGCACTTGTAGGCCGTCACGAACTCCGTCACACTCGGCATGTAACCGACTTGGATGACGTTCTCGCCACACTCCGGACAGTCGAAGTCTGCGTCCTGAATCGGTTCGGCTTCCATCGGGCGCTCGCCCTCGACGAGTTCGGCCAGCGTCTCGGGAGTCACCATCCGCCCCTGCACGACACGGTTGCTCATGTTCCGACGAAATCACCCAAAGTAGGTAAGCCCTGCGCCACGGTCAGCGCGTCCGCATCAGGCTGTCGCCACCGTCACCGTGCGCGTCCGGGGGCCGTCGCACTCGACCAAGAGGATGGATTGCCAACGCCCGAGGTCCAACTGGCCATCGACCACCGGAATCGACACGCCGTTGCCGACGAGGAGCGCGCGGAGGTGGGAGTCGGCGTTGTCGTCCAGTTCGTCGTGTTCCCAGCCAGAATCTGGAACCACTTCGTCGAGCAACTGCTCGATGTCCGAGAGCAAGCGCGACTCGGCTTCGTTGACGCAGACGCCCGTCGTGGTGTGTTTCGAGAAGACGGTGCAGACGCCGGAGTAGTCGTCGGGAAGTGCGTGCTGCACGCGGTCGGTCACGTCGATGACTTCGAGTCGCCGGTCGGTTCGAACGTCTAAGGGGTGGTGCATACTGACCGTTCGTCGGCCAGTTCCAAAATGGGTCGGAGAAAGTGACTCAGCTCAGAGCCACGGCGCGCGCGACTCTTCCTCACCGGGATAGCCGTAACCCGGTTCGGGTTCGGAGGCTTGCGAGTCCGTGTCGTCGTCTGCCTGCTGGTCGTCGAGTTCGTCGCCCGTCAGGTCGTCGCCGCCGTCGGCGACAGCACCGTTCATCGCGGTGCGCTGGTCTGCGTCGGACATCACGCCGCGAGCGGCGTTCGCGCCTTCGTTGGCCGCGCCGGGGTCGAAGGCGAACAGGGCGGTGACGCCGAGGACGCCGAGGGCGACGGGTGCCTGCGTGGGCATCAGACCGAGCACGTCGAGCGCGAGCATGCCGAGTGCGACCGAACTCCCGAAGCGGAAGAGGTCGATATCGACCGTGCCGCGGAGGCGTGGGGCGAACAGGGCGACCAGCCCGGCGAACGCGACGCCCGTCCCGGCCGCCGCGCCGGCGCTGAGGAGGCGCATCGGGTCGGGGCTGACGATAAGCTCGAAGCCTGCAGGGTTGAAGCTGGCGACGAGTCCCAGCCCGATGATGATGCTCGGCGACGGGAGGTATTCACCGACCTTCGAGGAGGCCGTCTTCGCGGCGATGGCGAGGATGACGAGGCCCGCGAAGCGGTGGAACACCTCGAAGTTCAGGAGCGTCTCGATGGTCTCTGCGACGGCGGCTTCGGCGACCGCGACGGGAATGAGCATCGCACCGAGGAGGAGGATGGAGGTGAGTTGCTCGCGGCGGGTGCCGTCCATCTCGGCGAGGATGACTGCGACGGTCGCAGACCCACCGAAGATGAGCAGGCCGGTCTGCAGGATACCCGTGATAGACGGGTCGCCCGCGGCGGTAGTCAGTGCGCCCGCGATGATGAGCGCTGGGAAGATGCCATCGACCAACGGAAGGCCCATAACGGTCGCAAGCAGGCGGGTGGCACCACCGACCTGCTGCTCGAGACGAAGGGCGACTGGGTGGCGTGAAACACTCATTCGATGCTATTGATGGCCGTCACCATCGGCCAAGCGGTGATAGGGACGCAATTCGGACAGGGGCGTACGTGCGTGGCGTACATTCCGTCCATTTCGTCCAAATTTAAAACCCCGTTTAAGTGTCTGCCACATCGATGTAAAGAGAATGCCGGAGGAGTGGGTCATCTGACCGGCAATACGCGATGCGGCGGGACACGTGGAGTCCATACAACACAGATTTGGGACTGGGATATTAAACGTTGTGTGGGATACGACCGCATACAACACGAGTATCCATGGCGCTCTTTTTAAAAGGGCTGACGAATCGTTGGGAAATCTTGCCACAGCCTACGACTCTACGATGCACATTCGTGACTAATGTGATTATTCGGGATAGATTGGTCCTCGACTAGGGAGTCACGGAGACGTACTCGTCTTCACCGCGAAAAGTATCCATCTTTGTGTCTATTTCTACAAACAGTTTGCCACACATCAACATTCCCGTGCTATCTCGCAACCCTTTTGTCGTCACCTACACCACGCTTGATATGGCGAACGACGTTCCAGACCGAGAGTCCTTTTCCGAAAAACTTCGGGTACCTGAATCGCTGACATTCGACGACGTGCTGCTCCGACCGATGGAGAGCCGTGTCGAACCCGACGACGCAGACGTTTCGACGCGCGTCTCGAAGAACGTCGAACTCAACATTCCAATTCTCTCCGCGGCGATGGACACCGTGACCGAGAGCGGCATGGCAATCGGCATGTCCCGCGAAGGTGGACTCGGCGTGCTTCACCGCAACATGAACACCGAGCAGATGGTCCACGAAATCGAGCGCGTCAAGCGCGCCGACGAACTCGTCATCCGCCGCGAAGACGTGGTGACCGCACAACCGGAACAGACCATCAGCGAGGTCGATGCGATGATGGAGCGCGCTGGCGTCTCCGGCGCACCCGTCGTTGACGACGAGGATACAGTTCTCGGCATCATCTCCGGGACCGACATCCGCCCGTACCTCGAAGTCGGCGAGTCCGACGAAGTCCGCGAAGCCATGACCGACGAGGTCATCACGGCCACGCGCGACGTGACCGCCCGCGAGGCGCTCGAACTCATGTACGACCACAAAATCGAGCGCGTCCCCATCATCGACGACGAGAGCCACCTCGTCGGTCTCGTGACGATGCAGGGAATCCTCCAGCGCCGCGAGTACGAGAACGCCTCCCGCGACGAGGAAGGCCGTCTCGTCTGCGGTGTCGCCGTCGGTCCGTTCGACCGCGACCGCGCCGAAGCGGCGGACGACGCCGGTGCCGACGTCATCTTCATCGACTGTGCCCACGCGCACAACCTCAACGTCATCGACACGGCCCGCGAAATCAAGGAGTCCGTCGATGCGGACGTCGTCGTCGGTAACGTCGGCACCCGCGAGGCCGCCGAGGAACTCGTTGACTTCGCAGACGGCATCAAAGTCGGTATCGGTCCCGGTTCCATCTGTACCACGCGCGTCGTCTCCGGGTCCGGTATGCCGCAGATTTCGGCGGTCGCCGAGGTGGCGGACGTGGCCTCCGAGTACGACATCCCCGTCATCGCCGACGGTGGCATCCGCTACTCCGGTGACGCCATCAAGGCAATCGCCGCCGGTGCGGACGCCGTGATGCTCGGTTCCTACTTCGCCGGGACGGACGAAGCCCCCGGCCGCGTCATCACGATGAACGGCAAGAAGTACAAGCAGTACCGCGGAATGGGGTCGGTCGGAGCGATGCAGTCCGGCGGTGCCTCTCGCTACCTCAAAGAGGACAACGAAGACGAAGAGTACGTCCCAGAGGGCGTCGAGGCCGCGACGCCGTACAAGGGGTCGCTCGCGTCTGAACTCCACCAACTCGTCGGTGGCATGCAGTCCGGGATGGGCTACGTCGGTGCCGAGACGATTCCGGACGTCAAAGCGCGCGCTCGCTTCGTTCGCGTCTCCTCGGCGGGACAAGCAGAAGGACACCCGCACGACGTGATGATTACCGACGAGGCACCGAACTACAGCCCGCAGGAATAACCGCAGGACACCCTGTTCGCCGCTTTTCTCCGACTCACCCGCGAGCAACTGCTCGACCACTACGCAAGTAGTCGAAAAAAGAGAGTGATTAATAGGGATGTATATCGTGGCTTTAGCAGAGTGATGGATACCGCGGAGTTGCGTACCGCGCTTCGAAACGCTGGGATGTCCCAGTATCAGGCAGAAGCATACGTTGCGCTCATACAGTTGGGAGCTGCGAGTGCGACCGAACTCGCCGATGCCTGTGCGGTGCCGACCGCACGAATCTACGACGTCCTCAGAGACCTCGAAGCGAAAGAGTACATCGAGACTTACGAACAAGACAGCTTGCACGCCCGTGCGCGCGACCCGCACACGGTGATGAACGACCTGAAAAACAGAGCAGCACAACTCAGCGAGGCCGCCTCGGAAATCGAGGCACGGTGGCAACAACCGGCGGTTGACCGGCACATGCTCAGCATCGTCAAACGGTTCGAGACGGTGTTCAACCGCGCTGAGGAACTCATCACGGACGCGTCTAACGAGGTGCAACTGTCGGTGACGCCCGAACAGTTCGAAGAACTCCGACCGGCGCTCGCTGTCGCTCACGAGAACGATGTGTTGGTCAAAATCTCCTTACACCCGGAGGCAGGGTGTGAACTCGAACTCCCCGAGATAGAAGCCTACGAAGACATCGTCACGGAAGTTCGAAAGCGAACGTTGCCGTCTCCGTTCGTCGCAATCGCCGACCGGACGGGCGCGTGTTTCGCCCCACACGCGAACTCGGTCAACACGTACGGCGTGCTCGTTGACGACTACACGCTCGCGTACGTGTTCCACTGGTACTTCCAGACGGCGCTCTGGGAGGTGTGGGACGTGATTTACTCGACGCAGTCGGAGGCACCGCCAATCGTCTACACCGACATTCGGCACTTCATCCAGGACGTCTCGCCGTGTATTCGGAACGGCGAGGAGGTTTCGGTCTCCATCTCCGGCTACGAGACGGATACGCACGACCCAATCGATATCCACGGCACGCTATCGGACGTGTACTATACGGCGGTTTCGGCCCCGAAGAAGACGCCCTCGTTTTCCGAACTCGCCGGTCAAGTGTCGCTCACGGTCGATACAGACACCGATTCGTACACTGTCGGCGGCTGGGGAGCACTTCTCGAAGACATCGAAGCGAATCGAATCACCATCGAAGCGATAACTTGACGCGATTTCCCCCGCCGGAATCTATAACAAGGCGGGAGTTAGATACGTCGTACGAACAACAAACAATCCGGGCACACGCAGACGATAAGGGGTATTTTGATATAGCCCCAAACATCATTCAGTTCCGTGAGTGTTCCCGGAACACCACTACTATACCAATGAGTGCTGATCAGCCGCTTGTGCTCATCGTTGAAGATGAGCCGGACCTCGCCGATCTGTACGCAACCTGGCTTAGGGACGACTATCGCGTTCGCGTCGCCTACGGAGGCCGAGAGGCGCTCGACAACCTCGACGACGAAGTCAACGTCGTACTTCTCGACCGTCGGATGCCTGACCTCTCTGGTGACGAAGCGCTCGCTGAGATTCGAAACCGCGGCTTCGAGTGCCGCGTTGCGATGGTGACCGCTGTCGAACCGGACTTCGACATCATCGCTATGGGCTTCGACGACTACCTCGTCAAGCCCGTCTCACGCGAGTCGCTGACCGAGACTGTCTCTAATCTCATCTTGCGAAATACCTACGATACGGGAGTCCAAGAGCTGTTCTCTCTCGCGTCGAAGAAGGCCCTTCTCGAAGCCGAGAAGGACGAAGCGACACTCGAGGACAACGAGGAGTACACCACTCTCGACACCCGCCTCGACGAACTCCGCGAGACGCTCGACGAGACGCTGAACCAGCTCGACGAGACGCGCGGTATCTCTGCGGTCTACCGAGACATTGGCAACTCGGCAAGTTCAGACGAGAACTAATCTGGATTCGTTCCGGGACTGCCCTCTTTTCTCGCTCTCTTTTACTCCGCTATTCGGAAATCTCGGACGCGTGTGAGTGATTGGCAGATATATCCAAGATGACCGTCAGTTAATTAAGTTAATTTCTTATCAGAACTACACGAAAAATTATATTTCAGTACTGCGCATTGGTGTAGTTGCACATGTCCGACAACAGCAACACGATGCTTACGTACCTCCGTCAGAACCCCCGCATGATGGGCGTCCTATTCACCCTGACCCTCCTGCTCGCGCAGGCAGGGAACGCGTCCGCCAACATGGCGACTATCATCTCCGGTCCCTAATTACGCTTCGAGGAACTCGTCGTTCCAGAAGAGCTGGCCATTGTAGAATACTGGGACTTGTTCTAGACTGATAAACTCACGTAGCTGAGCTTCGTCAACCTCGAAGACTGCCTCATCTGATGAGACAAGATAGTGTTGGCCATTTTCGGCCACGGCTGGTTTGACCAGCGCACCCATGCTGCTCTCAATCGTGGGATACGTTTTGAATGTCAATTCAAATGTATCGGAAGTCCGCTCAACTTCGCAAATTATTGCAGTTCCACTCTCAGTTTGAGAGATTGACATTCCGCCATCACCAACGATAGTGTACTGCTGACTCGTTGCTGTGTTTCGTTGTGATACGTTGAGTGCGGTCTGGAGTGGAAACCCCATATTGAGTAGTTGGGCGAGAACACCGCCAACTTCCACAGCACCCTTGTTAATCACGTCACTGAGGGTGACGATTCCTCCAATCGCACCCCCATTGATGAGTCCCATTCCTTGCTCATAGGAGCTACAACCGTTCAGTAAGAACGACTCTGCACCGATTTCACCAATCGATTCAGCATCTAATCTCCCATCGGTACACTGGAGCCCTTCATTGTCTATGTGACCGATGTAGTGCAGGAAGTCGTTTTGTTCTTTGAGTACTGTCCGAAGCTCATCTGTCGAGAGTTCTTTGTGGTAGGACACTTCGAACGGCAGCTCACTTCGAGACCCGTAGATGGTATCCAGAAGGTCCTCTTCTGCACCCATCTCTGGGTCGTTGCAGACTACTGCGATAGAGATGCACCCGTTTTTCGCGGTCCGAGCAAGACGATTCTCGTACGCTTGTCTCGTCGGTTTGCTCGCACCTACTGGTGCACCGTCACCGACCCATGCTTGGTCGGCAGACTCCGACTCCGCGGGTTTGATGTACGCGTCGGGAGCGGACGGCGACGATGCTGCGCTCCGCGTGAAACTCTCTTCGTCCCGGAGGAAATCATCAACCGCTGATACCTGTACCTCGTCTGCACTGACTCGCGTCGTATTCGGTGTCTTGACAACGGCGAGATCGTTGACGATGAACGGAAGCAACGAGAGATTGTCTCGCTGTGCCTCGATGTGCGTCGTCAACGTCCATTCAGGCATTAGTTCTGAAATTTCGTGAAATGGCACCGAAAGGTACGCTTTGAGTCTTTCTCCTGCATTAGCATCATAGAGTGAAGCAAAATCGAGGTTCGCTCGCTCCTCGACGGCTTCTCGTTCGTGAAGATTGACTCGGTAATAGCCTTCAGTCCGTGTTACACAATCGAGGAAGAACACTTGTTTGAGCACTCGTTCGACCTCTGACTCGAAACCTTGTGGTCCATCGAGCAGATGAACGAATCCGGTCTCAGACTCAATTCGAGGTTGTGGTCCGGGTTCGAGTGTCGCGCCAAGGTAGTACACCAACGGTGCGACAACGACAATCGACTGAAGGTCCGGTGGGACAACGATTCGAAGACCGGTGTTCGGTGGTTCGAACCCGTCTGGAATATCCAGGTTGTCGCCAACTTCGAGGAGTGGTGGGTGCCCACGGAGTGTTGGATACGACCGCTCCACGCTCGTCGTTTTCAGTGCAGACCCGAAAGCCGAGACTGCTTTCATTACGTCGCGTGGTTCGTCGGTCGTCGTGATGGTCGTCGCAGGTTCGGTGTGATACGAGCGCGCACCGATATGGATAGGGACTTGTTCTGGAAGCTCAACGCACGTGCGCGTAGAGTCCGCCGTAATCCGAATTGACGACGAAATTTGTACGTACACCTTCACAGATGTGAAAAATTCAAGACTGTACGAACCCGCTCCGAGTTCGATAATAGTTTCCCCATCCACCCGAGCGACCATCTCGCCGAACAAATCACGCACGACGATACCTTTCAGCCCGGTGACTTCTAACTCATCGGTCTCGATTCGAACCGCCGCGTCGGTCGGAAACCAAAACCGAGTCTCGTCGGCCGGTTCCGGAGTGACCGTCGCCGGCGTCCGAATACGCACTTGATGACGCTCGATGCGGTCTCGAACGATGAGACCCGTCCCCTCTGATGGAAGCGAGAATCCCACTTCACGACCCGGAGGGACATTAGATTCATCGCTCAGCCCGGACTGTGCCATTGTGTATAGGTGACACGATTAGAGATAAAAAGCGTATTGGTCGCCTGACTGTCAACGATTCAGTGGAAACCAGCCCGACGACACGTTCGCGTCCTTGAGATGCCAGCGTTGCCGAGGTTCCGAACCTTCGACGCTAAGTTCGACGACGGCGTCGAACAGCGGTTCGAGCATCCGATTTACCTCGGACGTTCGGTCACCCGGCGACCAGACGTGAATCATCCCGTGATGTGCGCGGACGTGACTCGTGACGACGTGCAGGAACCGAAACACCTGATTGAGTTCGTATTCAGAAAGGAGCGACGGGAGACAATCGAAGGCGACGCGAAGTTCGGCGGGAGAGAGACACTGCGATAGCGTGGCGAAATCTTCGATATCGCCCGAAATTTCCGCACCGAGTTTCCCGAGACCGCCATCGACGTGGCGTTCGGTCGCCGTAGGGAGTGGCGACGAGAACGAACTGGCAGCGACGGAACTGCGGGCGTGCGCCGAGTATCGAATGGTTCGGGTCCACTCAGCGGACCGTTTAATCGACGATTCGAGCCGTTGCTCGACAGCGGTCGTTTTGTTGACGACGAGGAGTCGTCGTCGAGGCTCGTCGGGTGCTCCGAGCATCTGTGCAGATGCGCGAGAATACATCTCTGTTGGGACTGAACCGACGACGAGAAGCGCGCTCCCTCGGCGCTTGAGAGCTTCCAACCCCGCTTGGAAGTTCGAAGCTCCGTCGGAGACTGACACATCTGTTTCACCTCCCGGAGCCATTCAGCCTTACCCACGAAATCATATTTAATAAGACTTTGCGTGTTATCCTGTCGAAATGTGTCCAGTGTTGACACAGATATGGTCAGCGAGTGGTATCACACGGGAATCAGTAGACACTGCAGACTAGCGCCAGCAACCCGAACACTGGTATTCTGCAGTCACGATCTGTGTCGTATCTGAAACACCGTTCATTCTGTGACACGGACTGTCAACACGGGTACAGGCGACGTGCGAACGACGTGTTCTGTGACACTTCCGAGGAGGAGTCGTTCGACACCGTGTCGCCCGTGTGTCGCCATCACGACCGCGTCGATGTCGTTCTCCTCGACGTATTCGATGATTCCTTCTCTGGGCCCTCCCTGTGCGACGGTTCCGATACAATCGATTCCTCGTGCTTCGATTCGCTCGACGAGTTCATCGACGACGCTGATACCCTCCTGTTCGAGCGCATCGTACACTTCACCGCCGATGACGCTCAGACTGTCGCGGTCGGTATCGGCGACGTAGAGGACGTGAATCGTCGCGTCGTACAACTCAGCGAGTCCGAGCGCGTGCGGGAGCGCCGCCTCGACGGCTGGACTTCCATCGGCCGGAAGCAGTAGTTCGTCGTACATGCGTGTCATTTCGTACGCAACTGGTGTGAGTGCTTCGCAGGTGTCGAAAAATCGAGTCGGGTGGAGAACCTACGAGATGTAGGCTTCGATGCGGTCCATCGCTTCTTTCAGTTCCTTCATTCCCGTCGCGTAGGAGACCCGAAGGTGGCCTTCGCCGCCGATTCCGAAGACGCTCCCCGGAACGAGTGCGACGTTCTGTTCTTCCAAGAGACCCTCGGCGAAGGCTTCGTCGTCGCCGTCGGGGGCTTCGGGGAAGACGTAGAACGCGCCTTTGGCCTCGAAGCAGTCGATGCCCATCTCCTCGAATCGGGCCAGCACGAAGCGACGGCGACGGTCGTACTCGCGGCGCATCTCCTCGACGGAGTCGTCGCAGGACCGGAGAGCTTCGAGTGCGGCGTACTGCGCGGTAGTCGGCGCGGAGAGCATCGCGTACTGGTGAATCTTGTTCATCGCGGCGATGGCGTCCGGCGGTCCCATGGCGTAGCCGAGTCGCAGGCCGGTCATCGCGTAGGCTTTCGAGAAGCCGTTGAACACGATAGTTCGCTCGCGCATGCCCGGGTGGGTTGCGATAGAGGCGTGGTTGTCTTCGTAGCGCAAGTCGGCGTAAATCTCGTCCGAGAGGACGATGAGGTCGTTGTCGCGGACGAAACTGGCGACTTCGGCGAGTTCGCCGTCGGTCATCACCGCGCCGGTCGGGTTGTTCGGATAACAGAGGACGAGCACGTCCGCCTCGTCGGCACCCGCCGCTTCGAGAGCCTCCGGCGTGAGTTTGAACTCGTCTTCCGCGCGCGTGGGAACCGGCAGTGGTTCGCCCCCGGCGAAAATCGCCCCCGGCGTGTAGGAGATGTACGACGGTTGTGGAATCGCAACCACGTCGCCGTCGTCAACGAACGCGCGGAACGCGAGGTCTACGGCTTCGCTCGCACCGGTCGTGACGATGATTTCGTCCGCCGGGTCGTAGGATTGGTCGTACCGGGTGACGCGCTCTGAAATCGCTTCGCGGAGTTCGCGGAGTCCCCGGTTCGAGGTGTACGAAGTCTTGCCTCGTTCGAGCGAGTCGATGGCAGCAGTGCGGGCGGCCCACGGCGCGGAGAAGTCCGGTTCGCCGACACCGAGCGAGATGACGTCGTCTAACTCCTCGGCGAGTTCGAAGAAGCGCCGAATGCCGGACGGTGGCACGTCTCGGACGCGGTCGGAGAGGTGGTCGCCGAGCGTCATGGAGACACAGAGAGCCGGTCGTCGTCGTCGCCGTTGCCGAACTCGATACCCTCCTCCTTGTAGGAGTTCATCACGAAGTGCGTGACCGTCTTCGTGACCTCGGGAAGCGGCGCGATGCGCTCCGAGATGAAGTTCGAGATATCGTGCATCGAGTCGCCCTCGATTTCGACGAAGAAGTCGTAATCGCCAGAGACGAGTCGAAGCGTCGAGACTTCGGGGAATCGCGCGATTCGGCGCGCAATCTCCTCGTAGCCAGTCTCGCGGTCGAGTCCGACGTCCACTTCGACTTGCGCGCGAACACGTTCGGGTTCGACGCGTCGCCAATCGACGACGGCCTGATAGCCGTGGATGACGCCGTCGGCTTCGAGTTCGGCGATTGCTGCTGCCACTGCCGCTTTCTCTGCGCCCAGTTGTCGGGCGATGTCGTCTACACTCTGTCGAGCGTCGTGACGCAGCGAGTCGAGCAGTGACTGCTTGTCCATACGGTGTGCGTTACTGGCAGTAACAAAATGGTTTCCCTCACGGCAGTGTCGCGGTGGCGACGGTCAGAGCGAGACGACAGAGAAGGCTCGCGCGACAGACCGGTCTTATTCGAGTCCGGCCGCGCCCGACGACGCGTCGGGGAGATTGGCGGGTTCGACCGGGATGTCGAGCGCTTCGAGCGCCGCTTCGAGGTCTTCTTCGCGCGCGTACTCCGCGCCCGCTTCGACGCGAATCTCCTGTGCCTTGGCGAGCACTTCGGCCCGACGGTCGTCGGGGATGACGAACTTGTCGGTGGCGAGCTCGATGACGAGTCCGTTGTGGTCCTGCGTGTACAGCGAGTGGAAGATACCGCGGTCGAACTCGTTGAAGAAGTGACCGGCGTCGTCGAGTGCCTCCTTTATCTCCTCGATACGCTCGGGGTCGAAGCGGAACGCCAGGTGGTGGACACTCCCGATGCCGTTGCGCTGTGGGCCGCGGTGGGATTCGTGGCCCTCGTCCTCGACGAAGAACGTCAACATTCGACCGTCGCCCGTATCGAAGAACAGGTGCGACATGTCCGGCGCGTCGAGGTTCGGTTGCTTCAGAACGAGTGGCATCCCGAGGATGTCGCGGTAGAATCCAATCGTGTCCTCGACGTTGCTCCCGATGAGCGAGATGTGGTCCACGCCGGTCGTGTGGAACGGACTGTCCGGCAGGTCTGCGGTGACCGGAACGTCGGGTGACGCGTCGTTTGTCATGGTCGTCATTAGAACCAGAACCGCATAACTCTCAGCGGACATCAGTGTAATCGGGTGACGACGACGCCGCCGGAACCAAACAGTTAGGTACAGCCCCTTCGACCGCTCAAAAGTGACGGAACTGAAACACTTCCTCGCATTCTTCTTGTGCGGGTCGCTCGCTCTCGCCGGCGTGTTGTCGTTTATCGTCTACGTGGAGTACGATTACCACTACTCGTACGAACGCGAAGTAGAGGAGTTCCCGAGGCAGTTGTTCACCTTAGAGTACGACGAACTCCGACCCGAGGAGCGCGAAGTCGTCGATGCCGCCATGGAGAAGAACGGGTGGTTCAACGAGGGCGTGGTGAGGGCGAACGACTCGTCGTATCCGCCGGAGGGAATCGAGAAGGGCGAGCACAAGTACCTGTTTTCGTCCTACCGGACGTTCGACTGGTCCGACCCGCCGACGCTCGGGTCGGCACTGCTCTTCGTCTTCGGGAGTCTCGGCGTACTCGCCGCGATTCGCGCGGACATCAAGAGCTAATTAGCGAACCGAATTCGAACGAAAACGGACAAGGTTCGAACGGAACGGGGCCCCGGCGACCCCGTCTCTCAGGTGAGAACGATGACGATGAAGAGCAGTAACACCGCCTCGTTGACTATCCACGAGTTGTCGTTCATCCAGTCTCGAATCCCCGGAAGGCGTTCTTCTGCTCGTTTCCCGAGGGCGAGGACGGCGAGTGCCGGCAGCGCCAACAGAAGCGCGGTGACGAGGATGAACGGAATCGCGTCCGTCAACGGTGAGTTTTGAGTCGAGAGGTAGGCACCGACGGAGACAGAGGTGATGATGTCCGTCGGAAAGACGCCCAGCAAGAGGAAGCCGAGCCGGAACGAGAACCGAGGTGTGGCGGTCGTCAGTTTTCCCATCCACTTCGGTGGCTCTGCGGTATTCCGCGTCCGATAGGTGTTCAGCATCGCAACCACGAGCAGCGCGACGATGACGTAATCGAGCGTGTTACTCGAGGTGCTCTGGCGGACCGGCCCGTCGATGACGAGGAACGCTATCGTGACCACGAGCGAAATCGAGAGAATCGCACCGAGGACGTACGCGGCAGAGGTCGCTTTCCACCGTTCGCTGGTCGCAAAGAAGAACGAACTGAGAATCTGCGGCCCGGCGACCATCACGATAGCCAGCGGGAGGACGTTTACAGAACTCATCGGAAACCTCCAATCCGAGCGGTCGATTCGGTGCACTCGGTGGACCCGTGGCGTTGGTTCCTCGGTCGAATCTCGTCTCCTCGTCGCCGAGGGTGGGGTCGGTCAGGACACATACGGTCCAGTACAGTACGCGCCGAAACGGAATAAATGTCAATGAGATTTGCTTTTGGCCGTCGCCGTCGTATCACGCTAAAACACGGTATCGAAACACGGACTTTCTCCGGTCCGGGGTGTCGATGATTGCAGCAGCTACTCGCTGTTCTCGGGAGCCAAGATTCGACCGAAAAGACGAGTGGGCGCGACGACAGACGCGGTTCTCAGTCGTCCGCGACGTTGGCCGCAGCGTTGTTCGACGCGCTCGCCGAGTTACCGGAGAAACCGATGCCGGCGAGGACGAACGCGAACAGGACGAGCGGCGAGAGGTAGCCGAAGAAGTAGTAGGGCGCGTACGAGAGCGTCGCCACGCCGAGGACGCCGGACATGTACGCACCGCCGGCGTGCCACGGGAAGAGCGCGCCCGTCGGCGTCCCGGCGGACTCGATAGCCTGCGAGAGGTCGGAACTGTCGAGACCGAACTCCTCGTAGGTGTTGCGCAGGGTCATGCCCGGAACGACGATGCTCATGTACTGCTGGGCGGTGAGCGCGTTCGTCAGAATCGCGGACGCGCCGGTTGCGGCGACGAGCGACCCGGTGCTCTCGACGCCGCGTTCGAGACGGTTGGCGAGCACGGCGAGCACGCCCGTCTGTTCGAGCAGGCCGCCGAGGGTCAGTGCGGCGATGACGATAGCGATGGTCCACGCGGACCCGGAGACGCCGCCGGAGGCGAGGAGACCGTTGACGAGTTGGCTCCCGGTTTCGGGGGCGGTACCGCTCATGAACACCTGCCACGAGGTGACGAAGGAGGTCCCTTGGACGAGCATGCTCGTGAACGCACCTGCGAAGGCACCCGCGAGGAGAACCGTCAGTGCCGGGTAGCCCGCGGCGGCGAGACCGAAGGTGACCGCCAGCGGGAGGAACGCGAGGAACGTGATGTCGTACGAACCGGTGAGCGCGGTCTGAATCTCGGTGATTTGCCCGGCGGGAATCGCCCCGGAGAAGCCGAGACCGAGGATGGTGAATCCGACCACGGAGAGACCGAAGGCGACGAGCGTCCCGTCGCGCATCGCGCGGATGTGGTCGTAGAGGTCGGTGTTCGTGACCGCGGCCGCGAGGTTCGTCGTATCGGAGAGCGGCGACTGCTTGTCACCCGCGTAGGCACCGGTGAGAATCGCACCGGCGGTCATGGGCGCGGGAACGCCGAGTCCCGACCCGATGCCGATGAACGCGACACCGAGCGTGCCGACGGCGGTCCACGACGACCCGATGGCGAACGTGGTGATGCCGACGAGAATCGCCGTGACGGGGAGGAAAATCTGCGGCGAGAGCAGGTCCAAGCCGTAGTACATCAGCGTCGGAATCGTCCCCGCGGAGACCCACGTTGCGACGACGCCGTAGATGACAAACAGGATGAGTACGGCCTGCAAGCCCATCGAGAGACTGCGTTCGATACCGTCGTAGAGGTCCTGCCACGTGTAGCCCCACACGTAGCGACCGAGGAGACCAACGAGTGCGATACTCCAGACCAGTGGGATGTGCGGGTCGAGCTTCAGCAGTGCCGACCCGACGCCGAGGAACGCGACGAGTCCCAACACGGGGACGAGCGCCTGTCCGAAACTCGGACGCGTGTCGGGGTCGAGGTCCTCGAACGACTGTGGCGTGTATCGTTCAGTTCCCATTGTGGTTCAGAAGATTACTTTGGAACATAAAATGTTGTCGTGTTATGAATCAAGGGCATTGTTATGCAATGACGTAGTTATCTCTGACACGAATATGCGCGAGAGGAATCACTCGGCCGAAATTCTCGAAGAGACGACTTTCTTGCTCAACCTGTCAATGATAGGGAAACACCCTTGCCAGATGACCACGAGAGTCTGTGCATGGTCCTCGATGAGTACGTTCTCTCCCCTCTCGGACTGTTGGCGCTCCTCGGAATCGTGCCACTGGTCCTCCTTTACCTCCTTCGACCGGACCCGATTCGGCGAACCCTCCCGACATTCCAGTTCCTCGCCGACGCCCGAGAGCAGAACGTCTCCAACCCGCACTTCGAACGACTCGTCCGGAGTCTGTTGTTGCTCCTCCAACTGCTCGCTATCGTCGCGCTCGCCGGAACGCTTGCGACGCCCTACGTCCTCGTCCCCGAGTCGGAGACCGTCTCCGAGACGGTTCTCGTGGTCGATTCGAGCGCGAGTATGTCGGTCTCGGACGGCGGCACGACGCGGTTCGAGCAGGCGCGAGACGCCGCCCGAAACGAGATTTCGGGGACGACGACCATCGTCGCGGCCGGCGCGGACGACGATGTCCTTCTCCGTCGCGGAACGCCCGCGGACGCGAGAAACACCCTCGAGGAGTTGCCACCGACGGCCGCCCCCGGCGACCTCCGCACGGCGATTTCGACCGCGATGGCCGTCGCCGGTGAAGACGCTCGCATCGTCGTCCTGAGCGACTTCGCCGACGACTCTCCGTGGCAGGACGCCGTCCGCGAGGCGCGTGCGCGCGGACTCGTGGTCGAACTTCGCCAGTTCGCCGGCGGCGGCAGCGGCAACGTCGGCATCATCGACCGCCGCTTTTCGGGAACGAACGTGACCGTCTCGGTCAAGAACTACGGCGACTCGGCGGTCACCCGAACCGTCTCGCTCGCCGGGACGTCCAGAGAAGTCGAACTCGGCGCGGGCGACGTGACGACCGCGACGTTGCCCGTTCCAGCCGGCGGCGGCGAACTCACGCTCTCACCCGGCGATAGCTTCGCCCTCGACGACCGACTGTTCGTCGCGGCCCCCGAAGACGCGTCGGTGGACGTGCTCGTCCTCACGAACGACGAGAACGAGTACCTGACCGCGGCGCTGTCTGTCATCCCCGAGGTGACGCTGACGGTCGATAACCCGCCGACGACCGTCTCCGGAGACTACGACGTGATTATCTACAGCAACGTCAACGCTGAGCGATTCCTCCGTGGGAACCGCGAGGCCGGACAAGACCTCCTCGCAGACGGCGGTGGCGTGGCGATTCAAGCCCAAGAAGAGATGCCCGACTACGGTACCCTCTTGCTCGCCTCGCCGCGAGAGATGGGGTCGAACCCCTCGCTCGGAAGCGTCTCGGGTCACGAACTGACCCGCGGTATCACCTTCCCGCCGCCGAACCGGTACGTCGTCTCGGACCTCGACGAGGGGCGGGCGCTCGTCACGGCGACCGATAACTCCCCGCTGCTCGCCATCTCTGAGCGCAGCGAGGGTCGAATCGTCTACTACGGCTTCCTCGAAGACGGTTCGGCGTTCAAGTACAACTACCAGTACCCGGTGTTCTGGAAGCGAACCGTGTTCTACCTCGCCGGTCGCTCGACGCTCACCGACCTGAATCAGGCGACCGGTGAGACGCTCCGTATCAACGAGAACCAGACCGTCGAGACGCCGCGCGGAACGGCGAGCGGCCCCGAAGTCGGTCTCGACGACGCGGGATTCTACCGAGTCGGCGACGAACGATTCGCGGCGTCGCTCCTCTCGGAACCCGAGTCGGACGTGGTCGCGGCGTCGATAGAGCAACAGGAAGCGTCCGACTCCGCGCCCGTGACGGTCGAAGAGCGCCTCGTTCCCGACCCGCTCACCGAGTGGGCCGCCCTCGGCGCACTCGGTCTCGTCTTGGTCGAACTCGGCTACCTCCGCAAACGAGGTGACCTCTGATGTTCGGTGTCGCCTCGCTCTCACTCGCGCTTCCGCTGGCGTGGACGACGCAGTTCGGCGAGTGGACGCTCGGCTTCGAACGCCCGTTGTTCCTCCTCGCGCTCCCGGTCGCGCTCCTCCTCGCGTGGTACCTCATCTTCCGGGGCGGCGGAACCGCCGGGTCGCGCTCGCGGCGACTCCTCTTCGCCTCGCGGGTGTTCGTCGCGTTCCTCTTGGTCGTCGCCGCGGCGGGTCCGTACACGATAACGACCCGTCAGTCCGACGGCGACCCGCGCGTGACGCTCCTCGTGGACGAATCGGACAGCACCACAGTCACCGAAACGCGGGCGGAGGCGCTCGCCACGCGAATCGAAGACGAAGGCATCCCGGTGACCGTCTCCACTATCGCCCGCGGGGACGAATCACCGCTCGGTGACGCGCTCGCGGCGAACGTCAGACCGGGAGGGACCGTCGTTCTCGTCTCCGACGGCCACGTCACGAGAGGCCGGGACCTCCAGTCGGCCGCGGAGTTGGCGCGGAGTCTCAACGCCACCGTGAGCGCCGTCTCGCCCGAGGTGTCACAGCGCGAAGAGTACGTGACGCTCAACGGGCCTGCGAAGACGAGCGTCGGCGTCGAGAACGCGTTCCTCGCGCAGGTTCAGGGCGTCACCCCCGGCGAGAACGAATCGGCCGAACTCGTCGTCGAAGTCGATGGCGAGGAAGTCCAACGCGAGAACGTGACGGTGCCCGGTTCGGTCGCGTTCTCCCAGACGTTCGAGACCAACGGCACTCACGAACTGACCGCTCGCATCGAGAGCGACGACCGATTCCAGTCGAACGACGTGTTCTACAAGACCGTCCGGGTGGTGGACCCGCCGAAGATTCTGTACGTCTCGCGCGGCGGCTATCCGTTCGAGGAGTACCTCTCCGGTCTCTACAATGTCGATACCGCGTCCGAAGTTCCCGCGAACCTCTCGGACTACTACGCCGTCGTCTTGCAGGACGTCCCCGCGGACGAAGTCGGGAACGTCGATTCGCTCCAGCGATTCGTCATCGACGGCGGCGGACTCATGGTCGTCGGCGGTCGCAACTCGTTCGAGAACGGCGAGTACAACGGCTCTCGACTCGCTTCGACGCTCCCCGTGACGACCGGCGAGGGCGCGGGCCAGAGTACGAACCTCGTCTTCGCTATCGACGTCTCCGGGAGTGCGGAAGAAGGGATGACCGTCCAGAAATCGGTCGCCCTCGACGCGCTCTCCCAACTCGGTGGCGACAACAACGTCGGCATCGTCGGGTTCAACTACCAGGCCTACGAGGTGTCGCCGCTCCGGCCGCTCGATAGGAACCGCGGACGGATGGAAGACCTCATCCGCCGCCTACAACCCGGCGGAGCGACCGATATCGCCATCGGACTCCGCGGGGCCGCCCAGCAACTCGACGGCCGGCGCGGGACGGTGATTCTCATCAGTGACGGCCACGACCGATTCGAAGACGCCGCGGCCGTCTCCGAGGAACTCGGGCGCAACGGCGTTCGCGTCGTCACCATCGGGACCGGCGAGAGTCCGAACGAGCGCAACCTCCGGACCATCGCCCGCGCGTCCGGCGGCAACTACCTCCGGGCCGACGAAACCTCTCGCCTGCGAATCCTCTTCGGCGGCGCGAACCGACGATACGCGGGCGACGGTCTCACCATCGTTGACCAGAACGACTTCGTCACCGCGGGGGTCGAACTCACGGCCAACCCCGGCGAGGTCAACGACGTGTCGGTCAGACAGGGTGCGAACTTCCTCGTCGCGTCCGAAGACGGCACGCCCGCCGTCGCGTCGTGGCGCTACGGACTCGGCCGCGTCGTGACGGTCACCTCGTTCGGCGGCGATGGGTCGCTCGACGGCCTGCTCAGCAGTCCTGACTCACTACTCTTGACGAAGGCGACGAACTACGTCATCGGCGACCCGGAACGCGAGGCGACCGGCGTCATCGACCTCCAAGACACTCGCGTCGGCGAACCCGTGACCGTCGTCTATCGCGGAAGCGAACGCCCGACGGACGCGCAAAACCTGACGTTCTCGTCGGTCGGCCCGGACACTTACGAAGCGTCTGTCACGCCCACCGAACAGGGCTACGCGTCGGTGCTCAACGCTTCGTTCGGCGTCAACTACCCCGCGGAGTACGGCGGGTTCGGACGCTCCGAGCGCCTCGTCTCGGCGGTGCGTTCGACCGGCGGCCAGATGTACTCGGTCAACGACGCCGCCGCAATCGCCCGCGACGCCCGCGACCACGCATCCGGTGTTCAACCCGTGAGAGACGACTGGGCGTGGGCGTTCGCGCTCGTCGCCTTCCTCGTCTATCTCGGCGAGGTGATTGCCCGGCGGCTTCAAGTGTATCGGGGTAGAACGAGAAGTGAAGGTGGTCTGATATGAGCTTCCTCGGTCGGTCGCTCCACACTGGCCTCGTCGCCTTGGTGCTCTTGTTGGCGATGGGGACAGTCGGGGCAACCATGTATTATCAATATTCCGTCGATTCGCTCGACCAACAGAACGAGCAGTTGCGAGAACGAAACGCCGCCCTCGAAGAGGACCTCTCGGAGACCAGGGCGGACCTCTCGTCCGTGCAGGCGAAGTTGGCATCCATCAACGACAGCCTCGAACAGACCCGAGGCGACGTCTCACAGGTCTCGACCAGTCTCGAAGAGACGGAGGCAGAGCTTCAAGAGACACGACAGGAACTCAACGCCACGCGCTCGACGCTCGAACAGCGCGAGGAAGCCCTCGAACAGGCCAGAAATCGGCTCGAAACCTCGCAGGCCGAAGTCGCCCGATTAGAGAACGACGTCGAGCAGTTAGAACGCGAACGGCGGAACTTGGAGAACGACGTGTCCGACCTCGAATCGGAGCGAGACGCCCTCCTCGAACAGAACGAAGAGTTGGAAGACGACCTCCGTGAACTCAGAATAGAACGGGATAATCTGGAAGACGACCTCCAAGACGCGTGTGACGCGATTCCGGAGGGCGACGAACCGTCCGCATGCAACGGTGTCTAAGATGACGACGACAGACCTCCCCTCCAAGATGGCCGCCGCGGTCCGCGAAGTCCACCGCGAGGTGACGAAAGCGGCGCTCGTACCGAGCGTGGCCGACGGCGCGCTCGTCGCGCTCGCGTTGAACATCCTCCTTCGAATCACCGGCTTCCCGGACGCGAACCCGGACCTCTCGCTGGCGTTCCTCCCCGGCGTCGAGGCGGCGTCGATTCACGTCGCCGTGCCGGTTGCGCTCGCGGCCGGGACGCTCGTCGCCGTCGTCGAATATCGATATCGCATGCGAACGACGGCCGTCGAGCAGTTCGAGAGTGTGAACCCCGACGTCGCCGAAGCGCTGCGAACCGCCCGCGACACGCTCGACGACGGTGGCGACGGCGAGACCCCGTCGCCGATGGCCCGCCGGCTCTACGGAGACGTACTGACGAAGTTGCAGTCGGCGTCGTCGGTCGAACTCCTCCCGACGCGCCGCGTCGTGTTCTCGGTGCTCGGCGTGCTCGTCCTCTCGATTGCGAGCATTCAGGTCGCCATCGTGGACCTCGACCTCGGCGGCATCGGCGGGTCGGCGGGTACCTCCATCGGCGAACGGGACGCTGACCGCGATGCCGACCTCCAGAACGGGAGTGCGATTCTCGGCGACCCCGAAGACGTCTCGGCCGGGAACAACGAGGTGAACGCGACCCTCTCGGGGACCAACAGCGGTGAAGACACCCCGGACTCGCAGGCAGAGGCCTACGATTCGACCGGGTTCACCGGTGACCGGTCCGTCGAGAGCCAGCGTGCGGGCTACCTCTCCGACGACACGCTGGACGAAGCCGAACTGATTCGAGACTACACCCTGAAAATCCGCGACAAAGACGAAGACGATGAGTGACGACCCAGCCCCAAACGCAGCCGAGAGCCGTACCGAAACCCCGCCGTCGAACCCGATGAGCGACCAGACCGAACTCCGCATCGACGACCTGCAAGCGAGCGTCGCGGACGTGGTCGAGGAAATCGGCAAGCGAATCATCGGCCACGAAGACGTCATCGAGCGACTGCTCGTCTGCATCCTCTGTGACGGTAACGCCCTCCTCGAATCGAACCCCGGTCTCGGGAAGACGACGCTCGTCCGGGCGCTCGCCGAGGCGACGGACCTCGAATTCTCGCGCATCCAGAACACACCCGACCTGATGCCGACCGACATCACGGGCACCGAAATCATCCGCGAGTCCGCCAACGGACGCGAGTTCGTCTTCGAGCGCGGGCCGGTCTTCGCCAACGTCGTCCTCGCCGACGAAATCAACCGGGCGACGCCGAAGACGCAGGCCGCACTCCTCGAAGCGATGCAGGAGAAACAGGTGACAGCGGCGGGCCAAACCTACGACCTTCCGAAACCGTTCTTCGTGCTCGCAACGCAGAACCCAATCGACCAGGGCGGCACGTATCCGCTCCCCGAAGCGCAGACCGACCGCTTCCTGATGAAAATCCTCGTCCAGTACCCGGACTTCGAGGACGAACGAACCATCGTCAAGCAGTACGCCGAAGGGGCCGGTCTCCCCGACTTGGACCGCGTCCTCCCGCGCAGGCACCTCATCGCCGCGCAGAACCTCGTGAAACAGGTCCCCATCGCGGACGACATCCGTGACCGCGCAATCGACGTGGTTCGACAGACGCGCGAGGACGACGCCATCGAGTTCGGCGCGAGTCCGCGTGCCAGCATGGCACTCGTCAGAGCGGCCAAGGCGAGAGCGTTCATCCACGGTCGCTCGCACGTCTCGTGGGACGACGTGGTGATGATGGCCCCACCGGTGCTCCGCCACCGTATCATCCTCGACTTCCGGACCGAGCGCGAGGGGCAGACGCCGGACGACGTTATCGCCCGTATCCTCGATGATTGACCCCAGTTTCCTCGACGAACTCGACCGCTTCGACACGTCGCTCAAGCGGGAATCGACCGCCCCCTTGCAGGGCGACCAGCGCTCGCAACAGGTGGGCGGCGGCCTGACCTTCAGCGACCACCGGCGCTACACCCACGGCGACGACCCGCGTCGAATCGACTGGAAGGCCTACGCGCGCACTGAAGAGTTGTTCATCAAGCGCTTCGAGGAAGAGCGAAACCTCACCGTACACGTCCTGCTCGACGCGACAGCGTCGATGGACTTCGGCGAGGGCGAGTTTCACAAGTTCGAGTACGCCGCGAAACTCGGTCTCGGCTTTTGCCACCTCACCGCCGACGAGAACAACGAGTATCGGTTCTCGCTCGTCGGCGACACCGCAGACCGCATCGACACCGGCGAATCGAGTCGCGGCGGCGTGCTCCGACTCGTCGAGCAACTCAACGAGACGACGCCGGAGGGCGACGGCGACATCGAGTCGGCGCTCGAATCGTACGCCGATACCATCCACTCCAAATCGCTCGTGCTCGTCGTCAGCGACTTCCTGTTCGACCCTGACGAAATCGCCTCGGGGTTGGCCGCGCTGACCGAGAACGACGTGCTCGTCGCACAGGTGCTCTCATCGGACGAGTTAGAACCCGAAGCGTCCGGCGAGGCGATCTTCGAAGACCCGGAATCCGACCAGTCGATACAGACGTACTTCGGCGGGTCCGCGGCGAAGCACTACGACTTGAAGCTCAGAAACCACTTGACCGCCGTCGAAGACCGCTGTCAGGCACTCGGTATCGAGTGGGAACTCGTTCGGACCGATATCGACTTCTTCGACTCGTTTTCGACGCTCTGGTTGGGCGCGCGCCTCGGTCGGCGTCGCGGGCGACACTGATTTCTCGCCGCGGACAACGCGCTTTTCAACGGTGAAAACAACGCTCTCGCGTGAGCGAATCGACGAACGGAACGATACGCAACCGCGTGGTTGGTCTCGTCTCGGGGTCCCACGTGGTCCACCACGCCTATATCGTCGCACTCGCGCCGGTTCTCGGGGCGATTGCCACCGAGTTCGACGTGAGCATCGCGGCCGTCGGTCTCGCTATCGGCGTGCAAGGGGCGTTCATCACGCTCTTTCAACTCCCCTTCGGCTACCTCTCTGACACGCGGAGTCGGACGACTGTCCTCGCGGTGTCGCTCGTGCTCGCAACGGTCGGAATCACGGCGACGGCGCTCGCCCCGTCGTACTACTGGTTGCTCGCTTCGCAGGCGCTCCTCGGGATTGGCATCGCCGGCCACCACCCCGCGCACTATCCGCTTCTCGCCTCGGCGACGGCCGAATCGAATCGCGGGCGGGCCTACTCGCTCCACGCGCTCGGCGGGTCGCTCGGCTTCGCAATCCCGTACGCCGTCGCCTCGGGCGCGACGGTGCTCGGATTCGACTGGCGCTGGGTGATTGGCGCTGTCGCCGTCGCGGGCGCGTCGTACACGCTCGTCGCACTCCCGCTCGCCCGCCGACTTCCAGCGTCGGTTGCGCGAGCAGACCCCGAATCGACACCCACCGAGCGCCCTCGCTTTCGAGCGTCCGCCGCGGCGTACGCGACTTGGTGGGTTCGACGGGGCTGATGGGTCTCGCCTTCCTCTCGTTTCTCACCTCTGCGGCGGCGTGGTGCATTCGCACCTACTCGCCGCAGTTGCTCAGCGGTGGCTACGGTCTCACGCCGGAGACGGCGAACTTGCTCGTCTCGGCGATGCTCGTCACGGAGGCAGGGTTGATTCTCCTCGGCGGGTCGATGACGGACCGCGTCGGACCCGGAACCGTCGCGCTCGTCGGCTACGCGGGACTTGCGCTCATCGCCGCGCTGCTCGCCGGAACGTGGGCACCGCTGTTCTTGCTGGTGCTCGTCCTGCCCTTCAGCGGCACGATTAGCATCTCGCGGCCCGCGCGCTCGACGCTCGCCGACCGCATCTCCGCCCGCGACGAACTCGGGAAGAGTTTCGCCGTCGTCACCATCGGCATCTCGCTCGGGAGCGCCGTCGCACCGCCAGTGTTCGGCGCGCTCATCGACCTCTCGGGCGTCGGTGTCGCCTTCGGCGTCGTCTCGGTGCTCGGCGTCCTCTCGTTCGGTCTCACGACGTGGTTACTCAATCACGTCGATGGGTCGGCGCGGAACCCCACTCCTGCCAGTGGTGATTGAGGAACGTCACCTCTCTCGTTCAGCGTGCACAGCCTCGCCACTCTGAGCGACGAGTTCGATAAAAAGAAACGCAGTTATCCGGACCACTCGCCGCCGACGTCGTCGGCGACTGCCTCTCGCCACATGCCGAAGCCCTGGCGACAGATAGGACTCTCGTCGATGTGGTCGATGAATCCGGCTCCTTCGCTCTCGAGTTCTGCGAGGCAGAACGGACAGCGGGTTGGGTCGTCCCACGTGTGCGCGATTACCGAAGGGGATACGTCTTGGGACATACACCTTCATTCGACGTATTAGTTGATAAACGTTCGCCTTATTGGCACACCTCTTGTTTAGTCATCTTAGGTTTGCCAAAATTTGTTTATCATTTCAATAACTCGAATCCGTCGATTCCGCCGCTTCCGAATCGTAATACTATACCCACACGAGGTGGGAACTACGACACTGATTCACCCGTGAACTACGTTACGTGGGCCGTCGTCGCACTCGGTGCGTACTCCCTCGTCGCGCCGCTGATGAAAGTGGCGACGACCGGGCAGGGAAAGATTCCGAGCGACATCGCCGCATTCATCGCCAACAGTATCCTCGTCGTCGCCACCCTCGGCATCATCCTCTACTCGGGACAGAGCCTCTCCGATTCGGTCGTGAGTTCGAAACTCCCCTACGTCGTCGGCGCGGGCATCTGCCTCGCAATCGGGATTCTCTCGTACTACCGCGCGCTCGCACTCGGTCCCGTCTCCATCGTCGCCCCGATTTTCGGCATGTTCCTCGCCATCTCTTCGGTCGTCGGCATCGTCGCGCTCGGCGAGCCGGTGACGATAAAGAAAGTCGCCGGCATCGGGTTCGCCGTGCTCGCCGTGCTCCTCGTCTCGCTCGACTGAACCTAACACGCGACGACCGACTAGTACACGACGACCGACCAGTATGCGACGGCCGACCTGCACGCGACGACCGACTCCCGCCGGGCCAACGTCTTTGTCCTCGGCCACGAACGTCCGACTATGGTACTGCAGGAATCCGACTCCGAGTTGACCCTCGGCGACGAGGCACCCGACTTCGAACTCCCCGGCACCGACGGCGAGACGTACTCCCTCTCGTCCTTTGGCGATTCGGACGCGCTGCTCGTCGTCTTCACGTGCAACCACTGTCCGTACGCGAAGGCGAAGTTCGAGGAACTGAACACCCTCACCGAGTCCTACGACGACCTCGCCGTCGTCGGCATCAACCCCAACGACGCCGAGGCGTACCCCGACGACTCATTCGAGCGCATGGAGGAACTCGTCGAAGACGGCACGATTCGGTACACGGCCTACCTCCGCGATGAGTCACAGGACGTCGCTCGTGCGTACGGCGCGGTCTGTACGCCCGACCCATTTTTGTTTGAGAATACTGGCGACGGCTTCGAACTCGTCTTCCACTCCCGTATCGACGACGCGATGAACCCCGACGCCGAGGTGTCGGTTTACGAGATGCGCGAGGCTGTAGAGGCGGTGCTCGCGGGCGAGGAGATTCCTGTGGACGAAACGCCGTCGCAGGGCTGTTCGATTAAGTGGGTCGAACAGTAGATAACCTCTGTAGCTATATCTTCGAAGGTTCCGAAATTCGCCGTTTGACAGTCTACAGGTGCTACCCCAGCACTGCAGTTAATAGAATGACTGGTCAAAATATAATACAATCTGAAATCATGTCTGAACATGAAGAGAAGAGCATTTTTGACAACATCTGGGGCGACGCTACTCGCCGGTTGTTCGGGTAGTCCCACTGAACCCGCAGAAGATATCGACCGACAGACGACGCAAACCACGGATATTCAGACACAAACAAAAACCACTCAGGCCGATGTAGACACGGCAAAAGTCGTCATCGACGACGCAAAGTGGAAGTCCGAGGGTGAGAGTGTCGAATTTCTCATTGGGAACAACGGAGAGGGAATGAGCGGCCATGTTACTGTGGTCGCTCGCTGGTACGACTCAGCTGGGCGCTATATCGGTCACGACCAAGCCTCTATCCCAGCGCTTCACAGCGGGGCTTCGTGGAAAATAGAGGTGAATACGACGTCGCCATTCTCTGTCAATAATTTTGACGCCTACGTCGAATACGAAGACCGATACATTTCCGACGAATTAAACGCCTGGTCTGTCGAAATTGACGAGAGCATCCCCGCAATTACTGGAATTGTTGACCACGGGCGCGACGACGAAACTGCCGTTGATGTACTGGCAACGACGTATGATTCGGGGTGGATTACTCACGTCGGAACCACAGTTGACACTCGAATTCCAGATAGGGAATGGCGATTCATGATTCCATTAGTCAAAATTTCAGACATCAGTAAACAGGTCGGTGAAAATGTCGAACTGATGTTCCACACCGCATGAGTCACCCCAAGGAAGACACTCATTAGTTAGTGGTGGTGCTTTGGAAGCCATCGAGACTAGCCCACTCTCAAAACCCACTACCGCCCCACCTCCACTTACTCCTCACCCAACAACGCTTCCCGAGCGTTCTCCACCGCCGCCTCTTTCTTCGCCGGATATGCTTCGACCTTCGCACGAAGCGTCAGCCCACCGCCGCGACGGACCTCACCCTTGAACGCGGCCTGCTTGTCGAGTCGGAGGAAGAACTCGGTGTTGTCGGTGACGCGGTCGTCGAGTTCGTCCAAGAGCCCTTCCAAATCGGGGAGTTCGCGGACTTTCGAGAGGACGTGTCGAATTTCGTCGGCGCGCTCGACGCGGGCCGAGAAGACGATGATTCGGTCGCCGTGGTGGCCCTTGTTCTCCATGCGGTCGATTTCGAAGTCCTCGGGGAGGAACGTCCGGAGGGCGTCGAGCACTCGCTTTTCGTCTTCGGTCTCGTAGCAGAACGTGCGGAGGTCTACGTAGTGGAATGGGACGCGTGGCATAGTACGGGCTTCGCGGGGAGAGAAATAAGGGCGTTTATGCTTCGTCTTCGTCGGCAGCTTCGAGCTGGTCCTGTGGGATGCCGACTTCCTGGCCGTCCTCGAAGCTGATGGTGTAGGTCGGCTCGCCGAACATGCTCTCGATGACCTGCGTGACCGTGCCGGTCTCGCCGTCGAATTCGCTGTGCTTGTCGTGGAGAACGACTTTGTCGTCTTTCTCGAAGCTCATACCCCGCTGTATCAGTCGGTCGGATAAAAGGCCGGTGGTTGCCTCCGGCCGAGTTCGTGGGCTGTGCCGGCAGCCTACGACGAGTGTCGAAGCCGATTTGTGTGGGCTGTACTAAGTCCCAGCCATGCTGATGGGAGCGTCTGCGAACCGCGCCGGTCTCGGACAGCGATGGTTGTAGACGACCTGTGGTTCCTCGCCGACCAGGCCGCCCAACGTGCCGAACAGACGTATCACCGACTCCAACGAGGTCACACCGATTTCCTCGAACCCACGAACACCCAACACGTCTCGCGCGACCGATTTCGGACGCTCGCCAGTCGCGTGAAAGACACGGGAACTCCCTTCGGCGTCCACACTATCGTCCGCCGCGACGACGACGAGGTCCTCCTCGTCCGCCACGAGGGCGTCGAGATGTGGGTGCTCCCCGGCGGGGGCGTCCACACCGGCGAAGCGTTCTGTGAGGCGGCCCAGCGAGAACTCGCCGAAGAGGCGGGTATCGACGCCGACTACGCCGGACTCGCCATGGCGACGCGCGTCGAGATTCGGTGCTCGCGTCACCAGACGTGGGGTGTCATGCCCATCTACCAGGCGCGCGCCGCCGACGATTGCGAACTCGTCGTCGAAGACCCCGACGAGGAAATCTCTGCCGCGCGGTGGTTCGACCTGTCGGACATCCCCCCGGACACCCGCGACCGGAACGACCTCTTGGCGTGGCACGACCACGTCGCCGGCGAGTAACCCCGTACGACCGTGCGAGTTGCTGTCGAACGCCCCGTTGGGTCTAAGTGCTAACCTCCCTACGTGAGGGTATGCGACAATCTCGACGTGCATATCTTGCTTCTGTTGCAGGCGCGGCCGCACTGGGAACCGCAGGCTGTCTCGGTGGTGGAACTGGTCAGGACGAGACCAGCACCGACTCCTCCAACGGCGGAACCGACTCCGGTACGAACACGGAAAGCGGGAAGACCGCAATCCCCGGAACGGATTGTGAAGTCGCCCCGAGAGGCAAAGTGAGTTCGGCACCGACGCCGACGCTCGGTCCGGATGACGCGACGGTCACCGTCGATGCGTGGGAGGACTTCGCCTGCCCGCACTGTCAGACGTTCACCCTCGAAGTGTTCCCGCAAATCGAGTCCGAGTACATCTCGGAGGGTATCGTCCAGTTCCGCCAGTTCGACTTTCCGATTCCCGTCAACAAGTGGTGGTCCTACCACGGCGCGTCGGCCTCGCATCAAGTGTACGAAGAGGCGGGGAACGAGGCGTACTTCTCGTTCGTCCACACCATGTTCGAGAACCAAGACCAGTTCGGCGGCAACGACGTTGAGGGGTCGCTCTCGACGCTCGAATCGCTCGCCAACGACGCCGACCTCGACGGCTGTTCGATCGCGGCGGCGGCCTACAACGACCGGTTCCGCCCGTACGTCGAGTCAATGCGCACCGAGGCGGTAGACGAGAACGGCTTCCGTGGGACACCGACCGTCCTCGTCAACGGCGAGCAAGTGACGCCGACGTGGTCGGAACTCCAGTCGGCCATCGAGAACGTCCGCTAACGCTTTTTCGACGCGTACACCAACTCACGGGCAGGATTCGCGCACAATACCAGCGATTCTTTACGCATCAATTCACTAGCCACAGCTAATGAGCGGAACGCGACACCGATTGGCGAGACGGGGTGGCCACGCGTGAAGCGCCGCCGCTACCTCGGTGCGCTCGCGGCCACTGCAGGCCTCGCTGTAGCAGGGTGTCTGGGAGGGAGCACCGACGGCCCAACCGCCGACGCGGCGAGCGACGGCGCGGACGCCGCATCGGACGACAGCACCCTCCCACTCAGCGTCGAAACCCTCGACGCACCGGGTTCGACCGCCGGCGAAGCCACGATACCCACCGATGGTCAGCCGACCGTCCTCGACCTCTTTGCGACGTGGTGCGCACCGTGTGAGAAACAGATGGAGTCGCTCGGCCGCCTGCACGACGAGTTCGGCGACGACGTGGCCTTCGTCTCGGTGACGAACGAGCGACTCGGCGGCGGTCTCGGCATCGACGACATCCGCCAGTGGTGGGTCGATAACGACGGCGACTGGACGCTCGGCCACGACCCCGAAAGTACCCTCATGCGTGCGGTCCGCGCGGGAGGACTCCCATACCTCGTCGTCTTCGACGCGTCGGGCGAAATCACGTGGACCCATCGCGGGTTGGCATCGGAAGACAACCTGCGCGAGGCTATCGAGGAGACCCTGTGATACTCGACCCCGCGTTCGCCGGCACGCTCACGTTCGCACTCACCGCGGGCGTTGGGACCTTCTTCGCGCCCTGTGCGTATCCGCTGCTTCCGGGGTACGTGGGGTACTATCTCTCACAGGACGAAGCCGACGTCGGCGGTGCTGCGATTCGCGGCGCGGTGGCCTCGCTCGCCGCCCTCGTCGTCCTCGCGGCGGTTGGCGGTGCACTCACACTCGTCGGCGGGCGAATCGCCCCACACCTCGCACTGTTCGAACCGCTCGTCGGCGGCGCGCTCGTCGTCTTCGGCCTGCTGTTTCTCTCCGGCAGAGCGCCGAGTCTACACGTCGTCCTCCCCGAGTATCGCTCCTCGGTGGCGGGGTTCGGCATCTTCGGGGCGGTGTACGGACTGGCCGCCGCTGGCTGTGTCGTTCCGATTTTCCTCGGTGTCGTCGCCCAGTCTCTTGCGCTTCCGACGACGCAGGCGCTCGTCTCGCTCGGCGCGTACGCGCTCGCCGCGGCGCTCCCGCTCGGAGTGGTGACGATTTTAGCGGCACTCAGCGGTGGCACCGTTCGCGGGCTTTCGAGACACGTCGGCTCGGTCCAGACGCTCGCCGGCGTCGTGATGGTGCTCGCCGGTCTCTGGCAGATTTGGCTCGCACTGACGTTCCTGGGCTACGTCTAACTTCGCTCGTACCTGCTGTTTTCAGAACACCCGGTCGAACAGTCTCCCGAGCAGGTAGACCGCGGGAAACGCCCCGAAGAAGAACACGAGTGCGACGACGAACTGGAGGATACTCCCCGACTGCTCGGGTCCGGTTTGCGCGAGTACGACCATCGTATTCTCGGACGCTACACGAGGCGTGTGTAAAACGATTAGGGCGCTTCTCCCGTCGGCGTCGGCAACGCCCGCAGACTGCGCGGCGGGACCAAGAAGTTGCCGCGGTGTTTGACGAAGATGTACTCCAGAATCCCGTTGCTCACCCGCTGTCGAATCGTCGGGATGTCGGTGAGGTCGGCACCGTTCATCGCCTCGCGGACGGCTTCGAAGTCGGAGATGCCGCGCTGGAGCGACGGGAAGTGCAGGCTCGCCACGCCGTCGTCGGTCGATTCGAAGTGCCGACGGAGGAGTTTGACGTTGCCGTCTTCGTCGCGGTTGGCGCGGGCGGCCTTCTGCGCGTGGCCGACGTGGCCGAACTCGCGGGCGTCGTCGCGGATGCGGTCCACCACGGCGTCGATGCCGCTGTCGTCACCGAGGTTGTTGCCGACGCCATCGACGAGTCCTTGCTCGGCGTGGGCGGGCGAGAAGAGTTTCATGACGCGGTGATAGTAGTCCTCTTCCTCGTACCAATCGCCGAGTCGCTGGCGGACGTTGGCGACGTGTTTCGTCGTCCCGCCGGCGAACGGTCCCTCCGAGAGGGTGACGTAGTCCTCCGTCGCCTGATTCTTCTTGAACCCGGCCTTGAAGCCCATGAACAGCGGCGACTCGTTGGGGACCGGGTTGCCCTCGGGGATGCCGTTGAGATTCGATTGTTTCTCGGCGGGCAGTCCGACGCCGACGAAGCCAGTCCGGCGCGAATCGACCGAGAACACGGGCGAGAGGGTGGCATCGACCTCCACGCCGTTGGCGGTTTCGACCCCGCCGAAGAGGGCTTGTTCGGCTTCGAGTACGACCGCCGCGCGGTCGGATGCGAGGTGGACGAGCGCATCTTGCCGGTCGAATTCGGGCGTCTCGAACGACGAGAGCGCCCGCGGTTCCGGGAGGTCGAGCGACTCGGGGAGCGGGTCGTCGAACCGTGAGAAGTACCGCGGCGAGTAGGCAATCGACCACAGCAGACCCTCGTTGCTTCGCTGGTATGCCCGGTCGAGGACGAAAAGCGCAGATTCGACCGTCTGGCGGTCGGCGTCGGTTGGCGGGCCGTCACCGTCGAGGTTCAGATAGAGGAGAACGTGGTGGCGCGGAATTTCGACGTTGTCGTACTCGTCGCGGCGAGTGAAGTCGTCCCACGCGTGTTGGCGCTCGGGGAGCGAACCGTAGTCGGTCGTTCCACTCGGGACGGGAGCGGTGGGTGCCCGGTCGAGACAGGCCGAGAGTGCGGCCACGCCGCCCGCGGCGACAGCGGCTTTCATGAACTCCCGGCGCGAGGCGGACCCGTCGAACATACTTTCGCTAGGAACTTCGTGAGCAAGTGGGTTCTGGTGTCCCGTTCGAGTTCGAGTCACACACCAAACGGCATTTGAGCGCCGAGCGACTAGAGGTGCCAATGCAGCGACGAAGTTACCTCCGGGCGCTCGGGGCCAGCGCAGCGGTCGGATTGGCCGGGTGTCTCGGCGGCGACGACAACCCGAACGTTGCCCTCCCGGAACCGACCCGTGAGAACGAGGACATCACCAGCGAGATGCTCCCCTATCCGGCGTGGGGCCAGCGAGTGCCCGACGTGACGCTCTCTGACCCGCTCGGCGGGACCGAAGTCTCCGTCCGCGATATCGACGGCCCGCACTTTCATACCTTCATCTTCACCAACTGTATGACCGTCTGCCCGGTGCTGGTGAGTTCCCTCCGCGAAGTGCAGATTTACTCGCTCGACCAGGGCTACGACGACGTCTCGTTCTATCCGGTGACGTTCGACCCCGCCCGCGACGACGCCGAGGCGTTCCGCTCGGAGGCCGACCAGATGAACGTCGATATGGACGCCGGAAACTGGCACTTCCTCCGCCCCGAAGACGAAGCCGAGGCGAAGACCATCGTGCAGGACGAGTTCGGCGTCTTCTTCGAGAAGAACGAACCCATGGAAGACGGCAACTACATGTTCACACACATGGGTCTCGTCCTGCTGGTCAACGGTGACGGCTACGTCGAGCGCTCCTACCGCGGCACGCAACCGGACGAACAGACGCTCATCGACGACCTGAACGCGCTCAAAGAGGCATAATGAACCGTCGTCGGTTCCTCACAGGGGTCGGAACCGTCGCCGCGACGAGTCTCGCCGGGTGCGTCGGCGAACTCGGTCGAGTGTACACCAGTTCGGAACCGCCAGTCGTCTCGAATCGACCCGACGCAGTGTACGTCCCGACGCACGTCGAGGGAATGCGCGTGGTCGGAATGGCCGACGCCGGCGACCTCCGCGTGGGACTCTTCTACAGCTATCCGCACCGCTTTTGGGTCGTCGAAGCCGACGGAGATGGGTTCACGACGCAGAAAACCGGCGTGAAATCGGGCGACGATATCCACCTCATGGCGAGCGTCTGGGAGCCGGAGACGGGTGTCGTCGTCCCCGAGACGGGCGTCTCGGTCGAGATTGCGAAGGACGGCGAACTCGTGAGCGAAGAAGTCGTCTACCCGATGCTCTCACAGCGAATGGGTGCCCACTACGGCGACAACTTCGGACTCGACGGCGACGGAACCTACGACGTGACGGTGGGAGTCGGAGCACCCTCAGTCCAGCGATTCGGGTCGTTTACGGACAAGTTCGACGCCCCCGCGCAGGCGACCCTCGACTTCGAGTTCTCGACCCGCGACCGAGACGACATCCAGTACACGATGCTCGACGAGGACGAAGGCAAACGCGGGGCGGTCAAACCCATGTCGATGGAGATGCTCCCGCTCGGAACCGCGCTCGACTCGCTACCCGGAACCAACCTCGGACGCGCGACGAGCGGCGACGTGGTCTTCGTCGGGTCGGCCATCGACGCCGAGCGATTCGGCGACGACCCGTACCTCGCCATCTCGCCGCGAACGCCTTACAACAGCCTGGTCGTCCCCGGTATGGGACTCTCCGCGACGGTCGAATCCGGTTCGGACACGCGATTCGACGGTGGACTCCGGCCGGGATTGGACCCCGAACTGGGGTTCCACTACGGGACATCTGTCGCGGGACTCACCGGTGACGACGACGTGACGCTCTCGGTCGATGTTCCGCCGCAAGTCGCCCGCCACGAAGGCTACGAAACCGCGTTCCTCGACTTCGAACCCGCGCGACTCGTGCCGCGAAACGCGTGACGGTGTAGACAGGTCTATTTTCACCGAGAACTTGGGGACGAACATGGACGCGACGCGCCGTGAACGTATCACCCTCGCACTCGCCGTGTGGGGCGTGCTGCTCTCGCAGGTGTTTCTCTACCCCGGCGTGTCGGACCTCGTGACCGCACTTGGCGGCGACGGCGACCTCTCGGGCGGCATGTGGTTCCTCGTCGCCGAGTTCGCCGCGTTCGTCACCTTCGCCAGTCTGTGGGGTGCGCTCTCGGACACCCTCGGACGGCGTGTGCCCCTCATCGCCGTCGGTGCTCTCGGCGGTGCCGTGAGCTACGTCGTCCTCGCCGCCCTCCCCGGTCTCGGCGTTCCCTACTTCGTCGCCCTCCTCGTCAGACTCTTCGGCGGCGCGATGACCATCGGCGCGTTCTCGCTGGCGATTACGATGCTCGCCGACCTCTCGGGCGGGAACGGCCGCAACATGGGCGCGGCGGGCATCGCAATCGGTCTCGGTGCCGCACTCGGCTCCGTCGTCGGCGGCCGACTCTCGACTGCCGACCCGCTCCTTCCGCTCTACGCCTCGGCGGCCGTCCTCGTCGGCGTCGCAATCCTCGTCGCCACCGTCTCCGACCGCGCGCCCGACTCGACCCGTCTCGGAATCGGCGCTGTACTTCGAAAACTCGCCTCACGGCCGGCGTTCGGTGTCCCGTACGCCTTCGGCTTCATCGACCGCATGACGGCTGGCTTCTTCGCCCTCGTCGGCGTCTACTACTTCCGCGAAACCTTCGGCGTCGATGCCGCGACTGCGGGCGGCGTGCTCGCGCTCTTTTTCGTCCCCTTCGCGCTGCTCCAGTACCCGCTCGGGACGCTCTCCGACCGCGTCGGTCGGTTCGTCCCCGTCGTCGCCGGGTCGATGCTCTACGGCGTCGCCATCCTCGCAGTCGGTCTCGCCCCCGGATTCGAACTCGCCGCGGGGCTGATGGTCGTCGTTGGCGTCTTCGGCGCGCTCGTCGCGCCCGCGACGATGGCACTCGTCACCGACCTCGCCGGGCCGGAAGAACGCGGGGCGGCACTAGGCGGGTTCAACGTCTTCGGCAGTCTGGGTTTCCTCGCCGGCTTCATCATCGGCGGGACGGTCGCGCAGGTAGTCGGCTACCTCCCCTCGTTCGCGGTCGTCGGACTCGCCGAAGTCGCAATCGCAGTCGTCGCGCTCCGTGCCGTTCGTCGTCTCGATACGCAAACTGGCGCTCAGGCGGCACCGAGCGCGGACTGAATTTCGGCGTTGACGACGCGCCACATCGCGCGCAGACAGACGAGCACCGCGAGACCGACGCCCGCGAGCACGAACGCGAGAAAGAGACCGACGTAGACACTGCCACCGTCACCGCTCGTCGTGGGTGCCGCCCTCACTGCCTCCCCGAGTCGGACGCCGAGTGCGACGATACCGGTGACGAAGAGCGCGAAGATGAGTTCGAGTCCGCGCCAGAACGATTCGATTGCGATGCCGCCGCGACCGGTCACGAGTCGAACGAATCGGTAGGACGCCGCGAGGAGCGACGTAATCGTCAGCGCGGTAATCGCGGCCGCGGCCGTCCGCAGACCGATATCCGCGAACGGGAGCGTCGAGAACGGCGAGGCGAACGCCAGTCCGACGCCCGCGAGCACGAACCCCGCGAGCGCCACCTCGACGGCGAGAATCGCACTCGACGGGGTGGCTCGTGCCCGGTCGATGAGTCGGCGAAGCACGAGCGAATCTCTCGGTGGAGCGTGAAGTGTCTTACTCGTCGGGTGAGAGTGAGGTGAAAATCCGCACCGGGCGAGGCAGCGTCTCAGTCGTGGCCGGAGACGCGAACCGGTTCGTACGGTTCTTCGAGGTACTCAACGTCCGAACTGGAGAGTTTGATGTCGAGGGCTTCGACGGCGTCTTCGAGGTGTTCGATGCTCGTCGTCCCGACGATTGGCGCATCGACCCACTCCTTGTCGAACACCCACGCGAGGGCGATTTGGGCCATCTTCACGCCCTTCTCGTCGGCGAGTTCCTGCACGCGCTCGTTTATCTCTTTCCCGCCGCCCTCGAAGTAGGGGTGCCGTCGTGCGAGTTCGTCGGTCTGGCCGCGCGTCGTCGCTTCGAACTCCTCGTGGGGGCGCGTCAGATACCCCCGAGCGAGCGGCGACCACGGGATGACGCCGACGCCTTGCTTCTCACAAAAGGGGAGCATCTCGCGCTCCTCTTCTCGATACAGGAGGTTGTAGTGGTTCTGCATCGTCATGAAGCGGTCCAGACCGAGCGAGTCGGCGGTGTACTGCGCCTCCGCGAACTGGTGGGTCCACATCGACGACGCGCCGACGTAGCGGGCTTTGCCGCGGCGAACCACGTCGTCGAGCGCGCGCATCGTCGTCTCGATTGGCGTGTCGTAGTCGTAGCGGTGAATCTGCAGCAGGTCGAGGGTGTCCATCCCGAGGCGGTCGAGTTGGTTGTCCACCTCCTGCTCGATTGCCTTCCGAGAGAGGCCGCCGGAGTTCGGGTCGTCATCGTCCATCTGGAAGTACACCTTCGAGGCGACGACCGCCTCGTCGCGGCGGCCCTCTAATGCCTTCCCGAGGACGCGCTCGGACTCGCCCTGCGAGTACATGTTCGCTGTGTCGAAGAAGTTGATGCCGAGGTCGAGCGCGCGTTCGACCAACTCGATTCCCGCCTCTTCGTCGAGCACCCATTCGCGCCAGTCGGAAGTGCCGAAGCTCATACAGCCGAGACAGATTCGTGAGACTTCCATCCCGGTGTCGCCGAGTGTCGTGTACTCCATGGCTATCGTTCACGCGGCGTGACGAAAAAAGTGGACCAACCGGAAACGGGTGGCCGCGAACGTGACGACCTTCCGTGACAGAGCCCACACTATTGTCGAGCATTCTCCGTGTCTGAGAGACTCATTGTTGCTTTATCTCCCGATACGTCGTATCATATGATAGAGGCATAGCCTCGGTGATTTCCATGCGCATCGCAAAATCGTTGGTCGCACTCGCCCTCACGGTACTCCTCTTGGGGTCTCTCGTCGGCGTCGCGGCCGCACAACAAGAACCGACCGCCGGCGGGACGATTGTCGTCGAAGAAGGCGAAATCTACACCGGCGACCTCCAAGCGACCGGCGGGACGGTCATCATCGCCGGCATCGTCGATGGTGACGTCGAATTCGCCGCCGGAACGGTGCTCGTCACCAACACCGGCCGCGTCACCGGGTCACTCGACGGCGTCGCGGGCAGCGTGACCATCGAAGGCGCGGTCGATGGCGACGTCAACGTCGCTGCCGGCGCGCTCTTCCTCCGGAGTGGCTCTATCGTCGGCGGCGACCTCGAAGCCGGTGCCGGAAGCGTGGCTATCGACGGCGCTGTCGCCGGGGACGCCACCGTCGGTGCCGAGGAACTCACCGTCGGCCCGAACGCTCGCATCGCGGGGGCGCTCGAATACGACGCTGAGACGGCGACCATCGACGACGGTGCGACCGTCACCGGCGGGGCCACTCGCGTCAGCAACCTCGAAATCGCTGGCCCGTCCATCTTCGGGATGTCTGCTGGGTTCGGGCAGTTCGACGCACCGATCATCCCGCAGTGGATGGTCGCTGGCTACTGGTTGCTCGTCAACGTCGCCCTCGGCGCAATCGTCGTCCTCGTCGCGCCCGGGTTCGCCCGCCGCGTGACGGGACTCGGCACGAAGAAGGCAGTCAGAAGCGGCGGCGTCGGCTTACTCGCTATCGTCGGCGTCCCAATCGTCCTGTTGGTCTTACTGCTGACTATCGTCGGCATTCCCCTGTCGCTCGTCGGCGGAATCGCGTTCCTCGTCGTGCTCTGGGTGGCGAGCATCTACGGCGCGCTCGTCCTCGGGACGTGGCTCCTCTCGCTCGGCGACTACGCGAACCGCTGGGCCGCATTGGCTCTCGGTCTGCTCATCGTCGCCATCCTCGACTTCGTTCCGTTCGTCGGCGGCATCCTCGAATTCCTCGTCCTCCTCGTGGGTCTCGGGGCGTTCGTCCTCGCCCTCCGCGGCGAGTCCGGCGACGAAACCGAGGGGATGGGAACCCCCGGTGAGGGTCCCGAAGAGGGCGCACCAATGACCTGACCGCGGGACCGTCTCATCATCTGAGCTTCACCTTTTTGGACGAACAATTATTATGGTAGTCTCTGTCTGTCGAACTATGGCAGTTGATTACGATGCCGAACTCCAGTCGTTCGAGTGGGACATTCCGGACGACTACAATCTTCCGGCGGTGATCGAGTCGCACGCAGATTCGTTTGGTGAGCGAGTCGCACTCCGATTCCGTGACGCCGACGGCGGGGAAGACGAGCGGGCCTACGCCGACCTTCGAGACGACATGAACCGATTCGCCAACGCGCTCGAATCGCTCGGCGTCGGCAAGGGTGACCGCGTGATTCACCTTCTCCCGCGCGACCCTGACGTGTTCGCGGTACAACTCGGCGCGCTCAAACGCGGCGCACTCCTCGTGCCGAGTTCGTCGATGCTCAAGCCGAAGGACATCAAGTTCCGCGCGAACGACTGCGAGGCGACGACGGCCGTCGTCCACGAGTCGCTCGTCGAGATGGTGGACGAAGTGAGCGACGAGACGCCGCTCGAAAACTTCGTCTCGCTCGGGGGGTCACCCGACGGGTGGACCGACTTCGACGAGCTCGTCGCCGACGAATCCACGTCGCACGACGGTCCCGACCTGAAGGCCGAAGACGGCATGTCCATCAACTACACGTCGGGGACGACCGGCCAGCCGAAACCGGTTCGCCACCGCCACCGCTGGATGCGCTGTTTCGAACTCGTCAACGCCCCCTACTGGTGGGGCGTCACCGCGGACGACGACCTCTCGGACGAACTCCTCTGGGCGACGACGGGGACCGGGTGGGCCAAGTGGTTCTGGAGTCCCGTCGGCGTCGGCCTGACGACGGGCGCGACACAGTTCATCTACAGCGGCGACTACGACCCCGAAACGTTCCTCGAACTCATGGAAGAAGAGGGCGTCACGCACCTCTGTGCGGTGCCGACTCAGTACCGGACGTTCACCCAGTGCGACCTCTCGACGTACGACCTCGCGTTGAAGGAGGCCCTGTCGGCCGGCGAACCGCTCAACCGCGAGCCAATCGAGGCGTTCCGCGAGGCGTTCGACGTGATTCCGCGCGACGGCTACGGCCAGACCGAGACGGTCGCGCTCCTCACGAACTACCCCGGTATCGACGTGAAACCCGGCAGTATGGGCAAACCCACGCCGGGACTCGGCACGACCATCATCGACGAGGACGAGAACGAGGTGGATGTCGGCGAAATCGGCGAAGTCGCCGTTCCCGTCGGCTGTCCCGGTATCTTCGACGCGTACTACGAGAAACCCGAGTTGGACGAAAAGACGTTCTCCGGCGACTACTACCGAACTGGTGACCTCGCCTCGCGCGACGAAGACGGCTACTTCTTCTTCGAAGGCCGCGCCGACGACATCATCATCTCCGCGGGCTACCGCATCGGCCCCTTCGAAGTCGAGGACGCGCTCGTCTCGCACGAGGCGGTGACCGAGGCCGCGGCCGTCGCCGCCCCGCACGACGAACGCGGGAGCATCGTCAAGGCGTACGTGGTGCTCACCGAGGGCTACGATGGCTCCGACGAACTCGTCACCGAGTTGCAGGAGTTCATGAAACGGGAGACGGCACCGTACAAGTACCCGCGCGAAATCGAGTTCGTCACCGAGTTGCCGAAGACGTCCTCGGGGAAGATTCGCCGCATCGAGTTGCGGGCCCAAGAGAAGTAACGTCGGTCGCAGACCGGCTCCGGGTTGTCTTTTCACGCCGGGTCGTCTTTCTATATCGACGGTGGGACTTGCAGTTTCATACAGTAGACGGAGCCACCGGACTTTCTGAACTCTGAGGTATCGACGGGGTGGACGGTGAACCCGAACTCTTCGAGTTTTCGAATGGTCTCGACCGCTTCCTCGTCGATGATGACGTTCTCTCCGTCCGGGCAGTAGGCGTTGCCCGCCATTCTACCGGACTCCTCATGAGAGATTTCGATGATATCGTCGTAGGCCTGCTCCAGCTTCCGACAGTCGGCGTCTGCAATCGCGCCGGGATACGCGAGCGCGACGTCGTCGGTCAGGTGTTCGAAACACGTATCGAGGTGGTAGAAATCGTCGGTCAACAGTTCGACGCCGATTGTCTCTCTCCCCGTAATGCGGGCGATTTCGTCCACTGCAGCGCGCTCGGTTCGCGGCCCGTAGCCGACCCACAGCGTCTCGTCGTCGGGGTGAGTCATCGCGTCTCCGGACCCCTCGAAGACCGATTCGGGCGGGTCGAGAACGTGTACACCCGTCCGTGATAATTCGGCGACGACGGCATCGATTTCGCCCGCTCGCTGCTCGTACTTCATTCTCGCGGGCAGGAACTGGGACTCCCCCTCGCGCTCGAAGAACAGTCCGTGGTTCGCGGTGAACACCATGTCCGGCAACCCTTCGACCGGGTCGAGCACGTACACGTCGAGTCCGAGCGCCTCGAAGACCTGTTGGAGGCTCTCCCACTGGTCTCGGACTCGGGCCCTGTCCACGACGTACGAACTGTCCATGTGCGGGTTTATCTCGTACTCGATGGCGAAGTGCGCCGGGTCAGCCATCAAAAGGTCGGGTGTTGAGAAGTGGGAGGAAAATGCCGAAATAGCATCTGATTTCACAGATAATACTCGACGGGCAGATACAAATACTTAGTCACGAGGCGGATTAGTTACCACGTGCTCACAACGTGTTCGCCGTCGGGTGCGCTTTCTTTACCCATCGCTTCGTCGTCACCTGCATGTACGTCGCAGACCAGACGTGGCCGGAACTCGGCGACTACGTCGCAGAGGCGTCGCTCGCTATCGTCCCGCTCGGTTCGACCGAGCAACACGGCCCGCACCTCCCACTCGCCACCGACCACCTCATCGCGGAGGCGCTCGCCCGCGAGGCCGCCGAGCGGACGGGGTATCTGTGCACGCCGACCGTCAACGTCGGCGTCAGCCCCCACCACCGCCAGTTCCACGGCACGATGTGGGTCGATGCGCCCCAGTTTCGTGACTACGTGGAGTCGATGACGCGCAACCTCGCGTATCACGGCATCGACCGCGTCGTGTTCGTCAACGCCCACGGCGGCAACGTCCAACACCTCCGCGAGGTCGGGCGACGACTCCGCGACGACGGGACGATGTACGCGATAGAGTGGATGTGGGACGAGTCGATTCCCGGTCTCGTCCGGGAGTTGTTCGACCACCCCGGGCCGCACGGCGGCCCGAAGGAGACGGCGATGATTATGCACATCGCCCGCGACCTCGTCCGCGAGGACGAACTCGAACCCGCCCGCGACGGCGGCGTCGTGGACTTAACGGCCGACCACGTCCGCGAACACGGCGCGCGGACGTACTACGACGCCATCGAGAACTCCGACAACGGCGTCTTCGGCGACCAGACCGACGCGACACCCGAGGCCGGAGCGGAACTGTTCGAGGCCGCGAGCGACCAACTCGTCAACCTGCTCTCGTGGCTGGACGACCAACCTATCGACGACTTGCTGGCACCGGCGCACGTAGACCCGCAACCGGGGTCGCGTCGATAATTTGCGACAGAGACGGCCGACACGCTCTTTTCGACACCCCCCAAGGACCTGTATGACAGTCTGGGTGCTCGGCGACCAACTGTATCCCGACGCGACGCCGCTCCAACACGACGACCACGTGCTCATGATAGAGGCGCACGCAGTGGGCGAGCGGATGCGCTACCACCCGCAGAAACTCGCGCTCGTGTTCTCGGCGATGCGTCACTTCCGCGACGAACTCAGAGAGCGGGGGTACGACGTGACCTACATCGAAGCCGAGACGTTCGGCGACGGATTGGACGAGTTCTACGCGGCCGCACCCGGAACCTCGCTCGTCCTGATGGACCCGCCGAGCCACGGCGCTGGCGACCGATTCTGCGAACTCGTCGAATCCCGCGGTGGCGAACTCACCGTCGTGGAAAACGAGTTGTTTCTGACGACGCCGGCGACGTTCGACGCGTGGGCGGGCGACGACGACACCTATCGCCAAGAACACTGGTACCGGCACCTCAGGCGCGAGACGGGGATTCTGATGGGCGGTGAGGGCGTCGGCGACGACGAACCTGCCGGCGGCGAGTGGAACTACGACGACGAGAACCGAGAGACACCGCCCGATGGCTGGACGCCGCCCGAGGTACCGAGATTCGAACCGGACGAGAGCACGCGGGAGGTGCTCCAGTTCGTCGAAAGTCGGTATCCCGACGCGTGGGGGTCGAACGAAGAGTTCATTTGGCCGGTGACACGCGAGGAAGCACAGCAGGCGCTCTCGCACTTCATCGAGGTTCGTCTCGCCGAGTTCGGCCCGTATCAAGACGCCATGGTGGATGGCGAGTGGGCGCTGAACCACTCGCTCCTCTCGGCGGTACTGAACCTCGGGTTACTCCACCCGTCGGAAGTCGTCGAGGCGGCCGAGGACGCCTATCGGTCCGGCGACGTGCCGCTCAACAGCGTCGAAGGCTTCGTGCGACAGGTGATTGGCTGGCGAGAGTTCGTGCGTCACGTCTACCGTCGGGCGATGCCGGAGTTGGCAGGTGCGAATCAACTCGACCAGACCGAGTCGCTCCCGGAAGCCTACTGGACCGGCGAGACGGACATGCACTGTCTGTCGGAAGCGGTCGGCCACGTCTACGACCACGGTTACGCCCACCACATCGAACGCCTGATGGTGCTCTCGAACTTCGCGCTCGTCTACGGCGTGGACCCCGCCGAGTTGAACCACTGGTTCCACCTCGGGTTCGTCGATGCGTATCACTGGGTGACGACGCCGAACGTCGTCGGCATGGGGTCGTTCGGGTCTCCCGTCCTCTCCTCGAAACCCTACGCCTCGTCGGGTAACTACGTGAACAAGATGTCCGACTACTGTGCCTCGTGTCCCTACGCCGTCTCGAAGACGACCGGCGAGGATGCCTGCCCGTTCAACGCGCTCTACTGGGACTTCCTGAAGGAGAACGAGAACGTGCTCCGCGGAACTGGTCGCATGGGACTCGTGTACTCCCACGTGGACCGCAAGGGCGACGAGGAGTGGACGGCCATCCGCGAACGCGCTCGGGATATTCGTGAACGCGGTCGTGCGGGGACGTTGTGAGAGACGTGAGGCGCGCGTCGTCCGACGGCGCGGCCGCTCACCGAGTGAAAATGAAGGACTGTACTCGCTCGTGATACCTCAGAGCCGTGCTTCGACGCTCGATTAGAGTCGTGTGACGTTCACCGCTCGCGGGCCTTTGTCGGCCTGCTCGATGTCGAATTCGACTTCTTGGCCCTCTTCGAGGTCGGGACCACCGATGTCTTCCATGTGGAAGAAGACGTCTTCGTCAGCATCTTCGGTCTCGATGAATCCGTAGCCCCCGGAGGACTTGAAAAACGCAACCTTACCTTTCGCCATTGCGTCTCCAAAATGGCTAGAGAGAAACATAAGACTTCCGCCGGAAATGACGCGAAACTGCCCGATAGCGCCGAGTTTCGGGGTTATTCGTCTTTGGACTCGCGCCCGAGCGTGTGGAACTCCTCGTTCGGTCGCATGTCCGCGAACATCGCCATACGGTTGCTCAGATTGAAGAACGCCGTCACCGACGCGATGTCCCAAATCGCCTCCTCGGAGTAGCCGACCGCCTCCAAGCGAGCGATATCGTCGTCGCCGACTTCCGCCGGGGACTCGGTGAGTTTGACCGCCACGTCGAGCATCGCCAGCTGCTTGTCAGTCACGTCGGCCGTCCGGTAGTTAGCGACCAGTTGGTCGGCGAGAAGCGGGTCGCGGGCGTAGATGCGAACCAGCGCGCCGTGGGCGACGTTGCAGTAGTAGCAGTGGTTGACGCCCGAGACGGCCACGATAATCATCTCGACTTCGGCGCGGGTCAGCGCGGTATCTTCGACGAGCGCGTCGTAGTAGTCGAAGAAGGCCCGCCAGTGGGAGGGTTTGTAGGCGAACCCGAGGAAGACGTTGGGCGTAAAGCCCGCCTTCTCGGTCTCGTCGTCGATTCGCTCCCGAAGGTCGTCCGGGAGGTCGTCGAGGTCGGGCACCGGGAACCGTCGCATTGCATCAACCATGTCAGTTCGGTCACCCGGTCGGACCTTAACGATTCCTCAGGTCAACGCGGCCGACTCATGTCCCGGCTGAGAGCACCACACTCAGATAGGCCGCCGCGGCGACGGCGAACACGCCGAGTCCGAACAGGCCGTAGTTTGCGAGTTTGTTGTCCGCAGTCCACAGGCTGAGTGTGAACTTCTTGTCCGACAGCGGCCAGAACGGTCGAATCCCCATCGGTGTGAGCACGTCGCCGAGGAGGTGGGCGAGGACGGTCAGCGCGCCGACGGCGAAACCGAACGAGGCGAGCGTCGTCGTCGTCTCCGTGGAGAACCCGAGCGGCGGGAGGAGGAGATACGCGGCTCCCGCGCCGACGCCGCCGACGAGTGCCGCAAAGGCGAAGGTGTGGGTCGGCCCGCGGTGTGAGATGACCGGTATTCGCGTGTCCACGTCGGGCAACATCGCAAACCAGCACATCACGCCGCCCGCGACGAGCGCGAGTTCCGGCGCGCCCGAGAGGACGAGCGCGAACCCGACTGGCGCGAACACGAGCAGCGAGACGCCCCAGTGACCGAATCGATACATTGGCTGAGTCTCGCGCTCGACGCGATGAAAATCTTTTCTCTGCGCCCGCACGTTCGGAGCAATCGTTAATTCACGGCCCGGCGAGTGTCCGAGTATGAGCCAACATCTCGCAACGTTCCTCTCCGGGCTATCCGCCATCGAGGCGACGGCCCTCGTCATCGTCGTCTCCGTCGGCGGCGCGTTCGTGATGGAGGCCGTCGTCCTTCGGGTGCTGTTCAACTACACGAAGAAGACCGAGACGACGCTCGACAACATCGTCGTCTCCGAACTTCGGTTGCCCATCGTCGTCTCTATCATCCTCTTCGGGTTCTATCTGTTCTCCGAGACGCCCGCGGTCGGCGAGACGCTCATCCCGCCGGAGACGCTCAGTACGTTCTTCGGCCGTCCGTCGATTTCCATCGGTATCGTCGTCTGGGCGTGGGCGCTGAATCGCCTCGTCAATCGCCTCGTCGAGGCCGTCAAAGACCGCGGAAGCCGATACGACTTCGCGCCGGTGTTCTCCAACATCTGGACGCTCGTCGTCTCGCTCGGCACCATCGGCACACTGCTCTACATCTGGGGCATCGAAATCACGCCGCTGTTCGCGGGGGCCGGTATCGCCGGCATCGCCGTCGGGTTCGCCGCGAAAGACACCGTCGCCAACTTCTTCGGCGGTATCGCGCTCTACTTCGACGACACGTACAAAATCGGCGACTACGTCGTCCTCGACTCCGGCGAGGCCGGGACTGTCGTCAAAGTCGGAATTCGCTCGACCACGCTCTTGACCCGCGACGAACTGCTCGTCACGGTGCCGAACTCCGTGCTCAACGCAGCGAAAATCATCAACGAGTCTGCGCCGAATCGTCGCCGTCGCGTGAAGGTACCAATCGGCGTCGCCTACGGCACCGACATCGACGAGTTCGAAGAGATTCTCGTCCAACTCGCCCTCGACGAACCGCTCGTTCTCGACTCGCCGCGTCCGCGGGCGCGACTCCGTCGATTCGGACCCGACGCGCTCGAATACGAACTCGTCTGCTGGGTCAACAGCCCGCTCAAGCGCGGCAAGGCGGTCCACAACGTCAACCGGGAAATCTACAAACGCCTGAACCGCGCCGGCATCGGGATTCCGTTCCCGCAGCGCGACGTGCACGTCAACCGCGAATCTGTGGCCACTCCGCGCGAACAGGCTGTCGCGGAGGCGAACGGAGAGGCTGCTACCGAGAACGGTACACGCGACAGCAACGGCAACGAGTGGGACGAAACGTTCGACGCCGAAGACGCCGACGACGGCTTCTACGACGACGCGTTCGACGACGAGTAACGGTATCAGCCGCGAACGTTACCGTCGTCGCCTCCGAAGACCATCTATGCTCCAACTCGGTCCGCTCGACACGCTCATCGGGACGTTCGGCCCGTTTATCATTCCGGTGCTGCTCTTTGCGGCCGGTGTCGTCGGCTATCTCGTCTTGCTCGCGCTCGGCAGAACGAAGGCACAACGCGGAGACTGACCAGTCTGCGCTCGGTGGCGACTGGGTCGTCGGTCGTCGCTGTCGAAGCCGTCGGTTGTCGTAAAAAAAAGGGTAATCGGGCGAGAACGCCTCGGGGTCGGGTTAGTCCGCCGAGCTAGAGGTCTCGCTTCTGCTGCCGAACCGCTCGAAGGCGGAGACGAACTCCGATTCGTCTTCGACTTCTTCTTCCCACTCTTCGAGACCGCGCTCGACACGCGACCCTTCGATGGTGTTGTCGAAGATGAACGCGAAGAGACCGCCGACGGCCATCCCCGTCGAACCGATGACGAAGACGGTGTCTGCGATGAGTTGGGTACTGAGAATCGGGCCGACGAGCGCGACCTGACTCATGCCCTGTCGGAAGGCTTCGGCGCTGCCGACGTTGCCCATGTACGCCGGAATTGCGAGACCTGCGAACATGGCGACGCCGATGATGAAGATGTTGCGCGAGGAGTCGAGGTCAACGTACTTCAGGTTCGAGAGACCGACGGCGACGATTTGGCCGAACATGGCGATGTACAGGCCGCCGACGATTGGGCCGGGGATAGTTGCGATGAGTTGGCCGAAGTAGCCGACGAACCCCATGACGAGCATGACGACGGCACCGACCTGCACGACGTAGCGCGAGGCGACGCCGGTCAGACCGATTGCGCCGATGTTCTCGGAGTACGAGGTCGAACCGCTACCGCCCATGATGGCCGAGAAGATGTTCATCAGACCCTCCATGCCGATGCCGTGGTTGATGCGGCGCTCGGACGGCGCACCGACACCGGAGAGACGGGCGACGGCGTGGTAGTCACCGAAGGACTCGACCATCGACGCCGCGACGCCGGCGAGCATGCCGATGATGAAGGAGGTGGTGAACTGCGGAATGCCGAAGGCGACTGCGCCGACGACGGGGAGCGAGACGGTCATCGTCCCTGCGCCGCCTGCGAAGCCCCACTGGAAGGGGTAGATTGGCATGAGCGCGGGTGCCGAGGCGACCGACGCGAGGTTGACGTAGCCCGGCGTTCCCGGTGCCATGACACCAGCGACGGACAGCGCCGCCGCGATGACGTAGGAGACGATGACGCCGAGCAGCACGGGGAACAGTTTGAACGCGGGGTGGCTGGTGTTGAGGTACTGCGAGAAGAGGACGATGAGACCGAGCGTCAGGCCGAGGAGCCACCAGTTGTTGGTGGCCGCCGTGACCTGCGGGACGTTGAACAACGACAGCCCGATGAGGGCAATCGTCGGCGCGATGACGACCGGCGAGATGAACTTGCGAAGGCGGCCGAGCAAGCCGAAGTAGCCGACGAGTACCTCCACCGCCGCCGCGACGATGATGGCCCCTTGCAGTTGGAGTAACGCGGTCTGCCACGTCGCACCCGACCCGCTCGCGGTGACCACACCGATGACTGCGATTGCCGGTGCCAGCATCGAGAACGGCGCACCCTGCACGATGGGATAGCGGTTCCCGAACGTCGTCTGCATCAGGGTTGCGACACCCGAGACGACGAAGAACGTCCCCACGAACCGTGGAATAATCTCTTGGGGCATGCCGAGGACGCCTGCGAGAATGAGGGGGACGGCGATGTTCGCGCCGACCATCGTGAGGTAGTGTTGAACGCCGAGAAGGAGAGAGGTGGGAAGGGGTGGTTTGTCTTCGATACCGTACTGAACGAACGAGCGAGAAGATGAGTCGTCCGTCACGACCATCCCCCCACATGCGGTGGCCAGAATCTGCGCATGGTTGTGCCACGATTCAATGGAGACTATATATCTGCTACGCTTCGCCGTGACTCTTGAGAAATATCTTTCACTTACGACGGACATTCACCGTCTGTGACTACTCTCTCTGACCGTTCGAACAGGACCGACGACCGATGGCTCGTCGGGTGGGCGTTCGGGTACGCCGCCGTCGGTGCCGCGTCGTTGGTCGTTCCACTGTACGCGCTGGCACTCGGGGCCGACGCGTTTCTCGTCGGGTTGATTGCCGCGACGGCGGCGTTCGCTGGCGCACCAGGTGCGATTATCTGGGGCCGACTCGCCACACGAACGAACCGTCGTCGCCCGTTCGTCCTGGTCGCACTCGTCGCAACCGGACTCGTTCTCGCGGCAGTTGCGGGCACGACCGACCCGCTCGTCGTCCTCGTCGCCAACGCGGTGCTGTGGTTCGTCGTCTCCGCCGCCGCGCCCGTCTTGAACCTCATCGTCGTCGATGGCGTCCCCGAAACGGAGTGGGAACGGCGATTCGGCGTCCTCAATCACTACCAGGGCTACGGCTGGCTCGGTGGACTCGTCGTCGGTGCGATATGGTCCGCCGTCGCCCCTCGATTGCTCGGTTTAGACGCAGTTACGGTCCAGCAGTGGTTCCTCGTCGTCTCGGCGTTCTCGGCACTCGTCGGCGCGCTCGTCGTTCGCGTGTGGTACCCCGAGCGGCCGACCACGTCTCCGAACCGGTTCGCCAGGGTCAGTGCCGCGATTCGCCGCCCCTCCGGCCTGATTGGGCGCTCTGTGCGGGCCGTCCCGTACGGCCCGTCGCGGATGTACTGGGCACTTCGCGGGATGGACTTCGACGCGCTCCGCCGACAGACCACTCCGGCCTTGCGCAAGTATCTCGCCGCCGCGACGCTCTTTTTCGTCGGGTTCTCGGTCTTTTTCGGCCCGCTTCCGGCCTACCTCGTCGATGCGGGGAGAACGGCCGACGAGGTGTTCGTGCTATTCGTGCTGTCGAGTCTCGGGTCGGCACTGAGTTACGTTCGCGTCGGCGAACTCGCGGCGAGGTACGACCCCCGGCAACTCCAGTTGGGTGAGCTGGCGACTCGCGGACTCGCCTTCCCCGTGGTCGCACTCGTCGGGACGACGTTCGCCGCGACCACCGGACTGGTCGCCCTCGGGGTGGCGTTCCTCGTCATCGGCGTCTCGTGGGCGGTCATCGCAGTGACCGCAACCGGGTTGGTGACTCGGCTCTCGCCGGCGAAAATTCGTGGCGAGGCACTCGGTGCGTACACCGCACTCGCAAGCCTCGGCGGCGGTATCGGGTCGGCACTCGGTGGCGTCGTCGCAACGGCCGCCGGATACGAGGTGGCGTTCACACTCGCCGGTGGCGTCGTCGCACTCGCACTCGTCCTCGTCTGGTCGGCTAAAACAGAGAGCGAAAGAACGCAGTCGGTTGCGCTCGGATAATTATTCGATGGCGTGAACCGGCGAAATCCAGATGACGAGTTCGCCGTCACGCTTGATCACGCCCTCGATGGCATCGTCTTTCTCTAACGGTGGTTCTTCGACGTCGTTCATGGAGACGCGAACCACTTGGTACACTTCGTCTACGAGCCAACCCGTTGCGGCCTCGTCTTGGAACTTGTTGGGGTCGAAGATGACGATGCGTTTCGACTCGCCGGCCTCGTCGATGTTGAGGAGGGACTTCGGATTGATAATCGACGTGGTGCGACCGCGAAGGTCCATGACGCCTTCGACGTAGTTCGGTGCGTTCGGGACCGCGGTGAGTTGCCCTTTATCGACGATTTCGCTCACGTACTCGATATCGACACAGTAGGTCTCCGAACCCAACTGAAACTCCAGCACCTGCACCTCTGCGGCGACCTCTTCCTCGTCCTCGTTCTCCTCTGCCGTCTCTGGGGTAATAGCGTCCTGTCGCATGGTCTACTCCGTGGCGAGTGACTCCGCCACACTGTCTACCCGATGTGCACAGATTCGCTCCATAAAGGTACGTACCCGATTATCACGGCTGATTATTCTCGCCGAGTGTTTATATACATCATTTCCGAACCTCGGAGGTAGATGAGCGGTCATGGAAACGGCACACTGACAATTCCGATGAATGCGCGTACTCGGGTCCAGCACACCACGGTAGCTGTGGCTCACGACGGCGACGACGGGGTCACCAGATGAGTACGGCGGTCTCAGATGGGACGACTCGTGCAGTCGTCGTTGACGACTCGCGGTTCATGCGGACGCTGATTCGCACCCTCCTCGAAGATAGTGCCGTCGAGGTCGTCGCCGAGGCCGGAAACGGCAGCGAGGCGATTGAGGTGGTCAGCGAGCATCAACCGGACGTCGTCACGATGGACATCGAGATGCCCGAGATGAACGGGCTGGATGCAGTCGAAGGCATCATGGAGCGATGCCCGACACCGGTGCTCATGCTCTCGGCACACGCCGAGGAAGACGCAGACGTGACGTTCGAAGCGCTCGACCGCGGTGCTGTCGATTTCGTCACGAAACCCGGCGGTGAAGTGACCTCGGAGATGCCGCGTGTCAAGCGCGAACTCGTCGAAAAGCTTCGGTCCGCCGCGGCGGTTGACCTCTCGAAGACGCGGGGTCGCTCACGTCCGTCAACGACGAGTCGCCAGCGAGCGAAACCGGCCTCGAAGCCGTCGAAGCCGACTTCGGCCGACTCGCTTCCCGAGGGTTCGACGCTTATCGTCGGCGCATCCACGGGCGGGCCGAACGTCGTCGAGCGGGTGTTGGCCACACTGCCTGCCGATGCGGGGCTTCGCGTCCTCGTCATCCAGCACATGCCGAAAGGATTCACCAAGCGCTTTTCCACGCGATTGGATGCGCGCTGTGAGTACGAGGTCAAAGAGGCCACCGACGGCGAACGAATCGGTCCCGGCCAGATTCGCGTCGCTCCCGGCGGGTCACACTTGCTCGTCACCGGCGACCGGGCCGGACAACTCCGGCTTGCGCTCTCCGACGACGACCCGCTTCACGGCGTCAAGCCGGCGATCGACCTGACGATGGCCTCTGCCGCAGAGACCGTCAAAAAGCCACTCGCGGGCGTTCTCTTGACCGGGATGGGCCGCGACGGCGTCGATGGGATGACGCGAATCAGTCGAGCAGGCGGGTACACCGTTGCACAGGACGAGAAAACATCAGCTATCTTCGGAATGCCCAAGCGAGCCATCGAGGCCGGGTGCGTCGATGCGATTGCACCCGACGGCAGCATCACCGAAGAGGCACTTCGCGGACTCACTTCCTGACCATGGACGAAGAACTCTACCAGGCATTCATCACCGAAAGCGAAGAGAACATCACGCAGTTGAACAACTCACTCCTGTCGCTCGAATCCAACCCGGACGACACCGACGCGATCGACGACATCTTCCGGCAGGCCCACACCCTCAAGGGGAACTTCGGGGCGATGGGTTTCGACAACGCGGCGACGGTCGCCCACGCCGTCGAGGACCTCCTCGACGAGATTCGACACGACCGACTCGAAGTCACCGCAGAGCGAATGGACCTCGTCTTCGACGGGATGGACCTCATCGTCGAGATTCTCCACGAAATCGAGGAGAACGGCGAATCCTCGACCGACCCGACGGGCACGGTCGAAGAGATTCGCGCCGCCGTCGAAGCGGAGGCCTCGGAGGGAAACCCGCAACAGGCGACGACTGAGGAGGCCGAATCCGACGAATTCGACCTGGACTCGCTCGTCGCCGACACCGTTGCCCTCGAACGCGTCGATTCCGACCTGACTCACGCCCGCGTCGAACTCGATACGGGACAGATGAAAGGCGTCGATGCGGGAATCTTCCTCAGCAGTATCCCCGAAGAGATTTCGGTCGTCGGAACCAGCCCGCCGCGCGACGAAATCGAGGCGGGCGAGTTCGGTGCCGACGTTCACATCTTCGTCGAGGGGCGCACCCCCGACGAGGTTGCGAGCGAGTTCTCCGGTCTCTGGAAGGTGAGCGAAGTCGAGACGACCGACGTCTCGCACGTGCTCGATGCCGACATCGACGTCGCCGACTCGGACGCGACTGCTGACGACGCAGGCGACGAAGTCGAGACCGACGACGCGGAAGCGGCAGACGCAGAGACAGACACCGACGACGCGGAAGCGTCGGACGACGAAGGCGACTCGGACGACGACGACGCGAACGAAGCCCGCTCCATTCAGGCGGTCAAGTCCGTCCGCGTCGATGTGGACCAACTGGACGAACTCCACGAACTCGTCGAGCAACTGGTGACGAGTCGTATCAAACTCCGCAACGCCATCGACGAGGAGAAACACACCGCGCTCGACAGCCTCGACGAACTCGACAAAATCTCGTCGAACCTCCAGAACACGGTCATGGACATGCGGCTCATCCCGCTGAAGAAGGTGTTCGACAAGTTCCCGCGGATGGTCCGCGACATCGCCCGCGAACAGGACAAGCGCATCTCGTTCAAAGTCGAGGGCGCGGACATCGAACTCGACCGAACCATCCTCGACGAGATTTCGGACCCGCTCATGCACGTGCTCCGGAACGCCGTTGACCACGGCATCGAGTCACCGGACGAGCGTGAGGCCGCCGGCAAGTCGCGGACGGGGACCATCAAACTCTCCGCCCAGCGCCAACACGACACGGTCATCATCACCGTCGAAGACAACGGCGGCGGCATCAACGCCGACGCCGTCCGCCAGAAAGCGATTTCCAAGGGCGTCGCCACGAAGAGCGAACTCGAGAAGATGCCCGACGAGGAAGTCTTCGATTACATCTTCCACCCCGGCTTTTCGACCAACGACGAGATTACGGACGTCTCGGGCCGCGGTGTCGGCATGGACGTCGTGAAGACCACCGTCGAATCGCTCGACGGCTCCGTCTCCGTCGAGAGCGAACCCGGCGAGGGGACGACGTTCAACATCCGCCTGCCGGTGTCGGTTGCGATTATCAAAGTCCTCTTCGTGCAGGTCGATGACCGCGAGTTCGGCGTGCCCATCAAGTACATCGACGAGATTAGCCGCCGTGACCGCGTTCAGACGGTCAACGGAACGGAAGTCATCGTCCACGAAGAGACCATCTTCCCGCTCATTCGACTCCGGGAAGCCCTCGAAATCGACTCCGAAGAACCCGACGACGGCATGGTCGTCCGCATTCGACCCGAGGACAGACAGGTCGCACTCCACTGTGACGGCGTGACGAAACAAGAAGAAGTCGTCGTGACGCCGTTGCAGGGTCCCCTCTCCGGTGTCGGGGGACTCTCCGGGACCGCAGTTATCGGCGACGGAAACGTCATTCCGATTCTGGATATCTCGACGCTCCAACTCCCCGAGGGTGGGAAAGAGACGATGCGTGAGTTCGACCCGAGTCAACTCCCGAGTACGGCGGAGGAGGCCGCGGACTGATGGTCTCGTCGCGTCAAGAGGACCGGGCGTTCACGACGTTGCTCACGTACATCGAGGACGAACTGGCCTTCGCAACGAGTTCGTACAACGACGCGTACCTCGACCGGCGGATTTCCGCACGGATGCGCCGCCGTCGCGTCGATGAGTACGCCGAATACCAGGCGCTCCTCGAAGACGAACAAGAAGAACAGCAGGCACTCCTCGACGCTCTCTCGGTGAACGTGACGAGCTTTTTCCGTAATCCCGAAGTCTGGGAAGCACTCCGCGACGTGTTACGCGATTTGAGTGCGAGCGGGTCGCGCCGCGACCCGATTCGAATTTGGAGTGCCGCGTGTTCGGACGGGCGTGAAGCCTACTCACTTGCGATGCTCGCACACGACGACGACCACGTGGACGAACGACGCGTCGAAATCGTCGGGACCGACATCAAACGCGAGATACTCCGTGCCGCCCGCAAGGGAGAGTACCGCGCCTCGGAGACGAACGACGTGGCCGAGCAACTCGACCCGATGGACCGCTGGGAGCGATTCGTCGAGAAAGACGACGAGTGGTTCCGCGTCAAAGACCGACTCAGGGACATGGTCCAGTTCAAACGACGGGACCTCATCCGCGAGGACCCGCCGGGGACGTTCGACCTCGTCGTCTGTCGGAACCTGTTCATCTACATCAACGCCGACTCGAAGCGCGCGGTGTTCGAGACGCTCGGTTCTGCGCTCGACGACGACGGCTACCTGACGATTGGGATGACAGAGACGATTCCGCCGTCGTGTCGGAAACAGTTCGAGCCGGTCGAAAAACGGCTCCGAATCTACAAAGGCACTCCCGAAAGCACTCGAAGGTGACCGATGCAACCCGGTGAACAGAAACTTGGTGACACGCGTGGGCGCTTCCTCCAGGTCGTGAAAAACGGTCGTGAACTCCACGACGTAGACTGGACGAGCGGCCGCATTCTCCTCTCGAACAAGCGATTGGTGCTCGCCGGAAGGGGCGGAAAACGAACGATTCCACTGGATAGCATCGAATCGCTCGGCGGCCGATTCGACGTCAACCAGCGCATCGCTACCGTCTCGGATTACTTCAGTATCCACATCCCGAGCGGCGTCTTGCTGCTCGCGCCAGTCGAATACGACGAGTTCGAAATCGACTTCTTCGGTGCGCTGTTGAACGCCGAGAGTTTCCTCACTCGTCACCCCGCAGTCGCGGGTGGCGTCGTCCAGAACACCGAGTGGGAGAAGTGCCGGCTCAAAGTCGAAGAGGAAGCCGTGAGCATGGCGACCGTCAGCGGGAAGTTCGTTGAAATCCGCCTCGACGACATCGGCGATATCAAGACCGGCGAACGGAAGATTATCGAAGAGAACCGTAACGTCATCGAGGTCGAGCACTCCGACGACGAAGGGACGAGTTTACAGACGTACATCTCCGGTCCCAAGCGCGCAATCTCGTTCCTCTACTCCCTGCTTCGAGAGGGCGAGGAACTCTCCGAGACCTCTATCGAACTCAGTGAGACCGACAAGCAGGTTCTGACGGCGCTCTACTCGGGTGTCGAACCGTTCGACATCCCCGGCTTTTTGGGAATCGACGTCGAGAAGGTCGAAGCGCTCTTTCAGCGACTCATCGACCACAACGTCGTCGAAGAGATTCGCGTCAGACGCGAAGTCAGGCTCAACGCCCGCGGCCGCAGTATCGCATCCGACGCAATCGAACAACAGTAACGACTCTTCGGCCGGTTTTCTGTAGCGAACGAAGCCAACCGACGAGTCACGACTCTACGGACGTATCCGCTGGAGTGACTACGCGGCGTGGAACGTGAGAGCCACCGGGAGGGAAACAACCAGTGAAAACAGGACGAACAGACGGGACGGCAGCGATCAGACGTTGACGTCTTCGATTTCTTCGTTCACGACGAACCGACCCTGCGGCGTCAGCGACGTCGGGAGTTCGTCGTCGCCGATGAGACCCTCGTCGTGGAGCGTCTCCAATTTGGCATCGAGGACCTCCTGTTCGACCCCGAGGAGTTCGCTGAAGTCAACCTCGGCGGCCATCTCACCCGCGGAGTAGAGACCGACGAGCACTTCGAGTTCTTGCTCTGTGACCTCGATGTTGCGAACGTCGGATTTGATCCAGTGGTAGACGAGTCTGAGATACCGGCCGAGGATGTTCATCTTTCGGCGGGACTTGAGCGAAATCTCCGAGGTCACCGTTTGACCTTGTTCGACGTGTTGGACCGAGAGCACGAGCTTTTTCTGCTCGTCGTCGTTGGTGCGTTCGAGCACCTCGAAGAAGATGACGCTCGCCAGATCGATGTGGAACGGTTCGCCGTTCTCGGTGAGTGGTCCCTCGTCGTCCGGGAACGTCACCGCCTCGTAGTCGAGGTGGAGACCCGACTCGTGCGGTTCGGTGTCCATCACGCGACCACCGACCCGTGCTGGGTGCTTCACCGTCGCTTGCGACCCGTTGAGTGCCGCACGGAACAAGTAGAGCGAGAACTTCTCGATGGTCTCGCGGTCGCCACCGATGACCGTCGTTCGGCGTTGGCGACCCGTGATGTAGCCGACCATCACGGTGTAATCGAAGAAGTCCTCGACTTCGGGTGGCACCTGTCCGACCGCGATGTCGAAAATCGACGTGATTGGGATGGCGTTCTTCGACTTTCCGGTGGCGAGGATGAGTCGCCGTTGACTCATCAGGACGCGTCCTTTGACCGGTTCGAACGCCGTGCTCCCGCCCGCGACGAAACTCGCAACGAAATCGACGACGATGGCTTCGCCGCTCGACGTCCGTCGGATGCGGGCCTCACGCTCCGCTTTAGTTTCTTCTTCGGTCGCCTTTGGTTCCGGTTCCTCTTTTTGCCGACGGTACGCTTGCAGTAGGTCGCTCTTCGCTACGTCGCCGCCTTCGACCGCGTTCGAGCGGGCGTTAGCGACGATTTTCGCATCGTCCGCCGTCTGTCCCTCTGGTTCCTGTGTGTCGTCAGTCATATGCTAATCAGCGCTCCTGCGAGCGACGAGGTGGCGACTGCCATACTCGACCCCACCCAAACGAGGATGACGAAGTGGAGATAGGCGTTGGCCTTGTGGCCCCCGTCAACCATCCGAATCATCAGCGACGAGAGGAGGGCGTTGAACAAGATGATGAGGCTCAGCATGTACTCGATGAGCGGCACGTCGTAGACACCCGCGTAGATGAGCGTCCCGAACTGTAGGCTATCGAGGTTCATCTGCGTCGAGAACGTCGCAAGAATCTCGACGACTTCCAGTCCGATGAAGAACGCGAACGATGCCGAGGCCGTAATCCCGTAGAGAACACCGATGAGCGTCACCGTAGACTGTTTGCGCTGTTGGCGAAGCTTGATAATCTCGTTCATGTTCCGACTGATAAGCTCGCCGAGTTGCTTGGGTTTCCCACCCATCGACCGACCGGCGTTGTACATCTCACTGAACTTCTGAATGAGGTAGGAGCCAGACTCGGCGGTGAAGAAGAACCACGAACGGTCGGGGTCGAGACGCATCCGGAGACGGGTGTGCAAGCGGTTTATCTCTCGGGTGAGGTTGCCGAAGTCCTTCTTGCGAAGCGTCTCCAACACGTCGGTCGTCGTACTCTGTTTCGCCGTCTCGGACGCTCCGAGCGCGCGAATGAAGCCGGGGTACTCCTCGTCGCGCTCGTTGATCTTCTTCTCGTGGCGGCGGGCGACGATGCCGGGGACCGCGAGCGGCGTCAGCGGCGTTGCGAGGAGCAACGGCACCGGGATATCCATCATAATCGGGCGCATGGTCTCGCCGACGAGCGTCAGGTTGAACGTCCCGAGGGCGAGAAGCAGGACCATCACGACGGAGAGACCGACCGCGCCGTACAGCGTGATGTCTATCTGGCGGTCGGCTTTCGTCCGGTACTCTCGTTGCTGGTACCACAGCGGGTCGTACGGCGACATCGTCCGGATGACGAAGTAGAACCCCAACTGCACGAAGACGAACAGCACGATGACCGCCGCAATCGTCATCGTCGCGTCCGTCCCGGTGAGAATCGGGAGCACGATGGCGTTGATAATGGCGAACGTCATCGAGAGAATCATCGAGAGATACAGGTCTTTCATGACCTCGAGGTTCCCGAGTGCGCTCTCGTAGACGGTGATGTACTTCTGAATCATCGCCGTCTGCTCGCCGAGCAGGAAGTCGTCGATGCTCTGCCCGGCGTTGATTGCGTACGCGAGACGGTCGAGGAAGTCCGAAAGCGGCTTCGACGGTACTTCGCGTGCACGGCGGACACACGCGTCGTCGAGCGACTGGTTCCACACGTCCACCAGTTGGACGATACGGTTCATCTCCGTCGCCAACTCACCGTACTCTTCTTCACGCGCGAGCGTGCGGAAGACGGCCACACGGTCGATGTTCGTCGTCGAGAGGACGGTCATGTGCGTGATGAGCAGGTGGATCTGGTTTTCGAGGCCGCGGCGCGTCTGCTCGACTAAGAGGCGCGGGTAGAGAACGGCACTCCCGAGTAGCAACACGCCGAGCATGAAAATCGGGATGCGAACGAGGACGGGGAGTGGCAGCGCAATCGCGCCGATAATCGAGAGGACGAAGAACACGATTGCCGGTCCAAGTACGAACAGGAGGTACCGAGGCAACTCCATCGGCATCTTCTCGTAGGACTCGACGATGTCGTCGAAGAAGTCTCGAACCTGAACCGCTTGCACCGTCGCGTTGGTCTCCCCACTCATGTGTTACACCCTCGCCATGTCGAACGGCAGTCCTTCCGTGCCGTCGCGGAAGAAGTCCTCGATGAGTTCGTTCACTTCGTGGTAGCCGAGGACGTTCTCTTGGATGGCCCGGCGAATCAACTCCGCTCGGAACTTGATGTCCTCGTAAATCTTCCGCGTGTCGTCGTATCCGAGGAGGGTTGCGACCTTCTGCTCCATGATGAAGGAGTTGTTCATCCCCTGGAAGATAATCTCGTCCTGCACGGGGTCCCAGTAGAACACCTCGCGCGTGACGACGCCGCCCATCTCCTTCGAGTACCCCTCGATTTCCTGCACACTCGTCACACGACGTAAGATGTCGTCACCGCGTTTCACCCGATTCTGGAACAGTGCGATGTCGCAGTTGGACATGAACGTCTCGGGGACGTTGATGGGGTCACCGGTGAAACGCTGAATCATTGAAACGATGTCGGACGCGTGGAACGTCAGCATGACCGGGTGACCGGTCTGGGCCGCTTGGAACGCCATCCGACCCTCTTCGCCACGAACCTCCCCCACGATGATGTAGTCGGGACGCGAACGCAGCGCGGCCGCGACGAGGTCGAACATGTCCACCTCGGAGTCGGAACCCCGACCTTCACGCGTGAGGAGTTGCTGCCACGTGTCGTGTGGCGGCAGCACCTCGGCAGTGTCCTCTGCGGTGTAAATCTTCGACGACTGCGGGATGAACGACAGAATCGCGTTGAGCGTCGTCGTCTTCCCGGATGCCGTCTCACCGACCACGAACACGGTGCGCTCGTTCTCCAGTGCAATCCAGAGATACGCCGCCAACTCGGGCGAAAGCGTCCCCCACTTCGCAATCTGGAACACTGACAGCGGAACGTCGTCACCCTGACGGATGGTGAGCGACGACCCCTTCAGCGACACGTCGTCGGAGTAGATGATGTTGATACGCGACCCGTCGGGGAGCGTCGAGTCCACGATGGGGTGGGCGTCGGAAACCGGGTCACCCATGCGTTCACCCATGTTGCGAAGCCAGTTGTCGAACTGGTCGTCGTTGTCGAACTCGACACTCGTTTCGAGCAGGCCGAAGGTCCCGTGGTCAACGTCAACCTGGTTGGGACCGATCACGTGAATGTCCTCGTTCTCCGGGTCGCGCATGATGGGTTCGAGCGGCCCGAGACCGACGATGTCGCGGACGAGGCGGTAATGAATCTTGTCGTAGACCTCTTCTGTGACTTCGATACCGGCGACGTCGAGGCGCTGTGCGACCTTTCCGAGCGGCCCTCGGTCTTCGCCTTCGATGTGAATTATCTCCTGGAGGAGTTCGTCGATGCGCTCTTCGTAATCGACGCTCTCTTCGGGCGCTGGTTTCGACACGCTGCGTTCGAGCAACTTGTCTTTGACCCGCATGAACGTCTCGCGCTCGTCTTCGTCTAACTCCGGTTCGATGGTGTAGTACTTGGTCGTCTCACCGAAGTTGCCGTAAATCTGGCAAAACACCGGCCCACCGAGCGAGTAGATGATGTTCGGGCGGCGAGATTCGTAATCGCCGGGGTCGTCAACGAGCATCGGGAACTCGCCCGTAATCTGTCGGAAGCGCTTGAGGTGGTCACGCAGATGCGGCCACTGCATCGCCAGGCGTTTCAGGTCGTCCGAGAGGCGGGCCGAGCCGTGGTCTGTGGCCATTAGGCAACACTCCTCGATTCGATGACGATGCCGATTCCAGACCGGACCGAGAAACCGACTCGGTCACCGACCTGCTGACCCATTCCTGCGAACCGTTTGACGAAGATGTTACGCCGGACGTCGTTTCCGACCTCGACCATCTCCAGTTCGAAGTACACGTCGGCAATCGACCGGAAGGCACCGATAGAACTGTCGTCCACGGACGACGGGTCCACTGTGAGGATGATGGTCTTGCCTTTCGTCGTCAACTCGCGGAAGAACGAGATGATTTCGAGCGCCGCCTGACGCTCTTCGTTCTGCCGGACGAGCGCTTCGAACTGCGGGTCGTTACGGAGGATTGCATCGAACGTGTCGATGATGATGACGTCCGCTTCCCACATCTTCTCGGCGTCCATCATCCGGCGGAGTAACTGCTTTCGCTCTTTCGACGGGCCGCCGGAGAGCGTTCCGCCACTGTCTATCTCCGCCTGTAAGAACAGAATTCGTTCGTTCAGCAGGTGGTTGACCATGTCGTACGACAGCGAGTGCATCTGGTCGAGGAACCCGCGGACGCCCAGTTCGGTCGAGAGGAGTGTGACGACGGTGTCTTCCTCACAAAAGCCGTAACTGAAGCGCTGTGAGAGCACGCTCTTTCCGGCACCGTAGTCGCCTTCGATGAGGACGATTGCACCGTTCGGGATGCCCCCGCCCAGTTCTTTTTCGAGACGGTCGTGTCCAGATAGCCCAAGGGAAAATTGATTACTACTCATGATACGCGGAAGTCGAACACCTCCTCGTCACCGTCAACGATGAGTTTCAGACGGTGGTCGCCTTGCGGGAGGCTGATGTTGCTGATAGTCAGTTCGATGACGTTGCTGGGACGCCAATCGTCGCCATCGACGACGGACGCGTTGACGTCCGACTGGTACGAGGCGTTGACGATGACGTCGAAACTGTCACCAGTCGCTGGAAGCGTTCGTAAGCCGGTGTTCTTGACGTACACGGTCACGGTGTCGCTTCCGTCGTAGACCCCAGTTTCGGGGTCGCTGATGACTTCGATGTCTGTCTTGATCTGTGCGCTGACGTCACCACCTTGGTCGTCGAGCGAGTTGCTGATGCCCGCGACGGTGTCGATGAGGACGCCAGCGACGCCGGCGGCGACGACGATGCTTGCGATGAACAAGATGAGGCTGGGGACCGAAACGTCTGCCATTAGATTACCTCCTCAGTCGCCGCGACGCCGGTTCCGGTGACGACTTTGACCCTGCCCGGGGCACTGCCGAGTGAGACATTCATCACGAGATGTTCACCGGGGTACCATAGGTTGGTCGCTTGATTTCCGTCAACGGTGGTTACACCCGACGTGTTGGTGTACACGTTATCGACGAGTAACGTCGTCTCATCGACTTCGAGCGTCGTCGCACCGGTGTTCGTGATATTGACGACGAGGGAGTCGCTGCCAGAGGCGTTGTACGTCGCGTTCGAAATCACGATTTCCGTGTTCGTTCGTTCGAGTGCCTGTTCTGCGTCTGCATCTTGCGCTTCGAGGAGGTTCTCGCTCGCGTTAGATGTCGCTGTGTACAGGGTTCCCGTTGCGATGAGAACCCCGAGGAAGATAATCGCAGTCGAGCCACTAACTCCGAATCCCATCCAGGATTCCTCCGTATGCGACCAGCTCTTCGAACAGGCCACCGTCTGGTGCGTCGTCGGCGAGTCTGCTGACGTACACGAGACTCGTCTGGTGGTCTTCGATTTCGAGTCCGTCTCCGCCATCGACAGACGCCGAGACCTGTGCGACGTGGGTGTTGAGTTTGTTCTCGACGGAACGCGAAATCCACTCTTGTTCTCGGTACTGACGGAGTGCCCGCGAGGCACCGAGCGCGCCGCCCGCCGAGACGAGATGTTCGACCCACTCGAGGACGATGACTTCCGAGAGGTAGCTTCCTGGAAGGTGCGTCACGTACGCGTTGGAAGGCGGCGTCTGAACGGGTTCTTCGGGTTCCGAAATCGGTTTCGGCGACGGGACGTTTTCCGCACCGTGCTTGGCCGCCGCCGCGGACCGATACTCTTCTTCGAGTTCTTCCAGCGTCTTCTGGGGGTCTGCAACGTCGTCGTCGGCGTCGTCGGCTCCGTCAGCTTCCTCGGCCTCGAGTTCCGGTTCTTCCGTCTCGACTTCCTCGAACTCTTCTTCGAGTTCGTCTTCGACGCTGGCGTCTTCGTCGAGGAGTTCTTCTTCGGCGTCGGCGTCTTCCTCCTCTTCGTCGTCGTCCCAGCCCTCGTTCTCCTCGTACTGCTCTTTCAGGTCGTCGAAGCTCGACCCGCCGACGCTTTCGTCTTCGTCGTCGGGTTCTTCTTCGTCTTCGCCGAGGGCGGCTGCAGGGTCTTCACGTTCGGCATCTTCGAGTTCGTCTTTCGCCGCGAGTTCGGCTTCTTCGAGTTCGTCTTCTGCATCTAGCTCGCCGAATTCGTCGTCGAAGAAACTCTCTGCGTCCGCGTTGGCGACTTCCGGGTCGAGGTGTTCTTCTTCCTCGGCTTCGGCATCGAAAAGCCCGAACGCGCCACCCGCGTCGAGACCACCCATCTCGCGGGCGTCATCGACGAACGGGTTGATACCGCGCGTGACCATCTCATAGATGTCCAGCAGCTTTCGGATGGTGTCGTCGAGTTCTTCGACGGTCCCTCCGATCTGTTTGTTCTCTTCTCTCACAGTGTTCATCTGTGACGAGATGGCGCTGACTTCGTTCTCGAGTTCGCCGACGCGATCCTCGAGCTCTGCGAGCTCCTCGTTGTTTTCGTCGTCGAATCCGCCGAACTCGTCGTCGTCGAATCCGCCGTCGAGGTCGTCGCCGAAGTCACCAAACTCGTCGGAGAGGTCGTCGATGTCCTCCTCGAATCCTAGTCCGTCATCTGATGACATACATTCCTCTTCGGTATCCGTCTGATTCCCAGCATTCGTGGCTTATCGGCCTCGATTCATCAACTCCACTCTTACTGCGGGAGTAGAACTTCCGTGTCGCTCGCCGGCTCGTCCGAACGAACGACGGGCTGTCACCCGCCCGATTGTCAGGCCAGCTGGGGAGGGCTGACGGCGTCGGGGCAACAGGTAACATTGGTGCAAAGTACGTAAGTCAATACATGAAACTTCCCGTCTCGTTATCAGAAGAGATATTACGAAATTGCGGAATTTACTACCCATCCGGACGTAATAAATATCTAACGCCACCTAACGGCGGTAAGAAGAATTATCCGGGGGCGGCACCGATGAACGTTCGACAGCGACACTCGTCTCCATTCCAACTATGACAGAACTGATCAAAACCGGCGTCGAAGGACTCGATTCTATCCTGAACGGGGGTATCGTAAAGAACGCTGCAGTACTCATCAGCGGGAACCCCGGTACGGGGAAGAGTATCCTCGGACTCCAGTATCTCTACAACGGTGTCGATAAGTTCGACCAAGGAGGGTTGTATCTGACGTTCGAAGAGACAGAAGACGACATTCGTGAAGCCGCAGAGTCGATTGGATTCGACAACTGGAACGAGTACGTCAAAGCGGGCGACATCAAGGTGTACGACAAGCGCACACTCCTCCGCGATGGCGACTTCTCGTCCACCCTCGATCGGATTCTCGACGACTTGCAGGACACGGGATACGACCGTCTCGTGCTCGACTCGCTCACGATGTTCCAGCTCTTTTTCGACGACGAAAAGGAGCAGCGACAGTACCTCCTGAAGTTCATCGACATCCTGAAGAACAGCGAACTCACGTCGCTCTTGACGACCGAACAGTCCGCAATCTTCCCAGAGACCGACATTGGGTTAGAGAACTTCCTCACCGACGGGAACATCTACCTCATCCAGAGTCCTGCCGGTGCGACGAGTAACCGGTACATCTGGGTCGCAAAGATGCGCAAGCAGAGCATCAAAAACTCGATGTTCCCGTTAGAGATTGCCCACGGCGGCATCAAAATCTACGAACAAGCTGCCGGGTTCTCGATGGTCGGTGAGTCACCACCGTGGTTCGGCGAAGAGACGGAGTAGACGCGGCGTTTCGGTCTGTCCAGTCGGTTTCTCAGTTGTTCTTTTGTCCCCCACGTCGTGCAGTAGTCTGTCTCGTCGTGAGGCCCCGGTAGAACCGGAGTGTCTCAGTTCCGTTGTGGGGTCCGGTCGGGTAACTCCACGCCGTCTGTGGCCCTATCTCGGACTGCCAGCAGTGCAGCGGCAGTGCGGCCGCTCACTGGACGTGAATAGTGGAAGAAAGGAAAGTCAGCGAACGGTGCTTAGAGTTCGACAGGTTCGCCTGGGTCTTTGCCTGCAAGCTGCTGAGGCATCGTCAGGATAACCTGGGTCGTACCGCCCGTACGGGAGGTGATTTCGAGGTTGACCGTCTCACCCGTCGAGAGACCACCAGTACCGCTTTCGATGGCGGAGCTGTTGATGACGACCTCGTAGCGGTCGTTCATGCTGTTGAGGACACCGAACGAACCGTCGTCGTCAGTGACCTGCGTCAGGGCAAACTCGGTTGCATTGGCGGTTTGTGAGGAACTGTTGGTCAGCGTCGTGACCTCCGTCTCACTCAAGTACTTGATCGACGTCTCGTTCATGTCCACAGCGTCGGAACCTGCTGCGAGACGAACGGTCAGCGTCATGTTTGCAATGTCTTCGCTGTTGCCAACGTTACCGTGGCTGTTGAGCACCTCGACGCGATTCGTAACCTTGTTCACGCTTTGCTGACCGGCGTCCTCGGCAGTTGCTTGGAGGAAACCAGCAGTGTTCACAAGGACGCCCGCCGCGATTGCTGCGACGAGAACCATTGCGATGAAGACGATAAGCGTCCCGATACCAACCTGACCGCGATCTTCTTTGATGTTTTCGAACATATTAGTTCACCTACAAGGCCACCGGGTTGTTGTCCGATTTGCCAGCGAGCTGCTGGGGCATCGTCAGGATAACCTGCGTGGAGCCACCCGATCGGCTCGTGATTTCGAGTTTCACCGTGTCGCCCGTCGAGATACCTTCACCGTTCTGCTCAACGACAGATGCGTTGATGATAATCTCGTACCGGTCTGCCTGGTTGTTCAGGACAGGGAACGACGTGTCGCCGCCGTCTTCGAGCTTGTGTGCAGTGAACTCAGTACTGTTCAGACCTTGGTCAGCACCACTAGAGTTGTACGCGTTGACGCTGCGGAGCGTCGAACCATCTGCAGTCGTCGTCTCGTTCTTGTAGACGAGGTTTTCTGCCGTCGTGCCACTGAGGTACTTGATGGAGGTGTCTTCGAGCGAGACACTGCCGGAGCCTGCAGCGAGGCGGACCGTCATGTTGATGCTGTCAACGGCGTAGCCGGAGCTGGTGTCGTTCACCATACCGTGAACGCTGACGACATCGAGACGATTAGTTACCTTGTCAACACTTTCTTGGCCCGCGTCCTGAGCGGTCGCCTGCAGGAATCCCGCCGTATTGACGAGAACACCTGCTGCGATCGCAGCAACGAGAACCATCGCGATGAAGACAATCAGGGTCCCGATACCGACCTGACCCCGGTCTTCTTTGATATTTTCGAACATGGGTTGTCTTTGGTGGTCCCACACTCGGACGTGCGGCGACCCTCAAACGCCCACTTGGGGAGTTGATACATAACGGTACGGACCCGAATATCAATTCTGAAACTGGATGGCAGTTACGGATTTTGATATAATACATCGCGCACGCACGTGAGACTACAATTGTTCGGGACGAGCCATCGACTACTATTCGGGACGAGCTATCGACTCGCCAGTAGAAACAGAGAGCGGTTGTGCGCGGAGTCAGGAAGGAGTTATTCTTGTGCGATCTTTCGCCAAACGTCGTCGAGTTTGTTTTTGACTTCTGGACGCTCTGTAACCGTCACCGTGTAGTCGTCGTCGTCGAACCTGACGACGATTTCGTCTACTTCTCGACGGTAGACGTTCGTTCGTCGATGTTCGTCAGAGAGCACGCGGTCGTGGAGTTTGAGGAGCCCTACCGCAGTCAATTCCTCGATTCGTCGATAGCACGTCGCAATCGGAATATCGAGCATCTCACTGAACTCTTGTGCCGAATGTGGTTCCTCAGCTGCGCGTAGGATGTCAGGGTTGTATTCATTTCCCAACGCTGCAAGGGTCCTGTCAGACTCCATAGATGGAATGTTGTCGGTGCGCTCGGCATGTCAATGTGTTGGTTACCTTGCTGGCAAATTCATCCCGGCGATAGTCGTGTAAACAAATCTAGTCTTTGTGCGCCAGCGACGATGGGATTATATGTTACCACTCCGACGTTCGTCCGATGGCTGAGGATGGACGTCGCGGCGACTTGCGACGCGACCAGGGGGTAGTCGGGTCGAAGGACTTGGATATCAGCCACGACGAGCGAGTCGTCAGACTCGACAAGCAGCGTTTCGTCATTTCGACCGGGGAAAACCGACCACGGAAACCGGAAGACGAAACTCCCGAAGAGAACTCGAACGGCGAGCCAACTTCGGACGACGAACCAGTTTCGGACGACGAACCCGAAGAGAACACTCCGAGTATCGTCCTCCCGAAAGACCCACGAAAGCGTGCGATTCTCGCTCGAAAACTACTCGCAGAACGCGTCGGTGCAGTCCAGTCCGAATACGCGTTTGCGATAACCGCACTCGTCGATGGAACGGTCACTCAGCACGAAGCAGTATCCGACGAGGTGACCGACGTCTTTCGGTCTCTCGTCCAGTGGTACGCCGAAACGGTGAGTGACGGGGAGACTCCAACGGACGAAGTCCTCGGTATTCTCCTCCTCGCATCGGAGGTTCAGGTGACCTACCCTGGACGAGCGATCGAGGCACTCGCCAACTCCCACGGACTCGACCGGACGGACTCCATCGGCGAACTGCTCGATTCGGTCGAACGATCGGGTGCATCGTTCCCGCCAAATCGAACGCGATAACGCCCCTCCCTCTGGTTTTCGGTGTTCGTTTCGACCCGGTTATCATCTGTGAAACGGTAGAAACCGTATCAGGGATGATAATGGGGCGGAAGGGTTTATAGTCTGATTTTCGGAACGTGGCTACTATGGCAAGCAAGGTACTGGTCGTGGACGATTCTGCGTTCATGCGGAACCTCCTCAAACAGCTCTTGGAAGGAGAACACGAAGTCGTCGGCGAGGCCGAAAACGGTGTCGAGGCGGTCGAACTCTACCGTGAACTCGAACCGGATGTCGTCACGATGGACGTCGTGATGCCGATTCGAAACGGAATCGAAGCAACGTCTGAAATCAAGTCGCTCGATACGAACGCTTCGGTCATCATGTGTACGTCGGTCGGGCAAGAAGAGAAGATGCGCGAAGCCGTGGAGGCTGGCGCGGACGGGTACATCACCAAGCCGTTCCAGAAGCCAAACGTCCTCCAGGCTATCGCTGACGTCATTCAGGCCGAGGCATGAATCTCGACGTACGGTCGCTCCGAACGTTCAGCCGTCTCGCACACTCCGGCGCCGAAAAGGCAGCAGGCTCGCTGACCACACTCGCCGGTATCGACACGTACGTCAACGTCACGAAAGTCGAACTCAGCACGAAACAGGACGTCGAACAGGAGTTCGACGAGCGCAACCTCGTCAGCGTCCGCATCGGATTCAGTGGCGGACTGGATGGACAGACCATCCTCACGTTCTCTCCGGAATCTGCCGAGCGTCTGGTCGAAGCACTGGTTCCCGGCGCGGAGGCCGAACCGGGCGGCGAACTCGCCACGAGCAGTCTGAAAGAAGTTGCGAACATCATGCTCGGGGGGTTCATCGACGGATGGGCCGACTACCTCGACACCAGTATCGATATCACGACGCCGACGTACGTCGATCAGAACACCGACGACCCGCTGTCGGAACTCGAACCCGAAGGGTTCGAACACGACGAGAGCGACGAGGAACACATCCTCGTCTTCCGCAACCAACTGGAGGCGGCGGACGATGCGATCGGGTTCGCACTCTACATGGTCCCCTCGGCGAACTCTATCGAGACTATCGTCGAGGCGAGCGGCAACGACGACGAACTTCCGGTGGAGTCGTTCGCGGCTTTCTCGGAGATGATCTCCGACGGGGCGAACCAGGCGTCCGAAGACATCACTGCGATGACGGGCATCGATACGACCGTCGAAGTCAGTCGGTTGAGCTTCGTCCCGATCGAAGGCGTTCCGATGTCGTTGACCGACGGCGTCCGCCGCGGCGTCGTCCTCGAATTCATGGGCATGCCGAGCGGCTACATCGCAATCCTGTTCGACGAACCGTCGGCGGACAGCATCGCCAGCGCACTCCTCCCGGGGATGGAAGGCGACGAAGCGATGCGGCAGAGTGCAATCCAAGAGATCGGAAACATCGTGACCTCCGGGTTCCTCGATGGCTGGGCAAACGCGCTCGAAACGACGATCGACATCTCTCCACCGACGCACGTTCACGACCTCGGCTCTGCAATCATCGACCCGCTGGCAACCGAACTCGCCATGTCGCAAGAGTACGCGTTCCTCATCGACTCGACCATCCGAACGTCGAACGACGAGTTCACCTGCGACATCTATGCGCTTCCCGACGAGAACGAGTTGCGCAAGGCGCTCGAACAACTCTCACCCGCGGTCTAACCCATCTGCGGGAGACTCATGGCAATGCAAATTTACACCACGGACACCTCACAATCAACCCCGGCCAGAATCAAAGTGGGTATCGCAGACTTCGCAGTCGGTACCGATGGCGCGGTGCTAACGACCAGCGGTCTCGGTTCCTGTATCGGCGTCATTCTGTACGACGCCGACGCGGCCATCGCTGGGCTTGCGCACGCGATGCTCCCCACTTCGGACGGGGACGCCACTCCCGCGAAGTTTGCAGATACGGGCATCGAGTTGCTACTATCGGAGATGGAATCGTCCGGTGCAGATACGTCGAACGTCACCGCAAAACTCGCCGGCGGGAGTACGATGTTCGATTTCGCTTCGACCGACGACGGCAAAAGCATCGGCGACAGAAACGTCGATGCCGCCCGTCAGACCCTCTCGGAGTTTGGCATCGACATCGTCGCCGAAGACGTCGGTGGGTCCCACGGACGCTCACTCGAACTCGACGGCGAAACTGGGACGCTCACGGTTCGAAGTGCCAAAACCGGCACGTACGAACTCTGATTCGGCTCGGGTTTTCATCTCTTCTTTGCCGCTCGTCGATGTCGCATCGAGCGGCGCACGCGCCGAGAGGCTCACCGCGGACACGACGCGACTGCCGATGGTGCTCTTCGAATCCGGAATTAGGGCCCTCGACCGTTTCGAGGCGGACGGCGGCGACGTGATGTGAGCGGGAGTGGCCGAGCAGCCCGCATCCACTATCAATTGTGATATCGGCTCGCGTAGTTTTATGTCACCGCCTTCGAATCTGAGAAGCAATACGGTACGATGCACGCGTGTGACATCGGCTGGCGTTCTGCGCCACCGCTCCGAGTCGGGGGACTCGGGGAATCGTGCCGTCTCAACGAGGATACCATGCATTTGGACCCGGACGACTACGACCCAGACGAACTTCGACGCATCGCCCGCGAGGCCACCGGCTTTCGGAACGGGAACCTCTCCCGATTCGAGGACCGCGGACCGTTCCGGTTCGACAACCCGCTGTACGACACCGGCCGTGGCTCTGCGTCGGAAGCCCTCCGTTCGAGCCAACTCGAACAACTACTGGTACACCAATCTGGGCGTGGTGACGACCACACCGTCCAGAAACCGTACCTCACGTCACTTCCGGACAAGTACGGTGCCGAACGCGTCGTCTTCGATTGGCTCGAATTCCTCGTCTTGAAAGGCGGTTTCAAGCGAGCGATGGATGCGCTTCGATACTACCAGTCGGTCGAATGGCTGACGCCAGATGTCGAAGAGACACTGCGGAACTATCTTCTCGGATTCACTGCAGATGTCGAAGAGGCAGACGAACTCGACGTTGACGACCACTTGCTGAGTCTCATCTACATCGCACGACTCGCATCGATGGTCTAATCGCACTGCCTCGGGTTACAAACGCCCTCGTGAATTTTATTTCAACTATTTTACGATAGAAGAGTCACCGATACAGCTTTGCAAAGTCGCTTATTTGTCATACTGTATGGCAGATGCTGATGGAACTGACGAGAGCGGAACGGACGTGGGCGGTCCCGTTCCAATCGGTGTGAAATTGGGGAGCACCAGAACGGTACTCGCGTATCCCGACGGCGACGGCGGCATCGAAACCGTTCGAACGCTCACCTGCCTCGCGGCGTACGAAGACCCCGTCACCGGCGACGAGCGCGTCTGCTACGGTGAAAAGGCGGCACGGCAGTATCCGGACCGCGTCGAGTTCCCGCTTCGTTCTGGACTCCCGGAAGACGAGCGTCGTGCCGAGTTAGCCGGTCAGTTCTTCGAAGAGCTGTGCGAGAACCACGAATTGCCTGACGAGAGTGGTGTCGTGTACGCGATTCCGACTATCGACGACGAACCCGGACTGGTGAACCTCAACGAGGTCATCGAAGAGAGTACCATCGGCCAGACGTTCGTCAGAAGCTTCCCCGAATCGCTCTGTGGCGCGTTCCCGGCGATGGGAGACGGGATGGAGGCAATCGACGGCATCTTCGTCGCCGTCAATCTCGGCGCGACCAGTCTCGAAGCCTGTGCGTACCGACACGGTGAACAACTCGCGCCGTTCGTCTCTGAGTCGGCGACTGGCAACGATGTTGACCGACGAATCGCCAGTGCCGTCGAAGAAGAGACACGAGGCCGTGTCAACATCGACACGACGACAGCCCGCGAATACAAAGAGGTGCACGGCGATTTCGGCGATTTCGAACCGTTCACCGACGTCGTTCAGCAACCCGGTGGCGGGTCCCACGAGTTCACTATCGAACGGAGCGTGATGGACCCGCTCGACGAGTACCTCGATTCGGTCGTAGCGGAACTCGCCAACGACTTCCTCTCGCAGTTAGCGAACGCGTACATGAAACCGTATCAACTCGCGCTCGCCCGCCCAGTCGTCGTGACGGGTGGCATGGCGTGCCTCCCCGGCATCATCGACGAGTTCGAAGCGCGACTGAGCGACGAACTCGGACGCGATATCACCGCAGTCACGGCCGACCGGCCGGACCTCGCCGCCGCAGAAGGTGCCTACAGAATCGCTCGTCGCCTCGCGGAGTCGTCCACATAAAGCGACGACTCGGCCTCAGTTCGTCCCTGACTCTGCTTCAGCCGATTGGAGCGACGGCCCGTCTCGTGTGGCCGCTTGCAGACGAATGACCGCAATCGTTCCTCGTGGCTCGTTGCTGTCGAATCGGAGGCTGCCGTTCGATTGCTCGACGATCCACTTGACGAGCCACAGCCCGAGTCCACTGATGTGTTCGAGCGGCGTCTCGAGACCCGACCTGAGCACCGACAACTCGGCGGAGGGTATCCCCGGACCGTTGTCCGCGATACGGATCTCGACTGTTTCGGCCAGTTCGACCGTCGAATCGAGGCTCACCGTGAGTTCCGGAATGACGCGGTCGGTGTGCTCGATTGCGTTTTCCAACAGATTCCTCACCGCAAGTTGCAACAGGTCGTCCGCGTACACCCACTGCTCGTCGGGCAGATACCGATGGACTTTGACGTTCGGATACTCGGTTTCGAGCGAGCGTAATTCGGCTTCGAGGTACCCGACGGCGTCCACCGGTTCGAGAACGGCAGCCGACCGGTCGAGCGTGGTGTCGATGTGTCGCGTTCGCTCGCCGAGATTGACGAGCGACGTCGCTTTTCGCTTTATCGTGTGGGCGTGTGACTTCGAGGCCGCCGGCACGTCCTCGCTGAGCAAGAGGTCCGCGTGCCCGAGGATGACGTTCATATCGTTTCGCAGGTCGTGACGAAGGACGCGGTTGAGCACGCGAAGTCGTTGTTCGTACTGGTGTCGGCTCGTCACATCGCGGGAGTTGAGGACGACGCCGCCGACTGCGGGGTCTTCGAGGAGGTTGACGCCGACCGTTTCGAACTGCCGCCACGTGCCGTTCTTGTGTTTCACACGGCACTCAGTTCGGACGGTTTCGTCGTTTTCGACGGCGTATTCGAACTCTCGACGTACCCGTTTTCTATCTTCGGGATGGACGATGTTGAACGAGTTTTCGCCGACGAGTGACTCAGGTGGGTGTCCGAGAACGTCCTCGACAGAGGGGCTAACGTACCGACGCGCTCCGTCTTCGTCCAGCACCGTGATGATGTCGCGCGAGTTCTCGATGAGCGCTCGAAACTCCTCTTCGGTCTGTCTGCGCTCGGTCACGTCGGTGAAGACGAGCATCTTCGCCTTTCGCTGTATCGGGTCGCCGACGCTCCCCGACCGAACCTCGAAGTATCGGGGGTCGTCGTCTCCGATGACCGCTTCCGTCCGCGCGTTACCGTTGAGGACTTCCCTGACTTCGTTCGGGGCTTTCGTCACCTCCAACACCGATTTACCGATACAGTCCGCAATCGTTGGTTCGAGAACGGTAGCCGCTGCACCGTTCGATTCGACGACGCGGTTGTGCTCGTCGAGGACGAGAACGGCATCGCGCATCTCCGAGAGTATCGCTTTCTGCGCGATGGGCGTGATATCGAACAGACGATATCGGAACAGTGCCCAGACGACCAGCACAGCACTGAGTCCGAGGCTGAGCGGGGTCACACTAATCGGCTCGAAGCCACTGTCGAACAGTTCGAACCCGAAGGTAGCGAACGGAATTGCGCCCACGGTGAACAGGAGCGACGCCTGTGCTCGGTGAATCCCATCGCTGTTGAGGAGTTTCGCACCGAGTACGCTCAACCCGACGCCAGAGATGCCGAGAATGTAGACCGTATGGGCGATGTAGAGCGGTCCAGCGCCGTCGAGCATCGCAAACTGCCCGGACCGAAGCATCGCGTCAGTGACGAAGAGACCGTGGGCTCGACTCGTCCACGTGAGTGCGAACGAGACCACGGGTTCGACAGAGAGCAACGCGACCATTCGACGAGAGACGAAGGAGTTCTCGCCGGTGTACAAGAGCGTGAAAATGAGCCAACTGGTCGGGAGTGTCGCCGCACCGAGCCACATTATCCGTCCCCAGACGATGGCTGGAACCGACCCGAACGAGAGCAGTTGGAACCCGTATGCAGTCGCCCAAACCGCACTCGAAAGCGATAACACTGCGAAGGGGATGCGCACTCTGCGCGAGTAGAGTCGAAATCGTCCGAGAACGATGAGAGTAACCAATCCGGCGAAGATACCGGACGCGAACAACGCATATGCAAGGATTACAGGCGCATCGCCGTTCATGTGTTACATTCGACGTTCATCTGTGTTGTCTCGCAGTGAATACGTTCCCGACGGTGTCACGTCGGAGCAATAGAAAATCTCTCTCTGCTATGATATTTAAGCGATTCGTCCTCTCTATCAACAGTGATACTCAACGGAGTACTGCGATTTAGTTCGATTGGAATGCGGTAATATCGTCTCGTTCACGGCGTCTATAAGCTGGTGTTTGATATGTTTCCACGACGAGGTCACTATCGGATTTGGTACTGTTCCCATCTCGGCGCGGTCGCCGTGCGAGTATCAATTTTGCATCTCTGCCCGAACGCTTAATTTGGATGACTGCGCACCCCAGACCATGCCGCTGACTCCTCGCCAGTATGACCTCGCTGCGCTTCGGCGTGCCGTGGGGAAGAGGCGAGACCCCGACTTCGATTGGGTAGACGACGAATCGATATCCCGAGAGTGGCGCGAGGTCGTATACGAGCGACTCCTCGCCGCGACAGCGATGGCCGAACGAGAAGGAGAGGCGTATCTCGAGTCGATTCCCCGAACCACGCGCGCAGAGAAGATTGCACTCGACTGGTGTGTCCACCTGGTCGAGCGTCTCGGCGGGCGAGGTGCACTGGAGATGTTGACCTACTACCGAGAACTCGGGTGGATAGGCGACGACGCCCACAGCGCGCTCTCGGAGAAAATCGTCTCCTTTTCGACGACCGACGACTTCACCGACGCGCCGACCGAAGAAGACCACACCGAGAGTTTCTCGTATATCGTCCGACTCGTCGCAGTTCGTGACGACCTCGAAGAATCGAAGTAAGTTTCTGCGTTTTCCGTCTTCGTCGCCTCTCGTCTCCAGTTAGAGACCGAGCTGGCGACCGATGACGAGGTGCTGAATCTCGCTCGTCCCCTCGCCGATTTCCATCAACTTCGCGTCACGGTAGTAGCGCTGCGGCGCGAAGTCGGTGGTGTATCCGTAGCCACCGAGCACCTGAATGGCGTCTTCGGCGACTTCGCGGGCGGCCTCGCTCGCATCGAGTTTGGCGAGCGCGGATTCGAGCGACACGCGGTTGCCCTGGTCGTACTTCACGGCGGCTTTGTGCGTCAGCAGGCGCGAGCGCTCGGTCTTGCGGTACATCGAGACGAGTTTGTCGCGGATGGCGTCGAACTCCGAGATGGGTTGGCCGAACTGCTCGCGTTCGCCCGCGTAGGACTTCGCGTGTTCGTAGGCACCCTGTGCGAGACCGACCGAGAGCGCGGCGATGGAGATGCGCCCGCCGTCGAGCGTCTTCATCGTCTGTTTCCAGCCCTCGCCCTCTTCGCCGAGCAGGCGGTCTTCGGGAATCCAGCAGTCGTCGAACGAGAGTTCACACGTCGGCGAGCAGTTGAGACCGAGTTTGTCCCAGACCGTCGTGACCTCGAAGCCGTCGTCGTTCTTCGGGTCCACGATGAACGTCGAGATGCCGTCGTAGCCGGCACCGGGGTCGGTGACGGCTTTCACGAGCACCGAGCCTGCGACGTTCGCGTTCGTGATGAACTGCTTGGTGCCGTTGAGGACGTAGCCGTCGCCTTCTCTCTTCGCAACCGTGTCCATGTCGCTAGCGTCGCTCCCCGAGCCGGGTTCGGTGAGCGCCCACGCGCCCATGTGCTCGCCGGTGGCGAGCGGGCGAAGCCACTTCTCTTTCTGCTCGGGCGTCCCGAACAGGTCGAGCGGCTTCGATGCGAGACTGACGTGTGCGGCAAAGGAGAGACCGATACCACCGGAGACGCGGCCGAGTTCCTCGGTGACGAGCGCGTACATGAGCTGGTCGCCGCCGAGACCACCGTACTCGGCGTCGATGGGGATACCCATCACGTCGAGTTCGGCTAACTGCTCGAAGATTTCGGCGGGGAACCGGTGTTCGTCCTCGACCTCCTGTGCGATGGGGGCGATTTCCTCGTCACAGAATTCGCGGACGGTGTCCCGAATCATCCGGTGTTCCGCCGGGATGTCGAAGTCCATGCTGGCAACTATCGCCGATTACGACATAAACCAATCGAACGACCATGAGGAATTCACGGTCCAGCGACCGTTTCGACTCGCAGACTACTGCCACGTTGCCCTCGCGGCCCACGACGTTAAGCCACCCCTCGACATACAGGGGGCTATGGAACTCCGTCGGCTCGTTCGTGGTCGCGTGAGCTGGTCTCGACTCGAGGCCGTCGCACGCGAACTTGCACGACGATACGACCGCGACGCCCTCCGCATTCGGTTTCTCGAAGCCGACAACTGGCTTTCGACACCGATGGTCGTGGACGACGAGTGGTTCGTGAAAGTCATCTCGAAGCAGAACTCCCTGGTCCACGCGCTCTTTACGACCGGTCGAAACCTCGGCGCGTTCTCCAGCGGGACCGAAGGCTTCTTCGAGCACTTCGGGACGCCCTACCAGATGGCCGAACACGAGTTGGAAGCGACGGCCAAACTCCGCGAAATCGGCCTGAACGCACCGAAGCCAATCGAGGCGTTCGAAGTCGATGGGCTGGGTGTGCTCGTCCTCGAATACCTCCCCGACTTCCACACCCTCGATACGGCCCCCGAATCGGAGGTCAACGAACTCGCTGGCGACCTCTTCGCCGCGTTGCGACAGATGCACGACAACCACCTCGCCCACGGCGACCTGCGCGCCGAGAACGTCCTCGTCCGCGACGACGGCATCTACTTTATCGACGCGACGAACGTCAACGACGAGGGGATGTACGACGCCCGCTCGTACGACCTCGCGTGCGCACTCGCCGCCCTCGAACCGCTCATCGGCGCGAAATCCGCCGTGGACGCCGCTGGTGAGTCCTACGAGAAAGAGGACCTCGTCTCGGCGGTCGATTTCCTCGACTTCGTCAACATCCGCCCCGACCACGACTTCGACGCCGGGACGCTCAAAGGCGAGATAGACAAGCGCGCGGCCTGACGAGTCCCGCCCTCCCGAATCTCGACCTATCGAATCCCGGCTTACCGACCCCTATTCTTCGCACGGGAGCGTCTCCTCGAACGTCACGTCGCCGACGAGGACGACCCCGCACATCGCCCGCGACCCGTGAATCCCGCAGTCATACTCGTAGATTCCCTCGCGCTCGAACTCGTAGGCGATTCGCCCGTCGCGGCCGACCGTCTCGGACCGAAACTCCCAGTCGGTCGCCACGTCGTGGAACTGCTGTGCGCGGACGTTGTGACTGAGTCCTTCGCGGTTCTCCCAGACGACGGTCGTTCCGGGGTCGATGCTGAGTCGCAGGGGTGAGAAGGCGACGTTCTCCATGGCGACGACGGTTTCGTCGGCGGCAGTTGGGTCGTCGTCGGTCGTCGCCGTCTGTGAGTCGGTCGTCGAGGATGTCTCAGTCGGTGACTCAGCTGTCGTCGTTACGGTCGTAGTTTGCGTCTCAGTCGGCGACTCAGCTATCGTATCTGGCTCAGTTTCTGCCGGCGACGACCCGCCCCGTCCGGCACATCCTGCGAGCAACCCGAGTCCAAGAACCGAGAGCACACCGCGGCGCGTGTAGTCCATACGGCGACTGCGCCGAGTCGAAAAATAAGGAATTTCCCAAATCTCACCCGAGTGGGTGAACTATTCGCCCTCGACGCCCTCGTAATCCGCGCCACCCATGTAGAGACGCGAGACTTCGGGGTCGTCGAGGAGGCTTCCGGCCTCGCCCTCGTAGGCGACGGTGCCCTGGTCGAGGACGTAGCCACGGTCGGAGATGGCAAGCCCTTCGCGGGCGTTCTGTTCGACCATCAGCACCGCGGTGCCGAGTTCGTTCACCTTCTGGACGTCTTCGAACACCGAGGCGACGATGTTCGGCGCGAGACCGGCAGACGGTTCGTCGATGAGCAGGACGTCGGGTTCCATGACGAGTGCCCGCGCGAAGGCGAGCACCTGTCGCTGGCCGCCCGAGAGCGTCCGCGCCTTCGCGGTTCGTTTCTCGTCGAGAATCTGGAACTGGTCGTAGAGTTCGTCGATTCGGTCCTGCAGGCCCTCCGAGCGGGCGACACCGCCCATCTTGAGGTTCTCGTCGATGGTGAGCGACGAGAAGACGTTGTCCACCTGCGGGACGTAGCCCATGCCGATGCGGACGAGGTCTTCGGGTTCTTCGCCCGTGATGTCGCGGCCGCCGAGTTCGACGCTGCCGGTCCACGGTTTGAGGAGTCCGAAGACGGTCTTGAGGACGGTCGATTTCCCCGCGCCGTTCGGACCGATGAGACAGACGATTTCCTCCTCTTCGATGTGGAGGTTCAGGTCGCGGAGGACCTGCACTTCGCCGTAGCCGCTATCGACACCGCTCACGTCGAGGGCGCGCTCGGTCATGGACCGGCACCTCCGAGGTAGGCTTCGATAACGCGCTCGTCGTTTCTGACTTCTTCGGGGGTGCCTTCCATCAGCACGCGCCCCTGGTCGAGAACGATAATCGGGTCGGCGAGGTCCATGATAAACGGCATGTCGTGTTCGATGATGAGGAAGGTCTGACCCTCCTCGTTGAGTTCGCGGATGAACCGCTTGATGTCGTTTGCCAGCGTCGGGTTCACCCCTGCGACGGGTTCGTCGAGGAGCAGGATGTCCGGGTCGGTCGTGAACGCGCGGGCCAACTCGACCAGTTTCATCTGCCCACCTGAGAGGTCGGTCGATGGCTGGTCGATGAGGTGGCTGATTTCGAACCGTTCGAGGAGTTCCTCGGCGCGTTCGAGATTTTCCCGCTCCTGTTGGGTCACGTCGCTCCCGCGGAAGAACAGCGGGATGATGGACTCGCCGAGTTGCGAGCCTGCCCCGACGAGCATCGCCTCGCGGACGCTCATGCCTTCCAAGCGCCGTGGCGTCTGGAAGGTTCTGACGAGTCCGGCGTTGGCGCGCTCGTGTGTCGGCATGTCGGTCACTTCCTCGCCGTTGACGAAGACGTGTCCGGCATCTTCGTCGTAGAACCCCGAGATGAGGTTGAACAGCGTGGATTTCCCCGCGCCGTTCGGGCCAATCATCCCGGTGATGGTTCCGCGCTCGACTTCGATAGACACGTCGTCGGTGGCGACGAGACCGCCGAAAGCCTTCTCCAAGCCATTGGTTCGCAGTACGACGTCGTCCTTTCCGAGGGCCGCTCCCTCGTAGGTGTCGCTCATTGGTCGTCAGCCTCCTTTCGGGCGCTCGGCCAGATGAGTTCGTCTTTCGGTGGCAACAGGCCGTCCTGTCGGAAGCGCATCACGAGGATGATGAGCGCCCCGACGAACAGCAGGCGAAGCGGTGCCACGTCGAGTCCGAGCGACCCAATCGCCGGGACGTCGTTCAGGAAGCGCGTCCCCTCGCGGATGGCGATGACAACGGCCGCCCCGACGACTGCTCCGCGGTTCGACCCGGTGCCGCCGAGGATGACGGCAATCCAGATGTAGAACGTCGTCAGCGGGACGAGGTCCGAGGGGTCGATGTAGAGGTTCAAGTGCGCGTAGAACGCGCCCGCAATCGCCATGATGATGCTCCCGAGGACGAACGCCTGCATCTTGAACCGGTAGGAGTTCTTGCCGAGCGCTTCGGCGAGGTCCTCGTCGGACCGAATCGTCCGCAACACGCGCCCCCACGGCGAGCGGTGAACCCGCCGCAGGAACAGGTAGGTGAGCGCGAGGAGAACGACGACGACGCTGGCCGTCGTCGCCGCGTCGGTCAGCGGCAACCACCCGAGCAGTTCGGGAATACCGCTGATACCGCTCGACCCCGCGGTCCACTGACGCTCGTTCAGGATGATGAGCCGAATCACCTCTGCCAGTCCGAGACTGGCGATAGCGAGGTAGTCCTCGCGCAGTCGGAGCGTCGGGATGCCGATGAGGATTGCGATGAGCGCGCTCACGACGATTGCCGCGAGGAAGCCAACCACTGGGTGTAAATCGAGTCCTAGCGGCGAGTTCGGCGCGGTCAACAGCGCGGCGCTGTACGCGCCGATGCCCCAGAACGCGGCGACGCTGAAGTTGATGAGTCCGGCGTAGCCCCACTGGACGTTGAGTCCGAGCGAGAGCAGGGCGTACATGCCGACCAGTGCGATTTGGAACAGCAGGAAGCGCGGGCCGATGACGCCCGCGAGGACGCCGCCGACGAGCGCGACGGTGATGACGACGAGAATCGCCATGATGCGCCGCTCTGCTGGGTCGCGGACGATAGTGTCGTTCATCCACGCGGTCACGCTACTCACGTGGCATCACCCGCGATTCCGTTCGGTCTGACGAGCAAGATAGCGACCATGATGAGGAACGCGACTGCCGGCGCGTACTGCGACCCGACGGGGAGGATTCCCCACTGGTTGAACAGCGGCACGAGTTCGTGGACCATGCCGATGACGAAGCCACCGAGCATCGCACCGTACACCGACCCGATACCGCCGAGGATGACGGCGGCGAAGACGATGAGCAGGATGTCGAAGCCCATCCGCGGGCGGACGAGTTCTTCGAGTCCGAGGAAGACGCCACCCGCGGCGGCGAGTGCGCCGCCGATGAGCCACATCGCAATGATGACCTCACCGGTTCGAATCCCGCTCACGCGAGCGAGGTCGGCGTTGTCCGCGGTTGCGCGCATCTTGCGCCCCAGCGTGGTTCGCGTGAGCGTCAGGTGTAGCGCGGTGACGAGTACGATAGTCAGGATGACGACCACGAGATTGCGCGGCGTGACTGCGATTCCGAGTGTCTCTCGAATCCACGGAACCGGTCCCTGCCGGGCGACACCGTACCGCTCGGAGTCGGACCCGAACGAGAGATAGACGAGCGCACGGTAGACGAGCGCGACGCCGATACTCGTAATCAGGAGTCCAATCGACCCCGAATCTTTCATCGGCCGGTAGATGAAGCGGTCGGTGATGACCGCAATCACCGCTGCGGCGGCCATGCCGAACACGAGTGCGGCGAAGAACCACAGCGGGAGTCCGAAGACGTTCGCACCGCCGAACATCGGCTGGAGGAATCCAACCGAGAACAGCGCCGAGAACGCGCCGACGGTCATGAGGTCACCGTGGGCGAAGTTTGCGAAGTCGGCGATGCTGTAGACTAACGACAGGCCGATGGCCGCGAGCACGATGATGCTCGAATAAACGATGCCGTTGGCAACGAACTGAAAGGGGCTGATTTGGAGTGCGATCACCGCGCCGACCTCCGTTGGGATGGTCTGCGCGCAGTCCGTACGTGCATCATCAGCTCGTGATGTAGTCGCCGTAGACGTATTCGTGGTTCTCGACGCTGTAAATCTGGTAGAAGCCCGGCGGGTCGCCGTTCTCGTCGAGGTCAACCGGACCGGAGACGCCCTGATAGTTGATGTCGCTGGCAGAGCCGCCGTCGTTGAGGATGGCGGCCGCCTCTTCGAAGTTGAACACTTCTTCCCCATCTGGGCGCGTCACGTCGCGGACGACGCTGGCGAGCGCTTCGCTCGTGAAGTCGTCTGCCGCGGCGACTGCGAGTGCCGCGACGGTCACGGCGTCGTAGGCGTACGCGGACCAGACGGTCGGCGACGTGTCGTAGGCGGCTTCGAAGTTCGAGACGAAGTTCTGGTAGTTCTCTTGGTCCTGCGGGGCGCTCTCGGTGATACCCTTCATGCCGTCCATGCTGCCTTCCGGCGTGTTCTCGATGATTTCGTCGGCCACCGTCGATTCGGCGCCGTAGTAGTCAACTTGGGTGTTGTAGCCCTGGTCGAACCCTTCGTTGACCATGACGGTGTACTCGTTCGCGTAGGTGATGAACACCCACGCCGACGCGTCGGTCGAGGCCATCTCGGTGAGAACCCCACTGTACGACGACTGCCCCTGGTCGTGCGGTTCGTTGTAGGCGACGGTGCCGCCGTTGGATTCGAACGTCTCTGCGAACACGTCCGAGAGTCCGGTCCCGTAGTCGTTGTTGATCCACGTGACGGCGACGGTGTCGTGACCGTCGTCGCCGACGAGGTTTGCGAGTGCGCGGCCCTTCGCCGCCCCCGACGGACTCATCCGGAGCAGGTCCGGACGAGACGTGAGTTCGGGACTCGTACTGTTCTGACTGATTTGGACGACGCCCGCGTCGCTGGTCACGCTGTCGAAGATGGCGATGGAGACGCCGGACCCGACAGAGCCGATGAGCAGCGGAACGCCGTCTTGGTTGACGAGTTTCTGTGCTGCCGAGACGCCTGCTTGGTTCGTACTCTCGTCGTCTTCGACGGAGACGTTGAGCGACGCGCCGTCCGCGCCGATGCCGACGCTGTTGATTTGTTCCAATGCGAGTTCGCGGCCGCGGGTGTTGCGCTCGCCGTACGGCGCGAGCGACCCGGTGAGCGAATCGACCATACCGATGGTGTACGAGGACATCCCGCCGTCGCCGCCGTCGGATTCGGTCGTCGTCTCTTCGTCGCCACCACCGCCGCCTCCACCGCCGCCGCCGCCGTTGGAGTCGGTCGTGGTTGGTTCTTCGTCGCTTTCGAGACAGCCCGCCGTCGCACCAACGAGGCCGAGGCCCGAGAGCTTCAGCATCGTTCTGCGGTCGAGTCTGTCCGTGCCTTGCGGTGACATAACAAAGAACTCTCTTCTAGTGTAATAGATATACCTGTAACCGTCCATGGTCGGTTCGCGTCAAAAACCGCCGGACAGTGGACCCACTAATTCGATTATTTCCTAGATTAAGCGTCGAAATATTTGGTAGGGTTCCCCTTTAGGAGGGTCGTCTCAGAACTGTGGGTGATGATACCCCCACTTGCGAACAATTTTGTGGCGGGCGAGACACCGGACGACGCCATCTCCTATCTCGAATCGCTCAACCGAGACGGCATCGCCGGGATTCTGAACGTCCTCGGTGAGCACTACACCGACCGAGCGGACGCCGCCGCCGACACCGAAGAGTACCTCACGCTCGTAGACAGACTCGGGTCGGCCGACCTCGACGGTTGCATCTCGGTCAAACCCTCGCAAATCGGTCTCGACATCGGCGACGACGTATTTCGAGACAACCTCGACCGAATCGTCACGGCCGCGACCGAACAGGACGTGTTCGTCTGGGTCGATATGGAGGACCACACGACGACCGACGTGACGCTCGATGCGGTCTGCGAGTTCGGTCGCCGAACCGACGGCACCGTCGGCGTCTGCGTGCAGGCGAACCTCAAGCGGACGCCCGACGACCTCGAACGCCTCGCCGACGTGCCCGGGAAAGTCAGACTCGTCAAGGGCGCGTACAACGAACCCGCGTCGGTCGCTCACAAGAAGAAAGCCGAGGTGGACGACGTGTACAAGAGACTGCTCGAATTCATGTTCCGCGAGTTCGACGACGGCATCGCCGTCGGCAGTCACGACCCGAAGATGATTTCCCACGCGCGTGAACTCGGCGAGGAGTACGGAACTCCCTACGAGGTGCAGATGTTGATGGGTGTCCGCGAAGACGAACAGCGAAAGTTGGCAGCAGCGGGCGTCGAGACGTGGCAGTACGTCCCGTACGGCGACAAGTGGTTCCAGTACTTCTATCGGCGCGTCCGCGAGCGCAAGGAGAACGCACTGTTCGCACTTCGCGCCGTCACCGGACTCTAGTTCTCTACTCCCTGCGGGTCGAGGAGTTTCGCTTCCGCCTTTCGCAAGTGTTCTAAGAGCGTCGTCTTCGAGATGTCCATCTCCGCGGCGAGTTCGCGCGTCGAGGTTTCGCGCGGCCACCGGTAGTAGCCCTCCTCACGGGCGAGTTCGAACGCCTGTCGTTGACTGCGGGTGAGGGTGTCGAGTCGCCGCCCTCGTTCGGGTTCTGCACCCTCCGCCGAGGAAATCGACGCGATTCGAATGTCCGCCCCGGACGCCTCGGCCACGGTGTCGATTCGGTCTTGAATCTCGTCGCGCTGGCCTGCGAACCAGACCTGCCACGTCTCTCTTCCCCGTTCGATTTGGCCGGGCGCGCTGTGGACGAATCCCTGTTCGACGAGCAGCGGGCAAACCATCTCTCCCGGGTCGTATTCGAGGAAGAACTCGCGTGCGACCGACCCCGGGGCGACGCGTTCGCCACGCGGGTCGAATCGCTCCTGTAGTTCGTGCACGTCGCCCGCCAAGTCCGACTTGGCGATGGATTCGAGCAGGTCTTCGACTTCCGCAACGCTGTCACCGTACGCCGTGAACAGCCCGTTCGACCGCTCGACACCCGCAGTCGGCGCATCGTAGATCGCGTGGGCGAGGATGCCCCCCGGATTTCTGCTCGTCGCCTCGATGGCCCAACAGTTCGGGTGCCAGAGGTCGAGCGTCAAGCGCGTCCCCATCCCTGCCATGCGCTCGCTCATATTGGAGTCCGTAGTGGTGGTCGTTGCAAGAGGCTGTCTATGCTCATCGGTATCTGTGTATAGTGGTAGCAAGACACAAAAACGCACCCTCCCATGGGCGGTAGCGGGGTTATTAATGCGAGTTGCGCAAATATCACCACTATGGCGCAGGACGTTTATCAGCACTATATCGACGGTGAATGGACAGACGGCACCGGGGACGAGACGTTCGAGAGTACGAACCCCGCGACCGGCGAGACCATCGCCACGTTCCGACGCGGCACCCCCGAGGACATCGAGAACGCGACGGAAGTCGCGGACGAGGCGTTCGAGGAGTGGCGCGAACTCTCCCACATCGAGCGCGCGGAGTACCTCTGGGACATCTACCACGAACTGCGTGACCGCACCGAGGAACTCGCAGAAGTCGTCACGAAGGAGTGTGGCAAGGAAATCTCCGAAGGCCGCGCCGATGTTATCGAAGCCTACCACATGGTCGAGTGGGCCGCGGGCGACGCCCGCCACCCGAAGGGCGACGTGATTCCCTCCGAGATTCCGACGAAAGACGCGTACATGCGCCGCAAGCCCCGCGGCGTCGTCGGCTGTATCACCCCGTGGAACTTCCCGGTCGCCATCCCGTTCTGGCACATGGCCGTCGCGCTCGTCGAGGGCAACACCGTCGTCTGGAAACCCGCAGAGCAGACGCCGTGGTGCGGCCAAATTATCGCCGAGATGTTCGAAGACGCCGGCATCCCGGACGGCGTGTTCAACATGATTCAGGGCTTCGGCGACGCCGGTGCCGCCATCGTTGACCACGAGGACGTGGACACCGTGCTCTTCACCGGCTCCGCGGAAGTCGGCCACGAAGTCGCCGCCAAGGTCGCCCAGCAACCCGGCACGCTCGCCGCGTGTGAGATGGGCGGCAAGAACAACATCGTCATCACCGAGAAGGCTGACCTCGATATCGCCGTCCACTCGGCGACCATGTCCTCCTTCAAGACGACCGGCCAGCGCTGTGTCTCCTCCGAGCGCATCGTCGTCCACGAGGAGGTCTACGACGAGTTCAAAGAACGCTTCGTCGAGAACGCCAAAAACGTCTCCGTCGGCGACCCGCTCAGCGAAGACACCTTCATGGGGCCGCTCATCGAACCCGAGCACCTCGAAAAGGTTCGCAAGTACAACCAACTCGCCAAAGACGAGGGCGTGAACGTGCTCGTGGACCGGACCGAACTCGACGCCGACGAGATTCCCGACGGCCACGAAGACGGCAACTGGGTCGGTCCGTTCGTCTACGAGGCCGACGCGAAAGAAGACCTGCGTTGTACGCACGAGGAAGTCTTCGGTCCCCACGTCGCCCTCCTGAAGTACTCCGGCGACATCGAAGAGGGAGTCGATATCCAGAACGACACCGACTACGGTCTCGCTGGTGCGATTATCTCCGAAGACTACCGCCAGATCAACTACTTCCGCGACCACGCGGAGGTCGGTCTCGCCTACGGTAACCTCCCGTGTATCGGCGCGGAAGTGCACCTCCCGTTCGGCGGCGTCAAGAAGTCCGGCAACGGCTACCCCTCGGCCCGCGAAATCATCGAGGCCGTCACCGAGCGCACCGCGTGGACGCTCAACAACTCGAAGGAGATTCGCATGGCACAGGGTCTGTCTGCGGACATCAAGACGAAAGACGAGTAAGTCCGGACCCGCTGTCCAATTTTATTTTTGCCGCTCACCTGTCGAGCGACGGTACTCCAGAACGTTCGTCGAGTCTGACTGGCAGACTGAGCGCCGAACCGAGCGCGTCCGCTCGGAGCGTGAGGAACGAAGAGGGGCGATGGTTGGGTGTCCCCGTCTCACCCGACAAGGTGAGGATGGGGGAGAGGAGTGCGTCCCACCGGGCCAAGGGACGCGTTACGACGTGGCCACGTCGTAAGTGAGTCCGCAACGGACCCCGAGAACGCTGCGGTGTGTGCGGCGGATGTGGAGTCGCCGACGTCTGGCGAGAAAAGCGCCTATTGCGTCGGCGAATGGTGCTAAGAAGTCGGGTCTGATAAACCCTCCGTAACAGTGGATAGCGCACCGCGTGCGAACGAGCCTCGCAGTGTCAATCAGTCGATTCGAACTCCTCTCGCAACGCTCGTTCGAGATTGTCGAGTTCCCTGTCGAGGTTGCGCTCGAAGAACGTCTCGACGCCCGGGAGTTTGCCGTCAACGACGAACTCGTTGATGAGACGACTTCCGCCGTCTGTCTCCTCGATAGTGTGTTCGCCGGTCACGCGCATCACGCGAGAGCGGCCGACGAAGCGAACGAACCGCGGTTCGTCGAGTTCCACGTCCTCGGTCTTGACCTCGACCGTCGAACGAACGAGAGGAATCGGCAACGCGATGTGCCACGTCGCCCGTCGGCCGTCGATGTCGTACCGCTCGACGACGCTGATAGCGTCTGCTCGCTTCGCCGGGTCGGAGATAAACGCCCACACGTCCTCGACGGGGGCGTCGAACTCGAACGTTCGTCTCACGCGGACGGTCATGAGATGTAGTCGTCCTTAGCGGGTAAAAAACCGCGGAATCAGGTTAGCTGCGGGTGACGCGCCACGTCGTCGAGCGTGCGCGACCCCACTTTTCGATTTCGACATCTTCGGACTTCTCGGCCAACCGTGGCAGGCGCGAGCCAACCTGCTTTGCGGTCAGACCGATGGCCTCGGCGATGTTCTTGGCCCGGAAGTACGCTTCCCCGTGGCTAACGCTATCGCGGAGATACGAGAGAATTCGTTTTTCCTCGTCCGTGTAATCGGTCATCCTCGCCCCGTTTAGGGAATCTGTCTTCTTAACGGTTACTCGTTGTGCTCTCAGTGAACCGCCTCGGGGTCAAGCCCCGAGGCTTCCCGTGGTTTAGTCGGATACTCCCATCCGACCATCGGCCTGATAGCCTCGAACGGTCGGGTGGGTCACGGTCGGGGCGTCCACGGCCCCCGATGCCTGCCGTCGCACCTTCCGAACAACGGGAAGGCTATTGAGAGCAGGCACATTCCAATCGAGCTTCTTCACTCCTTTCACGGCGATATTGACGCTTGCACCACGGTCGCTGTGGTCTTGATGCTCACAGGACTTGCACTTGAACCGCTTTTTGTTTCGATTCGCACGTTCCGTATGTCCGCACATCGGACACCGCTGGCTCGTGTACGCAGGGTCAATCCACACGGTTGGGATGCCCTCGAACGACGCCTTGTACGACGTATAGAACTGTAGGGCGCGGAACGGGAGATGGTGCAAGCGTCGGTTCATCCGCGTACCATAGTCGATACTGTCGCGCATCTCTTTGAGGTCTTCAAAGACGATGCACGGCTTCTCGAACTGACGACTCCACCCCACGATATGCCGAGATACCTTGTGGAGTCTGTCACGGACAAACCGTTCCTCACGCCCTTCCAGCGTGTCATGGATGCTGTCCTTCCCCGCGTTCTGCACCCGCTTCCGCATCGTGAAATAGCGGTGACGCTCGAACTTGATTTCGGGGAAGTCAATAACCAACGTGTCTTCGACACCGTTCTCAGAGAGTGCGGTGAGAGCCACATTGTCCTCGTTCACGTCCACGCCGACAACCGTCCGTGAGTCCTGCTTGTCTCGAACGGTCTGCTCGGTGTTGGTGACGTTGACGTGCAACTCGGCGTTGTCGTTGTGGAACAGGGCTTCCGCCGTCCCAATCTTCCACTCGTCGTTTTCGAGTGCGGTCTTGAGAATATCGAGGTGGGCGTCACTCCCTTTGAGGACGCCCTTGACGTGTTTGTACGGCTTCGCGCTGATGCGGAATGCCACGTCACCGTCGTCGGTGAGCGACAGGTTGTATCCCTCCTCGTAGTTCGCTCGGAGCGGGTACGCACCGTCCTTGGTGTGGCTCGGCTGGCCGAAGTCGTCGTATTCGTAGTAGTTCTCCATCGCGCCGAGTGCCTTGGCGACAACGCGCTGGGTCGTGTTTTTCACGAGGTTAGCGTCGGCGGCCACGCGGTCGGGAATCACGCCCCAGTCCACGCCTTCTTTGGCGAGACGGATTGTTTCGTTATACACCAAGCGGGCTTCGAGCGTGGCGTCGTACAACAGACCCTCGTTGTCACTCTGAATGTCCAGTAGGAAGTCCAGAGTCTTGACGAGAGTCTGTCTTTTCGTCATTACTTATGCCATCCCCCGGCCATTTTCACGACAGGTACTACAAATCCAGTCTTGGACTTCGCTCAACCCAATTGTTACTTCGGGAAGTAGGTTCTCATCATCATCGAGGTCTTGTCTTTCTCGCCCACAAGAAGAGCATATATCGTCGTTGTTCTCGGTCCATTCTGGTTTTGGCTGAAAGTGTTCTTCTTTCTGTTCTTCGGTTTTTGAAGTCCGGACAACTTTCACGTCGGCTCCTATCCAGCGTTTGGGGACAGTGACGTGGGCGCTGTTCCCGAACGGTTTGACTTCGCCATCGAGAACTTCCTCGCCGTCAATTTCAAACCGGTCCATCATGTGAGTGTATATACTTTGGATATACTTGGTTGTGTTGGTGGCGTGATGTTGATATGGATGGGAAGCGGTCGAATCACACGGTTTACAACGTCAACTACCACTTCGTGCGGTGTCCGAAGTACCGACACGCGATTCTCGAACCCATCGAGGATTCGTTGGAAGCGGGTTTCCGCGACGTGTGCGACGAGTATGGTTACGAGATACTGTCGCTCCACATCTCGCCCGACCACGTACATCTGTTCCTCTCCGCCCACCCAAAACACGCGCCAAGCGAGATTGCACGGACTGTCAAGAGCATCACGGCTCGAGAGATGTGGGAACGACACGAGTCGTACTTGGAAGAATATCTGTGGGGTGGTGGATTCTGGGAACGGTCGTACTACATCGGGACGGCAGGACAGGTATCAAGCGAGGCGATTGAACGGTATATCGAACGTACAGAACACGTCTAAGTGTCGGCTTCACCCTCGGGGTCAAGCCCCGAGGCACTCGCCTTGTTTATCTGTAGAACATGTGCGCGCCGACGACTGCCAGCGACGCCGCGATGATTGCAACTGCGAACCCGAGTGCCTTCGTCAACTGGTCTGGCCCCGCCATCATCAAGCCAGCACCGACGACTGTCAGTACGCCAAAAAGAGCCGTAAACCCGATAGACTTGTCCGATTCGACGGTCTTCGTATCCATGGTTGCGACTTTGCGGGTGCGCACTTAGTTCATTCGACACTGCGTGCGGTGTGGTCACACGCTTCGGTTCCGTCCCCAGCCGGTCAACATAAATAGGAGTACACGTGTGTGACAGTCACGATGAGTTTCGTATCCGCGCTGTTCGGCAGTCGAACTCGTATCGCTGTCGTCGCGCTCCTGTTCGTCGGCGGCGCAGTCGGCGGCGCGTACGCGACGGGTATCATCGGTGCACCGAGCGTAGAGAACGTCGAAAACCAGTTCGCTGGCGTCAACGACACCCAGACGGTCATCGAGACGGATATCGTCGTGAACAATCCGAACCCCATCTCGGCCAACCTCTCCGGGCTGTCGGTCGATTACACCGTCACGATGAACGACATCGAGATGGCGAACGGGGCGAAAGAGGGCGTCGCACTCGACTCCGGTAACGCGACGATTCCGCTTCGGACCACGCTCGACAACGAGCGCATCCCGAAGTGGTGGGTCTCGCACATCCAGAACGGCGAGCACACCTCCCTCGGAGTCGATGCGACGGTGAACTCTAGCACGCTCGGGCGGTCCTTCGAAGCGCCCGAAATCTCGCGGAGTATCGACACCGACCTCCTGTCGGCGTTCAACTCCACGGAGACGCGCGAAGTGAACGCCGACTCCGCGGTCATCTCCGACCCGGTGCTCTACATCAACGAGACGAGCGCCGAGTGGGGGAACACCACGAGCGAGCGGACGGAACTCGAACTCACGTTCGTCGTCCACAACCCCAAGTCGTACCCCGTGGCGATCTCGGAACTCGGCTACAACATCTCGATGAACGACGTGAAAGTCGGCAACGGGACGACCGGCGAGAGCTACGTCATCCCCGCGCACACGACCAAGACGATTACTGCGACCACACACATCGAGAACGAGAACCTCGACGAGTGGTGGGTGACGCACCTCGAACGCAACCAACAGACCGACCTCCGCATCGACTTCTACGCGAAAATCGACGCGGCCGGGACGACGCTGCGCATCCCGCTCGACGCGCTCACCTACGAGAAGTCGTTCGAGACGGACATCTTCGGAAACAAAGCCGCCACGGGCGGCCCGTCCGATACCAGTAGTTCGGACACCGAGACGACTGCGAGCGACACCACCACGACGAGCGAGTCTGGTGACTCCACGGAGGCGACCACGTCGGCAGACGAGACGACCGAATCGTCTACGACGACCACGGCCACGACGGCCACGACTACGACCACCGAGTCCACTACGACGACTGCAACGACGACCACGACCACAACCACGACGACGACCGAGTCGCCCACGACGACCGACGACGACGACGGCTTGCTCTAAGTCGTCGCGCGGGCTAATTCTGACTCAGCCGACAACTCTTTACATCGAGCGACGATAGCACTGGGTATGACACGGAGTACCCATTCTCCTGATCGAGTTCTTCTCCCGCGATGAGAACCCCGTAACGGTCGAAAGCGACGACGAGACCATCGTCGTCCAGTTCGGTGACCGCCGGTGTGAACTGTCCCGTGATGCTGCTGCCGACTTGCAAGAAGCCATCGGCTCGGCGCTCACAGAGAAACGCGAGTTCTTCCGAACCGCGGGCGAGTACCGCCGAGACGGAAGCTACGTCGTCTCGCGGCGCGGCGCTGATTCGACTGGGAACGCGAAGGTGTTCACCAGTTTCGACGAGTTACGCCGCCTGTACGACCGCCTGCCGACGAACTTCACCGCCGATGATATCGGTCGAACCGGTATCACGGGGTCGCGTCGGCACATGATCATTCGCCACTTCGGCGAGCATCCGGCGTTCGACTGCAAGATATCGAGTCGGAACCCACTGACCGGCGAGAAGCAGTCGGAGAACGTCGAGGAGGGCGCAGAAATAGAGGTGTTGGCCGACTGACGCTGGTCAGTCGATAGTGAGATGCTCTGATTCTTCGTTCAGTGCGAGGTTCGCGGCGATTTCGGCGTTCCGCATAGCGTACTGTGCGGTCTGCTGGAGACTGACGAGCACTTCACGAATCTGGAGGAGTTTCTGGTTCTCCATCTCCGGCAGGTCGTTGAGGATGTCGCGTTCGCGGTCTTTGATTTCGCGGAACAACTCGCGGCACTCGATGGTCAGGTCGTAGTCGCGCTCGACGACGGCGTGGACGGCCGTCGTGGTGATTTCGTCCACTTGGTCGGTGAACTCACGAATCCGACGCATCGTCGCCTGGTCCACGTCGATGGTGTGGCCCTCTGCTTCCATCACGATGTTGGCGATGTCTTCGGCGTTGTCGGCGGTGAGTTCGAGATTCTTCGCCACAGAACGGTAGCCGATGAGCGGGAATCCGGATTCGAGACCGACCGCGCGAGCGAGGTTCGGGTTCTGGTAGGACGTGAAGATGAGTCGAAGCAGGAGGACGAAAATCTTGTTCGCCTGTCGCTCGCGGTTGAGCGCGCGCTGTGCGAGGTCTGCGTTCCCGTGAGCGAGTGCCTTGACGGCTTCACCGCGCATCGTACTGCCCGTGTTTTCGAGTCGTTCGAGCAAGTTGTCGAGCGAGAAGTCTTCGGCATCGACAGAGCACCGAATTGCGATGCGCTCGGGCGTCTCTTCGATGACGCCGAGTCCCATGAGTTGTGTCTCGGCTTTGTAGACGGCGTTGATGTGCTCGGAGTCGAGTGCGCCTTCGCTCATCTCGATGTGGATGACGCGTCGCCCGAGGACGTACTGCGCGACGATTGCGCGTTCGAGCGCCACCGCGTTGAGGCTATCTGCGCGAATCGTCGCTTTCGCGTCTTCCGTGCTCACAGATTCGGGAAGGACGGTCAGCGTTCCCTTCCCACTCATTCGAATAGAAACTTCGTCGCCTTTCTGCACGTTGTGTTCGCTCGCCCACTCCGCTGGGAGCGTCATTGCCAGCGTAGAGGGGCCGAGGCGCTGGACTTTCCGGGTTTCCATATGTGACCTACACCCATTCAATGACCTTAAATCCCACTATATGCCAAGTATATTTGTCTCTCGACTGGGTATTGTGTAAGGTCGGTTGTACGACCGCGTTTGCGGTGAATAAAAACCGCAGAGAGGAACGTTGGCCCTACTACTCGATTTTCATCATCCGACGTTCCACCCGGCCGACGCGGACCTTCGTCCATCCGCGAAGGTCCTCGTCGAGGTCGGGGTCGTCGGTGTCCACTCTGAGGACGGGAATCGTCTCCAGTTTCGACCGAGAGGCGACGACCGACACGTCACACCGTCGAATCACTTCGGGCGAGAGTTGTGGGTTGCCGCGGCCGAAGATGAACCCCTGCCCGCCGATGGGCGTGACGACGATGACGTTCTCTTCGCCGAGGTGGTCGAGAATCTGGTCGGTCGTCGCGTCGCGGACCAACACCTCGCCGTCGCGGTACACGTCCACGCCGAGCGGCGAGCCGTCGATTGCTAACTCGGCTTTCACCGCGCCGACGGTGCTGCCCGGACCGAGAACGTAGGTGACGCCCTCGCCGGCGCGGATGTCGTCCGCCACACCGGCGGCCAGCGCTTCGACGGTGCCGCCGCTCGTCTGTTTCGACGACTGCAGGTCTTCGGCGACGGGAACGTGCGCGACGGCGCGGAGTTCGGGGTGGACCGAACCAGAACGATACTCGTCCTCGTCGATGTCCATGACCTCGCGCGCCTCCGTGCGCTCGAACGTCGTCGCAATCACGGCGGCGTCTTCGGGCGAGACGGCGAACACCGAAGAGTAGACTTTCACGCCCGCCGGGACGCCCAGCATCGGCACGTCAGTCCCTTCGAGTGCGTCGGCGACGTCCGCAGCGGTGCCGTCGCCGCCGACGAAGAGCACGAGGTCGGCGTCTGCCTCGACGAACGCTTGCACGGCCGCGAGCGTATCGGTGGCGTTCGTCTCTTCGCCCGTGGGCGCGCCGAGAACGTCGGGGTCGAAACCAACGTCGCGGACGAGCGAGGTACCCATCGGGTCGTCCCACACCAGCATCTCTGTGTCCGGTGCGCGTTCGAAGAGGTTCGTCAGAGCGCGGCGCGCTCGTTCGGGTGCGCGAGGTTCGGCACCGCGGCGTCGTGCTTCGGCTACCTTCCCGTCTGTCCCCTTGAGTCCGACTCGACCACCCATCCCCGCGATTGGGTTGACGACGACGCCGATTCGCATACTCGAGGGAATTCACGCGCCGGAGAAAAGCCCCGCGGTCGGCGGTCTTGCGGCCGGCGGTCCTGCGGTCGCGGCCGGAACCTTACTTTTTATGAACGGGTCGGCGAATGTGTGTGGTATGATTCCGTTAGAAACTGCCGAACAGGTCTTCCCGATGTCGGAGACCGCGGCGACCGTCCTGCTCGTTGGCGTACTGATGACCGCTGGGTGGCTCTGGTACCTCCAGCGGTAACCGCACTATTCCTGCTCGTACAGTTCGACGCGTTCGGTGAGCCACGCGGCCGCCGCTTCGACCGTCGTCTCCTCTGCGCCCGCCAGTTTCACCCGGACGTGGTCGCCCGGGTAGCTCCCGACGGTCACGTCGAACTCCGATTGGAGTCGCTCGAACCGCTCGATGAGCGAACTCTCTGGCTCCGACGTGTGGACGAACGCGACGTGCGTCTTCTCGCCTGCGAAGTCGTCGGCGACGAGTTCGAACATCGCTTTCATCTCGCCCGGCACGCCGGGTAACACGTAGACCGACCCGATGACCGCACCGGGGGCGACACCCGGTTCGTTGGGGAGCATCCGCGCGCCCGCCGGGAGGTGCGTCGTTCCCTCTACGAGGTCGGCCGCGGAGTAGCCACCGTGTTCTTCCAACCACGCCGCGGCCTCTTCGTGCTGTTCGAGCGAACGCCCGAACGCCGCGGCGACGGCGTCCATCGTCACGTCGTCGTGCGTCGGGCCGAGACCGCCGGTGACGACGACGGCGTCGTACTCGGCGTGATACTCGTTGACCACGCGAGCGATATCGCCGACCTTGTCGGGGACCGTCGTCACGCGCTCGACGGAGACGCCGCGCTCGGTCAGTTCTCGACAGAGCCACGTCGCGTTCGTGTTCGTCGTGTCGCCGGAGAGCAGTTCGTCGCCGACGGTCACCACGGCAACTTGCATACTCCGGAGTAGGGATGTGGACGGCAAAAAGGCGTCCGACGCGGCGAAGGCGTCGGTTAGTTTCTGTCGTCTTTTTCGACGTCGAGACCGAGGTCCTGCCGTCGTCGCCGGAGTTCCTCGATTTGGCGACGGTAGTAGACGATTCCCGACCCGCCAATGAGTATCGAGACGATGGCGATACCCGCGAAGATGTAGAGGTCGCGCTGGAGGTAGAACTGGACGACGACGGAGTCGCTCGTCACGTTCTCCCAGCGGATGTGCAACTGATTTTCGACGACCTCCGTCTGGTAGCCAGCGGGTCGAACTGCCCCGAAGATGGGGAAACTCACCCGGCGGTCTTGCGGTAACACGACCTCGTAGGAGCCTTCGACGAACGTCGGCAGCGAGAACCGCTTCGGCGTCGAGTCCGACGTGAACGCGATTTTACCGTCACGGTCGGCGTCCGACGGGAGCGTCACCGTCGTGATTCGGTCGTTCTGCGTGACGTTCCCGCCGCGAGCCTTGAGTTCAGACCCGGTCAGGACCGTCCCGTTCGGGTACTGGTATCTGACCGCATCGACCGGCAGCGGCGTCCGACTACCGAAGCCGTCGAGTCGGTAGAGCGTAATCGACGACTGATTCATGTCGTAGACCCCGCGGAACTGACCGTTCTCTTGGACGGTGACGTGAACGTCTACGTCGGCGTTCCACGCGTAGGGTTCGTCCGGCGCGGCGTCGAGACGGTCGTTCGGCACGGTCGAAGTCCCACCGAGACACCCTGCGGTCACCAGGAGGAGGGCGAGTGCGACAAATCCAGCGAGGAGTCGTCGGTTCATCGTCTTACTGGCCGATTACACACTTGAGTTCCGCCGGAAGGTACGAACCGATACTGGAGAGGATACCGGGACCGTCGGTCTCCTCGCGGCAGACGATACTCTGTTCGAGCAGGCCGAGACGTTCGACGGTGACGATGTCGTGTGCGTGGCCGGCGCGGTTGACCGTCGCGCGAACCTCGCCGCGGGTGGCGCTGTTGACGTTCACGCGGTCAGTGCCGCGGGTCCAGTCGTAGAGTCTGTCGCGCTCTTCGTCGGCGAGACGCGAGGGTTCGTCGTCGCCGCCGTAGACGAAGCGAAGCGGCATGTGCTGGACGAGTCCGTAGCGGTCACGAATCTGACTCGGCGACCCTTGTCCCAGTCCGAGTTCGTCGCTCGGGATGCGAACCCGTTGGCCGGCGTCGAGGACGAACCCGTCGTCGTCCCACGATTCGAGCGTGCCGACGTAGGTCTCGCCTGCGGAGAGGTGCGGCGTCACCGCCCCCCACTCCTCGCTGAGGGCGTTTCGAGCGACGACTTCGTCTTCGCCGGAGACGGTCACGGAGATGAACCCGTCGTCTCGGACGCCGATGTCGTACTCCACGTCGAGGTCGCCGATGTCGTTGGCGACGAGCGACTGGAGACTATCCAGTGCTCGGTCCTGTGCGTCACCGCTGATGTAGCATTTCGTTGCGAGGACGACCATCTATGGGTTGGACCCCGTGACTTCGACGTTGAGTTCCTCTCGGAGTTCGTCGATTCGTGTCTCCATCGCACCCACGAGGTCGGTGTTGTCCATCGGTTCGAGCGGTGCACCCGTCTCGGGACACTGGAAGCCGAGTTCCATCGCTTCGGCGAACTCGAAGCGAATGCCGGCGGGTTCTGAGAGATAGAATTCGTGGTTCCGCTCGTAATCGACGCGCTCTTCGAGCGCTTCGAGCAGGCGATACATCTCCTCTTCGAGGTTCTCCGGGATGTTCTCGTAGTGGAACGTCCACAGGTAGGTGAGCCACCCGGAGTCCTCGTCGCGGACGCGACGATAGGACGCGAGGTCGTTCTCGTAGAGGATAAAGAGTGCTCGGCGAACGTCGTTGAGTTCGAGTCCGAGCTTCTCGGCGAGTTCCTCGTCAGTAACCTCACCGTCCGGGGGTGCCGCGGCGACCGGCATCCCCGTCGGCCCAACCAACTCGTGGAGGTATTTTTGAATGACAGGGTCGTTCAGCAACTCCTCAAAAGCCATATTGGATACATCCGCCGGACAGTCGTTTCAAAGTTCCGGATGCGCCCCCGGAAATCTGGCTTATTCTTCGTCGGTAGGGACGACTTTCTTCCCGGTTGCCATGGGAATCACCGTGTTCTCCGCGTCCTCCCAGTCTCGGTCGAGTTCGCGGCCGTCGAACAGGCGGTCCAAGAACACGGCGAGACCGGCGACTTCGGAGTGCGGTTGGTTCGTCACGCCGACGTTCCAGTCCGCCTCGTCGTACACTTCGAACGGGACTTTCTCGCCACCGACGACGACGAGCAATGGCTCGTCGGCCTGCGCCTCGCGGATGTCTTCCTCGACGTCCTGCACGCGCTCGCCGTACATCGTCAGGTGGACGACCTTGCCCTCCCAGTTTCGAATCACGGCGTTCAGCGAATCGGTCAACTCGACGGTAAAGGGGCCGCCGAACCGACCCGTGATGTCTTCGACCGTCTCCAGCGACTGGCCGGCGTTGTCGGGGAAGATGACGCGGTCTGCGCCGAGCGCGCGGGCGGTCAGGCCGACGTGCGTCGTCATGCGGTCGTCTCGTCCCGGTCTGTGACCGTAGCGGAGGACGGCGACCTCGGGTTCGCCTTGCATGTGTGTACGGAAACGACGGGGGAAAGTGGTGCTTTCGGAACGCACTCGCCGCCGTGTCGATGCTTATGCTCGGCGAGTCACAACAAGAGAGCATGCCCGACAGACCAGAGATTGGGGCCGGTGTCGCGGGAATCGACCTCTCGGACCGAACGGCCCTCGTCACGGGTTCGACCTCCGGCGTCGGCCGTGAGACCGCGCTCGCACTCGGCCGACTCGGCGCGACGGTGTTCGTCCACGGCCGCGACCGAGACACAGGCCGCGCAGTCGCCGCCGATATCGACGATTCCGGTGGCGAGGCAGTCTTCTTCCGGTCCGACCTCACCGAGCAGGCGACGGTCCACGCGCTCGCCGACGAGGTTCGCAGCCGAACCGACCGCCTCGATATCCTCGTCAACAACGCGGGCGCTCACTTCTCCGAGGGGTCGCTGACGAGCGACGGCGTGGAACGAACCTTCGCCGTCAACCACCTCGCGCCGTTCGTCCTCACCCACGACCTGCTCGGCCTCGTCCCCGACGACGGTCGCGTCGTCACCGTCTCCTCGGAAGTCCACCGTCGCGCCGGAGGCGACTTCGACGTGACCGAACTCGCCGGCTACGACGGTCTGGACGCCTACGCCCGGTCGAAGTTGGCGAACGTCCTCTTCACCGCGGAACTCGCCCGCCGCCTCGACGGACCGACGGCGAACTGCTGTCATCCCGGATTCGTCCCGTCGAGCGCGCTGTGGCGCGACGCGTCGCTCCCCGTTCGCGCCAGTGTCGGCGTCCTCACTCGTCTCCCGACGTTTCTCTCCGGTGGCTTCATCGACACGCCCGCGACGGCCGCCGAGACGCTCGTCTACCTCGCGGCGTCCCCCGAGGTCGCCGACGTCTCCGGGCGCTACTTCTCCGATTGCACGCTGAAATCGCCCGCTTCGAATGCGACCGACGAGCGACTGGCCGAACAGGTCTGGACCCTGAGCGAGGACCTCACTGGGTTATCGTGGCCGGAGAAACCGAGTCACACTGAGACCACTGGTAGGTAATCGGAGAGAAACCGACTTATCACTCCGAGGTGACTGTCGGTGTATGTCGCTCACTCTCTCTGACAAGCGTGTTCTCGTCACCGGTGGTGCCGGACTCGTCGGCTCTCACCTGGCAGCGCGACTCGCCGAAGACAACCACGTCGTCGTCGCGGACGACCTCTCGAAGGGCACCCGCGAGCGCGTCCCCGATGGCGTCGAGTTCGTGCAGGCCGACATGACCGACCCCGATGACGTTGCCGAGGCGGTCACCGAAGACCTCGATATCGTCTTCCACTTCGCGGCGTACACGGACACGAACTACCACGACCCACGGCAGTTGTTCGAGGAGAACACCGAGATGACCTACAACGTCCTCGAACGAATGAAAGAGGTCGGCGTGACGAACATCGCGTTCACGTCCTCTTCGACCATCTACGGCGAAGCCCCTCGCCCGACGCCCGAGGACTACGCCCCGCTCGAACCCATCAGCATCTACGGGTCGTCGAAACTCGCCGACGAGGGCCTGCTCTCGACGTTCGCCCACTCCTACGGGTTTACGGTCTACATGTACCGCTTCGCCAACATCGTCGGCCCGAAACAGCGCGGTAACGTCATCCCCGATTTCATCGAGAAACTCCTCGAATCGCCCGACACGCTCGAAATTCTCGGCGACGGCCGCCAAGAGAAGTCCTACCTCCACGTCGAGGACTGCATCGACGCGATGATTCACGTCGTCGAGCACGCCGACCGCGAGTACAACGTCTTCAACCTCGGCACGCGCACGACCACCTCCGTGACGACCATCGCGGACATCGTCTCGGACGTGATGGGTCTCGACCCCGAGTACGAGTACACCGGCGGCGACCGCGGGTGGACCGGCGACGTGCCGAAGATGCGCCTCTCGGTCGAGAAACTGAGCGCGCTCGGTTGGGAACCGGACGGGTCGAGCGACGACGCGGTCCGGCGTGCGGCCGAATCGCTCACCGACGAGTTGCGGGCGGAGTACGAGTAACCGAACAGGTGAGACCAGTCGAATAGCGCGAACAGGCCGCCGCGAACGAGGCACCTTTTTACCCTCGATTCCTACCACTTCTCGTGCAAGTAGTCGGGTACGATACCCAGATGCCGGCGCTCTACGTGAGCACCAGCGACGGCATCGACACGGTGTCGCTCGACCCCGGTACGAAACTCGAATTCTCGCTCCAAAATCGCCACTGCGCGGGGACGCTCCACGACGACACGCACATCTCGTGTTCGAACGAGCGCGCGCCGTACTGCCGCGACCACCAATCGACGTGGGTCTGCGCGAAGTGTACCGGCACCTGCCTCAAAGACGAGATGGACTGCTACGAGGACCACGCCGTGTATCTCGCCGCCTTCGCCCCCGACGTGTTCAAGGTCGGCGTCACCCGCCTCTGGCGACTCGAAACCCGCCTGCGAGAGCAGGGTGCCGACCGCGCGGCACACATCCGGACCATGTCCGACGGCCGGGTCGCACGCGAGTACGAAGCCGAGGTGGCGAAGACACTCGTAGACCGCGTGCGCGTCCCGACGAAAATCGACGGCTTCGGCCGCGACGTGGACGAAGAAAGGTGGGACGAACTCTGCGACGAGTTCGACCCCATCGAGACGTTCGAGTTCGACTACGGACTCGAACTCACCGAGGCCCCGCTCGCCGAAACCATCGCAACGGGGACGATTCGCGGCCTCAAAGGGCGCGTGCTCGTCCTCGACAACGCCGGAACGACCTACGCCGTCGATATGCGGAACCTGGTCGGCTACGAGTTGGAAGAAGGCGGGACCGAAAGGGAGTTGCAGTCGAGTTTGGGCGCGTTTTCGTAGAGTGGGTCAATACAGTCTGAGGAGAGGTCGGTCGCTCAGTCTTCGAGATACGACTTCTCGATATGTTGGTCGCCCCCAACGAGTGTCGTCAGCCACCGGGTGACGATATCGAACACCGCGACGAGTGGCCCCAGTGCGCGTTCGACGTACGAAACCGGGCGCGCGACGCGGAGGCTCCAGGACTTTGCATGAGCGAGTCCGTAGGATTTCGGAACGATTTCTCCGAAGACGAGGACGAGAACGCTCACGCTGAGTGTCGCAATCACGACGGTGGAACCGGGAGGGAGAAACCGCGCGACCAGCAGTGTGACGATGCTGGTGATGGCGATGTTGACGAGGTTGTTTCCGACCAACAGCGTGACGAGGAGTCGGTGCGGGTTCGCGCGGAGTTGTTCGAGCCTGTGGCTTTCGGTCGAACCGTTGTCCGTCTCGGTCTGCACCCATTCATCCGGGAGCGAGAAGATAGCTGACTCACTACTAGAGAAGAACGCACTCAATGCCAACAGAATCACGACTGCGATAAGCGACGGTACCAAAATCGAGTATGTATTCATACATCACCCTACACCAGAAGGTGTATGAAAACCCGTGATTGGGTCCCGCTCAACTGCCCCGCCGATTCGGTAGGCAATACCTGAAAGAAGCGGGGCGCTGTGCTGACTTCGTGCGCTGTCTGTGTCACACACTACCCGTCAAAGTCTACGGATTTCGACAGAGCGTCAGGTCACAGTCGGAGCAGTACAGGTGGTCTCGGGCATCCACCGTTCGTGTCCCTAGCTGCTCGCCGCAAGCCGGACAGAACGTCGCCTGTTCGTGCGGGAACGTACACGCCATCGTGTCGGGAGTTCTTCGCTCTCGTATTTGAATCATCGCGTCGGCTGACAGTAATCGAGATACGCCGTCTATTCTGACCTCCCCGGACCGTCAGCACTTTCCGGTTCGAGAGTCAACTGCGGCGCATGGCAGAAGACGAATCCGCAGACGACACGACGCCAGACGAAGAATCGGGCGAAGAGGAGAAGTCGTTCCGCGAGCGCGTCGAAGAGATTCGTAAGCGCCGCGAAGAAGAACGAGAGAACGGCGAGCGACCCAGCCCCGAAGAGATGATGGGCGGCGGTCCCGGCGGGATGGGTGGCGGCCCCGGCGGCATGGGCGGCGGTGGCGGCAACCCGTTCGCACAGATGATGAGCGGCATGATGGGCGGCGGCGGCATGGGCGGTCCCGGTGCGGCACAGCGCGACCCAGAACAGGGCGGCGACGGCAACGAGCGCGTCGTGCGCGAACTGCGCCAACTCCGCGACGAAGTGCGTGACGTAAACCGCGAACTCCGACGCATCGCCGACGCGCTCGAAGACCGCGACTAAAACAAGACTTCTATCGTTTTCCGACTCGCTCGTAGAGCGCCGCCAGTTGGTCCACCGAGCGTTCGACGCTGACCTCCTCGCGCCGGGCGAGACACTGCTGTCGCAAGTCGTCGGAGGCGTCGAGTGCGTGGAGAATCCCGTCTCGGAACCCGTCTAAGTCCCCCGATTCGTAGTGATAGCCGGTGACGCCATCGACGACGGTGTCTTCGAGCGCGCCTTCGTTCACGCCGACGACGGGGGTGCCGCAGGCGTTGGCTTCGAGCGCGACGAGACCCTGCGTCTCGACGGGACTCGGGAAGGCGAACACGTCGAGCGCGGAGTAGAACGCCGGGAGTTCCTCGCGGTCGAGAAAGCCCAAGAAGCGGGCGTCAACGTCGAGGCTGTCAGCGAGCGATTCGAGGTCTTCGCGGGCGGGACCGTCGCCGCCGAGGACGACGGTCACGTCGAGGTCGGCCGCGGCGTGGAGGAGTTCGGCGAGGTTCTTCTCGTAGCCGTGCCGGCCGGTGTAGCCGACGAGTGGCCCGTCGCCGAGGTCGTACGTCTGTCTGAACCCGTCGCCGTCGCTCGGGACGAATCGCTCGATATCGATGCCGTTCGAGAGGACGACGATTTCTGTCCGAACGCCGACTTCGTCGCGGAGGCGGCGTTTGGCGTCTTCGCTGGGGACGATGACGGCGTTAGTTCGGTCGAAGAACCAGCGTTCGTAGCGTTCTGAGACGTTCTCGACGCGGCGCTCTATCGACCCGACCGAGGTGAGGTACTCGGCGTACTCGCTCGTCGGCGTGTGGTAGGTCGCAACGAGCGGAACCTCGGCACGGCGGGCGAGTCGAAGCCCCGCGAGTCCCATCCCGAACGGGGTGTGCGCGTGGACGATATCCGCCTGCTCGACCGGTTCGGGGATTCGCGGAAGCCCCATTCTGAAGCCCTCGTAAAACGGGAACGGGAGGCTCCTGACCGGGTACTCGCCCGGTTCGGGGTCGTAGTCATCGTCGCCGGGGAAGACGACGTCCATGCGGCCGCCGCGGCGCTGCCACCGGTCTCGCCACGTCTGAATCGTGTACGAGACGCCGTTGACGGTGGGCAGGTACGTGTCCGTGAACGCGGCGACCGTCTGCATGCCACTTTCTGCGCAGGGGAGGGGATAAACGGTTGTGACTTCGCGCTGTCGTGTCGCGTGGTATCGACTACCGTTCGGGTGCACCCGTCTGCACGTCTTCGTACGCCTCCACCAACCGCTCGCCGACGCGGTCCAGACTGTGTTCGGCGGCGGTCGCTTTGGCGTTCTCGCCGAGTCGCGCTCGGAGTTCGGGGTCGCGGGCGAGTAAGTCGAGTGCTCGTTTGAATTCCGCTTTGGTCGAACACTTCAGGCAGTCGTGGCCGTGGGTGTAGAACTCCTCGAAGACGGGGATGTCGCGGAGGACGACGGCCTTCCCGCACGCCATCGCTTCGAGGACGACCAACCCTTGATTCTCGTTCTTCGTCGGGAAGAGGTACACGTCGCCCGCGCCGTACGCGCCGCGGATGTCGTCTACCCATCCGGTGAACGTGACGTTCTCGGGGTGATTGTTGACCCAGTACTTGACCGTCTTCGAGCCGTGCGGACCGGTGTCGTACGTTCCGAACCACGTGAAGTCGTAGTCGGTCTCCCGAGCGAGTTCACAGAACATCGTCAGTCCCTTTCGTTCGAAGACGCTCCCGACCGCGAACACGGCCATTCCGTCCATGTCGTACTTCTCGCGGTACTCGTCTCGGAGGGTTTCGTGACCCTCCAGCGCCTCGGTATCGACGCCGTTCGACATCGGTCGAATCGGCGCGTCCACGGGGTACGATTCGAGGACGCCCTTGGTGTACTCGGAGGGGCACAACACGAGGTCTGCCTGCGAGTAGAACCACTTGAGGTACCTCCCGAGGGCGGGGGCGACTGCCGTCGAACCGCGGAAGCTCTCGGCGAAGTCTTCGCGCGTCACGTGTGCGTGGAGGACGAGGGGGATATCGTTCCGCTTGGCGTGGCGGGCGACGGCCACCGAGCCCGGGCCGATGAGGTTGCAGTGGGCGATATCGTAGTCGGCAAAGATGCCCTCACCGTTTGCGAAGCGGGACACAACAGCGCGGGGAGAGTCGGGCCACGGCGACGTCACGACGTCCACGTCGGTCGTTTCGAGGGCCGCGCGCTGCTGGTCGGTTGCAGTCCCGATACCGCTGCGGTCGAGTTGGGAGGCCAACTCGAGATAGTTCAAGACGCGCACGCTCGGCCGTAGTTGTAGTGACGATTTGATACTACCGGCTTCGTCTCTGGAGAAAGTTCGGAATACATTTGTTCGAACCCTACGCCCGAAGCAGTATGGGAATCGCGGAAGAGCGCATCACCCGACTCCATCAACTCGCTCACGAAGCGACAGCGTCGGGTGATTTCGACCTCGCCCGCGAGTACGTCCGCCTCGCCCGCCGCGTCGCCGAGCGAAATCGCTGTGGGCTGCCGAAGTCGTTTCGGCGCTTTATCTGCGACGAGTGCGACGCCTACCTCCGCCCCGGCGTCAACGCCCGATTCCGAACCCAATCGGGCGGCCACGTCGTCGTTCGCTGTGACTGCGGAGCGACCAAACGCTATCCGTACTGATTTTACGGACGTGGGACGGTGACACGCCTCCCGCCGCGCCCGAAGACTTAGTATTGAAGGGGCCTGCGACATAGTGCTAGCTACACATGACTACGCAGGACCTTCGGAAAGAGGCTCACAACCTCGACGTGACCGTCTGGGTTGGCAAAAGCGGCATCGAGGCAGTCGTCGGCGAGTTGAACGACCAACTCGCCGAGCGGAATCTCGTGAAGGCGAAGTTCCTTCGGGCCGCCCTCGGTGGAACGACCGTCGAGGAGACCGCGGCGGACCTCGCCGAGCGAGTCAACGCTGAACTGATAGAGACACGCGGGAAGACGGCGGTCTATCACCGATAACCATCATGCTCCCACTGCAATTACTCCAGGGAGACGGCGGGCCAGTCGGTCAGTTCCTCGCAAACCAAGGCATCCCGTACTCGGGTGCGCTCGGTGCGATTCTCGGCTTCGTCCTCGGCTTCGCCGTCGTCTACGTCGTCGGCAAGGCCGTCGTCTCGTCCGTCCTGAGCCGGTGGCTCGACCGCCGCGGCGCGGACGAACACGCGAAGAAGCCGCTGATGAAGATTACGTCGCTCGTGATGGCCTTCATCGCGCTCGCCGCCGGGTTCCGGTTCGCAGGGTTCCCGAGCATCTTGCAGTCGCTGGCGACCATCGGTGCGGCCGCGACGCTCGCTATCGGCTTCGCCATGCAGGACGTCATCGCCAACTTCGTCGCTGGCATCTTCATCTTCACCGACCGCCCGTTCCGCATCAACGACTGGATCGAATGGGACGGTAACTCGGGCGTCGTCGAGGACATCTCCTTCCGCGTGACGCGCGTTCGGACGTTCGACAACGAACTGCTCACCGTTCCGAACTCGCAACTCACCGACGGCGTCATCAAGAACCCCGTCGCCAAGGACAAACTCCGCCTGCAGGTGCCGTTCGGCATCGGCTACGACGACGACATCAACCTCGCCACCGACATCATCCTCGAAGAGGCACGCGCCCACGAGGGAGTCATGTCCGACCCCGAACCGTCGGTTCGGCTCACGGAACTCGGCGACTCGTCGGTCGTCCTCAAGTCGCGCATCTGGATTTCCCAACCCAGTCGCGCCGACTTCGTGAAGACGCGCGGCGAGTACGTGACGGCCGTCAAAGAGCGGTTCGACGCCGAGGGAATCGACATCCCGTACCCGAACCGCACGCTCAGCGGCGAACTGACGGTCGCCGGGATGGACCACGTCGTCCAATCGAACGACTGAGAGAACGACTCGTCGATGCGTGGGTCTCCCACGCCCGCTTTCTTATAACTCGATACGCTCGACCAACTGGTCTTCCGACCGCGTGTTGACCGCGACGATTCGAACGTAGTTTTCCAGCCCGGAGCCGTCGAGTTTCGCCTTCAGGAGGTTATCGACCTGATAGACGCCCGCGGCGTTCACCATCTCGATTTCGACGAGCACGGGCGACTGTTCGCCGGGTTCGAGCGAGACGTTACTGATGGCCCGACTGGAGAGCGTGTTGATGCCGCGGCCACCCTTCTCGTACGGGATGCGCGACCGGCCGCGCTCCATGTCGAGGGCGTCGGCGACGCGGATGATGCCCGCTTCGAGCGTGAGCGGGTCTTCCTCGCGGTGGTGAGTGAGAATCGCGTGGAGGACTTCGGCTTTCATGCGCACCGTGTCGGCCACGTCGTAGAACTGCGGGAGGAATCGGTCGAGCACGTCCGCGGCGAGGGGAATCGAGTAGTAGGCGTGGTTGTCGCGGTGGACGATGTGGCCGATATCGTGGAGTTGCGCAGCGAGCGCGATGATGACGGCTTCGTCGGCTTCGTCGAGTCCCTGGTCGCGCGCACCGTTGAACACGCACTCGCCGCCTTTGAGCAAGTCGTAGAGGCGGAGTGCTCGGTTGCGAACGATTTCGATGTGTTTGGGCCCGTGGTCGTTGTAGCCCTTGCGCGCGACCGCGTTGACGTTCTGGGCTTCGAGGAGGACGTTTATCTCCTCGTCTTCGAGGAGTTCGGGGAGGACTTCGTTGAGCTTCTGGTCGGGGAAGTTGTGGTCTGCATCCGGATCGTAGACGCGGCCACCGTTGATCGTATCTTCAGATTTGCTCATCAGGCTACAGTCGCAGTACGGACAAAAAAGGACTGGGGCTACAGTCTGCCCCGTCGTGCGGTGTCAGTTCGTTAGGATGCCTGCTGGGTCGTTTGCTGAGCGGCCTGCCGGGTCGCTTCCTCGACCGCCTCGTAGTCGGGTTCGACGCCGGGGTCGTCGCTGACCCACGAGTAGGTGACCTCGCCGTCGGCATCGACGACGAAGACGGCGCGTTTTGCGACACCGTAGACGCCGAGGTCGGCGAAGTCCATCTCCACGTCGTAGGCGTCGATGAGGTTTCGGTTGGTGTCGCTGATGAGACCGAAGTTCAGGTCGTGTTTCGTGGCGAACTCGCTGAGCGTAAAGGGCGTGTCGATGCTGATGCCGTAGACCGTCGAACCGACGTCTTCGAAGTTGGCGAGTTGGTCGCGGAAGGTGCACATCTCGGTGGTGCACGTGCCCGTGAAGGCCGCGGGGAAGAACGCGAGGACGAGCGGCGCGTCGTCGAGGTTCTCGGAGAGCGTGAACGACTCGATGTCGCCGTCGATAGCTGTTTTCGGTGCCGTGAAATCGGGTGCATCATCGCCGACAGATACCATACACCGGTACTCTTTGGTCAAACAGATTTACCTTCATCGATAGCGGTACGAATCGGAGCCAGCGAGCAAAAAGCCTATAATTGCCACTGGGTAACGCAGAAACAGCGATGTTCGAGACCATCACCCCCCTGTTCCCGGGTCTCCCGGGCGGGCCGGAGCTGCTCATCGTCCTCCTCGTACTCGTGCTGCTGTTCGGGGCGAACAAGATTCCGAAGCTTGCACGATCGACTGGACAGGCAATGGGCGAGTTCAAACGTGGACGTGAAGAAATCGAAGACGAACTGAAGCAGATGGATACTGACGACGACGAAGAGGAAACGAGCGACGTATCCACCGAGTCGGCGACGGCGAAAGAGCAGTAACCGCAGCTCCATCTTCCTGTTTCCACGGCCCCCACAGGGGTCGAACCACGCGATTTTTATCACCCACGGAGACAACTCTCCGTGGGGCGTGTGGCCTAGTGGATAGGGCGAGAGGTTCCTAACCTCTCGATCGCGGGTTCGAATCCCGTCACGCCCGCTCAGTCACTTCGTTCTTTCGCGGGCGTTCCTGAGTCCCGTTCGTCTTACTCACGGGACTCCCGCCATGCCCGTACAGCGAGGAGCAGAGCGACGAGCGAACCGGCATGGCGGGTTCGCAACCCGACGAGACGAGCGAAGCGAGTCTCGGCACGGTTCGAATCCCGTGAACTTCGTTCACGACGTGCAGCGTAAATCGCTGCACTCCCGTCGCGCCCGCTTCACTCACTGCGTTCGTTCAGCGGCCGCTCCTGAGTCCCGTTCGTGCTACTCACGGGACTCCCGTCACGCCCGTTTTTCGGCGAACGCCAGAGCCGTGAAAACGGCACCGCGGGATTCGAATCAGGGAGCGAACGACGTGAGCGACTGAGGCTCGAATCCCAGATATTTCACCAAACTACGCGGCCAATTCATCATCGACCGGAACCTCACACACCAACTCCTCCCGACAGTCGGTGACGTTGTTGCGGAAGACGTTCGAGTCGCCTCCGACGACGAGTTGCTCGCCCGCGTTGTCGCAGACGACGTTGCGGACGAATCGGTTGGCGCCACTATCGACCAGTTCGACCCCGTTGGCACCGTTATCTCTGATGGTGTTCTCGACGAACTCGCTTTCCCGCACGCCGCCGAGGAATACGCCGTCGCCGCCGTTGTCCGTGATTTCGTTGTTGGAGACGCGGTTACCGCTGGTGGAGTCGTCGTCGGGACCAGATTGGCCTTCGAGCGACACGCCGCGAGACTCGTTGTGCACGAAGCTATTCGCCGACACGTCGTTGTTCGAAGACGCCTGCGTGAGTGAGAGACCGGTTCGATTCCCGCGCGCGACGTTCTCGACCACCGTGCAGTCGTCGCTCGCCGAGAGCGCGATTCCAGACTGGCGGCCTTCGGCGAGGAGATTGCCGCGAATCTCCGCCGTCGAGTCGAACAGGCCGATTGCGGAGTTCCGACTCGATTTGACCGTGTTATCGACGAGTCGGCCTCGTGAACGGTCGCGGAGGAGGATTCCGCCATCCGAGTCTTCGACGAAGTTCGACTCGATGGTCGCCGCCGAGTTCCGGAGAACCACCGCCGACTCACAGAGACTCAGGTAGGTGTCGGTGAGCCTGCAGTCCGCCACGTTTTGGAGCCGAACCCCGTCGTTCCAGTTCGAGACGACGAGATTTCTGACGCCGACGTTGCTGAGTTGGCCGTCGTCGCTCCCGATTCGCACACCGATCGACTCCCCAGTAGTCGTCCCGACGAGTTCGTATCCCCGTCCATCGAGCGTCACGTCACTCGACTGGATATCGATACAGGGACCGTCCTCCGACGAATCGACGTTCGATTCGAGGAGGTACGTCCCGGGTTCTGTGATGGTCGTCGGCGAGTCGATTCGGGTGGACTCAGCGTTCGTCGCCGCGGCGCTCGACACCGCCGTCGGAATCCCGCCCACGAGCGTTCCCACCGCTGCGATTCGCTTAAGAGCGCCACGTCTGGTACTCCTCGCGCCCGATGTCACCGCTTTCTCGACCGGTCTCTCGGAGGGCATTGACGACGGATATTCGACGTAAATTCGCATAGTCGTTCCTTCCAGATAGAGACGTTACGGTGTCGAACAGGGGACGGAGACGTTCTTGCCGTGCTGTACGAACTCCACTATCGCTAACCGCGTTCACCCCCTTCTCTCACTATGCGACTTCCCCGAGTAGCACCGCCGATACTCCAAACGAGCGAGGAGGCGCGACACGCGACGTGGTTGGAACTCTTCTTCGACCTCGTGTTCGTCGTCGCCGTCGCCGAACTCGCACACGACCTCGCCGCAGACGTGACGGGACTTCGACTCGTGGCGTTCGTCGGCCTGTTCGTCCCCGTGTTCCTCGTGTGGATGAACTTCTCGTACTACGCCGACCTTTTCGGTGAAGAGGGCGCGGGCCGAATCGGACTGTTTCTGGCCATGTTCGGGGTGGCGGCGTTGGCGACGACGCTCCACGACGCGCTCGCGGGGCAGTTGGGTTCGTTCATCGTCGCGTATCTCGCGCTGCGAGTGGTTCTGCTCGCCCTCTACTGGCAAGCATGGCGGGCGAATCCGACCGTTCGGGAGTTCACTGGCCGGTATCTCACACTCTACGGACTGGGGGCGTTGTTCTGGGTGAGTGGCCTGTTCGTCACGGGCACCCTCCAGTTCACGCTCATCGGGATTGGTATCGTCATCGAAGTCGCCACGCCGGCGGCGACCTACTTCACCGTAACCGAACGCCCACAGCAGATTTCACACATGCCCGAGCGGTTCGGACTGTTCACCATCATCGTCTTGGGCGAAGTCGTCGTCGCGGTCATCTCGGGTATCGCGGACACCGAGTGGTCGGTTCCGGCCGTCGTGACCGCCGCCGCCGCGTTCCTGCTGGCCGTCTCGTTCTGGCGTATCTACTTCGCGCACGTCCGCGAAGAGACGATTACCGACCTCGTCCGCGGTGAGTTCGACTTCTTCGCCGGAATGGGCTACACCTACGGCCACTTCGGAGTCGCACTCGGTATCACCGCGACGGGGGCGGGCGCGTTGGTAGCTATCGTGGCCGCCGGAGAGAGCGGTAGTCTCACGCTGTTGGAGCGGTTGACCTTCGGCGGTGGCGTTGCGAGTTTTCTCCTCGGGGCGAGCGTGACCCACGGTGCAGTCGATGCCGTCGAGCGTCGCACGGTCGGAGAGTGGCTCGTCGGTGCCGCCGCGATTCTCGTCGTGACCGTCTTCCTCTCGACGCCCGCCCCGTTCGTCCTACTGGTCACGGGTGTGCTCGTCGCCCTCGCGGGCCGCGACTTGCGATGGGTGACTCGACCCACCCCGCCCGCCGATGAAGCCCCGTCGAGATAGTGGTGACTCGATAACTGGAGTGCAATCACCTCGTGAACGCCGCCAGATTGCTGGTAAATGGTTGGTTTAATCTACGAACTTGGTAGACTACCAATACTGACCTTGCTCATAAAGGGGTATAAAAAGACAACTTAAAACACTCATTAAAATATAATTTATCCGAGAAAAAGACTTTTCCACTGCCCCGAATATCCCGAGAGCATGGCAACCGAGGACGCCGAAGCATCCGACCCCAAGCCGTTGGAGGGTGAGACGGAGCACCCCGTGGACTCCGGCGTCCACGCAGACGCGTCAAACGCCCGCGTAGGCGACTATTCGTGGGCGGATTTTCTCGACGAGTTTGGCGAACGCGGCGATATCGAAGCACTGTACGGGACAGACCCGCGGACGCGCACCGACGCACCGGGTAGTTCGCGGTGGGGCAGTTCCGAAGAAGAGACTATCGAGCGTCCAACGCGCCGAGATTGGCAAGACGTCTCGCTCGACCCCGAATCGTATCTCGATTTTCACCCCGTAGACGTCGAAACGTTCGTCGGAAAGCGCGGCGCGCACGCGACGAAGATTCACGAGCAGTTCGAAGCGTTCTGCGACCCCGAGACCACGCCCGTCGTCAAAGACGAGTGGATGTGGGAGCACTACAAGCGCGAGTACTACTACGAAGACGACGGCTCGCGCCCGCGCGACAAGAACGGAGACATCGTCCGCTTCGACGCCGAAGATGCACTCGGATTCGACCCTGATAACATCGGTGCCGTGCTCGCTCACGGGACCCAACGCGCCGAGGAAGTCGAGGAACTCGTCGAAGAGCGCACGGTCAACGTCAAGACCGACTTCGACGAAGACGACTTCTTCACGAGCGCCGACGGCACGACGACGCTCGCAAACCGGTACGACCTCGAAAAGACGGTCGCACAGGAGAAGAAATCGCACTTCGAAGAGGTCGAACGCTACTGGGTGAACAAACCGTATGCGTTCGTCATTATCTTCCACTCCACGAAGGAGAACGAGACGAAGTACTACCTCGTCGAGCCGTATCTGAACCGTATCGAGGACGACCTCACGGAGTTCCTCACCGGCAAGCTACGGACGGCGATCAAGTACAACGACGACAGCATCGTCAGCGGCGCCGACAACCGCGCAGCGGTCATCGAAGCACAGACGTACGAACTCCTCGGCCGCTACGATCTCTACGACGGCCCTGCCCCCTCGTTCGGCGACGACGAATCAGACGCTGACGACGCTCCGGGTCTCCTCGACCGATTCGGTCTCGGCGGCGTGTTCGGCGACGATTCGGACGCCGATGCGTCCGACGAGGCGGTGGACGTGACGTCCCCCAACGCAGGTGCGAGCGGCGGGTTCCTCACCGGATTCGGCGAACGCCTCGGTCTCGGTGGGATGTTCGGCGGAAGTGGGCACCGGACCGGCGAGGACAAACCGCTCGGCGGCATCGAAGGAATCGCGGCCCGACCGGAATCCGCGGTCCTCGCCGACGATTCGTCGGTCCTCACCGAGTACCAAGTGCTGAAGCTTCAGTACGTCCTCCGGCGCGACTTCATCGGCTACGAGCGCATCGACGGCATCAAACACGACATCAACGTGGAGGACATCTCGTGTGACGGCTACAACTCGCCGGTGTTCGTCTACCACTCCGACTACGAGCAAATCATCTCGAACGTCTACCACGGAGAGGGCGAACTCGACGACTTCGTCGTGAAACTCGCCCAGCGCTCCGGGAAAGGTATCTCGAAGCGCCGCCCGCAAGTGGACGCCACGCTCCCCGACGGGTCGCGTGCGCAACTCACACTCGGCAAGGAAGTCTCGGACCACGGGACCAACTACACCATCCGTCAGTTCAAGGACGTTCCCTTCACCCCAATCGACCTCATCAACTGGTGTACGTTCTCGCTCGAAGAGATGGCGTTCCTGTGGCTCTGTATCGAGAACGACAAGAGTCTCATCTTCGCGGGCGGCACGGCATCCGGGAAGACTACCTCGCTCAACGCAGTGTCGCTGTTCATCCCGTCGAACACGAAAATCGTCTCTATCGAAGACACCCGCGAGGTCGAACTCCCACAGCGCAACTGGATTGCCTCTGTCACCCGGCCGTCGTTCGCTGACGACGACAAAGGCGACGTTGACGAGTTCGACCTGCTCGAAGCGGCGCTTCGTCAACGCCCCGACTACATCGTCATGGGTGAGATTCGTGGTGAGGAGGGCCGGACGCTGTTCCAGGTCATGTCCACGGGTCACACCACCTACACGACGTTCCACGCGGACTCCGTGGGCGAGGTGCTGAAGCGGTTTACCACCGCCCCCATCAACGTCTCGAAGACGATGTTCACGGCGCTCGACCTCGTGTCGATTCAGACCTCGACGCGCGTCGGCGGCAACAAGGTCAGACGGAACAAGTCGCTCACCGAAATCAACCACTACGACCCCGAGAACGACGAAATCAACGTTCAAGACGTCTACCAGTGGCAAGCCGAAACCGACGAGTTCCTCCAGATGGGTGCGTCGAACACCGTCGAGGAGATTAAGTTCGACCGCGGGTGGGACCAGGACACGCTCGAACTGGAGATTTTCAAACGAGAGGTCGTCCTCGCGTACCTCATCGTCCACGGTCTCAACACCTACACGCAGGTCGCAGCGACGTTCCAGGCGTTCATCAACGACCAGGACACCATCATCGGCCTGATGGCGAACGACGAACTCGAACGGAGCCTCGAAGACCTCCGGGAGATGGAGTCGGTCCACATCGACATCGACCCCGAGAGCGAGGCGATGGTCCCACGGCCGGAACCGCCGGAACACGTCCTCAACCTCGCCAAAGAGATTCTCAAGCGCGCGGAAGAAGAACTGTTCCCCGAGTACCGCGACAAACCCACCGGCGACGTCTCGGACGCGCTCGGTGACATGGGGTCCGAACCCGACGTGGAGGCCGAACCCGGCGCGCGCGACGAACTCACGGCACTCGAAGAGCGGACGGCCGACCCCGGCCTCGACGAGGGCGACGAGCGTGCCGGTCTCGATGCCGGCGACTCGCCGTCCGAACTCGAAGGCGAAGACGGGCCGTCGTCGATCGACGGCGACACCGCCGATGAGACGCCGGCACTCGAATCGGGAGAGGACGAAGACCTCTGGAATGCGCTCGAAGACCAAATTCCGGGAGACCGCCCCGACTTCCCGGCACCCGACGACGACGTTGACCTCGACGAGTTCTTCGAGGCGTTCGAAGACGGGTCGCGCGGCGACGCCGAGGGTGGCGACACGGACGAGTGGGGCGGCTTCCAAGCCGCCGAACCCGACGTGGACTCGGACGAGAGCGAGTTCGAGACGATAGACGAAACGAATGCGGCAGACGAAACGAATGCGGCAGACGAGACCAGTGCGGCGGACGAGGACGAGACGACAGTCGAGGACGAGTAGATGAGTAACGTCGATGCGGACAACTCTTCGGGACTCGACCGCGGTACCGACGCGCTCGGCGATGCGTTCTACCCGCTGTTCCAACTGCTGTTCGACGAAGACGGCGAGTTCGTCGATGACCTCGATACGAAACTCAAGCAGGCGCGGATGCCCGACACCGTCGAACTCTACTTGTCGCGGGCGCTCGCGGTCGGCGTCCTCGTCGGACTCTCGCTCTGGCTGTTCGGCATGCTCGTCGGCTACGGCCTGTTCGCACTCGGACTCCTCTCCGCAAATTCGCTGAGCCTCGGCATTCCCGTTTCGAGCGAAGCGACGGCGGACATGCTTCGCTCGCTCGCCAAACCGGCCGCAATCATCATCTCGGGAGTCGTCTTCGGGACGATTGGGTTCGGACTCGGATTCGGGACACTCGTTGCGATTCCCTACTCGACGGCGTCGGCACGCAAACGCGAGATTAACATGCTTCTGTCGGACGCCATCTCGTTCATGTACGCGCTGTCGGTCGGTGGGCTGAACCAACTGGAGATTTTGGAGGCGATGGCGATGGCCGAAGACACCTACGGCGAAGTCTCCCGCGAGTTCCAGAGCATCGTCCAGGAGACGGAGTACTTCGGTGTGGACTACCGAAACGCCATCCGCGAGCAAGCGATTACGACGCCCTCGGACGAACTCTCGCAGTTCCTCACGGACATGCTCTCTATCGTCAACTCCGGTGGCGACATGCAGGGCTTCCTCAACGACAAGAAGGACAAACACCTGCGGACGGCCAAACAACAGCAAGAACAGACCCTCGAAACGATGGAGCTGTTCGGCGAGATGTACATGACGCTCTCGCTGTTTCCCCTCCTGCTCATCATCATCCTCGTCATCATGAGCATGCTCGGCGAGGCACAGCAATCGCTCCTCTATGCGACCGTGTACGGCCTGATTCCGCTGACCGGCGTGGGCTTTCTCGTCCTCGTCTCGACGGTCAAACAAGACGAGTTGGGTGACGGCTATCTCCGCCCCGCCGACAGCAGTGACCGACTGGAGGGCGAACAGCGAGAGGGTCTCATCCACATGGGACTCATCGAGTCGTACGTCGGTGAGTTCAGTCTCTTCTCGCGTATCAAAGACCGCGAAGGGACGTTCAAGACGAAAGAACTGCTCCGGCAACCCCACCTGTTCTTCAAACAGCACCCACTTTTCACCCTCACGCTGACGGTTCCTGCGGCGCTCGTCCTCCTCGCCTTCGGCGTGCTCGGCGGGACCGCGCCGACGACGTGGGAGGGAATGATTGCGAACCCCGTGTGGGGGACGTTCATCTGGATGTACGTGCCCATCTACCTCATCGCCATCCCGCTCACGTTCTTCCACGAGTGGAACGTCCACTCGCGGAACGCGATTACGGGCAAACTCTCCGACAACCTCCGGAAACTCTCCAGCGCGAACGACACCGGTCAGACGCTCCTCGAATCGGTCAAGACCGTCTCCGATACCTCCTCGGGGAAACTCGCCGACGAGTTCGACATCATGTACGCGAAGGTCCACTACGGCATGAGCCTCCGAGAGGCGCTCATCGAGTTCAACAACAAGTACCACATTCCGCGTCTCGCTCGGACGGTCAAACTCATCACAAAGGCACAGGAGGCCTCCAGTCAGATTACGGAAGTCCTCTCGACTGCCGCACAGGCGTCCGAGAACCAGGACGACATCATGCGCGAGCGAATCTCCCGTACGCGGATGCAGGTGGCGATTATCCTCATGACCTACGTGACCCTCCTCGCCGTGATGGCCATCCTGAAGACGCAGTTCCTCGACGTGATGGCCGGGTTGACCTCGCAAGCCTCCGGTTCGGGCGGAGCGGCGACCGGCGGTCCGAACTTCGGCGGCGCTATCGACCCCGACTTGCTGTCGCTGCTGTTCTTCCACGGCGTGACGATTCAGGCGGTGCTGTCCGGGTTCATCAGCGGCTACATCCGAAACGCGAACCTACTTGCGGGCGTCAAGTTCGTCGTCATCCTCCAGACGCTCGCGCTGGCCGTGTGGACGGTGGTTGGATGACCAGCGTCGAGAATCGGCGTGACAGCCAATCTCGAACGGGAGCGCCCCCACAGACGCGGGACTGTCGGAGGCAGCGTAATCGAGTGTTCCCTGTTCGAACAGGAGTGTGCGTCGATGAGTGAAGACAATCGAAGGTCGGCAAATAAGTTAATGTCCGAGTCTGACGTACACGAATCTATGACACTCCCCTCGACGGATACGTTACCGAAGTCAGCTCGGGGGCAAGCGACCGTCATTGGGTACGTGTTGTTGATTTCCGTCGTCGTGTTCAGCGGCATCGGTATCGCCTACTTCGGTTCGACGGCAATCTCGGAGCTTCGTGGTGCTGCGAATACGCAGACCGCAGAGTTTGCGATGCGAGAGTCGGACGCTCGTCTGAGTCAGGTCGCATTCAGTACGAACGACGCGCACACGCTCGATTACAGTAAAATTCGGGGGGTGACCAGTGTGACCGAAGACGGCAGCATGGAGATAACGATACGGAACGATTCACACGTCTGTACTGGAGACCTCTCGTTCGGAACGATACAGACCGAGGCGAACGACGGAGACACCGTCGCGTATCAAGCCGGCGGTGTCTGGAAAATGTCGAAGAGTGGTGCGGTCATGCTTTCCCCCCCAAACATGCAGTACACGAACGGAACGTTCAGTTTCCAACTCGTGAACGTATCGGGGAAGGCGGACGGCCAAATCAACAAACTTCAGGTGACGAAGGATTCGGCACAGTCGAAGACGAAGACGCAGTCGTTCCAAGGCGTCTTCACCGACCCGCAGTGTAACCCGCCGGACAACGCGACGATAACTATCCAAAGCGATTACTACACTGCCTGGGGTCGCTTTTTCGAGACCCACTTCGACGACGGAACGGTCACAGTGAACGACTCGGAAGAGACGGCGAGCATCTTGCTCGAAACCGCCGGAAGTTCCGCGTACATCAATCAGGCCAACAACACCGTCACATCGGACGAGGCGCTCACCGCGACCGTCGAAGTTCTGGGGACCGAACTCTCGGGGACGAGTGGCGGAAACAAGATTAACGGCCCGACGACGTTCCGAATCTCAATCAACGGCAGTTCGAAGACACCGTGGTACGATAGCGATCTCGACGACCCAATCGACCCCGAAGAGGACGACTTGAACGACCCGGTGAAAGGTGAACACTTCAACTACTCGTTCGACCGGAGTACCGGTGTCAGTATCTCCGTCTACGCGACGTCGTACACCTGCAACGATTACGACGAGACGGGCGTCACAAACACGTACAGTGGGACGACGTACACCGAAGAACGGTGTGACGATGTCGGGAACGAGCGAATCGAGATCAGTTCGACCAGCAACAGCGGGAACCTCGTCATCCTCGAAGACGGTGACAAGGTACCAGACTTCTCGGCCGCGGGTCCAGAACAGCGGAATCTGACCGAGATTCTCGAAGAGAGAATCGACGACAGCGGATACGTCCAACTGGACGAGAACGAGTTCGTGTTCCTCTACGAACTGTCTAAGGAGAACGCGGACCCCGATAACGCGGACAGTAGCGACGACCCCGACTACAACGACGCCGTCGTCCTCCTCACCATCACCGAGAAAGGAAGTGTGAGTGCGCCGGAGAACTTCGCAATTCACGTCGCTGTGAACGAAGTCGTGGCAACTCCGCTCTGAAGTTTGGATGTGGGTCGCGTTTCTTCTCGACTGAATCGACCCTTGCGCAGACGACAGCGACGCACGCGACTCGGCCAGCTTACGTCCACTATCGAGAGAGATACAGAGCGGGCTACGCACCGCCATTGGTGAGACCCGGTCTGTCGAACCGAACCAACAGGTGAGTGTGCTTTGCGCAGGGGATTTCGTCTGACAGAACGCTATTTACGCGGTACTAGAGAATCTTGACTTGGACGAGCGACTCGCGGACCAGCATGTTCTCAGCAGTACAACTGTACTGGTTCGTTCCCGTCTTGTCCCACCCAGTCTCGGTCAGATACTCCTCCCACGCATCGTCGTTCTGTGACGTGACGGTGAGCGTCGCATTTTTCATCCCCGAGTCTTCGAATCCAGTGGCCGGATAGACGACGTTCGTTCCCGCGCGCCGTCCGACGATTAGGACGGTCCCCTCTCTCGAAACGGAGGTGGCGTTCGTTTCGAGCGACAGCGAGACAGTCGAGATAATGGCGTGGGACGGTGTACAGAGAAGCCCTGGCTCTCGTTTCATCGTGGACCATACCGAACTTTCTCTGAAAACTCCCCCCGACTCGTACCAGATTGCTTCATCGTTCAACTGGTAGACGAGTGAACCCGTACTGACTGATTGAGGACCAATTGTCGTCCCACCAGCCTCGATTTTGAGAGAGAGTGCACTCGTATCGTTGAATGACATCGTCCCCCCCGCGAGTTTGATTTCGCCTTCACGCTGGGGTCCCCGAGCGTTCAAGAGGTCGTTCATGTTCTCGGCCATCGCGATGAACGCTCGGTCGCCGTTATTTATCTGTTCGTCGTCCTTCAACGACGTGAGCGCGGTATTCCCAGTGATGTAGAAGACGCTTATCGAAGAGACGATGAGTGCGAACACCAGCACGAACCCGATTACCTCACTCACACCACGGTCGTCCAGTCGTCTCATCGTTCCTCGATTGTGATGTTACGCGTCGATGTGTTGTAGTTAACCGACACTGGACCGCCTCGGACGACTCTCTCTTCGACGGTGGCGTCAGTCGTATACGAGACAGTGACCGTGACCGCTGGACTCGTGGAGTTGAGGACGATACACTGATTCTGCTGGCAGGGTGGGCCACCGTTTTTCATCTCGATAGAGTAGCGTGAACCGACGACTCGCGTGGGATGTGTCGTCTTGAGCGTAATCGTCGATTTAGAACTCGTGTAGACCAGTCGGTCTACACCCGTGATTTCGTTCGCGAGACGCTCGCCAACGACGGTGAGTTGCCGCTCGACTGACGTTCGCTGCTGGTCTTCGATTGCTCCGCTCGCCCCCGCGATAAGTCCGGCAATCAAGACCGTCGTGATACCAAGGGTCAGAACGTACGTCAGGGGCGTCGTCGTCGCCGTCTCGTCGGCAGTGAGTTCGTTCCATCTCATAATCGTTCAACACTGGTGTCGGTCTCCCCGTCGTCGTCGGTGACCACGACGACCACCCTGTCGGCATCGCCGCTAAGCGAGAGGGTCTCGGTCTGGTCCGTCAGGTCACCAGACGTAATCGTCGTGGACGCCACCTCTGATTCGCCGAACAGGTGTTCGTTTATGACGCGGATTTCGACAGATTCGATGTCCGAATCACCATTCGGGTCGGAGGCAGTCCACGAGACTGTGACATCCCGCGCCGTACATCTCGGGCCGAAGAATCCCGATTCCCAGTTGTTACAGACCGTACTCGCGTCGAGCGTGTCCAACGACGGCGGTTGGTTCGACGGCGGCGGCGTGGGAGTCGGCGTCGGCGTAGCAGTTGTAGGTGTCGGCGTCGGCGTGCTGGTGCTTTCGCCACCAACTGCTCCGCCAGTCGAGTCGATGCCGCCAGCTAATCGGGACGAACTCCCTGGTTCGTACACCACGACTTCCATCCGCGACTCTTGGACGAGTTCGGGCGTTGCGTACGTCGAAGAGATGTTTGCGCGGTACACGACGTACGTCAACCGGGGCGAGTCTGACCCGCCGGATGCGTATCGACCACCATTCGGAACGGTAGTGTCGTTCATCAGCAACTGGTAGCTCCCAGTAGCGTTGTCGGCGTTCGTGTACGTAATTTCGGGCGTGCTCATCGAATCAGCGCCGGCAAACGTACAGGAGGTTCCGGGAACGCTCCCCGACCAGAGGTCGATCTTCAGTTCGTCGTCTGCCGGTTCGATTTCACACTGCCCCGTGGTGTCACCGGTCCGTTCGATAGTCACGTTGCCCGACGCCGTCCGAGAGAATCTGAGCTGTTGGTACGACCCGGCAGATTCGGTCACGTTCACTGCGAAGGCGTGTTCCGAGTTGCTGTCAGCGACTAACGAATCGTTGTCGAGGAAAATCGTGAACTGTCGGACTGCAGCGGCATCGTCCAGTGTCCAGTTGGCGTCGTTGTTTCGATTCGTGAAATCCCGCGTCGAGTCGTCCTGAACGACGAGCGCACCCGTGTCGGGTGTCCCGATAGTTTCTATCTCTATCGACGTCGGCTCTTGCTGTACCCGTGAAATTTCGATGAGGTCCCCGTAGTGGGCCAAACTATCGTTGATTGCGCTCTGGATTCCACTCGGTGTACTACTGGACTGGTTTTGATTCTCGTGGTGGATGTAAATCGGGGCGTTCGACCGAAGGCTCAGTTGACTCGTGAGACCGGAGTTGGTCGAGGCGATTGCACTGCGACTCGTCACGTTCTCCGTGTAGAGAACGGTGTTGAGGATGACGACGAATCCAATGATGCTGATGCCGATGACGATAGCCGCAACCAAAATTAGTTGGGCTCTGGATTCACGCCTCACCATACGACGATGCGCACCTCCACGATGTTGTACACCGGTCCTGGGTCGATGTCGCTCGCGTAGAACTCGTCGGGACCGAGTTGCGAGAGCGGCCGACCGTCCGCATCTTCAGGTGACCTGAGCACCATCTCGTCGTAGAGCACCACTCTGAACGTCGCAGTGACTGCGTTCGACGACGGGGTTCCGCGGTAGACGACTGTCGTCGATTCCGTCTGTTGGATGTTCGTCGCACTCCGATAGTCGAGGTAGAGATTGTACACGAACCCTCGGGAAGTGAACGTCGCGTTCAACCGTTCTCCGAAGTCTTCACACTTGGGTGTCGCGGCGTCGGGTGCTCTTCCACACGGTGGTTTCGTATTGTACCCAACCAAATTGTTGTACGCGTGGGCAAACGTTCCCGTGCTGTTGTTCCAGTAGAGTGCGAGGTGTTCGAGTTCGCCTTGGCCGTTTGCGATGACGAGGTTATCGTGGGCCTCTGCACGGATTTGGGTCTTTACGTCTTGGTCAACAGTACCCGCGGTCGTCGGCGTGAGAATCACCGCTTGCATCGAGAATAGGAGGGCCGTAAACAGAAGAATCGCAGCCATGAACCCTTCGAGCGCGTACGCTTGTCCTCGTTCGTCCATACGTTGTCTCACCATAGTCGAACCGTCAATCGGTACGGCTGGTCTTCGATAAGAACGATACGAGACGATGCTGCAATTGGGGTATCACCGTACGGCTGTCCAGCGGCGAGTCGAACTGAGTTCACCGTCGCAATCTCGTCGGTCGCAGGGTCGTGAATCGTCACGTTGATTTTCGTCGTCGCTGACAGCCCGAGATACTCTCGAAGGTTCTCACTCGAACCCAAATTTTCGAAGAGATACTCCGTATCGCTCGTGTTCAAAATGTTCGGCTGTCGTTCCTCTGAAAGCGAGTATGTCAGTCTGTCTGCACTTCGGTCGGCTCTGGCCGTGACGCTATCGTCGATGGGTGCGTTGAACGGTGCCAGGATGGATGGAATAAACGAGAGGACGATTGCAACACTTACGATGAAGATTCCGATACCCAACGCGTAATCCTGCAGTGCTTGGCCGCGTTCGTCCCCGAGGTTCTGCGGGAGAACTCTCCGGAGGACTCGATTCGTATTAAAGCTCATATTTAGCACACGGCTCGCATGTTTTGGAGGCCACCACCCATTGGCGTTCGGATGAATATCACTATTCTCGATAGTTCAAAAAGGTATCGCCGGTAATCCCGTCGAATTGAGAAGAAGAGGGTACACGGTAACCGACTATCGTCGTGCGACGTGGATTCTGGACGGGAGATGCCCTCTCAAGAGATGGAAGGTGTCGATTTTTCGAATCAGGTCACGTCCTCGAACAGTTCCGCTTCGTTCGCCGACTCGGTTGACATTTTCCCCGATTCGACGACGGTACGTTCGGGAATCGAGTGGTCAGTGGGTGGTGCAAACGTCAACACTCGCTCTAGACGTGTCAGGTCTTTCGGATTCGGTTTATCGACGAGGTGGTACTCGATGACTACGTCGCCGTCTGCTTCGTAAATACGGTAGTAGTTCAAGCGGAACGAGGGGTAAAACACCCAGGGGAGCAATCCGAAGACCACGGACCTTCGGTTGAGTCGCTTCAGCCACGTCCCCGTGTTCAAGACGACTCTATCATCGACTTCTATGAGCGACGCGCGGTGTGTGTGTCCGTAGAGAAACACCGCGACTTCGGGATGTTCGGCGAACACCTCACGCGCGCCATCGGCGTACTTGTCCGCGACTTCCTCCGGTTCGCCGGTCTCGACCAGCCCGAATCGTTTGAGTGTCTTTCGAGCGTCTCGAACGAAGAAGAACCCCGGTATCGCCAAGAGCGTGAGTAGCGCGATGATGATGATGTTGATCACGAGAACCACGTCCACGAACGCTCCGAGAGGACCGAGATACCTGAAGAGCCAATCGGCAGTCTCGGCCGGGAGCGCCCAGATACCCGTCGCCGCGAGGACGAACATGACGAGATAGAGGAGGCTGACGTTGAACAGCAGGAGGAACGGCAGTACCGCATAGCGGAGGAACGGACTCATCTCCCGATAGAAGTAGTTCGAAATCATCCAATCGGGAATCTCGGTCATCGGCGTCACCGATTGGATGTCTTTCAGCCAGTTGAACTTCCCGCGGTCCGAGAGCTGGCCGGCCTTGCTCGTGATGTGTTGGTTGACGAAGTAGCCCGGCGGATTGGCGTAGGGGTTCCCGAAATCGGGGCTTCGATTGTTCGGGTCGCGTTGTTGGCCGTGTTCGATCCAGAGGAGTCGGTCGGCGACCTCGCGCGTGAGGACGACCTCCTGTTCGAGTGTGACGTTGTACTCGGCCAGTCGCTCGATGTACTCCGGGTAACACGCGAGTTCGTAATCGTGGTTCCCGGGCATGAACGTGATTTTCACGTTCTCACCGGTCGCTTTGAGCTGTGCGAACAACTCGGGGTAGTGATCCACGAGCGCGTCGAACTTCTCCATGCCCTCCAGTTCGGTGAACTCCCACAACCCGAAGGCGTCGCCGTTGACGACGAGTTCGGCGTCCTCGTCGGTCGTTTCGAGTTTCCGGAGGAATGCGAGGAGTTCGTCCTCGAAATCGACGGTCGCTAACTGTTCGTCGCCGCCGATGTGCAGGTCGCTGATGAAGTAGAACCGGGTCGATGGTTCTGTCGAATCTGAGGCCATGTGGTTCGCATCGGTCGGGTCTTCACCAGCCACGGCGAAGACTTCCGACGCTTGCGAGTAGAGTACGTGGAGTGAGAGTATAGCCTAGCTGCCACGTTCAAGAATCCCGACGGGAGAGCGCATTCGACGTCCCGAGCGACGTCACCGCTAATCGACTTGCGACCGTATCTATCGCATGACGAGTAGTGCAGGGTCCCCCTCGGGATTACGTGAGAAAATTCGAACTGTGTTCGAAGCCGCCGAGATAAGCGAACCGTACACCGCAATCGAACTTGCCGACGAAATCGACTGTACGGTCGATGCAGTAGCGCACGAATTAGCGGCGTCGTTCGCCGATGGCGTACTCGGGACGAAACGAATCGAGGCCGGAGAGCAAGTGTGGTGGTTGCGAACGCTCCCACCGGAATCGACAACGACAGACGGTTCGGTATCGCCGAGGACTGTCACCGAGGTCGTCCGTAGCGAGCGGCAGTTTCGAGCCGTGTTCGACGAGGCGTTCGACGCGATTCTCATCGCCGACGACGACGCTCGATACGTCGATGCCAACCCCGCAGCATGCGAACTCTTCGGTCTATCCAGAGACCAACTGCTCGGCCGAACGATTTCTGACTTCGCCGCCGAGGGGTACAATTTCGAAGAGGCGTGGAACGAATTCCAAGCGTCCGCTCTCGAAACGGGGGTCTTTCCGCTCGTTCGCTCCGACGGGACGGTTCGGACTGTCGAGTTCAGTGCCACACCGAACATCCTCCCAGGCCGCCATCTCTCGGTGCTCCGAGATATCACCGAGCGCCGGAAGACGATGACCGCACTGAAAGCAGAGCAAGCCAAAAGCGAGCGATATCAGCGGACGCTCACCGCCGACTCGGTCGTCGAAATCGAGTTCGAACTCACTGATGGCAACGCCTTCGGCGAGCTTTCGCGTGAGTTAGAGTGTCGATGTGATTTCGAGGGAATGGTGTCGATATCCGAGGGGAATTTGCTCAATTACGTGACGGTCACCTGTGCGGTCCCAGAGGATATCGATGAGTTCGTGACGGAGTTCGACGACGTGAGCCACTGCCGTGTCGTCTCCGAATCCGACACCGAAACACTCCTCGAACTCGTCGTGGACCACTCGCCGATTCAGACGGTCGTCGAAACGGGTGCGAATGGGAAGTCTCTCCGAAGCGAGAACGGTGTGACGACGGTGGTTGCCGAGATTGGCGCCGACGCCGACCTCAACGAACTCATCGACTCCTTCCTCGGAGAATACCCGACGGCGTCAGTCGTCGCAAAGCGCACGCTCGACCGGCCCATCGTTACGACCTTACAGTCACGTGATTCACTTAGAGATGAGCTTACTTCCCGTCAGACCGAGACGTTGCGCGCGGCGTATCTCGCGGGGTACTTCGAGTGGCCGCGAGAAAGTAACGCTGAGGATATCGCGGGGTCCATGGATATTGCGACTTCGACGTGGCTTCGCCACCTCCGGCTTGCCGAATCGAAACTAACGCGCTGGTTCTTCGGGGGGCTAGATACCTAGCCTCAAAGTCTAAACCCCATACCGAGCAACGTCTGCCAGAATCATGTACCTGACCGAACCGAGCACCACTGTCGATACGTCTCTTCCGGGTGGGAGAGGTTCACAAGACCTACTCTTCGACGTGCTCTCCCACTCACACCGCCGCTGGATAATGCTCGAACTCGCCTACGCCGACCCCGAACACCGATTCTCGGTCGATGACTTCGTCGTCGAGGCGCCCTCTAAATCAGAAGTGGAAATCGCTCTCCGGCACGTTCACTTACCGAAACTGGCCTCCGGGGGATACATTCACTGGAATCCCGACTTAGAGGTGTTCACGTGTGGGCCGGAGTTCGAACGCGTCAGGTCCGCGATGGTGTTGCTGACAACTCACAGGCACGTCTTTCCGGGCGACTGGGTATAGCACAAACTGACGCTTTTGTACGTCTGTGAACCACTGAACTGGGAGCAACGACCTCTCGCAGTGCTCGTTGTGTCCGACTGGAAGTGGTTCAAATTCACGCGTTTGGCGAGCCAAATGCTCAGCTCGTCAATTTCTTCACTTCGTTTAGAAATGGACTCGCCGGGACTCCCGCGAGCGCAGCGAGTGGGAGTAAGGCGAGTCCACGAACGACTGGAGGGAGTGAAACGATCGAAAGGATGTGAGTGGACTCGCCGGGACTGAGCAAACCGATGGTTTGCGAAGGTCGTGAACGAAGTTCACGGGACTCCCGCAGACGACAGCGAGTGGGAGTACGGCAAGACTCCGTCTTGCCGGGATTTGAACCCCAGTCGCTTCCGTTCGCTCGCGGTGCTCGCTCACCTCCCGCTCCCTGATTCAAATCCCGTCTCGAACAGACACTATCTTACGCGCCACCGAGAGGAATCGCAGGGCTCCTGACGGAGCCACTGCTCAGAGTATGGTGTCGCGGAGAATAGTGGACTCGCCGGGACTCCCGCGAGCGCAGCGAGTGGGAGTAAGGCGAGTCCACGAACGACTGGAGGGAGTGAAACGACCGAAAGGATGTGAGTGGACTCGCCGGGATTTGAACCCGGGGCCTCTCCCATGCCAAGGGAGTGATCTACCCCTGATCTACGAGCCCGCACATCTGTAGAGCCGCCAGTCGTTTAGAAGCCCTTCGATTCTCGCTGGCGACGAGTCGAAACGATTTAACCCGCCGAACGTGGACACTCCGGTGGGAATCCAGCACGGCCGCAAATCTGACTCGCCCGTTTTGGGCTTGGGATTGCGGTAGTGCCCCGGTAGTCGTGTATGCGACTACGGGGTACTCGTTTCTGCGGTCAGTGCGGTTCCAACCCGCAACAATGGCACGAATGCACACCCGCCGCCGTGGCTCGTCCGGTTCGGACAAGCCGGTGGCAGACGAAGCCCCGGAGTGGAGCGACGTTGACGCGAGCGACATCGAAGCACGCGTCGTCGAACTTGCTGAACAGGGTAAGGACCCCAGCCAGATTGGTCTCTCCCTGCGCGACGAAGGCGTCAAGGGCGTTCCGGTCCCCAACGTCAAGCTCGCAACCGGCAAGAAAGTCTCCACCATCCTCGAAGAGAACGACGCGGCACCCGAACTCCCCGAGGACCTCCGGAACCTGATGGAACGCGCCGTTCGCCTCCGCGAACACATGGAGGAGAACCAGCAGGACAAGTCCAACCGTCGCGCACTCCAGAACACGGAGTCGAAGATTCGCCGTCTGGTCGCCTACTACCGTGGCGACAAGCTCGACGAGGACTTCACGTACAGCTACGACGTCGCAGTCGAACTCCTCGAAGGATAACCTAGATGTCGATGAGTCCCGCCGAACAGACGCCTGCTCCCGACGCCGCCGCGGCGCTCAGCGAGGCGACGTTCGTTCGTCTCCGCGTGCACGCCAGCGGTTCGGCCGTCGCAGCAGCAGGTGTTCTCGGCCGGGCACTCTCGACGCGACACGTTCCCTTCCGCATTCGAGCGACCGGTGCTCCCGAGGCCGCGACAGACGACGACCTCACGGTCACTGTCGGCACGTCGGACGAGTCGTCCGACCTCGAACTCGACCCCACCGACGCGGCGACAGTCGTCCGCGAACTGGGCGTCGAACCCGACCCGGTCTGCGCACTGGCCGGCTTCCACGCCGCCGGTGACGAACCGGACGCCGACCTCGAAGCCGCGATGGCCGAGCAGGGAGTCGAGTCCCGTCCCGGAGTTGCCGTTCCGACGGCAGACCTCGCCGACGGACTCGCCCACTCGACGCTCGTCCACGCACCGTGGTCCGGTGACCGCGAGGCGACGCAGGCGTTACTCGCCGAACTGTCGCTGCCGGCCGAACTCGACGCGGACGCACACCGCAACGTCGCTTCCGCCGTCGCACTCGATGCGACGACCGGTGACGCGACGCCACAGGCCGCGACCGCCGTCGAGCGCATTCTTCACCCGAACGTCACTCCGAACGGGCCGTTCGAGACCGTCGGTGGATTCGCCGACGTGCTCGATGCGACCGTTCGTGAGTCGCCGGGCGTCGCAATCGCGCTCGCACTCGGCCACGACGTTCGTGAGACCGCACTCGATGCGTGGCGCGACCACGCACAAGCAGTCCACGCCGCGCTCCGCGGGGCGACGACGGGACGCTACGAGAGCCTCTACGCGCTCTCGTGCGACCTCAGTTCGCCCGGCCGGCTTGCGACTGTCGCGCGTCTCGCCCGCGACTTCCGCGCACCCGAACCGACCGTTCTCGCGGTCGGAGCCGGTGCCGCCGCGCTCGTCTCGACCGGTCCCGCCGGGCTTGACGAGCAACTCGCCGCCGCCGCAACCGAACTCGGTGAGGCGACGGCGACCGGCGGCCCCGCGGAAGCCACGCTCTCGTTCGACCCCGCGGTCGAACCGAAGGATATCGTCTCGGCAGTCAGGGAGGTACGCCGATGAGTTCGACTCGTCGCGCACACCTGCGGACGACGCACGACGACCCCGAGGTCGTCCGTGCGGCAGTCGAACCCGACAACACCGACTCGATGCACACCACAGTCGAAGGGAACACGCTCGTTGCGACAATTGAACGCGATTCGACCGGTGGACTCCAGTCCACGGTCGATGATTACGTCGTCAACGTCACGGTCGCACAGACCGTCATCGACGACACCCGAACGCACACAGACACAAATCATGAGTGAACGATCCGTCTCGAAGCAGAAGCGCGGAAAGCGATGGTACACCCTCATCGCTCCCGAGAACTTTGACCGTCAGGAACTCGGCGAAACATTCGCCAACGAGCCTGAGAAGGTCTACGGCCGAACCGTCGAAACGACCCTTGGCGAACTCAACAACGACCAGGGCGCGAACAACGTCAAGCTCACCTTCAAGGTGAACGACGTCGGCAGCGACGCTGCCTACACCGAGTTCGTCCAGCAAGAACTCACCCGAGACTACCTCCGTAGTCTCGTTCGTCGCGGTGCCTCGAAAATCGAGGCCAACGTCACGGTGCTGACGAAGGACGACTACCGCGTCCAGCTCCAGCCCGTCGCCTTCACGACGAAGAAGGCAGACCGTAGCCAAGAACAGGAGATTCGTCGCATCATGACGAAGCTCACCCGCGAAGCCGCGGTCAACCACACCTTCAACGAGGTCATCGAGAGCGTCGTCGAAGGTCGTCTCTCCTCGGCGATCTACGCCGACGCGAAGACGATTTACCCGCTTCGCCGCGTCGAGGTCCAGAAGTTCAGCCTCGAAGCGCACCCCTCGGAAGTCGAAGCCGAAGAAGAGGCCGCCGTCGATATCGACGAAGAAGACGTCGCACTCGAAGACGACGAAGAGTAAGTCGTCTCCGCGACGCAGATTCTCACGTTTTTACGACGCTTACCGCTGAGCGCCTGCCGTATCGAGCGTGTAGAAGCGACTATTCGACGACGACGGTGCCGACCATCCCGGCCTGTTCGTGCGGGATACAGAAGTACTGGTACTCGCCGGGCGTCTCGAAGGTGTAGGAGTAAGACTCGCCGCTGTTGATGAGACCGCCGATTTCGTTCGAGTAGGCGTCGCGGGCGGTCTGCTCGTCTTCGTAGCCGCCGGTGGCGAAGAATTCCGCGCCATCCGGGAGCGTGTTCTCGTAGGCGGTGATGGTGTGGCCGCGCGAACTCGTGTTCTGCCAGACGACTTCGTCGCCGACTTCGACGGTGATAGTCGGCGGCGTGAACGCGACGGCGGTCATTCCCACGTCGTACTCGTCGTCGGGGGAGAGAACCGTCGCACACCCTGCGAGGCCGGCCGTCGCGGCGGCACCTGCGGTGGCGAGGAATCGACGACGCGTCTGTTGCCCGAATCCGGGCCGCTCGTCTCGCATACGATGGGTTCAGAACGCGAGGAATAAATCTCGCGTGGTTCACGTGCCGAAGCGCGACCAAACGCCGAAGCGCGGCCAAACGTAAAAGGCAAAGGGGCGGTCCGCAATCCACACGGTATGAAGCCCCGATTCGTCGGCCGATTGGGGGTCGCCGACGTCGTGACCGCCGGGAACGCAGCCCTCGGCTTCGTCGCCGCCGTCCTGACGGCAATCGACGTGCGACTGGCCGCCAAAGTCATCCTCCTCGGTGCGATGGCCGACGGACTCGACGGCGTACTCGCCCGACGCTACGGCGGTAGTGACGCCGGGCCGTATCTCGATTCACTCGCCGACGTCGCCTCGTTCGGCGTCGCGCCCGCACTGCTCGTCGCCGCCGTCGTCCGCGAGGCGTGGGGGTTCGACCAACTGCGCGTCGTCGCGGGCGTCGCCGTCGCCGCCTTCTTCGTCGCCATGGCCGTCGTCAGACTCGCGCTCTATACCGCCTACGACAGCGACAGCGACAAGACGGTTGGCGTGCCGACGACGCTCGCCGCGACGATTCTCTCTGCGGGCGTCCTCGTCGGCTTCGTCGAACCGATGCTACTCGTCGTCCTTACCGGAATTCTCGCGCTGCTCATGATTTCTGACGTTGTCTACCCCGACTTGCACGCACAAGACGCGCTCGTGATGGGCGTCGTGCAGGGACTCGCAATTCTGCTCTCGGGCAGACTCGGAATGGGGTTCGCGTTCGGACTGCTGTTTCTCGCGCTCGGCTATCTGTTCTTGGGGCCGCGGTTTTACTGGGGAAGTTAGAGTTACATCCCCATGTCTTCGGCGTCGTCCGGAATCGGCAGGTCGTGCGGCGAGACGCCGAGCAGTTCCGCCGCGTGGTCGAGCGCCATGTCGAACCCGTAGTAGCGTTCCAGTTCGTCGCCATCGACGGTCGGTCGGACTTTCAGCATCGCGTAGCCCGAGATGTTCTGGGCGACCGCCGCTGTCTTGCCATTGGCTTCGAATTCGAGGACGCGTTCGTCGTCGGTGACGTAGTAGCGGGCAGTGATGTCGTTTGCTTCTGCCACAGATTCGCTCATGAGGGTGGCTTGGGAGTACGGCCTGTCTAAACTACCGGTTCTGTCGGGGGAGACTGAATTTCGGACCCCGGATACGAGGTGACCGATGCCGCGAATTAGTTCCGATACACGACTGCTTCGAAGGGACGGAGCGGTCGTTCGCCGGGTGTTGACGGCGTCTCGTCGTAGTTCGAGAGACGAACGCGGAGGTCGGATACATCGAGGTCTCCGTCGGTGTGACCGAAATCGACCGTCGCGGGTTCGTCCGACCAGTTGAGTACAACCAGTATCTGGGACTCGTCAAGCGTCCGGGTGTACGCGTACACCTGCTCGTGGTCGGGAAGTAGCAGTTCGTACTCGCCGTAGACGAGAGCGACTTCGTCGTGTCGAAGGTCGATGAGTCGCCGGTAGTGGTGCCAAATCGACTGCTCGTCGCTCCGGGCCGCCTCGACGTTGATATCGCGGTAGTTCTCGTTCACGGCGAACCACGGTTCGCCGTCGGTAAAGCCCGCGTGTTCGTCGTTCGACCACTGCATCGGCGTCCGGGCGTGGTCACGACTCTGGAAGTTCCAGAAGTCGCGCAGTTCCTCGGGTGAATCAGCCTTCCCTGCGGCGACGTAGTCCTCGACGGCACCGATCATCATCGGGTCGTCGAGTTCGTCGAACGTCTCGAATGTAGCGTTCGTCATGCCAATCTCCTCACCTTGGTAGATAAAGGGCGTTCCGTGCGTGGTCAAGAGGAACGTCGCAAGGAGCTTCGCGCTCTCGATTCGATACCTTTCGTCGTCAACAGACGACGTCTGTTGGGCTGCCGAGCTTCGCTCGGCAACGTCGCCGAACCGAGAGACGATTCGCGGTTGGTCATGATTGCCGAGGTACTGTGCGTTCCAGCCCGCTTCGAGTTGGGTCTGCCACCGACTCATGATTCGCTTGAACTCCGGAAGGCTCCAGTCGCCCCATCCCTCGGGGTCCCACCGTCCACGGGGGCCGACATCCACGTCCATGTGTTCGAAGTGGAAGAGCATGTCCAGTCCGACGCCGTCTCCACCCATGTACTCCGAGGCGATATCGACCGTCGTCTCTCCCATCTCGCCGACGGTCACGACGTCGTAGTCCGCGAACGTCCGGTCGTAGAGTTCACGGAGGTAGTCGTGGGCGCGTGGACCGTGGCTGAACAGTTCGACCCCGGTTGGGTGCGTGTCGCCGCTCCCGTCCGGGAGACCCTCCGGTTTCGAGATGACGTTGATGGCATCGAGTCGAAAGCCGTCGATTCCCTTTTCCAGCCACCACTCGACGAGCGACGCAATCTCGTCACGCACCTCGGGGTTACGCCAATTCAGGTCCGGCTGTTTCTCGTCGTAGAGATGAAGGTACCACTGGCCGCGCAGCTCGTCGTACGTCCACGCCGACCCGCCCATGAACGACCCCCAGTTGTTCGGCGGCGTGGGGTCTCCGTGTTCGTCCTCGCCCCCGTCACGCCAGTAGTAGTAGTCCTCGTACGCGCCGTCCCTGCGACGAGACCGCTGGAACCACTCGTGTTCGTCGGACGTGTGGTTGACGACGAGGTCCATGAGCAGTCGCATATCGTGGGCGTGTAGCGCCTCCAGAAGGGCGTCCCAATCGTCCATCGTCCCGAACTCGGCTGCAATCGAGCGATAGTCGCTGATGTCGTAACCGTTGTCGGCTTGGGGCGACGCGTACACTGGACAGAGCCAGACGACGTCGATTCCGAGCGCGTCCAGATACTCGACTCTCTCTGTGATACCCGGGATGTCACCGATGCCGTCTCCGTCGCTGTCGTTGAAGCTTCGCGGATAAATCTGATAGGCGACGGCCTCTTTCCACCATCGCTCGTCAGGTGCCTCGGGCGAACCAGTGCTGTGGGGTGCCATTCGAACTGTTATCGAAGATAGTTCGAGTCCGAATTAATCTTCCTCACCGACAGTCGGTCACACGTGAGTTCGATACCGGCAACAGAACGAAACTGACGAATAGCCCACCTCCGACCTACGCGTATGTGGTTTCAGAGCGGCCGCCGCCGCGACCTGTGTGCGATTCTCTACGACGCGGGCGAACTCCGGAGTCAGAAGTTGAAGACGCGACTGGAGCGCTACTACGACACCCGCCTCGACCCGCAATCGTTCTACATGACGCTCGAAGCGCTCGTGGACGCGGGCCACCTCGAACGGCGAACGGAAGGAATCTACGACGTGTACGCACTCAGCGACGGCGGCGCGAGCCGAGTCGAATCGTACTACGCGTGGCTCTCAGAGCGTGTGGAAAACAGCGAACGAAAGACGACCAAAGCCGAAGAAGAGACCGCGAACTGAGACCGATTACTTCTGCAGCCAGTCGCCGATGGTGTTGCGGAGAATCTCGCTCGTCCCCTCGTAAATTTCGTTGAGTTTGGCGTCGCGGTAGTAGCGCTCTGCGGCGAAGTCCTTGGTGTAGCCGTAGCCGCCGTGAATCTGGATGCCCTCGTTGGCGACTTCGCGGGAGATTTCGCTGGCGTAGAGTTTGGCCTGTGCGGCCTCTTTGATGAACGTCTCGTCGCGCATCTTCAGGTCCGCGGCCTTGTGCATGAGGAGTTTCGCGGCCTGCACCTTCGTGTCCATGTCGGCGAGTTTGTGCTTGATAGCCTGGAACTCGCCGATTGGCTGGTCGAACTGTTCGCGCTCGCCGGCGTACGTGACTGCGTCGTCGAGGGCGGCGCGGGCGATACCGATGGAACGCGCGGCGATGGTGATTCGGCCGCCGTTGAGCGTCTTCAGGGCGTGGATGAACCCGTCGCCCTCGTCGCCGAGCAGGCGGTCGGCGGGGATGCGCATGTCGTCGAAGCGGAGTTCGGCGGTCGGACAGCCCTTGTCGCCGAGTTTGTGCTCCGTGCCTTCGACGATGAAGCCGTCGTCTTCCTCGGGGCGGACGACGAACGACGAGATGCCTTTGTTGCCCGCGTCGGGGTCGGTCTTCGCAAAGAGGACGACCGTATCAGCGACCGAGCCGTTCGAAATCCAGAGCTTGCCGCCGTTGACGACGTACTCGTCGCCGTCTTTCTTCGCCGTCGTCTCCATCGCGGGAACGTCGCTCCCTGCACCGGGTTCCGAAAGGGCGAACGCGCCGATGTCGGTGCCTTCGTTGACGGGCGTCAGGTAGGTCTGCTTCTGCTCTTCGTTCCCGAACTCGTAGAGCATGTTGCCCGCGAGACTCGTGTGGGCGGCGACGATGGTGCCGAGTCCACCGGAGCCGCGCGAAATCTCTTCGAGACCGATGGCGTAGGAGTGGTAATCCAATCCAGCACCGCCGTACTCCTCGGGGAACGGCATGCCCATCAGTCCGAGTTTGCCCATCTCTTCGACGAGGTCGGCGGGGAACTCGTCGGTCTCGTCGATTTCCGCCGCACGGGGTTTCACCTCCTCGTCAACGAAGTCGGCCACCATATCCCGGATTTGCTTTTGCTCGGCAGTAAGGGAGAAATCCATGCGTGATTCTTTCATTGACTATGCTTATGGTTTTCCCTCGCAGGGCGGTGGAATTCCCCACGAAACTTTTTATCCCTCCCTCCTTAGAATCGGATACTTCGAATGTCTCAACACGCCGATGCCAGGCCACCGGCAACTGACGACGACCTCACGTGGTGTCACGATGCTGTCCAAGGCGTCTCACGGACCTTTGCTTTGACCGTGAACGTCCTCGATGAGCCGATGTCTTCGTACATCTGTATTGGATATCTCCTCTGCCGTATCCCCGACACTATCGAAGATTCGTCGTCGATTGCCCCCGACGAGCAGGCACACCTCTTACGACTCTACGACCGCGCGCTCGACCCCGAAGACGACACCGACATCGACGAGTTCGTCACCGCGGTCGAACCACACATCCCGGCCGAAGCAGAGCGGTCGGCCGACTGGGACGTCGTCGCCAACGCGCCCCGAATCTTCCGGACGTTCGAGGCGCTTCCCGAGGACGTTCACGAGGCGGTCACACCGCCGGTTCGAGAACTCGTCACCGGCATGGCGATGTTCGTCGAACGCTACGCCCACATCGGCGGCCTTCGAATCCAGTCGCGCGACGAACTCGAAGAGTACTGCTACTACGTGGCCGGCACCGTCGGCAACCTCATCACGAACCTCGTGACGCGCGGGAACATCGACAGCGAGCGTCGTTCGCGTCTCTACGACACCGCCGAGGAGTTCGGCCAACTCCTCCAACTGGTCAACATCGCCAAGGACGTGTACGACGACTACACCACGGAGAACAACGTCTATCTCCCCGCCGAGTGGCTGGACGACGCGGGCGTCCCGCAGGAAGAGGTCGTCGCGGCCGAGCACGAAGCGAGAACCGCTTCGGTCGTCAAGCGGACCGCTGACCACGCGCGCTCGCTCCTCGACGACGCACAGACCTACTTGGAGACGGTTCCGCTCCGCGACGGCAACACGCTCGAAGCGTGGGGGATTCCGTTCCTCCTCGCGGTCGGGACGCTCCGCGAACTCCTCGCAAACCCCGAAGCGGCGGTCACGGGGAAGGGCGTCAAAGTCTCCCGGCAAGAGGTGTTCGCCGTGATGGCGGCGATGAACGAGAACAACCACGCGGCGCTCGGCGAACTGCGCGAGACCATCTCGCAGCAACCGTTCCACCGCGCACCGATGAACGTCGAATAGGGGGCGCTCTATTTCGACCGACTCGCCGCCGTCAGCGACGCCTTCTGCAACGGCGAACCGTCGTCTCCATCGGCCAATCAGTACGCACGACGGCGGCGTCGCGCAGTTTGATTCGTGAACCACTCACGGACGCGCTTGGGAGGATTTTTAGTAACCGAACCACAACGGTCGGCTATGACTTCGGAAGAAGGACACGACGACCACGGACACCACCTGCCCGCGGTAGAGGATTGGCCGCGGGGTTTCGGTGAGGCGAGTTGGTGGCCGTTCGTCACTGCAGCTGGCGGTGCGGGAATCTACGTCGCCGCTGCCCTGTACGTCATGGGAATTGGACAGACGACCGCGGTCGGTGTCGCCGCCGGCAGTATTGGGGTCTTCCTCGTCGGGCTATTCGGGTGGCTCTATCACGCGTTCGTCAAGGGCTTCTGGAGCCGCGACCGGAGCGAGCACGACGAGAACAAACTCCGCTGGGGGATGATTGCGTTCCTCGGGTCCGAACTCGGGACGTTCGGTGCGCTGTTCGGCTACTACTTCTTCATCCGCGCGGGGACGTGGCCGCCGCAGGAGCTTCCGCACCTCGTCGGGTCGTTGGTGCTGGTCAACACCGGTCTGCTCATCCTGTCGAGTTTCACGCTCCACTGGGCGGAAGGCGCGCTCCAGAAGGGTAACCGCCAGAACTTCCTGCTCGGTCTCGCCGTGACGCTCCTCCTCGGTGCGATTTTCATCGGCGGGCAGGTCTACGAGTACTACATCTTCATCATCGAGGAAGGCTTCACCCTCACCTCCGGCATCTTCGGGTCGGCCTTCTTCGGTCTCACCGGCCTGCACGGACTTCACGTCACGCTCGGTGCGGTGCTCCTCGGAATCGTGTTCGTTCGCGCACTCCGCGGGCAGTACTCCGGCGAGCGCCACGTCTCGGTGAGCACGGCATCGATGTACTGGCACTTCGTGGACGTGGTGTGGATCTTCCTCGTCGTCGTCCTCTACGTCGGCGCAGAAGTCGGCGCGTAATCGTCTCGCGTCACCGACACGACTTCGACCGATTCTTTTTAGGCGACCCGTCGAAGACACAGCATCGCTACACGGCGAGAGTTCGAGCGACCACCTGCCATGGGTTGTCCTGGTTCGCCCAGGTGCTCGTGCTCTCGTCTGTGTTGGCGCGAGCAACGTTCTTGCGCGCCACGGAGTTCACACGTCGCCGCGACTTTCTCAGCCGAACTGCTCGTTGAAGCGGTAGATGTCTTGGTCGATACCCGCGACGATGAGTTCGTCGTCCACGCCGATTCTGAAGTCCGGACCGATTTCGGTCAGGAGCGAGCCGTCGCGTTTGACGGCGATAATCGTACAGTTGGTCTTCGCGCGAACGTCCGCCTCGGCGAGCGTCTTTCCGACCAGTTTCTCGGCGTGCGTTCGGACGAGTTCGATCTGTGACTGCGGGGCGATGACCTCCTCGTCGAGCACGGTCGAAGCGAGCATCCGACCCGCGACCGTCGAGAGCGCGAGGACGTAGTCCGCTCCCGCGCGGTAGAGTTTGGCGATGCTCTCGGTCTCGTTGGCGCGCGCGATGACCTCCGTCTCCTCGGAGACGCGTTCGGAGACGAGCGTTGCGAACACGGCCGTCGTGTCGTCGTTGAGCGCGAGCAACACGCCACGGGCCTCTTTGACCCCCGCTTCGATGAGCGTCTGCGGGTCCGTCACGTCGCCGACGATATCGACGCCGGGTTTGTCTTCGAGGTCGATGACGACGTGCGGGACACCAGCGCCCGCGAGCGTTTCGGCCGCCGTCGAGCCAACTTCGCCGTAGCCGGCGATGAGTATCGCCCCGCGACGGAATCGACGCGCAGACGAGAGCGTCAACTCGCGGAGTTGCTCCAGTTGCTTCTCGCGGCCGACGACGAGCAGGATGGTGTGTTCGTCGATGACTGCATCGGGAGCGGGCGGAGAGACGAACTCCCCGGAGAACCACGCGCCGATGACGTTCGCCCCGGTCAGGTCGGCGATGCCGCTGTCGGCGATGCGTTTGCCTTCGACGGGACTGCCGCGCTGGACGAGCATCTCTGCGACTTCGAAGTCTTCGCCAATCTCGACGGCGTCACCGAGTTCGGTGCTGACAGAGGTGGTCGCCTTCCCGGCGAGGCTCTCGCCGAGGAGTCGCCGCGGCGAGACGACGGCGTCCGCGCCGGCGTAGCGGTGGTAGTCGGCGACGTGGGGGTCTTCGATGAGACTGACGACGCGGCAGTCCGGCGCGGCCTGTTTCGCGGCGAGGATGATGCTCGCGTTCGTCTCGTCGTCGTCGTCGGCGACGATGGTGAGCGCCTCGCTCGCGTTCGCGGCCTCCAGCGCTTCGACCGACTCGGGTTCGCCGTGGACGACGGTGTAGTCCTCGGCGTAGAGTTCTTCGGCCACGTCGCGGTCGGCCTCGACGATGACGTACGGCACGTCCATCGATTCGAGTTCGTCCACCAGTGCGTCGCCTCTCGGAGTGAACGTACAGATGACGACGTGCTCGGCGAGCGCCGACGACGTGGGCGGGTCGGTCCGCAACGCGTCTTCGACGAGGGGGACGAGAAACAGTGGCAGTGCGAGAAAGACGGTGACCACACCGGTCAACTGCATCACAATCGAGAGCGCGAGTAGCGGCGGCGTTTCCTCCCAAACGCCCGCCTGTTCGCCGTACCCAGTCGTCGTGAACGTCTCGACGACGACGTGGAGCGCCTGCAGGAACGTCGTCGTCTCGTTCGTGAAGTAGCCGAGCGCCCACTGATAGACGATTGCGTAGAGAAGAATCGCGGTCGCTGCCGCCGCGAGGTATCGCCCGAGGTTTCGTTTCGTCTTGGACAACCCCGGTCCGTCGCCCGAAATAGACATACACTCGTCTTCGGCCGTCGCCGTCTAAAAGACCTCTGCCGAACGACAGGGCGTATGAGTCGTCGCCGGGATGCTGGGCTCGCAGTCGCCGCGGCGGTTCCGCTCGCGTTCGCCATCGCCGTGCTCGACTCACCAGTCCGACCAACCGCGATTGCAGTCGGTGTCGTCGGAACGCTCCTCCTCGAAGCGGTGTTGCAGTTGGACCGTGACCGAGTGCGAACGGTCTGGGAGCGACGGCGCGTCCAAGCGACCACGCTCGTCGCTGGCGCGCTCTTGGTCCTACTCGGCGTGTTTCTACTCGGCCAACAGGTTCTCGTCGCCGTGTTCGGCGGACTCGTGACGTACCTCTGCCTGCTCGCCGTGGTGTGTCTCCGAGAACGCGCGAGCACGAGGTGAGGCGGCTCCGAAACCCATCAACGGGACAACGTTTAACAACTTTCCACGCGCGGATTGTGCATGAATATTTCTACCCGTGCGGCCATCGCTATCGTCTGTGCGGGGGCGCTCGTTCTCTCGGCCGTCTTCGGTGGGTCGTATCTGGCGCTCGCCGCGCCGCTCTCTGGCGGTCTCTACGCGTCGGCAACCGCAGGTGCCGAAGAGGTGCAGAGTCCCTACGGCGAGGCGACCGTCTGGTACGACGACGACGGCGTTCCGCACGTCGAGGCCGACTCCGAGGAGGCGCTCTACTACGCCGTCGGCTACGTCCAAGCGCAGGACCGACTGTTCCAGATGGACCTCCAGCGCCGCCTGATTTCGGGACGACTCTCCGCCGTCGTCGGCAACTCGACTATCGAGTCGGACCGGTTCTATCGAAGCCTCGACTTCGAATCCGCCGCGGAAGCGTCGTGGCAGTCGGTGCAGGGAACCGAGGTCGGCGCACCAATCGAAGCCTACAGCGCTGGCGTGAACGCTTACGCCGACAGCCGACCGCTCCCACCCGAGTACGCGATGGTGGACGCCGAGTTCGAGGAGTGGCGGCCGGTCGATACGCTGTTGGTGGGAAAACTCATCTCGTGGCAACTCTCGGGGTCGTTCGCCGACCTCCGGCGTTCGACGGCCGTCTCCCGACTCGGTCCCGAATCGGCGGCACTCTACCCTGACGCGCTCGACCACGACGTGCCGAATATCCGCGACTCGGCCGACTCGGACGCGACGCCGTTCGACCCGCAAGCCATCGCCAATGGTTCGTCTTCTGCTTCCACCTCGGCGTCGCTCGACGGCGACTTCCGCGCGCTCGCCGACTGGACCGACGCCTACGACAAAGACCCGGTGTACGGGTCGAACAACTGGGTCGTCTCGGGCGAACACACCGCCTCGGGCGCGCCGCTGCTCGCCAACGACCCGCACCTCTCGCTCACTGTTCCACCAATCTGGTACGAGATGCACCTCTCGGCCGCCGAGATGGACGTTCGAGGCGTCGGCTTCCCCGGGATTCCGATGGTCGTCATCGGCCGGACCGCCGACGCCGCGTGGAGCGTGACCAACGTCGGCGGCGACTTCACCGACCTCTACACCTACGAGACGCGCGACGGCGGGTACGTCTACCAGGGCGAAGTCCGCGAGTTCGAGACGGAGACGGAAGTCATCGAAGTCGCGGGCGGCGACGACGTGCCCATCGAGGTTCGGAAGTCGGTCCACGGCCCCGTCGTCGAACGCGACGGCGCGATGGTCGGCGTCGCGTGGCCCGGATTCTCGGCGACGAACGAGTCGCTCGGCGTCTACAAACTGAACCACGCGGAGTCGGTCTCGGAAATCCGTGACGCGCTCGAAGTGTGGGACGTGCCGGCCCAGAACTTCGTCGCCGCCGACCGCGCTGGCAACACGCTCTACTACCCGGCCGGGAAGTACCCGATTCGGGTGACCGACGGCGAGGTCGTCCGCGGAGACACCGTGTTCGACGGCTCTGCGGGCGAGGGCGAGTGGCGCGGCTACGAACCCTATGGCCGCTCATCGTGGGACGGCTTCGTCCCCTTCGAGTCGATTCCGCACGTGGACGACCCCGACGTACTCGCCACCGCCAACCAGCGCACCATCGACGACCCGGGGTTCTACGTGGGCACGTCGATGACCTACGCGGACCCCTACCGCGGCCAGCGAATCTACGACGAGTTGGACGCCGCGGCTGTCGAAGGTGAGATGACCGCCGAGACGATGCGCGAACTCCAGCGCGACGTTCGCTCCGAAGCGGCCAAGGAATTCGTCCCGTACGCGACCGACGACGCGGCCGTTTCGCAGATGTCCCCCGGCGCGCAGGAACTCGCCGCAGAACTGGATGGCTGGGACTACGGGATGCGGGCAGAGTCGCGCGCCGCGCTCGTCTACCGAATCTGGCTCGAAGAGTTCCAGAACGCGACGTTCCACGACGAGTTCAGTGCCGAAGGACTCGACGAGTCGTACTACCCGCGACTCTACACCCTCCAGACGCTCGACGCGGAATCGCCGTGGTTCGACGACCGAACGACGTACCCCGCGACGGAAACCCGCGCCGACGTGGCCGCGCTCGCAATGAACCGAACCGCCGAGCGCATCGAAGAGAAGGGGTGGGAGACGTACGGCGACTACAACACCCTCGACATGAACCATCCGTTCGACCGCGCGTTCCTGAACTACCCCGAGCGACCGATGGACGGGTCGGCGTTCACCGTGTTCAACTTCCGGTCGTCGGATTCGACGCAGGCGGGCAGTAGTTGGCGCATGGTCGTGGACTTCTCGGCCGACGACGACTCCTCGGGTGTCATCCCCGGCGGCCAGAGCGGCGTCGTCTGGTCCGACCACTACCACGACCAACTCGACGAGTGGGCGCTGGGCGAGTACAAACCGCTCACGCTGGACCGACCAACCAAGTCCCCGGACATCGTCTTTCGGAGTGACCAATGACGCTCCTCTCCGAGATACGAACCGGACGGTACGCCGAACTCGCGCTAGTCGCCGCAACCGTCGTCGGACTCGCCGCATCGACAGTACACTGGTCGGGACTCGTCCTCGGCGGCGTCCTCGTGGGCGTGCTCGCCACGTCAGTCCGCCGAGCCGTCGTCTCCGGTCTCACCTTCGGCGGCCTCTCGATTGCCTTACAGACGGCGCTGGTGTGGCGCAGCGGCGGACTCGACGCGTACTTCGAGATGGGCATCATCCTCGTCTTGAGCGTCGCCATCGGGTTCGCGCTGCCGATGCTCGGCGCAGTCGGGGCGCGCGCCGTCACTCCCGATGGATAGCACTCGCGTCTCACTGCTCGCGGCCGGCGTCGGTGGGGTTGTCTCGACGGCAGTCGTCGCGGTCGCTCTCACACGCGTGGTGACGCTCGGCGATGCACTCGTGTGGCTTGCGCTCGCCGGCGTGTTGGTGCTCCTCCTCGTCGGCTACACGAGCGTCTTCGCCGACGAAAATCACACGCCGGGCACGCAACAGCGATACGACTGGATTGGATTGCCGACCACGATTACGCTCTTCCGCGGAACGATTGTCGCGTGGGTCGGCGGCGTCGTCGCGCTCGTCTTGGTTGGAGCGCCATCGGCGCGCTTGGCGTGGTTCGCGGCGCTCGGCTACGGACTCGCGGCCGGGTTGGATTCGGTCGATGGTGCGCTCGCCCGGCGGACGAACCGCGTGACCGCGCTCGGCGCTCGTCTCGATATGACCGTCGATGCGGTCGGTCTGTTGGTCGCCTCGGTCGCGGGCATCGTTCTCGGGCAGCTCCCGTGGTGGTACCTCTCGGTCGGTGTCGCTCGCTACGCCTTCGTCGCCGGACTCTGGTGGCGAGCGCGAACCGGAAAGCCGACGTTCGACCTCCCGCCGCGAGAGTCTCGACGCGTGCTCGCCGGTCTTCAGATGGCGTTCGTTCCGCTCGCACTCGCGCCGGGTGTCGCCGACCAGTGGATTCCCGAACTGGCCGCGCTCGCCGCTGGCGCGTTGCTCCTCGGCTTCGCTCGTGACTGGCTGTACGTCTCTGGCCGACTCGGGGAATCGACACGCCAGAAGAAGCCCGCGCCGACGGACGAGTGAGTTGAAAAGACTCGCTCAGTCGAGTTGCGCGAGTACGTCCACGTTGTGGGCGATGTAGGTGAGCGACTCCGTTTCGAGTTGCCGGTGGCGCGTCCTGAGCCACGAGTCGAGGTCGGTCTGAAACTCGTCGTCTTCGATGCTCTCGCCGTCCACACCCGCGTTCCCCGTCTCGGTCAGCGATTGCTCGACGAAGTGGAGAATCTGGTCGAGGAAGGCCGGGGCGTGGTCGTCGTACGGCGGGTGAACGACCCAGTCGGACCCGCCCGCTTCGACGAGCGACAGACCAGCCGAAGTGAACGCCGAAAAGAGGTCCGAGCCGGTCGTCGAGCCGTTGTGGTCCTCGGCGCGCATCGTCTCGTGGTACGCGTCGAGGATTCGGTCGTCGGCTTCGTGGGCCGGCCGGAACGAGGTGTGGCCGTCGAACGTAATCGGCGCGTAGACCAGCCCGCGGTCGGTGAGTCGAGAGACGAGCGATTCGGTCGCCCGCTTGAGTGGCAAGAGGTCGAAGACGGCGTGGGCGATGACGAGGTCAAGCGCGCGCGGGAGGAGTGACGTGGCATCGAACAGGTCGCCGGTGATGTAGGTGAGTTCGACGCGGCGGCCGTGACGCTCGATTCGAAAGCCGTTCTTCGTCGGGGTCGCTTCCCAGCCAGCCGCGGGTGCCCAGCGTGCGAACGCCGCGGCCGCGCGGTCTGCCAAGCCCTCTTGCTTGTCCACCATCACGAACTTGATGTCGTCGTGCGAGTCGAAGACGCCCCACGAGAGGAGTCGCCGGCACATCGCGCCCGTTCCGGCCCCGACCGAGACGACTCGAAGCGGCTTGCCCGGTCGTGACTCCGCACGGGCTTCGAGCAGGTCGTTGAGCCGGGCGAGCGTCGGACGATGAAGCGCGTGGTCGTCCACTGGCTCTTTCGCCTCGAGATAGCGGACGAATCGTTCGTCGTGGCGTGTCACGACCAAGTTGTCTCAGGGGGGTGCCATAATTATTCGCCCCCATCGCCGACGAGACAGAATACTCGGACCATTAGTTAGTAATTAAACACTATTGAGAGGATTTTCCGCTGAGACGAGCAAATCGCCCGGAAACTATTTGATTCGCTTACGGAGATTTATGCCCAAATGGATAGCGAGATTATCGACGCGGTGACTGGGTGGGACTCCGCACCGGCCGGCCGTGGCTACGCGGGCCTCCGGGAACTCGCAGACAGCGGCTTCACCGGTGCCGTCGTCACCAACCTGACGTGGAGCTTCATGCTCAACGGACGGTTGCTCGGCGTGTTCGACGGGACCATCGAGGACTTCGACGACGCATCGTTCGAGGCGCATCGAGCGCCCGACCCGTCTCTGCCACTGCTGTACGCGATGATGGAGACGGGCGGCGAGACGCGCGCGCAGTACTACACGGAAGATACGCCGCTCTCCGACGCCGACAGTACGCTCAAAGCGGGGGGCTTTACGGGCTACATCGAGCTTTCGGAGAACGTGTTATCCGGCGACTACTACGTCGTCTATCACGGTGGCAAGTCGCTGAGCGCGGCGTACGTCGGAAACAGCCGACGCCTCATCACCGACGACGAGGCGTTCGAGCGTGCGAACGACGAGATTGGCATCTACAACGTCATCGACGTTGACCTCGATATCGTCGAGATTCCGGACGCCGAAGCGGAACCCGAGTCAGCGCCTGCTGCAACACCGGCCGCTGACGACGGTTCGAGCGACGAACCCGAAGCCGAGGGTGAAGTCGAGACGACGACTGAATCTGAACCGGAGACGCCCGAGTCGGCACCCGAGACCACCGACGAACCGGTCGAAGTCGCCGAAGCGGAACCGTCCGCCGCAGAGACATCGTCTGCCGCAGATACATCGTCCGCTGTCTCTGAGGAGTCGGCAGACGTCGTCACGGAGGCGGAACCGACGACCGCAGAACCGACGACCGCCGCGCCGGACTCCGAGTCTGCACCGGAGACCGTTACTGCGGCGTCTCCAGCGGGTGCTTCGTCCGATTCGGTGGCAGAATCCGAACAGTCCGAAGGCGACGGCTCGGACGTGTTCTCCGCAGAGGCCGAGTGGCGAAACGCCCGTTCGATTCCGTCACTCGACCCCAAGAGTACGGCCGGAGAGTCCGTCAAGAAGCGAAAGAAACGGACCAGTAAGTCGGCGACCGGACGAAAGCGCTCGGCGAAAAGCCGAACGCAATCGCAGGATGCCAAACAGACCCAGCCCCAGCGCACTCGAACCCGACAGCGGACCCAGTCGAAGCAGTCCTCGCAGGCGTCGAACGGTGCGCAGTCGGGCGCCCTGAGAGAGAAACTCACGGCGGTGACCGCCGAACGCGACAAACTCGAATCGCAGAAGGAGTCGCTCCAACAGAAACTCGAACAGACGCAGGCGGAGAACGAGCAGCTCGAAGCGCGAGTCGCCGACCTCGAAGCCGAAATCGAACGACTCGAATCCACGCTCGCCGACATCGACGTACACACCGCCGACGAGACGATGGGTGCCGACGAGGCACTCCGCGGGACGAACCTCTTCGTTCGCTACAAGCGGAAGGGCGAGGCGACGCTCGAAAAGGCCCACCGCGGGCAGGTAAAGCGAGACGAACTGCTGGAGAACCTCCGGTTGGAACACCACACGACGTTCGACACCGAGTCGCTGAGCGTCGATGGCCAACCCTACGAGGAGTTCCTCCACGCGACTGCCGAATTCGGCTTCGCCAAGTGGGTCGTCACCGACCTGCTCTACGAGATTGGCGAGACGGGCAACCGCTCGGAACTCGCGGGAGTCTTCAACTCGATTCCGGAAGTTGACCGCGTCGAACTCTACGGCTCCGTCTCGATTCCGCTCGGCGACGAGGGCGACAGCGAGACGCGGCGCTTCGACGTCATCTTCCGCGACCAGATGGGCGAACCGCTGTTCGTCGCCAACATGAACGACTCGCGCGACCCGGCGACCGAGTCGATGGTTCGACAACTCATCAAAGACTCCAAGGCCGTCGCGGAGTCGGGCGACACCCTCGGGTCTGCGTTCGTCGTGACAAAGAGCTTCTTCGAACCGGAGGCGCTCGAAGCGACGGCCGCCGAAACCGGCGGTGGACTGCTGAGTCGGAGCAAGCGCAAGAGCTTCGTGAAACTCTCTCGAAAGCAAGGCTATCACCTCTGTCTCGTCGAAGCACGGAGCGGTGAGTTCCACCTGAACGTCCCCGACATCTGAGCCGGAGCGGCGTTTTCGAATTCGTCTCGTCTTCTCTCGTCTGCGAGTGACGACGCTCACCGTCACGACTCGGCGCACGTCGTTTTCACTCGGCGAACGGTTGGGTCACACGGGAGAAAAGAGAAATCCCGTGCTACTGCTGCGGGGAGAGACAACCGTTCGGCGGTCGAATCGACCCGACAACCCGGTTCGTCCCGTTGACCGGACCTTCTCGACGTGAGTTGCGTATCTGTGTCAACGAAGGCACCCGTACAATCAGGATAGAACGACCGCGTCTTTGGGAGTTAGTTTTCGATTTCGGCTGCTTCTTCGATCTTCATCGATTCGAGCTTGGAGACAATCTCGTCGAGCTTTCCGTCGAGTTCGTCCACGAACTCTTGGGTGCGCTCGGTCGTGATTGCACCTTGGCTGGAGGGCTCGATAAGGTTCTCTTCTTCGAGAACACGGAGCGAGTAACGAACCTTGTGGTGTGGGTAACCGGTTTCGTTGGACATCTTCACGATGCCAATCGGTTCGCTCTCGATGACCATCTTCAGGACCTGAAGGTGGCGCTCCAACATATCGACTTCCTTCTCAAGTCGGTCTATCATGCCATTTGTTAACTCTTCTTGGGAGAGTTTAAGCCTTGCCCTCTTCGGGTGGCGAAAAAGATGATACCTCGTCTTTACCAGAGGTGGTAATTAACCGTTGTGTTATCTTCGGACATGGTGATGCGCGTTTGTCCCATATTCGGGCGATAGTGTGTCCATAAGTGTGCACGAACTTGTACCACTCTTCGCCGAGGACCGTAATCTGTTTAGTGTGCCGCGGGGAACGGCCGACGTATGACTGTTACCATCGTCGGTTCACAACTGGGCGACGAGGGCAAAGGCGCGCTCGTTGACCTTTGGGGTGGCGATGCGGACGTCGTCGTCCGTTATCAGGGCGGCGACAACGCCGGCCACACCGTCGTCGAGGGCGGAGAAGAGTACAAACTATCGCTCGTCCCGAGCGGTGCCGTCCGCGACAAAATCGGCATCCTCGGTAACGGCTGTGTGGTCAACCCGCGCACGCTCTTCTCGGAGATAGACGACCTCCGCGAGCGCGGACTCGACCCCGACGTGCGCGTCGCCAAGCGCGCTCACGTCATCATGCCGTACCACCGACGCCTCGACAACATCGAAGAGGAGGCGAAAGCCGACTCCGACTCCGACCTCGTCGTCGGCACGACCGGACGCGGCATCGGCCCCACCTACGAGGACAAGGCCGGCCGCCGCGGCATTCGCATCGGCGACCTGCTCGACCCCGACGTGCTCCGACAGCGTCTGGAGTACGTCGTCCCGCAGAAGCAGGCTCTCATCGAAGACGTGTACGGTCTCGAAGCGGGCGAGGAGTGCGACGTCGAAGCGCTCGTCGAAGAGTACTCCGAGTTCGGTCGCCGACTCGCTGAGAACGACATGGCGGTCAACTGCGGCGACTTCCTCGCCGAGCGCCACGAGGCCGGCGAGAACGTGATGTTCGAGGGCGCACAGGGAACGCTCATCGACATCGACCACGGAAGCTACCCCTACGTGACCTCCTCCAACCCGACCGCTGGCGGCGCGTCCACCGGGTCCGGTCTCGGGCCGACCGTCACCGGCCGCGGCGAAGTCGTCGGCATCGTCAAAGCTTATCTCTCGCGCGTCGGCGAAGGCCCGATGCCGACCGAGTTGAAGGGCGACGACCGAGACGAGGAACTCGCGGACTTCATCCGCGAGAAGGGCGGCGAGTTCGGCACCGTCACCGGTCGCCCGCGCCGCATCGGTTGGCTCGACATCCCGATGCTCCGCCACGCAACCCGCGTGAGCGGCTTCACCGGCATCGCCGTCAACCACCTCGACGTGCTCGCCGGACTGGACGAAATCAAGGTCGGCCACGCCTACGAACTCGACGGCGAAGAGCGCCTGACGCTGCCCGCGACGACCGAGCGCTGGGCCGAGTGCGAACCCGTCCTCAAGGAGTTCGAACCGTGGCCGGAAGTCGATTGGTCCGAAGTCGCCGCGGAGGGCTACGACGCCATCCCGGCCAACGCACAGGACTACCTCGACTACCTCACCGAAGAACTCGACGTGCCCGTCTACGCCGTCGGCATCGGCCCGGACCGCGAGCAGACCGTCGAACTCGCAAACCCGTTCGATAACTGAACCGCTGACTCTCCTGACGACGACGGGTCGTCGGGCAGAACCCGTACGTTTTTAGCCCGTCCTACCTACGAATCTGACAATGAAAGAATCCCTGATGGACATCCTCTGTGACCCACTCGACAAGAGCGAGTTGACCCTCGAAGTCGATGAGCGCGACGGAGACGAAATCGTCGAAGGACGACTCATCGGGACGGTCACGGGTGAGGTGTACCCCATCGAAGACGGCATTCCGAACCTCCTGCCCCCGGACATGCGGGACGCCTGACCACCTGAACGTTTTTCTACTTTCACTTCGAGCGTCGAAGTGTGTCGAACGAGCCGCTCACCGTCGAACTGAACGAGGAGCGCCCGCACGACCTCTCAGTCGAGACTTCGTTTTCGACGACGGACACGTTCGCCGTGGTGCTGAAGAACCACGGCCAACCCGTCCACGTCCACCTCAATCTGGACGACGCACTCTCGCAAGTGGCGACGCTCTCGACCGGCAATCACTACATCGAAGGTGACGAAGAGAAAGCCGTCGAGATATTCGTGACTCCCGTCCAAGAACCGGTGAGCGGGACGTTGAAAATCGTCTCCGGCTACGGTTCCGAGACGGCTACTGTCAATGTCGAAATCACCCCCGGACCGGGGTCGAAACCCGGCGTCGATATCGACGACACGCTCACACAGCCGGGTGGCGTCGAACCCCAACCGACGGGTTCCGAGCGCGCACTGGCCGCCGTGTCGGCTATCGACACCGGCGTCCTCCCGCTCGTTCTCCTCGCCATCGTCGCGTTGGCGCTCGCCGCCGGCGTCGCCAGCGCCTTCGACAGCCTCGCAATCTCACTCGGGGCGGGAGTGGTCGTCCTCGGCGTCCTCACCGGACTCGCCCTCGCTATTCGATAGAAGAAGAGAGAGGAGAGGGGAGGAGAGGACCGGAGAGAAGCGAAGCAAAGGCGAGCGCGTTCTATTCGTCGTCGGTCGGAACCCCGCAGAGGTTTCCGTCCTCGTCGAAGCGCTTTGCCCGGAAAAAGCGCGTCCGATACCGATTCGCGCCCTCGTAGATGTCCGCTTCGCGTATCTCGTCGATTCGGCCCTCGGCGACGGCGTCGATGATGGCTTCGACCTGCTCTTTCTCCGACGGCGTCAGGTCGAACTCGTAGGTCCGTGTCTCCTCGGCTTCGAGTCGCGTCCACTTGCGCGAAGCGGCGATGACGACCGAACAGGGTTCTCGGCACGGGAACGCGCCGTCGCCGCCGTCCGCGTCGAGGTCCGTCTCGTCGTCGTACTGCCACTCGCGCCGCTTGACGCACTGCGAGTCGTCACACGTGGCTTCGGCGACCCACTCGACGTGCTCGTGGCCCTCGCCGCGGTTCCACGTCTGGACGACGCCGTACATCCCCGTCTGCCGGCCGATAGCGTCCTCCCAGTGGACCACGTCGAGTTCGCCCTCGCGCTCGCGGTACCAGTTCGGCACCGACGCCGGGTAGAACGTCTCGACCGTCTCGACCACGTCGCGGGCGTCGAGGTCGGGGAACACCCAGCCACCGGCGAGGTTCGCACCGGACTTCAGCGGGCGATAGCGTCCCTTCTCGTCGTACGTCGCCAGTTGCCGGGCCGCCAGCGGGTCGTGGTAGGCGTCGAGTTCGTCGGCCGCGTGGTCGGCGTCGGCGTCGGCGACGTGCCGAACGTCGTAGACGCGCTCGCCGTGACCCGCGTGTTCGACCGAGATTCGAAGCTGCCCCCACTCGTGGCTGATGCCGTCGTCGAGGGCCTCGTATCGCGCCGCCAGCGGCTGTTCTCCGACGCCTTCGAGCCACTGCAAGAAGGCGCGACGATGCGGGGTTCGTTCGCCGACGACCTCGCTCCAGAAGTACCAGTCGAGAGCGAACTCGTCGGCGTGAGATTCGAGTGCCTCGCGGAACGCGGACTCTGTGAGCGAGTCGTACGTCGCCTCGGGCGTGACGAGTTCGTACGTCTCACCCTCGGCGGCGACTGCGAACTGTTCGTGTTCGATACCGTCGTGTGCGGCTTCGACCACCGCGTCGATGTGGTGACTCACGTTAGTTCTCCTGCGTGGTTCGGGTCAGTTCGCGGACGACTTCGAGCGCGTCGCCGATGTCGGCGCCTGCCTCCGCGGCGCGTTCGAGCACCACGTCGGCCATGAGTCCCTCCGTCCCGACCGCGCCGGCGTACCAGATGCGGTGGCCCTCGACTTCCGTCGGTACGTCGTACCCCGTCCGGTAGTCGTCGGTCAGCCCCATGTCCTCCGGAATGTCCTCTTGGGTGTGGAAGCCGTCGGCGATAAACAGCGGGACGACGACGATATCCTCCGAGTCGAAGTAGTCGGTCACGTCGTCCACTTCGGGTTCTTCGTCCATGTAGAGCGCCCGCACCTCGTCGAAGCGGTCCATCGCGTCGATGCGGCCGGCGTGGTATTCGATTGCCTTCGCGGAGTTCTCGTTGCGCTCGGTTCCGTGGCCGACGACGGCGAGTCCGAACCCCTCGCCGACGTTCGGGTCGCCCGTCACCGTCTCGGCGCGGCGGACGATGACGTCGGTCATCGCTTCGTGGGTTCCGACGGGACCGCAGTAGTGGACCGTCTTGTCGGGCACGTCGGTCGCCGGGAGCGTGACGTGCGATGCGGAGAGTCCGTCGGAGTCCCAGTCGGCCACGTCCCAGCCGTCGAGTTTGAGTTCGCGGGGGATGACCTGCTCGGTGAAGTAACCCTCGCTGATGAAGAGCGGGACGACGAACACCTCGTCGGCCTCGACGGTCCGGAGCACCTCGGCGATGGACGGTTCTTCCTTCCAGAAGCCGGTTCGAACCTCCTCGAACGCGCCGACTTCCCTAATCGTGTCGGCGTGGTCGTAGGTGGGCGTGCTCGAATCCGGGTTGAGATGTGACCCGTGCGCCACGATAACCAGCGCTTGCATGTCCGGGCGTTGTGAGGGAGTCGCCTTATGGACTTCGCATCTCGGAAAGGAATCTTAGCATCGAACCAAAACGCGTTCGTACCTCGTTCAGTTTTTCACCCGTCGCTTCGGCGGCGACGAGAGAACTTCGGCGACGACGAGAGAATTATTTCGCTCGCCGACAACACCCGACCATGTCTCTCGCCGCCGATGCCCGCGATGCCGTCAGAAAACGACCGTTCCTCTTGGCCGCGCTTCGCGCTGGCGTGGTCAACTACTCGGCCGCGGCCGCGTATCTCGATATCGGCGACGAGGAGACCGTCGCCGCGGCGCTTCGGCGCTTCGCCGCCGACCTCCCCGAGTTGGAAGCGGCGAGTCACGACGCCACGGTCACGATGCGAAGCGGCATCGGCCTCGTCGGCGAAGACGTGGACGACCCGGACGGCGAAGCCGTGCTCTCGGTCTCCGGGGTCGAACTCGCGCCCAGCGGGCCGCTGACCGCGATTATCGCCGAGGGCGAGGTCGATGCGAAACTGCTCGGCGTGGTTCTCTCGCGGCTCGCCGCCGAGTCGGTCGTCGTCGATGCCGCGGGTGTCGCGGGCGACGCGCTCCTCGTCGTCGTCCCGCGCCGACAGGGAGCGACCGCGCTCCAAATCGTCGAAGATGCGGTGGATGTCACGTACGTCTGAGAGGTGTGAGTACGCCCCGACTCGACGCTCGAAAAGATTCGTCGCGGCGAGGCGGACCGTCCGGACTGGACGGAGTAACCAAGCGACGACCCGTCACCTCTGCGCCGTCAGGCTGTTTCTCGATGCTGCGTTCCGACGGGTTGAAAATGGAGGCGAGTGTAGCAACGGGCGATGACGCTGTCCGTGACCAACACCCTGACGGGAGAACGCGAGGACTTCGAGCCACGACGAGACGACGACGTGTTGCTCTACGTCTGCGGACTGACGGTCTCGGACGACGCCCACCTCGGTCACGCCCGCCTCTGGATGCACGCCGACATCATGCACCGATGGCTGGAACACGAGGGCTACACCGTCCACCACGTCGAGAATTTCACCGACGTGAACGAGAAAATCGCCGCCCGAATCGGCGAGGACGAACTCGGCGAGGACGAAGCTTCGGTCGCAACGCACTTCATGAGCGACGTGATTCGGGACATGCGCGGTCTCAACCTCAAGCGCGCCGAGGTCTATCCCCGCGTCACCGAACACATCCCCGAGATTATCGACCTCATCGAGACGCTCATCGAGCGCGGTCACGCCTACGAGTCGAACGGGTCGGTCTACTTCGACGTCTCCACGTACGACGACTACGGCAAACTCTCGAATCAGAAGGTCGAGGAGTTGGAGGCACAGGGCGAAGAATCGGAGCGTTCCGAAAAGCGCAACCCGACCGACTTCGCGCTCTGGAAGGCCGGACCGGTCACGCCAGAGACCGCGGCCGAACACCGCAACCCGGACCTCGAACCCCTCACCGACCCGTGCGGCCAGACGTGGGAGTCGCCGTGGGGCGAGGGCCGACCCGGCTGGCACATCGAGTGCTCGGCCATGTCGATGACGCACCTCGACGACACCATCGACATCCACGTCGGCGGCCGCGACCTCGTGTTCCCGCACCACGAGAACGAAATCGCGCAGTCGGAGGCCGCGACGGGACAGCAGTTCGCCAACTACTGGCTTCACGTCGGACTCCTCCAGACCGACGGCGACAAGATGAGTTCCAGCCTCGGCAACTTCTTCTACGTCGCGGACGCGCTCTCGGAGTTCGGTCCCGACGTGGTTCGGACGTTCTACCTCTCGACGGCCTACGGGTCGGAACAGACCTACTCCGAGGAGACCATCGCCGAAGCCGAAGAGCGCTGGGAGCGACTCGAACGCGCCTACGAGGCGGCCGTCGAGGCCTGCGATAGCCCCGACGCCCGGACGAAGGTCGAAGCCCCGGACCTCCGCGAGACGCTCGACGAGGTCCGAGAGAACTTCACCCGCGCGATGAACGACGACTTCAACGTCCGCGAGGCGATGGCCGAACTGCTCGGTCTCGCCAGCGCCGTGAACCGCCACGTCGCCGACGCCGACGAGTACGACTACCGCGCGCTCCACGAGGCTATCGACCTGTTCGAAGACCTCGGCGGCGACGTGTTCGGTCTCTCCTTCGGCGACGGTGGCGAGGGCGGCGACGTGACCATCGCCAACGACCTCGTGCAACTCGTCCTCGACGTGCGCGAGCAAGAGCGCGAGGCGGGCAACTACGAACGGGCCGACGCATTGCGCGACGACCTCGACGCGCTCGGCGTGGAAGTAGAGGACGGCGACGACGGCGCGACGTTCCGGTTCGAATAGGTTCGAGTAGTCGCGCGAACGACTACGAGAACGAGAACTGAACCACGGCGATTTCCGGGTGGTCCTCGACTGGACCGTCCGCGATTCCCAACTCCCGAGCGGCGAGTCTGTGGCCGTCTGCGTATCGTCTGAGCAGGGAGCGTTTTCGCTCGTCTTCGACGACTTCGCCGGTCACACTGCGTCGGTGCCCGCGATACCAGACGAAGCAGTTCATCGGTCGCCGAAAGTTCTTCCACCAGTTGCTCTCGGCTTTCGGCGTGACGACGACGAGCGAGGGGCCGACTCGTTCGTAGGCGACGGGGAAGGTGTATCGTCTCCCGCTCTTCGGGCCGAGATAGGTAACGAGTATCGTCCATCGACTGGCGACGTGATGGAGTGGTGATTGGAGCACGCGGCGGAGGAAGGGGTTCATCACCCGCTGTTCGAGCGTTCGTTGCGTTTCCGAGACCCGAGACTTGGACGCGGCGGCAGAAGCCATACCAACCTGTACGCGTGCTGTCGTGAAAACTCTCGCCGGTGCCACCTCTCGCCCGTCTCACATCGTAAACAGGTGCGAGTCGTCCGGAACGTCGAAGAGACCCATTCGAACCCCCGCATCGAGCCAGCCGTAGCCGTAGGAGAACGACGCCAGCGCGTTCACCCAGTCGTCGTCCGCCTTGAAGTGTCGGCCGTCGCCGAGGTAGGATTCGGCCATCTCCAAGCAGTCGGCGGCGGCGTCTCCGAGCGGTGTCTCCTCGGGGACGGCCTGGACTGCCTCGTCGAGCGCGTCGGCGAGCATCCGTTCGTACCGGTTCGTCTTTTCTTCGAGGTCGGCGGCCATGCAGTGACGTGCGAGGGGGACGGATACTGGTCTTTCGCTCTACCGGTGCCGTGAGAGGTATGTGTGTCACTGTGTGGGTGTGATGTCCCACTGCTCGCAATACAGCGCAAGCTTAAGGCAAGTCTATCGCAAACGAGGGGATAATGACAACCGACGCTGAGTCCTTCGTCGAGCATCGGAAGCTCATCATCGCCGGATCGGGGATTTCCGGGCTTTCGGCCGCGATTTACGCCGCTCGCTCCAACAACGAACCGCTCGTGTTCGAGGGCGACGAACCCGGCGGCCAACTGACGCTCACCACCGAAGTCGAGAACTATCCGGGCTTCCCCGAGGGAATCTCCGGGCCGGAACTCATCAACAACATGAAACAGCAGGCCGAGCGCTTCGGCACCGACGTACGCCACGGCATCATCGAGAACGTCGATGCCAGCGAGCGTCCCTTCACGGTCACGATGAAGAACGGCGACGTGTACACGACGGACGCCATCATCGCGGCCTCCGGCGCGTCCGCCCGAACGCTCGGCATTCCGGGCGAGGAGAACCTGATGGGCTACGGGCTTTCGACCTGTGCGACCTGTGACGGCGCGTTCTTCCGCGGCGAGAAAATCATGGTCATCGGTGGCGGCGACGCCGCTGTCGAGGAAGCCAACTTCCTCACAAAGTTCGCCTCCACGGTCTATCTCGTCCACCGCCGCGAGGAGTTCCGCGCCGAAGACTACTGGGTTGACCGCCTGAACGAGAAGGTCGAAGCGGGCGAAATCGAACTCATGCTCAATACCGAGGCGACCGAACTCCACGGGTCGCCCGAGGAGGGCGTCGAACACGTGACGCTCGTCCGCAACCCCGAGGGCCACCCGACGGACAAACTCGACGACCCCGAGACCGAGGAGTTCGAGTTCGACGTGGGCGCGGTCTTCTACGCGATTGGCCACACGCCGAACGCGGACTACCTCGAAGGAACCGGTGTCCAGCGCGACGCCGACGGCTACATCATCGCCAAGGGCGGCGACGGCGGCAATCAGACGGCGACGGACGTGCCCGGCATCTTCGCCGCGGGCGACGTGGTGGACTACCACTACCAGCAGGCCGCGACCGCCGGCGGCATGGGTGTGAAAGCAGCCCTCGACGCCGACGACTACCTCGAAGACCTCGAACGCGAGGAGAAGCAGGCCGCCGCGAGCGCCGCCGAGTAAGGTCTCGCTCGCTCACTGGGTTTTCTCCGCGATTCCCTCCACGCGATTCCCACATTTTCAGCGCGCGAGAATCGAAGCATTCGATTTATCCCACGACCAAGAACCGTCTAGTGATGACCGAACGGTTCTCTCGTCGGACGTTCCTCCGTGCCACCGCCGCATCGACTGGACTCGCGCTCCTCGCAGGCTGTACCGGCGGGGCGAGTTCTGGCGACCAATCGGGCGGCGGCAACGGCGACGAGTCGGGCGGGGACGGCGGCGAGAGTCGAGACAAACCGTCGTTCGACGGCTGGTTCGACCGAACGCCCAACTACGACGGCGTGCACGACCACACCGGCGAGGACTCTGTGACGGTCGAAGTCGGTACGGGCAACGGCTACCTCTTCGAACCCGCGGCGCTGAAGGTCTCGCCCGGTACGACCGTCGTCTGGGAGTGGACGGGCGCAGGTGGGACGCACAACGTCCAAGAGAGAGATGGGAAATTCGAGTCGGAACTCTCCGCGGCGGAGGGCTTCACGTTCGAGCACACCTTCGACGAGACCGGCGAGTACAAGTATCGCTGTGTCCCGCACGAGTCGCTCGGGATGGTCGGCATCGTCGTCGTGGAGTAGTCAAAATCGTCGCCGGTCGGTCGGTTCGCGTATCGAGCAGTTAGATTCGTTCTTCGTCGCGGTACTTCGGCTGTGGGCCGTCGAGCGCCATCAGGTACTCGTTGAGGAGCGTCGGGAACGCCCGCCCGCGGAGGTTCCGCAGGCCGAAGTCGGCGGCCCAACTGATGATACCGGTGTCTTCGGTGACGACACCGGCGTTCAGTTCGCGGGCGAGAATGAGCAGGTCGAAGTCCTCGCGCGAGTCGAGGACGCCCTGTCTGAGCGCGCCCCGGTAGTCGTCGCGGAGGTCCGAGATGACCTTGTCAATCTCGGACATCTTCGCCCCGCCGTCGGCTTTTCGCTTCGACTCCTCTGCCTTTCGAACCGCCTTCTCGGAGACGCGAAGCCCGCGATTGACGCGCTCGGACATCTCGTCGATAAAGCGGTAGACGATTTCGGCCGGGATGTACACCTCGAAACGGTCGGGGTGCTTCTTGATGACCCACGTATCGAGTTTGCCGAGTAACTCCTCGGAAACCCCGCGTTCGCGGAGGATTTGGACGAGTTCGTCCGCGATGGACGGCGGCATGTAACACGAGATGTTCAAGTCGAGTCTGGCGGCCGCAATCGTATCGAGGAGGCGCTCGACGGCCTCTTCGAAGCTCTCGTCGTCGTCTCTGATTTCCTCGGACAGAAAAAGGGAGGTGTCGAGCACGAATCGCTGTTTCAAGGGGTACTCGGCCATCTGGTGAGTGTTCGTAGCCAGAGAATATGACGTTTCCCCGTGTTCCGGGGTTCTTCGTGTCGAATTTCCAAGAATCGGCGTTGGAGTTGGATGGAGAGTGACGGCTCAGAACAGCGGGTCGAGCGCCTCGGCACCCGAGTGGACGAGTTCGTCGAGTGCGGTGCCGCTCGTCTCTTGTTTAGCGAGCATGTTGCGCTGTGCTTCGATAGCGACGGCCTGTAGGCTCTTGACGCGGGGGACGTTGTACACGCCGGAGAGGAGGACGACCGCGCCGAGGAAGTCGGAGTTGACGGGGTAGTCGCCGCCGCGAATCTCCATCGTGCCGGTCTCTTCTTCGAGCCACGTCCGGGCGCGTTCGATGCCGCGGCGGGAAATCGCGTTCGGCTGGCCGGCGACGATGACGAGTCCGCGCTCTGTGCTGCTGATGTCGCAGGGGAGCGTGAGCCGACCGAGTGCGGCGCGGCGAACCAGACTCGTCACGCGGTTGGTCGAATCGCCGTCGTCGATATCGTCGGAGTCGCTGGTGAGCCGAGCGAGGAGACCGCGTTTCGGGCGGTCGATTTCCACCGAGGCGTAGCCAATCGTGGAGATGCCGCCGGTGCTGAGGGTGTTGATGATTTCGGAGGCGTCTACGACCGATTCGGCGACGGACCCGCCCTCGGAGACTTCGCCAGCGCCGAAGAGGATGCCGAGACGTCGAGCGAGTTCTTCGTTGAGCGCGCGGTAGCCGGATTCGACCGACTCGCCGGTCTTTCGCCACGCGTCGTTGTCGAACAAGAGGAGGTTATCGACCTCTTTGACGAACGTCTGGAGCGAGCGGGCGGCGTTGAGGGTGTAGATGCCGCCTTCGTCGCTGGCGGGGAGGACGCCGAGTCCGTACACGGGTTCGGTGTAGATGTGGCTGAGTTCGCGCGCGATGACTGGTGCGCCGCCGGAGCCAGTGCCGCCGCCGAGTCCCGCGACGACCATGAACGCGTCAATCTCGTGGATGGGGAAGTTATCCACCATCGCCAGCACGTCGCCCACGTCTTCGGCGGTCACGTCGGCACCGAGCGAGTTGTCCGCGCCGACGCCGTGGCCTTTCACGCGGGCGAGACCCACGAGCACCTGCCTGGATTCGGGGATGTTCTGTAGCCCTTTGAGGTCTGCGCGCGCTGAGTTGACCGCGACCGCGTCAACGATGTAGCCGGTTCGGGTTCGCCGGTCGTATTCGACGAGCGAATCGACTATCTTTCCGCCTGCCTGTCCGACGCCGATGAGTGCGAGTTTCATTGTTGTACTCCTCCGAGAAAGTCAACCAATACAACGTGTTTACCCGCCATTGGTATGGCCCGAATAACCCGGTCTGAAACCGGTTATACGGAGGATTGCGTTTTCGACTCGTCGTCGTCACTACTGCCATCTGTCGGCCGATTCGACCGCTCGCCGAGCGAGTCGCAGGCGAGTTCGCCGACGACAGAGAGCACCGCACTCGGTTTGACGACGGTTCCTCGCTCGCGGAGTCGGTCGTAGACGGCCGCGCCGTCGTCGCCGGCGTAGTTCCGCTCCGAGAACGGCCGCTCTTCGACGAGGACGAGGCGGTCGGCCGACAGGGCCGCTTCGAGGTTCGAGAGGTTCCCCTCGCCGACTTCCACGTCCGCGACGACACACACGTCCGCGTCTTCGATTTGGGCTCGAACGGCGTCCTGTGCCGCGCCATCGACGGGCGCGTATGGTGGGACGGTCACGAGGTCAGCGCCGACGCGCCGGGCCACTTCGGTGTCCGTGTCGCCCTCGTTGAGCGCGCCCGCGGAGAGTCCGTACCCCGCCGCCGAGAGGAGGTGGAGGGTTCGCGCCGCGGTTCCGCCGCCGCCGATGACGTGCACACGGCCGCTTCCTTCAGTGGTCGGGTCGGGGAGCGCGGTGACGTACACCGACCCGGTGACGGGGTGCCGCGAGACGATTGCTTCGGCGTCGAACGCGCTTCGGAGGTTCGACTCTGTGAGCACCGTCGCTGGGTCGCCCGCCGAGAGCACCCGGCCGCCCGAGAGGAGCACCAGCACGTCGCAGTAGTGCGCCGCGAGGTTGAGGTCGTGAATCGCGGCGATGGCCGTCGTCCCGTCGCCCACGAGGTCGGTGACGAGTTCGAGGGTCCGCACCTGATGGTTGATATCGAGGCTGGCGGTCGGTTCGTCGAGGAGCAAGACGGGCGTCTCCTGTGCCAGTGCGCGGGCGATGAGGGCGCGCTGGCGTTCGCCGCCACTGAGTTCGGTGATCGGGCGGTCGGCGAGTCGTGCGACCGAGGTTCGATTCAGCGCCGACTCGACCGCGCGTTCGTCGGCGTCGGACCACCCATCGAACCGCCCGCGGTGCGGCGTCCGACCCATCTTGACGACCTCTCGGACGGGGAAGTCGAAGGTGACCTTCGTCGTCTGCGGGACGGTCGCAACGACTCGACTGGTCGCCTTCGAAGAGAGCGCGTGAACGTCTTCACCGGCGATAGTGACCGACCCGCGAGCGGGCGAGAGCGCGCCGTTGAGCGTTCGGAGGAGCGTCGTCTTCCCCGCGCCGTTCGGGCCGATGAGGCCGACGAACGTTCCCTCGTCGATAGTGAGTGAGACGCCGTCGAGGACGTCGTGGCCGCCGAGCGAGACGGCGACGTCGTCGAGGTCGATTGCGGTCGGGCCGTCGAAGGGACCGCGTTCGGTCATATCGAGTGCACCTCCCGCGTGCGGAGCAGATAGAGGAAGAAGGGCGCGCCGAGCGCCGCCGTGACCACGCCGACCGGAATCTCGGCGGCACCGGAGCGCGCGATGGTGTCGGTGAGGACGAGGAACGACGCGCCGGCGAGCGCCGACGACGGAATCAGAATTCGATGGTCCGGCCCGACGATGAGTCTGAAGATGTGCGGGACGACGAGACCCACGAAACCGATGACACCCGAGACGGCGACTGCCGCGGCGATGACGATGCTCGCGGTGGCGAGGAGGAGTCGCTTGGTTCGTTCGACTTCGATGCCGAGCGCGTGGGCGTCTTCCTCGCCGAGCAAGAGGATGTTCAGGTCGCGGGCGTGCGCGAGGAGAACGGCGAACGGAACCGGAAGCAAGAGGGCCAAGAGCACGACCTCGTCCCACGTCGCTCCCGAGAGGTGGCCCATGAGCCAGAAGACGACCTGATTGAGGCTCTCGCCAGCGTGTAAGAGCATAAAGGAGATGACCGCGCCGAGGAAGGTCTGGACCGCGACACCCGCGAGTAGAAGGGTTGCGACCGGCGTCCGACCGCCCTCGGTGGCGAGCGAGTAGACGACGAACGCGGTGACGATAGCCGACGCGAACGCCGCGCCCTGGAGACCGAACGGAAACGCGAGCGGGAAGACGAGCGTCGCCACCGCGCCGACGGCCGCGCCCGACGAGACGCCGACGATAGAGGGGTCGGCCATCGGATTTCTGAAGAAGCCCTGCATGACGACGCCAGCGGTGGCGAGCGCCAAGCCGACGAGCGCGGCCAGCAGGATGCGCGGGAGGCGCACGGAGGCGACGATGATGCGTGACGAATCGGGAACAGAAGCGGCGAAGACGGACGCGTACTCGACGCTCGGGGCGGGAATCGACCCCAGGACAGGGAGGACGACCGCGCCGCGGAAGGAGACGCCGACCGGCACCACGAGGGAGTCGAGTAGTATCGCGGCGACCGTGCGCGGCGGGATGGCGACGTGGCCGATTCCGGCGCTAACGACGACCACAGCGGCCAAGAACGCCGTCAAACCGACTGTCCACGACACGGCCCGCGTCCGAACGTTCATCGAACACAACCGCGCTTTCATTAGGTAAATATTTATTGAACTATCGTTGATGGCACAGATATGTTCAGACGATTCGTGGCCATCCTCATCGCCGCCACGCTGATACTCTCCGCCGCGCCGGTGCCAGTCGCGGCGACGGCACAGGCCGACCAGTGTACCTTCCCGACGACGTTCACCGACGCGACGGGGTCCGAGATTACGATTACCGAGGACCCCGAGCGCATCGTGACGACCAACCCGAGCGCCGCCCAGACGATGTGGGAGATTGGCGCGCGAGAAGAGGTGGTCGGCGTCTCGCAGTACGCGATGTACCTCGACGGCGCGAGCGAGAAGACGAACGTCTCCGGTTCCGGCGGCGTGAACGTCGAGGCCGTCATCGGTCTCGAACCCGACCTCGTGCTCGTCCCGAACACGACGTACATCGCGGAACCCGACAAGGTCCGGCAACTCCGTGATGCGGGCTTGACCGTCGCCGTCTTCGAATCCGGCGACTCGCTCACCGGCGTCGCAGACAAAGTCGAGCGCGTCGGGGCCATCACGGGCAACTGCGAAGCGGGTGCCGAACGCGCCGACGAGATGCGCACCTCCATCGAGAACATGGAGCGCGCACTCGACGGCGTCGAGCGACCGGTCGGCCTCAACTCCTTCTTCGGCTATACCTCCGGTTCCGGCACGTTCATCTCCGACGTGATGACGCACGCTGGGCTTCGAAACGGGGCCGCCGAGGCAGGCATCAACGATTGGGGCCAGATTAACGACGAACTCGTCGTGACGATGGACCCCGAGTACATCGTCATCCCGTCGCACGCGCCAGTTCCGAGTGGCCCGGCCTACAACAGCACGACCGCAATTCAGGAGGGCAACGTCATCGTCGTCGATGCGAACAACCTCCAGCAACCCGCGCCACGCGCCATCGACGCCTCGGAGACGATTCTGGAGGCGGTCCACCCCGACGCCTACGAGCGATACCAGCAGTTGCAGAACGAGTCGGCGACGGCCGAGACGACGAGTGATGCGACGACCGAGGACGAGACGATGACTGACGAACAGACGACGGAACCCACGGATTCGACGACCGAAGCGCCGCAGACCACCTCCGAGAGCGAGTCACCCGGATTCGGTCCCGTCGTCGCCCTCGTCGCGCTCGCGGCAGTCGCGTTCGTCGCTCGCCGCCGGTAAGCAGCCTCGTTTCTCTCCGTCCTTTCGGTCGCGCAGACCATAACCGTATTACGGTCGGGTTGCCGACACACACGCATGGTCGAGAACGTCATCTATCCCGCGTACCTCGATGCCGCCTACTCGCGGAGCGACGGGCGACGGGTTGCCGCAGACCTCGCGGTCGAAGAACCGACCGTGGACGAGATTGCGAAGGCCGTCGGCCAGGTCGGCTACGACGCCATCATCGAGCGCGACAAGCGCTACTCCCGCGAATACGAGACACGCGGGCGCGTCCTCGTGAACAACTCCGACGACGCGACGAAGAACGACATCGTCCAGGCAGTCGCCGCCTACGTCGGCATCCTGCGGGACTGATGCAACGCATCGGCACCGTCTCGCGGACGGCACAGGGACTCGCCATCGTTCGCCTCGCCGACGAGACGTATCCGGATATCGGCACCATGGTCATCGACGAATCGCTCTCCACTGTCGGGCGCGTCGTGGACGTGTTCGGGCCGGTCGAGCGCCCCTACGTGGCGATTACGCCCACCTCGGGGACGCCCGCCCGCCTCGTCGGGACGAAACTCTACGCCCGGTAGTAAGCGCAATCCCCATAGCCCTCGGGTCGAAAGCCCCGCACATGACACGTCGCGCCTACCGAGGTGTTGCCCTCGTCGCCCTCATCTTCCTCGTCGTCCAAGTCGGCGCACTCGCCCTCGTTCCGACGTTCTTCGAACAGGGCTACCAGACCGTCGAAGACCCAACGGACCCGACGAACAGCCTCCTCTACATCGGGGCGATTATCGGCATGACGGCGTTCATGCTCGCCGCGTTCAAGTACGACCTCGACCAGTTGATTCGACTGCTCATCGTCTTCACCAGCGGCGTCCTCGCGTGGTACGTCTTCGCCGCCATCCTCCCGAGCGCGCTCGCGGCTATCGCCCTCTCGGCCGTCGTCGCGCTCGCGCTCTTGGTCTACCCCGAGTGGTACGTCATCGACGTTGCAGGCGCGCTCATGGGCGCTGGTGCGGCCGGTCTCTTCGGCATTAGCTTCGGCATCCTGCCGGCGCTCGTCTTGCTCTCGATTCTCGCCGTCTACGACGCCATCAGCGTCTACAAGACCAAACACATGCTCGACCTCGCCGAGGGCGTCATGGACCTCCGAATCCCCGTCGTGCTCGTGATACCGACGACGCTCTCCTACTCGCTTCTCGACGACGATTTCTCGAAAGACGCGAACGACATCGGCGACGACGAAGAAGAAGAGAGCGACGAAAAGACGGGCGACGAAGCCACCAGCGGCGAGACGGACGCAGAAGACGCAGACCCCGCCGACCGCGACGCGTTCTTCATCGGTCTCGGCGACGCAGTCATGCCGACGGTGATGGTCGCGTCGGCGGCGTTCTTCTCGCCCGCCGCCTCGCTCGGTCTCGCGTCACTCCCCGCGCTCAACCTGCCCGCGTTGCTGGCGATGATTGGGACGTTCTTCGGTCTCGGTGCGCTCATGTGGGCCGTGATGAAAGGTCGCGCGCACGCCGGCCTGCCGCTCCTCAACGGCGGTGCAATCGGCGGCTATCTGATTGGGTCGCTGATTTCGGGCGTGCCAATCGTGACGGCGCTCGGTCTCGCGCCGTATCTGTAAGTCCGCTTTTTCGCTCCCATTCTCGGGGGGTGGTGGCACACGGAAGACGCCGTTGACGAGTTATGCGAGTCTGAAGTAGACCGACGTACTGTCGCCCGTTTCGACTTCTTTCGTCACCACGATTCCCTCCTCGACGAGTTCGGTGAGTGCCTCGTCGATATCGTTGATGACCATCGTTGTCGCAGCCACGTCCCCGGCAAAATCGACCAGGCCGTCGGCGAACGATCCCAGTGGATTCCGCGTTCGGTCCATGTAGAGTGGGCTAAAATCGACACCGAGAACGATTTCTCGTGCAGTGAATGCCTTGTCGGGGCGCTCGCTCAGAAACGACGTGATGAGGTCTTTTTCGGTCTCGATCGCTCCCTCTTCGTCGTTCGCAATCGGCTCGTCGCCGCTCACTTCGGTGGTTCCTGCCTCGAATTCGTCGGTAGAAATTGGCATGCGTACTGACACGTAGGAGAGTGGAGAGTAATTAACTGTCGGATATGCTGACTTACTCGAATACACTAACCGACAGAGTAGCCGCTAACCCAAACCAGCGAATCAGCGAGTGGACGGCAGTCCGTCACCGTCGAGGAGTTCCGGAAGGTCGCCAAACGCCGAAATCCGCACGTCCGGTTCTCGGTACGGTGTCTCGTCGTCGTTTTCGACCCACACGGAGGCCATCCCGAGCGTCTCGCCCATCATGAGGTCCTCATTGTACTCGTCGCTGACGAAGGCGACTGGTTCGTCGCCTTCTGGCAGGCACTCGAAGTATCCTTTCGGATGTGGTTTCGACCGTCTGAGGTCCGAGGAGACGACGAGTTCGTCGAAGCAGTCGAGGACGCCGTGTTCCGAGAGAACCGTCTCAATCCACGGACGCGCCATGTTGCCGAAGAGGACGAGCGTGTGGTCGGCCGCAAGGTTTCGGAGAATATCGACGTGTTCCTCTGGGAAGTTGGGACTGAGCCACGTCGTTTCGAGGTAGTCACGACACGCGTCCTCCGAGGCCCCCGTGAGTGTCGAGAGGAGTTCGAGGTACCCCGCCGTGGTCTGGACGAACCCGTCACGAAATGCGAAGTAGGCGAGCCATCCGGGATAGGGGTCGGCGTCGGGATCTATCCCGAGAATATGCGCCTGTTCGCGTTCGTCACCGTGTTCGACGATGACGCCGCCGTAATCGAGGACGAGATGCATGGGACCTGTTCAAAGCTTCCGGCCAGCCTTTAGTTTATTCCTCGTCCGCGCCCTCACGAACCCGAACTGCCATCCCCGTCTCGAAGTCGAGCATCGCGTCCGCCGACAACTCGGCGCGCCCGACGCCGAGGAGTTCCGAGTCGGGGCCGACGATGAGAACTTCGTCGCCCGAGCGCACGTCGGACGACACGTCGGTGACGAACTTTGCGAAGGCGTTCTTCCCGTCGCGGACGAACGGAATCGACTCGTCGCCGACGTGGACGCGGTAGCCGTCGTCGAGACCGGTAGCAAGGAGTCGGCCGCCGGCGACACCGAGGGTGAATCGGCCGTCGGTTCCGTAGGAAACCACGCGCTCGCCCTCGACGTACACCTGTCGCGGGCGGCCGCTTCGAGAGCGAGTGAGTTCGATATCGCTATCCTCGGGAAACAGCGCGTCGCCCGCGTCCGCCCCGAACTGGTAGTCCGCGACCACGCGAAGGTCGGCGAGGTCGGCGGCGTCGTCTTCGGTCATACCCCTGTGTTCTGGGTGGCGGCTAAAGTGGGTCGCGGTCCGAAGCGAGAGAATGCGATTATATCACACACGCAGACACAACGGAAAGTCATAAGTCTCGGAGAGACCGCTTCCCGGTAATGACTGCCGATATGCGCCTCGCTGCAATCGGAACCGCTCTGCTACTCGTGAGTAGCGCGATTCTGGTGCAGACCTCTATCGACGGGCGATTGCCCGTCGTTCTCGCCGCGCTCGCCTCCGTCGGGGCCGTCGCGGCCGTCTTCCGAGCGTCGTCCCACACGAACTGACAGTTCTTGCCAAATTACATATAGCGACGGCAACACATCGGGGTATGGCAGCTATCAGTTCCCTCTTCACAGCCCTCTCTGCCCTCCGGCGGAACCCCGTGATATTCCTCGGGGGTCTCATCTCCGGATTGGTAACGCTCCCGCAACTCGCCACACAGTTGGCGGCGATTCCCCTCGTGCCGAACGCGCTCCAGATTCTCACGTTCTTCATCACGCCCTTCGTCGCCGCCGGCATCTACGGGATGGCCCAGGAGTCGCTCTCGAATCAGGAAACGTCGTTTTCCACGTTCACGGCCGTCGGCCGCGAGAAGTACGTCCCGCTGTTGCTTGCGAACCTCGTGAACTTCGGCATCTACGTCGCCTTCCTCATCGTGTTCGGAATCGTCGCCATCGCCGCCGCGGCGAGTATCGGCATCGGCGCGCTCGCCGGTGGTGGTGACTTCGCACTCGGCACCGGCGCGATTATCGCACTCGGTATCGTGGTGTTGCTGGGACTGGCCTTCGTCGTCGTCCAGTTCCTCATCCAGTTCTTCCCCGTCGCAGTCGTCGTGGACGACGCGGGCGCTATCGAGGCGTTCGGCGACAGTTACCGTCTCGTGCGTGCGAACATCGTCTCCACGCTGGGGTACTCGATTATCACGTTCGTCGCCGCACTCGTCGTCGCCACACCCGTGACCGGGTTCGTCATCTTCCGGACGTTCCAGAACATCCAAGACGTGCAATCTGCGCAGGCCGGGGGAGGTGCGGTGCCAAACGCCGCCGCAGGTCTCGGACTCTCGCTGGTCGAAGTGCTCTCGCTCTCGGCGATTTCGCTCGCGCTGACGATGCTTCTCGTCGCGTTCACGTCCACCTACGCCGTCAGTTTCTATCAGGCCCACGCAGCGCCGAACTTCGGGCCGGACATCGACGGCGACTCCGTCATTCCGGAGTTCGAGTAACTACAGCAGGAACGTCTCTTTTCGCTCCGAGAGGTCGATGAAGGCGTCGGCGGCCTCCACGAGTTCGTCGGCGGTCGATTCCTTGAACGACATCACTTCGACGCGGACGCCCTCGTGACGGAGGTGCGAACACAGTCGTTCGAAGTCGCCGTCACCCGAACAGAGGACGATGGTATCGACGTGATTGGCGAGGCTCACCGCGTCGAGGGCGATACCGAGGTCCCAGTCTGCCTTCTTCGACCCGTCGCCGAACGTCTTGATGTCTTTTATCTTCGTCTCGAAACCGATATCGACGAGTGCATCGAAAAACCGCTCTTCGTCCGGGGAGTCCGCGCGAATGACGTACGCAATCGCCCGCGTCAGCGCGCGCCCCGCGGTCCCTTTTTCGAGGAGTGACGAATAATCGATATTTCGTGAGTAGAGACTCTGTGCCGTATGGTAGAGATTCTGCGCGTCGGCTAAGATGGCCACGCGCTGATCTTGGTGAATCTCGGTCATCTGTCCACCTCTCACACGCAGGAGGCTAATATCCGTCGGAAGGTTGGATGAAACTGACCCCGGAGTGGCAGGTGATGTGAGGGACGTAAACTATATCATCCTGCGAGGTACTCGTTGCCAGTGTGAACATTGCTGTTCGGCCCACCGTCACACCAACACGGTCGACAGCGACGCGTCCTTTTTTGAAAAAACGCGCGCAGTAATCGCTCGTTGCGGGGGTAGCGACCCCGTCTCGGGTGGCCTCTGAACTCACAGCGCGCAGTCGTGACACCACTGACCACAGCGACACACAAAACAACAACACACCACACATGACAGCAATCGACCTCCGCGGGGTCTTCCCCGCGATGACGACGCCGTTCCACGAAGACGGCAGCATCGACTTCGAAACACTCCAGTCCGACGTCCAGCGCCTCGAAGCCGCGGGCGTCGATGGTCTCGTTCCCGTCGGTTCGACGGGCGAGTCCGCGACGCTCACGCACGACGAACACATTGACGTCGTCGAGGCCGTCGTCGAAGCGGTAGACGAGATTCCCGTCATCGCTGGGTCCGGGTCCAATTCGACCCGCGAAGCACTCGAACTATCACAACGCTCCGCGGACGCCGGCGCAGACGCACTCCTTCTCATTTCTCCGTACTACAACAAGCCCGAACAGGCGGGTATCATCGACCACTACGAGACCATCGCCGACGAGGTTGACGTCCCGCAAATCGTCTACAACGTCCCAAGCCGGACGGGAAGCAACATCCTCCCAGAGACGGCCGCGACGCTCGCGGATCACCCGAACATCGCGGGTTACAAGGCCGCCAGCGGCGACGTGGGACAGATTTCCCAAGTCGTCGAGTACACCCGAGACGAGGACTTCGCCGTCCTCTCGGGCGACGACGCGCTGAACCTCCCAATCGTCTCGGTCGGCGGCGTCGGCGCGATTTCGGTCACCGCGAACATCGAACCCGCGCGGACGGGCGCGGTGGTTCACTCCGCACTGCAGGGCGACTACGAACGCGCCCGCGAGATTCACCACGACCTCGGCCCGCTCAACCGCCACCTGTTCGTCGAGACGAACCCGATTCCGGTCAAGGAAGCCATGGAGATTCGCGGCTACGGACCGGGACGCGTTCGCCCGCCGCTCACCCGACTCGGCGAGGAGAACACGGCCGAACTCGAACGACTCCTCTCCGACCTCGAAGCCGAGGAAGCACTCGCAGACGGAGGACGCGAGGAGTGACGGTCCGCATCGGCGTCACCGGCGCGACCGGCCGAATGGGTGGCGAAGTGCTCGCCGCCGCGGCGGAGCGTGAGGACCTCGAAGTCGTCCTCGCGGTCAGTCGCTCGGCCGACGAGGAAGTCGAAGGTGTCGCGGTCGAATCCGCGGCCGACCTGCCGGCACTCCTCGCCGAACGCGAACCCGACGTACTCGTAGACTTCACCGGTCCGGAGTCGTGTGTCGAGTACGCGAGCGCCTGTGCAGAAGCAGGCGTCGCGCTCGTCACCGGGACCACCGGTCTCTCCGACGAGCAGTTCGACGCGCTCGAAACCCTCGCCGACGACGTGCCGGTCCTCTACGCCTCGAACTTCTCGCGCGGCATCGCGGCACTCCGCCGGGCAGTTCGAGAGGCAATTCCCGCACTGGACGGCTACGATATCGAACTGACCGAGACGCACCACAACGCCAAGCGAGACGCCCCCAGCGGGACGGCACTGACGCTGTTGGAGGATATAGACGACGTTCGCGGCGACGCCGAACGCGTCCACGGCCGCGAGGGCGAAGCACCCCGAACCGAGGGAGAAATCGGCGTTCACGCACGCCGGGCGGGGGATATTGCCGGTGAACACGAGGTATTACTGGCTGGGAATCACGAGTCACTATCACTCACACACCGTGCCGGGTCGCGCGGCGTCTTCGCCGCCGGGGCGCTCGACGCCGCCGCGTGGCTCTCGGGCCGCGACGCCGGCTGGTACGACTTCACGGAGGTACTCGAATGAGCTTACAAACGGACGTAGAAGGCCTGTGGCAGCAGTATCAGAACGACGAAATCGACGCTCAATCGGCGACCGTTGACGAACTCGACACGCTCGATGCGTTCCTCGACGCGCTCGAAGCGGGCGAGGTGCGCGCGGCGGAGAAGACCGGCGCGGACGTGACCTCGTGGGAAGCAAACGAGTGGGTCAAGCAGGGGATTCTCCTCAACTTCGGCCTGCGCGAGACGCTCGCCCGCGAGTACGGCGACGTTCGCTACCACGACGTGCTTCCGCTCCGCGACACGACAGACTTGGGCGAGCGCGGCACGCGCAACACGCCCGACGGAACCGCGATTCGACGCGGTGCCTACCTCGGCTCCGACTGCATCATGATGAGTCCCTCGTTCGTCAACATCGGTGCCTACATCGGCGACGGCACGCTCGTGGACTCCTGCGACACCGTCGGCTCCTGCGCCCAAATCGGCGAGAACGTCAAACTCGGCGCGAACACCCTCATCGGCGGCGTCCTCGAACCCGTCGAAGACGCGCCCGTCGTCGTCGAAGACGGCGCGGCACTGGGCGCTGGCTGTCGCGTCACCTCGGGCTTCCGCGTCGGCGAGAACTCCATCGTCGGCGAGAACACGCTTCTCACGCCTCGAATCCCCGTCTACGACCTCGTGGACGAAGAGATTTACTACGGGCACCTGCCGGCGAACCGTCGCGCGTTCACGCGCTTCGTGGAATCCTCGCTCGGCGACCACGAGATGTTCGAGAGCGGGGCGTACAAGCCCGCCGTCGTCGCCCTCGACATCGAAGACGACACGCTCGATGCGACTCGTCGAGAGGAGGCACTGCGCGAATGAGCGCGGGAGGTCCGGCGGTACGGCGACTCGCCGACTGGGACCGCGAGCAGTTGCTGTCGCTCGCCGACGAGTTCGGCTCGCCGCTGTACGTCACCGACCTCCAGCGCGTCGCGGAGAACTGCCAGCGCCTTCGGGACGCGTTCCCGGAAGCGCACATCAGCTACGCGGTCAAGGCCCACACCGGACAGGCTGTCCTCGAAACCGTCCGGGAGGCGGGACTCGACGCCGAGTGCGCCTCCGCGGGCGAACTCGTCCGCGCCTTCGACGCCGGATTCGAAGGCAACCGCGTCCGCTACACCGCCGTCAACCCACCGAGCGCCGACCTCGATATCGTCGTCTCCTACTGGGAGGACCATCCGAACCTGACGATTACGGTCGGCGCGGAGGACACCATCGACCGACTCCGGGAACGCGGTTTCGACGGCCGACTCTGCCTTCGGGCCAACCCCGGTGTCGGCGCGGGCCACCACGAGAAGGTCCGAACCGGCGCGCACGCCAAGTTCGGTATCCCAATCGACCGCGTTCCCGATATCGCCGAGCGCGTCCGCGACGAAGTGGACCTCGTCGGCGTCCACGCCCACGCGGGCAGCGGAATCTCGGGCGACGACCTCTCGGCACACCGCGAACTCGTCCGCCGGATGGGCGACCTCGCGCGGTCGATTCCGGGTCTCGAATTCGTGGACGTCGGCGGGGGATTCGGCGTCCCGTACCACGAAGACGAACCACCGCTCGACCTCGGTGCAGTCGCCGACGCCACCCGCGAGGCGCTCGGCGAGACCGAGGCAGACCTCGCAATCGAACCGGGTCGCTACGTCGTCGCCGACGCGGGCGTCCTCCTCTCCGAAGTCAACACCGTGAAGGACGTCCCCGAGACGACCGTCGTCGGCACGGACGCTGGTATGACGACTCTGCTCCGACCAGCGATGTACGACGCGTACCACGCGGTGTCGAACCTCTCTCGGCCCGACGCCGGGGTGGTCTCGACCATCATCGCGGGACCCGTCTGCGAGACGAGCGACGTGCTCGCGGACGACCGACCGCTCGCGCGACCCGAGCGGGGTGACCTTCTCGCTTTCGGCAACGCCGGGGCCTACGGCTACGAGATGGCGAGCACCTACAACTCGCGGCCGCGCCCCGCCGAAGTCGTCCTCGACGACGACGGCCCGCGCGTCGCCCGACGCGCAGAGACCATCGAGGACATCACCACCCTCGAACGAACCGCATCCGAACACATCCCCAACTGACCAAGCACACACAGAACAATGAGCGTACTAAACACCGTCCCATTCGAAAAGTTCCACGGCACTGGAAACGACTTCTTCGTCGTCGATGCAGAAGACCCCGTCCCGGACCGACCGGCGTTCGCACGGGCACACTGCGACCGAGACGGCGGTATCGTACTGAACGAGAGCGAGCGAGTCGGCGCCGACGGCGTCCTCTTTCTCGCCTTGGAAGACCGCTACGACCCGCCGCGGGTCGTCATGACTCTCGTCCAACCCGACGGCTCCGTCGCCGCCATGTGCGGCAACGGCGCTCGCGTCGCGGCCGCGTGGGCCGCCGAGCGAACCGGGTCTGACCAGATTATGATAGACACCCCGGCCGGCACTCGTCGCGCCATCGTCGAAGACGACGACGTGACCGTCGAGATGGGCGTGCCGATGTTCGCCCCGCGAGACGTGCCCGCCGACAGCGGCGAACCCCTCGTCGAGACCGAAATCGAGGGACTCACCGTCACCGCCGTCAACACCGGCGTCCCCCACGCCGTCGCCTTCGTCGAGGACGTAGACGACGTGGACCTCGAAGCCGTCGCACCCGCCGTCCGTCACGCACCCATCTTCCCCGAGGGCGCGAACGTCACGCTCGCCTCGCCCGACGGTGAGGGCGGATTCGACCAGCGAACCTTCGAGCGAGGCGTCGAAGGCGAGACCCAATCCTGTGGGACGGGCGCCGTCGCCGTCGTCGCCGCCGCAAAGCGCCTCGGACTCGTCGAGGGCGACGACCCAGTGCGCGTCTCGCCGCCGGGCGGCGACCTCTCGGTGACGGTTCCCGACGAAGGTTCGGCACTGCTCGGCGGCCCGGCAGTCCGCGAGGGCGCTGGCGAAGCGGACACCGTCTTCCGCGAACGATGAGCGGCGCGGGGTCGGGGTTCGACCCTATCGAGTTCCTCGAAACCGCCGTTCCGGTCGCCTCGAACGAGGACGTAAGCGAGATGCGCGACCTGCTGGTCTCGACTATCGAGGCGCAGGGAATCGACGCGCACGTGGACGACGCGGGCAACACCATCGCCTCGAAGGGCACAGACGACCCGGAGACGCATCTCGTGCTCAACACCCACATCGACACCGTCTCGCCACACGTCCCCTACGAGCGCGAACCGGGCGTCATCCACGGCCGCGGGTCGTGCGATGCGAAGGGACCGCTCGCCGCACTGCTCACCGCCTTCTTCGCCGTCGAACCCGCCGAGGATTCGCGGGTGACGCTGGCGATTACCCCAGACGAAGAACTCCTCTCGCTCGGCGCGGACGCACTCGACGTCGAGGGCGACATGTACATCGTCGGCGAACCGACCGGGCTCGACGTGTGTACCGCCGCCAAGGGACGGTTCGAGGGGACGATTTCGCTCTCGGGCGTCGCCGCCCACGCCGCCGAACCGCAGTCCGGCGTCAACGCAATCGGTGCGCTCGCACCAGTGCTGTCGGTCATCGACGAGTTCGACGCCGACCGCGCGTCGCATCCGGAACTCGGGTCGGCGAGTCTGACGGCGACGATGGTTGAGGGTGGCGAGAACTCGAATCAAGTGCCCGCGGCCTGCGACCTCGTCGTAGACCGCCGGAGCGTTCCGCCGGAGACCGCAACGGGCTTCCGCGAATCGCTCGAATCACGACTCCGTGAAGCGGTTCCCGAGGACGTCGGCGTCGAGTTCACCCTGACCGAGCGCCCGACGCCGTTCCTCGAAGCGTTCGCTACGGACCCCGAGCACGAACTCGTCTCGGCGGTCTCGGACGCGTCTCGTGCGGCAGGTGGTTCCGGCGACGTTCGGCCGTTCACGGCCGCGACGGAGGCGTCGTACTTCGCACACGCCCCCGTGGTCGTCTTCGGTCCCGGAGACCTCGCCGACGACGAGGGTGCCGTCGCCCACGCGGAGCGCGAATACGTGCAGACCGACGACGTGCGCGCGGCCGCCGATGCGCTGTCGGACGCCGTCGCGGCGCTCGTCACCTAAATGTCTGTCAATCAAAACGTACTTGTCTGATTGCATTGAAGTTTTGCGCAGATGCATCCTCCCCGAATGCTCTGCATTGGTCTCGCGTTCCTCGTTTTGGTCTCCGGAGTCGGGGCTGCTGCTGGCGGTATCGACATCGACCACGACGGTGAGCGATTCATCCTCGATGCCACGGCCGATCAGCACGTCCGCGGAACGACGACATTCGAGAACGGGACGACGATTAACGTCCGTATCACCTCCAACGGCGAGACGCACCCGTTTCTCATGTCGAAATCGACCACCGTCGGCACGAACGGAAGTTTCGACGTGCAGTTCGACCTCACGGAGTTGGCACCCCTCCGCGGCGGTCCAGTGACGGTCGCACTCCGCCACAACGAATCTCGTATCTACGCGACGAACGCGACGCTCGTGACGAACAACATGCCCGAAAATTCGACGCTGACGCCCGACACGGTCGAATCGTCCGAGACGACCGCCGCGACGACGACCACGGAATCACCGACGCCGACTGATATCGGCGTCCCCGGATTCGGTCTCGGAGCGACAGTCGTCGCACTCCTCAGTGCCGCACTGTTCGTGCGCCGCTGACGGCCGGCAGAACGCAACGCCCTTTTTCCACCCCCGCAATCGTCGCGTATGTACGAGGCGGTCTACACCTATCCCGACGGCGAGAGCACGGCCAGTCGCGTCGCCCGCACCGCCGTCCGGTACGGCTACGACGGAATCGTGATTCGCGCCAGCGACGCGCGACCCGAGTACGACCGCCTCCGAGAGCGCCTCGACGCCGACCTCGTCGATGCGGTCGAGATTCAGGCAGAAGACCCCGAACACGCGAGCGGTGCGGTCGGCAACTACCGCCCGCAACGCGAACTGCTCGTCCTCCGAGGCGGGACGAACGCGTTGAATCGCTTCGCAGTCGAGCACTCGCGCGTAGACGTACTCTCACAACCGATGCGAGACAGTGGAGATTTCAATCACGTCCTCGCCAAAGCCGCCCGCGACAACGGCGTTCGCATCGAGTTCGACTTCGGGCCAGTGCTCCGGTCCGAAGGCGGCACGCGCGTGCAGGCGCTCTCGAACCTTCGAAAGCTCCGCGACCTCGTGGAGTACTACGACGCGCCGTACGTCGTCAGCGCGGGCGCACGCTCGCATCTCGAGCTTCGCACGCCGCGCGAACTCGCCGCACTCGGCGAAATCATCGGCTTCGACCGCGAGCAGGTGATGGAGGGACTTCGAGAGTGGGGGCGACTCACCGCTCGGAACCGCGAGCGGACGTCCGAGTCGTTCATTGCACCCGGCGTCAAACGAGGAGAGTATGAAGAAGACGATTGAGGAACACGCCGCCCGCTTCTCGAAGATAGCCTCGAAGTACGACGAGTCGCAGGACTCGGAGGAGTACAGGGCCTGTGCCTCGCTCGTCGTCCACTACGCCGACCCGTCGCCCGACGACGTCGTCCTCGACCTCGGAACGGGAACGGGCGCGATTGCGCTCGCCCTCGCCGGCGACGCCGAGCGCGTCATCGGCCGCGACATCAGCGAGGGCATGCTGGACGAAGCACGACGCAAAGCCGAGGAAGTCGGTCTCGACAACGTCGAGTTCGGCGAGGGACGCTTCCGCGACCCGAACGTGGACGAGAACGTCGATTTGGTGGTCTCCAACTTCGCCATGCACCACCTCTCGGACGAGGAGAAACGCGAGGCGATTCAGGTCATCGCCGACCTCCAACCGCGGCGGTTCGTCCTCGGCGACGTGATGTTCTTCGGAACGCCCGACCCGGACGAACCGTTCTACTCGCCGGAAGTTGACCTCCCATCGACGGTCGGCTTCCTCGCCGAGGCGTTGACTGAGGCCGGGTTCGTCCTCACGGCCGTCGAATCGGTCCACGACCAAGTCGGCGTCTTGGTGGCAGAACGCGCACCACTCGAATAGATGAAACACCTTCCAAAGCACCTGCGGCCGCGATGGCGTTATCTCGCGGTCGAAATCGAGACGTGGCCCGATGCCGACCTCACGCGCGGTCCGTTCCAGCGCGAGTTGTGGTACGCCGCACAGAACCTCTTCGGCGATTCGGGGAGCGCCGACGCCGACCTGACCGTCCTCGGATTCGACTACGACGACGGCATCGCCCAGACCATCGTCCGCGCTCGCCGGGGTCACGTCGAGGAGACGCGTGCGGCACTCGCCTGTATCGACGACATCCAAGACGACCCGGTTGGTATCAGAGTGAAAGGCGTCTCCGGCACGGTGCGTGCCTGTTCGGAAAGGTATTTACACGACCGGACCGGATTTTCCGAGGAGAGAAACGTCGTGTTCGAGAACGAAGAACGAACCGCGTTTGTCCGCGACTCACTCTTGGACATCGCGGGTTCTGACGGGTTCACGGGCGCGACGCAACTCGATTTCGAGTGATATCATGCAGGGACAAGCGCAACAGCAGGCGTACGACCGCGGGATTACGATTTTCTCGCCGGATGGCCGTCTCTATCAGGTCGAATACGCTCGTGAAGCCGTCAAACGCGGCACGGCGAGCATCGGTGTTCGAACACCTGAGGGAGTCGTCCTCGCGGCGGACAAGCGGTCCCGCTCGCCACTGATGGAACCGACCAGCGTCGAGAAGATTCACAAGGCAGACGACCACATCGGCATCGCCAGCGCCGGTCACGTCGCCGACGCCCGCCAACTCATCGACTTCGCCCGCCGCCAGTCGCAGGTCAACCGACTGCGCTACGGCGAACCGATTGGCATCGAGACGCTCACCAAGGAAGTCACCGACCACATCCAGCAGTACACACAGGTCGGTGGCGCACGCCCGTTCGGTGTCGCCCTCCTCATCGGCGGCGTCGAGAACGGCAGTCCGCGCCTCTACGAGACGGACCCCTCGGGGACGCCCTACGAGTGGAAGGCCGTCTCCATCGGTGCCGAGCGCGGCGACCTTCAGGAGTACCTCGAAGAGAACTACCGCGACGACCTGACCCTCGAAGAGGGCATCGAACTCGCACTGGAGGCAGTCGCCTCCACGAGCGAGGACGGTATCGCCCCCGACGGCATCGACGTTGCCACCGTCTCGGCCGAGACCGAGCGCTTCGTGCAACTGTCGAACGACGAAATCGAGACGCACCTCGAAGCCAACGACCTGCTGGCTTCCGAGGAAGACGAACCCGCAGACGAATAATTCGTTTCGCGGTTTTGTTTTCGACTACGTGCTGAGCGGTTGCGCTGGTTGCGTTCGTTTCTGAGTGTGCTGTCTACAATATCAGCGTTTGAGGAGAAGTGTATGACACAGACAGAGGGTGTATGCAGCAACTGCTGCTCTCTCTTTCACCGGAGGTCGGTTAAATTGTCTGATAGAAAGAAACTGTGTACGCTTCAGATTGGACAGCACGTGTCTGAGTAAATACGCTCGTGAGTTACAATCCGCTGATTGCGATTCCACCACCGTATAATATAATCAGCAGACCGGCGGCTCGGCCAAGCATTATGGAGTCTTCACTCATCTCGACATCGGCTGCACTTTGTTTGGTCCCCATCGTTCTCGAGGCGCGCCTGATTTTGTCTACAAGAGGGTGATTCACCGCGGCTAACGCACCCATCGCCACGATTGCAAGCCCATCCCGACACGGAGAAAATCGGCCATAGAGATACCCAACAGACAGTCGCATGAATATTTTGCCACTCAGTATACACTTCCACCCTTTCCGTGAAGAGTACCCATTCTATATTCAGCAGGCGCTAGCAAATTAGCGACGGACGGAATTTTCAAATCAACCTAACTGAGACAGACAGCGATGCGTCTCGCATCCATGGAGACAGAGAATCGACCGCGAGCGCGTTTAGTAACTGTCGTAGGCGAGGTTCATCAGCCACTGCGAGAACGCGTTACTGTTCGGGTTGATCTCTTCTTCGCCGATGAAGGGCGAGAGCATGTCGCCGGCCATCAGCATCGAGAAGTCGAGGTCGCGCGCGGTGGGTTCGAGGTAGTAGGTCGTGTGGCCGTTGTAGACGGTCTGCGTGCGCTTGATAAGCTCGACCGATTCCAGCACGTCCGCGATACGGCTCCCCTTGCGGGAGGAGATGTCCAGTTCCTTCCAGAAATCGCTCTGGTGAATGCCACCCGTCTCGCGGATGAGTTCGAGCCCTGCGTACTCATCGGAGGAAAGTTCGGATTCGGCTTCGCTCACGCTCATATCACGTACACGTCGGGCAAGCGATTTAATGCTGACGTTCGACCGGTTCGAACGAGGTCTCACAGGGCGGGCCGTCGGCGAACTCGTACTCGAACCCTCCCTTTCCGAGCGTAATCACCGAGGACGAACGCGTGCCGAATCGCCCGTCAGGGTCGTGTACGCAGACGCCGAACTCGTGGTCGCCGAGGACGTTCCTCGCTCGCTCGCGCCACGACTCCATCGACTCGCCGGGTTCGACCTGTAGCGTCTCCCATACGCGCCCGGCGTTGTTCGCCTGCTGCTCGCCGACTTCGGGTCGCTCTGCGGGGACGTACCACGAGTCTTGCGTCCCGACGTTGACGACGACGTTGACGCCGGGGTCGAAGTTCCGCACCGAGAGCACGCCGTCCCACTCGAACAACAGTGCGGCGTTCTCGTCGGCGACGACGAGGTTGAACCCGTCGTAGGTGTGGTCGCGGACGCTCCGCTCGACGAATCGGGCGGCGTCCTCTGCCGTCTCGTGCCTGAGCGCGTCGCGGACGAGGTGCCCACGCGAGCGCTCGCCACCGCCCTCTACTTCGACCCAGCGGTTCGTGATGCCGACGAAGACACCCTCGTCGTTGTAGCCGACCCACGTGCCGCCCGCTTCCGAGTCACGGGGGGCGACGATGGCCGGCCCCTCACCGTCGGTCCAGCGCTGAGGAGGTTCGGCGGGCCTGTCGAGCAGTTCATCACGGTTGGCGGCGACGACGACCGGCGCGTCCTGAAACACCTGCCACGCGAGGATGAGTGTGCACACGGGTAGCGATACGGAGTCTGTGCGGAAAAACGTCTGTCTCGCGGAGGAATCGGAGCAGTTCGACCTCAGCGATTCGACCTCGACTACTCTTCGGTTACTCGCCGTCGGTGAATCGACTCGGGTCCTGCGCCGCGAGCGCGACGTTCACGGCCGCGACGTTCTCGGGCACGTCGTGGACGCGGACGATATCCGCACCTCGGTCGGCGGCGATGGTCGTCCCGGCGATGGTCGCCGCGAGGTTGTCGCCCGGCTTTTCGCCGACGAGCGAGAACATCGACTTGTGGGAGTGACCGACGAGAATCGGACACCCGAGCGCGCGGAACTCGTCCGCGCGACCGAGTAGTTCGAAGTTCTCGGCCTTCGATTTGCCGAAGCCGAGACCGGGGTCCACGATGATGTTTCGCCGTGGAACCCCCGCCTTCTCGGCGAGGAGGACGAGTTCGGAGAGTTCGTCGATGACGTCCTCGACCACGTCGTCGTAGTCGATGTCCTTGTCCGGAATCACCGGCGCGTCGATGCTGTGCATGACGATTATCGGCACGTCGCGCTCGGCGGCGAGAAAGCGCATTTCGGGGTCTTCGAGACCGGTCACGTCGTTGAGGATGTCTGCGCCCGCGTCGAGTGCCGCCTCGGCGACACTGGCTTTTCGCGTATCGACCGAGACGAGCACGTCGAGGTCGGCGATGGCTTCGATGACGGGCGCGACGCGCCGAATCTCTTCTTCGACGGGCACCTCCTCCGCGCCGGGGCGGGTGCTCTCGCCGCCGACGTCGATGATATCGACGCCCGCATCGACCATCGCCCGTGCTTGCTCGACGGCCGCGTCGATATCGTAGAACTCGCCACCGTCGTGGAAACTGTCGGGCGTGACGTTCAGAATGCCCATGACTGCGGTCCGGTCGTCCCACGGGTAGCCGTGGTCGTCGTCGGCTTCGAAGCCGAGTTGCGCCCGGAGGTTGTCCGCGAGTTCGGGAAGGCCGTGTGGTCGGCCGTCCAACCGCTCGACCAACTGGTCGAACTGTGCGACGGTCCCCATCAGAACCACGTCGATGAGTTCGCCCGCCGACGTGGCCCCGGAGATTGCACACTCGCCGCCGACGGCGAGCATATCCTCTCTGATGAGGTGGGCCTGTCGCTGTTGGACGCGGGTTCGAATCACGCGATGGACGCCCGCGCCGTGGGTCGTCTCGAACGTCTCTGCATCGACGTGCGCGCCTTCGAGCGTCTCGTTCGCCTCGGCGAGCGTTCGGTGCGTCTTCGGGACGAGCGCGCGCGTCCACGCGGTTCGCGCCTCGGCGACACAGTAGAGCGACCCCGAGAGGAGCACGCAGTCGTTCGGCTCGGCGCGTTCACACGCCCGTTCGAGTGCGGTCGAAACGGCGGGTTCGGCGGAAACGTCTGGAATCCCGGCATCTTCGAACACCTTCGTGAGGATTTCGGTCGATTCCGCCCGCGAGATGTCGGCCTGGCAGGTCACGACGGAGGCGACCTCGGGGAGTTCCGAGACCATCTCGCGGTGGTCCTTGTCGTGCATCGCGCCGTAGACGAGGTGCAGGTTCTCGTAGTCGAAATCCGAGAGCACGGTGGCGAGTTCGGCGAACGCGCCGGGGTTGTGTGCGCCGTCGAGGACGACCAGCGGGTCGGTGGACATGACCTCGAACCGGCCGGGCCAGTAGGCCTTTCGAAGCCCGCGGTGAATCGCGTCGGTGCCGATAGCGCCCGCGGCGTCGGCTCCGCCCGTAAACTGGCGCGCGAGTTCGACAGCGATACCGGCGTTCTGCGCCTGATATCGGCCGAGGAGAGGGATTCGAACGTCGAGGTGGTCGCCGTCGATATCGAGTGCGACGGCACTCTCTTGGTGTGAAGTGCAGCCCTCGTATTCGGCCTGTACGTCGGCGTCACTCCCCGCCTCGCCGACGGTTCGAACGTCGCCGACTTCGTCGCGGATGACGTCGAGTGCTTCCCCCGTTGCGCCGGTGACGAGCGGTGCATTCGCGGGCGCGACGGCGGCTTTCGTCCGGGCGATTTCTTCAATGGTGTCGCCGAGGACGGCCGTGTGTTCGAGCGAGACGTTCGTCACCGCGCTGGCGACGGGTTCGACGACGCTCGTCGCGTCCAGCTCGCCGCCCATACCGACTTCGAGGACGCCGACGTCCACGTCCGCCTCGGCGAAGTACCAGATGCCGAGTGCGGTCATCGCCTCGAAGAAAGTGATTGGGTCGCCGTCGGCGGCGCGCTTTACCAAGTAGGGTTTGGCTTCGGCGACGAACTCGCAGAGCGCGGACTCGGGAATCTCCCGCCCATCGACGCGGACCCGTTCGCGCACGTCGTCGAAGTGTGGCGAGGTGTAGAGACCGACGCTCCGCCCGCTCTCGCGGAGCATCGATTCGAGCATTCGGGCGGTGCTTCCCTTGCCGTTCGACCCGGCGATTTGAACGAACGAGACGCCCTCGTGCGGGTCTCCGAGGTACGCCAGTAACCGCCGAATCGACTCGGTTCCGGGCTTGATTTTGAAGCGCCGGAGGTCGAAGAGGAAGTTGACCGCCTCGTGGTACTCCATACGCGAAAAACCCGCAGGGACGGCTTAGGCCTAACGCTCCGGGGCGGCGTCTTCTCCCGAAATTATCGGTCGATGTGGACGACCAGTACCGGACAGTGCGTGTTCTCGACCACCCGTTCGGTCACGCTCCCGAGCGCGGCCAGTTTGTCGCGGCCAGTCCGCCCGTGGGTCCCCATCACGATAACGTCGATATCGTGCTCGTCCGCGTATTCGAGGATGACCCGGTGCGGGACGCCCTCGCGGATTGCCTCCGTCGTCTGTACCGTCCGCGGTATCTCATCGACGACGTCGTCCACCGCGTCGATGGCGTCCTCGCGCAGGAACTGAATCACCGCGTCCTGTTGGTCGCCACCGGCCGCGAGGTAGATGCGCTGGTCGATGACCGACAGCGCGTGAATCGTCGATTCCGGCCCTGCGAGTTCTTTGGCGTGTTTGAGTGCGTTCACGGTCGCCGGACTCCCGTCGGTCGGGACGAGTATCTCCCTGTACATGGACGTAGTTTCGTCTCGTTAACACTTGAAGTGAGTCGGCGGTTCTTCGAGTGTGGGAATGAATCGGTGAGATGAACCTGTCGTACTCGCTGTTCGGTGGGACTCTCTTGCGGCTGTGTTGAAAACAGGGCGCGCGTGTGTCATCGAAACCGAATTATTCCCCACTGAGTTCCCAGTCGAACTGATAAGCGTGATATCGCGTGCGTTGTTGGAACCGGTGTTCCCCGTGACTACGTTCCGGTCGCTCGAAATGAGGAGAATCCCGTTGTCGCTACTCGATACGACCGCGTTGTCAACGATTCGATTCTCGTCGCTGGAGCGAAGTCGAATGCCGACCGCGTTCGACTCTGCCGTGTTGTCTGTAATCGTGTTTCCGCTGGAGAGGTCGGCGAGGAAGATTCCGTAGAACCGATTCGACACCGAGTTTCGGACGAGGCGGTTGTTTTCGGCGGTAGACAGCCAGATACCGGCGATTTGGTTTCCGTTCGCGGTGTTCGACCTGAGGGTGTTACTCTGTGCGCCGATGAGCGCGATACCGAACTCGTTGTTCGAAGCCGTGTTGTTTGCGACCGTATTGTTGCTCGCCCCGGCCTCGACGAGGTGGATGCCGAACAGGTCGTTGTTGGATGCATTGTTGCCGACGAGCGTGTTGTTCGCACTAGATTCGAGTAGCGAGATGCCTCGCAGTCGGTTGTCGCGGGCGACGTTTTCCGCGAGTCGGTTGTCGCGGGCGTTGAGGAGCGATAGCCCGACGCGGTTGTTCGCCGTCGTCGTTCCGACGACCGCGCCGTCGGTCACGCCGATGTAGCGGATACCGTCGTCCCAGTCGGTGACGCTCACGTTCCGAACCGTGACGTTTCTGAGCGGTGGGTCGCCGTTCGAACGGACGATGACGCCGGCCGTTCCGAATGCGCCCACGCCGTCGATGCGATGGCCGCGACCGAGGAGGACGACGTCGTCCGATTGGATGTTGATGCAGGTGTCTACCCGGCTGTCCGTAATGTCGGCGCTGAGGGTGTAGCGCCCCGGTTCGGTAATCGTGGTACAGGAAGCGATGGTCTCGGGTTGCTGCACGCCAGCCACTGTGCCGCCGCCGACCAGCCAAAAACCGGCACTAGCGACGCTAAGGACGGCGACGAGGGCGACTGCTCGCCAGTGGTCTGCGGAACTCACCATTGTGCAAATGTACACGACACCGCACATAGGGTCTTTTTCACCACTCTCCAGAGTGTCCGAACCCACAGACAGTATTCACATCGCTGACAATTCCTATCTCTGAAGACGCCGTACTCCCTTCGATGACCCGAAAGGTACTCGTGCCGATAGATGGTGGCCCCCTCGGAGTGGAGGCAGTCGAACACGCGATGGAGACGTTCCCCGATAGCGAACTGACACTCCTCTACGTCATCGACCCGCGGTACACCACTGCGGACGACGACGAACTCCACCCCGACCGACTCTTTACCCAACTCGTGAACCTCGTCGAAGAACGACGAATTCCGGTACGAACCGAGACGCGAGTGGGGCATCCGGGTCGGGAAATCGTCGAGTACTGTGACGAGAACGACGTGGACGAAATCGTGATTGGGAGTCACGGCAGAGACCACGACGCACGAATTCTCCTCGGAAGTGTCGCAAAGCGAGTGACGAGACGAGCGCCGGTCCCCGTCACTATCGTCCGCCCGAAGCAACGTCACGGGTCGGTACGGTATCTCGTCGCGCTGGACCACTCTGAACAGTCACAGAGGGCGCTCGAATACGCACTGGCCAGTTTCCCCGATGCAGAACTCACTGTCTTGCACGTCGTCGAATCGAGGCGACGACACCACGAGAGCGCCGACGAAGCGGCGAGGTTGGTGGACGATGCACGAAAGAAGGCGCGGGAACACGGCGTCGAAGTGCGAGCCGTCAGCGAGGAGAGAGACGGCACGAAACCAGCACGCGCGATTCTGGACTACGTCACCGCGAACGACATCGACCACGTAATCGTCGGGAGTCACGGTCGCTCAGGAGCGTCTCGAATCTTACTCGGGAGCGTCGCCGAATCGGTTGCGAGACGGTCACCGGTACCGGTGACTGTCGTGCGGTAGGACGCCCTATGGTGTACCCGCAGAAAATCCCGAGTTCGTGGGGCTAAATCGCCACGACGCCCTTCGTTCGCAGATGCAACGCGGAGGCGTCGTCGTAGCGCCACGTCACGTCGGCTCGGTTGTCTTCCCAACTCCACGGGTCGGCGAGTACGAGGTCGCCTTCGGTGACCCAGCTTCGTCTCCGCATCGTGCCGGGAATTCTGCCGACCCTGTCCTTTCCATCGCTGCATTCGAGGCGAACACCTCCGAACCCGGAAAGTTCGGACACCACCGCGAACACCTCGGTCCCCGTTGGCAAGCGAATCGTCGGCTGCCCGGATTCAGAAGTCATCCAACTCTAATGGAACCGGAGCATGATAAATCATGGTATGTTGTACCAAACTGTGAATCGAACGTCGTATTTCAGTGGACGAATGTCACACCGGGACACCGTGGCAGGGGTCGGTCGATTCGAAGCCCTTATTTATCCCAGCGGGAAAGTGAGGGATGCGTTTGAGGGCTCGTAGATCAGGGGTAGATCACTCCCTTGGCATGGGAGAGGCCCCGGGTTCAAATCCCGGCGAGTCCACTCACATCCTTTCGGTCGTTTCACTCCCTCCAGTCGTTCGTGGACTCGCCGTACTCCCACTCGCTCCGCTCGCGGGAGTCCCGGCGAGTCCATCAATTTCTGTCACCACCACCCTACGAGGCGTGCCTCCGTCAGGAGGCCGCCGAGTCAATTCTGTGGTGACTGAACTGATGCCTGTTCGAGACGGGATTTGAACTCCTGAAAGTCGCGCACAGCGAACGCAGTGAGCGAGCACGTCTTTCTCCGGGTTCAAATCCCGGCAAGACGGAGTCTTGCCGTACTCCCACTCGCTGCGTCTGCGGGCGACATGAAAGTCGCCCGCATGGCCAGTGAGACGACTCTGTCGTCTCACATTGCTCGCGGGAGTCCCGTGAACTTCGTTCACGACCTTCGCAAACCATCCGTTTGCTCAGTCCCGGCGAGTCCATTTCTGAACGAAGTGAAGAAATTGACGAGCTGAGCGTCCACAGGGCGGGCGCGTGAATTTGAACTCCTGAAAGTCGCGCACAGCGAACGCGCTCATCGGTGCAGTTGCAGTTGGAGGGCTCACTGCGGCCGGGCCCCTTGGTGGAAGATAACCAACACCCGTCACTCCCGTATTCGAAACGGGCTGGGTGTGGTAGCTGTCTGCTTTCCTATCGGGTGCCCCGGATTCCCACTCCGTAACACGCAAAGCGCGTACAACTCCACATCCAACATCTCCACAGCCTCTACTGGCCGCCCAAATCTATCCCCAACGTCGCCCCACGCCACGACAACTGACGCCGATTCCTCGACAATCCCACGCAGAAACGCATCATTCTCCGACCCAACCGGGTCGTCCACTTCTTCCAACCGGGCAGGCTCCTGCGAAACGAACCCGAACAGATTCCCGACGACGAACCGCCCGAACCCCCATCGCGCTGAGAATCCCCGAACCAGCCTGAGCGTCTGGTCGTCTCGAAACCCGTCGCCGACACTCGGATTCGCCATAATCCAGCCAATCGTCGGCTTCGAGTCGTCCCACTCGCGCCAGAGGGAGTACCGATACAGACCATCGGCGCTGCACACCGCCCCCATGTCGGTGTACGTCTCGTTGGAACTCCGCTGGACGACCAATTCGGACGACTCTCCACCTCCCTGAACTCCAATAGTTCGAGACATCTACCCCCACAGAGACGCGCCCAAGCCCGAATACGGTTGTGGCACCTCGACGACAGCCCAATCCGAGCATCGGAGGCCTTTTCAACCCAAAGCGGTGAGAACAACGCAGACGGCACGGTTGGAAAGCACCTTTCGACTCGCGTGGTTTCCACGTGAGCCATACGCTGACTAACCTAAACCGTCTGCACTTACAACTGCGAGCGACGGCTCTTCTCGACGGAGACACTCATCTCTGGTAGACGTTCGCGGCGACAGATATATGTGCAACGTTCTCATATAGCACGCTGTATCGTTATGAAGCCGTGCCAAAGCTGTCAGGCGGTCATCGACGAGTACATCTTGGACAAACAACTCGAAGCGCTGCGCGACCTCACAGTTGACGACTTCTACGTCTGCGCGGACTGTACGACCATCGTTGCCGATGCCTGTGTGGAGTGCGGCGGGGGCGTCTACGTCCCTCGGAGCGAATCTGACACGCCCGACTACTGCCCTGCGTGCCGGTCCGACCTCATCAGCCAGACTGGTCAGGACCCCGGGTGGAACTGCGATGCTGTCTCGACCTGAGCGGTAACACGCTCTCGACACCGCTTTTCTGCGACTACAATCGAATCGAGCGACGGCAAGAGAGGCGTCAGGGGGTGACACGAGAGACGCGTCACAACGGTTTTCCACGGCGACGCCAACGTTTCGGTCATGAAACTCGTCTCCGTCGCCGCCCTCGCCGACGACAACGTCATCGGAATCGACGGCGAACTCCCGTGGCCGAGCATCCCCGAGGACAAGCGACAGTACCGCGAGCGAATCGCTAACGACCCCGTGATTCTGGGGCGAAAGACGTTCGAGTCGATGCTCGACGACCTGCCGGGGAGCGCCCAAATCGTCCTCAGTCGAAGCGAACGGGAGTTCGACACGGACACCGCCCACCACGCACGAAGCGTCGAAGAAGCGGTCGAAATCGCCGAGTCACTCGGCGCGGAGACCGCATACGTCATCGGCGGCGCTGGAATCTACGACCTCTTTCAACCGCACCTCGACCGGATGGTGCTCAGTCGGGTCCCCGGCGAGTACGAGGGGGACACCTACTATCCAGAGTGGGACGAAGACGAGTGGGAACTCGAATCGGAGACGGAGTACGACCGATTCACGCTGCAAGAGTGGGTCCGAAGCGACGAGTAATCTCGTCCGAGGAACTCGGTTGACGAACTCGCTCGACCAACTTATGCGACCACTCACTCGACCAACTCGACCAAGAACTCACGAACCGTGTTCGCCGTCTCGTCCCACGAGTTGTGCTCCGAAAACCGCTCACGTGCCGCGAGCGATAGCGAGACGAGACGTGTCCGGTTCCGACAGAGCGGCGCGACGAAATCGGTGATCTCTGACGGGTCCGACGGATCGACAAGAAAGCCGTCGCGGCGATGCGTGACGAGTTCCTGTGCGCCGCCGTTGGTCGAGACGAGCGCCGGGAGGCCGAAGCCCATCGCCTCCAACGCGGCGATACCGAACCCTTCGTACTGCGACGGCTGTGCGAAGAGGTGTGACCGACGAAACGTGTCAGAGAGGTCGTCGTCGGAGAGACGCCCGGTGAACATCACGCGGTCGGCGACGCCCAATTCGGACGCGAGTCTTCGAAGCGCCTGTTCGTAGCGGGCGTCCACGGCCGCCCCGACGACGGCCAACTCCCAGTCGCCCGGCACGCGCCCGAGTCCGTGAACGAGTCCGTGGACGTTCTTCCGCGGTTCGAGGTTGCCGACGGTGACGATTCGAAGCGGTCCCTCTTCGGCGCGCGCCCGAATCGTCGCTTCGTCGAGCGGGACTCCCGCGTCCGAAAACCGGTCGCCCGACGGGAGTGCGATGACGCTCTGTCTCGGTGACGTTCGGGTCTCGACAGTGGCTCTCGTCGTCTCGCTGTTGAACACGAACGCATCGACAGAGCGCAGGTAGCGAGTTTCGATACCTTTCCGCAGTCGTTGTCGCCACGGATGTTGCTGCTCCATCGCCATGAGGTGGTGGACGACGGAGACGATGGGCACGTCATCGTCGAGACGAGAGTTAACGAACGCCAGCGACGGGTGGCACAACTCGTCTTGGAGCAACACGTCCACGTCGAGGTCACAGAGTCGTCGTGTGGTTGCAAAATTGTCGCGCAGTCGGTGGACGTAGGGGCGCTCGGGAAGGGAGATAATCGTCACCTGGTCGCCCGCCGCACGAAGTCCACGGACGAGTTCGAAGTCGTAGCGGTAGCCACCTGAACGGGTGTCGAGCGGCCCGTAGATGACGAATCCAACGTGCACGTTAGACCGTCGTCTCGTACGTCGCACTCGCGGTGTCGTCCTCCCAAATCTGGACGGAGACGCGCTCGGTCCCGTCGAGGGTCGCGGCATCGACGAATCGCTCGCAGACGAACCGTGCGAAGCGTTCGACGCTCGGGTTCTTCCCTTCGAACTCCGGCAGGTCGTTCATCGTCTCGTCGCGGTATCGGTCGAGCGTCCCGTCGAGGGCGGCTTTCACGTCGTCGATATCGACCAGATAGCCGAATTCGTTGAGTTCAGAGCCAGAGAGTTCGACTTCGACGAGAAATGCGTGTGAGTGTAATTCCCCCTCAGGACCGGGGTTCGGAACGGTGAGATAGTGCTGTGCGATGACCTCTCTGCGAACCGACACGCGATACATACTCACCTCAATTACTGCCGTAGGTAAAGAGGATTTGCACGGCTTCGTCGGGGTCGTCTTCGAGCAACTGGTAGGCCTGCGGCGCGTTCGACACGTCGATTCGGTGGGTGACCAGCGCGTCGAGCCGAAGGTCACGCAGGTGGTCCCACGCGAGACCGAACCGTCGGTCGGTGTCCCACCGTCCTCGGAGGTCGGGGTCGATAGTGCTCACCTGACTGCTCTCGACGTTGATGCGCGAGCGATGGAATCGCCCACCGAGGTCGAGCGTCGCGGGTTTCGTGCCGTACCACGACCCGACGATGACGCGGCCGTGGTATCGCGTCACGTCGAGCGCGTCGTCCAGTGCGCTCGGGTTGCCCGAGAGTTCGAACGTGAGGTCCGAGCGGCCGAACTCGTCGTCGCCCAACTCCTCGGGGGAGCGTGCGCGGTCGGCACCGAATTCGAGTGCGAGTCGTCGTCGCTCGGGGATTCTATCGACGACGGTGAGCCGTTCCAGCGGGAACTTCGAGAGGAGCGCCGTCGTCACGAGACCGACGACGCCCTGTCCGAAGACGGTGACGCGCTCGCCGATGAGCGGGTTGCCGTCCATCACGAAGTTGACCGCCGTCTCCATCGTCGGCAAGAGAGCGGCGCGCTCGTCGCTCACGTCCTGGGGGATGAACCTGAGCGACTGCGGTTCGGCGAGAAATCGACTCTCGTGGGGGTTGAACGCGAAGACGCGCGTGCCGACGAGCGACGGCGAGATATCGTCGCCGACGCGGTCGATTTCGCCGACGGCGGCGTAGCCGTACCGAAGTGGAAACGAGAGGTCGCCGTCGAGCGACGTGATGGATTCGTCGGCCGAGAGCGACGTGGGTGCTTCGCCGCGGTAGATGAGGCGTTCGGTGCCAGCGCTGACTGCGGAGAGGCGGGTCTCGACGCGGACTTCGTTCGAGTCCGGGTCGGGCACGTCGCGGTCACGGACTTCGACGTGTTTCGGTCCGACGAAGTAGACTGCCCGCCCGCGCATGGGTTAGTCGTCTGCGATTTCTGCGGGTTCGGTTGCGAATTCGACGGTCGTTCCAAGATGGCGGCAGTCTTCGAGCGCGTGCTTGGCGGCGAAGCCTGCTTCGTGGGCGTTCGAGGCGGTGCCGACGCCGACTTTGAGTTCGACGTCTGCTTCGGCTTCGACGTGTTCGATGGCCGCGCGGTAGTCGGCCTCGGAGAGGTCGGGCGTCACAGAGATGATGTTGTCGCCGCCGACGAAGAACGAGAGCGCGCCGTGTTCTTCGCGGAGGTGGCGCATGAGCGATGCGTAGCCCTGTTCGATGTGGATGAACGTATCGAACTCGTTGAGGCGGTCGGTGTACTTGCCCGTCGCGTCGTTCACGTCGAAGTGAGCGATTTGGACGTCGCCATCGGTGCGGTCCGCGTCGGGAATCGTATCGCCCGCGAGGACTTCTCGACGGTCGCCGTCTTGTGCGCTGCCGGCGCGCTGGACCACGTCGGTCGCGCGTTCGAGGGCGACGGCGGGGTTCTTATCGACGCCGACACCGAGGCTAATCGTCACCGGGTAGCGGTTCCCAATCGACTCTTGCAACAGTTCGTGGTCGGCGTGGTCCAACCCGTTGGTGACCGCGACCATGTTGTCGAAGCGGGTAAAGAAGACGTACCCGTCCCGAGCGCCGACGAACTGTGCCAAGTCGGCAAAGAGTCTCGACTGGAGCGTCTGGAGGTCCATCTCCCGCCGTGGGTCCGGCGTGACCGTCCACGGCCCGTAGTTATCGATTTGGACGAGCGTCAGCTGCGTGTTCGTCACGGTATGTGAGTGGAGGCAAGCGCATATCGTTCTTTGGTTCTGCGACGACTGAACCGGTTGTACAGAACGTCGCCCGAACCGACTGTTTTCGACCGTTCTCGTCCGTTATGCGCGGAATCGACTCGCTGCCATATCGAGTACCACCCACACGACGAGCCACATGCCGATGCCGAGAAAGACGATGGCCGTCGTCGAGAGGAGCGGCATGGCGTCCGCCATCGACGACACCAGCGAGTACGTCAAAAAGAGTGCACCCACCGCCACCACCAGCCCGAACACCCCCATCGCGGCGTTGCCCGTCGCGGGCCGGCGAACCCGTCCGAGCAGTTGTCTCCCAGTCGATACCATACATGGTGTACGTTACCAATTAACATAATTGTTCACAGGCGAAGCTTCAACCGGGGAGCGTCCCTACCGGGGACCGATGCAGTACCGAGGGGTCGTCCTCGACGTCGATGGAACGGTCGTTCGCGGTGAGACAGCGATTCCCGGCGCGCTCGACGGACTCGCCGCGATTGCCGAACACGGTGCGAAGCGAATCTTCGTCTCGAACAACCCGGTCAAGGCACCGCCCGCCTACGAAGAACGATTGGCACGCGCCGGTATCGAGGTCGATGCGAGCGAAATCGTCACTTCGGGGACAGCGACCACGTCGTACCTCGTCTCCAACCACGCAGACGACCGGGTGTTCTGTCTCGGCGAACCCGGTCTCTGCGACCAGCTCAGCGACGCCGGCTTGGAACTCGTCGCCGCGGACGACAGCCCCGACGTCGTCGTCGTCGGCATCGACCGCGACTTCCACTACGACGACTTGCGAGACGCCCACGTCGCACTCCACGACGGGGCGCTGTTCTACGGCACCGACCCCGATATCATCATCCCGACCGACGAGGGCGACGTTCCGGGGTCGGGCGCAATCATTCGCGCCGTCGCTGGCATCGCCGACCGCGACCCCGATGCGATTCTCGGCAAGCCGTCGCCGGTCACGCAGGGACTCATCCTCGATATGCTCAGTGTGGCTCCCGAAGACATCCTCGTGGTCGGCGACCGCCTCGACACCGACATCGCACTCGGCATCGACGCCGGGATGGACACCGCGCTCGTGAAGACCGGCGTCACTGACGACGAAACGCTCGCACGAAGCGAGTACACGCCGACACACGTCCTCGACTCGCTCGGCGACTTGCGGACGCTCTTGGTCGAGTAACCGACGTTCAGCCGTGCGAACGTGCTCCTCGAACTGGTGATTGTCTCGGGAACGATATCTTGTGTGATAATGTCTGACAAACCTTTTTATAGTCCGGAACGAAGGGATGAGTATGGAAGAGCCGAACAGTCCGTATTTCCGTGACCAAATCGACGCGACCACCGATGACCCAGTCCGTGACCGAGAAGTCATCATTATGGAGGGCCAAGCGATGAGCCTTCGTGCCTACCGGCGTCGAGAAGTAACACCGTACTAGCGGTACTGCGGTCGCTCACCGACTGTCGCTACTTTTGAAAAAAGAACGTACGCGCGCAGTTAGAACGCGTCGCCGACGACGGTGATGTCTGCGTGGAGGTCCGTCTTGAGCGCGTCGTGGACGTGGCAGATGTCCTCTGCGAGTTCCGTAATCTCTGCGAACTCGTCGTCCGAGAGGTCTGCTTCGACGTAGATGTCGAACTCGATGTCCGTCAGGTCGTCGGAGTCGTCGAGTTCTGCGTCGGCGTCGATCTGCACCTTGCCGAGTTCGTCGTTACCCGTCTTCTGCCCGCCGACACGGAATGCGGGGAGGAAACAGGACGCGTACGTTGCGACGAGCGTCGCGTTCGGCGTCGGTCCGGTCTCGCCGAGTGCGTCGATCTGGAGGTTGAAGTCGCCAACCTGACTCGTACTTTCGAAGCCTTCCTCGCTGACAGTAGAGGTCTGAATGTCGGACATTCGTTTTCTCGGAGGAATTGAATGCTCCTAAATCTTGTTCACTCGCGCGCCGAGAGCGAGACCTGAACACGGCGACGGATGTCGATTTTCTGCGGCGAATGTTACTGGTATCTACGACAGATTGGACACCCTTCGGACCAACGGCACCACCTGTTCACAGAAAAATGGCGAACCGTGCGGCGGTTCGAACGCGACCTATTCGAGCGTGAACGACTCGTCGCCGTCGAGGACGTGAACCTCGGCGCTGCTGCCGGCGGCTTTGACCTCCTTCTCGAAGTCGTCGATGTCGATTTCGATCGGCGGGAAGGTGTCGTAGTGCATCGGGAAGACGTGGTCCACGTTGAGCCAATCGGCCGCGACTGCGCCCTGCCACGGTCCCATCGTGTAGTGGTCGCCCACCGGGAGCGCCGCGGCGTCGGGTTCGTAGTACGCACCGAAAATCTCGCGCATGTCCGTCATCAGGCCGGTGTCGCCGGCGTGATAGAACGTCGTCGATTCCTCGTCCGAGTTCTGAGTCGGTTTCGCGTCGCTAATCATGTAGCCGCCCGGCACGCCGGCGTCGAACTCGTAGCCCGTGTTGATGCCGTTCGTGTGGTCCGCCCGGACCATCGAGACGTAGGCGTCACCGAGTTCGACGGTGCCGCCGATGTTCATCCCAATCGTCTCTTCGACGCCCATCTCGTCGCCGACGTAGCCGACGAGTTCCGGTGTCCCGACGACGGTCGCACCCTCGAACTCGCCCGCGTGGGCGATGTGGTCTGCGTGGCCGTGCGTCAAGAGGACGTAATCCGGCGTCTCGACGTCGCTCGGGTCGAGCGACGTGAACGGATTGTCGAAGAACGGGTCGATGAGAAGCGAGGTGTCTCCGACGGTGACGTACCACGTGGAATGGCCGTGCCAGGTAAGTTCCATAGCAGGCATAATTACTGGCGAAATACACAAAAAGGTATTCGCAGGGGGCGGTCTGGCCGGTTCCGTCGGGTGAAGACGCCGCTATTCGTCTTGTTCGTCCAACAAGATTTGCTGTGCCTCGGCAACCAATCCATCTGTCTCTAACAAGGCGTCCGAGTCGAGCGAGACGATCGTTCCGACGCCGTCCGAGACGACGAAGTTCATCTCCGTGACGCCGGTGAAACACTTCGTTATACAGACCAGCTCGCCGTGGTCTTCGGAGAGCAAATTTTGATACACGGGGCGCATGAGCGACTCCATTCGAGAGTCGTCAACTGCGTCTTCGAACCCCTGTTCGGTGTATTCGTCGGCGACGTCGTCGCGGAGGTACACCACGTTGAACGAGTCTCTGTCGTACATGATGACTCCGCGGAGATTCCCGTTCGTGTGTTCCTCGAAATACGATTTGAGACGAGTTGCCAGACGCAGAGCCATACTGAGTATTGTCACCATGATACATAGTCTCCTAGGCTGACGATTCGATGAGTTCAGATGCCACCCGAATTTTATCAACCGATAGTCACGTAGTGAGGGTATGTCTCCACAGGACGAGTCGTACTGGCAGAACACGAACCAGCGACGGCGATTCGACGAACGTCGCGGGAGACTCGACGTGTGGCTGGATGCACTCATCTACTTCGGGCTTGGCCAGCAACTCCTGCTCGCCTTACCGAGCCTGTGGATAGTCTTTCAGACACTTCGAACGCCCGTCGCGGTGAGCACCGCCGCAATCGTTTCTCTGGCCGCAACATCGCTGACGATTGCGGTATCCCGGCTCGGTCTCGTCTCGGTGGGACCACCGTGGACCCGAATCGAGGAGAACAGTCTCGGACTCGGGCGGGATGCTGGATACGGCTTTCTCGTCCGACGCGCGGCCGTCTTGAACGCCACCTTGGGGCTTTCGACGTTCGCCGGCGCGTTCGTCGATGCGAACGGCGGCGGGTTGCTCGGGTCAATCGTCGTCTCCGGCGGACTCACGGCGGGTGCACTGCTCGCGCTGCCGACGGCCCGGGCCGCACCCCGCGCTCAATCACTCGCCGTCCGCGCGGGCTATTACGCCGTCGCACTCGCCACCATAGCTCTCTACGGGCAGGTGTTCGACCTCTCTATCGGTGCGCCGTCGGCCGCCTTCGCGTTCGGTCTCGTCTGTCTGTTCGCCGGCCTCGACCTGTGGATGGACCGATAACTGGTCGGCGAATCGCTCTCGTCCGGCGATTCGAAACCCGGTGGGAAACGAGAGAGTGTAAAAGCCTATCACGCCTGCATTCGACCCGTCGGCCATGCACCACGTTCGATTCCGCGACCCCGCAGGGGCAGTTCGAAGCGGCGAATGGCACGGCGATTCGGTCTCGTTCGGTGGCGAGACGTACGACCTCGACGAAGTCGATATCCTCCCGCCGTGTGAGCCGTCGAAAATCGTCTGTATCGGCCGCAACTACGCCAAACACGCCGAAGAGCGCAACGAGGACGTACCGGACCGCCCGATGCTCTTTCTCAAACCGCCGAACACACTCGCCGGCCACGGCGACACCGTCACGCTCCCCGCAGGAAAGGAGAACGTCGAACACGAGGCCGAACTCGGCGTCGTCATCGGCGAGCAGTGTCGCAACGTCGCGGCCGAAGACGCCGACTCGGTCATCGCGGGCTACACCATCCTCAACGACGTCTCGAACCGCGACGACCAGGACATCGAGAAGAACTGGGTTCGCGGGAAGGCGTTCGACGGTGCGGCACCCATCGGTCCCGTCGTCGCCGACCCAGACCACCTCGCTGACGACGCGCAAATCTCCCTGCGCGTCAACGGCGAGACGCGCCAAGACTCCAGTATCGACTATCTCATCTTCTCGATTCCGGAACTCATCGAGGAGATTACGACCTACATGACGCTCGAAGCGGGCGACGTCATCTCCACGGGCACGCCCGAGGGCGTCGGCCCGCTCGAAGACGGCGACCACGTCGAAGTCGAAGTCGAGGGCGTCGGCGTCCTCGAACACGACGTGCGACAGGAGTAAGGTCGAGACACAGACGACAACGCATAAGTTTAGGCTAACCTAAGTCGGTTCGAATGCGACTGACGCGACGGGATGCGCTGGCCGTGCTCGCCGGTCTCGGACTCGTCAGCGGCGGGGCGGCGCTCGTCGAGACCTTCGACCCGCCGACTGCGGACGGACAACGCGAGTCAGCGAACGTCGATACCGTGGCGACGATGGTCGCCGCGGGCGAAGTCGTCTACCCGAACGGCGTCGAAGGCGTCGATGAGTTCGTCGAAACCTACGTCCTCGGGCGTGCGAGCGACGACGACCGAGAGTCTGGCTTTTCAGAGACCGCCGCCGACCTCGACGCCGTCGCCCGCGACTGGCACGACGCGCCCTTCGCCGAGCTGGACGCCGAGACGCGTGATACGCTTCTTCGACAACTCGGGACCCCCACTGCGGACCCCGTTCCAGACGGAACGCTCTCCGAACGGATTCGGTTCCACGTCGTGAACGAACTGCTCTACGCGTTCTACGCGTCGCCGACGGGCGGCGAACTCGTCGGTATCGAGAATCCAATCGGCTACGGTGGCGGGACCGAGAGCTATCGGCGAGCGTCGATGGACGAGAGGGCGGTGGACGGCGGCGTGAGCGACGAGGTGGACGATGCCTGAGCAACGCGACAGGACGCCCGTCTCAGACGCCGACGTGTGTATCGTCGGTGCGGGACCCGCCGGCGGGATACTCGCGCACCGACTCGCCGAGGCGGGCGCGAACGTCGTCGTCCTCGAAGCGGGACGCCGGTTCGACGAGAGCAGGCGGAATCAGCTAGACCGGCACATCCGGCCCGGACTCGGGAACCCGTGGGAGATGGGCGGACCGCGCGACCGATTCACATCCACTGGCGATGCGTTCTACCCGCTCAACGCGGCGCGAGTGAAGGGCGTCGGCGGGACGACGCTCCACTGGCAGGGGATGGTGATGCGACTCCACGAACGGGATTTCGAACTCGAATCCCGCCACGGCGTCGGCGTCGATTGGCCGCTCTCGTATTCGGACCTCAAACCCTACTACGCCGAGGCCGAGCGCGAACTCGGCGTCGCGGGCGCGGTCGATAACCCCTACGCGCCGCCGCGAGACGAACCCTATCCACTCCCCGCGTTTGCACCCTCGCACAGCGACTCCATCTTCGCGGAGGCCTGCGAGCGACTGGGAATCGACATGCACTCGGTGCCGAACGCGCGCAACTCCGAACCCTACGACGACCGCGCCCCGTGCCAAGGGTTCGGGACGTGCAAACCGGTCTGTCCGTCGGGCGCGAAGTACACCGCCGAATCGCACGTCGAGAAAGCCGAGCAAGCGGGTGCGACGGTCATCGACCGCGCGAGAGTTCGGCGACTCGAACACGACGAGACCGGCGAGCGAATCGTCGCCGCGGCGTACACGACACCGGACGGCGAGACGCACCGACAGTCGGCGAGGCAGTTCGTCCTCGCCTGCGGTGGCGTCGAAAACGTCAGATTGCTCCTGCTCTCGGACTCTGACCAACATCCCGACGGTCTCGCCAACTCCTCCGGTGTCGTGGGTAAGTTCTTCATGGAACACCTGTTCGCGGGTATGGGCGGCCGACTCGACCGTGACACGCGACAGAATCACGTCGGCTTCAACACCAGCGAGTGCCACCAGTTCTACGACGACGCCGACCCCGTCAACGGCATCAAACTTGAATTTCTCAACTACGCCGGGCCGTCGCCGGTCATCGACGCCCTGAATGCGGAGACGTGGGGTGACGAACTCCTCGGGGAGTTGCGAGACTCCTACGGAACCCACATCTCGATGGGCGCGCTGGTCGAACAACTCCCGCGCGAGGACAACTACATCGCGCTCGATACGGAGACGACCGACGACCTCGGCGACCCGGTTCCCGATGTCCACTGGTCGGTCGATTCGAGGACCAAAGATGCGCTCTCGCGGGCGAACGAGATTCAACGCGAGGTACTGGCCGGACTCGGCGTCGATATCGAGTGGACGGTCGGCCCCGACAACACCGGCCCGGCGTTCCACCACATGGGCACGACGCGAATGGGCGAGAACCCCGAATCGAGCGTGGTCGATGCCGAGGGACGCACCCACGACTGCTCGAATTGCTGGATTGCCGGGTCGAGCGTGTTTCCGACGGGCGGAGCGATGAATCCGACGCTCACCATCGCGGCGCTCGCGCTTCGAACCGCAGGGGCGATTCGAGAGGCGCTCGACGCCTGAGTTCTCACGAAGCGGAACGTCGAAGCGGAGTACGCATCCTTAAGAACCGCGACCCGCATCCTTCGACCATGCAACCACGGGACCTCTCCGCCCACGCACCGTACGTGCCCGGCCGGGGCACAGAGGAGGTCGCCCGCGACCTCGGACTCGACCCCGACGACCTGACGAAACTCTCGTCCAACGAGAACCCACACGGGGCGAGTCCGAAGGCCGTCGAAGCCATCGAAGACGCCGCGCCGACGGTGAGCGTCTACCCGAAGACTTCGCACACCGACCTCACCGAGGAACTCGCCGCGAAGTGGGACCTCGAATCCGAACAGGTGTGGGTCTCGCCCGGCGCCGACGGCTCTATCGACTATCTGACGCGCGCGATGCTCGAACCCGGCGACGAGATTCTCGAACCGCACCCGGGCTTTTCCTACTACTCGATGAGCGCCCGCTACCACCACGGCGACGCCAACCAGTACGAAGTCTCGAAGGCGGCCGACTTCGAGCAGACCGCCGACCTCGTCCTCGATACCTACGACGGCGAGCGCATGGTCTACTTGACGACCCCGCACAACCCCACGGGCGCGCTCTTCCCGACCGAGGAAATCGAGGAACTCGCCGAGTCCGTCGATGACCACACGCTCATCATCGTGGACGAGGCCTACGCCGAGTACGCCGACGAACCCTCGGCTATCGAACTCCTCTCTGACTACGACAACATCGCCGTCCTCCGAACGTTCTCGAAGGCGTACGGACTCGCCGGTCTCCGCATTGGCTACTCCTGTGTGCCCGAGTCGTGGGCCGACGCCTACGCCCGCGTGAACACGCCGTTCGCCGCGAGCGAAATCGCCTGTCGCGCCGCGCTCGCCGCACTCGCAGACCCTGACCACGTCGAGAAATCGGTCGAATCGGCGAAATGGGCACGCGACTACCTCCGTGCCGAACTCGACGTGCCGACGTGGGAGAGCGCCGGCAACTTCGTCCTCGCGGAGGTCGGCGACGGAACCGCCGTCTCGGAGGCCGCCCAGCGCGAGGGCGTCATCATCCGCGACTGCACGAGTTTCGGGCTTCCCGGTTGCGTCCGCGTCTCCTGCGGCACCGAGGAGCAGACGAAACGCGCCGTCGAAGTCCTGAACCGAATCGTCTCGGAGGTGCCGACGGCGTGAGAGTCGTCGTGACCGGAACCCCCGGAACCGGGAAGACGACGGCGACGGCGCGCGCCGCCGACCGACTCGATTCGGACGTTATTCACCTCAACCAACTCGTGAAAGACGAGAGTCTGTGGACCGAACGCGACGAGGAACGCGACACCCTCGTGGTCGATATCGACGGCGTCCGCGACCACCTCGGCGACTGGGACGGCATCGTAGAGAGTCACCTCGCCCACCACTTCGAGGCCGACCGCGTGGTCGTCCTCCGGTGCCGACCCGACCTGCTCGAAGAGCGACTCATCGAGCGGGGCGAACCCGAGGCGAAAGCCAGAGAGAACCGCGAGTCCGAAGCCCTCGACGTGATTCTCGGCGAGGCCGTCGAGTTCCACGGCGAGGAGTCGGTGTACGAAGTGGACACGACCGACCGCGACCCCGACGACGTGGCCGCCGAACTCGTCGCCATCGTCGAGGGCGAGCGCGAGCCGAGCGCCGGCACGGTGGACTTCATCGAGTACCTATGACGTTAGACCAATACCGCGATACCGCCGACAGACTCCTCGTTCCGTTCGTGAGCGCCGCCGACTCCGTCGGTCTCTCGCCGAACGGCGTGAGCGTCATCGCCTTCGGGTTCGCCGTCGCCGCCGGTGGTGCGTTCGCGCTGGCAGAGCCGATGTGGTACGCACTCGGCGCGGTTTTCGTGTTCATCAACGGCTGGTTGGACCTCGTCGATGGCGCGCTCGCCCGCGAACAGGGCGTCTCCTCGAAAGCGGGCGACCTACTCGACCACGTCCTCGACCGCTACGCCGACATCGTCATCCTCGTCGGTCTCTCGGCCGCCAGCGGGTCGTTCGTCCTCGGTCTCGCCGCCGTCACGGGCGTCCTCATGACTTCCTATCTCGGGACGCAGATTCAGGCGGTCGGTCTCGGACGCGCCTACGGTGGTCTCGTTGGTCGCGCCGACCGATTGGCACTGATTGGTCTCGTCGGTGCTGCCTCCGCAGTCTACCCGGCCGCGATTGGCGCGTTCACGCTCGTCGGGTGGTTACTGGTCTTCTTCGCCATCATCGGCCACTTCACCGCGCTCCAGCGGTTCTGGGGTGCGTGGAGTGACCTGACGTAAGAAAAACTGAGTTTTCTCCTGACGCGCCTTCGACTCGTTTCGTCACTGATTCTGTAATCCGAGTCCGAACAGCCGAGATGTTGCCACCGAACGCAACTTTATATATTTTAGTCCGTCACTGATTGTCAAAGACAATCGAATGTTGTTGGTGGCTAAAGTCCATTAACAATTCAACAATTGGAGAGAAAATAACGACAATGTCAACTTCAGAATGGGGCGGCGTTCGATGGTAACCGACGCCGACGTATTGGGCACGCGTGAGGAACCGGAGGCGGAAATCGACGACCAGATGGTTGCGAACGCACAGGGCGCACTCGACGTGGTTCGAACGATTTCTTCGACCGTGGACGACCAACTCGGCGAGATATCGCGTCGGACGGAGACGCAAGCGTCGGACGCGACTGTCGTCGTCGAGGACGTCTCGGAGCTTTCGGCGACTATCGAGGAGATAGCCGCGACATCGACGGAAGTCAACGAGAAGTCCGAGCGAGCGGCCGAAGAAGCCGAGGCGGGGTGGTCGTCGGCTCAGGAGGCCAGAGCGGTGATGCAAGACGTGCGCGCCGTCGGCAACGCCGTCGCCGACGAAGTAGAGTCGCTCCAAGCGCAAGTCGAGCGAATCACCGACTCGCTCGAAGGTATCGACGCGATTGCCAGTCAGACGAATCTGCTCGCGCTCAACGCCTCCATCGAGGCGGCGCGAGCGGGGAAAGAAGGCGATGGCTTCGCCGTCGTCGCCGACGAGGTGAAGAGTCTCGCCGAGGCGGCACAGGACCAAGCCGACGAGATAGACACGGTGCTCTCGGAGGTTCGCGGCGAGACGGACCAGACGGTCGAACTGCTCGAACAGGCAGTCGAGGAAATCGACCGCGGGACGGGACAGGTCGAAGAGACGATGGAGCGTTTCGAAGCCGTCACCGACGCTATCGAAGCGACGGCCGAGGGGACGCGTTCGGTGTCGAAGGCGACCGACCAACAGGCGGCCACCTCGGAAGCGGTCGCCCACCGCGTCGAGCGAGTCGCCGAGAGCGCCGACGAGATAGAACGAGAGGTGACGACGATTCGGAACGCCCGCGGCGAGCAGACGACGATGCTCGGTGAGATTAGCGACGCGCTCGATTCGGCCTCGGCGGCCCGAACCACCCGGCTTGCAGCGGGGGATGCGATTCCGACCGGCGTTCCCGGCCTCGACGAGCGATGCTCTGGCGGCTTACTCGTCGGGGGGCGCGCAGTCCTCAAACACGACGGCGACAGCGGCGGGGCGAAATTTATCGCCCAACTCTGTGCGGCAGCGCTCGCATCGGGGCGTGCCGTTTCGCTCACGCCGCCGCCGGGGTTGGACCGCGACTTGCTATCGACCGCACTCGGTGCCTACGACGAGACGCTCGACGGCGTCCTCCGCTCGAATCGACTGTTCGTGCTGGACGCCTTCGGCACGTGGCCGTCGAGTCGGAACGTCTTCGATATCGAACGCGAGTCGCTCTCGGCGGCCAACGAGAAGACGGTCGAACGGCGGGACGCGCCGCTGCTCATCGTCGGCAACATCGCGGGCGAAATCGAGGTGATGGGCGAATCGGCGGCCCGGGAGGCGCGGTACGCGAACGACGACGGCACGTTCCGAGACGACGACACCGTGCTCAACGTCATCGACGAATCGGTCGTCAACGACCAGTTCGGCGCGTTCTACGCGGGTGCGGCCGACCAAGTGATTCGGACGTTCGACGACGGGCGCGGGTCGAAGCTCGAACTCGTCGCCGGGCCGGGCACCACAGATGGTCGGACCCACACGATACAACTCCGCGACCGACCGCCGTTCGTCTCGATTCACTGATACGCGTCCGTCACTCGATTCACTCGCCGACGGCGTGCCTTTTATACGCGGCGGCGCGGTACGTGAGGGTATGCCTCAGTGCGAGATGTGCGGCTCCGACAAACCCTCTCTGAAGAAGGTGAAAGTCGAAGGCGCAGAACTGCAACTGTGTGATGATTGCGCCAAATTCGGCACGGAGGTGCGCACAGAGTCCAGCTCGTCCAGCGCGAGCACAAAGTACTCCACCTCCTCGTCCAGTTCCAAGACGTCTCGCGCGTCGAGCTCGTCTTCTTCCTCGTCGTCCAAGCGGCGTCGCCGCGACATGTTCGACGACATGGAAGAGATTGCGACGGACTACGACAGCCGAATCCGACAGGCCCGCGAGTCTCGAAACCTGAGCCAAGAGGACTTGGCGAAGTCGCTCAACGAGAAGGCGAGCCTCATTCGCAAAATCGAACGCGGCGACATCCTGCCGCCGGACACCGTCCGAAAGAAGCTCGAACGCAAACTCGATATCTCGCTCGTCGAGGGCGCGAGCGACGACGACTCCGAGTGGTCGAGCGGCGGGAGTCGAAAGACCACCCTCGGCGACGTGGTCAAACGCAAGGACTGACCGAACCGCTCGTCTTTCATCATTATTCTTGGCTAAACCCCTCAGAGTGGCAACGACAGCCCCGAAGACCAATTTATTAGTCGCCGCAGGTCCCAGACAAATGTGTGTTCATCCTGGTCAACCTCAAGGCCTATCCGTGCGACCCAATCGAAGTAGCAGAAGCCGCGCGCGAGGTGAGCGAGGACTCCGGCGTCCGCATCGCCGTCTCCCCGCAAGCCGCCGATATCAGCCGCGTCGCCGACACTGGCGTCGAGACGTGGGCCCAGCACGTGGACCCTAACGGCTACGGGAGCCACACTGGGAGCACGCTCGCCGAAGCCGTCGCCGAAGCGGGCGCGGTCGGGACGCTCATCAACCACTCGGAGAACCGCCTGAAGCTCGCCGATATCGACGGCTCGGTGCGGGCCGCAGAGCGCGCCGGACTGGAGACCTGCGTCTGTGCGAACAACCCGGCACAGACCGGGGCGGCCGCCGCACTCGGTCCCGACTCGGTCGCCGTCGAACCGCCGGAACTCATCGGCGGCGACGTGTCCGTGTCCACTGCCGACCCCGATATCGTCAGCGACGCCGTCTCCGCGGCCGCCGCCGTTGACGAAGACGTTGACGTGTACTGCGGCGCGGGCGTCTCCACTGGTGACGACGTCGTCGCCGCCGGTGACCTCGGGGCGACCGGTATCCTCCTCGCCTCCGGTGTCGCCAAGGCCGACGACCCGCGCGCCGCGCTCGAAGACCTCGTCTCGGGCCTGTAAGCGAACCGTCTCAACTTTTCCGACGCTCCGCTCGTCAGTAGATTCATCTTCTCAATCTGTGTCGGGTACAGATGCAATGAGCGACGGGCAGGAATCCGACGAGGGAGGCAAAGAACAGATGGGAGTCGGTATCGCACTCGGCATCGGCGTCGGCGTCGCACTCGGTGTCGCGCTCGACAATATTGCGATGGGTGTCGCACTCGGCGTTGCGGTTGGGGTTGCGATGGGCACTGCGTTATCGAACCAGTGAGTGGGGAGAAGCAGGGAACTCGTCTCTAAGGAGCCTTACTCGTCGGATTCGTCGAGAAAGGACTGTTCGATGGCTTCGACCGTATCGCGGAGTTCGTCTTCGTCGAGCAAGTCGGCGTACTCCTCGCGGACGAGCGCCGGCAGCGCGTACTCGTAGAGGCCACGACCAGCGTGCCGGATGAAGCCTGCTTTGCGGAGCGGTCGGTTGTGACTGTACGCGAGCGACTGGGAGGCGGTTTCACCGGCCGCGACGTGTGCGCTCAGCGGGTCCGATACCCCGACTTCGCGGTAGTGAGCGAGCATTCCGAGGTGTACCTCGCTGAGGACGCCGACGACGGCGGTCATTCGGTCCACCACGTCGCGGCGGGATTTCGCCCCCGGCGCGGGTTGGAGGTCCGCGGGTTCGAAATCCCCCATGTCGAACGCGTCGTCCCACTCGTCGCTCTCGTCTTCGGGAACGAGACCGTGTGTCGGCCACGCCGGACCCGCTGGCGGTTCGAGCGGTGGGCGAGACTCGCGTTCGGCGTACGCGTCGGCGACGTCGGCGTCGCCCGGTTCCGCCTCGGCCGTCGCTTCTTCGTCCGCACTGCCGTTGTACTCCGCGAGCGCGGCCTGTTTCTCCTCGGGGCGATTGAGGTTTCGACCCGCACCGCCGCGATAGGGCGCTTCGGCCTTGCGGAACATCGCCTGGGCGAACTGGTCGGCCATCCGCGAGAGGTCCTGTGCCTCTTCGAGGTCGGACTTGAGCTGGCGAATCGTCGCCTCGCGCTCTTCGAGTTGCTGGCGTAAGTCGGCGATTTCGCTCTCGCGGCGCTTCTTTTCGTCCGAGATACCCCGAAGGTCGGAGACGAGGTTGCCGTCGATAGATTTCAGGTCCGGGCGCTCGAAGTCGTCGAGTCCGGGCGTCGCCCCCGCGTCGAACGTCTGCTTCTTGTGGAACTGGACGCGGCGAATCGACTCGGACCAGTCGGTGACGAGGAATCCCTCGCCGTTGCCCATATCTTCGATGGCGTCAGCGTACTCCGACCCCAAGATACGGCCGACGACTTTGGTGTCGTTTCGCCACGTCAGGCGGTGCCAGACGAGCCAATCGCACTGGGTGATGAAGTCCTTTTTCACGTCGGCCGGGCGCTGTGAGATACCGACGACGCCCAATCCGTGTTTGCGTCCGCGCTTGCCGATTTTGATGAGCATCTTCCCCGCTTCGTCCATCCCGCCCTTCTCGGGGATGTACTCGTGGCACTCTTCGATGAGCATCAAAAACGGTTTCTTGAGTTTCTTCTCCTTGGCGAAGAGGTGTTTGGCGACTTCCGTCACCAACTCGTCGGCGGCGGCATCGTCGAGGTAGCCGGAGACGTCGAGGATGATGGGGACGTTCTGTTCGAGCGCGAGCGTGGCGAGGCGTTCGGCGTGTTCGGGGCTGACCTGAATGTCGCACTCGTCGTCCGCGCCCGCGTGGAGGAGTTCGAACTCCTGTTTGAGTCCGTAGTACTCGCCGTCCGTATCGACGATGAGCACCGGAAAGTTCGACGAGAGCAGTTTCTCGATGATGACCGACGCCGTGTTCGACTTCCCGGACCCGGATTTTCCCGTGACGAATCCCCGCCCGGTGAGGATATCGACGACGGGCAAATTGACCGTCGTTCCCGGTTCGTCCGTTCCCTCTCCCCCTGGGCCGTCGCTAATCTCGGCAACCGAGATCGTTTCCGTGTCCGAATCCGTCATCCGGTTTTCCTCTCAGTCTCGGGGGGCATAGTTCCTGCCCTCTGCGGGGAGTGAATCTTTATCACACCACCGGGTTAGTTCGGAACATGACTGCCGGGGGCGAAGCGATTGCGGTTCTCCACGTGGACGACGACGAGGCGTTCGCGGAACTCGTTGCCGTCCATCTCGAACGCCACTTCGACGACGCGCGCGTCGAGACCTGTCGAGATGGGTCCGAGGCCGTCGCGCGATTGGAGACCGAAGCTATCGACTGTATCGTCTCGGACTTCCAGATGCCGGAGATGAACGGCGTCGAACTGCTCGAAGCGGTTCGAGAGCGGAGTGACGTCCCCTTTATCCTCTTTACAGGCCACGGATCAGAAGAAGTTGCGAGCGACGCGATATCGGCCGGCGTCTCGGATTACGTACAGAAGAACCCCGGCGACGACCAGTGGCTCTTGCTCGCTAACCGAATCGAACGCGCGGTCAGAGAGCACCGTGCGGTCGCCCAGCGCGACGAATCGAACCGACGGTTTTCGACGCTCGTCAAAGCACTCCCCGGAATCGCCTATCGTTCGCGCGTCGAACGCGGCTGGCCCGTCGAGTACGTCTCCGAAGGGTGCCGCGAACTCACCGGCTACGGCCGCGACGAAATCGTCTCGGGAGAGGTCTCGTGGGCGCGGGATATCGTCCACCCGGACCATCGCGGTGGTGGCTGGAAAGAGATACTCGCCGCCGCAGAGAGTGGCGAGCGCTACGACAGAACGTACCAGATAATCACGCGAAGCGGCGAAGAGCGGTGGGTCCGCGACCAGGGTCTGGGTGTCGCGGTCGATGGCGAAATCGTCGCGGTCGAAGGTTACGTCTTCGACGTGACCGAACCACGTCGTCAGGTGGACGAACTCCGGGAGAAAGAGTCGCTGCTCGACTCGCTGTTCGAGAACATCCCCGTCCACCTCTTCGCCAAAGACGAACGGGCGAGACACGTGCGCGTGAGTTCGGCAGTGGTCGAAGACCCCGACTCGTTCGTCGGAAAGACCGACCCCGAACTCACCGCACCCTCGGGCGAGTCGCATCGGGAGAGAGCGTACGCTGACGACCTGTACGTCCTCGAAACCGGCGAGGCAATCCTCGACAAAGAAGAGTACATTTCGAGTCAAGACCGATGGAACCTCACTTCGAAGGTTCCGTGGATCGACGACGACGGCGAGGTGATGGGAATCATCGGCATCGCCCGTGATATCACCGAGCGCAAGCGCCGAAAACAAGAGATTATTCGGCAGAACGAACGCCTCAACGAGTTCGCAAGCATCGTCTCGCACGACCTTCGAAACCCGCTCAACGTCGCTCGTGGCAACCTCGAACTCGTTCGGAGCGAGAGCGACCACGAGCGATTCGAGACGATAGCAGACTCACTTGACCGGATGGAAGAGATAGTCGATGACGTGCTCTCGATGGCGCGAGACGGTCCGGACGTACTCGACCGAACGCCGGTTCGACTCGTCGATGCGGTCGAAGAGGCGTGGCAGGCGACCGACTCCGCGAGTGCGACACTCGAGACGCCCGAACCGCTGGGGACCATCCACTGCGACGAGGCGCGTCTCATCCGACTCTTAGAGAACCTGTTTCGTAACGCGGTCGCACACGGTTCGGCGGGCGACTCGGAAGCCAACGAGACGGCGGTGACGGTTCGCCGACTCGCGGACGACGTTGGATTCGTCGTCACCGACGACGGTCCTGGTATCCCCGAATCGGACCGAGAACAGGTGTTCGAGCGCGGCTATACGACCGACGAGACGGGCACTGGATACGGACTCGCCATCGTCGCCGACATCGCCGACGCCCACGGCTGGGAGACTCGAATCTGCGAGGCCGACACCGGCGGGGCACGAGTCGAAGTCGTGACCGGCAACGAACTCGGTCCCGCGCCTTCGACTCAGTCGAACTCGACCAACGACGACTGACCGCGGCGTTTTGGGGCTGATGCGGCCGTATCGTCGTCGGACATCGGTTCGTCCGAGTTCGAACGCTCGTCGGCTGGCTCGTCGGAACCCCCCGAGTTTGATACCGAATTCTCCGAGTCCGTCTTCGAGTTCCAGCTATCGAGGCTGGACTGGTCCATCTCGGCGAACGAGAGGTTCGACACGCGAACGCCGAGTTTTCTGACGCGGTCGTCTTCGAACTCGTCGAGCAGGTCGAGTGCGACCGACTCCACGAGGTCCGGTTCGTCAACTGGACCCGGGAGCGACCGAGCGCGAGTGTTCCCCTCGAACGGCGGGACGATGACCTTGATACCGATAGTTCGGTACATCGCCCCGCGTGAGCGCGCTCTGTCGGCCACGTCGCGGGCGAGCGCGCGAACGACCTCCTGCTTGTCGGCCATCTCGGTCGTCGGTTCGGTAAACGCGGACTCCCGCGAGAGACTCTTGGGGCGGCCGGTCGGCGTCACCGCTCGGTCGTCGATGCCCTTCGCTCGTTCGTGGAGTTCGCGCCCGCGCGACCCGAACCGCGATTCGAGTGTCTTCGCGTCCGCGTCGGCGAGGTCACCGGCGGTTTCGATGCCGAGTTCGCCGAGTTCGCGCGCCGTCACCGGGCCGACGCCGTGGACGTCGTGAACCGAAATCGGCGCGAGGAAGTCGCGGACTTCGCCGGGGCGAACGACTGTCAGTCCGTCCGGTTTGTCGAAGTCGGAGGCGACCTTCGCGGTGGACATGTTGGGTGCGACGCCGATGGAGGCGGTGACGCCGACCTCGCGCTCGATACGCTGTTTGACGTAGCGGGCGTACCCTTCGGCGAGGGTTCGGTCGCCCGCCGGCACGAGGTCCCACGCGGTTCGGTCGGTCACGTCGAGGTACGCCTCGTCGATGCTCACTTCTCGGACGACATCGGCGCAGTCGTGGAGAATTTCCTTTACTTCGGCGGCGACTTCTTTGTAGAACTCGATATCGACGGGGCGATAGTAGCCAGCCTTCTCGGGGTCGTCGTCGGGACCGATATCTTCGAGTCGGGGGAGGCGGTCGAGCGCCTGCGAGATGGGTTGGGCGCTCTCGACGCCGAACGCGCGGGCTTCGTAACTCGCGGTGGCGACCGCACCGTGGCCCTCGCCGGGTTCGTAGCCCATGCCGACGACGAGCGGTTCGCCCGCGAGGTCGGGTTCGCGCAGTCGCTCGCAGGCGGCGTAGAAACAGTCCATATCGACGTGGAGGACGATACTGTCGGAACGGTCGTCGGTCTCCGTCCCGGGCAGTGTCTCTCCGGCCATCGTGTGGAAGCAGAACCCGAGGGAACCTCAAAGTTCAGATAGTGCGGTGAAAGTGAACCGACAGAGGGGATGCGAGGTTACTTGAGGCGTTCTTGCAGGAACGACGGGTGCGCGGCGGTGACGCCGTCGATAGAGAGAATCTCGTCGGAGATGACGTCACCCAGCGCGTCGCCGTCGGGTGCCCGAACTTCGGCCATGAGCATGTGGTCGCCCGAGGAGGTGTAGAGCGACTCGATGTCGTCGAGGCGCTTGAGCGCGCGCGTCGCCTCCACGTAGCGTTCGCTCGCCACGTCGATACCGACCATCGCAATCGACTGGCCGGCGAGTTTCTTCGGGTCGATATCGGCCGAGTAACCGATGATGACGCCGTCGTCTTCGAGCTTTTGGATGTACTTGCGCACGGTTGGCTTCGAGACGCCCGCCCGCTCTGCAATCTCCGAATACGACGCTTTCGCGTCTTGCTCCAAGACCGAAAGTATGCGACCCTCTGTAGCGGTCGAATCCATACCCGAGGATTTTCACAGGAGAGAAAAATATCTTCCGGAAACGCAAAGGCTTCTCAGTTACGTTAAAACCGGCCCGAAAGCCGGAGAGAATTCGCTTACTTGTGCTTCGAGAGGAACGAGTCGAAGGAGCGCTCCCACTCGTAGTCCTCGTCGAAGTAGCGCTCTGCGAGCGGTTCTTCGGGAATCTCGCCGATGCGGCGCTTCTCCTGCTGGTAGGACGGACGGTCGGAATCGACGTAGTAGCGACCCGTGAGGACCTTGCCCTCGTGGAGTGCGTCTTCGGTCTGGAACATCATCTCAGCGGCCTCCGAGCGGTTCGTCTTGTCGAAGTCGTAGTCGTCGGAGTCGTTGATGTCGATGTAGGGGACGTACTGGCGTGCGTCCTTGTTCCAGGTCGGACACTGGGTCAGGAAGTCAACGTGCGAGAAGCCGTCGTGTTCGATGGCTTCGACGATGATGTCCTTCGCCTGGTTCGGGTTCACTGCCGCGGTGCGGGCGACGTACGACGCGCCTGCGTTGAGCGACATCGAGAGCGGGCGAAGCGGCTGCTTGGCCGAGCCGTGTGGCTGGGTCTTTGACTTGTGGCCCATCGGCGACGTCGGGGAGGTCTGTCCCTTCGTGAGGCCGAAAATCTCGTTGTTGAACACGATGTACGTGATGTCGTGGTTCTCACGAGCGGTGTGCATGAAGTGGTTGCCACCGATACCGTAGCCGTCACCGTCACCGCCGGCGGCGACTACAGTCAGACCGGGGTTCGCAAGCTTCGCCGCGCGGGCGATAGGCAGCGAACGGCCGTGGATGGTGTGGAATCCGTAGCTGTCGAAGTAGCTGTTGAGCTTGCCGGAACAGCCGATACCGGTCGTGACCATCATCTCGTCGGGCGAGAGACCGAGTTCTGCCGCGGCACCCTTCAGTGCCTTGAGGACACCGAAGTCACCACAGCCAGGACACCACGTCGGCTGGGGTTCGAGTCCGGGCGTGAACTCGTTCTGGTCTTTCTCCGTTTCTTCACCGATTGCGCTGAATGCACTCATAATTATTCACCCACCTTTGGGACGAACTTCGTGCGGCTGTGAGGAAGCTCCTCGCCGCTGAGGAGACCCGTCTCGAAGCCTTCGACGATTTCTGCAGGCTCGAACGGGTTACCGTTGTACTTCAGGAGGCTCGACATCTTGTCGCCGTACTGGCCGAGTTCCTTCTGTGCGAGACCGCGGAACTGCGCGGAGGCCGTCATCTCGACGACGAGCGCCTCATCGACGCTGTCGAGGAAGGCTGCGAACTCCTCCTTCGGGAACGGCATCATCTCGGAGACGCCGAACACTTTGACGGAGTGACCGTTGTCGTTGAGGACGTCGGCGGCCTCTTCGACGGTACCCTGCTGGCTACCGAACGTGATGAGACCGTACTCGGCGTCTTCCGGACCGTAGACCGTGTTGAACTCGCCGTCTGCGTCGAGTTCGGCACGGATGGAATCGACCTTCTGCATGCGGCGGTTCATCTGCGCGACGCGGTTCTCGGGGGACTCCGAGATGTGGCCGGCGGGCATGTGCTCGTTACCCGACGCGAGGTAACGGCCACCCTTCTGGCCCGGCAGCGAGCGCGGCGAGACGCCGTTTTCGCTGTCGTGGCGGAAGCGGTGGAGCTTGCCGGACTCGTCGTGCGGTGCGTCCGCGATTTCGGCTTCCGTCAGGACGGAACCGAGGTCGGCGTTCGGCTCTTCGTCGAAGACCGAAGCCGGGACGTTCGTGAGTTCGCCACCGAGCTTCTGGTCGTACAGGACGATAGCCGGAATCTGGTACTCGTAGGCGAGCTTGAACGCCTTGCGCGTCTGGTGGTACGCCTCGGCGGCCGTACCGGGTGCGAAGACGACGCGGTGCGAGTCGCCCTGCGAGGTGTACAGCACGTGTTCGAGGTCGGACTGTTCGGGCTTCGTCGGCATACCCGTCGAGGGGCCGGCGCGCATGGCCTCGACGAGGACGAGCGGCGTCTCGCTGATCTCTGCGAGACCGAGCGGTTCGGACATCAGCGAGAAGCCACCGCCGGACGAACCGGACATGGCCTTCGCGCCGGCGTGCGACGCACCGATTGCGAGCGCAGCGGCGGCGATTTCGTCCTCCACCTGCTCGGAGATACCACCGAGTTCGGGGAGGTTCTGGGTCATGATGGTGAAGACTTCCGTCCACGGGGTCATCGGGTAACCCGCGATGAAGCGACAGCCTTCGTCGATTGCACCGTAGGCAATCGCATCAGAGCCGGAGATGAGCACCTGGTCTTCGTCGTGCTCGCCCGTCGGGGCGCTCACGTCAGGCGCGTCAACGTCGAACTCTTCTTGGACCATCTCGTAGGCGTCGTCGAAGACTTCGAGGTTGGGTTCGAGAATCTTGTCGGGCATCGCATCCGACATCAGGCTCTTGATGACGTCGGGTTCGATGTCTGCGATGGCACAGGTGACTGCGACACCGGCGGTGTTGCGCATGACCTCGCGGCCGTGTTCGCGTGCGATGGTGCGCAGGTCGATGTCGAAGACGTGCCAGTCGTTTGCTTCGACGCGCTCGTCGAAGTCCTCGATTTCGGATGCGTCGAGCAGTCCGGAGTCGTAGACGATGACGCCCCCTTCGTTGAGTTCGTCGAGGTTCTCCGAGAGCGGCTTAATCTCCTCGTTGCCGTAGTAGGCACCCTCGCTCGGGTTCCGAGCGAAGGAGTCACCGAGCGAGAGGAGGAAGTTGTATCCGTCCCCGCGCGACTTGACGGGGTCCGCGCTCACGCGGACTTCCGTGTACGTGTGGCCACCACGGATGCGCGATGGATAGTGGCGATGCGTGAAAACATGAAGCCCCGCTCGCATCAGGGCTTTTGCGAAGTTCTGGCTGGTCGAGGCGATACCGTCCCCGGAACCTCCTGCGATGCGCCAGATAAGTTCGTGGTCAGTCATAATTGAGCTCACGGCCCCGCTGGGGCACTAATAGAAAATTTGGTGGTGGTTCGATTAAAGACTTTGCTATGCATTAACAAGGAAAGATAATGAAGGACTTAATATTGTTAATTTGTTCTACCTACCCTCGGAGAAAAGTGGACAATCAACGAGTTAGGAATGATTATAATATATAAGCCTTACTCGTTTTGGAGTGATTTCATTCGTTTTCGGGACTAGATGGGTGATACGAAGTGTCGTATTCGCCGACCTGCCCATCGAGCCTATCGGGGTTGAGACGGCCTGAGAGCAGCATAAAGTCGAGAATCGTGGCATAAAGCATCGCCTCAACGACGGGAACACCACGCGGTGGCAACACCGGGTCGTGGCGGCCGACGACCTGAATCTCCTTCGTCTCGCCCGTCTCCCAATCGACCGTCTGCTGTTTCTTCGGAATCGACGTGGGTGCGTGGAGGGTCATCTCGCCGAAAATCGGCTGGCCGGTGGTGATGCCACCCTGAATCCCACCGTGTTTGTTGCCGACGGGCACCGGGTCGCCGTCCTCGTCGAACTCCCAGTTCTCGTTGCGGTCGGAGCCGGTCCACTCGCGTGCTTCACGACCCAGACCGAACTCGAAGGCCGTCGTCGCCGGCACGGACATCATCGCCTGTCCGAGTCGCGCCGAGAACGAGTCGAATCGGGGTGCGCCGAGTCCGCGCGGGACGCCCTGCGCTTCGAAGTAAATCGACCCACCGATGGAGTCGCCTTCCTTCTGGTACTGCTCGATGGCTTCTTGCATCTTCTCGGCCGTCTCGGGGTGCGCACAGCGAACGTCGTTCTCCTCGCTGTGTTCGAGAATCTCGTCGAACGAGACGGGCGGGGCTTCGATGTCACCGATTTGGTTCACGTGCGCTTTGACTTGGATGTCGTACTCGCTCTGTTCGAGCACCTGCTTCGCAACCGCGCCGGCGGCGACCCAGTTGACCGTCTCGCGCGCCGAGGAGCGGCCGCCGCCGCCCCAGTTGCGCGTGCCGAACTTCGCGGAGTACGTGAAGTCGCCGTGCGACGGACGCGGGGCGGTCACGTAGGGTTCGTACTTCCCCGAGCGCGCGTCTTTGTTCTGGACGACCATTCCAATCGGCGTTCCCGTCGTGTAGCCGTCCTGAATTCCCGAGTTGACGACGACGGCGTCGGGTTCGCCGCGACTCGTCGTAATCATCGACTGGCCCGGCTTTCGCCGGTCGAGTTCGTGCTGTATCTCATCGACGGAGAGTTCCACGCCCGCCGGGACGCCCGAGAGGGTGACGCCCATGGCCTCGCCGTGGCTCTCGCCGTAGGTGGTCATCCGAAAGAGACGACCGAATTCGTTCCCGTTCATTACCCGCCCTCGGGTGGCCGGGCATTTAGTGTTTGTAGAAAGGTGCAATGCTGGTCGGGAGTGTGCACTGTTGGGATGGGGATACGCTGGCACGCGCACGCGAAAGAACTGATTACTCGACCACACCTACGTACTGTATGTCAATTCTCTCACTCGGCGTCCGCGACCGACTCGAAGCGACGTTCTGGGAACGCCACGCGAACCCGTGGAGTGCCGGAACGCGAATTCTCGCCTACCCAATCTTGATGTACGCCATCTACCGCCGCGACGCAAAGTTGCTCACGGCGACGGCCGCCTTCCTCGCCGTCAACCCGGTTCTGTTCCCGCGCCCGAAGCGCACCGACAACTGGCTGAGCAAAATCGTCCTCGCCGAAGCGGAGTGGCTCGATGCGGGCAACAAGACGATGGGACTCGACTACCCGAACGTCCTCAACGTAATCAACATCCCGGTGACCATCTACGCGTTCGCCTCGGCCGTCCGGCGCGACCCGGTCGGAACCGCCCTCGGCACGCTCGGCGTGATGGTGTTCAAACTCTGGTGGACCGACGCCATCGTGAAGAAGACGGGTGTGACCGGTGAGGGACCGAAAGTCCCCGAGTCAGCGGAGTGAATCGAGCGTCGCCGTCGCAAACGGGATGAGCATCTCGTCGGGGTGCAAGCCGCCGTGCATGGCGACGAACTCGAGCGCGTGCGGTTCTTCGTCACCGAACCAGACGCCTAACTCTCGATGTACCACGACGAGGTCGCCGACGCGACGCTCGAACGTCGGCGATGGGTCGGGGCCAAACAGTTCCATACCGAGCACCTCCCGTTTTCGGAACACCTTCGCGTCGAGTTCCGAGGAGAGCGTCTCGTACACCGCTTCGACGTGCTCGTCTTGGAGGTGCAGATTGACGTTTCGCGGGCTTCCCGAGAACCGAATCGGCGTCCCCTCCGTGAGCGTCTTTAGTTTCGGAACGAGGTCGAACGGCGGTTCTGAGAGGTCGATATTGTGCCCCGTGTCGATGAGTCCGTGGTCGGCAGTGAGGCAGACAAGCGTCTCGCCCGCATCCTCGCCAGTCGTGTGTTCCGCGAGCGAGTCGAGTGCGCACTCGATGTTCTCGAACGTTTCTTCAACCGTCTTGCGGTACTCCTCGGAATCGACGCCTTCGCCGTGGGCGATTGCATCAGTCTGCGGGAGGTAGGCGAAGACGTAGGTCGGTCCGTCGGCGTCGGACGATTCCTCGGCCGCCTCTTCGAACGCGTCGGGGAACGTCGAGAGGTCTTCTGGGTCGTATTCGTGTGGGACCGTCCCTCCGTTCGGGAACGGCGTGACCTGATGCACTTCGACGCCCGCCTCATCGAAGTCCCGATAAACGCTCTCCGCATTGGCGATGTCTTCGTACGCCATGCCCTCAGGTTTCGTCCCGTCTTTTCGGAGGAAGGGAAGCGCTTCGAACTGCTCGTCCACAGCCGGTTCGTAGACGTTCCAGCCGATAACGCCGTGTTCCGACGTGAGCACGCCGGAGTGGAACGTGTTCATCGCGGCGGCTGTCTCAGACGGGTAGACGGAGGTGAGCGGCGTCACCCGGCCGTCGTGTTCGAACTGCCGGAGCAGTGGCGTGTAGGAGCGCGCGCCGTCCCACTGCGCGAGGCCGAAACCATCGACGAGGAAGACGACGACGCGCTCAACGTCGTCGTAACCCTCGGTCGCGGCGGTGGGGAGTTCAGGGCCGACATCTGCACCGAGAAGCGACCCCACAGTACCCGGAATCCGCGAGAAACACCAGTCGTCGTAGGCGGGAAACAGAAAGCCGCCTTCCAGTTGGCGCTCGCGCAACGACGACGCCGATGGGACCTGCATACCACCGTCGGCGTTCGGGTCGGGCAAAAAGATACCGTCGAGTCAGTTCTCCGAAACGTCCGCGCCGAGCGCCGCCATCGACTCGAAGAAGTTCGGGAACGACACGTCCACGTGCTCGCTCCCGGCAATCGTCGTCTCGCCGTCGGCGACGAGTCCGGCGATGGTGAGCGCCATCACGATTCGGTGGTCGCCGCGGCCGTCCACGTCGGCACCGACGAGGTCGGTCTGGCCGCCGTGAATCGTGAGTCGGTCGCGCTCTTCGGTGACGTGGGCGTCCATCTTCGACAGCTCTTCTGCCATCGCCGTCACGCGGTCGGTCTCTTTGAATCGGACGTGCTCGCAGTTCTCGATGACGGTGTCGCCATCGGCAATCGCGCCGAGTGCGGCAATCGTCGGCAGGAGGTCCGGGGTGTCGCCCACGTCCACCGTAGTGCCAGAGAGGTCGGCGACGGAGACGGTGAGTTCGCCCGCGTCTTCGTCCCACGCCACGTCCGCGCCCATGTCGCGGACGATATCGACGATTGCGCTGTCACCCTGTGCCGATGGGCGCGCGCCTTCGACGACGACCGATTCGCCGTCTTCGCCCGCGGCGGCACCCGCGGCGAGCAGGTACGAGATAGAAGAGAAGTCACCCGGAACGTCGTACTCGCCGCCGGTGGGGTGGTAGGACTGGCCGCCTTCGACGGAGAATCCATCGTCGGTCATCGTCGCCTCGACGCCGTACTCGGCGAGCAGTTCGAGCGTGATTTCGACGTACGGTGCGGACTTGAGTTCCGTCGTCAGTTCGATGTCGATGCCCTCGTCGGTGACCGCGCCGGCCATCAAGAGCGCGGAGATGTACTGCGAAGACACGTCTCCGGGAATTTCGACTGTACCGCCCCGCATCCCGTCGCCGACGACGAGCGGTGCTTGACCGTTTCGTCGGGTGCTCTCTGCGCGGCCGTCGAGGTCGGAGACGGCGTCGAGGAGCGGCCCCTGTGGACGCGACCGGAGCGAGTCGTCGCCGGTGAGGACAGTCAGTCCCTCGCCGAGTCCGGCACAGGCGGTGACGAGGCGCATCGTCGTCCCGGAGTTCGCGCAATCGATTACGTTGTCCGGGGTGTCCGGTCGGCCGTCGAAGCCCTCGACGTCGATGGTCTGGCCGTCGCGTTCGACGCTTCCGCCGAAGGCACCGACCGAGCGCATCGTCGCCTTGGTGTCGGCGCTCACGAGCGCGTTCTTGACCGTTGCACTGTCGCTGTATCCCGCGGCGAGAATCGCGCGGTGGGTGTAGCTCTTCGAGGGGGGTGCTCGTGTGGTTCCCTTCACACGAGACGGAGAGATAGTAGCGTGCATACGCGGGGGGTTGTCGAGTGGGCCTATCAGGGTACCGACCGCGGCGATGTTCTCGGAGACGGCGCGGCCGCGACGGGAGCGTTTTTCTACCGACCCACCGAACCCCGCTCTATGGAACCCGATTTCTCGGCACTCACTGACTCGCTCGGCGACGAGTTCGACGGCTATCTCATCGACGCCGCGAGCGACGACTCGAACCAGTTGTATCTCTCTGGCTTCGACGCGCCTGACCCGTTCGTCACTCTCTACAAACCGGAGGGGACGTACCTTCTGGTCTCCACGCTGGAGTTCGGCCGCGCGAAGAAGGAGAGCCGTGCGGACGCCGTGTCCCGACTCTCCGAGTACGACTACCGCGAGAAGTACGTAGAACACGGCCCGGTCGTCGGAAAGGCGAAAGCAATCGCCGAGTTCCTCGCCGACCACGACGTGGGTTCGCTCGCCGTCCCCGGCGATTTCCCGCTCGGGACGGCCGACGCCCTCCGAGACGAGGGTATCGTGGTCGAAGCCCAGACCGAGAACGTCATCGGGAACATCCGCGCGGTCAAGACTGCGGAAGAACTCGAACACATCCGCGACGCACAGAACGCGAACGAGGCGTCGATGCAGGCCGCCGAAGACCTGCTTCGCGCCGCCGACGTCGAAGACGGCGTCCTCTACTACGAGGGCGAACCGCTCACCAGCGAGCGCGTCAAAGAGGAAATCGAAGTGACGCTCCTCCGTCACGGGTGCGCTCTCGACGAGACTATCGTCGCCTGCGGTGCCGACGCCGCGGACCCGCACAACCGCGGAAGCGGCCCGCTCGAAGCCGGCGAGGCCATCATCATCGACATCTTCCCGCGCGACAAGGAGACGAAGTACAACGGCGACATGACCCGGACCTTCGTCAAGGGCGAACCCTCGGACAAAATTCGTGAGTGGTTCGAACTCACCGAGCGCGCACTTCAGGCCGCCTTCGACGCGACGAAAGCGGGGGCAACCGGTGCCGACGTACACGATGCGGTGTGCGACGTGTACGAAGCAGCGGGTGAGAACACGCTTCGCGCCGACCCGAACGCCGAGACTGGCTTCATCCACAGCACGGGCCACGGCGTCGGTCTCGACGTTCACGAATCGCCTTCGCTGAGCCAGTCGGGTGAGGAACTCGAACCCGGCCACGTCATCACTATCGAACCCGGCCTGTACGACCCGGAAATCGGCGGCGTCAGAATCGAGGATATGGTCGTCGTCACCGAAGACGGCTTCGAGAACTTCAACGACTATCCGGTCCAGTTGGTCGTCGAATAGAGCGCAGAAGGAGGCGACGAAATCTAATCAGTCCAACACGTCGGTCGTGTTGTTGTCGGTGGTGGACCCCGCGTCCGTCCAGTCGGCGTTCGCCTCCCGCCACGTCGAAAGGAGATTTTCGAGCGCGTCGGCCGTCTTGGGCGTGAGGACGCCCGCGGCTTGCCGGACGACGGTCCCATCCTCGATGAGGAGCGCGTAGATGTCTCCCTCGCCGAGGAGACCGAGTCGGCGCTGGAGCGCGGTCTTATCGACGCGCGTCACGAGCGCATTTTCGTGGGGGCGACTGCGTGCCGCACCGGGCGTCATGCCGCCTCCCATCGGCGGGACCATGCCGCTTCGTCCGCCGAGAACCAACAGTTCGTAATACTCGAAGTGGTCGTAGGTTTCGGCGAGGTCGTTTGCGAACCCACGCCACGACCCGACGAGCGACTGCTGTCGTCGGTCGAAGCTAATCAGGAGGAGGTTCTGCTCTCCTGCCATGTCGTCCGGGAGGACGACTTTGTTACCGTTTGCGTCGCGGGTCGGAAGCCGGGGGAAGTCCATTGATTGAGCGTAGAGTACTGAGATGTTTACTGGAGGGCCGATTCTGAAAACCGGCGCGTCGCCGTGCACAGGACCTGTCTAGCCGCGATAACGACACGTAAACTCATTACCTGTGTTCTCGCGTTAATACTAATAAGTCTCTTGGCCCCACTCTCAGCTTCGATATTAGGAACGTTCGTATGTGGTATCGAACAACCACGCCGAGGTTGGGCCGGGGTCAGTTCCTTCGACGACGGCGTACTGCGACAGGTCGTCTACACCCGCTTCCGATAGGATATCCTCGTCGTAGAAGGCGTTGCCCGTACACTCGGCCGGGTCGCGCGAGAGGAGTTCGGTGAGCGCGTCGCACATGACCTGCGGCGTTCGCCAATCCTCCGGCGACCCCAATCCGAAGTGGCGCGTCGCCTCAGATTCGATTGCGGCGACCGGCCACAGCGCGTTCACACCGATTTCGTCGCTGTCGAGTTCCTCTGCGAGCGACTGCGCGAGAAACGTCATGCCGTACTTCGAGAGCGCGTAGGCGGCTTTGCCGGGGGCGGGCGTCGCTGGCAATGGTGGTGAGAACGTCACGACGTGGGCGTGGTCGCTCTCTTTGAGGTGCGGGAGTGCAGCGTACGTCGTCGCGTAGGAACCGCGGGCGTTCACGTCCATCAGGAGGTCGAATCGCTTCGGTGGCGTATCCTCGAACGGTGCGAGGTGAATCGCGCCAGCGTTGTTGACGACGAAGTCGATGCCGCCGAAGGCTTCGACCGTCTCCTCGATTGCGAGTTCTACCGACTCGTCGTCGCGCACGTCGAGTTGGCACCAGATGGAGTTGCCACCCATCTCTCGAATCTCCTCGGTGGTCTCGACAATCGTTCCGGGGAGTTCGTCGTGTCCCTCCACCGTCTTCCCCGTCGAGACGACGTTCACACCGCGCTCGGCGAGGTCCAGCGCGATTGCCTTGCCGATACCGCGACTCGTTCCGGTGATGAAGGCCGTCCGGCCTTCGAAATCCACATCATCGAATACCATAGATAGGAGTTGTCAATCAGTTACTTGATGATTTGGGCACTGCGAGCGCGTTCAATCGGGTTTGTCGTTCGTCGCGTGCACGAGTGCACCGATTGCCTTTTGGGTCGGCCGCGTCCACACGATAGCGATGGACCTGCTCGTCGTCGGTGCCGGGGCAATGGGCCGCTGGTTCGGCCAGACAGTCGATTGTACCCTCGCGTTCACCGATGTCGATTCCGACGCCGCCGAACGCGCAGCAGACGCGCTCGGCGCTCGCTCGGTTCCGCTCGACGGCGACGAGCAGTTCGACCTCGTGTGTCTCGCGGTGCCGATGGGGTACGCCGCCGAAGCGGTCGAAATGCACGCCCACCGCGCGGTCGGCGGCATGTGCGACGTGACCGGGTCGATGGCGACGCCGCTGGATGCGATGCGGACGCACCTCCCCGACCGCGAGCGATTCAGTCTGCACCCGCTGTTCGCGGCGCGAAATTCCCCCGGCAACGTCGCCGTCGTGGCCGACTCTCCCGGGCCACTCACGACCGACGTGCTCGACTCGCTCGACCACGCCGGGAACACCGTCTTCGAGACCACAGTCGAGGAACACGACGACGCGATGGAGACCGTACAGGCCGCCGCGCACGCCGCCGTCCTCTCCTTTGGTCTCGCGGCAGAGGACGTGCGCGACGAGTTCTCGACGCCGGTCTCCAGCGCCCTCGACGCCCTCGTGGAGACCGTCTCTGCCGGGACGCCGCGAGTCTACGCCGACATTCAGGCGACGTTCGGCGACGGGTCGAACCGGGTCGCGGACGCCGCCCGCGACATCGCCGAGGCCGACCCCGAGCGGTTCGCCGACCTCTATCGACAGGTCGCCGAGACCGCAGGTGGACCGGCGACCGACCGTCCAGAAGACGGCCACGCGAGCGACCGAGACCACTGAGCACCACCCGATGACGAGTTTGACGACGATTTACCGATGATAGACAAAGACGCTGTTCGAGCCAACGCGAAGTACCTCCGAAACGTTCGCCCGATAGACCCCGACGAGATTGCAGAGTACATCGAAGGCGCACCCCACCCAGCTATCGTGAAACAGGCGCTCCGCGAGGAAGCCGCCGACCTGCGCCTCCGCGAGCGAGAAGACGGGACGTTCGTACCTATCGAAGACGCCCCCGCACCACTCGCTGGCTGGAGTCCCGACGCCTTCCCCGAAGCGTACTCCTTCGCCGTCGAAGACCTGCTCATCCGCAACTACGGCGCGAACTGGCACGTCGGCGAATCGGGCGACCGACTCCGGACTCGGGTTCGGCAACTGAAAGAGGACTACTACCGCGGCAACCCCGTCGAGTACGACGAGGACGCCGCGCTCGGCTACGCGATTTACCACCTGCCGGACTACTACGCCGCCATCGGCTACGTCCTCGACGACCTCGCCGAAAACGACCTCTTACCGCGCGTCCTTCGCGTCCTCGACGTGGGCGCGGGAACCGGCGGTCCCGCCCTCGGCCTGCACGACTACCTGCCCGACGACGCGCTCGTGGAGTACCACGCGCTCGAACCGAGCGAATCGGCCGACGTGCTCGAACACGTGCTGAGCGAGACGGGCCTGAACTTCAGAACGCGAATCACGAGAGAGACCGCCGAGGCGTACGACCCCGACGAGGACGAGACGTACGACCTCGTTCTCTTCGGCAACGTCCTGAGCGAACTCGACGACCCGGTCGCAGTCGTTCGAAAGTACCTCGACGTGCTCGCCGACGACGGGTCGCTCGTCGCGCTCGCGCCCGCCGACCGAAACACGAGCATGGAACTCGCCGAAGTCGAGCGCGAAGTCGCGCCTGCCAACGGCGACATCTCCGTCTATTCGCCGCGACTCCGTCTCTGGGACGGCTACGCTCCCTCCGACCGCGGGTGGTCCTTCGACGTGAAACCCGATTTGGAAGTCCCGGCGTTCCAGAAACGACTGGACGAAGGCCGCGAGAGCGACGAGGACGAAGGCACGTTCGTCAACGTGGACGTCCAGTACGCCTACAGCATCCTCAGAAAGGACGGAAAACGCCGCCGCGACGTTCGCGCGAGCGCCGAGCGCTTCGCCAAGATGGCCGAGATGGAGCGCCACGTCACGAACCGAATCAACCTCTTGGCGGTCAAACTCAGCCACGACCTCTCGGAGGGGAAGAACCAGCTGTTCAAAATCGGCGACGGGAGCGAGCAAGTAGACCACTACGCCGTGCTCACCCGCGAGACGGTGTTGAACGAGGACCTCGCCCGCGCCGACTACGGCGACATCCTGGTGTTCGAAAACGTCCTCGCGCTCTGGAACGACGACGAAGAGGCGTACAACCTCGTCGTGGACGACAACACTATCGTCGATAGAGCCGCCTGAAGGACCCCCGCCGCGACGCGTGGCTTTTTGCACCCACACTCCCCAGTCGCAGTCATGAGCGACCGCTCCATCTTGTTGACGAACGACGACGGTATCGAGAGCGTCGGCTTTCGCGCCCTCTACGACGCCCTCTCAGAATTCGCAGACGTGACGGCCGTTGCACCAGCAAACGACCAGAGCGCCGTCGGCCGGAAGATGTCCACCGACGCCGTCGTCGTCGAACACGAGATGGGCTACGCGCTGGAAGGAACGCCCGCCGACTGTACGGTCGCCGGACTCGAAGCCCTCTGTCCCGACGTTGACATGGTCGTCTCCGGCATCAACAAGGGAGCGAACATCGGTGCGTACGTCCTCGGCCGGTCCGGAACCGTCAGCGCCGCCGTCGAAGCCGCGTTCTTCGACGTGCCCGCAATCGCACTGTCGCTGTACGTCCCCGGCGACGGGGAGACGCCGTGGCACGAACAGGCGACCGACCCGCGCGACTACCGAAACGCCTCGCAAGCCGCGAGTTACTTCGTCAAGCACGCCATCGGCGCGGGCGTCTTCGAACAGTGCGACTACCTCAACGTCAACGCGCCGATGTACGACCGAGACGCCGGCCCGGCGGATATGAAGGTCACCAAACCCTCGGAGATGTACGACATGACCGCCGAGTACGAGAACGGGAGCGTCAGACTCCACGACCGGGTCTGGGAACGGATGCGCGACGGTGACATCCCCGACCCGGAAGGCACCGACCGTCGCGCCGTCATCGACGGTTACGTCTCGGTCTCGCCGCTGACGGCACCGCACACGACCAAACGCCACGAAGCACTCGACGCGCTCGCAGAGACGTACATGGAGTAGTCGCTTTCTTACTCTACAGGCGGCTATCGTGGATGACCTTGTACGCGAGCGCGACGATGCCGACGAGCGACCCGAGAATCCCGGCGAGCAGGCCAACGATGCCGAGCGCGAGACCCATCCCACCGGTCGTCAACAACACCTGCGACCCGAGGGTGACGACCCACCCGCCGACGACGACGGCGTAGAGTTTCATCAACTCGTCTTCTGTCGCATAGGCGAGGGCGCGTCCTGCCGAGAGTTCGGACATATTCGACCGACTCACAGCCCTCACATCATCGTTTCGACTCGCTGACTCGTCAACAGAAGACTCATACCGAAACCGGAAGACGACGGAGATATGCCCGAAGCTGACGCCATCGACGAAGTCGATGACCCCGTCACGGTTTCGACGCTCGTCTCCGACCTCCGCGAACTCGGCGTCGGCGCGGGGGACACGCTCCTCGTCCACTCCTCGCTGAGTTCGCTCGGGTGGGTCGCTGGCGGTCCGCCCGCCGTGGTCGATGCCCTCCAAGAAGTCCTGACCGAAGACGGGACGCTCGTCATGCCGACGCACTCGTTCCAGTACAGCGACCCCTCGTGGTGGGAGAATCCCCCGGTGCCGGACCACTGGGTCGATATCATCCGCGAAGAGCGCCCGCCGTTCCGCCCCGAGGTGACGCCGACCCGCGGGATGGGCGCGATTCCGGAGTGCCTCCGCAACTATCCCGGCGTCCGTCGGAGCAACCATCCGACCTCGTCGTTCGCGGCGTGGGGCGCGGGTGCCGAAGAAGTGACCGAAGACCACAGTCCGAGTTTCGGACTCGGCGATGGCTCACCGCTCGCCCGCGTCTACGACCGAGGCGGGAAGGTCCTCCTCGTCGGCGTCGGCTACGACCGCAACACGTCGCTCCACCTCGCCGAGATGCGCGCGGACATCGACCTCGAAGAGGAGACGTACGCGTTTCCGCTCGTCCGCGACGGCGAGCGCGTCTCGGTCGAATACACCGACGCCACGACCAGCACAGAGGATTTCGAAGCAGTCGGCGAGGCGTTCGAAGCCGAGATTGGGGCGACGAAAGGCACGGTCGGCGCGGCGGAGTGTACGCTCATCGACCAGCCTTCCCTCGTCGATTTCGCCGAATCGTGGTTCGAGGCGAATCGGTAGCCAACTGGCAGTTTCTGCCAGTTGCCGTCAGTTAGATGAGAACGAGCACGGGGTTAGAAGAGGAAAAACACGACCGCGCCGACGACGCCGCCGCCGAGAATCAGATACGCCGCATCGACGCCGCGGGCGAAGAGGACGAACGAGACGAGCGCGAGGAGCGCGGTGAACCCATCGACGATGGCATCGAGTCCGAGCGTTATCGTCGCGCCGACGATGGCACCGACGACGGCGGCGTTGATGCCAGTGAGTGCGACGCCAACGACGGCGTTGTCGCGGACGCGGGCGACGTAGGGGAACATCACGGTGATGAAGAAGAACGACGGGGCAAAGGCACCGACCATCGCCACGAATGCACCGATGACTGCCCACGCAACCGACCCGTAGAGGTCGAGCATGAGTTTGTAACCGACGAAGGCGGTGGACATGACGACGGGACCGGGCGTCAACTGTCCGATGGCGATGCCATCGACGAACTGCTGTGCGGTCAGCCACCCGAACTCGCTGACGACGTACTTCTCGATGAACGGGATGAGCACCAGTCCGCCGCCGAAGATGAACGACCCCGTATAGAGCATGAACGCGAAGAGTTTCACCCACGAGTTTGCCCAGAGAAGGCCGGCGATGCCGACAATCGGAGAGAGCATGGAAAGTCCCGCGGCACGTGAGGCGAGCCAGTCTCGGGCGAGATACAGTACAGTGAGCACGGCGACGAGACCACCCGCGAGCGAGACGCGCCGACTGTTGGTTCGAAGCCACTCCCACTGGTAGAGTGCGACGGCGATTGCGCCAGCGACAGCGAACTCGACGACGGGATTCGGGTTGATGAGAACCGTTGCGACGAGCGCGCCGACGAGGAGTGCGACGAGGCGGTAATCGACGCGCCACTCGTCGCCGCCGACCGAGAAGGTGGTGTGAGCGTCCCCTCGGGCGAGTGCCTTTCGCCCCATCGAGTATGCTGCCCCCGCGATGAGTCCGATGACGACGGGATTGACGCCGTAGAAGAACGCAGTCACCGACGGCAGTTCTCCGTATCGAAAGTAGACGAACGAGAGCGCGACGACGATTAGAAACGTCGGGGCCATGAACGTGACGCCCGCGACGAGCGCGCCGAGCGTTCCGGCCCTCACCCAGCCCATGAATATCCCGAGCTGTGTCGAAGCGGGACCGGGAAGCATGTTGCATATCGCAAGACCGTCCATGAACGTCGCTTCGTCCGTCCATCCGGCCCCCTCCTCGCCGACCAGTTCGTCTTCCATGAGCGCGATGTGGACGAGGGGGCCGCCGAATCCGATAAGCCCGAGTTTGAGAAAGAACCGCGCGACTTCGGCGAGTCGCGGGCGCGATGCCGAGCCTTTGTCTCTGGAGACGCTTCGGGTGGTCGTCTCCGGACCGGATGTTCCCATTAGTGGCAGTGCAACCGCCGAAACCAAAGTTCTCTCTCCGGGGACCTCACGACCGCTTCCCGCGACTATACTCGTCACAGTACGCACTGGTCAACCAGAACTGGCCACTATTCTCCCGATGCGAATTGCTATAGTTCGCGGCGGCAAACGAACGCTGTGAAGGTTACTATCATCGACTACGGCGTCGGCAACCTTCGGAGTCTCCAGCGCGGCCTCGAACGCGCCGGAGCGACGGTGGAAGTTTCCGACGACCCCGAGGAACTCGCGGCGGCGGACGCCCTCGTCCTCCCCGGCGTCGGCGCGTTCGAAGAGTGCATTCGCAACTCCGAACCGTTCCACGACGTGCTCGTCGACGCCGCCGAGGACACGCCGATTCTCGGCATCTGCGTCGGTCTGCAACTCCTCTTCACCGAGAGTACGGAAGGCGCACCCGACGGCGAGACGATAGACGGACTCGACCTGATTTCGGGTCGCGTCGAACGCCTCCCGAACGACGAGGTGAAAGTGCCGCACATGGGCTGGAACGAACTCTCAATCGAGTCAGACCACCGACTCGCCGACGGCATCGAGGACGACGACTTCGCGTACTTCGTCCACTCCTATGGCTCTGCTCGCGCGGAACACACCATCGCCTCGTGTGACTACGGGTTCGAGTTCGCCGCCATGGCCGCCAACGAGGACGGCAACGTCATGGGGACGCAGTTCCACCCCGAGAAGAGCGACGAGACGGGGCTTCGCGTCCTCGAAAACTTCGTCCGCTACGCGGAGGCGTACGACACGCCGCAGGCGACGAACTGAGCGGCCTCCGTTTTCAGTCCACGAACCGACTCGTTTCGACCGTCACGCGTTCCGGGCCGAAGGCGAATCGCTCGATAGCCTTTTGAAGCAGTCTGGACCGCGGAATCGCCGCCGCCGCGACGACGGTGAAGAACGTGATGAGCGACGCTGGCAGTTTGTCGCCGTGTTTCACGAATAGCGAGAGCGACCGCTCGGAGCGTCGTTGGAGACCGATTATCTCCTCGATAGCGGGCCGTCGCCGGGACTCGTAAGACGCGAGAGAAGCGGCCGAAAGTGCGCTACCGTCTCGCTCGTCGCCCCCATCGCCAGTGGCCCCCTCGCGTTCGAGCGCGTCAGTTATCGTCTCGTGAGCGACGGCGGCGTCCTGAATGGCGAGGGCGTTCCCCTGCGCGCCGATTGGCGAGGCGACGTGGGCGGCGTCGCCGATGAGGAGGAGACCGTCACGAGTCCACTCGTCGGCGATGCCGGGCGAGATATCGAGCAGCGAACACTGCGAAAAACTCGTCAAGTGGGCGTCGAGCGCGGGCTCGATTCTCGGGTCGATAGCCGCCAGTCGGTCGCAGAAGGCGTCGATACCGGCCGCTCTGAGTTCGGGGTACGTGCCTTTCTCGATGAACCACCCGACCTGTAACTCGCCGCCCCCGACGCCGAAGTACACCAGGAGTCCGTCGCGCTCGATTCGCCCCTGACTCGCCCCGCCGACTGCTTCGGAGGGGAGTTTGAACCAGACGAGTTCGAGCGCCGACTCGGAGAGACCGGGGTCGATACCGGCGTTCGAGCGAACCGTCGAGAATCGGCCGTCAGCGCCGACGACGAGCGACCCTCGGAACTCGATATCTCGGTCGTTCGCCCTGTCGTGGGCGCGGACGCCGACGACGCCCGCTTCCTCGGTGACGAGGTCGGTGACAGTCGTCGCGGGGAAGAACGAAAAGCCGTCGTAGGCCCTCGCTTCGTCCACGAGGAGTTCCAAGAGCGGCGGTTGCTCCATGAGCAGGGCGTACTGGTAGTCGGTGTCGAGCACCGAGAAGTCGAGGACGGAGACGGGTCGTCCGTAGAGCGTGAACTCGCCGTGGCGAATCGTGTCGTGGTCGATGCGGAGAATCTTCGGCAACAGGTCCATCTGTGCGAACAGTTCGACCGCACCGGGTGTGTAGCCGAACCCACGGAATTCGCGGTCGAAGGTGGCCGCGCGTTCGACGAGCGCGACTTCGACCCCGCTTCGAGCGAGGAGGTAACTCAGGACTGCGCCACCGGGACCGCCACCAACGACGACGACATCGGCCGTCTCAACGTGTTCTGTGCTCATAGGGTCGGCGCGAGTGTGCACCGTCTCTCGATTCAACGCACGGTGTGGCAATAAATTGACGCGGGAGACCGTGGCTCTCAGCGGTGACGACCAACACAGGCCTATGGATGCACGCGGGCTAACGCACGCTCCAGAGGACGACCACGCCGAATCCGACGATAACGAGACCGGCGAATCGGTTGATGAGTCGCATCGCCTCGGTCGTGAACCTCGTTCGAAACAGGCTGACGCCCGTGCTCAGGACGAACCACCAGAGCGCAGACCCGAGGAAGACGCCACCGACGAGGACGGCGGCGTCACCAACGTCGCCCGAGAGACCGACGCCGAGTCCGGCGAAGATGCTCACGAACGCCAGAATCGTCACGGGATTCGTAATCGTCAGGAGGAACGTCGAGGCGTAGTCTGCGGCGAGCGATTGGGCATCGACTGGTGCGTCGTCGCGGTCGGCCGGTTCGGCGCGGAACGCCTGTACGCCGAGGTACAGGAGCAAGAGACCACCGCCGATGCGGATGGCCGTCTGCGAATCGAGCAACGCCGACGAGAGCGCCGTGATTCCGAACGCGACGAGCGCGCCGTAGACGGCGTCTGCGGAGGCTGCACCCAATCCGCTGACGAACCCGGAGAGCCGACCGTTAGCGAGCGTTCGCTGGACGCAGAGGACGCCGATTGGACCCACGGGGGCCGCAATCGAAAATCCGAGAACGAGTCCGTCGAACAAGATGCCGAGTGTGGTCGTTAATACGGGTCACCCACTGCTGTGAGGGTCGGGTGTGGTGAAAAGTTTGCACCCTCCTCACGCGCCGGTGTCTGCCGAATCCGTTCCGTGGTCGATGCGCTCGTAGAGATAGTACGAATACGCCACCGTCACGACGGCAGTCCCGAGGGCGGGCACGAGGAGGAAGTATATCGCGTACTCGCCGAAGAGCAGCCCAATCAACGAGACGAGTGCGGTGAGTTTGAACAGTCGCCCGGCGAGTGCGTGGGTTCGCGTCCAGACTTCTTCGCTGCTGAGCGTCCACGGGGTACGAACGCCGACGAACCAGTTGCGCTCGGCGTGCGTGAGTAGGACGCCGGCGTAGTAGAACAGCACGGCGACGGCGGCGACGACGAGGGCGGTGAAGTCGAACACGTAGCCGAGGTTGTACGCGATAGTTCCGGCGTGGATGACGAGCAAGAACGCCGTGATGATGACGACGAACCAATCGTAGTACGGGCGGAAGTCGCTGATGTTCTCTCGGTAGGGGTCGATGCGGGGGATGGCCGCGAACAATATCAACAACGCACCGCTGAGGACCGGCAGGAGTGCGAGTCCGAAGGCTTTCGACATCGTTCCGTCCGGTTCGCCCGCGGCGTTCCAGTGTGAGACGATTTGGGCGGGGAGCATCGGTGCGGCGAGCGCGCTCAACGCGCCAGCGAGAACGACCAACACTGCCGCAAACGTGAATCGATGCGTGGAATTCATGAGTATTGATACGCGGCCCGAATGCTTGAACGGGTATGTAAATCCGGCTGCGTTCGAAAGAGAGCAGAACCGGGACTCACGAGATTCGACGGTGGTACCGAAGAGGTGGGCGCACTCGGTCAGGCGTGGATTGGTCGAGGGACTTCGGCTCGCCGACGAGCCCGCGTGGTGAAAGCTGAATTCGTCATCGAAAAGAGGTTCGCCGGTGGTCGTCTTCGAACCTCAGTCGTCGGCCATCTGGTCTTGCAGGTGTTCTCCGATCTTCCCGAACTCGACTTTGAACGTCTCGATGTCGTAGTCCATCGCGTGAATGAGCGAACTGTAGCGGGCAGTCCAACTCGCAAGGAACGCAATCTCGTTGAGTTCCGCTTCGGTCGCGCCGTGCATTTTGGCTGCCTCTTTGTGGAAGTGCTGGCAGTAGGGGCACTTGATGTTCGCCGCGATCGCAAGGCCGATGAGTTCTTTGTACTTCGCTGGGATTTCGGTCTCTTCGAGCGCGTAGCGTTTGAAGTTCGGCCACTCGTTGACGAGGTCTTCGTCGTTCAGTTCCCAGAATCCCGGCACGAGACCGAGTGAGTCTTGAATGTCTTCTCGCGTTGCCTCGACCGTCCCTCTATCCGGTCCGCTGTCAGATGCAATTGCCATTGTCCTGTCTCCGTGATTCCGGGGCGTAGCTGGGGGATTCAATCAGGTATCGAATCGAGACCAAGCCCCAGTGAATCAGTATCGATACGCTCGGGAGTCGCATAAAATTGACTGGAAATTGTTATTTTTGATAGTATGCCATCGTCGAGTATGTAGACGCTCAGAGTGGCAGACGAGAGCGACGCACGAAGCGTACTCGCCCCCGAGCGAGACGGCGCGTGGACGACTGAACGAGTCGGCCCGGTTCGAGAGAAACGCCGAAAGGGCGTCGGTCAGAAATGCATCTCTAACTGAAGCGCCCGTTGAATCGCGCCCTCGAAACGCTCTCGAAGGTCGTCACTGAAGTGCTGGACGTTCGAGTCCCGTTGGACGACTTCCAGCGAGTCCCAATCACCGGGGACGGTTGCGGCGTGCACCTCGGTGAACTTCTTGCCGTTGTTTCCGTACACGACGATTATCACGTACGGATTTCGCCACTTCGATTCTTCCGAGGCACTTCCGGGAAGGCCTTCGATTTCGGTCACGCTCACCCTGTCGAACGTCGTCAACTCGGCACTGAACTCACCGACGGTGAGGCGCTGAACGAGTTTATCGCGCTCCCACTCCCTCGTTTCTCCAGTCTTCGTGTCGGTTCCGGTGACGGTGTCGATGGTGATGGAATCGACCACCCAGTGAGTGAGCAACGGGCCGGATAACTCGGCCGAGCGTCGTGAGCTCACGTCGCCCTCCTGGATTCGGTCACCTTCTCGGACGCGAATATAGCGCGGATTCGACGCCGGCAGGTCGATGAATATTTCACCGGGGTCCGTGTTGACCAGCACGTCGAAACCGCCGATGGTTCGAGCCTCTTCTGTCCGTTTTGGGAATTTTGCACTCATGATTTTCACTCGGCTTCTTCGCCGAAAGAAGGCGTCCGAACCATCGCGCGTGGCTCGATTGTGTGTCGAACGACTGAGCGACGAACGCGCGTACTCGCTCCTTTCCGTGCGGAGAGTAGACTCGCTCCTCCTTCGCTAGTTGTACTCTACCGAAACGGTTCATTCTGTCGCCGATTCCCGAACCAGTCCGATACTCGAATCGTACGGTGTGTGCGACATTGTCGGCGAGGTGCACCGTCTCGAACCGTCGGCCGGTCAAAAATAATCGAGTGTCGCGCGCTTACTTCGCCAGCGACGCGTCGAGCGTGATTTCCGGGCCTGCGAGCGCCTTCGAGACCGGACAGGTCTCCTTGGCATTGTTGGCGATGTCCATGAACGTCGCTTCGTCGATGTCGGGAACGTCGGCTTCCAGCGTGAGGTCGATTTGCGGAATCTCGTATCCTCCACCGTCGGCGGGGCGAAGGTGCACGTCGGCGACGGTGTGCAGTTCGTTCGCATCGTACCCCTCGTTTTCGAGGAGTGCGGTCAGTTGCATACAGAAACAACCGGAGTGGGCCGCACCGATGAGTTCCTCCGGGTTCGTTCCGGGTTCGTCTTCGAAGCGCGTCGGGAACCTGAGCGTCCCCGAGATTTCGCCGCTCTCGGTTTCGAAGTCGCCGCTTCCGTCTGTACCACCGTGCCATTTCGTTTCGGCTTGCTTTGTAGGCATCCCACCCATGTATTGTTCTCTACCAGTATGGAAATGTCGGCTGACTAAGGTGGGTGTTCGTGAGGTGGGACTATTCGACAAACTCGACTAATTCGACCGCCCCATCGACGATGATTCCCACCGAGGGCGCGTAGACCTTGACGTCCCCCGGCGTCCCCGGTTCGAGCGGGTTCCAATCGTACGTTCGGAGCGTGTTCTCGAACGTCCCCGCGGGCACCTCGACGGTCTCGTCGAGTCCGAGTATCAGGACCTTGTCCTCGGCGACTCCCGGTGCTCGCTCTTGCCGATAGAGCATCCCAACCTCTGGAGTCGCGGGCATGAACACCCCGGGCTCGTTCCCGTCTTCGTACGCTCGCCACGACCCCTCGTTCGACACGACTGCTCCGTCCTCGTAGATGTCAACTGCCTCGCCGAAGTACCAAACGTCACCTTCCGTCGATTGTGCGAAGTAGTTTCGAGACACTTCGAGTAACGCTCCATCTTCCCACTCGCGCTCTTCGACCACTCTCGTCGTCACGTCACCGAGATTCTCGGTCTCGTCGAGGACGGTCACCCGAAGTTTGACCGTCACTCCCTCCTCGTCCCCTTCGAGTAGCAGTCGTCGCCCGACGGGGAGCGGAAAGTATCGATTGTCGATGTCCAACGTGAACTGGTCCGGCGGTCGTTCGCTCTGACCGACGGCAGTCCCACTCGTCAGCCCAATGCCCCCGACCGCGACACCAACACTCCGTAAGAACGCTCGCCGGGAGTGTGGCCATCTACGCAGGTCTGCATCGTGTTCGTTCATTTCGTCTCCTCCAATTGAACTATCGACTCAGAGAGAAATGAGGTAGGCGGTAGGCCCGTCACCACCCGAACCAATTCGTGACCTGCCAGCGTTGGTCTCGGAATCAAAGTAGATTTCACACCTGACGCGAATCAACTGCCACTTCGTCAGTCATCATGTCCTCGCTCTTCCCCACGACAATCGAAAGCGGCCGCCTCCGATACGAACCGCTCCACGAATCCATCGACGCGCTCGACCTCTACGAGTACCATCGCACAGGGGAGATGGACGCCGTGATGCGCGCACTCGGCGACGAGACGCATTCGACGCCGAAGGAGACCGCCGACGACCTCGCGGAGAGTCGCAAGACGTGGGACTCCGCCGACCGTGCGACCTACGCCATGCGACGAACAGCAGACGACGAGTTCGTCGGCGTCGCGGAACTCTGGTTCGAGTGGGACAAGCACAAGGTGTCGTTCGGGACGTGGGTCCGAGAACCGTTTTGGGGAGAAGGTTACTCGACAGAGCGCGCCGGTGCGATGTGCTACGTCGCGTTCGAACTCCTCGACCTCGACCTCGTGAGCGTCGGCCACGAACCCGACAACGAACAGTCGAGACGTGCTATCGAGAAGTACATCGACGCCTACGGCGGCCAGAAAGATGGCCTGCTCAGAAACGAACTCCCGCCGAGTGACTTCGGCGGCCCCCGCGACCTCGTGGTCTACACGCTCCTCCAGGACCAGTGGCGCGAGCACGTCACCGACGACGAACTGGCGACGATTCGGGTCACTCGGTAGGGCCGAGACGTGACAGCCCACGCAGTGAAGAGGCCGCTCGTCGTCAAATCAGCCATGGGTGACCGAACGTGAGCGATGTCGGCCGTGCCGCGCGCTACGTCCTCGCCGCACTGATACTCGGAATCGCCGTCGGCGTCCTCCGAGAAGGGTCGGTCGTCGGTGGGTTGGCACTCGGCGTCTTCGTCGCTGTCGGCGTGACCTTTGGGTTGGTCTTCTACGAGTTCGTCTCCCGGGTTTCGTAATCAATTGGAGTGCCCTACTCCAGCGTCTGTACGAAGGTCACTTGCTTCTCTTCGAAGCCCGTGTCTTCGTAGAACCGTCGCGCGCCGTCGTTGTGCCACTCGCAGGAGACTTTGAGATGGTCGCAGTCGTTCGCCTGCGCGAGTTCTTTGACTCGTTCGACGACTTCCGACCCGTAGCCCTGACTCCGGTACTCCGCTTCGACGAACAGATTGACGATGTGCGTGTATCTCTCGTAGGTCCGCGACGGATGCGTGCCGATTCGAAGCGTGACGAACCCCACTGTCTCGCCGTCGTCTTCGACGAGGTAGTCGGTGATGTTCTCGTCTTCGAAATGCTCGTGAAATCCGTCCTCTGCGACTTCATCGACGCCGTCGTACGCGACTTCGTTCGTCTCGCCGTACTGTTCCATGTCGGTGGCGAGCGAGTACCAGTAGTCGATGAGGACGGGGATGTCGTCCTCGGTCGCCTCGACGAGTTGCATGGTTCTGGTGGCTGCTACTTTGCATTAATATCTCCGCCGCCCGGACCACCTATTCGCTAGCCCACGGTTTCTCACGCATGTGGTCTCGTTGCGGGTACGGGAACCTCTCGATAGCGAGTTGACTCGTCGTCTTCTCGGTCACCGAGTACGTGACTGTGTACGTGAATTTGGTCGGTTGAATGAGCCGATACGTATCCGCAATTTCGCCGTGGCATCGAAGTCTAATCCGAAATCGGTCGGTGTCGGTCTGGTTCATCGTGACTGATGTACACTTCGCTACCACGTCGTCACCCCGGTCGAGCGTGTAGTCGCGTGACCGAACGAGGTCGTTTCTGAGACGCCTCTCCTCGTAGTCAACGAGGTACGTCGTGACAGTCTTGCTGTCGAGCGTATCCGGTCGTTCGGGTGCGAAGGGAGCCTGTTCACTCACGATATTGGGGTCGTAGGGAGAGTCCGCGACGAGGAGTGAACCGGCCGCGAGGAGAACAAGAAGGGCGAGAAGAACAGAGATGTGGGGTCGCACTGATGTCACAGAGACAACTTGTGTGCCGAGAGGATAAAACCCAATTCTGCCTCATCGAGAGCCTCTGTACAAACAGAATTGCGCCTCATTGTGGCCCACAGTGACAATGATAGAATCACTGAGGAGAGATTCTAGGACACTCGAAACAACTATGTGAGCAGTTGCTCAACTACTCAGATGAGGTAGTAGAGCAGGTCCGACACCGCGGTCCGAAACAGCCGAAATCGGCACGTCCCGTGTCGCGGGCACATCGTCGGGACGTGCCACCACAGGAGGAGACACCAAATGAGCGACAATTCAGAGACAGTCCGAGTGGCGTTCGTCTGCGTACAAAACGCGGGGCGGAGTCAGATGTCCGCGGCGTTCGCCGAGCGCGAGCGTGAGCGACGTGGACTCGAAGACCGAATCGAGATTTCGACCGGCGGGACACACCCCGCAGATCACGTTCACGACGTGGTCGTCGAGGTGATGTCCGAGGAGGGCTTCGACCTCTCGGACCGCGTGCCACGAGAGATATCGACCGAGGAGTTGGAATCGTGCGACTACGTCGCCACGATGGGGTGTTCGACGCTCCAACTCGACACCTCCGCGGGCGTGGACGTCCGCGATTGGGCGCTCGACGACCCCGACGGACGAGACCTGAAGGGAGTCCGCGAGATACGCGCGGAAATCGAAGACCGAGTCGTCGCGCTGTTCGACGAAATCGAGGGAGCAAGCGATGAGTGACGGAGCACAGTCTACCGAGCGCACCGCCGCCGCACAACGACGGGCCGTTCGAAACCGGTACGCTCGAATCGCAACCGCCGACGACCACGAGAGCGAAGACTGCTGTTCCGACACGGGTGGGTGCTGCGGTGACAGCACTTCGACCGGCGGGTCCGAAAAACTCGGTTACGACGACGCCGACCAGCACGCCGTCGCGGAGGGTGCAGACTTGGGACTCGGGTGTGGAAATCCAACGGTGCTCGCATCGCTCGAAGCGGGCGAAACCGTGCTCGACCTCGGGTCCGGAGCGGGCTTCGACTGTTTCCTCGCCGCCCGGGAAGTCGGCGAATCGGGGCGCGTACTGGGCGTCGATATGACGCCCGAGATGGTCGAGAAGGCGCGAGAGAACATCTCGAAGAACGAGGCCACGAACGTCGAGTTCCGCCTCGGCGAAATCGAGCACCTCCCCGTCTCGGACGAGACGGTTGACGTGGTCATCTCGAACTGCGTCATCAACCTCTCTCCGGACAAACCGCAGGTCTTCCGTGAGGCGTTCCGGGCACTCAAACCGGGCGGGCGCGTGGCCGTCTCAGATGTCGTGATGACCGCACCGCTCCCGGCTGAGGTTCGCTCAGACCCCGAGTCGGTGTCCGCCTGCGTCGGCGGCGCATCGACCGTCGATGAACTCCGAGCGATGCTCTCTGCTGCCGGGTTCGTCGATGTCGAAATCACGCCGAAAGACGAGAGCCGCGAGTTCATCCGAGAGTGGGACGACAGCGTCGCGCTCGACGAGTACATCGTGTCGGCGACGATTTCGGCGACCAAGCCGGCACAGGGTGAGTAATCGGCCGAATGGCATTCGCAGAACTCTGGTCAGTGGAGATGCTCGCCGCCGCGTTCGCCGGTGGCGCATTCGGTGCCGCGGTCGGTGCACTCCCGTCGTTCACGCTCGCCGGCCTCATGGTCGTCGTCGGAGAACTCTACGCACTCATCCAACGGACGACCGACGCGGCGATTCCCGCCGTCGATATCACCGGGTCGATTGCGTTCGGCGTCGTCCTCGGCCCACACGTCGCCTTCGGCGGTGGTGCGGCCGCCGTCGCCTACGCCGCCAAGCGAGGCTATCTCGACTTCGACTCCGACTACCACCGGGCAAAAGAAGTGACACGTGGACTCGGGAGCAAACCGGACGTATTGGCAATGGGTGGCGTCTTCGGCATCGTCGGCTACTGGATTGCGACGCTCTCGGCGACGCTCGCCTTCCCACTCGACCCCGTCGCACTAGGAGTCGTGGGTTCGGCGCTCGCTCACCGCGCCGTATTCGGGTACAGCCTCGTCGGTACGACGCCAAAACGACTCCTCGATATGTCTCCCTTCGAGCGCCGTCAGACGGCGGAGGCTGGCGACGTAATTCAGACCGACGGTGGCCTTCCCGTCGAACCGTGGCTCCCCTACCAGTACCGTTGGACCAACGTCCTCCTGCTCGGTGCCGTCGTCGGCGTCCTCGGTGGCTACGTCGCCTACCTCACCGGAAGCGCGTTTCTCACGTTCGGCATCAGCGTCGTCGTATTGAGCCTCGTCTGTGCGGGCGTCCCCGACATCCCAGTCACGCATCACATGGCACTTCCCGCCAGTACCGCCGTTTTGGCGGCCGTGGACGCACCGCTTGGGTCGCTGACGCCCGCGACCATCGCCAGTGCGCTCCCGCTCAGTGAAGCACTGTTGCTCGGGGCACTCTTCGGGAGTCTCGGTGGACTCCTCGGCGAACTCGCTCAACGTGTCTTCTTCGCACACGCCGATACGCACCTCGACCCGCCGGCGGCGAGTATCGTCGCTACGTCGTTCCTTATCGGCGTGCTCGCACTCGCTGGTGTCTTCCCGAGTGCCGCGTGGGTACCGCTGCCGTAGGGTGGATTGAACCTCAAAAGGGATAGACTTCGACTACCGACTCTGTCGCTGTTCGGCCTTGTGTAGGAAGCTGAAATTCAGCATGGAATGTCGTGGAAGTGTCCCCCATACCACAAAACTCCATCTGATGGTAAAATTCATTTCTCGTGCCATCGTAGTTCATCTTATGTCAGCAGAGACGGACCGACAAGGGCGACTGTACATCCCCAAAGAGGTGCGGGAGAAGTACGGTGAAAAGTATCACATCGTGACGTACGAAGATAGAATCGAACTCATTCCGGTTGCAGACGACCCGCTCGCTGCCGTCCGTGAAGCAGCAGGTGGCCTCCGTGATGCGTCCATCGAGGAGATTCGAGAAAACGTCGAATCGGAGGCGAAAGCCGACGCCCGAGAGAAGGATAGCGATAGATGACGGTGTACGTCGAGACGGATTTCTTACTCGCACTCGCTAAAGACTCAGATTGGTTGCAGGGGTCAGCGGAAGAAGCGCTCGACAAGTACGAGGTCGAAACGTCGGCATTCTCGTATCTCGAACTGGTCCTCGCCCGAGAACGCTACGAGTTCGACTTCGTTCCGCTCGTGGCGAACTTGCTCGAACTCGTCCCTGTGCGAGACGAAGAAGAGAAACAAATCGTCCTGAAGGGCGTCAACTACTACGACGAAGGGATGACACCGTTCGACGCGTTCCACGCGGCGACAGCGGAGACGCGGGGTATGGACGTACTCTCGTCAGAAAGAGACTACGAGGACATCGACGTATCGAGAATTCCACTAGAGCCCACCGACGAGGAGTGAGTCTGGCCCTCAACTTACCGCCGAACTACGTTATACATCAAGACCACAACCACGAGTCCGACGAAGAGGCCTGTAAAGAAGAGATTCGCTACTACACCCTCTGATTTGAGTATGTAGTCAATTCCAGCGTACGACGTGAACCCTTGGCCAATCAGTGGCCAGAACCAGAGAAAGGCCCAAACCGGGATACCGACGATGATTCCCAACTGTTGAAGTGTACGGAGAAAGTCGGATTGGTCTCTCGTCTTCGAGTCGGTCATCTCTGCCGAACAATGTCTCAACAGCGGACTAATATTTTCGACGGATTTTACCGACTCTGTCTCTGCTCCGCCTTGTTTATCTCGATGAGCAACCGGAAAATCGCCTTCACGAGATTCGAATCGACCTCGAAGTGGTCGGCGTTCTGGCCGGCGCGTTCCATCACGCGCTCTTCTTGTGACTCGTCCGTCGTCGGCAGGCCCTCTTCGGCTTTCACTTGCGCGACCGCGTCGGCGACGTACGTTCTGCGGGCGATGAGTTCGACGATGCCGCGGTCGATATCCTCGATCTCCTCGCGGAGTTCGTCGAGCGTCATGTCCTGAATCGATTCGGTGGTGTCTGTGTTCTCTGTCATAGAATGCGTGCTCCGTCGTTTCGTGTAGTGGTCAGCATGGTGTCGCCGTCGCGGGCGTCCCACAGTTCGCGGACTGTTTCGAGGTCCGAGCGGTCGCCCACGGCAACGACGCTCGGGCCGGTCCCCGAGAGTGAGACGCCGTCGGCGATGGGCATCGCTTCGACGGCGGGGTCGGTTGGAAAGTCGAGGGCGGCCGAGAAGGCGAGACCGTTGACGGTCATCGCCTCGGCGTAGCGGCCGTCGAGTGCGATTTCCGTGACGAGGTCGGCCATCGGCGCGACGTTCGCACACCGGGAGACGTCCGCGTCGGCGCTGTAGGCGCGCTCCGGCGGCGTCCACACCAACACGTCCCACGAGAGTTCGTCGCGGACGACGAGTTCGTCTGCGGCGTTGTCGGTGATGACGACCCCGCCGAGCATGGAGGCGGCGGCGTCGTCGAACGCGCCGGTCACAGTGACGCCCACGTCGCGGGCGGCGCGAACGCCGAGGCGACAGGCATCGATGCGGGTGATGGCGTCGTCCGGCGTCGGGCCGACCGAGTGGCCGAGTGCGTCGAACGTAGCGAGGACCGTCGCGTTCGCGGCGGCGCTCGAACTCTTCAGGCCGGCGGCCATCGGAATCTTGCTCTCGGTTTCGACGGTGCCGCCCTCGCCGTCGCCGAACTCCTCGACGACCAGTTCGACACACCGCTCGATGAGTCGCGTGTCGGCGTCGGGTGCGCCGTCGATACGGCCACTGACGCCTGCGGAGTCGTCCAGTTCGACCGTCGCGGTGGTCTCGGCGTCGATGGCGAACGCAGACCCCGTCTTCGTCGCCAGCGCGTTGAGGACGGTCCCTGCTCCGAGGGCGGTTGCTCGGCCGTGCATACTTCTGGGAGGTCGGCACGCACTGTTATGTGTGGTGGTCGATGCCGTTTTCGCCCGAAATTCGTTCTCCCGCGCCGGACGAGACGCGATACTTTTCCCGTCGCCACGGCAACGCTTGGATATGAGCAACGCCCGCAACGACGTTGCGCCGAGCACCCTACCTATCGAACTGCTGGATTTCGGCGTGCAAGTCGAGTACACCGACGGCCGCCAGACCGTCTACCGAGGCGTCCCGGAGAAGGTCACGGGCACGTTGGAGACCAAACCCGGCGCGGAGACGCACGTCCTCGTCACCGACCCCTCGGAGACGGAGGGCGTGATGATGTACGTGAACGACCTCAAGACCCACGACGACATCCTCGAATCGACCGGCGTGGGCCGCGTCATCCTCTCCGAAGGCGAGGAAGAAGAACTGTTCCCGGGCGTCGTCGTGCGCAGGGTTCCGGGTCATCGGTGCGAAGTCGAGGCCGACCCGGAGGTTGCCCGCGGCCGCGTGTTCGTCTTCGTCGAAGACGACTGGAGCGAGAAGTCCTACGAGTTCGTCGCCGAGTGATGCTCCGAAAACGCTGGGAACCGCTGACGAAAGCGACGATTGGGAAGATTCCCGAAGCCTACGGCTACTACGAACTCGGCGATGCTGACGGCGAACTCGTCGGTCGGGGCGTTGGCGTCCTCAAAGATGAGGTGAAAGAGGCGCTCGCGTACGGCGACGGAGAGCGCGTCCGCTGGGAGCGAGCGACGTCACTCGACCACGCCGAGCGACTCGCCGCCCAACACGACCCCTCCACCTAGTCGGGGACCCCGCTCACTGGAGGTACGATGGGCTATCGGTATCGCAGTATTCCTCGTGTGCTTTCGCGTCTCTCTTACTGTCGAACAGCATCCCGCACTCGTCGCACTGATACCACGTCTCCCCGTCCTTCTGGGTCGCGGCAACCATGACTATTGGTACCACACCAACTACTAAAACGATTATCCCAACTCGTCTGTCGGTGTGAGTGTCGGGCGAACCCTCAAGACCGGTCCATCCGAAGGGGATGTCATGACCGAAGACGGGGTGACGCTCGTGGTCCGTGCTGCCGAGAAGCGGGATGCGGGTCGCGGCATCGCCCGACTTCCCGAGGCGGCGCGGCGCGAACTCGGCGTCCTCAGCGGTGAGACCGTCGTCATCGACGGAAAGCGCGAGACGGTGGCGAAGATGTGGCCCGCGCGGCCGGGAACCGACGGCGACACCGTCCTCATCGACGCGGACACGCGGGCGAACGCGGGCGTCAAAATCGGCGATAGCGTCCGAATTCAGAAGGTTGCGGTCGAAGACGCACGAGCAGTCACGCTCGCCGCACCCAGCGTGTTCGAGCGAACCAGCGTCAGCCAAGACACCATCGAGACGGTCGTCAAGGCCGAACTCCGGAATCGACCCCTCCAAATCGGTGACCGAGTGCGCGTCGAACGACTCGGCGGCGCGACGCTCGTCGTGAGCGAGACTAACCCAGAGACCATCGTCCGCGTCACCGACGAGACGAGAGTAGAGGTGACAGGAAAGCCCGCGAGCGGCGCGGCCGCGACCGTCCGCGACGCGGTGAAGAGCGTGACCTCGGGCGACTCGTCGAGCCAACGCCCCGCGACGGGCGTCACCTACGAAGACATCGGCGGTCTCGACGACGAACTCGAACTCGTCCGCGAGATGATCGAACTCCCGCTCTCGGAACCCGAAGTGTTCGCCCATCTCGGTATCGAGCCGCCGAAAGGCGTCCTGCTCCACGGGCCGCCGGGGACCGGGAAGACGCTCATCGCCAAAGCCGTCGCCAACGAGGTGAACGCCTCGTTTACGACCATCTCGGGACCGGAGGTCCTCTCCAAGTACAAAGGAGAATCCGAGGAGAAACTCCGCGAGGTGTTCCAAGACGCCCGCGAGAACGCTCCCGCCATCATCTTCTTCGACGAAATCGACTCCATCGCGGCCAAGCGCGACGACAGCGGCGACCTCGAAAACCGCGTCGTCGGCCAACTGCTCTCGCTCATGGACGGACTCGACGCCCGCGGCGACGTGGTCGTCATCGGCGCGACCAACCGCGTCGATAGCCTCGACCCGGCGCTCCGTCGCGGCGGCCGGTTCGACCGCGAAATCGAAATCGGCGTCCCCAACGAGGTCGGCCGCCGCGAGATTCTCGACGTTCACACCCGCCGAATGCCGCTGGCCGACGACGTGGACATCGACCGCTTCGCCTCCCGAACCCACGGCTTCGTCGGTGCCGACCTCGAATCGCTGGCCAAAGAGGCCGCGATGACTGCACTCCGCAGACTTCGCCGCGAGAACGACGAACTCTCCGTTGAGGGCCTGACCGTCACACGCGCCGACTTCGACGCCGCGATGGCGACGGTCGAACCGAGCGCGATGCGCGAGTACGTCGCCGAACAACCGACCAAGGGCTTCGAAGCCGTCGGCGGACTGGACGACGTGAAGCAGACGCTCGAACGGGCGGTCACGTGGCCGCTCACCTACGCGCCGCTGTTCGAGGCGGCCGCGACCGACCCGCCGACTGGCGTCCTCCTCTACGGCCCGCCGGGGACCGGCAAGACCCTGCTCGCCCGCGCAATCGCCGCCGAGAGCGGCGTCAACTTCATCCACGTCGCCGGTCCCGAACTGCTCGACCGCTACGTGGGAGAGTCCGAGAAGTCCGTCCGCGAGGTGTTCGACCGCGCCCGACAGGCCGCCCCGAGCATCCTCTTCTTCGACGAAATCGACGCGCTGGCGACGAACCGCGACTCCGTGGGGTCGGACTCGGGCGTCACCGAACGCGTCGTCTCACAACTCCTGACCGAGATGGACAACGCCGCCGACAATCCCAACCTCGTGGTCCTCGCGGCCACGAACCGCCGAGACGCGCTGGACCCGGCGCTGCTCCGCCCCGGGAGGTTGGAGACCCACGTCGAAGTTCCCGAACCGGATATCGACGCTCGCCGGGCGATTCTGGACGTTCACACCCGAAATAAGCCGGTTTCCCCGGACGTAGACCTCGACGACGTGGCCGCTCACATGGACGGCTACACGGGTGCTGATGTCGCCGCAGTCTGTCGAGAAGCAGCCTTACGGGCGATTCAGGACGTTGCGGCCGCCTACGAGGGCGTGACCGCGAACGAGCACGCCGACGAAGTGAGCATCACCCGCACCCACTTCGACGCGGCGCTGGAGTCGGTCAGGCCGACGATGGTTTGAACGACTCTCCCCGCGCTACCTTCTGAGTCGCATCCGGTAGTACGCCGACTCCTCGTTCGGAAATACGACTTCGCACACGTCTAATCCGACCGCCGCGGCGACCGATTCGAGTCGCTCCGGCGAGCAGAGCAGAAAGTCGAGCGTCGGCCCCCTGAAGTCGCCGTATTCGACGTGGAACTGACGCCGAGCGAGTCCGTCGCGCGGGTCGTCGCGGTAGCCGAAACACGTCCCGGGCGAGAGCCTCGTCGGGTCGTACGAATCGACGACGAGGTCGCCCGTCGCTGTCGTGAGTGAGGCGAGCGTATCGAGGAGTTCTGCGATGCCGTCCAGCGACCCAGCGAGACCGGTTTGCGTGCCGTTTGCGAGTACGGTCTCGAAGCGAGCGTCGGTATCGAACGGGAGAGAGAACATATCTGCGACCATCGCGTCCCCGACGCCGCGTTCACGGGCCGCACGAACCGCGTTCGGACTCACGTCGAAGGCGACGACGTCACCTCGCTCTTGTACAGCAAGTGCGTGCTGGCCTGCACCACAGCCAACGTCCAGCATCGGCGTTCGGAGCGAGTCGAGAAACTCCCACTTCGCGTCGGGCCACTCCTCGGGCGGGACGAGATAGTTTTCGACGATGTGGGCATCGGCGGCGTCGTCGCCGTCGCGGTAGATGCAGGGGGCGCGAAGACAGCCACGGACTCTATCGAGCATCGCCGTGCCGAGTGCATCGTCGGGCATAGTTCGAAACTGCCCAGAATCGACATAAATCACTGTGAGCTAGCATATGGCATGGCATAGGTTCGTGCTGACGTGACGTGGCAGTTACTCAATCGAGTCTATCGAGGTCGCCGTGCAACTCGCGGTTCATGATGTCTGCGATGAACAGACGAACCCGCTTGCGCAGTTCCTGTTCGTCGTCGTAGGTCTCGACGCGTAAGTCCCAGCGGGCGCGTGCGGCACGAATCATCTCGCTGGTGACCGTCGCCTCGTGGACGAACACGATTCGGTCGCCGTGCGTCTCCGAGAGTCGTTCGAGCACCGAACCGGCCTCTTCGCCGACGCCGAAGTTGTGGCCGAGAAATGGAAGGACGAAGATGGTCGCGTTGCTCGCGCGGGCGTACTCGATGCTCTGGGTGGCGGCATCCACGTCGTCGGTGTCGATGCCGATATCCACCGCGAGGAAAGCGTTCACGCCGGGATTCGCTCGCAACGACCCCTGAACGCGCCGGAGGAGCGCGAGCGCGCCGTCGATTTCGTCGCGGGACTGGAACAGGCGACGAATCGGACTCGGAAACTCCTCGATGTCGATTTCGGCCCGTTCCTCCTCGGAGAGGACGTAGTTCAGATTGAACGACTTGTACGGTCCCATCACGTAGACGAGAAACCGGTCGTAGGTCGTCCGCCCGAGCGCGGCCCGAATCACCTCGCGCGAAATTTCGCCACCCATGTCGGTCGCAACGGAGCCACAGTATATAAAACTCAGATTTTTCAGTACTTTTAGACTCAAGAACCGTTAAGTCGGTTCACGTCGTCAGTGTAGGTATGGCCACGAACTCAGCGAACTCGGACGGACTGCCGGAGGACCCCGCCGAGTTGCTGCCGCCGACGAGCGTACTCTCGCTGGACGAGTACCTCGACATGCAAGCGGCTATCGGCGACCGGACCCGGTTCACGCTGCTCTACCGACTGGTTCACGTCGGCGACCAGAGTCCCAAAGAACTCGAAGACGCACTGGACTTGCGGGCGAACACCCTGCACTACCACCTCCAGAAACTCGTCGAGGTTGGTCTTGTGGAGAAGCGAAAGCAGAACCGCGCCGACGAGCGCGGCCTCTTTTCCTACTACCGGGCCACGTCGCTCGGGACGGATATCCTCGAACACGGCGTCGAGGAACTGATTCGACGGGAGCGCGACTACCGCGACGCCTACGCGACGTAGTTCGCGCCACCTGCCGCGGACGGCGGTTATTTGGTACCTCGCAACACACCGTGAGACATGTCCGAACTCCTTCCCGAGGAGGCACAAGAACGGCTCATCTCGACGTGCCGAACCGCAGTCGGCGATAGCCTTCGCTCGTTGACTTACTTCAACCGCTTCGACTACATCCAGGTGTACCTCCGAAGCGACCTCGAACAGTCGGCCGACCTGAACTCCTTTATCGGCAACGAGTGGCACGACTTCAAGATGACCCAAGACGCCTATCGCGGGTCCGAACTCGGCGAGTACAAGTACACGATTCGAGTGTTCGAGAACGGCTATCTCGTCCGTATCACGCTCGAAGACATCGGCGTGTTCGTCACCACCGACGGCATCACGATGCAGGACTTCAACGCGCTGTCGGTGGCGACGCGCGAAGTCCTCGAAAGCTGGGCTATCGCGGAGTAAGCGCTACTTTACGACGCCTTCGCACCGACCGCGAAGGACGACGTCACCGTCTTCGCTCTCGCAGACGAACGAAACGTCGAGTGCCGTGTAGTCGTCGTACTCCTCGACGGACTCGTAGGTCGCCTCACAGGTGATTTCGACCCCGGTGTACGCCGGTCGGGGGAACTCGAACTCCATCGTCCGAGCGAGGAGGTCGATGTCGCCGCCGAGTTTCGTCGGCATCGTCGCCGTCAACAGGCCGTGTAACACGACCTGTTCCTCGTCGTTCGGAACGAGGTGGTGCGCCCCCTCGTCGTTCGAGAGGGCTGCGAACTGCTGGACGTCTTCTCTCGTGAAGGTTCGCGTGTACGTCTTCGACGCTCCCTCTCGAAACGTATCGTCTGTTGACATCTAGTGGCTCGTCTATCGAGGGTTCGAAGGGAAAGAGTTTCTACCGGGAGTCGAGCGACGAGAGGGTCGAAATCAGTCCCAGAACGATTGCGTGCGCGCATATTCGCGCTCTCGCTCCAGAATATCTCGATAGAAGTCGTCCTCGTCGTCGCGGAGTTTGTTGATGATACGCGCCGCGTTGTGCGGGCCGACGCCGCGGGCAGCGAGGGCGATGACCGCCTGTGTGCCGTGGGCCTGCACGAGACTCGCCGACCGATAGGCGCGCTTCGTGAGTCGCGTCTGTTCGTCGTCTTTCTCCGGCGCGCGGACTGCTTTGACCGTCTCGTCGTCCCACGGGTTGAGCGCCGCGATGCGAGTCGCGCCGCACTGAGGACACGTCGGCGGGTCGCGGACGCGTTTCACTGGCGTCTTTCGCGTCCAGTCCTTGCAGTGCAGACAGAACAGGAGCACACGGTCGTTCTGGATTCGGTCGCGCACGGTCTCGATGACGCTCGCGTCCGCGTTTTCGGGGACGAGTAGGTCCGTTCCAGACCCGCGCCCGCCGGTGCCGATTGGCGTGGGTTCGCGGGCGACGACGAGTTCGACGCTCCCCTCGCGGATGCGCGAGAGTAAGTCCATCGTCTCTTCGACGGCGAGGTCCGTGTGGAACACCTCGCGCACCGCCTCGTCGAAGACGGGCGTGCCTTCGAGCGCCGCGACGAGTCTGTCGCCGCCGAAGCGACCTCTCCCCTGATATCGCTTGAGCGCGCCGAATTTCGCGGCGACCTGCGCGAGCGTGAATTTGAGCGAGTCGGAGCGCTTGAGCGCGAGTTCGAGCAGGGCTTCGACGTGTTCGGGGTCCGTCTCGCGGAGCACCTCGGCGAACGTCGTCGGACTCACCTTCCCGGGCACGTCGAACTCGACGCGGTACGGGTCTACCTCCATCCCCACCGACGACCCGGTTCGCTGGCCGATGAGCGCCGAGAGGAGTCTGCCGAGCGTCTCGTTGACGCGGTGGCCGTAACAGGAGTTGAGCGTGACCTTCCGGGGCGAGCCTTCGAGGACGAGTCGATTCGCGGTCGGAATCGGTCCCTCGGCTTCGACCTGTCGCTCGATGGGTTCGAGCGCGGTCCACACGGTGTTCGAGTCGGTCGGATAGCGTCCGACGATGTCGTTGGCGACCGACTCCCGGCTCGCTCCGGATTCGAACTGCGGGGCGGCCACGTCGCGCAACTCGCCGACTTCGCCCGCGACGGCGGCGGGAACCGGAATCTCCGAGCCGACCCACGACGGCACCTCGCCGCCGGGGTCTTCGATTGGCGAGACGTTGACTCTCGCCTCCTCTTCGTCCACGTCGTTGACGCGCCACATCTCGCCGCGCTGGATGAACGTCGCGCCCGGCGAGGCGAAGTTGAGGACGAACTTCTCGTCCAACGTCCCAATCTGGCGACGCGAGGACATGTCGTGGACCTCGTAGGTCTCCTCGTCGGGAATCATCGAGAGGTTGGCGTAGAAGTACTGCCACGTCCCGCTGGACTTTTCGAGCGAGTCTTTGTCTTCTTCGAGCCACAGAAGCCGATTCCGCGAGAGTTCGCGCACGACCTGTCTGAACTGGTCTTCGGAGAGGTTCCTGAACGGATACGCCCGGGTCACGATTTCGTAGGTCCTGCGGGCAGACACGTCGCCGAAGTCCATGACGACGCCGACGATTTGGTTGGCCACGGTGTCGAGACTGCCGTGGTGGACCCGAGCGGGTTCGACCTCTCCGGACTCTGCACGGCGAGCGATGGCGAGCGCTTCGAGCGTGTCGTCCGGGTGGTCGGTGATGACCGTGCCACGAGAAACCACGCCGAGGCGGTGGCCCGCACGCCCGACGCGCTGGAGCAGTCGGGCGACCTCTCGGGGGCTGTTGTACTGAATCACGTGGTCCACCCGCCCCACGTCGATTCCGAGTTCCATCGAGGAGGTGCAGATGAGCGCGTCCAACTCGCCGGCTTTGAACCGGTCTTCCACGTCGATTCGAACGTCTTTCGAGAGCGACCCGTGGTGGACTTCGATGGCGTCGCCGAGTTTCTTGAATCGAGAGCCGAGTGCCTCTGCAGTTTGGCGGGTGTTGACGAAGACGAGCACCGACTCGTGACTGTTCACGATATCGCGGATGGTTCGGACGTGACTCGCAATCTCCGGGTCGGTGGCGAGTTTGCCGGCGAGGCGCTCGTCTTCGTTCGTCACCTCGGGTCTGACGACCTCGAACTCGACGCGGTTGTCAACGTCCACTTCGACGATGTCGAACGGTCGGTCGCCGGTGAGGAACTTCCCGACCTCTTCGGGCGACCCCACCGTGGCGGACAGGCCGATTCGCTGGAACGACCCCGCGAGTTCGTGGAGGCGTTCGAGACCGATGGTCAACTGCGCGCCGCGCTTCGCGGAGGCGAGTTCGTGTACCTCGTCCACGACGACGTGGTGAACGTCGGCGAGCGCCTTTCGTAACTTCTTGCCCGTGAGCATCGCCTGCAACGTCTCCGGCGTCGTCACCAACACGTCCGGCGGGTCGTTCGCCTGCTTCTGGCGCTGGTACTGGGTGGTGTCGCCGTGGCGGACCTGAATGTCGATTCCCAACACGTCGCCCCACCAATCGAGGCGCTGGCGCATGTCGCGGTTCAGCGCCCGAAGCGGCGTGATGTACAGTGCTGAGATTCCGAATCGCTCCTCGGCATCTGCGATTGCAGAGAAGACAGGCAACATCGCCGTCTCGGTCTTTCCGGTCCCCGTCGGCGCGATGACGAGCGCGTTCTTTCCCGACGTGAGCGGCGGAATCGCCCGGCGCTGTGGCTCGGTGGGGGTGGTGAATCCACGCTCCGAGAGCGCGTCGCGGACGGGTGCCGAGAGTTCGGCGAACACGTCCATCCCGGCGGCAACCTCGCCGTCTGGCATCGCCCGACGTTACGCCGCGAACCGATTAAGCACACCGCTCGGTGAACCCCTCGCCGGGAGATTCATGTCGATAGTGAGTCAACTCTCTCTGTGTCTCCAGAACGCGTGTACTGGATTTCGTTCGCCGCGTTCAGTGTCGCGGCCGCGGTCAGCGTCGGCATCGACATCGCCACTGACTCGGTTGGAATCGCCACCGCCCTCGCCGCAGGCGTGCCGCTCGCCCTCGCGTACGTGGCTGCCTTCAGTCGTCGGAATCCGGAGCGCTCGACCGCCCCGAAAGAGTGGGGAGCGCAAGTGTATCTCACCGTCGCAGTCGCGTGTCTCTTTGTCTTCCTCGTTGGTATCGAACTGTTTGGGGTGATTACGTGAGTCCCGAGCGAACGTTTTGGCTGTCGCAGGCGGGGTTTCTCTTTGGTAACCTCCTCATCGTGTTCGGTCTCGGGCGGCGCGAACTCGCCACGTGGGAACTCGTCGTCTGGGGCGGACTCGCCGTCTTTGCCGTCGTCTGTGTCGTCTACGCTGTCCAAGAGCGAGAGCGAGGCGTCCCGGAGTACTTCCGCGAGTGGACCGGCTGGCAACTGATGGCGAGAGTCACGAGCATCGCCGTATTCGTCATCGGCGTCCTCGTCACCATCTTCGGCTGAGTTCCCGTACGGTCACACCTGCCGAAAGTCACCCAGTCGCGTCCCGTCGAGCAGATACGCGTCTGCGGATTCGAGACCATCTGGCAGAAACGGCGACAGGAAACCCTGTCCGGGGACGTTCACCCACGTCCCCCCGGAGGTGTCGTTGAACGCCGGAAACATCACGAGTTCTGGGTCGTGCCACTCCAACTCCGAAACTGGGAGTTCGAAGTAATCGGCGAACACCTCGGGCGCGAGCGGGCCGCGGAGCCACGCACGCTCCTTTCTCGCACCACCGACTTCGTCTTCTAATCTGACTGCGGGATGTTCGTGTGCCGAGCAAATCACGTCGGCGGCGAGCACCTCCCGCGAGGGCCACGTGTGGCCGTGACAGAATCCCACGTCGCCGAGGCGGATGCCGGACATCTCGGCTACCTCTACCATATCGCCGAAGAAGTCCGCAAGCCCGCCGTCGTGGTTACCGGGGACGAGCGTCATCTCGGCGTAGTCGCGCACCGCTTCGACCAACTCGTTCAACTCGTCGGCCTCGTCGCCCTTCGGGTCGCCGATGCGGTGGCCGAGGTCGCCGAGAACGACGAGTCTGTCCGGGTCGGTTCGCTCTAAAAGAGTGAGGAGTCGCGCGCGCCGAACGTCCGCGTTCGACGGGAGTTCGACGCCGCGTTCGTATCTGAGTCCGGCTTCGATACCGGCGTGGTAGTCGGCCACGACGAGCGAGCGTTCCGGAAACCCGCGTCTGGTGGTTCGCGCCACCGCGGCGGGTTCGCCCGGAATCGGTTCGACGAGTGGCCGCGTCACGACCTCAGATTGCCTTCAGCACGTCTTCTTGCGGTTCGTAGCACCGACCGCCGAGCAGGGCGTCCTGAATCGCGCCTTCGACCGCGTCGGGGTCCGCGCCGTAGTCGTCCACGACGGCCGCGACGACGTTCTCGCGGGAAGCGCCGTCGCCGTCGTCCAGCGACTCCATCGCGTCGATGACGACCGATTCGAGGTCGATGTCCTCGGCCGGGGTTGCGTCTTCGTCGGTGTCTGCCGATTCGGGTTCCGTTGGCGGCTCGGATTCCGTCGTTGGTTCGGGTTCTGGCTCTGGCTCAGGTTCGACTTCGGCCGATTCCTCTGCTTCGAGTTCGTCCACGTCCGGCACGTCGATGTCCGCCTCGCCCGCCGGGTCCACGTCCGTTCCGGTCGTGAACTCGGTGCCGAACTCTGCTTCGACCTCGGCGCGCTCGTCGGCGTCGAGTTCGTACATGCCGTTGGGGTCGAGGTCCTCGTCGGTCGATTCGGCTGTATCCGTGGATGCGTCGGCCGTCTCGCTCGCGGAGTCGGAGCCGGTGTCGGCGAAGTCGCCGAGCGGTTCGTCCGCCGTGTCGGTGTCTTCGAAGTCCCCGAGTGAGCCACCGGCGTCCGGTTCCGAGTCGCCGAGGTCGTCGGAGAAGTCACCGAGACCGCCGGATTCGGCGCTCGCCGTCGCCGGTTCGGGTTCTGGCTCTGCTTCCGGTTCTGGCTCCGATTCGGTAATCGGCTCGGGGTCAGATTCGGGTTCCGTCGCTGGCTCAGAGTCAGCCTCCGGCTCGGATTCGACGACCGGCTCCGGCTCTTCGGTGGAGGCTGGTTCGGTGTCTGCGTCGTCCTGAACCTCGCCCTGCGCCGTCGCCGGTTCGGGTTCTGACGCTGGTTCGTCTGCCGGTTCTTCTTCGGCGTCCGTCTCGCCGACGACTGGCTCGTCGGTCGATTCGGACTCGGCAGTCGCATCGACGGCTGGCTCGTCTTCGGTCGGCTCGGCGGCTTGCTCGGTTGTATCCGAGACTGCCGCCACGGCGGCTTCGACCTCTTGCCCGTCAGCAGGCGCGAGGTCGAGTTCGGGGAGCGACCCGAGCGCGACGTCGTCGCCCTCACCGGGTTCGAGCGCGAGCGACTCGACCTGGTCGCGGTCGCCGGCGACCTGTTCGAGCGCCTGCACCGCGAGCGTGCGAACCGCTTCGAGGTAGGCGCGGGTCGTTCCGTAGTGGTCGATTGCGAGTGGAATCCCCGAAGCGAGCGACGATTCGACGCCGCGGGCTTCGAGCGCTTTCTGGAGTTTCTCGCCGCGGTACGGCATCGAGAGCGCCTCGTCGAAGACGGCGATGCGGTGGAGGGTCGCTTCGGCGGCCGAGACGGCCCACTTGTCGCGCACGTCGGCATCGACTTCGTTGATGCTCTCGGGGCGAACCGACGTGAACACCATCTCGGAGTCGTCGGGTTGGTAGGTTCGCGCCTTGCCGGTCAGCGCGACGAACGCCGGGGGCGTCGTCTGTTCGAGGAAGGCCATCGGTTCGGGTTGGTACTGGCCGGCGTAGGTGACGAACGCGCCGGTCGGGTCGGCGACGCGGCCACGGAGCACCTCGTCGTTGACGTGCTCGACTTCGGTGAGCACGCCCGCGACGAAGGTCCGGTTGAGCCGCGCACCCGTGGGCGAGACGACGTAGTTCGGCGCGCGCTCTTCGTCGCTCTCGGAGTACGAGAGCGTGGCGTCGTCGAACTCGGCGGCGAAGAGGCGGTAAGCGACTTCACGCGTGCCGACGACGGGCGACGAACTCATGCCTCTACCTCCGTCAGGACGGCAGTCGCACGGTCTGCTGGGTCGTCAGTCGATTCTTCGAACTCGTCGGCTTCGAGGTTCGCACCGTACTCGTCCACCGAGAGGTTACCGCGAACGCGGTACTCGTGGCCGACGAGCGTGTCTGCGATTGCGTCGGCGACGACTTCCTTGTCCATCGCTTCGCGGGCGGCCTCCATCGCGTCGGCCATCGTCCCGCCGTAGATTTCCTCGGTGAGGTCGCGGTCGAGAATCGCCGTCACCGTTCCCGTTCCGTCGTCGAGAATCGCCTTCACGCGCATGTCGTCGTCGCCATCGACCGCGCCGTGCTGGCGACATTGGCCGTTCTGGACGACGCGACTGCAGTCGGGACAGCGTTCGATGAGTCCCGAGCCATCGCGGACTTCGAGGACGTTCCCGAGCACTTCCACGTCGAACATCCCGCCTGCACCGACCGCTTCGCCGATTTTGAGGCGCGGCGCGGAGTCGGTGACTTCGACGGCGGTGTCCAGTACTTCGACGGTGGAGAACTCCGAGAGGTTCACCTGTGGGACGCCGCGGAACTCGCGGACGTACACGTCTTCGAAGCGGAGGCTCGCACCTTCTTCGAGGTCCGGGCGCGGTGCCCAGTCGGTAAAGGGGAGTCGTCCCGTCTCGTCGGCGAGGACGCCCGAGAGAATCGTCGTCTCGCCGTTTCGGCCCGAAATCGTTCGGGACTCGACTTCGAGGACGCGCACTTCGACGGCGCGTCCGCGGTCACCGGCGGCGAGGTCGATGAGGTCGGACTCGCCACCGATTTGGTCGTCGTACGGCGTCTCGACGGGGTCGGACTCGATGCCGACCGTCGAGGCAGAGCCGATGTTGAGTTCGGGGTTGCCGTCCCACTCGCGGACGCCCGCGTTGCCAATCGTCACGCTGTCGCCGGGCGAGAAGCCGAAGTCCTGCCACGCGGTGTACGAGATGACGCCGGACTCGTCGGCGAGTTGGCCCTCTCGGATGGTCTGTTCTTCGCCTTGATAGACGATAGAGCGCGTCCCCACGGTGAGCACGCGCACCGTCACAGAGACGTTCCCGCCGCCGGGTTCGATGTCGGCGATTTGCTTCGAGGAGGGTGCGGCGCTGCCGCCGGACGAACTCCCGCCGTGCTTTCGTCGCACGCTCTGTTTGGCTTCGTCGATCGGGACACTGTACTGCAAGAGGTTCTGCAGGTCGGATTTGACCTCCTCTTTGTCAACACCGAGGGCGGAGGCAAGCTCCTCGGCATGCTGGTCGAGTTCCATCGACCGGGAGTTCGCCCTCTTCGGATAAAAAGGGTTCCCGCGAGGCGTCACTGAATCGCCGGGCGGGGGCGAATCACTAAGTGGACAGGTATCGCTTAGAGAGGTATGAGCACCGACGACACGCAGGAGACAGAACCCGCCGTCTCGTTCTCGATGACGGTCGAAGACGGGTGGACGACGATAGTCATGGACGGCGACAAGGACACCGCCGTCGTGGTCCGCTCGGAGTCCGGCGAGCGTATCTACCTCCCGCCCGAGGGCTTCGACGCCCGCGACGACGACAACAGTCCGTACCAGCGGTCCGATAGCCCGTATCAATCGTCCTACGACTCGCCGTACCAGTCCGTCCAGACCGACGACTCGCCGTATCAATCGGCCCGCGGAACGATGCCGCGAAAAGGGATGGTTCCGACCCGAACCGGCTACCGAATTCGACACCCCGAACCGGTCACCGAAGTTCGATTGCTCCGATAACTCGTTCTCTCGACCGCTCGGCGAATTCCGTTCCCGTCGTTCGTTTCTACTCTTCCAGAACCGAGTGGTAGTACGCGACCGTCTCGTCTACCACTTGGTCCCACGTGTACGGTTCGTACTCGGGTTCGCCTTCGAGCGAGAGCGCGTACTCGATACCCTTGGCAATCGACCGGGAGTCCGGTTCGACTTCGACGACGCAGTCTTCGGGGAGGACCTCTGCGGCCCCGCTTTCGGTTGCGACGACGCGCGTGCCGGTCGAGAGCGCCTCCACGATGGTGATGCCGAAGGGTTCCGAGAGCGACGGCGAGACGAACAAATCGGCAGAGGCGTAGTAGTCACCGAGTTCCTCCTCGGGGACGTAGCCGACCCACTCGATTCGGTCTTCGACGCCGAGTAACTCGGCGAACCGCTTGAGTTGGTCGGTGAGGTGACCCGACCCGCCCATGACGAGGGTCACGTCGTCGCGGTCGAGTTTTTCGAGCGCGTAGATGAGATGCGAGATGCCTTTCTGGTCGGTGTGTCGGCCGACGAAAAAGAGCATCTTCCCGTCGATTCCTAACTCGGCTTTGCGGTCGATGCCCGTCGTCTCACACTCTGAGAAGCCGTTGTAGATGACGTCGCAGTCGCCGTCGTACTCCTCTTTGACCTTACCGGCGAGGAGTTTGCTCACCGCGAGCAGGTGGTCACAGCGGTCGGCGATGCGGCGTTCGGTCTCGACTTCCCGCTGCGGCGGGTCGATGTTGCGGTCCGACGAGAGCGAGTGGAACGTCGTAATCCACTCGATGTCGGGGTTGGTCGTCTTCGCGCGCGACCCCGGCCCGTAGCCGAACCAGTCGTGGGTGTGGATGATATCCGCGTCCTCGGCGCGCTCGGCGAACGCCGTACTCAGGCGGCCGATTCGGGTGATGATGTCTCCTTCGCCGGTCGGGACGCCCGTGATTCCCGGTCTGTCCGGTGCGTACTCGGCCGGAAGCACGAGTTCGATGTCGATGTCGTCGCGTGCTTCCATTCGCTCGAAGAGTTCGCCGACGTGTGTGTCCAATCCGCCGCTGACGTTCGGTGGGAATCCCCACCCGAGCATGAGAACAGTAGGAACCATGATGGAACAGTCTACTCCAGAGCAGTATTTAATTCCTGTCCGAACTGGCGGGCGGTTCCGGACCGAAACGCGTTTTCGAGCGCCGAGTGAGGTTCGACCATGCACGTCCACGTGAACGCCGCGACGAGCGTCGATGGAAAACTCTCCTCGCGCCGCCGCGAGCAAATCAAAATCAGCGGCGACAATGACTTCGCACGAGTGGACGAGATTCGGGCGAACTCGGATGCAGTGCTCGTCGGCGTCGGGACGGTTCTCGCGGACGACCCGCAGTTGGCACTCGACGCCTCCAAGCATGTCGCCGCGCGCGAGGCACGGGGTGAGTCACCACACCCAGCCCGCGTCGTCGCCGACTCGCGCGCTCGCACGCCGGTCGATGCGCGGATTCTCAACGACGTGGCCGAGACCTACGTGCTCGTCTCCGAGGCCGCCCCCGCCGACCGAATCGACACGCTCGAAGCGGCGGGTGCGACGGTCGTCGTCGCGGGCGACGAACGCGTCTCGTTTCCCGAAGCCTTCGAATCGCTCGAAGTCGAGGGTGTCGAGCGTCTGATGGTCGAAGGCGGCGGCGAGGTCATCTTCTCGCTCTTTTCGGACGAACTCGTGGACGAACTCACCCTCTACGTCGGGTCGATGGTCATCGGCGGCCGCGACGCGCCGACGCTCGCCGACGGCGAGGGTTTCACCGAGCAGTTCCCGCGTCTCTCGCTCCGCGATGTCGAGCGCGTCGATGACGGCGTACTCCTCACCTACGACTGCTGAGATGCCGCGGGAAGAGCGTTGACACTACTTTTCGCGGTCGTGCGTCGGCGTGCAAACAGGCGCAATGGGTAAGAGTGTCGCACTGATACGACTCTGTATGAGCACACTCGAAGCAACGGACGAACCCATCCACGTCGAGAGCGAGAGCCACCTCGACGAACTCATCGCCGAACACGAAATCGTCCTCGTGGACTACCACGCCGAGTGGTGCGGGCCGTGTAAGATGCTCGAACCCACCGTCGCGGAAATCGCCGAAGAGACGGACGCCGTCGTCGCAAAGGTCGATATCGACGAACTGCAAGAACTCGCGCGTAATCAGCAGATTCGCAGCGTCCCGACCCTCCAGTTCTACGCGAACGGCGAGAAGGTCCAGCAGGTCATCGGCGTCCAGAGCAAAGAGGACCTGGTCGAAATCATCGAACAGGCGGCGTAATCGGCCATCGATTTTCGTGTTTTTCACTCTATGAGCGGTGCGACCGTCGAAAACGAGGACGGAGAGATTAGAACGGTGCGTCGGAGACGTCGGGTTCGAACGGTTCGTCGTAGTCGAAGCCCATCCCGGTCGATGCGTGGACCTGGTTGATTTCGTCGAACTCGGCGACCATCCGCGACTTCAGGGCTTGAATCGTCATCGGCGAGATACCGCACCCCGAACAGGCACCGGTGAGCGAAATCCAGACTTCGCCCGTGTCTTTGTCGAGCGCTTCGATACCGGCGTCGCCGCCGTGCATCTGAATCTGCGGGAAGTTCCGACGCATGAACAACTCGATGCGCTCTTCGAGGGACTTTTCGGAGGCTTGCGAACTCATACTGAGTGGTGGGTTGTGGGTGAGTATAACCGTTTCTTCGCCGCAGAGCGTCGCCGATGTGGGCGAGAAGTCGTGCCGAGAATCTCGACTCCCGCGGAAATCACCGGACGCGATTGTGAACTACCAATCGGCGAGGGCTTTTTACCACTGAGAGAGTATCCGAACGTATGATTTCACTCGACGAAGCGGTAACCGCCCGACTCGAATCTCACGGTGCACGCTTTGAAGTCCTCATCGACCCGGATGCCGCACTTGCCATGAAACGCGACGAGTTCGACGGCGACCTCGAAGACGTCATCGCGGCCGAGGACGTGTTCGAAGACGCCTCGCGCGGTGACCGCCCCGCCGAGAACGACCTCGAAAAGGTGTTCGGAACGACGGACCCGCTCACCATCATCCCACAGGTCGTCCAGAAAGGCGAGATTCAGATTACGGCCGACCAGCGACGCGAGATGCAAGAGCAGAAACGACGCTCGCTCATCAATCGTATCGCGCGCAACGCGGTCAACCCGCAGATGAACGACTCGCCGCACCCGCCCGAGCGAATCGAACGGGCACTGGAGGAAGCAGGGTTCAAAGTAGACCCGATGGAACCCGTCGAATCACAGGTTGACGACGCCCTCGACGCGCTTCGGCCGGTGCTCCCGATTCGATTCGCGGAGGTCACTATCGCCGTCCAACTACCGGCACAGTACGCTGGCAGTGGACAGGCGCAAGTCCGAAAATACGGCGAACTCGAACGCGAGGAGTGGCAGAACGACGGCTCGTGGGTCGGCGTGCTCACGTTCCCCGCGGGGATGCAGAATGACTTCTACGACCTCGTGAACAACATCACGAGCGGCGAGGCCGAGACGCGAATCGTCAAAGACAAAGGCGAGTTGTAATCCGGTTCGAAGCGGCGCGCGGCGCGACTATCCCTTCTTGAAGCCGACGAGGAAACCACCGGTAAACCCGGCCGACACGGAGACGGTCGAGAGAATCGTCGAAATCCAATCCGGGGGCGTCTCCGAGGCGGCTTGCTGGCTCGCTTTGACGAGACCGCCGCTGAGGCGTTCCCAGTCCACGGTGAGGATGCCGCGCGATTCGAGGAACTTGAACACGGCGAGTTGGAGACCGATGATGACGGCGATGAGCTTCGCCACCTTCTTCGCGGCGAAGCCGATGACGCCGCCGATGACGGCCCCGCTCCCGAACTCGATGCCCAGTTGCTGTGGGTCGAGACTGAACTGTAGGGGGTCCATACCCCGAACATCCCGCGGCTTCGTATAAGTCGTTTGTGGGTGACTGAATGGAAAACTGAACGGTCAGCGAGTGCGACACGTCACGCGGTTTTCGGATCCGAGTAATCTACAAGACGCCTGCCGTACAACTCCGGGTATGGAACGGGAGGTGACGGCTAACCATCTCAGTGGGTGACCCCGGCCGAGCGGGGCTTAAGTGCCTCCAGCGGTTACGTCAACGTGACACAGTGCAGGCTTCGTATCACACCTGGGAGGTCCGACGATGACGAACGTCGTCGTCGTCAAGCGAGTCGATCGCGGCGATGCCGACCTGTCTGAGGTCACCGACCTCGCCCGCGCCGCGGGCTACGACGTCGTCGGCAGTCTCTCGCAAACCCGAGAGGAAGACGCCGCGTACCACCTCGGAGAGGGCAAAGTAAGCGAACTGGCGGCGCTCGTCGCCGAGACCGACGCAGCGGCGGTCATCTTCGACAACCGACTGGGCCCGTATCAGACCTACAACATCGCCCAGAAACTGCCACAGAACGTCGAAGTCATCGACCGGTTCACGCTCATCCTCGAAATCTTCGGCCAGCGGGCCAACACCCGAAAGGCTCAGCTACAGGTCGAACTCGCCGAGTTACGCTACGAACTCCCGCGCGCCGAGGCGAAAGCCTCGCTCGCAAAGCGGGACGAGCGCCCGGGGTTCATGGGCCTCGGCGAGTACGACGAGAGCCGCGAACGCGACATTAAAGCCCAGATTTCCCGAATCAAGAACGAACTCGACGCGATTGCGGACAAAGAAGAGACCCGCCGCGAGCAACGCCGCGAATCCGGGTTCGACCTCGTCGCCCTCGCGGGCTACACGAACGCGGGGAAATCGACCCTGATGCAGCGATTGGCCGACGACTTGGAAGTCGGCCAGAACGACGACTTACACCCGGACCTCGACCCGACGGCGGAGTCGAAGAACCAACTGTTCACGACGCTCGGGACGACCACCCGCCGCGCGGAGACGGGCAAGCGCGACGTGCTCTTGACCGACACGGTCGGGTTCGTCTCCGACCTCCCGCACTGGCTGGTCGAATCGTTCAAGTCCACGCTCGACTCGGTGTACCGCGCCGACCTCGTGTTGCTCGTCGTCGATGCCTCCGAGTCGCTGGACGCGATGCGCGAGAAGCTCATTACCAGTCACGACACGCTCTACGAGCGCAACGAGGCACCCATCGTCACCGTCTTCAACAAAATCGACGCGGTTGACGACGAGGAACTGGAGGAAAAGCGCGCCGCGCTCTCCGCGCTCGCGCCGAATCCGGTCGCCGTCTCGGGGCTGACTGGCAAGAACATCTCTGAGTTGACCGCACGCGTCGAAGACGAACTCCCCGCGTGGGAGCGCGAACGTCTGTTGCTCCCGTTGGTCGAAGACACGATGAGCGTCGTCTCGTGGCTCTACGACCACACCTACGTCGAACAAGAGGAGTATCAGGGCGAACAGGTGTTCGTGGAGTTCGAAGCCTCGCCGGCAATCGTGGAGAAAGCGCGGGCGAAGGCGGCCGACTTGTCGTTGCCGTCCGAGTCTGCCTGAGCCGACATTCTGTCAGAGAGCAATAACTTGTAACAGGGCGGCGCTCGAATTCGGTACTCCGTGAAACCATCAACGATAGTCCTCGCGTTCGGTGTCGCCCTGTTCGCACTGCCAATTCCCGGTACGTTCGTCACCGGCGCACTGGTGCTCCTCGCGGGAGCGCTCGCACGCTGGTTGGGTTCGTAACGCGGACGAATTCAGCAGTTCTTTCCTCGGAGAGACCACCAGACCCTGTTCGTAGCCGACTAGGCGACTCGGTAGCGCGCCGAGCGACCCTCACTGTCGCACGAGGAGGATTCCGAGTCCGAGCAGGCAGAGTCCGATTCCCCACCACAGGTCACTGCCGGGAAGGAATCCGAGGACGAGCGTCACGATGCCAGACGAGAGAACCGACCATCCGATAGTTGTACGGTACGCCATGGGCATCGTAACACTCGAATGTCATTAGTGCTTGTTTATTGACTGGTAGTAATTTCAGTTCTCCTGTACTGTTCGTCCGGAATGGAAGTCACGATGCAGTCGCTGCGTTCAAAAACCACGCTCCCTCTCGGCGACGCTCGTGGCCTTACTCGACCGTTTTCTTCTCTTTCGACACCACTTCCACGTCCGAAATCTTCGTCCCCGGATACTGTCCCTCGGAGTCCTTCTCGGCGGCTTTGACCATGTCCCAGACGACGTTGAGACCGGTCGTCACGCCCTCCAAGGCTTCCATCTCACAGCCAGTCTTGCCGGTCGTCTCGACCGCGACAGAGAGCGTGACCGCCGCGGAATCGACCTCGAACTCGGTGTCGATGTTCGTAATCGGAATCTGGTGGCACATGGGAATCGTCTCCCACGTGTGCTTGACCGCCTGCACCGCGCCGATGCGAGCAGTCGCCAGCACGTCGCCCTTCTTCACCTGATTGTCTCGAATCGCTTCGACGGTCGATTCGGAGAGGTGAATCGTCCCGCGGGCGACCGCTCGCCGGGCCGTATCGGGTTTCGCGCCGACATCGACCATCTGCACGTCGCCGGATTCGTCCACGTGGGTCAGGTCGTTCGCGTCTTCGCCAGTCATTCTTCACCCTCCAGACCCGCCGGGAGGCGCTTGAGTACATCGGTCGCAACGAGTCCCGAACCGAACTCGTCGGCCGCGAAGTCGCCCGCGCGACCGTTGGCGTAGGCCGCGACGGCGGCGGCATCGAGTGGCGAAAGCACGCACGCCAGCGCGCCGGTCGCGCCAGCGAGCACGTCGCCGGTTCCGCCGACGGTCATGCCGGGGTTTCCAGTTCGGTTGACGCGCACCTCGTCGCCGTCCGAAATCACGTCGTACCTCCCTTTGACGAGGAGCGTGTGTCCGAGGTCGGCGGCGAACTCCGCTACGAGGTCGGTCCGTTCGCGCCAGTCACTCGCAGTACTGCCGCCCATCTTCTGTAACTCACCTTGATGCGGCGTGCAGATGAGGGTGGCTTCGCTGTCGATTTCGGGGACGACTTGGAGCGCGTCGGCATCGACGACGGCCGTTCCCGCGAATTCGGCGAGGAACTGTTCGACCGCCGCGAGCGAGTCGTCGTGGTCGCCGAGGCCGGGACCGAAGACGACCACGTCGCGGTCGGCGGCGTAGTCGAGGAGGTCGGAGACGTGTTCGGGAGAGAGGTGGTCGCCCGAGAACTCGCGGACGATGAGGTTCTCGGAGTAGCCCTGCACCTCGCGGGCGACGTGTTCCGGGCAGGCCACTCTGGCGAGGTCGGCACCGGCGCGGAGGGCGGCCTGCGCGGCGAGCGCGGGCGCGCCGGTGTAGGGTCCGCCGCCGACGACGAGCACGTCGCCGTGGTCGCCTTTGTGGCTCTGCGAGTCGCGGTGGAGCGCGAGCACGTCGCCGGGACCAGTGAACAACTCGGCGGCCGCTGGAATGCCGATATCCGCGACCGTCACGTCGCAATCGAGCGCATCGAGACCGGGTTTCGCGTCGTGGAAGGTGACCACGTGGTCGGCATCGACGGCGACTCCCGCCGAGTCGCCGGTGTCGGCATCGACGCCGGAGGGGACGTCTACGGAGAGAACGAGTGCGTCAGAGTCGTTGATGGCGCGGGCGGCGGTCGCTTCGGGTTCGCGCAGTGCGCCCGTGACTCCGGTTCCGAGCATCGCGTCGATGACGAGGTCGGGGGTTCCGAGGTCGAAGTTCGCGGAGTCGGTGACGGTTTGGACGTTCGCTTCGGCCGCGACGAGCGCGTCCCAGTTCTCGCGGGCGATGGTCGTCGAGATGGTCTCGGGGCGACCGAGGAGGGAGACGGTCACGTCGTAGGCGTTCAGAAACCGGGCGGTGACGAGGGCGTCGCCGCCGTTGTTGCCGCGACCGGCGACGATGGCGACTGCGGAACCCGGCTCGACGAGGTCACGGACGACCCGAGCGACGGCGTTACCGCTCGACTCCATGAGCTGTTTTCGCGGCACCCCGAGCGCTTCAGCGTTCACATCGACGGCGGCCATGCGTCGGCTGGTAATCATGGATTCGTGTTCGCCCGGCGATGCGTTAACACATGTGGTTGCCCGACCGTTTCACAACACTTGATTCCCTCCCGGCCAATTCGGAGTCGTGACACGCCGCCTCTTCGGTACCCTCTGCGGTCTCGTCTTCCTCGTCAACTTCGGTCGGGTCGCGTTCCCACCGCTAGTCGAAACGCTCCAAACGCAGTTCGGCGTCGGTCCGGCGACCATCGGTATCGTCACCTCGCTCATCTGGATTGGGACGGCGATTCCCCGAATTCCCGTCGGCTACCTCCTCACTCGCGTGCCGCGCCATCGCGTCGTGCTGGCGACCGGAGCGTTGCTCGTCGTCGCCTCGGCGTTCACCGCGAGCGCGACGACGATTCCGATGCTCCAAGTCGGCGCGTTCGCAATCGGCGTCTCCTCGGGTGGGTACTTCGTCTCGGCAGTTCCGCTCGTCGGTGAACTCTTCCCAGAGCGCGTCGGTCGGATGGTCGGCATCCACGGCGCGGCGAGCCAGCTCGCGGCCGTGCTCGCGGCCCCAATCGTCGTCCTCATCCTCGCCAGCTACTCGTGGCGAGCGACGTTCTGGGCGCTCTCGGTGGCGGCCGCGGTGATTACCGTCGCCCTCTATCTCGTCTCCCGCGACGGGAGCATGGGCGATGCGAGCGGGTCGGACACTGACTTCCTCGCCGCGCTCGGTCACTGGAAAATCATCCTCACGGGCATCCTCCTCATCGCCCCCGCGGGATTCGTCTGGCAGGGACTGTTCAACTTCCTCGTCTCCTATATGACCCAGGCGAAGGACTTCTCGCCGGCGACGGCGGGGACGATGCTCACAATCGTCTTCGCGGCGGGCGTGCCAGCGTTCTCGCTTTCGGGGCAACTCGCCGACCGACTGCCGCACGTCCCCTACATCTTCGGGTTGCTCGTCGCCTTCGCCGGGTCGCTCATCCTCCTCACGATGGCGCAGGGCTTTCTCGCAGTCGCCGTCGTGATTGCCATCATCGGCTACGTCATCCACAGTCTCTTTCCCGCGCTCGATACGTTCATGCTCTCGTCGCTGCCGAGCGAGTCCAGAGCCAGCGCCTACGCGGTGTTCAGCGGATTGGCGCTCTTCTTGGAGGCCAACGGGAGTGGCGCAGTCGGCTTTCTCACGGAGGCCAGCGTCGGCTTCGACGTCGTCTTCCGGACGCTCGCAGTCGGTCTCGTGGCCGTCATCGGCGTTCTCGCCGTCCTCTACACCGGAAATCGGCTTCCCGGAGTGACGCGCGGCGAGTCGTCGAGCGTGTGACGGCCCGAAACTGTTTACTCTACTGACCTATTTTTCGGTGGTATGTCCGGGCTGCTTCCGTCCGAGGGAAACGTGAACGTCGGTGGTGATGGGACCCCCCGGGTCCTCTGGCTCGACGACGACGAGACGGAGCAACTCATCTCCAGCCTCGCTACCGAAACCGCCCGGGAGATACTCTCCTGTCTCCACGAGTCGCCCTCCACGGCAACCGAAATCGGCGAGGCAGTCGAAACCTCTGTGCAGAACGTCCGGCACCACCTCGGGAACCTCATCGAAGCCGACCTCGTGGTCGTCGCCGGAACCCGCTACTCCGAGAAGGGTCGTGAGATGAAAGTCTACGCGCCCGCGAGCGCGCCGTTCGTCGTCTGCGTCGGCGGCGATGGCGACCGCGAGGGCTTCGCCGAGGCAATCGAGTCGTTTCTCGAATAGCGCGGTCGTCGGTCCGAAGGTTCAAATAGCAACTCGCGGCCACTCACCGACACCCCTATGGCCGTCGCAACTGGACCTGAGACCGTGACTTGGCAGGAGGTATTCGGCCACGCCGAGCCGTATCCCGAGCAGGCGGACGGAATCGAAACCGCGCTCTCGACCGCGCGAGACGGCGGCTTCACCGTCATCGAAGGTGCCTGTGGGACTGGCAAGACGATGCTCGCGCTCACCGCGGGCATCGAACTCGTGCGCGACCCCGACTCCGACTACGAGCGCGTGTTCGTCCTCACGAGCGTCAAACAGCAACTTCGCCAGTTCGAGGCCGACCTCCGCACCATCAACGAGAACCTCCCCGACGAGTGGAAATCGGTCTCCGGACTCACGCTCGTCGGCAAGGCCGACGTGTGTCCCTACAGCAGAGAAACCTGCGGCGGTATCGACGAATCGACCGTCTACGACCGCTGTGACGGGCTTCGAGACCGAACCCGTGGTCTCGTCGGCGACGGCGGCATGACGAGCGCCGAAGCCCTCGCAAAAGACGCCCGCGAGCAACAGACCGGACTCCTCGATACGGGCGCGACGCAGACGCAACCGTCCTACCTCGAAACCGCGGGCGAACCGACTCCCTATCCGAAGTCGATGCCCGACTACGAGGACGTGGAGTACTGCCCGTTCTACGCCAACTACCTCGCCGACCTGCCCGAGGACGGCGACCCCATCGAGGCCGTCCCGTTCGACTTCGACGACATGGGCCTGATTACGACGAACGACCTCGTCGGCCTCTCGGCCGGGATGGGGTCCTGTCCTCACTCGGTGATGGGCGCGCTCCTCTCGCACGTCGAGGTCGTCATCGGAAACTACTACCACGCGTTCGACCCGACGACCGTCGGCACGTTCACCGGCGCGCTCGTGGACGACTCGACCTACGTCATCTGCGACGAGGCGCACATGCTCGAACCCCGCGTCCGCGACCTCGTTTCGGTCGGCGTCGGCGACAAGACGCTCCGCGACGCCGAGAGCGAGTTGACGCGAGTCATTCAGCCAGTCGAGTTCGAGGACGCGGGCAAGACCACCGCCGACGCCGAAGTCGTCAAAGCCGAGTTGAGCGACGCCGACGTGACGCTCCGCGAGTTGAAAGAGACGCGCGAATTCGTCCGCGACCTCAGAGAGGAACTCGACCGGCGCGTGACGGCACACCTCGACGGCGAGAACCGACACTGGCGGAGCAACCTCACCGAACTCTCGGACGCCGAGATTCCGCTCCGCGACCCCGAAGAACCCAGCGTGGACGAACTCACCGAGTGGGCCGAGAGCGAGGGCTACGACGACGGCACGTGGGTCCGCGCCGAGGCGACCGGGTCCATCGTCGGCCGCATCCTCAACTCGGTCGAAGAGGAGGACAAGCGCCGCGCCGCGCCCGCCGCGGGCCGCGCCCTCGCCACGTGGGCCTACGCCGACCACGAGTCCTACTTCCGCGCTATCGACCTCGAACGGACGTGGAACGAGATGGAACCCGCCGAGTCGTGGCGACGCGCCTACAACGCCCAACTCTCGGTTCACAACTGCCTGCCCGGCGACGCCATCGCCGAGCGCATGGGCGACTTCGGCGGCGGCGTGCTGATGAGCGCGACGCTCGAACCCCTCGACGTGTTTCGGAGCGTCGCCGGACTCGACGCGCTCGAAGCAGACGGCCGCCCGGTCGCAGAGCGGACGTTCGGACTCGGTTTCCCCGAGGAGAACCGCGAGAGCTTCGCCGTAGACGTTCCCAAATACACCCACCAGAATCGCGGTGCACCGGGCGAAGAGAACAGCACGCGATTGGCCTACACCGACGCGACTGCCGAAGTCTGTACGCGCTCGCCGGGCAACGTCCTCGTCGGGATGCCGAACTACGCCGAAGCCGAGTGGATGGCGGGCGTCCTGAGCGAGCGAATCGACAAGCCCGTCCTCCTCGACGAAGCGTCCGACGACGGCGTGACCGAGGATTTGAAACACGAGTTCTTCGGCGGCGAGTCGAAAGTGCTCGTCACGAGTCTCCGCGGGACGCTCACCGAGGGTGTCGATTACCGCGGCGACCGACTCTCGGCGGCCGTCGTTTGCGGCGTCCCGCTCATCAACACCGCATCACCCCGGACGCGCGCCGTGAAGACGGCGTACGACAAGGAGTTCGGAGATGGATTCGAGACGGCGCTGACGGTTCCGGCGGTGAGAAAAGCCCGACAGGCAATCGGGCGCGTGATTCGCGGAACGGACGAAGTCGGCGTCCGCGTCTTCGTGGATGCCCGCTACGCCCGCGAGTCGTGGGACGGCGTTCGGCAGTACTTCCCCGACCACGAGCGCGAGGAGTTCCAGCCAGTGAGTTCCGACATGCTCGGGTTCGGGTTGGAGCGGTTCTGGTCGTCGGTGGAGTGAGGCCGCGCTCAGCGGTCGAAGTAGACTTCTCTCCGATAGTAGCGATATGCGAGCACGGCGAGAATCACCAGTGCGAGGAGCGAGAGGTAGGGCTTCGAAAACGCGAACAGCACGACGAAAAAGAGTAGCAAGAGCGCGCCACCGACGACGAAGTTCGCTTCGAGATAGTCGCCGAAATCCATACAGAGTGTTCGGCGTTCTCGGGGTAAGGTGTTACTGGTTTGACGGCTCTACCACGGATGTCTATCGCTCGTCGTCCCACGCCGCCCGGCAATCGTCGTCACAGAAGTGTCGATGCTGGAGTGACCCTTCGTCATCTATCCACGTGACGACTCTGTGCGTCGGCGAACTCACGATTGGGTCACCGCAGACGTCGCACTTCGGGGCGTCCTCGGGGTCGATGTTCTCCTCTAAATCAGACGTTGGGTCCACCATTAACAAGCAGATGGCGGTGCTGAGCACTTGAACCCGTCCCCGGCGGCAGAAGTCGCCCCGTTGCGCGTTCGGCCGCGTCGCTCGTGGAGACAACTCTCAAGAATCGTTCCGGTTCTGTATCTACGAGACGTGGGGGTAATATAGTCTGTGTAATGGCAACACCTACCACACTTAGTGAAGGTTATGTAATCACCATCGCCTTAGTGTAGATGACGGCGTATGTCAGAACTGCCCGCGTCACGTGATTTGGCCGCTGGAAGCCCGGACCGTACCGAACTGGTCGAGGAATGTTTGCTACACAGTGTCGTCGTCACCTATCGAGAGGGTGCCGACCAGGTGACGGTGTATCCGCGACGGGACAGTTGTTGCGACCAGATGGAGGCGTGGTTGACTGCGAACGCCGAAGTGTTCGTCACACTCGACGAGATGCGGTAACCCGGAAATCTACTTATTGCGACGCTCGCACGTCAGAGAGCGTCTGCTGGATGGCTTGTTCTCCGACTGCGGCCGCGAGTGCTTCGAACCCCGCGCGCTCTGCTCGGTCGCTGGCGTTCGCCACCAACCGCGAGACGATGAACTCCGGCGTGGACTTGCCGACGGTACCGAACCGCGGTTGGTAATCGACGCGCAGTGCCAGGTCCTCGGTCAGCCCTTCGGCGAAGATGCCGTCGATACGCGCCTCGGGTGGGAGCGGACTCAGTTCGTCCGCGAGGTGGGTGACGTACACGCCGAAGGCGTCGCGGTCCACGGTGAGGTTCACGAGTCCGTTGAGCAGGTCGGCCGCGCGCCCCGGTTCGGTGATGGCCTCGAACTCGTCTACCAGCATGAGCGTCCGACCCGCCCCCGACAGCGGCGGGACGATGGACTTCAACGTCGATTCGAGCACGCCCGCGTTGAAACTGGCGTGGCGACGGTGGAACACGATGGAGTCGAATCGGCCGACTTTGGCCGACTCGGCGGGGACCGGAAGCCCCATCGACGCGAGCACGGCGACCTGCGAGAGCGTTTCGAGGAGCGTGGTCTTCCCACCGCTGTTCGCCCCGGTGAGCACCGAGACGCGGTCACCGGAGGGGAGTTCTGGTCCAACTACGCAGTCGAGTGCGTGCTCGCCGACGGCGTAGGAGATTGGCTGTGGGTCGTCGATGAACAGGTTACGCGCGCCACAGACCGCGATTCCGGTCTCTTCGATTTCGGGGGGCGTGAGGTCGTATTCGACGGCGAACCGAGCGAGCGAGAGCGAGAGGGCGGCCTCTTCGACCGTCTCGACGGCGAGGTCGATGTCGTCGCGGGCGGCCCAGATTCGGTCGCGGAGTTCCTCGGCGACGACTTCCTCGCGCTCGTCAACGTCGTCTCGCAGGTCGGCGACGAGGTTTCTGAGCGAACTGCTGATGAAGTCGGTCGCGTCACGCGCGTCCTCCGCGGCCGCCGACTCGACTTCGCCCGCCGAGAGGTCCGTCTCGTGGGAGACGTACTCGACGAAGGCGGCGCGGAAGTCGTCGAGCGAGCGAACGCCGCGCTGTTGAATCGTATCGAGCACGTCGAACGCGTTCGATTCGAGGCGTTCCGCGCTCCGGAGTCGCCGTCGATAGCTATCGAGTCGGTCGTCGGCACCGTCCTCGACCGACCCGTCTTTCGCCACGTAGCCGAGCGCGCCGAGGGAGTCGCGGAGTGCGTCTGCGTCGGCGTCGGCGAGCGAGTCGAACGGTTCGTCGTCGAGACCTGCGTGGACGAGTTCTAACGCCGCGTTGACGGCGGCACGCTCGGTCTCACCGGCCTCGTCGTAGGCCTCGAAGGCGTCGATGACCGTCGCTTGCGCGTCGCTATCGAGTCTCCGCCACGCCTCGCTGGCGGCGAGGACGCGGTCGAGTCGTTCGCGCCGCTCGTCGAGCGCCGACAGGGGCGTCAACACGCGAATCCGGTCGGCGGCGTGTTCCGTGAGTGCGGATTCGCTCGCCAGCGAGAGCAGGTCGTCGTAGACGTTTCTCGCGTCGCGCGTCGCCAGCGTGTCGATACCCGCCTTGCCGTTGGCACGTCTGAGAATCCGAACCGCCCGACCCCGCGAGATTCCGGCGCGGACGAGCGCGCGAACGTCCGCGGACTCGATCGCCTCGACGGCCTGCTGGGTCCCCAGCGTCGATTCGAGCCGCTCGGAGGTCTTCGGCCCGACACCCCAGTAGTCCTCAAGTCGCATACTGGTGTGTCACACGGGGGTCCCTTAGCTACTCTCACTTTCGAGAACCGGAACGGTGCCGTCGCTCGTCGCCGTCGGGCACCGGGCGAAAAAAATGTCTAATTCGACGGAACGCGCTCGTGCGTGTTCGGGCCGTCCGAGTCGCTGCTATCGTCCGAGTCAGGAGGCGACGCGAGGAGGTGCTGGCCGGGTACCCTGGCCGTGTCGTGACCGCGGTCACGGACCGCACAGACTGCGAGCGCCGTCGTGAGCGTCCTGACGGCGACTTCGTGGTCGGCGCGACAGGCGCGAAGTGCCATCGGACCGATTCCGAGTCGGTTGTACGCCGCGAGGTCTGCTGGTGTCGCCACGCCTCGGTCGATGAAGTCGTTTGCAATCTCCACGAGAAGCGTGTGCAGGTGGATGAGTTCGTTCTTCTTCATGGAATGCACGTAAGTGCTTAACAGGCGTAAATAGCGCGGTGAACGCTGTTTTTCGCTTTAGTCAGTGTTGGCTAGAAATGAATGTATATCCAACTATCACGTGATGGAAACCCGTCGCTCGGGAGATTGTATCAAAGGGAGTTGGGGTTTGGGCAGGGACACGCCGTCGCACGACGGAAGGGGGGCGTCGCAGTTCGATGGCGTGCGGGCGCGACGAGTGACCCGGTCGGTCACTGTGGCCATCTATTGAGAGGGAGCGTAGCATTCTAAGCATTCACCCTATGTGGTTAGGGAAGTGGGACATCGGGAAACGCACAAGTTCACTGGGTGCGCGAGTGCAGGTATGCAGCCAGCCGCGCGCGTCGGGAAGGTGACGATACACGACGATGAGTAACGGAAACCGTGGGACCGGCCTCGACGAGGCGACGACCGCCGAGTTGGAGCGCAGCGTATCGCTGCTGACCGCCGTGACCGACGCGATGGCGACGGCGTCGTCCGCGCCCGACACCGAATCGACGACTGCCGACGACGTTTGCGACGCACTCGTCGCTAGCGACGTCTTCGACTGTGCGTGGATTGGGCGCATCGACGAGTCGAACGAGATAACGCCGTTCGCGTGGGCCGGCGTCGAGACGGTCGAAACCGACCCCGTCCTCGCAATCACCACCAGCGAAGAGACGAGCGGTGATAGCCCACTCGCCAGTGCACTCCGGGCGAACGAGGTTTTCACGAAGTCGGCCGACGAGTCCACGAAACTCGTCGTCCCGCTCCACCGCGACGACTCGGTCGTCGGCGTTCTCGTCGCGGACGTCGGCGGGAAACTGGACGTCGGTGACCCGCTTTCCACCGCGCTGTCGAATCTGGCTGACGTGATTGCGGCGAGCATCGGTTCTGACGATTCGGCGGCCCAGAAACGCGATTCGACGACCCACGAACGCGATTCGAAGACCCACGAACGTGACGAGACGACCGCACGACGCCAACTACGCGCAATCTTCGAGAGTTCGTTCGAGTTCCTCTGTCTGCTCGAACCCGACGGGACGGTGCTCCGCGTCAACGACGCTGCACTCCAGTTCGGCGACCACGAGCGCGACGAGATTATCGGCCAATCCGTCTGGGAGACGCCGTGGTGGCACGGCCACGAGTCGCGGAAATCGGACCTCAAAGAAGCAATCTCTCGGGCGGCACGCGGCGAGTTCGTCCGCTACGTGGTGGAGTTCGAGACGGGAGGCGACGAAGACGCGACGATAGTCGATTTCTCGCTCTCGCCGGTGTTCGACGACGACGGCGAGGTGATTCTCTTGGTCTCGGAGGGCCACGACATCACCGCCCAGCGCGAGCGCGCACAGGACCTCCAGCGCGAGCGCGAGCGCCTCGAATTCATGAACCGAATCCTCCGCCACAACCTCCTCAACGGTCTCAACGTGGTTGGAGCGCGAGCGGACATCCTTCGAGACTTCGTCGCCGAGGACGGCGAACCTCACCTCGAAACGATTCAACACCGCGTCGAAGAGATGACAGAACTCGTCGGGACGATGCGGACGTTCATGAAGGCAATCGTCGAAGGCGAGACACAGGAGTTCGACTCGCGTTCGCTGCGCGAGTCGGTCGAGTCGTGCGTCGAGCGCGTCGAAGCCGAGTCGCCGAACGTCAGCGTCTCGCTGGGCGGCATTCCCCCGATTTCGGTCCGCGCCGACGAGTTGCTGGACGAAGTGGTCGAAAACCTGCTGAAGAACGCGATTCAGCACAACGACAAACCGGTCCCCGAAGTCAGCGTCGAGGCCGCCGCGGGCGACGAGACGGTCGAGTTGTGGATTTCGGACAACGGTCCCGGCGTCCCGGACGAACAGAAGCGAAAAATCGTCGAAAAGAGCATCGAAGAACTCTCGAATCCGGGCAGCGGCTTCGGTCTCTTTCTCGTTCGAGAAATCGTCGAGAGCTACGGCGGCGGAATTCGTATCGACGACAACGACCCCGAAGGCGCGACGTTCGTCGTCGAACTGCCGCGGACCTGAATCGGCCATTTAATCGCAGGACTGGAGTACTCCACAGTGGTGACACGGTCGTCACATCCACGCGACCTCGGGGGGCGTGTCTCTCCGGTCGGTTCGTAGGATAACCAGATATATATCGGTTCCACGTTACACTGTGTTAGATACGATGGAGACCGAACGCTCGGCACGAGAGACGCCCCCCCAGCGGGCCGCCGAGCCATTCGTTCTCGTCGTCGATGACGACGAGGACCTCGCCGACACCTGTCAGTACTGGCTCGACCGGGGGCGGTACACCGTCGAAACCGCCTACGGTGGTGCCGAGGCGCTCTCTCAACTCGGTGACCACGTGGACGTGGTCTTACTCGACCGCCGGATGCCGAGCGTCTCCGGCGACGACGTGCTCGAAGCGATTCGGGAACGAGACCTCGATTGTCGTGTCGCCATGATGACCGCCGTCGAACCCGACACGGACATCGTCGAGATGCCGTTCGACGCCTATCTCGTCAAACCGGTGAGCGAGTCGCAGGTGACAGAGACCGTCGAAGAACTCCTCGTCAGAGCGGGATTCGAACGCGAGGTACGAGACTACTTCGCGCTCGAATCGACCCACGAAGCCCTCGAAAACCGTGCGGCCGAGGAACTCCGCGACCCCGGAGTACTCGACGAACTGCAGGAACAACTCGACGCCGCCCGCTCGGAACACGAGGCGGCTATCGAACTCCGCGAGCGGCAACTCGACCGATTAGGGAAGGTCAACGACCTGCTTCGAACGGTCGATAAAGGGCTGGTCGATGCGCACACCCGCGACGAAATCGAACAGACGGTGTGCGAGGCAGTCGCCGACGCACACCTCGGCGTGTGCATCGCTCGTCGGACGGCCGCTTCGGGCGGACTTCGGTGTACCGCCGCCGCGGGCGTCGAACACGAGCCGACGGATATCGACTTCTCGACGCTCACCGACTCGCTCGACCTGCACGAACTCGACGACATCCGCGTCTTCGACCCGGTTCCTGACGCGCATCGAGACGAGGTGTTCAACGGACAGGCGAAGACGGTCGAACTCGTGGCGCTTTGCGTCCCAATCGCGTACCAAGAGACCATCTACGGGGCGCTGTTCGTCTACGACGAGCGCGACCACTTCGACGAGGACCACGTCGCAGTGTTCACCGAACTCGGCGAGACCATCGGGAACGGTATCAACGCGGCCGAGAGCAAGCGCCTGCTCAACGGCGACAGCGTCGTCGAACTGGAGTTCACACTCGGTGGCGACTCGGGGACGCTCGCGGAGGTGAGCGAGTACGTCGGTTGCTCGCTCTCGCTCGACGGTGTCGCGCAAGTCGGCGAACGCGCGACCTGTTTCGTCACGGTTCGAGGCGCACCCATCGAAGACATCGTCGAGACGGCCGAAGACCACGAAGGGATAACGTCGGTTCGCGTCGTCACCGAAGGCGACGAGGAAGCGGTCGTCGAACTTCGGTTGACCGAGGAGTCGATACTGGTGACGGCGATGCATTACGGGGCGAGCATCGAGGCGTTCGAACTCTCGAACGGAACCGGAACGTTCGTCGTCCACGTCGCACCCGATGCCGACCACGGCGCAATCGTCGAGGGTCTCTCGGGACCGTTCTCGGACGCGACGGTCGTCGCAAAGCGCGAGGTCGAGCGCCGGACGAAATCTGCGGAGTCGTTCCGGCGCGACTTGGACGACAAACTCACGTCGCGGCAAGGTGCGGTTCTCGAAACTGCGTTCGTCTCTGGCTACTTCGACTGGCCGCGCGGAAGTACCGCAGAAGAGGTCGCAGACGCGCTCGGAATCTCGCCGCCGACGTTACACGAACACCTTCGGACGGCGGAGCGAAAGCTCATCGAGACGTACTATAGCGACCGAGAGCCAGCCGTCAGAGACGACTAGCTCAGTCGAGTACCAGTCCGGAAGTTTCAGCAGCGTACTCGGAGACTGCCGCGAAGAGTGCGTCTTTGTCCACCGGTTTGGTGAGAATCTCATCTGCAGGAATGCCAGACAGGTCCTCGTGATGAGTCGCGGTCAGCATGACGACACGGACCGACTCGGATTGCCGACGCAGTTCCGAGAGCACGCTCGTTCCCGAGAGTCCGGGAAGGTTCTGGTCCAGAAAAACCAAGTCCACTTCTTCGTCGAACGACTGGAGCGCCTCGCGGCCGGAGTAGGCGACTCGAACGTGAACCCGTCGTTCGAGCCACAGCGCGAGACTGTCGGCGAGGGCGGTGTCGTCATCGACGAGGAGGACTGTGGGAGCCTCTGATGGTAGTGAGCGAGTCATCGGGATGAGTGATGGCGCATCTGGAGGGCGTCTGTCGTCGGCGCGTTCGTCGGAAATTATGCGTCGTTCATTCGCTGAGCACGGTCCACGCCGCACCGCGTACATCGGGAGACGCGGTACGGTTCGCGCGAGAACTGCGCGTTCTCACGCTTTCTGCTCTCGGTTCGAATCTCGATCGAAACCTCGTGTGGCGTGTGGGCGTCGCACGTTGGACACTCTTCAACGAACTCTGTCTGCGGGGGGCTGCTTCTACTCTTCGACATGGTACAGTCGCAGCAGTAGGTACGAATTGGTTACGGTTGAATAACGACCCTAATCAGTTTGGTTGGGGTGACACTCAATCGCACAGACGGGTTCGTTGACAGTCCGAAGAAAAAGGAATTACTCGACAGCGATGACTTTTTCGTCGTACTTGTCCCGGAACTCGTGGATGAGCGTTCCCATCTTGGCGTACCAGTCGTTGAGCATGCGCTGCATGTCGTCTGCGACTTGGTTCGGGTCGGTCGGCCGATAGACGTGGTAGTAGCCGCCGTGTTCGTAGTTGACCTGTTCTTTCTGAATGAGTCCGGATTGCAGGAGTCGTTGGATAGAGCGGTAGGCGGTCGAGCGCTCGCGCTCAACGGCATCGGCAATCGAATCGACAGTGAGCGGTTCGTCGGCATCGACGAGGATTTGGAAGCACTGTCGGTCGAGGTTCTTGAGACCGTGGAGGCACTCAAGAAGCCCCTCACATTCCATGTCGGACTGGAGGTAGTCTGCCATCGACGTTGGCATTTCACAGCGAGGTACGTGTTCGGTCATGAAAAGGGTTTGTATGTTTTGTGCAACACCGATCCAACCGCGAAGTCGCACCCGGACACCCTCGTCAGAGTGGGCGTCGAGTTTCGGGGGGAGTCGATGTGAGGTTAGTCCGCGGTGGAGGAGGCGGTCGATTCGCGTGCGCGAATCTCCTTGACGGCGCTGTAGAGCACCGCACCGGAGACCATCAGCGCGGAGCCGAGGATGAGCGCCATGCTGACGTAGTCGAGGACGCCCACGCCGATGTAGTTGCCAATCTGCCGGACGGCGACGGCGAGCGCGCCGAGCAGCAGCATCAGGCCGAAGTAAATCTTGATTTCGTCCTCGTTGACGATGGCGGTCGCCGCGGACCCGACGCGAGCGCCGAGTGCGGACCCGGCCAACAGCGGCGCGACGATAGAGAGGTCAACGCCGCCGGATTGGGCGTAGAGGAACGACCCGATACCGCCCGAGAACATAATCTCGAACAGGTCGGTTCCGACCGCAATCGGCACGGGAACGCCGATGAGGTAGAACAGCGCGGGCATGCGGATGAAGCCGCCGCCGACGCCGAGGAACCCCGAGAGCAACCCAGTCGCAAACGCGACCAGCAGAATCATCCAGAGCGACACCTGCACGCCGCCGCGGAGGGTGAGCATCGGCGGGAGCGAGTAGCGCTGAATCTTCTTGGCGAGTTCTGGGATGTCGTCCGCGTCGATGTCGGCGTCGGCATCGTGGTCGATACCGCCGCCACTGTCACCTTTCAGTGCCTCGCGCGTGACGAACAGACCGATACCACCGAGCAGCAGCACGTAGGTGACGCTGATGATGTTGCCCGCGAGTCCGAGAGATTCGAGGTGGAGGACGATTTCTTTCCCGACTTCGAGACCGATGGTGGTCCCGACAATCATCGAGACGCCGAGTTTGTAATCGACTTGCCCGAGGTCACGGTGTTTGAGTGTCGCAATGACTGAGGTCCCGAAGACGAACGCGAGACCGGACCCGACGGCGACACGGGAGGGATAGCCCATCACGAGCAACGCGGGCGTCACGAGGAACGACCCGCCCATGCCGAAGAACCCGAACAGCACCCCGATGAGCACCCCGAACGCGACGAAGAGGGCCAAGAGACCGGCCGAGATGCCGAAAATCTCCATCATGGTTACTCGTCACCGATGAGATTGTGGATAGTCGGTGAGAGAGCGCGAGTCAACGCACCGTAGCCCACGTACAGCAGCATCGCCTCGACGAGGACGAGACCGACGAGAGCGACCGCCTGCGTGCTCCCGGTGAGCGTTTCGATGCCAAACATCTTACCAGCACCCCACGGGGCGCAAATATGGTATTGTGTGAATCATACTTTTCTGCTCACTCCTGCCTAATCGGAGCGAGGACATAATGCTTTTGGGAATAGCTTGCAATACTATCACTGTGTTGGTTATGAATAAGTTATAGATTGGGCAAGAAAATACGGTCGAAATATTCGAAATCAGGCATCTGGGAACCATTTGAACATTTATGGCCGCTATCTATGACGAAATAGCCGTTCGAGTGTTTTGCAAAATTATACACAGCCGTGCCCAACAGCGTCGGCGAGATGGGTCACTCACGAGCGTGTGACGACAGAATCGTGGTCGAAGAGGTGGTGAGACGACCCAGCAGTCGCTCAGGCAGTTTGAGACCGACGACAATACAGCGAGCGCTCTCGCTTCACGTCGCAGGTCCGAGGAGGAGAGTGCAGGCCGGTTCGTCGAGTCAGTCGGCGGACGTTCCAACTGGGGGAGCATCAGCGCGCCACGCGCGCCACAGTCCTTGGAGGTACGCACCGACGAACATGCCGCCGATAGCGATGAGAATCGGGTAGTTGCCGATACCGATGCTCGCGTAGGCGGCACCGGGGCAGATGCCAGACAGCCCCCAGCCAGCGCCGAAGATAGTGCCGCCGACGAGGACGTTCTTGTCGAACGATTTCAGCCGGCGGCCGTAGTTGCGGCCGGTGAGCGGCGCACGACCCCCCGAGCGTTCGGCGAGGGCGAAGACGGTGCCCGTGACGACGGCGGCTCCGCCCATGACGAAGAGCAGGCCGAAGTCGTCGAACTGGAGGAAGTCGAGGACGACTTCCGGGCGCGCCATGTTGCTCAGCGCGAGACCGAACCCGAAGATGAGTCCGCCCGCGACGACCACCAGCGTGAAACCGAGTCCGCGTTCGTCGCTCATGGCGAGACCCCCAGTGCGACGAGCAACTGCGCGACGCCGATGGCGACGAGCATGAACGTCGCAACGTTGACGATGGAGGTCGGCGACCGAGAGCCAACACCGCACACCCCGTGACCGGACGTACAGCCCTTTCCGATGCGGGTGCCGATGCCGACGAGGACGCCGCCGACGGCGAAGCGCCACGGTTGGACCTGCGAGACCCACCAGCCGTCACCGAGCGTGACGGTGTAGATGGCGGCCCCCGCGATCATACTCAACGTGAAGAGGACGCGCCAATCCCTCGACGCGACGTACTTCGCCTTGTTGAATCGGGGGACCGACGAGACGTACGAGAGCGTCGATTCGAGGAACGTGCTCGCGCCGGCGATGATGCCCGTCCCGAGGTAAATGACGGCCGTCCCGAGGCCAATGAGTAATCCGCCGAGCGCGTAGTGCGCAACTCCGTTGGGAAAGAGACTCTCGACGAGGAGCGGTGTCGGGTCCATCATCTAGTTCGTGAGTGCGTCGTTGCTCGCCGCGCAGTTGTTCGGGCCGAGTTCGAGTTCGAACGCCTCGTCGTCCGAGGGCGACTGAAGTCCGAGGTTTGATTCGATGAGGTCGGTGTAGTTCGCCGGACGAGGCGGCATGTCCGAGAGGATGAACTCGGTGAATTCGTCGCGGTCCATGTGGAGTGCCTGCATTGTATCGCGGAGATAACCCAGCGTGGCGGTATAGCTACCGTCTTCAGCAGGGGTTGCCGCGTTACTGAAGTGCGCGGGTGCGACGATGGAGTCGTCGTCGTGCGTGAGGATGCGCTCTTGGAGTGTCTCGTAGAGCAGTCCCGCGGCGTCTTCCGCACCCTCGTCGCCGTCTTCGAGGTCGGGTCGGGCGACCGATTCGATGAACAGGCCGTCGCCAGTGAACAGCACGTCGTCCACCTTGTAGGTCGTCATGCCCGACGTGTGGCCCGGCGTGTGGATAGCATCGATTTCCGTCTCGCCGACCGTGAGCGTCTCGCCATCGGCAATCGTCTCGTAGTCCACCTCGTAGTCCACGCCGCGTTCCGCTGCGGCCTCGGGGATGACGCCCGTGGCGCCGTGGTCCGAGACGAGGTTCCGAACGCCGCTGATGTGGTCCGCGTGGATGTGGGTGTCGATAGCGTACTTCAGCTCCGCGCCGAGCGCCTTCGCGTCCGCGACGTACTCGTCGGCGAAGTGGCGAAGGGGGTCCACGACAGCGGCCTCGTCGCCATCGACGATGAGGTACGCGAGACACCCGCTGGAGGGGCGCTGGTACTGCGCGACGAGTGCGTGGCCCGCGGTTTCGAGTTCGGTGTACTCGTAGATGGCCGCCCAACCGTTCATGCCGCGTTCGAGCGCGACAACGTCGTATCCCTCTTCGATGAGTCGTCCAGCGACGTACTCGGAGGAGGTCCCTTTCGCACAGAGCGTCACGAACTCCTCGTCTTCGGGGAGGTCGGTGAACACGGAGTCGTCGAGGTCGTCGTCGAGGAACTCGAAGTACGGCACGTTGACGTACGTGAGGTTCTCGCCCTCGATTCGCCACTCCTCGAAGTCGGCCGGCATCCGCGTGTCCAGAATCGTCAGTTCTTCGCCCGAGTCGATGCGCGCTTTGAGCGTCTCGGGGTCGATGACGGGCACTTCGACACTGAGTTCCGGAAGGTCGGGAACAGTCATGTGTGTATTCCACATTATTGTGCGGCTCAACTTAAATATTCGGATAGCAGTTCCCGTCCGATACAATACTGATTCGCTCTTCGGTCACAGATGGGTGCAGGCGTGCTGGCGATTGTGAGTCTCATTCGTCGAAAATAGTACGCTATCGCGCGTTTAACGTACGTTTTCGTCCCCCATACTCGGTATTGCACGCTCTTCCCAAGAACCGACACACTTTTACGAACGACAACAATATTGTGCTTTACACCCAACACAGGTGAGCATCATAACATGAGTGAGTACGAACCTACCACGACCCTCGATGTAAAAGGACTGTCCTGCCCAATGCCCGTCGTCAAGACGCGCGGCGCGGTCGATGACCTCGCCGGCGGCGAGATTCTGAAAGTCGTCTCGACCGACTCCGGCAGTATGAGCGACCTCAAGGGCTGGGCCGACGCGACCGACGGCGTCGCACTGCTCGACCAGGAAGAAGGCGAGGACGGTGGCGACTCGATTTACGTCCACTTCGTCCAGAAGGAATGAGTTCGAACACCGATTCAGTGGCCGACGTGTCGGACGCTTCCGTCGAGGAGCTTCGTGCACAGGTCGAAGCCCTCCAACGAGAGGTCGCCGACCTCCGCGAGGCGACGGACGAAGACGGACAGAAGTCGATGACCATCATCGCAACGAAAGGGACGCTCGATATGGCCTACCCGCCGCTCATCCTCGCCAGCACGGCCGCGGCGTTCGGCTGGGACGTCGTCGTCTTCCACACGTTCTGGGGCCTCGACATCCTCCACGAGGAGAAGTCGAAGAACCTCAAACTCAGCGCCGTCGGCAACCCGAACATGCCGATGCCCAACGCGCTCGCCGCGCTGCCGGGCATGGACGCGATGGCGACGCGCATGATGGAGAAGAAAATCGCCGACAACGGAACGGCGACGATTCAGGAACTCATCGACACCTCTCTCGATATGGGCGTGGACCTCCAGGCCTGCCAGATGACCATCGAGCTGATGGGCTACGACGAAGACGACTTCTTCGACGGCGTGACCACTGGCGTCGGTGCCGCGACGGCCCTCCAGCACATGGGCGAGGCCGACGTGCAGTTGATGATTTAACTAGGCGTTCCACCCCTTCCCGAACGACCGGAAGCGTTCGAGGTCGTGTCCGAACAACACGTCCGCACCCGTCTGCCGTTCGAGTTCCTTGACTTTCTGGAGGCTGTCGAACCACGCCCGTTCGCTCCACAAGAGTCCCGGCCCGAGCGGAATCTCCTCGATATAATTTCCTTCGACGTAGCACTCGTCGCCAGCGATGAGCACGTCTCCGTCCGGCGTTTCGATGTGCGCACCGAGCACGCCGGGGGTGTGCCCCGGCAAGTGGACGAGGCGAACACCCGGTTCCAGCGTGTAGGAATCCCCGTGGACGATATTCCAGTTCAGGTCGTGGTCGAAGTCCGAGGCCAGATACGCAATCGACCCCTCCGTCGTCTTCGCCGAGTAGTAGGCGAACTTGAGTTCTTCCTCGTGGACGTAGATTGGCACGTCGGTGTCTGCGAACTCGACGAGACCGCCGGCGTGGTCGAGGTGGAGGTGACTCATCACCACGGCGTCGATGTCGGAGAGCGAATAGCCCGCCGCGTCGAGGTCGGCTTCGAGCGTGTGCTCGGCGGCATCGACGTGGGCGAACGCCTCGAACAGCGGTGCGGGCCAGTAGCCGTCTCCAGCGCGCGGATTCGACCCCGTGTCCCACAGAATCGTCCGCTCGGGCGTATCGATGACCGCGTTCCAGACGACGAATTCGGCCATCTCGTGGTCGGGGTTCGGATTCGAAGCGCTCGCCATCGAGTAGCCGTCGATGACGTAGCCCATGTCGGCGTGGACGCGTCCTCTATCGATGAGTCTCACACTCGTGTCTGCCATACTCGACAGTAGGGCGGAGCGGAGATAATTGTTGGTTCAAAAATAGGTTCGGTGTTCAGATGACGTTCTGGAGGATGCCACCATCGACGGCGAGCGCCTGCCCGGTGATGTTCCGGTTCGTCGCGTAGAACACGGCGAGTCTGCCCATGTCTTCGGGCGTCTGGTCGCGGCCGAGTGGGATGACGCGCTCGATGGTGTCGGCGTAGTCCTCGTCGAGCGTCGGCGTCAACACCTTGCTCCACATCGGGGTGTCCACGATGCCGGGACAGATTGCGTTCACCGTCACGTCGTCGCCGGCGAGTTCGAGCGAGAGCGACTTCGTAAAGCCGAGCACGGCGTGTTTCGACGCGCAGTAGTGGGCCAGTCCGGCGGCACCGATGCTCCCGGCAATCGAGGAGGTGTTGATAATCGCCCCCTTGGACTCCTTGAGGTACGGAATCGCCGCCCGCGACGGGAGGAACACGCCCTTGACGTTGACGTCCATCACCGAGTCCCACTCCGCTTCTTTCATGTCTTCGACGGGGTCCACGGTGATGACCCCGGCGTTGTTACAGAGCACGTCGATGCTTCCGAACTTGGAGACCACCTCTTCCATCATCGCGTTCACCTGGTCGGCGTGGGTCACGTCGCATTCGACGATGTGGGCGCGTCGTCCCAGTTCTTCGACCCGACTGGCGACTTCCTGTGCTCGTTCTGCACCTCTGACCTCCTTCGAAGACTGCTGGTTGTACTCGGTGTCGAGTACGTCCACGTCGGCGATGACGATGTCGCTCCCCGCCTTGGCGAGTTCGACGGCGAGTCCCTCACCGATTTGGCCACCTGCACCTGTTACGATCGATACCTTGTCGTCGAGTGGGTTTGCTGCTGCCATAGCGCGGCAGGCGATACGTCAGATGACTGCATAGCTCATTTTTCTGTGAGTTAGGACGTATCGCGTTCGGTGTCACTCGTCTCGTGGTGAACGAGCGTGCGCCCGAACGGTTGCAAAAAGCACGAATCGTCTGTCTACGATTACTGGCCGGGTGCGACTTCCTCGTACGGTTGGACGATGACGAACCCGCCCGGTTGGCCGAACTGGAGTTGGAACGTCTCGCCCGACGTCTTGCCGATGAGGGACTTGAGGTTCAGGTCGCGTTTCGACGACGGCGAGACGTTGCCGCTCCACGCGACGGTGGCGTTGGGGTCGGTACTGACCGGCGTTTCGAGGACGAGCGGCTTCCCGTGGGTCGTGATTGCGACGTGGCCCGGCCCTTCGAGGAAGACGTTGAACAGGCCGCCAGTGGAGGTGCCCGCGATACTGGACATCATCTTGATGTCCCAGTTGACCCGTGATTCGAACGCCAACACGTCGTTGCCGTTGACGCTGATCTCCTCGCCCGCGTCGAGTTCGAGAATCTGAACCTCCTTGCCCTGGTCGGCGAGATAGAGATGTCCGTCACCCGACGCTCGCATCATCTTCTGGCCCTCGCCGGTGGCCTTCTTCTTCAGCATGCCCGTCAGGCCGCCGGCGGACTTCTGCTCGAACGAGATGTCGCCCGTGTAGCTGACCATCGACCCCGCTTTGGCCATGATTTCTCCCTGCAGGTCGATATCGAGGAGTTTCGAGTTCTCCAGTTCGAAGGTTTCTGAAGTCTCGTTCGGTGCGTGCGAGTTGACGAATTCGTCGAGGTCCATGATAGGTCACGAGTCGCGTCGATACCGACTCGGATAGACGACTGTCAGAATTGCCTATAACTCTACCCGCCGAAGTGAAAATGGATTGAATTGAATTGAATTGAATCGGCGTCTGCTCGCCCTCGATTACAGCGCGCCCTGCCGGTAGATGAGGTTGCGCTGAATCTCGTTCGCGCCCTCGTAGATGACGGGGATGCGAACGTCGCGGTAGACGCGCGAAATCTTGTTCTCGTTGAGCACGGAGCGACCGCCGTGGAGTTGCATGCCCCGTTCGGCGCACATCATGGCAACCTCGGTGGATTTCGTCTTCGTCGCAGCGGCCCAGAATCCGGCGTCTTCGCCCTCGGCGACCTTACGTGCCGCACGCCAGTTGAGCGCGCGCGCCGCTTCGAACTCCATGCGCATGTCGGCGAGGATGTGCTGGACGGCCTGGAACTCCGAGACGTGGCGGCCGAATGCCTCGCGGTCGTGGACGAACGACCACGCCTCTTCGATGGCGGCGGCGGCGAGACCGAGTCCGTGGCCGCCGACGACGATACGACCGTGGTTGAAGAAGTCCGCGAGCATGTAGAAGCCGCCGCCCTCGGTGCCGATGAGGTTCTCCTCCGGAATCTCGCAGTCGTCGAAGACGATGTGTCCCTGCTTCGACGCGCGCATGCCCATCTTCTCGGGGATGTGTTCTGCCTCGTAGCCGGGGGTGTCGGTCGGGACGACGAACATCGAGTAGTTCGAGTAGCGGTCCTCGAGGTCGCCGGTCTTGGCGTAGACGGTCAGCCAGTCGGCTTCGACGGCGTTGCCGACCCAGTACTTCTCGCCGTTGAGGACGTAGCCGTCGTCGGTCTTCTCGGCCGTCGTCGTCATCCCGGCCATGTCGGAGCCGGTCTGCGGTTCGGAGACGGCGAGCCCCGAAATCTGCTCGTTTTCGGCGACCGGGCGAAGCCACTGCTCTTTCTGTTCTTCGGAGCCGTAGTGCTCCATAATCTCACAGCCGAACGAGGCGAGCTGGAGGGTGAGTGCGATGCCGGCGTCGGCGCGATAGAACTCCTCGGCGATTGCGAGAATTTGTTCGAGCGTGAAGCCGCTGCCGCCGTAGTCCTCGGAGATGTCCTGTGCGATGAGTCCCTCGTCCATCGCCGCCTCCAGAATCTCCCACGGGTACTCCCCCGATTCGTAGTACTCCTCGGCGTTCGGTTCGATGTGCTCTTCGGCGAACGCTCGCGCCTTGCGCTTTACGTCGAGGGCGTGTTCGGGGACGATAGATTCGTCGAGCAGGTCCATACACAGTCCTAGACGTGAGCGATAAAATAGTGTATGGAACCAGTATAAACTTTAAACAAATTTTTTGATTGTTAGATGGGTGAATGACGACCCAGCGGGTCGCCGACTCAGTCGTCGTCCGGGGCCGCCTCGTCGGGCGTCTTCCCCTCGATGAGCGACGAGTCGTCGTACTGGTCGCGGAGGACCTTCTTGTCGAACTTCCCGGTGGCCGTCTTCGGCACCTCGTCGATGAAGACGACTTCGTCGGGCGTCCACCACTTCGGGAACTCCGCGCGGACGAGTTCGACGAGGTCCGACTTGAGCGCGTCCTCGTCGGCACCGGCCTGCGGGACGATGAACGCGACGGGGCGCTCTTGCCAGCGTTCGTGCGGAACGCCAATCACGGTGGCTTCGGACACGTCGTCGTGGCCCATCAGCGTATTCTCCAGTTCGAGCGACGAAATCCACTCGCCGCCGGACTTGATGACGTCTTTCGCGCGGTCCACGATTTTGACGTAGCCCTCGGCATCGACGGTCACCACGTCGCCCGTCTTCAGCCAGTTCTCGACGTAGTCCTCTTCGTTCGCGTCGGGTCGCTTGAAGTATTCAGTCGTGACCCACGGGCCGCGCACCCACAACTCACCGAAGTCTTCGCCATTCCACGGAACCTCGTTGCCGTCGTCGTCCACGACGCGCATCTCCAGTCCGGGCACCATCAGTCCCTGCTTCCCGCGTTTCTCGTACTGCTCGTCGAGCGGGAGGTCCTCCATACCGGGCTTGAGGTGGGCGATGGTGCCGACCGGCGACATCTCGGTCATCCCCCACGCGTGAACGACTTCCACGTCGTACTCCTGGTCGAACCGCTTGATGACTGACTTCGGGGCCGCAGAGCCGCCGATGACGATGCGTTCGAGCGAGGAGATGTCGGCGTCGTTCTCGTCGAGGTAGTCGAGCAGGCCGAGCCACACCGTCGGCACGCCGGCGGTCATCGTCACGCCCTCCTCCTCGATGAGGTGAGCGAGGTCTTCGGGTGTCGGCGACGGACCGGGATAGACGTGCTTGGCACCTGCGGCAGTACAGGAGAACGGCAGCCCCCACGCGTTGACGTGGAACATCGGCACGACGGGCATGATGACGTCGTCCGAGCGGATGTCGAGACCCGCTTCGGGGAGCGTCGCCATCGTGTGTGCCCACATCATCTGCTGGGTGTACTCGACGCCTTTCGGTTCGCCCGTGGTTCCCGAGGTGTAACACATCCCCGCCGGTTGGTCCTCCGGGAGGTCCGGCCAGTCGTATTCGGTGTCGAAGTCGGAGACGAACGTCTCGTAGTCGGTGACGGGTTCGAGACCGGTCTCTGGGACCTCCGAGGCCATCATGACGAACTGCTCGACGGACTCGAAGGCCCCCTCGTCGAACGCGCCTTCGAGTTTCGGCGCGAGCGAGGGGTCCACGAAGACGATTTTGTCCTGTGCGTTCTCGACGATGTACTGGATGTGGTGGTCGGGGAGAAGCGGGTTGATGGTGTGGAGTTGCGCTCCCATCGACGGAATCGCAAAGTACGTCTCGAAGTGTCGGTCGTGGTTCCAACAGAACGTCGCTACGCGGTCACCGCGTTCGATACCGGCGTCTTCGAGCGCGCCCGCGAGTTGCGCGACTCGGCCCTCGTACTCGGCGTACGTGGAGCGCCGAATCCCCTCGGCGGTTCGAGAGACGATTTCGCGGTCCGGGAAGAGTTTGCTCGCTCGCCACAAGAACGGTCGAATCGTTTGCGCTGTTGCGCCTGGCATATGCTGACTTTGGCCGAATCCATCATTATTGTTTGGTTGAAAACAGGTCGCCGCGTGCGAGGAGTTTCTGTCTGGCGATTCCGCCGACGTTACTCCTCGTCGTCGATGTGGTCGTCTGCGTTGTCGTCGATGCCGACGTCGCCCTCGGCGGGCACGGTCTCGTCGTCGGGCGATTGCGCTGCTTGCTCGTCGCCACCCACCACGTCGCCGGTATCGAAGTCGTCCCAGTCACCGGCCTCGGCGATGTCTTCGACTTCGATTACCTCGTGGGGGGTGTCCGTCTCGTCCCTCTTGTCAGCCTCGTCCGCGTCTCCGAGACCCTCCGATTCGGCCACTACATCGTCGCGTTCGCCCGCGACCGCGTTCTCATCGCCCTCGTTGATCTGCATCTCGTCGCCCTCGTCGTCCACGCCGTTCGACTCCGCCTCGGCGTCATCGACGGGGAGCGACTCGTCCACGTCGGCCGCTGGCGATTCGCTCTCGTCGTCGTCCTTGCCTTCACCGTTCCAATCGGGTTCGGCCTCTCGGACCGGTCGTGCTTCGTTCAGTACGTCCTTGACTTCGTCGCGGTCGATGGTTCCGGAGACCGTTCGCGGGAGTTCGTCCGCCTGCTCGATGAGTCTGGGAATTTTGAACCCCGCGAGGTGTTCCCGGCAGAAGTCCTCGACGGCCGTTCGGTCGAGTTCCATCTCCGCGTCGGTCGGGACGACGAGCGCGGCCACCCGTTCGCCCCACTCGACGTCGGGGATGCCGACGACGACGGCGTCGTCTATGGAGGGGAACCTCCGCAGCACATCGACCACTTCACCGGGGTCTACGTTCTCGCCGCCGGTGATGATTCGGTCGTCCTTACGGTTGAGGACGTACAGGAGTCCGTCCTCGTCTCGATAGCCGATATCTCCCGTGTGCAAGCCGAGTTCGGAGAACGCCTCTTCGGTCGCTTCGGGATTGTCGTAGTACCCCGATGAGACGCTCGGCCCGGAGACGACGATTTCGCCGGGGTCACCCGACTCGACTACGTTCCCGTCTTCGTCCACGACCCACAGGTCGGCGAAGAAAATCGGCCGACCGACGGTTCCGACCGCGTCGAACGCCTCGTCGGGCGTCGCCGTCGCAATCTGTGAGGCGGTTTCGGTCATGCCGTAGGTCGGATAGACGGGCACCGAGTAGTCCCGACAGCGCTCGATGAGTTCGTCGGGCGCGGGCGCGCCGCCGAGGAGGACGACGCGAAGCGAATCCGAGAGCGTCCCTCGCTTTTCGAGCATCCGTTTGAGCATGGTGGGCACGAGCGAGACGCCCGTCACGTCGTACTTGTCGATGTCGTCGGCGGTGCTCCCCGCGTCGAAGCCTTCGCGGAGGACGATTGCCGTCCCGTACAGTGGGCTTCGAAGGACCGGGCCGATGCCGCCCATGTGGTGCAACGAGAGCGTCACCATCCAGCGGTCGGTCCGCGACAGACCGAGTCTGAACGACGACGCGACCGCATTGGAGAGGATGTTCCCCATCGAGAGACGCACCGCCTTCGGTGCGCCCGTCGTCCCCGAGGTAAAGAGGAGAATCATCGTCTCCGAGAGCGACCACTGTGCGGGCGAAACCGACTTCGGCGCAATCGTTTCGAGGTTGACGACGCCCTCCCAACGCGGTTCGTCCACCGAAATCGTCGGAATCTCCGTCGAGGCTTCGACGACGATTGGTTCGGTATCTTCGCCGCAGACGACGACGGTCGCGTCGGCGAGTTCGAGGTTGCGCGTGACCTCCGACGCGGTCAGTCGCTCGCTCAGCGGAACCAGTTTCGCGCCGATGCGAACGCTCGCGTGGATGAGCAAGACGTACTCGATGCCGGGTGGAAGAATCACCGCGACGTGGTCACCCGCTTCGACGCCGAGCGCGGCGAGTTGTCCCGCTCGCTCGGTGACGAGTTCGTCGAGTTCGCGGAACGTCCACGAGTCACCGGACGGTGCGTGAATCAACGCCTCTTCGTCCGGCGTGGCGGCGACGCGATGCGACAACCAGTCTCGGACAGGCCCGTCGAACCCTGGGTGGGTGGACGCGTCCCGTGTCCTCTCGTCGTCAGTCATCGTCCCCTGCTCCCCCTCAACATTGTTCTCGATAATGTGACACTCCGATTTGCGAAAAGCATTGTCATCCGGACGTGTGGCGGTCAGTGCGAGACGAATTCGACGAGGACGCCGCCGGTCGATTTGGGGTGGAGGAAGGCGACCTCGTGGCCCCACGCACCCGGTCGGGGTTCCTCGTCGATGAGTTCGATACCCGCTTCGCGGGCGGTCGAAAGCGCGCCCTCGATGTCGTCGGTTGCGAGCGCGATGTGATGGATTCCGGACCCGCGACGTTCGATGAAGTTTCCGATTGCACCGCCTTCGTGCGGTTCGAGCAACTCGAAATACCCGTTGTCGAGTTCGAGAAAGACGACGGTCATCCCGTCGAACTCCTCTTCGTGGGCGACGGGCGCATCGAGGAGTTCCTCGAACAACGCGGCCAGTCCAGCGGCGTCGGGCGTGGCGATACCGAGGTGGTCGAAGTCCATACACAGAGTGGTCGGGCGCAAGGGATAAACCCAAACGATTCGTCAAATATGTCATGATAGTAACGACTACTGAATCGATTGCAGGGCACCAAATCGAGGAGACGCTCGGGACCGTTCGCGGCAACACGATTCGCGCCCGGAACGTCGGCCGCGACATCACACAAGGCCTGCGTAACATCGTCGGCGGCGAACTCAAATCGTACACCGGTCTCATGGCCGACGCCCGCGACGAGGCGACCGACCGAATGATAGCAGAGGCCGAAGAGATGGGTGCGGACGCCGTCGTCTCCGTTCGGTACATCACCGCGGAGGTGACACAGGGCGCGGCCGAAATCCTCGCCTACGGGACGGCAGTCAAACTCGAACCCGAATCCGAATCGGACGTGGACGTTGCGTGAGCACCGTCTTGAACCGAGATAGTTCAGGGTGGGTACGAGTCGTAACCGCCCGCGAGACACTCGTGCTGTTCGTCTTGTTAGTGCTCGTCTGGGCGCTCGGGTTCTACGAACTCGTCCCCATCGAAATCTGGGTCATCGACTTCCCCGCGCTCGTCGCCGCGTTTTTCCTCGATACACTCGCGTCCAACGAGTTCGGGATTCGAGAGAACAGTGTCTTCTATCCGGCGCTCGTCGTCTGTCTCTATCTCCAAGCGCTCGTCCTCGTCGCGGGAGTGCGGTGGCTCCGGAGTCGAACTAAGCTATAGAAAAATCGAACCCCGAACGGGCGGCGTGGAGGGCCGAAGTTGGGGAGTGAGGTCGATGCGCGAGCGGCGGGTCGAAGCGCGGCGACGGGCCGAAGCGCGATTAGTCGCGGCTCGTTCGGGCGACCGTCACTTCGACGGGCATGCCCGGAACGCCGACACGGAGACTCGACCACGAAGCGCGGGTGGCGAGCGTGCGAGCGACGACGATGGCCACGACGGCGGTCATCGCCGTGACGAGCGACAGCAGGGGGAACGTCACCACGGCCGCGACGGCGACACCGACTGCCAGCAGGACCGCGTAGGTGCGGAACGACGGTGCCGGCAGGTGGTGAGAGGGCGGGTAGTCGGAGACTGTTCGAGTGGGTCTGAAGGGTCTATCTGACATTTGCTGTTGGACAGGGTGTGCAGTCGAACACGATACCGGGGGCTGTTCGGGTGAAAAGCCCCGCAACGCCGAGTCGCCGACTGATCGTGCGCCGCCGTCTGGCGGGGGCGCGACCGTTCGCTGGCGACCGGGCGTGTGACGGGTTTAGAAGTTGATGAGAGGCATCGTGGAATCCTCGTTCACGTCAAAAAGGCCACAGGTAATAAGTTTTCTCGGGTGGGCAAAAGTGTAATTAAGTCAATCGCTAGCACACCCCGGTCGGCGTGGCCTCACGCCATGCCGGGTTCGTACTCGCCGAACTCTTCTCGCAACACGCCGCAGATTTCGCCCACCGTGGCGTAGGCTTTGACCGCCTCGATAATCGACGGCATGAGGTTGTCGTCGCTGTTTGCGACGGTTCGAACTTCTTCGAGTGCCGCTTCGACCGCTTCGGTGTCGCGTGCTTCCTTGCGGGCTTCCAGCGCGTCGATTTGCTTCTGTTCTTCTTCCTCGGAGACTTCCTGAATCTCGACTTTCGGCTCTTCGTCCACGCGGTACTTGTTCACCCCGACGATGACGCGCTCGCCGTTCTCGACTTCGCGCTGGCGCTCGTAGGCGACGTCCTGAATCTCGCCTTGGACCCACTGGTTCTTGACCGAGTCGAGCATGCCGCCGCGCTCGTCGATTTCGTCCAAGAGGTCGAACGCGTCGGCTTCGATGTCGTCGGTCAGTGCTTCGACGTAGTAGCTTCCGGCGAGCGGGTCGATGGTGTCCGCGGCACCCGACTCGTGGGCGAGAATCTGCTGGGTTCTGAGCGCGGTCCGAACCGACTGCTCGGTCGGAAGCGAGAGCGCTTCGTCCTTGCCGTTAGTGTGGAGCGACTGCGTGCCCCCGAGGACCGCCGCGAGCGCCTGATAGGCGACGCGGACGACGTTGTTCTCGACCTGCTGGGCCGTCAGCGTCGAACCACCGGTCTGGGTGTGGAACTTGAGTTGCATCGACTTCGGGTTCTCTGCGCCGAAGCGGTCTTCCATGATTTTCGCCCACATGCGGCGGGCGGCGCGGAACTTGGACACCTCTTCGAGGATGTTGTTGTGCGCGTTGAAGAAGAAGGAGAGCTGGGGCGCGAAGTCGTCAACGTCCAGTCCGGCCTCGACGGCGGCCTCGACGTACTGGATGCCGTTGCCGAGCGTGAACGCGACTTCCTGTGCCGCCGTCGAACCGGCCTCGCGGATGTGATACCCCGAAATCGAGATGGTGTTGAACTTCGGCGTCTCCGCGGCGCAGAACTCGAAGATGTCCGTGATGAGTCGCATCGACGGCTCTGGCGGGTAGATATAGAGGTTCCGCGCGATGTACTCCTTCATGATGTCGTTCTGAATCGTCCCGCGGAGTTGCTCGCGGGGGACGCCCTGCTTGTCGCCGAGTGCGACGTACATGGCGAGGAGCACCGAGGCGGGCGCGTTGATGGTCATCGACGTGGACACGTCGCCGAGGTCGATGCCGTCGAAGACCGTCTCCATGTCGTGGAGGCTGTCGATTGCGACGCCCGACTTGCCGACTTCGCCCGCGGCCATGATGGCGTCAGAGTCGTAGCCCATCTGCGTCGGGAGGTCGAACGCGAGCGACAGGCCCGACGACCCGTTGTCGATGAGATACCGGAAGCGCTCGTTCGTCTCGGCGGGGGTGCCGAACCCGGCGTACTGCCGCATCGTCCACAGACGGCCGCGGTGCATCGTCGGATAGACGCCGCGTGTGTAGGGTTTTTCGCCGGGGAAGCCGAGGTCACGACGGTAGTCGAGGTCCACGTCGGCGGGCGTGTAGAGTCGGTCTACCTCGTGGCCGCCGGTGTCGGTCGTGAACTCCTCGTTACGCTCCCCGAATCTGTCGAGTGTCGGCGACAGCGTCTCTTCTTCCCACGCAGACTTCGCCTCACGAATCTGGGCGAGTTCGTCGGGGTCAAACATTGTAAAAGATGAGGATTGTGACCCACTTAAGCGTAGGCAGATTCGCCCGCGGCGGTGGCACCTCGGACGCTCCGCGGCGGGTTTTATTCTCTCGGCCGTCCCTCGTCTCACATGGAGATACTCACAGACGACACGCGTCGGTTCCTCACGGCCACCGCACCGGAACACGACGAGGTGCAAGCCGAGATGGCGGCGTACGCGGCCGAACACGGTTTTCCCATCATCGGACCTGAAGCGGGCGGCTTTCTGCGACTTGTCGCCCAACTGGTCGAGGCAGAGCGTCTGTTCGAGTTCGGGTCGGGATTCGGCTACTCCGCGACGTGGTTCGCCAAGGGCATGCGCGAAGATGCCGAACTCTTCTTGACCGAGCACGACGCCACGGAGTTGGAGATGGCCCGCGAGTACTTCGAGCGCGTCGGTCTCACCGACCGAACCACGTTCCTCGAAGGTGACGCGCTCGAACTGTTCGAAGAGACCGAAGGCGAGTTCGACCTCGTGCTGTTCGACCACCAGAAGCATCGCTACGCCGAGGCGTTCGACCTCGTGCGCGACCGAGTCGCGGTCGGTGGCGTCGTCATCGCCGACAACGTGATGCGCGGCCCGCTCGATTTCGGCGCGCTCGCCGACCGAGAAGCGGGCGTCGCGTCGGCGCTCGACGGAACGAATCAGGACACCCACGGCATCGCGGCGTACCTCGATGCGGTCCGTGCGGACCCGCGGTTCGAGACGCTCGTCCTCCCGCTGGGCAACGGACTGGCGGTTAGCTACCGGGTCGAGTAGTCCGGATCGCTCGCGCGGAGAGTGCAGGCCGTGTTCGCCACGCTTTTGAGAGCCGACCCCGACGCTTCTGGTATGTTTGGAGGCGGCGGAATGAATCCGCGCAAGATGAAGCAGATGATGAAGCAGATGGGCATCGACGTGACGGAACTCGATGCCGAAGAGGTCGTCATCAAGACGGCCGACGAGGAACTCGTCTTCTCGGACGCGCAGGTCACGCGCATGGACGCGCAGGGCCAGATGACGTACCAAATCGTCGGCGAACCCGAGTCGCGCGAACTCGGTGCCGGTGACGATGAGGACGAGGGCGACTCGGCCGCGTCCGCCATCCCGGCGGACGACGTCGCAATCGTCGCACAGCGTGCTGGCGTTCCCGAAGACGACGCACGCGAAGCGCTCGAAGCCGAAGACGGCGACCTCGCCGCGGCAATCTCGCGTCTGGAGTGATACTCCTCGTACACGGCGACCGGGAGTACCTTCGAGCGCCGGGTGAGGAACTCCACACGGACCTCGGGATGCTGACCGTCCCGGAGGACGTCGAACCCGGCCAGACCCTCGAAACGCACATCGGCGAGCCGTTCCTCGTCCGCGAACCGCGCGGCCCGGACCTGTTCAATCACTTCGAGCGGACGGGCGCGCCGATGATGCCGCGCGATATCGGTCTCATCGTCGGTCACACCGGCATCGCCGCCGGCGAGCGTGTCCTCGACGCTGGAACCGGCACGGGTGTGCTCTCGGCCTACCTCGGCCGTCTCGACGTCGAGGTGACGACGTTCGAGCGCAACGCCGACTTCGCCGAGGTGGCACGCGAGAACATGCGACTCGCGGGCGTCGAGGAGTTGGTCGATGTCCGGACCGGTGACATCACCGACGAACTCGATGACCTCTCGGAGACGCAGTTCGACGCGATTACGCTCGACACCGAGAACGCGCCGGAAGTGGTCGCTCACGCCCCCAACCTGCTCAAGACGGGCGGCTACGTCGCAGTCTACTCTCCGTTCGTCGAGGGGACGCGCGCGACGGTCGAGGCCGCACGCGAAGCGGGTCTCTCAGACGTTGAGACGTTCGAGACGATTCAGCGTCAGATGGACTTCGGCGAACGAGGGTCGCGCCCATCGACGGCCGGCGTCGGACACACTGGCTACCTCGTCTTCGCCCGCAACGAGTAGTCAGGTCGTCTCTCGAATCGCTCGAAGCAACTCCCTGCGGAACGTTTCTGGGTCGATTGCATCGCGCAGTGCCGTCGTATCCACTATCTCGCTCCGTACATCGTCGTCAGCGAGTACGGCACGAGGGTACGCCCCGCCGGTGAGTAGGAACTGTTCGCCGGCGGGTCGCACCGCGAACATCGCACTCGCGGCGAGTCGAACGCCCGCGAGCGAGACGGACGCCTCGTACTGTGTGACCTCGGCATCGACGCTCCCGATTCTGAGTGGGCGGGTCCCAGTCTGCCGAATATTCGAAAACCCACGCTCCGCTAACTGGGATTCGAATCCCGATTTCGCGCCGCGAGCGACGAGTCCCGTGAGCGCCTTCGACGGCGGTGTCCGCGGGCTGACGGCGAGTCTGCTGGCGAAGACGAACCGCCAGGGACCATCAGCGAGGGTCGGAAACGTCTCACGAATCGACGCGTCCTCGACGACGATGGTTCGGGCGACGACGGAGACGGGGCCGAGTTCGAACGGTGTGTCCGTCGAGTCGTCCACCTGCACCCACCCCTCCAGCGGTGGCAGTTGCGGAGCGCGTGGCGCGTCGGCCATGGCTCCGGTACGGGCGGAAACGGGAAAAATACGAGGCGGTTAGTGGTCGTCCTCGCGCCACTTGTGACCGCACTCGACGCAGGTGAAAAATCGGGTCTCGGATTCGTCGGCAGAGCGGATTTGCTTCATCTCGTAGCGCGCGACGTCGTGTTCGCACTTCGGGCAGATTGCTTTCGTCGTCGGGCCGATTTCGGACCCATCGACGTCGGACATGTCCACGACGTCACTGTGTTCTTGGCCTTGCGTCGTGACCATGCTCTTTTCTTTTTCACTGTTTCGGGCCTTCTCGTGGCCGTTCGCACAGACCCAGACACCGTCTTGGGGTGTCATGAGTGACCCACATTCGTCGCAAAACTCCATGATAGTACGTCCTGCCGCTCTCTGCACTTAAGCGTCTGGGTTGCGCCCAGAATAAAAAGGTGGAATCGAGGGACCGACCGAGTCCGGTCAGGCGTCGCCCTCGGACTGGCCCGGTTCGCCGACCGCCTCGATTGGCATCGCGTTGTTGAGTTCGTAGTAGAGGTCGGTCGGCCCGTCGAACTCGTCGGAAACACAGTTGCGAATGAGGCTTCCGAGGTTCGCACTGCCGTCGGCCATGAGCACGGTCACATCGTCGAACTTCGTCGCCGCCTGATTTCGAGAAACGGGGTACGAGAGGTCTTCAAATGCGGATTCGACGCGACTGAGTTTGATGGAATCTCGCATGATTGTTTATTATACTTAATCCTATTTAGCCGTAGCAGGACCCGTGATAGCACGATTTACTCCGGTTCGAAACTCAGTATCGAATGTGATAGATGGCGTGTAGTGTTTATTACACGTGATACGGAAGCACACGGATAGTCATGCACCAACAATCGACCAAGAATGGATTGTCCTGGCAACCCAGCGGGACACTCACCGAGACAGAACGTCTCGAATCCGAGCGCGACTTTTGGCGCGGGTTGTTCGAACAGGTCGTCGAAGAGATTCCAGAACCGACGCTGGTCGTAGATTCCAACGGCATACTGACGCATCTCAACGCCGAGATGAAGAGAAACTACGGGCTCGAAGATTCGGATATCGGGAAACGCGGCATCGACGTCATCGGAACGGAGGGCAAAGACGAGATTCTTGCGACGAAAATCGCCCGAACCGAACAATCCGTCCGTGAAGACACCTTTCGGGCAGTCGAACTCCCGGACGGGACGATTTGGTGTCGTGCGATGGGAATGCCACTGTACGCCCCCGATGGAGAGGTCGTCGGTGCATTCGAGGCCACGCCAATCGTGACTGACATGGTCGAACAAAATCGTGCGATGGCGGCGGTCCAAGAGCAAGTCTCCGAGGAGATTTCGAAGGCGACAGAGCAGGCAATCGACTCCGCGGACGACGTTGCAGAGAGCGTCACCGAAGCGCGCAGCGTCGCCGTCGAACAGGCCGACGCGATGGACGAAGTCTCGGGAGAAGTCGGCTCGCTCTCGGCGACGGTCGAAGAGATTGCGGCGAGTGCGGACGAAGTCAGCACGAAGAGCACGGAGGCGCGAGCGCTCGCCGAATCCTCGCGCGAGGACGGCGAGGCGGCAGCCGAGACGATGGACGACGTCGCCGAGGGCGGGTCGGAAGTCGCAGAGCGAACCCGAACGCTCGCCGAACGTATCGAGGAAATCGACGACATCATCGAAGTCATCAACGAAATCGCCGACCAGACGAACATCCTCGCGCTCAACGCGAACATCGAGGCGGCCCGCGCTGGAGACGCTGGCGCGGGATTCGCCGTCGTCGCGGACGAAGTGAAGTCGCTCGCCAACGAGGTGCAGTCCGAATCCGAGCGCATCGAAGAACTCCTCGGCGAGACGCGCGAAGACGCCACGAAGACCGTCACGGGTATCGAATCGCTGACCGAGGACGTGCGCGACGGCGCGGATAAAATCGAGACGCTGGTCGAGAACCAGCGACGAATCGCACAGACGATCCGAGACGCTGCGACCGGAATGGACGATATCGCGGCGGCGACCGACGACCAGGCGGTCCGAACCGAAGAGGTCGCCAGCATGGTCGATAGCGCCTCGGCGATGTCCGAGTCGGTGAAAGCAGAGACCGACGCGGCCGTCTCGGCGAACGAACGACAACTACAGGTCGTCGCAGAAATCGCCGACTCGGTTCGCCACCTCGAAGCGACGATGGCCGAACTCACCGACTCCTGACGTTATTCGAACTCGGCGTCGCGCTTTTCGACGAACGCGTCCATCCCTTCTCGCTGGTCGTGCGTGCCGAACAGACCACTCCAGACGCGGGCTTCGAAGTCGAGTGCGGCATCGCGCGGTGCGTCGTGCGACATGTTGATGGCGTCTTTCGCGGCGTGGAGCGCGTGTCGAGGCTTCGAGGCGAGGTCCGCGGCGAGTTCGGCGACGTGCGATTCGAGTTGGTCGTGGGCGACGACTTCGCCGACGATACCGTACTCGTGGGCGTCGCTGGCGTCGATGCGTTCGCCGAAGAAGATGAGTCGCCGAGCGAGTTCGTCGCCGACGAGTGCGGGCAGTCGGACGCTCCCGCCCCACCCGGGCATGATGCCGAGGTCGATTTCGGTCTGGCCCATGAGCGCGCGCTCGGAGGCGACACGGAGGTCACAGGCGAGCGAGAACTCCATGCCGCCGCCGAAACAGTAGCCGTTGATGGCCGCAATCGTCGGCGCGGGGAACGTCTCCAACCGGCGGGCGATGCGGTGGCCCTGTTCTGCGTACTCCTGTGCGGCGGGCGTGTCGATGTCTTTCATGTAACTGATGTCCGCCCCGGCGATGAACGCCTTATCGCCAGCGCCGGTGAGGACGACGACCCGCGCGCCCTCGGCTTCGGCCTCGTCGAGCGCCTCCTCGATGGCGTCGAGCGTGTCGGTGTTCAGCGAGTTCATCCGGTCGGGTCGGTCGATAGTGAGCGTCGCAATATCGCCGTCCCAGTCGAGTCGAATCGTCTCCCAGATCATGGGCAGACCGACGAGCGATGAGGAGTTAATAATTAACATTCACCGGAAATGGAACGGAGTCCTGAACAACTTATATTCCGCCCGGCAAATGCTCCGATAATGACCCTCTCCGACGAGGCCCAAGAACGACTCGCCGACATCGTTCGCCTCCAGCCGACGAAGAACAAGGAGCTCCAAAACCGATGGGACCTCGAAAGCGGCAGCGAGGTCCACCAGTACCTCGAAAACGAGCTGAAAGACTACTACTACCGCGACGACAACAGCCTGATTCGCGCGACCGCGGAAGCGGCCGAACTCGTCGGCGTCGAACCCGGCGTCGAGAGCGACGGCGACGAGGAGTCCGTCCCGAGCGTGATTCGCATCCCGCAGTTGGAAGCGCGCGTCTTCGAAATCGTCGCCGGTCCCGACGAGCGCTCAGAGAGCGTCGTCAGCGTCCTCAACAAACTCCGCGCGGAGTTCGACATCGACCCCGACGTGGACGACGTTCGACGCGCACTCCAGAGTCTCCGCCGCAAGGGCGTCATCGAAGTCATCTACCGAACCGTGCCGACGTTCCGACTCGCCGTCGAACGCGACGAAGTCGATGTGGAAGTCGTCTAACGCTCTCCTATTCGCTCTCTAATTCGTTCCGTTCGACCGTCGAGCAATCGCTGAAGGCCTTTTCCCGGCCCGCCTTCGATAGGCCAGCCCTTGGTCCGCCAGATGGGTGGTTCGGGTTCGAACTGCGCGCACGACCCGGCGCACTCTCGTTGGCTCTGGTGACACGCCTTCGCCGCACAGGACGGGAGCAGTGCCCGCCCGCGACGCGAGAGTTCGAAGTGCCGACAGTCCGGACGCATCGTCTCGACGTAGTTTCGCCACCCCTTGTCGTAGGCGCGCTCGGCCAACACGAGTCGTCGCCGGGCGTCGTCGGCGGAGGGTGAGAGCGTGCTCGGATGCCACAGCACCTCCGCCTCGTCTGTCGAATCGACCGAGAGGATGCCGACTTCGACGGGGATGTCTTCGAGGAGCGCCGGTTCGACGCGGTCACCCGTCGCCTCCGTCGCCACCCACACTTCGTCGGCGAGGCTTCGGGACACGTCGTGGCTGAGTTGCTCGCCGAGTGCGCGCGCGGCGCTCGCGTCGAGGTTCGGTTTGTTCTCGATGGCGACGATACGACGAACCCAGTTCGGGTACGGTGCTTTTCGTCGGTATTCGACGCGGTTGCGTTTGCCGCGGCGGGTTTCGACGAGGTCCCTCCCGGCGGCGCGGTGGACCGCCGCGATGACGTGTCGCCACGGGAATCCGGGATGCGGAATCGCGTCACGATACCACTGCCAATCTTCGGGCGCGTGACGGACGACACGCAGGAGGTCGGAGTCGAGACCGCGAGTCGAGAGGTCGCGGCGGGCGGCGAACGCCTGGGGGTCAACCTCGACGACGACGGTGTCCCAGCGCCGCTTTCGCGTCCCGAGTTGGCGCGCGACCAGCGCGGGTCGCGGGCCGTCGGGGTGCCACGTTCGCTCCGCCCATCGACACACCCGTAGCTCGAAGGTGAACTCGGGGTCGCGGTCCCGGGCGTCAGTCACGAGCGTGAGTCAGACCGGGAGACACAAGACGTTTCGGTCGCCGACGCGTCGCTCGCTTTTCGTGAAAACAAGGGTGTCAGCGCGTTATCTGACGTACTTGTGCGGGCCTTCGCTTTGGGCGGCAACCTCGTCGAGGAACGTGTGCGCCTGTTCGAGGATGTCGCGCGGCCCGTCTTGGGTGATGGTGTTGATGGCCTGTTCGTAGTCGCGCCACTGGAGGTCGCGGTGCTCCGTGGAGAGTTCCGCCGACGCCTCGAACGAGTGGGCGATGAACAGGTGAACCGTCTTGTGAATCGTTTTGCCGTTCGCTTCGAAGACGTAGCTATAGTCTTCGCGGAAACCGTCGATGAGGCGGAACTCTTCGATTCCGGCCTCTTCTTTGATTTCCCTGATTGCTGTTTGCTGAAGCTCCTCGTTCCCTTCGACCCCGCCTTTCGGGAACTCCCAGTCCCCTGGACGACTCTTCAGGAGTAAATACTCCCTCCGGCCGCGGGTGTCGCGGAAGAGAATGGCTCCAGCGCTGACCGCTTCGACTGCCATTACCCTGAATAAATGTGCCACCCTTTAAGAGCGTATCGGAGGGTGTACAGGATTCACACAGTTCGGACGCCCGTCCGACTGACAGTCGGTCACGTGCGAGGCCCGTGTAGATGCGTTTTTACCGTCGGAGCGTCCACAAATTCGATAGTGCCCACTCATGCCGTTCGTCACAAAACTCACCTTCCAAAGCGGTGACAAGACCGTCCTCGACCGAATCGTCGGCGACCTGAAGCAACACGTCGAGAAGAAAGGCGCGGAGTGTCGCGGCCCGCACGCGGACCAACCGAAACGGTTGAACATCCCGCAGTATCGGTCGCTCTCGCCCGGCGACGAGTTCCCCGCGTGGGACTACACCGTCTACACGCGCCGACTGGAAATCCACGGTGCCGACGAAGTCGCGCGGAGCGTCACCCAGCGCGCGTTCCCCGACAGCGTCCACGTCGAAGTCGAAGTCGAACAGAAGAAACCGCTCGGCCACCGTCGTAACTGAGCTTCGGAAGGGGGCGCACGTCGCCCACGAACGCGAATTTTCTCTCTTTCTCTCGAACGCTAACGAGCGGCGAGTTCGTCGTCTCGGTTCCTACTGGTCGGGACCGATGACCTCGACGACGGTTCCGGTTCCCTCGTAGGTGGACGCGTCGAACGCCGTGATTTCGAGTCTGACTTTCGACTCGACGAGTTCGGCGTCGGCGTCCGGGAGTCGAATTTTCGAGTCGCCGATGCGGACGATACCTCCCTCGGCGTCGGCGTCGGTCACGTAGGCGGTGATGACCTCACCGGGTTCGAATGCGGGCGTGGACGTTCGGAACGTCCACCCGGCGAGGAACGAATCGAGCCAACTCATACGCGACTCACCTCCTCGCTCGCGCGGTCAGAGACGTACTCGCGGCCGTAGCCGGTCCAGGCGGCGAAGAGGAACACCGCCACGAGGAACCACCCGTGGAAGACGTACGGCCAGACCGACGCGGGGTTCACGAGCATCTCGGCGGTGAACCACGGCGTCCCTTCGCCGCCGACTAATCCCTGCATCGCGCCGAAGCCAGCGAGTAGGCCGCCGCCCCACGGGAAGATGTATCCGAGCGCCGAGGTGTTGGCGTCGAGGATGTTGGCGCGGCGGTAGCCGTTGATGTTGAATCGCTTTCCAACTTTGGCGATGTACGGTGCGATTGCGATTTCGGCGGCGGTGTTGATGGTAACCGTCGCGTTGACGAGCGCCGTCCCGAGGACCATCGTCACTTCGGCACGGCGAACCGTCGTCGCAATCGGGTCGATGACGAGTTCTTGAATCGCGTCGAATCCGCCACCGGCGCGCATGATTTCCGCGCCCGCAACGAGGAGCAGCGTCAGGACGATGAGCGGGAAGAAGCCCGCCGCACCGGCGTAGATGCTCCCGGAGACTCCCACCTCGGCCATCGGGACGGTCTCGACGACCGACCCGAGGAGCGGGAGCGAGGCGACTGCTTGGGCGAGTCCGGTCTGCGGTGCTTCGAACAGAATCATACTCCCGAGCGAGACATCGACCAGTCCAGCGACGCCGAGTGCGACGTTGAGGACGGCCGCGAGGATGAGTCCCCACGAGATGGATTCGACGATGTGGCGACCGCTCACCGCGAGGGCGATGACCACCGCGATGTCGAGCAGGTGGACGAGTCCCCACGGCGATGCAGTCGCGCCGAACTGCCCCGAGACGCTGGCGTGGGGCATGCCGCTCCAGACGCCGGGAATCCCGAAGCCTGCGACGAGATACGAGACGACGGCGAGCGCGGCCGCGACGACGGCATACTTCACGCGAGAGGTGACGACCCCGCCGATGTCGGCGTTCTGCGTGACCGCGGAGACGATTGTCGTGTCACTCACGGGTGCGAGGTTGTCTCCGAAGACGGCCCCGGAGAGGATAGCGCCGAACAGTAGTACGGGGTTCGCACCGAGGAGTAACCCAGCGGGAAAGACGAGCGTCGTGAAGGCGATTGCCGTCCCGTAACCGGTCCCGATACCGGTCGCAAGCAGCGCCGCCAAGAGGAACGTCACGGCGGGGAACAGGGCTGCGCCGACGTTCAGCGCGGTCGCCGCCCAGACGAGACCATCGACGAAGCCGCCGACTTGAATCGTCTCTGCGAACATGCCCGCCCAGAGCCACGCGACCACCGCTGTCGCGGCGACCCGGCGGGTCATGCCGACGAAAATCACGTCCGCGTAGTCCTTCCAGTCTCCCCGGACGAACAGCAATCCCACGATGAGTCCTGTCAGCATCCCCGTGACGAGACCAGTCGTATCGCCGATTCCGAGGACGCCGCTTTGGAAGATTGCCCACCCGATGAAGATAGCAATCGGGAGCGCACTGACGAGTCTCCCGCCGCGGAACGAAAGCTCGATGTCCGGTTCTTCAGGCATCGTCTGTGAGACTCACACTCGGAAATAAAAGCGGCACGAATCGTCGCCGTCGGTGACAACGCGAGGGAGTGTCAGCGAACCAGTCTGGTGTGTTTATCAGCACCCACAGAAAAGAGTCGAGATATGAGTCACCAAGCGACGATGGACGACCTCATCGCGTTCCGCCGGGACCTCCACGAGCACCCAGAACCAGCGTGGAGAGAGTTTTACACCACCGCCCGTATCGTCTCCGAACTCGAAACGCGCGACCTCGACGGTCTCTACGTCGGTCCCGAAATCATGGACACAGACGAGCGAATGGCCGTCCCCGACGACGCCGAAATCGAGACGTGGTTCGAGCGAGCACGCGAGGCGGGTGCCCGCGAAGACGTTCTCGACCAACTGAAGGGTGGCTATACGGGCGCGCTCGCCGTCGTCGAACGCGGCGAGGGACCGACCATCGCCCTTCGGGTCGATATCGACGCCCTCCCAATCACGGAATCCGACGAGGACGACCACCTCCCCACGAGTGAGGGCTTCCGGTCTCAGAACGAGGGCTTCATGCACGCCTGCGGTCACGACGCCCACGCGACCATCGGTCTCGGCATCCTCGACGCCGTCATCGCCTCGGACTTCTCGGGGACGTTCAAGGTGTTCTTCCAACCGAGCGAGGAGCAAGTCGCCGGCGGCAAGGCAGTCGCCGAGAGCGGCCACCTCGACGACGTCGATTACCTGCTCGCCCTGCACGTCGGACTCGACCACCCGACCGGCGAAATCGTCTGCGGCGTCGATGGGTTTCTCGCGGTTTCGCACTTCCTCGCCGAGTTCACGGGTGCACCGGCCCACGCGGGTGCCAAGCCCGAAGAAGGAAAGAACGCGAACCTCGCCGCGGCGGCCGCGATTCAGAACCTCTACGGTATCTCGCGGCACTCCGACGGCGCGACTCGCGTCAACGTCGGCCTGATGGGCGGCGGGACGGCGACGAACATCATCGCCGAAGAGTCTTTCATCGAGGGCGAGGTCCGCGGCGCGACGACCGAACTCATGCAGTACATGGAAGAACGCGCACACACCGTCATCGAGTCCGCGGCCGCGATGTACGACTGCGACGTGGAGATATCGGTCGAAGGAAAGGCACCCAGCGCCCGGAGCGACGACCTGCTCATGGACATCGTCGGCGAGGTGAGCGAGGGCGTCGAGGGCGTCACCTCGATTCTCCGGAGCGACGAACTCGGCGGCAGCGAGGACGCGACGTACCTGATGAATCGCGTCCAAGAACAGGGCGGTCTCGCGGCCTACGTCGGCGTCGGCACCGACCACCCCGGCGGCCACCACACGCGAACGTTCGACGTGGACGAAGAGACCATCCGCATCGCAATCGACGTGATGGCGGGAAGTATCGAGCAACTCGCCGCAAAACAGGCCTAACAGCGCCGCTCGTTCGACTCTCCGTCTCTTAGCTCGACCGAAACACTCGGCGAAACCGCCAGCGCTTATTTGTTCCCCCCACGCATAGCCGCCAGCGATGGGTTTACTCCGAGGTGAATCGACACCCCAGTTCGATGTGCGACCGGTCGCCGTCGCCACCGGTATCATCCTCGGACTCGCCAGCCTGCAGTTTATCGCCTTCTCCACGGGAGATGGGTCGTACTATCGGTTCGCCGTCGAACTCCTCCTCATCCCCGTCGCACTCGGCGGAACGGCCGTCATCTCGGTCGTCCGCGAGACCCCGACCGTCTGGCGTCCGCTCTACATCGGGACCATCTTCGTCGCCATCTACGCGACGACCGACGCCCTCGACGAACTCCTCGTCCAACCCGACTCCTTTTCCATCCTGTTCGAAGACGTCGCCCTCCTCGTGGGCGTCCTCTCGGTGACCGTCGGCATGGTCCGATGGGCGGACCTCCGCCAGACCTACGAAGACGACCTCGCGGCCAGAAACGAACGCCTCGACCAGTTCGCCTCGGTCGTCAGCCACGACCTGCGAAACCCGCTGAACGTCGCACAGATTCGTCTCGAACTCGCGCGCGACGGTCACGGCATGGAACACCTCGAAACCGTCGCGGACGCCCACGAGCGCATGGAGGCGCTCATCGAAGACGTGCTCCACCTCTCGCGGAGCGGCGAGACGGTGGGTGAGACCGAACCCGTCGGTCTCGCCCGCATCGCGGCGGACGCGGTCGCCAACACGAAACTCGACGCCGCCTCCTTGACGGTCGAAGCGGACGCCACCTTACGGGCCGACCGCGAGCGCCTCGTGACGGTGTTCGAGAACCTCTTCCGCAACGCGCTCGACCACGCCGGTCCCGACGTCCAGGTTCGCGTCGGCCTGCTCGACGACGGCTTCTTCGTCGAAGACGACGGTCCCGGCATCCCGCACGCCGAACGCGAGCGCATCTTCGAGTCGGGCTATACGACCGACACCAATGGGACCGGACTCGGACTCGCAATCGTCTCCGGCGTGGTCGAAGCTCACGACTGGACGGCGACGGCGACAGAAGCGGAGTCGGGCGGTGCACGATTCGAATTCAGAGACGTCGCGTTCGAGAACGGGGCGACGGTCAGTACTTCGGCTTCGCGCCAGTGACTTCGTAAATCTCGTCCATGATTCGGTCGCGCTCGTCCTGCCAGCCTGCGAGCGCGCTCGGGCGACCGGGATAGCGGTCGTAGTGGGCCATGAGTTGGTCGGCGAGTTGCTTCGTCTTGTAGAAGTCGAGAATCTGCCGCCAGTAGCCGAAGCTCGATGCGGCCGTCTGGAGGAGGAGTCTCGGCCCGAACGACGTGGTGCCCGAGTACAGCGCTTCGGCGAGTTTCTCGCCGGGGAGCGACGCCATGAGACCCATCAGGTCGTCCACATCGACCGCGGTCGAGAGGATGTTGTACACGTCGAGACTGGCGTAGCGCCCGCCGAAGTGGTCCATGACGCGCTCGTTGTAGCGCCACAGGACCTCTTCGCTCACGTCGCCTTCTTCGAGGGCGACGATGGACTGTTCGCCGGCGTAGGCACCCGCGTAGGCGGCACCCGCGATGCCGCCGCCAGTCGTGGGGTTGACGTGCGCGGCGGCGTCGCCGACGGCCATGTAACCGGGAGCAGTCGCCGAGTCGTAGGGACGACGCGTCGGGAGGGCGGCACCGAGTTTATCCTTGACTTCGGCACCTTTGAACTCGGGACGGTTTCGAAGGTCCTGTTTGAGGTCTTCGACGAGTTTCATCGGCTCTTCGTTCATCTGGAAGCCGAGTCCGGCGTTGATGGTCGTCTCCGTCCGCGGGAAGTACCAGATGTAGCCAGCGGCGACGGAGGCCGGTTTGAAGACGAGCGCGTCGTCCCACTCGACCGGCGCTTCGACTTCGACGATTTCGCGGTAGGCAGAACAGAACTGCGAGTAAGAGACGTTGGTGTCGAACGTCGCGTTCGAGAAGTCGGCCTTGTCTTGGAGGAGCGAGAGCGACCCCGCGCCGTCGATGACGATGTCGGCGTCGTACTCGACGACGTCGCCCTTGCGCTTGGCGCGCAGGCCCGTGACGGTGCCGTCGTCGTCCTGCAGCACGTCTTGGACGACGGTGTCGTAGTGGAAGTCCGCACCGGCGTCCTCGGCACCCTCGATGATGAGTTTGCCGTACTCCCAGCGGTCGATGACGGCGAGTTCGCCCGGGACCGGAATGTCGAGTACGGTGTCTTCTTTCGGAATCTCGAATCGGCCGTGGTCCACCTTCGTGTTGGTGAACGCGGGTTCGATTTGCTCCTTGGGGATGGCGTCGGGGAACGCGTTCGCACCCTTGAGCGCGTCACCACAGGCGATGTGTCCGGCCTCTTCGGCGGGCTTTCGTTCGACGACCACTACGTCGTAGCCCGCTCGGGCGATTGTCGCCGCCGCGTAGCACCCGGAGGTACCCGCGCCGACAACGACCACGTCGTGCTGGTGATTGGACATGGTATCACCTCCTTATCGCGGGGAGAAAACTCTTTACTCCCGCATCGGCCGTCGTGGCGCGAACGCGTCGTTCGCGGACGGAACAACTCGAAGAAAATGGGGGCGTCGAACCCGGTTCGAACACCGAATCCGAACTTATCTGTTGTCGTCGCCCGTGTCGTAATGCTCACCCGCGGCCGCCGGGATTCGCGTGCGCCCGACGAGCGCGAGGACGACGATGACCGTGACGTACGGAATCGTCTGGATGAGCGAGTCCGGAACCGCGTAGCCCGGAACCTGCTGGAGTCGAATCTGAACGGCTTCGAGACCCGCAAAGAGGAACGACGCGCCGAACGCGCCGAGCGGGTTGTAGTTCCCGAAGAGGTACGCGACGATTGCGATGAAGCCCTTGCCGTTGACCATCGTCTGGTCGTTGCCGATGAACTGGCCGAGACCGAGTGACAGCGCCGCGCCGCCGATGCCGGTCAGGAATCCGGAGAGGAGCACGCCCGCGTAGCGGACGCGACTGACATCGACACCGACCGTGTCGAGTGCTTTCGGGTTCTCACCCGAGGCGCGAACGTGGCGGCCGAACGCGGTTCGGTTGAGGACGTACCACGAGGCCGGGACGGCGACGAGCATCATGTACACCGAGGGGTCGGCGTCGAACAGCGCGCCGAAGAACGGAATGTCGGAGAGGACGGGAACCGTCCACGTTCCCAGCGACGTGCCGAGGTTGTTGGTGTTGACGCCGCCGTAGTAGACCGTCGCGGCGAACGGTGCGAGACCGAGGGCGATGAGCCACACTGCGAGACCCGCGATAATCTGGTCGGCTTTGAAGCGGATGCAGACGACGGCGAACAGCGCCGAGAAGAGCACCGACGCGAGGATGCCCGCGAAGAAGCCGATCCAGAGCGCCGGCAGGCCGACGATGGTCATCTGCGGGCCGACGATGGCCGTCGTGATGACGGCCGTGAAAGCCGAGATGATGAGCAGACCTTCGAGACCGATGTTGACGATACCGGCCTTCTCGGAGAAGATGCCGCCCAGTGCGGCGAAGGTAATCGGCACCGCCAGACGCAGCGCCGACGAGAGCGTGCTGCGACTGGTGAGGATGCCGAAGAGGTTGGCCCAGATGCTCTGCGGGAAGACGACGCCGAGGATGGCGATGAGGAGGAAGACGCTCACCGCACCGCCGACGAGCGTCGCTCGGTACGATAGTTCGGTGTCGCGGAGTCGGTCGATTGTTGTCGTGCTCATTCGTCGTCACCTCCGAGGAGGGAACCGCCATCGGTCGCCACTTCTTCGCGCTCGGGTTCGAGGTTGACGTACGACCCGAGCATGCGGAAGAACTCCGGCATGGCGACGAAGAGGATGATGAGGCCGCGGAGCACTCCCACGAGTTGTTTCGGGACGCCGGTCTGGAACTGCACCGCGAGCGACCCGGACTTGAGCGTCCCGAACAGGAGCGACGCGGGGATGATTCCGAACGGGTTGTTGCCCGCGAGAATCGTCACCGTGATGCCGTCGAACCCGAGCGAGGGGACGCCCGCCTGGAACTTGCCCATGACCATGAGCACCCACACTGCGCCGCCGATGCCACCGAGTGCACCGGAGAGGAACATGCTCATGACCGTCGTGCGCTTGGCATCGACGCCACCGTACTCGGCGGCTTCGGGCTGTTCGCCGCTCGTCCGGAGGTCGTACCCGAACGAGGTCTGTTCGAGCAGGTACCAGACGACGACGACGAGCACGAGCGCGAACACGAGCGCGAGGATGGAGAAGTCACCACCCTGCGGGAACGCGACCGGAAGGAGGGTCGCAAAGTCCGGCAGGGGCGTCGTCTCGACGACCTGCGAGTCCGGGTTGCGGAAGAACTCGCTGACGAGGACGAACGCCACCTGCGCGGCGATGAAGTTGAGCATGATGGTCGTGATGACCTCGTTCGCGTCGGCGTAGGCCTTGAGTGCGCCCGGAATCGCGCCGTACAGGCCGCCGACGAGCGCGCCGACGAGGATGGCGAGTGGAATCAGGATTAGCCCACCGAGGACGCCACCGGGGAGAATCGGCGCGACGAAGAACGCGAACAGCGCCGTCGCCAACGCGCCGAGGATGAGTTGCCCCTGCGTCCCGATGTTGAACAGGCCCGCACGGAACGCGACGGCCACCGAGAGACCGGTGAAGATGAGGAGCGTCGCCTCCTTGAGCGTGAGTGCGAGTCCGAAGTTGAGCGGGTTCCAGTTGGGGTTCAGGAGTTCCGGCGAATTCAGTAGGAACGGTTCGCCGAGCGCCCCGTTGAAGAGGACGAGGTACACGTCCACCGGGTCGTAACAGAAGCCGACGCCGAGAATCGTCGTCGCGGCCGTCTGGCACGTCGCCACTCGTCCGGAGACGAGGACGATGACCGCGCCGACGACGACTGCCATGATGAGCGCGGCGAAGCTGATGAGGACGCGCTCTGCGGCCGAGGCAGAGGTGAGACGGCGGAGGATTTCCTGTGCGTTCTCCTTGGCGCTCATTGGGCGTCACCAACCGTTGCGTTCGCCTCGTCGGCGTCGGTGTCGGGTCGTTCGCCGGCCATGAGCAGGCCAATCTCTTCTTCGGTCGTGTTGCGTGGGTCTACGATGTCCATGAGTTCGCCGTCGTGCATGACGCCGAGGCGGTCCGAGAGTCCCTGCACCTCGTCGAGTTTCGAGGAGATGAGGAGTACTGCTTTGCCCTCCGCCCGGAGGTCCAACAGGCGTTCGTGGATGAACTCCATCGCGCCGATGTCCACCCCGCGAGTGGGGTGTGTGGCGACGACGAAATCGGGGTTCCGTTCGAACTCGCGGCCGACGATGAACTTCTGCTGGTTCCCGCCGGAGAACGATTCGGCGTCCGCGTCGGGGTGCGGCGGCCGAACATCGTACGATTGGATGATATCTTCGGCGTGTCCGCGTGCGCTCGGCCAGTCGATTGCACCGCTGTTGGTGAACTCGGGGTTGTGTTGGCTCCCGAGAATCCCGTTCTGGACGAGGTCGAAGTCCATCACTAAACCGCGTTCGTGGCGGTCTTCGGGGACGTACGCCATCCCGTCGTCGATGCGAGAGCGACGAGAAGAGTGCGTGATATCGCGGCCCTTGTAGGTGACGCGACCCGAAGTCGGGTTGCGAAGGCCGGTGATGACCTCGACGAGTTGTGATTGGCCGTTGCCATCGACACCCGCGATGCCGAACACTTCGCCCTCGCGGATTTCGAACGACACGTCGTCCACGGCGGGGATGCCGCGGTTGTCGTTGGCGTTGACGCCCTCGACGGAGAGCACCTGCTCGCCCGGTTCTCGGGGTTCGCTCTTGGGTTCGAGCAGGACTTCGCGGCCGACCATCAACTCGGCGAGTTCTTCGCGCGAGGTCTCCTTGGCATCGACCGTGCCGACGTTCTTGCCGTCGCGGAGGACGGTGATGTCGTCGGCGGCGTGCATCGCTTCACCGAGCTTGTGGCTGATGAAGATAATCGTCTTGCCCTGCGCGGTGAGTTCCTCGAAGACGGCGAACAGCTCTTCGACCTCCTGGGGTGTCAGAACTGCCGTCGGCTCGTCGAGGATGAGGATATCGGCACCGCGGTAGAGTGCCTTGAGAATCTCGACGCGTTGCTGGACGCCGACGCTCACGTCTTCGACGGTGTCGTCAGGGTCAACGTCGAATCCGTATCGTTGTGAAAGCTCGACGACTTCTTGGCGCGCGCGCTCCCGGTCAACGGTGGTTCCGAACCACTTGCGCGGTTCGTTGCCGAGAACGATGTTCTCAGCAATTGTCATGGGGTCAACCAGCATGAAGTGCTGGTGAATCATCCCGACACCGGCGGCGATTGCGTCCCCAGGGTTGTTGAAGTCCTGCGGTTCGCCGTCGATGTTGACAGTCCCCTCCGTGGGTTCGTAGAGTCCGTAGAGGACGTTCATCAACGTCGTCTTCCCGGCCCCGTTTTCACCCAGAAGTGCGTGCACCGTGCCTTGCTCGACGGTCAGGTCCACGTCGTCGTTGGCGATGACGCCGGGGAACCGCTTTGTAATCCCGTCGAGATGAACGGCGGTGCTCATCTTGAACCTCTTTTCGAGGGGGTTCGCTTAAACTCGTGGGATTCGCTTCGCTTCGGTAGCCTTCCGCACGGGTCTATGGCCCTGTGCGGCGAATTGGACGATTCAACGAGAGAGATAGTTCGGTAGGGTGACGTACGAAAGCGGCAATATTCGCCCCCGAAGATGGCCATCGCTGGTTGGCTGGGACGCGCAGTAAAAAGCGTGAAATCGGGTCCGCTTATTCGGTCGTCGTCGGGACGTCGATGTCGCCGGCGATGATGGCTTCGGCGGACGCGTCGAGTTCGGCCTTGATGTCGTCCGAGATGTCGGCACCGAGTTCGGCACCGTAGGCGACGCCGACACCCTCTTCTTCGAGGCCGAGGGTGACCGCTTCGCCGCCGTTGAACGAGTCGTTGACCACGTTCTCGATGGACGTGAAGACCGCCGTCTCGACACGCTTGACCATCGAGGCGAGGATGACGTCGGCGTAGTTCGGTTCGGTGATGGACTGGTCGGAGTCAACACCGATGGCGAACTTGCCCTGCTCCTTTGCGGCCTGGAAGACACCGAGACCGACGCCACCGGCGGCGTGGTAGACGATGTCTGCGCCGTTCTCGTACATCGAGGTCGCAATTTCCTTCCCCTTCGCGGAGTCGGAGAACGAACCGGCGTACGCGACGTCAACGGAGATTTCCTCGTCGGCGTAGGCGACACCGGCCTCGAAGCCAGCCTGGAACTTGCGGATGAGCGGTGCATCGACACCACCGACGAAGCCGACGTTCTTCTGGTCGGGGTTCGTCGAACCGCTGCCTGCGGAGAAGTCCTGGGTCGTGAGCAGACCGGCGAGGTAGCCGACCTGGAACGAACCCTGCTCTTCGCGGAAGACGTAGGACGCGACGTTGTCCTGCTCGACGACGCTGTCCACGATCATGAAGTTCTGCTCCGGGAAGTTCGGTGCCGTCTCGGTGAGCGCAGACGCCTGCGCGAAGCCGATACACGAGACGAGGTCGTAGTCCGGGTTCGACGACTGTGCGAAGCGGCGCTGGAACTGCGGGAACTCCTCTGCCGCAGACGGCTGTGCTTCGTCGTAGGCGATGCCGAGTTCGGACTCAGCCTGATCGACACCGCGCTTTGCGGCGTCGTTGAACGACTTGTCACCGAGACCGCCGAGTGCGTAGACCATGCCGACGTTGGCCGATGGTCCGGACATCTCCTCTTCGGTGGTCGTCTGCTCGCCACCGCTCTCGGTGGTCTCTTCGCCACCGCTCTCGGTCGTCGTCTCTTCTTGGCCGCCTTCCGATGGGCCGCCGCCCGTACAACCTGCGAGGCCAACGAGACCTGCAACCCCTGCCGATTTGACGAATGTTCGTCTGTCCATGTCTATGAACTCCTATTGATATCGGGGTAGTGAAAATTGGATAAAGGTGTCGTTTCTCACCGCAGACACACCGTAGATACACACAACTCTGCACTCTAACTGCACAAGTGCGGAGTGTCAACTATTCGCGTTCGGATAGTTGTCTCCCGATTTTCAGCGAAACAGACACATCAACGAGCGGCAATTTCGCCGCTCAGGCGGCGTCGATTTCGGCTTCGACGACGGCGCTCACGCGTGCGACGAGGTCGTCCACGTCGTCGGCTTCGGCGTAGACGCGGATGTAGGGTTCGGTCCCCGAGGGGCGGACGAGCGTCCACGATGCGTCGGGAAATTCGAGTCGGACGCCGTACTCGGTATCGAGCGATTCGGGGTCCATCTCCTCGGGCAGCGACGTTTCGAGTGCCGCCATCGCTGGCGCTTTCTTCTCGTCGGGGCAGGTGATGCTGATTTTTCGGTAGGGGCGCTCGGTGACGGGTTCGCGCAGGCCGTCGAGACCCGACGCGGCGACGAGACGCGTGATGAGCGCCGCGGAGGCGACGCCGTCTATCCAGCCACCGAAGGCGGTGTGGATGTGTTTCCACGGTTCGGCGGCGAACACCACGTCACCGCCCGCGGCGCGGGCGCTGGCGATACCCTCGTGGAGCGCGCCGAGTCGGACGCGCTCGACGCGGCCGCCCGCCTCGCGGACACGCTCGTCGATTCGACCGGAGGCGTTGGGCGTCGTCACCACGACGGGGTCCGCAACGTCGCTCACGCGGACGTACTGCTCGGCGACGATGGCGATGATCGTGTCCTCGTGGACGACTTCGCCCTCGCTGTCGATGATGACGATGCGGTCGGAGTCGCCGTCGTGACCGATACCGAAGTCGAATTCGCCCTCGGCGACGAACGCCCGGAGGTCTCGCAGCGTCTCGGGGGTGGGCTTGGACTCGCGGCCGGGGAAGTGGCCATCGACCTGCGCGTTGAGCGTGACGACGTGCGCGCCGAGGTCGCGGAGCACCTGCGGCGTCCCCAGCGCGGACATGCCGTTCCCGCAGTCCACGGCGACGTTCAGGCCCTCCGCGGGTTCGCCGTACTGTTCGGCGAATTCGACCACTGCCGCGCGGTAGGCATCGAGCACGTCGGCGTCGCCGCTCGCGCCCCAGTCGTCCCACGCGACGGGAGATGCACCCGCTTCGACGCGCTGCTCGATATCCCGTTCGAGGTCTCGGTCGTACTCCTGCCCATCGACGAACATCTTGATGCCGTTGTCGGCCGGCGGGTTGTGCGAAGCGGTGAGCATGACGCCGCGGCGACCCTGCGAGGCGAACGCGAGCGTCGGGGTGGGAACGACGCCGATACGAGTCACGTCCGCGCCCGCGGAGAGCAACCCCGCTTCGACGGCCGCGGCCAGTCCTTGCCCGGTGGTTCGACCGTCTCGGCCGACGACGAACTCGGTTTGCCCGTCCGATTCGAGTGCGGCGAGTCCGGCGGCGCGTCCCACCTGCAGGGCGAGTTCGGGCGTCACCCGAGTCACCACGGGACCGCGAATACCGGCAGTGCCGAAGAGTTCCATGCTCGTGGGTTGTATGGCCCGTACTTAGATACTCACGATTCGGTCGGCGGTCGTGAGAGTATCGCAGACACCACGCCTTTGGGTTCGGCCGGCGAACACGAATCCATGAGCGACCGAACCCGTGCACACGTCTTCGTCAGCGGCCGCGTCCAAGGAGTGTACTACCGCGCGACCACCCGCGACACCGCCCGCGACCACGGCGTCGATGGCTGGGTGAAGAACCTCGACGACGGCCGCGTCGAGGCCGTGTTCGAAGGCGAGCGTGAGGCGGTCGAGTCGATGGTCGAGTGGTGTCACGACGGCAGTCCGATGGCGAACGTCGAAGGCGTGGCAGTCACGTACGAGGACCCGGCGGGCGAACGCGGGTTCGACGTTCGGTACTAACTGGTCTGAAAAACGGCCAAATCGTTAAAGAGGTTCTCCGATAGTTGAACGTCTATGAGCTTCCGTGGGGACACTCGTGGGATAGGAGTGGTACGGCTGTTCTTGACAGTCGTATCGAGTATCGGACTTGGAATAGCGCTTGGTTCGTCGTTTCTCATCGTTCGCGGCCCGTTTCTCGGCGGCCCAGCACTGGACCCGTTCCCGATGATGGGCGCACTTGCCGCGTTCATCGTCGGCATCGTCGTCACCTCGTGGGGGACGACGCGAATGTTCGGTATCGGAACCGGCGCATAGCAGTCAGACGAGGGGTTCTACGCGTCCCGTTGTTCGATCGGCGTCGGGTGTCACGCCGAGGTCCGTGGTGGGCGGACCGAGTGGCGCGAACGGGTCGGTTCCGTCGAATCGGTCCCAGAGCGCGAGCCCAGTCGATGATGACGCCGGCTGTAAGCGAGAGTTCGGCTCGGAGAACGTCGCCGACTCGTTTGACCCGTCGGCTGTTGGGTATCGAATTCACGCGAGGATTCGGGTGGCACAGGCGTGGCCGTCCACTTTGACTGACTGACTGGCTGGTACTAAGTCACGCAGTGGGCGTACATTGGGCGGTGAGTTATGGATACAACGACCACGCCGGATAGTAAGTTGAACACCATGCATAAAAATCTTCTTGTAGTGGACATACGAAACCCTATTGGGGAATACATATTATATTGATGAGCTAGTTCGGGGTATTTCTGAATGACATTGAAGTCACATCTCCCGCGTCGAAGTCAGTGGTTCGTGAATCGCCATCGGGAGTCCCGTCGCGTCTGTCGGCGGTGACGCCGGGTGCGATTCCAGTGGCCGTCGGGCGCTCGCCGCGAGTACCAGTGCATCGATGACGTCGTCGCGTGCGACGTCTTTTCGGTACGTCTGTGCCACCGTCTCTCGGTAGACCGCTTCTGGGTCGGCGTCTCCAAACTCATCTCGCAGGAGTTCGAGACGGCGACTCCGACCAGCCTCGGTCGATTTCTTCGCCGAAAGTGGCTCACCGGCGAACGCGCGAAAGGCGAGTTCTGGGTGCGCTTCGAGAATCCGGCCGCGTGCGTCGGGGTGTGTTTGCAACACCGCATCGACTTCACGGATTTTCGGAACGAGATGCCACGCCTGAACGGAGAGTCCGTACCCGCTTTGGGCTCGATTCACGGCGCTCGCACGTTCGTGTGTGGATTCGTCGAGGACCGCACGGACCGGTGCGTAGAAGACCGTCGCCGCACGGGAACCCATCAACTCGCGGGCAATCGAATCGCACGACCTGCGACCGGTTTCGGGGAGACCAATCGGTATATCGACGAGCACTCGCTCGGCGTCAAGTTCGACCGCCAGGTCTCTCACCACAGAAAATGAATGAAGTGTTTCGATGTGAAGGGCGTGAGCAGTCGTATACGCACACACCCACCCGGTTCGACAGCCATCGACCCCGACGACGCTCGGTGGTGTCGTCATAGGGGCCGGTTCGTCCCGAAACTAGTTAACACGCCCTTCGATGGGGGCAGTAAGAGCAACTTCTTGGCACGACTCCGCAAGTTCGGTAATCGATTCGTCGAATCCTAACTCGACGGAGACGAGGAGGTCGGTCTCCGAATCTAGTTGGACTCTGACGATGAGGGCGTCTTCGAGACCGTAGACCACGAACTGGATGTCACCTGCTGGACCACCGCCCGTGTCCGTATCGACCGGTTCACCGTTCGTGAGCGTCGAAACCAACGCTTTGAGCGTCTCGGTGTCGTAGTCTCTCGACAGTTCGTCGGCGGTGAAACAGACCCACGTCTGGTCCGGTTCACACCAGACGATGCCACGCAGTTGTCCTGCGTATGCGTTGGTGAGTTCGGTGACTAAGTTGGTGTTCGGAAACTCGGTCGGTTCGACGACCGCAAGTTCGCCGAGGCGGTCAACTGCGACTTTCTTGTACGCAGCGACACCGAGGTCGGTCAGTCCGTACAGTCGGCCTTTTTGCTGTGATTCGGGAACAAGAAGTTCCACGATGTTCTTCTCACGTAGTTCTGAAAGTGCACGGGATACGTGCGGTTGGGCGAGCCCTGTATCCGATGCGATACGGGAGGGGAGACCGGACCCGTTTTCGTCGAGATACTCGCAGACGGCGAGTCGATACCGTGAACTCGCAATGTAGCCTGCTGCGTTCCAGGCTTCACTCATGGGTTTCACCCCAATTTCGATTTGCATTCATGTCAATCACGTCCCAATTACAGTCGTGTGTCAGAGGGGGTATATCTTTCGGCAAAACACACACGGTAGTTACCAGGTAAGTACCGAATTCGAGAGTCTCAGTCGAGATTGACATACCACGGAGTTATATCAACCATTAAAGGTATGGTCATCGCCGCCCACGTGACGGTTTCGTCACCTGGTACGCCGATAGTAACCCGGTGACATGTATGCCAGCAAACATATATGGGGGTGCGAGGGCGTATTAGGTAACGTAATGAGAACAGCCAGCGTTACGACGGACCGTCAATCGAACACGGCTACGACGGAGGACGGCCGATGACTACCGTGCTCCAATTCGCCGCACCGGGCGCAGACGTTGCGTTCCTGCTCGCTCGCGTCCTCTTCGGCGCGGTCATCGCGTTCATGGGACTCAATCACTTCATGAACGTCGAGCAGATGACGGGCTACGCGGAGATGAAGGGCCTCCCTGCTCCTCGACTCGGCGTCGTCTTCTCCGGCGGGATGCTCGTCTTCGGCGGTATCGGAATCGCACTCGGTGCGTTCCCGGCGCTCGCAGCGGGTGCAGTCGCGCTCTTCATGCTCGTCTCGACGCCGTTGTTCCACGACTTCTGGGCGGTGCCCGAAGACCAACAACAGAGCGAGATGACGAACTTCCTCAAGAACGTCGTCATCCTCGGCGGGTCGCTCACGTTCCTCGCGCTCAGTAGTAGCACGTGGTCGTACGCGCTCGGTCTCGGCCTGTTCTAACGGCACAGTTTCTTCCCACGTCCCACCTTTTGTCACCAGTATGTACACATCACAGCACACCACCGTGAGCGCGGAGGTACACTGATGGAAGGGTCGCCAACCGAGTTCGGCTCACCGTATCGGCTCCTGTCGGGTGCGGTCGTTCCCCGGCCCATCGCGTGGGTGAGTTCACGCGGCGAACCCGCCGACAATCTCGCGCCGTACAGTTTCTTCACCGTCGCCAGCATCGACCCGCCGATTCTAGTCTTCGCACCCGTCGGTCACGGCGATTCGTTGAAAGACACCCCGCGAAACGCTATCGAACACGGCGAGTTCGTCGTCAACATCGTCACCGAGGACCTCGTCGAAGCGATGAACCAGACCGCGGCGACGGTTCCGGCCGACGTTGACGAGTTCGACCACGTCGGCATCGAGAAGGCCGAATCGACGGTCGTGAACGCGCCGCGCGTCGCGGACGCCCACGTCTCGTTCGAATGCACGCTGTACGACAGCATGGAAGTCGGCTCTTCGACGCTCATCCTCGCCGAAGTCGTCCACGCACACGTCGCCGACGACGTGCTGACGGATGGAAAACTCGATACGAAGAAGCTGGACGCGGTCGGGCGTCTCGCCGGGAGCGAGTACGCGAAGTTGACCGACCGGTTCGAACTCGTTCGCCCGTCGTAGCGCGTCTAAATTTCACATTTGGTAATCTCGCGGAAAATTTATCTCACGGCACGCTGTCTCTGTGGACGAATGAGTGACGTATCGCTGGAGAACGTAGTCTCTTTTCTCGAGATTGATGACCTCACGACCGTCGTCGAGCGACTCTACCGCGCCCGTGGTGAGCGTACCAAACGGGCCGAACGAGACGGCAAAATGTTCCTCTTTGCTGCTCCCTCCGACGCAGACGCGCCGAGGGAAGTCGTGTGGGTCGATGTGACGGCCGATTTCAGCGAACACGCCGCGTCGGCGTTCGCAGAACGCTGTGAAGACCGCGGTGTGGACGGGACTATCATCACGACTGGTGACGAGGAAGACGCGAGGGAGACGCTCGCGTATGCGTTCGCAACCGACGAGCAACTCTCCGAACTGGGGGAAGACGACGACCCCGAGACGTTCGAACCGGAACTGCTCGTTCCGGTCGAAGAGGTCGAAGTCCCCCTGGAACTCGTCGGAATTTCGGACCTCGTCGAGGAACTCGAAGCCAACGAGATGGGCGAACAGATAATCGACGAGTACCACGAACCCTTCGAACCGGAGTTCGAAGACGTCCTTCGAGAAGTCGATGAAGAGGAGGCGGCGGCGCAAGCGGCCGAAGCAACGGCGGAATCGAGTAGCACTGGGTTCGCCCTCGCGGCAGTCGCCCTGCTCGTCGTCGTCGTCGTCGTTCTCTTCCTGTTCGTCTTCTAATCGGCGTCCTCCGACGCCCCGGTGGGTTGGTCTTCTGTGCGTGCGAGCGTGGCGATTCGTTCGAGAGCGACGGCGCAGACGGCCGCGTAGGGTGCCGCCGCGAGTGGGACTTCGAACGAGACGAGACACGAATCGACACCCCACGGTCGGACTCTGTGGCCCGTCGCAGGAATTCCGGCGATTCGCCACGTCCAGCGGTTCCGTTCGTACGTCTCGACGGTAAACGGAACCCACACGCCCGCGACGCGAACCTCGCCGTGACTTCCCGCTTCGATGCGGCCGGCGACTCCTCGGACCGCCGAGACGCTCGGTCCCCACGCTGGCCAGTATTCGACGTCGGTCAGGAGCCTCCAGCACTCCGCTGTGGATGCCGATATCACGCGCGAGACGACGAGTCGCCGCCCGTCTGGCGTCTGTTCGAGACGCGTCCGCATCTCACCGTACCCGCCAACCATGGTCCTAGTATGATAATAAGTCGTAATATAATATCCGCGAAACGCTTATTGCTGGCCATGTCACCTCTTGTCACAATGAGCGAGACAAACCGAAACCGACCGAAACAGACGATGCGAGACGTGAGCCACACACCGCCGTCCGGCGAAAGCGTGACGAACGTCTGGCAGCGCGGCCACGCAGAAGAGCGAGCAGAAGACTAACACACGACACACAGCGAGCACTTCTCTCCGGAACTCACGAGCACCAGATGCTTCGCGCATCGAGTTCCGTGACCTATCGGGACGTTTAACCCACAGTCTGACGGCTTTTCGTCTATGAAGGCCACCGCCAAGGCCCACCCGATTCAGGGCCTCGTGAAGTATCACGGGATGCGAGACTCGGAACGCAGAATGCCGTATCACGACAGCATCAGCGTCTGTACGGCCCCGAGTCACACGAAGACGACGGTCGAGTTCCTCCCCGACGCCGAGGAAGACGTGTACGTCATCGGCGGCGAGGAAGTCGAGGGTCGCGGCGCAGAGCGCATCTGCGACGTCGTGGACCGAGTCCGCGAACTCGCTGGCTTCGACCACCGAGTCCGATTAGAGAGCGAGAACTCCTTCCCCTCGAACATCGGGTTCGGGTCGTCTGCGTCCGGTTTCGCCGCCGCCGCGATGGCGCTCGCCGAGGCCGCCGGTCTCGACATGACGCGCCCAGAAATCTCGACTATCGCCCGCCGCGGGTCGGCCTCCGCCGCCCGCGCGGTCACGGGTGCGGTCTCGCACCTCTACTCGGGGATGAACGACATCGACTGCCGCTCCGAGCGCATCGAGACCGACCTCGAAGACGACCTGCGCATCGTCGCCGCGCACGTCCCCGCCTACAAGGAGACCGAACAGGCACACGCCGAGGCAGAGGACAGTCACATGTTCCAAGCGCGGATGGCCCACGTCATCCCCCAAATCGACGACATGCGCGAGGCGCTCTACGAAGACGACTTCGACGCCGCGTTCGAACTCGCCGAGCACGACTCGCTCTCGCTCGCCGCGACGACGATGACCGGTCCCGCCGGCTGGGTCTACTGGCAACCGCGCACTATCGAGGTGTTCAACACGGTTCGCCAACTCCGCAAAGAGGAAGATATCCCCGTCTACTTCTCGACCGACACGGGCGCGAGCGTCTACGTCAACACGACCGAGGAACACGTCGAACGCGTCGAGGAAGCCATCGCCGACTGCGGTGTCGAAACCGACGTGTGGACCGTCGGCGGACCCGCAGAAGTCCTCGACGAGTCCGAAGCGCTGTTCTAAGTCGCCGTCACCCGCTTCCAACGCCGTCACCCTCTTTTTCTTCGCGCTCCTGGCAACGAGTATGCGTGTCCTCGTACTCGGCGCTGGTTATGCAGGCGTCACACTCGCCCGTGACCTCGAACGCTCGCTTCCCGACAGCGCCGACCTCATCGTGGTCAACGACGCGCCGACCCACCTCGTCCAACACGAGGTTCACCGCGCGATTCGACACCCCACTATCGCCGACGCGATTTCCCTCCCCTTGGACGACCTCTTCGACCGCGCGGAGGTCGTCATCGACCGCGTGACGGGTCTCGACCGGGATGCCCGACGGGTGCATCTCGCCGACGGTGACTCGCTCCGCTACGACTACTGTGCGGTCTGTCTCGGCGGCGAAACCAACTACTTCGGGATTCCCGGCGTCGAGGAACACGCCCTCCCGCTCAAACGCCTCGCCGACGCTGCCGCCATCCGCGAGCGTTTCTTCGAAGCCTGCACTCACGGCGGAACGGTCGTCATCGGCGGTGCCGGACTCTCGGGTGTCCAAATCGCCGGCGAACTCGCCGCGCTCCGCGACGAGGAGGACGCGGCGACGGATATCGTCGTTCTCGAACAGTTAGGCACGGTCGCCCCGGCGTTCGCCCCGGCGTTCCAGCGCGCCGTCCGCGACGAGTTACTCGACTGCGGCGTCGAGATTCGAACCGAGACCACCGTCGAACGTGCCACGGAATCCACGGTCGAGACGGATACCGGCGATATCGACTACGACATGCTCATCTGGGCGGGCGGAATCGGCGGTAGCGAGGCGATGGCTAACGAGCGACCGCCAGTCCGTGCAGACCTCAGACTCGACGCGCGAACCTTCGTCGTCGGCGATGCGGCCCGCGCTGTCGATGCCGACGGCGAACCCGTGCCAGCGAGCGCGTCGGCCGCGATTCGAGAGGCGAAGGTCGTGGCGAAGAACATCGCGGACCAAGTTCGATACGCACAGCACGACGAACACGGCGACTTCCCACCGCGACCCGACCCGTACCGCTTCGACGTTCCCGGTTGGATCGTCTCTATCGGCGACAGCGCCGTCGCGCAGGTCGGCCCGCAAATCTTCCGCGGAAGCGCCGCGAAGGCGATGAAAGCGACCGTCGGCGCGGGCTATCTGACGACCGTCGGTGCGGTGTCGCAAGCGGTCACGCTCGTCGAAGAAGAGCTTCACGAGTAACTCGCTGTCCTCCGCCGTCGTGTTCAGCGAACGACCCACCCGTCCGTGACCACTTCCAGTTTCGCTCGTTCACTCTCTCCGTCACGACGAGTCGATGACTGTCTTTATTTGGTATGATATCGTCCGTTGTACTATCTGACCGTTCGCGGGGAATTCAACTCACATCCAATTGTGTGTTGGTGAGGTCGGGTTGTGAGAAACATGCAGTGGCAGGATACCGCCTACGCTTATCCGATGGTCTTCGCAGCAGTGACGAGTGCGTTTCTCACTGCGTATGCAGTCTCGTTTAGTCGGCAAAAGCGTGGGAACTCGATTCTCGTCCCGTTCACGGCGCTCGCCGCTAGCGTCACCGTCTGGACCACCGTGAGCGTGGTCAAACTTCTACTCGTTGACCCGACTTCGAAGCTGACCGCGTACATCGCCCTCCACGTCGGCGCGGCGGCCGCTCCACCGGCGTTTCTGTTGTTCGCGCTCGCCTACACGGACAGACACGAGTGGGTCACTCGTCGGACGGCCGCGCTGTTGTACGTCGTTCCCCTGCTGTTCGTCCTCGCGCTCGTGTTCAACCCGAATCAGCTCGGGTACACCGGCTACGAAGTGTTCGTGGATGATGGCGTTCACTTCCTCCGCGTCCACGACGGCCCGGTGAGCATCTTCGGACTCGGCTACAACATCGTCGTCCTACTGCTCGCACTCGGCGTCATCGCACACTACGCACTGCGAGTCTCCAAACCGGTCCGGCCGCAGGCGTACCTCCTCCTCGGCGGCATGGTCGTCCCGCTCCTCGTCGCCGCCTTCGAGTTGACACACACGCCGCCGCTGGCCGGTGGCGTGAACATGATTCCCGTCTCGCTGGCGATTCCGGCGGCCGCCTTCGGTGTCGGCGTGTTTCGCTACAGACTCCTCGACTTGCGTCCGCTCGCCTACGCGATGGCGGGAGAGCACTCCGCGGACGGTCTCATCGTCCTCGATACCGCCGAGACGGTCGTACACGTCACCGACACCGTCTCGACGTTGCTCGATACGAGCGACCCGTACGTGGGGATGGACGCCGCGTCCTGCGTTCCACTGTACGACCAACTCGAACCGGAGGGCGACCCAATCGACCTTCCGGTTCCGAACGCTGGCGACCGCTTCGTCGAACTCAAACGCCACACGCTCACCCGGGCGGGTACACCGGTCGGGTGGGTGGTTACGGTTCGGGACGTGACCCACCGAAAGCAGTACGAACTGTCGTTGCAGGCGCGCAACGCCGAACTGGAAGTGTTCAATCGAATCGTCCGCCACGACATCCGAAACGACATGCAGTTGGTCACGTCGTACATCGACCTCGTCCTCGAACACGAACCGCTCTCCGAGACCGGGCGTGGACAACTCAACACGGCGTTCCGTCGGGCGATGCACACCGTCGAGTTGACCGACGTGCTCGGTGATTTGATGCGTGCGACCGACGATGCAGACCGGGTTCGACACGTCAACGTCGCGGACATCCTCACCGCCGCCGTCGAGGCCATCCGCGAAGGCTATCCGAACGCGACGGTATCACTCTCGTCGTGTCCGCGAGCGACGGTCATAGCGAACGACCTTCTCGATTCGGTCTTCGAGAATCTCCTGAAGAACGCCGTCGTCCACAACGACACCGAAAACCCGACTATCGACGTTTCGCTCTCGGTCACAGCGGACACCGCGACGGTCACAATCAGCGACGACGGGCCGGGCATCCCAGACGACAGAAAAGAACGAGTCTTCGGCGAGGGTGAACGCGGCATCGAAAGCCGCGGGACGGGTATCGGTCTCTACCTGGTCAAAACCATCGTCTCCAACTTCGAGGGCGACGTGTGGGTCGAAGATAACGACCCGCGCGGGTCAACGTTCGTCGTCGAACTGCCGCTCGTTCCGACCTCACAACGGCCGGACGTCGAAGTGTACGAACCCGAGTCCTGAGTCAGGTGCCACCGTGCTCGACTCAGTTCCCCGGTCGGCCGGCGGTCCGGCGCTGGACCTCGACTGCGACTTCGTTCGTCCGTAAGAACGGGAGCGTCCACGGCGAGTCGTACTGCAACAAGAACGGTTCGCCGACGATGGGGACGGACTCCTCGGCGAGCGTAGCGACGAGCGCGTCGGTCTGCGACTTCGTTCGGCGGTCGGTGGCGAGCCACGAGAACTGTCGAACCGCGAGCGTCCGCGCCGGGTGTTCGGCGAGTTCGACCGCCGGGTCGGTCGGCCGCGGGGCGCTCTCGTAGTCGTACTCCGCGGGCAGGAAGAACGCCATCTGCATGCCCTCGTCACCCGGTTCGGTTGCGACGGGCGCGGTCATGGGAATCTTCGCACTCGACTGGTCGGTCTGGACCGGCGCGGTCATCGAAACCTTCTGTCGGGTTCGATTCGCACCGGAGAGATAGTTGAACAGACGCCGGAACGCGGCGTTCGAGTTCCGCGCGCTCGTCTCGACGGTGACTGTCGTCGGGTAGTGGCGGAGTTCTACACCGCGGAACTCTTCGACCACGGTGTAGGGGACCTGTTCGACGTCGTCGGACCCGAACGTACGGGTGACAAGGATGCCTGCGACTGCGAGACCGACGGCTGAGAGGGCGAGTACTGTACGACGCTTCATGGCACACGTAGGGTCGGGAGCGACAAGACCGATTTGGCAGGAAATCGTGAAGGAACGACGCGAGCAGTCGGACCACAAGCCTGTCGTCTGATCCGTTTCCACTCCTCGCACGTTGTTCTCAGTGTGACAAGCAATATGAGGCACGTTTGCAACTAACAATCATGGACTACAACCTCACCGACGAACAACGGGCCATCAAAGAGGAGGTCCGTCGATTCGCCGAGAACGAAATCGCCCCCGTCGCAAGCGAGTACGACGAGGAAGAGAAGTACCCCCACGACATCGTCAAAGAGGCCGCCAAGATGGGGTTGACGGGCGCACACTTCCCCGTCGAATACGGTGGCGTCGGCTACTCTTCGCTCGAAAACGCACTCGTCACCGAGGAACTGTTCGCGGTGGACCCCGGTATCGGTCTCTGCATCACGAGCGCGGGGTTCGGCGCGGAGGCCATCATCGCCTTCGGCACCGACGAGCAGAAAGAGCGCTACCTCCCGCCAATCGTCGAGGGCGAGTCCGTCATGGGCGCGGCCATCAGCGAACCGCAGGCCGGGTCCGACGTGACTGGCGTCCGAACCCGCGCCGAGAAAGACGGCGACGAGTGGGTGCTCAACGGGAACAAGATGTGGATTACCAACGGGAGCGTCGGCGACTACTTCGTCGTCATGTGCCAGACCGACCCGGACGCGGAGGACCGCTACTCCGGCTTCTCGCAGATTCTCGTCGAGGCCGACCGAGACGGCTTCTCGGCCGACAAAATCACCGGGAAGATGGGCATCCGCGCCAGCGACACCGCCGAACTCATCCTCGACGACGTGCGCGTACCCGAGGAGAACCTCGTCGGCACCCGCGGCATGGGCTTTCTCCAACTCATGCAGTTCTTCGACGAGACGCGGACGGCCGTCGCCGCCCAAGGCGTCGGTATCGCCAAGGGTGCCTGCGAGCGCGCACTCGAATACGCCAAAGAGCGCGAGCAGTTCGGGCGGTCGATTAGCGACTTCCAGGCCATCCAGCACAAACTGAGCGAGATGCACACCCGGACCGAGGCGGCCCGCCAGTTGACGTATAAATCGGCGTGGAGCGTGGACAACGACGAAGACCAGTTGACGGCGCTCGCGTCGATGGCCAAAGAGTTCGCCTCCGACGTTGCGACGGACGTCGCCGACGAGGCGGTCCAGATTCACGGCGGCGCTGGCTTCGTCAACGACCACGACGTCGAGCGCCTCTACCGCGACTCGAAGATCACCCAAATCTACGAGGGAACGACGGAGATTCAAAAGACCATCATCGCCCGCGAACTGCTCGGCAAGGGCTACTGACGCCGAGTCCCGTCCTCTCGGGCGTGTCGTTAAGGCGTTCGAACGTCAAATTTCTACCATGAGTTCCACCGACGAACGCAGAGCCGATTTCACGTGCGACCTGTGTGGCGAACACTTCGATACGAAGGCCGAACTGCTGGAACACGTGTCGGTGTATCACGAGATAGACAGCGACGAGCGGGCGTAGGAGCGGTTCGAGCGGCACACTGCACCAACGGCGACCGTTTTATCCTCGCCATACCTAGTCCACTCGTGGCTTCGTACGACGCGGTGCTGTTCGACCTCGACGGGACGCTCTGTACGCACGACCAAGACGAGGAGACCATCTACTTCGGGGCGTTCGAAACCGCCGGAATCGAGGCGTTCGGCGAACCGGGTGACCTCTGGTCGGCGCTCGCGGGCGCGCCAGACCCGAACGACCCGAAGGGCTACCTCGTGAACGGGTTCGAGCGAGTCGCGGACAAGTACGGCTTCGAATCGGTCGATACCGCCGCGCTCGCAACAGGGTTCATGGAGACGGTGGACCACACGGCCGTCTCGTTTCGCTCGGGGGCGGTTGCCGCGCTCGAAGCCGCCGCAGTGGTCGGGCACGTCGGCCTCATTACGAACGGACCCGAGCACCGACAGTCGATTAAAATCGGCGCGCTCGGTCTCGAAGACGCATTCGACGTGGTCGTCTTCGCCGGCGACATGCCCAGACGGAAGCCGCACGCCGACCCGTTCGACCACGCGCTCGACGCGCTCTCGGTGCGGGCGGAGACGAGCCTCTACGTCGGGAACTCGCTCGAATTCGACGTAGAAGGCGCACAGAACGCCGGACTCAGCGCCGCGTGGTGTCCGGAAGAGCCAGCACACATCGACTCGATGGACGGCTACGCGCCAGAGTTCGTCTTCGAATCGCTCCACGAGTTGGCGGCCGCGCTTCACCCGAGCGACTGACGACTATTCTGCCGGGCTTTTTCCGCCGAGGCTATCTCCTTCGACTTCATACGAAACTGGCATGGACGAGCCTGCGGATGTCGTCGAGGATATTCTCGCCCGCGAGTTTCCGGCGCGAGAGGCGGCGTCGGTGACGCATCCCGCTCGCGGAAATCACAAACAGACCGCTATCGTGACGTTCGGCAACGACCACTCCGTGGTCGTCCAGCTCACTCCTGATACAGACGGTATTCGCGTCGAGACGGTACTCTCCGAGGCGATTCGGGAGCGGACCGGTGTGCCGGTGCCGGAAGTGTTTGCGACGGGAAGATTCGATGGACTGGGCTACGCGGTGGTCGAACACGCGACCGGTTCCGACCTCCACGAGCAGTTCGTCGAACTCGACCCACCGGCCCAGCGACACGTCGCGCACACGTTCGGTCGCTCGCTCGCCGAACTCCACGAGACGTTCTCGTTCGAGAGCTACGGCGAAATCGGTCTCGACTCGTCGCAGACCGACGCTGCGAGCATGCACGCGAACGGCGAAACCGAGTGGGGACCGTGGTTCAAGTCGTACGCCCGTGCCGGAATCGACGCGCTTCCGTCGGCGTTCGACGACGTGCGTCCCGAACTCACGGCCGCACTCGAAGAGTCTGTGCTCCCCGAGTCGCCGCCATCGACGCTCTTTCCGTGGGATTTCAGACCCGGAAACGCCCTCCTCGCGGACGGTGAGGTGTCTGCCATCCTCGACTGGGGCGCACCGCTCGCCGCCGCCCCCGGTCTCTCGGTCGCAAAGGCCGAACACCTCGTCGCCGACTGGTACGTCGCCGATGGGACACCGCTCCGAGCGGCGTTCAAATCGGGCTACGAGTCCGTCGGTTCGTACCCCGACATCCCGCCCGCCTACCGGCTCGCGGCGATTGCCCGGTCGGCCGTCGATTCGAGTGGCATCGTGACGCGGCCACGGTATCCCGAAGTCACGGGCGACGATGCCGTCGCCTTCCACGTCGAACGCTTCGAGTCGGTTCTCTGACGACTGCGGTTCGAACCAGTCCCGTACCCGACCGGAGTCCGAGCCGAATTCTAGAACGAATTGGGAGAGAGTTGCGAGAGAGTTCAGCCGAAGGTGTGAGCGATGTGGACCGAAGTTTGAAAAATCCATATCGACCCTCCTCGCTTCCTCTCTACTATCATGTCACACACCGCGATGCGGTGGCGAGATTCGGCCGGAATCCAGTCGCTCGTCGTCGCACTGTTCGCGGGGCTTGCGGGTCTCGCAGGCTCTTTCGCCGTCGCCTCGTTCACGCCGACGTTCGTCGCCGGTGCCATCGCGGGCTTCCTCGCTCGAACGCTCCCCGGCGAAATCATCACGTTCAGCATCCTCGTCCTCGGTGACCTCGGCGACCAGTTGAACACCCTCGTGGCACTTGGCCTGTCGGTCCTGCTCTTCGCCCTCGCGGCACTCGTCGGACTCGCGCTCGACAACTACGTCGAGTACCCCGTCGCGGGCGTCGTCACGGCCGCCCTCGTCGCGGTCATCTCCGTCGGAATCACCGGCGCGATAGAACCGTCGCTCGTCGCCGGGGCGGCCGCGGGAATCGTCGTCTTGGCCGCTGACTTCGTCGTCCGCGGCGGAGTCGGCAGCGATATCGCGTCGGCGACGGCCCAATCGCCCGACCGACGCCGCGTCCTCGCCGCGATTGCGAGCGCGGTTCCACTCGTGTTCGGCGGCTACCTGCTCGGGTCTCGTGGCACTGCACAGGCTGACTCGGGTGTTGACGATTCGACTGGCCCGTGGGTGAGTTCGGAGGTAGACGCGCTCCTCGCCGAAGCGGCCGAGAAGTCGTTCGCCGTGGCTGGACTCGAACCCCTCGTCAGCGACGACTTCTACCAGGTGGACATCAACTCGACGGACCCCGACCTCGACGCGAGCGAGTGGTCGCTCACCGTCACCGGCGACGTGGAACGCGAGGTCACCTACACCTACGAGGACATCGTCGGCCGCGAAGTCGAACACCAATTCGTCTCGCTGCGCTGTGTCGGCGAAGCGCTCAACGGCAAGAAGATGGACACGGCGCTCTGGACCGGCATTCCACTCATGGACCTCGTCGAACCCGCCGGCGTGGGTGAAAACTGCTGTGTGATGCTCCGCGCGGCAGACGACTTCTACGAGGAGTTCCCGCTTCCGGCGCTCGAAGACGGCTTCCTCGCGTTCGGGATGAACGGCGGGCCACTCCCCCGCGGTCACGGCTACCCGGCACGGGCCCTCATCCCCGGCCACTGGGGTGAAATCAACGTGAAGTGGCTCACCGAAATCGAAATCCTCGAACAGGAGATGGACGGCTACTGGGAGAAGCGCGGGTGGCACGGCACCGGCCCGGTCAACACCGTCGCCAAACTCCACGTCATCAACGACCTCGAAGGCGGCCGTAAAGAGGTCGCCGGGCACGCCTACGCCGGCACACGCGGCATCGAGCGCGTCGAAGTCTCGACCGACGGCGGGAGCACGTGGAACGACGCCGACCTCTCCGAGCCACTCCCCGGAACCGACGTGTGGCGGCAGTGGTCCTACACCTACACCGCCCCGCCCGAAGAGCACGAAGTCGTCGTCCGAGCGACCGATGGAACGGGTGAGTTGCAATCGCGCGAAGAGGCCTCGCCCTTCCCCAGCGGTCCGTCGGGTTGGGTGACCCGAACCGTGCGCTAACGACGAGGGTGAACTGACGATGACTACGTATTTAGGACTCCTCTCAGAACGGAGAGACGAACCTCGATGGAGAAGGCGCTCTGGTATCTCTTGGCCGGAACGCGCGGCGGTACGACCCGAGCGAAGCTCATCCGCTCGCTCTCTGAGCGCCCCCGCAACGCCAACCAGCTCTCGGAGAGCCTCGACATCGACTACAACACCGTCCGGTACCACCTCGACTTGCTCGTCGAACACGACATCGTCGAGAAGGGCGAAGAGAGCTACGGGACGATGTACTTCCTCACGGACCGCTTCGAACAGCACCGCGACCAGTTCGAGACGATATTGAAGAAGATAGAATGACCATGGCAATGAGCCCACTCCTCACGATTGCGACCGTCCTCTCCGGCATCAGCATCCTGCTCTTGGCCGTCCTGACGGCCGTCTGGATACGCAACTACCGGACGTTCGAATCGACGCTGACCCTCGGTTTGATCGCCTTCGGCGTGACGCTCTTGGTAGAGAACCTGCTCGCAATCTTCTTCTTCTTCAGTACGGAGATGCTCTACGCGGGGACGCCGGTGGTCCAACAGGCTATCTTAGGGTTGCGGGCGTTGCAAGTCGTTGCGATTGGCTTTCTGACCTACGTGACGTTGAAGTAGGAATTGGTGGGGGCGTTTTGTCGCGTTGATAGCGCTTTATCGCGTTTCAGCCTCAGTAGTTGACGCCGAATCGGTATCCTCGGCGGGTCTATACGTCTGCAGTGAGAGGATTCGAATCGAGAACTGTATCTGGTCAGCGGTATCTGGCAGACTCGGAAGAACGCGTCGGACTCGACGACATCGATGCCGCGTCGGTCGTCGGTCGAAAACTACTCGAACCGCTTACGGAAACCGCTTCGGGTGGTAATTCGGTCGTCTCAAATCCAATCGTCTGGCAACTCGTCGGCGTGGTCACGCATCAACTCGAGTAACGGTCGAATCTCTTCGAACCGCGGGCCTTTGCTTATCGAGTTGGCACGGCGATTCCATTCGACGAATCCGGCGGCATCTAGTTTTGGAAGGTGGACGTGAACCACCTGGAGTGTGAGTACGTCTACCTCGTTCTCGTCGTGCGGGCCATCGTTGGGGATGTGGGTGTCTCGGTCGCTCTGTGGATTGTGCTCCAGCAGTGCGACGAGTAGTCGGCGTCGAAATCGGTTCGAGAGGACATCCAGTAACGTGTCGAGTGATGGTCGTGGCTGTTGGCTCGTTCCAGTCATAGCTGGTCCCACTGTGGAGTGTTTGTGCGGTCTTCAGAACGTCTGGTGACGGATACACCACTATCAGTTGGTCTGAGGGCAGTTGCGAGTCCATCGCCTGCTCCCAATTTCATCCGTGCGTTGGCCCGACATTCTGACGTCCCACCTTCAGTATCGAAGGCCATACGTCCTAACCAACTCCCAAGGGCGAAAGAGTACTCTCGAACTATTTCTGTTCTCCGAACGAGTCGGTCGAACTATTGCGATACCAGCGGTGCTGGTCGGCTCCAAATCGAGTGACCTGTGCGGAGCGTACCGGCAAAGTGCTCGATTCGGGCCTGAAGTCGTGCCCGAACCGATCGGCGAGTAGTCCGAGAGTCGAAATAGTTAGAAAACGATGGTATCGATGAGTGACGCCCATCACGAGGGGTCGAACACGAACTCGCAGAGTCGCCGCTCTGCACCCCTGAGATGGTACGTGAACGTCGATTGGGAGATATCCAACGCGTCGGAGAGGTCCTTTCCGGTTCGAACGCGTGGCGATTCGAAAAATCCACTTCGGTACGACAGTTCGAGAATCTCTCGTTGCCGTGGAGTAAGGGTCCCCTCGACCGACGACCGGTACGTATCCGCAGTGCGGAGTGGTCGGGTGTGCGTTCGACGCGAGCGCACCTCCAGGTCGGGAACGACCCGTTGAAACCCCTCGACGACCGTTCGGACGTCTTCGGTCTGTAGAATATCGACGACGGCGGTCACCTCTCCCGCATCGATCGAAAGCATTTGCATCGTGACCGTCGAGGCGACGAACTGCGAGATGAGTGGGGGTGCGGAGAGTCGTACGTGGAACAGGGCACCGCCTTCGCGTTCGACGAGACATCGCAGACCATCGAGCGAGTGTAACTGCTCGCCCGCGGCGAGGAGCGTCGAACTATCGACTCCCGTCGCGGTGAAGAAGACTGTCACGTCACCGTCCGCGTTGGGAACCGCACCTTCGATATCGAAGGTACAGTCCAGTTCACGAGAGAGGCGACAGAACGGCGTGTCCGCTTTTCGAGAGCGGAGGGTGAGTTCGACGACGTTCGCCGACCCGCGCGTCTCTCTGGATTCGACGGCGCTGACCGCGTGGGCGACTGTTTGGCCGAGTTCCGCCAACACGTCTCGATTGCGTTCGTCCTGATATGGCTGGCCAAGGTACACCGTCAGAACGCCGTAGAGCGAGTTGTCGTACACGAGCGGGATACTAATACAGGAGCGAGCGCCGCGTTTGAGGGTTAGTTCGCGCCAGTTGACGCTTCGGGAATCGGTGGCGATGTCGGCGACGACTTGTAGTTCCCCCGTGCTGGCGGCGGCGGTGATGGGGTCCGAACGACGAGGGTCGTCGGACCCGAACTGTATCGCATCGAAGTAACTGCTGTCGATGCCGGCCCACTCTCGGGGCATGACAGACTTCGAGTGCGCGTCGTACTCGCCAATCCAGGCGAACTCGTACAGGTCGGAGGCCGCGAGTCGCTCGCAAACGGCTTCGTAAATCGCGTCGGTCGTCTCTGCGTTCACCAGTATCTGGTCTATCCCCCGAATGAGCGCGTTCAATCGGTCGAGGTTCGTGAGTTCGGCGTTGTTCTCGGCCAACTCCCGTTCGCCCTCTGCTCGGTCCCACGCCGACTCGATAGTGGCGGCGACCGTTCGGGCGAAGTCGGCCATCCGCTCGTCGCCCACCCACTCATCGACTACCGTCTGTCGTGTCGAACCGATACAGATGACACCGTGCCTTCCGACCGGTGCGAGAACGAGCGCCTTCAGTGACGAACCCGAGGGGCCGTCGAGCGGAACGTCGAGACCCGTTTGAATTCGCAACTCCTTGTCGATGAACGTCTGCCAGACGTGCTCTGGGAGTTCGTCCGGGAGAGTCACCGTACGCGCTTCGAAACCGTCGGCAACGTGACTCGCACACGCTTCGATTTCTCCGATATCTTGGTTGTAACACCAGAGCGCTGCATACTCTACGTCGAGGACGTGTTGTGTGAGTTCGGCGGCGCTCTCACTGATTGTGGTCGTATCGGCACCTATCAGCTCACGTGTCGCGGTGTTGAATCGTTGGAGCAGTTCGTAGGACTCTTTCAGTGCGACCTCTGCGTGCGCTCGCTCGACGGCCGCCCACGTGCGCTCTGCGGTCACCGCGACCATCTCGGCCTCGCTGTCTGTCCACGTGCGCGGGACGGACTGCGCAGCGACGAAGAACGCGACGAGACGACCCTCTTTGACGAGTGGGACTCCCAGATAGGCGCTCACGCCGACGTCTTGATATGCGGCTCTATCTTCGTCACGTATCCCTGGTGCGGTCGTGATGTCCTCGATTACCACGGAGTCGCCGCGCACGTACGCGTCGAGGAGGAACTCGCCGTAGTCTCTCATGTCGTACTCACCGACGAGCGAGGGTACCTGGTCGGTGTGGTAGTCGGAGTAGACTCGACACGTGTTCTCGTCTGCGTATACCTCGCCGTGGTGCGCGTGGTCGGCACCGATGTACTCTCCGAGCACACGGGCCGCCGTGGTTTGTACCTCGATGGGGTCGGCTAGCTGACGCAGTTGGTCGGACAGTTCGACGCGAAACGCGTTCAACTCCGCCTGTCTCTCGAGTGCCGCTTCGGCCGCTTTGCGCTCTGTGATGTCGAACGCCGCGCACGTGACGCCGGAAATCTCTCCAGAGTCGTCTCTGAGCGGTGCGACGGTGAGGTCGTAGGACACTTCCTCGCCCGTTTGGAGCACGTAGGTCACCTCTTCGCGGACGGTCTCACCGGTCTCTACGGCTCTTCGTTTCGGCTTCATTACCCTCTCCGCGGACGCTTGTGGGAGTAAGTCCTCGTCACGTTTTCCGAGCACCACCGACTCTTCGAACTCCGAGTGAGGGTGTTTAATCCAGGTGTACCGGTAGTCGGAGTCCATCTGCCAGACGGTGAGCGGCGAGTTCGTCACGGCGACGTCGAAGCGCTCTTTCTCGTCTTGGAGGTTCTGTTCCAGTCGCTCGCGCTTCGTGACCTCGACGGCGATGTTGAATATCCCGCCGACAGAACCGCCTGCCAGCGGAATCGGGTTGAAGCTGTAATCGAACCACGCGTCTCGAAGCTGGCCGTCGCGCTCCAACGGAAGTCTCTGTTCACGCTCGAAAACGGCACCCGAGCCGTTCAGTACGCCCTCCAGCGTCGGGCCGATGGTCTCCCAAATCTCTGGAAAGGTCTCTCTCGCCGGACGGCCGAGTGCCGTCGGATGTTTCTCGCCGATCAATTCGCGCCACGCGTCGTTGTAGAGGAGCGTCAGGTCTTCCCCCCAGTAGATTCCGATTGCCTCGCTCGCCCCCAGCATGATATCCACGGAAACGTGTAACTCCCGAGACCACTGGTCCATCGGCCCGAGCGAGGTGTTGGACCACTCGAACTCGTCGATTCGGCGAGCCATCTCGGAGTCCGGGCGACCCAACGAACGTACCTCGCCGCGAGACGGGTCGTCAGCAACGTCGGCCACGTCGCGCTCCTCAAATCGGGTCGTCGCACCGACCGGTCGCCACCATACGTGGTCGTCAGCGTCGATTGCTTTCGTGTGTAGCCTCCCCGTTTCGACGAGTGTGTCGAGTGTGACGTGTAGTTCCCGCGCGGTGCAATCGAACGCTGCGGCGACCTCGCTGGTCGTCCACGGCGTTCCCGGCGGGGCGAGTGTGTCGAACGCTTCGATGACGCCCGCTGCAGGTGGCGCAGAGGAACTCATGTGTGAGAACTGTTACCAGTGGGCAAAAGCGCTCCGTCGAACGTGGGGATAGAGACCCGAGCGTCCTGGTCTGTTCGAATTGACGTCTGCTATCGTGGGCTATCTGACTCGGCGGAGCGTCCTCCGGGTTCACACGTCGAGTAAGTCCTATGCCTTCTCGTCGATGCACCCGCGTTTAGACGAGATTGGGCAGGCGATTGGTGGGTAGGGGATGTAGAACCGGGAGCGGACAGGCTCTGGGTGATATGTGCCCTAAGACCCTCACGTCTCACGAGTCTCCATGGAATTGAGCTTGAACGTGTAAGTTTTGCACAATACATATTAGCACTACTGCGAGACAGGTAGTAGAATATGGCGTGGAGTCTCTCGATGGCGTCGATACTCGGCGTCGTTGCTTCACTCATTTCGGGCCTGGTCGCTCTCTACTCGCTACGTCACGGCGAAAAGCGGATGGCACTCCAGTTTGCGGCGTTGGAAGTCGCACTCGTCGCCTGGTCGATGGCGTACGCGATACAGCTTGGATACGGGACCCTCGCTGAACAGCTGTTCTGGCAGCAAATTACACTCGGCATCGCCGGGACCATTCCGACCGGCTTCCTCTTGTTCACCATCGCCTACTCTGGCCACGACATGTGGCTCTCACGAGAGCGGGTCGCGCTCCTCCTGACAGAACCAGTCGTCTGGTTTCTGCTGTGCATCAGTAACCCCATGCACGGACTCGTCTGGACGGGGACCGAGTTCACCCCTACGCTTCTCGCGTCCGTCACAGCCCTCGATTTCGGCATCGGATACGCTGTCCACATTTTGTATGCATATGCGATTGTCACCCTCGGCATCGTCCTCCTCGTCCAACACGCTACGGAAGTCGCACCAGCCTATCAGAAGCAGGTCGGACTACTCGTGGGGGGAGTTCTGCCACCGTTCATCAGCCACATCCTGTTCACGCTCGGTCGTAGCCCGATCCCAGCGCTCGATTTGACACCCTTCGCATTCGCCTTCACGGGCATCGTCTTCGGGCTCGCACTCTTCCAATTCGACCTGCTACAACTCACCCCAATCGCACGTGAACAAGCATTTCACGAAGCCGGGGACGGACTCCTCATCGTAAACAACGACGGAGAGATCATCGACGTGATGGGTGTCGCAGCTCAGGTTCTCACTCCGCCCCCTCGAATCGGTGCGCCGCTCGAAGAGACTGTTCTCGACGCTGACCTCGACGCACTCCACGAGTCGGAGATGACGGCGTCCCGTGACGGTGAACAGCGAGTGTACCAATTTCAGGTGTCATCGGTGACCGCCCATCACGGCCAACAGGTTGGCACGCTCGTCCTCATGCGGGACATCACCGGCTTGTACGTGTCTCGACAGCGACTCAGCGTGAGCAATCGCGTCCTCCGGCACAACCTTCGAAACGATATGAACGTCGTCCTCGGCTACGCGAGTGAACTCGAATCGAAACTCGACGACGAAGAGGCCAGACAGGCACGGATACTCCGCAAGAAAGTCGAGCACTTTCTCGAACTGGCGAACAAAGCAAAGCAAATCGAGAACGTCTACTCCGACACGTCGGAAAGTGGGATGTCTACCGACCTCGTCTCGCACCTCCGCGAAGTAGTCGGCGACCAGCAAGACACCCATCCTGGCGTCGAGTTCACCGTCGATAGTGCATTCGAGACGGTAGTCCGAGGTGTCGATTCGAATACGTTCCGACTCGCCTTTCAGAATATCCTCGACAACGCCATCAAACACAACGATTCGGACACCCCCCGGATAGCGGTCACGATAGAAGACCTCGAAACTGAGACCCTCGTCAAGGTCAGTGACAACGGCCCGGGAATACCCGAAATCGAGCGCAAAGCCGTCGGAGCAGAGATAGAGACAGCACTCAATCATAGCCAGGGGCTCGGTCTCTGGCTCACCTACTGGTGCGCGACGAGTTGGGGTGGTGACCTCCGATTCGAGTCAGGTGAAGACGGGACGACTGTCACGCTTGCGATTCCGAAAGATACCGATTCGATAGCCACTGTGCCGACATAGAGCAGCAACTCGTTCTGTGGTATGGTTCTATCTGTGCACTGTGTATGCAGACGACGGGAACTGAGATTTGGTTACTGGAGTGTTGTTCCTCGAAATTCTGTCGCCGAATTCCAACGAAGGGAACGACGAGCTAGTTCTGACTCCTGCACTCATTGCAGAGAACACCGACTACGCGAGAACGACGATTCGAGAGCACCTCGCAACACTGCTCGAACATGGGCTGGTCGGGTACCACGACGAGGCGCGAGCGATTTACCGACTTTCTGAGAAGGGTCGAGGTTACCTCGCCGGGGAGATCGGTGCGACTGAGTTGGAGAAAAGCGACTGAGCCAGCACCCACCACCCTACCCGTAAAGGGGGCAGGTGGATGGGTGGGTGGAACTGGGAAAAGAGAGACGACTATTCAAACGTTGTTAAAACACAATCTAGATTCGGGAATGATCGTTTGAGGTTATAGCGCGAGGCATCTTCAATGAGTGTTTTTTCTGTTCCACCAGAGAGAACCTGCATGACGTTTGATTTCAATTCTTTTCGGCTCTCAGCAGTGACCTCATTACCCCATTGGTGTTTGAGAAGGGCAGCAAGTCCGTCTTCCATACATTCAAACTGATCACCGATAATTGCAGATAGGACAGTCAATTCTTTTGAACCAACTTTCACAGAACTACTGAATGCAGCTTGTTCAAGACGACTAGTAGTATATTCTCCCCTTGTGGAGATTTCTTCAAGCTTATTGTTCAAATCCTCTTGAGGAGAGTTTTTCACGTGTTCACGGTCAGTTAAGAAAAGAAAGTGATGAAGACCATATTTCGCTTTGAATATCTTTAGAGCATTTAGTGCATCAAATCCTCGAGTTTGGTTGTTCGGGGTTTCCCGTTGCCTTCCAACGATACTCAAATTCCGGTCAGGTCGTTGTGGGAAGAACAAGTGTTGATTCTCATCGTAGTGCTCCGCTAAGTATCTAAGACGGCGGTATTCAGCCCTACCATCTCCTGTCAAGACGACCGCAGCGACGTCACCTGGGTGTTCCTTAACAACCTTCATAGTTCAAATTCATCAGAAAGAAATCTTGGATCCAAACCGGCATCATTCATCAAAATTTCAAGTTCACTCAAACTCAGTGTATTATGAGAGAGTACGTCTGTTTCCGATTTAGAAAATTGATGAACTGACCCGTCATCGGGCATGACATCTAACAACGCGGATAATACGTCAATACTATGAGTAGAAGCGATAACTTGCATATCCTTCTCATTTAGCCAGCGTAGAACCATTCGCATGAGACTTGGGTGAAGAGATGTAGATATGTCATCCCAAAGTAAGATCTTAGGTTCGTATGTCTCAATTGCCATGAAAATTGGAATCATCCTGGCGACACCGTTACCCAAGTCTTTAATTTTCACATAGTAGGGGTCTTCACCTGATGGCTTTTTACGAGCCTCCAGTGACTCAAGGTATATTTCTGTATATTCGTCACCTACACATTCACTTATCAGTTCGGCTGCCCTCACGTGACCACCCTCTCTCTCGATTCTTTGTCGGCTAGATTGAAGATCACTCAACATATTCTTAGATTCTTGATAGCTAGAGTGAAACAGCATAGTGAGCGCATCAGAATTATCAAAATCTAAGTTGGCATGTCTCAAGTCAGACGGCCGAATATTCCTTGAAGTGTTTAATTTTCCAATTTCAATCTTTCGAATTTGGGAATTCATTTCTGTTTTCCCCGGGAAGCCATTAATCTGGTAAGAAATGGACCCTTTTCCATCATATCTGTATGAGAGATTATTGTTTCCTCTCATGCTCTTTATACGGCTAAATCGATCTCTACCGGACACAGGGTCATTACCACCGAAAAGTAGGTAAATAGCTTCCATGAAGGATGATTTCCCTGCATTATTCCTACCCAATATGATTGAAAAGTCAGTCAAATCTAATGACGACTCCATCCGTTTTATTCCCCTAAATTCACGGATATTGATTGATTCAAGCATATGGTGATGTTAGAAAAGAGACGATATGTTTGTTTGGGTGGAAGTAGACGCTTAGTATCGTTGACTTCAATGAATGTCGTGTTTTTACTAATCAGTCGAACCAGAATTATTGAGCAGCTCATGGAACCCCTCCCAGTCCTCGAACTGCTCCTGGAACAGGTCACTGGGTAGGTTCCACGCCCACGGCGCTGCATCGTCCGGGTCGTACTTCTCCAATGTTGGTTCGAGGTTTACCAGCGAACCACCGAACAACTCCTCATCCGGCTTGTCTGAATCTGCGTCCCAGTCGCGGTAGAACGCCACTTCATCCTGTGCTTCTTTGAAGAACGAGAGCGTCGAGAGGCGTTTCTGTTCTGGGTGGACGTCTTTTCCAGTGTGGCAGACCACGCCGACCGACTCGACGCCAAGCTTCGAGAAGCGCTTAATCGCGGGTGTCCACTGCGAGGCGACTTCGCGCAAGAAGAATCGACTTGCAGGATTTGAACCTCGGTCGCAAATCTTCGATTTGCTCCCTGATTCAAATCCTTCGCGCCATGGATGATTCTCCGCTCACGTTGTTCGCGGAAGAATCATGGGCGCTGCAGGATTTGAACCCACGGCAACTTGGTCCGAAGCCAAGCACTCTGTCCAGACTGAGCTAAGCGCCCTACATCCATTCGTGCGCCGCGGTCATGTTTAAATGAATTGATTCGCCGCGGCACTCCGCGTCATTTATACACGGTGTAGTGAGAGTACAGGATAATGTCATTGGGCGAGCGCGTGCAGGGGATGGTGGAACTCACGCGGTTTGGGAACACCGTCGCAGCGGGTGTGCTCACGTTCACGGGGGCGTTCATCGCCGGCTTTTCGGCCGGTGACGCGCTCGCCGTCGTCGCGGCAGTGGTGGCAACAGTCTGTGCGACCGGTGCCGGCAACGCAATCAACGACTACTTCGACCGCGACATCGACGCCATCAACCGACCGGACCGACCCATTCCGCGAGGCGCGGTTACGGCACGCGAGGCGCTGTGGTTCAGTATCGCCCTCTTTCTCGGGGCGGTCGTCGCGGCGGTCACGCTCCCGGTGCTTGCGATTGCAATCGCCGTCGTGAACCTCCTCGCGCTCGTCGCCTACACGCAGTTGTTCAAAGGCTTACCGGGCGTCGGAAACGTCGTCGTCGGCTATCTCACGGGCTCGACGTTCCTGTTCGGTGGCGCGGCGGTCGGCGACCCGTTGGGGTCGCTCGTACTCGCCGTGCTCGCGGGGCTGGCGACGCTCACCCGCGAAATCATCAAAGACGTGGAGGATATCGCCGGGGACGAGGAGGAGGGGTTGCGGACGCTCCCGATCGTGGTCGGGGAACGGCCGGCGCTCTGGGTCGGCGCTGTCGTCCTCGCGGTCGCAATCGTGGCGAGCGCGATTCCGTACGTCAACGGCGACTTCGGCCTCGCGTACCTCGGATTGGTGCTTCCAGCCGATGCGATAATGGTTGGTGCGTCCGTTCAGTCCTTTAGCGACCCGAGCGCCGGTCAGCGCCGAATCAAATACGGGATGTACCTCGCGGCCGTGGCGTTCATTGCGGGGCGGGGTGCATCCATAGTCGGAATCACTGGATGAATCAAACGGACCCGTGGAAGAGACAGATGCGCTCCAATCAAAAAGAATATTACCAGTTCACGAAATGGTCGTACTATCTGATGGCTCCCGGAGAGCGGACGCATCATGCAGCAACTCGCCTCGGAACCGAGACGAAACCGGGGTACACGCATGTATAAGCTCGGTGCTGGCCTCGACAGAGAGGTCGAAGCAGGGACGAATCTACTCATTAGCGGACCACCGCTGACCGGCAAACGCTCGCTCGCGCTCGACATCCTCGCCGAAGGGACCGAAGCGGGTGAGGGCGTTATCATCGTCACGACCAAGGACGGTGGCGAGCGGGTTCTCAAAGATTATGCGAAGCGCGTGAGCTACGACGACAAACCGGTCGCAATCGTCGATTGCGTCACCCGACAGCAGGGCGTCGGAGACGTACGCGACGACGACCGAATCAAGTACGCCTCCTCGCCGGTGGACATGACGGGCATCGGTATCAAACTCTCTGAGGTCCTCCAGCAGTACTACCAGGAGCGCGGACTCACCCAGAATCGGGTCATGCTCCACTCGCTCTCGACCCTCTTGATGTACGCCGACCTCCAGACGGTGTTCCGCTTCCTCCACGTCTTCACCGGACGCATCCAGAGTGTCGGCGGTCTCGGTCTGTTCGCCATCGACTCCTCGGCGCACGACGACCGGACGATGAACACCATCAAGCAGTTGTTCGACGGTATCATCACCACCTCGGAAGACGGCGAACCGAGTGTCCGGCTCGCCAGCGACTGATACGTTCTCGACGCAGGCCACCGCCCCGTTCGAGCGTGCACGCTCGCTGCACGCCCAACTGAGGTTTATACATCGAGACGCCGAAATTCGCATATGGCTACAACCACCGAAGCGGTGAGCGCGCTCCTCGACGTCGAGACCATCGCCGTCGTCGGGTGTTCGTCGTCTCCCGGGAAGCCTGCCCACGACGTGCCGGCGTATCTCCAACGCAACGGCTATCGAATCGTTCCCGTCAATCCCTTTAGCGACGAGATTCTCGGCGAGAAGGCGTACGATAGCCTCGCCGACGTGGAAGAAGAAATCGACCTCGTGAACGTGTTCAGGCCGTCGGAAGAGGCGGGTGGTGTCGTCGATGCAGCCATCGAACGCGCCCAGTCACGCGGCGACGTACGGGGCGTCTGGCTGCAACTCGGAATCTCGGACGACGACGCCGCCGCCCGCGCCGAAGAGGCGGGGCTGGCGTTCGTACAGGACCGCTGCATGAAAGTCGAGCACGCCCGAGTGCGGTAATCTGGTCAGTGGTACTCAGCCCTCCCAGGATTCGAAGTCGCCGTAGACACCTTTCGAGAGGTAGCGCTCGCTCGAATCGGGGAAGAGCGTGACGACCGAATCGTACGGGAGCGAGAGTTCGCCGGCAGCAGCGCGTTCCGCAACGTCGAGCGCGGCGAGACAGTTGGCCGCAGAACTCGACGCGACGAGGTGGCCTTCTTCTGATGCGAGTCGTTGCATCTCGGCGTGAGTCGCTTCGTCGCCGATTTGGACGATTTCGTCCACCAACTCGGGGTCGAACAACTCGTTCGTCGCGGGGTTGTGCGTCCCGATACCTTCGGTCTTGTACGACGCCTCCTCGACGTCGCGGCCGTGGAACGTCGAGTAGAGCGAGCCTTCGGGTTCGACGGCAGTGACGAACGTCTCGCCGTGGTTCTCGCGTCCGTAGCGAGCGACGCCCATGAGCGTTCCCGCGGTGCCGCACCCGGCGACGAGCGCGCCGACTTCGTGGTCGAGCGCGTCGTAGATTTCGGGCGCAGTCGTCTCGTAGTGGGCTTCTGGATTCAGTGGATTGGAGAACTGCTGGGGGACGACGGCGTCGTCTAACTCGTCGGCGAGTTGGTGTGCGCGGTCGATTGCGCCGCCCATGCCGTCTTCGGTGGGCGTGTTGATGACGTCGGCACCGAGCGCGCGCATGAGCGTCTGCTTTTCGACGCTGAAGCGCTCGGGGACGACGAAGACGGCGCGAATGCCGAGTTGGCCCGCGGCGACGGCCAGCCCAATCCCGGTGTTGCCGGCGGTCGGTTCGACGATGGTGCCGCCTTCGGGGAGCGTGCCCTCGGCGAGCATCTGTTCGAGCATGTACTTCCCGATACGGTCTTTGACGCTCGCGCCGGGGTTGAACGACTCCAGTTTCGCGTACACTGGAACCTCCTCCGGCGAGGCGTGTACCCGGACCAGCGGCGTCTCACCGATGGTGTCGAGCACCGAATCGAACGGGGTGCGGTGCGTGGTCATATTGGGGCAAATGTTGCCCCCGGTCCTGAATGTTATTATCCCGGCGTGGACGAGCAGTGAAAATCGAGCGCTCAGTTCTCGGCCGGGTTCGTCTCGGAGTCCGCGGCCTCGGTCTCGTCGTCGGCCGTTTCTGCTTCCTCAGCCTCGGTGATGTGTGCCTCCGCGATGACCGCGTCGAGGTCGATACCCTGCTCTTCGGCGATGGCTTCGAGAATCGCCCGCTGCTCGGCGTTCTCGGCTTCGAGGTTATCGACGCGGTCCTTCGTCTCGCCGACCGTCTCGCGCATCTCGACGACCTGCTCGCGGAGTTCGTTGAGCTTCTTGTAGACGTCTTCTGCCATCTCTGCGACTTTCTGAATCTTCTTCGCAGTTCCTCCGATTCCCATGTATCGCTCCTTGAACTCAGGCCTTGTACCCCTTGTGGTGCACGACGGTACGCGAAACGTCTGCGGGCGGGCGCCTCGTGCGAGTCGTTTCATGTGGGTCGCCTACCCGAGTTCGTTCGGGTCGATTCGAGAGACGACCATGCGCATGCCGAGCAGCGAAACTGCACCGACGAAGAGCAGTCCGACGACGCCCGCAACCGACGTCGTTCCGGCAGTGTCGAGCGCGAGTTTGGCGGCGGTGTTCGCCGGACTGAGCGGCAGCAACGACGTGCCGGCGAAGACGAGCAGGACGCCCACGGAGTAGAGCAGTTGTGAACTCCGCCGGTCGGGTGCGACGAGCGCGACGGTCGCGCCGAGCGAGACGACGACGGCGGTGAGACCGACCACGAGCCCGAACAATCCCCCGAAGTTGTGAATCGGCGTTCCGCGAAGCGAGAGGAGACTCATCCACGCCATCGCCTGTATCGGAGCGAGTCCGCCCGCGGCAAGCACTTTCCCATCGACAACGGCGGGGAAGGTTACGGGCGCGACACGCAAGAGTTCGAGCGTCCCGCGTGCGACCTCTTCGGTCAGCGAGTCCACGACGAGCGACCCCGCAATGAAGACTGGTAAGAACAGCAACAGCGGGACGAGCACCGTGTACGTGAATCCGAAGTACGGGTTCGAGTCGATTGCCTGCGGGAGTCGGAGCGGCGTCGATTCGAGGAACGCCCCGCGCTCGGCGCGTTCGTTCCGTTCGAGTTGTTGGAGTGTCTCGCGCAACTGGACGACGATGACCGTCGATTCGACGCTGGAATCCGGCGCAACTGCGAGCACTCGTATCCGCCCGTCGCTGTCGGTCGATGCCTCTAAGACGGCGTCCACCTCGCGTTGCTCGAACGCCGTCAGTGCGCTACTGGTCGATGGGTAGACGTGAGCGTCGATACCGTCCTGCGCCGTCGTTGCCCACAACAGACTTTCGACCGCCTCGTCGCCGCCGGCGACTGCGACATCGACCTCGTAAGACCCGGCGCTCGGGTCGTACAGCGACACGAGACCGACGACGAGGAACGACGAGAACGCTGCGACGAACAGTTGAATCGCCAGCGCGAGCACGATTGTCTTCTCCTTTCGAAGACTGCCGAGTTCGCGCCGAGCGATTGCGAGTCGTGGATTACCCAAGGAGGTTCACCACCTGGAGGTTGTAGACGAGGTGAATTCCTATCGCCCCGAGCAACGCGGTCACGTAGGCGGTCGGCCCGCGCCGCGCACCGAGTGCGGTGACCGTCGCCGTGACCGCGTGGAGCGCGAGCGGAGCGAGTAAGAGACCGACCGCCGCGAGGAGGCCAATCTGTGAGGGGTCGGCGATTCCGATTCCCGACGGCTGGAAGGCGGTCTGACCGAGCGTCAGCGACTGAAGCCTGACCACCTGCACGATGGCGGTGAACTTCTCGCCGAGGAAGAAGCCGAGTCCCGAGAGCGCGCCGAGGACGAGCGAGACGCGAATCGTCCGCGCGAACCGCGCCTTCGTGAACGCGGCGTAGACGTGCAGGCTCTTGGCGAGTTCCTCGATGACCGCGACGGCGACGAGGACGAGCGGAATCGTCACGTCCACCGGAAGCACGAACAGCACGGCGATTGCGAGGAGTTCGGCGATGAAGACGAACGGAATCGTCAACGCCGAGACGGTGGCAATCGACCGCGGCCGCGAAATCTGGCTGTCGAGCGCGTCGAGGAACTTGAGCGGAACCGGCCGTTGGGTGAACATGTCCTCTTCGCGGTAGACGCCGGTTCCGAGCAGGAACAGGACGATGGAGGCGATGAGAATCGGGCCGACGGAGAACGCGAAGTCGCCGAGCGAAATCGCATCGCCAGCGAGATCCATGACGACGATGGTGAGCGGCGAGATGAGCGCAATCGGCGTGACGTTCGTGAAGATGGCCGGGACGAAGGTGTAGGTCGTGAGGAACACCGAGACGGTGACGGTGACGAAGGTGAGTTCCTTGAACGACCGGGCGAACATCGCGCCGACGAACGTCGAAGCGAGAAAGAGCAAGCCAATCGGGATGACGGCGGCGACGGAGGCGACACCACCGCCGATTCCCGCGGCGATGAGGACCGTCAGTGCGACCATCCCGAGCGCGTAGGGTGCTGTCTTGCCGACGACGATATCGCCCGGCGAGATGGGCGCGACGAGCAACAGTTCGCCGCGGCGCTTCACGCGCTCGTTGAGGATACTCGACCCGTAGGCCTGAATCACGAAGTTCATCGGGACGAGGAACGCGAAGGCGAGAACGAGCGACGCGAAGGGAAAGGGCGGGCTGATACTCGCCGGCGAACCGGTCGTCTCGCCGCCGAGGAAGCCACCAGCGCCGCCGAGACCCACGTCGGGGACACCGACGCCGCCATCGTCGTTCGAACCAGTTTCGGTGCCATCCGTCGTTCCCGAGGAGGTCCCAGTCCCGGACTGGTCACCCGTCGAGGTACCGGCGTCAGACCCACCGTTCGAACCAGTCGCAGCATCGCCCGAAGTCGAACCCGACTCGCCGGACTCGACACGGCTCCCCGGTGGGACGAGCGCGCCGCGTTCGCGGTACTGGAGCGAGACGATGACCGGGTAGGCCGCAGATTGGTTCTCCTCGCGGGCTAGCTGGCGGGCGTTGTAGGACTGGACGGCGTCGCGGAAGGCGTTGTAGGCGGCGCGACCGGTCTGTGTGTCTGAGACTGAAACGTGGTTTTCGCTGACGACGAGTTCGACGTTCGGGTCCGTGATGGGTCGTGCATCGAGTACTGCGGATTGCTCGACCGCGTCGTAATACGGGCTATCGGCGGCGACGCCGACGCGGTAGAGGTCGCGGTCGATAGCGACACCGCCTGCGGCGGCACCGACCGCGACACCGCCCGTGACGAGGAGGAGGACGACGCCGAGGACGAGCGTCCGCCGGTCGATAGTCTCGGCCGACCGCGACACCTCCCAGCGGGCGATACGCGAGGTTGCCCGAGCGTGGGCGACGAGTCGCTCACCGAGTGTGTTGCGGCGTGGGGAATCATCGGCGCTCACGAGACGCCGCGCCCTCCCTCGGTGGTGCTCTTGGTGGGTGCGTCGCGCGCGAGACGGAGGAAGATATCCTCCAGCGACGCCTCGTCGGTTCGGATGTCGGAGACGGTCCCACCCGCATCGGCGGCGGCCTGGCGGAGGGATTCGACCTCGTCCATCGTCTCGACGACCGAGACGAACCGGTCGCCCTCGCGCTCGCTCTCGGGGAGTTCGACCGTCGTGTAGACGCGGTAGGCGGTCTCACCGTGTTCGTCGCGTATCTCCGGAATCGTCCCGCGGGCGATGATTTCGCCGCGGTTCATGATGACCACGCGGTCGCAGATGGATTCGACGTGGAACAGGTTGTGGGCGCTGAAGACGACGGTCTTGCCGTCGTTCCTGAGTTCGCGGACGAATTCGAGTACGACGTTCGTCGTCAGCGGGTCGAGTCCGCTCGCGGGTTCGTCGTAGATGAGCAACTCGGGGTCGTTGACGAGCGACCGGGCGATTGCCACCTTGCGCTTCATGCCCTTCGACATGTCGCCGAGACGGCGGTCCCGATATTCGAGGTCCAACCTGTCGAGGACGGCGTTGGTTCGGTCGTCCGCGACGTCGCGCGGCACGTCGTACAGGTCGGCGAAAAAGCGAAGGTACGACCGCGGCGTCATGTCTTCGTAGAGCGGGGACTCCTCGGGGAGGAAGCCGAGTTTCCGGCGCATCGCGGGGTCTTCGGGGTCGAATCCGAGCACGTCGGCCGACCCGGCAGTCGGTTCGATGAGACCGGCGAGCATCTTCAGCGTCGTCGTCTTGCCCGCCCCGTTGGGACCGACGATGCCGAACACCTCTCCGGACTCGACCGAGAAGTCGCTTCCCACGACGGCGGGGAAGTCGCCGTAGGTCTTCCGCAGGTTCTCGACCGTTATCATTGGACAGACGTTCACGCGCCACAGAATAAAAGGTTCGCGCGGATATTCAGAACTGATAGGCATCGGTTCGTGACGCCAACAGTTTCGTAGTCGGGTTCCTATGAATCGGTGTGCCCGCAGACGACTACCTCTCGCCGACGCTCGTCCTCTTCGTCGGTGGCTTCGTGGCCGCGCTCTTCTTCTTCGCCGCTGTCTTGACGTACGTCGCCAGCGGCGGTGTCGCAGAAGTGACTGGACTCGCGGTGACGCTGGCGGGTCTCGGCGGATTCTTTCTCGTCGTCGCGGTGGTCGGTGCTGGTCTGATGCGATTGCGAGAGTGACGAACGCGAGGAAGAAACAGAAACAGAGGGAGAGACTTACTCGTACTCGTAGAAGCCCTTCCCAGTCTTCTTCCCGAGGTCGCCCGCGGCGACTTTGCGCTTGAGCAGGTAGGCGGGCTTGTACCGGTCGCCGAGTTCTTCGAAGAGGGTTTCAGACGCGTCGAGACAGATGTCGAGACCGATGTGGTCGGCGAGCGTGAGCGGGCCCATCGGGACGTTCGTACCGAGGGTCATGCCGCGGTCGATGTCTTCCTTCGAGGCGACGCCCTCGTCGAAGGCGCGGATGCCCTCGTTGAGCCACGGCATGAGGATTCGGTTCGTGACGAATCCGGGTTTGTCGTCGGACTCCCACGTCTCCTTGCCGAGTTTCTCGGAGAATTCGTGGGCGAACTCGACGACCTCCTCCGAAGAGTGCTCGCCGCGGACGACTTCGACGCCCTTCATGATGGGGACGGGGTTCATGAAGTGGAGACCGACGACCTGTTCGGGGCGGTCGGTCGCGGCCGCGATGGTCGTAATCGAGAGCGTACTCGTGTTGGTCGCCAGAATCACGTCTTCGGGCATGATGTCGTCGAGGTCCGAGAAGATAGAGCGCTTGATGTCCATGTTCTCGACGGCCGCCTCGACGACGAAGTCGCAGTCCGCGAGGTCGTCGAACTCGGTCGTGCCGGTGAGTCGGTCACGAACCTCGTCGGCTTCCGATTCGCTCAGTTTCTCCTTGGAGACGAACCGGGAGAGACTGTCGTCGATAGCATCGAGACCGCGTTCGACGTACTCGTCTTCGAGGTCACGCATCACCACGTCGTAGCCCGACATGGCCGCGACCTGTGCGATTCCGTTGCCCATCGTTCCAGCGCCGATGACGCCCACCGTGTCGATATCGTTCGTGCCGCGCATGGCCGAAGGTGCTCCGGTGAGTTAGTAAAACTTGCCGACTCATCAAAAACCGTGACAAACTCGTGACATTCACGGAAACGCTCAAGTTCGGTGCAAGAAAGTGAGAGTCAACGGTGACTGACGAGAACGACACGGGCACGGACGACACCGACCACGAGGAGGACGAGTCGTCAGCGCCTGAAGACGGCCGAACGGACGACGGACCCGACACGCCGGAGGCGGCGTTCGAGCAGTTAATCCGCCCGCAAGCAGCGTCCGAGCACGGGGACGCAATCGAAGACTTAGAAGACTTGAAGTTCATCGGACCGGCGACGAGCGAGTCGCTGGAAGCAGCGGACATCGGCGTCGAAAGCATCCTCGACGGCGCGGTGTCGTTCCGTGACCTCGTCGCGGCGGGCGTCAACCCGGGCGTGGCGGCGAAGATTCGACGGTGGCACTCCCTCTCGTGGTCGTTCAGTTCGGGCGACGACCTCGACCGGCGCTCGTCGCAGGTACGCGGTCTCGACGACGAAGAACGCCAGTGGATTGCGGCGAGTTCGGGGAGTTGGAAGTCCGACGAGGAACCGGAGTCCGGGGACTGGACACCCACAGGTGCGACGGCAACAGGGTCGGCTTCGAGTCCCGCCCGCGACGGCGACTGGACCCCGAAAGGAGACACGCAGAGCGCTGACGGCGTATCGGTTCAGGATGGCGATTGGACGCCGAGCGGCGACGACGGCGCTGGAACCAGTCCGCGGACGAGCGGTGATTGGACGCCCGGTCAGAGTCGCGGAACGACCGCAGACGGGTCGGGTGACGCGCTCGCCGCGGAAGCCGCGTGGCGCGAACGCTCGAAGCCGACGCCGCTGACCGTGCTCGACGGAGTCGGCGAAGAAGAGGCCGAGATGCTCTCGGAGGCCGGCGTTCGGTCGGTTCGACGACTCGCCACTGCCGACCCCGAACACATCGCGGACGCACTGCTCATCGACGAAGGACGCGTCAGCGAATGGAAAAGACAGGCCCGCGACGTGATGGAGTAACTGACTCGCTCGGTTCGTCCGTCCACCGACAAATTTACTATTCGGGTAGTAAGTTTGGTTCTACAAAGTTCGACCTGTAATATTTGACTACAATCCTCAAAAACACCAATTTCAGGAGAATCAGCTAATTCAAATCATACACAGGCTTTATATACAATATTACCGGATTTTGTAGTAGACGATGCCCGGTGCCGACCACCTCACCTCCAATACGGACTCCCTCGACGTGCCCTCGTTGACCGGCGGTTCTCGCGTGTCACGCGAAACTGCACGACAGACGGAGGAAACCCACTAATGGCGACCAAAGATTTCAACACCGCAGACTCGGCGACCGCAATCCAGACCATCGACCGGGTCGTCGATGTCATCGCAGCGACCGCTCCCGAGATTCGCGCCGGACTCCCCGGCCGCCGAATCAAGGCCGAGGAGACGAACCCGAGCGGCGAGACGCAGATGGCCGCCGACGTGTTCGCCGACGACCTCCTGTGTAAACGACTCGGCGGTCTCGACGGCGTCGGCGAGTACGCGAGCGAAGAGCGCCCCGAGGCAATCGACGTTGGGACCGGTGACCTCTCTGTCGCGGTGGACCCACTCGACGGGTCGTCGAACCTCAAACCGAACAACACCGTCGGGACGATTTTCGCCGTCTACGACGCGCCGCTCCCGGCACGCGGAACCGACCTCGTCGCCGCGGGCTACGTCCTCTACGGTCCCATCATGACGATGATCGTCGCGCGCGGCGGGACCGTCTCGGAGTACGTCATCACCGACGAGTCGAACTACGAACTCGTCCGCGACGACATCACGCTCCCCGACGAAGGCACCGTCTACGGCTTCGGTGGTCGCGTCCCCGACTGGACCGACGACTTCACCCAGTTCGCACGAGACGTGGAGAAAGACCCCTCGCGCAAACTCCGCTACGGCGGGTCGATGATCGGCGACGTGAACCAGATTCTCACCTACGGCGGCATCTTCAGTTACCCCGCGCTCGAATCCGCGCCCGAGGGCAAACTCCGGGTCCAGTTCGAGACGTACCCAATCGGCTACATCCTCGAAACCGCCGGTGGGTCGTCGTCGAACGGCGAGAAGTCGCTCTTGGCTGTGGCGAAAGACGACCTGCACGCGCGCAGTCCGCTTCACATCGGCAATTCGGACCTCGTCGCGGAACTCGAAGCGGCGCTGGCCTAACTCATACTTCGCTTTCGACTTCGTTGACGACTCTGAGAGCGGCCGGTTTCACTGCTTCGACCAAATATCGCCCTGCAACGTACTCGGCAGCGGCCCACTTCGCAGAATCAGTTGCAGCCGACTTGTCGTTCGCGGTCTCTCGTGCCACATCTTCGAGTCGGTCGTCTCCCCTCTGTAGCTCTCTCACTGCGTGGCCGAGGAGTATTCGTTCGAGTGGCCCGGGCTGTGATTCGAGTGCATCCCGGAGCGCGTCGATTGCCGACGTTCGTGCGTGGAGCACAGACTCGGTCGAATCAGCGTCAGGGAGTACTATCGACTCGTGCTCCCGGACGAACGCACGGCGAGCGTGGAGTTGGTGAATCTTCGGCGAAAAGTCGATGAGACTCGACGCAGGTTCGTTCCGCCCGAGTGCCTCGTACTCCGAACGAGGTCTGTTCGGTGTGAGTACGCTCGCAGCCCGTAATGCGACGGTTGAATCGGTCGAAAGCAATCCGAGGACGCTGATTTCTGGTTCGAGAGTTTCCAAGAGCGTCGCTGCCGCGCGCTCCATCGGTTCGCGCAGGCTTGGAGTATTGTCGAATATCTGTTTCTGCTGGCCATCGATAATCGCCCCCGCGTCGGCGACACAGGCACGAATCGCGGCGATGTAGCCTGCCGCCTGCGCGAAGTGGGTGAGTCGAGAGTCCGCGCCGTTTTCCGAAGCGGTATCGACCCGTTCGGCAGCCTGTTCGAGGTACGTCGATGCGTGCCAGAGTCGGTCTTCAGTCGCACCCGCGACGACGATTCCCGTCGGAATCGTTGTCGCTCGGTATTCGACTTCACCTCGCTGGTCGGAGACGACTGGCCGAAAAGCCTCGATTCGTTCCCGGAGGTCTGCTTCGGTTCTCGCTCCCGTCGCCGCGTCAAGCCATCCATGGCCTTCACCGAGCAGTTCGCGGGCGTACCGAATCGCATCGAGTTCGGAGGTCTGCGGGAACTGTCCTGCCAACAGGCCACGCGCGTCACTGAGGTTGTCACGGGCAGAATACACAGCACGGTCTTCAGCGTCGAGTCCGTCGGGAAGGTTCGACAGTCGGGAGTCGAGTCGGCTCGCCTGTTCCTGGGCAGTTTCGCGGGCGGCCGACCGGTAGCCATTTCGAAGCGGGAGCGACGGCGGCCCGACGATCGGGAGTGAGGTGGCGAGCGCCTCGTCGAGCGCGTCACGGTCGTATTTTGGCTGGCCGAGACAGCCAGCGAGTCCGGAGACGGCGAGTGCGCCGGTCAGTTTGAGAACAGACCGACGGGAGAACGGTGGAGGGGACACGTCTCGCCATGTGAACGCACTCACCCTATCGTTTTCGACCGAAATCATACATGGAAAACCATTTTGAATACCGTGCCGCATCCCTGAACATGAAGGTCAGAATCGGTGACGGCGCGACCGGTGAGGAAGCCGAAGCCATCGCACGCTCGTTGGCTCGGCACCTCGGAACCGACGTGGACGTGTACGTCGGCGACGACTCGGGCGCCGCCGCGAACGCCGAACCGCCCGCAGACGCCTTCCCGCTCGACGACGACCTCGGCCCGACCGAGCGCGAGGAGCAACTTCGCAAGGAAATCGCGGACATCCTCGACGGCGGCCCACAGAAGTACAAAGACCGCCTCCCGGAGCAGGGAAAACTGTTCGTCCGCGACCGACTCGACCTCTGGTTTCCCGACGGTCTCAGCTTCGAGGACGGCAAGTTCGCACAGTTCGACTCGTGGCACGGCGAGTCGCCGAAAGTCGAGGAGGAGGACCCGAACAACCGACTCCCCGCGGACGGTCTCATCACGGGTGCGGCGAACTTCGAGGGCCGCGACCTGCACTTCATGGCCAACGACTTTACCGTCAAGGCCGGGTCGATGGCCCGTCACGGCGTCGAGAAGTTCCTCCGCATGCAACAGCGGGCGCTCAAGACCGGCAAGCCGGTCCTCTATCTGATGGACTCCTCCGGCGGCCGAATCGACCAGCAGACCGGCTTCTTCGCCAACCGCGAAGGCATCGGGAAGTACTACTACAACCACTCGATGCTCTCGGGGTACGTCCCACAGATTTGCGTCCTCTATGGGCCGTGTATCGCCGGTGCCGCGTACACGCCCGTCTTCGCCGACTTCACCATCATGGTCGAAGGCATGTCCGCGATGGCCATCGCCTCGCCCCGGATGGTGAAGATGGTCACCGGCGAGGAGATTTCGATGCAGGAACTCGGCGGCGCGCACATGCACGCCGAAGAATCCGGTAGTGCGGACCTCATCGCCCGCGACGAGGAGCACGCCCGCGAACTCGTCTCGAAACTCGTCACGTACCTGCCGAACAAGGCCGGCGAGAAGCCACCGGAATCCGAGCCGAAGCCGCCGCGCTTTTCGCCCGATGGCATCGACGAACTCATCCCCGAGTCGCCGAACCGCCCGTACGACGTTCACGACCTCATCGAGCGCGTCGTAGACGCCGAATCGATGTTCGAACTCAAAGCCGACTACGGGCCGGAAATCGTCACCGCGTTCGCCCGCATCGACGGCCGGCCGGTCGGTATCGTCGCCAACCAGCCAATCGAGCGCTCGGGCGCTATCTTCCCCGACGCCGCCGAGAAGGCCGCCGAGTTCATCTGGACCTGTGACGCCTACGAAATTCCGCTCCTCTATCTCTGTGACACGCCGGGATTCATGGCCGGGTCGCAAGTCGAGAAGGACGCGATTCTGGAGAAGGGCAAGAAGTTCATCTACGCCACCTCGTCGGCGACGGTCCCCAAACAGACCGTCCTCGTGCGCAAGGCCTACGGTGCAGGTATCTACGCGATGGGCGGCCCCGCCTACGACCCCGAGAGCGTCATCGCGCTCCCCTCCGGCGAAATCGGCATTATGGGCCCCGAAGCCGCAATCAACGCCGTCTACGCCAACAAGCTCGCGGCCATCGAAGACCCAGAAGAGCGAAAAGAGCGCGAGCAAGAACTCCGCGAGGAGTACCGCCAAGACATCGATGCCCACCGGATGGCGAGCGAAGTCGTCATCGACGAAATCGTCGCGCCCTCGGACCTGCGCGAGGAGTTAGCGAATCGATTCGAGTTCTACGCCTCGGTCGAAAAATCGTTGCCGGACAAGAAACACGGCACGATTCTCTGAGCGCGGCCGACTCGATTTTCTTCGAAACGCTCCATTTCGGCGTGAAAACGTCCGTTAATCTACTGTTTTTCTTGTGAGTAATATCACGGTAATTGACGTATGCAGTGGCTACTAACGCCGGTACTCGTCGTAGCCGTGTCCACTGGTCTTCATGAGTCACGAAACGACGCGAGCCGAGCCGACAGCACAACAGCGAGCGGAGCGGTCGCGCATCCTTCGTGACGACCGACGACTCTGGGTCGTCCCCCTCGTCGCGCTCGTCCTCGACGTGCTGACGACGGTGTACGGTCTCCAACACGGACTGACCGAACTCAATCCCGTCGTGCTCTCGTTGGTCCCCTCGCTCGGCATCCTCTGGACGCTCCTCCTGCTCAAAGCGTTCGTCCTCGCCGTGGGCATCACGATGTGGCGACTCCTGCCGCTTCAGCACCGCGCTGCCGTCCCGCTCGGTGTCGCCGTCCCGTGGGGTATCGCCGGGCTGCTGAACGCCCAGCTAATCCTCTCGACCGTCTTCGCGTAGCGACTGGACGAGCACCGCCCACGCGAGTCCCGCCAGTCCGATGTCGCGGGCGAGCACGTCGCCGAAGAGACCGCCTTCGAGGACGAACACGAGGAGCAAGTAGAGACACGTCGCCGTGAGCGAGACGGCCGCAACCGCGCTCGCAAAGGCTGTAAATCGGTCTGCGACGATGGCCGCGCCGAAGCCGACTTCCAGCACCCCATTGACGAGCATGAACGCGACTGGCGAGATGACGAGCCACGGAGCCAACCAACCGACCACGTAGGCGCTCCACGCCAGCGGGTCGAGGAGTTTGTGGACGCCCGCGGAGAAGACCATCAGACCGAGACCAAGTCGGGCGAGAGTCGTCGGTTCGGGGGCTTGCGTGGCGAGCGAGGAGAGGCGGCGAGAGACGCCCTCGAAATCCATACGAGCGCTAGCGACGCCGGAGAGAAAGCTGTGGGGGTAGTGGAATCGGTCTCTTACGCTTCGTCCACGAACTCGCGCTTCAGCGAGAGCACCTTCCGCGTGAACTCGCAGACGAGTTCGTCGCGCTGGTTGAACGCCTCGACTTTCATCGTCACGACGCCGCGCTCGCCGTCGGAGGTCTCGCGCTTGTCGAGAACCGTCGATTGGGCGCGAATCGTATCGCCGTGGAACACCGGCTTGGGGTGCGAGACGTCTTCGTACGTGAGGTTGGCGACGATGGTTCCGTCGGTCGTATCACCAACTGAGAGTCCGACGGCGAGGCTCATCGTGTAGAGACCGTTGACGAGGCGCTCGCCGAACTGCGAGTCGCCAGCGAACTCCGCGTCGAGGTGGAGCGGTTGCTGGTTCATCGTCATATCGCAGAACCGCTGGTTGTCCGACTCGGAGACGGTTCGGCGCTTCTCGTGTTCGATAGTCTGTCCGACCTCGAACTCCTCGTAGTAGAGTCCAACCATACCATCCCGTGTGAAAGACCGTGATAAAGTCGTGCCGGTCGGTGTCGTTCTCGGACAGGTTGTCGAACTCGGATGCATGCCGGTCGGTGTGTCCCACGGCGTGTGACAACTATTGCCGCTAGCAAAATGAGATAATAACCATTATAATTCACGACAGCAGAGGAATTCGAAAGCGCTCGCGGCCACCGCGTACAGTGGTCTGACGAGACGTGTGACAGCACGCCGGTCGCGTGGCTGGACAGCGGCCGGTTGAACGCACTATGGCATCCGTAGACTCCACTGAGACGGACGACGCACCGACAGAAGAGACAGCGCTCGAAACCGCACGACGGCAACTCAAGCGCGCGGCAGGGCACCTCGACGTTGACCCCGGCGTCATCGAGCGCCTTCGACACCCGAATCAGGTCCACCGCGTCTCGGTTCCGCTCGAACGCGACGACGGCACGACGGCCGTCTACACGGGCTACCGCGCACAGCACGACAGCGTTCGCGGCCCGTACAAGGGCGGCCTTCGCTACCACCCGGACGTGACCGAAGACGAGTGCATCGGTCTCTCGATGTGGATGACCTGGAAGTGCGCCGTGATGGACATCCCGTTCGGCGGCGGCAAGGGCGGCATCGTCGTGGACCCCAAGGACCTCTCCGAGGAGGAACGCGAGCGACTCACCCGCCGCTTCGCCGAGGAACTCCGTCCCTTCATCGGTCCGACGAAAGACATCCCTGCGCCGGACATGGGCACGGACGCGCAGGCGATGGCGTGGTTCATGGACGCCTACTCGATGCAGGAAGGCGAGACGCAGGCGGGCGTCGTCACGGGCAAGCCACCGGTCGTCGGCGGCAGCGAAGGCCGCGACACCGCACCGGGTCGCTCCGTCGCAATCATCGCCCGCGAGGCAATCGACTACCTCGGCTGGGACATCGAAGACACCACGGTCGCCGTCCAAGGGTTCGGTTCCGTCGGCGCACCCGCCGCGCGCCTCCTCGACGACTACGGTGCGACTATCGTCGCCGTCTCCGACGTGAACGGCGCGATTTACGACCCCGAAGGGCTGGACACCCACGACGTGCCGACCCACGAAGAAGAGCCGGAGGCCGTCATGACCTACGACGTGCCGGAGAAACTCTCGAACGAGGAACTCCTCGAACTCGACGTTGACGTGCTCATCCCGGCCGCAATCGGGAACGTCCTCACGGCCGAGAACGCCGAGGACGTGCAGGCGAAACTCATCGTCGAAGGCGCGAACGGCCCGACCACGTCGGCCGCCGACGCCATCTTCGAAGAGCGCGACATCCCCGTCGTGCCGGACATCCTCGCCAACGCGGGCGGCGTCACCGTCTCCTACTTCGAGTGGTTGCAGGACCTCAACCACCGCGCGTGGTCGCTCGAACGCGTCCACGACGAACTCGAAACCGAGATGCTCCGCGCGTGGGAAGCCGTCCGCGACGAAGTCGATGACCGCGACGTGACGTGGCGCGATGCCGCGTACATCGTCGCGCTCCAGCGCGTCGCCGCCGCGCACGAACACCGCGGACTCTGGCCCTGAGCCAGCACCCACACGTTCTCGTCTCCCGTTCCGTACAGCTATCAGGCTCTACTCACATCACTCTCTATGCCACGACGAAGCGTCCTGTTCTCGCCCGGTGACCGACCGAAGCTGCTCCGAAAAGCCGGCGGTGCCGGTGCCGACGTGCTCGTCTTCGACCTCGAAGACGCCGTCGCACCGGAGCGAAAAGCCGAAGCGCGCGAGGCGGTCAACGAAGTCCTCGTAGACCCCTCGTTCGACCCCGACGCGGAGGTGACCGTCCGCGTCAACCCCGGAGAGATGGGTCTCGAAGACGTTTCGGCTATCTGTGCCGACCATCCACCCGACGCACTCGTCGTCCCGAAAGCATCGAGCGCCGAGGACTGTGACTGCGTTGCCGACGCGGCCGGCGAAGTCGGCGCCGACTGCCCCGTGATTGCGATTATCGAGAGCGCCGCGGGCGTGCTCGCCGCGCCCGAAGTCGCGGCCGCGGAGGCAACCACTGCAATCATCTTCGGTGCCGAAGACTTCTCCGCAGACGTGGGGGCGACACGAACACCGGAGGGAACCGAAGTACTCTACGCCCGCGAGCGGGTCGTCGTCGCGGCCGCCGCCGCCAACGTCGATGCAATCGACACGCTCCACACCGATTTTCAGGACACCGAGGGACTCCGCGAGGACGCGAGATTCGGTGTCCAACTCGGCTACGACGGCAAACTCGCCATCCACCCGGCGCAAGTGCCGGTCATCAACGACGCGTTCTCGCCCGATGCCGAAGAGGTCGAATGGGCGAAGAAAGTGCTGCTAGCGCGAGACGAGGCGGCCGAAGAGGGCCGCGGCGTCTTCAGCGTCGAGGGCGAGATGATAGATTCACCGCTCATCAAGCAGGCCGAGAACATCCTCGACAGGGCAGACGAGTCGGCGCAGTAAGGCATTTTTTGCAGTTGGGTCGTGTTTCCTATTACCAATGCTCATGAGTATTATCATTATAATATGGTAAAAAGTCCGCTACGCTTAAACGCCTCCCACGAGGGTATTCACTCATGGCACAAGAGGCGAATCCGTTCGAGAGTTTGCAGGAACAAATCGACGACGCCGCCGCATACCTCGACGTGCGCGACGATATTATTACGCGACTGAAGAACCCCGAACGTATCCTCGAAACGAACCTCTCTGTGGAGATGGACGACGGGCGACTGGAGCTATTCCGGGCCTACCGCTCCCAGTTCAACGGCGACCGCGGTCCGTACAAAGGCGGGATTCGCTACCATCCGAACGTCAGCCGCGACGAGGTGAAAGCCCTCTCCGGGTGGATGGTGTACAAGTGCGCCGTCGTAGACATCCCCTACGGCGGCGGCAAAGGCGGAATCGTCATCAACCCCAAGGACTACTCCGAGTCCGAACTCGAACGCGTCTCACGCTCTTTTGCGAAAGAACTCCGCCCCTTCATCGGCGAAGACCGCGACATCCCCGCGCCCGACGTGAACACCGGCCAGCGCGAGATGAACTGGATTAAGGACACCTACGAGACCCTCGAAAACACCACCGCCCCCGGCGTCATCACGGGCAAGGCGCTGACCAACGGCGGCAGCGAGGGCCGCGTCGAGGCGACCGGTCGCTCCACGATGCTCACCGCACGCGAGGCGTTCGACTACTTCGACCGAGACATCGAAGGTGCGACCGTCGCCGTTCAAGGCTACGGGAACGCCGGTTCGGTCGCCGCGAAACTCATCGAAGACCTCGGGGCGACCATCGTCGCCGTCTCCGACTCCTCCGGTGGCATCTACGACGCAGACGGTCTCGATGCCCACGCCGTCAAGGACTTCAAGAACGAGACGGGCACCGTCTCCGACTACGAGGATACGGAGGCAATCACGAACGACGAACTCCTCACGCTCGACGTGGACCTGCTCGCCCCCGCCGCGCTCGAAAACGCCATCGACGGCGACCTTGCCAACGACGTACAGGCCGACATCATCGTCGAGGCCGCGAACGGCCCGCTCACGCCCGAGGCAGACGACGTACTCACCGAACGCGACATCGCCGTCTTCCCGGACATCCTCGCCAACGCGGGCGGCGTCACCGTCTCCTACTTCGAGTGGGTGCAGAACCGACAGCGCTTCTACTGGACCGAAGAGCGCGTCAACGACGAGTTGGAGCGCGTCATCGTCACCGCCTTCGACAACCTCGTCGATGCCTACGAGAAACACGACCTGCCGAACTTCCGCACCGCGGCCTACGTCGTCGCCATCCGACGCGTCGTTGACGCGTACAAATCCAGCGGCAACTGGCCCTGAATCGCCTGAACACGTCGGATATTCGACTATCTCCGCTCGCTGACCGTCTTTGTTACGCACCCATATGCATAGCTGGCTGGGCGACGCATGGCGGGAGATTCAAGTTGGTGTACGACCCGTCATCTATCAATGCGTCAGGACCACCTCATCTCCGCGACGGACCTCTCGCGGGAGGACATCGAGGCGGTGCTCGATCGCGCGGCAGAAATCGATGCCAACCCGGCGGCGTTCCAGCAGCAGCACGCCGATAAGGTTCTTGGACTCTGTTTCTTCGAGCCGAGTACACGAACCCGAATGAGCTTCGACTCCGCGATGAAACGCCTCGGCGGCCAGACGGTCGATATGGGACCGGTCGAGTCGTCGTCGGTCAAGAAGGGCGAGACGCTCGCCGACACGGTGCGCGTGGTCGAAGGCTACGCCGACGCGCTCGTGCTTCGCCACCCGAGCGAGGGCGCGGCGTCGATGGCCGCCGACTTCGTGGACGTGCCGCTCATCAACGCGGGCGACGGCGCGGGTCAGCACCCGAGTCAGACGATGCTCGACCTCTACACCATCCGCGAGAACGCCGGTCTCGACGACCTCACCATCGGCATCCTCGGCGACCTGAAATATGGCAGGACGGTCCACTCGCTCGCCGAGGCGCTGACGAACTTCGACGCCAGCCAGCACTTCATCAGCCCCGAGAGCCTGCGTCTCCCGCGCAACGTCCGCTACGACCTGCACGCCTCGGGTGCGCAGGTGCGCGAGCACACGGACCTCGAATCGGTGCTCCCCGAACTCGACGTGCTCTACGTCACGCGCATCCAGCGCGAGCGCTTCCCCGACGAGAACGAGTACCGAAAGGTCGCGGGTCAGTACCGCATCGACGCCGAGACGCTCGACGTCGCGTCGGACGACCTCACCATCATGCACCCGCTCCCACGGGTGGACGAAATCTCGCCCGACATCGACGAGACGGCGCACGCAAAGTACTTCGAACAAGCCCACAACGGCATCCCGGTCCGGATGGCGCTGTTAGACAGCCTCCTCTCAAACAATGAGTGACGACCACCAACTCCGCGTCTCCAAGATTCGAAACGGCACCGTCATCGACCACGTCGCGGGCGGGCAGGCACTCAACGTGCTCGCCCTCCTGGGCATCGACGGCAGCGGCGGCGAGGCCGTCTCCATCGGGATGAACGTCCCCTCGGACCGCCTCGGCCGCAAGGACATCGTAAAGGTCGAAGGCCGCGAGTTGAGCCAGTCCGAAGTGGACATCCTCTCGCTTATCGCGCCCGCCGCGAGCATCAACATCGTCCGCGACTACGAAGTCGAAGAGAAGAGTCGCGTCGTCCGCCCGGACCACGTCTCGGGCATCATTTCCTGTCCGAACCACAACTGCATCTCGAACGCCGACGAACCCATCGACTCCGGGTTTGCCGTCCTCGACGACGGCGTCCGCTGTGACTACTGCGGCACCATCGTCCGCGAGGACGAACTCGCCGCGAGCCTCGACGTGAACTGAGCGCACACTTCGACGGGCGAATCTTTCAGAAATCCCCCGACGAGACGCGGATGAGACGCAACGTGTCGTAATTACTTAGTGCCGGGAAGACGAACGTTTGAGCATGTCCAAGAAAGCAAAACTGGTCCTCGCACTGGCGCTCGTCGCACTCGGCTACGTCTTCCTCTCCGGCGACGGAGAAGCCGTCGAAGTCGAAATCGAAGAGTAACCGTCCCCTCCATTTTCCTTGGCGACCACGTATCGATGAGTCGCCACTCTCGTTTCGAATTTGCAGCGGCACTAACACGGAGTGACGGAGTCGCCACCGACGCGCCGAACCGAATCGATCGTCACCTCGTACGTCGCCTCCGAAGAGCCGTCTGCGTCCAGTTCTCCGGTACTGAACCAGTAGGCGTGCTGTACACGAACCGTCCTGCTGGTCAGTCCATAGCCGACGACGCTCGCACGGGTCCGACTCGTCGTCTCCGTCGTTCCGTACGACGTGAGGCACGTCGCGTTCGATAGCTGAGAGTTCAGATACGCCTCCTCGTGTTCGATTGCTCGCTGCGTCGCCACGCCGTTCGTGAGGTACACCACCCCGGCGAGGACGACGAGGGCGACCAGCAGGACGGAGAGACGCGACCGACGAGGCATACTCGTGAAGTTGTAGGAGAGTTGAAATGCTTTGTGTCGATGCGGTACTTCGGTCGGGAGAACGAACGACTTACCCGACGGCCGGTCCAATTCGGGTGCATGTACGGGGTCGTCACACGCAACCCAGAAGAGGTCGAGTGGCCGGAGTTCGACCGCGGATTCTACGAGGTCAAAGACGTGACCGGACGGGCGGCCGCACCGCTCGGAAGCGCCGTGAACATGATTTCCTGTTTCGGCGATACCGCCGCCGCGAACGAGAACCCTGACCTCGTCCCCGTGGACGACGAGGGCAACCTCGCCACGCGCGACCAGACCTACTTCGACTGGGCGTACATCTGCCCGACGAACGAGAAGTACCGCGCCGGCCTGCTCGAAATCGTCGAAGACGCGGCCGCGAAGAACGCCGACGTGCGCCTCGACGACGTCGGCTTCCCCCGCGACGAGTACTGCCACTGCGAACGCTGTACGCGACAGTTCTCGGAGTGGGCCGACGAACGCGACCGCGACACCGACGAAGAGGCCCGATTCGAGTGGCGCGCCGAGGTCATCACTCAATTCGTCCGCGAGGCGACCGACCGCATCCCCGGCCGGACCTACTTCACGCTCTATCCCGACCCCTATCCCGGCCACCTCTACCGTCGCGCCGGACTCGACATCGAGGCGCTCTCAGAATATGTGGACGAGTTCGTGATTCCGCTGTACGACACGAACTACGGAACCACGTACTGGCTCGAAACCATCGCCCGCGGGTTCGAGAGCCTGCTCGAACCGTACGACGTGGCCTTCTCGATCGAACTCTATGCCGTAGACGTGGACGTTGACCAGCTCATCCACGCCGCGGAAGTCGCCGACCACTACGCCAAAGACGTGTTGTTCGGCTACGACGCGAGCAACGCCGCGGCGACGCTCCGCCGGATGACCGCCGACACCAAACAGGGCAAGACCTTCCACCCCGACGACGCGACGCGATAGAACTGCTCAAATCGCGCCAGAGAGGAAGCCGACGACCGCGATACCGACGACGAAGACGAGTGCGGCGACGACGAACAAAACGAACATCAGCTGTTTTTGTTTGGCAGTGGATTGTGCCATAGATGTATCTCGGAAGTGACAGCACTTAGCGTAGTCGGCGGGTGCGTCGTCCCGGTCAAAAAACAGGGGTTGAGGTCCGAGTCAGGGGACGACGTAGCCGCCGTCGATGACCATCGGGTGGCCCGTGACGAACGACGCGTCGTCGGAACAGAGGTACACGACCGCGGCGGCAATCTCCTCAGGTTTGCCCATCCGACCCATCGGTTCGGCGGCGAGCAGGCCTTCGGCGGCTTCGTCGTCGTCTTTCGTGAAGCGCTCTATCATCGGCGTGTCGATGACGCCCGGACAGACGGCGTTGACGCGGACGTTCTCGTTTGCGACTTCTAAGGCCGCCGACCGGGTCAGGCCGATGACGCCGTGTTTCGCGGCGTAGTAGTGCGAGAGATTCGGGCCGCCGGTCATCCCGGCGACGGAGGCGGTGTTGACGATTGCCCCGCCGCCGCGTTCGAGGAGGCGCGGAATCTCGTACTTCATCCCGAGGAAGACGCCCTTGAGGTTGATATCGATGACGCGCTCGAAGTCCTCGACGGACATCTCCGGGATGGAACTGCCGACGCCTTCGATTCCGGCGTTGTTGTGAGCGAAGTCCAACCCGCCGAACTGTTCGACCGCCGAGGCGACGAGGTTGGCGACTTCGTCGGGGTCAGACACGTCTGCCTTGACGAAGACGGCCTCGCCACCGGATTCGTTGATCTCGTGTACGACCTGTTCTCCGTCGTCTACCATCACGTCCGAGACGACGACCTTTGCGCCTTCGTCGGCGAAGCGCAGCGCCGTCGCCCGTCCGATTCCTGATGCCGCGCCAGTGACGAGCGCGACTTTTCCTTCGATTCCGTTCATGATGTAACACCACCACCTCGGTGGAAGCCCACCGTGTGGTGCTTCGTAGGTACGGGAGACGAGGGAATAATGGCTCTTCAGGCGTCGAAGAACGTCACGAAGGCGAGAATGAGGATTTAGTCGAGGTCTTCGAGCGGGTCGGCGTTCCCGTAGAACGGGTCGGGTCCGTCGCCGGGTGCGGCCCACTCGACTGCGTTGTCGAGGACGGTCCGAATCTCGTCTTGCTCGTAAATCGGGTACGTCTCGTGGCCGGGTCGGAAGTAGAAGATTCGGCCCTTACCACGGGTGTAACAACAGCCACTCCGGAACACTTCGCCGCCTTCGAACCACGACGTGAAGACGAGTTCGTCTGGCGCGGGAATGTCGAAGTGCTCGCCGTACATCTCTGCGCGCGGCACTTCGAACGACTCGGGCAGGCCGTCGGTGATTGGGTGGCTCGGTTCGACGGTCCACACGCGTTCTTTCTCGCCCGCCTCGCGCCACTTGAGCGAGCACGACGTGCCCATGAGTCGCTTGAACGGCTTGGAGTAGTGGCCCGAGTGGAGCACGAGGAGACCCATCCCGTCGCGGACGCGCTCGACGACTCGCGCCGCGATTTCGTCCGAAACCTCGTCGTGGGCCTTGTGGCCCCACCACGTCAGCACGTCCGTCTCGTCGAGGACGGCTTCGGTGAGTCCGTGTTCGGGTTCGTCGAGCGTCGCGGTGTTGACCTCGTAGCCAGCATCTCGCAAGCCGTCGGCGATGACCTCGTGGATGCCGTCGGGGTAGACGTCGGCGACTTCCTCGCTCTCCTTCTCGTGTCGATACTCGTTCCAGACGGTGACGGTGACCATACACGATTCACTCTGAGGCGGGTAAAGAACGCACCGACCGTGCCAAGATAGACGGACAGCGAACCGACACGCAGCCTGCCCAGCAGCTGACGTCGTTCTCTGCCTACCGTCCGGTGAACTCGGGGTCACGGCGCTCCATGAAGGATTCGACGCCCTCGGCGTGGTCGTCGGTTTCGAAGAGGACCGCCTGCGCCGACGCTTCGTGTTCGATGGCCGCTTCGAGCGAGTCGTCTGGGCGGCGGAGCAAGCGTTTGGAGGCTTTGAGCGCGCTCGTCGGACCCGACGCGATTCGCTTCGTGAGGTCCGCGAGTTCGTCTTCGAACGACTCCGGTTCGGAAATTCGAGTCACCACACCGAGTTCGAGCGCGCGTTCGGCTTCGAGGAGTTCGCCCGTGTAGACGAGTTCCATGGCGACGTTCTGGCCGACGAGGCGAGGGAGAAGATACGAGACGCCGGAATCGACGGCGAGACCGACGCGACGGAAGCCGAATCCGATGTGCGTCTCCGTCGAGAGCAGTTGCAGGTCGCAGGCGATAGCGAGCGCGCCGCCCGCGCCCACAGCAGCACCGTCGATGGCGGCGATAGTCGGGATGTCGCAGTTGTAGATTCGCCGGATGCAGTCGGCCGTGTCGTGGATGACGTGGTCCACGGCCTCGGGGAGCGACATGGCCCCGGCTTGGAGTTCGAGCATGGCGTTCACGTCGCCGCCGGCGCAGAACGCTCCGTCAGCACCGCGGACGATGAGACACCGCGCCTCGTCCGGGAGCGAATCGAGCGCCTCGCGCACGCCGGCGGTCACGTCCATCGTCAGCGCGTTGCGGACGCTCGGCGCGTCGATGACCATCGTCGCCACGCCGTCGTCCACCGAGAGCCTGACGGTGTCGGCATCGAGTTCCACAGTTGTCATTCTCGGCGAGACGTGAAGAACCCTGAAAAACCTTGGGCTGGCGGGCGATTAGAACAGGTCGGACGGGTCGATGCCGAGACCGGAAATTTCGGGGACCGCCATCGACCCGTTTCGGACGGGGGCAGGGTCAGTGGCGAGGTCCGATTCGAGTAACGAAGCCGTCGCAAGTCCGTGTGCTCGCGTGGACGAGAGCGCGGCCGCAACGTGGAGCGCGCCGAGACGAGCGACCACGGCGTCGATGGTGGTGGTGACGACGACACCGACCGCAGATTGAGCGGCCATCTCTGCGACCGAGAGAACTCGGTCCGGGCCGCCGAGCGCCATGGGCTTACAGACGAGTACGTCCGCGGCGTTCGAGGCGAGTACGCGCTGGGGAGAGATGTGTGCGAGCGATTCGTCGAGGGCGATGGGTGTATCGTGCAGGCGTCGAAGGACGGCGTGGCCCGCGAGTTCCTCGGCCGGGAGTGGTTGTTCGAGGTATTCGAGGTCGAAGTCGGCGACGCCCGAGAGGAACTCGTCGGCGGTCCAGCGGTCCCACGCCCCGTTCGCATCGGCGCGAATCGAAACCTCCGGACCGACTGCCTCTCTGACGGCGCGGAGACGCTCGACATCGTCGGCCACACCACGCGCGCCGACCTTGATTTTGAGGCAATCGAATCCGTCTAAAACCGCCGTTTTGGCGTCTCCAACTGTCGTTTCTCTATCTCCGTCACCGATGGTCGCGTTCACCGGAAGCGAGGTGTGTGAGTTCGTGGCTAGCGTGGTGACGAGCGGTTCGTCTCGCGCCCGGGCCGCGGCGTCAGCGAGGGCGAGCGAAACCGCGTGTCGTGCCGCCGGTGTGTCGTCCAGTGCACCGTCGTCCAGCGCTTCGGCGGGGTCGTCTACGGCATCCAGTGCAGCACGGCAGTCTTCGAGCGATTCGGTCCATCCCGGCAGTGGAGTCGCTTCGCCGACTCCTCGTTCGCCCTGGTGTTCGACGGCGACGAGGAATCCATCGCGGCTTTCGATTGGTCCCTTCGCCGTCTCCAGCGGGTGGGCGAGGTCGAGGGAGAACTCACTAATTCGCATCAGGCGAGCACGAGACCGACGGAGAAGGCCACGGCGTAGAGCGCGAGCAACTTCCCGGTGTCTTCCAGCGCGGGGTTGAGCGCCGCGCCGGTCGTCTCGTTGAGCATCGTCTGCGCGATTCGCGCCGCGAAGGGCATCGAGAGCAGGGGGAGGAGGACGAACCAGTCGAACCCGGCGCGCGTCCACAGGAGCACGGGAACCGCGTAGGCGAGCGCGAGCATGACGACGAACTCGGCGCGAGCGAATCCGTAACCGTACCGGACGGCGAGCGTTCGCTTCCCGGTCGTCGCGTCCTCTTCTCTGTCGCGGACGTTGTTCACGACGAGGATATCCGTCGAGATGGCCGCGATGGGGAGACTGGCGAGAATCGCGGTGATGGGGACCGTCTCAGGAGGGATACCGACTGTGAGCGGCGCAGCGAGGAGGCTCACGGCTTGGACGTAGTAAGTGCCGACGACGGCGACGAGTCCGAAGAAGACGAAGACGAACAGGTCGCCGAGGCCGTGGTAGCCGAGGGGGTAGGGGCCGCCGGTGTAGGCGATGCCGGAGGCGACAGAGAGCAGGCCGATGACGAGAATCGGGACGCCGCCGACGTAGACGAGGTAGGTTCCGAGGACGATTGCGGTGGCGAAGGTGAGGTACATCGCTCGCTTGACCGTCTCGGGGGCGATGAGTCCGCCCGCCGTGACGCGCGTGAAGCCCTCTCTGGCGTCGGTGTCCGCGCCCTGTACGGCGTCGTAGTAGTCGTTCGCAAAGTTGGTTCCAATCTGGATGAGAAGTGCGCCGACGAGCGCGGCGAAGGCCGGAAGCGGGGCGAATAGCCCGTCGTGGACCGCGAGGGCAGTCCCGACGAGCACGGGCGCGGCGGCCGCCGGGAGCGTCTGCGGCCGCGACGCCATCACCCACGCCTGCGTGCGAGAGATGTCCTGCGTGCTCATTGTTCTAGTAGCAGAACCGTAGGTGTGAGTAACTTCCTATCGAAACGAAAGAGTGCGGGGCCGTAATCGAGCGACCGCGAGGTTAGAAGTCGCCCGTGACGATGTCGGCGACTCGCTGGCGGTCGAACAGTTCGGCATCGCCGGTCACCTCGCCGAACACGTCGGGGTAGAGTTGCTTCGCGCCGCGTTCGGTCAAGAACAGGTTGTGAATCGGGCCCTGGAACAGGTAGCCGCCGCGATAGACGCGGCCGTTCTGAACCGCCGAGAGTTCTTTTGCGACGGGGTGCGAGCGCATGAAGTCGAGGACGGTGTCGCGGAACTCCTGTGCGGATTTTCGCTCGTGAGCGCGGAGCATGATGACGTCGGGGTCGATTTCGAGCATCGTCTCGTAGTCGATTTTCCCGCGGTCGGTCGTGCTCAGGCCCTCGATGCCCGTTCCCGCGAGTGCGTCGCTCACGCCGAGGTCGTTCCACTGTTTCTTGCTCGTGCCCTTGTCGTTGAGGCGGTACGGCGAGAACGCCTCGGGTTCGTCGCTGCCGGCGTAGACGAGCAGGACGTTGGGGCGAGAGTCGGCAGGTGGGAGTTGTCGCTGAACGTCGGCGACGAACTCCTCGTGGAGGGCTTCGAACGCCTCGAACCGCTCCTGTTCTTGGAAGAGTTCGGCGACCTTCTCGAACGCTCCGTAGAGCGTGTAGTAGCGGTAGTCGTGCCACTCGTCTTCGCGGCGGAAGTTGAGATTGCCCACGAAGGGTGCGACGTTGTCGGTAATCTCGTCAACGTCCTCCTGTTTCCACCCGAACCAGTTTTTGAGCATCTCGGGGTCCATCACGTGGACGTCGTTGTCCAACTCGTAGAATATCTCCTTGGACATGTCCGCGTCCGAGAGCTGGTTGTTCTCGATGGTGTCGCGGTCCACGCTCACGCCCGGCAACTCGTCGTAGTAGTAGGTGTAGTACCGGCCTGCACCGCCGATGCCGGTCATGCTGTCGCCCTTGCCGAGTGCGACACCCATGTCGGCGTAGCCGCCGTCGTAGGCGATCCAGCGCTCTGGAACTGCGTCGAACGTAACCTCGCCGACCGGAGCCATCGACACCGAGTACGAGGTGTCTTCTTCTGGGGTCTCGGTCGCCGTTTCGGTCGCTTCCTCAGTTGCTTCCGGCGTCGAAGTTGCTTCTTCGGTGGTCGATTCAGCGGACTCACCGTTCGAGCTACCGGTACAGCCGGCGAGTATCGTACCGCCGAGCACCGCGCCGGTGTACTTCAGATAATCTCTTCTGCTCGGTCCGTCAGGCGACGTGTCGTCGTTAACCATGGTTTTAGGCTTGCCTAAATGTATAAAATCGTTCCGAAGTTTTGGCGTGCCTAAAATCTTGAAGTGGTCGAGTGTTCACTTACAGAGCACTGTGAAATCCACAAGTGTTGACAGGTGTGGCGGGAACCACACAGGGTACATTCATCACTGAGAGTTCGCTTATTCCATCTCACTCACCCTAGTCTATCCGCTGAGTAGTGCCTGCGAACCGAGACCGTGGCACAGAGCTACGGTGGCAGCAATTCTATCTGGTGTTGGAACTCCCCCACAGTTAATCATATTGCCATTATACAGGGTTCTATGCGTACGTCCCCACTCCCGGCGATAGTCGTTATCGCCCTGTTGGTTCTCGCAGGGTGTGCCGGACTTCCGGGAGCGAGTGAGAACCAGCCCTCTCCCAACCAGTTCCCGGATGCGTCGGATATCAATCAGTCAGTGTTCGACCGACACACGACCGAGATGGCGAACACGAATTTCACACTCGCAGCCGAGAGAACACGGAAGGAACGCGCTCCCGCTCGTTCAGAGAACAACTTTACGTACATGAACGAAACGGCTCGGTTTCTTGTCGAACCCAGTGACTCACAGTACCTCGTCCACACCGACGGCTACTTTTCAGGGAACAGTACCATCTACTCGAATGGAAGTACAGAGTACGTTCTGCTTCCAGACAATCGCACGATGGTGAGGAAACTCACCCCCGAGTCGGTGTTCAACGAATCGAGCGACAAATATCTCTGGCGTGGATGGTTCAACAACGACAGCGGAAGCCTGCGCGTGCTCGCGTTCGTTTCGATCGACGCCACCTACCAGCGCGAAGGCGTTGAGACGTACCGAGGCGTTCCGGTGATGCGCTACGAGGTCACCGGTGTCGATGCGCTACCCGGCTGGGCGGGGGGTGGGGCCCCGAATTCGTACTTCGAGGAGTTCTCAGCGACACTTCTGATAGATGAAAACGGAGTCATCCGTCACTTCGAGTACGAATTCGTCTGGATCGACTACCACACCCGGAAGATGACAGAGACGTACACTCTGTCCGAGGTAGGCAGCACCAGCGTTCAGAAACCGGGTTGGGTTGCGAATACAACTTCGGAGGCATAGCTGGTCGTCCCGATACCGGTGCTCGGCGGGGCTGTAGAGCGCACGTCGCTGTCACTCGAAAGCTATCAGCAACAGAGGGTTTGAACAAAGCATCCTACAGTATTTTCACGTTTACTGAACCGTGAGCGAGGCCAAAGGCCGAGTCTCGCGGCTTTTTTGCCTCCAGATTTTTGCGGGGAGTGGGTCGCTCAGCGACCCCGAACCGGAAAAACGTGGGTCAGTAGTGCCACGGATAGTCGCGGAAGCGCGGCTCGCGCTTCTCCAAGAAGGCGTCGCGGCCCTCTTTTGCCTCGTCGGTCATGTAGCCGAGTCGGGTCGCTTCGCCGGCGAAGACCTGCTGGCCGACCATGCCGTCGTCGGTCATGTTGAAGGCGTACTTGAGCATCCGCATCGCCGTCGGCGACTTCTTCGTCATCTCGTCGGCCCAGTCGAGCGCCACTGCTTCGAGTTCGTCGTGCGGGACGGCTTCGTTCGCCATGCCCATGTCAACGGCCTCTTCGGCGGAGTAGGTCTTGCCGAGGAAGAACACCTCACGGGCCTTCTTCTGGCCGACCTGCTTGGCGAGGTACGCCGAGCCGAAGCCGCCGTCGAAGGACGCCACGTCGGGGTCGGTCTGGAGGAACTTCGCGTGCTCCGCCGAAGCGAGCGTCATGTCACAGACGACGTGGAGGGAGTGACCGCCGCCGACCGCCCAGCCGGGAACGACGGCGACGACCGGCTTGGGCATGAAGCGAATGAGTCGCTGGACTTCGAGGATGTGCAGGCGGCCGGCTTTCGCCTCGCGGACGAGCGGGTCGTCGGACGCGTCGGCCTCGTCGTCGTCGCGGTACTCGTAGCCCGAGCCACCCCGAACCGACTGGTCGCCGCCGGAACAGAACGCCCACCCGCCGTCTTTGGGTGAGGGACCGTTCCCAGTCAAGAGGACACAGCCGATATCGGCTTGCTTGCGCGCGTGGTCGAGGGCGGCGTACAGTTCGTCCACGGTGCCGGGACGGAAGGCGTTGCGTACCGCCGGGCGGTCGAAGGCGATACGAACGGCCGGTACGTCCACGCCGCGGTGGTAGGTGATGTCGTCGAACTCGTCGGACCCCTCGACCGGTTCCCATCGGTCGGGGTCGAAAATCTCCGAGACCATACCGAAATGCGGTGCGGTTGGCGCAAAAAGATTCGCTTGCGGCGGTGGCTTCCCCTCGTCCAAGCGTATTTGTCACTGAAGCAGAAATAACAGAATCGATGTCGCTCGCGTCGTCCCTCCTCGTTCGTCTCGTCCACGTCGTCGGAATGGCGTTCGTGTTCGGAAGCGCCGTGTTCGCGTGGGCAGTGTTCAGAGCGGACGGCGACGTTCCGCACTCGCTCGCAACGACGTACGAGTGGTTATTCTGGGCGACGATGGGCGTGATGGTCGTCACGGGCGTCGGCAACCTCGGCGCGCTCGGCCCGCCGGGTCCGGAGACGCGGTGGGGGTCGATTCTGACGGTGAAACTCGTCGTCGTCCTCGCGTTCGTCGTCGGGTCGTTTCTGCGGACGCTCGTCGTCCTTCGACTTCGAGAGCGGGCGATGCAAAACGGGGCACTTCTGAGCAAGCTCTACGCCGCCACCGCAGGCGGGTTGCTCGTCCTCGTCACGCTCGCGGAGGTGCTCGCGCATGGCTGAAACGAACGAGTTCGAGGCGTGGGTCGTCTCGTCGTTCAACCTCACTCTCCTGAGTCTCGTCTTACTGCTCGCAGGACACACAGCAGGGTTCCTCGCGGGGTCGCTTTCGGGGTTCGGGACGCTTCCCGGCGTGCTCGCCTTCGGCTATCTGTGGCTACTCGTGTTTGGTGCGACTCGGTGGGCGTTACAGGGAGGCGGACTCGCTCGAATTCGAGACGGTGAGCGTCGTTCGCTCCTCCTCCGTGGCATCGTCGCTGGTGGGGCTATCGGTGCGGTGTTTCTGCTTGGCCTGCTTCTCGTCATCCTCGTCGTGAACGTTCTGGAAGGCGGCGTACAGCCCCTTTCGTTCGCGCTGTTCGCCCTGTTCGGCGGGTCGATTGCGAGCATCGTTGGCGGACTCGTCGGCGGCCTGTCGGTCGTTCTCGATATCGTGCTCTACGAAGCGGCCGGTCGGCTACTCGGAGCACGAGAGGAAGCCGAGCGCACGGAGAACGAGACGCCGAACTAGTCGAGGACGGGCCCACGCGGACTCGTCAGCCACGACCCGAGTCCGACGAGGAGTGCGGCACAGACGCCCGCGAGAAACGAGGTCACTCCGTAGAGCGACCCGTAGGCGACCAACCCGGTCCCGACGAATCCCGTGACGAGAGAGCGACGCCGGCCCAGCGACTCGGGGTAGCCGTTCCGCCAGAGCCACGCGAGTGCCCAGACAGACACGGCGAGAAGGGGTGCGATTCCGAGGCCGGAGAGCGGACGCTGGGTCACGAACCACACCACGAGGAAGGCGACGACGCCCACCACGAGCGCGTACGTTCCCCGGAGGCCGAGCACGGGGGGATAACCCCGTTCAGCGAGGTCAGAGAGGAGTAAGACTCCGAGCGCAGCGGTCGCACCGGCGAAGATACCAGTGAAGGCTTCGAGTTGCACGACGAAAGCGTAGGCGAAGACGAGTAGCCCGACGAGCGCCGCCGCGACGTGGCCCGTCTGGACGTACTGTCGATACAGCGAGGAGGACATACGCCCACTCTCAAACCCCCGGCAGAAAAGTCAGTCGATCAACCGTTTTGCGGCTACCCGGTCAACTCTTCGACGACGCGCTCTCGCAACTCGTCGCGCACTCCGTGCGACGATTCGGCGTCGAATCTGACCTCGATGACGTCGGTGCCATCGGACGCAACTGAGTCGGCGTAGGCGTCGGCGAACTCGTCGGGCGAGACCGACTGGAACGAGAGGTCGTACAGCCCTTCGGTCGCCGAGAAGTCGAGACCGTGCGGCGTCTTGAACTGGTCCGTAAAGGGCGGTTCGTACTCCTCGATGGGGAGCATGTGGAAGATGCCGCCGCCGTCGTTGTTGACGAGGACGATGGTCGCTTCGATACCGAGTCGGCCCAGTGCGAGCAGGCCGTTCATGTCGTGGTAGTAGGCGATATCGCCGGTCAGCAAGGTGAGGTGGTCGGTCGTCGCCGACCCGGCACCGAGCGCGGCGGAGGTGATACCGTCGATTCCCGAGGCACCGCGGTTGCCGAGGACGGTCCGCGATTGCTCGGATGGTCGTCCAAAACGGTCGATGTCGCGGACGGGCATCGAGTTCGAGACGAAGATGGTCGCCGGTTCGGGCGCGAGGTCGGCGACGGTGGATGCAACCTTGCCTTCGTACGCCTCGTCAGCCGACTCGACCACGTTCCAGTGGGCGGCCTCTGCGTCTTTCCACCGCTGGTTCCACTCCGTGTCTGGTCGGTTTCGGACGAGTTGCGAGAGTCGCCACGCGAGCATCGACGGGTCGGCTTCGAGGAGGTCGGTCGCCGTGAACTCGGCCTCTCGCCAGCGACCCGTCGGGTCCACGAGGAACTGCCGTGCGTCGGTCCGCGCGAGGTACTTTCGGAGCGGTTTGGACGTGGGCGACGCGCCGATTCGGAAGACGACTTCCGGGTCGGCCCAGTCGTCGGTGACGCGCTCGTCGAGGTAGGCGTCGTAGCCGCCGAGAACGGTCGTCGTTCGGGTGTGGCCGCCGAATCGGAGTCCAGAGAGCGGGTCGGCGACGACTGGGAAGCCGGTGGCGTGCGCCAGAGCGACGATTGCTTCGGAGTTGAACCCCGGCGCGTCGGCGGGTCCGGCGACGATGAGTCCGCGGTCTACCGAGAGTTCGTCGGCGAGTTTTCGCAGGCGGTCCTCCGAGAGTTCGGGGACGCTCCGTTCGGTCTTGACGTACGGTTTGTCGCCCTCGCGGCCATCGAGGGCCTCACGGCTGAGACCGTCGGGAACGTCGCCTTCGACGTAGACCGGTTCGAGCGGCTTTCGGAACGGGAAGTTGAGGTGGACCGGTCCCGCGTCCGCGCCGGTCGCCTCCGAGACGGCGCGGGCGGCGCTGGTTCGAAGCCCGCGGAGTTTGCGGTCGGTCGCCTCCGGTTCGGGCATGTCCTTGTACCAGCGCACCGCGTCGCCGAACAGTTTCTCTTGGTCGATTGTCTGGTTCGCGCCGCTGTCGCGGATTTCCGGTGGGCGGTCGGCAGTGAGCACGAGCATCGGCACGCGGGCCTGCGAGGCTTCGATGACGGCGGGGTGAAAGTTCGCCGCGGCCGTCCCCGAGGTAGAGACGATTGGCGTCACGTCACCCGTCCGCCGCGCTCTCCCGAGTGCGAAGTAGGCCGCAGAACGCTCGTCGAGGTGCGAGAACGTCTCGATGTCGTCGTGGCGGTCGAACGCCTCTGTGAGCGGCGTCGAGCGACTGCCGGGGGCGATACACACCGCGTTGATGCCGGTGCGAGCCAGTTCATCGACAAACGTCCGTGCCCAGAGGGCGTTTCGGTTCGGCGCAGTCATCTTAATCTTCGAGTTCGTCCAGAATCGGTCGGTATTTGAGTTGCACTTCGTCCCACTCTGCGTCGGGGTCCGAGTCGGCGACGAGGCCGACGCCAGCGAAGAGCGTCGCAAGCGTCTCGTTCACGACGGCCGAGCGAATCGCCACCGCGAAACTGCCGTTGCCGTCGGCGTCGAACCAGCCGACTGGTGCGGCGTACCAGCCACGGTCGAACGGTTCGGTGTCGCGTATCACGTCGAATGCCTCCGCAGGCGGTAGTCCGCCGACTGCGGGCGTCGGGTGGAGCGCTTCGACGACCGACAGCACGTGTTCGTCCTGTTCGAGCGTCGCGTCGATCGGCGTCCAGAGGTGCTGGACGGTGGCGAGCTTTCGGATGCCGCGCTCGCCGACGCGAATCGACTCGCAGAAGGGGTCGAGTTGCTCCCGAATCGCCTCCGCGACGAGTTCGTGTTCGTGGTTGTCCTTCGTGCTCGCCAGCAACTCTTCGGCGAGCCACTCGTCTTCGTCGTCGGTATCGCCGCGACCGGTCGTCCCGGCCAGCGCACCGGTTTCGACCGTCTTCCCTCGAATCGAGACGAGGCGCTCGGGCGTCGCGCCCACAAAGCTCGCGCCCGTCTCGGGTTCGACGAGGAAGCGGTGACAGTCCGGGTAAGCCGTCCCGAGGCGGGCCAGCATGTCCGGGACCGAAATCGCCGCTTCGAGTTCGACTTCGAGCGCCTGCGCGAGCACGACTTTCCGAAGGTCGCCGGCGCGAATCCGCGAGACGGCGGCATCGACGCTCTCGTGCCACGCCTCCAGCGACGTCGTTCGGTGGCGACCCACCACGCCCGGGGGGTCCGCGGGCGTGGTCTCTGTGAGTGACTCGAACGTCTCACTGAGGTCTTCTAATCGGTCTGCGAGCGACTCGGCGTCTCCGTCGCGGACAGTTAGTGTCACCCACGCGTCGTCGCCGTCGAAGACGAGTTGCACCTCGGGGACGACGAAGCGCGCGGCCGGAAAGTCGGTCCACGGGTCGCGGCCGGTCGCGTCCTCGTGGAAGGCGAGTCCGCCGAAAAAGCGCGGTTGGGCGACCTCGGGGCCGTCGAAATCCGCGTCGGCGAACAGTGCGGTCGCCGTCTCGCGGACGCGAGTGAGTCGGGCGGGGCCGTCGGCCTCGACCGCGACGGCTTCGCCGCCGCCAACGACAGTAGGTTCGTCGTCCGCCGTCCACATCGTTCGTGGACGCTTCATCGCCGCGAGCGCCGCCTCGACCGGCGGTGCGGCGATTCGAACCGACCTACTGACGAGCTGGGTTACGATCTCGTCGGTCCGCAACGGTTCCATCGCACGACGTTCAGGACCGGGGACGCTTGAACCTCTCCCTTCTGTCCCGACACGAGTGGCTGTCGCTCGGCGACCTCGACCGACGGTTCTGCCCACCAATCCGCTGGTTCGGCTGTCGAACGGGAGAATTCCCTTTTCTTGCTAATTGTTAACCTTGAACAAGGCGTACGTGTACCAACAGTTCGGTCCGAAACGAGCGGTGAGAGAATCGGGCGAGCACTGGAGGAGAGTCGATGGCGACACGGTGGAGAAGTGACACGGAGACGGTCGCGCGTTCACCGTACGGTCCGACGGCCGCGTTCGAGCGCGCACGAGATGTGCTGTTGGAAGACGCGGGACTCGACGCGCAATCGAGATTCGTCGAACTCGAGCGCCCCCGTGTGCGTGTGCACGTTCTCGACACTGGACCCACGAATCCACCGAGTGACGACGCAGCGCCGCCAGACGACGACGTCCCACTGGTTTTCGTCCACGGGACGGCCGAATTCGGGGCCTTTCTCGCGCCACTGATGGGGCAGTACGAGAACACGCGAATGCTCACTTTCGACCGACCGGGGTACGGGTCGAGCGACGGGTTCGTCTACACTGCCTCGAACGTCCGGCAGACCGTTGTCAGCACGCTCGAAGGCGTCCTCGACGAGATGGGAATCGAGCGCGCCGACCTCGTCGGTCACTCCATGGGCGGCCACGCGAGCATTCTGTTCGCGGGGTCTCATCCCGAACGAGTCCGTCGATTGTTCCTCGTCGGCGCCGTCCCGGGGTTCCCTGGCACGTCGCCACCGCTCGCGTTTCGGTTGCTTGCGACCCCGCTCCTCGGGAGCGTCATCAGACGATTCCAGAAATCGGGCGAGGCGGGCGTCTACGACGTGGCCGCGGTGTTCGGGGAAGCGGACGCAATCGAACGGCATCCAGCCTTCGTCCGCGCTATCGCCGCCCACGAAGCAGACCCGAAATCGGCGCTGGCGGGGCGAAGCGAGTTCGACGCGCTCATCGGGGTTCGTGGGTGGCGACAGGGACGCTGTATCCGTGACGCGGAGCTGCGTTCGGTCGAGCGACCGACGACAGTCATCTGGGGTGACCACGACCCGCTCGGAACACCCGACGAGGTGCGCCGCTTCGTCGAGTTACTCCCGGACGTGCGGTTCGAAACCGTCGATGCGGGACACATTCCGTACCTCTCGCATCCCGAGCGCTGTGCGGAACTCGTCCGAAAAGAGCGGAGCACGTGAGGACAGCCGTTTGAAAAACCGAGGCCGTCTAACTGTACCGCTCTTCGTTCCACGGGTTCGCGGTGTTCGAGTAGCCGCGCTTCTCCCAGTAGCCGCGTTCGGGTTCGGTGAGGAACTCGACGCCAGTGACCCACTTCGCGCCCTTGTACGCGTACTTGTGCGGGGTGACGACGCGGAGGGGGCCGCCGTGGTCCGCCGGCAGGTCGTCGCCGTCGTAGCCCCAGACGAACATGACCTCGTCGCGCATGCAGGTTTCGAGCGGGAGGTTCGTCGTGTAGCCGTCGAGCGCGTGGAACATCACGTGGACCGCGTCGGACTGGACGCCCGCTTCCTCGGCGAGCGTCGGGAACGTGACGCCCTCGAACTCGCAGTCGAACTTGCTCCACCCGGTGACGCAGTGGAAGTCCTGAATCTGCGTCTCGGAGGGCAGGTCTCGGAACTCGTCGAACGAGAGGGAGAGCGGGTTGTCCACCGCACCCCAGGCTTCGAACGCCCACGTCTCGGGGTCCCACGAGGGCGTGCCGCTCTTCGAGAGGACGGGAAAGCGCTGTGTCTCTCGCTGTCCCGGCGGGAGACGCTCGCCACCGAACTCCTCGTAGAGATGGGTCACATCGTTGCTCATGTCGTATCCTTCGACCCGATACACGTATCACTAACGACTCATCGATTGGAATGGGCAGAAATCGCCGTGAAAATGTGTTGCCGTTCACTAATGTGTCGGTAAATTGGATTGATATACAAATGGATTCCCCGGCAGAGTTAAATACAGCCCTTTCAAAGCGTCGGACGTTCAGATGCCCAAAGTAGAGATTACCGTGCCGGAACACCTGGAGATGCAAATCGTGCAGCTCGTCGAACAAGGCGAGTTCGTGAACCGCGATGAAGCAATCGAAGACCTCCTGTCTACGGGAATCCGTGCGTACAAGACGAGTGGCCCGATGTCAACGGACGACCATACCTTCGAAGACGACGGAATGATGGGTCACGAAGACGAGTACGTCTTCTGAGATTCCTGACAGACGGTTCCAATAACTGTTAAAATACCCTCGCACCTAACGAACTCTCATGCACAAAGACGAGCTGCTCGAGCTACACGAACAGATGGTCATCATCAAAGAACACTTCCAGGCGCGCGAAGAGGTCCCAGACGGCCTGTTCGACCCCTACGACGAACTCAGCGTAGACCCCTCGCACGTCCACAAATCCAAGAGCGAGCACAAGCACGCCGTCTTCGTACTCGGCAACGCACTCGCAAGTGCGATGAGTACCGACGAGTTCTCCAGTGCCGGCCGCGTCGGCAAGCGAATGGAAGAACTCGCAGAAGACGCCGAGAGCAAAATCTAATCGCGGCACTCGCGCGAGTACGACCGCCGCAGGCCGCATCGCTGACGCGTCGTGACCGTCTGGCTCGTGTGCTTCGCTGACAGCCCGCACACTTTTCTCCGCGGGTTTCATTACGACACGTTCGCACGACACAGGTAGCATATGCTCTCTCTTCCCGGTTGGATTCCGTTCCACCGGCTTGCACTTATCGTCGCCCTCGTCGTCGCGCTCGCGGCACTCACGCTCGTCGATAAGCCCGGACGAATCACGCGACAGCTCCGTCGTCGCTTCCTCTTCGGCCTCCCGTGGGGGACGCTCGTCAGCGTCGCGGGCGTCCTCGGCGTCTATCTCTTCGTTCAGGGCGGCTACTCGTCGTGGTACCGACCGCTCGTCGTTCCCTTCCGAGCGTGGTCGTATCTCTACCCGACGGGGATGGCGTTCGCCGCATTCTCCCACTCGGGGGCCGGACACCTCACCGGAAACCTCGTCGGGACGCTGACGCTCGCCCCACTCGCGGAGTACATCTGGAGTCACTACCCGACACGACGCGGTTCGACGTCGTTCGGGTCGTGGCGCGAGAACCCCTACGTTCGCGCCTTCGTCGTCTTCCCGCTCGTCGTCTTCGTCGTCGGACTGCTCGGGTCGGTGTTCGCACTCGGGCCGGTCATCGGCTTCTCGGGCGTGGTCTTCGCCTTCGCCGGGTTCGCACTCGTCACGCGCCCGCTGACGACGATTCTCGTGTTCTTCTCGGGGCGCGTGCTTCGCCTGTTCTACGACGCGATGATTTCGCCCGAGTTGACCGCGAGCGCGGGACCGGTGTTCTCCTCGCCGTGGTGGGCCGAAATCGCCCTGCAAGGCCACGCGCTCGGTCTCTTGACGGGTCTCCTCCTCGGCATCGGACTGATGCGTTCGCGGAACGAGACGCCACCCAGCGGGCTTCGAAGCTTCGCGGGCGTCCTCCTCTTCGCCGTCGGCGAGTCGATGTGGGCCGTCTACTGGTTCCGCGGGTCGGGAACGTACGTCCTGTTCCGCGCGGTCGGCTTCGCGCTCATCGTCGTCTTAGCGCTCATCGTCGCGCTGACTGTCGCCTCGTCGTATCGACCGCTCAAGCGCGATGCGACCGAGGGAACGCTGTTTTCCGCCGGTCGCTGGCAGGTCGGATTCACTGTTCTCATCCTCGTGAGCGCGAGTTTAGTCGGACCGTCGGTGCCGTACAACCTCTATACGGCCAGCGGCGAGGACCTGCCCGGCGAATCGGTGACGGTCCGCGACTACGAGGTGACCTACGCCGAGAACGTCCCGAACGGACTGACCGCCGCTTTCGACCTCGAACTGTTCGGCGAATCGACTACGACGAACACCTCGGGGGTCATCGTCCAGAGTGAGAGGCGCGGAATATGGACGACGGCCGTCTCGGCCGGGCAGTTGGCCTTCTCGGGCCACTCCACGGTTCGCCTCGGCGGCGTCGGCTGGCGAGACGAGGTCACCGCGGTCCGCGACGGCTACGTCGTCTCCGGGGGTTCGACCGCTTATCGCGTGTTCCTCGTTACCGACAACGAGACGGTGCTCGCGCACACGACGGGGCCAGTGCGTTCGGAACCAATCGTCGGCGGGCGAAACGTCTCTATCGTTCCGACCGAGACGGGCTACGACATCGCCGTGAACAGAGACAACCAGACGGTCCGAGGGCCGCTGCCGACCGAGAACGTGAGCGTCGTCTACGACCAGATACGATTCGTCAGAGACGAGTCGAAAATCTTCGCCGAGTTCGGCGGCACGCGAGTGCGGGTTGCGAGAGAAGAGACGTACAACTAATCCAAACTGCCGATTACTCCCACTCGATACGGAACACTTCCGCGTCGAGTTGGTGGCGCGCCGACTCGTGGAACTCGAACTGGTGTTCGAGGTCGAACGTCGCGCGGAACGCGTCGGTCAACTCGCCGCCGTTGTCGTTGGCGAACGACTCGACGAACTCCTTGCTCCCCTCGTTGTGGACCGAGTAGGACACGTCGGCGATTTCTGAGACCGTTTCGAGAAACGCGCGGTCGGCGTGTTCGTTGCCCTGTTGGGCACCGAAGGGTGGGTTCATGAGCACGGTGACGTCTCGGTCGTCAGCGTGTTCATCGAAACAGAGCGGTAGACGGGTCGCATCGGCGCGAACCCAGTGAATCGGCGTGTGGGTGCCGACTCGACGGGCGTTGTCGAGGGCACCGCTGAGTGCATCGGCATCGAGTTCGACGCCGACGACGCGTTCAGGTGAGCGGAGGGCAGCACCGAGTGCGAGCATGCCAGTTCCGGACCCGAGGTCCACGACGGTTCGGTCTTCGATGTCGCCCCGGAGGTCGGCGAAGTGGACGAGGTGTGCGGCGAGTTCTGGCGGCGTCGGATACTGTTCGAGCGCGACCTTCGGCGATTCGAATCCCGCGACGACCGCGAGTTGCGCCTCCAGTGCGGCTTTCGTTGCCATCAGGCGTCTGTGGACGCCCGACGTGCAAAAGTGACTCCCTCGCGGCGGGCGCGTTCTTCGAGGGCCGCGAGCGCGGAGTCGATGTCGTCGGGGCGGGATTCGGCGTTCACGTCCACGGCGAGACGGCCCGCACCGAGGAATGCGGCGACGCGCACGTACTCGCGCAGGCGGTCGGCCTCGCGCTGGACCGCAATCGGACAGTCCTCGTCGAAGTGAGCCTCGACCGTGAGTTCGGCGGGCAGGTAGCCCGCGTCGGCGAGTCCGCCCTTCAGGTCGCGGAGGTACTCGGGCGCGGTCGATTCCAGACAGTCTGCTTCGAGGACGATGGGAGTCAAGTCGGCGGGACGGCCCGTGTCGATTGCCGCTTGGACGCCGGACGTGTTGGATGCACTCATGTTGCTCACACATATCCTTTGGTTATACAAATAACTTTGTGTATGCCCAATAGTAATCACTGGCGGACGAGAGCGGCTCCCCCCGATTCGGCAATCAACTGGCCACGAGACTCATTTAGATAGCACACCAACGTCTGTGGGGGCACACGCTCCTTGCCCCTTCCCCCCGAAACTGCGTGAGCGATAGCTCAAGGAGCTGTCGCGCGTGAATTGCACGGAAAATCGACTAGTCGTAGCTGTAGGTCAGCACTCGTTGCCCGTCGCTCGTCGTTAGCGTGACCGTGTCGCCGCCGTTGTTCCAGACGGCCCCGCCCCGCCCCCAGTAGCGTTCGGTCGCCGAGTCGGTTCCCGACCCAGTGTACAGCGTGAGTTGGTCGCCGGGGTCGAGCGTCGTCCCGTCCGCGAACGTGTACGACGCGCCCGCAGCGTCGGCAATCGTCCAGCCAGAGAGGTCGATGGCGTCGTCGCCGTCGTTCACGAGTCGCACGTACTCGCCGTTGAGGTTCTCGTTGTCGTTTCCGGGCGCGTCCGCGACGACCGAAAGCGAGAGTCCGTCGTCGGTGGTCGCGTCGGAACCGCCTGCCGAGCCACCGTCGGTCGCACACGCCCACAGGCCGTCACCGCGCTCGCGTGCGTCCAACTCTGCTTCCTCGTAGCGAACCCGTTCTTCGAAGGAACTGTCGTAGAACCGGGCGTGTCCCTCGGTCAGGAGTTCGTAGTTGAACTCGGAGCCATCGACGACGACGTAGGCGAGCAGGCGACCGTAGTAGCCGCGTTCGCCGGCTTTCTCGTCGAATCGGAGTTCGACGCTTCGGTTCGAAAGTCGGGACTTTGCGAAGTCACTGGCGGCGTATCCGGCCTCACGCAGGCACCCGGTTCCTTCCTCCGTTTCGGGGACGCCCTCGAACTCGTCGGGCGTGTTCGACCCGTAGACCTCGGGCGTATCGACACCGAGCAGACGAACTGTCTCTCGCGCGCCGTCGGGCATGACGACTTTTATCGTATCACCATCGACGACTTCGACCACCCTGACGGTGATATCGCCCTGCGCGGACACCGTCGCGGTGGCTGTTGGTTCGGAAGGCGAATCGGTCGGGGAGAGCGTCGGCGACGTGGTCGGTCCGCCGGCGATATCGCCGGAGCCAACGCACCCAGCGAGCAATACGAGCACACAGACACTGAGTGTTGTAACCGTACCGCGGACCATTCGGTTACCGTTAGTCAGGGAACCGTATAAGTAGGTGTACTCGAATCTTCTGGTATCGCCCGCAGCGAATCGGCAGACAGCGACGTCTGTCAAATACCTAACACAAAGATTTAAATTTACGCTCCACCAGAAACCTTTTAATGGAACGTCCGAGCCGGCAGCGTCAGCGAGAGGAGACATCGGCACAAGAGGACGAGCGGGTCAATTGCCCAGAGTGTGGCTCTGACCAGATTGTCACGGACGCAGACCAGGGAGAACTCGTCTGTGACGATTGTGGTCTCGTGCTCGACGAACGTCAGATCGACCGCGGCCCGGAGTGGCGCGCCTTCAACCACTCGGAGCGCCAGTCCAAGTCCCGTGTCGGTGCCCCGATTACGGAGACGATGCACGACCGCGGCCTGACGACGACCATCGACTGGAAGGACAAAGACGCCTACGGGCGCTCGCTGTCCTCCGAAAAGCGCTCGCAGATGCACCGGCTGCGCAAGTGGCAAGAGCGCATCCGCACGAAAGACGCAGGTGAGCGCAACCTCCAGTTCGCACTCAGTGAAATCGACCGCATGGCGTCGGCGCTCGGTGTCCCGCGCTCCGTCCGTGAGGTCGCATCCGTCATCTATCGGCGCGCGCTCAACGAGGACCTGATTCGCGGGCGGTCTATCGAGGGCGTCGCAACGTCCGCGCTCTACGCCGCCTGCCGTCAGGAAGGCATCCCGCGCTCGCTCGACGAGGTGGCCGAGGTGTCCCGTGTTCCGCAAAAAGAGATCGGTCGAACCTATCGATACATCTCGCAGGAACTCGGACTCGAACTCAAGCCCGTTGACCCCAAACAGTTCGTCCCGCGATTCGCCTCCGCACTCAACCTCTCCGAAGAAGTACAGGCCAAAGCGACCGAAATCATCGACGTCTCGGCAGAACAAGGACTGCTCTCCGGCAAGTCCCCGACCGGCTTCGCGGCCGCAGCGATTTACGCTGCCTCCCTCCTCTGCAACGAAAAGAAGACCCAGCGAGAGGTCGCAGACGTCGCACAGGTGACCGAGGTCACCATTCGGAACCGCTACCAAGAACAGATCGAAGCGATGGGCTTCCGCTAAGCCCCCGAACTCAGTTTTCGACGAAGACGACCACCGACCGACCCCACAGGGCGGTCTGGTACTCCGTCGCTGCGTAGCCGTCGAGCATCGGCGATAGCTCGCCGCGAGCGCTCGCCGGCGCAATCACGACCGGCGGCACCGAGTCGAGGTCGCGGACCTGCGTCGGCGTCGTCGCGGAGATAGACTCTGCGTCTTCGCGGGCGACGTACCAATCGAGTGGGAGTCGTTCGCCCCACGCCTCCGGGACGGGCGGGAACGCGGTCGAGTTCTCAGAGACGTACATCGACTGCCCGTAGTAGAGTACGTCGGGTTGGCCGTCGCCCGGCGTCACCCACGACGAGAAGTTGTCGCGGAAGTCCGCGAAGTCGTCGGTCGGTTGGGCGTAGTGTGCGAGTTGGTTGTCTCGGTCGCTCGACCCGTACACGTCCGATGCGGTGACCGCGCCCGCCTGTGCGACGAGGGCGACGGCGAGGAGGAGTGCGAGTGCGCTCCGAGAGACGTCCTGTGTCTCGATTGCGGTCCGTCCCCACCGAACGAGTGCCGCGAGACCGACTGCGGCCGGGATGGCGAGCGGAACGACCAGATAGACGCCGAGCCACGGGGCCGAGACTTCGGTGAACATCGGGACGAACACCACGGATGCGCCCACCCAGTAGGTCCCGATGGAGACGATTTCGCGCGGGCCGCCCGCGGTGTAGCGGTCGATGAGGAACGTTCCGGCCGCGAGGACGAGAATCGGGAGGGCGGCGAGTGCGACGAGACCGACCGTGTCCGCGAGATACGGTAAGAGTTCGTGCGTTCCGTCTGGACCGCGGTGGACGATTCGGACGCCGACGAAGCGCCGGACCGATTCGAAGATGGCGACGTCGATTGCCGTGAGAATCGTCCCCGGCGAGTCGATACCCGCGGCGTCGGTCTCGCCGGCGCGTGGCGCGAACATGAAGATGTAGCACGCGGCGAAGACGAGGACCGAGCGGGCGGCGGGCGTCACGGCGTCTTCGAGACGTGCCGAGAGTGTGCCGAGTTGCATTGCAATCGGTCGAACCGACGACACGAGTGCCGCGTGGTCGGCGACGAGGAGCGCCGCGATGCCGAGACAGACGAGCGCGACGACGCCGAGACCGGACGAGCCGATGGCGAGTGCGACGGCGGCCGCGAGACCGTACGCGTTCTCTCGTCCCGCCCCGTCTACGAGGCGGAGGGCGAAGCCGAGCGCGACGAGCGTAAAACCGATAGCGAACACGTCGCCGCGGGCGAATCGGCCGTAGTAGACGAGCAGCGGACTCGCGGCGAGAATCGCGGCGAAGGCGACGGTTTCCGAGTCGCGCAGGCGGCCACGGAAGAGGAGTGCGGCGAGCGGGAGCACCCCGCCGAAGACCGCGACCGGAAGTCGAAGCGCGAAGTCGGTCGGACCGAACAGTGCCAGCGACCACCGCGAGAGTATATAGACGAGGGGACCGCCGGCGATGGGTCGGTAGCTGAAGTAACCGGTTTCGAGGTAGCGGAGACTCCAGTAGCCGACCCGTGCTTCGTCCCAGTGGAGGGGCCTGTCGCCGAGTCCGACGAGACGAACGACGAGCGCCAGTCCGGCCAACGCACACACCGCGAGCGTCGTCCGGTCGAGGTGGCGCTCGACACGAGAGGAAGACATGGCAGGAGGTGTCGCGGCAGACAAACAAAAGGTTACGACTCCGAGTCGGTGGGTTCGGCACCGATTCGGGGCTTCGAAAACGTCATCCCCTGGGACCTGTAGAAGTCGGATATGGGCCTCATCTCATCGCTTCCATCCCGCCCGCTGAAGGCGCCCGAACTCAGTTCGCTGAACCGCGCGGACGCGTTCGAACTGGTCGTTTCGGTCGAGAGCGAAGAACCGGCGCGCAGCCTGCTTTTCGCAACCGAGACGTGGGTCAAAGGCGCTCTCTTCGACGAGGACGAAGGCTGGACGGTCGTCGAGACGGTCGAACTCGGCGACGAACTGCAGCGCGTCGATGGCTTACAGGCGTGTGAAGAGGCGATTGTAGCCGCACGTGACGAGGGCGAGAGCAACTAGAACTATCATCTTTCCTCACGTACTGTAGAACGTAATGTACCGCGAGATACTCGTACCAACAGATGGGAGTAGTGCGGCCGACAAAGCCATCGAACACGCAGTCTCGCTCGCAGAAACGTACGGCGCGCGAATCCACGCCCTGTACGTCGTCGATACGAGTATCTACACCTCACTCGATGCCGGCGCGGACATCGTCATCTCGGCGCTCGAACGCGAGGGCAAAGTCGCTCTCCGCCAAGTCGAGGACGCCGCCGAGCAGGCGGGCGTCGAAGTGAAAGCCGAAGTCGTGACCGGAACCGCCTTCCGTTCGATTAAACAGTACATCGAGGACCACGACATCGACCTCGTGGTCATGGGCACCCACGGCCGGACCGGGCTGGACCACTACCTGCTCGGCAGCGTCACCGAACGCATCGTTCGGACGGCAACGGTGCCGGTGCTGACGGTCCGAATGAGTTCGTCGAAAGACCTCGCCGAGGACGAACGCGGCCACTCGACCGCGGAGTCGGCGGGATAATCGAATCGGGGACGGTGAAGGGGTCAGCGTGGGGGGGTCAGCGTGGGGGCCGCCGTGAGCGAACGAACCCGCTCTGCCGGCCACGTTTGATAAACAGTTTTGATGTGGTCGCTCGAACGGCGAGGTATGACCGAGTACACCGTCGAGTTCGTCGGCACGGGTGAGGAGATTACGGTGTCCGACAAACAGACGATTCTCAAGGCCTGTATCGAAGAAGGCATCGCACAGGAGTACTCCTGTCGCGTCGGGATGTGTCTCGCCTGCTCTGCGGAGATTCTCGAAGGCGAAGTCACCCAACCCGCCGCGCGCGGACTGACCGACGAAGAAGCAGAGACGTACGCGCTCACGTGTATGGCCCGCCCGCAGAGCGACCTCAAACTCGACCGCGGCGTCTACCCGCCGAGCATCGAAGACGACGCCACGAGCGGTGCTGCGGCGGCCGACGACTGACGACTGAGTCTACTCTTTCTCGCCGTCTTAGGACCCGTGAGCGGCCGCGTCACCCGCGCCAGATTCGAACTCCGTTTCCGTCCCCGCTACCGCGCAGTTGTTCGGCCCGAGTTCGACGGCGAACGCCTCGTCGTCCGAGAGCGGTTCTCGACCGAGGTTCACGTCGATAATCTGCTCGTAGTTCGCGGGTCGCGGCGGCATCTCGTCGAGGACGAATGCGAGGAACTCCGCTTCGTCCATCGAGAGCGCGGACAGTCGCTCTCGCAAGGTGCCGAGAGTGGCGACGTAGGCACCGGTTTCCGTCGGGAGCGTTCGGCCGCTGTAGTGGCCCGGCGCGATGCGAACGTCGTCCGGGAACGACGCGTAGCGCTCGGTGAGCGTCTGGTGGAGTTGCCGTGCCAACGCCGGCGCGCCGTCGTCACCGTCTTCGAGGTCGGGGCGAGCGACACTGTCCAAGAAGAGACTATCGCCGACGAACAGGAGGTCGCCGACGCGGTAGGCCGTCATCTCGGAGGTGTGGCCCGGCGATGCGACGGCCGAAATATCGCACTCTCCGACGGTGAGCGTCTCGCCGTCTTCGAGTAGTCGCGCGTTGGATTCGAGTCCGCGTTCGACTGCGCCGACCGGGAGCGTGGCGACGGCGTTCACCCGCTCTGCGAGTCGGTGAATCCCGCTCACGTGGTCCGCGTGGACGTGCGTGTCGAGCGCGGCGACGAGGTCCGCACCGCGACTGCGCGCGTCGGCGACGTAGCGGTCGGCGAAGGCTCGTAGTGGGTCGATGACGACTGCTTCGTCGCCCTCGACGACGAGGTACGCGAGACACCCGCTAGAGGGGCGTTGGTACTGAACGACGGTCGCGTCGTCGCAGTCGAGTTCGACCGACTGATAGACGCGCGCCCAGCCGTCCATCCCTGTTTCGAGGTTTTCGGCGGCGACACCCTCTTCTTCGAGCAACGCTGCGACGTGGTCGCTCGCTCTCCCCTCGGCGCAGACGACGACCACCGGTTCGGATGCGTCGCGGAATCGGTCGGCGAGTTCGGCCACTGTTCCACGGATCTCGGCTTGCGTGAACTGAATCGCGGGGAGTTGGGTCGCATCGACGCTCGGACCGTCGATGTGCCACTCCTCGAACTCGTCGCGGTTTCGCACGTCGAGGACGGTCGTCGGGTCGCCACGCCGCAGTCGGGCCGCGAGCGTTTCGGGCGTCATACCCACACACTACGTTCGCCGACGTGATGAAAACTTACTCGCCGAGCATAACGGCACCAGAGATTCGACGGCGTCGTTATTCCGTTTCCGCGCCGCCGTCGTTGGCGAGTTGGTCGAACGAGACGTTTTCGAGGGCCTCGGCGCTCGGAGTCACGTCCGACGGCACGTCTCGGTAGTCCTCGCTGGTGACCTCCCGGGCCGCGTCGGGCGACGAACTCACGGGACGCTTCGCGTTCGTCGCCCGCGCGTCGTCGTTGCCGCCGAGGCGCTGGACCGATTCGCGGATGCCGAGCACGCGGTCGTTCTGGGCGCGGTTCGCGTCGGAGATATCGGTGATTTGCTCGGAGACGTCGTTGGCGTGGACGTTCGCACGGTCAACCATGTCCGCGATTTGTTCGGCGCTCACGGCCTGTTCGTCGGTCGCGGACGCGACTTCGCCGATGCCGGCGCTGGCCTGTTCGACCGCGGCCGAGATGTCCGTCAGGCTTCGCATCACGTCTTCACCTCGGTCGATACCGTCGTGGAGTCGGCCGGTCGTCTGCGAGAGACTCTCGATGGTCTCTTTCGCTTCGGATTGGATGTTATCGACGGTCTCTTCGACCTCTGCGGCGCGGGCTTGCGACTCCTCGGCGAGGTTCTTGACCTCGCTCGCAACGACGGCGAATCCGTCGCCCGCTTCGCCTGCGCGAGCGGCCTCGATGGAGGCGTTGAGCGCGAGCAGGTTGGTCTGCTCGGCGATGTCGTTGATGGCTTCGAGCACCTCGTCTATCTCCTCGATTTGGTCGTGGAGGCGCTGCACGTCGTCGGACGCGCGCTCGGCGGAACTGCTCACGTCCTGCATCACGTCGATTGCTTCGTCCGCGGCGTCTTCGCCCTCTGCGGCGCGAGAGGCGGCATCGGCACTCGTGCGCTCGACTTCTTCGGCCGTCGCCGCGATTTCTTCGACCGTCGCACTCATATCCGAGACTTCCATCGAAACGGTCTCCATGTCGTCGGCCTGCGTCTGCGCGATATCTTTGATGTCGTCGGTTCGGTCGGTGATGACCTGCGACTGTTCGAGGACTTCCTCGATGGGCGCTTGGAGGTCCGATTCGACCTCGTTTGCGAGACGGCGGCGGCGTGCCGCTTCCTGTCGTGCGGCCTCGCTGTAGGAGTGAATGTACGTCTCCATCGCAACCTGCTGGTCGAGCGAGAGCAGTTTCATGACCGGAAGCATGTGGTCGATGACGTACTCGACAGCCTCGTCCACGGCGTTCTCAGTGTTCGAACCGGAGGGTCGAACGCGGCCGAGAAGGCCGCCGAAGACGCCGTCGTTGCCTTCAGCCTGCCCGTCGGCGAACTCGGCTTTCGCCTGTTCGCCAATCGCCCGAAACAGGCCTTCGTAGTGCGTCACGTACGCCCCGAGGTAGTACTTTGGCCCGAGGTCTATCATGTCGTGAATCTTGCCGATTCGAGCGCGCTTTGCGAAGTAATCGTCGTCGTACTCGCCGCGCGTGAGTTCGCGCAGATACGTCGCTTGGTCGGCTTTCAGAATATCGAGCGTCTTCGACGTACGCCCGACGAACGCCATCGCATCCGAGTGGTCGCCGAGGTGGTCGTAGAAATCCTCGGCGAGGTCGTCTGCGGCATCGTCGAACATCGGTTCCAACGCTTCGAGACGTTCCTCGTCCGCGTCCGTGAGGCGGACGAAGGACTTGCGTCGTCGAATCTCCTCGGCGTCAATATTCAACGCTGAGAGTAGTTTTCTGCCGTCAACGCCCGCGCGCATATCAGCCGTCACCTGGCCGGCAGCGTCTGTCATTAGTGTATATCGTTCGGGTTTGGTATTTCAATTCTCACTGCCCAGTATCAATTCCGATAGTATTGCACGTGTTGCCCAACGTTCACGTTCGCCCGCGACGACAGACAGAACATGGACGCCGAATCGCTCCGCGAGTCGATAGAGCAGTCGAAGCACACACAACTGGACAGACTCGGGTCGTCGAAACTCCTCATCGCCCTGACCGACGCGGACCTCTCGGAACCCGCAATCCTCCGGGCGGCGGCGTACTCGGAACACGCCGCACGTGAAACGTTCGAACAGTGGGCCGAAACCGAATCCGTGGCGTCAGCACGGGACGCGTTCGAATCGACCGCCGACCAGGAGGCGAGACACCTCCAGCAGGTGCTCGACGTGCTCGACGAGGATATCGACCTGCCGAGCGAACCGGGAGTCATGCACGGCTATCTCCACGGGCGCGAGGACGCAATCGAGCGCGTCGCGGCGGGGATGGTCGGCCGCGGACTCGTCTCGATTCGAGCGCACATTCAGGTCATCAGTTTCTTCATCAACGAGGCCGACGAGCCGAAAGCCGACCTCTTTCGAACGTTGAAGACCGAGACCGACCAGACCCTCCAGACCGGTCTCGACCTGCTCGACGAGTTGTGTACCGACGACGAGGACTGGGAACGAGCGCAGATGGTCGCCGAGTACGTCGTCCAACTCGCCTACGACGACTACGCCGACGGACTCGCCGCGCTCGGTGTGGGTCCGAAACCACTCTGCTGAACGCCATGTCTGACAGAATTTTTTCGAGGCTGGCGGCCGCAGGTGACGTATGAGTTCGGGAACGACCGGGCGCGTGGAAGCACTCTACACCGCGCCGGGGAAGGGCGAACCGATGGTCACCCACGACGCGGTGGTGGTGAAACCCGGCGGCATCGAGGGTGACCGCTACTTCGACGGCACTGGCTACTACTCGGCGACCGACGGCTGTCAGGTGACGCTCGTCGATGCGGCGGTGCTCGAAGACGCCCGCGAGACGTTCGACGTTGACCTCTCGAACGGTGCGCACCGACGCAACGTCGTCGTGAGCGGTATCGACCCGGCCGACCTCCTCGATTCGACGTTCACGCTGGGCGAGGCGACGCTTCGCGGCACGAGGCTCAGACCCCCTTGTGCATACCTCGCTGGTCTCATCGACGACGAGGACGTGATTGAGGCACTCCGCGAGCAACGCGGCGGAATCTGTGCCGAAGTCGTCGAATCCGGTCGCGTCACCGTTGGCTCGGGGCTGACGATAACCGAAGCAAACCCGCGAGAGATGGGAAAAGCAATCGCCGCGCGTCTCGGTGAAGAGCCTAAGGTGGAGGAATAGTGGCGGTGAACTCGCCGCTCGATTCACGTGCGAAATCGGCACTCATCGAGGCGTTCGGAAAAGACGGAGACGGCGACGGCAACGACCCAGTCGTCGCACTCGCCCCCGGCCGCGTCAACCTTGTCGGCGGCCACACCGATTACAACGAGGGTCTGTGTCTCCCCATCGCCGTTGACCGACACGTCGCCGTCGCTGCTCGCCCCCGCGACGACAGTACCATCCACGCCTACGCCAGCGACTTCGACGAAATCCGAACCATCGAACCGGGAGACGTCCCCGACGGCTGGGTCGCCTACGTCGCGGCGGTTGCGGACGCGCTCCGCGAGAGAGGGTCGATTCCGGGCGTCGAACTGGCGATTACCTCGAATCTGCCGACCGGAGCGGGACTCTCGTCGTCCGCTGCGCTCGAACTCGCAGTGGGGCGGACACTGGTCGAACTGGGCGGCATCGACATCTCGGCTCGTGACCTCGCGCTCGCGTGTTGGCGCGCCGAGCGCGAAGGCGTCGGCGTCGAGTGCGGCATTCTCGACCAGTTCGCAGTCGCGCTCTGCGAACCCGGTTCGGCGCTCTTCTTGGACTGTCGAACGCGCGAAGTCGAACAGGTCCCGCTCGGAGATGCGAACCTCGGTCTCCTCGTCATCGACACCGGCGTCTCGCACGCGCTCGCTGACTCGGGATACAACGACCGGGTGCGCGAGTGTCGGAGCGCAGTGTCCGCGCTCAGTATCTCCGCCGGTCGAGAGATTGGGTCGCTTAGCGACGTTTCTGAGGCGGACCTCGAACGGCACCGCGAGGCCCTGACGCCGACCGAGTATCGTCGCGCCCGCCACGTTCTCGGCGAGAACGCTCGCGTCGAGCGCGCCCGTGATGCCCTCGCCGACGGCGACTTCGACGCGGTCGGAACCGCGATGGTCGAGAGTCACGAGAGTCTGCGCGACGACTACGAGGTGAGTTGCGACGAGCTGGACGCCGCGGTCGAACTGGCGATTGGTGTCGAGGGTGTCTACGGTGCGCGGATGACTGGGGGTGGGTTCGGCGGCAGCGCAGTCGCACTGGTCGGTGGTTCAGTGCTCGAACGAGCAAAAGAGGAGATTCGGAGCGACCTGTCAGACCGCGTTGGCCCGGATGCACGCGTGTTCGCGTGCCGACCCAGTGGCGGCGTCCACTTGGTCGATTAGGGGAAGATACTCTTCGGCAGGTACGCCGAGACCGTCCAGTTGGGCGCGTCCACGACTTCGTTGATTTTGAGATCCACGGCCGCCGAGCAGAGGATGTAGGCCTCGCCGCGAGTCAGTCCGTGCTCGGTTTCGAGGTGGGTAATCATGTGCCGAACCGCCTTCTTCGTCGCCTCCATCAGGTCGTCGGCGATGCCCGTCGTCCCGTACATCGGTTCGTCGCGGCCGGTGGGCGTAAACGGCCCGTTGGTCTCGAACTCCGGTTGCTCGATGGACTTGTCTTTCAGCACGTCGAATCTGGCGGTGACGAACATCGGAGCCTCGATGCCGGTCACACACACCTCGCCGTCACCCTGCGCCGCGTGACAGTCGGCGGTCGAAAACAACGCGCCTTCGACTTCGATTGGCAGGTAGAGCGTCGAACCCTTCGTGAGATGTTTGATATCGAAGTTTCCGCCGGTGTCGCGCGGCGGCAGTGTGTTGTGCGCGCCATCCGCCGCCGGCGCGACGCCAGCGATTCCGGGGAACATATCCAGCGGAACGTCGATTCCGTGGGCGAAGTGGGCCACCTCGTCGTCGAGGTCCCAGATGTACAGTCCTGCGCCGTCGAAGTCCTCGTGGAGCAACCCGAGTTCCATCTCGCCCGGCATGTAGCCCGTATAGCCCCAGCCTTTGTGTTCGAAGTCGAGGAACTCGACCGCGAGCACGTCGCCGGGTTCCGCGCCTTCGACCGCGACCGGACCCGTCAGCGGATGGACCGGGTCGAAACTCGCGTTGACCATGTCTTCGACCGTCGATTCCCGAGTGAGTTGCCTATCCAGCGCGTCACGGCACTCGAATCGAACCACTTCGCCGGGTTGGACGGTCACCCGCGGTTCGAGTCGATTGTCCCACTTGTTGTGGATGTTCTCGTCGTCGTCGCTCAGTTCGTAGTCGATGGTGTAGTCGGGCATGTGCTACCAAACTACGTAGCGAGTTGACAAAAACTAGCTAGGAGGTCGCCGTCGGTAGGTACTAGAAATCGAGAGTATCGAGGCTTGAATTCGCCTTACGCTTCGTCGAATAGCGCCGAACAAAGTTCGGCTCACTCGATTTCGCTTCGCTCAATCGAATTCCGGGAGTCGAATGGCTCACGTACTCGATTTCGCTCCGCTCAATCGAACGACGCAAATCAGAGATTTGCTGGCTTGACTTCGGCTTACGCCTCGTCAAACAACGCAGAGCGAAGCTCTGCTTGCCCGACGAGTCGTTTCACTCCTCGTCGAACTCCGTGAGACGGGAGTCTCACGTGCTCGACTTCGCTTACGCTTCGTCGAACAACGTCTCGCCTTCGACCATGTGCTCCTCGACGGCGTCCATGTCGAGCGTCAGGCCGAGACCCGGCTGTTCGGGAATTTCGATGTAGCCGTTCTCGATGACCGTCTCTTCGACGAGGTCCTCCCACCAGCCGAGTTGGTAGCTGTGGTACTCGACTGCCAGCGCGTTCGGAATCGACGTTCCGACGTGCGCAGATGCCATTGTTGCGATGGGCGACGAGACGTTGTGCATGGCCACCGGCACGTAGTACTGGTTGGCCACGTCCGCGATTTTGCGCGTCTCGCGCATGCCGCCGACCTTGGGCATGTCGGGCGCGACGATGTCCACCGCTTGGTTCTGGATGAGGCGGCGAAGCTCGGTCACGCGGTAGCGGTTCTCACCGACCGTGATGGGCGTGAGCGTGGACTTCGTGACCTCCTCTTGGACTTCGAGGTTCTCCGGCGGGACGGGGTCTTCGAGCCACCACACGTCGTAGTCCTCGATGGCCGCCGCGAGGCGCTTGGCGCTGCCGCCCGAGAAGGTCCAGTGGCAGTCGAAGGCGACGTCCGCGCGGTCCTTGACGCGCTCGGTGACGGCTTCGACGATTTCGGCCTTGTGGCGAATCTCGCCGGGGCGAAGGTGGCGGTTCGCGCGGTCCTTTTCGAGACCCGAGGGAACGTCGAGGTCGAACTTCAGTGCGTCGTAGCCGAGTTCTTCGACGACGCGCTCTGCTTCGTCCGCACACGCCTGCGGGTCGGCCTCGTCGGCCGTGTGGCAGTCACAGTAGACACGAACTTGGTCGCGGTACTTACCGCCGAGGAGTTGGTAGGCGGGAACTTCGAGAATCTTCCCCGCGAGGTCGTGAAGCGCGATTTCGATGCCGGAGATGGCCGTGACGGTGACGCCCTCGACGGAGCCTTCGCCGGACATCTTCTGGACGAGGTGCTCGAACAGGCGGTCGATGTCGAGCGGGTTCTCGCCGATGATAAAGGGTTTCATGCGCTCGATGAGTTCGGGGACGCCCGCGCCCCAGTAGGCCTCGCCGGTGCCGACGATGCCCGCGTCGGTGGAGATTCGGACGAGCGTCCACGGGAAGTTCCCATCGACCATCGTCGTCTGCACGTCGGTGATTTCCACGTCGCGGCCGCCGCCGCGCTTCGCCGTCACGCCCATCGTCTCGGCGGAGAGTTCACGCATCGTGTACTCCGCGTTCGGGTCGTGAAGGTCCGCGTAGTTCTTACCCATGAGTGGTGGTTTACTCGAACGGTAGTAAAGTTTTTCTGACGCGGCGGCTCTCCGGGTGGGCAGTTTCACGGCAAAGAAAAAACTCCGACCCGCTCAGAGTTCGACCCACTCAGGCCGACGCGCGCGAGTCGAACGCGTCGGTGAACGTGTCGCGGGTGAGGCGGTCGATTTCGGGTGGGAGACCGAGGACCGTGAGGTCGGCGTCCACGTCCAGTCGCGGGTCGAGGTCCACGTTTCGTCGTCGCAACGAGAGCAGTCGCCACAGATACGCGAGTCGGAGAATCTGGAGCGCGCCGTCTACGTCCGTCTCGTCGCGGACGCGGTAGGTCACCCACGCCGAGTCGGGGAGGACGTGGTGCGGTTCGGAGCGCCCCGTCTCGATGAGCAGGTCGCGGACGCGACGCGTGATGGCCAAATCGAGGATACCCGCGTGGTGGACGTGGCCGATCTCTTTGTCCGCGACGAGAAATTCGGTTCCGCCGAATCGGTGCGGGGCGGTTTCGACGCCCGGCCACTCCGAGGCGACCGAGACGATGCGTTCTGTCGAGGCAGTCATCCCGTCCCTTACGCCGCGTGACGACAATAACTCGCGTGTCGAAATTCCTGAGTATCACCCCGTTAAGACCGTATGAAAACCGGACTGGACGCGGCTATTGGCAGACTAACCACGGCGCTGTCTCACGAAAAGCCGAATTTGGGTCTGTTAGACCACACCAACCCACATACTCTGTAATTCCTGAAAGTCACGAGTACGAGATAGTCAGGTAGAGAGAACGTAACGAATAGGGTTCCCACCGTACGGAGAGACGTGTCATGGGATACGTTGAACGAACAGAGGTGATGGTCGAAGCGTGACCGAACGAACTGAACTGGGCATTCACTGAGCTACTCCGCTGCCATTTGGGTGTGTCCGCCCCCGAACTCGTGTGCAAACCACTACACAGGTCTCTCTTCGGCGACACCCCACTCCATCGTGGTCTCGTTTTTTCGTACGCTTTTCTCTCCGACGCAAGTGTGCTACCGGTTCGACGGCAGATATTCCCGCGTTAATCCCCGAGTTAAGCCAGAGATATGTGCTGGACGGAAAGACGGTTTCTCGTGAATTTCAGTGTTTCACTGACCGTCACTCCGTCTAAATTTTCAGTCTTCGCCGAACGGTGGTAGATAATTCGTAACGAAATCCTCTCGTATCAAATAGAATCTCGGATATGGTACCAACCACTATTGCAGAACCGTTCCGCGGAACAGCCCGTCGTGCCCGTGAGACCCAAAGTCTCATCTGCACGACACCCCAGACGCGAGGTGTACGCACGTGAGTCTCAAGGGCATCGGCATCGTGTTCGTCGTCTTCACCGTCGTCGGGGCATCGTTCCTCATCGGTGGGCCGTTCGCACCCGACCAAACCGACGAGACGGACACGACGTTCGACGCGTCGTTCGCAAGCACCGACGGAAACGTCGGCGACGCGGTGACCGACGACACCGACACCGACACGGACGAAGACGACAACGAACCGGTCATCGTTGACGACTCGACGCCGACACCGACGGACGAACCGGACGATGAAGAGCAGTTCGTCGCGGCCAACGACACGGAGACCACGACGCAGACACCCGTCGCAAAGAGCAGTTCGAGCAAGAAGAAGAAAAAGAGCAGTTCCTCCTCGAAAGACACGAACGACGACTCCGACAGTAACGACAGCAACGACAGCAACGACAACGAGTCAGAGTCGAACGACGACGACGACGACGATTCGAACGACCAATCGACTCCAACTCCCACCCCTGAAGAGCCAGAAAAACCGGCCGAAGGCACTGGTGACCAGTGTACTGTCAGCTAAGTCGGTCCCTCACGTTCCACTTTTCTGTACCAACCCTCTGAGCGTGCGCGCTGAACCGGGACGGACTCAGTCCGTCAGGAGGTTGAGCGCGTACACGGTTCGGAGAATCGAGGCCGCATCGCCCCGGTCGAAGACGAGGTCGTCGGTGCTTCGAACCTGTTCGAGGACCGTCTCGGAACTGTGTTCGGGTGCCGCAGAGATACCACGCTTCCCGTCTGCGGCCCACTCCATCACTTTCCTGTCGGACTTCGAATCGCCCATCATGAGGATAAATGGGTCGTCGATGCCGAGCACGTCGAGCGCCGCTTCGACGCCCGCGGCCTTGTTCAACGCTACCGCCGAGAGTTCCGCGGCGTCGGCGTGGTAGTAGGCGACGGTGATGCGCTCGAACGTCTCGTACACGTCGTCGGGGATTTCGGCTATCGAACCCGTCTCTGCTCCCAAGGCGTCGAGCACGCCGGCGATTTCGGAGTCCGAGTCTGCGTAGTACGCTCGCGCCCACGTCGAACCGTCTTCGCGGTCGGTGACGACGCTCCCCAACAGGTCCAGCATGAACACGAGCGACTCGTCGATGACGCGCTCTGCCTCGTCGCTTCCGGTCTCGAAGTTCGGTTTCAGCGTGACGTTGAACTCGTTGCCCTGGAGGTGGACGTCCCCTCGAAGGCTCTCTGGGAGTTCACGCATTACCCCCCCGCGGACGCCCTCGAAGACGGACTGCACCGTCTCGTCCAACGACTCGTAGAGCAGTCGCTTCGTATCCGACCCGTGGCCCGGCGTGAAGACGCCGGTGCCCGCCTCGTAGACGATGCTGAAGTTCCCCGAGTGGACGAGCGTGTTCCCCATGCCCTGAATCATGAACCCCTTGACGTTCTCCAGCGTCTGGCCGGTGCAGATGACGATGGGTACGTCCAACTCGTACAACTCGGTGAGGAGATGGAGCACTTCGCGGGGGATTTCGTTGTCCGTCCGCCCCGCAGAGCGCAGCGTCTCGTCCACGTCGAGGACGAGCGCGTTGACCGAGCGACCGTACTTGGTATAAAGGTCGAGTGCGGTGAACGCCTCGTCGCGCGTGGCGTGGGCGGCGAGTTCGGCGTAGCGGTCACCGTCGGCGAAGGCGCGCCGGATGTGGTCTTTCTGCTCGGTCAGTTCGTCGTTGACCGCCTGCCAGTGAGAGAGCGCGACGGACGAATCGAGCGGGGGCAGGAGGTCGATGAAATCCTGCGACTCCCGAACCGACTCGGCGTCGAACTCCTCGTACAGTCGGTACAGTAGGTCGTACCGTTCCATGAGTGAGAGAGGGTAGCCACGCGATTAAATCCACGTGCGGGGGCGAGTTCCCGCAACCCTGATACCAGTCCGACGATGACATGTCCCCATGGCACACTGGACCGACAGCATCGTCGGCGACCGAATGGCAGTTGACCGCGAGTTCAACGAACACGTGATGAACTCGCAGTTTTCGAGTCAGGAGTGGGGGCTTATCATGACGGCGACGGAGTTCGAAATCGAGAACGCCGACGACCCCGAAAACGCCCGCCTCGTCGCGGATACCGAGAAGATTCCGATGATAATTCCGGAACTCGACAACATCCGAAAGCAGATGGGTGCGATGGGCGGCGGCGGTCAGTCCTCGTCGGGTGGCGGGAGCATCGTCGATTCCATCAAGGGCGCACTCGGTCTCGGTGGCGGGGGCAGCAAAGACCACGACGAGAAACTCGAAGACGCAGAGCGGATGACCCAATCCTACGCCGACATGCTACAGGAGCACCTCGAAAACAAGGGCACGTGGGAGCAAGTTCGAATCGCCTATCAGGAGTAGGCCGGTTCAGTACTCGTCGCCCGCGTGGAACATCGTGAGTTCGCTCGCCTGATAGATGTTGATGAGTTCGTTGATGAGTTCGTCGTAGTCTTCGTCCTCTTCTCGAAGGTCGTCGAGTCGGCCGATAGTGTTCTCGTCGAGGTGTATCTGGGGCATAGTCGTATCCACGTCTCGAAGCGGCTTAAGCGACTGGTCGGGAACACACGAATACGAAACCGACAACACAGTCGCTGTCGGCGATGCGAAACCGAAGAAATGTGGCGACAGAGTGCCGTCTCCGTTACTTGAACAGCGAGTTGCCGGCGCTGCCCGAGACTTCCGTCAGGTCGGCGTGAACGTCCGCGATGCGTTCGCGGATGTCGCGGCCGACGACGCGGGGGTCGAACACGTCCTTGTTCGGCGACCACTCGGTCTCGTTGAAGAACGTGTCGCGGGCGTCTTCGACGCCTTCCGGCGGGACGATGGCGTTCGGGTCCTCGCTGTAGAGGTCGTAGGCCGTGCGCGTGTACTCGTACTGGTAGCGCGTGTCCTTGTTGACCTTACAGATGCCGTGCTGGAGCATCTCTTGCAGTTGGTCGGGTTGGACGCCCGAGGAACCGTGGAGGACGAGCGGCGTGTCCAGACCGTGGTCGCGGAGGGCCTGTCGGATGTCGTGGGCGAGGTCCGGGCGCAGTTCGAGGTCTTTGCCCTTGGCGACACCGTGCTGGGTTCCGACCGAGATAGCGAGCAGGTCGGCACCCGTCCGGTCTACGAACTCGACGGCCTGTTCGGGGTCGGTGTAGAAGGCCTCCTCGGCCTCGATTTCGTCTTCGACACCCTTGATTTGGCCGAGTTCGGCTTCGACGAGGATGTCGGAGCCGGCCTCTTCGACCATCTCGACGACCTCGCGGCTGGTTTCGACGTTCTCCTCGAACGGGTGGTGCGAGGCGTCGATCATGATGGACGACGGGATGTCGAGTTCGATCTGTTTCTCGATGAGTTCGAGGTCGGTCTGGTGGTCCATGTTCAGAAAGACCCCGATGTCGTACTGCTCGGCGATGGTCTCGATGTACGTGCCCATCGCCTGCAGGCCCGCGACCGGGTCGCCGTTGCCGGCGAACTTGCAGGCCCCACCACTCATCTGGAGCAAGAGGTCCGAATCCATCCGGTCGGCACCTTCCATCAGCCCCATCATCACGTTCGGCTCTGCGATGTTACTCGCAACGAGACCGAACCCTTCGTCGAGCGCCTCATCGTATACACTGGCGAGTTCTTCCCCGCCGTAGAACGGCATTAGACGTTCACCTCGTGTTCACATCGTGTGCGAGGATAATAATCTATGGGAAGTCGCGTTCGCTTTTGCACGAATCTGTTCGTTCGTCACCGAGTTAATTTTTGCACGCGATGCGAGACGCGTCGCTATCGACGGGTGACAAACGGAGAGAGCGGGGCGGCCGTGAGCGCGACGGGCCTAGGAGAACAGCTTCTTCAGACGGGCGAAGAGTCCCTTTTCGGGGTCGCCGCCGCGACGAACTGGTTCTTCGCTCGCACCGGAATCGGCCGAACGCTCGCTCGACGCGTCTTCGCCGTCGTCGTCGCTGCCGAAGGTGACGTTGCCGGTCTTGCCCGCTTCTGCGAGTTCGACGGCGCGCTCGATGACCGCCTCGGCGTTGTTGACGCCGTCTTTGACGGTGCCCTTGACGACGAGTTTCCCGTCGAATCGGTCGCGGCTGACCGAGGTGTCGGAGGTGATGATGACTGCCTCTGCCGCCTCGATAGCCTCAGCAGAGAGTTCGTCTTGGGTCCCCATCGCCCCCTGCACTTCGACGTCGATGTCGTGGCCGAGTTTCTCGGCCGACTGCAGGAGGTTCTCTGCGGCCATCTGGCTGTGAGCGATTCCGGTCGGACAGGATGTGACTGCTACGAGTTTCATTGGCTTTCTGTTAGGATTTCTGTGACTTCACTTTTGGTGCTGGCCGAGCGAACGCGAGCGGCGAGCGCCTCTGCTTCGGCGGTGTCCGTCTCCGTGACGGCCGCTTTGACGTGCGGCACCGTGACGGCGCTCATGCTCAACTCGTCGAGTCCGAGACCGACGAGTAGTTCCGTCAACTCGGGGTCGCCGGCCATCTCGCCGCACATGCCGACCCAACAGTCGTCGCCGTCGGCGGCTTCGACCGTCTGAGCGATGGCGCGCAGGACGGCGGGCTGGCGGTAGTCTCCGAGGTCGGAGACGCGCTCGTTACCGCGCTCTGCGGCCATGACGTACTGCGCGAGGTCGTTCGTGCCGATACTGAAGAAGTCCACGTGCGGCGCGAACTCGTCGGCCATGAACACGGCCGCGGGCGTCTCTATCATGATACCGAACTCTGGCATCTCGTACTCGATGCCGACCGCGTCGAGGTCAACGGAGATGTCGTCGATGACTTCGCGCGCCTCGTGGAGTTCCTCCAGCGAGGCGACGAGCGGGAGCATCACCGAGAGGTTCGCGCCGTCGGCACTCCCTGCGGCGCGCAAGAGCGCGCGAATCTGCGTCTCGAAGAGGTCCGAATCCGGGCCGAGCGAGCGGCGAATCCCGCGCTCGCCGAGGAACGGGTTCTCTTCGTCGGGTAAATCGAGGTACGGAATCGGTTTGTCGCCGCCGATGTCGAGCGTGCGAACGACGATGCGGCCGCCGTCGAAGGCTTCGAGCGCCTGCAGGTAGGCTTCGTACTGCTCGTCTTCGTCCGGCGGCGACTCGCGGTCGAGAAAGAGGAACTCGGTGCGGAAGAGACCGACACCGTCCGCACCGCGTTCGACCGCGAGGTCGATGTCGTCGAGCGTGCCGATGTTCGCGGCGACTTCGATTTCGACGCCGTCTCTCGTCTCGACTTCGCCGTCGCGGATTTCGACGTCTGAACCGCCCGTAGCCTCGGCTTTGGTGTCTTCGTGCGGGTGGACGACCACGCGGCCGGCCTCGCCGTCGATGAGCACTTCGTCGCCGTCTTCGACCGAGTCGAGTTCGTCGCCGACGCCCACGACCGCGGGCAGGGCGAGCGAGCGGGCGAAGATAGCGGCGTGCGAGGTTCGGCCGCCGGTCGTCGTGACGAATCCGGCGACGCGTTCTGGGTCGAGTTGCGCGGTGTCGCTCGGCGTCAGGCGCTCGGCGACGACGACGCTTCCTTCCGGGAGCGACGCGAGGTCAACGCGCTCGCCGTCCGAGAGGATGCGAACCAGTCGGTCACGAACGTCGCGCAGGTCGTCCGCGCGTTCGCCCATCCGGCCGCCCATGTTCTCGAACTGCTCGATGAAGCCCGAGAAGGCGTCCTGGACGGCGTGCTCGGCGGGGAGTCCGCCGTCGATTGCCTCTTCGACGCCGTCGGAAATCTGCGGGTCGTTGAGGAACTGGATGTGGGCGTCGAAGACGGCCGCCTCCTCCTCGCCGACGCGTTCGGCGGTCTGGTCGCGCTCGGCTTGCAGTTCGTCGGCCGCCCGTTCGCGCGCCGATTCGAATCGGGCGAGTTCTGACTCCGCGTCCACGTCCGCCGGTTCCGGTGGCTCTGGAAGGTCGGCCTCCGGTCGGTACCAGACGACCGACCCGACGCCCGAGAGCGGTGTCACGCCGATACCGTTGAGGGTTCGTTCCGCCATGGTTACAGTTCGGACTCTGGGGTTGAAAGGATGTCTTCGAGGGCATCCAGTGCCGCCTCGGCGTCGTCGCCCTCGGCGACGAGTCGAACGTCTTCGTCGGCCGTGACGCCAAGTCCGGTGACTGCGAGCATGCTCGCGGCGGGGACGAGGTCGCCGTCGTCGGCGCGGCCGAGTTGGATGTCCGAATCGAACGAGTTGGCCGTCTCGACGAACTTCGAAGCGGGGCGGGCGTGCAGACCGTCCTCGGGGACGACGGTGACGATGCGCTCCATCAGGCGACCACCTCCGCGAGGATGTCCTGTACTTTCTCCTCGCTCTCTGCTTCGAGCAGATTCTCGCGAACGTCTTCGTGCATGAGCGAGCGCGAGAGTGCGCTGAGAATCTGCAGGTGGTCCTCGCCGCCCTCGGCGGGGACGAGAATCATGAACAGCAAGCGCGCGGGCTTGTCGTCCATCGCGTCGAAGTCGATGCCCTCCGTGGAGCGCGCGAACGCGACGGTCGGTTGCGAGACGGTGTCCGTCTTCGCGTGCGGGATGCCGATGCCGAAGCCGACGCCGGTCGTGGCTTCCTCCTCGCGTTCGAGGAGTGCGGCGAGCGCGGCGTCGCGGTCGGAGACGCGGCCAGCGTCGACGGCGAGGTCGAGGAGGAACTCGATGGCTCCCTCCTTCGTTGCCGGGGGTTCTTCGAGCGAGATCAGTTCGAGCGGTGTGATGGTGCTGATGTCTTCTACGTCCATGGTACTACGTCGGGTATTGAAAGATGAAGTCGGTAGTCGGTCTCAGTCGTCTGCGTTCTGGTTCTGTGCGGCGACGCGCACGTCGAAGTCGGGCTTGATTCCCGTGGCGATGGCAGCCGTCACGAGCGACCCGAGCAGGATGCACGCGATGAACATGAACGGCTGGTTCGACAGCGGCACGACGAAGATGCCGCCGTGGGGAGCAGGCATCGTCACGCCGAGCGCCATCGACGCCGCGCCCGCGACTGCACTCCCGGCGATGACGCTCGGAATGACGCGTGCGGGGTCGGCGGCCGCGTAGGGAATCGCTCCCTCGGTGATAAAGGAGAAGCCGAGCAGAACGCCGCTCTTGGCGTTCTCGTACATCTCCGCGGCGTACTTCTGCGGTGCGATGAAGTTCGACAGGGCCAGTCCAATCGGCGGGACCATCCCCGCAATCATGACCGCGGCCATCGGTGCGGTGACTCCCTCGGAGATGAGACCGACGGAGAACACGTAGGCGACCTTGTTGATGGGACCGCCCATGTCGGCGGCCATCATCGCGCCGACGATAGCACCGAAGAGGACCGCCTGACTGCCTCCCTGCATGTTGCTCAGGAAGCCAGTGAGACTCGCGTTTGCGATGGAAATCGGCACGCCGAGGACGAACAGCATAATCGGCGTCAGCACGGCGGTCGTTGCGACCGGAATGATGAGCACCGGCATCATCGGTGCGATGAACTCCGGCACGTCGCGCTGCTTGAACCAGCGAGCGACGAGACCGGCGAGGAAACCGGCCACGATAGCGCCGAGGTACCCGGCACCGGCCGACCCGCCCTGCAGGCCGATGACGTCACCTGCGGCTTGCAGGACGTTCCCCTGCTGGATGATGTACGACAGGATGAAACCCGGTGCGAGACCCGGTCGGTCCGCAATCGCGTACGCGATGTAGGCACCGAGCACCGGCACCATCAGGGTCAGCCCTGCGACACCGATTTGCGCGAGGAACCAGCCAGCGGTCCCCGTGCTGCTGAATACGTCCTGCACGTTGTTCGAAAGTGACGCGACGGCGTAGCCGAGCGCCAGGAAGATTCCGCCGATAGTGACGAACGGAATCATGAACGATACCCCAGTCATGAGGTCCTCTTTGACCGATGTCAGATAGGACCGAACTGCGTCTTCTGCGTCGTTTGCCATAGTGTTGCCACCCCTCTTTCAGAACTAAGCAAATGTGCTCAAAAACCCTTTCGAATATGAACGTTCCTGAGCGTTTGAATCGTTAATAAAAGATTACCCGCAACCCTGTTCAGTGCTCAGCGAGGATTTCGACCGGTACGTCACTGGAAAGTACTTGACCGAGGTCCGACGAGTGCGTTCCCGCGACGCTCACGATGTGCGCAGCAGTGCGCACACCCAATCGAAGCGAGTCAACATCGCTCATCTCTCGCCCTCTGCCGGCCAAGAATCCGGACAGAAGCGCGTCACCCGCGCCGACGGTATCGACCACCTCGACGTCGAGCGCCGGCGCGGAGAACGCACCGTCGGGACCGACGAGGACTGCGCCGTCGCCACCGAGCGAGGCGAGGACGTACTCGTAGCCGTACTCGCGGAGTGCTTCGGCCGCCTCGATGGCCTCGTCCACCGTCTCGACGGAGCGCCCCGTCGCGTCGGCGAGTTCGGACTCGTTCGGCTTGCAGATGAAGTAGTCCGCCTCAAGTTTCGTGAGCGTCTCTCCGCCCGTGTCGATTGCGGTTCGCCAGTCGCCCGCGTCCGCGAGTCGGTCGATAGCCGAAAGCGGCATCCCCGGCGGGAGACTCCCGCCGATGTGGAGCGTCTCAGGGTCGTTCGCTCGCACCGTCGAGACGAGTTGGTCAACCTCGTCGGCGTCGATGTGCGGGCCGTTGTGGTTGAGTTTGTACTCGCCGTCGCTGGCGACGACAGTCGTGTTCAGACGCGTGTTGGTGTCGATAGGGACGAAATCCGCGGCGACGTCTGCGGCGTCGAGTCGGTCCTGGATGAGTCGGCCGAAGTGGCCACCTAAGAATCCGGATGCGGTGGCATCGACGCCGAGCGCGGAGGTGTACTTGGCGACGTTGATTCCCTTCCCACCGGCGGTGAAGACGGCATCGTCGGTCCGGTGGACGACGTCTGTCGTGAGCGGTTCGTCGAATCGAATCGTATGGTCAACGGCGGGGTTTGGCGTGACGGTAAGAATCATTGGCTGACTCCATCGACGACTTCGACGCCGAAGTTCGCTATCTCGTCGCGGAGACTCGCGTCGAGCGGTCGGTCGGTGATGAACGTATCAATATCGTCGAGCGATGCGAACTGGACGAAGCTTCGACGGCCGATTTTCGTGTGGTCCGCGACGAGGACGACGCGGGCGGCCTTCTCGACCATCAACTCTTTCATCCGCGCTTCGTCCTCGTTCGGGGTCGTCAGGCCGCCCTCGACGTCGAAGGCGTTGGTGCCGAGAAACAGCAAGTCGAAGTTCGTCCGGTGCATGAACGACTCGGCGGTCGGGCCGACACAGGCGCGCGTCCGGCGGCGAAGGGTGCCGCCGGTCAGTTTCACCTCGTTGTCCTCGTCGTTCAACTCGATTGCGAGGCGCGGCGAGTTCGTCACACTCAGGAAGTTGCTGTCGGCGGGCATCTGCCGGGCGACTTGCATCGTCGTCGTTCCCGCGTCGAAGAAGACGACCTGTCCTTCGATGAGTTCGTCAACGGCGCGTTTCGCAATTGCACGTTTCGCGTCGAGATTCTGCACTTCTTTTTCACCGAACGTCCGCTCTCGTCCCACGGAAGTGACCGGGACTGCGCCGCCGTGCGAGCGCTCGATGAGTCCTCTGTCTTCGAGGTCGCGCAGGTCGCGGCGGATGGTCGCTTTCGAAAAGCCCAATCCCTCGGCTAAGGCCTCGACGGACCTGCCGTCGGACTCTGAGACGAGTTCGACAATACGGCGTCTACGTTCTGCTGGTAACATCAGATCCGGTTCCTCGCTATACGAAAGGTAGCGGGAGGTGGAGGGATAATTGTTTATGTTGGATTCCGACTGTCTCTGTTCGAGACGTTAAATTCCAATCAAGAACGAAAATCGAGTCGAGACCGTGCGTCTCGGCGAATCGGCCTCAGAGGTGTTCGAGAACCGCCGCCGTCACGTCTTCTGTGGACGCGTCGCCGCCGAGGTCGGGCGTCCGCGGGCCGTCCGCGAGGACGGCCTCCACGGCGCTGTTGACGCGTTCTGCTTCCTCGTCGTAGCCGAGGTGGTCGAGGAGCATCGCCGCCGAGAGGATGGTCGCGGCGGGGTTGGCGATGCCTTCGCCCGCGATGTCCGGCGCGGTGCCGTGGACGGGTTCGAACAGCGCGTTGTCCGGACCGATGTTGGCCGAAGGGAGGAGACCGAGGCCGCCGACCAAACCGGCCGCGAGGTCCGAGAGCACGTCGCCAGCGAGGTTCGGGCAGACGACGGTGTCGAACTGGGTCGGGTCGAGACAGACGTGCGTGGCGAAGGCGTCCATCAGGACGGCATCGGTTTCGACGCCGTTCTTCTCGGCCGTCTCGACGACTGCGTCGAGGAATCGACCGTCCGTCTCGCGCATGACGTTCGCCTTGTGCGCGACCTGGAAGTGGCCGCCCTCGCCGCCGACGTAGTCGCAGGCGAACTCCGCGAGTCGCTCGGACGCAGAGGTCGTCACCACGCGCGTGAGCGTCGAGAGGTCGTCGGAGAGTCGGTCTTCGTGGCCCGCGTAGACGCCTTCGGTGTTCTCACGGAGGAACACGAGGTCAGTCTCGGGTCGGAGCGCATCGACGCCGGGGTAGGCTTTCGCCGGGCGGACGTTGACGAACGAGTCCACCGCCGTCCGGAGCGGGAGAATCACGTCCGCGGCCGTCTCGCCCGCCGCGCCGAACAGGGTCGCATCCGCGTCCGCGACGAGTTCGTACGTCTCGTCGGGGAGCGCCTCGCCCGTCTCTGCTTTCACGTGGTCGCCCGCGTCGGCCTCGACGAAGTCGAAGTCGCCGACGGCTTCGAGCACTTCGACGGCCGCCGGGACGACCTCCTGTCCGATTCCATCGCCGGGGATGACGACGATTTCCTCACTCATGGACGTACGGGAGAGAGCGTGCTTTCTCGGCGACGGCGTCGGCGTTCGACTTCATGAGCGCCGTCGTGTCCCAGACACCCTCGGTGAGGGCTTTCTGCTGGGCGCTGTCAACCGTCGCTTCGACGGTGGTGTCGCCGTAGGTGACCGTGCCGGCCTTCACATCGACGTGAATCTCGCCGTCGGGGTTCTCCTCGACCCACGCTTGGATGGCTTCGACGGTTTCGGTGTCGGCCGTGACCGTCGGAATGCCGAGTGCGAGGCAGTTGCCCGCGAAAATCTCCGCGAACGACTCGCCGATGATGGCGTCGATACCCCAGCGCATGAGCGCCTGCGGGGCGTGTTCGCGCGAGGAACCACAGCCGAAGTTGGCGTTGACGACCATCACCGAGGCGTCTTGGTAGTGCGGTTCGTTCAGCGCGTGGTCTTTCTCGTTGTCTTCGTCGTCGAACCGCTGGTCGAAGAACGCGAACTCGCCGAGTCCGTCGAACGTGACGACCTTCATGAAGCGCGCCGGGATTATCTGGTCGGTGTCGATGTCGTTGCCGCGGATGGGAACGCCCGACCCCGCGACGGAGTGTATCTCTGGAATTTCGTCGGTCATGCGGTGTGTACCTCCTTCAGTTCGCGGACGTCGGTGACGTGACCGGTCACCGCCGCCGCCGCGACCATGCGCGGATTCATCAGGACCGTCCGGCCGTCTTTCGACCCCTGTCGGCCGATGAAGTTGCGATTCGAAGACGAGGCCGAGGCCTCGTCGCCCTCTAACTGGTCTTCGTTCATGCCGAGACACATCGAACAGCCCGCTTCGCGCCACTCGAATCCGGCCTCGGTGAAGATTTCGTCCAAGCCTTCCGCTTCGGCGGCGACCTTGACGCGCTGGCTTCCGGGGACGACCATCCCGCGGACGCCATCGGCGACCTGTCGGCCTTCGACGACTTCCGCGGCGCGGCGCAGGTCCGGCAGGCGGGCGTTCGTACACGACCCGAGGAACGCCACGTCGATCTCGTAGCCTTCCATGGTCTCACCGGGCGTGACGCGCATGTGCTCTTGGGCCATCCGGGCCGTCTCCTGTTTGTCTTCCGGCAGGTCTTCCGGGGCCGGAATCGGCTGACTGATGCCGACGCCCTGGCCGGGGGTCGTTCCCCACGTGACGACGGGTTCGAGTTCCGAACCGTCGATGGTGACGACGTCGTCGTATTCGGCGTCGTCGTCCGAGCGAACCGACTCCCAGTAGGGTTTGAGTTCGTCGAATTTCTCGGGGTTCTCTTGGAAGTAGTCGGTCTGTTCCAGCCACTCGTAGGTGGTCTCGTCGGGGTTGACGTAGCCCGCGCGAGCGCCGCCTTCGATGGACATGTTGCAGATGCTCATCCGACCTTCCATATCGAGGTTCTCGATGGCCTCGCCGGCGTACTCGTAGACGTAGCCGACGCCGCCCTCGGTGCCGAGGCGACGGATGATTTCGAGGATGACGTCTTTCGCTTCGACCGCGGGACCGAGTTCGCCCGTGACCTCGATTTTGCGGACCTTCTTCTTCTCCATCGCAATCGTCTGCGTGGCGAGCACGTCGCGGATTTGGCTCGTCCCGATACCGAACGCGAGCGCGCCGAACGCGCCGTGCGTCGAGGTGTGGGAGTCACCACAGACGATGGTCATTCCGGGTTGCGTCAGGCCTTGTTCCGGCCCGATGACGTGGACGATACCCTGGTCACCCGAGGTCGGGTCCGAGAACTCGATGCCCGCCTCGCGGACGTTCTGTTCCAGTTCGGCCATCATCTCCTCGGCCGCGCCGTCGCTGTATGGGCGCGACTGGTCCGAGGTGGGGACGATGTGGTCCACCGTCGCGTGCGTCCGCTCGGGGTAGGCGACCTCTAAGTCGCGCTCTTGGAGCATGCCGAACGCCTGCGGACTCGTCACCTCGTGGATGAGATGCAGTCCACAGAACAACTGCGTCTGTCCCGTCGGGAGTTCCGAAACCGTGTGGTTCTCCCAGACCTTGTCGTACAGCGTTCCCTCACTCATCTACGTCACCTGTACGGCCTACGTCCTCATAGCCTCGTTCCCACACGCTGTGTGCTCCCTCGCCGTTCCGGGGCGTGTGGTCCACGTCGTCCATCGTCTCCGAGCCACCGGTCATCTCCGGGGAGGACGTCTGGCCGCCGTCGGTGACTGCCGGGCCTCGCTCGTAGACGGTGGTGAACGTCTCTCCGGTGTACGGATTGGTGTGGCTCACGTCTCGCATCGGTGTGTCGTTCGAGTTTCGTGTCATACTCAGTCGTCTGCTGGGGCTTCTGCTTTCTCTGTCTCTTCGTCGTCGCCGTCGTTCCACGCGAACAGGTCGCGGAGCGGGCGGCCGACTTCCTCGATGCCGTGGCTCTCTTCGGCGTCTTTGAGTTGATTGTACGACGGGCGTCCCGCCTGGTTCTCCAGAATCCACTCGCGGGCGAACGTGCCGTCCTGCACCTCTTCGAGGACTTCTTCCATGCGCTCGCGGCTGTGTTCGTCCACGATGCGGTCGCCGCGGGTCAGACCGCCGAACTCGGCGGTGTCGCTCACGGAGTCCCACATCTCGCCGAGTCCACCCTCGTACATCAGGTCCACGATGAGTTTGAGTTCGTTCAGGCACTCGAAGTAGGCCATCTCGGGGGAGTAGCCCGCATCGACGAGCGTCTCGTAGCCCTGCTTGACGAGCGACGTGACGCCGCCACAGAGGACGGCCTGCTCGCCGAACAGGTCGGTCTCGGTCTCCTCGCGGAACGTCGTCTCGATGACGCCGGCGCGGGTACAGCCGATTCCGTGGGCGTAGGCCAGTGCTTCGTCCTTCGCCTCGCCGGTCGTGTCCTGGTAGACGGCGATGAGTCCGGGCGTCCCCTCGTCGTTCTCGTAGTTCCGGCGGACGAGGTGGCCCGGCGATTTGGGTGCGACGAGCGTCACGTCAACGTCTTCCGGGGGTTCGATTTGGCTGTAGTGGATGTTGAAACCGTGTGCGAACTGGAGCGTGTCGCCCGCTTCGAGTCCGTCGCGGATTTCCTCGAACACCGCGGGTTGGACGGTGTCGGGAACGAGGATAGAGACGATGTCTCCCTCTGCGGCCGCCTCGGCGGGCGAGGCCACGCGAAGTCCGTCTTCGCGTGCGGCGGCGCGCGAGGAGGAACCGGGTCGGAGACCGACGACCACGTCCACCCCGCTCTCGGCGAGGTTCTGGGCGTGGGCGTGGCCCTGACTGCCGTAGCCGAGGATGGCTACGGTCTTGGAGTCGATGTGCGAGCGGTCTGCGTCGTCGTCGTAGTAAACGGTGGTAGTGAATTCAGTCATTGATTGGTAGTTGGTTTGGTTGGTTCGCCGGACGTGCCGGGTTCCTCTCCGGGGACGGTCTGTTTCGCGCCGTGTGCGAGCGCGGTCTGACCGGTGCGGGCGATTTCGATGATGCCGAAGCGTCGGAACGCATCGACGGCGTCGTCGATCTTGTGCTCGTCGCCGGTCAGTTGGACCGTGATGGTCTCCGGGCCAGCGTCGAGCGTCTTGCCGTCGTACATCTCCGTGATGGCGTGAACCTTGTCGGGTTCTTCGCCGCGGACTTTGAGCAGGACGAGTTCGGCGCGAACGGCGTCGTCGTCCAACTCGCCGACGGAGATGACGGGCGTGAGCTTCGCCAGTTGCTTCTCGATTTGGTCGATGCCGGGGTCGGGTTCCTCGACGACCATCGTGATGCGGGCGTGGCCCTCGACGGTGGTCGGACCGACAGTCAAACTCTCGATGTTGAACTGCCGTCGGGCGGCGAGTCCGGCGACGCGCGAGAGCACGCCGGGTTCGTGTTTGACGAGCGCCGACAGGACGGTCCGGCGGGGTTCGTGTTCCGATTCGGCAGCGGGGTCGATACGGATGCCCTGCGAGTTACGTCGCCCTTCTGGGTGCGGGCGTTCTTCCGGGGTCGGGCCTTGGAGTCCGTCTTCGTTGCTCATAATTGGTCCTCCGAGAGAGCGAATTTGCCGTTCGCGCCACCCGACGAAACCATCGGGTAGACGTTCTCTGCGGGGTCAACGTGGAAGTCGATGACCGACGGGCCATCGTACGCTAACGCCTCTTCGATTGCGGTGGGAACTTCCTCGTAGGAATCGACAGACCAGCCGCGAGCGCCGAAGGCCTCGGCGAGCTTGTCGAACCGGGGACACCAGTCGTAGCCGGCGGCCATGCGACGGCCTTCGAAGAAGGCGTCCTGCCACTGGCGAACCATCCCGATGTACTCGTTGTTGAGGATGGCGACGGTGATATCGAGGTCTTCGCGGACTGCGACCGAGAGTTCCTGCATCGTCATCAAGAACGAGGCGTCGCCATCGACGCAGACGACCGATTGGTCGTCTTCTGCGGCCATTCGGGCACCGATGGCTGCGGGGAGTCCGTAGCCCATCGTGCCGAGCCCGTGCGAGGAGACCCAGCGCCGCGGTTCGCGGTACGTCCAGTACTGGGCGGCCCACATCTGGTGCTGGCCGACACCGGTCGTGACGATGGTGTCGTCGGGTGTCGCCTCGTCCAGCGCCTCGACGACGAACTGGGGTTTGACCGGTTCGTTCTCGGGTGCCGCGTAGTCCATCGGGTACTCGTCTTTCCACGTCTGGCACTGTGCTGCCCACTCGCGGGCGTCGGGGCTGTGTGCCATCTCGGCGTCGATGCGTTCGAGCGCGCGGCCCGCGTCGCCGACGACGGGGTAGTCCGCGTGGATGTTCTTCGAGATTTCCGCCGGGTCGATGTCGATGTGGACGACTTCGGCCTCGGGTGCGAACGTGTCGATGCCGCCGGTCAGGCGGTCGTCGAAGCGCGTGCCGACGGCGACGAGGCAGTCGGTGTGCGTGATTGCCATGTTCGCGTAGCCGGTGCCGTGCATGCCTGCCCACGAGAGACACAGCTCGTGGTCTTCGGGGAACGAGCCGATGCCGGGCATCGTCGTGACGACCGGAATCTCGTGTTCGTAGGCGAACGAGCGAGCGACTTCCGTCGCGTTGGCTTTGATGACGCCGCCGCCGAAGAGCAACACCGGTTTCTCCGCGCGCTCGATGGCGCGCGCGGCGGCCGCAACGTCGTCGTCGTCGGGGTCAGTTCGGGAGCGCGAGGTTTCGGGAGCACGCGCCTGACCGGGTTCGCGCGTCGTCTCGCCGAGCGAGATGTCCTTCGGGAGGTCAACGAGCGTCGGTCCGGGTCGGCCTTCGCGGGCCAACTCGAACGCCTCGCCGACGGTGTCGCCGACGGTGTCGCTGTCGTTGGCGAAGTAGTTGTGTTTCGTGATTGGCGCGGTGACGCCCGTGGTGTCGGTCTCTTGGAACGCGTCCGAGCCGACCATCTCCGACGGGACCTGTCCCGTCAACGCGAGCATCGCGTCCGAGTCCATGTTGGCGTCGGCGATGCCGGTCACGAGGTTCGTCGCGCCGGGGCCAGACGTTGCGAGACACACGCCGGGGTCACCGCGGACGACGCCGTACGCGTCGGCGGCGTGGGCGGCCGCCTGCTCGTGGGCCATCGTCACGTGCCGGATGTCGGAGTGGTACAGGGCGTCGTAGATGGGCATGATTGCCCCGCCTTGGACGCCGAATGCGGTCTCGACGCCGGCGTTTTCGAGCGCCCGGATGACGGCGGTTGCGCCCGTGGTGACTTCAGTCTGGTTCGGTGTGTCGTCGGTCGATTCGGTCGGTGGTTCGGACGTCGTCGCGGTTCGTTCGCTCATGTGCGACCTCCGTGTGTTCGTGTCGTTCGATAGCGATGCGCGCTCGGTCGGTGGGTGTGGTGCTGGTGCTGCATGTGAGGGACTCCAGAGATGGCTGAATACGGTGCGATTCCGTGGGACTGAGAAGTGGGATGATGAGGGGCTAGACCCCTACAATAATGAGCGCGCGGACAGCCGAAGCGCCGAGACTGCACGCTCCCCGTGGAGTGGCAGTCGTCGAACGCGTGTCGTGCTGTCTCATCGTATGCCACACGAGCGCTTGGGTGGTAATAACAGTTTCGCGGCGAGCAAGTGTTGCACCGCTCGGCCGCCGGAACGCGCGTGCGGGGCAGTCGCCCAGAGGGGCCACAGCCCGGCCTCATCAGACCCGGACCTCCTCCGTGTCCTCTTTCGTGGTGACGCCGACGCTGCTGGCGAACGCCTGCAGGGCCTCGTCGTTGATGCGTTCTTTCTCCGCGCCGTGGTCCTTGACGCGGCGGGTTACCTCGCGGACCTCGGCGTCCGTGGGGTCGTACCCGATGTCTTCGAGGCGCTTGCGTACCGAGTGCGTCCCCGTGTGCTTGCCGAGGACGAACTCGCGCGTCGCGCCGACCATCTCCGGGGTCATGACGCCCGGTTCGAACGTGTCGGCGTTCTCGATGACGCCAGCGGCGTGGATGCCGCTCTCGTGAGAGAACGCGTTGCGTCCGACGACCGGCTTGTTCGCCGGGACCGGGATGTCGGAAGCCGCCTCGACGATGCGAGCCAGCTTCGTAATCTGCGTGGTGTCGATACCGGTATCGACGCCGTAGAGTGATTCTGCCGACATCACGACCTCTTCGTAGGCCGCGTTGCCGGCGCGTTCGCCGATTCCGTTGACGGACACTTGTGCCTGCGAGGCACCCGCTTCGAAGCCGGCCATCGCGTTCGCGGAGGCCAGTCCGAAGTCGTCGTGCGTGTGCACGTCGATGTTCGCGTCGGTGTGCTCGCGGACCGTCCGGACCATCTTTGCGAAGCGCGTCGGGGTCGCAACGCCACAGGTGTCGGGGAGGTTAATCCAATCGACACCCGCGTCGGTCACGGCTTCGACGACTTCGATGAGGAACGCCTCGTCGGTTCGCGTGGCGTCCATCGGCGAGAACATTACTTCGACACCGGCGTCGCGGACGCGCTCGACGCTTCGGACGGCGCGTTCGACCGCTTCCTCGCGGGAGGCGTGCATCGAGTCGGCCAGTTGGACGTCGCTGGTGCTCACGAACGTGTGCACCATATCGACGCCAGCATCCAGCGCGGCCTCGATGTCCTTATCGACGACGCGGGCCAGTCCACAGGTCGTCGCATCGGTCGCCGCCGCGATATCCGCGACTGCTTCGAACTCCGCGTCGGAGTTGACGGGGAAGCCAGCCTCGATGACGTGGGTCCCCATTCCGTCGAGCATCGCCGCGATGTCGCGTTTCTCCTCGTACGAGAACGAGGTACGCGGCGACTGCTCGCCGTCACGAAGCGTCGTGTCGAAAATTCGTACGTTGTCGATTTCAGTTTGTTGGGCTAATGTGCCCTGGAAGAACTCGACCCGCCGGGGCATCCGACGAATCCTCCGTAATGTTGTGAGACATTGTGTCAGTCACGAGCACGAACCCGTATATAAAAGTTTTCCACCGACAGTATCATGATTGTTCTCGTGAATCTGTGATGGTGTCACATTACCCCCAAATCGCACGACATAAACGACCTATTACACACCAATGAGATACAATTACTTGATATGCCGTCACACAGTTCACAACCCGAGTCGGATAATCTAACGCTTCCAAATTTACAAACAAACGTTTGGAAGGGCCACGCGCACTCGTGACTGGACGAATGTGGACTCGCCTGCCAGCACATCTCATTCGGTCTCAGTCCATTCGACTCCGAAAACGGTCCGAACGCTTTTCTCATCGCTCTGCCACCCACGGGGTATGGGCGACTTCAACCTCAACTTGCAGACGGCCGAAGAGCACCTCGACTCGGAGGAGACGGAGGGGGGCGTCGTACTCGGCGTCCTCGACGGTTCGACGGAACCAGAAGCGTGGATCGACTCCGTCGCACGCGGTAACGTGCTGTTCTTGGCCGTCGAAGGCGACCTGAACAAACTCGCATCGACCTTCGCACGCGACATCAAAGACATGGGCGGGAATCTGATGCACTTCCGGAAGTTCCTCGTCATCACGCCACCGGGCGTCGATATCGACACCGACAAACTCTGAGCTTTACGAGAGTCCCACCTCCTACGAGTGCCGACCACCGTGGAGTGACCACCGGACCAATCCACGCAGCGACCACCGGGCGAAACCCCCGTCGTGAGAGGGCTTATGGGATTCCCGTCCCACGTGACACGTATGCCAATGAAAGGTCGTGGAGAGGGACAACTCCGCGAAATCGACCGCTGGGAACACGGCGTCGGATGGCTCGCGTATCCCGACGAGGCCATGCAACGTGCGAGTCACGCCGTCGAAATCGACGGCGACGTGTGGGTCTTCGACCCCGTTGATGCTCCCGGTATCGACGACCTCTTCGCCGAATTCGGCGACGTCGCGGGCGTCGTCGTCGGACTCGACCGACACAAGCGCCATGCCGCCGCCGTCGCAACTCGCCACGACGTGCCCGTCTACGTCGCCTCGTGGATGACCGACGTCGCCGACGAACTCGACGCCCCAGTCGAGCGATTCGGAACCACGCTCGCGGACAGTGGCTTCGAAACTTTCCGCGTCGTAGACCGCACGGTCCCACCGTGGCAGGAGGTCGGATTCTACCATCCCGACTACTCGCTTCTCTTCGTGCCCGAAGCACTGGGCACGGTGGAGTACTTCTGTGCCCCCGGCGAGCGCCTCGGCGTCCACCCGATGCTCCGCCCCTTCCCACCACGTCGGGTCCTGACGAGGTACGATCCCGAGCGACTCCTCGTCGGCCACGGCGCGGGCGTATCCGAGAACGCGGGACGTGCCATGCGGACAGCACTCTCGGACGCTCGGTCGAACCTCCCGGGCGCGTATCTGAGGGCACTCAAATCGATGCTGTCGAACTGAGACTCGACGACGATGACACACAACACCAACTCGGCCGGGAACGATGCGCCGCACAGCAACCGCGACGAGCGCGAGACGAGTGCCGAGCGAGCGTCGGGATCGGAGCCTCCCCGGGTGCACATTACCCGCGGGCTCGTAGACGTGCTCCTCGAACTCGCTGAGGAGAACGAACCACAATCGATGAACGTCGTGCTCGACGCGACGGCTGCTGAGTCGTTCGAGGCTTCGCTCGACCTCGACCCCGAGACACCGATTCTGACCCACTTCTATCTACCCAGTGCGGGCAAATCGGTTCGGAACGTCTTCGGCGTGGACCTCGGTACCCCCGCGGGTCGAGGCCGCGCCCGGTTCCTCACACACCCGCAGGGACCGTTCAGACTCACCGAGCGAGACGACTTCGCGGCCGTGGTGTTGCTCGCGGTCCCCCCGTGGGAAGACGACACACTGGGCGCGTTCGACCGGTCCGGCCGGAAACTCGAACTCGTCGTCGTCGATGCCGAACCGCCGGTCGAAGAACTATGAAAACAGAACGACTGACGGAGTGAAGCGTCTCGCGGCCGTTACTTCAGGTACCCGAGGTCCCGCAGGTTGTCCGCGATCTCTTGAAACTCCGAGTCGGAGAGTTCGCCGCCGGAGCGCTGATGCTGGATGACGATACTGCGCAGCAGGAACCGAACGAGGTCGCTCGTACTGGAGAACGTGGTTCCCTCGATGGTCTCTTCGACGCGTGCGGCCAGTTCTTTCGGGATAGAAACCGTCGTGTACTCGGTCATACGAGAAGCCATGCGCGCATGTCAAATAACGCCCACGGTCGGCGTATCCGGCACCGTCCACGGTTGACGTACCCGGCCAGCGTGCCGGCGACTGCAATTCCTGTCGGGAGTTCGGGAGTTTTTCCATAGATGAACACGTAATCGGTATCAATGGCAGCGAGACCTCCGACTGGAGACGGGACAGACCCAGAAGCTATCGAGTTCGGTATCGCCGCGCTCGCCGCGGACCTCGACGAGGCAGACCTGACGTTCCCCGCCGAGACCGAGACCATCGCGGACGCCCTCGACCACGTCGCGGTCCCAGTTGACGCCAACGAGACGACGGTGACCATCGACGACGCGCTCGTCGCCACCGAACGAACGCAATTCGAGTCACGAAACCAACTCCTCAACGAACTCCATCCCGTCTTCGAGGCCTACCGCGCCGAAGCATCGACCAGCCTCGTCGGCCGACTCCGTGGACTACTCCCCTTCTAACTGCGCAACACTTCGCGTTCTACCGTTTACTCCAGTTCTTCGATGCGCTTTATCTGCTCGCGGTGAAGCGAGAGAATCAGGTCCGAGAGCACCCCGAACATGAGCAGTTGCACGCCGAAGAGGATTCCCGCCGCCGATACGACGGCGATGACTTCGTGCGAAATCGTCCGGAAGACCCACTCGTAGGCGACGTACGCGGCCAGCCCAAGCCCCGTCGCCGTCGATGCTAATCCGACGCTACCGAAGTAAAACAGCGGGTTGTTGGTCTTGGCCCGGCGGTAGAGTTCGAGGAAGATGATTCCGCCGTCGCGGACGGGGTGTAAGTTCGTATCCGACCCATCTGGTCGCGGCTTGTACGTCGTCGGGACCACCGTGGTGTTGATACCGCGTTTGACACACTCGACTGCCATCTCCGTCTCGACGCCGAACCCGTCCGACGTGAGCGTCATTCGCATGAATGACTCGCGCGTGAACGCGCGATATCCGCTCAGGATGTCCTTGTAGTCCCTGCCGTGGATGAGCGCGAACGCCCGGTTGATGATTCCGTTGCCGATTTTGTTCAGCCCAGTCATCGCACCCTCGTGCATGTCAGCGAACCGGTCGCCGATGACGTGTTCGTATCCCTCGTCGAGCGGCGCGAGCATCGCTTCGGCGTCGTCGGCGAGGTAGGTTCCATCGCCGTCGAGCATCAGTACGTACTCGGCTTCGACGTGCTGTTCGACCGCCTCTCGGACGGCCTGGCCCTTTCCGGACCCCGACTGGACGACGACGCGTGCGCCCGCCTCTTCGGCGAGTTCGCGCGTCCCGTCTGTCGATCCGCCGTCGATGACGAGGACGTTAGTGAATCCTTCGTCTCGGTAGTCAGAGACGACATCGGCAATCGTTTCAGCCTCGTCGTAGGTGGGGATGAGGATACAGACGGCGTCGGCGGTGGGCATTGGTACACGGATGGAGTGTGATGTTGTAAAAGCGTTCTCTCTTTATCTTCACCTGTTAGTCACCGTGCAAGCGAGTGATTGTACCGGCTCAAACCATTGGTTCTTTAGCGTTCACACGACAGGACTCATCTGAGAATGAAACGTGGACAGACGTCTGCCATCCATTTTTTCGGACAGGTGGTGACGTCGATTGCGGGGTTTGCGGTCAATCTATACGTTGCAAGAGTTCTCGGTGCGTCTGTACTGGGGACCTATGCGCTCGTCATTTCGGTGATTGCGTGGGCAACCCTTCCATCCCAACTTGGAATTAATCACGCTGTGAAGAAACGGCTTAGTGAGGCCACAGACCGATACAGCGTGCTGAGTACCGGAATGTTGATGCAGGCACTTCTCGTGAGTGTTGTCTCTCTGATTTTACTTTTATTCTCCGAAGAGATTAATGAATATCTCGGCGCACCAGTAGTAGATATATTAGTGGTAATGCTTTTTGTGAGTCTGAGTGTTCAATTCGTCAACTCTGCACTCGATGGGCAAAAAAAGGTACATCTATCGAGTTTTCTTCCACCGATTTGGTGGGGTGGACGTGCAGTATTCCAGATTGGATTAGCGATCGCTGGGTTTGGATTAGTTGGTCTCCTCTGGGGATACGTTATCGGTGGAACGCTGGCACTCGCTGCTGGCCTGTACTTCCTCAGCATTAAATTCGTTCGACCAACGAAAGAGTCGTTCGACAGTATCGTTTCGTTCGCCAAGTACTCGTGGTTAGCCCCGATCAAAAACCGATCGTTCCTATCGATGGATACGATTGTTCTGGGAGTCTTCGTCGCAAACGAACTGATTGGTGTGTACGAAATTGCGTGGAATATAGCATCTCTTTTCGCTATCTTCGGGGCATCGATCAGTGCAACTCTATTTCCTGAGATCAGCTCACTCTCTGCAAAAGGAAGAGACGACCAAGTTCGAGATGCAATTTCCGCGTCCTTTTCCTACGCTGGATTATTCCTAATACCAGGGTTAGTGGGCTCCGTACTCGTTGGAGACAAGATATTATCGATTTACGGACCAGAATTCCCAATCGGATACGAAGTACTGCTCATACTTGTCTTTGCACGGTTGTTTTACGCATTCGAGATGCAGATTACCAACGCTCTTGACGCGATTAATCACCCAGAGCAAACATATAAAGTCAATATATTTTTTGTTTGCTTTAACTTCATTCTAAATATAGTTCTCATTAGCCAACACGGTTGGTATGGTGCAGCAATTGCAACGGCACTCAGTGCGACAGTGAGTACTGGAATTTCGTATTGGCTACTTCAACGATACCTTTCCGTTCAAATTCCCGCACTTGAACTGACTCGGCAAACCCTCGCAGCAGGTGTGATGGGTATCGTCGTGCTCGTTGGGAGAGAGACCGTTGGGTCAAGTCTAGTGGTTGTTTTTGTCTTGGTCTTTATTGGCGCCGGAACGTACTTTGCGACGCTCTGGGCCATCTCCGCGCAGTTCAGAAAGACTGTCCGTGACAATCTCCCCTCAGTGAATGTTGGAGCATAACCATTCAACTCAGACCGGGTAGTTGATAACCTCACCTACTACAGACGGAGGTATGGAAAGCAATCTCCGAGAGTGGTCCTCCGAGATGCGACAGCGGTTCGACAGGCAAGGATGGCGAGGCCTGTTGTATGTGGTTTTCACCATCTATCTGATGTTTTGGTATGCGGTGACCTCTCGGTTCGAACCAGGCGAGAATATCTACGAGAACGAATGGGACCTCCTCATCGTCCTAGACGCGTGTCGTGTTGACACTTTGAAAGAAGTCGCCAGCGAGTACGACTTCATTGGTGAGGTGGAAACGAAATGGTCTGTCGGTAGTCAATCTGACGAATGGATGGCAAAGACGTTCACGAGCAAGTGGCAGAGTGAAATCAGCAGAACACGTTACATCACCGGGAACGGCCACACCAAACTGATATTTGGAGACCGTGATTTCCCACCTCAAAATAATACGACGCCGTTCGACTTCTCGAGGTGGGATATTGTAACGCGAGATACGTTCTACGAACTTGACGAGGTCTGGGAGAAAAACCACGATCCCCAGTACGGTGTTGTCTTACCTCATTCAGTTACAGACAGAGCGATTGTTGCGGGTCGAACAGGAGGCCACGACCGAATGCTACTACATTACATGCAGCCCCATTTACCCTACATTGGAAATGCAATCAAAGACGGGAGAGACCCAAATGAGGTTGAGAAACACGGCTACGAACTCCTCAGAACTGGCGACGCATCTCGTGACATAGTTATCGAGTTATATCGTGAAACGCTCAGGTACGTCCTCGATAGCGTAGAGGTTCTCTTGGAAAACACCGATGCGGAGCGAGTCGTCATCACGGCAGATCACGGAGAAGCATTCGGTGAGGGTGCTGCCTATGGACACCCCGAAGGATTCCCGCACCCCATAGTCAAACGTGTTCCGTGGGTCGAGACGACAGCTTCTGATAGTAAGTCCTACAAGCCGGATATTGAAGATGTTCACACAGAGTCGATTGCCGTTGAAGATCATCTGAAGGATCTGGGATACATGTGAAAGTGTCGTCAAAAGCTGGCGTGCATCACCGCTTCGTTCTCAGTCGGTAGTTCACGTTGGACTATTTTGTCGAGATTAGGCGTTTACCGTCAGGAGATTGTCCATCCTCCATCAACAACCAAATTATGGCCTGTGACGTAACGTGATGCATCCGAGACCAAGAATAACACAGGGCCAACTAGGTCCTCAGGTGTTGCCATTCTACGTATTGGTGTCTGTTTTTCATACCTTTTCACAAAATTGTCATTTTGATTGTTGAACACACCGCCGGGGCTGACAGTATTGGCTCGGACGCCATTTGGTCCAAAATACGAAGCGAGATAGCGACTGAAATTGATAATTCCTGCTTTGATTGCCGAGTATTCCACGGGACTGGTCATAGTTGTGCCATCGTAAATCGTGAAGTCAGGGGCTTCGATACCGTAAATGGACCCGAAGTTTACGATGCTTCCCCCTTCAGATTGAGACTGCATTTGTATCGCAGCACACTTTGAGGTATAGAAATAGCTCCCAAGATGAAGCGACAGGTTCTCGTTCCAATCTTCGAATGTGACCTCCTCGAACTTCACACCGTACTGTTCATTTCTAGGGTATGCAGTGTTGACCAATGAGTCAATCCGACCATATTCAGATATGACCCCCTCAAATAGAGAGTCAACCGACTCAGGGTCAGTGACGTCAGTTGGCACGTGGTGAACGTGGTTTCCCAGCTCGTCTGCGAGGTCTGAACCGTTCTCGCTTGGGTCGGCAATCACGACGTTGGCACCACATTCAGCCAAGCCTCGAGAAACTTCACTCCCGATAAGACCAGCGCCGCCCGCGATGACAGATACGTGGTCCGAAAGTTCCAGATGATCAGTCATACTTCACCCCCCAATCTTCCATCAAGAAGGTTACCAGCGCGAGGTCAATGTCGCGGTCGATATCGATAGAGCGCTCAGGAGGCATCGTCGAAATAGTGGTCCGATCAGAGTGATTCGAAGAAGCATTCCGCAAAAATTCACGGTCATAGGCATACACAGACGCGTTCATTTCGTAGACAGAAGGTGCATCCTGACGACGGACGACTTCATTTGGGAGTTCTTTAGAGAGGTGGGCAAACCCTCGGTCATCAAGTTCAACCATATTGAAGTACGGGTTCTTGTCTGCCTCGGTGACCGTATACGCGTTTGTCGCGTCTGTTTCGGCGACTTTTTTGAAACAATTTTCTATATCTTCAACGAGCCTAATCGGGGCAGTTGCGTCAAGGTCAACTACGTAGTCGTATTTTGTCCCCGTCTCGTCTTCCATTTCATTAACAGCGTGCTGAATAACAGGGAGTTTCGCTGCTTCGTCGGATGCCAATTCTGCAGGGCGGGTGAAAGGAACTACTGCACCGCACTCGCGAGCAACTGACGCGATTTCTTCGTCGTCGGTCGAAACGACAAGGTCGGTCGTTCGCTCCCACTTCTTTGCCTGCCGTAGTGTGTGTGCAATGAGAGGGTCCCCCGAAACAGGACGAACGTTTTTGTTCGGGACGCCTTTGGATCCCCCTCGGGCGCAGACTGTAACGAGAACAGTTTCGCTAGCGTTCATCGGTATTCGTTTCGCAGATTCAGTGCAATTCGCAATACATCTTCTGCCTCCGAGATGTCGTTTTCGAACGGTTCTCTCCGTTCGAGATAGTCGAAAAAGTGGTTGAGTTGTCTGCGAAAAACGTCGTCCCGATGATAGTCATACTCAATTTGCTCTGTTCGTTCTGTGGTTTCGATCGTCAGCGTTTTGCAGATTAAGTCAGCAGTTAACACTCCGTCTTCACACGTAACTTCCAACGTCCGCCTCGGGGTCGGTCGGAAGTAATCGAGATGGATGTGACCAGGGACGCCATCTACCGTTTCGAGTGATAGTTCAACATAATCTTCCACAGTTGTCTCGAGTGTACTTGCTTGCCCCGAAAGATGAACGGTCCGAGCTGGTCGTCCAAAAATCCAGTACGAGTAATCAATTTCATGAATGAGGTCCAGAGCGACGCCGCCGCCGAGTTCATACTGTGCACTATACGTATTTCTGTAATCTTTCTCGGGACGCCAATCTGGCAAATATGACCCACTGTAAGCTCGAAATGATAGCATACCCCCATACTCCTCGTCTATAAGTATCGTTTTCAATCTGTTTAGAATGGGATCAAACCGGAGTTGGCACCCAACGTACGTGAGAAGTTCCTTCTCATCGCAGATTCGCCTGAGTTCATCGATCCCACCAATAGAATCAGACAGTGGTTTTTCTATAAAGAGATCTGCACCCGATTTTGCACAACGAATCGCAGTTTCCACGTGCAGTGACGTTGGATTCGTGATAAATGCGACATCAGGTGAAACAGCGAGAGCACTGTCGAGCGAATCGTGTTCAGTAACGGCATCCAGTTCTCCGTCCGAACCTCGACTTCGATACGCGTGGATGTCGAACTCAGACTCCAACTCCATTAACAACCGAAGGTGTCTGCGTCCTATCGAACCCAGACCCGTAAACAATATTGTATGCATCGATTGAACTAATCGAACCTACCGGATAAGATATTTCGTTTGCAGTTCTTTCGATGTCAGTACCGGGAAGCTATTACCGCGTGTGAAGATGAACAACTCATGGACGTCCTCTTTCTCGGAACGAACAACATGGGTACCGAGATTTACGAATGGCTCTGCGACCGGGACAGTGTCACCGTTCAAGCGATGATTACGACGAAGGGTCAACTCGAACTCGTCGAGCGACTGCAACCGGACATCGCCGTTGCCGTAGGTTATCGACATATCGTTCCCGAATCCATTCTGGACATCCCAGAACAGGGGTTTATCAACGTGCACCCAGGCTACCTCCCAGCCGGGCGTGGCTTCAATCCGAACGTCTGGAGCATCGTCGAAGGCCATCCCGCCGGCGTCACAATTCATCAGATGGACCCCGGAATCGACACTGGGGCCCTCCTCGCACGTCGTGAGGTGGAGACACGATTCGACGACAACGGCAAGGACGTGTACGAGCGTCTCGAATCTGCTGCCGTCGAATTGTTCGTCGAAACCTGGCCCGATATCCAATCTGGAACTATCGAGCCAGTACCACAAAAGGATACGAACGCCCCGACACACAAGAAGTCTGAATTTGCTGACCTCTGCAAACTGGACGCCGAAGAGGAATACACCGTGAAAGAACTCTTAGACGTGTTGCGTGCGCTCACGTTCCCACCGTTCAATAACGCCACCCTCGAAGTCGATGGCGAGAACTACTTCGTCGAGGTGAGCATCACGCACGAAGACGAAGCCTCGAGCGATGCGTCCTCGGGTGTCATCTCCTCATACGGCGACGAGTAGGCTACTCACCAAGGATATCACGAGCGTTTTCGAATCGCTGGCCGATTTCGAACTCATACGACTCGATGAGTTCTGCGCCCGATACTTCTTCGTCGTCCCCGACTTGGACTCGGTCCACGACGAGGGACCCCTCCCACGCTGCGATTTCGATGCCGTCGCCATTGACGGCCAGAATCTCTCCGGGGACGCCGAACACCGGCTCCTCAGACGGTGGACGGGCGCTCCACAATCGAACTTTCGTCCCATCGAGATACGAGTACGCTCCCGGATATGGGTGACTTTGCCCACGAATCCAATCATAGAGTTTCCTCGGTGACCGAACCCAATCGACCAGTCCATGACGAGGCGTCCGTTTGGGCCACCACGTCGCGTTCGACTCGTCTTGCTCGATTCGCGTTACGTCGTGAGCGGCGAGTTCGTCGTACGTATCCCGGATGAATTGCCCAGCGGCGAGGCGAACTTTCTCGTACAACGAGGCCGCATCGTCTTCGATATCGATATCAATCTCGTGCTGAGCGACGAGGTCACCGGCGTCTGCCTCCTCGACAAGGTGGAAGAAAGACATCGCCGTGGTGTCGAGACCTTTGATGAGGCTCCACGCAATCGGTGCGCGGCCACGGCCTCGGGGGAGCGGAGCAGGATGCATCCCGAGCGCGGTGACCGAAGGGATGTCGAGTACGGATTGGTTGACGAGTCTCGACCAACCGATTACGAACAAATATTCGGGGTCGTACGACGCGATTTGTTCGCGCGTTTCCTGATCGTTCACTGACTCCGTTCGATAGAGATCGATATCGTGTTCTTCACAGAACGGTTCGAGCGATATCTGGTCGGAGAGAGACCCCTTTTCCGGTTGCGTGTAGACAGCAGGTACCTCCGCACCACACTCGATGAGTGCTTTGAGACACGTCCTGCCGATGTTGTTGTGAGTGACGAAAACCGCGCGCATGGATGGACGCTTGCGGGTGTTGCTAATGAAACTTCGTAGTCGTCAGTACGTCAAGCGTTTGCGGAGGAGTTTTTCACCGAGCTCGACAGTCGCCAAGCGCTCGCAAATATTCTGTGCGGCACCGCCGTAGTCGTAGGGGTTTCCGGCGGCCGCGACGCGTTCGCGGAAGTCGGCCGTGAGTGCTCGCTCGATTGCACCCGTGATTTCTTCTCGCTCGTGTGGGACATCCAGCGTGTTCTCCGAGCGTTCGCGTTCGTCCTGTCGTGGGCCGATGTTGACGACCGGAAGGTCGAACGAAGGTGCTTCGATGATACCGCTACTCGAATTCCCGACCATCACATCCGCTGCCGCCATGAGACCGAGGTAATCCGCACGTGGAAGACTGCGGAATACTTCCGCCTGTTCGCCGACGGGGTGTGATTCGATTTCGTCGATGATGAGTTTGCCACCAGCGTCCGAATTCGGGTAGATAATAACTGGATGGACGTCCGAATCGGCGATACCATCCAACGTCTCGCGCATTTGGACACCAGCCTCTCCGGGTGCTGTCGTCACCGGGTGTTGAACGACGAGTGTGAGCGGACGACCACTGGGGGCGATTCCGTGGCGTTCGAGAACATCAGCAGGGTCAGCGTAATTGCCATCGAGAATCTCGTCGAGACCGGGTGCACCGACGACCATCGTTCGCCACGGCTCTTCGCCGAGTTTGAGAATCCGCTCTTCGCTCAAACGGGAGACAGGGAAGTGGATGTGGGAAAACTTCGTGAGAGCGTGTCGGATACTATCGTCGATGATCGCACCACCAGTGGTGTCTCCTCCGTGAACGTGAGCGACAGGGATATTCATGTGTGCCGCCGCCATGCCTGCTGCGAGTGCTTCGTCGCGGTCTCCGAGGACCAAGACGATATCGGGGTCGTCACGACCGAATACGTCCGCAAACGACGAGATTCCGACGCCGAGTGACTTCACCATACTCAACTCGGAGTCGCCATCGAGGAGCATGTGAACGTCAACGATGTCATCGAAACCGTCGTTGACGATGTCGTCCCGTGTGTTGCCGTACTGCGGCGACAGGTGCATACCGGTAACGTACACTGTGAGATCCATCTGCGGATGGTCTCGAATTGCATCCATCGATGACTTGAGCAGTCCGTACTCAGCCCGCGTACCAGTGACGACACCGATGGTTCGCGAATTCATAATTGACCCACCCGTTCGTAAACGAGCGAAAATGCCTCCGCCGCCGCGAAGCCTGCTTCGCTCCCGCGTGTCGTCGCCCGCGCGGAGAGAGATTCACGAGAACGTGGGTGTGGAAACACCCGTGTCTCAGATTGATAGGCCGCAAATGCATCGACCTTCGTCTCGACGAATCCCGAAATATCGACGTACACGTCGGCCCCGAATTGGGAGGTCGTCCCGCCAGTCCAGCCGGTAGAAGACGGAGTTTCGTACGCTAGCACACGCGAAACACCAGTCGCAGGTCGCGTCGCGACGAGCGTAGAGTCGTACACTGCTTTGTGGTCGAGGTTCACCTCGTGCGGCGAGTGAGTGTAGACGATGTCTGGTTCGAGGTCTGTAACCACCGATTCGATGACAGCGTTGACATCGACGTGGGGGACGTCGTCCAATCGCATATCGGGTAAGTCACCGAAGTGAACGGCTTCGATGCCGAGTGTGTCTGCACACGCACGCGCTTCGTCGCGCTTTTGCTCGATAATCGAGTCGTCGTCGTACTGCTGTGTGGTCCCTTCGGTGACGATGAGGGCGTGGACTTCGTCGCCCGCGGCAGCGTGTTTCGCCATCGTCCCGCCGGCACCCAGCACCTCGTCGTCTGGATGTGCGCCGATGACCAGAACGGTTCGGTTACTCATCGTTGTCACCGAATACAGATTCGACGAGCGGGTCGTCTGCAGTCACCGAAACTGCGAGTCTCTTCCCGAGCACACTTTCGAGTCGTTCCGGAGGCAGACCATCGGCAGGGCGAACGATTTTGACGCTCTCCTCGGTCAGTACGTCGCCTTCTTTGAGGTCAGTATTCGCGTGGAGGCTCTTGCGTATCGTCGTCTTGTTATCCTCGTCAGAGGTGGGTCGCTTTTCGGGGTCTCCGCGGGCAGTCGTTGCCAATCGAACGAGAGAAACAGCACGTTTGAGTTCGTCAGGTTCAAGCGAGGCGGCGTGGTCGGGTCCCTCCATCGACTTGTCGAGGGTAAAATGTTTCTCGACGAACTGCGCACCGGCGGCAACCGCCAGTGCCGGCGTCTCGGGGGCAGTGGTGTGGTCCGAAAAGCCAACAGGCCCGGAAACGACCTGCCGCATGACGTCCATCGCGCGGAGATTCACGTCCGCTGGATCTGTTGGATACGAAGAAACGCAGTGCATATAGCCAACGCTCACGTCGGGGTTTGCTTCACGAATTGCGCGGTCAGCACGTTTGACCTCGTCGAGGGTGCTCATCCCGGTGCTTACGATCATCGGTCGCCCGAGTTGGGCAACGTGCTGGAGGAGCGGGATGTTATCGAGTTCACCCGACCCGAGTTTAATCGCCGGAAGGTCGTACTCGTCGAGGAGGTCTGCGCTCTGCCTGTCGAAGGGAGTCGAGAGGAAAGTAATCTCTTGTTCGTCGGCGTAGGCCATCAGTTCCTCGTGGTCTGCTTTCGAGAGTTCGTAGCGACGAAGCATGTCGAACTGACTCTCGGATGCGTTGGTCTGTTCGGTCTGATACGTCGCTTTCGTCGCAGACTCCGTCACGAGACGCTCGGCACGGAACGTCTGGAATTTGACCGCATCCGCGCCAGCAGAAACCGCTGCGTCGATGAGTTCGCGGGCCAAGTCCATGTCACCGTTGTGATTCACGCCCGCCTCGGCGATGAAGTAGGTTGTATCTGAGTCGATAGATGACTCACCGATTTTCATACTCCAACTGTACGATGGGACACTATATTTCTGCCCCCTCGTGGTTTCTGCGATGAAAAAGATTAGTATCGATGCCGTGAGAGACGCCGATATGACTGAGCTCTCGGGAAAAACGGTCCTCGTGACGGGTGGATGCGGTTCTATCGGGTCAAAAATCGTCTCTCGGTCACTCGACAAGGGCGCTAAAACCGTCCGCGTCTTCGATAACGACGAAAAGAGCCTGTTCAGACTCCAACACCAAATCGGTGACGAGCGTCTTCGCTGCCTCCTCGGAGACGTTCGTGACCGTGACCGCCTCCGCCTCGCGCTCGAGGGTATCGACGTTGTCTTCCACGCCGCCGCACTCAAGCACGTCGAACTCAACGAGTACAACCCCTTTGAGACGGTCCAGACGAACGTCGTCGGGACACAGAATCTGATTCGGGCAGCACTCGAAGAGGAAGTCGAGTCGTTCGTCGCCGTCAGCACGGACAAAGCGTCGAACCCCGCCTCAGTGATGGGTGCGACAAAACTGCTCTCCGAACGCCTCGTTATCGCCGCAAACGCGTATAAAGGCGACAGAGAGACCACGTTCGGATGTGTCCGCTTCGGCAACGTCCTCGGTTCGAGCGGGTCCGTCGTCCCTGTGTTTTATGAGCAAATCAAAGACGGTGGCCCGGTCACGGTCACCTCCCCAGAGATGACGCGGTTCGTCATGCCGATTGGCGACGCCGTTGACTTGGTTCTCAGTAGTTACGAGCGGATGCAAGGGGGTGAAGTGTTCGTTCTCAAGATGCCCACGTTCGACGTCGGCACACTCGCAGAAGCGATGATTGCGCAGTACGCATCCGAGTTTGGATACGACGAGCAAGAGGTTGACATCGAAATCATCGGTCCACGTCCAGGCGAACGTTGGCACGAGAAACTCATTTCCGAAGACGAGTTATCAAACACCGACGAATTGGAAGACGTGTTCGTCATTCACCCCGACATCGACATGCCGTCGTACGACATCACTAAGGGCAACGAACACACTCTCGAACGAGAGTACACCTCCGAGAGCGGACGGCGACTCTCCCACTCAGAAATCATAGATATGATCGAATCTGCGGGCGTCGTCGAGAACGACGAGAGCCAATGAGCGACAGTATCCCTTTATTCGAGATTCCGTGGGACGAATCAGACATCTCCAACGTCGTTTCGTCGGTCTCCCGCGGTAGTTATTGGGCGAAAGGTCCGTATGTCGATTCGTTCGAAGACGGCCTCGAAGCGTACTTCGGTATCAAACACGCATTAACAGTGAACTCTGGAACGACAGCACTCGAATGCGCACTCCGGGCGTGTGATATCGGCGAGGGTGACGAGGTCCTCGTTCCCTCGTTCACGTTCATCGCTACAGCAAACGTCGTTCGGTTAGTCGGTGCAACGCCAGTATTTGTCGATATTGAGCCAGAGACCTACGGTCTCGACCCCGACTCAGTCCGGGAGTCGATTACGGATGCAACGGCGGCGATTATCCCAGTTCACGTCTACGGTGCACCCTGTCGGATTCACGAATTAGCAGAGATTGCGGACGAACACGACCTGTACCTAATCGAAGACGCCGCAGAGGCGTTTGGCGCAAGGGCCGACGGAGAGTTAGTCGGGACGATTGGTGATATCAGCGCACTGAGCTTCTGTCAAAACAAGATTCTGCCGACTGGTGAAGGAGGTGCAGTCATCACCGATGACGACGAACTCGCTGGCTCGGTCGCAGCATTCCGAAGTCACGGTCGGACCTCGTCGAACTACTTCGACTCCGTCGATAGCGGGCAGTACGAACGCGTCGGGTCGAACTATCGAATGTCAGATATGGTGGCAGCACTTGGATGTGCACAACTGGAAAAGGTTGATACGCTGATAGACGGTCGAAGAGAAACCGCAGAACAGTATATCGAGGCGTTTGATTCCATCGGCGGCATTACGCCACACACCGGACGGAGTTCCGACACGCACGTGTATCAGCTGTTTACGATTCAGTTCAACGACAAAGACGCACGGAAGAGCGTAATCTCTGAACTAACCGAACGAAACATTGCATGCAAAATCTACTGGGACCCACCAGTTCATCGAACAAACACCTTCTCGTCCATTGCACCTTCGGACGGCAGATTGGCTACGACAGAGAGTCTGAGCGACGTGGTCCTATCATTGCCAATGTCTCCTAATCTGTCATCCTCAGCGGTCGGTCGAGTAATCGAAGGTGTTTCGACTAGACTATAGCGACCTGAAAACCGGTCTCAGGAGCCCTGTTTTAATCGTGTACGACCTCTTCACCGGCAAGGAGCGATGAAAGTAGCGATTCCAGCGGCTCTGAGCCTGGAGAGGTGTCGTCCGAGGTCACTTTTTTGAAACGCTGTTTCTTCGTTACGTCTCTAGTAAAGAATGGGAAATCAGTGTGGCGCTTACGGAATAGTAAGTTGGCGTAACGCTGTGCCAACGCTGCTGATTCCGGTGGTTTCTCGATGTTTTCTTCCTCTGCAACCATCTCTAGATACTCAGACTTCGTTTTTGGGTCAATCGTAAATCCAAAGCCGCGGTAATGAGTCTCCCCGGCCACGATGACTGGTAAGTCACGGTAGGCGGATTCAAGGCCGACTGTAGAGTTGTAAACGACGACTGCATCGAGTCCGGACATCAATGCGTAGGTGTCAACGTCTGTATCTGGAGGAAGCAAGTGGACGTTTTTTGGTAGTGGTCCTAGCTCATTCGTGACTCGTTCTGTCACACTCTCCTCGGTCCCGTACTTTGCTTCTGCAGGGTGCGTCTTGATTATGAGCTCGGCATCGGTCCTTCCTTCGAACTCGTCGATGGTATCTGCAATCCAGTCAAAAACGTCCGCGTACAATGCGTTTTCAGGTTCTAACGATGCGTCCCACAACAGATTCGTGAACATGCCGACGGAGTGCCGATCGTCAGCGGTTACTGTTCGACCAGTGTTTGCTGAGTAGGCAACAGGCATGCCATCACCCGATTCCCGACCAAATACAACGTCGTCAATTGCTGCTTTTTCGTCAGGCGTTAACGGGTTTTGTAAGGCTTGATTTACCACCTCAGAACTCGTAAAGTGAGGGAGTGTCGAGCGCTCCGATTGCCCGCCGAAAATCAGTGTTCCCTCTCGGAAGCCGAATCCTTGACTGTACGCTTTGATATCGTGTTCTCTCGCAACCGCCATCGGAACCCCTCCTTGGATGTAATAATCCTCGTGAACGACGACGAGTTCCACAGTGTGGTTCTCAATAAGATGTTCAAACGCTTTTGCGAGGAGCACACCCAAGGACAGGAATCGGTTGTACTCATTGACGACATTGGTGTCGTCTAGGTCGATTGTGTATCTCTTCAGTCGCCGACGAGTAGAGCCAAGGGCGAACCGGCGGATATCGTACCTGTCGATTATTGGGCTTTCATCCGACAAATTGACAAGTTCCGACGACAGGAGCTCAGAGAGTTTGGTTGTTTCCAGTCCAAATTTTTTTGGAATCGCTTGCTCGAAATACGACGTTTGGATCGAGATTGCGACATCGTCGTCAACAGAACGTTCTACTGGAGCTTCTGTCACATCGTCAACGATTAATACTGGGTTGTATCCACGACGCCGAAACGCATCAGCTAAGATGCAGTACCGCAAGCACATCGTTCGGTAGCCAGGAATCAGTGGAAATACAACGGTCCCCTTTTTTTCTGCATGGTCCTCAAAAGATCTAACCGAAGGATCGACGACTCCAGTGTAGTCGAACAACGTGTCATATATTCTTAAGGCTTCGGTCCCGAGACCTGCTTTCTCTACTAACTTCAGAGCTGTCTTTTTAAATTCGGTCATAGTGTTTGTTTGAGCTCAAATTTGCGTCTTTAGCGAAGATCATGTCGTGTGGTTAGCCGTCAACCACTTATTCGGTGTATCCGAGGTGACGAAGTCGTGAAGCTACCACATCGCTGTTCGCTTTCGTCGATTTTTCTCTTGGTGGATCTATGCTGATACTTCGGCGATCTTCATTGTTGTATACCAGCCATGGTACTTTGACTAGCTCTTCAGTGTGAATTCCCTCCGGGTGACCCCACTCTCGAATCGGAATCGGTCGTGCACGCTCTCCGACCATATTGCCGTGGTCAGCTGTCACGACGTGACGTCCTTCGATTCTGTCTAATACAGACTGAACGTGCGGGAACGCCTGGTCGAGGGTTTTCCTATAAAGTGGCCACACTTCGTCAGCCCGGACGTCGAGGCGCCCGAACATGATCTCGTGCCAAAAGTCGATGGTATCGTCACTCTCGTCGTGGAGGTGTTTTTTATCGAACGTAGATTCGGAATCAATAAAGGGGTAGTGCGGTTGCAGATAGTGAACCAGAATCCGCTTTTCGGGGTATTTCTCGGCAGCTTCAAGTGCATACCTCGCCGTCGTTTCCGGCATGACCGTGTTGTACGTTTCGTTCCAGCCATCGTCCAACCAGACATCGATGACTGCGTGGAATTCTGCATCAATTTGGTCTTCGTGGCGTCGGAATTGTGGGTTTGCCGTGACGTAAACTGTGTCGTGCATTTTTCGGCCCTCGAAGTTTGCATGGAGGAATTCCATCGTGTTGGAGCCACGTGACGTTCGAGAGTGGAGTTCCCCCGTGAGAGGAGATTGCTTGGCAAACATATCATACCGGCAGGCATCGAGAATTTGCAGCACGTCCCAGTCCTCAGACATGATATCGACTCCATCGGGATTGTACGAGAACTTATCAAATCGCGTGTAATAGAGCCGGTTTAACTCGCGTAAGATAAGTGCTGGCGTCGATAAACCATTCCTAATCTGGTCCAGAGAGTACATCTTTTGATAGTAGTCATTATAGACGCCAGTTATAACAATCGGTTGGTCCGGTTTTATACGATTCGACATAAACCACCTTTATTGGAACCCAACTGGTTCATCTCAAATAATGAAAGTTCTCCACGCCCCGTTCTTCGAAGGGAACCAGTTTCAAGAGCTCCTCGAAGAATCGCTTGAGCGGGCGGGTGTGGATGTGTTAAGAGAGACGGGTTGCCGCCCATTTTCGCTGTTTGCGCACCAGCTCATCCTCGATGATATCGACGTTCTGCATCTTCACTGGACACACCCATACTTCCTTTTCGGAAGTGAGGAATGGGCGTACCGGTTGCCGCTTTCACGGCAAATTTGTGCGCTTGCCGCTTTGTGGTTCCTCTTTCAGGTGTGGATTTCGACACTCGTTTGTGACCGAACAGTCTGGACTGTTCACAATAAATGCAACCATGAGAGGCGCTACAAAGCTCTTGATTTACGAGTGAGTCAGAAGCTGGTATCGCTTGTAGATAAAGTTCAAGTTTGGGACCCTCTGACCCATTCAGAGTTTTTGACGTACGTTGGAACCGAACCGAATGAGGTATCAGAAATTCCGCACGGGAACTACCTCCCGAGGTACGAGGGAACAAACACTCCGACGAAAGAGGCTGCGAAAGAAGCTCTCGGACTGCATCACACAGAACGTGTGTACCTCTATTTCGGAGTTATCCGCCCGTATAAACAAGTCACAGCGCTCATCCAGTCGTTTCAAGCCATAGAATCAAAGGCCACGTTGGTAATTGCTGGGAACCCGATGAACAGTGACCTCACGGCACGAATCGAGGAGTTCTCACGTGGCAGTGAGAACATCCAAACTACACTTGAGTACATCCCAGACGATACTGTTCCGGTATTTTTTGCGGCTGCCGATGCCGTGGTTCTCCCCTACGAACACATATTCAATTCAGGGTCGGTTTTACTGGCAATGACTTTTGGTCGGACCTTTGTAGCCCCTCGAATGGGGTCTATCCCCTCTGTTGACCCAGGTGGGAATGTCCTGTACGATGACCTTATTCGTGGACTTGAACAGATTGATCAGATGGACGAAGAGCAGCTCTCACGAGTCGGTGACGCTAATTTAGTTGCAGCACGAGAAAAACACGATTGGGATACAATCGCAGCAGAGTACATCGAATTATATTCCTGATTTTCGGCTGGCTATCAAATCGAGAAAAGGTGACACAAAGTTATATATAACTGAGTTGCTCGAAATGAATTATGCAAGCAGTCGTCCTCGCCGCCGGGAAAGGGACTCGACTCCGACCCCTAACCGAAGACAAACCGAAAGGCATGGTCGAAGTTGACGGGAAACCAATTCTCACCCACTGTTTCGACCAACTGGTCGAACTCGGCGCCGACAAACTTGTCGTCGTCGTCGGCTACAAGAAGGAGGTCATCATCAGCCACTACGACGACGAATATCGCGGCGTCCCCATCACCTACGAGCACCAACGCGAGCAGAAGGGACTCGCCCACGCGCTCCTCACCGTCGAGGATCACATCGACGAAGACTTCATGCTCATGCTGGGCGACAACATCTTCAACGCGAATCTCGGCGACGTGGTTAAGCGCCAGCGCGAAGACCGCGCCGATGCGGCGTTCCTCGTGGAAGAAGTCGAATGGGACGAAGCCTCCCGCTACGGAGTGTGTGTGACGAACGACTACGGCGAGATTACAGAAGTGGTCGAAAAGCCAGAGGAACCGCCGTCGAACCTCGTCATGACTGGCTTCTACACGTTCACGCCCGCGATTTTCCACGCGTGTCAGCTCGTCCAGCCCTCGAACCGCAACGAGTACGAAATTAGCGAGGCGATCGACCTGCTCATTCGTTCTGGGCGGACTATCGACGCGATTCGCATCGACGGCTGGCGTCTCGACATCGGTTACCCAGAGGACCGTGACGAAGCAGAGCGAAGATTGGAAGCCGAATAGTCTCACGTCCGGTTCTCGTCGCTTGAGACTCGGTGTGGTGGCGGATATTAGTAAAATAGGTTATATAACATCAGAGAGAAAAGCGTTTTATACAGGTTATCCGATAACCAATCCACATGAAGGCCATTCCCCCAGCTACCGGGCGAGGTGCGAGGTTACGTATTCGAGCAAAGCGAAGATCGATAGCTCGTTCGGTAGGCCGCGTGAGCGACTCGAAATGGAAGGTTGTGACATTCGACAACGAGTCTGGAACTTCGGAACTATCGGCCGAACTCACTAACGAGCCTGACGATGACTAAGGCATTAGTAACTGGTGGCGCGGGGTTCATCGGGACGCATATCTGTGACTCACTCCTCAGCGACGGTGTAGCGGTAGTCTGTTTCGATAACCTTGGTAGCGGCCAACGGGGGAACGTCAACCGGTTCGAAGACGATGATGCGTACACGTTCGTTGAGGGTGACGTGAGAGAACCACTCGGTCAGCAGCTAAACGAACTCGACACTAACTTCGATTATATCTATCATTTTGCTTCGAGGGCGTCACCTGCAGACTTCAAAGACCACGCTCTCGAAATTTCCCAAACCAATACGATAGGAACGAAGCACGTCTTGGAACTGGCGCGGGAGATGGATGCCACTGTGGTCTATGCTTCGACGAGCGAAGTGTACGGGGACCCGAAAGAACATCCACAGGAAGAATCCTACCGAGGGAACGTGAGTATTCGAGGGCCTCGAGCACCGTATGACGAAGCAAAGCGATTTGGTGAAACCCTCTGTACGATGTACACGCGGCAGTTCGGAGTCGATACGCGGACGGTACGTATTTTCAACACGTACGGACCAAGAATGCGAAGTGACGATGGCCGCGTCGTACCCACATTCTGTGTCCAAGCGTTACAGGGAGACGATCTTACGGTCTACGGTGAAGGTGACCAGACACGAAGTTTCCTCTTCGTAGATGACCTCGTGCGAGGAGTTCGAACGTTCGCGGAACACGACGAATTAGCCGGTGAAGTCATCAATATTGGCCACACCGACGAGACTACAATAAATGAATTTGCGAACACGGTCACAAGGCTATCTCCAAACAGTATCGAAACGGTTTATCAGCCCCTCCCGGAAGACGACCCGACGAGGCGGCGCCCCGACATTACGAAGGCGAAATCATTGTTGGATTGGGAGCCGACGATCGATCTGGAGACTGGGTTGAAAAAGACTCTCGAGTACTTCGGCACGGAGGTCGTCAATGCGCATCCCTAGTGTCAACCTCGATGATGTCGTCGAGGCCGGCCAACGAATTCAAACGAACGTCGAGGCATGGCGAGGAAAAAAAGTTCCGGGTCGAAACTGTTTCGAGTTCGTGAGTCCGGAAACGAACATCCAGTTCCACGGGCAGGGACTCGGGGACCTGATGATAATTCGCCAGTTTGGCCGCGGGTTCGAAGAATACCTCGCAGAGCATGGAGACCCGAAACTTGGAGACGTAGTAATATCCTGTGGGGGATACAAAGCGACGTTTGAGCCCGACCGCGGTGATTTGAACTTGTTTTGGTGGTGGTCGTTCGGTGCAAAAGACGACTCTCCCGAGGAGTTTCTCGATTACTACCTCGAACAGGTAAGCGTCGAACCAGATCTTATTCTCTGTCTTTCGGAGCCATGTCTGAAAGAGGCAAGCCAGCGAGGATTCGAGACGCTGTACTTCCCCCTCGGAACGCAGTCGTTCGAACCACTCGGAACTGAGCGAAGTGGCAAGGGGTACGCTGGGAGTGCAAACCACAAAGGAAACGCGAAAGAACGCATGGTACTCGGACCGTTCGGAGACGACGATGACTTCGAATGGGTCTCAAATTTCGTGACGCCAACCCAGCTAAATCTCTGGTATAACACGCGACTCGTCACGTTCGGACTCACGAAAGAAGGCCAAAGACAGTGGGGAATGGTAAACAACCGGGTGTTCGAAACGCTTGCTTCTGGAACACCGCTCATCCTCGAACAACACCCATACGTCGATGACGTTCTCGGCTTCGATTACCCCTACCAAACCGATTCTCGGAAAGAGACTATCGAGCTCGTAAACGAGGTTACCTCAAATCCAGAGGAGACACTCGAAACCTTCGCAGAGTATTCCCAGCAAGTGCGAGAAAACCACAACTACACCCGACGGATGGAGACGCTTGCGAACGCGTTATCGTAGACGATTAGTTAGTTCTCTGTCGAATACGTATCATACCAGTCGAGGAACTGTTTCACGCCGGTTCTGAGGTCAACCGTGGGGTTCCAATCAAGTTCGTCTTTCGCTCGCGAGATATCTGAGACGTACACCTTCTGGTCGCCCTCTCGCCACTCATCGAACGAGATATCACTCCGAGCACCAGTCTCTTCTTCGAGCACATCGAGTAGTTCGAGCAGGCTCGTGGTTGTTTCCGAGCCACCACCCATGTTGTACACACCGGTTTTCCCCTCCGGGTCGGACAGGAACGCATCGTACGCACGAACGAGGTCCTTCACGTACAGCACATCTCGGACCTGTTTGCCGTCACCGAAAATCGTCAGCGGTTCGTCTCGGAGCGTAGAGAGAATGAAGTGGGCGACCCAGCCTTGGTCTTCGTTCCCGAACTGGCGGGGTCCGTAGATACAACTCATTCGGAAGACTGCTGCATCGACTTCTCCGCGCTCGGCGTAATCCTGTACGTAGAGGTCTCCAGCGAGTTTCGAAACGCCGTACGGGGTGTGTTCGCAATCGTCTATCGAGAGCGACTCTGGAATTCCATCTTCGAAAGCGTCCTCGTCGTACCAGTATCTGTCACCCTCGTCGCGGATGGGAATCTCATTTACGTTGTCGCCGTATACCTTGTTCGTCGATGCGAAGACGACCGTTGGGTCGGAGTCCGCTTTTCGAGCTGCTTCGAGGACGTTGAACGTCCCTTGAGCGTTGATTTCGAAGTCGGTCCGTGGGTCAGTGAGCGACGACGTGACTGCAACCTGACCTGCAGTGTGAACGACACCATCGTGCCCTTCGACGATTTCTTCGACCAGTTCTGCATCTCGAATGTCTCCTTTGACACGTTCGATTTCTGGGTACTCCTCTTCGAGGTACTTCCAGTTGTACGCCCCTGTCGCACGGGTTTCGTCCGCGCTCTCTAGCGTATCGACCCGACTGAGGTTATCGAGAATCGTAACTTCAGAACCACGCGTCGCATAAAATTCGGCGACGTGACTCCCGACGAATCCTGCGCCACCAGTAACCAACACTCGTTCAGGCATTGAGCGCAACTTGTTGAATCGGGCACTTATAATTCACTATAGGGCAAAAACGAGTGTCACCACCCGGCTTTGGAGGGTGCGTGACACCGATGGATTTCAGCGAGAAGTCGAGAGTCAGGCGTTCGTCTTCTCGACCAAGTCCGGCGTCAACAACCCGTAGACGTATCCGAAACCAACAGCCGCAGTAAACACGAAGATGGCAATCAACTGTTGCACTTTCGCCATCGACGGGTCCTTCACCAATTTAATGAGTCGGTCCACGACGTACACCAACAGCAAGTCCTTCAGGTAGTCGTTCTTGTCGTCAGACGCCTCGGGGTACAGCAGGTCCATCACGCGTTTCGAGTAGCCCTGCCAGAAGGAACGGAAGACGAGCCAGCGGAACTCGGTCCGATACTCGAAGAGTTTGTGGTTCACGCGGGCGCGCTTGTTGTAGATGACGCGCTTGCCGGTGTTGTTGTAGATGCGAATACAGACCGGTGCTTCGTGGGCTTGGACGTGTTTATCGCCTTTGCGGCCCGTGTTGGTGTCGTAGCCACCTGCTTCGAGGAACACGTCCCGCTTGAACGAGATGTTCGAGCCGTAGGTGTTGCGGACTTCCTCCATGTGGTTGCCGAAGCCGCGTTCGTCACAGCCGACGAGCCAGTAGAACTCCTCGGGGAAGAAGTCGGGCTTACGGGCGACCCAGTCGGGAACGACGTTGCCACCGACGGCGACGGCCTCCGGATTCTCCTCGTAGGTTTGAACCAGTGTTTCTATCCAGTCCGGCTCCGCAGTCGCGTCGTCGTCGATCATCGCCACGACGTCTCCGGAGGCGAGTTCTGCACCCTTCGTTCGGCTGTACGAGATACCGCGGTTCTCGTCGTTACAGTACAAGACGGCGTCTTCGACGTCGCCGAAGTCGTCTTCGACGCGGGCGAACACCGCTTCGTTCCCGTCCACGACGACGACGAGTTCGAGCGGTTCGTAGGTCTGGTCGAGGACGCTTTCGACGGTCTCAGAAAATGACTCGTACCGTTCCATGGAGTAGGTACAGACCACGACGGAGACTTTCATCGCCCGGTGCTACTGAAGACGCGCGAATAAGCATTGTCATCCACTCGAAAATCGGCTCACACATCCGAAATTGCCTATCACAAGGCTTATGAACGGCTTGACAGTTGTTGGGCACAATGAGCGACGAGCAACAAGAGCGTTCGCAGTCGATTGCGGACCTCGCTCGCGACTGGTATCACATACCGGTCCTCTCGACGATTGTGGTCCTCATGTTGTGGATTCGACTCCGCAGCTACGATGCATTCGTTCGAGACGGATCGGTGTATTTCGCAGGAAACGACGCCTGGTATCACCTCCGCCAGGTGGAATACACAGTAAAGAACTGGCCGACGACGATGCCGTTCGACCCGTGGACGAACTTCCCGTTCGGGACGAGCGCAGGCCAGTTCGGGACGATTTACGACCAACTCGTGGCGACGGTGGCTCTCATCCTTGGTCTGGGGAGTCCGTCGGCAGACCTCGTCGCCAAGACACTGCTGGTCGCACCGGCAGTGTTCGGCGCGTTCGTTGCGATTCCGACGTATCTCATCGGAAAACGTCTCGGCGGCCGTCTCGGTGGTCTCTTCGGCGCATTCATTTTGATGCTCCTTCCCGGAACGTTCCTCCAGCGTGGTCTCGTCGGCTTCGCCGACCACAACATCGCAGAGCCGTTCTTCATGGGCTTCGCCGTCCTCGCAACCATGATTGCGGTCACCGTCGCCGACCGCGAGAAGCCCGTCTGGGAACTCGTTCAGGTTCGTGACTTCGACGCCCTCCGCGAACCGCTAAAGTGGTCCGCACTCGCCGGTGTCGCCATGGCCATCTACATGTGGTCGTGGCCGCCGGGCATCCTCCTCGTCGGCGTCTTCGGTCTCTTCGTCGTCCTGAAGATGACCGCCGACTACGTCCGTGGTCGCTCCCCCGAACACGTCGCATTTGTCGCGGCGGTGTCGATGGGGATCACGGCCGTGCTGATGTTCATCCCCTTCAACGAGCCAACCTTCGGTGTGACCGACTTCGGTTTCCTCCAGCCCCTCTTCTCGCTGGGTGTCGGTCTCGGCGCAGTGTTCCTCGCCGCCCTCGCCCGCTTCTGGGAGTCCAACGATATCGACGACCGCGGCTATCCCGTCGCGGTTGGTGCCCTCGCCATCGTCGGGATGGGCCTCTTTGCCGTCGTCCTCCCGGACGCATTCCGTACTATCTCGGTGAACTTCCTCCGCACGGTCGGATTCAGCGCCGGTGCGGCGACCCGAACTATCGGTGAGGCACAACCGTTCCTCGCGGCGAACATCCTCCAGTCCGCAGGACTGTCGGCCGTGGACCGTATCATGTCCGAGTACGGCTTCACGTTCTTCACCGCCGCTGTCGGCATCATCTGGCTTGTCGCCAAGCCACTCGTGAAAGAAGGAGACGCTCGAAAACTCGGCTACGTCGCCGGTAGCCTCGCGGTCATCGGTCTCATCTTCCTTATCCCCGCCATCCCGGCGGGAATCGGTTCGGTGCTTGGTCTCGACTCATCGTTGGTCGGTCTCGCACTGGTGTCGGCGCTCATCATTGGTGCCGTCATGCAGGCCGATTACGAGAGCGAACACCTGTTCATCCTCGTGTGGGCGGCCATCATGACCTCCTCTGCCTTCACGCAGGTTCGTTTCAATTACTACCTCGCAGTCGTCGTCGCCGTGCTGAACGCCTACCTCCTCCGTGAGGTACTCTCGCTCGGCATCATCGGTCTCGCAGATATCGACCGGTTCGACGACGTCTCGGTCTGGCAAGTGGGCGCAGTCGCGTTCGCAATCCTGCTCGTGTTGACCCCGGTTCTCATCGTCCCGGTCCAACTCGGCAACGCCGGCCAGAGCAACACGGCGTGGCAGGCCGCTCAGACCGGTCCCGGTTCTGTCACGCAGTGGGACGGCACGCTCCAGTGGATGCAGAATAACACGCCCGCTGAAGGCCAGATGGGCGGTGCATCCAACGACCTCGACTACTACGGCACCTACGAGTACACCGACGACTTCGACTACGAAGACGGCACCTACGGCGTCATGTCGTGGTGGGACTACGGCCACTGGATCACGGTGCTCGGCGAACGCATTCCGAACGCCAATCCGTTCCAGCAGGGTGCAACTGAGGCTGCGAACTTCCTCCTAGCCTCCGACGAAGCGCAAGCCGAGGAAGTCCTTTCCACGGTTGACGACGACGGCGAGGGTGAGAACACCCGTTACGTCATGGTCGATTGGCAGATGGTCTCGACCGACTCGAAGTTCGGCGCACCGACCGTCTTCTACGACGAGTCCAACGTCAGTACGTCTGACTTCTACAACCGAGTCTACCGCATCGACGGCCAACAGGGCCAAGAACAGATTACCGGCGTCTCGAACGTCAAGGACCAGCGGTACTACGATAGCCTGATGGTGCGTCTCTACGAGTACCACGGGAGCGCACGCGAACCCGCACCAGTCGTCGTCGATTGGCAGGTCCGCCAACTCACGAACGGCGGCAGCATCCGTGAGACGCCCGACGACGGCCAGCCAATCAAGACGTTCGACTCGATTGAGGAAGCAGAGGCGTACGTCGCCAACGACTCCTCGTCGCAGATTGGCGGCATCGGTGCGTTCCCCGAAGAGCGCGTCGAAGCACTCGACCACTACCGCCTCGTGAAGTCGTCGAACTCCTCGGCACTTCGCTCTGGGTCGTACCAGAACTCGCTCATCCGAACCGGCAACACCTTCGGCGTTCAACCGCAGGTGCTCCTCGGCAACAATCCGTCGTGGGTCAAGACGTTCGAGCGCGTCCCCGGTGCGACGGTCCAAGGCAGTGGCGCTCCGGCGAACACCGTCGTCACCGCCTCCGTCCAGATGCGCGACCTGACGTCGAACACCACGTTCACCTACACGCAGCAGGTCCAGACCGACGAGAACGGTGCGTTCACGATGACGCTGCCGTACTCCACGACCGGATACGACGACTACGGTCCGGACAACGGCTACACGAACGTCAGCGTCCGCGCCGTCGGCGGCTACACGTTCAACACGCCGACGACGGTCACCGACAACAACACGTTCGTGACCTACCAGTCGTCGGACGTGAGCGTCGAAGAAGGTCTCGTCAACGGTGCCGAAGACGGCACGGTCGAGGTCACGCTCGAACGCACTGAACAAGAACTGAACGTCACCGAGACCAACTCCTCGTCGACGAACTCTTCGTCCATCGACGCCGGCGCGCTCGCCGTCGCCGCATAAGGGACGAACATTTTTCCATATTTTTCACTCGGCGAGCGACGGCGTTCCGCGGTGATTGGTCGAAAAGAGAGAACAGAGAACGTCGCCTTAGACCAGCGATTCGTAATCCAGTCCGTCGCGTCGGGTTACGATGTTGCGGCCGTCGATGACGACGTTCTGGCGCATCTCGTCGAACTGGTCGTCGAGCGCGGCGAACTCGTCCCAGTCGGTGGCGACGAGCGCGGCGTCTGCGCCTTCGAGTGCTTCTGCGGCCGATTGCGCGTAGTCGATATCGGGGAACTGCTCGCGCATGTTCTCGGTGGCGACGGGGTCGTAGCCGACGACCGACGCACCGGCATCGAGCAGTGCTTCGATGAGGAGGATGGCACGCGACTCGCGGATGTCGTCGGTCCCGGGTTTGAACGACAGACCGAGAACGGCGATGCGTTTGCCAGCGGGGTCGAATCGCTTTCGCAGGAGGTCGAGCATGCGGCCGGGTTGGCCGTCGTTGACGGCGACAACGGCGTTGAGCAGTTTCGGTTCGTACCCTTTGTCCCGGGCGGCGGCCGCGAGTGCTGCAACGTCTTTCGGGAAGCACGACCCGCCCCAGCCGAGGCCAGCGCCGAGGAACGCCGCTTCGATGCGCGAGTCGAGACCGATGGCGTCGAGCACTTCGCCGGAGTCCACGTCGTACTCCTTGCAGATGTTCGCCAGTTCGTTGGCGAGGCTGATCTTCGAGGCGAGAAAGGCGTTGTTGGCGTACTTTATCATCTCGGCTTCGCGGATGCCGGTTTTGACCACGGTGGGGTCGTTGGCGCGCTCGACGAGCGGCGCGAAAATTCCATCGAGCACGTCGAATGCAGTGTCGGTCTCCGCGCCGAGGACGATTTTGTCGGGGTCGAGGAAGTCGGAGACTGCGGTCCCTTCACGCAGAAATTCGGGGTTCATTGCGACGTGGAAGCCATCGCCGACCGTCATTCCGGAAGCGTCGGCGATTCTGGGAGCGATGACCTCTTCAGTCGTGGATGGCACGACAGTGCTCTTCGTGATGACGACGTGTTCGTCGTCTTTCGCGGTGAGCGTCTCACCGAGGGACGTCGCCGCGGCTTTCATCGCTGTGAGGTCGTTACTGCCGTCTTCCATCGACGGCGTCGGAAGAGCGAGGAACGTCGCGTCGGTGTCGAGGACGGCATCGTAGTCGGTTGTCGCGCGAAGGCGGTCGCCCGCGTGTTCTGCGATCAACTCGTCCAGACCCGGTTCGTGAATCGGTGCCTCGCCATCGTTGAGCGTCGCAACGATGTCCTCGTCGATATCGACGTTGACCACGTCGTGGCCTACGTCTGCGAGGCAGGCCGCGAGCGTCGTCCCGACGTACCCGCTCCCGATGATGCTGAGTTTCATTGGTTGGTTGTGTCTGTCGGGTGGTTTTATTCTTTCTCACACGACCGCTGTCGGACGGCGGGAGGCGTCGGTCTCTGGCGTTGCTCCGCGACAGGTCGCGGTCCCCGGATGACTCTTGTGGCACCCTGCGTAACGACGGACTGATAATCCTCGACAGAGACTCACCGACAACGAAATGACAACGCAGTCTGAGGAGCGTGCCGCCCTCCTTCCGTGGCTCGTCCTCTACCTCAAAGGCATTTGTATGGGCGCGGCGGACGCCGTGCCCGGTGTCTCCGGTGGAACAATCGCGCTCGTGACGGGTATCTACGAGCGACTCATCAACGCGGTGACCTCGATTACGCCAGAACGCGTCTGGCGTATCGTCTCGGGCGTCTCGCCCGCGAACCGACGCGACGCCGTGGCCGCCCTCCGCGAAATCGACCTGCGGTTCTTGCTCGTCCTCGGCACCGGAATCATGACTGCAGTCGTCACCGTCACGCGTGTCCTCGACGTCGCCATCGACGAGATACCCGTCCCCACCTTCGGGTTCTTCTTCGGTCTCATCGCCGCGTCTGCGGTGGTTCTCTACGCGCAGGTCCACCTCGACGACGCCCGGCAAATCGCCGCCGCTGTCGCCGGATTCGCCGTCGGCTTCGTCGCCTCCGGAAGTGCGGGTGCGGCACTCGGCCAGTCCTACACGACGACCGTCGTCTCGGGTGCAATCGCCGTCAGTGCGATGATTCTGCCCGGTGTGTCGGGGTCGTTGCTCTTGCTCTTGCTCGGGCAGTACGAGTACATGACCTCGACGCTCAAGGAGTTCGTCGATGCGTTGCTCGGGCTCGCCGTGGGCGGGCCACTCTCGGCGGTTATCGAACCCGGTGGGACCGTCGTCGCGTTCATCTTCGGCGCGGTCATCGGACTGTTCACCATCGCCAACATCGTCCGCTGGGCACTCGAACACTACCGACGGGAGACGCTGACGTTCCTGGTCAGCCTCATCGTCGGTGCGCTTCGTGCGCCGGTGGTCAAAGCCTCCGAAAAACTCGCAGAGTCCGGACAGGCGTGGACGACGGAACTCATCGGCGTGTTCGTCGCGGCCGCAGTCGTCGGCGCGCTGTTGGTGTTGCTCGTAGACAGATACTCGACCGTCATCGACGGGTAGGACTTCGGACCAATATCATCGACAGGCAGAAGGCGGGGCCGAGAATCGAGGCTTGGGGTTCGAGTTGGCCCTACTCGCGGGCGACCGCGATGTTACGTACCGAACCGCCGCACTGTTCGCACGATGCGACGTGAGTCGAACTAACGACACGAGTACCGCACGTTCGGCACTCGAAGTAGCCTTCACTGGCCGAGTAGCGGTCGATTGTCGAGTTATGTATTACCATGACATTCTGTCGCACACACCCGTAAGTAAAGATTATCCTGATACATCCTAGCTCGATATATGTTCTTAATATTCGATTGTATATTGAGCAACGAACGCAGAGTAATCGGGCGACGAGAAAAATTTTGTCCGGTTCCGATTAGCGTCGAGCCGTGCAAACGAACGTCTCGTGTCGAGAGGTAGCTCGTGTGACGGTGAATCCGGCATTCTCGAACTGTGTGACGGCGTCACCGAGCGAAAAGCGTTCGTCAGTCGGCGGTCCAGACTGGCCTTCACCAGTCGCCGACCAGTCCACGATAGCGACTTCGCCGCCGGAGCGAACGACACGGGCGAGTTCTGCCAGTGCCTCGTCGCTGGCGAACTCGTGGAACGTCATCGTCGAGAACGCGCCGTCGAGTTCGTCGTCGGCGAACGGAAGGTCCGCCACGTCGGCGGTGACGAGTTCGACGTTCTCGGGGACACCTTTCTCCCGGTAGAGGTCGTGCATCTCGTCTTGCACATCGACGCCGTAGAGGCGCTGGACGTACGGGGCGACGTCGTCGGTGTAGAACCCGGTGCCGCTTCCGAGGTCCGCGAACACGGCCGTCGGGTCTGGGTCGATGAACGACAGCAGTTCTTCGCGCGAGAGGGAGCGATAGCGCGATTGGTCTTCGAGTTTCTCCGCGGAATCGACGTCGAACGTGTGAAATCCCATGGTGAAACGTGTGGGCGGTGCGAGGTAAGTACCGCCGGTTGTGTGTCTCAATTGCCCCGGCGCAACCCTGCCGGCGACGATGGGCTTTTAGCGAACGCAGGTCACCATTTCACTATGGGACCCCAACTTCGACGGCCCACACGCCGCGAGTGTGAGCGCTGTGGCCGAATTGAGCGCTGGGACGACGAGGAGGCGACGTGGAAGATTGCGACGGAAGACGGCGAGAAACGTGTCGGTAACCCCTACTGCATCCACGAGTGGGACATCAACGGGCGGTTCGTGCCCTTCGAGCAGTCGGCGTAATTCACACCCGTTTTTCTACGTTACAGCGATTCCAAGACGGACAACGTTCCGTCCATGTACGATTCTTCCAGTACCTCGTCCGCCGCGGCTTTGGCTACGTCGTCAGCGTTGGCGACGGCGTAGGACTGCCCGACCACGCCGAACGTCGAGGCGTCGTTCTCGCTGTCGCCGATTGCGACGAAGTCTACGGGGTCGTAGTCGAGAAATTCACAGACGTGTTCGAGTCCGACCGCCTTCTCGACGCCCGGCGATTTAAGGTGATACGCGTAGCCCGTATCGACGACTTCGAGGTCGTACTCGCTCGCAACTTCGCGGAGGAGAGCTTCGTCGGCGTCGAGGTTGACCGCGATTTCCGTCTCGCGCCAGCGGTTGACGGTGTCCGCGCCGCCCCATCCGAGGTCACCTCCGCGAGCGACGAACTCGTCTGCGGCGGCCTGTGCGGCCTCGCGGTCGCCCGCGTAGGTGACGTGGTCGTCCACGAGGACGACGCCACCGTTTTCAGCGACGACGGTTTCGGGAAGCCCGATGTAGTGACACAGCGAGACCGGATATGGGAACGCCTTCCCCGTTGCGAGAACGACGGGTGCGTCCCACGACGGAAGCACGTCGAACACGCGCGGGTCGAGTCGCCCTGCGGCGTCGGTGAGCGTGCCGTCGATATCGAGAACGAGCGGTGGAACCATACCGTCGGTTCGGAGACGGGACAAAAAGAGTCAGCGGTCGGCGTCGAACAGGTGCCGAAAGACGAGCGTCGGGAAGTTGGGAACCGGGCGTGTCGCCGGCCGACCCGGTCCATCGACCGAGTCCTCGTCGGCGACACGGCGAACGACGCCAATATCCGAGAGTTCGTAGAGGACGCGCTTGATGGTCGCCGTCGAGAGGTCTACAGAGGGAGCATGGGCGAGGGCGGCCGTCGCGGCCGTGACTGACTCGCGCTCATCTTCCGTGAAGCGGACGAACTCTCGAAGGACGCGCTGGCGAGTCTCCGGGAGCGCGAGCACGCGGCCGAGCGAGCAGGAGTCTTCGGGGACCGCATCGATACCGGCGGCGACGTGCGAGGCGTCGATGAGTTCGGCGTCGTCGTCCGCCGCGAGCGTGGCCGCGCCGTAGAGTGCCGACAGGGCGTCGTGCGCATCGCCTTCCGCCCACGACGCTATCTCGGTGGTCGATTCGTGCGCGAGGGCGCTGCGCGCGATGCCATCCGAAGCTCGTTCGACGAGAATATCGACCAGCGTGTGTCGGTCGTAGGCGGGAACTGCAATCGTCTCGACCGACGAATCGACGACAGACGGCGGGTCGCGGCCGACCGCGAGGACCGACAGGTGCGGCGTGACCGACGCGAGCATGTCGATTGCCTCGTGGGCGGGGTAGGTGTCGGCCTCTGCGACGTGGTCAACGGCGACGACTGCGTGGTGGTCGTACGAGAGCGCCTCGGTCAGCCGTTCACGGAGGTCTTCGACGCCGATTCCCTGCGACGGAACGTCGAGTTCGGTGAGCGAGTCGAGGGTGTCGTGGAGGAGTCCGAACGGCGTGGACGCCGCGCGCGCATCGACGTAACAGAAGGAAGTCGTCGGCCGACCCGAAGTCCGCGTCGTCGTGTGAATCGCGCCGCGGGGAGACGGACCGGCGCGCGAGAGTTGTTCGAACAGCGCCGTGACGACGGCCGACTTTCCCGCGCCTTTCGGACCGTGGACGTAGCCGTGCGGCGGAATGTTTCCGTCGAACACAGGGTCGAAGTGGTCCAACAGCCGCTCCAGCGTTTGGCCGCGGCCGATGGGTTCCGAGAGGTGTGCGGTCGGGTTCAACACGGCCAAGTCGTTGACGATTCGGCGGTGTGTGCGCCCGTTTCGTCGCCGGTCGATTCTGTCTTCGAGTCGCATAGCCGGGGTGTTCGTGAACTGGTACCAAGTGCAGTCGTAAAAATAGCCCTGCTCTCGATATTGTGCAGTGTTGGCACACCTACTCGCGTGAGTCTCGCGTGTACTTCGCGCTCATTGGTCCGAGTTCTGGCTCGAAGACGAAGTACCAATAACTAATTGAATCGATTATGTTGATTTCTTTCTTTGATATTCTTCACGGAGAGAATACAGTAGCGACCGTCTCTCTCCGGGGTACGCGAGCGACCGGCGTGTGCGGATGCATCGAAATACTGAGAAATCGGCCAGCTTCGAACAGTGCAGGTAAAATAAAGTGCTCACGGTCCCCACTCACGTTAGACGGATGACCAAATCGCCGAGTGTCCTCGTTATCGGCGGGGGTTCGACCGGCACGGGCATCGCACGCGACCTTGCGATGCGCGGGCTGGACGTGACTCTCGTAGAACGCGGGAATCTCACACATGGGACGACAGGGCGGATGCACGGTCTCCTCCACAGTGGTGGTCGATACGCGGTGTCCGACCAAGCGTCCGCAAGAGAGTGTATCGTAGAGAACCGAGTCCTGCGACGAATCGCAAGCCACACCATCGAGATGACCGGTGGCCTGTTCGTCCAGCGCCCGGAGGATTCGGACGAATACTTCGAGAAGAAGCTCGAAGGCTGCCGCGAGTGTGGCATCCCCGCGGAGGTGCTCTCGGCCGAGGAAGCACGCGCGATGGAACCCTACCTCGCCCACGACATCAAACGCGCCATCAAGGTGCCCGACGGCGCAATCGACCCGTTCCGCCTCTGTGTTGCGAACGCCGCGAGCGCGGTCGAACACGGCGCGCGCGTCGAGACGCACTCCGAAGTGTCGGACGTGCTCATCGAAGACGGCGAAGTCGTCGGCGTCGAAGTCACCCACAAGTCCGGAAGCGGGCCGTACGTCCACGGCAGCCCCGGCGAGACAGAGGAAATCTACGCCGATTACGTCGTCAACGCGACGGGCGCGTGGGCCGGCCAAATCGGCGACCTCGCCGGCGTCGAAGTCGAAGTCCGCCCCTCGAAAGGCGTCATGACTATCATGAACACCCGGCAGGTCGATACGGTCATCAATCGCTGTCGGCCGAAGGGAGACGCCGACATCATCGTCCCGCACGAGACGACGTGTATCCTCGGCACGACCGACGAAGAGGTCGAAGACCCAGACGACTACCCCGAAGAGGGGTGGGAAGTCGATTTGATGATAGACACGCTGTCGGAACTCGTCCCGATGCTGAAAGAGGCGCGGACGATTCGCTCGTTCTGGGGCGTTCGTCCCCTCTACGAACCGCCGGGAACCGGCACCGAGGACCCGACGGACATCACCCGCGAGTTCTTCCTCTTGGACCACGACAAGCGCGACGGCCTGCCGGGGATGACCAGTATCGTCGGCGGCAAGCTCACGACCTACCGGATGATGGCCGAGAAGATATCGGACCACGTCTGCGACAAACTCGGCGTCGAAGCCGAGTGTCGCACTGCCGAGGTGCCGCTCCCCGGGAGCGAGGACTTCACCGTCCTCCGCGACTACATGGACGACTTCGGTCTGCGCTCACCAATCGGTCGTCGCTCCGTCCAGCGACTCGGTTCCCGCGCCGACGAGGTGCTCACGAGCATGGACCCCAATCCCGTCATCTGCGAGTGTGAAGCGGTTACCCGCGCCGAGATTCACGACTCGCTCAAGACCGCGGGGACGGAACTCAACTCGGTTCGCATCCAGACGCGCGCCTCGATGGGCAACTGTCAGGGCGCGATTTGCTGTCACCGCATGGCCAACGAACTCGCCCCCGAGTACGACGAGACGACGATTCGCGCCGCGCTCGACGACCTGTACCAAGAGCGCTGGAAGGGCGAACGCCACGGCATGTGGGGCGAGCAACTCTCGCAGGCCGCGCTCAAGCACATGCTCCACGCGACGACGATGAACCGCGACAACGACCCCGCGACCGCGGAGACGCCGGTCGATTTCACCGCCTTCGACGGCGGCGTCGGCGCTGGCGACTTCACCGGCGGAAGCGGGCGCAGAGCAGGCGGCGTTGCGGACGGCGGCGAGCCGGGAGGACACGATGGCGATAACTGACGACGTTCTGGTCATCGGTGGCGGGCTCGCCGCGTGTACCGCCGCGCTCGCGGCCGCAGAGACCGGCGCCCGCGTCCGATTGCTCGCCCACAAGAAGAGCACGCTTCGACAGGCCAGCGGCCTCATCGACGTGCTCGGCTACTCGGGGAGCGACGGCCCGTTCGCCAACCCGTTCGAGAACATCGACTCACTCCCCGCCAACCACCCGTACCACGTCACGGGCAAAGACGGCATCCGCGACGGTCTTCGCATCTTCGACGAAGCCGTCGGCACGGCGTATCAGGGCGGTCACACCGACACCAACGCGCTCGTGCTCACTTACGGCGGGACCGTGAAACCGACCGCTCGATACCCGGAGTCGGTCGCCCCCGGACTCGCCAGCGCGTCGGGCGACATGCTACTGGTCGGGTTCGACAGCATAACCGACTTCGACGCGCCCGTCGCCGCCCAGCACCTCGACGCCGCGGGCGTGCCATTTTCCGCGCGCGGCATCACGATTCCGTTCCCCGAGAAGTTCCGCGCCGACGCCAAGGTGACGCGCTTTGCGAAGGCCCTCGACCGGAACGAGTCGGTTTCGGGCGGCACCGTTCGCTCCGCGCTCGCAGACGCCGTCGCCGAAGAACTCGACGGCGAGGCGCGCGTCGGTTTCCCGGCCATGCTCGGTGACGACCACGACGAGGAAGTCCGCGACGAACTCGCCGAACGACTCGGCGTGCCGGTGTTCGAAGTCCCGACCGGACCGCCGAGTCTGCCGGGGCTGAAACTCGAAGACCGACTGTTCGACGCGCTCGACGACGCTGGCGTCCACATCTCGTCGGGGAACCCGGCGGTCGATTACGAGGCCGAAGACGGCCGCATCGAGACCGTCCTCGTAGACCAGAAGAGCCGCCTCACACCCTACGAAGCCGACCAAATCGTGCTGGCGACGGGCGGACTCGTCGGCAAAGGAATCGGCTCCGACCGCGAGTCCGTGACCGAACCCGTCTTCGGCTGCCGAATCCCGTATCCCGAAGACCGCTACCGATGGTCTGAGTCCGAAGCCTTCGGCGACCACGCGTTCGCGCGATTCGGCGTCGTCCCCGACGACGAGTTACGGCCGACCGACGAAGACGGCGAACCGCACTTCGAGAACCTACGCGCGGCGGGTGGCGTCGTCGGTGGCGCCCACGTCGCACACGAAAAATCCGCGAGTGGCGTCTCGCTGGCGACGGGTGCCGTCGCCGGCCGCCTCGCGGGCGAGGAGGCCCAGCAATGAGCGACGCAGAATCACCAACCAAGCCAACACTGACACCCGCCGCACAGACCGAGGACTTCGAACCCGTCGAAGTCTTCCCCGAGACGACCGAGATGGACCTCCGACCGGGGTCCGACAACTGTTACAAGTGCACCGCCTGCGACGTGTCCTGTCCGGTCGCCGAAGTGGACGACAAGTTCCCCGGCCCGAAGTTCCAAGGGCCGGAACAATGGCGACTCAAGCGCAAAGAGGACACCTCGGTCGATTCCTCTATCATGTCGTGTTCGAACTGCATGCGCTGTGACGACGCCTGTCCGTCGGGCGTGCCGCTCAGCCAGATGCACAACACGGCCCGCGGCGAGTACGTCGAAACAGAGATGGACAAACTCTCGCGGGAGTACATCCGCAACCGCATCCTCTCCAACTACGGGACGCTCGCGTGGTTCGGAAGCAAAGTTCCACGCCTGACGAACGCCGTCATGGGGAACTCGCTCGTCCAACAAATCAACGAGAAGGTGCTGGGAATCACGTCTGAACGCGACTTCCCCGAGTTCGCCACCCAGACGTTCCGCGAGTGGTGGGAAGAGCGAGGTGGCGCAGCCACCTCGAAAGAGCGAGCGCAGGAGGCGCGAGCAGAGCGAGGTGGCCCGCAGGTCCGCTCCGAAGACAAGCGCGTCGCCTACTTCCACGGGTGTTACTCCAACTACAACACCCCAGAAGTCGGCAAGGCGATGGTTCGCGTCTTCGAATCGTTCGGCTACGAAGTCGTCGTCCCCAAACAGCGCTGTTCGGGCACGCCGATGTTCGCCAACGGCATGCTCGACGACGCGAGACGTGCCGCCGGCATCAACGTCGAGAACTTCTCCGGCCTGCTCAACGAGGGCTACGACGTCATCGCCTCGTGTACCTCGTGTTCGATGTCGCTCAGACAGGAGTACCCCGAACTGTTCGACATCGACGGCATCGAAGACGTCTCGGAACACACCTACGAGGCGCTCGAATACCTCCGCATCCACGAGGACCTCGAAGGCGCAATCGCCGAGGCGTCCGTCTCCGATCAGGCGTTCGCCTACCACGCGCCGTGTCACGGCCGCAATCAGGGTCTCGACCGACAGGCGGTCGAACTGTTCCGCGAACTCGACGGCGTGACCATCGAAGACGTGGGCGACTCCTGTTCCGGCATCTCGGGTACCTACGGGTGGAAGTCCGAGAAGTACGACGTGTCGATGCAAATCGGCGCGGACATGTTCGACCACATGGAGCACGCCGAGGGCGACGTCGGCATGACCGAGTGTCCGACGTGTTCGATGCAGATGGCACACGGGTCGGGCTACGAGATTCGCCACCCGCTCCAGTTGTTAGAAGAAGCGCTCGTCTAGCTATTCGACGGTCACACTTTTTGCGAGATTTCGCGGTTTGTCGATTTCGCGGTTCAGATGCGCGGCCATCTCGTAGGCGATGAGTTGCAGTTGGACGTTGACGAGCAGGGGCCCGACGAGTCCGTCGGTCTCCGGCACCCGAAGCACCACGTCCGCGAATCGCTCGACTTCGAGAACGCCGTCGGTGACGACGACGACGGGAGCGCCACGTGCCTGGACTTCTTTGATGTTCCCGAGCGTCTTTCGTGCCGCCGCGTCGTCTCCAGTGACGAGTGCGAAGACGGGCGTGTTTTCGGTTACAAGCGCCAGCGGGCCGTGTTTGAGTTCACCTGCCGGGAATCCCTCGGCGTGTTCGTAGGTTATCTCTTTGAACTTCAGCGCGCCTTCGAGCGCGACTGGGGCGTTGTAGCCGCGTCCGATGAAGAAGTACGCATCCGACCCGCTGAGTTCGTCTACGAGTTCTTCGATGTCGTCGAGCGAGTTGTCGAGTACCGACTGGACGTTACCGGCGAGCCGCCACAACGACTCGACGAGCGCGCGGGTTCGTTCGCTATCGACGCCCGGCGCGACTGACTCGATGAGTAAGGAGAGCGAGACGAGTTGCGATGAGAACGTCTTCGTCGCCGCGACGCCGATTTCGGGCCCCGAGCGGATGTACATCACGTGGTCGCACTCACGGGCAGCGGTGCTCCCGACGACGTTCGTGACGGCGAGCGTCTCCGCGCCACGGCCCTTCGCGGCTCGGAGTGCGGAGAGGGTATCGGCCGTTTCTCCACTTTGGGTGACGCCGATGACGAGGCTCTCATCGACCGGTGGCGGCGCAGTCGCGTACTCGCTGGCGAGGAACGCCTGCGCTGGAATTCCGACCTCCCGGAATCGCTGTGCGCCGTAAAGTGCGGCGTGGTACGAAGTCCCGCAGGCGACGAGTTGAACGCGCACAGGGGTTTCGAGGTCGCCGATGTCTTCGACAGTCACGTCACCCGAGAGCCGGTCGAGACGGCCGCTCAAGCATTGTCTCAGCGCGGTCGGTTGCTCGTGGATCTCTTTGAGCATGAAATGCTCGTAGCCGCTCTTTCCGGTCTGTTCGGCGTCCCATTCGACAGTGTGAACCTCGGGTTCGAGAGCAGACCCGTCGCTGTCGGTGACCTGCCAGCCATCTGGGCGCAAGATGACGGACTGGCCGTCCTCGAGGTAGACGACGTTGCTGGTGTACTCTAGAAACGCCGGTACGTCACTGCCGAGGTAGTACGTGCCGTCGCCGATGCCGACGACGAGCGGCGAATCTTGGCGCGTGGCGAAAATCGCGTCTACGCCCGCGACGATGGCCGCGAGCGCGTAACTGCCGTCGAGTCTCGAGACCGCTTTACGAAAGCTTTCCTCGGCGTCGTGCCCCTCGTCAAGGTATGCGGCGATGAGGTGCGGGATGACTTCGGTGTCGGTGTCGCTGACGAACGTACAGCCTCTGGCTTCGAGTTCGTCACGGAGCGTCTGGTAGTTCTCGATGATGCCGTTGTGGACGACGGCGACGCGCCCCTCACCGTCGGTGTGCGGGTGGGCGTTTTCGTCGGTCGGCGGGCCGTGCGTACTCCAGCGAGTGTGACCGATACCGAAGACTCCCGAAATCGGCTGCGCAGAGAGGTCATCACGAAGGTTTACGAGTTCGCCTTCACGCTTCCGTACGTCGATTCCCGATGCGGTCGAGACGGCGATTCCGGCCGAGTCGTAGCCGCGGTATTCGAGTGATGAGAGACCCGACAAGAGCGTGTCAACAGTCTCCGCTCCCTGTCCGATACAGGCGATGATGCCGCACATTATCGAACGACCTCCGCCCCTTCTTCGATGACGCCACGGAGCGCGACACCGGTTGCAACCGTCGCTTCGGGACCGACGACCGTTCCCGGTTCGACGGAGACGCCACCACCGAGAGTGGCACGGTCCGCGACGACTGCACCGAGACCGACGCCCTCGTGGATGTGGTCACCGATTCGAACGTCTCCCGGGCCGCCTTCGATAGTAGTTCCCGCTCGAATCGTCGCCGCTCGCCCGGTCACACAGTCGATGAGCGTCGCGTTCGGACCGACGTGGGAGTCCTCGTCCGCGATACTGTGTTCGACGACGGCGTTACAACCAACAGTGGAGTTTCGTCCGAGCGTCGTGTACGGGCCGACCACCGCGCCCGGCGAGACGACCGAATCGGGTCCGATGACGACCGGTCCACGAACGATTGCGTCGTCGGCGACGGCGGCAGTCGGGTCGATATGAACGCGTTCGTCGCTCCGTTCTAACATCTCTGCCGTGAGCGAGAGCAAGTCCCACGGGTAGGTCGCGTCGCGCCAGAGTCCGGTGGTCCGAATCCCGCGCACGTCGCGGCCGTCGGCGATAGCCGTCGTAATCGCGTTCGGGAGCGAGTACTCGCCATCTTCGGTCGGAGTCGCTCTAATTACCTCGAAGACGTCTGGTTCGAACGCGTAGACGCCCGCGTTGAGGAGGTGATAGTGGCTCTCACCCGGCTTTTCGAGGAGTTCGACGACCGAGTCACCGTCGAGCGTCACCGCGCCGTACTGCGGTGCGACTTCGGACTCGACGATACCGAGTGTTGCAAACTGGTCACCCGCGTCGTGCGCGGAGACGACTGCGTCCATCGTCTCGGGAGCGACCAACTGGTCGCCGTTGACGACGAGGAAGGGGCCGTCGATGTCGGACTGTGCCTGGAGGACTGCGTGGCCCGAACCGAGTTGTTGCTCTTGGACGTGATACGCGAGGGGGACGCCGTCGTACTCGAAGCCGAAGTACTCCTGTACCCGGTCACGCTGGTAACCGACGACCACGTTAATTTCGGAGAAGCCAGCGTTGACGAGGCTCTCGAAGACGTGTTCGAGAAGCGGGACGTTCATCACCGGGAGCATGGGCTTTGGGCGGTACTTCGTGAGGGGTCGAAGCCGCATTCCTTCGCCCGCCGCGAGAACGACCGCGGAACTGAGAGGCATGGGCGCACATTCACGCCCCCCTACGTAAATTTTGACTGTTATATGAGTGACCACTTCGTTCACACAAAACTGAAATTCAGGTGGACGTGTGAAATAATTCTGGTAATAGAACCCATCAGAGTCCGGTACATACCATTTCTGAATAAAAGACAATCAACCTAGAGTAAAGAAACATTTATCATGTTATTTTGCACACGTATTGGTGTGGGAAACTCCCGCATAGTCACGTCCAGGGTTAGTAACAATGTCTGATGAAACATACGTCGGTGCCATCGACCAAGGTACCACAGGTACGCGGTTCATGGTGTTCGACCACGACGGCAAAGTGGTCGCCAGCGCCTACGAAAAGCACGAGCAAATATATCCCGAACCCGGATGGGTCGAACACGACGCCACCGAGATTTGGGACAAGACCAAACGGGTCATCGACGAAGCGCTCTCGGATGCGCAACTCGACGCCGACCAACTCGAAGCAATCGGAATAACGAATCAACGCGAAACGACAGTCATCTGGGACCGTGAGTCGGGACAGCCGATTCACAATGCCATCGTCTGGCAGGACCGACGAACGACCGACCGAGTCGAACAGCTCGAAGCGGACGGAAAGACCGACGAGGTCCGACAGAAGACCGGTCTCGAACCCGACGCCTACTTCTCCGCGACGAAAGCCGAGTGGCTCCTCGACAACTCTGATCCCATCAAGCTCCAGCGGTCACGTCCCGAGGACGTCCGCGAGCGCGCGAAGCAGGGCGACCTCGCGTTCGGGACCATCGACACCTGGCTCATCTACAAACTGACGGGGAACCACATCACCGACGTCACGAACGCATCGCGGACGATGCTGTTCAACATCCACGACATGGAGTGGGACAACGACCTGCTCGAGGAGTTCGACGTCCCCGGTGCGGTGCTCCCCGAGGTCCGCCCGTCGTCCGACGACGAGTACTACGGAACGACGGATGCGAGCGGCTTCCTCGGCGCTGAAATCCCAGTCGCCGGCGCGCTCGGTGACCAGCAAGCCGCCCTGTTCGGCCAGACCTGCTACGACCCGGGTGACGCGAAGAACACCTACGGAACCGGGTCGTTCATGCTGATGAACACCGGCGAAGAAGCCGTCACGTCCGAACACGGCCTGCTGACGACAGTCGGCTTCCAGCGCTCTGGCGAACCCGTCCAATACGCACTCGAAGGGGCGATTTTCATCACTGGTGCCGCAATCCAGTGGCTCGAAGACATGACGCTCATCGAGAGTGCGGCCGAGTCCGAAGAACTCGCTCGGTCCGTTGACTCGACCGACGGCGTGTACTTCGTCCCCGCGTTCACCGGTCTCGGTGCGCCGCACTGGGACCAACGCGCTCGCGGTACCATCGTCGGCATGACGCGCGGAACCCGCCGTGAACACCTTGTGCGGGCCACGCTCGAATCCATCGCCTTCCAGACGCGCGACGTCGCCGAGGCGATGGAGTCCGACAGCGGCATCGAGCTGTCGAGTCTCCGCGTCGATGGTGGTGCAGTCAAGAACAACTTCCTCTGTCAACTCCAGTCGAACATCCTCGGCACCGACATCGTCCGCCCAGAGGTTGACGAGACGACCGCACTGGGGTCGGCCTACGCGGCCGGTCTCGCGGTCGGCTACTGGGAGACGCTCGACGAACTCCGAGACAACTGGCAAGTAGACAGAGAGTTCAAACCCAAAGACCCACAGAACGTCGAACAGCGTTACGGTCGGTGGAAAGACGCTGTCGAACGCTCGCTCGACTGGGCCCGAGACGGAGCAGAATAATGCCACTGAGCGACCTCTGGGCCCTCGAACTGCTCATTGCTGCGTTCGCAGGTGGTGCGTTCGCAGCGGCAATCGGTGCCCTTCCGGCATTCATCTTCACGGGGTTCATGGTTATCGCGGGCGAAGTTGCCGCCTACGTCGATAGCGAGGCCGGGGCGATTACCGGCGCGGTCGCATTCGGAGCGCCATTTTCGCCAGCTATCAGCTTCGCTGGCGGTGCAGCAGCAGCAGCGTACGCCGCGAAACGCGGCTACATCGATTCAGGGTTCGACTATTCGAAAGCAAAAGACATCACCTTCGCACTCGGGTCTCGACCCGACGTGCTCGCAGTGGGTGGTGCATTCGGTATCATCGGCTACTGGCTGACGATACTCTCATCGACGTTCGCCCTCCCGTGGGACGCTATCGCCATGGGTGTGACGCTCTCGGCGTTGCTCCACCGCGTCGTCTTCGGTTACCCGGTCATCGGGAAAGTCCGCGGGTCTGGAGTCTTCGACATGTCGCCGTTCGAGCGCGGCGAGACACGAGGGTCGCAAGCGGCCAGTGGTGGCACTGCCGCAACCGATGGCGGTGCGATGATGGCAGACGACGCCAATCGACTGAGCGTCGAACCGTGGCTCCCCCACATGTACAGGTGGAGTCACGTGGCATCCATCGGTGTCGTCGTCGGCCTTCTCGGTGCGTACATCGCGCTCTCGACCGGGAGCACGTTCCTCGCGTTCGGTATCTCGGCCGCGTCGTTGTTCTTCTTGAACCTCGGCGTCGAGCGCCTTCCCGTGACGCACCACATGGCACTGCCCGGGTCGGCGGCGGCGATGGCGTGGACTGCCGGTGCGGCGGAACTCGGTATCGTCGCGCTCATCCTCGGTGGTATCTTCGGACTCATCGGAGCGCTGTTCGGAGAGGGGTTCCAGCGTATCTTCTACGCCCACGGAGACACGCACTGGGACCCGCCGGCGGCCGCTATCGTCTTCACGTCGTTCCTGATTGCGGTGCTCGCAATCATCGGCGTCTTCCCCAGCGCGTCGTACGTTCCGACGTTCGGGTTCTAACCCCGCGTCGCGGACGTTCGAATTCGCATTTTTTTCACGATGTTCGCTAACCGTCAGCGATAACGCTCCGGAGTCGATAGTCACTGTATGGAACGTATCGTCACCGTCGTCCCGGAAGACGGTCTGCACGCACGCCCCGCATCGAAATTCGTCGAGACGGCCAACTCGTTCGACGCAGAAATCAGCCTCGGCCGCGCCGACGACGGCGACCTCGTCCCCGCCGCGAGCATGCTCGCAGTCACCGGACTGGGCGTCAGCCACGGTGAGGAGGTCAAACTCGTCGCCGAGGGTGACGACGCCGAGGCCGCCCTCGACGCGCTCGAAGCGGTCCTCTCGACGCCCGAAGGCGGCGACGACGAGTAGACTAACCGCACTCGAATTCTGCGCTCAGTTCAACTTGTAGTAGTCGCGGGCGTCTTCGGCCCGCTCGACGACCGACTCTATCGTCGCTTTGGGACTCGTCGTCTCGACGGCGGCGTTGAGCGTCCCCTCCAAGATGGGTGCGTCGGCTATCGTGGCAGCGACGTCTGTCGCCATTTCGATAGCGAGTTCCGCGTTCATGACGGCGCTTCCGAGGTCCACGAGGACGACCACGCCGTCGCCGTCGTCGGCATCTTCGAGCGCTTCGAGGATTCGGTCCGGAGACGTTCCGATTCCGGTTTCGTCGCCGCCAGCGGGGACGATTCGAGCCTTGCCGCCACCCATCTCGGCGGCCACGTCGGCGATTCCCTCCGCGGCTTTCGCGCTGTGTGAGACGACGACGAGTCCGATCATTCGTCGCGCTCCACGGCGGTGGCGGCGCGGGCGTCACGCTCGACATCGCCCTCCAGATACTCCTCCGCAGTTCGGAGCAACTCTTCCATGATGAACAGCGTGCTCGTCGCACCGGGGTCCTGGTGGCCCACAGAGCGCCAGTCGAGGAAGGAAGCGCGACCCTTGAGCGCCTTGATGGGAACCGTGAACTCGACGCCTCGCTCGGCGGCATCGACGGCCTTCGCCAGCGCCGTCAGCGGCGGCAAGTCGTCCTGTTCGATGGATTTCTTGTAGGTGTGGACGGCGGGCGTGAGCGCGTCCACCATCGTCTTCGAGCCGACCTGTGCCCCGCCGCGGTCCTTGACCTTCTCCAGATACGCTTCGGCGAAGGCGACCGAGGTTTCGGCCGTGATGCCGTCTTGGAGTTCCTGACTGGAGAACATAATCGACCCGCCGTAAAGCGGTCCGGCCGCACCGCCGACGTTCGAAATCAGCGTCGTCCCGATGTTTTTCACGATTTCGTGCGGGTCCATCTCCGCGAACTCGTCGCGCTTCTCGGCTGCTTTTCCGAACCCGCGCTCCATGTTCGTCCCGTGGTCGGCGTCACCGATTTCGGAGTCGAGGTTCGTGAGGTACTTCTTCTCGTCGGCGAGTCGAGCGGCGACGTTGTCGAGCGCCGCCAGCACTGCTTCGCGTTGGGTATCCACGTCGGTCATATATTCATGTTAGTTGGGGAGAATGTAAGCACTTCTCCAGTACTCGTGACTGTCAAAAAAAGGAGGATGTCTGTCTACTCTGCGACGGTCAGCGCGGGCGTCGAAGCGGGCGCGCTGAGCAGGTCTTTGAGTTCCTCATCGACGCGGAGGACCGTCACCGAACAGCCCATCATGTCGAGCGAGGTCATGTAGTCGCCGACCCACGCGTCCCACGTCTCGACGCCGCGGTCGTCGAGCATCGACTGGAGTTTGCGGTTGACGATGTAGAGTTCCGACAGCGGCGTCCCGCCCATGCCGTTGACCATCGTCACGACCTCTTCGCCCTCTTGGAGGTCGAGGTCGTCGAACACCTGCTCGGCGAGGTGTTCGGTTATCTCGTCGGCGCTCATGAGGTCCGTGCGCTCGGTTCCGGGTTCGCCGTGGATGCCGATGCCGAGTTCGATTTCGTCGTCGCCGAGGTCGAACGTCGGTTCGCCCTTCTCGGGGGTGACACACGACGTGAGCGCCATGCCCATCGTCCCGACGTTGTCGATGACCTTCTGTGCGACGGCTTTGACGCCTTCGAGGCTCGCACCTTCGGCGGCTTTCGCACCCGCGCACTTGTGGACGAAAATCGTCCCGGCGACACCGCGACGGCCGGACGTGTAGAGGGAGTCTTCGACCGCAACGTCGTCGTTGACGACGACCGAATCGACGGTGGCACCTTCCATGTCCGCCATCTCGGCGGCCGTATCGAAGTTCATCACGTCGCCCTCGTAGTTCTTGACGACGCAGAGGACACCCTCGCCGGAGTCAACCGCCTGAATCATCTCGCTAATCTGGTCGGCCGTCGGCGAGGTGAACACCTCACCCGCGGCCGCGCCGTCCAGCATTCCCTCGCCGACGTAGCCGCCGTGCGTGGGTTCGTGGCCGGACCCGCCACCGGAGACCACCGCGACCTTGCCTGCGACCGGCGCGTCGGCGCGCACGACGACGTTCGTTCCGTCGAGACGCCGCAGTTCGGGGTGCGCCGTTACCATCCCGTCCAGCATCTCGTCAACCACTGTGCTTGGCTCGTTGATGAGTTTCTTCATGGTCTACACTGATACACGGGCGAATACGTCAAAAGTGTTAGTCAACAATCAGGCACAGAATACGCTTCATATCCTCGAAATCGAGACAGTTAGCCCAATTACAGTGTTTTCTCACTGAATGAATCCGATTCCAGACAGTAACGGCATCTAACGAATCGACGGTTAATTTAAGAAGAAATAGATGCCAAAAACTGTGAACCTAGGAGTGGGAGGTCGAACCGCCTATTCGAGCGGCGTGACCGCGATGGTCACCGAGATGCCCTCGACGTCCCACGTCTCGACCGTCTCGCCGTCTGCCGAGCCGAGTTCGAACTCGCGGGCGCGAACTTCGTCGGCGATGAGGTCGCGGTGTTCCTCGACGAATCCGGCCACGCGGTCGTCATCGACCGTGAGCGACACGTCGATTTCGGCTTCGACGTCCAGGTCGAGTTGCTTGCGCATCTCCTGGATGCGGCGGATGACGTCGCGGGAGTAGCCCTCGGACTCAATGTCGTCGGTGAGCGTCGTATCGACGTAGACGGTGCCGCCTTCGAAGTCGCCGCCGGTGACGTTCTCGGGTGGTTCGGCGTGGTAAGCGACCATCTCGTCGGTGAGTTCGTAGGTCTCGCCATCGACTTCGACGCCGGATTCGACTTCGGCGCGGGTCAGCCCTTCGACCGCACCCATGATTTGCTGGGCCTCGGCACCGAACTCCGGTCCGATGACGCTCATCTGCGGTTCCGCTGTCTCGACGAGTTCGTCGAACACCTCCACGACTTCGACCGAACGCGTGTTGACGCGCTCTGCGAGGAGGTCCGAGAGGGCCTCGACCGCCTCGGCAACGTCGTCGTCTTCGGTCTCGACCACGATGCGCGAGACGGGCCAGCGGAGCTTGCGGCCGCCCTGCTGACGGGCGTACGCCGCCGACTCCTCGACCGCGCGGAGGACCGCCATGTTGGCTTCGAGGTCCTCGTCGCGCAGGTCCTCGTCCACCGTGGGGTACGACAGCTGGTGGACCGTCGTCTCCGCGCCGTCGAGGCGCTGGTACATCTGCTCGGCCATGTACGGCGTGTAGGGCGCGATGAGTCGGATGGACTCTTTCATGACGGTTGCGAGCGTCGCGTACGCGCCGAGTTTGGAGTCCGAGTCCTCTTCGTCCCACATGCGCTCGCGGATCGCCTTCACGTAGAAGCGCGAGACGTCTTCGGTGATGAAGTCGAGCAGCGTGTTGAGCGCGGTGTGAATCTGGTAGTCGTCCCACGCTTCTGCCATCTCGGCTTTCACGGTCTGGAGACGCGAGAGCACCCACTCGTCTACGACGGTGAGCTCGCCCTCGGAGAGGTCGGCTGCTGCCGGGTCGTAGCCGTCCAGTTCCATGTAGGGCAGCGGGAACCGGAAGACGTTCCAGAAGATGTTGAGCGTCGATTGGGTGTCGGCGAGTCCGTCCCACTCGAACGAGAGGTCAACACCTTGCTGGTCGTGGCTGAGGAGGTACGCGCGAAGCGGGTCGCGGCCGGCGCGCTCGATGGCCTCCTCGGGCGTGACGATGTTCCCCACCGATTTGGACATCTTGCGGCCGTCCTTGTCGTTGGCGAAGCCGTGCATGATGACCTCCTTGTACGGAGATTCGCCCGTCGCGGCCGTGCCCATGCCGAGTTGCGACCAGAACCAGCCGCGGGTCTGGTCGTGCGCCTCGATGATGAGGTCGGCGGGCCAGAGTTCGTCGTAGTCCTCGGTCTGGCCGGGGAAGTCGAGGGTGCCCCACGTCGCCACGGACGAATCGATCCACACGTCGAACACGTCGGGGACGCGCTCGTAAGTCACGCCGTCTTCGGTGATGGTGAGCGGGTCCACCGACGGACGGTGGAGGTCCACCGAGTCGGCGTCGATATCCTGGTCCACGCGCTCGGCGAGTTCCTCGCGCGTGCCGATGACGAGCATCTCCTCCGCACCCTCGGCGTCGGGGTCCTGCGGAACCCAGATGGGCAGCGGGATGCCCCAGTAGCGCTGGCGAGAGACGTTCCAGTCGGGCGCGTCGCTCACGAAGTCGCGGAAGCGGTTGTCGCGGGCCCACTGCGGGTGCCACTCGGACTCCTCGATGTTGTCGAGCAGTTGCTCTTTCACGTCGGTGACGGTGATGAACCACTGGTCGGTGGCGAGGAAGATGATGTCCGTATCACAGCGCCAACAGTGGCCGTAGCGGTGGTCGTGCTCGCCAGCGTGGAGCAGGTGACCGCGCTCGTCGAGGTCCTCGATGACCTGCGGGTTGGCGTCGCGGACGAACGTGCCTTCGTACTTGCCACCCTGTGCGGTGAACTCGCCCTTGTCGTCCACGGGGACGAACACGTCGAGACCGAGTTCTTGCCCGCGGGCGAAGTCCTCCTGACCGTGACCGGGTGCGGAGTGGACCAGACCCGTGCGGTCGGCTTCGACGTAGTCGGCGGTGTAGACCTGCCCCGCACCCTCGAAGTCGGCGTACTCGTTCAGTACGTCGGCGAGCGGGTGGTCGTACTCCCAACCGAGCATCTCCTCGCCGGGGAGTTCGTCGAGCACTTCGAAGTCCTCGTAGCGACCCTTCTTCAGGACGCCCTCGACGCAGGGTTCGGCGACGTAGAGCACTTCGCTCTCGCCGTCTTTTTCGGCGCGGACGGCCTGATAGGTCATCTCGCCATCGACGGCGACGAAGGTGTTGGCCGGGATGGTCCACGGCGTCGTCGTCCAGATGACGAGGCTCCCCTCGCGGTCTTTCAGCGGGAACTTGACGTAGATAGATGGGGAGGTGATTTCGTCGTACTCGACTTCGTTCGCGGCGATTGCGGTCTGACAGCGCGGGCAGTAGTTGACACTGCGCTTGCCCTGTTCGACCAGCCCGTTCTCGGCGACTTTCGAGAAGGCCCACCACGCGGACTCCATGTACTCGGGCGAGAGCGTCTGGTAGGGGTTGTCCCAGTCCATCCACGTGCCGATGGACTTGAAGTCCTCGTCCATCGCCTCGCGGTTGCGGACGGCGAATTCCTTACACTTCTCGATGAACGCCTCCATGCCGAACTCCTCGATGTCGCGCTTCGAGGTGAAGCCGAGTTCCTCTTCGACTTTCACCTCGATGGGAAGCCCGTGCATGTCGTAGCCGGGGCGGTCGGTGACCTGGTGCCCCGTCATGCGCTTGTGTCGGATGACGGCGTCCTTCAGCGTCTTGTTCCACGCGGTGCCGAGGTGCATCTGACCCGACGTGTACGGCGGGCCATCGACGAAGAAGAACGACGGGTCGTCGGCGTGTTCCTCCTTCGTCGCCTCGTACGCGTCGTGCTCCTCCCAGTATTCGCCGACGACGGACTCGATGTCCGCCGGCGTGTACTGGTCTGGGATGTCTTCCATACCCCGTCCTTCTCGCGGATATATATCAAAACGGCGGGTCTCGTCCGCGGCGTTCGACGGGTCGTTCGGCGGGTCTTGCAGGCGTTCTTCAGACATTGGTTCGTGGCTGTCGCTGGTGCGATTCCCCGAGTGTTCGATGGGGTGTGTTCGTCGGTCGATACGCGAGTGATGTGTCGTCGGTGTGTTCCATTGACGTGCGTGTTCGGCACTCTGCGGGCGATGCGAGCGTCAGGGAGGAGTGTGAGATGCGAGGCTACTGCCCCGCAATAATCGACGACTGGCCGACGACACGGAGAAGAGACTGCCGGACCGGAGCGAACCGGGCGACAGGCGAGTGTCGTCGCATAGGAGAGGGATATGTCGGGACGTAAATAACGCTTACTCCGTCGGTGCGAGTTACGACGACGGTTGGGAGCGCTGGTTCGTCCACTCGCCGACGGAGTAGGAGCCAACCGCCTCGCCCGTCTCTCGGTCACGAACAGCGAGTGTCGCCCGCGTCGGTTCGCCACCGCGTTCGACGGTGAACTTGTGTATCGCAGTGCAGACGAGTTCGTCGGCGTCGGCGCTGTTAGCACCCTCGTCTTCGTAGGTCGTCCCCGACCGGCGTATTGGTATTTCACACCTGTTCCAGCCAGTCCACTCAACGAAGCCCGTGGCGTTGTAGAACGCCGCCTCGTCGCGTGGAATTCGGAACTCGAAGAGCAAGACGAACGAGTTTCCGTCGGCCCACAGCAGGTCGTTCGAGAACTCGCCTTGTAACGCGCGGTCGGTGAACACGTCGGCTTGGTCGGCAGGCGGTTCGGGGAACACCCACCCGCGGACGTTCGAGTCGTCCGGAAACGTCCCGTGAACGTACTGTTCGTCTGCGGGGTGGAGGTTCGCATAGCCATGTTCGCCGTGGATGTCGCCGCTGGCGACTTCGCGGGCGTCACCGAGACAGCCAGAGAGCGCGGCGAGCGAGAGTGCGGCAGTGCTGGAGAGGAGGGCACGTCGGCGCATCGATACGTCGATTCACAGCGCCAGTCTAAAACACTGTGGCCCGTCGTGGACGAGTAGCCGTCAGTCCCACGTCACCCACAACAGGACGCCGAGCGCGACGGCTTGGAGGACGTGAATTCCCATCAGGACGCGCCACGCAATCGCGGGCATCTCCGTGGCGAACCAGACAGACAGCGTCGGGTCTACGAGGTAGTAGTAGAGCGCGAAGAGGCTCTGAGCCAAGAGGAAGAAGCCGAACGTGAGTAGGCCGAGGGCGTGCTTCGAGCGGAACGTCACGTAATTTCGCCCCCAAATTCCGAGGAGGACGAGGAGGAAGACGGCGCTCACGCCGACGGAGAGTCGGGCGATATCGACCCAGATGCTCATCGCAGGGATGGGGAATCGACTGCGTTCGGTGGTGCGTACATTGGAATCACTCGGTCGTCTGTTCGATTATCTGTTCGATGGTCGCCCAGTGCGAGCGCGCCCGCTGCGACGGGATGTAGACGGACCCGTATCCGTTCCCGCTGTGCTCGACGACGCCGTTCTCTACGAGGACACCGAGGTGGTGACGAACCGTCTTGTAATCGAGACCTAACTCTTCTGCGAGTCGATTCGCGTTCCGAGGTCGGTCCGCGAGTTCGCGGAGGATTCGAATCCGGTTTTCGCCACCACGCGTCCCGGTGAGCACGTACCAAAGTACGCCCTCCATTGCACCCAGTATACACGCGAAATCGACCTAAGGGTATCGGCGAATAGACAGGTCCCGCTCGAAGAAAGCGGGGAGTGCCTGAGAGAGGCGTTCGAGTGAACGTCAGTTGTCGATGACAACCGAGAGGTCGAATTCGGCGTCCGTCGGTTCGTCGTCCGGCGTCAGGTAACCCAGCGCGATTGCGGTGTAGGCGTAGCCCGCTTCCGCCGCGAGACCGAACTCACCGACGACGTCGCCGTCGTTCGAGTCGGTGTCGCCGCGGACCTCGACGGTGTACTCGCCTGCGGGCACGTCCACCGTCGCCGTCTCACCGTAGGCGAGTCCATCGACGAGCACGTCGCCGCTCGAAGCGACGGTCACGTCCACGGCGGGCGCGTCGGGCGAGGCGTGGAACACCCGCACGCGGGCAGTCTCACCTTCGGGTTCGGAGCGGTCGTCTTCGAGTATCTGGACCATGAACGGGTTCTCGGCGTCTTCTTCGAGTTCACCGACTGCGGCCGCGGTGTAGGCTCCGGCGGCCAAGTCGAGCGACTCGTCGAAGACCACCGTCTCGGGGTCGCCGGCGGCTTGGACGGTCACCTGATAGGTTCCTTCGTCCACCATCAGGTAGTCGCTCACGGTGCCGAACGGAACGTCAGTGAGGACCGCTTCGCCATCGACGAGCACGTCCACGTTGGGGGCGTCGGGAGAGAGGTGCGCCACGCGGAGCGAGACGGCGGGTTCGACGAGTCCGCCTTCGGTGCCGGAATCGACCGTGACGATGGGGCGGAACTCCTCCATCGTGGGTTCGTCGTCGGGCGTCAGGTAGCCGGCGGCGAACACGGTGTACACGGAGTCGCCGGCGAGTTCGAGGTCGAATTCGGCGACTGCATCGCCGTCGTTCGACTCGGTGTCGCCGCGGACCTGGAGGGTGTAGGTGTCAGCGGGGACCGTCACGCTCCCGGATTGGGTGAACTCGACGCCGTCGAAGAGCACCTCGTCGCCGGCGGTGATGTCCACGGCGGGCGCGTCGGGCGAGGCGTGTACCACGCGGACGCGCGCCATGTCTTCGCCCGGAGACGAAACGTCGTCTTCGAGGACGAGCGGTTGGAACGTCTCTTCGCCTAACTCGCCGACGGCGGCGACGGTGTAGGTCGCTTCGGCGAGTTCGAGGTCGTCTTCGAAGACGGTCGTCGAGTCGTCACCTGCGGGAGTGATAGCGACCGTTCTCGTTCCGACCGGAACCGAGAGGTAATCGCTCACTGCCGAGAAGGAGACGCCGGAGAGGGCGACTTCGCCATCGACGTAGATGTCCACGTCGGGCGCGTCGGGCGCGAGGTGCGCCACGCGAACCATCGCCATCTCGGACTCGGGCGTCGGCGTCTCTGTGGTCGGCGTCTCGGTCATCGAGTCGGTTGGCGTCTCTGTCTCGGTCTGGTCACCGCCAGCGGTACCACCCATGCAGCCTGCGAGCCCACCGATGACGGTGAGACCGCCGACTGCGCGGAGTACATCGCGGCGCTTTGTGTCGGTCATCGCAAGCAATAGGTGTGATTTTGACTACATGTCTGTTTTCCCAAATTCAACCAAAATCGGGCCATAAGATGGCCCAATATGAACAATTAATCCAATATAACCATACAATCTTGTCTTATTTACATTCATCGATGCCTGACTATTCGACGTCAGACGGTGGAAAGACCGGGGAGTGGGAGAGTCCGTCCCGACTTCGTTCTCAGAAGTCGGGCAGGTCGTCGGGCGCTTCGTACTCCGACTCCCAGTCGATGTAGTCGTCTTTGAGCACGTCGCACGCGACTTGGCCGAGTTCGGTCAGGCCTGCGTTTATCGACGACACCTGCCCCCACGAGGTGAGTTCCGGGTGGAGTTGGCGCTCTTTCCAATCTTCGGGGATACCGGGGGCGTGATAGCCGACGCGGTTGGCGAAGTCGTCCCAGAAGAAGTCGAAGTAGGTGAGCAGGTCGAGGTCGAGGACGATTTGCCACTGCGTCTCGTCTACGGGCGTCTCTGCGGCCCACTGTTCGAACGCTTCGGCCCACGCGCCCTCGTTGAGGAACTGCTCCAACTCGGTTCGCTTGAAATCCGCGTCGGCGGCGATTTGGGCGTCGTCGTACTGGTTCGGGTCCACCGTGGGAAGCGACGGTGGCTCGGGGACGGAAACGTCGAGCATAGACGGTGATTGGGTCGCCGTCCCCGATAAGGGTTCGCCGAGCGACGAGAGTAGGGATTCACCGGGCGAGGGGGGACCGTGACTTCGCGCGCAGTTCGGTTACGAGGACTCGACGTCGAGTTCTGCTTCGACGGCCCGTACCCGACGTTGGACGGTTCTGACTTCCTCTGCCTGCGCTTCGTTCATCTCGGCCAACTCGCTGATTTCGTCGGCGACCTCCGCTAACTCGTCTACGGCCGAATCTACCATCGAGGAAACTTCGGTCGCCGACGAGGCTTGTGCGTCGGTCGCTTCCGCGACTTGCTCGACGCCCATCGCCGAGTCCGCCGCGGCCGAGAGAATCGTCTCTTGGTTCTCATCGACGACGCGCAGTCGCTCGATTGCGTCTTCGATGTGGTCGGTCGTCGTCTCCACGCCGTCGGCCGTCGCTTCGGTCACCGTCGCCATGTCATCGACCACCTGCTCGATGGCCTGTACCTCCTCGCCCGTCTGTTCCGCGAGTTGCTTGATTTCGTTGGCGACGACGGCGAACCCGGACCCCGCCTCCCCGCTCCGTGCGGCCTCGATGTTCGCGTTGAGCGCGAGCAGGTTGATCTTCTTGGCTATGTCGTCGATGACTTCGGTCACCTCCTCCACGTCGGCGAACTGCGACCGCAGGGCATCGACGTTCTCGTCGAGCGCCTCGCCGGAGTCGGACACGTCGCGCATCTGGTCGAACGTCTCGGCCACGTCTTCTCTCGACTCTGTCGCCAACCGTTCCATCCGGTTGCTCTTCTGGCGTATCTCGTCCGCACTGGAGGCGACTTCTTCGATAGTCGCGCTCAGGTTCGTCATCTCTTCGCGGACCTCGGAGAGTTGGGACACCTGCTGGGTCGTCGTCTCGTTGATGAACTGACTCCCCTCTGCGACGTGCGTGGACGATTCGAGGAGTGAGGAGACGGACGACTCGATTTCAGTCGTAATCTGTTCTTGAGCGCGTTCGACCTGCCGACGCTGGTTCACGAGGTCGGTCACGCGCGAGACGTACTCGAACGCGCCGACGACGGTGCCGTCCGGGGCACGAAGCGGTTGGCCCGCCGCGCGGATACTCCACTCCGAACCGCTGTCCTGACGCGAATGTCGAATCGTATCCTCGCGGATCGTCTTTCCAGTGCGGACGATTTCTTCGGCGAGCGTCTCCTCGACGTCTTTCGTCCCGATAACGTCGCTGGCGAGACGGCCAATCGCCTCCTCTGGCTGGATGCCCGCGATATCTTCGTGTTTTTCGTTCCAGTGGACGATACGACCCGCGTCGTCGATGGTCAACACGGGTTCGGGGAACGACTCGACGAGGTCTTCGAACAGGTGTTTCCAGAAATCCCGCTCGTCTCGCAACCGTTCGACTTCGTCTGCCTCTTCGGGCGGGTCGTAGAACGTGGGATGGACCACCCCCGAGTGGTGTTCAGGTGATGACATGCTAGTGTGGAATGCGAACGATTATCAATCATAAATCCACGCCCGCACCTATCGACATTGATAATCGAGGAGAGGGGTCAATAAAAAAGAGAGCTCCGGGCGTTAGAGACCGTCCATCCGGTCGATGACCGACTCTAACTGTTCGGTTCGGCCTTCGACGGCTTCCTGTCTGAGTGCTTCTTCTTCCGGGGTCTCACAGGTGAGGTTTGGAACGGGAGTCGGGTGGCCGTCCTCGTCGAGCGCGACGAACGTCAGAAACGAGGTCGTCGTCATGCGGCGCTCGTCGGTCTTCGGGTTCTCCGCGTGCACGTCCACTTTCACGTCGATGCTCGTTCTGCCCACGTTGAACACGTAGGCTTCCATGACCGCGACTTCGCCGAGGTCGATGGCGCTGATGAAATCGACGTGGTCCATCGAGGCGGTGACACACTGGCGGTTCGAAAATCGCATTGCCGCGATAGCCCCGCAGATGTCCATCCAGTGGAGCACTGCCCCCCCGAGCGCCCGCCCGAGGTTGTTGGTGTCGTTCGGCAACACGAGTTCGGTCATCTCGGTCTTCGACTGCGCGAGTGTGGCAGTTGCTTCGCTCATGGCGTGGACCTCGCACCGGAGCGGCTTGAAAAGCGGGGAGAGAGATTACTGGTCGAAATCGATATCGAACGTCGTCGGCGAGCGTCCGGCCGCGTCGAGAATTTCGTCTGAGATGAGAATCGGGCAATCCACACGGACCGCGAGCGCAATCGCGTCACTCGGCCGTGCGTCGAAGGTGAAGACGAAGGCTTCGCCGTTCGAGTAGCGCTCCGCATCGACCTTCGCAAAGAACGTTCCCCCGGAGAGGTCGTCGATGCGAATGCTGTCGATTGCGCCGCCGAACTCCGTCACCATCTCGACGAGCAAGTCGTGTGTCAGCGGGCGCTCGAACTGCTCACCGGTCAAACCCAACTGGATGGCCTGCGCTTGGTCCGTCGTGATGACGATGGGCAAATACTCCTCCCGAGCTTCGAGAATAACGGCAGGGACGTTCGAACCGTCGTCCCCGACGCCGATTCCGATACCACGGACCTCGGCACGGTGTTGCATGGTAGTAATTAGTCAGCGATAGTACGAATAATTACCTCAGCGAAACCCCCCGTCAGCGGAAGATATCACGTGAAAAAAGAGCCTCAAAAACGAAAGTATATCAAAATAATATCAATTTTTTCGTTGCCGGTACAGCACGAACAGGGCGAGCGCGACGAGGATGACCAACCCGCCCGCGAAGAACGCCACGCCCGGTGGAATGCCCTGTGCGACCGTCGGCGCGGCCTCTACGGTTGCGGTCGCGGCTTCCTCGGCACCGCCTGCGGCGGCATCTGACGCGAAGTTCACGCCCTGCTGTCCGCGGGTCGCAAGCCACTGGACGAGCGCCGAGAGGAGACCGAGGACGGCGACTGCGCCGAGTAGACTCGACAGCGCGCTCGCCAAGCCAGTTCGCGTCTCTTCGGTGGCGGCGACCACGACCAGCGGACGGTCCGCGGGCGCATACACTTTCATCTCGCGGCCCTTCTCGGAGTAGACCGTATCGACCACTTCGATGAGTCCGGCCTCGTCGAGCTTTTTCAGGTGGTACTGGACGTTCTGGAGGGAGGTCTCGACGCGCTCGGCGAGGTCGGCGGCGTTCGTCGGTTCGGCGTGGAGCGCAGAGAGGACACGTCGTGCGGTCTGCGAGGAGAGCGCGGCCAGCAGGTCGGTCGCTTCGTCGTCGTCGAGACCGATGACTCGGGGCGAAGGCTCGTCTGCGGAGGAGGTGTCGGGGGCGGAGGGCAGCAAACCGGCCATACGACCTGATACTACACCTGCGGTTACAAACTTGTTGTCAGACGAGTCGATTAGTTGTCGAGAACCACGACGCGCAGGTCGTTGACGTTGGTTCCCGTCGGACCGGTGTCGATGAGCGCGCCCGCCTCGCGGAGAATCGGCAACGCGTCGTTCTCGGCGAGCGCCGCCTGTGCTGCGCGTCTCTCGACCGACGACGAATCGACGAGTGCGCCCGCGATATCGGTCCCGCCGTCCTTCCCGTCACTATCGATGCTGGCGACGACCGCACCGTCGGGGAGGTCCATCGCGGCCGACAGACAGAATTCGAGGTTCGGACCGCCCATTCCGTCCCTGCGAACGGTCACCGTACACTCGCCACCCGAGAGGACGACGGCAGGCGCTTCGAGCGGGTTCCCGGTCGCCAACACCTCGGCGGCGACCGCGACGTGGGTCTTCGAGGCTTCGCGCGCCTCGCCTTCGATGCGCGAGGAGAGAATCATCGGCGTGTAGCCGCGTTTACGTGCGACCTCTCGCGCCGCGTCGAGCGCGGTGAAGGTGTCGGCGAGCACGTGATTCGTCACGCGGTCGAACACCGACGAACCGGCGGTCGGCGTCTCCAGAATCTCGCCTGCCGCGCCCGATTCGAGGCGGTTTCGAACCGCGGACGGAACGTCGAGGTCGAACCTGTCGAGGACGTCGAGCGCGTCGTCGAACGTCGTCTCGTCCGGCGCGGTCGGTCCCGAGGCGATGACGTCGAGGTCGTTGCCGACCACGTCCGAGAGGACCAACCCGACGACCGTCGCCGGGGTTGCGAGCCGCGCGAGACCGCCGCCTTTGAGCGTCGAGAGGTGCTTTCGAACGGCATTCAAATCGTGAATGTCGGCTCCACTCTCTAACAACTCGGTCGTCGTCGCGCGCAGGTCTTCGAGCGAGATGTCGTCCGCCGGCGCGGGGAGAATCGCACTCGCGCCGCCCGTGACCGCGACGAGGACGAGGGTTCGCTCGTCGAGACCCGAGAGGCAGTCGATGAGTCGGGTCGTACTCTCGACGCCGCGCTCAGAGGGAACCGGATGGTCACCCGGCAGGCGGTCGATTTTCGACCCGTCGCCGGGATTCGGCGTGACGACGACACCGCCGTCGAGTCGGTCACCGAGAATCGATTCGAGCGCATCCGCGACGCCGTCGCCCGCTTTGCCGCCTCCGACGACGAGGATACGGTCGAAGTTCGAGAGGTCGTATTCCGAATCGGCGACGGTGAGCGTATCGCCCGCGAGCGAGACAGAGTCGTGGACGACGCGGTCGGGAAGGACGGCTTCGACGCCCGCGCGGAGGCACTCCAGTGCAGTCTCGTGCGCAGGTGTGGGTGTCCGTGCGTCGAATGTGTGCATAGTTCAGCCCCGATGCCGACACGGATAAAAACCGTGGGCAGGTATTCCCGGCGATGAACGATTCGTCGCCCGACGAGGGGCGCGTCCGAGTCGTCGGCACTGCCCACGTCTCACAGGACAGCGTCCGCGAGGTCGAAGCGACCATCCGCGAAGCGCAACCGGATATGGTCGCGGTCGAACTCGACGAGGGGCGCTTCCGACAGTTGAAGGGTGGGACACCCGACGATATCGAGGCGCGAGACCTCCTCCGTGGCAACACTGTCTTCCAGTTTATCGCCTACTGGATGCTCTCGTACGTCCAGTCGCGGATGGGAGACAAGTTCGATGTCCAACCCGGCGCGGACATGCTCGCCGCCGTCGAAACCGCCGAAGAAGAACAGATAGACGTCGCGCTCGTAGACCGCGACATTCAGACGACCATCCAGCGCTTCTGGCGTCGGATGGGGACGATGGAGAAACTCCGCATGGCCGGCGACCTCGCCTTCGGCGTGGCCGACGCGCGCGGCGTGGGAATCATCTTCGGCATCGTCGTCGGGGTGTTCCTCGGCCCGCTCGTCGGTCTCTACGGCGACGTGGTCGGCATCACCGACTTCGTACTGGCGCGCGCAGCGACCGGCGCACTACTCGGTGCCGTCTCCGCGTACTTCATCTACGCAGTCGCCGCGACGACGATGGATGGTGACGACGCACTGGTCGCCGGTGTCGGCGGCGGTGCGGCGGTCGGTCTCATCGGCGGCGTCGGACTCGGGCTTGGAAGTGGACTCGTCACGGGCGTTCTGGGCGGTCTCGGAACGGCCATCATCGGCAGTCTCGCTATCGGAGTGAGCGTCGGCATCGCCGCCGGTCTCGTCGTCGGGACGCTCTTGAACGTCTTCGGCCTGTTCCAAGCACCCGAAGAGATGGAGGAGTTCGACATGTCCGAACTCACCGACGGCGACGTGGTGAGCGCGATGATGGAAGAGTTCCGCCGGTTCAGCCCCGGCGGCGCGGAGGCGCTCATCGACGAGCGCGACGCCTACATCGCCCACCAACTCGTCGCACTCCGCGAGAGCGGCCGCGACGTGGTCGCAATCGTCGGCGCGGGTCACAAAGCCGGTATCGAGCGCTACCTCGCCAACCCCGAGACGCTCCCGCCGATGGAGTCTCTGGTCGGCGTCGCCGAAAAAGACGGCTTCCCGTGGGGGAAACTCGTCGGCTACGGCATCACGGTGGTCTTCGTCGCGTTCTTCGCCCTCTTGGCGATGGCCGGCGTCGGCAACGAACGCCTCTTGACCATCTTCGGCGCGTGGTTCCTCATCAACGGCGTCTTCACCTTCGGGATGGCCAAACTCGCCGGCGCGCGCTGGACCTCCGCGCTCGTCGGTGGGCTGGTCGCGTGGATGACCTCTATCAACCCGCTGCTCGCGCCCGGATGGTTCACCGGCTACGTCGAACTCCGTCACACGCCGGTCAACGTCGGCGACATCGGGACGCTCAACAAGATTCTCTCGGACGAGGAGACGCCCATCGTCGAGTTGGTCAAAGAGCTGTTCGACGTGCCGCTGTTCAAACTCATCATGGTCGTCGCCGCGGCCAACATCGGCAGCATGATTGCGAGTTTCCTCTTCGTGACCTACGTGTTGCCCGTCATCGCCGCCGACCTCGGCGGCGTCTCCGGCGTCACCTCGCTCATGCTCGACGGGGCGGCAAACAGCGCGGACCTCATCTGGAGCACCCTCACATGAACATCGAATTCTCATCACAGGAGCTTCGAGACCTCGGCATCGCGTGGATCGCACTCAGCGTCGCCTTCGCCATCTTCTTCGCCGGTGGCGGACAGCAGGCACTCTTCTTACTCGGCACCGGCCAGTTCGGACTGGCGCTCTTCGTCAGCCTCCTCACCGCCGGCGTGGCGTTCCTCCTCCACGAAGTGGCGCACAAAGTGGTCGCAATCAGATTCGGCCAAATCGCCGAGTTCCGGGCCGATTACGGTATGCTCGGTATCGCAATCATGAGCGCGCTCATCGGCTTCATCTTCGCCGCGCCGGGAGCGGTCTACCACCGCGGGATGCTCACCGAGCGCGAACACGGCCTGATTGCGCTCGCCGGGCCGGTGATGAACCTCGTGCTCGTGGTCGTCTTCGTGCCCATCTTCGTCGTCGGTCTCGTCCTCGGCTCGGGCATCGTCGAACTCATCGGCGCGCGTGGACTGGTCATCAACGCCTTCCTCGCCGCGTTCAACATGCTCCCGTTCGGGTCGCTCGACGGGCGAACCGTCAAGTCGTGGAGTACGCCTGTGTTCGTCGGCGTGTTCGTGCTGTCGGCCGCGCTGACGGTCCTGCTGGTGCTGTTCGTCGGCATCTAAGCCGACACCCCTCTGCTTCGCAACGGCTCTCGACACCGACTCCAGAGCTACACTTAATCGGGTGTAGCCGGAATATCGATAGATGTCAGCTGAGTGGGATTCGTTCGAAGAGTATCCGGGTGCCGACGAGACGCTCGGCGAGGCGATTCTCAGAAATCCCGTCGTACAGACGCTGGTCGTCATGCTCGTCGTCTCCACAGCGACGTGGATTACCGCGGTCGCTGGCTTGGCGCGTTTCCTGTTCGTCCTCTCCGCTCCGCTCGCGGCACGGCCGTGGACGCTCGTCACGAGCGTGTACGCCCACGCTGGACCGGGACACTTGCTCTCGAACGCTATCGGTCTCGTTCTCTTCGGTGGTCTCGTGGCGATGTCAACCACGAGACTTCGGTTCCACCTCTTCTTCGTCGTGAGCGGGATGCTCGCGGGGACGGTCCAGATTCTCGCCGCGAGCATGCACGGTCTCTCGGCAGGAGTCCTCGGCGCGAGCGGTGCGGTTTTCGCCCTCATCGGCTACGTACTCACGTCGAATCTCGTCTCGAAGTACGTCTTAGACCGCCTGAACATGCCGCTGTGGCTCGCCGTGTTCGTCACGCTGGCGGTCGCCGCGCTACTGACGTTCACGAATACGAATCCCGGTGTCGCGCTGATGGCACACTTCACCGGCGCAGTCGTCGGTCTCGTCGCTGGCCGATTCAGACTGTTACACACCTAACTGGCGACGCCTCTGCTGACTGACGATGAGTCGAAGCGAGGGAGAGGTTCCGAGCCGAGAGCGGAGTGTCGAGCGAGGGCTGGAGTGTTGAGCGAGGGGTGAGGAGGAGTGTGGGCAGCGGGGGAGTGGAGTGCGGTTCTGTGTGGGAGTTGCAGTCGTGGGAACCGGACGACGTCGGAGGGTAGCTTACTCTTGTGCGTGGTCGCGGCCGATGACGAGTGCAGCGGCGTGGACGGCGAGCAGACCGACGAACAGGGACAGTTCGCCAGTCTCCAGACCACCGGCGAGAAGGGGCAGGTACGCGAGTGGCAGGGCAATCGCCGACCAGAAGGCAACGACCTGTACTGGGGCAAGCGCAGTTCGACTAAGCGCCGATGCGAGTGAGTCGGTAGTGGAGGGAACTCCGGACATCGTCAACTTCTCATACAACAGGATGTCACATATAACGGACAGAGCGTTGCGATGATTTCGCTCGTTTTTCGCACCATTCAGACCCCGAATAAACGCTTCAGAACGGCCGTTTCTGGTTTCAGGACGTTTTACAAACCTCCAAGAGACGCTTAGAAAGTTTATCGGCTGTTCTGAGACGTTTTTCGATAATCAAGGAAAACCGGCCGATTTGGAGGGTCCTGAGCCACTCGTTCGACGCCGAGTAGGCGGCAAATACTGCCACTCAGTGGTGTAGTAGACCCCGTGTAACGAGCAAGCGAGAGACGGTTGGTGGTGTCTACTAAATAGTCCGACCGCCGAGAAGCAGGAAACCGATACACTGCGGGGACACACACATGTTCTTGTATATTTTATACCCTGTAGTTTTATAGTGCGGCCAATCTCGTACACGAACATGACGAATGACGGCTCCGAGGACGGTTCCGAGGGGATGACCTACGCGGACGCGGGTGTCGATATCGAGGCGAGCGAGGCCGCAACCGCCGCGCTCGTCGCACAGATCGGTGGTGGGTCGGGCGACTACGCCGGACTCCTCGACATCGGCGACCGCTATCTCGGACTCGCAACCGACGGCGTCGGGACGAAACTCCTCGTCGCCGAGGCGCTGGAAGACTACTCCACGGTCGGTATCGACTGCATCGCAATGAACGCCAACGACCTCGTCGCCGCGGGCGTGCGTCCCGTCGCGTTCGTTGACTACCTCGCGGTGGACGAACCCGACGAACGCTTCGCCGAGCAGGTCGGGCAGGGTCTCAACGCCGGTGCCGACGAGGCCGATATCGAACTCGTCGGCGGCGAGACCGCCGTCATGCCCGAGGTCATCAACGGTCTCGACCTCGCTGGCACGTGCGCGGGACTGGCCGACAAAGACGCACTCTTCCCCGGAGAGGCAGAACCGGGAGACGCACTCGTGGGCTTCGAGTCCTCGGGTATCCACTCGAACGGCCTGACGCTCGCCCGCAAAACCGCGACCAGCGACGGCGAGTACACCGACGAGTGGGACGGCGACGAGTACGACACCGTCGGCGAGGCGCTGCTCGAACCGACTCGACTCTACACGTATCTGTTGGACGACCTGCGCGCGGCCGAAACGAACGCCGCCGCCCACGTCACCGGCGGCGGGTGGACGAACCTCGAACGCATGGGCGACTACCACTACGTCGTCGAAGACGCGTTCGACCCCCAGCCAATCTTCGAGTTCATCCAATCAATGGGCGGCGTCTCCGACGAAGAGATGCACAAGACGTTCAACATGGGCACTGGATTCGTGGCCGCAGTCCCTGAGCAGAACGCCGACGCGCTCGTCGAATCGACCGACGGAAAAATCATCGGCTACGTCGAGAACGGCGAGGGTGTCTCTATCCGCGGTCTCGAACTGTAACGAAGCGAACCATTCTTCCTTCTGCTCTGCGGTTCACAGGACGTGACGCGACCACCACCGACGCCGGCGGGGGTGCCCCTCGTTGGCAACACGTTCGGCTTCGCCGCCGACCCGTTCGGATTCGTCGATAGTTTACTCGACTCCCACGGCATCGACGACGTGGTGGGACTCAACGTGTTGGGGATGGACGAGTTGTACGTCCTCGCACACCCCGATTACTTCGAACAGGCGTTCGTCACCGAACCTGATTCAGTCGTCAAGGGCGACGAGTTCGGGGCGGCGTTCGGTGACGCGGTGCTCTCGGTCGAAGGAGCGGAGTGGCGACGCCAACGTGCCGAACTCGACCCCTTCTTCCGATGGGACCGGGTGACCGAGTACGCTCCCGTGATGCGGCGGCAGGTCGAACGTCGCATCGAGACGTGGGGTGAGCAGTCCTCGTTCTCGCTCGAAGCCGAGATGAAGCACATCACGCTCGATATCATCTTCGCCACGATTCTCGGCCGCGAACTCGAACTCGACGGCGACGAACGGGTTCGGAACGCCGCCGCCGGGTTGAACGGTCGCTTCGCACCTTCGTCGTGGGCGCTCCCGCGGTGGATTCCCACGCCGAGTCGCCGACGATTCGACAAAGCAGAGCGAGTGCTCCGCGAAGAGGTACGAGAATTAGTCGAAACAGCGAACACCGAGAGTCTCGCCGCGCGACTCGCCGACGCACTGGGGAGCGAGTATCCGGAGACGGTCGAGTCGATGGAGAACCAACTCGTCGGGATGATTTTCGCGGGCCACGAGACGACTGCGCTCGCGCTCACGTTCACCTTCTACTCGTTGGCGACGAATCCAGAGGTCTACGAAGAAGCCGTCGAGGAAGTCGAGCGCGTCGTCGGCGACGGTCCGGTGACGAACGATGAATTGGACCAGTTGTCGGTCCTCGAACGCGTGTTGAAAGAGGCACTGCGGCTGTATCCGCCGGTTCACACCATTCCCCGAGAGACGGCGAAACCGTTCCCCGTCGGCGAGTGCGAGATTCCCGCTGGCACCGACATTCACCTCTCTATCATTCAGGTGCATCGAGACGGACGGTGGTACGACCAGCCCCTCGAATTCGACCCAGACCGCTGGCGTGAGACAGAGACAAGAACTGGAACAGAGACCGACCGGCCACGGTACGCCTACATCCCGTTCGGCGCTGGGCCACGAAGCTGTCTCGGCCGCGCGTTCGCGCTTACCGAAGCGAAGATAGTGCTCGCAACGGTACTCCGAGACTACGATATCGACTGGGCCGGCGACGCCGAACTCTCGATTACGCCCGAGATGACGACGCAACCCGTCGGCGAGACGCCCGTCGTCGCTCGTCGGCGAGACTAATCAGATGTGGGCGGCGATGTCGGCTTCCGTGATGATACCGACGGTCGAACCGCTCTCGACGACGAGGATGGCCGAGTTGTGGTCGAGGTAGACGCCGATTTCGTCCAGCGTCGTCTCGGGTTCGACGGTGGTCACGCTCTCGGACATGACCTCGTTGACCGGTCGCTCGGCGACGTTGTCCTCTTGGACGTGCCGGATGTCAGCGTTCGAGATGATGCCGAGCGGCCGGCCGTCCTGAATGACGGGCAGTTGGGAGAATCCGGCTTCGAGCATCATGTCGCGTGCGTTGAGCACCGAATCGTCGGGCTGGACGCTGACGACCTTGGTGTGCATGATATCCGCGGCACGGACGATGCGACCCTCCGCTTCGTCTAACGCCTCGACGATGCGCCGAAGCGTCGAAAGCCGCGGGTCCACGTCGCCGCCCTCGATGCGAGCGATAAGCGGCTGCGAGACGCCCGCCATGTCGGCGAGCGCACTCTGCGTTAGCTCGAGTGATTTGCGGCGTTCCCGCAAATCCTGTGGCGTCGGGAGTTCCATACCGTGGAATAACCCACGGTTATGAAAAAGGTTACTCCTCGATTACTCGTCGTCTTCGGACTCGAATTCGAGCACGTCGATGACGTCGAGCGGCACGTCGCGGAGTGCGCCGCCGACTTCGCTCTTTGCGATGCGAGAGGCGTGTTTCTCTCCATCCGCGTTGAACACCTTGATTTCGAGGAGGAGTCCGACGAGCGCCGTGTTCGCCGCGATGAACGCGGAGTCGAACGGTTCGCCGCAGGCCGGACACGGCGTCGAACCGATTTCGACTTCGACGTACTCCTTGTTCTTCTGGTTGAGACGCTTTCCGGCCTCGCTGACCGCGACACCGATCGCGTCGTCGATGCCATCGACATCTCGGACGAGCCAAGCCGCTTCCATAGCGACGAGATAATTCGACATACACACTCTACGCACCCGCGGGGTTTCGTGTCTTGTGGTTCGGACGGCCGGGTGTTAGACAGTTGCAGACACGTTTCGTGGGGTGTGAAACTCGGCCCACTCGGACCGTCCGGGCGCGCGAACAGGTACGCGCACGCCTTCGACAGGCCATCTCGATAATCGCCATAAGTTATGCCAATGAACGTGGCTTGTGATAGGAATTCAGATGCTCGAACCCCGACGAGACCAGTTGCAGACACGAATTCGATAATCGACAGACAGCGACGACTTCCAAATTTGCACGAGGGCATAAAGTTTATACCTCCCCCCAACTGGAGGCACAACCGAGGACATCGGTAATGAAACACCGCCTAACCCGCCCCGTCCTGTTCGCCGCGTACCAACTCTCGGTCGCCGCCGGCATCGCCCTACTCCCTATCGCCCTCGCGGCCCGTCGCATGGGCGTTACCCTCCCGGTACGTCGCCTCGTCGAGGTGACTGGAGACGCCTACGAGCGCGCATCTGCGCAGTAACCGCCAGCGAGCGTTTTTATTCGGATATCGAACCCGCAGAGAGCCACATCGGCCGACGCAACCCCCGGCAATGGCGAGGTGAAGGGTTGCATTTATCAGCGCCGAAGTGCAATCCCTGATAATGCGTACCCCGACTCACGACGAGTTCTCTGGCCGTCTCGACTCGCTGAACGGCGACCACTCGAATGTGTTCGGCCCGGAACTCGGCGAGTTCCCACACGCCGAGCGCCGTGCCGAGAACCTCGGTGACAAAGAAACGAAGACCGGAACGACCACCGTCGGCATCAAGACCGAAGGCGGCGTCGTTCTGGCGACCGACATGCGCGCGAGCATGGGCTACATGGTCTCCTCGAAGGACGTCCAGAAGGTCGAAGAGATTCACCCGACGGCCGCGCTGACCATCGCTGGTTCGGTCTCGGCCGCCCAGTCGCTCATCAGTTCGCTCCGCGCGGAAGTCCGCCTCTACGAGGCTCGACGCGGCGAGAACATGAGCATGACCGCGCTCTCGACGCTCGTCGGAAACTTCCTCCGCTCGGGTGGCTTCTACGTCGTCCAGCCCATCCTCGGCGGCGTGGACGAAGACGGCGCTCACATCTACTCCATCGACCCCGCCGGGTCCATCCTCGAAGAGGAGTACACGGTCACTGGCTCCGGGAGCCAGTACGCCCTCGGTGTGCTCGAACAGGAGTACAGCGACGACCTGAGCATCGACGAAGCGAAGCAGGTTGCGACCAACGCCATCCGCTCGGCGGTCGAGCGTGACCTCGCCTCCGGTAACGGCATCAACATCGCAGTCGTCACCGAAGACGGCGTGGACATCGCGCGCCACCAGAACTTCGAAGGTCTCGAATAAGGCCCCTCTCCTCTCCGTTTTCGCCGATTCGAGAGCGACAGCGCTCGGCTCTTCTGTTCAGTCTTCAGTCCCCGGCAGCGGGCGCATCACTCCGTACCAGAAGCGGTAGCCAATCGTTCCGACGACGCGGCCGAATCCAAAACTGGACCGAAAGGATTCAGACCGGGAGAACAACGCGCGACGAGCGCCGAAGATGAAGAGAGCGAAGAGGAAACGGCGAGAGCGACTCGTTCGGAAACCCCAGATGTCGCGGTCGTACGACCACAGACGAACACCCTGCCAGACAGCACCGAGCGCAACCGAACCGTTCGAAAGTGGTGGGAGCGGGCCTCGCCCGCCTTCGTGGTCACGAAGTTTCCGCCTCGAATAGCGAATCACGACTGCAGAAAAGAGCGCGACAGCGAACTCCGCGCGTGCTCGCGTCCGTCGAGAAATCATACCCGACGTACGCGCTCCGGGCGCAAAGATATTACTTAGAAGACAATAACCGAGAGTGACGACCTCAGAACCAGTCCGAGAAGCTCCCTTCGAGCAGAGTCTCGGACTGCTGTTCGACGTACTCGCGCTGCATCGCGTGGAGTGCGTCTTCGAACTCGGCACCGTCGTCCAGATGCTCACGAACTCGCGCGCGCTTCCACGCCGCGGGCGTGACGCCGGTTTCGACGCGCTTGCGCAGCGGTTCGAGGTAGTAGTTCGCCTCCTCTTCGGAACAGCCGGCGAGCCGAAGGCCGTCGCGGGCGTGGACGAGCAGGTCTTGGTACATATCCACGCCGCCGACTTCGTCGCCGTCCTCGTCGATCCACGAGAGGTCGGCGTCGAGTCCGTCGCGCATGGCCGCGTAGAAGTTCTCCTCGGCGTCTTCCCACGGGAGGTCGATGACCGGGTGGTCCTGTCGCGGCAGGCGTTCCATCAGGCCCGCGAAGGCGGCCTGGAAGGCCACCGAGTCGCGGACGGTCGGCTGGCCCGCGATGGGGCGGAACTCGATACGGGCGTTCGCCGACGAGCGCGACCCGCCGTCGAAGACCGGGCGAACCCACCGCCAGTAGGTGCCGTGTTTACGCCGGAGGGTGGCGAACTCGTCGTCGAAGCGGTCACCGCGTTCGACCGACATGGGGACGAGCGTCGAATCGACCGCGACCCGTTCGACGGCGTCTTCGATGGTGTCGAGGTCCTCGGGGAAGGTCACCTTCTCGTGGCCGCCGGAGTTGAGGACGGTTTCGAACACCGCGATACGGTGTTCCTCCCAGCCGTCTTCGAGGATGTCCTCGGTGCTCGCGTCGTCGTCGTAGAGGTCCGCCGGGAAGAACGGCGAGTTGACGCCGAGTGCGAGCAGTGGGCCTGCGGCCCGCAGTGCGTAGTTGAAAAAGAACGGCAAATCGACCGCGTGAGAGACCTGGTAGTGCGGCTGAATCGAGGTGATGAGCGCCTCGGGCATCACGGTGTCCGCATCGAGCGAGACGTGCGGGGCCTCCAGCGTGAACGACTCGGGAGCCGACTCGCTGTTGGCCATCGCGTGATACCGCATCGAGTCGGACATGTTGGTGGCGAGGCGAACGCCGTCGTCCGAGACGGAACTCGTGAGGTACTCTTCGGCCGTCTCGCCGGTGGGGGGAATCGTCCACATGCCGTCGGAGACGAGGCGCATTCCCTCCGCGGAGGCGCAGTCGAGGGCGGCCTGTAACCGAGCGCGAACCTCGGCTTCCTGCGCCCGAAGGCCGTGGGCGCTCAGGGGTTGGGGACTCGTCGTCATCTCGGCGTTGTGGAGACCGAGTTCTTTCTCGAACCCCATGAGTTCGAGCATACGGCGTGGTACTCGCGTGAGTGCGTACGTCGGCTCGTCGCCGTTCGCGTACCGCTGCGCGTTCGAGACCGCGTAAAACTCGTACTCCAGCCCGATTATCGACTGGTGGTTGTCGAAGGTGCCGTCACCCAGTTCGCGCTTGATTACTTCAGCGTCCGCCGCTGCCTGTGCTTCGAACTGACCCGCATCGACCGCGAGCACGCTCTCGACGCGCTCGGCGAGGTCGTCGGTCATACTCGGGGGTGAGACGGCAAGGCCCTTCAATTTCCCGGCAGAAGAACCCCGTGGCAGTGAATTTCACACTCGGAGACGGTGTCGAGGGGCTTTTGCTCCGGGGGGCGATACTGTCGGTCGATGGAGTTCGCCGAGTTCGCCGACCGCGTGGCCGAAATCGAAGCCGAGAGCGCAGACCTCGGCACGGTGACGCTACTCGCTTCCCTCTTCGCAGACGCCGGAACCGACCTCGAAACCGTCGTTCGTTTCGTGCAGGGACGAGTGTTCCCGGCGTGGGACTCGACGACGCTCGATATCGGCCCGCGCCTCTGCCACGAGGCTATCGCTCGCGCCGCCGGCCCAAACGTCTCCGCCGACGACGTAGAGGACAAACTGGCCGAACTCGGTGAAATCGGTGCCGTCGCCGCCAGTTACGACTTCGGCGGCCAGCGCGGACTCGCCGCCTTCGGTTCGGGGGGCCAAGACGGGTTGACCGTCGCCGAACTCGATTCCAAACTCAGAGACCTCGCGGCCGTCTCGGGGTCCGGCAGCGAAGACACGAAGCTCAAAATCCTCTACGGTCTCTTCAACCGAACCGACCCCGACGAAGCGCGCTACCTCGCTCGTCTCGTCCTCTCGGAGATGCGCATCGGCGTCGGCGAAGGGAGCGTCCGCGACGCGATTGCAGAAGCGTTCCTCGTCGAACCCGAAGACGCCGCCGCCATCCGCGACGACGACGCGGACGACGAGACGGTCGATGACGCCCGCGAACGACGCGACCGACACATCGAAACCGTCGCTCGCGCGCTTCAGGTCTCGAACGACTACGGCATGGTCGCCGCGCTCGCCCGCGACGAGGGCGAAGACGGTCTCGATTCGGTCCACCTCGAAGTCGGCAGACCGATTCAGGCGATGCTCGCACAGGCGGGGACCGCCGCGGACGCCCTCGAATCGTGGGAGACGGTCGGCGTCGAGACCAAGTTCGACGGCGCTCGCGTGCAGGTCCACCGCGACGAGTCGAACAGCGTCTCGCTCTTCTCGCGCAACATGGAGGACGTGACCGGTGCGCTTCCCGAAATCGTCGAGTACGTCGAATCGGCGGTCGGTTCGCCCGCGATTCTCGACGGCGAAGTCGTCGCGCTGGACGACGACGGCGAACCACTGCCGTTCCAGGAGATTCTCAAACGCTTCCGACGCAAGCACGACGTGGCCAAGATGCGCGACGAGATTCGCGTCGAACTCCGGGCGTTCGACTGTCTGCACGCAAAGGGCGAGGACCTGTTAGACGAGCCACTCTCCGTCCGCCACGAGTACTTGAGTGAGGTGCTCGGCGAGGATTCGGACGCCGTCTCCGACCTCCTGCTCTCCGACGACGCCGAGGAAATCGCGGCCTACGAGGCCGACGCACTCGAAGCCGGCCACGAGGGAATCATGCTCAAGAACCCCGAGGCGGCCTACTCGCCGGGTGACCGCGGGAAGAACTGGCTGAAGCGCAAACCCGACGTGGAGACGCTGGACCTCGTGGTCACCGGTGCCGAGTGGGGCGAAGGCCGCCGCGCGAAGTTCCTCGGGACGTTCCTGCTCTCGGCGCGCACCGACGACGACTACGAGACTATCGGGAAGGTCGCCACCGGCATCACCGACGAGGAAATCGCCGACCTCACCGAACTACTGGAACCCGAAATCGAGCGCGAATCCGGGCAAGAAGTCGATATTCGCCCCTCCGTCGTCTTCGAAGTGGGCTACGAGGAGATTCAGGAGTCGCCGACGTACTCCTCGGGGTACGCACTTCGATTCCCGCGATTCATCTCGGTTCGTGAGGATAAGACCTCCGAGACGGCCGATTCACTGGAGCGCGTCGAGCGACTGGCAGAGTCGCAGTAATCAGTTATTTTTTTGAGTTTCGCTCCCTCGTTCACATACATGTCAGTGTGCCGTCGTGATGGGCCGAGGGAACTCGCCGTCACCGCCGAGTGGGACGGCGGGTTCAGTTGGCTCGCACACCCGAACGACGACGGCCGTCGGGTCAGTCACGCGATTCGTGCAGACGACGGTATCTGGCTCGTAGACCCGCTCTCGGCACCGGGGTTGGACGAACGACTCGCGGCGCTCGGTCCCGTCGCTGGCGTCGCGGTGCTCTCGAACTGGCACACCCGCGACGCCGACGAAATCGCAAAACGACACGGCGTTCCCGTCTCGCTGCCGACGTGGGTGGACCGCGTCGAGAACGCGATAGAGACTGACGTCGTTCGTTACGAGACGGAACTCGCTGACTCCGGTCTCCAAATCCGTCGGCACGAACCGTTTTGGGGCTGGCGAGAGGCGTTCGCGTATCACGATTCGACGGGGACGCTCGTCATCCCGGACTCGCTCGGGACTGCACCGTCGTACACCGTGGGTGACGAACGAATCGGTGTCGAACTCTCACAACGACTGTTTCCGCCGGAAGACGTGCTCGGGTCGGTCGAACCGGACCGTATCCTCGTCGGACACGGCACTGGCGTGTTCCAAGAGGCGACCCTGGCACTGCGTGATGCGCTCTCGAACGCCCGGCGTCGAGCACCGCGCGCATTTCTGCAGAACACCGGTACGAAACTTCGGGCGCTACTCGAAGCCTTCAGACGTTAGCTCACTACCGCTATCGTGGGATTGACCACCGTCGAATACGACTACAGTGTATGTCCATCAAACACGACGGTCTCGACGTCTCGTGGCTCGGCTACGCGACCGTACGCATCGAATCGCCGGACGGCTACGTTCTGTACATCGACCCCGGTCGCTACGGCGTCCTCGACGACTACTACGCCCGCGACGGCGACCTCATTCTTGTCACCCACGACCACCACTACGACTCGGGCGCAATCGAGCAGGTTGCGGACGACGGTGCGACCGTCGTCGCCTTCGAAGGCGTCGATGCCTCGAACATCGACCGCGACGTGGTCCCGGTCGAAGAACTCCCCTACGACACCCGCCGAATCGCCGAAGAAGCCCACCTCACCATCGACGGCGTGGACGTGTGGAGCCTCCCGGCCTACAACGAACCCGACGGCCCGCACCTGAGAGATAACGGCGAACCGTACCACCCCCGCGGACTCGGCTGTGCGTTCCACGTCTCTATCGGAGGCCGAACCGTCTTCTGGCCCGGCGACTCCGACGCGCTCGACGGCTTTCGTCACCTCGAAGTCTCGCTGTTCCTCGCCAACATCGGCGGCACCGTCGTGATGGACCGCCACGAAGCTGCCGACCTCGCCGAGGCGCTGGACCCCGACCTCGTGCTGCCAATCCACTACGACACGATTCCCATCCTCGAAGCGGACGACGAGGCGTTCGTCTGCGACGTCGCAAAGCGCGGGATTCCAGTCGTGTTGGACGACCCGAGTGAACGATAGGGAGACGGCGAACGAGACAGACGAACCGGCGTAGCTGTCACCCAACAGAACGGTTTTGCGTTTTCGCCGCGTGTGTGCCTACATGGACCTCGAATACGGCATGCTCGATGGTCGGCGGCCGTACTACCGAATCGGTGACACCGACGGCGAACCGCTCGTCATCCTCCCCGGTCTCTCCGACTCCCTCCAGCGAGACGAACCGAACCGCGGGACTGCGATGGCGCTCGCCGGACTCTACCGCTCGTTTCTCGACCGCGACGTGTGGGTCGTCGGCCGCCGCCGTCACATCCCCGCCGGTTCGACGACGCGCGACATGGCGGCCGCCTACGCGACTGTCATCGACGAGTACGACCTCTGGCCTGCGGACGTGATTGGCGTCTCGCTCGGCGGACTCGTCGCTCAGTACCTCGCCGCGGAGTACGCCGACTACGTGGATTCGGTCGTCCTCGTCTCCTGTGGTGCGCGACTCGGTGGCTACGGCGAAGAACTCGCAAAGCGCTGGCGAACGATGGCCGGCAAGGGCGAGTGGAGCGAAATCATCGCCGACACCGAACGGAAGTCGGCACCGGGCTATCAGCGTCAGGTGCTCCCGTCGATGATTCGCGTGGCCGGGCGGTTCGTGGACCTCAGACCCGAGGTTCCAGCCGATGTGGTTCTCTCGCTCACCGCGGCGCTCGAACACGACGCCCGCGACGTGCTCGGCGATATCGACGCCCCGACGCTCGTCGTCGCCGGCGACAACGACCGCCTGTTCCCGGAACCACGGGTCCGAGAACTCAAAGACGGCATCGACGACTCGACGCTCGCGCTGTTCAAAGGCGCGGGTCACGGACTGGCGACGAGCAAGCCAAAACGAGTGAACGAAATCAGTAGGCGCTTCTTCGACGGGTTCCGCGGAGACGGGTTGTATCCCTGACTCCGCGGGGGGCGTTCCGACTTAGATAATCCCCATCTCGTCGAGACGGGTCGGCAGGTACTCCTCGGTCACGAAGTCCAGACCGCGCGCGGCGAGTGCCTGCTGTTCTGCCTTCTTACCGATGTCGAGTTGGAGTTCGATTTGCTCCTCCCAGTAGTCGGTCATAAAGCGCGGGTCGTCCAACTCGGACTTCAGGGCGTTGATGTCGGAGTCCGCCAGCGGGTCGGTCGGCAGGTCGTATTCGACGATGTCCTGCGGTTGGATGCCGACGAATTTGGCCTCCGGCGTGGCGAGGTACTCCGAGAGGTGAGCCGACTTGATAGAGCCGTAGGCGACCGAACCGAAGATACGGTACGACCACGGGTCACCGTCTGTGAAGACCACCACGGGGACGTCGAGTTCGTCGTGGAGGCGCTTGGTGATGCGTCGAGTCGCCCGCGCCGGTTGGCCACCGAGGTGGACGACGAGCGTGTTGTACTCCTCGTCGAAGCCGTTTTCCACGAGTCTGTCGCGCATCCCGCCGGTCTCGACGCACATCACGAAGTCGATGTCGTGTTCGAGGAACTCGATGGTATCGGGGTTGTTCGGAATCTGGTAGCCGCCCTGGCCCACGTCCAGTTGACAGTGAATCTCGCGGTCACCGCGGTTCGTCTGCTCGCGGATTTTGAGTGGCCCCATGAGCTTCGCGCCGGACTCTTCCGGGCGCATGTGGAAGTCTTCACGCGTGACGTTCGAGACGATTTCGAGGTCTTCGATGAGTTGGTTCGATTCGTCCTGATTCGAGAAGTGGGCGTCCTTGGCGTCCCACGATTCGGAGAGGTAGTACAACTCACGAAGGGTGGACGACCGTCCCTCGTCCAGTTGTCGAGCGAGGAACTCGATGGTGTAGGTCGCCTTCAGGAGTTTCTGTGCCCCGCGGACGCTGTTGGCCGACCGCTTGGACGTTCGGTCCCCATAGACCCAGACGTGCGAGTCCTCGTCGTACTCGATGTTGCTCTTCGTCCGCGTCGGGAGTTCCATCGTCGGAATCTCCCCCGCGACGAACTGGTCGTAGAAGTCAGCTGCGAGGTCGATGAGTCGCTCGCGGGCGACTTCGTCCGAATGTTGCTTTTTAGATGCCATTATACGTTCACCGTGAGTTTCTCGGTTTCGACGCCATCGACGTTGATGTCGAACGACGCGTCCTGTTCGACCGTGTAGGTGAGCGTCACCGTCTCACCAGACGAGACCGTGGGGTTCCACTTGATGAACCACTCGCCGTCGAGGTCTACCACCTGCGCCTCGCCGTTGAGTCCGCCGGGTTCGGCAGAGACGATTTCGGTGATATCCGGCGACTCGTTCGTGCTCGAATAGTTCTTGACCGACAGCGTGACCGTTCCGTCTTCGACCACTCGCTCGACGCTGACGTTGTTCATGATGCGAGCGAGCGCGCCGTCGATGTTCGGTTGGTCGTTACCGGTGACCTCGGCGAGTTTCGTCGCCATCTGCGGGAGGATGCGGCCGATAACGTCCTGTTTCTGGCGGCGCTTTTGGAGCGAACGGCGCTTCTTGAGGTAGGACTTGAGTTCGCGCGAAGCCTCGCGGATGGCGAGTTCGACTTCGTCACGGATGGCGGGCACGTCGGCGAGCGCGTCCTTCGATTCGCTCGTGAAGGGCACGTTCGTCGAAGCGACGTGGACCATGAGGACCGCCGGACCGTTCGGCATGCCGCTGCCGCCCGGTTGGTCGAGACCGTAGTTCCGCCAGCCGATTCCCTTCACGACTTGCGTGATGGCACACGCACCTTGCTGGTAGACCAGCGGCACGCGGTTCGCAAAGCGAAGCAGGTCGATTTTCCCTTCGGCTTTGATTTCGCCGCCGTAGGCGATACCGGCCTCGACGATGAAGGGGTCGCCGCCGTGGACTTCGGCATCGCGCGTCGCCGCGGCGTAGAAGTCTGCGTCGAACTCTTTCTTGAGACCCGCTTCGACCAGTTCCGGGGTGATAGGCGAGAGGCAGTCCGTCGGCGGTGCGAGAATGTCGGCCTCGCGCATCGCTTCGAGCAGGTCGCGGGCGATGTCGCGGTCGTCGGAGATGACACGAACGGTCGGTACGTCGTCCGAGACGGTTCGCATCCGCGACCAAATCGCCTCGACGATGTTCTCCTGTGCGGTCTCGCCGTAGGTCTCGTCTTCGCGTTCCTTGGTTCGCTCTGCGGCCCAGCGGACGAACTCTTCGATATCCACTTTCGAGGCACGGTCTTTCTCGTCGGTGCTCTCGGCGAACTGCGTCGAGAGCGACCGCGCCATCGACGACTTGCCGGCGTCGTCTTTCTGCGTCGAAGCCACCTCGTCGATGATGGCGTAGATATCCGCTTCGCGCGAGTCGGTGAGGAGCGGCCACACCGCCTCGACGACGTTCGCTTGGACGGTATCCCCGAAGGAGGTGCCCGTCTCCTCGCCGACGCTGGCGGCGACGTTCGAGACGAGAGTCACGAGTTCCTCGTGGGCGATGCGGTCCTTGCCGAGGATTTTGTCGGTCAGTTCCTCGGCGAATTTCGCGGTCGGTCCCTGCCCTTTGTTCGAGACGGCGTCTTCGACGACGGCGACGAGTTCGTGCTGTCCCTCGACCGGCGTCTTCCACGTCATCTCGCGGCCGAAGTGCCGGTCGCGGAACGAGTTGACGATCTTCTCGGAGGTCTTCGCGCCCACGCGAGTGAACTCCTCTTGGAGGAATCCGGAGACGGAGTAGGAGTCCGTCGCGTTGAGCATCTTCAGGAGCGTCCCGAGTTCGACCCCGTGGGGGTGCGGGCGAATCTCCTTGGTCTGGCGCGGGAGTTGGTCCGTCGCCCGCTCGAACTTCATCGGTGCATCGAGACCGGGTTCCCGAAGTTCGATGCGGGCGTGCGGGTTCACGACTGCCGTGTGTTGGATGTAGTCGTGGAGTTGCTGGCGGGCGCGCATGTTGGCCTCCATCTCGACCTCGATGCGCGTGCCGTGCGGGCGGTCCCACGAAGTCGTCTTCGCGGTCCGAATCTCCGGCTCGTTCTTGTCGGTGTCGATGACGAGTTCGAAGTACTCCGCGTCTTGGGAGCCTTGGGTCCGACTCGTGATTTTCGCCGGCTTCCCGCTCGTCAGTTGTGAGTAGAGAACCGCCGCAGAGATACCGATACCTTGCTGACCACGCGACTGTTCGCGGGCGTGGAAGCGCGACCCATACAGGAGTTTCCCGAACACCTTCGGGACTTGCTCTTTGGTGATGCCGGGACCGTTGTCCTCGATGACGAGGCGATAGTAGTTACCCGCCTCCGAGATTTCAACGTAGATGTCCGGTTGGATGCCGGCTTCCTCTGTGGCGTCTAACGCGTTGTCAACCGCCTCTTTGACGGCGGTGACCAACCCGCGGGCTCCGCTGTCGAAGCCCAGCATGTGCTTGTTTTTCTCGAAGAACTCGGCGATGGAGATTTCGCGCTGGCCTTTCGCCAGCTCCTCAGCAATCCCCTCGTCTTCGCCGAGCGTCGATTGGAACGACGTCATTTCCTATGGCGCTTCTACCCAGTCCCGATTTAAGAACTCACCGGCACCGGAGTGAAAGTGAACGCGGCCGCAGAGTCACTCGAATTTCGCCCGCGATGCGCCCAGACGCGTCGGCAAAGCGACTGTTTAGTAAGTAGTTCGCGCCCGCGCGTGCGAGGCTTTAAGGGACGCGCTATCCTAGGCCAGTTCAGATGTCACAGGAAAACGAGTACGGTGCCGGACAGATTCAAGTCCTCGAAGGGCTTGAGGCAGTCCGCAAACGTCCGGCGATGTACATCGGGTCTACCGATTCCCGTGGTCTTCATCACCTTGTCTACGAAGTCGTCGATAACTCTATCGACGAAGCTCTAGCTGGGTACTGTGACGCTATCGAAGTGGCCCTTCACGAAGACGGGTCCGTCAGCGTCACCGACAACGGCCGCGGCATCCCGGTAGATACCCACGAACAGTACGACCGACCTGCCCTCGAAGTCATCATGACGATTCTGCACGCGGGCGGGAAGTTCGACAACAAGTCCTACCAGGTCTCCGGCGGTCTCCACGGCGTCGGCGTCTCCGTCGTCAACGCGCTTTCGACCACGCTCGAAGTCGAAGTCAAACGCGACGGCGGCGTGTACGTCGATACGTTCGAAGCGGGCGAACCCGTCGAAGGTGCCTTCGAGCGCGTTCGTGACCTCGAACCCGACGAAGACACCGGGACGACCATCACCTTCTGGCCGGACGACGATATCTTCGAGACGACTGAGTTCGACTTCACGACGCTCGAAAATCGCCTCCGCGAACTCGCCTTCCTCAACTCCGGGGTCGAGATTTCGCTCCGCGACGAGCGAACCGAACAGGAGTCCACCTTCCTCTTCGAGGGCGGCATCCGCGAGTTCGTCGAGTACCTCAACGAGACGAAGACGCCGCTCCACCGCGACGTCATCTACTACGAGGACGAAGACGAGGGCATCGCCGTCGAAATCGCCATGCAGGCGACCGACGAGTTGCAGGGGTCGATTCACGCCTTCGCCAACAACATCAACACGCGCGAAGGTGGCTCGCACCTGACCGGATTCAAGACGGCGCTCACCCGCGTCGTCAACGACTACGCGAACTCCGAGGACATGCTGTCGGACCTCGACGGCGACAACCTCCGCGGCGAAGACGTCCGCGAAGGACTCACCGCCGTCATCTCCGTCAAGCACCCCGACCCGCAGTTCGAGGGGCAGACGAAGACGAAACTCGGCAACTCCGAGGTTCGCGGCATCGTCGAGAGCATCACCCACCAGCAACTCGGCACCTACTTCGAGGAGAACCCCGACGCCGCGCAGGCGATTATCTCGAAGGCAGTCGAGGCCGCACGCGCCCGCAAGGCCGCAAAGCAGGCCGAAGAGCTGACACGGCGCAAATCCGCACTTGAATCGACGTCGCTGCCGGGGAAACTCGCCGACTGTCAGTCGCGCGACCCGGCGGAATCCGAACTCTTCGTCGTGGAGGGAGACTCCGCAGGCGGCTCTGCGAAACAGGGCCGCGACCGCAAGTTCCAGGCGATTCTCCCCCTGCGCGGGAAGATTCTGAACGTCGAAAAGCACCGTCTCGACCGGATTTTGGAGAACAACGAGGTTCGGGCGCTCATCACCGCAATCGGCGCGGGTATCGGCGACGAGTTCGACATCGAGAAGGCTCGTTACCACCGCATCATCCTGATGACCGACGCCGACGTTGACGGCGCGCACATCCGGACGCTGCTGTTGACGCTGCTCTACCGGCACATGCGCCCGCTCATCGAGGCAGGATACGTCTACGCCGCCCAACCGCCGCTCTACCGGGTTCGCTACCGTGGGAACACCTACGACGCGATGACCGAGGAAGAGCGCGACCGGATTATCGAAGAGGAGTGCAACGGCAACCCCACCCAAGTCCAGCGGTTCAAGGGTCTCGGCGAGATGAACCCCGACCAACTCTGGGAGACGACGATGAAGCCCGAAAACCGGGTTCTCAAGCAGATCAACGTCGATGACGCCGCCGCCGCAGACCGGATGTTCAACATCCTCATGGGCGACGCAGTCGGCCCCCGAAAGGAGTTCATCAAGGACCACGCGAAGGACGCCGAATGGGTAGACATCTAAGATGAGTTCAGACGACGCATTCGAACCCGGCGCGGGCATCGCGGCGGAAATCAAGAACACACGCATCGAACAGGAGATGGAGCAGTCGTACATCGACTACGCCATGTCCGTCATCGCGGGACGCGCCCTGCCGGACGTCCGCGATGGTCTCAAACCCGTCCACCGTCGCATCCTCTATGCGATGCACGAAGCGGGCGTGACCGCCAACTCCTCGCACCGGAAGTCTTCCTCTATCGTGGGCGAGACGATGGGTGACTACCACCCGCACGGCGACTCCGCCATCTACGACGCGCTCGCGCGTCTGGCACAGGACTTCTCGATGCGCTACCCGCTCGTCGATGGACAGGGGAACTTCGGTTCGGTTGACGGCGACCCGCCGGCCGCGATGCGCTACACGGAAGCGCGGATGTCCCCCATCGCCGAGGAACTCCTCGAAGACATCGACAAGGACACCGTCGATTTCCAATCCAACTACGACGACCGCAAACAGGAACCGACGGTGCTGCCGTCGTCGTTCCCGAACCTGCTCGTCAACGGCTCTTCCGGGATTGCCGTCGGGATGTCCACCAACATCCCGCCGCACAACCTCGGTGAGATTATCGACGCGACGGTCGAACTCATCGACCGCCCCGACTCGACGGTCGAAGACCTCATGGAGCACGTCAAGGGACCGGACTTCCCGACGGGTGCGAACATCGTCGGCCGCAACGCGGTCCACAAGGCGTACAAGACGGGTCGCGGCCGAATCCGCGTCCGCGCCGACTTCGACGTTGACGAGGAAGCCAACCGCATCATCATCAACGAACTCCCGTTCCAGGAGAACAAGGCGCGACTCATCGAGCGCATCGCCGACGACGTGAACGCCGGCAAGATAGAGGGCATCCGCGACATCCGCGACGAGTCCGACCGCGACGGTATCCGCGTCGTCATCGAACTCAAGCGCGGCGCGATGGGCGAGGTCGTCAAGAACCAACTACTCGACAACCACCTCGAAGTTACCTTCGGGATGATCAACCTCTCGCTGGTCGATGGCCAGCCACGAGTGCTCACCCTGAAGGAGACGCTCGAAGAGTACCTCAACCACCGACGAGAGGTCGTCCGCCGACGCTCCGAGTACGAACTCGACGAAGCCGAAGACCGGGCGCACATCCTCGAAGGTCGGCTGAAGGCGCTCGACGACATCGACGCGGTGGTCGAGACGATTCGAAACTCCGAGAGCCGCGACGACGCGAAAGCCGCACTGCAGGGCGAACTCGTCGTCGAAGTCGATGGCGAACCGCTCCCGACGTTCGACTTCTCCGAAGAGCAAGCAAAGCACATCGTTGCGATGCAACTCGGTTCGCTCACCTCGATGGAGACGGCCGAACTCAAAGAGGAGTACGAAGACGTCCAGGCGACCATCGAGCGACTCGAAGCCATCCTCGCGGAGGCGAGCGAACTCGACGCGGTCATCAAGAGCGAGTTGCAGGACATCAAAGACGAGTACGCCGACGACCGGCGCACCTCCTTCGTCGCCAACACCGGCGAAGTCACACGCGCCGACCTCATCGCCGAGGAAGACGTGGCCGTCGTCGTCAGCGAAGACGACTACATCAAACGCATGCCCATCGCACGCTTCCGCGCCCAACGCCGCGGCGGCAAGGGCATCATCGGCACCGACCTGAAAGAAGGCGACAGCGTCTCGTCGGTGTTCGTCGCCAACACCCACGACGACTTACTCTGCTTTACGAATCACGGGCAGGTCTACCAACTCAAGACCTACCAAGTGCCGGAGATGTCGCGGACCGCCCGCGGCAAGTCCGCGGTCAACCTGCTCGACTTCGACGACGGCGAGGAGATTACCGCCGTCGTCAACTGCGACGATTTGGAGGAGATAGACGGCTACCTGACGATGGTGACGAAAAACGGCTACATCAAGCGCACCAGCGTCGATAACTTCCAGAACATCCTCTCGACGGGCATCATCGCCACGAAACTCGACGACGGCGACCAACTCGTGGACGTGGAGGTCACCGACGGCACCCGTGACCTCGTCATCGGCACCGAAGGCGGCATGTCCATCCGCTTCGACGAAGACGAAGTCCGGGCGATGGGCCGGTCGGCCCGCGGTGTCCGCGGCATCAAACTGAGCGAAGACGACTACGTCGCGGGCGTGGCCGCCATCGACGAGGCCCACGACAGTTGGGTGCTCACGGTGACGAAGAACGGCTACGGCAAGCGCACCGATATCGACGCCTACCGCGCCCAATCGCGCAACGGCAAGGGACTCATCGACATCAAGGCCAACGAGCGAAACGGCCCGGTCTGTGCCATCAACACCGTCGGCGAGGGCGACGACCTCGTCGTCATGTCCGACCAGGGCCAGATTATGCGAACCCCCGTCGAAGAACTCTCGACGGTCGGTCGGAACACGATGGGCGTCATCGTGATGGACCTCGATGCGGGCGATTACGTCTCCTCTGTGGACGTGATTCCGTCGTCGATGGTCGGTGAGGGTGAGGAAGTCGAAGGCGCAGAAGTAGACGCCGAAGAAGCAGACGCCGAAGAAGCAGACGCAGACGCTGAAGAGACATCAGCGGAAGCGGAAGAAGTAGACGAATAACTCCGTCCGACGCGGATTTTTTGACGCGGTTACTGTTCGACGGTCGCCCGCTCTTTCGTCAAGTCGTAGGTGTAGTGCCGAGATTTCCGCTCTTCGAGCCACTCGCGGAGGGGTTCGACGCGTGGCCGGTAGGTGAGTAAGTTTCCGAGTTCCGACAGCGGGAGGAACTCCGCCTGCTCGATTTCGTCGTCGGGGTCGTTCGGCGTCGGTTGGGCGGTCTCGTCGGTTGCGACGGCGTGGTAGAACCGCTGGAGGTAGATTCGCCGGTCGGGACCGCGGATTTCGGTCGTGAAGGCGAGCGACTGGACTTCGACTTCGAGACCGGTCTCTTCGGCCGCCTCGCGCGCGGCGGTTTCGGCGAAGAACTCCCCGGGTTCGGAGCCACCTTTCGGGAGTCCCCAGCGGTCCTTCTCGTAGACGGCGAGGACGGCGTTGTCGCGGAGGACGACGACGCCGGCGGCCAGGTCGTGCGGGGCCGGTTGGTCTCTCGGGGCCGACATCAGAGGATGCGCTTTCCGAGCGCGCTGGCCGCGAGTTCGGTCGCAAGTTCGGCCGTCTCGTTGTGCTGGTCGAGAATCGGGTTGACCTCGACGAGTTCGAACGAGCGCATCGCGCCGCTCTCGGCGACGAGTTCCATCGCTTCGTGCGCTTCTCGATAGGTCGCACCGCCGCGGACGGGCGTCCCGACACCGGGTGCTTCGCGGGGGTCGAGCCAATCGAGGTCCAGACTGATGTGGACGCCGTCGGTGCCGTCGGTCGCAACGTCGAGCGCGTCGTTCGTCACTTCGACGATGCCGCGTTCGTCGATATCCGACATCGTGAACGCGGTGATGTCGCTGTCTCGAATCGCCGCCGCCTCGGTTTTATCCACGTCGCGCAGGCCGACGATGGCGACGTTCTCCGCGCTCAGTCCGCTCGCGTTCGCCCAGTCGGTGGCTTCGAAGTCGCCGACGCCGAGTGCGGCGGCGAGGGGCATCCCGTGGACGTTGCCGGAGGGCGAGGTTTCGGGCGTGTTGTAGTCGCCGTGGGCGTCGAACCAGACGACGCCGATATCGGCGTCGCGGGCGCTCCCGACCATCGAACCGATGGCGATAGAGTGGTCGCCGCCGAGGGCGAGTGGCGTCCATCCGTCGGCGAGCGCCGTCGAAACCGCGTCCGCGAGCGTCGTGGTCACCTCTCGGACTTCGTGGAGGTGCTTCGCATTGTCGGACCCAGCGTCGGGGTCGTGGGTCGCGTGGTGGGGCACCGACAGGTCGCCGGCGTCCTCGACCGATACGCCCGCGGACGTGAGCTCGTCCGCGAGACCGGCGTATCGAATCGCCGAGGGACCCATATCGACGCCACGGCGGTTCGCGCCGTAGTCGGTCGGTGCGCCCAGAATTTTCACGTTTCGTTCCATAACCTGTTGCACTCGGTGAGGGACTTTAGTGGCATCGAAACACCCACTCAGATGGACACATCACTCCAGAGAACCGTTCGGGTAACGAAGAGGTCAGTGAAACACACTTTTTAGCGAGTCGTCGCCCACTCTGTATCCATGCGCCTGCTCCAACTTCGCGTCGAACACGACACACTCGATGCCGTGCTCGATGCGCTTCGAGGGGAAAACGTGGACCCGGTCGTCTTGCCGACGTACGACGGCGAGAATTCGGACGAGAGCAGGTATCTCGTCGTGTTTCCCCTGCCGACAGAGGCGGTAGACCGCATCCGCGAGGCGCTCGAAGAGACGGGATTCGAAGAAGAACACCTCGTCATCGGAACGGCCGAATCGGCGAAGACACCCCACTACGAGGAACTCATCGACCGGTACGTCGAGGGCGACGAAGAAGAAGAGCGCATCTCGAACGACGAGATTCGAACGAAAGCCCGAAATCTGCACCCGCAACCGACCGCCTACTACGGGATGACCGTCCTGAGCGCGCTGGTGGCGACGGCCGGTCTCCTCCTCGACTCGCCGGCGCTCGTCGTCGGGTCGATGGTCATCGCCCCGCAGGTCGGTGCGGCGCTGACCGGGAGCGTCGGTCTCGCGTTGGGCGAGAGCAAGATGTTCAGGTCCGGGCTTCGCTCGACCATCGTCGGCTTGACCGTCGCTATCGTCACCGCGGCGCTACTCGGATGGGGCCTCAAAACCGCGCAGTTCGTCCCGACGGCACTGAGCGTCACCACTATCGAGCAGATTGCGAGTCGAACGTCGCCGGGGTTGTTGACTCTCCTCGTCGCCCTCTGTGCGGGTGCAGCGGGGGGAATCGGTCTCGCAACCGAACTGCCGGTCTCCATCGTCGGCGTCGCCGTCGCCGCCGCGACCGTCCCCGCCGCCGCGGCCATCGGTATCGGCATCGCGTGGTTGCTCCCGCCGGTTGCGATGGGGGCGTTCACCCTGCTCGCGGTCAACGTCGCGGGCATCGTCTTCGCGGGCACGCTCTCGCTGTGGTACCTCGGCTACCGACCCGGTTTCTGGGAGGCGACCGACTCGACGCGCGAACGTCTCGAAGCCGTCCTGGCGGACCGCGCCACGTGGGTCGCAGTGGCGTTCTTGCTCGTGGCCGCAGTCGGTCCCGGCGTGCTCCTCACCACACACATCGCCTTCGAAAACCAGACGACTGGCGCGGTTCAGTCGGTTCTCGACGGACCGGAGTACGACGCGCTCGAACTCGCGTCGATACGCGTCGATTTCGACACCCTCGGCGTCGGCGATTCGACCCGCGAAGTCACCGTCACGGTTCGACGCCCGGCGGACCAACCGTATCCCGCGCTCGGACCACAACTCAGTCAGGCGATTAGTGTTGCGACCGGGGCGGAGGTGAGAGTAGTCGTGGAGTTCGAAGACGAACAGCGCGTGTCTCCGCAGTAGGCCTGGAGGCGGTCATCTGCGGTGATTCGAGAGTAGCGACGGCCGGCGCGTCAGTCGAGATACGGTTCGCAGACGCGCTCGACGCCTTCTTCGAACGAGATTTCGGGTTCCCATCCCGTCGCCTCGTTGATTTTCGTGTAGTCGGCCATCGTGTCGTGGACGTACACCTCGAACGGATTCTCGATGTACGCCGGTTCGACGTCGGTTCCGAGTACGTCGTTTATCATCTCGACCATCGTGTTGAACGAGTAACTCTCGCCCGTTCCGAGGTTGTAGATTCCCTGCAGGCGGTTGTCCGCGGCGAGTTCGAGACCGCGAACGACGTCGTCCACGTGCGTGAAATCACGCGTCTGCGACCCGTCGCCGAACAGTTCGGGGCGCTCGCCGTTGGCAATCTTGTCGGCGAACTGTGCGACCGTGTTGGCGAACTCGCCTTTGTGTTCTTCCGCGCCGCCGAAGCCCTGATAGACCGAGAAGAATCGGAGGCCGGCGAGTCGCATGTCGTAGTGGTGGTGGAAGTACTCGGCGTAGCGTTCGCGGGCGAGTTTGGAGGCCTCGTAGCCGGTTCGCGCTTCGACCGGCATGTCCTCTGGCGAGGGTTCGATCCGGGACCCGTAGATAGACGACGTAGAGGCGTAGACGACCGTTTCACAGCCGTCGTCGCGGGCCTGTTCGACGGTGTTGACGAACCCCTCGACGTTGACGCGAGCACCCTGCGTCGGGTCCTCCTCGTGCATCGTGTACGACGAGAGCGCTGCGAGGTGGAAGACGACATCCACGTTTTCGGTCGGCAAGTCGTCGTCGAGAACGGTCGTATCGTGGAACTCCACCGAATCGTCGAGGTTCGTTGGTGTGCCGAGATACAGGTCGTCGATAGCAACGACATCGTTCGTCGCCGCGAGGTGATTCGCAAGGTTCGACCCGATGAATCCTGCACCACCGGTGACGAGGACGCGTTTGCCGTTCATACATCAGCCGACATCTGTCTCGCGGAAATGTCTATCGACACTCCGACGTGCGCTAGTTCAAACGCAACATTCATGGACGAGAGTAAGATTCGAAGTAGACGAACGACAAATTCGCTAGGTTATCCATCGCATTTAAGGACGTAAGCCGCGAACCAATCTCCATGTCGTCAATTGAACTGACTTCCAGTCAGAAAACCATCCTCACTGCACTCATCAATCTGTACCGGCAGTCGGAAGATGCAGTGAAAGGTGAAGATATCGCCGCGGAAGTCAATCGAAATCCGGGGACGATTCGTAACCAGATGCAGAGCCTCAAAGCGCTTCAACTCGTCGAGGGGGTTCCGGGACCGAAGGGGGGCTACAAGCCGACCGCGAACGCCTACGAGGCGCTCGACGTCGAGAAGATGGACGAGCCAGCGGTCGTGCCGCTCTTCCACAACGACGAGCGGGTCGAGAACGCGAACGTTGACGAAATCGACCTCTCCAGCGTTCACCACCCCGAACTCTGCCGCGCAGAGATTCACGTACAGGGGTCGGTACGCGACTTCCACGAGGGCGACAAGATTCGCGTCGGCCCGACGCCACTCTCGAGACTCGTCGTCGATGGCACCATCGACGGAAAGGATGACACGAGCAACATCCTCATCCTCCGCATCGACGACATGCAGGCGCCGGTCGGCGAACCTCAGCACTAATCTCTCCACTCTTCTCTCTCATTTCTTCGGACGCTTGTCCGACGTGTGAGTGGCGACACGCTCGTATCATAGACTGAGCGAGTGCTCCGACCGTAGGCTACCACCGACAGAGCAGTCGCTCCCGGATGAACAGCAAAAGAAGACGGTCGCTCCGTCCGTGAATCTACCTTACAGGTCGCTCCACGCGTTGAGCGCGCGGTTGTAGGTCGTCACGTCGGCAATCCAGTTCGCGGCGATGCTCTTCTTGAGGACGCGTGCGGGGAGACCGCCGAACACGTTGACGGGAACGTCGCCGAAGACGGGGACTTTGACGCCGTGTGCGACGGCGTCGTGGCCGATGGAGATGACCGTCCCCTTGTCCTCGTAGGACCAGCGCTTGAGCGGGCGACCTTCGACGGCGCGGGCGATGTTCTCACCGACGACGTCTGCGGCGGTCCAGGCGGCCTGTGCGGTCGGCGGGGCGACGTTGTCCGTGCCCTGTTCGATGAGCGCACAGTCACCGATTGCGAAGACGCGCTCGTCGCTGGTCTGGAAGTCGTCCTCCGCGAAGAAGCGGTGCGAGCGGTCGTCCTGTTCGAGGTCGATGTCCGTCGCTTCGGGTTGGCCCGTGATGCCGCCCGTCCAGACGAGCACGTCGTACGGGAGTTCTTCGGGGTCTTCGTCCTCGCCGCCGCCGAGGTAGACGGTCTCCTCGTCAACCTTGGAGATGAAGTCGCCGGTCAGAATGTCGATATCGAGGTCTTCGAGACGGCGGCGGAGCGCCCCCTGCAGTTCGGGGTCGTTGCCGGGGAAGATTTGGTCCATCCCTTCGACGAGTTGGATGTCGATGGAGGCGCGGTTGAGGTCGCGGTATTCGGCGACCTCGGCGGCCGTCTGGATACCGGAGAGACCGGCACCGCCGATGATGACCTTCGCGGGGTCGTCACGGGAGGCGTCGGCGGCCGCTTGCTTGATGTCCTGGTGGATTTCGCGGGCGTCGTCGAGACCCTTGAGTTGGTGGGAGAACTCTTCGAGACCTTCGATACCGAAGAAGGCGGTCGAAGAGCCGATAGCGACCAGAAGGTAGTCGTATTCGACCGACTCGTCGCCCTCCAGTTCGACGACGCGCTCGTCGGTGTCGATTTCGACGGCGCGGCCCTTGACGAAGTTCGTCTCGGGGGCCTTCACGTCGTCAATCGGCAGCGCGATGCTGTTCTCGACGCTCGGGTCGCGGATACAGCGGTGGACCTCGTGCAGCACGAGGTGGTAATCGTGCTCGGAAACCCACGTCAGTTCTGCGTCCGGACCGAGGTCCTGTTCGAGGCGCTTTACCGCACCGGCACCGGCATACCCGGCGCCAACAACGACGACCTGCGTACTCATGTGACCGACTCCGTAGGCATCAGATAAATGGGCTTTGAAACGCGCGGGCGAATCGCGGTCTGTAGCCCCGAAAATCGAGGATTCCGTCGAAATCAGATTTCGACGGTTGTCGGTTAGTTCAAGCGTGAATCAGATTAGCAATTAGTGTAGCCGAGGGGCGAAAAGAGAATCTATTCGAGGCTCAGACCGGGGTGCCAGTGGTCTACGTCTGCGTCGTCTTTGACTTGGTCCATCTTTGCGAGCAAGTGCACGGCGAGGCTGGCCACTTCGGCGGCCCGAGACTCGCCTTCGGTTCGGAACTCGCCGGTGACGCGATTCGCGTAGACGGAACACACCGCGCCCGCGCGAAGGCCGTAGATGTTGGCAATCGTCATCAGCGCGGCGGCCTCCATCTCGATGTTCTTCACGTTCGCGTTCTGGAGTTCCTCGACCAGTTCTTCGGAGCCAGCGGCGCGGAAGCCCTCGTGGCCGGGACGGCCCTGTCCGGCGTAGAACGAGTCGGCGCTCATCGTCAGGCCGACGTGGTAGTCGTAGCCGAGTCGTTCGGCGGCGGCGACGAGCGCGGAGACGACTTCGTGGTCGGCGACGGCGGGGTAGTCCTCGCGGACGTACTCTTTCGAGGTTCCCTCCTGTCGGACCGCACCCGAGGTGATGACGAGGTCACCGACCTCCATCTCGGGTTGGATGGCCCCACAGGAACCGACGCGGATGAACGTGTCTACGCCCACGCGTGCGAGTTCTTCGACGGCGATTGCGGCCGATGGACTACCGATTCCCGTCGAGGTGACCGAGATAGGCGTCCCGTCGTAAGTGCCCGTCGCCGTGCGGTACTCGCGGTGGTAGGCGCGTTCTTCGTGGTCGTCCCACAGCGGCGTGATTTTGTCGAGGCGCTCGGGATTTCCGGGAAGCAACACGGCGTTCGCAACGTCTTCGGGACCGACTTCGATGTGATATTGGACCTCCGCGTTCGGGTCCTCGCTATCGTTCATAGCTGTACTCACGGGGGGAAAGTGGAAATTCTTGCGTTTGTCGAAAACGAGTGTAGCTGGTCGAAACCCCGTGCTATTCTTCTTCCCGACGCTTCTCGGCCGCCTTTTCGAGCGTGTCGAGCGAAATCGTGTTCGGCAGGAGTTCGCCCAGCGTGTAGGTCGCAACCTCCCCGTCGCCGAGGTCACACACGACTTCGAGGTCTTCGTCGCAGAACTCGGCGAGGGTCTGGCGACACATCCCGCACGGGGTCACGCCGTCGCGGGCACCCGAGGTGACGACGAGGCGGTCGAACTCTGTATATCCATTCTTGACGGCTTCGGCGATGGCGACTTCTTCGGCGTGGAGGCTGTTGGAGTAGTTCGCGTTCTCGATGTTACAGCCGACGAACACCTCGCCGTCGGTCGTTTGGAGGGCCGCCCCGACGGTGTACTCGGAGTACGGAACGTAGGCACTGTCGAGGACGGCGCGGGCGCGTTGGATGAGAGAATCGGACATCGTACGCGAAATTTGAGGGGCTGGCGTTTAGTTCGTTGCGTTGCTCGGCGCACGTGGTGTGTGTGCAATAGTGGTGTCTGCGGGGGTGGTGTGCGATTCGAGCCATCGACGCGTGCCGCAAGCGACTATACGCCTCGGTCCTAACGCGGCGCTGTGAGCGATAGAATGGGTGGCCGGCGTATCCTCCTCGTCGTCGGCGCAAGCGTCGTAGCAATCTCGGGCATCCTCGGCCTGTTCATCGGCGAGAACGGCAAACAAGTCGCCGCATCGATTGACTTCTACGGACTCGTCTCCCTCCCGACGACGCCGTTGGCGGTGAGCCTCTACGGGATGGTGCTCTCTGCCGTCGCACTGGGGGTTCTGTTCGCACTCGTGGAGTTCGCCTCTCGGTGGGACGAAGCCTGACCCGAAGGCGGACTGTTTTTGCACATCGACGCCCGAGGAGAGGTATGGACGCGTCTGCATCGTCGTCGAAAGCAACTGGTGACCCCGCTCCCGGACCGCTGCCGGAAGACGAGCAGAAGAAGAACCGAACGCGTGCGGCGCTCGCAACGGCACCGTTTCTCGCACTCGGTCTCGTGACCGTCGTGCTCGTCCTGTTGCAGGGGCTCGAACCGTTGTGGGGGTTCGCAATTCTCCCTCCGATTCTGTTCTGCAGCGTGCTCACCTACATCGTCTTCAGCACCGACTTCCTCGAAGGACGAAGCTGAACGGAGTCGGTACGCACTGAGTTCTCAGCGCCGCAGGTTGGTCGAATACTTCGTCTTCGCACTCTCGTCGTAGCCGAAGTCCTCGGCGGTCAACTCCGGTTCTCGTGGCTCGCCGGACGCCTTCGGTGTGGCCGTCTTGAACCGCTCGCGGAGGCGCGGTGGCATCATGAAGTCGCCGAGTCGGACCGCAATCGCACCGTCGTCGTCCTCGCGCACGCGTTCGAGGTGTTCTCGAATCCCCTCGGGGAGCGACGACGATTCGACCGGTTCGAAGCCGAACTGCCTGCAGTAGCGGTGTGCTGACGAGAAGGCGTAGACCGTGTCGAATCCCTCGATACGGGCGCGGTCCACGAGTCGTTCGACGACGTGCGCGCCGACGCCCTGATTTCGCCAGCGCGTGGGGACGCCCACGCAGGTAATCTCACAGAACGGGTCGTCGCCCTTGTGGACGCGAATCCGGCCGAACCCCGCCTTCTGGTTCGACTCCTCGTCGAGGGCGACGACGTAGTCGCGCGAGCGGAACGCGCCGTCGTCGAATCCCAACTCCTCTAAGGTATCGAGTAACCAGACTTCGTCCCGGTTCTTAGCATCCCGGACGTACATATGATACTATACCAATCCGGGAGACAAAAACACCCCGGCGAGTTGAAGGGTGAACACGGCCGGACACGATTCGGCGAATACCGGATGATAGAACGGTAAAGATTGATGTGGACGGTCACGGTAGGTCGGTTATGGACGTACCCGACACCGACACCGTGGTCCACGAACCGGACCCGGCGTTCGTTGACGCCGCGAACGTCACGCAGTTCATGCGCGAGTACGACATCGATTCGTACGACGAACTCATCGAGCGAACGACGAGCGAGATTCCCGGCGTCGGAGCCTCCGGCGTCGATTGGTTCTGGGACGAACTCGTCGAGTATCTCGGCATCGACTTCTACGAAGACTACGACGCCGTCCGCGACGACGAGCGCGGACCGCAGTTCTCCGAGTGGTACCCCGGCGGCGAGATAAACGTCGCCCACAACGTCCTCGACCGACACGCCGCGGTCGATTCCGGGAATCGGAACCGCGTCGCCTGCATCTGGGAAGGCGAGGACGGCGAAGTCGTCCAGCAGACCTACCACGACCTGTATCGGGAGGCCAACCGCGTCGCCAACGTCCTCGAATCCTACGGCGTCGAGACGGGCGATACGGTCGGTCTCTACATGCCGATGGTCCCCGAAGTCATCTCGATTCTCTACGGCTGTTTCAAAGTCGGCGCAATCGCCGTCCCCATCTTCTCCGGATTCGGCGTCGATGCGACGGCGACCCGCCTCGAAGACCCCGAGTGTTCCGTTCTCTTCACCGCCGACGGCTTCTACCGCCGTGGCTCCGAACTCGGCCTGAAAGAGACCGCAGACGAGGCTATCGAACAAGCCGGATGCGTCGAAAACGTCGTCGTCTACCAGCGATTCGAAGACTCGGACGTTCCGTGGACCGACGGGCGCGACGAGTGGTGGGACGACGTGGTCGGCGAGGCCGACAGCGAGTACGAGACGAAGCACCTTCCCTCGGACGCCGAGTCGATGCTCCTCTACTCGTCGGGGACGACCGGCAAGCCGAAAGGCATCGTCCACACCCACGCGGGCGTCCAGATGCAGACGGCCAAGGAGATTCACTTCGGCTTCGACCAGAAGCCGTCTGACCGCTTCTTCTGGGTCTCCGATATCGGGTGGATGATGGGTCCGTGGACGCTCATCGGCAACCACACCTTCGGCGGCACCATCTTCATGTACGAAGGCGCGCCGGACTACCCCGAACCCGACCGCTTCTGGGACATGATAGAGCGCCACAAAATCACCACGTTCGGCATCTCGCCCACGGCGATTCGCGCACTCCGCAAGTACGACGACGAGTACGTCGATTCGCACGACCTGTCGAGTCTCCGTCTGCTCGGTTCGACCGGCGAGCCGTGGGACCCCGAATCGTGGCAGTGGTTCTACGACCACGTCGGCGGGAGCAGCGCCCCCATCATCAACATCTCCGGCGGGACCGAAATCTGCGGCTGTTTCCTCATGCCGATGCCTACCCAACCCCTCAAACCGTGTTCGCTCGGCGGTCCCGGACTCGGCATGGACATCGACATCGTCGATAGAGAAGGCAACTCCATCGCCGACACCCACGAACGCGGCTTCCTCGTCGCCCGCGACTCCTGCCCCTCTATGACCAAGAGCCTCTGGTCGGGTGACGAGCGCTACCTCGACACCTACTGGTCCGAGTGGGACGACCTCTGGAACCACGGCGACTGGGCGCAAAAGGACGAAGACGGTTTCTGGTTCCTCCACGGGCGCGCCGACGACGCGCTCAACGTGGCCGGCCGAAAGGTCGGACCCGCGGAGGTCGAAGGCGCGCTCATCGAACACGAATCGGTGAATCAAGCCGCCGCCGTCGGCGTCCCCGACGACACCACCGGCACGGCCGTCGTCGCCTACGTCGTCCTCGAAGACGACGTTGCGGAGAGCGACGAACTCCGCGAAGCACTCCGCGACGTTGTGGGCGAAGAACTCGGCAAGCCCTTCCGCCCACGCGAGATTCTCTTCGTAGACGAGTTCCCGAAGACGCAGTCAGGGAAAATCATTCGCCGCGCCATCTCTTCGATTTACGCGGGCGAGGACCTCGGCGACATGAGCAGTATCGAGAATCCCGAGGCGCTGGAGAAAATCAAGAACGCGTCGTAGAGCGGTTCGTCGGTTTTCTATTTGGGTGGTGCTATTGGAATGGATATTTGCAGACGAGTTGTTAGTACCGTGCTGAATGCAGAGCATAGTCAGCAGCGTACTATTCGTCTTTGAAAGATGGTTTATTGGAGATGCGTAAGAGCAGGCGGTTCATCTCGGGAGTTCTGTTTCTCGGGGCAATCATCGTCCTGGTTCGCCCTGTAAGAGATGTAGTGGCTCTCCCGTTTGAGATTGTTCTACAACCGCTCTTGGTCACAGTTGGGCTACTTCCGACAGCACTCATCGCAGCGTTCGCTGTTGGTTTGATTGCAATTCTACTCGTGAGTCGTAGCACTCTGAATGAAGTAGAGCAGTACACCATCACTGCTGTTCTCGGAATTGTGAGTATAGGTTCGTGGTTGCTATTCGTCACCGGAACTGACCCCGGCTATCAAGAGGCAATACCCGACCTCGTGATACCATTTTTACTGCGAATACCGTTCGCTGACTCGACCTTGCTCCTCTACTTTGGGATGTATCTTCTGCTCATCGCAGGAAGTAGCCTCGTTGGAGGAATGCTACTGCGAAAACTGATGCAGCAGATTGGTGGATAGACCCTCGATGTTGCACACGACTTTTGACGACGACTTGGATGCGACCGCAAAATCCGACACCCCAGAGCCGCTTTGAAAGATTAATACGGGCCGGATTTCCGAACAGAGAGTAGTTCACGGAGGCCTTCGGTATCGAAGTCAGCATCGGAGACGGCAAGTTCCTTCCCGGCAGAGCGGGCTGTCGCCGCAATCATCAGGTCGCGTGGCGACATGGGAGTTCCCGATTCGAGAAGATGGGTTTGCATCCGGGCGGCTTCAAGCGCGACTTCCTCCGAGAAGTCAAGCGCGGTGACTCGTCCGAAATTCTCACGCGCCCCGATGAGGTCTGTCTGACCTGCTGAGAACACCTCACCAGCGAGAACTTCGTAGACACAGATACTGGAGGTGACTATAACTGGCTGCTCATCGACGAACTCGACGATTTCTTCGACCCCATCGAGGTAATCGATAATGACCGAGGAATCGAGGAACGTCACTACTCGTAGCTCTCTCGGGAACGCTTGATTGCTTCACGAGCCTTTTCGGCTTTGTCAGTTCCCTTCCACGCGCCGGCGTTCATCCCCGAGCCTTCGTTCGCCAGTCGGTCGAGGAATTCGTCCCAACTCTCGTCTTCGCGTTTCAGCCTCGCAAGCTTCTGCTTCGTCTCGTCAGAGACGCGAATTGACGTGCTCATATGCATACATTGTGTATGCATCCAGAAGTAGTTTGAGGGGACCATCACTACTAGACTTTACCATCGAGTTCTGGAATCGAGAATAGTGGATAGACCCTTTTTCGGCTCGTCACACGCATCAACCCCGGAGAAACTCCGCAGGGTCGTTCGGACGAGTTCTTTTCTTTCACTCGGACTGCATCGCGTCCCACTCGCTCCGAAGCAACCCGAAGTGGAGCGTATCGACGTACTCGCCGTCGATGAAACGCGCCTCGCGGAACGTCCCTTCGTGCGTGAATCCAAGCTTTTCGAGCACGCCGCGAGAACCCTCGTTGAAGTCGAACAGTCGGGCGTAGAGACCGCGGCACTCGACGGTTCGAAAGAGGTACTCGACCAGACAGCCCACCGCCTCAGAGCCGTAACCCTGTCCGTGATACTCGGGGACGAACCAGTAGACGAGTTCGGGGCGGGCGGGTTCCGTGCTCTTGGTTGCGACGATGCCGATTCGCTCGTCGTCGGCTTCGACGATGAAGGAGACGCCGTCGCCGTCTTCGATGACGTTCTCGATGAACTTCGTCGCCTGATGGGAGTTCATCGGGTCGTTGCTCCCGAGTGGGATGCGAATCTCGGGCTTGGTCATCGAGAGTTGGAGGAACTCGGCGTCGTCGCGCTCGACGGGGCGAAGCGAGACACGCTCGCCGGCCACGACTGTCGTATCGACCATGCGCGAGGCGACGACGGAAGTGAATAAATAACGACTGGTTAGTCGAGCGACAGCACGTCGTCGGGGGCGACGGTTTCGGCCTCGAAGTCACCCTCCCCGACCACGAGGACAACGTTTTCAGAGTCGTCTGGGTCGCCGTCGGGGACGACTACCGTACCACCGGCGAGGAGCGGTGCGACGATTCCCGCGACGACCGCGCCGGGGTGCGTAATCGGTGCACAGAGCGCGACGGCGTCGTCCGGGCCGAGCGAGTAGTCGGCGACAAGTTCGTGGGCCGTCGTCATCAGGTCACGGTGAGTGTATTCGGTCCCGTCTGCGAGGAGTACCACGTCGTCGGGGGAGACGATTTCCGGGTGGACGGCGGGATTCTCGCTCCAGACTTCCTTCTCCCAATGCGTCGTCGAGGCTCGTTTGGGCGGCCCACCGTACGTGGCGAGTTTCTGGCCCGGCGGGAGGTCGAACTCGTCCTCGCGTGCAACGTCTACGAGCGTGACGCGGGCCTCGCTGTCAGCGTCGAAACTCGTGACTGCGCCGAGTTGTGCCGCACCGAAGAACGTCAGCAGTGTTTCGGGGAGTGCGACCGGTTCGAGCGCGACGTGGCCCGCCTTCCGCACCCCGAGATAGCGCAGGACGTTCCCGGCCTTGTACGAGGTGGTGATGAAGTCGTGATAGGTGTCGGTGCGGTCCGTGGCCTCGACGCGGAGTGCGTCGCGGCCGCTCCGCCGGTCACGCGCCATGAGGTCCCCGAGTACGTCCATATCGAGGGCTACGGAGTCAGGGTGAAAAAAGCCGCCGAGATTACAGCGAGTTCTTCAGTTTCTGGAAGAGGCTCTCTTTTATCTCTTCGCCGCCCGCTTCGGCGAACTTCTTGAGCGCCTCACGCTGTTCTTTGTTCATGTCTTCGGGCGTGACGACGTGGACTTCGACGTGCAGGTTGCCGTTGCCGCGGCGGTTCAGGTGCGGCATGCCAGCGCCGGAGAGTTTGAACGTCGAACCGCTCTGCGTCCCTGCGGGAATCTCCAGTTCCTTCTCGCCGTCGAGCGTCGGGACGGAGATTTCGGCACCGAAGACGGCCTGCGGGAACGAGATGGGGTGCGTGTAGAACAGGTCGTCGCCCTCGCGCTCGAAGTCCTCGTGCTCGCGGACGGAGACTTCGACGAACAGGTCGCCGTTCGGGCCGCCGTTCTCGCCGGGTTCGCCCTCGCCGCGGTAGCGGAGGCGCTGGCCGTCGCGGAAGCCCTCGGGGATAGTAATCGTCACCTCGCGGGTGCGACGGACGCGACCCGACCCGCCACACTCCGAACAGCTTTCGCTGTAGGTCTCGCCCTCGCCGCCACAGGTTCGACACGACGTCTGCTGTTGGATGCGGCCGAACGGCGTCTGCTGGACCGAGGTTTGCGTGCCGGTCCCGTCGCAGTCCGAACAGGTGTTCACGTCGGCGTCTTCGGGGTAGCCTCTCCCATCACACTCGGGACACTCCTCGCGGCGACGAATCTTGACGTCGCGCTCGACGCCGTGATAGGCCTCTTCGAGGTCGATGTAGATGTGCTGGGACACGTCGCGGCCCTGTCGCGGCCGGTTGCGCTGTTGGCCGCCAGCACCGCCGTTGAAGAGGTTGTTGAACAGGTCTTCGAAGCCGCCGCCGCCCATCCCGCCGCCGAACGGGTTGCCGCCACCGCCGAAGGGGTTTCCTTGGCCGCGGCCGCCGCCCGTCGCGCCGTGCTTCTGAGCCTGTTGGAATCGGTCGTGACCCATCTGGTCGTACATCTGGCGTTTCTCGTCGTCCGTCAGCACCTCCTTGGCCTTCTGGACTTTCTTGAACTTCTCCTCCGCGTCGTCTTCGTCGGAGACGTCGGGGTGATACTGGGCCGCCTTCTTGCGATAGGCGTTCTTTATCTCTTGCTCTGAGGCGTCCCGCGAGACCCCGAGTACGTCGTAGAAGTCCTCGCTCATCGGTTGTTCACTGTTTGCCCGTCAAGGTATTTGAAAAGTGCGTCTCAGGCGGATACTCTGAATCGGGGAGTTTCGACGCTCGAATCGATAGCAAGCGTCGGGTCGTCGTCGAAAAGAGGGAGAAAACCGCTCAGCAGGTGTCGCTGAACGTGTTATTCGTCGTCTTCGTCGAAGTCGGCGTCGGCATCGACGAAGTCGTCGCCGTCAGGGTTGGCACCAGCGCCGGGGCCTGCGCCGCCGCCCATGCCGCCTGCACCGCCCGCTTGGGCCTGTGCCTGCTGCTGGTACATGCGCTTGCCAATCTCCTGGAGTTCCTTCGAGAGGTGCTCTGTGACCTCTTCGAGTTCCTCGGTCGAAGCGTCTTCTTCGAGCGCGATTTCGACGTCTTCGATGGCGATTTCGATGTCCTCGCGGAGTTCGTCGTCCACGTTCTCCTCGTTCTCTTCGAGGAGCGACTCGGCGCGCTGAATCGCACCTTCGGCCTCGTTGCGGGCCTCGACGGCGCGGCGACGTTCCTTGTCCTCTTCGGCGTGCTGCTCTGCTTCGCGCTGCATGCGGTCGATCTCGTCGTCCGAGAGACCAGCGCCGCCTTCGATGGTGATGGACTCGGCGTTACCGGAGCCTTTGTCCTCCGCAGAGACGTTCACGATACCGTTCTCGTCGATGTTGAAGCCGACCTCGATCTGCGGCGTTCCGGCGGGTGACGGCGGGATGCCCGACAGCGTGAACTCACCGAGGAGTTCGTTGTCGTTGGCCATCTCGCGTTCACCCTGGAAGACGCGAACCTGCACCGTCGTCTGGTTGTCCGCGGCCGTGGTGAAAATCTTGGATTCCTCGGTCGGAATCGTCGTGTTCTTTTCGATGAGACGCTCGAACAGACCACCCTTGACTTCGATACCGAGCGAGAGCGGCGTCACGTCGAGGAGGACGATGTCGTCAACTTCGCCGCCGAGGACGCCGCCCTGAATGGCCGCGCCGAGTGCGACTGCCTCGTCGGGGTTGACCGACTTCTTGGGTTCTTCGCCGAGGATATCGTCCACCTTTTCGACGACCTGCGGCATGCGAGTGGACCCACCGACGAGGATGACTTCGTCGATGTCGCCCTTCTCGTATCCGGCGTCTTCGAGTGCTTGCTCGGTCGGTTCGACCGTGCGCTCGATGAGGTCCTTCGTGAGCGACTCGAACTTCGCGCGGGTGAGGTCGTATTCGAGGTGGACCGGACCGGAGTCCGTGGCCGTGATAAACGGGAGGTTGATGGTCGTCTCCTTGCGCGAGGAGAGTTCGATTTTGGCCTCTTCGGCCGCGTCCTTCAGGCGCTGGAGGGCCTGGCGGTCCTCGGTGAGGTCGATACCGTGGTCGTTCTTGAACTCTTGAGCGAGCCAGTCGATGATAGCCTCGTCCCAGTCGTCGCCACCGAGGTCGTTGTCACCGTTGGTTGCGACCACTTCGTAGACGCCGCCACCGAGGTCGAGGATGGAGACGTCGAAGGTGCCGCCACCGAGGTCGTAGACGAGCACGGTCTGGTTGGATTCGTCGTCGAGACCGTACGCCATGGAGGCTGCCGTCGGCTCGTTGACGATGCGCTCGACGTCGAGACCGGCGATTTCGCCGGCGTCTTTCGTCGCCTGCCGCTGTTTGTCGTTGAAGTAGGCGGGGACGGTGATGACTGCCTTCTCCACGTCGTCGCCGAGGTAGTCCTCGGCGTCGCGCTTGATCTTCTGGAGAATCATCGCCGAAATCTGCTCCGGCGTGTACTCCTCGTCGTCCACCGTGACCGTGTAACCATCTTCACCCATGTGGCGTTTGATCGAGCGAATCGTGTGCTCGGGGTTCTGGATGGCCTGGTTCTTCGCCGGCTTGCCCACCAACCGCTCACCGTCGTCAGTGAACGCGACGACAGATGGGGTTGTTCGGTCGCCCTCTGCGTTCACGATAATTTCCGGGTCTCCCCCTTCCATGACCGCGAACGCGCTGTTCGTGGTACCGAGGTCGATACCCAGAATCTTGTTACTCGCCATCTTGCTCTCCCATACCGTCCATTGCCGGTTAAAGGTTACTAGACAGTACGGAACATGGCGACAACCGAAGTCACCGCTGTCATGCGGTTTTTTCTTCTCGGTTCGAGACAGGTCGGTTGATTTATGTAGAACCGCACGACCGTTTTCGTGACAACGTTCGACAAAATTCGAGTGCGGTGTTTCTCCCCCTGAATCGGCCGCTGTTTCTTCGTATCGAGCGTCACTTTTGCTCGCGTCAATCGTCGTTCGTCGCGTCAATCGTCGTTCGCCCGCCGCAGCGAGCGAACGGCTTCGACGCCGTCGTCGAGCGCGGCGAGTACCTCGGTGAGCGTCTGTTCGCGGGATTCGCTTGCGAAGAACTCGTGGCCGCCGTCGTAGGGTCGGAGGTTTGCCGCCGGCGTTCGTTCGCCGATTGCCCGCGTGTCAACGACCCGGTCGGTCGGCGAGTAGAACACCACGTCCGTTGGTCGAAACGGCGGCAACGTCTGCTGTGCGTCGTAAATCGTGCTGAGGAACGCCGGTGAGACCTTACTCGGACTATCTTGCACCTCCGCGGCGAGTTTCAGGTCGCCGATGGCTTCGCGCGAGAGGCCCGACGGAATGAACGGATACGCAGTCGGCAGACGGCGAACGAGCGGCCACAACAGGCCATCGAGCGTTCCGAATCGCATCCCCCACCACGGACTCAAAAAGACGTTCCGGACCGCGAGGTTGAGGTGGGCGGCGACGAGACCCCCCGTACTGTGGCTGAGTACGAGGTCGATGTTGCGGTCGATTGCGTAGGCGCGAACCGGGTTGACGTACTGGCTGTCGAAGTCCCACCCGTTCGTCGGCAGTTCGACCGCGTGCACGCGATAGCCCGCGTAGGCGAGGCGGTCGAGCAACCACTCGACGCTCTTGTGTCCGGGCTTGTTTCCCCACCCGAGAACGAACAGTACGTCGTCGTCGCGGGGGTCACCGTGCTGCGTGACGCGTACCGTGGGCCGACGACGGGGACGAAGTCGCATGGTCAGCCAGACGACAGGCAAGAAGAAAAGTCCTCGCCGCGGCGGGGCGAAACGGGCGATTCGTCGTTGCTGAATCGGACTATTCGCTTTTGCCGAGAATCAGCCTATTCGTCTTTGCTGACGGTGACCTGCGCGGCCCGGATGACTTTGTCGGCCATCTCGTAGCCGGGTTGGAACACGTCGGCGATGGTGTCTACGGGTTGGTCGCTCTCGACGCGCATCATGACCTCGTGACGCGTCGGGTCTACGTCCGCGCCCGGTTCGGGGTCGATGACTTCGACGTTCTCCGATTCGAGGATGCGGTCGAACTCTTTCAGCGTGGATTCGAGACCGCCGCGGATGTCGGCGTCCTCGTCCTGGTCGAGCGCGCGAACGAGGTTGTCGCGGACGGTGACGACGCGCTCGACGAAGTCCTCGGTGGCGCGGTCCTTGATTTGCTCTTGGCGCTTTTTCGCGCGTTTCTTGTAGTTCTGGAAATCCGCCTGCGTGCGCTTGAGACGGTCCACGAGTTCTTCTGCGGTCTCCTGTTTCTCGTCGCGTTCCGCTTCGAGCTCGGCGACGCGGGATTCGAGGGCGGCGACCTCGCTTGCGAGTTCGTCGTCGTACTCGGAGACGCGTTCGGCGAGTGTCGATTCTGCCTGCGAGTCTGCCGATTCGTCGTCGCGGTCTACCGGCGTGGCGTCCTCGAACACGTCCTCGGTCTCGACTTCGGCCGCGTCTTCGACGGTCTCGTCGGAGGATTCGGAGACCGTTTCGGGGTCGGTTTCTGCGTTCGATTCCGTGACCGACTCGGCGGGGTCATCGCTCATGGACGGCAAAAGAGTCTGGTATGGCTTAAGAGTGTAGACTGCGGCCGACTGGTTTGGGTGACGGACGCGCCCGATTGCGTTACTGGTACATCCGGAGTGGTTGGGCCTGCGTGCTCTCCTCGTCGGCCTGTTGGACCTGCTTGGCCAACTGCTCTTTCGCCTGTCGAATCTCGGTCGCCCGGTTCACCAGTTCGTCCACCGGCACGTCGATGCCCGTCAGGGGTTCGATACCCCGCTGGATGACGATGCGCGCCGCCTCGGGGTCGGGAAATCGCGGGTCGGACTCGACAATCAAGCCGAGCGAGGGGCGTTCCGATTCGACTGCGTGGCTCAGCAACGCGCCGGTCGGCCCGGAGATGAGCCCCGCTTCGTCGGGAACGTCGATTCCGGCGTCTTCGAGTCGGCCCGTGGCTCCGTTCGTGCCGACGCCGAAGAGTTTGGGTTCGCCATCGGTTGATTCTCGCGGGATTCCGGAGAGGAAGATGGGCGTCACGTCGAACTCCTCGAACCACGACCCGAGACACGTTGCGATGTCCGTCGCCGCATCCGGCCGGACCGGGATGTCGCTCTGGAGGACGAGCAAGTCGCGCTCGGGGTCGCCGTAGAGTCGAACCGGCGAGTGGAGTTCCGAATCGCCCGCGAGATAGACCGCGACGTGGGGGACGCCCGTACAGTGTACGTCACCGTAGTGGACCATGTCGAACGCCTCGATGAGGTGGTCGGCGGCGATTTTCCCGACGAGACCGACACCCGGGAACCCCTCGACCAGCGTCGGTGACGAGAACTGCTCGGAGAGGTCGGGTTCGAGAACGCGGATATGTGCCATGTGTAAACGTATGAAGGTTGCATACCTAAATCCGCGGGCTGGGTGTCGCCTCGGCGACTCGATTCCCCGCGTTCGCGGGCGCTCCGAAACCGACAAACGCACCGGGACAGAACCGACGAGCATGAACCCCCTAGAGCGGTATGCGCCGCTCGTGGACGACGAGGAAGCGTTCGTGGAGGCCTGTGCTCGGCCGCTTCCCTCCGTCGTTCGCGTCAACACCATCAAGACGACAGTCGAACGCGCCCGGGAGGCGCTCGACGCCGAGGGTGTCGAATACGAACCGACCGACTGGCACCCGGGCATCCTCAAACTCGAAGACAGCACGCCGGGCACCAACTGGCCGTACTTCCACGGCTGGCTCCACGGCCAAGAGGAAGTCTCGGCACTGCCCGCTATCGCTCTCGACCCGCAACCGGGCGAACGCGTCTGGGACACCTGCGCCGCACCCGGGTCGAAGACGACCCAAATCGCCACCATGATGGACGACACGGGCGTCCTCGTCGGCAACGACAACAACCTCGGGCGACTCTCGGCGCTCCGCCACAACGCCGAACGCCTCGGCGTGACGAACCTCGTGGTCGAAAATCAGGACGCACGCAACTTCTCGATGAAACCCTACGGCGAGCGAACACTCGACGAACCCGGCGCGTTCGAGCAGTTCGACCGGGTTCTCGTTGACGCGCCCTGCTCGTGTGAGGGCACCTGTCGGAAGAATCCCGATGTGCTCGACGAGTGGACGCTGAACCACGTCAACAGCATCGCGGGCATTCAGAAGGGAATCCTCCGCCGCGCCGTACAGGTGACGAAACCCGGCGGCACCGTCGTCTACTCCACCTGTACGTTCGCACCCGAGGAGAACGAGGCCGTCCTCGACTTCGTCCTCGAACGCGAGGCGTGCGAAGTCGTCGAGTGGGACGTTCCCGACGGCTTCGAGACCGCACCCGGCGTCACCGAGTGGGAGGGCGAGGAGTACGACCAGTCGGTCGAAAAGGCGCGCCGCGTCTACCCGCACCTCAACGACACTGGCGGCTTCTTCACCGCGAAACTGGAGGTGCAAGCATGAACGACGACACCGCCCCCGACGAGAACTGGGGCCAGCAGTTCGACCGACTTCCTCAGTCGCCGGACGAGCGCGTCGTCGAAGGGCGACCAACCAGACAAGAGGTAATCGACTGGTGGACCGAGCGATTCGAAATCGACCCGGCTATCTTCGAGAACTACACCTTCTGGGAGAAGGGCGCGGGGAAGATTTGGGCGTTCAGCGGCGAAGTCGTAGACCCGATTCGGGTCGAAGGACTCGGCATGCGCATCCTCCGAACGCGCCAGCGACACTGGAAACCCTCCACGAACGCGGTCCAGCGGTTCTGCCGCGAGGCGACGAAGAACGTCATCGAACTCAGTCCCGGAGAAGCGAAAGCGTTCGTCGCCGGCCACGACCAGCAACTCGACCGGTGGGACGGCGACTGGGGCTATCTCGTCGCCGCCCACGACATCGCAGGCGAGCGCGAACCCCTCGGTGTCGGTCTGTATCTCCACGGCGAACTTCGTTCGACGGTTCCGAAAGGTCGGCAAGAAGACCTGAAAAAGCGGCATCGTTGACTCCGCAGTCGCTGGTCGGTTTCAGCGGTCGTGCGCGAGAACAGCGCTCAATCGGTACGACCCTCGGCCGAGAGCTGAATAGAAAAGAGGGATGGCGCTCACCGACTACGAAATCGGTGTCATCACCCACGCAAATCATCCGCTGGTAGCCGAAAACGACCACGGGTCAGGTGGCCCGAGGACCCCTCGCTGTCTTTTATTTAGAAGAGCGGTCTCTTTCGGAGGTCCGATACGGCTTGGTGATTGGCCTCTACCTGGTGCGATTCGGGGTCGTACTGAACCAATCCAACATTCTGCAGATGAGGGAGGTGGTTGTGATGGAGTCCAATCGCTACCTCTTCGATCGAGTCGTCTTTCAGAGCCTCGCCCCCGTCACGTTCTGAGACGACCGTAGCCAACTCTCGGAGGTTGAAAGTTCGCGCGTTGGCCGTCAGGACATCGAGCACGCGTCGTCTCCTGGCCGACGAGAGAACACGATGTAACTCGCTTTTCGTCGGCAACGTCGCGTTCCCATCTTCCCTCGCATCGTCGGACGGTGATTGTATTGAGTCGTGCATTGTTCGGTTACCACACTGCTTGGTTCGGCTTTGAGTCCGGCCCCCGTAAGGATAGCCGCTAATTTATTACCCTCATTTTCAGGGTGGAGAACATTTTGTGAGGAGCAAGGCCATTGGAGTACATATACCATCCTTCACCGACCACATCGGTTCCGTATACTCCCACGACGGAGGATTAATGGTGACTGACCGCGAGTGAGAGAGACATGGCTTCAGCCTCTCTGACCGACGCCCAGCGGGAGACCCTTGAGTTGTTCGATGGGTTCGGAGAGCCCCTCACGACGTCCGACGTCGCAGAACGACTCGACTTAGGCCGTCGAAGCGCCTACGGCCGACTCGAACGACTCGTCGATTGCGGGGTACTAGAAACCAAGAAGGTCGGAGCGAACGCCAGAGTGTGGTGGCGTCGCCCCGACGCGCCGTCGCCTGACAGAGAGGCCGACGGCGAGGTGAACCCACGCCCCGGCGACGAGGACACCCTCTTCGGGCTATTGGTCGATGCGGTCGAGGAGTACGCCATCTTCTTACTGGACGAAGACGGTAACGTCAGGACCTGGAACCCAGGAGCGCGAAAGATTAAGGGCTACGAGGCGGACGAAATCGTCGGCGAGCATTTCTCCACCTTCTACACCGACGACGACCAGGCCGCCGACGTACCCGAGCAGAACCTGGCCGAAGCCGTCGAACACGGAAACACCGAGGACGAGGGGTGGCGGGTCCGCAAAGACGGGTCGAGGTTCTGGGCGAACGTCACTATCACAACCGTCCGCGACGAGACCGGCGACATCCAGGGGTTCGCTAAGGTCACCCGCGATATGACCGAGCGTCGTGAGCGAGAACAGCAACTCCGTCGGGAACGGGACCTCGTCGATCAAATATTCGAGACCTCTCCCGTTGGGCTCGGTGTTCTCACTCGTGACGGCCTCGAGCGGACCAACCCACGAGCCGCCGAAATCTATGGTTCCCCGACCGGCGACATCGATGAGTACACCGTTGGCGAGCCGGCGGTGTACGGTCCGGACCAGACGCCCGTCCCACCCGCAGAACGCCCTAACGCACGCGTGTTCGAGACGGGTGAACCCGTGCACGGATGGGAGTGCCAGTTACATAGCATCGATGGCCAGCACCGCTGGCTCTCGGTCAGCGCCGCCCCACTCACGTACGACACCGGAGATGTCGAGCGCGTCGTCGTTGCGACCAAAGATATCACCCATTTGAAAGAACAATCCCGGCGACTCGAACGCCAGCGAGACGACCTCGAAGCCGAACTCGACGAAGTGCTCGAGCGGGTCGATGACGCCTTCTGCGCCCTAGACGAGGAGTTCCGGTTCACGTACGCGAACCAGCGCGCGGCGGAACTCCTGCAGGTCCACACTGGGGAACTCCTTGGCGAGTGCATCTGGGACCTGTATCCGGATGCGACCGAGACGCCGGTCTGGAACGGGCTTCGAGAGGCCATGGAAACACAAGCTACGACGGAGTTCGAAGTCTACGGCGAGGAACTAGAGGCGTGGTTACAAGCGAGTGTCTACCCCTCCGAGACGGGCCTTTCAGTGTACTTCCGCGACATCACCGACCGAAAGCTGCGGGTGCGCGAGCTCGAACGCTACGAAACCATCTTCGAGACCGTAGACGACGGTATCTATGTCGTTGACACGGATGGCTACCTGACGATGGCCAACGAAGGGTACGCAGAGCTGACAGGCTATCCACACGAGCAACTCGTCGGGATGCACGTCTCCGAACTCGTCGATGAGGAGACTGTCGAGAAGGCCCGCACCCACGAACAGGAGTTAGTCGCTAACGAACGGGAGACGGCACGGTTCGAGGCCGATGTCCTCACGGCCGACGGGGGAACGGTCAGGGCCGAGGGGGCGTTCTCCATCATCGAAAGCCCGAACGAAGGCTACGAGCGGATCGGAGTCGTCCGAGACATCTCGGAACGAGTCGCCCGGGAACGAAAGCTGGAGCGCCAGCGCGAACGCTTGGCCGCCCTCGACGACTTGAATCGAGTCGTGAGAGCCCTTTCCGAGGCCGCAATCGACCAGTCAACTCGGGTCGAAATCGAGCAAACCGTCTGTGAGGGACTCGCCGCCACCGACTCGATTCAATTCGCGTGGGTCGGTGAGGTGGACGGCGAGACGATGACCGTTTGCTCACGAGCGGAGGCGGGAGTTGGGGGCTTCCTAGACGAGGGGACGGTCGCGTTCGACCTCGACGAATCTGGACGCTCGGACCTCATCGGGAGAGCGGTGAAAACCCGTGAAATGCAGGTCGTAGAGGACGCTCTGAACCACGATGAAGACGAGCATCTGAGAGAACAGGCCATCGAATGGGGATTTCGTTCGACGGCCACTATCCCGATCACCCACGAAGGGGCATTCTACGGCGTGCTCAACGTCTACACTGACCGCCCCGACGCGTTCGTCGGCGCTGAGGGTGACGCCATCGGTCACCTGAGCGAGATAGTCGGTCACGCTATCTCGGCCATCGAACAAAAACGAGCGCTCAGGAGCGACGAAGTCGTCGAGTTGGTGTTTCACATTTCCGATTTCTTCGGTGCGTTCGACTTCCCCTCGGCAGATGGGCGCGTCACGTTCGACCGTGCTATCCCGGTTGGTGATGGAGTCTATCTCGAGTACGGAACTGCCACCCCCGAAATGTCGGAGGTACTCGAGGCGCTCGTCGAAGACCTTCCGCACTGGGAGTCAATACAGTTCTTAGACGGCGATTCCGGTGAAGATGCCTCGCGGTTTGAACTTCGCCTCGTCGAGCCACCGTTGCTCTCCTCGCTGACCGCGATTGGTGGCTACGTCGATCGGGCAGCCATCGAGGAGGGGTGCTTTCAGATCCGACTCCACGTATCTCCGAGTGCTGATATACGGCAAGTTATCGAGGTCGTAGAGGAAGCGTACCCGATGGCCGACATGATTTCACGACGCCAGGTAACCAAGACCTCTCCAATGTCCGATGGCAGGTCTCGGTTACTCGTTGAAGACCTCACCGACCGCCAGCGTACAGTCCTCGAAACGGCATTTTTCTCTGGATATTTCGAATCACCGCGCCCCATTCCGGGAAAACACCTCGCGGACACGCTCGGCATCGCTGGACCAACGTTCCACCAGCATCTTCGAAAGGCTCAGAAGAAGGTTCTGGCGCACGTGCTCGATTCCTGAGCGAATCCAGCACGTTAGACCCCCTATCAATCAGGGTCCCACGGGCAGTTTCCGTTGACTACTGCTTTTCTCGCACGGTTCCGCCGGTCAAGCCCTCCCACTGGACCCGATAGCCGAGTTTCGAAAGGGTGGCGCTGGCGTCGTCGATTCCGCGCGCCGCGAGCAGTTCTTCGACCACCGAGAGCGACTGTCCATCTTCGATTTCATCGCTCAGTGACTCTATCACACGTGGCCGAATCAGCGTTCTCCCCACGAGTTCGTGGTCCGGGAACGACACGTCGTCCAGCACCTCGACGGCCACGCCGTGTTTGCTCGCCAGCGCATCGAGTTCGATTACGTCGTCGTCCGGCCGCAACTCGTCGGGAATCGTCGCCGCCGACGCCGCGACGAGGTCCGACTCGTACTCTCGAAGCAGGTCAACAACGTCCTTGACGCGAACCGACCCCGTGTACGGAATGACGCGGTGGTCGCGGGCGGCAATCTCTTCGCCGACGCCGAGCGATTCGTCCACGGCGACGACGAGTTCGACGTCCTCCACGTCGGCGAGTTGGCCCAGTTTCTTCTCGACGTACTCGGGCGTCCAGAAGCCCATAATTTCGAAGAAGACTCTGAAGTCGCCGAACCTGTAATCGAACGCGAAGTCCGGAATCATCACGCTCGTTCCCGTCTCCAGCGGTTCGGGTTCGCGGACGAGATTCCAATCCAAGTCGAGGCCGCGGAACCGCGCCGCGAAGTCGGACTCCACCTCGCTATCGAAGGCGGGTTCGGCCATCGGTTCGACGCCGGGAACCGAGATATCGTCGCTCGTGAGCGTCATCTCGCGTTCCGTCCCTCGGTCGTCGATGGTCGCCGTGAGTTGCCAGTCGCCCGCCGTCGCAACCGACCGAAGGAGTCGGGCGAACGAGGTGCCATATCGGCGGGTTCGCTGGAAGAGCGTATCCGGACCGGTGACGACCAGTTCTCTTCCTCCACTGGTCTTTCGAACCTCGTACATCAGCCCAAGTCGCTTCGTCGCCGAGACGAGCGCCTTCGGGTCGGAGCTCCGAATCCTGACTTCGGTCGCATCGAAGAGCGCGGTCTGGGCGAGCGAGAGGTTGTACTGGGCGAGCAGTTCGTCGGGCGTCCATCGCGGGTCGAACTCGGCTACGACCTGCTCGATTTCGCGGTCGGCGACGAGCGAGGAATCGACCGCGTCGGGTGTCGAACCGAGTGACTTGGCGGCGAGCCTGAGCGCCTCTTCTCGCTCGCTCGCCGTCGTCACCCCGCCGCACTCCATCGCCGCTTCGAACGCGGCACGACGAGCGCGGGGCGGCGGGAGCGGTGAATCGGTCTCGAACACGGTCTCGCGTTCGAGAAGCGAGGCGAACCCGCGGGCGAGTTTGAAGTCGTCGGCGTCTGATTCGAGGGCAGAAAGCGCCGTATCGAGGTCCGCGCGTCGGACGCCGACGTGTCGCTGAAACACCCCAATCGCTTTCGCGGCGAGCGGTCGCGCCGCTCTGTCGGCGAACGTCGGTTGGTAGCGTCCGCCCGCCCGCGACACGCGAAGGAGGTCTTTCGTCAGCACGTGAGAGACGACGGGGGGCGGCGACAAAAACGCCTCGTTGCGGTCGAACCGCGAGACGGCAAGGTTCATCACGTGGGAGACGGACCCCAGCGTATGGAGCGACGCCGCCTCCTCGGGTTGGTCGCAGTCGGACTCTCGACCGGCTGTCTCGGGTCACTGCCCTCTGCCGACGGGCCGCGGAACCCGCCGGAAGCACCAGCGGGCGCACCGCGTCAGACGCCCGCGGTTCCGGACGTTCGCATTTCGACGTTCGATATCGAAGAGACCGAGGACGGCCGCCTGCGCGTCGTCGGCGAAGTCGTCAACGACGCGGCCTCCGAACGAACCGCGAACGTCCGCATCCGCGTCGTCGTCGGTGGCGAAGAGTCCGTGCAGACGCTCGAAATTTCGATTCCAGCGGGCGAAACCGAACCGTTCGAAGCGGTGTTCGAGACGACGTTCGAGGAGTTCTCGAAAGGCGGCGATTTGGACGTGTCGTTGGTCTAAATATTCGCCCGTCGCTGTTTGTTTACCGCCGCCGATTCGCCACTCGTTCTTCCGCCGTCTCGACGCTCACCAGTTCGTAGAGAACCGCCGTCGAGCCGTCGGACTTCGGCCTGAGCACACGGCCCAAGCGTTGGGTGAACTCGCGTTCCGACCCCGACCCGGAGAGCAGAATCGCCACGTTCGCGTCCGGTACGTCCACGCCCTCGTCGAGGACGTTCGCCGCGACGACGGTGTCGTAGGTCCCGTCTCGAAACCGTTCGAGAATCTGTCTTCGTTCTTTGGTCCCGGTCTCGGCCGTGATTGGCGGCACCAGATAGCGAGTGGCGATTCGATAGACGAGGTCGGTCGAGGCGGTGAAGATGATGACTCGGTCGTCGCGGTGGCGCGCGAGCAGACGCGAGAGGTGTTCGACTTTCGCCTCCGAGCCCATCATGATGTCGCGGGCGCGCTGTTTGGCGAGGAGCGCCTCCCGCGCCCGCGGGTCGTTCCCCGAGCGCATCACGAGTTTCTGGTAGTCGCTGCCGGACTGCATCGAGATGCCGGAGGTTCGAAGGTAGGAGACGAACGTCTCCTGGGCCTGCTCGTACGCCTCGCGCTCGTCGGGGGTCAGTTCGACTTCGAGTCGCCGAATCTCGTAGTCGGCGAGGTGGTCGCCCGCGAGGTCATCGACCGACAGTTGGTAGACGCGCGGGCCGACCAGTTCCTCGACCGCCTCGTGCGCGCCGTCTGGTCGCTCGAAGGTCGCCGTCAGTCCCAGTCGGGCGGGCGCGGCGAGCATCCGCGGGATGTCCTGATAGCCCTGCCCGCCCAAGTGGTGCACCTCGTCGAAGACGACGAGACCGAAGTCGCCGCCCACGTCGTCGGCGCGGAGATACGCCGAGTCGTAGGTCGAGACCGTAATCGGCTCTTGGGTCTGCTCGCCGCCGCCGAATCGACCGATTGGCACGTCGAACTCGGTCTCTAACTCTCTAATCCACTGGTCTTGGAGGTCTATCGTCGGCACGACGACGAGCGTCGGCACCGACAGCGCCGCCATCGCGCCGACGGCGAGGACGGTCTTTCCCGCGCCGGTTGGGAGTTCCACGACGCCCGTTGCGCCCGCATCGAGCCACGCGTCGAGGGCGGCCCGCTGGTACTCGCGGAGGTCGTACGTGGTCGAGAGCGGGAGGTCCGATTCGAGCGCGAGCGTGTCTTCGAACTCGATTCCCCGTCGCTCTAACTCGTCTCGAATCGCGGCGTACTCCATCGCTGGGGCGCGATAGCCGCCGCTTCGGGGGTCGGCTTCGACGCCGGGAATCGAGAGTTCGAGGTCGGTGGCGAGGTGAATCGTTCCGTCCTCGAATCGGAGGGTCGTCACGAGAGGCGATTCGAGTGGCGCGCTCATAAATCGACGGTCAGCGAGGCGAAGTAGAGAGCCTTCGAATCGGTGCCGAAGGTTCAAATCCGATGGCGGGCCAACGAACAGACATGAGCGACGAACTGGACGAGGCAGTCGGCGAGTTCCTTCGGCAGTACAAGCAGGCGATGAAAGATTACGACCGCGGCTACGTGGACGCGGATGCGACGCTCTCGCTGATTGGGTCGAAGGTGGAGGAGTTGCGAGAGGCGCGGGAAAACTAATTACTCGCCTATCAGGCCGCGAATCCGCTCGACGTAGTTCGCAAATTCGCTGTCGGTTCGCTCGCGTGGGCGCTCGATATCGACCGTGACGATTTCGCGGACGCGGCCGGGGTCGGCGGCCATGACGACCACGCGGTCGGCCAGCGTGACCGCCTCCTCCACGTCGTGAGTGACGAAGAGGACCGTCTTGTCCGTCTCCGACCAGATATCGAGGAGTTCGCCGTGGAGCATGTCACGAGTCTGGGCGTCCACCGCGCCGAAGGGTTCGTCCATCAAGAGGAGTTCGGGGTCTACGGCGAGGGCGCGAGCGATGCCGACGCGCTGTTTCATCCCGCCGGAGAGTTCCTTCGGGTAGGCGTCGGCGAAGCCGTCGAGACCGACGAGTTGGAGCATCTCGTCTACTCGCGCCGAGCGTTGGGGTTCTTCGACACCCTGTTCTTCGAGGCCGAAGGCGACGTTCTCGGCGACGGTTCGCCACGGGAACAGGCCGTACTCTTGGAAGACCATTCCCCTGTCCGTGCCGGGACCGGAGACGGGTTTACCGTCGAGTTTGACCGCGCCCGCAGTCGCGTCTTCGAGCCCCGCGATGATGCGGAACAGCGTGGTCTTGCCACATCCGGAGGGACCGACGATACAGACGAACTCGCCGTCATCGACGCCGAAGTTCACGTCGGAGAGCGCCCGCACGGTCCGGCGGTCGGACTCGTAGGTCTTGGCGAGCGACTCGACCGAGACCACCTCTTGCGTGTGCTCGCTCATGCGCGCCACTCCAAGACCCGTCGTTCGACCCGGCGGAACAGGCCGTCGCTCACGAGGAAGACGAGGCTGATGACGAGCATATAGGCGACAGAAACGTCCATCGCAAGGTTCTGTGCGGTGTTGAGAATCTCGTAGCCGACGCCGACGCCGACGATGAGTTCGGCGGCGACCACGATCATCCAACACTGGCCGATACTCGTTCGAATGCCGGTCATAATCGACGGACTCGCCGCCGGGAGGACGACCTTTCGAATCATGGTGACGTCGTCGTCCACGCCGAGGGTCGCGGCGACTTCTTTCAGGTTCTCGGAGACGCCTTCGACGCCGCCGTAGGCGTTGTAGAAGTTAATCCAGAACGACCCGATGGCGACGATGAACGTCGCACCCTGGTGGTTGACGCCGAGCCAGATGACCGCGAAACCAATCCACGCGAGCGGTGGAATCGGGCGAAGAACGCGCGTGACTGGCGTGAAGACGCTATCGAAGCGAGCGTTCCAGCCCATGGCGACCCCCATGACGATGCCGAGGGTCGTCCCGATGAGCAGGCCGGGGACGTAGTGATAGAGGCTCTGGACGAGTTTGACGAGCAGGCGCGTCGCCGGAATCTCGATGCCCGTGAACGGAATCGAGAGCATCTCCGGCGCGGCGAGTTCCGCGAGGAACGCCGCGAGCACTTCGACCGGCGAGGGGAGGAGATACGTCGGTTGGAACAGCGCGGCGACGTGCCAGACGACGAGGAAGCCGGCGAAGCCGCCGAACGCAAGCCACGTCGATTCCGACGCGAACGCGGCGACTCGGTCGAGCGGTCGCTCGTCGGCGTTCATCGAGGCGACGCCCGCGCCGACTTCGTCGTTGCTCATAGTGAGTCGTAGATACCGTAGTCGAACATCTCATCGACCGAGAGTTGCGCCTCGGTCTTTCCGAGGGTCTGTGCGTACTCGGAGAAGATTTTCGCGCCCGACTCGATTTGGTGGGGGTCGGTGATGAAGTCCGCAGCGCGAGAGTCGAGCGCGGTGCGTGCGGTTTCGACCGGGAGCGCGCTCTCGCCGATAACCGTGCTCGCGTGCTGGGCCGCGGTGTCGGGGTTGTCAGCGACGAACTGGGTGGCCTCCTGATGGAGACGGACGAACTCGGAGGCGACCTCGCGGTTCTCCTCGCGGAGTCGGTCGTGCATGAGCGTGACCGCCGCAGGCTGACCCGGCATGAAGTCGCCCGCCCAGTCGATCGCCTGGAACGGTGCGTCGTTCGCCTCGATGACCGTCGGGACCGGCTCCATGATGCTCGTCCCGTCAACGTTGTTCGAGAGGAGCGCCTGCTGGACGGCGGCCGCCCCGCCCAGACCCTTGATGTTCACGTCGCTCTCGGGGTCGAGACCGAGCGTGTTCTGAATCCAGTAGCGGAGCAGGATGTCCGGAACCGACCCCGGCGGGAAGGTACCGAAGGTGAACTTGCGGCCCTTCTCTTGTTCGAACTTGGCGAAGGCCTCCTTGCCGTGTTCGTCCCACATCGCGGCGAACTCGTCGGTGGCGAGAATCTCCATCGCGTTCTGGATGTTCGCCGCCGTAATCTTCGCCGGGATGCCCTTGTCCATGATAATCATCGCGGGGACGATACCGAACATCATCACGTCGAAGTCGCCCTTCGCCGAGGCTTGGACGATGCTCGGACCGTCGGAGAACTTCTTGCCCGAGACGGGAACCGAGAGTTCGTCGAACATCTCCTCTTCCTGCATGACGAAGTACTGCATGTCCGGGTAGATGGGCATGTAGGCGACGTTGAGTTCGTCGAGTCCGCTGCCGCCCGCCCCGCCGAGACAACCGGCGAGACCGGCGGTCGCCGCGAGTCCCGCGCCCTGAAGGAATCGTCTTCGAGTCGTTGCTGTGCGTGCTGGCTCAGTCATTGGTCACTGTATGGAATCCGCCCTTATTCGGCGCACGTACCCGGTAATCATGGGCGGCGTACCAGTCACCGCAAAAGTTGCGTAGTGGCCGAAATAACCACCATTAGAGACTGTATGGTTCGTATTACCGAAAACAACCCATCATAGATTGCGGTAAAAACATCCGCAAAACGGGTCGTCAATCGTCAGCCGTGTAACCGTTTCCGCCGAATCGTGCGTGGGAAGAACTATCCCGAATGCCGACTCCGAGTAGAGTATGACGCACTTCTCCAAACGGGTGGAGCAGATTTCCATCAGCGGTATTCGCAAAGTGTTCGAGGCGGCGAGCGAGGACGCTATCAACCTCGGACTCGGGCAACCGGACTTTCCGGCACCCGACCACGCGCGACAGGCCGCTATCGACGCCATCGAATCGGGCGAGGCAGACGGGTACACGGTGAACAAGGGTCTCGCTAGCCTTCGTGAAGCCATCGCCGAAAAGCACCAACGCGACCAGGGAATCGACCTGTCGCCCGACGACGTCATCGCCACCGCGGGCGGCAGCGAAGCCCTCCACATCGCTATCGAAGCCCACGTCGAGGAGGGCGACGAGGTCATCATTCCGGACCCCGGATTCGTCTCGTACGACGCGCTGACGAAACTCGCAAGCGGCGAACCCGTCCCGGTTCCCCTGCGCGAGGACCTGACGCTCGACCCCGCCGCGGTCGAGGAAGCAATCACCGACGACACGGCGGCGTTCATCGTCAACAGCCCCGGTAACCCGACCGGCGCAGTCTCTCCGCGGGAGGACATCGAGGAGTTCGCACGCATCGCCGACGAGCACGACGTGCTCTGTATCTCCGACGAAGTGTACGAGTACACCGTCTTCGACGGCGAACACCACTCGCCAATCGAGTACGCCGAGACCGACAATGTCGTCGTCGTCAACTCGGCATCCAAACTCTTCTCGATGACCGGCTGGCGACTCGGATGGGTCTACGGGTCGTCGCAACGCGTCGAACGCATGGTCCGCGTCCACCAGTACGCCCAAGCCTGCGCCTCTGCGCCCGCCCAATTCGCCGCAGAAGCCGCGCTCACCGGCCCACAGGACCGAATCGAAGAGATGACCCAGACCTTCCGCGAACGGCGTGACCTCGTCGTCGAGGGACTCGAAGACATCGGCCTGACCGTCCCGACGCCGAAGGGCGCGTTCTACGCGATGCCGGAAGTTCCGGAGGGCTTCGTGGACGAGTGTATCGAACGCGGCGTCATCATCGTTCCCGGCGAGGCGTTCGGCGAGAACGGCCACGGCTACGCTCGCCTGTCCTACGCGACCGACACCGACTCGCTGGAAGAAGCAATCGAAATCATGCGCGAAGCCTACGACGCGGTCGTCTGAGGACGAGAACCCTCGTTTTCGCTATCTGCTCACGAATCCCGCGACCAACACCGTCGCGTACGCGAGCAAGAGTAACCCTCCGAAGAGCGTTCCCGCGGTCGGTTCCATGTTCGGGTAGACCACCGAGAACAGTACCATCGAAACGGAGTCGATGAGCATCCCCGGGATGGCCAGGAGCGCCGCCGCCTCTCGGCGCGCGCCGCCAGTGTGACCGCGCCAACGGAAGATTGCGAGTGCTAAGAGCCACATGATTGGAACGGTGACGACGAACACCGCGGCGACGACGACCGGTTGGCTCGGGTCGAGGACGAGTTGTCCGACGATGCGAAAGACGAGTCCCGCGACGAGCGCGACGGCGAGACCGACACCGACGAGAAACCGCGACTCGGAGAAGGTGAGTCTCGGAGGTGTCACTGAGGAGGACTCCAAAGCCATAGTCACCATACGGTCGCCACTGGTATCATGTTACCTGCGAGACGTATCCCGGAACCCCGTCACTGGTCGAACACGGACGAGTCGATGGTCTCGGCGCGTTCCCAGTACTCTTCGACCGTCTGCATCGCCTGCGAGCGAACCCCGCTATCGTCCGACTCTAGCAACGCCCGCAAGATGCCCTCCTCGTCCCTGAGCAGGAAGTAGACCGTCTCGTCGGCGACACCCATCGCAAACGGTATCGCCTCGTCGGCGACGCGGAATTCGGCGTTCTCGGCGGCGACGAGTTGCTCGAAGCGCGCCCACGACGTATCGTCCTCGCGGACCATCTCGATGGTCTCCGGCGAGATGACCGCACGGAACGACTGAGACCCCTCTATCGCCGCCTCCGCGACCGTTTCGAGCATCTCGTAGTTGATGACGTAGGAGACGATACACTGGGAGTCCGCGCCGGCAGAGAGTTCGAGCGCACGTTTGAGCGGGCCGCTGGGGTCGGTTCGAGTCGGCCGTGTGATATCGGCGTCGTCGAACCCTCGGAGGTCCATATCGAGGTGGTCGGTCGGAAGCCACTCGGCGATGCTCCGGAGTCGCGTCTCCGTCTCGACGATAGACACGAGGTCGGTAAACCCTGCGGCGACGAGTTCGCCGAGTGGTGTCGCCTCGTATCGTGCGCCGTCTTTCTCGACCCACTGTCGGTCCTCGAAGTCGCTCAGGATTCGCGCGAGCGTCGGTTGTGACGCCTCCGTCCTCGCTTGGAGGTCACGGCGAGTGTGCGATTCGGCCGCCACCGCCTCCAACACACGAATCCGGTTTGGCGAACGCGCGAGGAACTCGATTTCTTCGAGGGGTTCCGCCATGCTCGTACATTTCGTAGCGGGGAGATAGTCTTTGAGGTGTTTTGGTAGAATTATTCACGACGTGAATACGTTGCAGTGTGTGAAACACATGCACGAAACGATGATTGAACAGCGTTTGAATCAATTTCTGGACAGATATATACTATAGCGACAGTAAAAAGAATATGATGGCAACTTCGTTCACGCAGACGGGAGATTCCCCCACGGTTTCAACGACGGACTTCGCACGCGGTCCGGCAGCGAGCACTGACAGCCCGTTCGACCGAATCCTCGTCGCAGTCGGCGAGGAAGTCCACGAGCACGTCGTCGAGGCGGCCGTCTCGCTGGCCGCCGCACACGGTGTCCCCGTCGATGCGCTCTCGATCGTGGAGATGAACTCGTCTATCGACCACTGGGACATGGTCGTCGAGCAACGCGAAGCCGACGCGGAAACGTCGCTCGAAGCGGTCGAAGCGATGGCCGAAGACGTTGGCGTGTCGGTCGCCAAGCGACTCCGCTACGGAACGCCCGCCGAGGAGATTTCGCTCTACGCCGAGCACAACGACACCGACCTCATCGTCGTCGGCGAACCGAACCGCAGTGGGATTCGGAAGTTCTTCTCGCCGGCGAGTGTCGCCGACGGCGTGAACCAATCGGCCTCCGTGCCCGTGTTGACGGTTCCGACACCGAGCGAATAGACCGGCGACTCGTCTGCGTGACCGAGGGCGAACGCGTTTTTAGCTCGGTTCCTCGTTTTCCACTCGTTTCGACTGCGGGTTCTCGGCTTGCCACTTGTCGAGACACTCGTCGTCACAAAACGGGTACAGGATGACGGACTCGCCGCTCAGTTCTGTCACGACGGGGTACCACTCTGTCGTGTCGATGCGCGAATTGCAGCTCACACAAGTCGTCGAATTATCTACTGTGGGTCCGTCGTTGTTGGGACCATTTCGATAATTGTTCGCCATCGTTACCGCTCGGACCGCGTGTCGGTGTCGATGTGGACGTCTCCGGCTTCGACAGTTACCGTTACCAGACAGTTCATCAATTCGAATGTAATCGCGCCACCTGGCCGTTGCTCGCCGTTCAGCGTCGGCGCGAAGAGCATATCGAGCGCCTCGGGGTCGATTGCGTTGTACAACGGATCGACCGAAATGGGGTCAGTCTCTTTCACCGCTGCGAGTGCCTGAACGACAGCCTCACTGATGTTAGGTGCCCGGGAGTGAGTCTGTGTATTTTCTACAGGGGTGCTCATTCGACTTGACGTTGGTGAATAGAGAGAAAAACGATTTACCCTCAACTGATTGAGGCTGGCACCCGCGGACGCTCACTATCTAGACGCGTCGGGTCCCTCGTCGATGAGCATCCTGAGCAGCGTCCGTTCGCCAGCCCTCAGATGGTAGTTGAACGTCGGTTGTGTAATCGAGAGCATCGACGCGACGTCCTGTCCGTTCGTCGTCCGCGGCGAGTTGAAGTAGCCGGCGAAGTACGCAGTTTCGAGGACTTCCAACTGGCGAGGCGTGATGGTCGATTTATACGCCTCGGCGAAGGACTCTTTCGTCTGTGGTGGTCGTTCTCGGTCGCGTCGGGCGGTGAGTTCGACGTCGCTGTACCGCGACTGGAGCGACTGCACGAACCCTCCGACGTCGATGTGGTGCGGGAGTTCGACGACTGCGAGCGTCCCGTCCGGCGTCGATTCCACCCGTCGTGGAATCGCACCGCGGTCGGCGAGCACGGTGACGAACATCGAAGACGACGAGAGCATCTCGAAGGTGCCGCCGTCGTCGTGTTCTGAGACGACTCGAATCGATTCGATATCCGGATGTGCGTCTCCCTCGGCGAGAATCGTCGCCGCGGTCGCTCCGGTGACGGTGAAGAAGATTCGTTGGTGTTCCGCCCCGTGGACGAGTCCGTCGAACCGAATCGTCGCACCGGTGTTGGCTGCGAGACGTGCGAGCGGACCCTGTGGTTGTTTGGTCCGCAACGCGAGTTCGACGACGCGGTCGGTGAGGAATCCCCGTTTCGTCTCGACCGAGTTGATGGCGTAGGCGATTGTCCGCCCGAGGTCTTCGATGACAGACCGGCTCAATCGGTCGAACGCGTCGTTAGCCGTCGCGTAGACCGAAAGGACGCCGTAGATTCGGCCGTCGTAAACGAGCGGCACGCTCATCATCGACTGGTAACCGCTGGCGAGCGCTTCCTTCCGCCACGGTTCCTCTCGAAGCCGGTCTGCGACAGACGAGATGACGACGGGTTCGTGCGTCTTGGCCGCAATCGTCGCCGGTTCGGTGTCGTCCGAGAGTTCTTCGATGGCCGGAAGGTAGCCACGTTCGTTCCCCGCCCAGCGGGTCGGAGTGACCGTTCCGTTCTCGACCGTTCCGAACCACGCGAAGGCGAACCGGTCGGGTTCGATAAATCGTTGGCAGATTCCGTTTTCGATCTCCTTTCGGTCTTCGGACAGAACCAACACGCGCTCGATGTTTCGCAGTTGTTCGTTGATTTCGTGGAGGTGTTCGAGTCGCGTGGCTTGCTCTTGGAGAATCTCCTCACGGTCGCGGAGTGACGCTTCGCGTTCGACGCGGTCTAACGTCGCTTCGGCCGTCGCCGCCAGGAGTTCGGCCAACTCGACGACGTCTTCAGTATCGGCTTGTTGGTCGGTGCCGCCGGCGACGAACAGCCCGTGTGTTCCAATCTGGACACAGAGTTCGTCTTCGGACTCGCCGCACTCTTCCATGCCGAAGAACTGCTTCCAGTAGGTGGAATCTGGGCCGTACTCGGTAGTATCACCCTCGGCGTCGTCCGCGGCGGTGCGCCCGACCGGCCGGAGCGTGTTCGACTGTTTATCGAAGAGGAGCACCCGAACGGGAGTGAGTCCGAGTACGTCAGTCGCGGTGTCGAGGACGACGTTCGCAACCCCTTCTTTCGTCTCTGCGGTGAGTAACGCTTGGCTCGAACGGTGGAGCGCGGTGAGCGTCTGTTCGTGCTGCAAGCGGTCCGAGACATCGACCGCGAGGGTGATGACTTGCGTGGGGTCCCCTTCGTCGTCGAATATCGGTTCTATCCACGTTTCGAAGTGGCTACCCATGTAATAAAAGACTCTGTGAACGTGCTCGCCATCGAGTGCCGACTCGAACTGTTCGAGAATCTCCGGTTGGTCGCCGAACAAATCGGACATGGAGTTGCCGACCGAATCGCCGGGTTCCCGACCGAGCAGTTCGAGTCCCTGCCCTTCGGAGAGCGTGACGATTCCATCTGCATCGAACACTGTTTGGACGACGGGTGCGTTCTCGACGACGGTCCGGAGTCGATTTTCGCTCTCTCGAAGCGCCCGTTCGTTCTTCACGCGGTCGGTGACATCGACCGCGACGCCGATAACGTGTGTAAGCGTTCCGTCGTCGTCGTACACCGGTTCGAACCACTCCTCGAAAGTCAAGTCATCGACGTCCACGAACGTGTGTAATTCCTCGCCCGCAGTTACTCGGTCTACGAGTTCGATGATATCGGGATAGTCAGCGTACAGGTCGTACACAGACTGGCCAACGACCTGACCGGGTTCCAGACCGAGTTGCGAAAGCCCCCGCCCTTCAGAGAGCGTGTAGACACCGTCAGTGTCCCACATGAACACGATGAGTGGTGCGTTCTCGATGACACTCCGAAGACGCATCTCGCTCTCTTCGAGTGCGTGTTCGCGCTCTTTTCGTTCCGTGATATTGACGACGATGCCGGTCATCCGCGTCGGCTCGCCGGATTCGTCTTTGTAGACGTGTCCGCGACCCTCTGCCCACCGTACCTCGCCGTCGGGGAGCAAGATTCGGTGTTCGACGTAGAGGCTCGACGTCTCGAACGCGTTCTCGATTTCGGCTTGGACCATCGAAACGTCGTCCGGGTGAATCCGTTCCAGATAATCCTCGTACCCCCCTTGGAAGTCGTCCGATTCGATTCCGAACAGCGTGCTCGTGTTACCGCGCCAGATGACGCGGTCATCGGTGATATCCCACTCCCAGACGCCGGTGTTCGTCCCGTCGAGGGCGAGTTCCAGTCGCGTTTTCGTCTCTTCGAGTTCCTGTTCACGCTCGCGGCGCTCGGTGACGTCTGAAGTCACACCGAGCAATCTGACCGGTTCGCCCGTCTCGTCGGTATAGATTTTTGCACGGGACTCCGCCCATCGTACCTCGCCGTCGGGGAGTACGAACCGGAACTCGACGACGTACGGCTTCGAGTCGGTCATCGTTTCGTCGATTTGCCGTTCGAGGACGCCCACGTCCTCAGGGTGAACCAACTCGATGAAGTCGTCGAAGGTTTCGCCGAACTCGCCTTTCTCCAGGCCGAAAATTTCGTTCGTCTTCCCCTCCCACAGGACGGTCTCAGATCGAATATCCCACTCCCAGATTCCGGTGTTCGTCCCGTCGAGGGCGAGTTCGAGTCGCGTTTTCGTCGCTTCGAGTTCCTGCTCACGCTTCTTTCGCTCCGTGACGTTCGACGAATACACCGAGAGGCCGGATTCGGAGGGGTACAACGCGATTCCGTTCCAAACGTCTATCTCTTCGTGGTAGATTTCGAACGTGATGGGTTGTTGTGTCTCGAACGCGCGTTCGTATTCTGCTATCATCTCGTCTTTGAACACCTCGGGAAAGACGTCGTAGATGACTTCGCCGACGACTTCGTCCGACGAACGTCCAGTTCTCTCTTCCATTACCGAACTCCAGTAGACGACGCGCCAGTCGTTGTCGAGCGAGTAGAATCCGTCAGTAATTCGGTCGAACATCTCGTCCAGTTCGGTTTCGAGCAGTACTTGCTCGGAGACGTCTCGGGAGTAAAACGTGATGCCAGAGTCAGAGGGGTATCCGCGGGCTTCGACCCAGATACCGTAGTCCGGAGCGAGGTCGAGCGAGACACCGGGTTCGCGCGTCTCCATGACCTCCATCGCCATCGAACCGAACTCCGACTCGCTCGCGCCGGGGAACACATCCCAGAGCGTCTCACCGATTATCTCTTCGGTGGGTCGGTCAGCGAACTGCACCGCCGCCTCGTTTGCGAACGTAAACCGCCAGTCGTTATCGACGCCCCACACCATATCTGCAACTCGGTCGAGAACGCGATTCTTCTCGTCGCGTTCGGCTTCGAGCGTCACTTGTTCGGAGACGTCGCGTGCGTAGACCGTGACGCCGTTTTCGGAGGGGTAGATAGTCGATACGAGTGACCGACCGAGGTGCGGGATGTACTCTCGAAGCGACTGCACCTCCTGCGTTTCGAACGCTCGGGTTACTCGCTGGTGAAGTTCGCTCTCTCTCGCATGGGGGAACACTTCCCAGATGGATTCGCCCAAGAGCCTCATCGGCGGTCCGAAGTCGCCGGGTCGAAGTCGGGCCATCTGGCGTGTCACGCGATTCGCGTAGGTGAATCGCCACTCCTCGTCGAGCGAAAAAATGCTGTCGTTCACCCGGTCGAGCGCTTCGTCGCGTTCGCGTTTCGTCGCATCCGCTTCGGCCTCCAACTGCTTTCTGCTCGACAGGTCGTGAACCACGCACACCGTACCGTTGTACTCACCATTGGTGGGAGATTGGGAGACGAGAAGCTCCACCGGGGTGACGGCCGACTGGTCGGAGACGACGGTCTCGAATCGCCCGATTGCTCCGTGTTGTAACTCCTGGCGTAGGTCCATCGCCCGTCCAATCACGTCGTCATCGAGGACGACAGACACCAGTTCGCCGACGAGTGCATCCGGTTCCTTTCCGACCAGCTCGGCGAACGCCTCGTTCACCAGGACGAACGACCCGACTTCGTCGAGGATAAACACCCCGTCTTGCATCGTCTTGGTGATTGCTTCGAACCGTTCGAGGTCTTCTCCCCGGCGAACTTCGTCCGAGATATCACTCGAATAGACGACCACACCGTCGTCTGTGGGATACACTCGCGTCTCGAACCACACGTCGAGCGGTTCGTAGTGCTCTCTGAACTCGACCGATTCGTGGGTTTCGAGCACGCGCGAGATCTCGTCCACGAGTTGCGACTCCTTCGCCAGTGGGGATGCATCCAAGAAAATATCACCAACGAGGTCACCGCTGTAGCCGAGTTGACGGCAGTTTTCGAGCGCAGTATCGTTCGCATAGACGACGCGTGTGTCGGTATCGAGTAGAAGGATAGAGTCAGTGGTACAGTCCAGCAGAGACAGTATATCGAAATCTGAACTCTGCCTAGCCCTATCCCATCTATTATTTTCACCACCAGAATGTGTACCCGGCATTACAGTTCACTCACAGTGGTCTAGCGCCGAGTGGTATTGACCTATGCTGTTGTCACTCTAGACTGTTAGTCTCCGAACCCGGCGAAATCTCACTTTTGAGTGAAAGATAATATACGAACTCCAGTGGTCTCCATAGACGTGGGATGAGCAACGTACCGGATGTGGCTCCCGTTGCATCCAATCGGCCCAAGCATCAACCACGCAGTCTGATTGGGGACGGGGAAGAACGGCTTGTTCAGGCCCACGCTACGGGGCATCGACTCAGAGGCACCAAATCCAACACCAACCTTCGACCACCAGAGGCTCGAAACGACGGGACCAACCGAACCGATTCGGGCGGTTCGGTTTTTCATCGATACCTCTCATCAGTGAGTATCGTCAAAGTCAGTTTGATATAGCAGAATGGGATTTATGAGTCCGAGCTGCGACACCCACGAATCGACCACGAGAGCGCGTCTAACCTGACAGAAAGAGCGAACAGCCGCTATTTCGCGGTGGAGACGATTTTCACCACGTCGCCCTCGCTGAGTTCGTGGTCCTCGGCGATTCGACGTTTCGCCCTCGCATCGACGGCGTGGAGGTAGCCGTCGCCGATATCGGAGTGGACAGCGTAGGCTAAATCTCGGGGCGTCGAGCCGCGGGGAAGCAAGAACGCGTCGGGGAGCACGTTTCCGGTCCCATCGGTCCACTTCGATTCGTTTTGCACCGGATAGACCGTGATGTGGTCCAGTAAGTCGTACACGGCGGTGTTCAGGGCCGACTGAATACCCGTTCCCTCGTACTCGTCTATCAGCTGTTGGATTCGTCGCAGTCCCTTCTCTTGGGCACCGCTCACCTCGCCCACGATTTCGAACTCGTCGTCGCCGGAGTGATACGAGATGACCCCGGCATCCGCCGCCCGTCGAAGTGCGAGTTCGCCGTCGGCGGTGGCTGGAATGACCGGTTTCCCCGTCTCTGCGAGGCGTTCGAGGTTCGATTCGGGGGCGATGTCCACCTTGTTGGCGACGAGGATAATCGGCTTCGTACGCCGTCGAATCGCGCGAGCGAGCGTCAGTCGGTCATCGTCGGTCCACTCCTGCGGGTTCGATGGATACTCCAGTTGCCGAAGGACGACGGCGATATCGTGTTCGCGTGCGCCGACGCCGGTCAAGAGGTCCGAAAGCGCGTCGTCGAGGTCGAAATCGGGGGAGCGCGACTTGCGAATCACCGACTCCCAGTTGCGGTCGATGATACCTGCAAGCCAGCGTTCGAGTTCGTCTTCGATGAAATCGACTTCCTCCACCGGGTCGAACGACCCGACTTCGACGGGGTCACCCTCTGCGTTCGTCCCGCCAGAAGCGTCCACGACGTTGATGATGGCGTCCGCGTTGGTGAGTTCGTCGAGAAACTGGTTGCCGAGTCCGCGGCCTTCGTGCGCGCCGGGGACGAGTCCGGCCACGTCAACGAGTTCGACGGGGACGTAGCGAATCCCGTCTTCGCAGTTGCCACAGCGTTCGTCGCGGTCGAGACAGGGACAGCGGGTGCGAACGTACGAGACGCCGCGATTCGCGTCGATAGTCGTAAACGGGTAGTTGGCAACGTCCACGTCGGCGAGCGTCGCCGCCGTGTAGAACGTGGATTTGCCGGCGTTCGGCTTACCGGCGAGTGCGAGAGAGAGCATATCTCGACAGACGACACGAGGGCGGAAAAACGCTCGCCGCGGTGTGAGGCTACGTTCGCAAGCGACGGAGGGCGCGCCGACCGACGAAGACCACGCCGCTGCCGAACAGGGCGAACAGACCGCCGAAGACGACGAGGTACGGGAGGGCGTAGGCGAGCGCGACCACCAGTGCGCGGAGCGTCACGAACGCGCCGTCGATAGATTCGAGGAACGCCTGTAGGACGGGCACGTCGTACCACTGGGCCGGTCCGGGCGGTTGCTCGGAGAGACTGACCCGAACCGTCGAGAGCGCGACTCGGTTTTCGAGTGACGCCTGCTGGGCTTCGAGGCGCTCGATTTCGGTCTGGACTTCGGTGAGTCGCGCTTCGACCGCGAGCACGTCTTCTGTCGTGTTCGCGTTCTCGTAGAGTTCGCGGAGGCGGTCACGCTGGACGCGCAGGTTGCTCAGGCGCGCTTCGATATCGACCAACTGGTCGGTCACGTCCTGCGAATTCGTCTCGACGCGTTCGACTTCACCGACCTCTTTCATGTCGGCCACGAACGCCTCGAAATCCTCGGATGGGACGCGAACGACGAGCGTCCCAGAGCGGTAGGTGCCGCCGCTACGTCGGTTGATACGCTCGTCAGAGTCACTGATGTATCCGCCGTAGGACGAGGCAGTGGATTCGACCTCGCTCTGCGATTGCGAGAAGTTCTCGACCGACAAATCGACGTAGCCGTTCTTGATGACCGCCCGTTGCTGTACTTGAAGCGAATCGACCGACTCCTCTGCGTTCCCGCCATCGCCACCACCAGTCTCCACTGTCCCTTCCATGTCCACAGCCGCGGAACCACCGCTCTGGGCGCTGTCACCACCGCCACCGGAACCAGCCCCGGTACACCCCGCGAGAAGCACCATGAGGGCGACGAAAATTAGTTTCAATCGCTTGTCCATACATTCCTCTCTCCAAGAGAGAGATTAACCCTTGGGGAAGCGCAAAAATCGACTGTCGTTATTCCTGTGTGCGCGAGAGATTCGACCGATGGATGCGCATCTCGCCGCGGGCGCGCATGGTTCCGTCCACGAGCGCGTCCTCGTCGAAGACGAGGTCCTTACACGACACGTCGCCGAGGATGCGGGCACCGCGCTTGATGTGAACTTCGCCGTTACGCGTCGTCACGTCGCCGTGGATACGGGTTCCGGGACCGACGACGATGTCGTCGCGGGCGCGGAGACTCCCGAAGACGTTGTTGTCCGCCCCGAGTTCGATACTTCGCGCGCGAATGTTCCCGTGAATCCGGCAGTCGTCGCCGACGAACGCGGGGGTCGAAACCCGCCACGAGTCGTCGGAGACGGTCGCGTTGCGCGGGATGATAAGCGGGTCGTGCGGCGAGTCGCCCGAGATGGATTCGGCGAGGTCGTCCGCGGCGTCCTGTTCGCCCAGTTGAAGCAGTTGCGAGAGGACGATGAAGTAGAACACCAGCGTCGGCACGGGATTGCGGATGACGATCCAGCCGTTGGCCTCGAACCCCTCGGCGATATCCACGTCGTCGCCGATATCGAGGTCTCCAGACACCATGAGTCGGCCGCCGATATGGACGCGCTCGCCGAGGTAGGCGTCTTTACCGACGAGGACGTTTCCCGCCACGTCGTCGAGTAAGTCGAGTCGGCAATCACCCTCTGCTTCGATATCGCCGCCAAAGGTGACGCGCTCGCCGGCCACGACGTTCCGACCGCGGACGCCGAATTCGACGGTGCTTTGGCCACCGATGAGGACGTCGCCGTCGGTCACGAGGTCGTGTTCTTCGACCGTCGTTCCGTCCGGGACTTCGAGCGATTCGAGTGGGTCCGTGCCGAGTGACACGCTCCGAACGAATACGCGGGAACTAATAAACCGTCCGCAAGACACATGTCATACATACGCACAGTAGGTGCGGAACGACGACGTGTGTTTAAATACTCGGAGGAACGAGAGTGAGCTATGACGGTCCTTTCTTTTGACGATGCAGGCGTCGATGTCGTGTACGAAGGCACCGAGTTCCGTCTCGAAAAGCAACTCATCGAAGAGGCCACGGGGAAGGCCTACCCCGACGTGACAGACCACGAGGTGCTGAAAATCGTCGAGAAGAATCCCTCGCTCGGCGGTGAGGCTCGGCGTATCAAGGACATCCTGAAGTCCGCGAAGTAAGCCGCTCCAGCAAGTTATCGCCCGTAAATCTCCGTCTCCGGATTGAAATCCGCCCACGCGAACCAGAACATCGGCGAGCGGTCGTTCGCCCGCGACAACGTCGTTCCCTCGTGTGGGCCATCGAGTGAACGGCCAGTGAGCAGGTCCCAGCGCGACCCGCCACCGACCAATCGAGACCCGTCGCGTTCGAACTCGATTGCTTCGCCATCGACGCGTCGCACGTAGGCGACCAGCGAGCCATCTGCCGAGGCGGCGACGACCACGGGGACGTCTCCAACTCGGTCGTTGACGACGCCTTCGCTCGAAACCGTATCGAGCGGGTAGGCTCGTGCGACGCCACCTGCGGTGATGCCGACCACAGACGTTTTCGGGTGCAGTCGCTCGTCTACCTCCTCGTTGTACCCGATTCCAATGGAACTCGATTGCTGATAGCTGGTGTAGGGGTTGACCTCGTACCGACGGGTCTGCCGCCCGCGAATCGTCCCCGAAACCGGTGGTGGAACGAGCACTTCGGTCTCTGGATGTGAGGCTTTCCACTCGCCCCACGTAGAGATAGTCGCCGGCAGGAGTGAAAGCCGGTCTCCGGTGCGTTCACCCCGGATTGCCGTGGCGAGAACCTGACTCCACAACGAGTTCGTCCGGTCGTCGTACATCACGAGGTCGGACATCCACAACAGTCCAGAGACGCCGAAGTAGACGGTGTCGCCCGCGACGACCCGCTCGGCGACGACGGCGCTTCCGCAGAGCGGACAGTAGGTGACGACGACGGGCCGGCCGTCGAACGTGTCGTTGACGATTTCGTGCCAGTTCAGCACGGCGAGCGGGTAGGCTCTCGAAATCCCATCGAGTTCGACGCCGACGACTTCGAACGAGTCTTCGAGTTCGACCGGAACCTCGTCGAACCCGCTCCAGTCGGTCGAAAACGAGGGCGAGGTAATCGCGGGGATGGCGTCTTTCGGCGCGCCGCGTCGAAGTTCGTCTTCCGGGATTGGAAGGTCGAACGCACCCGCACGTGCGACCGAGTCGCCGTCGGTCGAATCGCCATCCTTTGCCGTCCGCTCGCCGGCGACTGGCGGGTCGCTTCCGAGACACCCAGCGAGACCAACGACACACCCGCACGCGGCGAGAACCCGACGACGGTTCATACGGTGAATTCGAGCGTTTCACCCATGAATCACGTGCGGTTTGGTGTCGATGTGCACGACCGCAAAACAGCTAACACCGGGCCGCAAGAGCGTCGAACCTACCAGCGAGCGCGCTCTTCGAGACAGACCTTGACGATAGATTTCGCAATCGCCGCCCCGCCGCTGAAGGGGTCGAGTTTGGTCTCACCCGCGCGTTCGCGGTAGGGAATCGGAACCTCTGCGATTTTGTAGCCGCGCATCGCGGGTCGAAGGAGCAGTTCGGCCGAGAGGCCCGTGTTCTCGGTCCACTCGATATCGTGCAACAGGTCGCGTCGATACGCTCGCATGCCGGTCGTGGTATCGTGAACCGTCGCGCCCATCAGGAAGCTCGCCAGTCGTGCGAAGCCGACGTTGCCCCAGCGGTTGAGCGTCGGCATCGTCTCGGCCCCGGGCGAGATTCGGTCGCCTGAGACGACGTCGTACCCCTCGTTGATGAGTTCGAGAAATTTCGGGAGGAACTCCATCGGGTAGGTGTCGTCGCAGTCGGTGGTGACGACGACGGGGCGGTCGGGCGTCAAGACGGCTTCTTTGACGGCGACACCGTAGCCCTGCGGTTCCTGTTCGACGACGCGCGCACCCATCTTCCGAGCGATTTCCGGGGTTCGGTCGTCGGAACCATCGACACAGACGATTTCGGCACGGCCGTCGGTGATGCGGTCGATATCGGCCAAAACGGACCCAATCGCTTGTTCCTCGTTGTAGGTCCCCATGACGACCGCGAGGTCGTCGAACGTGTACGTGCTCATTAGGCGCGCTTGTCTGCGGTCGCTCTTGAATTTTTAGGTTTGCCAAAACGAGTAGCGAGTACGAATACGACAGGAAGTTTAGCTCAAGCCGCGCGTGTCGGGTTCGTCTTCGAGTTGCTTGGCCTGCTGGATGAGAAAGCTCATCAGTTCTTTCGCCGACCCCTCGACGTCCTCGAGCGAATCGGTGGATTGCCCGCTGACGCGAACCGAGAGTTGGTACAGGTCGAGTTCGACGTGCGGCACCGTCTCGTCACCGTTCGCATCAGAATCGTCGTCGTCTCCACCGTCGGCCGCTTGGGCCACGATGTCCTCGCCATCTACCGCCTCGGCCTCCGCATCCGCAGCGCCCGACGATTCTGCGGCATCCGTGGTGGACGCGGCCGCGTCGTCAGACGCAGAATGGGTCGTCATGTGCGCCGCGATGGAGGCAACGGGCAAAAAGGCGATGGTCCGCCGTGGTTCCTGCTAGTCAGCTTACGAATCGCTCAGAACATCGCTCCACGCGCGGTGGTGGAGTTGCTCTGTCACCGTCTCCATCAACCGCTGGAGGTTCACCGTGTCCTCGCGGTTGTACGAAATCAGCGTCTCCAACGAGGCGTCGTCGCCGCGCTCGTACTCGTGCCACAGGCGAACCGCGTCCCGACCCGAGATATCCGGCCGGTCGCGCTCGATGCCGACGTCCTTCTCGATTTGCTTGAGCCCGCCGCTCAAATCGAGCGTCTTGCACGGGTACATCAGGTCGATGTGCGGGAGGTCGATAGAGAGGTCGAACGACGTTTCGAGGAACGGCACGTCGAATCGCGCGCCGTTGAACGTGGAGATGAGCGTCGCGTCGGCGAACTGCTCGCGGAGCGCGTCGGCGGTGAGGGTGTCGCCGCGGACCAGCGTCGTCGTCTCGCCGTCTTGGTAGAACGAAACCGTCGTCACCTTGTCGCGGTTGGGCGAGAGTCCGGTCGTCTCGATGTCGAAGAAACACGTCTCCTCGCGGAAGTTCTCGTAGAGTCGCCAGCGCTCTTTCGAAGGGAACGATTCGTCGAAGAAGTGGGCGTCGCCGTCGTCGAGGTGGGTCTGGGCTTCGGCGATGTAGGATTCGATTCGGTCGCCCGTCTTCGCGCCGACGTGTCGCGGGTCGAACTCGTCCCAGTGTGTCACCCCTGCCTTCCAGAGGTTCCGCTCCGTCCGCGCACCCACGCCGCGGACGGGGATGAAACTGTTCTCGATTCGCATATACGAGAAGGCGGTCACGCCGGACCCTAAATCCGTCGCAGTCGGGCGACCCAGCGGGCGTTTATTGCCGTCGAGACCGTAGATGAAGCCATGTGTGGTCGCTATTCGCTCTTCGCTTCGACGGGTGACCTCCGCGAACGGTTCGACCTCGAACCGACCCGGTCGCTGGACGCGCGCTACAACTGCGCGCCGGGTCAACACCTGCCGGTCATCACGAACGACGCACCCGACGAGTTCACGTTCATGAAGTGGGGACTGGTTCCCCGGTGGGCCGACGACGCCAAAATCGGCAGTAACCTCATCAACGCGCGCGCGGAGACGGTCCGCGAGAAACGAAGCTTCGCCGACGCCTACGAATCGCGGCGCTGTCTGGTTCCCGCCGACGGCTTCTACGAGTGGGCAAAGACAGGGAGCGGAAAACAGCCGTATCGCGTCGCGTTCGAAGACGACCGGCCGTTTGCGATGGCCGGATTGTGGGAACGCTGGACGCCGAAGACGAAACAGACCGGTCTGGGCGAGTTCGGCGGCGGGTCGCCGACCCGCGAGGCGGAACCGCTGGAGACGTTCACGGTCATCACCACCGAACCGAACGGCCTCATCTCGGAGTTACACGACCGGATGGCGGTCATCCTCGCCCCCGACGAAGAGGAGACGTGGCTCCACGGCGACGACGACGAGGCGGAGTCGCTCCTCGATACCTACCCCGACGACGGACTGACCGCGTACCCGGTTTCGACGCGGGTGAACAGCCCCGCGAACGACGGACCGGACCTCGTGAAACCGGTTGACGTTTGAGCGAGAGTTCTCAGGTGCCTACTGCTGAATCAGTGCGTTTGCTGGGAATCCCGCTCGCTCTCTCGCCGCTCGCCGCTCGTCTGCGGTGAGTCGATACGGTTCGAGTTCGGCTTCGAGTGAGTCGAGTGACTCACGTCGCTCTTGATGTGCATCGAGGAAGTCGGCGATTTTCTCCGCGGCGATATCCTTGAGTTCCCCGCTCAGGAGCGTCCCGTCTCGGTACTCACGAGCGAGTCGTTCGAGCCGTTCGTCGCTCTCTTCGAAGAAGTAGTAGAGAAGGCGGTACGACACGTCGATTTCCGGATTACCGCCCCTTCTTCGATGTTCGTCGATGCTCGTCTGCCCGCCGGAGAAGGCGTGGGTTCGAATCTTCTCGAAGACGGTCTCGCGGTCGTCCGAGAGGAGAATACTAGCTTCGTCGCCGGACGAACTCATCTTTCCCGGCCCTTCGAGGCTGGGAAGGAACTTCGAGAGCAGGGCACCGGGTTTGTCCACGTCGTACCGCTGTTTTGCGGCGATGTCGCGACAGACGCGAACGTGCGGGTCCTGGTCCACCGCAATCGGAACGAGCGTCGGGTGCCGACCCTCGACGAGTTGCGGAAGCAGGAGGTGTGTCGCTTGAACCGCGGGATAGAACGAGAGACCGATGTTCTCCGGGTCGCCGTAGGTGGCATCGACCGTCGATTGGGTCACCTCCTTTGCGAAGGCGGTTGCGAGGGGGTACACCACGTCGGCGTCCGCCGTATCGACGACGATTCGGGTTCGTTCCGGGTCGAAGCCGATAGCGAGTAAGTCCAGGAGGTTCTCGCGCGTGTAGTCGCTAATCTCTTCGAGTGAGTTGTCCTTGAGGAAGTACTTCTCGTCGTCAGAAAAGGGGATATAGACGAGTGCGCCGGTCTGGTCTTGCAGGTGTTTTGCGAAGTAAAACGGGAAGACGTGGCCGATGTGCATCGGCCCAGATGGGCCGCGACCCGTGACGATAGAGTGCGTCGTTCCCTCGCTGGCGGCGTCGAGAAACGGGTCTACGTCGCGTTCCGCGTAGAACACCTCCCGTCTAACGAGTGGGTGGGTTGGACTGGGGAACCGCGCTTTTTGTTCGGGCGAGAGCGCGTCTGCCCCGAACTGTTCGAGGAGTCGGTCGTAGTCGATGTCGCCTTCGACGGCGTACGGTGTGACGGTGAAGTCGTCTGTTGCTGGCATGTGGTCGGTGATTGTGGTTGGAACTCTGGAGTCGATACACGCGGGAATGAGAGTGAGCATCGCGGCCGAATCCGGCGGGTGAAGCCCGGCGGACTCTACGCCGCGATACTGTCCACTTCCGAAGGCGCGTGCCAACGCCAGCAACTACAGGAAGTGGACTCCATACCAGACTCAAGGAGCGTCTTACATTTGTACGTTCTGCTCGGGTGATTCCCCGCTCTTTCGAGACTCACACACCCCCACTTTTCAGGTCGTCGCGCATAGGCCGGTACAAGGAAGACACGTTCATGGACGACTCAGGGGACCCACCGACGATAGCGCACCTCACCGACCTCGTCGAGAAGGGGGCGCACGAGGCGGCGAGTTCGTATCTGAAACGATACGAGGCGGCGGAACCAGCAGAGCGAAAACGAGCCGTGCAAGCGATTCGAACGCTTGCAGACGAGCGACCAACGAGCGTCTCGCCCATTCTCCCTGCACTCGCCCCGTTTCTCACGGACGACGAGCGCGCGACCCGCCTCTCGACGACGAAACTGTTCGTGACTGTCGCGGCAGACGACCCGGAATCGGTCGTCGCCCACGTCGAACCGCTCGCCGACCGACTCGCCGACGAAGACGAGTTTTACTACGTCCGCGCTCGCTCGGCAGAGGCGCTGGGATACGTCGCCCTCGAAGACCCGGACGCCGTGGCGTCACCGGACGTGCTCGCAGACCTTCGCGTTGGACTCTCGTTCGACGAACCCGAAGTCAAAGTGAAACTGGCGAAAGCACTCGAATACGTCGCAGTGGGGAATCCACGCCGACTCCGACATCACGTTTCGAGGCTCGCCGACCACCTCGACGACGAAGACGTGCTCGTTCGCTACCACCTGTGTACGGCGGTCGCCGCCGTCGGGTGTGCCTATCCCGACACGCTGACTGCTATCCGAGACGAACTCCGCGAGCGCCTCGCCGACGAGAACGAGTTCGTCGCTGCGCGCGCGGCGGAAACATTGGGTATTCTCCGCCGGGCGGATGAATCCCAATCGCCACCCGGGGAGGCTCTCGAACCACTCGCAGACTCCGAAGACTCGTTCGTCAGGGCACGGGTTCGATTTGCGAGTGCTCCCGCAGAGGCCCGAGAGACGGACACGACCCCCGACGAGGTTGGGACTATCGGAGGGATACGCAACACGACCGAGACCGTCGCCGAGAAAATTTCGTCGCCAGTGGGTGACGAGGAGTGCCCACTCTGTGGAATCGTACTTCCAGCAGACGGTCCGCCGATGTGTCCGCGGTGTGGCGCGCCGTACTAACCGAGCGCGTGGTGTGTGCGCAGAACTTCGACGTGAAAGCTGATTCGACGAACCCCAGATTGAGTATAGCGAAATAGACTATACGTGTCGAGGCTACGACGGAAGAATTATTCGCCACAGTAGCGGGAGAGGACCTCTTAGACAGATTTTCGTCGTTTTCGTCGAAGTACTAACTCCGTTCTGGAGATAGCGGAGGTCCAGTCGGTTCAAATCAGCGAAAGTGCGGAGAGACATCGTCTCCAAATCGACCGGTGTCGAGCAGAGAAACAGCACTCGACACATGAACACCACTCGATCTCGTCGAGCTGCGAGACCCCGCGTGTATTCTCAGCCCAACGCGGAGGTGGACCGGCGTCATTGGGGGAAGATCCCCACTGGAGACCGCGAGAGCTGCACCGAGGCCCATCGATGAAGGATGAACCACCGTGAGAACGCAATCGCCTGAGTGGGCGTCTGAGCGCTTCTGAGCAGGGCAACTATCATCGGCACAGACCCGGTATTCGAGACGAAGATACTACTGCCCGAAGCCCGAATTCGAGGGGTGCTGATTCGACGCAGTAGAACACTACCAGTGCAATAGTGGGGGACAGTCGTCGTCGAAATAACCTCAACCCGACGCCATCTTTCGACCAGTGATTCGAAGATATTTTTGAGAGATACTGATGTAGTTTTATCATACAATTGGTGTGGAAAAATCATGAAATATTCGAATTTTTCAATTACTGATTCAACCCAACTTGCTCAGATATAAACTAGTCAGAATTGCTAACTCGATGTGGCAATATTCCACCGCATGTTTTTATGAATATTACCCGAATGATTTCTCGAATAATCGTCGGAAAAATAACGCGGTCCTGAGTCGGGAGGACCCTCGATATATAATATTCCATACCAATAGGCGGTGGAAATACGAACCCCGTGTAGACACATTTCCCATACGCTACTCCGAGGGTCAAAGACACACGAACAACCATCTATTTATTAGGACGCACCTCAGAATTGAGATTCAAATCCGGGTTTTATGTCCTTTGTGAAACGACACAATGTGACGATTGGCGTCTCTCGCCAGAATTCGCGGTCGAGAGCCAGTGATTGTATATCCGGGAATCTGCTATCAAATACCGATTTTTACGACTGCAGATTTCAGAATAACCAGAAAATATCCCGAGACAAGTGATTGTACATCTTCGTATAAGATACCTTATCCCGAACAGTGCCAGTAGATTGAATATCACCCCCTCCGATGACCGACCATGAGCAGCGAGGACGACCGAACGGTGGTCCAGACCTACGTTCCCTCCTATCAGAAGGCACGTTGGAAGGAACACGCCGACCAGTTGGGAATGAGTCAGAGCGAATTTGTCAGAACGATGGTACAGGCAGGACGAGCCGAGTTTTCCATCCCTCCGAAGGGCGATGAGGCGGCCGAAACCCCGGGGGTTGACGGGGGTGAAACAGGCCTCCAAAACGAGGATTCAAATCAGGATGAAAGTCGAGGAAATAATAACGACCTCTCGGAGCGCGTCATCGAGGCGCTTCGGGCCGACGAACACCGCTCGTGGGACGGTCTCGTCTCTGCCCTCACCGACGACATCGAAGACCGCCTCGAATCGACGTTGCAAGACCTCCAATCGTCGGGGAGAGTCGTGTACAGCGGACGCCAAGGCGGGTACACGTTAGTCGAGGAAGATGGCCGCTGAACAGCCCGCCGATATCGAAGATTCCGTGGGGTATTTCTTGCAGGATATGACCTACCACGGGAAGTCCGACCGGACGCGAAGCGCCTACGAACGAGTGCTTCGAGCGTTCGAATCGTTCGTCGAGAATCCATCGCAGAATCCCACTGGAACGGCCAAATCGGTCGATGAGGCGGGCCACCGCGACTGTATGGCGTGGATTCACACCCTTCGAAATCGGGATGTCTCGCCCAGTACGATAGCGACCTACGCCTCCTACCTCCACCGCTTCTACGCCTACATGGCCCAGGTCGGTGCGTTCGACTCCAACCCGATGGCGCTCGTGATGGAGGAGATGGACGAGAAAATCGACTCGAACCCAGCGCGGAGGGAGATTTCCATCGCCCAAATGCGGGGGTTCGTCCGCCAGATACACCATCCACTCGACCACGCATTGGTCGTCTCGCTCCTCAAAACGGGGATGCGTGTCGGCGAACTGTGCAACCTCGACCTTCGGGACGTGTCACTGGCCGAGAGTCGAGCGCTGTCGGGAGTTTCGAACAGGCCCGCCTTAGACGGCCGCGGACCGTCGATTTACGTCGATGCCGAACCCAGCGTCGGCAGCGTCTCGAACGGCGAGGAACGAACCGCCTCGAACAAGCGAAAGCGCTCGACGGTGATTCCGGTAGACGACGAATTAGAGACGGTACTGCTCCGTTGGCTGGCGATTCGACCGGATACGACCGCGCCGGCGGACCCACTCTTCGTCGGCACCGCCTCCGGGTGGGGCGAGCGTCTCACCCCCGATGCAGTCCACCACATCGTCACCGGACACGCCGAAACGGCGGGCTGGTATCGCACTGGCGGCGATAGAGAAGAGAACGTCACGCCGCACTACTTCCGGCACTTCTTCACCACCCACCTCCGGGACCGGACTGGAGATAGGGGCATCGTCAAGTACCTCCGCGGCGACGTCGGTGGCGACATCATCGACACCTACACCCACAATTGGGGCGATAGAGTGCGTGAAACGTACGAATCAAACATTTATTCACTGTTCTGAGTTGTGAATTCTGTGTCTTGTGGCAAACCCATAAACAGTATGTCGATATATCTAATCCGATAGTGGTGGCAAACGCTGAGCGTCCAGATTCACCGATTGTCTCGTCGAGACTCAAAGTCGTCTTTGACCCTTGCACAGGCCTTTTGCCCCTCACAGAGTAGGTCGCGCGAAGTCGTGAGTTCACTGCTCCCGTTGAAGCCAGTCGCAGAATCGGTCAACGAGCGCACGCTCGACCCACACCTCGTCGCGCTCGACGACGCAGAGGCAGACTCGCTCGTCTCGGTCTTATCGTCAACGACAGCGAGACGGTTGCTCGCCGCCGTCTACGATACTCCACGTCCCGCCTCCGAGTTAGCCGAGGAGTTAGACACCACACTCCAAACGGTCGGCTACCATATCGACCGACTCACCGAGGCGGGTCTCATCGAAGAAGTAACGACGTGGCTCTCAGCCCAAGGGCGCGAGATGGCGGTGTACGGGCCGACGTCGTCGGCACTCGTGCTCTTCGTCGGAGCAGAAGAGACGCGCCCGCAACTTCGTTCGACGCTCCGGACGCTCGTCGGCGGCATCGGGGTGGCATTTCTCGGGAGCGCCCTCGTACAGGGGTTGTGGTCGATTCGAGCACCGAAACCGGTACAGACTCTCGCTCGGACGCAACCTGAACCCTTCTGGTCGGCGCTCGTCTCGGGGTACATCGACGGACCCGGCCTACTGGTGCTCGGCGTCGGCGTCCTCTTTACGGTGCTTGCAACCGCCGGGCTTGCGTGGACTCAAAAGCGCGTTTGACTCACACAGAGGGGTAAGTGAACTCCCCGAATTAGGGAGCGTGTGCAACGAAGAACCCTCCTCTCCACACTCGGAATCGGACTCACAGCGGCCCTCGCGGGGTGTACCGCCAGCGCGAACGGTGGCGACGACCCGACCGAAACACCAACTGAGACGGCGTCCCCCACGCCCGAACCAATCGAAGCGGTCCTCGTCGAACCCGGTGAACAGTTGACCGCAGTCGTCGGCGCGAACGCGATCATCGCCGACGGTCTGGGAGATCCACATCACGTCCGCCTCAGGAACGACATCGATGCGCCGTGGTTCGTCAGTATCGACGTCTCGCCCCCGCTCGTCTCCGGCCACGCCGAAACGTACGAAGTCCGTCCCGAGGCAGAAGTCGTTCTCACGTTCCCGGTTCCCGCTGAGTACGACGTTTCGGTCACCGACGTGCAATCGACGGCGACGACCACCGCGACGATTACGCCGTCCAACTTCGACTGTAACCAGTCGTCCACGGTGATTTCACCCGACGGTGGTGAGCTTTCAGTTCAGACACTCTCGACGCGGATGGCGTGTGCTCCACCGACGATAACCGAGGAGACACCGTTCTCGGTCACGCTCGGGGACGGTTCGCTTCCGGACGACGAGGCGACGAAACCCCAGAGCGTGATGGTCTCGAACGCGACAGACACGGCTGAAACAGTCGAGTTCTCGATTTCGACCACCGACGAACAAATCGTCTTCGGCGGGACGTACCGACTCGAACCGAACGCCCGCCTCGAAGTCTCGCTCACCGAAGTTCGAGGAGTCGTCGCCGCTGTCACGCGAGCGGACGGCGAGACGACCGAATCGGTCTCCATCAGCGAATCCCAGTTCGACTGCAACAGTTCGACGACGGTGCTCGCGCTCGTTGAAGACGAAATTCAGGCACGAACGCGCTCGACGCTGCTGTTCTGCGGAGAGGAGTAGAGAGTTAGATTCGGAGTGCGGTCTCTAACTCGGGGCCGGCGACGATTTCCTTGACGGCTTCTGCGGCCTCCGTGGCCTCCGCGACGTTCTCCATGAGCACCGTCTCGCTCGGGAAGAGGTGTTCACCGAGAACGAGTCCGAAGTCGCGTGCCGTCGAACCGGTCATCGTGAGGTAGACGCCGAGTCCGGTCTCGGCAATCGACGCCTCTTCTTCCGGGCCCTCGTCAGGGTAGACGAACTCAACCTCGTCCAGACAGCGCGTGCCGAGAACGGCCTCTACGAGGCGTTCGTAGCGCGGCGAGATACAGAGGTCGCCCGCGTAGTCGGCGACGAAATCGCGGTCGAGGTCGGACTTCGGCGGGAGAATCTCGGGGTCGGCCATCAGCGTGTGGTAGACCGTATCGCCGAGTCCGGAGACGACCCGAACGTCGGTGTCCATCGGGTCGATTCGGGCGTTGATATCGGCGATACTGCCGATGCCGTCGGGGCGGAGTTTGACCACTTCTTCGAGGACGAGGTCTGCGCTGTCGAATCCGAGACCGAATTCGTGTGTGCGGAGCGCGCGAAACGGCTCTTCGCGGCCGACGAGGTGGATAGTTACCTCGTCGAATTCGAGTTCGACGCTATCGAAGACGATGCGGCGCGGCATCCCCTCTCGGTCGTCGCGGAGGAGCGTGTACTCCGGGGCCGCAGAATGAGTCAGGTCGCTGTACTCGGCCAGACGCTCGTAGACGTCGTGGTCTGGATGGGTATGGCCCTTCGTGACGGATTTCTCGAATCGGAGTGTCGAGGTGATTTCGTCCGCCACCGCCGCGGCCTCGTCGGTCGTTGCGAACCGTTCGAGAACCGCTTCGAGGGGGCGTCCCTTACGCGGAACAGCGACGCGCACCGTCTCTGTCATCATCGGATGGTCGGACTGGTGCGCTAAACAGGTTGCGTTTCGGGAAGTTACTCTTCGTCGGGTGCGCCGCCCATTCCGGTTCCGAAGGCACCGGCGAGGCGCTCGCGGAACGTATCGAGTTCCGCCACCGCTTCGTTCAGGTCGTCAACGTCACCTTTGAGGTCCTCGACATCGGCTTCGATTGCCTTGCGAGCATCGACGACGTCGCCGTCGAGCGACGCGATATCCTCGCGGATTTCGCCGACTTCGGCGTGCAGGTTGGCGGCCGTCTCCTGTGCCTCCGAGGCGTTAGATTCGACGCTATCGAGACGTTCGAGCACGTCCGAAACGCGAGCGTCGAAGTCGTCGAGTTGCTCGCGGAGCGAGTCGAGTTCGGTGTCGTATTCGGCGACCGTCTGCTCGACCGAGTCGATGGTTTCGCCGTGTTCATCGAGCGTCTGTTCGACCGATTCGAGACTGTCGCGCTGTTCTGCGAGTGTCTGTTCGACCGAGTCGAGTTCCTCGCCGTGCTCGGAAATCGACGCTTCGACCGAATCGAGTCGGTTCGAACCCGCCTGAATGTGGTTCGAGGCCGTCTCGATGCGGTCTTCCTGTTCGTCGAGACGCTCGGCGAACTCGTCGAACGTCTCGTCGTGGTCGTCGAGTCGGTCGGCGTGTTCCTCGAAGTCCTGGTCGAGGTCGGTCAGGCGATACTCGGTCCGGTCGGCACGAGCGTCCACGTCGGCGAGCGTCTCTTCGATGGAGTCGATTCGCGTCACGGAGTCATCGACCGTCTCGACGGCGTCGTCTACCATCGTATCGAGCGCGTCGATATCCGACTTCACGTCGGCGAGTTCGGCGCGGAAGCCCTCGATGAGTTCCTCGCCGGTCCCCTCGTCGTCGATGAACTCCGCGAGCGCGTCCGAGTAGGCCGCGAGGTCGCTCACGCGCGACTGAAGGTGACTGATACGAACGTCCGTCGTTCGCTGTTCTTCGGTCGCAACGGCGTCACGAAGGGCTTCGAGGTCGTCGTCATCGACGCTCCCGTCACGAATCTCGGCGGCGAGTGCGGCCGCGAGGCTTCCTTCGACGTGCGGGTCGGCGGCCGGTGCTGCGTCGTCTCGACTCACCGATTCCTTGGGCGATGAGTCGTAGTCGCCCGAGGGTTCCTCGTCGTCGGCGATAGCACGCTCATCGCCAGCCGAGTCGTCGGCGTCGTCGGCGACTTCGGACTCGACTTCTTCCGCGGCGGCGTCGATAAGTGCCTGCTCGGCATCGACGTACCCGTCGTCGTCCGCCGAGTCGTCGGCGTCTTCGGCGTCGTCGCCACCGAGCGCAATCGGTTCGTCGGCCGCGGGCGCGTCGGCTTCGGCGGGCGCATCTGTCTCGGTCGCGTCGTCGGTCTCGTCTACGGGTTCTGCCTCGGCTTCGGCCTGCTCGTCGTCCGCGGCGACTTCCGCGTCCTCGTCTTCGTCGGAGACGCTCTCTTCGGGGTCGGCAGGGGCGTCTTCGTCCGTGTCGAGAACTTCGGCGTGGGCGTCATCCGAGTGGTCCGCATCCACGTCTTCGGAGTCACCATCGTCGTCGAGGATTTCGGCGTCGTCGTGGGCGGCGGCAGGTTCGCCCTCGTCCGTGCGACCGAACGTACTCGCAAGGTCTTCGTCGGAGGGACCGGCCGACGCGTTCGCAGCGCCGTCGTCGGCCGCTTCGTCGGCGCGAATCGGGTCGCGGTTGCCCGCGAGAACGTCGCGCACGAGTTGACTTCGGTCTTCGCCGAGGATGTCGTCGATGTCGTCGGGGTCGAGTCCGTCGTCCACCGGGACGCGTTCGAGTGTCGGTTCGGTGAGGAAGGAGTCGGGAGATTCGCCGTCTGTCAGTCGGATACCGTAGACGGTGACGAGGTCTTCGCCGGGTTCGAGCGTTCGCTCGTACTCGACGCGGTGGTCCTTGTAGGCGGTCCAGTTCTCGCTCTCGAAGTCGGGGTGGAAGCCCACGCTCTCCATGGGGAACGACTCCGGAATTCGGTCGATGATTCGAATTCGTGCCTCTTCGTCGAACGTAGAGGAGATTTCGAACTTGATGGCAGGGACGGGGAACTCGTCGGCGGTGTATGCCTTGTCTACCGTTACGTCGCCGTCAGAGACGGAGACGACTTCCTCAGACGAATGACTCATGCGCGCCTGTTCCGTGACAGAGATTATAAAACATCCGGGGCGACGAACCCATCGCGGTGGCGTCACCCGATTTTCTGTTCGGCGTTTATATCGATTTTCCGTTCGAGCGGTCAGAGTTCGACCCGGTCGCCAATCTCCACGAGTTCGAGTGACGCCGGGAATTCGAAGCTCTTGGCGTGGTGATGGAGGATTTTAGGGTCAGACGTCATGCCTTTCCACATGTCCCAGTGCGACGGGAGGAGGCGGTCGAGTTGCAGGTCGCTCGCGGCCTCGACGATTTGGTTCTCGTCGCTGTACCACTTCGTGCGAACTGGGTCGCCGGTCTGCTTGTCCGCGATGTTGCCAATCGTCCCGAACGCGAGGACGCCGAGGTCGATATCGTAGCGCTCGCCGATGTCGGCGAACTCGTCGGCGGGTTTGGTGTCGCCGCCGTGGAAGAACGTGCCGGACTCGTGTTCGAAGACGTACGAGACTGGGTGGGTCGCATCGGGGTCGTAAGCGGGTTCGACGTGGACGGTGAACTCGCCGATTTCGATGGTGTCACCCTCTGAGACCTCTTCGAACTGGTCTTCCGAGAGGTCGTAGTCGTCGAGCCACGCTTCGTCGTCGAGGGCGACTTCGAGCGAGTCGTCGGGACCGACGTAGGTCGCGCCGGTGTTCTCCAAGATGGGCGCTTGGCTCGGCCCGTGGACGTGGTCGGTGTGTTCGTGCGTTGCGAGCACGGCGTCGGCTTCGGTCACGTCTGCGGGGTCGAACGGCACGGGAATCATGCGAATCGTCCGCGGTGGGTCACCGAGTCCGACGTAGGGGTCGATGTAGACGGTCGTCCCTTCGCTGCCTTTCAGCACGAAGCCGTTACAACCGAGATACCAGATTGCGACGGTCTCGGGGTCTGCGTCCTCGACCGCTCGCGGAAGCCAGTCGCTCCAATCGCTCACTGTCATGCCCTCGTGTGCACGCGGGAAGGGACTAAACGTTCCGCTCTCGACGGATACCGCGAACCGCCACCGATATTATAACGTCATTATATGCCACAATAACGTTCTGAAAGGTATTGGTAATATAACCTAGTATCCAGCAAAGCTATTTAGTGCCACACCGCATCTACAGAGCTATGTCAGCCCCCCACAAGAAGACGGCAGATTTCTCCTCGATGGCTCAGACGATGCGCGCCTGTGGTGGATGGACACCGGTCTCGCCGCTCGACGACGAGAACTATTCCGAAGACGACTGGTAGCCGACGCGACGATTTGGCAGTGTGGTCTCGTTTTATACCGCTCGGACCAGTGGGCCGTACTATGTCCCTTCCGAGTCGATTACCCCAAACGGAGGCCGGTAGCCGATGCGCGTGAGCGTCGTCGGCGGCAGCGTCGTCTCGAAACCGGTCGAAACACTCGCCGAAGACCTCGGCCGTCTGCTCGCCCAACGCGGCCACACCGTCGTCTGCGGCGGTCTCGGTGGCGTGATGGAAGCCGTGTGTCGCGGCGCGAACGAAGCCGACGGCACCACGATTGGTATCCTCCCGGGTGACGACCGACAAGCGGCGAACGAACACGTCGATGTCGCTATCGCAACCGGTCTCAACCACGCCCGCAACGCGCTGGTCGTGATGAACGGCGATGCGGTCATCGCCATCGACGGCGCGGGTGGAACCCTCTCAGAGATCGGCTACGCGCAGGTGTTCGACAGACCCATCGCCGGCATCCGAACCCACGGCATCAGCTCGAACGACTGGCTCGAACAGTGTGAGACGCCAGAAGAAGCGGTCGAACACGTCGAATCCAGCGTCTAATCGTCGGCACGCTCGACGCAATCGCGCAGGAGGTCGTCGATTGCCGTCTCTCGCAACAGTTCTTCGTCGGACGTCTCGGTCCAGAGGTGGCCCGCCGGCGCGAGTTCGAGCGCGTCGCGGCCGGTCTCGCGTTCTCTCGTCTGGACGAACCCGTGCGCGAACAGCCCTTCGACCGCGACGTCGAACCGCGCTCGAAGGTCGTCGGCGAGTCGCGTCTCGAACTCGTCGCCAGCGTCCGAGTCGCGGGCGATGGTGACGCAGAACGCTTCGAACGCGGAGCGTTCGTCTTCGTCACGTGCGCCCGCGACGATACCGTGATGTTCGGCACGCTCTCTGAGGAGCGCGGCGAGCGCCCGTCGGGTTCGCTGACGAGAGCGCGGCGGACTGGTCGAGAGCACGTGAAGCACCGTCGCTTCGAGGTCGCTCAGCGGGGCGAGCGAGTGCGCATCGAGCGGCTGGACCGTCGTTCCGACCGTCGCGCCGTCGCTGTCGAGGGCTGTGAGGCGGTCTGTCGCCTCTTCGACGCCCGAGGCGAGGGTCGTCGTCGCCGACGCGACGGACTCGTGTGCCGCCCCGAGTTGCTCGCGCGCCTGCAGGTACGACTCGAGGTGTGCTTCGAAGCGGTCGAGGGACGCGAACAGCGAGACGGTGGCGTCGTCTTCGAACTTGCCGAAACGCGCCTCACAGCTCTCGCGGAAGCGCTCGACCAACTCAGTTGGTTCTTCTTCGACCTGCGAGAGTAAGCCGAGTTCGGCTTCGAGCCAGTCGTCGAACGCGTCGAGCAGCGCGTACGGGTCGCGGGTGTTCTCCGGGTCCGGTGTCGGTTCGTCCGCCTCGACGAGCGTCGAGAGTTGGTCGCGCGCGCGGTCGAGGTACGACGACATCGACCCCAACGCAGAGCCATTGCTCGACTGACGCCGGACCGAGCGACGGCGCGTGCCGCTGGAGGATGTCCCCGTCGCCTCGTCGAGGGCGAGTTGGAGGTCGTCGAGGGCGATTCGAACCGGTTCGGCGACCGCTTCTGCGACGGGCCCGTTCGCCGTGGTCTCGAACGACGAGAGCGTATCGAGCGCGTCCTCGGCGTTCGTGACGAGCGTTCGGAGTACATCGATAGCCGCGAGGTCACGGTGTTCGGTGGCCGGAATCGTCCACAGCGAGATGTCGTCGCGCGAGACGACGCCCTGTTCGACGAGGGCGGTTCGCGCGGCGTAGAACGCCGCTCCAACCTGTGGCGGTGCGGCCGCGAGATTGACCGTCACAGGGCCATCTGCGGCCGTCTCGCGGAGGAGTGCAGTCGTTTCGGCGTACAGATCGGCGAACGAGCCGTTGAACGGCAAGCGCGCTTCGTCGGGGTGTTCGTCGGACGCGCCGACGTGCGTCGAGAGCGCGTCGATGACCTGTTGTGCCGCGTGTGCGTGTACGCGCGGCCGTCCGGGCGTGGACGCCGCTGGGTCGTGTCCCAACTCGGGGTCGGCGACGTCGCGGACCACGCAGGCCCGGTCAGCCGTCACGCGGCCGTCTTCGAGCGGGGTGACGACCCGCTGGATTTCGAGTCCGAGAACAGCGAGGTGGGTCGTCGGCATCTATCTGTCCGGTTCTCCAGAGAAGGCCGTGAATGTTGTGGTGGGGAGAGTGTGGAAATCGGAGTCAACGCACCCGCTGTTTCGTCTCGACTACAATCGTCCCGACCCCCGCAAGCGAGAGGAACCAGACGACCAGTTGGCCCGCGAGCGGGATCGCTCCGAGTATCGTCAGCGAGACTGCGCCCGCGACGAACGTCTGACCGAGTGGTCGTGACGGGAACATTTTGGTTCCGAGCGCGACCGCTGCGACGACCGCGCCGACGACGGCAGCGGTGTAGACGAAGACGATGCTGACGCCCGCCAGTGCCGTCGAGACCTCGTCGAGGAGACCGATGACGAGACCGAGGAAGACGAACCCGTGTCCCGCCGACGCGAGCGAGCGCTCGCGGAGGATGTCGGCGCGGCGGGCGAGCATCGCGGGAGCGACCGAGACGAGGACGAACCCGGCGACGAAGAAGAGGGCTACCGCTCGCGCGAAGTGGACGAGAAGATTGGGGGCGTCGGTTAGGAGGACCACGACGTGTAGAGTTGTTTCCCGACGATTCCGAGTCCGAGGGAGTCTACGACGAACATCACCAGTCCGCCGAGGATGGGAATCACGGACAAGACCGCGGCCACGAACGCGCCGACGACGAGTGCCAGCGCGAGTGAGAGTTCCCCGCTGGTCGCCACCTCACCGAGGACGCTGCCGAGGAGGACGGTGGCGACAGCGCCGCCGACGATACCGAGAATCGCCAGTGCGATGCCCGCCGGGATGGCGACGATGAGTCCGATGACGGTGATTGCGAGGATGAAAATCACGATTGCCCCGCCGATGCCGAGACCGAGTCCCCAGACGAGCGACTCGCCGGGGTTGTCTCGGATGTTGGCAATCGAGTTTCGCGTGTACCGAGGCGCGGCCGCGACGAGAATTCCGCCGACGACGAGGTCAACGATGAACGTGGCCGCCCCGCGGATAGTTGGCGACAGTTGGGAGGCAGTCTCGACCGACCCTGCCGGGACCGATTGTGCAGATGCGACGCCGACGAATGCGAGGAGGGAAGCGAGTCCGAGTCCCGCAATCGCGGTGCTTCGTGAAGGGACCATACATCAGATGAAAAGTCAGCCTAAAAAGAAGTTTTGGCTGACAAACCGGACGCCGCCGTCAGATTACCACGTGCCGTGGAACGTGTCGAATTCGAGCGCGTCGAGGGGTTCTTGGCCGACGGCGATGCGGTACTCTTGCGGCGTGAGCATCGGCTTGTGGAAGCGCGGGCCATCGTCGGTGGTGATGCGCGGACACCCGGTGTTGACGAACGCGTCCATGTTGAAGTTGCGCAGGCGGTCCGGCGTCACCTCGTCCATGGTGATGAGGTAGGCGTTCTCGTTGTTTTCGAGGATTTCTTCGGCGATTTCCATGCGGCCCTGTCCGATTTTGGTGCAGAAGATGACGCCCCACTTCTCGGCGTCCATCGCCTTGTGCACAGATGCATAGCGCTGTTTCATGAACTTGCGCGTGTCGGCGATGGTGACGACGTTGTTCACGGGGTCGGCGATGACGACGTTCTTCTCGGGGTGTTCCATCGCCAGTCCGAGCGGGTGGAACTTCCCGCCGCCGACGTAGAGCACGTCGTCCGCGGGGATGTCCGCGGAGGCGTAGTTACAGCCGAGAACCTGTCCCTCGTAGGTGAGGCGGTCGTCGCCCTTGCGCGTCTGGACGGTGTAACCGCGCTCTTCGAGCCACTCGCACATGTCTTCGAAGCGGTTCATGTGCTGGGCGGTGGTGACGAGACCGACCTCGTCGCCCTCGATTTCGTCGAGCGACTCTTCCATAATCGGGAAGGGGTCCACGTTGGAAAACAGCGGGACGTAGATGATTTTATCCGACTCCTTCATCGGCGAGTGGCCGAAGTGGACGAACACGTCGGTTCGGCGCATGAGGTAGGTGTCGAGGTCGCACGCGCCGTAACACGGCTGGCCCGAGAGCATGAACGTCACGTCGTCGTCGCACAGTTGGCGAAGGTCGTCGGCGACGGCCGGGCCGCGGCGCTTCAGCCCCTCGGGAAACTGCAGGCCGACGCGCTTGGCGTCGCGTTCCTCGATGGTTTCGATGATTCGTTCGAGTTCGTAGTCCCACTCTCGGTCGTGTTTGAGGGACATCCCGGTGTTTCTGAGGTCCCCGTCCGACAAGGCGTCCTGACTCATTGGCCCCCTGTTACCGATGAAGACGTTTAACGACGGCGCTTCCGGGTGAAGGGGCGTCACACGCCCACACACCGGCAAATTTCGAGGGGACGTTCGACCGACCGCAAGCCGGTCGATGACCCCCCGAGAGATACCGTTTTGAACCCAGCGCGCTCGTGCGCGTCGCCGTCCGCTGACCGCAGAGGCTTACTCGATAGCGCACCTACAGTATGTGAATGGTTACCGACACGCACACAGGAGATACTGAACACGTCCACGAAGCGACCGAAGAGATGGAACTGACCGAGTGTCCGGAGTGTGGCGAACCGATTCGAGGCGCGGACGACGTCGTTCGCGGCAAGTCCGTGCCGACCATCGAGGGCCTCAGAAAGCGAAACGTCACGATTGGAGTCAAACAAACAGACCTCTTCATGTGCAAGAGTTGTGGGGCAGTCCTCGGCGTTCGGCGACCGAAGCCGACCGACTGAGCGGCCCACCCTCCGCCACCCGGTTACGCCGCTGTCACTCGGGTATTGAAGCCCCGCGACGCCATAGCGTCGGCCATGACCGAGCTACCGCTCGAACACGTCCACGTCGAGCCGAAGACCGAAACGGAAGGCCCAGCCCCGGCCGTCGTGCTCCTGCACGGCCGCGGTTCGAACGAACAGGACCTCCTACAAATCGCCCAGCAGCTACCCGATACGCTCCACGTCGTCAGTTTCCGCGCCCCCGATACGCTCCACGGCGGCTACACGTGGTACGAACTCGACCTCTCCGAGGGTGGTCTCCACAAGAGCCAGCCTCACGACGACCAGTTCGAACGCTCGCGCGAACTCGTCCGCGAGTCCATCGCCGGCGCTATCGAAGCGTACGACATCGACCCCGACCGAATCGGCCTGCTCGGGTTCAGCCAAGGGGCGATTACCAGCCTCTCGCTGCTCCTCGACGACCCCGAGGACTACGCGTGGGTCGTCGCCCTCCACGGCTATCTCGCCGAGTCGCACTTCGACCTCGAACCCGCGGGCGTCGCGGGCAAACCCGTCTTCATCGCCGCCGGGTCGATGGACCAAGTTATCCCCTCGTTCCGCGCCGAACGCGCCGCAGAGCGCCTGAGCGAACTCGGCGCGGACGTGACCTTCCAGACCTACGGCGCGCCCCACGGCGTGAGTCCCGACGAGTTGTCCGACGTCGTCTCGTTCGTCGAAGAGCAGGTCTAGTTCCCCGTTCGGCAGGTTGAAACCGCTCGCCTCCCAAGGCGAGGGCATGAGCACGCAGACGACGCGGCTCGAAGAACTCGGGCGCGAACTGGGCGAAGTCATCGCCGACCATCCGACCTACAGAGAGTACGAAGCAGCGAAGGCGAAGGTCGAAGACCACGAAGAGGCCCAGGAGAAAATTTCCGAGTTCAACCAACTGCGCGAGGAGTTCAACGTCGCCCGCCAACTCGGTGATGCGACCCAAGAAGACCTCCAGAAGGTCCAAGCCGCACAGGAGGAACTCCACTCGATTCCGGTCATGAAAGAGTACCTCCTCGCCCAAGCCGAGATGGTCGCCGAACTCGAAACAGTCAACAAGGCAATCTCCGAACCGCTGGCGGTCGATTTCGGTGGCGAAGCCGGCGGTTGCTGTCACGACTGATAAGAGAGAAAGGCAACAGTCTCCTTAGAGCGGTCGAAAATCCGAGCTTATACGTCAGCCTCAACAGCGTTAAGCGCACTATTCAGTTCGTACAGCTCCCGTACAACATTGCTGTTAGCAACACGATACCGTTGTGGACTTGTGCCGTCTACTTCCTCAAATATTCCTACCTGAAGGAACAGTTCGGTGTAATTCCCAACGGTCTGTCGCGTGACGCCCGCGTGAGAAGCGAACTCTGACTTATTGAACTCTCGTCCCGGAGGGAGATCAAGAACAGCATCAATGAGGACTGGTACAGCCTCGTGCTGCGTCAGATGCAACCAACCGCTCGGATGTTCGTGGCGGAGCCGTTTTGTTTTCTCTCGCTCAGCCCCAGCGTTCATCTGGCTCATGTATAATACACATGTATCGGACGTACATATGTGTATCCACTAGTGTGAACACTCATTAACATGCTTTATTAAGTAGTACGATGATTGGCACTTGCATGGACAAGCCATCGGTGAAATGTGCACTCATCTCTACGCTGATAGCAAAGCACAAGTGGGGAACACCGATGGATAGAGACACACTCCTCTCACTTTCTGCTATCGGCAACGACTATCCGACTGCCCGAACGGTATACGACGACCTTCGAGGTGCATCGTACATTACGTACCGTGGCAAGCGAGGCATCGAGCTGAATTCAGGTGCCTTTGCAGAGCTAGCAGACGTGCTGTACTATGATTGTAACTGGGAGAAGTACGAGATACAGAGTCGGCTCAAGCACTACGAAGGCATCGAAAAACACGATTGGGCATGACTGAAATCCAGAACATAAAGTAGCGACGTCTAGCACTGACCTTCAAATACCAAGCCGGGACCAGCCCGTGCTATGTTGGCAATCGCGGGCGGTAAAGGCGGCAGCGGCAAGACGACGACGACCGTGGGAATCGCACAGGCAGTCGAGAGAGCGGTCGTCGCCGTCGATGCCGACCGCGACATGCCCAATCTGCACTCGATGGTCGGCGTCGAACGCGGCGACGAGGCGTTTCCGGAGGCGAAACCCCATCCCACAGAGTCGTCCGTCTCGATTCTCCCCGCACCACGCGGAACCGACGACGAGGCGTTCGAGCGGTGGCTTCGGGCGATTGCCGAAGACGAGGTGCCCGCCGTCGTCGATTGTCCGGCGGGGGCGGGACCGGATGCCGCCGTCCCGCTTCGCGTCGCCGACGGCGTCGTCATCGTCACCCAACTCTGCGCCCCGGCGCTTCGAGATGCCGCGAAGACGGCGGCGATGGCGCGCGCGGTGGGGACGCCCGTCGTCGGCGCGGTGGTCTCACGGTCGCGCATCGCACCGAGTGCGCTCGGCGACCTCATCGACGCGCCCGTCCTCGGTGCCGTCCCCGAAGGGCAGTCTCCGGTGCTCTCTGACGCGAATGTACGAGGTGCTTATAAACGAATCGTCGGGGCGATTCGCCCAGAAGGGCTAATATGAACGACATTCACTATAAGTTGTATGAAGCGGCTGGCAAGCGGCATCGACGTGCTCGACCGGCAACTCGGGGGCGGTATCCCCGCCGGAAGCATCGTCCTGCTGTCGGCCGACCCTGCCAGCCAGTCAGAACTCTTCTTGTACGAACTCACGTCCACGCGCGGGACGCTGTGGCTGACGACGCTCCGGTCGGAAGTCGCGGTACAGGACGCCATCGACCGGTTCCCCGGTCCGGCCGGAAATCCGACGGTCCGGGACGTCGGCGGCGACGCGCCGCTCGACTCGGCGCACAAACTCGTCCGCGACCTGCCAGAGGGTGCGAACCTCATCATCGACGTCGTTGACATGCTCGAACACGCAGAGACCATGCGCTACCGGAAGTTCCTCAACGAGTTACAGAACCACATGGTCAACACGAAGGGCCTGACCGTCCTCCACGGGATGAAAGGCGAGTCGGTGGCGGACAACCGCGACCTGACCGAACACATGGCCGACATCGTGTTCGACCTCTCGACGTCGGTCGATGGGTCGGAGGTCGAAAACCGGATGGCGGTACCGAAGTTCCGCGGCGGACAGGCGCTCAAAGACACCATCAAACTACGTCTCTCCGAGCGCGTCACGGTGGACACCAGCCGCGATATCGCCTGAGCGGGCGACGAGACGCCCCTTACAGTCCGAACACGCCGAGCGTGACGAGCGACACGGCGACGATGAGGAGTTGCCACGCTCGCTCTGAGAGGGCCGCCCCGCGCGTGAAGACGAACGCGAAGTAGGGAGCGAGCGGCGAGAGTCGATAGAAGAGTGGAACCTCGGCCGACAAGCCGTATCGGAGGACGAGAGACAGTCCGACCGTACAGGCGGCGGCGACGAGGGCGACTTTGAGGTCGCTCGAACTTCGCAGTGAGAGGTCCGGAGCGTCGTCAGACGAAGCCATAGCTACGAGGCAGGTGGGGAAATGCAAGAAGCCGCCGATTCGTTCGAATCGACGGAGTCGAGATTACTCTTCGTCTGCGTCGAGTTCGGCAGCGAGTTCGTCGGCGTCGATATCGACGTCCTCGATAGCCTCTTCGATGTCTGCGCCCGCTGCGCCGCCCATCATGCCGCCGAGACCGCCCATGCCGCCCATGCCGCCGTCGATGGTCTCTTGGACGATGACGCGGTCCACGCCGATGCGCTGGATGACGTCCTGCGCAATCTGCTGCTTGGAGAACATCCACTGCTGGTTCATCGTCATCTGTGGCGTCGCTTCGATGTAGAGCGTCTCCTTCTCGACGGTGACCGTCTCCGTCTCGGGTTCTGCGTCTTCGTCCTCGTCGTCGTCGGACTCGACGACCTGCTCTTCTTCGACTTCGTCCGTCTCGATCCAGACCTCGGGGGCCTGCTGGAGGTACATGCCGAGGAGACCGGACGCCTGCTCTTCGCGGTCATCGACGATGTCGAGCACTTCGTACTCGTATTCGAGGTCCTTGCCCGCGAGCGGGTGGTTGAAGTTGACGCGTGCGCGGCCGCCGATGATGGTCTCGAGTTGGCCCTGGTCGCCGTCGATGGTGACCTGTGCGCCGGGGTAGCGGTCGTCTTCGGGAATCTTGTTCGCGCTGACCGTGCGAACCTCGTCGTCGTCGTACTCGCCGAAGGCCTCGGCCGCCGAAATCTCGACGGTGCCTTCGTCGCCGACTTCTGCGCCGATCAGGGCGTCGTCCACTTCGGGGAAGACGTGACCTGCGCCGACGATGATGACGCGGGGTTCGAACTCGTAGCCCTCGACGTCGATTTCGGCCTCTTCGGCCACTTCCTTGCTCGTCGTATCGACGACGTCGCCGTCGTCGGTGGTGCGCACCGTGTATGCGAGGCGGACGAAGTCTCCGTCCTGAATACCGGACTCAACTTCTTCATCGACCTGCTCGGCCTCCGCCTGCGGTTCGTCGCTCATACACGCTACGTGATTCGTGTGACCCTTAAGAATCACGTTTCGCCGCCGCGATACGTTTCCTCCCGCATCGTGCGACTAACCAGCACACCCGAACCCGAGGCGAACCTCTATTATCATCGACTATGATTATATATGAGAGAGGTACGTTCACATGGCACAAGGATTTCTCTTCGCTGGCTTCGTCGTCGGACTCGTGCTCCTAGCGGTCGTCGTCGCCTTCATCGGGCGCGGACGCCGTGAGTACCACGTCGCGTTCGTGACGGGAGAAAGGGAGACGCTCGGCGAGTCGATGCGTCGCTGGTCGAGCAACCCCGCGGTGCTCTCGCTCGGATTCCTCGCTCTCGCGGTGGGATTCGGTGGTGCCGCAGTGCTGTTCATCGGTGGGGCCGGCATCCCGGAGGGAATGGCGAGCGCCGCGGGTGCGTTCCTCATCGGCGCGACCGTGCTCGTCGTCGTCACGTACCTGTTCTACGGGTCGTACAACACCGCCCGAAGTTGGGGGTTAAAGCGGTCGCAGGCCGTCCTCGTCGGGTCGTGGGTGCTCGGTGCGCTGTTCGTCGTCACCGTCAGCCTCCGACTGCTCGGTCTGCTCTGAGATGACGACCAAACACCGGCGATTCGCCCTCGCACTCCCATCGACGACTTTCAAGTGGCTCCTCGTCCTCCTCTGGTTCGAGGCGTTGGCCGTCGCCGCCTACCTGTTCGCAACACCTGTTCGCGTCGAGCAGTTACGGTACGTCCTCTATCCGTTCGTCTGGATAAACGTCGGACTCCTCGCGGTCCTCGTGACGAACCCACCGACGGCGACGTGGCGAGCCAGACTCGTCGCTGGCGGACTCGCCGTCGCCTACTTCCTCGTTCTCGGGAGTCTCGCTGGGATGCTCTCGGTGAATTTCGACGCCCTCCTCGGCAGTGCCGCGCACGCCGCCGGTCACCACCAGACTGGCTGGCAGTTCACCCTCGGCGCACCGGGATGGGGACCACGCGTCGGCTACGCGGGCGAAGCGTTCTCGGTGATGCTCGTTCCCTACCACGTCGTCGGGTATCTCGCCCTCTCGTATCTCGTCTACGCGACGATTCTCGATACGGCACGCGCGGCGGTGCCGGGTGTCCTCGGGCTCGTCTCGTGTGTCGGATGCGCGTTCCCCCTCGCGGGGTCTCTCGCGGCGGGGGCGGCCGGCGGGACCGGTCTCGTGAGTTCGCTTCGCATCCTTTCGGTGGACCTCTCGACGGTCGTCTTCGTCGTCGCCGTCGCCGTGCTCGTCTTCCGACCGACCGCGACAGGTGAGCGATGAGTCGAGGACGTTCGCCATCGACCCACACCCTGCGCGTCTCTGTACTCCTGTTCGGCATCCTCGTCTTCGTCGCTGGCTTCGCCACGCCAGTCGCGGCACACGCCGGGTCGCTCGCGGGGTCGCTCAACTCGGTGCCAGCGCCGTTCTGGCTGGTCGTCGTCGCCGGCGGCGGCATCGTCGGCGCGTCGTTTCTCGTCTCAGTGTTCGTCACCGACGACGAGGCGCTCGGCGTGTTCGTCCGCACGCGCGCTCGAATCCCGCTCTCTGTCGGCGCGCTCGAAACGCTCCTTCGAATCGCTGGGGTGGTCGTCCTGCTCGCAGTCGTCGGCTTCGGCCTGTTCGGACCATCCGTGGCGTTCGTCAATCTCGGCGTCCTGCTCGTCTGGGTGTTCTGGTGGGCCGGATTCACGATGTTCACCTACCTCGTCGTCGATATCTGGCCGCTCGTGAACCCGTGGCGGACGCTCGCCGACGCGGTTCGTCGGTGGGTCTCGGTGCCATCGAGAACGTATCCCGAACGGCTCGGTGCGTGGCCGAGCGTCGCCGGCTTGTTGGGACTGGTGTGGCTCGAAGTCGTGAGTCCGCTGGCGTCCGACCCCCGGGCGCTCGCCGGCGTCGTGCTCGCGTACTCGGCCGTGACGGTCGCCGGGGCGTTACTCTACGGAGAGACGTGGTTCGACCGCGTGGACCCCGTCTCTCGGGTGTTTCGACTGTACGGGTTGCTCGCGCCGATTCAACGGACGGACCGTGGGCTCTCGATGTGCTTGCCCGGGTCGGCGCTGGCTCGCTATCGGACCGTCATGAGACCCGACGACGTGGCGTTCGTCGTCGCGCTGTTGTGGGTGACGACGTACGACGGGCTCGTGGCGACGAGAGCGTGGCAGGGCGTCCTCGACACGTTCGCGTTCGTGCCGGGGTGGCTCGTCGCGTTCGTCACCGCCGTCGGCGGGTTCGTCGGGTTCTTCGTGGCCTACCGGCTCTCGTCGAAGTTCGCCCGCCAGACCGCCGAGACGTACGTCACCCCGGCGTACATCGCCGGGTGGTTCGCGCCCGCGCTCGTCCCAATCGCCGCCGGCTACCACCTCGCGCACTTCGCCGGCTACGTGTTCGGTCTCTCGCCGGTGCTCGTGGCGGTGGCGACGAATCCGCTGTCGCCCCCCGCGGCGCTCCAAGTGTTCGTCCTGCCGTCGTGGCTGGGGTCGCTCCAACTCGCGTTCGTCGTTCTCGGCCACCTGCTGGCCGTCTGGATCGCGCACACGCGCTCGTTCGAACTCTTCACGGGCCGACTGCAACCGCTCCGAAGCCAGTATCCGTTCGTCGTCGTCACCGTCGCGTACACGATGACGAGTCTGTGGGTGGTCGCCCAACCGACCGTCAGCGGGGGAGTGACATGACCGAGCGAATCGAAACGCACGGGGGAGAAGAACAGCGAGTAGAACACCGACTCGTCCCCGAGACGACGGTGCCGGCCGATGCGACCGACGTTGCGCAGTGCCCGTACTGCGGCCAACCGTTTACCACTGCTCGACTCAGAGACCTCCACGTCGGCGAGGAACACGACCCGACAGAAGCGGAACGAGCGGCGTACGACGAGGCGTTCGAAGCCGAGTCGGAGGACCTCTTCGTCTACCACCTGAAAGTCGCCGGCGCGCTCAGCGCGCTCTACGCGGCGTTGTTCCTCCTCGGCATCGTCGGCTTCAGTATGTGACCGAAAACCGAGTCCGGGTGTTCTGTATCGTCTCTCAGTGTTCGGTGGCGTCACTCAGTGCTCGGCACCGTCCGGATGCGGGACGCGCATGATGGTCGCGGTGAGAACCGCGACACCAACGAGCGTCACGCCGCCACCGACGACGACCCACATCTCTGCTGCGCCGATGGCTTCGGACCCGAGTAGAATACCGAGTCCGCCGAGAATCGTGAGGAACGAAGCGCCGAGGACGAGCGAGTCTGTTCGCATGACTTCTGGTACCACTGCACACGATAAGAATGTATGGACGCCCGGAGCGTGAAATGGGGCGTGAGGCGGACGTTCAGGCGTGTTCGTCGCCGTTCGTCGCGGGGTCGGCGTGAATCGTCTCTTCGCCGGTTACCGCCGCGACGACGACGAGCGCGAAGACGACGACTGCGATGGCGAGTCCGGGACCCACGACGAGCGGCGTCGTGAGCGGGCCGGCGACGACCTTCGTCATCATGAGCGTCACGCCGACGCCGATAGGCACCGAAAAGAGGAGCGCGTAGCCGACTGCGATAGCTATCGACGTGCCCTCGTCGGCGTCTGTGGGGGCCGTCATAGGAGCGAGTAGGACGCCGCGAGCGTGAGCGCCAGCGCACCCGCGAGACCGATGCCAATCAGGTACGTGAGCGAGCGAGGCTCCCAACGTAGGTGCTGGAAGTAGGCCGCGACGAGGACGGCCTTCGCCGCCGAGAGGGCGATGATGATGCCGAAAGCCATCCAGTAATCGAGCCCCGCGAACTCGACCAGCACTTGCACCGTCGCCGAGACGAACAATACCACGTAAATCGCCGTATAGAATTTTGTATTGACCATTTTCGTCACCTCACAGGATGTAGAACAGCGGGAACAGGAACAACCAGACGATGTCCACGAAGTGCCAGTAGAGACCGAAGTACTCCACCGAGCCGTTGTCTTCGAGGTACGCACCGTTCCAGGCCCGCCAGATGAGGAACAGTGTCACGAGCAATCCCGCGATGACGTGCCCGGCGTGGAGACCGGTCGTCAGGAAGAACGTCGATGTTCGGACGTTCGTCGAGAGCCACAGCCCCTCGTGGAAGAGGTGCTGCCACTCCAGTGCCTTGTTGATGAGGAAGCCCACGCCGAGGACGAACGTCGCGGCGAGACTCGTCACGAGCCCGAGACGGTGTTTCTTCTCGGCGGCGACGAGCGCGAGCACGACGGTGAAACTGCTCGTCAGCAGGATGTAGGTGTTCATCAGCCCCGGAATCGGGTCCGACGGAACCGGCTCCCACCCGGTCCATCCGAAGGCGACGCGCGTGAAGATGTACGCGCCGATGAACCCGCCGAACAGCACCACGTCGGAGGCGAGGAATATCCACATGCCGACTTTCTTGTTCTCGATGCCCGCGAAGGGCCACGCCTCTCGCTCTTCGAAGACCGGCCCGTGGAAGGGTTCCAACCCCATGGCGACGAGCGACCCGAGGGTGACGAAGCCACCGACGGCGAACGTCGTCATGTACATCGTACCCATCATTCCGTCCGGGAACGAGGCGTTCTGAACGGCCGAGAGACCGAGGAGAACGAGGAACGACCCCAACGAGAGGACGAACGGCCACCAACTCGCGTGGCTGGGACCGACGTCTTCGGCGGTTTCGAGCGCCGTCGCGGCTTTCGCCGGAATCGTCTGCGACGACGTTGCGACACCGCCGTCGGCCGAGACGGACGCACCGGACGGCAAGTCGAAGTCAGACCCGGTGTCGAGAATCACCTCGCCGTCTTCGACGAACTCTAAGTGGCCGCTGCGGTAGGTGGGCGTCCCCTCGAAGTTCTCTAACGGCGGTGGCGACGTCGTCGCCCACTCCGCCGTCGTGGCGAACTCCCACGGGTTCCCCGAGACCGGTTCGCCGACGAACGCGCTCTTGAACAGGTTGTAGAACATGACGAGGAACGACAGGCCGAGGATGAACCCGCCGATAGTGGCGAGTTGGTGCCACGGCGCGAGTTCCGGCGCGTAGTCGAAGACGCGCCGGGGCGTCTCCCACGCGATGAACAGCGGGAAGTAGAGCAGGTTGAACCCGATGAAGTAGGCGGCAAAGTGGAGTTTGCCGAGGAACTCGTCGTACATCCGCCCGGTCATCTTCGGGAACCAGTAGTAGAGACCGCCGATGAGTGCCGTCACCCCGCCGACCATGACGTAGTGGAAGTGAGCGACGACCCAGTAGGTGCCGCGGAACTCGTAGTCGAGGACGACGGCACCGAGGAAGACGCCCGTGATGCCGCCGATGATGAAGAGCAAGAGCGCCCCGAAGACGAACAGGAACGGCGTCTTGAAGCGTATCTTCCCTTTCAACATGGTGTAGATGAGCGCGAACACCATCAGGTCGAACGGGAGTGAGATGCCGATGGTGGTTACCATAAACAGCGTCTTCACTTGCAGGTTGATGCTCGTGAGGAACATGTGGTGCATCCAGACGACGAACGACTGGATGGCGACGAGCACCATCGCAAGGATGAACCACTTGCGGCCGACGATGCGGCGACCGGTGAACGTCTGGAACACCTCCGCCATGACGCCGAGCGCCGGGAAGAAGACGATGTACACCTCCGGATGGCCGAAGAACCAGAACAGGTGTGCCCACAGCATCGACCCCGCTGGCGAACTCATCGCAAAGTAGGTCGTCCCGAGCAACCGGTCCGACGAGAGCACCAGCAACGCGGCCAAGAGCGCCGCGAACGCGAAGAGCATCATCCAGACCGTGAGGAGAATCGTCCAGCTAAACAGGGGCATGCGGCGAAGGGTGAGTCCCTCAGCGCGCATGCGATGCATCGTCGTCAGGAAGTTCACCGACGAGACGGTGACCGAAGCGGTGAACAGAACGAGGGCCAAGACGGCCGTCGATGCACCCACGTCCGGTGTGAACGTGGGCACGTTCAACGGCGCGTACATCGTCCACCCGCCCGAGAAGGTGCCACCTTGGAAGAACGAGACGCCGAAGAGGATACCAGAGAAGAGGTAGAGCCAGTAACTCAGCGCGTTGAGTCGCGGGAACGCGAGGTCTTTCGCGCCGAGTTGGAGCGGAACCACGTAGTTCGCAAAGCCGAACGCGAACGGCGAGAGGAACCAGAACACCATCAGTAAGCCGTGGGCAGAGACGGCCTGGTTGTACGCGACGGGCGAGAGAATCGTCTCGCCGGCGGCGCGCGGTGCCCAGAGTTGGATGCGCATCAGCCACGCGAGGACACCACCGAGGACGAGGAAGAACAGCGACGTGACGATGTAGAGAATCCCCACGTCTTTGTGGTTCGTCGTGATGAACCAGCGTTTGATGCTTCCCGTGCCGGGGAAGTCGTGGCCGTGGTCGTGGTCGTCAGCGTGCGTCGAGACGACGTCGTCGCCGACGGCGGTCCCCCCATCTGTCCGTTTCGAGTCTTTGTCGCTCATGCTGAGGCGTTCTCCGTCTGGTTCGCCGAGCCGTTCTCGGTCTGTTCAGTCTGTTCGTACCACGATTCGTACTCTTCGGCCGAGAGAACGACCACGTCCGCCGTCATGTAGGAGTGGCCGGCACCGCAGAGTTCGTAACACTGTGCGGTGTAGTTCCCCGTCTCGTCCGCGATGAACCACGTCGTCGTCTCCTGACCGGGGATGGCGTCCGACTTCACCCGTAGCTCTTGGACACCGAAGTTATGGAAGACGTCCGCGGAGGTCAGCGTCAACCGAACTGACCGGTCCTCCGGGACGTAGAGCGTCTCAGAAGTGTGGCCGTTCGGGTAGGTAAAGGTCCACCCGAACTGGTAGCCCTCGACTTCGATTTCGAGGGCGTCGTCGCCCGGCGGGCCGTCCTCGACGTACAGGAGCGTCAGGTAGGTCCACGAGATGAGCGAGACGACGATAATCATACTCAGGAAGAACGAGGTTGCGAGTTTTCTGCCGCCGCCGCTGCCGGTCGGTAGTTCGCCGAGAACGAGCGGGTCGTCGTCTACTTTGTCGCCGTTTCCGGACCCCCAACGATACTTGTAGGCGTTGTAGAGCATGTAGCCGAGAACGACGATACCGACCAGCGTTCCAAGCACGAGAAACACCTGGAAGATGCTGTCGAAGACGAACGCGCGCGTTCCCCGCGGGACGATTCCGGACTGAAGCGGGAGCAAACTACCACACAGCCTCTCCAAGTGCATTGGTACCATCACCCATTCATGTGGATTAACGTTCATGATATTTACTGTTTCTGGGGAGCGTCAGGACTCACGATTACTGACCGACCGTCTGTCGCTCGGCCGGTGTCAGTCACGATTCACGTCGAGGCGGGCGAAGGGGCGTCAATCGCACCTACACCTCGTGCTGCGGAATGCCCGCAACTCGGTCGAGGACGTACCCGAGGGTGAGTCCGTAGACCCAGTGGCCGAGCAGCGAGAACACGAGGTAGGATGCGACGACGAGCGCACCGGCCGGCGGCCAGAACGCTGGCGCGAAACCGACCCAGAACAGGGTTGCGAACGTGACGCCGCGGAGGTATTTGGGTTCGCCCGGCGGCAGGAACGCGCCGACGACGATGAACGTCAGGGGGAGGACGACGACACCCCCGATTCCGAACACGACGATTCCCAGCGTGAGTGTCGATTCGAGTCCGAAGAACAGCGCGAACCCGGCGAAGTCCGTGATAGGCCCGGTGACGAAGAGACCGAGGAGTTCGGGGATACCGACGAGCACTGGCATCATCAGTATCGTCCCGAGGAATCCGCCTAGCATCGCCGCGAACACGACGTTCTGGGTAATCGTGGAGTCGATTAGTTCCTCTTGTTGGCGTTCTATCGTCGCCGTCGGTGTCGTCGGTGTCTCTTGACTCATACCACAACCCCTTACGCAGCAAGTCATGATAAAACATGACACACAAATGCTGCCGGAACCGGTAGCTGAAGTCCCCGATGTTTTTGCTCACCGACGACACCGACCACACATGTACGAGGTCGAGGTCAAAGTCCGCGCCGACCACACCGCAGTCCGCCAGAAACTCGACGGCGCGGGTGCGACACAGGTGAATCGAGTCGTCCAGACGGATACCTACTACGACGCACCGCACAAGGACTTCGCGGAGACCGACGAGGCACTTCGCCTCCGGCACGAAGCGCGTTTCGACGGCGACAGCGACACCGTCCTCGACGAGGTGACGAGACTCACTTACAAGGGACCGCTCGTGGACGAACAGTCGAAGACCCGCCGCGAGTACGAGACGGGCGTCGAGGATGGCGAGACGATGGACGCGATTTGCGAAGCAGTGGGCTTCGCGCCCGCCGCAACCGTCGAAAAAGAACGCGAGCGGTTCGAACTCGACGGTTACACCGTCTCGCTCGACGCGGTGTCGGGTCTCGGCGAGTTCGTCGAGGTGGAAGTCGAAACCGAATCGGATGTAGACTCCGCGCGCGAGGGTGCCTTTTCGGTGCTTCGGACGCTCGGACTCGACCCCGGCGACCAGATTCGAACCTCGTATCTCGGGATGCTACTCGGTGCTGACGAGTCGTAATTCCCTCCCCGTCGTGTCATAATACACCACAGTAATAGCGCTCCCTTCGAAGGTTTCCGCAAGTTATAGAAACGCCGACTGGGTACGTCTGGCCAATGAGCGACCGAAATATTCGCCTCGAATCCGCGGAGAAACGAGCGGTCGAGGACCAAGAGGTCGAAATCGTCGAACGGAAGGGTATCGGGCACCCCGACTCCATCTGCGACGGTATCGCCGAGAGCGTCTCGCGCGAACTGTCGAATCTCTATCTCGAACGGGTCGGCAAGGTCCTCCACTACAACACCGACGAGACGCAACTCGTCGCCGGCACCGCCGCGCCGAAGTTCGGCGGCGGCGAGATTATCGAGCCAATCTACCTGCTCATCGTCGGCCGCGCGACCAAGGAGTACGACGGCGAGAAACTCCCCGTCGATTCTGCGGCCCTCCGCGCCGCCCGCGACTACCTTCGGGAGAACATCCCGGAACTCGACGTCGGCACGGACGTCATCGTAGACGTCAAACTCGGCGAAGGCTCCGGCGACCTGCAGGACGTCTTCGGCGAAGAGACCGAAGAAGTCCCGATGGCGAACGACACGAGTTTCGGCGTCGGCCACGCACCGCTGACCGAGACCGAGCAAATCGTCCTCGAAGCCGAGCACGCGCTCAACGGCGCGCGCTACGGCGACGACCACCCCGAACTCGGGACGGACATCAAAATCATGGGCAAGCGCGAGGGCGACGTCATCGACGTGACCGTCGCCGCCGCGATGATCGACCAGCACCTCGACGACGTCGATGACTACATCGAAGCCGTCGAGAGCGTCCGCGAGTTCGTCACCGAACTCGCATCGGAGTACACCGACCGCGAGGTCAACGTCGATGTCAACACCGCCGACGACTTCGACGACGAGTCGTACTACCTGACGACCTCGGGCACCTCCGCCGAGATGGGTGACGACGGCTCTGTCGGCCGTGGCAACCGCGCGAACGGTCTCATCACGCCGAACCGCCCGATGAGCATGGAAGCCAGTTCCGGGAAGAACCCCGTCAACCACATCGGGAAGATTTACAACCTGCTCTCGACGCACATCGCAGAGACCGTCGTCGCCGAAGTCGATGGCATCCGCGACCTGCAGGTCCGCCTGCTCTCGCAGATTGGTCGTCCCATCGACGAACCGCACGTCGCCGACGCGAAGGTCATCACCGAAGACGGCGTCACCGTCGCCGACATCGAAGACGACGTGGTCGCCATCGTGGACCGCGAACTCGCCGACGTCACCGAAATCACTCGCCGCACCATCAAGGGCGAGTTGACGACGTTCTAATTCGTCTCGTAGAGCCGTTTGACGACGTTTGCCGCACCTTCTGCGGTCTTTCGATACACTCTGTCTCCCTCCGGCGTCCGAACCGCGTAGTCGTAGTGCGTGCTGTCGGGGACGTACCACACCTCGGAGAACGAGTCGAGGACGTGTCGCGGGTCGCTGTTCGTCGCGGATTCGGTGACCGCTTGCTCGTCAGATTCGGAGACTTCGTCCGGTTCGGGGACTGGTTCTGTCTCGTCCTCGTGTCCTGCCGATTCGACCAACAGCGTCTCGGGGACGTGTTCGTGTTCGGCCGGAATCCCGCGCGTGACGGTGTCGTCGCGGGCGGCCGCGAGCGCCTGTTCCATCAGCACCGTCTGGGTGGCGATAGCCGGGTCGTCGCCCGCCTCGCATCGCTCGTAGGAGCCGTCCGACTGCATCTCCCACGCCGTCGTGTTGTCGGCGAGACCGAGTTCCAAGATGAAACGAAGTTGCTCGCGGATATCGATATCTTCGACGGGAGCGACGGCTTCGACACGCTTGTCGAGGTTGCGCGTCATCCAATCCGCGGAGCCGACGTAGTACTCGGGGTCGCCCGCGTTCTCGAAGTAGTAGATGCGCGAGTGTTCGAGGAATCGAGAGACGATACTCTTCACAGAGACGTTCTCAGAGAGTCCTTCGATACCGGGTCGAAGCCGACAGATGTCGCGGACGAGCAGGTCGATATCGACGCCGGCCATCGACGCCCGATAGAGTTCTTCGACGATTTGGGGGTCTTCGAGCGCGTTCATCTTGGCGACGATACGGGCCGGTCGGCCGGCGCGGGCGTGTTCGGCCTCGCGGCGGATGGAGTCGGTGAACTCGTCGCGCATCGTCACGGGCGCGATGAGCAGTTTTCTGAAGGCCTCGTCCAGCGCGGGGCCGGTGAAGAAGTTGAACACCTTCACGAGGTCCTGTCCGATGTCGCGGTCGGCGGTGAGGACGCCGAGGTCCACGTAGCCCTTGGCGGTTCCAGAGTGGTAGTTGCCGGTGGCGACGTGCGAGTAGAGGCGGACGCCGTCTTCCTCTTCGCGGACGACGAGCGCCGTCTTCGTGTGGGTTTTGAGTCCAATCGTCCCGTAGGCGACGTGGATGCCCTCTTCTTCGAGTTTGCGAACCCATTCGAGGTTGTTCTGCTCGTCGAATCGGGCTTTGAGTTCGACCATCGCGGCGACCTGCTTGCCGTTCTCTGCGGCGTCGATGAGCGACTCGATGACCTTCGAGTCGGAGGCCGTCCGGTAGATGGCGGCTTTGATAGCCAAGACGTTCGGGTCGTTGGCGGCCTCGTCGAGGAACCGCTGGACCGTATCGCCGAACGAGTGGTACGGGTGGTGCAAGAGCACGTCCTTCCGGCGAATCACGTCGAAGATGGAGTCGCTCTCTTCGACGCCGATATCGTCGCTATCGAGCGTCTGAAACCGAGGATGCGGTTGAGGCGACCACGGGACGAGCGAGAGGTCGGGTCGTGAGAGGTCCGTGAGGTCCATGAACTCGCGGTAGTCGAGTGGACCGGCGAGTCGAATCACCTCTCGGTCGTCGAGGTCGAGTTGGTCAACGAGGAGCTTCGTGACCGACTCGGGGGCGTCCGCTTCGAGTTCGAGACGGACCGCCGTCGCAAACCGGCGCTGTTCGATGACCTCCTCTATCATCTCGATGAGGTCCTCTGCGACCTCTTCGTTGCGCCGAACCTCTGCGTTTCGCGTCAGTTTGAACAGCGCCGTCTCCAGTACGTCAACGTTGGGAAACAGCAGGTCGAGGTTCGCACGGATTATCTCTTCGAGGAGGACGTAGGTGACGTTCTCGTCGGACTCGCGTTCGACTTCGACGAGTCGCGGGCGGTTCTGCGGGATTTTGACGCGCGTAAAGGTCGGGTCGTCGCCGTTGCGAGTGGTGAGCACCGCCAGCGAGAGCGAGAGATTGGAGATAAACGGGAACGGGTGTGCCGGATCGAACGAAAGCGGGGTGAGCGTCGGCAAGACGGAGGTTTCGAAGTACTCGCGCATCTGGTCCTGCTGGTCGGGCGTCAGGTCGTCGTACTCGGCAATCTGTATGCCCGCGTCGGCGAGTGCCGGTCGAATCTCGTCTTGGTAACACTCGGCCTGTGCCTCGAACATCGGGCGGGCCTTGTCGATGGCTTCTTCCCACTGTTCGCGGGGGGTTCGGCCATCGACGGTTCGCTCGGTGACGCCCGCCTCGATTTGCTGTTTGAGGCCGCCGATGCGTTTCATGAAGAACTCGTCGAGGTTCTTGGTGAAGATGGCGAGGAACCGAACGCGTTCGAGCAGCGGGGTTCGGTCGTCGAGTGCCTGCTGAAGCACACGCGACTGAAACGAGAGTTCGCTCAGTTCGCGGTTGAGATAGTACGTGGGGGCAGACAAGTCGTCGGCAGATGGCTCCTCAGAGGTCATGAACGGTGGTGTGTCAGGGGGAAATCAGCCGAGTGACCGGCATTGCGTATGGCGGAGGGAGGGCAAATCACCATTAAGTGGTTTATATTGGGTGCACAGCTGTCTACAGTTCGGTACGTGCCACTATGTGCCACTATATAACAAGCATATCCCCTGACAGGTTATGCGAACGTCCACAGAGCGAGACGCTGAATACCGGGCGTGAAAAACCGACGAGTGTGACACACTGGGCGCACGTCGTCCTCGTCGGCTACGGCGAGATTGGGACGAAGAGTTCGAGCGTTCGAGCGCGGATGGAAGCACGACTACGGGAGAACCTCCAGGCCGTGCTCGACGACCGCTCGCTCGACGGGACCGTCGATGGCGAGTGGTCACGCGTCCTCGTCCGCGACGTGAGCGACCCGGAGACCGTCGCCGCGGCCTGCGCGGAAGTTCCGGGCGTCGTCTGGGCGCGGCCGGCGCTCGCTTGCGACCCCGACCTCGACGACATCGTCGCCGTCTGCCGCGAACTCGCCGCCGACCACCCCGAGAGCACAACCTTCGCCATCGACGGCGACCGAACGGGAGCGCGAGACGACGACGAGTTCTCCGGGAGCGACATCGAGCGCGAAGCGGGGAGTGCAGTCATCGACGAAACCGGCGCGCCAGTTGACCTCGATAACCCCGATAGAACCTATCGAATCGAGTGCCGCGAGGAGGAAGCCTACGTCTCGACCGAGCGATTCGACGGTCCCGGCGGACTGCCGCTCGGCACGCAAGGGAAGGCCGTCGCGCTCGTCTCCGGCGGCATCGACTCGCCGGTTGCGACGTGGGAGTTGATGCGCCGCGGCTGCGAAATCGTCCCCGTCTACATCGACCTCGGCGACTTCGGCGGGGCCGACCACCGCGCCCGCGCCGTCGAGACGGTACGGAAACTCGCTCGGCGCGCGCCGAACTTCGACATGCGCGTCCACGTCGTCCCCGCGGGCGAGATGGTGGACCGACTGGTGGAGACGATAGACGACACGCGCATGCTCTCGCTTCGCCGTCTGATGTTTACAATCGGCGCCGAAGTCGCCGCCGAGGAGGGCGCACACTCGGTTGTGACGGGCGAAGCAATCGGCCAGAAGTCGAGTCAGACCGGCGCGAACCTCGCGGTCACCGCCGCCGCTATCGACTACCCGGTTCATCGACCACTCCTGACGTGGGACAAGACGGACATCATCGCAACGGCGCGAGACATCGGCACGTACACCGACTCGACGCTCCCGGTCGGGTGCGAGCGCGTCGCCCCGAACTACCCCGAGACGAACGCCTCGCTCGCCGCCGTCGAACGCGCCGAATCGACCGACCTGTTCGACCTCGCGGTGCAGGCCGCGCGGAATCGAGAGCGAGTGTGAGGGTCGTGTGGGGTGAATGTGAGTGACTGCGGGGTGAGTGAGTGCCGTTCGAGCGAGTGTACCTGCCGCGCAAGCGGCCGTGTGGGTCTCGGTACGCAGTCGCACACGAACTGTGCGAACAGCAACCACATTAGAAAATTAGTGACTGTTCAATTCGTAATGTGCGTGAACAATTGTACAAAAATGGATTTATAGTGCTCGGGGGCGCACGATGAGACATGTCCCACACAGTGCGCCAAAAACGGTCCTCCCTCGGTCCCGAGTGGCGGCTTCGCCACCGGGCGGCGCGAACCGATTGGAGCAACACCACAGAACGGTGTGCCCGCTGCAATCGGGAGGTAGACATGCGAGACGACCACTATCAAGTGGTTCTCGACCGCGAAATCGACGGTCCCGGAAAGATCGGTATCGAGCGCGAACTCGTCGTCTTCTGTGACGAGCTGTGCGCCGACGCGTGGCTCTCCGACTGAGTACCGGAACCGCTTTACCCAACCACAACCGTCCTCCGCGACGTGACGCGCGTCTGTATCGTCGGCACGGAAGACGTTCACCTCCAGTACGAACTCTTGTCGAGAGACACGGCGCGTGCGGCGCTTTCGACCTACGCGTTGGCCGAACCGTTCTCGAACACGCTCGCGCTCGAAACCGTGAGCCTCGGTGCCGCGGTGTCGCTGTTGAACGACCTCCAGTGGTATCTGGTTCGGTTTTCCGATTTCGCGCTCGTCCTCGAACCCTCCGTCTCCGAGACCGAATGGCTCTCGCGCGACCTCGCACGCGACGTCCGCGACGGAAACGTCGAACCCGAGGAAACCGGCGAATATCTGGCTATCTACGGCGTCGAGGACGGACGACTCGTCGAACCGATGTTCGTGACGCGCATCGACGGCGAGGTTCCCGAGTACGACCTGCGAGACGTAGACGAGACGCTCGTCGTTCGCGTCTCAGAAGCAGAGTTCGGCGCGTAAGTCGAGAGAAGTTCGTCCGTTCCTTCTTCAATCGAACATCCCGGTGGACATGTAGCGCTCGCCGGAGTCCCAGAACACCGTGATAATGAGCGGTTCGTCTCCCTCGTCGGCATCGGGGTCGGCGATTCGCTCTGCGACGCGCTTTGCCGCTATGAGCGAAGCGCCCGACGATTGGCCGACCAAGATGCCTTCCTCGCGGGCGAGGCGACGGCACTCGGCTTCGGCGTCTTCGAGCGCGACGATTTCGATTTCGTCGAGCAGTTCGGTATCGAGGTTCGGACTCACGAACCCGGGACCCATGCCCTGAAAGTCGTTGTTGCTGATGTCGCCGCCCGAGAGCACGGCGCTCGCTTCGGGTTCGACGCCGACGATTTGCATCTCGGGATGTTCCTCGCGGAGGCGACGACCGTTGCCGGAAATCGTGCCACCGGTTCCGATGCCCGCGACGAACGCCGCAATCGGTCGGTCGTCCGTCTGGTCGAGAATCTCCTCGGCCGTGGTTCGGTAGTGGGCGTTCGGGTTGTTGGGGTTCTCGAACTGCCGGAGTTGGTACATCCCTTCTGCTTCGAGTTCGTCGGCGCGCGCTTTCGCGTCCGAGATGTCGCCCTCGACGAGTTCGATAGTCGCCCCGTAGGCGCGCATGATTTCTCGGCGCTCTTTGGACATCGACGCGGACATGACGATGGTCAAGTCGTATCCTTTCGCGGCCGCGACGACGGCAAGCCCGATTCCCGTGTTCCCCGAGGTGGGTTCGACGAGTTGGTCGCCGGGCGAGATGTCGCCCGCTTCTTCGGCCGCTTCGACCATGGCCTTGGCGGGTCGGTCTTTGGCCGAGCCACCGGGGTTCTTCGACTCGATTTTCGCCGCGATGGTCGCTCCCTCGGGGGAATCGACCCGTACCAGCGGTGACCCGATGGTATCGAGGATGCTGTCGTCCATTGGAATTCGATATAGGATACGCAGTTAAACGACTGGCGGATACGGTGGATACGGCCACTGTCTGTGTTTCGGTCGTGCCACGAGTGGGACGACCGAACAGTCCGTGGCAGGCGACGCCGCGAGCGCACCCATTATATCGTCGCGGGCGATAGTCGGTGACATGGCTGAATCCGAGACGCTCGAAACGATGCAACCGAATCCGGCGTGGGATGCGGCGTCCTACGAGGACGCAGTCGCCGCGCTCGGAGCCGAACCGTACACGTTCAAAATCTGGGGCGGCGACTGGTGCGGCGACTGCCGCCGCCAACTCCCCGACTTCGGCGCGGCGCTCGACGCCGCCGAGGTTTCCGCCGACCGAATCGAACACTACCCGGTCGAGAAAGAAGACGACGGCTCGAAGGTCGGCCCGCTCGTAGACGAGTACGATATCTCGCTCATTCCGACCGTCGTGGTCGAGTTAGAGGGTGAAGAGGTTGCGCGCTTCGTGGAGGAGGAACCGGTGCCGATTGCGGTCTTTTTGGCCGAGCAGCTCTCGAACTGAGTGCTGCTGGGATTTTGCCGGCCTCGACTCGACCGAGAGCGTCGCGTTCAGCGCGAGGCTCAACTGGCGTCCACGCTGTCCGAACGGATTCGATTCCGGTGTTCCGACCAGATGGTCTCGTACACGGCGAGTGCGACGAATAAGACGGTGAGCATGAAGAGCGCGACTGTCGAACGAATTTGTAGCGCGACGGGAATCAAGGCGAGAGCGAGAATCGAGACGGCCACCCGGAGGACGCTAACCGTCCCGTGGTCGCGGAAGCGAAACGCGCTGTGTCCGAGAAGGTAGAGCGAACCGCCACCGAAGAGCGCCACGACGGAGATGGGACCGAGCGGTTCGTTGACGTGGCCGAGGGTCTGTTCGATGCCGAGAGCGACGAACATGATACTGCCGACTATCAAGATGTGAATGTAGCTGTAGGAGTCTCGCGCCAGCGTGGACTTGTTGACCCCGGGTTCCTGTGAGAGTCGTTCTTCGGCGGCGAGAACGATGTAGTCGAAGTAGAGCCACCAGAGCGCGATGACGAAGATTATCCCCAAAATCGCCGCGATAACGATATCCTGCGTGAGTTCGAAGCCGCGCGCGCCGATACCGATAGCCACGAGCGATTCGCCGAGCGCGACGATCATGATGAGGCGGTGGCGCTCGACGAAGTGACTCACGGTGACGTAGAACCCCTCGACGCCCCGAACGTACACCACGCCGTAGTCGATACCCAAGGCGAGAATCCAGAGCGCGCCCTGAAGCACGCCGTCGGTGAAACTGGCGACGACGATGAGCACCGGCCCGCCGAGGAACCCCGGCGCGATTTGATAGACCGCCCGCGCCGTCTCTGGTGGGGCGACGAGTGGGTAGAAGACGACGTGTAGCACGCGGACGGTCAGATACGCGATGCTGAAGAGTAACGCGTACTCGCCGAACGCGGCCGGCACCGCGAGCCCGACGAGCAACATGGCGACCATCGCGGCGAGAATAACCATTCGAACCGGGAGCACGTCTTCCGCATCGACGGTCCCGGTCAACCACGAGTAGCACACCCAGGCCCACCAGAGAGCGGCAAATATCGCTGCCCCCTTGGCCATCCCCAACCAGGTCATATTGTGCGCGAGGAAGTTCGAAACCTGCGTAAACGCGAATACGAACACTAAATCGAAGAACAACTCGAGCGGCGTGACCGGCTGTTCCTGGTCTGCCTCACGCAGTGCTCGACCACCCAGCGATACAGAGGACTCCGTGCTCATCGCAGGAAGAAAGGCTGTAGCGCCGGAAAAGCATGTCTCAGCCATACTACGACTCGGCCATCACGGACCGTGACACTGCGAGGACGACTGGACAGGCCCGAGTGTACGCCCACGTTCGCCGACGGGACGTCGAAGGCCGACGATTCCGACCCTACGCGTCGCCCGCCGTGAACCACGCCAGCGCCTCGTCCAACTCGTGGGTCGGCGCGGAGCAGGTGAAGTTCTCGCAGGCGTAGACGGTCGCCTCGCCGTCGGTCGCCTCCCGACTGGCCCAAATCGGCGGTGCGTCGTCGAGGTCGAGTGCATCGAGCCACGAGGCCAATCTCTCATCGGTGGCTGGACGCGGAGCCATCACGAGACCCGGCAGGTAGCGACCGGCGAGTTCGTCGGCCCAGTCGGCCGGGATGTGGCCGTCGTCTGCCGCAATCGTCAGTTCCGGAACCCCACTCGCGGCTTTCTCGGCCGCGAGCGCGAGCGAGATGTGCTCGATTGGACTGCCACGGATGCGGTTGGCGTGCGTTCCCAAAACCGCGTCTGCGGCCTCGCCGAACCCCGCGTCGGGCGCGAAGTGGTCGAGGTCCAAGAGCAGTGACGTGGCGACACCCAAACTGGAGGGGGTCGATTGGTCGGTCGGTTCTTGCGGTCGGGTGACGAGCGCTTCGCCGCTCTCCGGCGTGAAATAGAGCGTGCCCGCCGCGTCGTCGTAGAACTCCCGCAGGATTGCTCGGGCGAGGTCAAGCGCAAAGGCGAGGTGTTCCACGTCGCCAGTGACCTGATACAGGTCGAACGCGCCGCGGGCGAGGTAGGCGTAGTCTTCGAGGTAGCCGTCGCCTTTCACCTCGCCGTTCATCACGCGCCGCGAGAGGTGGGCTTCGGAGTCGTCCCAGAGGTTGTCGCGGACGAATTCGAGCGCGCGCGCCGCGTCCTCGGCGAGCGAGTCGTCCTGAAGCGCGAGTGCGCCCTGTGCGAACGCCGAAATCATGAGCCCGTTCCAGCCGGCGAGGATTTTGTCGTCGCGGGCGGGGCGGACGCGCTCGCTGCGGGCCTCGAACAGCGTTTCCCGAGCAGATTCGAGCCGGTCTCTCGCCTCGGACTCGTCGAGGTTGTACTCCTCGGCGAGGTCCGCAATCGAGGTCTGGACGTTGAGGACCGTCGTCTTGTGTTCGAAGTTTCCGCCCTTCGTGACGCCGTAGCGGTCACAGAAGAGGTCGGCGTCGAGTTCGCCGAGGTGGTCGCGGACCTGTTCGGGCGTCCAGACGTAGAAGGTGCCCTCCTCGCCGCCGGATTGAGCATCTAAAGTTGCGAAGAACCCACCGTCGTCGTGGGTGAGTTCCCGGCGGACGAACTCGAACGTCTCGCGGGCCACGTCGGCGTAGTCCTCGGTCCCGGTGAGTCGGGCGGCGTCGAGGTAGCGAGGGACGAGTCCCGCCTGGTCGTAGAGCATCTTCTCGAAGTGCGGGACGGTCCAGTCGCTATCGACGCAGTAGCGGTGGAACCCGCCGCCGACGTGGTCGCGGAGACCGCCGTTGGCCATCGCGTTGAGTGTCTCGATAGCGACGTTCAGCGCCTCTTGGCGACCGGTGAGTGAGTAGGCGCGCAACAGGGCGTCGATACGGCCGGGTTGGGGGAACTTCGGGCCGCTGGTTCCGAAGCCACCGTGTTCGCGGTCGGCACCGCGGAGGGCGGCTTGGGCGGCGGTATCGAGGATTTCCGAACCGGGTGCCTCGCCGGGCGTGTCGGGCGTCGTTTCGAGGTTGTCCCTGATTGCGGCAGTCCACTGGTCGGCGCGATTCTCGATTTCGTCGCGGTCGGTCCGCCACGACTCGGCGAAGCTCTGAACGATGTCGCGGAAGCCGGGCGCGCCGCGTCGAGGTTCGGGCGGGAAGTACGTGCCGACGAAGAACGGTTTGCCCTGCGGGGTGAGCCACACCGAGAGCGGCCAGCCACCGCCGCCGGTGACGAGTTGGCAGATGGTCTGGTAGATTCGGTCGAGGTCGGGGCGCTCTTCCCGGTCTACTTTCACGGGGACGAAGTTCTCGTTGAGAACCTCGGCGATTTCGGGGTCCGAGAAGCTCTCGTCGGCCATGACGTGACACCAGTGGCACGCCGAGTAGCCCACCGAAAGGAAGATGGGCTTGTCCTCTTCGCGGGCGGCTTCGAGCGCCTCGTCGTCCCACGGTTGCCAGTTGACCGGGTTGTCCGCGTGCTGCCGGAGGTACGGACTCTGTTCCTCGTCGAGTCGGTTACGTCCCGCGGGCGAAGTCATACCTCATCTTGGGCACTCCGGCGACTAAAGCGACGTGGAGACGGACAACGACGTTCTTGGACAGAAGAGCGAACGACTGCGCGTCGAGAGTAAATATATGCAAGTTTGTGGGTATCAAACCTCGTTTGAAGAGCAATCTTTACACTCCTGTGCGCAGGCTGTGAAACCATGACGGAGACAGTCCTTCTCGTCGGTGGCGGCGGCCGCGAGCACGCAATCGCCCGTGCGCTCGCGCCCGACTGCGACCTCTATGCCTGTGCGAGCAACCGAAATCCCGGCATCGTCGCGCTCGCCGAGGAGTTCGAGACCATCTCGGAGACGGCGGCCGACGACATCGTCGCCTACGCCGAGGACATCGACGCGACGCTCGCTATCGTCGGTCCCGAGGCCGGACTGGCCGCCGGTGTCGCCGACGCCCTCGACGAGGCGGGCGTCTACACGTTCGGCCCGCAGGCCGCCGAAGCCCGCATCGAGACGGACAAAGCGTTCCAGCGCGAGTTCATGCGCGACAACGACATTCCGGGCAACCCCGACTTCGCCACCTTCGACGACGTGGAGGCCGCCTGCGACTACATCGACGAGTACGACGGCGACCTCGCGGTCAAGCCCGCCGGCCTCACCGGCGGCAAGGGCGTGAAGGTCATCGGCGACCAGGTGACCGAAGAAGAGGCCAAGGAGTACCTCCGCGGCTCGGACTACGAGCAGGTCGTCCTCGAAGAACGCCTCGTCGGCGAGGAGTTCACGATTCAGGCGTTCGTCGCCGACGGCGAGTTCCGCGTCAGCCCCGCCGTCCAAGACCACAAGCGCGCCTACGAGGGCGACGAAGGACCGAACACCGGCGGCATGGGAAGCTACACGAACACCACGCCCTCGCTTCCGTTCATGGAAGACGGCGACTATGAAGCGGCCGTCGAAGTCATCGAGGCAGTCGTCGAGGCGCTTCCCGACTACAAGGGCATCCTCTACGGCCAGTTCATGCTCACGAGCGAGGGGCCGAAAGTCATCGAGTTCAACGCCCGCTTCGGCGACCCGGAGGCGATGAACACCCTGCCCGTCCTCGAAACCCCGTTCCTCGACGTGCTCGTCTCTGCCCGCGAAGGCGACTCGCTCCCCGAACTCGACTTCGCCGACAAATCGACCGTCTGTAAGTACGCCGTCCCCGAGGGCTACCCGACCGACCCCAAAGCCGGCGCGAAAATCGAAGTGGACGAGGAGGCCGCTGGCGACGCACTCCTCTTCTACGCCAGCGTGGACGCCCGCGACGATGGTCTCTACACGACCACCTCGCGCTCCTTCGCCGTCGTCGGCGTCGCCGACAGCATCAATGCGGCCGAAGAACTCGCCGAGAGCGCGCTCGCCGCCGCCGGCGAGGGGTTCCACATCCGCCACGACATCGGGACCGAGGACCTCGTCCAGCAGCGCATCGACCACATGGCCGAGATTCGCGGCGAATAGACATTCGCGGCGAGTAGTCGCGGGTCGCCGGCGCTTTTATTCTTCCGGGCCAATCGGTAGCCGTGACTGACGACGCCACTCGCCACGACCGAATCGAACACCACCCGACTCCCGGTCCGCTCAACTCGCTCCAGTACTGGACCGACGCGAAGCCCGTCTGGCGAGTGATGCTCAACTACGTGTTCGTCCTCGTCGCCCGAATCGCGCCGTCGCTCAGGATTCGAAGTTGGGCGCTGCGCCGGATTGGTGTCACCGTCGGTGAGGGTGTCTCGTGGGGGTTAGAGGCGACACCCGACGTGTTCTGGCCGGAGTTAATCACGATTGAAGACCACGCCATCGTCGGCTACGACTCGGTGATTCTCTGCCACGAGTTCCTCCAAGACGAGTACCGAACCGGCGAAGTCGTCGTCGGCGAGCGAGCGATGATTGGCGCGAAGGCGACGATTCTTCCGGGCGTCCACATCGGTGCGGGCGCGCAGGTGGCCGCGAACTCACTCGTGACGCGCGACGTGCCGCCCGGCGAGACGGTTGCCGGAGTCCCCGCTTGGCCGATGTCCGACGCCGAAGAGACGGCGTAACCGAAGGCGAGTTTCGGTTCGTCTAACGCGCGTCTCGTTCTCTTCACTCGTCGGTCGGCGACTGTTCTCGGAGCGCGATACAGAATCGCGCACCGTCGTCGTCTGCGTTCTCGACCCAGATGTCGCCGTTGTACGACGTGACGACGTTGTCCGCGAAAAAGAGGCTGATTCCGGTTCCGTGGTGGAGTTGGTCGAACTCTTCGCGGCCGAAGATGAGGTCACGTTGTTCGACCGGGATGCCGGGACCGTTGTCGGTAACCGTGACGACGACTCGGTCTTCTTCGGTGTCACAGTCGAGTTCGATTTCGACGATTGGGTCGTCCTTGTCGTTGTGGGTGACCGCGTTCTCCAAGACGCATTCGAGCGCGTTCCCGAGTAGGTCGTCCGCGACGACGTGTACTTCGGGGAACTCGTCGAAGACGAACTCCGCGTCGGGGAACTCGACCATCGTATCGATGATGCGGTTTTTGAGGACGACGTCGAGTCGAACCGGTCGATTCGACGCGTCGTGCGACCGTTCGAGCAGTTCTCGAAGGTCGCGCGCTCGTTGCGATTTCTGGACGAGGTCGAGCACGCGGTCTTGGACGATTTCGAGTTCCTTCAGCGCGTTTTCGTCATCGATTCTCGTCGCAACCTGCTGGGTGTAGCCGTAGATGATGTTCAACTCGTTTCGCAAGTCGTGGCGAAGGAGTCGGTTGAGCACTTCCGCGGCGTTCTGATATCGGCGCTGCTTCGTCGTATCGAGGAAGAACGCGACGAAGCCTTCGACCTCGCCATCGACGACGATTGGCGTCGCAAAGCCGTTTCCGTAGACGACCTGGTCGTCGTTGCGTCGGGCCGTGAACTCGCCGGTCCACGTCTCGCCGGCAATCATGTGCTCGACGATTTCGTAGTACACCTCTTCGTCGCCGGCGACGACGCCGACCGATTCGCCGATAATCTCGTCGTACTCGTAGTCGAGAAACGACAGGCCTGCGTCGTTGATATCCTGAAACGCGAAGTTCGTATCCGCAATCAGCATGGGAATGTCCGTGCTCCGGAAGACTTCACGATAGAGTTCCGGGTCGGTGGTTCCCATGGTACTGTCGGTACCAATACAGGCAGCCTACTTATTTTCAGCGGTCACACATATGTAGCGTATCACCGCGCTCAAATCAAGTCGAAAATCTGCTCGTAGTAGCGTGAAACGACGTCGAGCGCCATCGAGATATCGTGGTCAACGTCGGCCCTGTTCCACTCGTCGTGGGTCTCGACACCGGCGACGAAGTACCGAGCGAGGTTTGCGACGGTTCGGTCGTCGGCGCGCGGGACCATCCGCCGAATTTTGATGCAGTGGGCACGGAATGCAATCGTCTGCCAGTCCGTTCGTTTCTGGCCGTGGTACCACCAGAACCGTGTCTGGAGTGTTGCGAACTCCTCGTCCATCTCTAACCGTCGGCACACTTCGACGAGCAGGTTTCGTACGTCGTCCCACCGCGGGTCGGCGTCGATGCTACGGACGGCGATGCCGGTATCAGCGGTCACAAAAGCTTCTGTGGGGAGGTCGGCTTCGGGGCAGGATGAAAAGTCGGCCCAGTTTTCGATTTCGTCCTGCAGAAAGAGCGCACGCATGAACAGTTCGCCCGCCTCGTACGCCTTCGTGTCGGGGACCGACGGGAACTCTAGCTGATACGACTGGCCCATGAGGTCTATCGCACGAGTTGCTGCTTGCTGTGCGGCGTCGAACTGGCGTGCTTTCAGGCAGTCCTCTCTTCGGTCCTGAAAGTGAAACCCCCGTAAGAGCGTCTTAGCCGCGTCTGTAGCACGGGGCGATGGGGAGGAGATGTTCAATCCGGGGAGGTGTTCGGTCATCGTATTCAGGGAATTCGATATGACACAATCCACGGTACACTTCTAAACTGTTGTGGTGGGATAGATTTATTAATCAGAATTTTCCCGCCTATCCGTCCGAGACTACCGAATACGACCGACACCGTGTTCGAACACGCGAGCGTTGGGGAGGATGTACTCCTCGCCGTCGGACTCGATGTGCGTGACGAACACGTCTAACTCCTGAACGACGCCCTCCACGTCGCCGACGATGACCTCGTCACCGATCGAGTACGGTTGGGTGAAAAGGAGGTACGTCCCGGCGGCACCGGACCGGAGCAAGTCGCGGAAGGCGACCGCACTCAGTACGATGACGGCGGCGAGATACGCCGCGAGGAGGACGACGAGCGCGAGCGTCGCCACACCGATTTGCGAGAGTGCGACGAGGATGGCGAGAAAGAACACCGTGTACTTCGCCAAGAGCGGGATGATGTTGACTTGCGGAAGTTTGACCGCACGAAGGCGTTCGGCGACCATGAGTTCGACTTTGTCGCCGACGACGACGCCGACGATGAGGACGACGGCGGCGACGAACACCTGCGGCAAGATGGCGATAAAGAGACTCCAAAATCGGTCAACGTAATCGACGCCCGCGATGGAGAGCGCCGCGAGGATTGCGACGCCGAGGACGAAGTAGCGCGTCAGCCACGCGAGAATCTCTATCGTGGAGGTGTCGAAGTCGCGGGCGGTGCGCTCGAAGGCCGTCCCCTCGATAACGTCCGGAAGTCCGAGGCGAACGAGCAAGCCCTGGACGACAGACCCCGCGGCGTATGCGACCAAGAGTCCGACGAACAGGACGATGAGGACGGCGACGAATCGAAGGCCGACGAGCTGGACGAGTCGGTCGAGGAGTTCGTTCGTCGCCTGCAGCGGAACGGAGATACCGACTCCAGTCATCTCAGTAATCCTCCGGGTCGATTTCGAGAATTATCTTGCCGCCTTTGAACGCACGGACGAGACCGTCAGACTCCGAGAGCACGATAGAGGTGGCGTTCGTATCGCGGGTGATTGCGCCGCCGGCCATGTGGCGTGCGCCGAGTCCTTTCGGAATATCGACGCCCTCTGCGGAGGGTTCGAGGTAGCGGTAGGCGGAGACGATTTTCCCCGAGTCGGAGATGACGAACGCACCGTCCAGCCGGGAGAACTCCTTGAGCATGACGTTCACGATGGGGTCGCCCACGTAGACGTGCGACTTCTCGAAGGGGTTGTACGACAGCGGCCGCGACTTGTTCATCACCTTGCCCGCGTCGCCGACGACGAACAGCGCGCCCACGGGTTCGCCCTTCTGGCCCTTCTTGCCCAGTTCGATTGCGACTTCGAACACGTCGCGGATGACGCCGGGGTCGGCCCGCGAGTTCGCAAAGAGGTCGTAGATACCCGAGCGCATGTTCTCCTCGACGCGGACGCGAACCACGGAATCGAGGTCACTGCCGAAGATGCCCACGTTGCAGGCGACGGTGTCGCCCGCTTCCACGAGGCTCTGTTCCATCGCCCCCTCGATGCCGAACCGGATGCGGTCTTTGACGTTCTGGAACTGCAACGGGAGTTCAACGAACGTCTCCGCTTCGACCGTATTGTCCGGTGCGACGACGATTGTCGGCACGTCCGTATCTTCGAACCGCTCATACTGCGAGTGGCTCGGTGCGAACATGAACAGGCCATCCACGTCCGCCACGATGTCTCCCAATAATTCAGATAACCCCGCCATTGGTGGACACACACACCCTATGAGAAAAAGGGTTGTGTCGTGTCTGACGTGTGTCGTGCGTTTCTCACCATCGTTAATTTGGTATTCGTTGGGTGAGCGCTCAGGATGCGAGATTGGGGTGGTTCAGGGGGCGAATTTTCTGGTGAACTGTCGCGTTCTCAGACGTGGGAACTGTAGGTTGGTGGGGAGTTGGGGTGTAGGGCAGGAATCATAGCGAAGAAAAATTCGCTGCATTTGTATCGGGGTTGTTTTGGCTGTTCCTCATGCACACAATCTGACACCTCCTTGTGACCGGTTTTTAAATTTTATTTAACAATTCTATTTTCTTTTCTTCAAATTCATCCTGGGTGATTACCCCTTCATTTTTCAATTCATTGAGACGGATGAGAGTTTCAGTTGGGTCTCCTTTTGGATATTGCTGGTCAGTTTCCATTTGCTGGTCTTCGTTTTCAACCTGGACCTTTTTTGCGACACCTTTCGATGCTTTGTAATTGTCAGATGCTCCTTTTGCACCTAATGCCCATCCAATTGGTGAGAGGATTGTTACTGCAGTTGCGCCCCACCATAAGCCTCCTCGTTTTTTCGGCTTCCACCCACAGTTCGGACACCTCTTAACGTTTGGAGAAACCTCCTCATGGCACTCACGACAAACTGATACCATAGATCCCCTCGACGTGTTTTGTTGGTCTTCATCAGCCATTTCCTGCGAATTTTTATTATATTCCATCATGTCTCGTTCTGTATATCTGAAAAGTATAGAAAACATCACAAACGCATACGAAAGAGGAAGTGTGATCAAATGTTCCATTGATGGGCTAGTGACCAAAGTAATGCTAAAAAAGAGGGCAAGTGGAACACTGAAGACGAGTAATACTAACCCAACAGGATTTGCTATGCTTTTTTCGACGCCAAACGCATTTTTCGAGTCAGAATATTCCTCTAATGGACCTATTTGAAGTTCATCAGTCATACTATATTGTCCACAAAACTTTTCAACAACTTTAATTTTTAGTTGATTACGAAAAACCAATATTCACTGTCACTTTACGAACAGTGTTTATCTAGCGTGCACGAATTAAAGTAATTCTGACATTAGGTTTCAGTACATATTCATTCTGAGTTGCCAGTCCTGGCTTTCAATATTCCTATTCGATTCAAAAAGTGCGAAGTATGATGAATTCGAGGCTACGTAGAAGGATTCGAACCGCGGTCGCAACTCTCCGAGTTGCTCCCTGATTCGAATCCTTCGTCACGATTTTCGTCTTCGCTGTCGCTCAGACAGAAAGTGCGTGGGACAGGATTCGAACCTGCGGAGGTCTATACCACAGCGTCCTAAGCGCTGCGCCGTTGGCCACTTGGCTACCCACGCGCAGTTTCGACTAACCAGAAATCCCCTATTAACGTGTCGTTCCTGCCGTGGGGATTATAGCAGTTCACACACAACCCCGACCATGTACAGCGCCCGAGACCAACGAGACAACGAAGAGTGGTTGGGCAAAATAAACGCCGCCGCCGACAGTCTCGAACTCGGAAGCGAGGCCCGCTCGTACGCCTCGGACCTCTTTCTGACGCAACTCCCCGACGAAGACCGCTCGAAGAAAGCCGTCGCCGCGGCGAGTCTCTATGCCGGCGCGCTCATCGCGGGCGAAGAGCGCTCCCAAACCGCCGTCGCCAACTCGATGGACGTGTCTCGGCTCAGTATCCAACAGCGCTGGAAAGACCTGCTTCGAGAGGCGGGATTCCGCCCGCCGAGTTGGTGAGTCCTACTCCGCGGCCTCCGGTTTCTGCCGGCGGGTGAAGACGGCGAACGAGACGCCGATAGCGATGACGCCCGCGACGAGACCGGCGGGAATGCCGATGAACAGCGAGAAGAACACCCACCGAGTGAAGTACTCGGTGACGACGAGACCCACGACGAGAGCGCTCACGAGACCGATAGCGAAACTCACGGCGAGGGGGTGATTCATGTGCGGATGTACGCCCGCAACGTCCAAAACTCTGCTCGCTTATCGGTCGGCGTCCGGTGGGAATCGACCGCGTCCGTCTGAATCGGGGGTGAGGTTGCCGTGACGGTCGATTTCGCCCATGACGATGCGAGTCGAAGAGATACGGTCACCGTCTTCGGCGGAGACGTGGTCGACGACTTTGATTTCGAGGGGGTCGAGTCCGCGCTCGGCGCGGATTTCGTTGACCTGCTCGCCGCCCGACTGCGTCTCGGGCGAGACGATGAGAACGTCGAACCCCGGTTCGGTGGCGATGCCTGTGGGTTCGTCGAGTTCCCTGACTTCGAACTCGCGGCCGTACTCCTCGGCGAGCGGTTCGAGTTCGGCTTCGAGCGCCGCTTTTCGCTCGTCGAATGGGCGAACGTAGCGGTCTACGTGACGTGTTTTCGGTGCGAGTGTGTCACTCGTCAATCCGACGGTCACGTCGCCCATCTCGAACGCGGCCTCAAAGAGTGCGAGGTGGCCATCGTGGACGGGGTCGAACGTCCCGCCCAACGCGACGTGCATGTTCTCGCCGTCGTCGCGGTGCAACTTAAGCGGGTCGGGTTCGGGTCACTCCTCGCGGACGGTAATCGAGACGGGTTCTGTCTCCTCGGAGCCGTCGGTCCCGAGATGTCGGTCGAGGTTGAACACGGCGTTCAACTGCGCTTGGACCTGTCCGGCGGCGTTGTGGACGAGTTCGCTCGGCTGGATAGCGATGTACTCGTAGGGGTTGTTGCCCGCGCCGGTACTCTTGCGCTTCTGTCGCTCGACGGTCCCCTCGTCGGTGAGTTCGGCGAGCGCCTCACGGACCGTACTCGGGTATAGCCCGGTTCCGTCCGCAACCTCGCCGCTGGTGGAGTTCGGGTGCGTGCGGAGGTAGACGTAGATACGTGCCCGCGTCTCGGTGTCCAGTAGCCACGCGAGTAAGTCGATGAGTCCGTCGTCGAATTCGGGGACGGCGTCGTCGGTACTGCCGTTTGTAGATTCCTCGCCCTCTGACCCTGTAGGTTCCGCTGAAGTCTGTTTCGCAGGCATTTGTGCTACGGGAAAGGACAAAAGTTGGTCAGGGAAAAAAGTTTCCCGTAACGTCGAGCACGCCAATCGCTGGCGTGACTCAATCGAGCGTCAGGTGCTCACACAGTGCGTCGAGGTCGGATTCGTCGTGAATGCGGCGCTGGATGTCGGTTCCGGATTCAGCGTCGAAAAGCATCCGAAGGCCATCGACGCCCAGTCGCTCGCTCTCGGTTTCGACGAAGGAGTCGAGGCTGACGACGGACTCGCTGTCGCGCGCGATGAACGACGCGTCGCGGCCGTAGCGCGTCGCCCGCCACTTGTTCTCGTCGAGGAGTTCGCGGCGGATGTCGGTCCCCTCCTCGCCGTCGTCGTAGCGGTCGGCGAGGTCGAGGACGAGCGCGTGGACGTATTCGACGAACGCGGCGACGCGTTCGGGGTCAGTCTGCGCGTCGGGCGTTCGGACTTCGACGGTGCCGTGGCCGGTGTGGGGGCGCACGTCGTACCAGAGTTCGCCGCGGTCGTCGATAGAGCCGAGTTCGACCATCCGGCGCTCGAATCGTTGGAACGCTTCGAAGTCTTCGAAGGCAGTCGGCATGCCCGTGTTGGGAAGGTTCTCGAATATCTTGGCGCGCGCGGAGGCGAGACCGGTGTCGAAGCCGTTCCAGAAGGGAGAGTTGGCAGAGAGCGAGAGCAGGGGAGCGAGATACCAGCGGAGTTCGTTCGAAATCCAGACGGCCTTGTCGGCGTCGTCCACGCCGACGTGGACGTGGAGACCGGCGGTCGTGTTCCGGTGTTGCGGGTACTGGATGCGGTCGAGTTGGGCCTGATAGCGGGGTTTGGTCGCGTGGTCGAGTTCGCGCCACTTCGCGGCGGGGTGGAGTCCGGCCGCCGCGATACGGAAGTCGTGGTCGGCGGCGTGTTCGACGAGCGCCTCGCGGACCGACGTGATGGCCGATTCGACCTCCTTCGGAGATTCGATGAGCGGCGTCTGTGTCTCTATCGTGAACTTGAACAGTTCGTGGTCGATTCGCCCGGAGAGCGGTTCCGGTGGCTCTTCGCCGTATACGAGTTCGTCGATACCGGACGTTGGCCGACCGTCGGCGTCAACGATGTAGAACTCCTCTTCGACGCCGAGTGTTCCCATGCGGCCAAAGGCGTCCGCCGACCCTAGTTCCATCGCAACGGCGTTGGATGCGCCCGATTAAAAACGTCGTGAAGACGGCGAGAGAGAATGTAACTCACGCGAGAGGTTCGAAGGATTGGGTGAGGAAGTGTTCGAGAGAGGTTCGACGGAGTGATTCGCCGGGTGAGTTCGACGGAGAGACGATTACTTCGGTCGGGCGACGATACCGAGGTGGTCGGTGTGGAACCGGTCGAGTCGCGTGGTTTCGAGGATTTCGTAGCTCGATTCGAGCGAGTCGAGCACGTCGTCGAACACGTCGTCCGGGTCGGCGGTCACGTCTTCGCTCCGAGCTTTGACGGCCATCAGCAGGCGTCCGTCGTCGGCCAAGAACTGCCGGTTTCGGTTCGCAACGTCGGCTTGCCCGCGGGTCGCAACGTCCATGACGATGCAGTCCACGTCGGATTCGACGACGTGGGCGTAGGACGCGGGGTCGCGGGCGTCCTTCAGCAACGGGAAGAGGTTGTCGCGGGCTTCAGCGACGCCCACGAGGTCGCGGACGGGGCGCGGCGCGAACTCGACGGCGTAGGTCGGTCCCGAGAAGTCGGCGACGTGCGAGACGGTCGTTCCCGACGCGGCACCCAGATAGAGCACGGTTTCGCCGCCTTCGAGACCGGTTTCCATCCTGAGTTCGAGCATCGCGCCGAGCTTCGAGCGACCCGCGTCCCAGACGCGCCAGCCGTCTTTCGTCGGTTCGCCGTAGACCGGTTCGCCCCGCGTTGCGAGTCGCTCGTTGCCGTCGAATGAGCGGCGTTCGACGCCGTCTAGAAGGTCGAGGTCGGCAGTCACTGGTCGTCCTCCGCGTCTTCGTCCTCGTCTTCTGCACGGGCACGAATCGCATCCATACGCTTGGCGAGTTCCTCGTGGAGCTCGTCGCGGTACTCTCCCGAGTAGTGGTCTACACGCGCCGATAGCGAGAGTTTCCCGGCGAGGGCGCGAGCGGCGGACCCGCGGTCGGATGGCCGGGTTCCGCGGACGAACTCGTGCGTGAAGATGACGCCGTGCTTGGGCGACGAGGCGTGACCCCGGAGGTGAGCGAAGAGCGCGTCCTCCGCGCCGAGTACCTGCACCGTCCCGCTCGGCACTTTTGCGAGTCGTTCGAGACTACCGGCCAGCGAGATGAGTCGCGCGGTGAGCACCGGCCCGGCCATCTCCGAGAGGTTCGGGGCGACAGAGGGCGCGCGTTCTTCGATGAACGTCCGCAGGTCGTCGCGTTCGTCGAGCAGGTCCACGGCACGAGACGCGTAGGAGACGACGCGCTCTTCAGCGGCCGTCTCGGGCGTTCGCCCGGCGATGTCGCGGACGCCATCGAGACCTCTCGGTACGTCTTCGTAGAGCGTTCCGGCCCACTCGACCACGCGTTCTGCGAGTTCGTTCGCGGTTCGTTCGGCGTCGTCCATCGCCCGAACGGCGTGGGCGAGTTGCTTGTCGTCGGCGCGTTCTCGTTCTGCGACGGCCTCGCGCGCGGCGGTGAGAGTCGCCTCACGGAGTGTCGCGTAGTAGTCGGTCTCGTCGTCGGCAAACCCGGTTTCGACGGCGACAGCGGGCCAGTCCTCGGGGGCGTCCGCTCGCCCCTCGCGGACTCGCGTCGCGCCAGTCGATGGGTTCGTCGGGTCCGCCCCAGCGAACCATGCGTCAGTCATGCCGAGGGGTTGCGGCCGATTCGGGTAAAAAGAATCGGACTGCCGGACGAACGCCCAGAAAATATGGTTTATGATAACGTTTAACACGCGTCGTGTCGAACCATTGTTCGATGGAACGGGCATCGTACATCTGTTGTGACTGTCAGGCGACGGTCAGCCCCGGTGCATATCGAGCAACGTGTCCGGACTGTAACGGCAAGCTTCGGCCCGACTCGGTGACGAACCGACGTCGGGCGGCCGAGTGAACGAACGGCCGGGTTCGCCACGTCCGACGGTGATCCGTTCGCTTGCAGTAACGGCCGACGACCTCGTGTCGGCACTCGAAGCCACACAGCGCGCCGGACGCCCCGTGGTTCTCCGCGTGACGCCACCGTTCAACGGCCGGATGCGAGCACGAATTCACGTCGCCGGTGGCGAGTCCGAAGATTACACAGACCCCGCACCGCTCCACTTCGAGCCAACGCGCTTTCTCGAAGCCGACGCGCCGACGTATCCCGAAGTGGACGAGACACGGCCCGACCCCTACGACGTGGACGAACACCACACGTTACACACACAGGCGGTCGCGGCGTGGCGACAGTCGATTCGGTCGTTCTTCCGAACGGCCATCACCCTCGACACGCCGGACGGGCCGCACGAAGTGAGCGTGAAGTACCTCGGCTGAAGGTGTGCCCGGTTGAAGGTGTACCCCGGTTGGAATTGCCCTCGGTTGAAGGTGTCCCTCGGTTGGAAGTGGGACAGGTTCGGAGCGAACGGCTTTTTCCGCGACGGTGTGACGATGCAGGTATGAGTACCGACGAGTACCGGCGTGGCCGGGCAGTCGAGCGCGAGCGAGCGAAAAAGCGCGCCAATATCTCGGGGCAGTACCGCGGCATCCTGCCGACGCTGTACGGGATTGGTGTCGTACTGTTCGCCGTCGTCTCGCTCTTTCTCGGTCCCGAACCGGCGTTCATGGTCGTGTTCGTCACCCACCTCTTCTACGCCGGACTCATCCGCGCCGACATCAAGTCGCTCCGACGGCAGGGCGTGACGTGGGGTGCCTCGCGGCATCTCTGGTTCGGCGCGGCGTTCGCCCTCCCCTTCGTCGCACCAATCTACTACGTGTACAGCGGTCGGGTGATTCGCCGCGAGAAGGAGGCCCGGACTTCGGCGACCGAGGCTGAAGACAGCATCGCTGGTGACTCGGCGTCGGCTGTCGAGACCGACGAAACCGACACCGAGTGACCGACGAGAGCGAGGAGCGGGCCATCCGAAAGCCACCGAACTTATGCCGTCACACGAGAGAAGTCGGCCAATGTCTCCCAAACGCCTTGTTGCGACGCTCGCCGTCGTCGCACTCGTCGTGACGAGTGGGTGTCTCGGCGTCCTCACCGGCGACGAGGCGCTCTCGTTCGAATCCGAACCGGCGACGGCCGACGCCTCGGTTGCGTCGAACGCAGGGTACAGCACGAACGGAACCCAAGAACTCGAAATCAATCGCTCGTTCGACGTCGCCGGTCAGGAGCGGCGCGTCGTCGCCAGCAACCACCTGACGACCTACGAGAAGAAGATGGACCTCGGTCTGTTCGGCGAGGCGAAACTCGGCGTGTTCAGCGTCATCTCGACGCCTGCGGTCGAAATCGCTGGGCAGACGCTCAATCCCATCGGCGACTACTCTAACGACCAACTGGTCGGTCTCGTCAGAAGCCGCTATCAGGGGCTGAGCAACGTCGAACAGGTGAGTTCGCGGAACGTCCAGATGCTGGGGCAGACGGCGAACGTGACGAAGTACAGCGCGACTGCGCGCGTCGAAGGTCAGCAAATCGACGTGTACGTCCACGTGACGAAGGTTCGCCACGAAGGTGACTTCATCATCGCCGTGGGTGTGTATCCACAGCAACTCGACGGCGAGGAGGACAACATCCTCGAACTGATGCGCTCTGTCGAGCACCCTTCGGAAGCGTAACCCGGGCGAGCTTTTTTCACCTCACCACGGGTCCGTGAGGGCATGACTCCCGTCCGGACCGCCGGTGTTCTCGTTACGGTTCTCGGCGCGGTTGGCTACGCACTCGCCGTTACCGTCGCGTATCCCGGTCGCGCGTTCACCGTGACGGCACTCATGGTGGGTCTCACGCTGTGGGCCGTCGGAGGTGAATCGTCGTGATATCCGCGCTTGTCTATCGAGAAGGTGAGATAACGCAGTACGAGACCGATGCCCTGGATGCCGCGCGTGACGCGTCAGGGACGACGTGGGTTCGAGCGACGGACGAGGGGGACTTCGCGGCCGTCGCCGACGCGTTCGGCATCCATCCGCTCTCGCTCGAAGACGTTCGAAACGACGTTCGACCGAAGACCGAAGAGTACGACGAGTACACGTTCGTGCTCGTCCGAACGGCGATGCTCCGAAAGGGCGACCAGAACTTCGAGGAAGAGGTCGGAACCCGTCCGGTCGGGTTTTGCTTCGGCGACGATTGGGTGGTGACGCTCACGCGGCGGGACATCCCGGCCGTGAACAGCGTGTGGGGAGCGGTCGAGCGAAAGGACCCGCGAATACTCAGGTTCGGCCCGGATTTCACCGCGTCCCGCGTCATCGACCGCATCGTGGACAACTACTTCGAACTGTTGGACGAGGTCGGCGACGAAATCGAGACCATCGAGGAAGGAATCTTCGAGAGTCCCGACAAAGACGTGCTACAGGACCTCAACGCGGTTCGACGCGACCTGCTGTCGTTCCGAAAGACCGTCTGGCCGACCAGAGAGGCGGTCTCCGTGCTCGCGCGCGGCGACCCCGACTACGTCCGCGAATCGACCGAGAAGTACTACCGAGACGTGTACGACCACCTCGTCGAGTTGGTGGACCTCACCGAGACGTACCGTGACCTCGCACGCGGAGCGCGAGACATGTACCTCAACACCCTCTCCCAATCGACGAACGAGGTGATGAAGACGCTCACCGTCGTGGCGACTATCATCCTCCCGTTGACGCTCGTCGTCGGCATCTACGGGATGAACTTCGACCCCGGCGCATCGGCGTACAACATGCCGGAACTCGGGTGGGAGTTCGGGTACCCCGCCACGATGGTCGGGATGGCCGCGGTCACTGGTATTTTACTCGTCTACTTCCGACGTGAAGGCTGGCTGTGAACCGACGAAAGAGATATAAACCGTCAAGTTTTGTTGTAATTTTAGTATTTTGCCACCAGTGCCCCGACATGAAGTCGCTATCTCTCGATTAATCGGGTGAGATTTGGCAAAATACTTAAATACTTTTCGAACTTACTGTTGGTAAGGACCACCAACCGGGACTTTCCCTTTTTCTTCTCTCACCCACGGTTGAGACGGGTCCGTGTCACACCCATAATGAGCGATACCACCACAACCACCAAAACGTACAGCAGAGACGCGACGGCCCGTGAGCGACGCGCTCGGCGCTCGGAGCGAGAACAACCGAACGAACAGGAACAGGAGGTCTGTCCGGAGTGCAGCGGAACGTTAATCCACGACACCGAGCACGGCGAAACCGTCTGTCGAGAGTGCGGTCTCGTCGTCGAAGACACCGTCGTTGACCGCGGCCCGGAGTGGCGTGCGTTCGACTCGGCAGAACGAGACAGCAAGTCCCGCGTCGGCGCACCGACGACGAAGATGATGCACGACAAGGGGCTATCGACCAACATCGGCTGGCAGAACAAAGACGCCTACGGGAAGACGCTCTCGCCCCGGCAGCGCGAGCAGATGCAACGCCTCCGCACGTGGAACGAGCGCTTCCGCACCCGCGACTCGAAAGAGCGCAACCTGAAGCAGGCACTCGGCGAAATCGACCGCATGGCCTCGGCACTCGGCCTGCCCGAGAACGTCCGCGAGACGGCCTCGGTCATCTACCGTCGCGCGCTCAACGACGACCTACTCCCAGGTCGTTCCATCGAGGGCGTCGCAACAGCGTCACTGTACGCCGCCGCCCGCATGGTCGGAACGCCGCGCTCGCTCGACGAGTTGGAGAAAGTCTCCCGCGTCGATAAGATGGAACTCACCCGGACGTACCGCTACATCGTCCGCGAACTGAAGCTCGAAATCAAGCCGGCGGACCCGGAACAGTACGTTCCACGCTTCGCCTCCGAACTCGGGCTTTCGGACGAAGCAGAGCGACAGGCCCGCACGCTCCTCCGCGATGCGAGGGACACGGGCGTCCACTCCGGCAAGTCGCCGGTCGGTCTCGCGGCCGCCGCCGTCTACGCCGCGGCCCTGCTCACCAACGAGAAGGTCACACAGAGTCAGGTCTCGAAAGTCGCCGACATCTCCGAAGTGACGATTCGAAACCGCTACAAAGAGCTTCTCGACGTGCAGGACGAAGGCAGACTCGCGTAATAGGTGGTGGCCGTGGTGGGCCATACCGTTTTTTGAAGCGTGCGAACCCGTAACAAGATTTATCGGGTCGCCGAGAGAAATGAGTGCATGGTCGAAGCGTTCGTCCGACTCTTATGTCCCGAATGTGGAAAAGACTGGGAGACGACTCCAAACGAACTCCCGGCGCACCGCGATAACTTCTCGTGTCAAGCCTGCGGTGCCACACGTCGTACTGCCGAGTTCATGCGAACCGAACGCGACTTGCAGACGCTCAAGCAGTTCGAGTAACTGCGCCGTGCGAACTCGGTTTTTTAGACGTCAGGAATCGCCGAGAGCGCCCCGCACGCGTCGCACTTGAGCCTCGTCGTTCCCTGTTCGGTTACGAGACGCGTATCCGGGGAGTCGCACTCATTGCACCGAACGAACGTCTCGACGTAGCCGTCGAGTGCTTCGGCGACACGCGGTTGCTTGAACGCACCCGTGAAGCGGGCGCGTCCCGTCTCGTCGATAGAGGCGCTGGTCGCAAACTCCGACTGTAAATAGCTCAGGAGGTGCGAGGCATCACGCGCCAGTCGGTCGTGAGTCTCCGCGAAGTTTTCGTAGACAGTGACGTTGCCTTCGCGCCGAACGACCGGGTCAGGGACAGAAAACCGCCCGCCACTCGCGTGTTCGTCTGGCGTTTCGGTCATGGCCCTGTCGAGGTGTTCGGAGTAATCCATACGAGTTACAAGGCTCTACTGGAGATAAAATAGTCACGGACGATAGCGTGCGCGCCGAGCGCGCGCGACGGTTAGGAACTACATACCACTATAAAGTGGTCAGTAGTTGGGAAGCTAATTGCACATTTTTTGCCGACAATCGGAGAAGAATTGAAGCATTTCGAACAATTAATTTGCCGTCAGACCCCGATAATCGGGCGTTTAAGCGGGTTGCATGCTAACGTGACTCAAGATAATACTATATCCCTCCGTTCTCAACGCTTGTTTGCTCATGAAAAAGCAGGAGCTCATCCACCTGCACGGACTACTTGCAGAAGTACACGGACAGATCGAGGAGTGGGAAGACAAAGAAGTTGAACTGACCGAGTACAATTCTCTCGGTGTACGGCCAACATCTATCCACAAATCGAAGACCGATCACAAAGCAGCTGTTTTTAAACTGGCAAAGGGAATCACTGGATCTATGCGCGAAGCAGAGCCAGAGCCAGTTGCAGCCCAAGCTGACTGAATCGCCGGTAGAGAATCAGTTCTCTCAGTCATCCTCCCTGGTGAGTGACGACGCTCAAGAACGACGCTCAAGAACGTCTAAACGTGAAAAATCGTCCGAGCGACAGGTGTGGTGAGCTACGCGTCTTCTGCGTAGTCACCGAACTCGGGACCGTTTTCGTCGCCTGATTCGTCTTCGATTCGTGTTACGGAGAGCAGTTTGAGCGGAATGTGTTCGAGTCGTTGGCCAATCTCTTTTCGGGCGATTCGAGTGGCGTGCTCTTCTTGTTCGACGTTGAACACAGTCATCTCCAATTCGAGGGCGACGAGCGCTTCGTCGGCCGCGATGAACGCGGGAAGCAACTCCTCACCGCCGGGTGTGACGCGGGTCCCCATCCTGATTTCGACGTAGTTGAGGTCGGGATTCAGCATCTCTCCCGTCTTGGAGATAGCGATACGAATCGCCTCGTCCTCCGTCTCGACATCGTACACAGGGACCGCGGCCTCCACAACGACTCTGCAGTCCATATCCACCGAATGGTTGTGCCGCGAGGCGTATCAACCTTCTTGCCGCATTCATACACGAAACGGCGAATAAATGGCTCTACTCCCCGCCAGAACGGAGATAATGGAAAACGTACGTTTGTGTGTAGCCGGCAATATCGCCTCCGAGTCGCTCACGAATCGCCCGTGAAGTCTCTCGGTAGTTGCCCCGGTCGCACTCGGGGTAGTACTCGTCGATTGCGGTGTGAATCCACGTATCGAGCGGGACGGCCTCGAGATAGTCGAGCGAGAACAAGAGGACGCAGTCGGCCACCTTGTCGCCGACGCCGACGAACGTCGTCAAGTAGTCGCGCGCCTCCTCGTAGTCGAGTCCCCTCGCCCCCGCCGGTGTCGCCTCACCGGAGGCGACCATCTCGGCCGTCCGCTGGACGTAGGGCGCACGGTATCCGAGGCGCAGGTCGCGCAGGTCGTCTTCGGTCGCCTCGGCGAGTCGCTCGGGTGTCGGGTAGGCGCGATACGTCTCACCGTCGAACTCCACTTTCTCACCGTAGGCCTCACGGAGTCGCTCTTGCATATCGAAGATACGCGAGACGCGCATCTGTGCCGAACAGATGAACGAGACGAGACAGCCGAAGGGTGGGTCGCGGACGATTCGCATCCCCGGATACGCCTCGTAGGCGCGCGCAACCAGTGGCTCGTCGGGCATCGCCTCGACGACCGCATCGAGGTCGTCGTCGAGACGAAGCAGCGAGCGAAGTATCGGAACGGCGTCGGTGTTCGACGCCCATTCGAGTCCACCATCGACCTGTCGAGCGCGAACGACGGCGGACTCGTCCGAGACGCCGTCGAGCGGCGGGACGACCGTCTGGTACCACGCATCGCCGCCGAACGCACCGTCTCGGTCGTACATCTGGCCGTCGAGGCGACCCCAGAGGTACGACTGGCCGCTCTCCAACGTCGATTGCAAGTCGAAGTCGCCGTCGAGTTCGGCGAGGTCGATGACACCCGTCTCCATCGATTCGAGGTTGGGCGGAGGGGATTTGCGGGTTTCGATGGCGAACGCGACAGTCCCGGGAATGTGGAGAACTCAAGATTTTTATTAGTGACTATCGTAATCCTGAACGAAGTCCGGGAATTACCTGGTTGTGATTGTTTGTGCCTCTGCAACCTCCCGAGTTACCCCGTAATTCTTCCTGGGCTTCACCCCGCTGACCGAGCGACGGCGTCGTCGTGTGCTTCTGTATCGAGGCTTCTGTATCGAGCGTTCACGACAGCGCCGAGTGGACACGACGCTCAGCGGTTCCGGCCGATCGGGAAACTCACGCGGTCGGGGTGTTTGGCGAGTTCGGTCAGCACGCGTTCGTAGAGCCGGTTTTTCACCTGCTGGCCGCCGGTCGGCGGGACGAGCACGCGGAGGCGAAGGACGACCCACGACTCTTCTTGGGCGATGTTGACCGTCGGGCCGTTGGAGACGGTGAGTTCGAGGGGCGAGTCCGCGAGTTGCGAGCGATAGCGCGCGATGGCCGCGCGCATGTCGGACCCGACTTCGTCTTCCGCGACGTCGAGCAGGAGTTCTCGCGTGAATTCGAGGTCGGTCTCGTAGGCGACTTGGACGGGGACTTCGGCCCAGACGCGGTTGAACAGCGCGCCGTGGTTGACGATTTCCGACGAGAGGACGAGCGAGTTCGGCACGGTCACCGTTCGCCCGGACGACTGGTTCGAGGTGAGGTCGCCGCCGGACTCCCAGAGCGTCGTCACGAGGAAATCGACTTCGGCCACGTCGCCCGAGAATCCGGAGACGCTGATTCGGTCACCCACGGCGAACGGGCGTTTGATGACGATGTACACCCACCCGATGAGCGAGAGAATCGGTTGCTGGAGGGCGAACGTGATGGCGAACCCGATGACGCCGAAGGAGACGAGGACGCCGAGCCACTGTTCGGTGAACGCCCCGAGGACGCCGACGAGAGCGACGAGACCGAGCAACAGCCGTAAGATGTTGCGGATGTCGTGCGCCCGGCGACGGTCGGCGATACGAGTGATGAACACCGCCATGATGAACCGGTAGACGCCGTAGGTGACGAGCGCGATAGCGAGCGCCGAGAGTCCTTTTGCGACCAGCAAGTCGGCGTCGGCTATCGGGAGTTCCAACGGTGCGAGCGGAAGCGTGGCGCGAACGAGTCCGCTGAGGACGGCCGCGAGAATCCCAGCCGAAAACGCAACGAGACCCAGACGACGAGACATACCGTCGCCGTCGTGAGGGCGAGTGAAAAAGGTGTTCTCACACGGAAGTGACGAGCGCGGTCAGCGACGGAGCAAGCGCCCGATTGCGAGTCCGAGACCGACACCGAGCGCGAGCACCCCCGCCAGTCGGCGCGACTCGCCGAATCTGACGAATTTCGTCTCCTCGGGCGTCACCTCGACGATACCTATCGGCGTGGCGCGCGCACCGCCGCCACCGCCGAACCCTTCGCCTGCGTTCTCGTCGTCTACGTCGCCGCCGGAGCCACCGCCCATGCCGAGACCGAAGGCGACGCGCGCGACTGGGATGACCGTCTTCTCGCCGACGCTGACGGGCGCTCCATACACCGTTCGCGCATCCGCGCGGACGAGCGATTCGAGCGGCGACAACAGTCGTTCTTCCGGTCGAACGTCGATTTCGTGCGGTCCCGTCCGTGCCGTGTCTCTCTCTGTGGACATAGCTGAGCGTACGCTGGCATCGGAGATAACCACCGATGGCGCGGTGAAAATTGAATTCCGGGGCTCTGTTGAATTCCTTAGAGATTGACAGAACTCGCGTGACACATACAGAGGGTGTATGCATCACCTCTTCACTACCCAGAAGACATATATCTTACATAGTCGGTCGTTGATTTGTAATGCGTGAGATACTTTTGTCACTGCTTTTGCTGCTTCTGGTGATTAGCAGTGGGTGTCTTGGCTCTCCACAGAATCGAGGGAGAGACGACACTGAAACCGAAGTCACTGAACCCGAGATGAAGCCCCCGATGAATAAACTGATTATCGAGGATGACTACCCTGGAAACTTCTCTGTTGTGATTTTTAACCCATCTAAGGGAAAAGTATTCAATGAGAGTTACTCCGCGAACAATACCGAAGACATTGATTTGAGTGGTCATTTTCCGGCGAGGGAAACGAGGACAGTAGAGATATATGTCAATGACACCCGTGCTTGGAGAAGGTCCATCGCGTGGTATGAGGGTTATATGTTGGAAATAAACGAAGACGGAACTATTCGTGAAGGAAAAGTCGAAGTTTGAGGGGCATTGACCGACTCGCGTTCTCTATTCAGCACACCGTGTCGCCGTTATCGGATGAGTGCTATTTGAGATAGTCAATCAACGACTGAATTGCGTCCTCGACAAGTGCGTCGTTGAGCGTCCCTTGCCAGTAGTCGATGTCTCCGCTTCCGAGTGACTGGACGCCCCACGGGACGATACAGCTCTCGTCGGGAGTTCCACCACGAAGCCAGCCCGTGTCAGGAATCTCGATAAACTCCTCGTGCCACGTCTTCGTCGTCAACGTTACCGAAATGTACTGGTCGCCATGGAATGGTTGTCCTTCGTGATTCGAGATGACGAGCCACGGACGCGCGTCCTCGTCGCCTTTGAACGGGTCGTCACCGTAGACAACATCTCCGGGTGCGTACGTCGGCGCTTTCTCTTCGTCCGTCACTCCTCGTCCCTCAGACTTGGATGGTCTTCTTTCGGTGCGTGCTCCCGCCACTCGTCCTTGTCTTCGGTTTCCAGTCGTTCGTTGAAGAGTGCTGTCGCTCGTTCGTATCCACTGTACGAACGAAGCCGATCTTCATCGGTCGTCGCGGCCCAGTACGTCGCCTTGTGTTCGACGAGTTCGCGTTGCTTTAACCGAGTCAGTGCAGTGCTTACTGCACCCTCATCGAGGTCTGTCTGTGATGCGATCTCACGAGCCTGAAATGCCCGGTCGTCGTGAGCGGCAAGAAACCCAAGGACTTGATCTGGAACAGACAGATCTGTGAGTTCGTCTTCGCTCGTGTTCTCGAAGGTTTCCCGATCGATCGACATCGTTGAGTGAAAGTACTGTCTCCAGCGGTAAGAGTGTAGCTAGTGAAAGCTATGAAAATCCATTTATTTCGAGTCCCGATGGCCGAAACTGGCGAAGGATAAAATACAGAGGTCTGTCTCGTGGATTCAAGATGTGTGTCTGCAACAAACGCGCCCTGTAATCAGCACGGTCTCAACAAAACCTCAGTGACTGAGGATTTCAACAGAGCGGAATCCGGGTAGTTTCGGAATTAGATTCCGATTAGTTTCGGATGTGGAGGTCCGTGTAGCCCGCGAGCCGCTGGGCCACGTCGCCGTCGAGTCCCTCGGCGGTGACGCGCCACTCCCAGTTGCCGTTCTGCGTGCCCGGCGTGTTGAAGCGGGCGTGCGAATCGAGACCGAGTATATCCTGCATCGTCGTGAACGCGAGCACCGCCGCGGAGTTCCAGACGGCGTCGATGATGGACCACTGAATCTCCGACCCGTCCGCGCCGATGTTGTAGTGAAGGCAGTCGCGCTGGTCGTCGGGGAGCGACCCGTAGTAGCCGACGAAGGTGTCAGTGTCGTGGGTCGAGGTGTAGGCGACGGTGTTCTCGGGGTAGTGCATCGGTTGGTACATATCGCCCTCTTGGCACCAGTTGGCGTACTGGGGGACGCGCATGCCGGGGAAGGCGAAGTTGTCACGGAGGTCCACCAGCGACGGGTCGAGGAAGCCGAGGTCCTCGACGATGAAGGGGAGGTCACCGAGTCGCCGCTGGACGGTTTCGAAGAAGTCGTAGCCGGGTGCGTCGCGCCACTCGCCGTCCGCAGGGCTGTCGGAAGCGGCGTCGATGGCCCAGTACGAGTCGAACCCCTTGAAGTGGTCGATGCGAGTCACGTCAACGAGGTCGAACAGGCGTCGGAGGCGGTCCATCCACCACTCGTAGCCGTTCTCGTGGAGGTAGTCCCAGTCGTAGAGGGGGTTGCCCCATCGCTGGCCATCGTCGTGCGGGTTCGGCGGGACGCCAGCGACGACGGCGGGTTCGTGCTCGTCGTTCAGGTCGAAGGCTTCCGGGGCGGCCCACACGTCGGCGCTGTCGAGGGCGACGTAGATGGGCAGGTCGCCGACGAGCGTGATACCCCGTTCGTCGGCGTAGTCGGCGAGGTCGTGCCACTGGAGGTCGAAACAGAACTGGGCGAACTCGCGGTAGCGAATCTCGTCGGCGTACTTCTCGCGGACGCGCGCGAGGGCGTCCTCGTCGCGGACCTTGAGTTCCTGCGGCCAGTCGATCCACGCCTGTTCGTACTCCTCTTTGAGGGAGGCGAAGAGGGCGTAGTCTTCGAGCCACGAGGATTCGCGCTCGCAGAAGTCGTCGAAGGCGGCGCGCTCGTCGTCGGTTGCCGAGTCCCGAAACCGGTCGAACGCGGTTCGAAGGCGCGAGCGCTTGTACTCGCCGACGCGGTGGTACTCGACCGAGTGGTCGTCGAAGTCGGGGACGGGTTCGAGGTCGTCTTCGGTCAGCCAGCCGCGCGCTTCGAGGTCGGTGAGGTCAACCAACAGCGGGTTGCCGGCGAACGACGAGGACGATTGGTAGGGGGAGTTCGCGTGCGCGGGCGAAGTAGGACCGAGCGGGCAGAACTGCCACATCGACTGGTCGGCATCGACGAGGAAATCGACGAAAGCGCGAGCGCCGTCGCCGAGGTCTCCGATACCGTGCGGGCCGGGCAGCGAAGTGAGGTGCATGAAGACACCGCTCTGTCGGGAGAATCTCATACGTCGGGGGTGGGGTGCCACCCAATTGGTAGTTTGGGTCTACACATCCAGACTCGAAAAGCTAGCACGCCGCACGAAAACGGCCACGAGCGGGCGTGAACGTCGCTCGTCTCAACAACACTTATTCTCCCCCGTCGGTTTCGTGCGCGTATGAGTGAAATCGCTGTCATCCTCCCCGACGGAACGGAGTTGTCCGTCGAGGAGGGTGCGACGGTGCGAGATGCGGCGTTCGCAATCGGTCCCGGTCTTGGGAAAGACACCGTTGCGGGCGTCGTTGACGGCGACCTCGTGGACAAGGAGACGCCGCTCTACGACGAGGCGAATCTCGTCATCGTCACCGACCAGTCGGACGAGTATCTCGACGTGCTTCGGCACTCGGCGGCCCACGTCTTCGCACAGGCACTCCAGCGTCTCCACCCCGAGGCGAAACTGACCATCGGCCCGTGGACGGACGACGGGTTCTACTACGACGTGACGGACGTCGAACTCGAACAGGAGGACTTAGAGGAAATCGAAGACGAGATGCGCGCCATCATCGACGAGGACCTCGATATCGAGCGCACGCTCGTCTCCCGAGAGGAAGCCCTCGACAAGTACGCCGACAACGAGTACAAACGTGAGATTCTGGAGACCGAGGCCGCCGGCGACGACGAACTCTCGTTCTACCAGCAAGGCGAGTTCGAGGACCTCTGTAAGGGTCCGCACGTCGAATCGACCGGCGACATCGGCGCGGTCAAACTCCTCAACATCTCCGCGGCCTACTGGCGCGGCGACGAGGAGAACGACACGCTGACGCGCGTCTACGGGACGGCCTTCGAGTCCGAAAGCGAGTTAGAGGAGTTCCTCGACATGCGCGCCGAGGCCGCCGAGCGCGACCACCGCAAACTCGGACAGGAACTCGACCTGTTCTCGATTCCGAGCGTCACGGGACCGGGGCTGCCGCTCTACCACCCGAACGGGAAGAAGGTCCTGCACGCGCTCGAAACGTACGGCCGCGACCTGAACAAGGACTTCGGCTACGACTACGTCGAGACGCCGCACCTGTTCCGGACGGAACTCTGGAAGCAGTCGGGCCACTACGACAACTACGTTGACGACATGTTCCTCCTCGACGTGAACGACGAGGAGTACGGCCTGAAGCCGATGAACTGCCCGGGTCACGCGACCATCTTCAAGCAAGGGAGCTGGAGTTACCGCGACCTCCCCGTCCGATACGCCGAGAACGGGAAGGTCTACCGCAAAGAACAGCGCGGCGAACTCTCCGGTCTCTCGCGCGTCTGGGCCTTTACCATCGACGACGGCCACGTCTTCGCCCGCCCCGACCAAATCGAGGCCGAGGTCCAGGACATCATGGAAATCATCCTCGAAGTGCTGGAGACGTTCGACCTCGACTACGAGGTCGCCCTCGCCACGCGCCCCGAGAAGTCCGTCGGCTCCGACGAGATTTGGGAGCAAGCCGAGTCCCAACTCGAATCCGTCCTCGAAGAGACGGAGATGGACTACTTCGTCGAGGAGGGCGACGGTGCCTTCTACGGCCCGAAAATCGACTTCGCGTTCGAAGACGCCCTCGGTCGAAAGTGGGACGGTCCGACGGTCCAACTCGACTTCAACATGCCCGAGCGCTTCGAACTCTCCTACACGGGCGAAGACAACGACGAACACCGCCCGGTGATGATTCACCGCGCGCTCTACGGGTCGTTCGAGCGCTTCTTCATGGTCCTCATCGAGCACTACAACGGCAAGTTCCCGTTCTGGCTCGCCCCCGAGCAGGTCCGTATCCTCCCGATTTCGGACGACCAACTCGACTACGCCGAGTCCATCAAGGAAGACTTAGACGACTTCCGCGTCACCATCGAGGACCGCTCGTGGACGCTCGGCCGGAAGATTCGGGAAGCCCAGACGGACCGCGTGCCGTACATGATCGTCGTCGGCGGCAACGAGGAGGAGGCAGGAACCATCTCCGTCCGCGACCGCAAAGAACGCGAGACGCAAGACGTGACCGTCGAAGCGTTCCGCGCCCACCTCGAAGCCGAGTCTGACGAGAAGCGCCCCGAACCCGACTTCCTCGCCGACGAGTAACGTCGCACTCGGGGAGTTCCGCGACGCTGCGTCGGCTGCGACTGGCGCTGTCTATGCCGCGATTCGCTCCTTTTCTCGACTCGCATCGTCGAGTTGTCGCCTGATTTTCCGCTGGACACCGCCAGTTCGAATCATGTTCGAGAGGACGCCGAAGTGCCCGCAGTTCCATTCGACCTGATTGCGAGCTGGGACGCCCCACTGTTCGATGAGCGTTCGCGTCGTCGCAAAGGGAGCCATCCGGTCTCGTCGGCCGCTGAACGTGAAGATTTTCGAGGGGTCCAGCGCCGGCTCAGACGGTGGGTTGAGAAGCGGCGCGAACTCCCGAAGCGCCTCGCCGTTCCATCCGGCGACGTCGAGCGCGCTATCGAGTCCGAGCATCGGCGTAAGGTCGCTCGAAGGGATGGTCTGGGTAATCGAACCCGGTGCTCCCACGACGAAGAGTCGGTCTGGACGCATGGATTCGGGCCAGTAGTCGCACCAGCCAGCGACGTGGAGTGCAATCGTCCCGCCGAGGCTGGTTCCGCCGACGCCGACTGCCGGTGCGCCTTCCGTTCGCGCCCAGTCAGTGAGGACCGCAGTTTCGAGCGCCGCGCCCGCATAGAGCGTGAACATGCCCTCGGGCACGCGGGCGATGTAGGGTTCGCCGCTATAGAATCCGGGTCGCTCGCGGCGGCCGTGCCACGGTGCATCGGGGAGAATGACGCGGAAACCCCGGGGTGAGAGGGTCCGTCCGAGTGCTTCCTCCTCGGGCCAGTACGTGCCTTGGTCGTTGAGCGACCCCCAACCAGAGTGATAGACGAGCGTCGGCAACGAGTCGTCCCCGTCGGCCGGTTCGTACACGCGCGCCGTCGCCATATCACCGAGGTGGGCCGCAGGTGAGGGAAATCGAAGCACGTACTCGGTCGTATTCGGCCCGCGAACCGTCGCAGAGCGCTCGACGCGCGGGACCTGCTCGGCGGTTCGCATCTCGGAGAATCCGTAGAGGCGCTCGGGTTCGGCGAGTTCGTGACGCCAGCGCGTGCGGGCAGTCTCGGCGTCGGGCGTCTCGAACTTCACCGGCGGAACGTAGTGCTCACTCGTGAGGAATCCGAACACGTCGGTCGGTTTGGCGTGCTGGTGTGCGCACTCCCGTCGCTCGCGTTCGAGGGCGACACGCTCGTCCGGAAGCGATTCGTAGTCCTCCCAGAACACGTCGTTCCACTTGGCCATCGTCGCGTCGTACGCTTCGCGGATGTCGGCGTACTGCGCGAGGGCGTGTGTGATTCGTCGGTCGAGACTCGGGGCGGGCGGAGCGCCGACCTCCTTCAAATAGGTGTTCGGACCCGACCCGAGTGCGACATCCGCCGCGGCGCGGGCACGGGTGACGCCGAAATCCGCGGGGAGCGAACGCGCCTTGTACGATTCGAAAATGCGTGACGTGAATACGCGACCGACCGGAGCCGTGAGTAGTCGGTGCACAGCGGGCGTTCGGAGGTAGTCCATGCAGTGTGTTACGAGTGACACGATATTGACCCTAGCCCGGGCGAGAATGGGCAGTGTGAGACAAATAAATCAAATGATGCTATATCAAATTGTGCTATTCGCTCTACTCGGTCTCGGTAGGCTGGATTTCGACTCGCTCGTAGCGGCGATAGTCGAAACCGATTGGTCGGGGACGTGTACGCACGAAGTCTTCACGTTCGACTATTCTCAGGTGCGGTCTGGAAAGGGACGATTCGACGAGTTACTGGCCACGCACCGATAGGAGAGCCATGGGCGTACCTCCGATGCGCCGCCATCAAAACGTGTCCCACCACTCAGTACGTCGGCGTGGGTTCACGCGAGGCGACGAACCTTCGGAAGCGGCCGCGGGAGTTCTTGACGAGATAGCTGACGACGTCTCGTCCCTTCGGAATTTTGTACAACGTCCCGAGTTCGTCGGGCGCTGTGACCTCCGCATTCGGGTCGGTGACCGTCCGCACACCGGGCAAGAGCATTCGCTCTGCCGTGTAACAGGCTTGCTGTCGAATCTCTTGCCACGTCTCCAGCCCGCTGATGTCTATCGTTTCGAGTTCGACTATCTCCCCGCCGTCGAGGGTTTCGGTGAGACGCTGCAGTGTGATTCCCATCTCGTCTTCGTCGTTGATGAATTCGTAGAAGCCGCCGACCTGACCGCGGTAGGTTCGAACGTCACCGAGGTGATAGCTGAGAACGCCGTAGGTCGGTGCCGAGAGAACGTCGCCCTTGAGCATCCCAAAGCCGAATCGGATAGCGACATCGGTGGTCCCAATCTCATCGACGACGCCGTCAGGGAGGACGTTCCAGTAGGTATCTACCCTGGTGGGGTGACAGTCGATTCGCGTCGCGCTCGAAACGCCGTCGAGTGAACTGATGTGAACCGGGCGTGTGTGCGTGGGGGCAGGTCTGAGCGTCCGAGCGATACCCACGAGCGACCAGAGCGGGTATCGCCGGAGTTGTGAGATGGCGTCACGAACGAACATCGCTCGCGTTCGCTCGGGTGAGAGGACGCGAACCTCGCTGTTGATGACGACGTGCGTGATTTCGATCGCCGGTTCTTCGACCAACGACGCCAACGCATTGTACTGCCACTGTTCGACGTACTCTTCGTCGAGGAGGAGGGTGACACGGAGGGGTTCGAGAGCGGGACCAGTCATTATTCTTATCCTTTGTTCTGAGTTTGTTTTCGAGTGATATTCGCCGATATCTGACTTACTGGGCGATTCTGGACGGCCATTTGACAACAGTAGGAACTCAACTAATGTAAACTTGACATATATCGGCTGGCGAGAATAGTCGTCCTTCGATAGCGACCAGTTATCCTACCATTCGGTCAGGGCGCCGCTCCCGTTGGAGTACACGAGCACGGCCAAGAACGTGAGAACGCCCGTAATCGCGGCGCCACCGCCGATGTAGAACACCCACTCCATACCGACGTCGGCCATCAGATAGCCGCCGAGGAGGGGTGCGGCGACGCTTCCGGGCCGCCAGAGAAGTTCGCGGATGCCGAAACTGCTGGCGACGCCCGCACCGCCGGTTCCTTCGTCGGCGAAGAGTGCCATACTCGCGGGTTCGCGGAAACTGTCTGCGATACCGAGCAGGGCAGAGAGCGCGAGAAGCGGGAGGAACGCCGGCGAGAGCGGTCCGAGAATCGGGAACCGAGCGGGCAGGGCGAGTGCTTCACCGATGGCGGGCGAGAAGGGAACGGCGAGCGCGATGAGACCGTAAAGTCCGCCGCCGAAGAAGACGAACAGCGCGCGACCCGAGCGGTCCGAGATGCGGCCGGTGTGCGGCTGAAAGAGCATGTTGGTGAACTTCTCGGCGATGACCGTCGCCGCGACGGCGATACCGCTGTAGGCGAGTCCGCCCGACGCCGCGGAGACGCCGGCGTAAATCGGCACCCACGTCCTGACGAGCGTCACCGCGACGGCGTACTGAACCCGGAAGGTGGCAATCGTCATGATGCGCTCGTTGAGCGCGAGATTCGTGAAGGGAAAGCCGTGAATCGTCGTCTCGTCCGGCGGGAGCAACACCCAGATGGCGACGGTTGCGACCGAGAGGAGGGCGACGATGATGACGAAAATCGGCGTGAATCCCAGCGTGTCGTAGAGGATTCCGGCGGTCAGACTGCCGAGAATCGAGGCACCGAATCGGGCGGCGTTGGCCTTTCCGATGTGGTTCGCGCGCGTGCCGTCGCGGGCGAGTTCGCCGACGAGTGCGAGCGACATGAGACCCGCTCCGGTGACGGCGATACCCTGTGCCGCGCGGGCGAAGATGAACGAGAGACTGGAATCGACGAGCGGGAACGCGGCGTAGACGAGCGCGCCGAGCGCGACGGTTCCGGCGAGGACGAGGCGTTTATCGTATCTGTCGCCCGCCCACGCGAGCGGGACGACGGCGACGGTTTGGGCGAGGGTGAACCCGGTGGTGTACATCCCGATGACGAAACCCTTCGAGAGCGTGAGACCGCCCACTACGAGGCCGCCGATGGCGAGTTGCGGGAGGACGACCGCTTGCGGGTCGAGTTCGTTGATGTACTTCGGGAGGAGCGTGATGAGCGTGATAAATCCGAACCCGCCGGCGAAGCGAGTGAAATAGAGCGCCCAAAATCTGAGGCGGGACCGGTCCATACCGGTGATGCGGCTATTCCCCGAAAAGCCGTTTCGAAACAGGACAGAGAGTCGCGGTCGGCCTCAGTTCGCCCGTCTGAACAGCACCTTCGCGCCGACGACGAAGCCGAAAAACAGCACGAGCAAGAGCGCCGCACCGACCACCGCCCCGTCGAGGAGGGCCGCCGAATCGGGCGTCAACGAAGTCACAATCTTCCCCGTATCGACGCGTCCGTTGACACCCATCGCCAGTCCCATCACGATAGCGACGAACGCGGTGATACTGAAGAGGATGAGTTCCGTTCGGTCCGACTGAGGCATACTAGACTGTCTTCGTGCGTGTGTATAAGTACCACCGACTGTCTGGAAAGCGGACGGTTCGAGCGGTGTGTGAATCCCGAACGACACCGCCTCACTACTGCCGATTCGAGAACCTCTTTCAGTCGCGCACGGGAGGGGACACCTAATGGAACACACCCACGACTCGGTTCGCACCGCGACAGCCGACACGAGGCGGTGGTGGACGCTCGTGATTTTCGCGTACGTCGCGCTCGAAGGTGCCAGCCTCCAGATGCGTGGGTCTGTCGTGCCAGTCCTCCGCGAGTCGTTCGGAACGCCCGATTGGCTGCTGGGTCTCGTCGCGCCCGCGGGAACGATTGGCTTTCTCGTCTTCGTGGCACTCACCGGAGCCATCGCCGGCCGGGTCAACACGCGCCGTCTCATCCTCTTCGGCATCGCCGGAACCGGTGCGAGCGTGTTCGTCGTGGGCTTTACTCCCTCCTTTGCCTTCTTTATCGCCGCGCTGTTCGCGCGGGGGTCGTTCGGGGGCGTGGGCCGGGGAACCGACCGACCGCTGTTGAGCCACCTCCACTCCGGTGACCGCGGCAAGTGGTTCAGTTACTACGACGCGATGTGGGCCGTCGGGGCGACGATTGGCCCGCTCATCGTAACCGCCGCACTGTGGCTCGGCGACTGGCGCTACGCCTACTACACGCTCGGCGTCGCGTTTCTCCCGGTCGTGCTGCTGGTGTGGTGGCTCCCCACGCCGAGTATCGACGGAGACGGCGACGACCCGCTCACGCTCGACGAACTCAAGCGCGTGGGGCGACGGCCGGAAGTCTTCGTGATGATTGCGGGCATCCTCATGACGACGGGCGTCGAGGGAGCGCTCTTCACGTGGCTGACGACGTTCGCCGAGGGGCGCGTGCCCGCTTCGTTCGTGACCGCTTCACTGAGCGTGCTGTTGGTCGCGTACATACCCGGACGCTTCGCGGCCGGGGCGCTGTCGAATCGAATCGGGTCCGTCCGCCTCATCGCCGGACTCGCGGTGCTTTGTTTGCTCTCGACCGTCTACACGTTCTTCGTCGCGTCCGGCGTGGGCGTGCTGGTCGGCCTGTTCGGGATTGGCTTCTCGCTCTCGGGGCAGTTTCCCACGCTGTTGGCGTACTCGATAGGGGCCGCACCGGAGCACAGCGCACCCATCAACAGTCTCAGTTTGGTGGTTTCGACGCTCGGAATCGCGGGCGTCCCAGCGATACTGGGGTTCGTCATCTCAGATGCGGGTATCGAACTGGCGATGCAACTGCTCGTGATTCCGCTGATTGTGCTGGTCGGAATCTCGATAGCTGCGTGGGTTCGAAACGGAACCGCGGTCGAATGGCAGTAAAACACGTTGTTCAGACTTCGTCGGCAATCGGTTCGAAAGGTCGATGAATCGCGGTAGTTTCTCGTGTGGATGAAGACGCAGCGACCGCTCTCCGAACGAGAAGTGTCCGAAGGATGGAAGGAAGTGGGCCGGACGCGATTTGAACACGCGACCGTCTGATTAAGAGTCAGACGCTCTGCCTAACTGAGCTACCGGCCCTTGCAACTTCTCGTAACTGGTGGTAGGTAAAATGACTTTCCTTTTTGAGCGGGGGCGCGAGTGACCGACACACGTGCCGTGCGGCGGTAAGCGGGTGTGTTAAGTGTCGGCCGACCGGATAACTATCAACGATGAGTGCAGGGGTCAGTATTTCGTCGATGTCTACGTACGCGATTCTCGGTTGTGGTAGCGTCGGCCACGCAGTCGCCGAGGACCTGACCGACGGCGGCAAAGACGTCGTCATCCTCGACAAAGACGAGAGTCGGGTCGAAGCCCTGCGTGACCAAGACCTGAACGCACAGACGACGGACATCCGCGACCCGGAAGTCGCAGACGCCGTGGCGAACAGAGACGTGATTCTCATCCTCTCGTCGGACGTGGAGGCCAACAAGGCCGCCGTCTCGACGATTCGAGAACGGAGCGACGACCAGTTCATCGTCGTCCGCGCCTCGGACCCCGTCTCCGAAGACGAACTGACGGAATTGGGCGCAGACGTCGTCATCAACCCGTCTGAGGTCATCGCCGATTCGGCGCTCCGAAGCGTCGAATCCGGTGAGTTAGAGTACAAGGCCCGACAACTCGGCGACCTCCTTCGAGAGACGGACCACGGACTGGCAATCCTCACCCACGACAACCCGGACCCCGACTCGCTGGCCTCTGCCGTCGCCTTGCAGGCAATCGCCCGCGAGTACGACGTGGACGCCGACATCCTCTACTCCGGCGACATGGGTCATCAGGAGAACCGAGCGTTCGTCAACATCCTCGGTATCGAACTCACCCCACGGAGCGAGGCGAAACCGCTCACCGAGTACGGCGCAGTCGCGCTCGTGGACCACATGAAGTCCGGGATGCCGGACCTCGGCGGGGCGGACGTGACCATCTTCGTGGACCACTTCGAACCCGACGAGGGAATCGACGCCGAGTTCACCGACGTGCGGCCGAACGTCTCTTCGACTTCGACGATCGTCACGAAGTACATCCAGGAGTTCAACCTCAGTCCGTCGCAGGAAGTCGCTACCGCGCTCCTGTACGGGATTCGCGCCGAGACGCTCGACTTCAAGCGCGATACGACGCCCGCCGACCTGACCGCGGCGGCGTACCTCTATCCCTTCGCCGACCACGACACCCTCGAAAAGGTCGAATCGCCCTCGATGTCGCCCGAGACGCTGGACGTGCTCGCCGAAGCCATCCAGAACCGAGACGTACAGGGGTCGCACCTCGTCTCGAACGCGGGCTTTATCCGCGACCGCGACGCGCTCAGCCAAGCCGCACAACACCTGCTCAACCTCGAAGGAATCACGACGACGGCCGTCTTCGGCATCGCCGACGATACCATCTACCTCGCCGCGCGCTCGAAGGACATCCGAATGAACATCGGGAAGATTCTGAGTGACGCGTTCAAGGGCATCGGCGAGGCCGGCGGCCACTCCACCCAAGGCTCCGTCGAGATTCCGCTCGGTATCTTCACGGGCATCGAATCGAACGACGACAACCGCGATACGCTCTTACAACTCACCGAGGAAGCGGTAAAGCGAAAGCTGTTCAGGGCGATGGGTGTCGAAAGCGGCGAAAGCGGAAACGGAAATTAGACGACGGCCGACTCTTCGCTCTCTTCTGGGTTCTTCAGGCGTTCGATAACGTCGTTGATGAGGATGACGTCGCCGACCGCGCGGACCCAGCGATACGGGATGAGTACTCCCTTTCCGGGTTCGATCTGGTTGCCGAACAGTTCCGTGTTGAGTGCCGTAAGTGCGAGTCCCGTGACCGCTTCGTGGTCGAGGTTGAGACGAACGTCTTCGACCTCTCCGACGAACATGCCGTTGTTCGAGTAGACCTCACGGCCGACGAGCGTGGTAATCTCTTCGGGCGTCCCGTTCATATCCGGAACATGGTGTGCCGGGTCTTAATAGTTCGTAGGAGATGGGAAGCGAGACGGACGCCCGGCAGACGGGCGTCGGACACGAGTCGCCGGTGAGACACGAAACTCGTTAGCTCGGCGGCGAGATGAGCTGAACCGGGTGTTTCGAGGGACGAGCGAGGAGCGCGTCGAGTTGTTCGAGACACGACGTGCCGCTGGCGACGACGGTTCGATGCCTCGTTTCGGCCGTCTGAAATTGGTCTCGTAAGTCGTCGCCGACGGCCATGCTCAGTCCGTAGTACTCGGACTTGTACCCGAACGACCCGGCCATCCCGCAGCACTCCACATGCGAAGTCACCACGTCGTAGCCGAGGTCCGCGAGCACCGCTTCGGTGTAACCTTCGAGACCGAGCGTTCGCTGTTGGCAGTGGCTGTGGTAGGCGACTTCGTCGCCGTCGCCCGCCCGCAACGCAGTCGCATCCGCACCGTTCGAGAGCAGTCCGAAGACGTACTCCAGCACCTCGTAGGCGTTCGACGAGAGTCGCTCGAAAGACTTCTCGGGGAGGAACTTCTCGTACTCGCCCTCGAACATGGCGAGGTCGGAAGGTTCGATGACGACGATGTCGTGGCCGGCGTCGATGTGTTCGGCGAGACCGGCATACACGTCGTGGGCGTGGTCATCGGCGGTCGCAATCATGCCCTGCGAGAGCGGTGCGCGACCCGACGAGCGAACGTCGGGGACGACCACCTCGACGCCGAGGGCTTCGAGCGTTCGAACCGCCGCTTTGCCGCGTTCGACCTGCACGTGATTCGTGTAGAGGTCGGGGTAGACGACGGCGGTTCGAGTCGGGTTTTCGACGCTCGAATCGCGTCTCTCGAACCACGCGCGGAACGTCTCGCGCCGGAATTCGGGCAACTGGCGACGGGAGTCGATTCCCAAGGTTCGTTCCATGACCGACCGGGGGACCGAGGTTCCCGCAATCCAATTCGAGACCGGGGCGAGCGCCGACCCGACTTTTGCGACGGCCTCGAAGTTGCCGAAGAAGCGTTTCTGGAGGCTCACGCCGCCGGGTTCATCGTCCGGAGTGAGACCCTCCACGAGCCAGTCGAACTCGGTGTGTTCCTCGCAGTTGATTCGGTCGCGGACGACCGTGTTTATCCACGGGATGTCGATGTTGACCGGGCAGGCGGTGGTACACCGGCTACACCCGGTACAGAGGTCGTTGAACTCGGCCGCGGAGTCGAGTCCTTCGACGCCCGCCTCCCACCCGGTACCGATTCCTCCCGAGTAGGTCTCGCCGCCGAAGGCGTGACCGCCGACCTGCTGGAAGTTGGCGCAGACGTTCGAGCAGGCAGAACAGCGAATGCAGTAGAGCGTCTCCCGGAGTTGGTCGTCTTCGCGCATCGCCATCCGGCCGTTGTCGATGAGCACGAGGTGGAAGTCGCGGTCGGTCTCGCTCTCGGCAATCGGCGTGTCCGGGTCGTCGAAATCGACCGTCGGCGATTCGACTGGCGGCGTCAGCAACGAGATGTAGGAGGTGATGTCCTGACCGGTTCCCGACTTGCCGATGAGTTCGATAAACGGCTGGAGGTCTTCGACGCTCGGAACGACCTTTTCGACGCCCGCGACGGCGATGTGGGTGTCGGGGACGACGGCCGTCTTTCGGGCGTTGCCTTCGGAGGTGACGAGCGCGAGCGTGCCGGTATCGGCGGTGACGAAGTTCGCGCCGGTCATGCCCACGTCCGCGCCCTCGATGAGTTCGCCCAGTCGCTCGCGGGCGAACGTGGTGAGTTCCTCGGCGGTTTCGAGGGGTTCGTCAGGGTCGAACGTCCGATTGAAGAGGTCGGCAATCGCCTCCCGCGACTTGTGAATCGCGGGCGCGACGATGTGCGAGGGCGACTCGTCGGCGACCTGCAAGACCCACTCGCCGAGGTCGGTTTCGACGACTTCGATGCCCGCGGCTTCGAGCGCGTCGTTGACCTCGATTTCCTCGGAGGTCATCGACTTCGATTTGACGACGCGTTCGGCCGCTTTGTCTTCGCTCACCTCCCGAATATAGCGATTCGCGTCGGCCGCGTCGTCGGCGATGTAGAGCGTGCCACCGTTGGATTCGACCGACTCTCGGAGCTGGTCGATGAGTTCGGGCAGGCGCTCTATCGCGTCTTCCTTCATCGCTCGCGCCTCGGCTTTGAGTCCCTCGTAGTCGTCCAACGTCTGGACGGACTCGTAGCGCCCGGCGTTGAAGCCGCGCGTGTTTTCGGCGACCGACGACCCTTCCGTCTCCATGAGGTGCCGAATCTTCGCCGCCTTCGACGTTCTCGACTTACTCATCGAGAATCACCACGTGCACGTCTTTGGGACCGTGGGCACCCCTGACGAGTTCGCCCATGTCGGCGGTCGCGCTCGGACCGGTGGCGATAATCGCTGACGAAGGCGTCGATTGGAACTCTTCGGCGAGCCACGAGAACGCCGCGGGCATGTCGGGAAGGATGTCCGACTCGCGGACGACGGCGATGTGGGTGTCCCCGAACAGGCTCACCGGTTCGGCACCGTCTGGAGTCGCCTGAATCACGACGCTTCCGTAATCCGCGATGGCGATGCCGGCGGCCGTGACACCAGTTCGCGCCTCGCGGAGGTCGGCCGGCGTCGGTCGGGTGTTGACCCACGACGGGAGGTCGAGACTCTCGAAGGGGAGCGAGACACCGACGACCGGGTCGTCACAGACCTCGGAGAGGACGGAGTCGAACTCGTCGGGCGAGGTGTGTGTCCACCCGACGTCGAGTCGGTCGAGCGACGCCTCGAACGTCGTGACCGTACCAGTTACCATGCGAATCAATTGCAGGGTTCACGTATTCGTTCTTCGGGTGATGACAGACTCGTGAGAAAACGCCGGCCGTGGTCGAATTTCTCCCCGACCCCGGTGGCTTTAGTAGTTGACACACAACCAACACCCAAGACCCTATGGCATCCCATCCGCACGACGCACCCTCCGACCCCGCCGCTGCGGGTAACTACGACTACGTCAACGACGAGGTGGCCAGACCGGCACTGGTCGAGGACCTCGAACGCCTCGTCGATGGCGACGTCCGCTTCGATACCTACACGAGAACGCTCTATGCGACCGACGCCTCCGCCTACGAGCGACTGCCAATCGGCGTCGTCATGCCGACCTCGACCGCCGACGTCGCCGCGGTGATGGAGTACTGCGCCGAACGCGAGATTCCGGTCCTCCCTCGCGGCGGCGGCACGAGTCTCGCCGGGCAGACGGTGAACGAAGCGGTGGTCCTCGACTTCGCTCGCTACATGACCGGCGTCGAAAACGTCGATACCGACGCGGCGACGGTGACCGCACAAGCGGGCGTCAAACTCGGCGAGTTGAACGAGCGACTCGCCCCGCACGGCCTGAAGTTCGCTCCCGACCCGGCGTGGGCCGACCGGTCGGCACTCGGCGGCGCAATCGGCAACAACTCGACGGGCGCGCACTCGCTGAAGTACGGCAAGACGGACTACTACATCGAAGAACTGGAAGTCGTCCTCGCGGACGGGACGGTGACGACGTTCGGCGAGGTTTCAGTTGACGAACTGCGAGCGCAGGGCGACGAGAACGGCACGCTCGAACAGCGAATCTACGCGAAAGTCGCCCAGATTCTCGACGAGGAGGCCGACGAGATTTCGGCGCGCTACCCGGACCTCAAGCGAAACGTCTCGGGGTACAACCTCGACATGCTCGTCGAGGAGATGCGCGGCGAGCGTCGGACGCCCGACGACACCGGCATCGACGAGTCGTGGGAGGCGGGCCACGTCAACCTCGCGCGGTTGCTGGCGGGGAGCGAAGGAACGCTCGGCATCGTCACCGAGGCCACCGTCTCGCTGACGCCGATTCCGAACACGAAGTCCGTCGCCCTCCTCACCTACGACGACGTGCTGGACGCGATGCGCGACGTCGCACCCATCCTCGAACACGAACCCGCCGCCGTCGAGGTGATGGACGACGTGTTGTTGGACCTCGCGCGCGAGACGCCCGAGTTCTCGGACGTGGTCGGGATGCTCCCCGAGGGGACCGACTCGGTGCTCCTCGTGGAGTTCTACGCCGAGAGCGACGACGACGGGAGACAGAAAGTCGCCGACCTCATCGCCGACCGCGCACGCGACAGCGCGGGAACCGAGTTCGCTCCCTCGGCGGGCGCGGATTCGGTGACCGACGACGAGCGCCTCGCCAGCGCGTTCATGGAAGCCCACGACGCCGACACACGCGCGAAGTTCTGGAAGATGCGCAAGTCGGGCCTGCCGATTCTCCTCTCGCGGACGAGCGACGACAAGCACATCGCGTACATCGAAGACACCGCGATTCCCGCGCCCAACCTCCCGGATTTCGTCGCGGAGTTCCAGGACATCCTCGACAGCTACGACACCTTCGCGTCGTACTACGCCCACGCCGGTCCCGGCGTCCTTCACATCCGCCCGCTCGTGAACACGAAGACCGTCTCGGGCGTCGAGACGTTCGAAGCCATCGCCGACGAGGTGACAGACCTCGTCGTGAAGTACGGCGGGTCGGTCTCCGGCGAACACGGCGACGGCCGGGCGCGAACCCAGTGGAATCGGAAGCTGTACGGCGACCACCTCTGGCAGGTGTTCCGCGACCTGAAGACGGCGTTCGACCCCGACTGGTTGCTCAATCCGGGGAACATCTGCGGCGACCACGACATGACCGAGCACCTCCGGTTCTCGCCGGATTACGAGTTCGACACCGGGTTCGACCCCGCGATGCGATGGCCCAACGAGAACGGCTTTCAGGGAATGGTCGAACTCTGTCACGGCTGTGCCGGCTGTCGCGGCCAGCAATCGACCGTCGGCGGCGTCATGTGCCCGACGTTCCGGGCCGCAGAAGAGGAGATTCAATCGACTCGCGGGCGGGCGAACATGCTCCGACAGGCCATGAGCGGCGGCCTGCCGGAAGACGAACTGTTCGAAGACGAGTTCGTCCACGAGGTGATGGACCTCTGTGTCGGGTGTAAGGGCTGTGCCAAGGACTGCCCGAGCGGCGTCGATATGGCGAAGCTGAAAGCCGAGGTGATGTTCGAGTACCACAAGCGAAACGGCGCGACCATGCGCGACCGGATGTTCGCCAACATCGAGACGGTGTCGAAACTCGGGTCGGCGCTCGCGCCTGCGACGAACCTGTTGACGAAGGTTCCCGGCGCGCGAACGCTCATGGAGAAGACCATCGGTATCGCCAAAGAGCGCTCGCTCCCGACGTTCGAGGCGATGAGCTTCGTCGAGTGGTTCAACACGCGAGAGGGCGCGCAGATTCCCGAAGGCCAAGCCGACCGGAACGTGCTGTTGTTCCCCGACACCTACACGAACTACAACCACCCGGAAGTGGGGAAAGCCGCCGTCGTCGCCCTCGAAGCCGCGAACGTCCACGTTCGGGTTCCGTCGGGTGTGACCGGGTCGGGTCGTGCGCCACACTCGAAGGGCTTCCTCGAAAAGGCCCGAAACGACGCGAAACAGAACGTCGAAGCCCTCGCCGCCTACGTCAACGAGGGGTGGGACGTGGTCGTCTGCGAACCCTCCGACGCGGTGATGTTCCAATCCGACTACCTCGACTTACTCTCCGGCGACGACGTAGTCGCGGTGGCGTCGAACACCTACGGCATCATGGAGTACTTCGACACGTTCAGACTGGACGAGGGACTCACCTTCGCACCGCGAGAGGACCACCTGACGTATCACGGCCACTGTCACCAGAAGGCGACGAAGAAAGACCACCACGCGGTCGGCGTGCTTCGCCGCGCTGGCTACGAAGTAGACCCCTTAGATTCGACGTGTTGCGGCATGTCGGGGTCGTTCGGCTACGAGGCCGAACACTACTCGATGTCGAAAGCCATCGGGAACATCCTCTACGACCAGGTCGAGGCGAGTCCCGGCGACACCGTCGTCGCACCGGGTGCCTCCTGTCGGTCACAACTCGAAGCGATGCCCGGCGCGAGCGACGAACCACCGCATCCCATCGAACTGCTCGCACGCGCCATCACGATTTGAGCGCGGGGGGCGGCCCCGTCGCCATCGTCGTTCCATCGGCGCTGTGTTAGCAGATAATGTGGTGTTAATCGCCGAGTGAATGTGAGAATAGACGTCAAGAAGACGGCTTTCAGTTATAAAAGATAGATAATTTTATATACCACTATTCAACCTCTGAGTGGTATTCGCAGGGAGTGAGGTAAAGCAGTACTGTGGACTATCAGTATCTGCCGGAGTGCCTCTGATAACCGGCAATCGTCGAACCGAACCGGGGTGCCCGGCCCGGTTCGGGTAAACGGGGGACCCCCCCGCTTTTCCAACGATTCGACCACCGAGCGAGCGCGTGATTCATTCTGCGAGATTCCTCCGTTCTACGAGAGTTCTACTGGCCGCTCCGCAGCGCCATCGACGAGTGCATCGAAGGTTTCGAGCGCGTCGTCGGCCATCGGATACTGACTGTGAACGTCGTCCGGGTCGCGGCCGCGCCCGCTGGCGACACCGACGACCTTGGCAATCTTCTCGTAGTTGTCGCGGACCAGTGAGCCGACGATACCCGGCGTGCCAGCCCGTTCGGCGAGTTCTTTCGCCGCCGCGCGCCCCGCGTACACCCGATTTTCGGCGCGGTCGGCGAGCACCATCGCAAAGGGAACCTCGTCGAACTGCGCCGCCAAGAAGTCCTGTGCGGCGTCGTCGTACCACGAAATCGCCTCCACATCGTCGAGGCGTTTCAGCGCCGTCGCCGCGATAGAGCAGTAGGGACACTCGCCGTCGTAGATGAGCACGGCGTTCGCGTTCATACCCACATTCAGGACGCGAGATAGAAAAGTCGCGCGGCAAACAGGGAGCAGGTGGGCGATAGCGTTAGGAGCACCACGGCCGCAGTTCGTGTGTGGACGACCTCATTGAGTGGCTTCGGAGGCGGCCGTACTACGAGGGGCAGATTCACGCCCATCGAACGTTCGAGCCACAGGACCCCGCGACCACCGACATCGACCTCGAACCGCGGTTAGCAGGGGCGCTCGCCGACCGGGGCATCGACGGTCTCTATCGACACCAAGCCGACGCTATCGAAGCCGTCCGCGACGGCGACAACGTCGTTCTCGCCACCCAAACCGCGAGCGGGAAGAGCCTCGCGTACACCGTTCCCGCCTTCGAGCGAGCGATGGACCACGGTGGTCGGACGCTCTATCTCGGCCCGCAGAACGCGCTCGTCGCCGACCAACTCGACACCCTCTCGGACCTCGCACACGGGTTGGGATTCGGGAGTCGCGTCTCGGTCGAACAGTACACCGGCCGCCTCTCGAAGTCCGAAAAGCGCGAGGTTCGAAAGCGTCGGCCCACCGTCCTCCTCTCGAACCCCGACATGGTTCACTACGCCCTCTTGCCCCACGCGCACCGTCTGTGGGAGTGGTTCTTCTCCTCGCTCGAAACGGTCGTCATCGACGAGGTGCACGGCTATCGCGGCGTCTTCGGCAGCCACGTCGCCCTCCTGCTTCGGCGACTCAAACGTGTCTGTGAACGCTTCGGCGCGGACCCGCAGTTCGTCTGCTGCTCGGCGACGATTGGCAACCCCGTCGAACACGCCGCGCGAATCACGGGCGAGGACGAATCTTCGTTCGCATTGGTGGACGAGGACACCAGCGGCACGGGGGAGACCCATTGGGTGCTTTGGAACCCGCCAGAGTACGAGAACCCCGACGCGGGCGGGTCGGGACGGCGACGTTCAGGCCACATGGAGACGAAGAACCTCTTCGTTGACCTCGTCGCGCGCGGCCACCAGACGCTCGCGTTCACTCGGTCACGACAGGGTGCAGAACGCTACGCGTCGGAGAGTGCGAACGACCTGCGAAAACGCGGCGAACACGCACTCGCCGGGCAGGTGGCGGCGTATCAGGCCGCGCTCACCCACGACAGACGGCGAGAGATAGAGTCGGGGCTTCAGGAAGGCGATATCCGCGGCGTCTGGAGTACGAACGCCCTCGAATTGGGCGTCGATGTCGGCGGTCTCGACGTGGTGCTCATCGACGGCTACCCCGGCACTCGAATGTCGGCGTGGCAGCAGGCGGGTCGCGCTGGTCGCGGGGACAATCCCGCGCTGGTCGTCCTCGTCGCGGGCGAAGACCAGTTAGACCAGTACCTCATGAACCACCCCGCGGACTTCTTCGACGGCGACCCGGAACAGGCGGTGTCGGACCCCGAGAACGACCATCTCATGCCGTCCCACGTCGCCTGTGCGTCGGCCGAGAACTGGCTCTCGACCGACGACGAACGCCATTTTGGACACAGGTTCCCCGGCGTCGTCTCGAACCTCGAATCGACGGGGACGCTCTCGCGGCGAGAGACAGACGTGGGAACCCGATGGCTCCACGACGGCGACGGCAGTCCCCAGCACTCGATGAGTCTGCGGACGATTACCGACCGCGAGATTCGACTCATGGACGCGCGGAGTAACGAGACGATTGCGAAACTGGCGTTCGAAGACGCACTCCGCGACGCGCATCCGGGGGCGGTGTATCACCACCAGGGCCAGACCTACGAGGTGGCCGAGTTGGACCTCGACAGAGACGTTGCCAGATTACAGCCCTCGTGGGCGGACTACTACACACGCGTCCTCCACGACAAACACATCACCGTCGAACGCGACTTGACTTCGAAATCACTCTCGGCGCGGCCCGACGTCGAAGTCCGGTTCGCCGAGGTGACGATGCGCAAGCAGATAACGGGCTTCGAGCGGCGCGATGCGAAGCGCAGGACCACGATTGGCCAGCAACTCCTCGACCTCCCGGAGACGAGTCTGCGGACGAAGGCGCTGTACTTCACCGTCCCCGGCGACGTGGAGTCGGAGATGCGAGATGTGGGCGGCGACTACGGTTTCAACGGCGGGATTCACGCCGCCGAGCACGGGATGATTTCGCTGTTTCCACTGACGCTGCTCTGTGACCGCGGCGACATCGGCGGGATTTCGACGCCGTTCCACGAGCACACCGGCCAATCGACAATCTTCATCTACGACGGCTATCCCGGCGGGGTCGGGTTGACGCGCGCCGGATACGACGCCGTGGAGACGCTGATGCGGCGCACGGCGCGCCTCATCGACGACTGCGGGTGTGAAGATGGCTGTCCCGCGTGCGTGCAGTCGCCACAGTGCGGGAACGCGAACGACCCGCTGGCGAAGGAGACGGCCGTGATGCTTCTCGACGCGTTGACGGGGGCGAGTGAGTGAGTGAGTGAGTGGGTGGGTGAATGGGTGAGTGGGTGAGTGGTGAGTGAGTGAATGAGTAAGTGAACGAAACCGCCAGACTGGATTGGGGTCTACTGTCGTAAGAGACCCGCTGTGGCGAACCAACAGGTATTTTTGGGCAGCCTAAATTCATAGAGGTAATGAGCCACGACATCTGTGTTGTCGTTCCAACCATCCGCGACTACGAGTGTATGCGAGCGTACTTCGACAACGCTCGTGAACACGGCTTCGACCTCAACCGCTTGTTCGTCCTTCTCGTCACCGAAGATTTCTGCGACACCGAAGCGATGCAGTCGATGCTGGACGACGAGGACGTCGCCGGTGCGGTCTTCGACGAATCCGCCCGAGAGCGGTGGTACGACGCGCACGATATCGAGGAGTTCTCGCACCTCGTGCCCGCGGCGAGTCACGCGCAGACGAGTTTCGGTCTCCTCTACATGTGGTCGCATCCCAACTTCGACTACGGCGTGTTCATCGACGACGACACGCTCCCGCACGACGACTGGGACTTCTTCGGCCGCCACATGAACAACCTCCACCGGGAGGGCGAAGTCGAGACCGTCTCCAGCGACGAGCAGTGGGTGAACGTCCTCTTCCAGAACTTCGACGAACACGGCCTGTACCCTCGCGGCTACCCCTACTCGGCGATGCACGAGACGGTCGAAACCGACCGCCGCGAGATTCGTGACGTCGTCGCCTCGCAGGGTCTGTGGACGAACGTCCCCGACCTCGACGCGGTCCGTATCCTGATGGACGGCGACTTGGAAGGCCAAGCACAGACCCGCACCGACTTCGATGACTTCGACGGCGACTTCGTCGCCGAAGACGGTCAGTACCTCACGGTCTGCTCGATGAACCTCGCGTTCAAGCGCGAGGTCATCCCGGCGTTCTACCAGTGTCCGATGGACGACAACGAGTGGGAAGTCGGCCGCTTCGACGACATCTGGTCGGGCGTCTTCCTCAAGCGCGCCGCGGACGTACTCGACAAAGACATCGTCACCGGCTATCCGCTGTGCGAACACAACAAGGCCGCTCGCCCGACGTTCGACGACCTGAACAACGAAGTGCCGGGGCTGGAACTCAACGAACACCTCTGGGAAGTCGTCGATTCGGTCGGCGAAGACGCAGATTCCTACGCCGAGGTGTTCGAGGCGATGGCCGACGCCCTCGCAACGGGCGACTGGTCCGACTATCGAAACGGCGAGTTCTTCAACTACGTCGGCGACCATATGCAAGATTGGTTGGCGTGTTTGGACGCACTCGCGGCACCACGCGCCGCGGTCCCCGCTGACGACTGAGGCTCACCCCCAACCTCACTTTCTCATCCCTCGTCTTCACTTGCCGTCTCCACGAACCGGTAGGTATAAATGATTTAGGCAGGCCTAAATCATATATGGACGAACACGACCAAGAGCCACGCGGCCATGGTCGCCGTCGATTTATCGCAACGGCGGCGGCACTCGGTCTCGGCTCACTCGCGGGTTGTGCCGGGTTGGGCGGCGATTCTCAGGACCAGTCTGGTGACGATAGTTCCGAAGCCGTCGGACAGATTGGGTCTGGACGCTCACCGTTCGGCGACCGCGATATTTCCGGTGGCGTCTCCGTCACGGAGATGCCCGACCTCGAAGGAGAGTTGACGCTCTACTCCGGTCGCGGCGAGGCGCTCGTCGGGGAACTGCTCGGCTTCTTCGAGGAGTACTACGACGACTTCGACGTCGTACCGCGGTACAACTCCGCGACCGAACTCGTGAACCAAATCGAGACCGAGGGCGAAAACAGCCCCGCAGACGTGTTCTTCTCGATCAACGCGGGGTCGCTCGGCGCGCTGAAGGACGCCGGCCGAACCCAAGAACTCCCGAGCGAAGTACTCGAACTCGTCCGCGACGAGTTCCACGACCCAGACGGGCAGTGGACCGGCACCTCCGGCCGCGCGCGGACGGTTCCGTACAACACCGACCAGTTCTCCGAGTCGGATATCCCGGAGAGCATCATGGAGTTCCCGGAGACGGAGGCCTTCCGCGACAACATCGGCTGGGCACCGACGTACTCCTCGTTCCAGGCGTTCATCACGGCGATGCGCGTCCTCGAAGGCGAGGAAGCCACGCGGCAGTGGCTCGAAGGCATGCAGGAACTCGGCGTCAGCGAGTACAACGACGAGTTCCTCGTCGCCCAAGCCGTCGCGGACGGCGAAATCTACGCTGGTTTCACCAATCACTACTACATCCAGCGCATCCTCGCCGGCCGACCGGACGCACCGCTCTCGACGGCGTTCACCGCGGGTGACGCCGGGTCGATTTTCAACGTCGCGGGCGCGCTCGTCCTCGATACGGCCGACGACGCCGAACTCGGAGCGAACTTCGTTCGACACCTTCTTTCGGCAGAAGCCCAAGACTACTTCGCACGCACCACGTTCGAGTACCCCCTCGTCTCGGGCGTCGAACCCATCGGCGAACTCCCGACTATCGACGAACTCAACCCGCCGGAGGGTCTCGACCTGACGCAACTGTCCGACCTGGAAGGAACCGTGCAACTCTTGCGTGAGGTGGGCGTCCTCTGAGGTGACACACACATATGGCGACCGAACAGCAGAACGCGGCCGACGGTGACGGTCTCCCGCTCGGACTCACAGTAGCGAGCGGAGCAGTCGCCGCCGCCGTCGTCGTGCCGCTGTTGTGGCTCGTCAAAACGGCTCTCGACGTCGGCTTCGGCGAGGCGCTGGCGCTCGTCACGCGTCCGACGACGGTCCAGGTGTTCGTCAACAGCACCATACTCGTCGTCCTCGTCACCGCCGCCTGCATCGCCGTCGGCGTCCCACTCGCGTATCTCACCGTCCGAACCAACCTCCCGTTTAGACGCTTTTGGACCATCGTCGTCGCGCTACCGCTCGTCATCCCGAGTTACATCGGCGCGTTCGCGTTCGTCTCCGCGTTCGGCCCGCAGGGCGTCTTCCAACGGGCGCTCAGCCCGCTCGGTATCGACTCGCTCCCCGAAGTCTACGGACTCCCCGGGGCCGTGTTGGTGCTGACGCTCTACACCTATCCGTACGTGTTCATCACCACCCGAGCGGCGCTCAAGTCGATGGATACGACGCTCATCGACGCCGCGCGCACGCTGAACCACACGCGGTGGGAGGCGTTCAAGCGCGTCACGGTACCGCAGATTCGCCCCGCCATCGCGGCGGGCGCACTGCTCGCGGCGCTCTACACGCTCTCGGACTTCGGGACGCCCGCCATCATGAAGTTCGACGCCTTCACGCGCGTCATCTACGTGGAGTTCGGCGCGTTCGGCCGCGACACGGCCACGTTGCTCTCGCTCCAACTCGTCGGCGTGACGCTCATCATCCTCACCCTCGAATCGCGGATTCGCGGCGAGGAACGGACGACCAGCGGCGGGCGCGGCGGGAGCAAGCTTCGTCTCGGTCGCTGGAAGTACCCGGCGCTCGCGTTCTGCGGGGCGATTGCGACCATCGCGCTCGTCGTCCCGCTCGGCATCCTCCTGACGTGGTTCGCACAGGGCGTGGCTGCGACGAGTCAGTCGCTCTCGTTCCAACCCGAGTACGCGCTCAACTCCGTGCTCGTCTCGGCGGCGACGGCGGGCGCGGCAATCGTCGCCGGCGTTCCGGTGGCGTATCTCGCCGCCAACTACCCGTCGCGGGCGAGCGCGATGTTCGAGCGCGCGACCTACGTCGGCTACGCCGTCCCCGGCGTCGTCCTCGGTCTCGCGCTCGTCTTCTTCGGGAGTTCGTACGCGACGCCGCTCTACCAGACGCTCTACCTGCTGGTCTTCGCCTACGTGATTCGCTTCCTCCCGCAAGCGGTCGGGTCGCTCCGGGCCTCGTTCCTGCGCGTTGACCCCGCGCTACCGGAGGCCGCACGGACCCTCGGAGAGACGCCGTCGGGCGCGTTCCGTCACGTCACGCTCCCGCTCGTCGCCCCCGGCCTGTTCGGCGGGGCGGCGCTGGTGTTCCTCACGACGATGAAGGAACTCCCGGCGACGCTGTTGCTGCGTCCGTCAGGGTTTAAAACGCTCGTGACCCACATCTGGACAGCCTTCGAGTCGGGTTACTTCGGCCAAGCCGCAGTGCCCGCGCTCATCTTGCTGTTCGTCTCCGGGCTTTCGATGCTCGTCATCATCACTCAAGAAGGATACGATGTCAAATAGTACACTCACACAGAACGACCAGAAGGACACCGCCCCCGCCGGGAGCGCGTCAGACAACGTGCTCGAACTCGACGGGATTTCGAAGTCCTACGGCTCCGAATCGGTCATCGAGGACCTCTCAATCTCGGTCCACGACGGCGAGATTCTGACCCTGCTCGGCCCATCTGGTTGCGGGAAGACCACGACGCTTCGACTCATCGCCGGGCTCGACCGCCCCGACGGCGGAGAGATTCGATTGAACGGCGCGCCAGTCTCCGGAAACGGCGCGTTCGTCGCACCCGAAGAACGCGGCGTCGGCGTCGTCTTCCAGGAGTTCGCGCTCTTCCCGCACCTGACCGCCGCAGAGAACATCGCCTTCGGTCTCAAGGACCGCTCGCAGGCCGAACGCGACGAGCGCGTGCAGAGCCTGCTCGAACTCGTCGGTCTCGAAGCCCAAGGCGAGAGCTACCCCGACGAGTTGTCGGGCGGGCAGCAACAGCGCGTCGCCCTCGCTCGCTCGCTCGCTCCCGAACCGGCCATCCTGCTCCTCGACGAACCCTTCTCGAACCTCGACGTGGACCTTCGCGTCCAGATGCGCGAGGAGGTCCGTCGCATCCTCAAAGAGGCGGGCGTGACCGCGATTTCGGTCACCCACGACCAGGAGGAGGCGATGTCCATCTCCGACCGCGTCGCCGTGATGAACGACGGCAACCTCGAACAGATTGGCGAACCCGAGCAGGTGTTCCAACACCCCGAGTCCCGCTTCGTCGCGGGCTTTTTGGGCTACGCTGGGTTCCTTCCCGGACGCATCAACGGTGACGTGGTCGAGACCGAACTCGGCACGGTGCCGCGCGAGCAGATTCACGGTCTCGCCCCCGAGTACGACCAGACCGATATCGACCTGCTCGTCCGCCCGGACGACCTCTCGGCACACGCCTGTACGAACGGCGGCCACGGAAACATCGTCGGCAAGCGCTACCTCGGTCCGACGATTCTCTACGAAGTCGAGTTCAACAGCGGCAACGCATTGCTCTGTATGCACAACCACGACGAGACGGTCCCCACCGATGGCTGTGTGGAAGTCAGCCTCGACGCGGGCCACGAACTCGCGTGGTTCCCCAAAGAACAGCGCCCCAACGACGGCCCGAACGACGACTGACAGATGGGGTTTCGCGGCTTCGAACGGACCGACTTCGATTTTGACGCCCTTCGTGAACTGACCGCCCGGCGACTCGCGGCGCTCGCCGTCGTGGTGACCGTCGGCTTCGTCGTTCTCTGGTTCGCCATCGGCCTCTTTCCGTTCCACTCGGTGAACGACGACGAGGGCGTCTACCTCATGCAGGCTGCGATGCTCTTGGAGGGCAAACTGTTTCTCTACCCCGGCGCGCTCGCAGACGTCGTTCGACCGTGGTTCTTCGTCGTCGAGGAGACGGCGAGCGCCCCCGGCGGCGTCCAGATGTACTCGAAGTACTCGCCGGTCGTACCCGTGCTGTTCGCGCTCGGTCTCTCGGTCGGCCTGCCGAACCTCATTCTCGGCGTCGTCGCGGCCGCGAACGCCGGGCTCACGTACGTCCTCGCCGCCGACGTGTTCGACCGCGAAACGGGAGTCGTCGCCGCCGCCATGCTCGGTCTCTCGCCGATGTTTCTGCTCACTTCGGCGACGTTCCTCGCCTACGCGCCGACAACGATGCTCAATCTGGCCTTTGCGGTGTGCTACGTCCGCGCCGTCCGCCGCGACTCGTCGGGCTACGCCGTCGTCGCGGGGGCGGCCATCGGTCTCGCCTTCTTCGCCCGGCCTTTCACGGCCGTGTTGTTCGCGCTCCCGTTCATCCTGCACACGGTGTGGACGCTCGTCGCTGGCTGGCGAGCAGACGTCTTCGTCCCCGTCTTTCGCCGCGCCGTCGCAATCGCTCTCCCCGGTCTCGCGTTCGTCGTGCTCACCCTCGCCTACAACGCCGTCGTCACCGGCGACCCGTTCGTGTTTCCGTACCTCGCGTTCGCGCCGAACGACGGCGTCGGCTTCGGCTACCGCGAAATCCTCGGCTACGATATCGTCTACACGCCCATGCTGGGCATCGAAACCGGTCTCGAAGCCCTCGGCATGTTACTCGGTCAGTGGGGACCGATGGGCTGGTTCGGAACGCTCGCCGCGGTCATCGGCGCGGGCTACGCCGCGGTTCGCTGGTGGGGCTACCGGACCGGGACGCGCCTCCACGGTATCGAACGACGAGCACGACACGGACTCGCCAAACGAGGGTCGTCGTTCACCGAACTCTCCGACAGCGCGCTCGCCGCCATCGTCGGCGGTATCTTCGTCTCCGTCTTCGTCGGCAACGGCTTCTTCTGGGGGACGAACAACGGGCTTCGAAACGGTCTCATCGACCTTCTCGGTCCGTTTTACCACTTCGACGCGCTCGTTCCGTTGGCCGTCTTCGGCGCGGCGGGTCTCGTCGTCAGCGCTCGGAGTGCGAACCGACTCGCTCACGACCGCTTTTCGGCGTCTGAAGCCCGCGGCGTCGTCTTCTCGCTCGTGCTCGTGCTCGCGCTCGTCGGTGGCGCGGTGACGGTGAGCGCGATAGACGAACCGTACGGCGAAAATCAGCTTCGAACCGACAACCTCGAAACGACGTACGAACCCCTCGTCGAGGCGGGGTTCGAGGACCGCCCGCTCACGCCAGCGGTCGGTGGAGTCGGTGGCGACGATGCCGGTCAACGGGCGCTCGTCTTCCATCCCGACCCCTACGGCGACTGGCAGGCCCACCCGTTCCAGTCACTCCGCAACGACCCCGGGTTCGACGGCCCGGTGCTCTACGTACTCGACGAAGGGCCAGCCTCCGACTTCGCCGTCCTCGACGCGACGAACCGAACGCCGTATCGGTTCACCTACCGCGGCGAGTGGACCGGGGCGGTCGAACCCGTCGAGCCCGAGTTGACCGAACTGACCGTCTTCGAGGGCGACGGAGTCGTTGCCGAGAGTACGTTCGGCGCACCCACAGGCAGTCGAACCGTCTCGGTTCGCGTCGAAACCGAATCTGGATACGCCCGGTACGACGTGCCGATGGACGACTCAGTGCGCGTCGAGTGGGAACTCACGCCCGACGGTGTACGGGTGACGAACAAAGAGTTCGCCGCCGGCTCGGACCCCGTCCCGATTCCGGACGGGGCGAGCGAAGTCACACTCGAAGTGACGTTCGTCGGCGACGCCGGGCAGACGGTGACTTACCGCCAGATGGTCGAAGTCGAGCGCTCGGGAGACGAGATTCGCGTCATCTGGCCGCCGGAGACGCGCATCTGTGAGTTCTCGACCGAGTGCGGACTCGATAGCCAGTGGGTCGGTGACGACGGCGATTATCTGGACGGGGTGCGGGTGGCGACGAACGCGAGCGAGATTTCGGGGTGAGCGAAATTTCGGGGCGAGGAGTGGGTCGTAGAGTAACCAGTCGCTGGAACAGTCATCCGAGATACTCACCCGTGTGACAGTCTCAGCGGTTCGCTACTAGCTTTATCCACGCCGAGAGGCTGTTGGATATCGGTGTAACCTATGACAGCGACTAGTGACCTTACTCCCGAAGAGATTCAGCCTCCGCGAACGACGGCGACCGACCTCCAGACGGTCGGCGGTGTTGCCGCACTACTCGAAGCGGCAATCTACCTCGGCGCAATCGTCTTCTTCCTCTTCATCCTCGACTTCGCCAGCGTCAGCGACCCACTCCAACAGGTGGAGTTACTCGTCGCAAATCAGACCGCGATATACACTGCAAATCTGATAACGTACGTCGTGTTCGGCATCCTACTCGTCGTACTCGTGCTCGCGCTCCACGAACGACTCGTGGACCGAGTCGGGCCGTCGATGCGAATTGCCACCGCGTTCGGCCTCCTGTGGGCGGGGTTGGTCATCGCCAGCGGGATGGTTGCCAACATCGGGATGGCGACTGTCGTCGAACTGTTCGGTACAGACCCGGCGCAGGCCGCGACGACGTGGGTCGCCATCAGCTCCGTCGTGGACGGACTCGGCGGCGGAAACGAAATCGTCGGCGGGTTGTGGACGTTCCTCGTGAGTTGGGCGGCGATTCGCGCGGGTGCACTCCGACGACTGCTCAACTATCTCGGACTCGTCGTCGGAACCGCGGGAGTTCTCTCGGCGATTCCCGCACTCGCCGAAATCGGCGGAGCGGTCTTCGGCATCACGCAACTCGTCTGGTTCGCAGCGCTCGGTGTGGTGCTGTTGCGCAGTCGCACCAACGAGACGGAATAGCGACCACTCGAACATCTTTCGCGGATTCATTTTCGAGTCAGTGAGAAGAATCACGCCCCTCGACTAGCTTCGGGTTCCAAAAGAGACGACTCGACGTGAGATATCCACACGAATTCGTCGCTGCCTGTGAGTCACGAAGCGACCGTTTCGGCCACGGCGTCGTACACGGCGTCGATGGCCGCGCCGAAGTCCGTCTCTCCTTCGCCTTCGACCCAGCGGTAGGTCACCGTTCCATCGCTATCGAGGACGAAGATGCTCCGCTTGGCCGCCTCGTACAGGCCGTACATCTCCGGAAGCACGACGCCGTAGTCGTGGATGACCTCGTGGTTCCAGTCCGAGAGCATCGGGAAGTTGAGTTCTTCTTGCTGGATGAAGATGTTCAGCGCGGGCGGGAGGTCAACGCTGACGCCGTAGACCTGCGCGTCGAGTCCCTCGAAGCGGTGCATCGAATCGCGGAAGGTGCACATCTCGGTCGTACACCCGCTGGTGAAGGCCGCCGGGATGAACGCCAAGACGATTGGGCCATCGCCGAGTGCCTCACTGAGCGTGAACGAACTGATGTCGTTGTACACTTCGCCGCCTGCGATGGGAATCGTGAAATCCGGAGCCGTGTCGCCGACTTCGAGCATGACTCGCGGATAGGGGTGGGAGTGGCTAAACGGTTCCTCCGAGAGGTGTGCGCAGAAGCAGGACCTGATGGGCGCGTTTCGCGCACACAGCTTTATCAACCAAACCGGGACCACGGACGACTATGAAACGAAACCAGCGCGCGAGTTAGGGTTCGCGTCGCCAGACGATTGCCTGCCCGTTCGCTATCTCCACGTCCGTAGCGTCGTCTACGCCGGGTGCGACGAGCGCGGGTTCCCAGCCATCGGTCGGAATGGTGGGGGCGTTCTCGTCGCCTGCGGCGTCGTCGGCGAGACTCTCGGGCGAGACTTGGACGGGGACACCCTCCATGTTCGCGGCGAAGAGGAGTTGCTCGCTTCCATCGGGCGAATTCCTGAATCCGTAGTAGAGCACCGTTCCGTCGGTCGGGTGGCGGTAGGTGAAGTAGTCCGCATCTTCGTCCAAGTCCGAGATGAGCCACGGTCGGTCGTGGCGGAACTCGCGGGTCTGGTGGCGGAACCGCGCCCGCGACTCGTCCTGTTCGTCGTGCCAGTAGCCCAAGTTGGCGAAGTCGTGTACGTCGCGCATCCACGCGTAGCCGTAGGCTTCGAGGTCTTCTGCTGAGAGGTCGTCGCCGAGCGGTTGGTCCATCGCCGAGAGCATGGCGGCCATCACGTCGAGGTCGTAGTCGGTCGCGCCGACCGCAGAGGAGAGGGCGTTCATAAAGGTGAGAAGTTCCTCGCGCGAGTCGAAGCCGAGGTCCTTGACGCGATGGAAGAATCGGTCGTCCGCGAAGTCCTCGTCGCGCACCTGCCAGTAGAGGAATTTGGACTCGTCGGAGACGACTTTGACGTTCCACGTCGGGTCGGTATCCCGAATGAAGCCCCACGGGGCACGCATGTTGGCGTGGACGAAGTCCATCGGGACGCCCGGCAGGAAGCAGTGGAACAGCATCGACGACGCGGCGTTGTCGTAGGCTTCGTCGAGCGTCTCGGGGTAGTCGTCGCCCAAGTAGGGGTTGACCGGCGACTGGTTGAACTCGACCGTCGGGTCGATTTGCGTCCCGCGGCGGACGGTATCGTGGTTGGCGACGCCCGTCAGCCAGTTGCCACCGAACTCGCCGACCTCGCGGGCGCGCCACCACTTGGTCGCCCAGAAGGTCAGGAGGGCGGGCGTGTTGTGCGCGAACGTGATGGGCGACCACTGGAACGAGTGGGGGTGCTGTTCGATGAGCGCGCGGTACGAAGAGGCGAGTTCCCAGTCTTCGCGCGGCCACGGGCGGCCGTCTTCGTAAATCATCCACGGGCGGTACTCGGTCCCGGCGACTTCCTGTGTGACGCGGTCCATCTCCGCGAGGAAGTCGTCGTCGTGGTACATCTCGCCCGTCTCGGGGTCGTAAGAGGTGAAGTCCTGTGCGCCATCGACGCGGATGCCGTCGGCCCCGAAGTCCATCTTACGGCGCTGCATTTCGAGGAAGACGGCGCGAGCGGTTGGTTCGGTGTAGTCGAGGTGCTTGCCGTACATTCCCGGCCCGAGGATGTAGCGGTCCGAGAGGAGTTCGGCACCACGGTTGTCGGCGTGGCCGAGTGCGACGTCGAAGACGACTTTGATAGGTCGCGGCAGGTCGTGGCACGCGGCGATGAAATCGACCAGTTCGTCCGGGCGGCCGGTTTCGAGAATCGCCGGGTTCGGAGCCGAAAAGGCGCTGACCACGATGTCGTATCCCCAGTTTATCATCTCGGGGCGAGCGACTTCGACCGAGAGTTCGTCTTCCGTGTCGTCGGTGACCGACCAGAAGTCGTGTTCCTCCTCGTTCTCGGTGAGCGGTTCGACGGGCATCACTTGGATGCCGTCGTAGCCTGCAAAGGCGCGCTCCCACGGTTCGAGGTCGTCGCCGGCGCGCTGTTTCTCGGCGATGCCTTCGTACACCTCGGCGAGACCGGCGAGCGACCCCCTCTCAGTCGCGGTTCCGGGGTGAATTTCGAGCATGCTCGTCGCCGGGTCGATACGCGGGATGCCGTCGTCCTCGGTCGTCGAGACGCGTTCGTCGTCGGTGCCCAGGGCTTCGAAGTAGTCGCGGTCGGCGCGCGTCTGGTCCAGTGCGTCGAGGTCGTACACCTCTGCGGGTGCGAACGCGCCGAACGGAACGGAGTAGGAGACCGGGTCCTGAATCGTGTGCTCGTTCCCACCTTCCTCGTAGACGAGTTGGTAGAGCGCGCCGAGTTCGTCGCGCGTGCCCGCGCGGACGTCTTCGACGGCGACCCAGTGGTACTCGCCGGCGCGGGTCATGGGGATTCGCTCGCGGGCGAACGAGACGGTTCGATGGTCGGTGTCTCCCGGGTCGGTTTCGGTCGGTGGCGTGAGCAGTTCGAGCCACACCTTGGACTCTGGAACGCCGCGCTCGACGAGTTCGGGCGTCCAGAAGCCGAATTCGACGGCTTCGGTGGTGGTGTGTGCGCCCAGTCGCGTCGAGAGCGTTTTCGCGGCCTCGAAGTCGTCGTCGTGGTTCGAAACGACCGTCTCGTGCCAGGAAACGAGGTCGTCAGTTCGGTCGGTCAGTCGGGTGGGTGTTGCGTATTCAGAACTCATCAGATTTCAAAAACCGTAGTCAGCAGGTTACGCGAGCGGGCAGACAGTCACGTCGTCAACGGTGAGTCCGCCCTCGGCGGCGACGGAGTCGCCCGAGATGATGTCGGTCGCTTCCACGTCGAGCGAGCCGATATCGACGGTCTCGACGCCGTCGCCGAAGTTCAACAGACAGAGGTACGACCCCTCTTCGGAGTCGCGGACGAACGCGACGACCTGGTCGGAGTCACAGTCGTAGTCGATGCGTCGGAACGCGCCCTGTGAGTTGAGCGCGGGCGTCTCGTTTCGGACTTCGATGAGTCGCTCGTAGTGCTCGCGCACGTCGTCGCGGGCGTGGTCCCACGCGAGGGCGTCACGACGACCCTGTTGGCCGATTTCTTGGCCGCCGTAGACCATCGGGACGCCGGGAAGCGTGAAGAGCGCGCCGGCGGCCGCTTTCGCCGCGGCATCGCCGCACTCGACGATATAGCGCGTCTCGTCGTGGTTTTCGAGGTACAGCATGAACGACGCGTGGTCGGGGAAGCCGACTTCGGTCCGCTGGTCGATGGCATCGAGGATGCGCTCTGCGGGCGCGTGGCCGCCGCCGACCTGCCGGAGCGTGAAGTAGAGCGTCGTATCGAAGTGCATGTCGAACATGCCGTCGTGGAAGTCGGCGATGTAGGGGATGGTCTCGTCCAACAGCAGGAACTCGGGGTCCTTGGACTTCACGCGCTCGCGGAGTTCCTGCCAGAACGTATCGGGCACCGCCCACGCCATGTCGCAGCGGAAGCCATCGACGAGGTCGGCCCACATGTCCACGGCGTCGAGCAGGTAGCGTCGAACGTCCAGATTTCGGTGGTCGAAGTTGGCGATGAACTCCCAGTCGAAGTAGGTGCCCGGTTCGCCGCTGTCTTGCCACTCGTACCAGTCGTAGTACTCCGAGTCGGGATTCTTGTAGGCGTCCTCGAAGAACGGGTGGTCGCGCGCGGAGTGGTTGAGTACGAGGTCGAAGAGGACTTTCATCCCGTGGTCGTGGGCGGCCTCGATGAACTGCTCGTAGTCCTCGCGGGTGCCGAGGTCCTCGGCGATGGAGTAGAAGTCAACGATGTTGTAGCCGTGTGGCGCGTGGTCGTTCTGGAGGACGGGCGTGAGCCACAGGCAATCGACGCCGAGGTCTTCGAGGTAGTCGAGGCGTTTTTCGAGCGCCTCGAAGGTGTTGTCGGCCTCGTCGTCGTCGGACGCGTAGCCGCGGACGTAAATCTCGTAGAGCGTGACGTGCTGTGCCCACTCCGGCGGGTCGTTCGGGCGGGAGACAGAGAGACCAGAGCCGTCGGTCGCGCTCTTCGATTCGGCTTCGGCGACACCGCCATCTGGCAGGGCCTCGCGCGAGACGGTCACGGAGTCCGGGACGCTGTAGGTCTCGTCCAGTGCGACGGCGTGGACGCGCAGTTTGTCGCCGATAGCCGAGAGCGGAACGCGGAGTTCCCAGCCCTCGGTCTCGACGGCCGACTCCTCGATGTCGTCGCGGTCGTCCACGAGGAACTCGACCACGAGGTCGTCACGGTCGGTGGTGCTGTTCGGGTTCGGTTGCGGGTCGGCGCGGACGACGACCACGTCGTCTTCGACCGACGCGTCGAGACGGATGCGCGGACGGCCGCCTTCGCCGCGGGTCGCTTCGCCCGCCCCGCTGCCGGAACCGGATGCGCCGCCGCTGAACTGCGTGGGACGGCCGGAACCGCTCTGGCCGCTGTAGCCGCTGTAGCCGCTCATTCCGCTGGTCCCGCTTCGGAGCGAACCAGCGGGCAGGTAGTCACCGGGGAAGACGCGAATCGTCAGTTCGTGCGTGCCGTCGGGGGCTTGCAGTTCGAGAATGTAGGTGCCGGCGGCGTCGGGGTCGAACTGAACGACTGCGTCGTCGTCGAATTCGAGGCTGCTCGCAACGGGTGCGCTTCGGACGTGCCACGAGTAGTCGGCCTCGGGGTCAGGGTCGCGCGGTGCGAGTTGGACTGACTCACCGACGGCCATGAATTGAGGCGGGCCTGGGTGATGCATACATCAGAGAACATGCCGAAAGACTTTGAATTTACTCCCGTGAGAATTCTTGTTTGAACCGCACGAGTCGGGTGAGACAGAGACACGGCGACCGTCGAACACTCAAATTTTCGAGGAAAATGTCGTTCACGTGCAACCAATACTTATGTTTCGAGCGAAAGTGTTCCATCTATGCGACTGCGGACTGCGTTAAATGAATATAAACGGAATCGAGGCAGACGCTTCCCAGAGGAGTGTCCGACCTCGTCCGGCGCATTTTCGAGTCACGGAGACAGACTCGTGTATGTTGGCCCCGATGGCGTGCTTCGAGACTACTCGTCATCGCTCTCCGGATTGTATGGTATCGACAGGTCTCGGTTCGGTATCGAAACGAACGGTGACACCCACTGGTTCGACGAACTCGAACCCGTTCGACAGCACTACTACCGCGAGACGACGCTCGTGGAGACGGAGTACGACGCGGGCGAGTACACGGTCCACCAGTACGACCTCACGCTCGGCCGCGCTCACGTCACCCACGTCGAACTCCGCGGGGCGATTCCGACGGACGCGCACCTGACCGCCTTCCTGACCTTCGCCCCCGAAGGCCGCGAGACCCGCGTCGGCCGACTCATCCACGAGGATGGCGGCCCGAACGGCACGCAGGCGGTCGAGGTCTTCCATCGACGCGAACACGACTACGTGACCGCATCCACCGGTCTCGACGACGTGCGCGGCCAGATTCCGGAACGCTTCGACGAAATCCTCTCCGAGGACGCCTTCGACTTCCCGCGCGAGGCCGTCCTCGAACGCTACGAGGACACGCACCTGTCGGGCGACGTCGTCGTTAGCGCGCCGCTCGAAATGGACGGCCGCGCCGCACGGACGACGCTCGTCACCCAGCTTTCGGACCACGAACAGATGGGTCGAACCGACGCGCTCGCCGACCTCCGTCACTGCGCACTCCAACACGCGACTGCCGACGACCTCCGGGCCGCGGCGCGCGAGCAGGCGGAAGTGTACGTCCCCGACGAGACACCCCGTGAACGAATCGTCCGCGCCGACCTCCGCGCGCTCTCGCTGCTCACCGCGCCCAGTGGCGCACGCATCGCCGCCCCCGAGTTCGACCCCTTCTACGCGCACTCCGGCGGCTACGGCTACACGTGGTTCAGAGACGACTCCGAGGTTTCGCGCTCGCTGCTCAACGCGGACCAACTGCTCAGTCTCGGATTGGGCGACCGCCTCGCCACCAGCGCCGAGTTCTACTGCGAGACCCAACTGGACGACGGCACGTGGCCGCACCGCGTGTGGGCGGTCGATGGCTCGCTCGCCCCCGGCTGGGCACACGGCCGCGTCGAGGGCGCGGGCGACGAAGAGTACCAAGCGGACCAGACCGCATCCGTCCTCACGTACCTGGCGACCCTCCTCACGGAACGCCGAGACGACCTCGACGACGAACTCGTCGGTCGGATTCGAACCGCGCTGGCGACCGGTCTCAGCGGGCTCGACGACAGTCTCGAAGACGACGGCCTACCGGAAGTCTGCCAGAACGCCTGGGAGAACATGGCCGGCCGGTTCACGCACACCGCCGCGACGTTCTTGGAGGCCTATTCGACCGTCGCCTCGTCCCCGGTGGACGAGGAACTCCGCGAACACGCTCGCACGCAGGCGACGGCCGTCTACGAAGGGTTGGACGAACTCTGGTCGAAAGAGCGCGAGGTCTACGGACTCCGACTCACGCCGGGTGGCGAACTCGACGACCGCCTCGACTCGGCGACCTTCTCGCTCGTGGAGGCGATGGACGCCTACGCGGATATCGAAGAAATCGAGTCCAAGACGGCCAACCGACTGGTCAAGCACATGGCCGCGACGCTCAAAGGGTTGTACAGAAACCCCGACGGCGACGTGGCCGGGTTGGTCCGCTTCGAAGACGACTACTGGCGCTCGGGAAGCCAAGACGGCGAGAAAATCTGGTCCGTCTCGACCGCGTGGGGCGCGAACGCCGCCGCGAAGTTCGGACTCCTGTGTGACCGCCTCGGCAAGGATGGTCGCCGGTTCGTCGAGCAATCGACGTCGCTCTACGAACTCCTGCAACCCGACGGCCCGCTCTCGACGGACGCCGACTACCTCGCCGAACAGGTGTTCGACGACGGGACGTTCGACAGCGCGACGCCGCTCGGCTGGCCGCACGCGCTCCGCGTCGAGACGACGGCGATTCTGGCCGACCTCGACGCGTTACCCGCGCCGAAACCGGCACCGACCGGGCCCGAGAACCGCCCGCGCTGGACGACCGGCGAGAAATACGGTATCGGAACCGTCGCCGACCACGCCGAAGAAGACCCCTCGCGCGTCTGGTTCACCCTGACCGAAGGCGCGCTGACCGAGGTTCGCTTCCCCCGCGTGGACTTGATGAACCTCCGGACGCTCGACTTCCTCGTCGTCGATGCCGACCCGAGCGCGGAGTACACCGCGCGGACGCACAACGAGACGCGCCGCGACGACCACGCCGACACGGTCGAACGAACCGCCGAAATCATCAGCGAAGACGCGCTCGTCTTCCAGCACACCATCACCGAGACCGGCGACGGTCGCGGCCACAAGTGGGAACTGAAAATCGAGTACGCGGTTGACCCCGAACACGACGCGCTTCTGGCGGACGTGCAGTTCGAGGCCCTCGACGGCAACGAGTACGAACTCTACGCCGTCGCCGACACGGCACTGGCAAACACCGGCACGAAAGACCGGGGAATCCGCCTCGGCCAACTCGGGAGCTATCACCTCGTCGCCCGCGACGCGGGTGCGTTCGACGCCGGACAGGGTCGTGAACCACTGCTCATCGACGAGAACGGCCGCGAGTACAGCGTCGCCATTGCGATGACGACTGCCGGCCGGTTCGACTGGGCGACAGTGGGTGTCGCCGGGTCGCCGTACCTCTCGGAGTTCTTCTCCAAAGGCGAGATTCCGACCGCGAACGAGCGCATCGACGACGAGAACGTCGTCCTCGTCGGCCGTATCGGAACGGGCGACGACCTCGGCGAGACGCTCGCGCTCGGCTTCGCCGAACACGCGGACACCGCGGCCGCCCTCGGTGAGGCCGCCGGTGCGCTCACCCGCGGCTACGAGACGGCGCGGGCGGCCTACACTGACTCGTGGGAGGCGTTCCTCGCGGACAAAGACCTGCCCGAGTCGGTCGCCGGCGACGACCAACTCGCCTCGCAGTACAAGACCTGTCTCATGAGCCTTCGCGCGGTCGAAGACAAGACGTACATGGGCGCGGGCATCGCCTCGCCGTCGGTTCCGTGGGGCGAAGCGGTCCCGTCCGAGGAGTCGAAAGGCTACGGCTACAACTTCGTCTGGTCGCGCGACCTGTATCAGGTCTTCACCGTCTTCGAAGCGGTGGGCGACCTCGAGACGGCCATCGACGCGCTGGAGTACATCTACACCTACCAACAGGACGACCGCGGATTCATCCCGCAGAACACCTACCTCAACGGGCGCACCCGCTGGGGCGGCGAGCAGATGGACAACATCTCGTTCCCGCAGGTGATGGCCTACATGCTCAAAGAACACGACATCTCGTTCGACGACGTGTCGTACGACTACGTCAACATCAAGCGCTCTGCGGACTACGTCGCCCGCAACGGCCCGCCGACGGCACAAGAGCGCTGGGAAGAAGAGGCCGGATACTCGCCGTCGTCTATCGCCGCCGAAATCGCCGGCATCACCTGTGCCGCGTCGATTGCGATCGACGAAGGCCACCCCGAAGACGCACTGGTGTGGTTGGCACTCGCCGACGACTGGACCGACCGCGTGGAAGACTGGACAGCGACGAAGACGGGCACCGACCGCCACGAACACACGCCGTACTACGTTCGGGTCACCCGCGACGGCGAACCCGACGCCGGCCACCTGCGAACGCTGGCGAACAACGGCCCGACGCTCGACGAGCGCGAAATCATCGACGCCGGCTTCCTCGAACTGACTCGGTTGGGTATCAAACCGACCGACGACGAGGTCATCGTGAACTCGCTCAAAGAGGTGGACGACACGATTCGCATCGACACGCCGTACGGGCCGGCGTTCTACCGCTACAACGGTGACGGCTACGGCGAGCGCGAACGCGACGAAGAAGGCGCACCGTGGTCCGTCGAAGCGAAAGGCAAGGGCCGCCTCTGGCCGATTTTCACCGGCGAGCGCGGCGAGTACGAACTGCTCGCGGGGACCAACGAGGGCGACCTCGAACCCAACAATCTGCTTCGGACGATGGCGTCGTTCGCCAACAGCGGACGCATGCTCGCCGAACAGGTGTGGGACCGCGACCACGCGACCGACTACAACTGGGAGTTCGGCGAAGGGACCGGGAGTGCGACGCCGCTGGCGTGGTCGATGGCGCAGTACGTCCGTCTCGCTCACAGCATCGACGTGGGCGAACCGGTCGAGATGCCGCAGTTCGTCCGCGAGCGCTACGTCGAATCGTCGCGGCCGTCCGGCCCGAGACTCCGCGTGAGCACGCGCTTTAGAGGCGACAAACTCATCGTCTCCGGCAAGAGCGAAGCGGCGCTCGTCGCGGTCAAGACGCCGAGCGAGACGACGCTCGTCGAACTCGACGGGGACTCCTTCGAGGTCGAAGTCGATATCGAATACGGTGAGAATCAGGTGACCGTGGCCGCCGCCTCGGACGAAGACCTGACGAAAGCCGGAACGACCGTCTCGCGCTTTACGCTCTAAGTCGGCCGCGAGGCGTCTCGTTTTCTCTCCGAACGCGGGTGTTCTTTCGTCGGGAAGGGTCACGAAATTGTGAAAAATTATTAATATATTTGGATGACACATTTGAGAGTGCCGTGGCTGTCGTCACGGCGTCCGACGTGGCACCATGTCGCGTCAGAACAGCCAACCCCAAATCCCAGTGCGGTTGGGTGTTGCCCTTGCGACTGCCCGCGCGTGTCCGTGCCTCGGTTCGTCTCAGCGCGGGTGGTTTTCGCGGTTCGTGTCGTGGGACTCGTACTGGTGATGGGTTGTGGTGGTGACTCGCTTTCCGCGGTACGATTGCTTTTCCGCCTCGACTCCTAACGGTCGGGTATGCCAGTCTATCAGCGTCGCGTACGCGTCGCAGCGCCCCTCGAAACCGTCTGGGAGTTTCACTCGGACGTCTCCGGGTTGGAAGCGCTCACGCCGGACTGGATGCGTCTCGAAGTGCAGGGAGTACGCGGCCCGGACGGCGAATCGAATCCAACGGAACTCGTCGAAGGCACGGAGATAGACATGTCGATGCGACCGCTCGGCGTCGGCCCGCGCCAGACGTGGACCTCGCGGATTCTCGCCCGCGAGCGCGACGAGGACGCGGCGTGGTTCCGCGACGACATGCTCGACGGCCCGTTCGACCGCTGGGTACACACCCACCGATTCGTCGGGCGGGGTGACGAGACGATTATCGAAGACCGAGTGGAGTACGAACTGCCGTTCGGCCCGCTCGGCGAGATTGCCGGGGTGTTCGGCACCGTCGGCTTCGAACCGATGTTCCGGTACCGACACGAGAAGACGAAGGAGTTGCTCGAATAGGTAGCGACGCCGGAAGGCTAGTTACGCTGGGGCGACACGCGACGCTCCACGTCGGAGTGGACACCGGCGAAGTCGATTTCGAAGCGTGCACCACCGAGGTCCGGTTCCGGCTCGGTGGCTTCTATCTCCCAGCCGTGCGCCTCGATGATGCCGTTGACGATGGAGAGACCGAACCCTGACCCGGCGTCCGAGGTGGTGTGGCCGTGTTCGAAGATGGTCTTTCGCTTCTCCTCGGGGATTCCCAGCCCGTTGTCGGCGATGTAAAACCCGGTCGGCGTCGAACCGACGCGAATCGTGAGCGGTTCGGTGTGGGTGGTGGCGGCGTCTACGTTCGGACTCTCGTCTGTCGCGGACCCACTCGCTGCGCCGTGTTGGACCGCGTTCCGAAACAGGTTCTCGAACGCCTGCTGGAGTCGGCCGGCGTCGGCCTGGACGACGTCCAACTCGGAACCGACGACGAGCTGTGACCGGTCGGTCTTGACCGTGTTCCACGCGCGTTCTGCGACGTGTTCGAGAGAGACGGCGTTCGTCTCGCCCACTTTTCGGCCCTGTCGTGCGAGCGAGAGCACGTCGTTGAGGAGCGTGTCCATGCGAGAGAGCGCCTCGATAGAACGCGAGAGGTACGAGATGTCCTCTTCGTCGTAGGCGAGTTCGACGAACCCCTTGGCGACGTTGAGCGGGTTTCTGAGGTCGTGAGAGACGACGGAGGCGAACTCTTCGAGGCGGTCGTTCTGCCGGCGGAGTTCGCGCTCTCGTCGCTGGCGAGCGAGTGTGTGCGAGACGTTGTCCGCGATGGTTCGAAGCAAGTCAACTTCCGTATCCGTCCACGCGCGGCTCTCGTCGAGTTGGTCGAAGACGACGAACCCGACGAGCGCCCAGTCGCTGACCATCGGGACGGCGACGAACCCACCGATGTTCGAGTCCTGAAGGAGCGTCTTCGTCTCGGCCGCTTCGGGTGGGAGTTCGCCGGCGTGGTGGATTCGAATGTTCTCGAAGCGACCGAGACGAGAGAGTAACCACTGGGCGTCCTCGATACCGATGCGCTCGGGGTGCGCTTCGACAGACGACCGATGCCAATCGTGATTTCGGACGGCGACGCGCGCCTCTTGGTCGTAGCGATACACCGTACAGCGGTCCAGTCCGACGACTTCGCCAATCGTCTGGAGCGTCCACTCGATTTTCGTGCCGATTTCGTCGGCCTCGGCGCTCGACAGCGACGTCGAGGTGTCGAGGACGGCGTCCTGCAATCGCGTCTCGTAGGTGAGTCGCTCTTGGAGACGACGGCGGTCGGTCACGTCCTGTAGCGTCCCGAGGATGCTGCGTTCGTCGTCGGTAGAGCGAACCGCGAGGTGGCCCTCACACAGAATCTCCGTCTCGGGGTGCAGGTAGTTCGGGCCGGGAGCGAGCACCGTCTCGAACCGCGCCGTCTCGGACGTCTCCTTTGCGAGGGTAGCATCGAGCGCGTCTTGGAGGTCCTGCCCGTCGTCGGCGGCGATGTCGGTGATATCTGTCCCGAGAATCTCGTCGCGGTCGTAGCCGGTCAGTTCGCAGAAGACGCTATCGACCGAGACGAACGTGCCGTCGGTATCGAGCGTGTAGACGGCGCTGTCGAGCGCTTCGATAGCCAAGCCGTACCGCTCGGAGGCCGCCTGTGCCCGCGACTGAGAGACGGCGTTCAGTACCCGGTTGGCCAACACGGTGTACTGGTCGGTCCCCGTGTCTTTCTGCATGTAGTCCGTCGCACCGACGCGAAAGGCGTCGCGGGCGACTTCCTCCGAGCCTTTGCCGGTAAAGAGGATAAACGGCAACTCGGGGTGTTCAGTTCGGACTGCGCGGAGAAATTCGAGACCATCGATGCTCGGCATATCGTAGTCGGAGACGACACAGTCGAACGACTCTTCGCGGAGCAGTTCGAGCGCTTCGAGTCCATCGTTGGACGTAGTGACCGACAGCGACGTCTCACCGGCCTCTCGTTCGAGAAAGACCGCGACGAGCTCTGTGAGATTTGGCTCGTCATCGACGTGGAGAACTCGAACATCGGTCCCCGAGCCACCATTCATACAGAGTAGCCAGTGGAGAGGCTAATGAGGTTTGTGACGTGGTTATCAACGCTGATACAGTTTGTCGAATAATACTTCCAGATACGTGTTATTTCGTGGGAGATAATACCGACTATGTTGCGGGAGACGCCGACGCGGTGACGTAGATACCGCCGAGGACGACTGCACCGCCGACGAGCGTCGGCACCGTTGGAATCTCACTCAGGAGAACGAGTGCGAGGAGCGTACTTCCGAGTGGTTCGCCGAGGAGTGAGACGGAGACGACGCTCGACTCGACGTGGGCGAGCGCCCAGTTGATGACCGTGTGGCCGAAGATGCCCGGCCCGACGGCCATCGCAAGAAAGAGCGCCCACTCGCTCGCGGGATACTCGACCAGCGGGTCGCCGCGGCCGACGACGACGACACCGAGTGCGAGCGCGCAGACCGAGTAGACCACGACGACGTACGGGACGAGCGAGACGCGACTGCGGACGCTCCGGCCGGTGAGGACGTAGGCGGCGGCGGTTATCGCACCCACCACGGCGAGCGAATTTCCGAGCAACGGCTGTGCCGCGCCGCTGGGCGTGAAGAAATCGGAGACGGACATCAAGACCATCCCGACGAGGGCGATGGCGATGCCGACGACGACGCGGCGAGTGACGCGCTCGTCCAACAGCGCCCACGCGCCCACGACGACGAAGAGCGGTTGTGCCTGTACGAGCGTCACACTCGCCGCCACCGTCGTGTGATTGAGGCTCTCGAACCACGAGGCGAAGTGGGCGGCGAGTGCGACACCCGCCCCGGTTGCGAACACGAGGTCGCGTCGGGAGATGAGCGAGAACTCGTCGCGGTAGCGGCTGAAGGCGACTGGCGCGAGCAACGCGACGGTGAAGACGACGCGGTAGAACGCTTTGACGAGACTCGGTGCGGCGCTCCAGCGAACGAGAATCGCGCTCGTACTCACCGCGACGACGGCGATACCGAGGGCGAGGTAGGGAGAGATGGGCGGAGACGAGACCTTGGTCACAGTTCGCACGACACGAACAGTACGCTTACCGCTTGCGCATTACTTTACTCGCTCGACAGAGGTGACCCGAACAGTGAGCGACCGACTCGGAACCGGATTGGTAGCCATCTCTGCGATTAGCTTCGGGACGCTCGGCGTCCTCGGAAAGTTAGCCGGTGCCGCCGGACTCTCGATTCCGACGGTGCTCGCGCTGCGATTTTCGGTCGCAACCCTCCTCGTCTGGGGCTGGTTGGGAGCGCGCGGCGAGTTGCGCCTGCTCTCGGGCCGGTCGCTCCTCGTCGGTCTCGGACTCGGCGGTCTGGGCTACGCGACGATGAGCGCGCTCTACTTCCTCGGCTTGGAGTACCTGACCGCTGGACTGGTCGGTATCGTCCTCTACACCTACCCCGTCATCGTCGTCGCCCTGAGCATCGCCGTCCTCGACGAACCGGTGACGCCGCGAACGGTCGCCGCGCTCGCCGTCGCGCTCTCGGGCGTCGTCCTCATCGCGGGTGCCGACCCCAGCGGCGTCGATATCCGCGGCGTGTTCATCGTCCTCGGCGCGGCCGTCGTCTACGCGCTCTACATCGTCATCGGGCGACAGGCGCTCACGACGGTGGATTCGCGCACACTGACCGCACACGTCCTCCCCGCGGCCGCCGTCTCGTTCGTCGTCTTCGGAAGTTTCACTGGCCAACTGCAGCTGCCGACCGAACTCTCGTCGTGGGCCATCGTCGTCGCTATCGGCGTGTTCGCCACGGCCATCCCAATCTTCAGCTTCTTCGCCGGGATGGCCCGCATCGGCGCGAGCAGAGCCAGCATCGTGAGCACGTTCGAACCCGCCGGGACGCTCGCACTCGGCGCGATAGTACTCGGCGAACCCGTGACGCTCGTGACGGTGCTCGGCGGCGGTCTCGTCGTCGCCGGCGTCGTCCTAGTCGAAACGGACTAGCAACCGAGTAATTCAGGCGTACTAACCGCTGTGACCCGCGTTTATGTGTCTACCAGTCGATAGTACTCGCGGGATGTCCGACTCAGACTACGCCCTCCAGGCCCGCCTGATAGCCAAGCCAGAGAAAGCCGACGAGGTGGCCGAATTCCTCGAATCCGCGTTGCCGATGGCCGAGGACGAGCGGGAGACGACGACGTGGTTCGCGCTCCGCTTCGACGAGACCACCTTCGGCATCTTCGATACGTTCCCGGACGAAGACGCCCGTCAGGCTCACCTCGACGGCGACATCGCGGCGGCGCTGATGGAGAACGCCGACGAGTTACTGGCAGAAGAACCGCAGATAGACCACGTGGACGTGCTCGCGGCGAAGCACCCCTGAAAAAATAACGTGTGAACGAGCGCCACGAGGCCGCGCGCGTCCCGGCGCTACGAGACTTCGAGCGTCCGCGACTAGTCGGCGTCCGCGGGCGTATCGAAGTCGTGGAAGTGTTCGCCCTTCTCTTTGGTCAGGATATTGAGCGCCGCGGCCGCGCCGTCGCCCGCCGAGATGATGGCCTGCCACTCTTCGGCGCGAACCATCGCGCCCGTCGCGTAGACGTTCTCGATGCTCGTCTCCATCGTCACGTCCACGTCCACGACGTCTTCGTCGGTGAACTCGCAACCGAGTTGTTCGGCGAGGTCGCGTTTCGCTCCGGTTGCGAGGACGACGTAGTCCGCCTCGTACTCCTCGCCGTCGGCAGTGACGAGATAGCCGTCGCCAGCGCGCTCGACCGACGTGACCTCCGCCTCGTGGAGTTCCGCGCCGAAGCTCTCGACCTGCTCGCGGGAATCTTCGAGGAACTCCGTGCCGTCCTTCGACTCGATGCCGAGGTAGTTGAACAGGTGCGCCTTGTGAAGCCACGTGTTGTCGGTATCGAAGACGTGCGTCTCCAGACCGTTCTTCGACGTGAACAGCCCCGCGGACAGTCCCGCCGCTCCACCACCGACGATTACGACTCGTGTCATGTCACTCAGTTACGACGTGAAGGCAATTGAGGGTTGGGGAGGCGGAAGGAGGGGACAGACGAGTGATGCGTTCCAGAACGCTCACTGGGGCGTCGGCCCGCTCCACTCCTCGGGGTCCGGGTCGTAGTCCTCGCCGACGTAGAACGACATCGCACCGGGGAGACTGTCGATAGTGAGTTCGTCGGCCTCGATTATCTCGCCGTCGAGGCTGAACTGTATCGGTTCTCCGTCGGTGGTGACGTGGAGGTGCGAACTCTTGACGCGCTTGAGGTGACTCGCCTGCCGGCCGAGGAGCGTGTCGGCGGCCCCCTTCGAGAGGTAATCCAGCGCGGGCGCGTCCTCGATGATGACGGCGTTCACCATTCCGTCTTCGATGTTCGCCTGTCGCATCCGTTCGCCGGGGAAGCGTCGGCCGTTGCCGACGAGTAACATCAGCGCGTCGCCCGCCCACACGGGTTCTCTGTCGGGACCGACAGACACCCGTAACGTCGGCGATTCGAACGTCCGAGCGACCGAGAGCGTCGTCAAGACGTACGCCATCACGCCGAGTCGGCGCTTGAGACTCCGCGAGGTTTTCGCGCTCGATTCGGCGGTCAACCCGCCGACACAGGAGTTGAGAAACGGCCGTCCGTTCGCCATCCCGAGGTCCAATCGTCGGTTCTCGCCGGACTCGATGACCTCGAAGGCGTGTTCGACGCCGCGGATACCGACGTTGTCGGCGAAGTCGTTGCCGGTGCCCGCCGGGATGACGCCGAGCGACACCTCGTCGAGCTTCTCCGCTTCGAGGACGCCCTTGACCGTCTTGTTGAGCGTGCCGTCGCCGCCGCAGGCGACTACTACCTCCGCGTACTCGGCCGCTTCGGCCGCGAGTTCGACGGTGTGGTCTCCGCCCTCGCTATCGAGGACTTCCCACCCACGGGCCGCCGCGAGTTTCGCCGCCTGTTTCGACTGTTTTCCGTCGCCACTGTTCGGATTTCGGACGACGACGTGAGTGGCATCTACCATTGTCGGGTAGTCGTCAGCCCGAATGAAAGACGTATCGGCGAGGGCGCGCGACACTGTTATTTTATTATCATTGCTCGCAGAATGGAACTATGTTCGATTGCGACCTTCACACTCACAGTAGGTTCTTTCATCGACGACCGGAGGTCGCGGCCGGATTCGACCCGTTGGGCGCGCGTGCGACGCTCGCGGTCGCAAAGACCCGTGGTTTGGACGGTATCGCACTCACGAATCACGACTTCTTCCGCCCCGCGACGATTGTGAGCGACGCCTGCATCCCAGGTATCGAAATCTCCACCACGCAGGGTCACCTCCTCGTCGTCGGGCCGAACCCCCCGCGCGACACCGTCCCCGGCGAACTCACGCCCCACGAGGCGGTCGAACTCGCCCACGACCGCGAGTGTGCGACCATCGTCGCCCATCCCTTCCGAAACAGCACGCTCCGAGAGAGTGACGCCGACTTCGACGCAATCGAAATCAACGGCAAGCACCCGGAGAATAGACGCGAAATCGAGCGCATCGCCGAGAATCGGGACCTCTCACTCGTCGGCGGGAGCGACGCGCACTTCCCGTTCGAAGTCGGTCGGCTATCGACCAGAATCGACGCCGACGAGTTTACTCCCGAAGCGATCGTTCGGGCGATTAAATCGGGGCGCGTCGAACCGGTCGTCCGTGACGGGCCGCTCCTCCGGGTGCTCGGTGCCGTCTACAACCGAATTCACGAAGAGAAGGGCCACGTGTAGGTCAGGAACGCCGACCAATCCCGGCGTCAGTCCATTTTCCGCGCTCGAACCAACGCTTTCGGATTCGCAAAAGAGACGACCGAATCGCCGTCGAACTCGACCTCGAACAGTTCGTGTCCGCCCTCGGGTGCCTCCCGGAATCGACGTGCTAACTCGGCGATGTCCTCGGCGGCGACGTTGGTTCGTTCGACCCACGGCTCGAACTGGAGTGTGATTGCCGCGGTTTCGACTTCCTCGACTTCGAGCCCCGCGTCTTCGAACCACTCGCGCCACTGCGAGACAGGGTAGAGTTCGACGTGCGTCGGGTCGCGCAGGCGTTCGACGCCGTTGAGAAAGTCGGCGAGCGTGTCGTCTTCGGGAGCGACGTTGTCCTCGAACGCGAGGACGCCACCCGGTTCGAGGATACGGGCAGTCTCCGCGACGAAGGCTTCCGGGTCGGGAAAGTGGTGGGCCGCGATGCGGCAGGTCACGGCGTCGAACGAGTCGGCGGTGAAGGGGAGGCGTTCGGCGTCCGCGACGACACCGGCGACGGGATACTCTCGAACCGCCGTTGTGACCATCTCGGGGGCGATGTCGCTGGCGACGACGTTCGAGACGCCCGCCTCGGCGACTGCGCCCGCGGTGTGGCCCGCGCCGGTGGCGATATCGAGCGCGCGCGTCGCGTCGGTGCACCACGAGGCGAGCGTGTGCCGGTCCGCGCCCAATCGGTGGACCTCGCTCTCGAAGTAGGAGTCGGCCGCCTGTCCGAAGTGGCTGGCCGTCGCTCGTTTTTCCTCGGTCATTGGTACGGGTGCGCACGGAGAGGTGAAAAAGAGACGGGGGGTGACAGACGTGAAAGAGACGGGAGGTGACAGAACGGAGAAACTCGTGCAGTTATGCGGATTCGACGTACTCAGGGCGCTCGGCGTACGGAATCGGGTCGCGCTCGCCGAGGTTCTGGAACGCCTGCAGGCGGAAGGCACAGGAATCGCAGGTGCCGCAGGCGGGTTCTTCGGCGCGGTAGCACGACCACGTGTGCTCGAAGGGAACGTCGAGTTCGAGACCACGGCGAGCGATATCGGTCTTGGAGTCGTTGACGAAGGGAACCTCCAGCGAGATGGTCGTCTCGGGCTTGGTGCCGACATCGACCATCGCCTCGAAGGCGTCGAAGAACTCTGGTCGGCAGTCGGGATAGCCCGAGTAGTCCTCGGAGTGCGCGCCGACGAAGACGGCGTCACAGTCGTTGGCCTCGGCGTACGAGACGGCCATCGAGAGGAGGTTGGCGTTGCGGAACGGGACGTACGAGGTCGGAATCTCGTCGGCGTCGAGGTCGGCGTCCTCGACGTCCATCGAGTCGTCGGTGAGTGAGGAAGAGCCGATTTGCTTCAGGTGACTCGTCTCGATGTGCAGGAAGTCCTTGGCGTCGAGTTCGTCGGCGAGCGCGCGGGCACAGTCGTACTCCTTCGACTCGGTTTTCTGGCCGTAGGAGGTGTGGAGCGCGTAGATATCGTAGCCGCGAGCCTTCGCTTCGTAGGCGGTCGTCGCACTGTCCATGCCGCCGGAGAGGAGGACGACGGCGCGTTTGGTGGAGTCGGATTCAGTCATGGGTGAGCTGTGTGGGTGGGTTGCTTTCGTGCGTTACGTCTCGGGTCGGCGTTACGTCTCGGGGGCGTCGTTCCACAAATCGACGTGGAGTCGCGGCGTGTATCGGTAGCCGAACTCGGCCGCGAGGTCGGCGACGGCGGTTCTGCTCCCTTCGAGGGCGTCTCGGGTCTGTCCCTCGGGCATGAGCAACACGTCGGTGTCGTGGATTTCTCGTGCCGTGACGCCGCGCACTTCCGAGACGAGCGCTTCGATTTCCGGCATGTCGTCGCGGCCGGTGACGACGAACTTGAGTTGGAAGTCGTCGGCGTGCTCGACGAGCGACGAGAGCGATTCGAGGTCGATGCGGTCGGCTTCGTGCTTGTCGGTCCAGACGCCGGGGTCGGTTCCCTCGGGGGCGTTCTCGGGTGTCGGCGTCGATGACGCGAGTTTGGGGCTGATGCTCGCTAAATCGACCGGGGCGTCGGTTTCGAGCGTCCCGTTCGTCTCGACGGTGAGGTGGTAGTCGTCGGCGAGTTCCGAGAGGAGCGCGTTCGTCTCCTCGTGGATGAGCGGTTCGCCGCCGGTGACGACGACGTGCGAAGGAGCGAGCTCGCCGACTTCGGCGACGATATCTTCGACGGTCATCCACGCGTGGGTCGGTTCCCACGAGGTGTGGTACGAGTCGCAGAACCAGCAGCGGAGGTTACACCCGCTCGTTCGGACGAAGGTGCTCGGAACACCGGCGAGCTTGCCCTCTCCTTGGAGCGACGCGAACAGTTCGTTTACCGGCAGTCGGTCGCCGTCGGCGTCGGAGTCGGGTCGGGAGACGGAGTCCGAGACGGGCATCAGAACCCTGCGCAGAGTTCGTTCGTCTCGCTGACTTCGACCGACACCTCGGAGACGGTATCGGGGAGGCGGTCCATCAGTTTCTCTTCGAGCAGGACCGCCATCACCTCCGCCGTCGGCGGGGCTTCGAGGACGACCATCCCGTCTTCGTCGCCGGACTGTTCGAACGCCCGAACGAGCGGGTCGCCCGACTCGACGAGGAAGCGATGGTCCCACTCGTCGATGACGTCGGTGACGACGCCCTTATCCACGACCCAGCCCTCGTCGGTGAGTTCGCCGACGATTCTGACCGAAATCTCGTAGTTGTGGCCGTGTGGTCGCCTACACTTGCCGTCGTGGTGGAGGAGTCGATGGCCGGCGCTGATTCGAATCGGCCGGTCACGACCGATGTGGAGGACTCGCTCGCCCGCCCGCGACATCGGCGTCTCGGCGTCGTCCGTCTCCCGACGTACGGACTGTGGTGTTCCCATAGGCATACCACAGGATTACTCCGATAGTACTTAATCACACGGTCTCGGTCGCGTCGTGCGGTTTACAGATACGCCGAATAACGAGACTGTCTGGCCAATCGATAGACTGCAGGCAGACATTCGGGATAGGCCAGTAGACCGTTGTGGGGAGAAGCCGGTAGGCCGTCAACCGGGCTACTCTTCGAGTGCGGCGCGCCACGACGCTGGAATCTCTCGCGGCGTCCCCGAATCGTCCATCGCCACTTGAATCGTCTCACCGGTGGCGACGACGTCCCCCTCGTAGCTGAGTTCGTAGTACAACGGGAAACTCGTGGTGCCGAGTTCGCCGGCCTCGACTTCGACTTGGACGCTACCGACGCCCTCGATTGGGGCGCGGTAATCGAGTTCGAGGTGGGCGACGACGATGGAGAGTTCGGGCAGTGGCACGTCGAGTGCCTCTTCGAAGAACTTCACGCGCGCCTGCTCGCAGTAGGTGGCATAGACAGCGTTGTTCACGTGACCGAACGAGTCGAAATCGCGGAACCGAACCGGGACGTCGGCGACGATGCTCATTGGCGATTCGAGACGCGCAGCGCATATAGAAACGACGATTGAGTGTTGAGCGACGAGATTGAGTGTTGAGCGACGGTTGAGTGTTCGCCCGCGTGAGCGCTCTCGGTCGGCCGAGCGCGACGTTCACTCGGCGGTCGAGACAGTCTGGTTCGTGCGCTGTGGGCGGCGTCCGTGGAGTGCGACGACCTTCCAGACGTTCGAGCGACTGCTCAGTCGGACCATCTCGAGGGGGACGCGCGTATCCACGGGGAGTGCCGCGAGCGTGTCGCGGATGCGGTCGGTCTCGTACGCGACGAGGTGCCGCGTCTCGTTCGTCTCGTTGACCTCGACGGTCATCGACTCGTGGTCGTTCATCGGACGGCGGACGCTCACCAGGACGGGGACTGACGACTGCGCAAGCATTGGTGTTACAACTCGGTACTAACAGCATAAAGAGTTATATTTCCAATATGTTTTGCTCTGGACTCTACATAACGATACGTGACATGGTGGAGATTTCGTTCGAAGAGAGCAGCAGTTAGTATGCACTGAAAGCCGGTACGACTGTGGTCGTTGGGCGACAACAGTGCGGTGAGAATGAGACCGACAGAGCGGTCGAATGCGGTGGATGGGTCGTCGGGAGCTGACGCGGATGCAGACACAGCCGCGGCCGCGTCGGGGTCAGTTCCCGTCACGGTCTGCGATGGTGATTCGGTCGTCGAACTCGGCGTCGCACCCGGAACGATACTCCGAGATGCGCTCCTCGAATCCGGGCTGTCGCCGTACACGCGAGTGACTCGTCGGGCGAACTGCGGAGGGCGTGGGCTGTGTGCGACCTGCGGGGTTCGAATTTCGGTGGGCGCACCCTCGGCCGAACACTGGCACGACCGACTGGCCGACCGGTTCGGCTATCCGCGGTTGTCGTGTCAGATTCGAGTGACCGAACCGATGACCGTCGAATTGGTCGAGAAAGTGGTCTGGGGCGGTCGTGAGCGGTGAATCGAATGCCTCGGCGACGACGACCACGGCGGCGACATCTGTTGTATCGAGTGTCGCACAGCCTCCAAACCAGCTACGCTTACGCCATTCCACGGCGTATGCTAACAACGGTGATAGCATGGTGTACCTACACGTGAATGCAACCGTCAAGGACTACGACGAGTGGAAAGCCGACTTCGAGCGATATCACTCGCTTCGCGCGGATTTCGGTGGCAAAGGCTACCAACTCTATCGAACGACCGAGAAATCGAACGAGATCGTCGTCGTCATCGAATTCGAGTCCGAACAGCGTGCTCGTGAGTGGACGAATTATCTGAAATCGCAAGGCGAGTTGCTCGAACCGAAGATGGAAGCCGACGTGTCGTATCTCGAGCTGGTCGAACAGAAACAGGTCTCTGCGGTCTGATTTCTCTCCAGTCTCTGGTTTTTTCGAATTTGTTCCCTGATTTGAGCACCGTGAGGCGCAGGCACCTCACGAGCACCGTTCGCTCTCCTCGATTTGAACTCACTCGCAAATCAGAGATTTGCTCGATGCTCAAATCGGGTCGAGAAGTCCTTCACATTCAACACCGCTCGCTGTCGCTCGCGGGTGTTGAAGTTCAGTCCGCTCTCCCCGATTTGAACAGATTGAAAGACGGTCACGCTCGCTGGCGCTCACGTGCTGCAACTTTCATGTTCAAACGGGTCAAGGCGGTCTTTTCACTGCACACGTTGTTCGCAGGAAAAGTCCGCTCTCCCCGATTTGAACGGGGGACAAGCCGATCTACAGTCGGCTGCTCTGCCAGGCTGAGCTAAGAGCGGGCAAGGTAATCTCAATCCACGATTAGACTTAAGAATTCTCATTCCGCGTGGCGGTCGTGCGATTGTACCGACCGATTGGGAGCGACGTGGTCTACTCGTCGTCGTCCACCCCGTCCGAAGACGGAGTCTCGTGACTCGTCTCGCGGACGCGGATACCCTTTCCAGCGAGGTGTTGCATCTGCCGCTGTGCGAAGTCTTCCTCGCTCGTACCACGGGTGGCGAGCACGTAGACGAGGGCGCTTCCGGCGGGGCGCATCGTTCGACCGGCGCGCTGAGACCCTTGACGGCGTGACCCACCGAGTCCGGAGGCGACGATTGCGAGTTCGGCGTTCGGGAGGTCGATTCCCTCGTCGCCGATGCGAGAGATGATGAGCGTATCGAGGGTGCCGGTTCGGAAGGATTCGAAGTAGCTCTCGCGGCGGGAGTGGCGCGTCTCCCCACTGATGAACGGAACGTCGAGCGCCTCGGAGAGTTCGTCTCCTTGGTCGAGGTAATCGACGAAGATGAGCGTCTTCGAGTCGGGATTCTCCGCCCGGAGGCGGCGCACGGCGTCGATTTTCGCGGGGTTCATGGCAGCCAGCATGTGGCGTTCGCGGCCGTCGCTCGCCGACCACTCGTTGCGCGCGAAGTCGTCGTCCCAATCGACGTATCGAATCTCGACTTCGGGTTCCTGGACGTAGCCCGCGTCGAACAACTGCCCCCAGTCGGTGCCGATGGGTTGTCCGATGAGGGTGAAGATTTCGGCCTCTTTGTCGTCCTCGCGGATGGGCGTTGCAGAGAGACCGAGGCGATGTTTGGATTGGAGGTCGGCGCTCCGCTGGAAGACGCGACTCGGGATGTGGTGGGCTTCGTCGTAGATGATAAGCCCCCACTTGCGCGAGTCGAACAGCGAGCGGTGGCGGTCCATCCCGGCGGTCTGGTAGGTGGCGATGGTGACCGGGCGAATCTCCTTCGTTCCGCCGTGATACTCACCGATTTGGTCGGGGTCGAGGTCGGTGTGAGTGAGGAGTTCCTCGCGCCACTGGTGGGCGAGTTCCCTGCTCGGGACCAAGATGAGCGTCTCGCCGCCGACGGCCGCGAGCGCACCGATACCGGCGATTGTCTTGCCAGCACCCGGCGGGCCGACGAGGACGCCCGAGCGTTGGTCGAGGAATCTGTCCACCCAATCCTGTTGGTAGCCGCGGAGGTCCACGCTGAGCGAGACGTCGAGTTCCTCGCCGACTTCGAGGTCGCGGTCGTCCTCGACGGGGTAGCCCGCGTCGTAGAGGACGCGCTTTATGGCCGCGACTTCCTCGTCTCGAATCCACGCTTCGGTGTCCGAGATTGGCGCGTACACCTGTTCTTCGTCGAGTTTCTGGAGTGCGACGTTTCCCATGAGGCTCTCGGTCGCCGCTGCGAGAACGGTGTATCCCTCCTCGTGCGTGTAGAGACGGAACTGGTGGGCGCGCTTCCACTGGTCTTCGATCCACGCTTCGAGATGTGGCGAACGCTCGGGGACGACAGACCGAAGTAAGGCGATGAGCTGTGCGACCTCGTCGAACGGTGCCTGCCACACGTCTTCTTGGCGAATTCGGTACAGATAGCCGCGGCCGCGACCCTCGCGGTCACCCGTGGTATCGACGAGGTGGGCGAACTGCGAGAGTCGAGCGCGAGTGTACTGCGTGGGCTGGTCCACGACGAGTTCGCGGCGTTTCGGAAACAGAATCACGCGCTCGCGCGCGGCGAGGTTCCCCCACTCGGTCGGAAACCAGACGATTGGGTCGGTCTCGACGTTGACTTTCTGGACGCGTCCGCTCTCGGCGAGCACATCGAGGTCGGTGACGGCCGCATCCTGTGTGATACCGAGACGGCGGGCGACCTGCTGGGCGGTCACGACCGGCCGACCCTCCGCTTCGAGCGCGTCGTAGAACGAGTCGAGGGTGACGCCAGCGGGGTCGGGGTCTTCGCCGGTGTCGTCGTTACTATCAGCGTCATCGTCGCCGTGGGTGCTCGGTCGGGACCCCGTCTTAGAAGTCGATTCTTCGTCTGGAGCAGAAAGGTCGGTCACGTCTGCAAGGCGGTCGAGGACGCCGTCGTCGGTCGATCGCTCTCGGTCGCCCGGAACCTCGGACGGGACCTCATCCTCGGCGGTCATCACTCGGTGTATGGACGCGAGGAGGAAACGGCTTGCGACACAAGAGCGGATATGGTTGAGTCACGCAGGAGGGAGAAGCGAGAGGCTAGGGAGCACACCGAGCAATTCGGTTCTAACGTGGCCGAAAAGGGGTCAGGAGGTTTGAGACCGCGCAGGAATCATGCGGTCGAAGACGTGTTCGAGGCTCTCGTCAACCGTGACGAATTCGGGGAACTCTTCGAGTGTCCGAATCCCGTCCAGATAGACGTATTGAACCTCTTCGGGAGGAATCTCCTCGAACACCTGCAAGGGACCGTGTTCGGTCTCGCCGATGAATGGTCGCCCCTCAGGGTCGGTCTGCGGGGTCAATCCATACTCCACGTAGAGGCGGGCCATCAACAGCGCGCTTGCGAGCGGGACGTAGCCCGGTGTCAACTGCCACGTGACGTCGCGGGAGGGGTACTGAACTGTCGTCACGTAGCCGTCGGCGAACCGGAAGCAATCGACTATTTCGTCGGTGGCACGCCATCTGGTCTCCGTCTTTCGAGACCAATCGAGGGACCAAACCAGGTTGTCGCCAGAGTTTCCACTCAGACTGACTGCCCGGCGGACGCGCTGCCACGCACGACCGAGTGAACGCATATCTACCCCATTGGTTCTGGAGGGTAATTGCATTGACGGGAACGGGCGTAATCAGACGACTGTATCGCATTCGTGAGGGTCGAGTGGTGTGATTTTCAACTCTGACAGAATTACTCGAATGAGAGTGATACAAAGGAGTGAGTCGCACACTGGTGAGACGTGCGCGAAGAGTGGCGAGTCGATGAGAAGTGGCCACACACCACGTTTCCGATGAACACCGTCCCCAAGGAAGAACACGTCCCGGCAGGGCGGGTGTGTTCACCAACACACCACGTTTCCGGTGAGTGCAGACGGGTTCTGTGACGGCTCGAAGGACAGCAGTTCAGAGACGACGATTCGAGAGTCAAACTGTGTCGATTCACGAAGACACCCAGCCAACGAGTCGAAGTTTGATCACAGATGCCCGACCGTGGGTGTCCGACCACGAGAGGTGAGCGAGACGGGTGACGCAGAGAGAGACACCGTGTTTCCGGTGAACGCGGTGAGAGTGAACGTGGTGATGTCGTATGCTCTCGGCACTTTGAGCGTCTATTACAGTACTGACAGACACCGTGTTTCCGGTGAAATGCCGTGGGAGTGTCAGGCACTTCGGGCGTGCGAGAATTTGGGTGTCGGCGGGAGAACACTCGGTGACAGACACACCACGTTTCCGGTGAAACGGGAAATGAAGGAGTGACGGTTTGTAAGTCGGAATTTCGTGGGTTCCGATTTGTTTTGGGTCTCAGCGTCCCGAAGACGACTTCTCGAATCGAGACACTTATATCATAGACACCACGTTTCCGGTGAAATGCCCTGTATGAGCCCCGCTACTGTAGTTCTGTGACGGGGTCAATTTTCGGCGAGCGAATCGGACAGAACTCGTAACAGTCGATGAAAAGAACCGAACTTCGATTCAGAATCCCAGTTCGGTGGCCACCTCGACGTGGGGTCGGTACGTATCCCAGTGGGTGCTGATTTTCCCAGTGTATAGAAACAGTTAAATCATTCATTCGTGTAAACGACCATTGATACACTCGCAAACTAAATACTGCTTGTCACTCAAGCAGTGTTCCACCGGTCGTCGAGGTTCCGTTCTCCCCGTTATTTTTCGTACCCCTCGGTCGAATTGCGATGTTGCTCGATAGGGAATCAATTGACGGCCGCACAGCAACGCGTCGGAGCTTCTGACACGGTTTCCGGTCGGTCATTCCGAGACGTCAACCGATTACCTATCGAAGCCGTCGTCTCGGCTCCTGCTTCGTGAGAATTCGATGCGAGAGATTGCGTGAGATGAATACTGGCGTTTCAGACAGTCACCACGGCCACGACCCCCCTCACACCTCGTTTCCGATGAATCAAAACCTCTGTTTCGTGTGGACGGGAAACGGAGGTTCGGGACGTTTCACCGGAAACGTGGTGTGCGCGCGCTACGCCGAATGGTAAGCCCTTTCACCGGAAACGTGGTGTGTTGCGAACATGCCTAACGCCAGCGACGACCTCTTCACCCGAGAGGACCCCATCTTCGCCAACAAGGAGTTGTTGGAGATTAACCATCTCCCCGGGGAAGGTCGGATTGTCGGCCGCGACGACGAGATTGCGAACCTCGCAACAGCGGTCAACCCCGCGATCTTCGGGCAGAGTCCGAGTAACGTCCTCATCTACGGGAAGACCGGGACCGGAAAGTCGCTGTGTGCCAAGTACGTCTCGCAACGGTTGGTCGAAACCGCGGAAGAAGAAGGTGTCAAAGCGACCTTCGCCTACGTTGACTGCGCGCAGGACACGACCGAAACGCAGGCCGTCCAGACCATCGCCGATAGCGTGAACGACGTTGACGTGACGAGCATCAAAGTCCCCGACAAGGGACTCTCGACATCGACTTACTACAAGCGGCTCTGGCGGATTCTCGACGCGCTCTACGACGTCGTGCTCATCATCCTCGACGAAATCGACAAGCTGAGCGACGACGACATTCTCATGCAGTTGTCCCGCGCGGGTGAGGCGGGGAAAATCTCTGGCTGTAAACTCGGGGTTATCGGCATCAGTAACAAGATACAGTACAAAGACCGGATGGACGAACGGGTGAAATCCAGCCTCTGCGAACGCGAGTTCGTGTTCCCGCCGTACGATGCGAATCAGCTTCGAGACATCATGGACGCCCGCAGCGACGCCTTCCGTGAGGGCGTTCTCGACCCATCGACGATTCCACGCGCTGCTGCGCTGGCCGCCCGGGAACACGGTGACGCCCGGAAGGCTATCGACATCCTTCGGTACGCTGGCGAAATCGCACAGTCGATGGGGGCGGCGACCGTCAAGGAGAACTTCGTTACGCAGGCGCGCCAACGCGCGGAGACCGACCGCTTCCGCGAACTAATTCGTGGTTCGACGCCGCACTCCCGCTACGTCTTGCAGGCGCTGGCGATTCTCTCACTCTCAAACCAACAGCAAGATGGGTTCCGGACGAGTCGAGTGTACGAAGTCTACGAGAACATCTGCCGACAGCAGGGTTCGGATAGTCTCTCTCTTCGTCGCGTTCGAGACCTGTTGAAAGAACACGCGTTCCTCGATATCATCGAGCAGTCGAAACACAGCGGTGGGAGCGCCGAAGGGAGTTACACGAAACATCAACTGCTCGAAGACCCTGACGTCGTGAAAGACGTACTCACCGAGAGTGTCGATGCCTGAAAAGTATCCTGAACCACGGGAGGGCGTTTGGAGGGCCGAAGTCGCGGGGTGACTTTGTGCGGTTCAGGCTACTGTACCGCTGCACATATCCTTCAGAATAGTGATTACTTATACTTTATTACTGAGTTATGTTGCAGAAATTATCACGTGTGACCGGACCGGTCACACATGGTGTCACGGGACCGACGACTACGCATTCGGGCCGAGCGCTTCGATTGCGGTCGCGTTCGCTGACACTGCATCGTAAACCGACTGCGCCCATTCGAGCACCGCGGGTTCGTCGCCGTCGATGAGTGCCACCATGTTGCCGTCGCCATCGTACGCAGCGACGAGGGCGTGTTCGTCTACGAGGAGAAGTCCGAAGTCGATCGACTCTTCGCTGACACGGAGTGTGAACTGCTCGAGTTCGTGTGCCTGCTCGAGTGCATCCGGGTACGAGTCCATAGAACGCTGAAGAACCTCGGAGTCGATGATGAGTTCCATCCGTGTGCCCGGGCCGATGACTCGTTCTGCAGCCTCGTTGAACACGCGACTCACGATAGGGCTTATCCCACGGAACTCGTCCACCGGTTCGTCGCCGAGGACTGTGAGATACCGATTGAGTGGTGCGTGAGGGTCACCGCCAACGGCGGTCGTGACTGTCACCTGTTCGAGAACCGACTGCGGAACGCCCGCGATTGGTCCCGTCGCGTTGGTCAAAAACTCACTCGTCAGGTCTACTTGCGTAACCGTGCCGACGAGTTCGACGTACTGTTCGTAGACCATCCGCCCGCCGGGCGTCAGTCGATATTTTTCGGCGTGTTTTTCGACCCAGTTTCGGTCACAGAATCCTGCGAGTGTTCGTTGTGCGGTCTCACGGGCACACCCGCAGACCGTTGCAAGCTCCGTGGGACGTCGTGGCTCCGTTGCGAGCGCGTCGAGTATCGCTTCTCGACTCTCTGACCCGACGAGAAATGCGATATCTTTCCGAGCGTCCATGGCTGACTCTAGGCTGTGTAACATTTGACGTTTGTGGACCGACGGCTGCCCAGACTGTCTTTCGAAGAAGTGGATCTGTGGTTCCGCGCTATCCGAGGAGACCGAGCGCATCGATGCGCTCGACGATTTCCTCGACGGCGGTTTCTGCGTCGTCGGTCTGCTTTCCGCCAGTGATGACGATTTTTCCCGACCCGAAGAGGAGGATGACGACCTTCGGTTCGTCCATCCGATAGACGAGACCGGGGAACTGCTCGGGTTCGTACTCGACGTCTTCGAGACCGAGACCGATTGCCAGCGCGTTCAGGTTTAGGTTGTGGCCCAGGTCTGCACTGGAGACGATGTTCTGGACGGTAATCTCGGGTTCGTCGTCAACGGGGATACTCAGGTCACGAAGCTTCCCGAAGATGATGCCGAGTGCCTCGTGCACGTCGTCGATGCTCTTCGCACCTGTACACACGATTTTCCCCGAACGGAAAATCAGTGCAGCGGCCTTCGGGTCCTGCGTTCGGTACACAAGCCCAGGGAAGTTGTCCGGGTTGAAATCAGCACCAGGAAGGTCGTCGGCGAGTGCCTCGAGGTCGAGCTCCTGACCGATTCCGGTCGATGCGACTACGTTCTGAATCTCAATAGAGTCTGCCGGCCCACTCATTGCTCGCACGTGACTCGTACCTCCGTCCTTATAAAACCCGTTATAAACCGACTTAAACCGAGTCGGCGCTGTGCTTCGCATCGCGCGCATGCGTGAGTAGAATATAATTTCTCGGTGTACGCTCGATAATGAGACAATCTAACGAACGTGAAGTTATGGCACTTCTCGTGTCTATTTTTCTCACAGAGCCACTAAATCAACGGCGTTAAATGTAACCCCGGCATTGGAAGTAATGTGAAGAAGCGCCCCGGGGCACACGCCCCAGGGGGCTTCACGTTCGAGCGCCGACCCACTAAGGGGGTCCGGGCAAACCACGGGATGACACACCTTCCCGAACTGCCCACCAAACGACGCCCTTAAGTGTAACAGGGCGTTTCGAATGAATGCACAAGACAACAACGCGATTTCAGGGCGCTTCAACGCGTCCTGATTCACGGACCCA
>NZ_JBHTAA010000003.1:0-1044 GCF_042663225.1 Haloferax namakaokahaiae | reverse complement strand
CCCCAGATTGGCGTACCGCCTGGGCGGCCACCGCAGTGGGGGGCGACCACTACTATGAACTCCCCGCGACCGAGGCCTGAGCCTGCAAGGCTGTTCAGAGAGACACCACGTAGTAGTCTAGAAGATATGGGACCAGTTGCGCTGTATTTCTACAGCGCACACCCGCTAAGGGCGGAGTAGCTGCGCTGTGCCGCCGATTGGCTGCACCCGCTCTCTTCTCATAGGCCCTGCGACACTTTTTTGGCCCCAACCCCGCTCCACCGGGTTTTCCCCCGAAAAAACATTTCCCGAAAAAAGATTTTGTATGGGAAAACAAAAAAATCGACTCACGGCCACCAAAACCTTATCCGATTCCGCACGCAACCCCGCGGTATGCCCGCCACCCCACCTCGTCGTCGCCGCCGCCGCCCACTGCTCGCCGCCGCCAATTGCCGCCCACCATTTCCATCTCCAGGGTACTTTTTTTTTCCATCTCCAGGGTACTTGCACCCACCCACCCGACTTCGCGCCGCTGCATCGCGGCCCCCAGCGCACCTACGGCGGCGGGCTCTGCTGCACTGTGACCGCCGCGGTGCGCTCTATCGCCCTGCGGTGGCCGCCCGGCCCGGGGTCGCCGTCGCACCCGCCGGACGCCGGTTTTTCAAACTTTGCAGCCGGTTTTCTCGCCCACCACGGGGGCTGCGCGCGGGGGGTGACGTGCACTATACCCGCCGGAGGACGCTCTACAACCCCAGGCCGGGTGCACCGGGCCTGCGCGCAGAGCCCCCTCCCCAGGTGCACCGGGCACTTCCATCTCCAGGGTACTTGGTCTTCTCCAGGGTGCTTGGTCTTCTCCAGGGTACTTGGTCTTCTCCAGGGTACTTGGCCGTATACGGCGGGCCATCTCCAGGGTNTCTCCAGGGTACTTGGTCTTCTCCAGGGTGCTTGGTCTTCTCCAGGGTACTTGGTCTTCTCCAGGGTACTTGGCCGTATACGGCGGGCCATCTCCAGGGTATTTGGCCGTGTGCAGAGGACCATCTCCAGGGTACTTGGTCTTCTCCAGGG
>NZ_JBHTAA010000002.1:0-356001 GCF_042663225.1 Haloferax namakaokahaiae | reverse complement strand
GCGATGGGAAAGCCGACCTGAACGTACTCCACGCCGAGCGCATCGAGAGCCTCGACGGCGGCGATTTTCTGCTCGGTCGTGTAGGACTCACCGGGCCGTTGCTCGCCCTCTCGACACGTGACGTCGAGTAGCACTGGATCGGACATCAGCGTTCACCACCCGCGTGGAGGTACATTAGACTCCTCCCTCTTCTCGGAGTCGTTCGATATCTTCGTCGTCGTACCCGAATGACGACAGAATCGACTCGGTGTGCTCACCAAGTTTTGGGGGGTTCTCCGATTCGACGCGTCCGAACTCACTGGCGACGACAGGGAACCGAGGGACGTTGACGGGTTGGTCGGTTCCTTCGGCGGTCGAAACCTCCGTGAAGAAGTCGGTCGCACGCAGGTGTGGATCATCGACCACTTCATCGACCGAGTTGACTTTCGCAACCGGAACACCAGCCTCTCGAAGTCGAGCGACGAGCGTTTCCGAAGCGTACGACCGACACGCTTCGCGGAGAATCGCCATGAGTTCGTCGAGGTTCTCACGGCGGTCGGTAAGCGTCTCGAAACGCGAGTCAGTGTGAAGGTTCAAATCCAGTGCCGAACACAGTGCCTGCCACTGATGTTCACCAGAGGGACCGATGAACACCCACTCGTCGTCGTCCGTCTCGAACACGTCGTACGGTGCCCAGTTGGGGTGTGATGCGCCCATCGGACCGGGAACGTCGTCGTACGCTTCGGTATAGGCAAGCCAATAGCCCATCATCGAAACCGTGGATTCGAACAACGGCGCTGTCACCTTCGTCCCCGTTCCGGTGTGGACTCGTCGGAAGAGCGCACCGAGGACGGCAATCGCCCCGTAGAACGAGGCGGCCATATCCGCGATACTGGTTCCGGAGCGAACGGGCGGCATGTCTTCGTGGCCAGTGACGCTCATCATCCCAGAGAGTGCCTCTGCAATTGGGTCGAGTGCGGGATACGACTCGTACGGGCCGGGATTGAAGCCCTTTATCGAGCAGTAGATGAGTCCGGGATACGTCTGTTTGAGGTCGTCGTAGCCGATTCCCAACCGCTCGGCGGTTCCGGGTGCGTAGTTCTCGACGAGCACGTCCGCCTCCCCGAGGAGGTCGAAGAACACTTCGAGGGCTGCATCCGACTTGAGGTTGAGCGTGAGGCTCCGTTTGTCTCGATTGACGTAGTTGAACGAACTGTTACCGACGGGTGACGACCCGCGAATCAGGTCGCCGCCGTTCGGATGTTCGACTTTGATGACGTCCGCGCCGAGGTCGGCGAGCAGCATCGAGCAGAACGGCCCGGCGATGATGTGGCCGAGTTCGAGGACGAGCACGCCGTCCAACGGTAACGCGTTCGAATCGGTGAGTGCATTGGTGGTCGTGTGAGCGTCGTCGTCGCCAACACCGCCCATTATCGACTACTCCCCGGGTGGGCTGATTCGGCCTGACTCGTGTGCTCGGCACCGAAGCAAATCGTCTCACCAGTTTCGTCGAAGATGAACACGTCCGCGAAGTCGAACGAGACGGCCAACTGTTCACCCGCAGCGACGCCATCGACGTTCGAACTCACGACGTCGAACGTGGTTCCGTCGGCGAGACGGCCGTGAACGACCGACTCCGTGCCGAGCGTTTCGATGACTTCGACGTCGAGAGTGAACGCGTGTTCGCCCGCGTCTCCCACATCGACGTACTGCGGTCGAATCCCGAGTCTGACGACGTCCGACGGTACTGATGGGACATCGTCAGGGAGCGGGACGGAGATATCCGGCCCTCGGAGCGTCGTCACTCCGCTTTCCGTCTCGACAGCACAGTCGATGACGTTGGTCGAGGGCATGCCGATAAACTGCGCGACGTAGTCCGAGTTGGGGTAGTCGAACAACTGTTTCGGCGGGTCTACCTGCGCGAGTTCGCCTTCCCGGAGCAAGACGACTCGGTCGCTCATCGTCATCGCCTCGGTCTGGTCGTGGGTGACGTAGACGACGGTCGTATCGAGTTCTTGGTGGAGGCGCTGGATTTCGACGCGAAGGTCGGATTTGAGTTTCGCGTCGAGGTCGGACATGGGTTCGTCCAAGAGGAGGACGTCCGGGTCCTGGACGAACGCGCCGCCGAGGGCGACACGCTGCTGCTGGCCGCCGGAGAGTTCGGCCGGCATCTTCTCGAGTTGTTCCTCGATTTGGAGCACTTCGGCGGCTTCGTCGATTCGTTCGTCGCGTTCGGCCTTCGAGACGCCGTGAATCTTCAGTCCGTAGCCGATGTTTTCGCGGACGGACATGTGCGGATAGAGCGCGATGGATTGAAACACCATCGAGACGTTGCGCTCCTGCGGTGGGAGGTCGGTCACGTCGGTCTCGCCGAACTGAATCGACCCGGACGTGGGCGTCTCTAACCCCGCCAGCATGCGGAGGGTGGTCGTCTTGCCACACCCCGACGGCCCGACGAAGGTCGTAAACGAGCCTTCGGGGATGTCGAGTGTGAGGTCATCGACGGCGACGTGTGTGTTTCCGAGGGTGCGAAACTCCTTCGTGACGGATTCGATGTGGATGCTAGTTGCCATTATTCGAGGCCTCCAACGCTGAAGCCCTGGAGGAGGTATCGTTGTAGGAACAGTGCGATGAGGAACGGCGGGAGCGCGATGAGCAACGAGACGGCCATCGTCTCGCCCCAACCGATGCTGACTCGGTCGAGAAAGAGCGATGCGCCCACGTTGATAGTGTACATCTCGTCGCGGCTCATGACGACGCGGGCCATCGTGAAGTCGTTCCACGCGACGGCGAACGCGAAGATTGCGGCGGAGATGTAACCGGGCCGAGCGACGGGGAGGACGACGTCTTTGACCGTCCGCCAGCGACTCGCGCCGCGAACCCACGCGGACTCTTCGAGGGCGATGGGGACGGTCTGGAAGTACTGCCACATGAGCCAGATACAGAACGGTGCGGAGATGGCGGTGAGGGCGAGCGTCAGCGCGAAGTGACTGTTGAGCAGTCCGAGTGTCGAGAAGACGACGTACAATGGAATCGCAAGCACGATTGGGCTGAACATGTAGGAGAACAGCACCGCACGCGCGGCGATGGACTTCCCGGCGAAGTCGAACCGCGTCAGGCCGTAGCCCGCGGCCACTGCTATCGTCGTCGAGAGAATCGTCGAACCGAGCGTGACGACGAGGCTGTTACCGAAGTACCGAATCGTGTCAGTCTCGGTCAGTAAGACGACGAAGTTGCGGAGGGCCGGTTCGGTCGGCAGCAGGTTCACGCGCCCGCCGGCGAACGTCGCCGCGGGCGGTTGGATGGCGATGACTACCATGACGTACACCGGGACGATGGTGAATATCGAGATGAGGAGCGCCGTCAGGTAGACGGCGACGCGCTGGAGGCGCTTTTGCGTCTCGTGAGAGACGAGACCGCTCGTCGTCGGTCCACCAGTTGCCGACCCACCGGCCGTCGAGCCGTCAGACGGCTTCGACTCTCCGGTGTTCGATTTCGAAGTCGCCATCTCAGGCCACCTCCTTTTCGGGCGCGAACGCCCGGAAGTAGACGACGGCGACACCTGCTAACAGGAAGAACATGATTCCGGCGAGCGCCGTTGCGAGTCCGAAGTTGACCTCGCTAAAGGCGAGTTGGTAGACTCGAATCGGGAGCGTCGTCGTGGCTTTCAGTGGGCCACCGCGCGTCGAGAGGTAGATGATATCGAACTTGTTGAACATCCAGATGCCGCGGACGAGCAGGATGATGAGAATCGCCCCGCGAAGGTGGGGGAACGTGATGTCTCGGAACGCCTGCCACGTGGACGCACCTTCGACTCGTGCCCGTTCGTAGAGGTCGGGGTCGATAGCTTGCAACCGAGCGAGGAGGATGAAGAACGCGAAACTCGCAAACTTCCAGACGCTCGCCACGATGACCGCGGGCATCGCAAAGTCGAGTGTCGAGAAGAACGCGATCGGCTTGTCGATGAGACCGAGGTCCACGAGCGCCTGATTGAGTATCCCGATGTTCGGGTCCAAGATGAACTTCCACATGAAAATCACGACGAGCGTCGGGAGGAGATACGGGAAAATCATCAGCGTCCGCAACGCGTCGCCACCGCGGATTTTCTGGTTGATGACGAGCGCGAGACCGAGGCCGATGACGAGGCTGAGACCTGTCGTCGCAACGGCGTAGACGACGCTGTTCCAGAGGAACCCCCAGAATTCGGGCGCGCCGAGGAGCGTCGTGTAGTTGCCGAGACCGACGAACGTCGGGTTTCGAATCGGCGCTTCGAACAGGCTCATCCCCAGCGCGTAGACGATTGGAATCGCCCACACCGCGAGGAAGAACACGAACATCGGGACGAAACACGCGACGAGCAGGAGTGTCGTTCCGTCGAGTTCGCGCTCTCGAATCGCGTTCTGCGCGGCCGAAAGCCGCGATTTGAGCGCCGTATTCATTGTAGTCCGCGGAGTTCGTCGGCCAGCCAATCGACCGTCTCTTCGGGTGTCAATCCGCCCACGAGGAGTTGGTCCGCTGCTTGGCCGAACAGTTGTTCGCTGTAGGCATCCGCGGCGACGATGTTGGGTGCGCCGCCTTCGCCGGTCGCCAGAACCGTCGTGAACGCGTCCCAGTTGTTGCGGACGAGGTCCATGACCGCAGGGAACTGCTGGATGGTCTCGTTCTCGGTCACCTCGGGAGCATCGAGTTGCTCTCGCGTCGGTGGGAACTGGAACAGCGGGGCCGAGAGGATGAAGTCGTAAAACCGCGACGATTGGTTGAAGAATTCGACGAACGCCTGTGCACCCTCGGTGTTCTGCCCGTCGTTGCGGACGAGGTGGCCTTCCATGTAGGCCCACCACTTGTCCTGTGCGCCGCCACTCGGCACGGGAAAGCCCATCGGACTGAGTTTTTCGACGAGGTCCGGTCGATTCGCTTGAATCGTCAAGACCGGAAGGCCGCCGACGCTGGCGATTGCCGCGGCGTTCTCCTGCTGGAGCGCGCCGATTGCATCGCCCCACCCCCACCCGGAGCCGTTGGGTGAACTCTCGGCCATCGACTGGACCCACTCGAACGTCTCGATTGCGGCGTCTCGGTTCCCGTCTGAGTCGAGCATCACTTCGATACCGTCGGACGGGCCGCCGTAGATGTCTACGTCGTTCTGCCAGAGGTACTGGGTCATCTGGGTGTCGGCGTTGTTCGTCTGGCCGGACTGGATGACGTAGCCTTCCATCGAGCCTTCTGCCGAAATCTCGGCCGCGGCATCCACCCATTCACTCCACGACGCCGGTTTCTCGGAGTAGAGGTCGTTTCGATACCACGCCATCAGCGGTTCGACCATCGCCGCGGCGAAGTAGGAGTCGCCGCCGACGTTGACTGGGTCCGGGAGGTCGTTGTCTTGCACGGCGCTGGTAACCGGGGCTAGGACCCCATCTCGCTGGAGTCTGTAGGCGTCTGTCGAGGTATCGAAAAGGAGGTCCGGCGGGTTGCCGGCGGCCACCATCTTCTGCATCTCGGCATCCGAGGAGGTCCCTTTCGCCGTGTAAATCATCTCCACCGTGTGGTCGGTCTCCTCTTCGAATTCGGCGATGATTTCGTCCATCACTTCCTTCGAGTCACCCCGGTCCGAGAGGTATCGAATCGGCTCGTTCGACCCGCCAGAGCCACCTCCGAGACACCCTGCTGTCGTCACCGCTGCCGCACTACCGACGGCTGTGAGAAACCGTCGTCGTGACGTGCTCGACTCGTTCGACTCCACACCGCGCGCCTGTTTGTCTCCGTTTGTCATGGTAATTGCAAACAAATGTACTCCGCTCGGCGACACGTGAATAGTGCCTACCCCTGTTGGCTCTTTAAATACAAATAGTGCACAATGCGGACCCGTATTAGGAATGTAAGGAAACTAGGCTCAACGCCTCGCACCGCTCACTCTACTGGTGGTCGGGTCTCGTCCGCGTCGTCGCGTCGGCGAGTGCATCGCTGAGGAGTTTCTTTTCGGCCTTTCGGAGGTGCTCTAACACCGTCGGGCGGGTGAGGCCGAACTCCGCCGCGATCGCTTCGACGGTGATTCTTCGCGGCCAATCGAAGTAGCCGTGTTCGAGCGCGAATCCGATTATCTCCGCTTGTCGGGGGGAGAGGCGTGTCGATGGCCCAGCGAAGGGTTTCAACTTTCGGAGTTCGACCGTGCCGAGGGTTCGCAGTTCTGCGATGATTTGCTTGAGGTCCGCTCTCCGGAAGACGACGATGTCGAATACCCGAGAGGTCCCGTAAAACTGGCTCATCCGCTGGAGTCGGCCGTGGTTCTCTCGAATTATCGGGAGCGCTCCCGAAGAGCGCTTCGTAATCAGTAGTTGGTCGTCGCCGACGAACTCGACTGCCGCGACGACGTCACTCGTTTCGAGTCGTGCCGCCATCTCGTCGCGTTTGTCGCCCGCGTTGACGACGAATCGAATGTCTCGCTCGCCGAGCACCTCACAGTTCGTCACGATGACCGGCCCGTCGGCGAGACTGCTCACCTCTGAGAGGATGAAGTCCTCGGTCAGTTCCAATAGAATCGTCGCTCGAAGCATCGCTACCGTTCGCTGAGCCTCGTCGAATCGTCTCTGTGCCGGTCCGTCAGTCGCATACTCGTGCTACTGTCTGTACGCGATTCGTGGATAATAACTGTAGCCGCGAACTGTTCGTCCCGCTATGACGTTCGTCGTCCTCCCACGACGTTCTCCGTTCCGCCGCGACGTTCTCCGTTTCGCCGCGACGTTCTCCGTTCCACCGCGACGTTCCTCAGTTCACGACCTGTTCGACACGTAGTTTCATCATCGGTGGGTACGAACGAGTGAGTACTGAACGCCATGCACCCAACGCGGAACAAACACACACCGCTTTCGCCTTCCGCGGAACGAGCCTACGAGTTCCTGAAGTCTGTCGTCGAGGGGAACGAAGATGGCATCCCCACGACGGCCGCTCGCTCAGAGCTGACGTCCGCGGACGGAGTTTCTAACTGCCTTCCAGAACTCTTGGAGAAGGGCTATCTGTACGAGGTCAGTGGCACGCTCTACGTGACGTAGGGCACGCGAACTCGTGTGTTCGGGCTGCCGTCTCACGAGTGGAGACTGACCGTGTCCAGTCGCTCGGTTTGCTTCTCGTACCAATGCACCGATAGAGAGCGCCGTACAGGTGCATCGTTACCGGGTTCAGAGAGTCGGCGTGGGCGGTTTCGAAGACGTGCGTTCATCTCCGCCTCCCCAACGCTTTTCCTCCAAATCGCCGTACTCCAAGACGATTATGACTACATTCGACGATATCGAGTTAGGGTTCGTTCCGCTCGGAGAGACCGGCTTACAGACGAGCGAACTCCAGTTCGGGACGTGGCGATTCGGCAAAAAGACCGAGGAGGGAAACGTCGAAATCGACGAACAGCGCGCACACGAACTGCTCGATGCCTACGAGGCCGCAGGTGGCCGATTCATCGACACCGCCGACGTCTACGGTCTCGGGGACAGCGAGCGCTGGATCGGTGAGTGGCTCGCCGACCGCGACCGAGAGCGATTCACCATCGCATCGAAAATCTACTGGGAGATTCGACGCGGAGACCCGAACAGTATCGGGACGAACCGGAAGAATATTCGCCACCGAATCGACGCGCTTCTCGACCGTCTCGACACCGACTACCTGGACGTACTCTACATCCACCGCTGGGACGACGAGACACCCGCGCGCGAGATGATGAAGACGCTCAACGGTCTCGTCGAAGACGGCAAGGTGCACTACCTCGGCGCATCGACGATGCGACCCAACGCGTGGAAAGTCGCCAAAGCGAACGAAATCGCACGCGAGAACGGCTGGGAGCCCTTCACCGTCTCACAACCGCGGTACAACCTCGTCAACCGAGAAATCGAAGGTGACTATCTGGAGATGACACGAGCCTACGGTATCGCCGTCTGTCCGTGGAGTCCGCTCGGACAGGGCTTTTTGACCGGAAAATACACGCGCGAAGATGGTCTGACCGGGGAGTCTCGGGCCGCCGAATCGAGTCGATTCGAGCAGTCCTACCTGACCGAGGAGAACTTCGCCGTCCACGACGTGCTCGACGAAGTCGCCGACGAAGTCGATGCGTCCCCGGCACAGACTGCCCTCGCGTGGTTGATGCACCGCGATGGAGTTACGGCACCTATCGTCGGCGCGCGAACGGTCGAACAACTCGAAGAGAACCTCGCGGCGGCGACAATCGACCTCTCCGACGAACAGGTCGAGCGATTGACCGAATCGAAGCCCGGCCCATACGCTGGACTGTAAGCGCGGCACGTCCAGCCTCGCGTCTCGTTTTCACGTGGTTTCTGTGTGCTCTTCCGAATCGGCCATGGTCTGTGAGTCCGAACTGTGCTCTCTCGGGTCGCTGTTGAACCGGAACACCGACCGTTCGTCCGCTTGCTGCACGTAGTTGGTTCGGCCGGCGTGGAGTAATCGAAGCGTGACGATGCTTCCTTTCGGGTCGTTATCGCGGATTAGCAGTTCGCCCTCCATCTGTGTCGCAACCCAGTGGACGAGCCACAGTCCGATTCCGCTCGCGTGTTCGAGCGGAGTTTCGGTCCCCGTTTCGAGAGCGTGCCGTTCGCTTTTGGGGATTCCCGGACCGTTGTCTGCGACGTGAATATCGACGTACCGAGCGTTCTGTTCGGTCACCGATTCGACGGTCACACACACTTCGGGCGTCTCCTCGTCCGAGTGTTTGAGCGCATTTTCCATGAGGTTGTCCAGCGCGACGGGAAGTAACCGACCGGCAAGCGCATACGTCTCCGGTTGGATTTCGGTCGTCAGTTCGACTTCTGGCCGAGTCGATGCGACGGAACCCACGTACTTCGAAACCAGTGCCGAGATGTCCGTCCTGACTGGCGACTCACCGGACCGAATAGTCTTCTCGATCTGTCGTGCGTGGTTGCTCAGGTTCGTGAGTTCGCTCGATTTTTTCAACACGATGTCGAGGTACTGCTCTAAGTCTGTGTCGTCGATAGTTTCCCGGACGATACTCGTGTACCCCTCGATGACGGTGAGGTCGTTCCTGAGGTCGTGACGAAGCACGCGGTTGAGGACTTCGAGTCGTTGCTGGTCGAGTTTCTTCTCTGTGATGTCTCTGACCGAGACGACCATCCCTTGTATCGCGGGGTCTTCGAAGTGGTTTTCGCCGACGCTTTCGATGTACCGCCACGACCCGTCTTGGTGTTGGATACGGTACTCTATCGTTGGGCTTTGCTCCGAGTGCTTGCCTCTCTCGAACGCGTCACGGGTTTTGCTTCTGTCGTCTGGGTGGACGGTATCGAAAATGTTCAGCCCGCATGCGTTCTCGGGTTCGTAGCCCAGTACGTCGGTGAGCGATGGACTGACGTACGTTATCTCACCCGATTTGTCGATGATTGCGACGACGTTCGCCGTCTTCTCGATGAGTGCCTGGAATCGGCGTTGGGCAGTATGCCGTTGGGTGATGTCCGAAATATGGAGCACACAGCCGAGCGGCTCGGCTTCGTTCGCATTGATGTGAGAGATGGTGACGTCGAAAAACTGTGCAGTCTCCGTCGTTTCGATGATTATCTCCGAGGTTCCGTCGTTCGCGTCCGCGAGTTGTGCGCTCCCTGCCGGCCACACGTCTTCGAACGGCGTCCCGATGCAGTCTCTTTTCGTGACATCGAAGAGTTCGATAGCCGCAGGGTTGAGGTCTACGACCTCTTGGGTGGTGTTCAAGACGACTATCGCATCGCCCATCTCCTCGATGATTCGATTTCGACCTACCGGGCCGAGGTCGAGAAACCGGTAGTTGTAGAGTGCCCATCCGACCATGACGGTCGTGAGCGCGAACGAGACGGGCGTCAAATCGACCGGCGTGAACGTCACGTACCCACCGGTCGTGAGAAGGCTCACCCCCAACGGGATGACACCTGCGAGGAGTAAGAAAAACGACTGGCGACGGTCGGCACCCGATTCGGTCCACGCGTGCTAAAGTAGTGCGACGGCCGCGACGATGTCCATCACGAACGTGTACGCGAGCGAACCGAGCAGCAACGGTCCGGGGTCGGCACCGAACGTCGGAATCGCTCCCGAGGCATCGAATACGGGGTTCGTGTAGAGGAGTCCGTGGTAGTGGTTGGTCAGTGCCCCGAGAAAGGCGAGGACAGGAACGACAGCGAACAGGAGGGCACGCGCGCCGGCTAATTGAGGCACCCACCCAGTGTACCGGAAGACGAACAGCGGCCAACTAATCGCCATCAACGTAACGCCCGCGAGGACGACGATGCCCCAAATCTGGTATCCTTCGGGCGTAGTCTGGGTCAACTGTAATGCGTACCCGAGTGCCCAGAGTGCGGCGGCAACCGTGACGCCCAAGAAAGAGACGACCGCTGGAGAATCTAACTCACGTCGTCGAGCGTAGATGAACGTCCCTTGAATGAGAGAGACCCCACTCGCAAAGAGCAGCGGAATCAGGTAGACGTTCATCTGCGGCGACATCGATATCGATATTTATCACCTCAAATTATCATAAATCCTATGATAGTTTGTGCGTCTGATATGTTATTTGAACAACTTTTATTATCCGGCTCTGTAGCTCGCTTGATACGCAATTCCGCCTCTTACTGTTCATTAAAGCGTGTTATCACGAATGTTCTCTGTCCAATTTGAGGAACGAACAGTATCACGAGGCGAATTCATTAATGTTTGATTATTGACTCATGTTCGTTTTCTGTTTTCGGAGTCGTTTTTCGGAGTCATCTCGCTGGGCCAGAAAATAAGTTGGAACTCCTGAATCGAGAGTTAAAATCCGATATGTGATGTTGAACTAGGGCCGCCGTCGCCGTCGTCGTCAGCATCGATTCCCCCGTCGTGAAGGTAGGTGTATGCGTCGTCGCTTAGAAAGACGTCCCCAGCATCGACGGTCACGCCGACTCCGGGAAGTGTCGTTCCCGCGGCCTCGCCGTTGTCACACGCGCCCGAACACGTATCGAACATCGACCCGTGCTTCGGGCAGATTAGCTCACCGTCTCGAACCGCGGCACCGTCCCCCCTGTCGAATTTCTGGTTCTCGTGAGTGCACGTGTTTATCCACGCACGCACGCCGGGGTCTTCCTCGCACTGGACGAGGAGTATCTCCCGTTCGTTCGCGTAGCTATCCTCCGCTGTGAAGAGGTACGACCCGTTCTCGGGAACGTCTTCGACAGCAACGATTCGTGTACGTTCAGTCATTGCACAATGTGGTACCGTGGTAGTCAAATGCGCATCGGCGTTCGACCCGAAAAAAGTTCGTCGGAGTCGAATTCAGGACGAGAGATTACTCGAACAGTTCGACGGCCTGCTCGTAGCGAGCAGACGGCTCTTCCCAATCGACGACCTCAAAGAAGTTCGAGACGAAGTCGCCGCGGGCCGGGCCGTAGTCGTGGTAGTACGAGTGTTCCCAGACGTCGAGCGCGAGAATCGGGTGGCTACCCCAGAGTGCACCCTGGTCGTGCTTGTCAACGACGACGTTTCGCAGTTGGTTCGAGAACGAGTCGTAGACGAGCAGCGCCCAGCCACCTGCTGCGCCCGCGGCCGCTTCGAATTCGCCCTTCCAGGCGTCGTAGGAGCCGAAGTCTTCGGCGATGCGGTCTGCGAGCGCACCTTCTGGCTCGTCGCCGCCTTCGGGCGACATGGAGTTCCAAAAGAGGTCGTGCAGGATGTGACCCGAGCCGTTGTGGGTCACGTTGCGAAGTGCGCCGGCAGACGAACCGAACTCGCCCGCTTCACGGTTTTCGGCGAGCGTCTCTTCGGCGGCGTTCCAGCCGTTGACGTAGCCCTGATGGTGGGTGTCGTGGTGCCACGTGAGAACCTGCTCGGAGATGTGTGGTTCGAGCGCGTCGTAATCGTACGGCAGTGGGTCGAGTTCGTAGTCAGACATGTGTATCGACGTTCGAAACGAGGGATGGAAACCCTTTGAACGTTCCCTGAATCGTATTTTAGTAACAATACTTTCACGTTCGATTTCCGCTTGCGTGCCGGTTATCTGTGGCAGGTCCCTTGGCTCTCGCATGGACCCCAGTCATTCGGGTCACGACGCCGAGCGCGGACCGGTTTCCGGGCAGATGGTTCGCCACGGGACTGGCGTGAACTCGAACCGTGCGTTCCCGACGAACGACTACCCCGCCAACCTCGACCCCTTCGTCCTGTTCGAGCGCTTTCACATCGACCCCGACAAGGGGTTTCCGATGCATCCACACCGGGGGTTCGAAATCGTCTCCTACATGCTCGACGGAGGGATGGAACACGAGGACTCACTAGGTGTCTCGCACACCGCCTACGAGGGCGATACGATGCGCATCACGACTGGGTCGGGAATTCGCCACTCGGAGTTCCCCGCCGACGGTGCGGCCTGCAACGGACTCCAGTTGTGGGTGAACCTCCCGCGCGAGAAGAAGGAAATCGACGCTGACTACGCCGATGCGAGTGCGTCCGAACTCCCGACCACCGAGTACGACGGAGCGACGGTAACGACGGTCGTCGGCGACGGGTCACCAATCGAACTCCAGACGCCCATGGAGTATCTCGACGCTCGTGTCTCCGCGTCGTGGACGTGGAGCGTTCCGAGCGACTGGAGTGGGTTCCTCTACGGCGTGTCCGGTTCGGGAACCGTAGATAGAGATTCATTTTCGGAGGGTGACGTGCTCCCGGTCACCGGTGGCGGTGAAATCGACGTTCGAACAGAGGGTGCACTCCGTGTCGTCGCCGTCAGCGGCCGTCCCCACGACGAACCGATACGGCAGCGCGGCCCGTTCGTGTTGTAACGCAGTCTGTTCGTGTCGGAATCCGGTTTTCGCCCCTCGTCGAGTTCCCGCCTACAACTCGATTTCACTACTCCACCGAAGTATGTTATCGACCCTGACAGGTGCTTGCTCCAACGAGAGGAAGTTCGCCAACTTCTCGGCCGAGAGGTCGAACGGTCCGTGAGTGTCCGATGTCAGGTAGTACCTTCCCGACGGGCCGATTTGAAGCGAAAAGAGCGACCCCATCCCGAACGTCTTCGTCGGGTACGTCTCGACGGTCGTTCGCCACCCGTCCGACGTCTCTTCGAGTTCGACGAGATACGGCGTCCCGCTCTCTGCTTGGACGAGTTCGACCCCGGCATCGCCGACGGTCGAGTACTGCCCGCCGGTGATGCTCATCGACCGAGCAATCTCCAGTCCGGACCGAATCGTGAACCCTTGGTTCAGCAACTTCGCCAGCATCGCACCGACGTCGGTGGCGCTGTGGCTGTTGATATTCGAGAGGGTGACAACGCCCCCGACCGCGCCCTTCTCGACGAGGTGTCTCCCCTGAGTGTACGACTGGCACGCGTTCAAGAAGAACGTCTCAATCGCAACGTCGTCCAGCGTCTCGACGTCGAGATAGCCGTCGGTACACTCGATTCCCTCGTGAGTCGCGTGGCCGATGTAGTGTAAGAAGTCGATATCCGATTGCAGTATCTCAGCCAACTGCTCGCGCGAGACGGCCTCGTACGTTTGTAACTCGAACTCGAACTGTTTGTGAGTCCCGTAGACGGTTCGGACTTGTTTCGCCTCGGCAATCATCTTCGCGTCGTTGTGGACGACGACGACGGTGATTGGCTGGTCTGACAGCGGCCGGTTCTCACGATTGAGGTACCCCTGCCGGATGAACTCGTTCGCGTTGAGGCAGATGTCGTCACTGACGCTCGTGTGGTGTTTCGAATCGTCTTTTTCGATTCGGACGAATCGCTCGCTCTCGGGCCACTGCTCGCCGTCACCACTCCGTGTCAGTGGGCTTCGAAACGGTGTTCGAAGGAAGAGGTCGAGTGCCTGCGACTCCAGCGTCTGTTTTGGAATCTCCACGAACGGTTCCGTTCGGATGATGGCGAGTTCGTCGAGTAGGTGCGGTATCGCCTCGATCGTCTTCGGGTTCGAACTCACGTACGCGGTCAACAACCACTGTGGAAACCGCGGCCGAAGCTGGTCGATATCGACGGCGAGATAGTGTCGTAACTGGGTGGCGGTATCCATCTCGTACAGCGTGTCGAATCCGACCGAAAAGTGGTCTCTGACGTTCTCCAGCCCGTCCAGTTCGACTTGGTAGAGTCCCTCCGTTCGGACCAGACAATCGCAGTAGAAAACTTGCTTGAGGATATCTGCGAGCGTCTCTTCGTACTGCGCTCCGAGGTCGTACCGCCGGTCACCGACGACGAACGCCGGGTCGCTGTCGAATTCGATGTTCGATTTCAGGTAGTACGCCAACGGTGCTGCTGCGAACACGCCCTTGGGTGTCTCCGGGACTTCGATAGTTAGCTCGTCGTTCGGTCGTGAATCGACCGCGGAGAGGTCCAGTCGGTCAGATAGCTCTATCGCTGGTGGGTGAGGCCGATGCGCGGGATACGAGCGCTCCGGCGAGTCTAACTGCCCGGCCGAGAGTGCAGTAATCGCCTCGGCGAGGTGCGCAGGGTCTTCGGTCGTTTGAATCGTTGCCGTCGGCTGGTTCACGTGAGCGCGCGACGCTAACTCGACCGGAACCTCCGCTTGGAAGCTGATTTGCACCTGTTCCTCGGTGGATTGGACGTCGAACGCGCTGGTGAAGTGGAGATACGACTTGACGGCAGTGTTTAGTTCGACGTAGTATTCGTCTGCCGGAAAGCTATCACTCGATTGGTGTGAAACCTGACCCAGCATCTCTCGGTCTCCCGTTCGAACCACGACGGCAACCGAATTCGGAATCGTCACTGCCGCGGTGCTGAGTGAACACTTCGCCATCGCCGGGAACGGGAACCCCACGGCGTCAGACTGCTGTGGTTCGATGAGGTGCTCGAAGTGAAACGTGCTCTGTCTCGAGTTGACGGTATCGCGCACCACTATCGCCGACTCTTCGAGAACTGGTTCGAACACTACCTCATCCATCTATCATCCATGAAAAACACGCTTACTCAGTAATATCTAACGCTTCAAGCTCTCTATCTGTCATTTAGACATATTTCAATTAACAGGAAAACAGAACTTTTCTATCTCTTTTCAGTATCGAGAATTCGATTTGCGATTCAAAAAACACGTCGAATAATCCAAAGTTGCGCTAAATACGCCCGGATTCGACTACGTTGAACGGAGTTTGTCAGTAAATTCCACCTTCTGACGACGAATTTTACCAGCGCTACCGATAATCTAACGAGAATATTTTTAATGTTATATTCTTCTACCTCAAATTCGAATATTAGATTCTCGGTCCATCGTTCAGCCGGCGATGACCGAAAACAAGCTCAAAACATGGCTCGAATCGCACCCACGCGCGCTGTCACTTGCATTCAGCACGGTGACGTTCATATTCGCAGCGACGACCACCGCCGTCGCCACCAATGGCGGCGGCTCGACCATTGGCGGCCTGTAAAACCAACTACTCGGCCGATTCAATTATAACATTTATTTTTCTATGAGGTAGTGTACTACATATGACGGAGTCTTCGCGGGTGGGTTTATACGGTAATTTAGTCAGGAGTACACTTTCAGCCGCTGTCGATGAGATGGTGATTGCGACCGCTGAAATCGAATTGATCGAGTCGGTCGCCGAGACGCTTCACACGCTCGACGAGCATCCTCGCCGACTGCGACTCATCACGAACCGAGAGACGATCAAAGACGCAGATAACGATTTTGTCATCTCGAGTCGATTGAACCAGTACATCGAAGACGGGACGCTCGACCTCAGAGTCAACCGTGAACGGCACCCTTCGTCGGTCTTCGTCACGGCCGACGACCTCACGTACGTACACCCGACGACGGGAGAGGAAGCGGTCGCCCTGTCGTCTGACGACGAGGACGTCGTCATCGCCGTTCGTGAAAAGTACATCTCGCAGTGGAAAGACGGGCGTAGGTTCCAACTATCGAAGCCCTCCTACGCTCGGATGCTGGAGAGCCTCGGCGACGACTTAGGTGAGTCGATGGAACAGAGCGTCCAGAGCGTCTTCGAGTCCGCTGGGCTGACTCACCGCGGTGACAACCAGATGGACGAAGTCGATATCTACCTGCTGGTTGGTGCCCAGAACAACCAACAGTTCTACGACATCTGTAACTGGGGCGAGGACATGGGAATCGCCAGTCGCGCGAAGTTCTCCAAGCACAAGCGAGCACTCGAAGAAGCCGGGTTGATCGACACGGAGAAAGTCGCCACCGACATCGGCCGCCCGCGCCAGCGATTGATTTTAGCGAACGACTCGCTCACGACGCTCTCCTCTGTGGAAGTCATCCAAGCCGCACAGTCGGTGATGTAACGGACGCCTCCTTCTCGGCGTGATATTCTCGGCTACGACGACTTCGATTGATACTGTTGTGGCGCGACTCTCTCGGTATGGTGGGTTTTGGTTACGAGGGAACTGCACCACGACGAGCGCGTTCGTTCCCTGCATACGGTCCTGTCGATACCGCGATTAGCTACGCCGTGTTCTACATCTTCGTTGACTATGCGACGCCGACCGTCGTAGACGCGGCAGCGATTGTCTTCCCGTCGGTATCGCCGTCGAGCGTACGGTTCGGGCTCGCTGCACTGCTGTGGTTCGTCCTCGTCGTGACGCTTCTCGATCAGGCTCGCCGGCAACTCGCAGCACTCGGCGTCGGTGTGAAAGACGCCTACCAGAGTCGTGGACATCCCGGCGTCCCATCCGCGACGTGGATGGTCGTGTACGGTGGTCTGGCGCTCGTCGGTGGTGCTATCGCGTCTCTCACGTTCGATAGAGCGCTCGAGACCGGCCGAGAACTGATTTTGTTCTTCGCCACACTCGACCTCGCACGCTTCGTTCCCGCCGACTTCGTCCTGCTCGTCGTCTTCTTCGTCTCGTTCGGCGTGGCGACGTTCGCACTCGATAGACTGGTCATCGGCGGGGTTAGAGCGGTCGTTCCACCCACCGGCGGAGTGTAGCTGACGGCTTGCCTCTGTTCTGCGTAAGTTTCCACTCTCCAATTTCCTCTCCAAACAGGTCCCCACGTTCCTGTCTCATGCCCACTTCGTTGCCCAGACATCCAGCGAAATGAGACACTCACGAACGACAACTCGGAATTTATTGAATTATTCAAATAACTGAACCAACACTTAATCTCCAATCTGACGACTAGAGAACGCCATGCGAGCAGCAGTTTACCACGACCGAAAGGACATTCGAATCGAGGACGTCGAAGAATCGGCTGTCGGTGCGGACCAGGTTCGTATCCAAGTCGATTCGTGTGGAATCTGTGGCACAGACCTCCACGAGTACACGGCCGGCCCGATTTTCGTCCCAAGCGGTGAGCCACATCCCATCTCTCAGGAGAAAGCCCCGATTAGACTCGGCCACGAGTTCAGCGGCATTATCACCGACGTCGGCGATTCGGTGACGGACCTCGACGAAGGCGATGCCGTCGCAATTAACCCGATTCTCTACTGTGGCGACTGTCGCCAGTGCAACGAAGGCAACTACCACATCTGCGAGTCGATCGGGTTCCTCGGCCTGTCCGGCGGCGACGGCGGATTCGCCGAGAGCGTCGTCGTGAACGCCGAACACGCCGTCCCGCTCGGTGACGACATTCCAATCGAGTACGGCGCGTTGGTCGAACCACTGACGGTCGGTCTGCACGCCGTCCGGCGCTCGGGACTCAAGGCTGGCGACGCCGTCGCCGTCTTCGGGAGCGGGCCGATTGGCCTGTCGGTGATTCAGTGTGCCCGTGCGGCGGGAGCCGGGACGATTTATGTCTCCGAACCGCGGGAAGCACGACGCGAGCGCGCCCGCTCGTGCGGTGCCGACGAAGTCATCGACCCGACGGAGACGGACGCCGTCGAGTACATCAAGTCGCAGACCGACGGCGGTGCAGACGTCACCTTCGAAGTCGCGGGCGTCGAAGCCTCGTTCAACGACGCCGTGATGAGCACCGCGCCGTCCGGCCGGACGACAATCGTGAGCATCTGGGAGAAGGAAGTCAACACCCACCCGAACAACCTCGTCCTCGGCGAACGGACGATTACCGGCACGCTCGCCTACACGGGTGGTCCCCGCTCTCGTGAAGAGTACGGAATGGTCATCGACATGCTCTCGAACGGACGCCTCGACCCAGAACCATTCATCACCGACCGAATCGCCCTCGACGAACTCGTCGAGAGCGGGTTCGAACGACTCATCGACCCGCAGAGCGAGCACGTGAAGATTCTCGTCAAGCCGGGCGAATAGTCTGAACCGTCCAATTTTTCGACTATTCTGTCTGTGTATCCCGTTCGTTCGTCGGTTCGGGAGTTAACGTTGTGTCGGGTTATTGAATGGCTCTACTTCTGCGGATAGCAGCGATTAGGCTGAGACGTGATGGTTACCCAGTCCGGCCAGAAGTCAACATTGAAATTTCAGGACCCAGTGCATTGATTTCCAGTCGTCGAGCGTACGCTAGCAAATTCGAAAGGGAATGTCACAATTACAATCTAATTCACGAATCGAAGAAGGGGCGTATATAATCTGAAAATTAGTGTATTCATGGATCTCCACACAAGAATCTCAGATGTACCCGCATTACTGATTATTTATTTACACGTATCGCCTATGTTCCCATCGGTGGGTGTGAACTATGACAAATAGCCTTAATGTTGCAGATTATTTGTTGAACCAAGATGGAAGTGTAATAGAAGTGGTGTCTGTATTAATTTTAGCCATCATAGCAGCCATTGGCAAATTGTACGGAGCTAATGTTTATAACTTAATTAATGATGGTTGGGTACAGATAACAACCGGAAGAGAATATTCTGATTCAAAATTGATTACAGAAATGGAAAATCTTTCTATGCAGTTAAGAGAACTTGGTGACGACCTTAGATTCATCCGACTTTCTGAAGATGAATATGAGTTATTTGTTGATTCAGGAGAATACTACAAGGAACAATTTTATCCAAGGTTTAACGAAATCAAAAGAGAATTGAGAAAAAGGAACATTTACGTTGGGGAATTGTCAAAGCAAGAAACCATGGTTGGGACCTGGATAGAAGTGGATTTAGAGTATTGGGAAAGGTGGTTTAATTCCACAACATGGGTAACGCCTGAAAGACTGCTGCACAGTGAAATCAATTCTGACTATCTTATTGAAAAAAGAAACCATTTCTATGACCGAGTTGACCGCATTCCTAGTGCACTTGATGGATTGGCAGAGATGATAGAAGAGACTGCTAAAAAAATCAACTAAGAAGACTTGGCTGTTTAGTGCAGATCAGAGGTGGTAAGGCTGGCAATCGAGAATCCAAACTCCGAAGTCTTGGTTGAAACCCCTGACCATTCTGTATAGCGGTATGTAGCTCATATGTCGATTGCCATTCTATAACCCAATTTTACTAATTGCGGTTGTGTATGACCCACTGCAGCGTATTATCTTGTCCCCGTTATCTGGTCTCCCGACCCGCCGAGCTTCAGTGTTGGGAGCAATTTCTAACTCGTCTAAAACTACTCAACCAGGCCATCTCTATACACCACTTCCCGTCACTGACACGTCGATATTCTGTTCGGAAAAAACCTCTATACCACCGACTGAGACTGCAATCGTTTTTCGACGCTCAGAAGATCACTCCTATTCTTTGCATCACTCGTTTCCCGAACGCTACGTCCTGCGACGAACGCGCTACTCAGGCTCGAACAGGTCCTCGATTCGGCACTCGAAGAAGGCGGCGAGACAGAGAACGCGAGTTCGCCCGACGGTTCACGGTCTCTGCCGGAATCCCGGCGATAGGCGACGCGCTACCATTCGACCGAACTCACGCGCCCCGTCTCGTCGATATGTCCCACCAACTCGTCGCCGTCGATGGTGACGGTGACCGTCGCGCCCGTCTCGTCTGCTTCGTACGTTAGCGTTTGCGGAGTGAGCACTCGCCACGTCGGCGTCGAAGACACGTCGATACCGTGCTCGAAGAAGAAGCCCTGTGTCGCCGGGTGGAACAACAGCGGCATCGAGGCGCTCGCCCGAGACTTGTCGCCACACAAGTCGCAGGTCCACGAGATTGCCGGCGGCTCTCTGTCGGGTTCGAGTTCGCCGGTCAGTCGCCCCGCACAGTTCACACAGAACCCTGCAGTGGTCTGCTGAAACAGCGTGTACATCCATCGGTCGAAGATTTCCGGGAGTTCTTCGGGTTCGTACTGGTCGAGTGTCCCACTCGGGAACCAGAACGTCGAGACGAACTCCTCACAGTGCTGGCACTCGATTTCGACGTGCTCGCCTTCGTAGGTAACCGTGAGAACCGACTCATCGCACAGCGGACAGCGGTCGGTCGTCTCCACTGTCGGTATCTCGGCGTCCGCGGTGTACGTCCCGGCGATGAGTGCGCCCACGACCTGATGGCCGGCGATAGTCAGTTCGTACCCATCTTCGGTTCGTCGGACGAACGTCCCTTCGAGTTTCCCGAGGTGGTAGTTGAACTTCCCCGAGTCGCGCTCCTCGACGCGTGCCCGCAGTTCCGAGAACGTCTGGGGTTCGTCACGAGACTCACTTAGCGCACGGAGAATCTCGATTCGAAGTTCGTTACCGAGGAGCGAGAACACCGCCTCGGGCTGCTTTCGAAGTACGTGAATCGCATCATCGCTCATGAATTTTCAATCGGGCGCGGCCGCTATCATGGTTGTCGTCGAGCGGCCCTACTTCTCGTTTACTCCTCCATCAGCAGAGAGCGACGTCACGGGTTTCCCGCTCTCTTCGTTGACTGGTTCTGTGTGACCGAGACGGTCGGTTCCATCTGCAACCGTCGAACCGCGAGTGTCGAATGCTGCGAGAAGCGTCCGGAGTTTGCCCGCGCGTTCGGTGAGCGTGTCGGCGCTCGTTCGAACCTCGCTGGCCGACGCGACTTGCTGTTCCGTTGCGACCGACACCGTCTCCGCTTGTGCGGACGTCTCTTCGCTCACGCCGGAGACTTCGGTCACCATCGACGAGACTTCCTCGGTCGATTCGGCTTGCTTTTTCGTCGCTTGCGTAACTTCGTAGACGCTCGATTCGGTCTCCTCGATGCGGGTGCCCATCCGTTCGAGCGAATCGATTGCCTCTTCGACCGACTCGGTGCCGTCTTCGACACGGTCGTTCATCTGCGTGACGCTCTCGACGATGGTCTTACGCTGTGCCTGCACGTCTTCGATGAGTTCCGAGACGTCTTCGGCGGAGTTCGACGTCTCTTCTGCCAACTGTTTTACCTCGTTGGCGACGACGGCAAAGCCGCTCCCTGCTTCACCTGCACGGGCCGCTTCGATGTTCGCGTTGAGCGCGAGCAGGTTCGTCTGCTCGGCGATGTCTTGAATTACTGCCACGATATCTCCAATCTCGGCAGTGAGGGCTTCGAACGCACGAACGTCTGCCGCCGTGGTCTGTGTCTCTTTTCGAATCGCGTTCATTCCCGATAGCGCGTCCTCTGCGGCGATACGGCCGTCTGCCCCGACCGTGGCTGCCTCGGTCGCGTTCTCCGCCAAGCCCTCCGCCGAACTTGCAATCTCTTCGACCGTCGTCGAAAGTTCGTCCATCTCCATGGCGACCGACGAGAGTTGGCGCGTCTGTTCTCTCGCTCCGTCGGAGATTTGGCTGACAGACGTTGCGACTTCCTCGCTGGCGTCGTTCATCTCGGTCGCGCCCGTATTGACTTGTTCACTGAGTAACTCGACATCGACGGCGAACTGGTTGACATCTTGGACCGTCGATTCGATATCGTCCATCATCGAGTTGAACGACGTGGCGACGTCGGCCATCTCTTCGCTCTCTACATCTTCGTCGAGTCGTCGTGTAAGGTCTCCCGCCGCGCACTGCTCCATCGTTTTACTGTACGAATCTGCCGACGTTCGGAGTCCTTCGACAGTCTCTTCGAGCGCATCACGCATCCGACCGAATCGGTGATACAACTCGCCGACTTCGTCTTTTCGACCCGTCTCGAGACCGACTTCGAAGTCCCCGTCTTCGAGTCGCTTGGCTTGCGAAGAGAGTTTGTTGATCGACCGCGACGTGTTGCGGACGAAGGTGACGCCAACGACGGCGAGTCCGGCAGCGATCATCACGAAGACCACCACTTCGTAGGTCAACGTCTGCGTGTCAACCCCGAAGACGCTCGTCGGTGCCTGCACGACGAGTCCGTACGTCCCATCGAACGGGACGTACGCGGTCGCAGTCCCGTTCTCGACGATGAGTCCCTGTTCGCCGGCGATACTCCTCTCGACCGCAGCGCTTGGACCGGTATACGCCGTCTGAATCCTCGCCGAATCCTTCGAGAGGACGACTGTTCCATCTCCCGTGACGAGGTGCGTTTGGGCACCTTCGACTGCGGTTTCGAACTCGAAGCCTTTTGCGAGATTAACCACGACGGAGACGGCGTGGGTGTCGTCTGCTGTGGTCGGACTCACGAACGCGAGATAGTGATTCCCGTCCCGCGAATAGATGTCCGTCAGTGCGACTTCGCTACGCTCCGAGAACGTGAGTGACCCCGCCCACGGTGCTGTTTCGGTGACTCCCCCTGTGCCATTCGCTGCGATGACCTCTCCGGTCGTCCGGTCAACGTATTGGATTGCTTCGACCTCTGCTGGCAGGAGTGGACGCTGTGCATCGAACGCCCGTTCGACGGCCGCTGGCTCTCCGCTTGTGACCGCATCGAGCGAAGAGAGCATCTGCGCGCTCGATTGGTGTTCTCGCGCCCAGTCACCGATTTCGACTGCACTATCACCAGCGTCTGTGAGCATGTTCGTGGCGACAGTTTCGTTTTGGCCCTGTGCCACGTCCGCATAGATTCCAACGAGTGCAATAGCGACGACGAACAGAATCGCTGCCGAGACGGCGACGTACCGACGAATGTAACTCCTTTGAATCCAGTTTACAATTTCAATTATGTAATTGTTCACGTTTCGTATTGTCTCTGATTCGAGGATGTAATAACAACTCTCTCCTGAGAATCACGGATGATATTCACTTGGTATGCGAGAGTGCAACCGACAAAAACACCCCACATTCCAGTACGCGTCAATCGTTGGCATGTGGCCTGCTGACCGACTACGTCTCTCGTACTCGTTTTTTAGGTTGGAGTTGACTCCTCGCCTGATTGGTTGACGTGGCGTCGAGAATCACTATCTCGCTCATCCGTGGTGGTTCGCTACAATCGATTGGAACCCGACGAATAGCATCGACCACGACACGCTTTACGTGCTTGAAACAGCACGACAATTTATTTCTCGCTGCATGTACGTACAGGGAGGTTCGTCGTTTGAAGCGTCTAACCCTGCTTCGCCCCGACTTTTCGCAGACTGTCGTCACGTCCGAGTCTGGTTCAAAAATACAAAACAGAAATATTCATAGATTCTCAGAACGTTGTGGCATACGATGGAGTCTACGCAGGCAGACGCGACGACCACCGAATCGACCGAGCGCACTGCCGCCGTGCTCGACGTAGCGGGGTTACGATACACGTATCCGGGAAGCACCGAGCGGACGCTCTACGGATTGGATTTCACGATTCACGAGGGCGAAGTGTTCGGCTTCCTCGGCCCGAGCGGTGCCGGAAAGAGCACGACGCAGAAAGTCCTCATCGGTCTCCTCGAAGACTACGACGGCCGGGCGGTGACCCTCGGGAGAGAAGTCAGCGAGTGGGGAAAAGACTACTACCAGCACGTTGGCGTCTCGTTCGAATCACCCAACCAGTACCTGAAACTCACCGGCCGAGAGAACCTCCAACTGTTCGCGTCGCTGTACGACGGAGAGACGGTGGACGCCGACGAGTTGCTGTCGATGGTCGGCTTGGACGACGCCGCGGACATGCGCGTCGAAGCCTACTCGAAGGGGATGCGGATGCGGTTGAACTTCGTCCGCGCGCTGGTTCACTCGCCGGAACTCCTCTTTCTCGACGAACCGACGACGGGTCTCGACCCCCGTAACGCACGCATCGTGAAGAACATCGTCCACGACTTACAGCAACAGGGTACCTCCGTCTTTCTCACGACGCACGACATGACCGTGGCAGACGAACTCTGTGACCGAGTCGCGTTCATCGTGGACGGCGAAATTCCCGTCATCGACACCCCGTCGAACCTCAAGAAAGAACACGGCGCGCCGCTCGTCAACGTCGAGTACCGACAGAACGGCCTGCTCGAAACGGCGCAGTTCACCCTCGATTCGATTGGCGACGACGAGGCGTTCCAGCGACTCCTCGCCACGTCGAACGTCGAGCGAATCCACTCCAGCGAAGCCACGCTCGAAGACGTGTTCATCGACGTGACCGGCCGGGAGTTGGTCTAGATGAGCGTCCGGTCGATGACCGAGTGGGACGCCCGTCTCCAGTACAGATACGGCTTCTACGCCATCTACGCAGTCGTGACTGCCTTGTTCATCGTCGGGTTGAAGCAACTCCCCGCGAGCGCGCAAACCTCCGGACTCGTGCTCATCCTCTTCAGCGACCCCGGATTCCTGGGCTTCTACTTCGTGGGCGCACTCGTCCTCTTCGAGAAGAACGAGGGCGTCCTCGACGCGCTCGTGAGTTCGCCGCTCTCGGTTCGTGACTACCTCGTCTCGAAAGCCGCCTCGCTGTCGTTCATCGCCCTCCTCGGTGCGACCACCGTCGCGCTGTTCGTCTACGGACCGGGGTTCGACTGGGTGTGGTTCGTCCTCGGAATCGGTCTCACCGCCGTCGTCTTCACCCTCCTCGGGTTCGTCGCCGTCGCTCGATTCGACACGCTGAACACGTACTTCATGACGGCGATTCTCTACTTGACGCCGCTGTCGCTTCCCCTGCTCGATTTCTTCGGCATCGTCGAACACCCGCTGGTCTACTTGTTTCCCACGCAGGCCTCGCTCGTTCTCATCACCGCCGCGTTCGAGGCGGTTCCGACGTGGGAACTCGCCTACGGCGTCGGCTATCTCGTCGTCTGGATGGGGCTGAGCTACCTCCTCGCTCGCCGAGCGTTCGTGAGACACATCGTCCGCGGAACCGGCGACGGTGGACAACCCTCTCGACGACACCGTCCCGGACTGTTCGCGGGCCGGTCGCTCGGCCCGACGGCGACGCTCATCGTGACCGACCTGCGGAACTGGAGCCGTGACCCCCTCTTGCTGTACATCGGTTTTTTCCCGATTCTCCTCGGTCTCCTCGTCCGCTTCGGCCTCTCGCCGCTCGACGCCGCTTTGACGTTCGTGGACCTCTCGGCGTACGCTGGCATCCTGCTCGCGGCAATCCTCTTGCTGCCCGGTGCGACGTTCGGCTTCGCCGCTGGTATCTTCATGCTCGAAGACCGCGAACAGGGAATCCTGCAGGCGCTCCGAACGACGCCGCTCACGGGCGACGGCTACCTTCGCTACCGCGGTCTCGTCTTCCTCACGCTCACGTTCCTGATGACGCTCGTCGTCGTCCCGCTCGTCAACCTCGGAACGCTCTCGCTCGGCACCCTCGTCGCACTCGCCGCAGTCGGGTCGTTCCACACTGCCGTCACCGGGTTGTTGATGGCGAGTCTCGCCTCGAACACCGTCGAGGGCGTCGGCGTGAGCAAGGGGCTCGGCTTCCTGATTATCGGGCCGATGGTCGCACTCGCGCTCGTCGCAGAACCACTCCAGTTCCTCGCTGGCGTCTTCCCACCGTTCTGGGTGATGAAAGCGACCGTTCTCGCACTCGCCGGTGAGGGTGGTGTGCTCACTATGCTCGCTGTCGGCGTACTCTACAACGCGCTCGTCATCGCCGGACTCCTCCGCCTGTTCAATCGGCGCGCCGACTGAGTGTCCCGTACGGCGGTGCTACTTCCGCCCGACTCGAGAACTCACGATTTATGTATTTTTGATTCCTACATCCTCCATGCGAGGCTTCTCCGACGACGAACGCGAGCGGATTCGAACGCGCTTCATCGAGGCCGGTCGAAAGCTCTTCTCTCAGTACGGCATCGGCAAGACCACGATTGCGGACCTGACCGGGGAAGTCGGTATCGGGACGAGCACGTTCTACCAGTTCTACGATTCGAAAGAGGAACTCTACCTCGCGGTGCTCGAAGACGAGGGCGAGGACATCGCCGAGCGGATGGCCGCGGAGGGATTCTTCGAACTCGACGACCCGCGAGAGACGGTCGAGCAGTTCCTTCGGTTCGTCATGGACGAAATCGAGACGAACCCGCTCACACGACAGCTGCTCGTCGGCGACAACATCGACCGCATCCGCGACCAACAGTCACCGGCAGACCGACGCGAAGAACGACAACAGGATATCGACTTCGTGCTCTCGTTTCTCGGCCCCTTCATCGAAGACGGGCGCGTGTTCGGCCAGGACCCCGAAATCATCGCCAGCGCTGTCGTCTCCATTCCGTATCTGACGCTGCATCAGGAAGATATCGGCACCGAGCGCTATCCCGAAGTTCGGGACTACGTCATCGAGTCGTTCGCCCGTGGCATGGTTCGGGAGGGTCACTCCGCCGCGAACGACTGAATCGTCACGTCTTCGGTGTCGGAGAGCGCCCGTTCGATTCGCCGCGCTCGCCATCCGAGCGGCGACAACACGCTCTCACACGCGCGAACGAGTTGCATACGATAGAACTCGAAGTCGTAGGTCGTCGGCCCCTCCTGCACCAATCGGACCCGCTCTCGTGACCGCGTTTCGTCGTCGGCGACGACGTACGAGATCGACTGCCCGGGATGGCGAGCGAGTCCCAACTCGTTCGCTCGTTCGAGCGCCGCCACGTTTCTGGTGTACTGTGAGTAGGCTTCCAGTGGCTTCGAGACGCGGTTCGTGATGGCGAGCGCCGACGGGTCGATAGCGCCGCGTCGAAGACGGTCGATGTGGACCTGGAGGTGCTCGCAGACGACGGCGGGGTCGCGCGACTCGTCCAAGACGCGAATCAACTCTTTCTGTGCGTCTTCGACGAACGAGGGCGTACTTCGCTGACGGCATTCGATTCCGCGGAACTTGTAGGCGTCTTCGCCGACGCTCGCTTTAGTTGCCTCGATAGCTTTCTTCCCGAAGTACTTCGTGAGCGCACCGGTCTCGCCGGTTCGAAGGGGGACGAACGCAATCCAATCGTAGCGCGCCTCGTACTCCAAGCGAATCCCGACGCGTTCGGAAATCTCGTCCGCAACGTCGTCGAGCGGGGTCTGTGACTCGCCCTCGCTCGGCGTCACCCAGACGCTGTCCACGATACCGTGGACGACGTGCCAGCCGTGTCGTTCGAACGCGGCTTTCGCATCGAGGAGTATCTCGCGGGCGAACGCGTTGATGGCTTCGTGGCACTCGATACGTCCGAACTTCGCGTTGGCGAACCCCTGATAGCCGAAACACGAGACGAGAATCCACTTGATTGCGTTCGACCGGCCCTTCAGTTCGGCCGCTCGCTCGGGGTCGTCCGTCTCTCGGAGCTCGGCTTTGATGGCATCTCTGTCTTCGACGAGCGGCCGGAGGACTTCCGGAAGGAAGCCGTCCTCCTCACAAATCGAATAACCGAGTTCGGGGACGTCGCTCCGGTCGGCGTGGCAGTCGCATCGAATCCGCTCGGGACTCACGTTTCGAGAGACGATGATGTTCGGGTAGAGCGACGAGAAGTCGAGTTCGTGCACGTCCTCGTGGAGCCCGACTTCGGGGGCGAACGTGAATCCGCCGCGGTCGGCGTCTCGGAGTTGGCGCATCGTCTTGAACTGCTCGTGACGCCACGAGCGCCACGGAACGAGAACGTTACGCCGGCGTGCTTCCTGAATCTGGATGCCGGTGAGAATCGTTCCAATCGACGACCGCGCCAACTCTTGGAGGGGTCGCCCCGAGCGCGAGACGAGGTCCAGACAGCCGTCGAGGTTCGTCTGGTTCCACATGAACGTGTTCGAGCGGTCGATAATCGCCCGCCCGGGGAGATTGTATCTGGCGGGGGAGTGGCCAACCATTCCGTAGTGCGTGTACGTCGATTGCCCGGCGAGTCGCTGAAAACCGGGCAGCCGGCCGAGTTGGAAGTCGGCAACGTCGAATCGTTCGGCCTGTTCGAACAGGGTGGGAATCACTTCACTCGTGTTTACCAGCAGTACGTCGGGGTCCGTCTCGGAGATGGACGTGGAGAGCCGTTCGAGGAGGTCAGCGGGGGTGCTCGTGAGTCGCTCGCCGTCGAGCGTGAGTTCGGTAATCGGGCCGTGGGCGAGCTGGAGTTCGTCCACCGAGAGCGACGTCGTGGTGGGCTTGCGCGCCGGTGTCGGGTCGATTCCCGCTTCGAGGCAGTACCGAAACTCCCGCGAGAAATCGACGTTGTAGAGGCGATGGTCGCCGGGATTTCCCCATCCACCGAGCGTTCGTGCGAGTCGCTTCACGCCGTCGAGGGTCGCAACGTCGATTCGGAGTACGGGGCTTGCATCGTGCCGAAACGAGATTCGTCGCTCTTCGATACGCGTCCGCTCGGTCAGGGGGTGCTCGCGCACCGCCGCCTCGACATCGGAGAGCGTCTGGTCGCCGTGGACGGAGACGTACAGCGTGGGGGTGTACGAGCCGTCGCGGGTCGCAGTCGCCCCGTCGTCGGTCAACGACCACCGGACGACGTCGCCATCGAGGTAGTCGATTTTGTAGCCCATCAGCGTCTGTGGGGTCCGGGGTCGTTCGCGTCGTTCGTACTCTTCTCGTCACCCTCGCTACTCTCACCACGCTCGTCGTCTCTCTCTTCGAGTGCATCGAGGCGTTCGGCGAGTGTGTCGAGGCGTTTCTCCTGTTCGAGCATGACTGAGACGAGAAACGGCTGTTCGACGAACTGGTGGTTCAGATACCCGCTCGCGTCGGCGTGCTCTCGCGCCTGTTCGAACAGTCGGTCGAAGTGCTGCTGGTCGGGACGACGAAGTGCCCGCCGATACTTCGACCAGTCCCGCTCGATTGCCCGCAGGGAGTCGCGGTAGGTCGGGTTAGTACGACCCACCGACGCTCACCTCCGGCGAGACGGGCGCTTCCGCGAGCGACGGGTGCCGTTCGAGGAGGACGCGCTTCCAGAACGCGAGGGTCGTCTGTATCCAGCCGTCACCGAGCGGGTAGACGAGCGTCTCGAACTCGTCGCCGGTGAATCGCGGACCGAACTGCGTCGATTCGCACGCGAGCGTCTCGTCCGCGACGGATTCGAGCGGTGCCGAGAGGCTGTCTCGTTGCGAACGCGAACAGAGTACCGAGATGTCGAACGCTTCGGCCACTCGTGCGACGAGTTCGACGCCGTGCTCGAACAGCCGTTCGGCCTCTCCCCGAGCGAGGTCGTCGTCTCGGTAGGGACGGTCGAACTCCGGAACGACGACGAGACCAATTTCGGGCGTAATCGCCTCTCCCAGGTCTCGGAGGAGGCTACAGTGCTGCCACGGAGTGAACGACCGGGCGATGCGGATTCGGTCGAGTACGCGCATCGACGGGACGAGTTCGACGAGCGGTTCCGTACAGCCGTTTCCGTGTGTGTCTATCCACAGCGCTCTGCCAGCGCCCAGTAGCACCTGGTCGAGGACGAGCGAGTGGAGCGCACCCATCGTTCGGGTGGATTGCTCTAAGAGCGTGATTCCGCTCCCGAGCGAGGGGAGTTCGGGTCGATTTCGGTTACCCATCATCGTAGCTCACTGTTCGACTGCCATTCATTTAGGCAAGACAGGGCCGCTTCCGGAAGTTCCGAAAGCGGTGCGGGACAGTCGTGGACGACCGACGCTCTCTACTTCACTCGATACGTCCGCGCCCGGTTTTCGCCCTCGGCGGCGACCAACCCGTACTGGTCCATCTTCGAGAGGTAGTTCCGAACCGTGCGCTTCGTCTTCGGGCTGTCTACGGCCTCGGCGTAGGCGTCGTACAACTCGCCGGGATGGAGTTCGCCCTGCTCTTCCAGTATCTCGTAGAGCGTGCGCTGGTGGTGGTGCAGTTGCTCGATCGTCTTCTGGCGCACCTCTCTTCGTCCGTCGGGGACCGCTTCTCGAACCATCGCCGTCGAAATTGTCGTCGCGTCCTCCTGGTCGGCCCGGCGGGCAGCGTTCCGGAGAATGCCAATTGCGACCCGGGCGTCACCCGCCGCGGCGTCGGCGATGAGTTGCAGTTGCTCGGTTCCGATTGCGTCTTCCGATAGCCCCCAGCGGGCGCGGGCGGCGAGAATCGACACGAGTTGAGTGAGGTGGTACTTTTCGAACGAGACGCGAACACTGCTGTACAGACGACTCGTGAGTCGGTCGTCCAACTGGTTGAACAACTCCGCCTCCCGATTTGCGATGAGGACCATCGTGATACCGCGCGTGCGATACAGGTCGTAGAGCACGCGCTTGTCTTCGAGTTGGTCTGCCTCGTCGAGGATGACGACGTACTGCGGGCCGTCGTAGTCGCGGAGGCGGTCCAAGAGTTCGTCTTTCGGCGTCGAACGGCGGTGGATGTCAACCGTTCGGTCGATGCCTTCCAACAGGCGATACAACACCTGAAACCGCGTGTAGTCCTGCCAGCAGTTGACGTACTGCGTGTTGATATCGAGGACGTTCTCGCGGAGTTGCTCGGTGGTGTACTTCGCAATGCAGGTCTTGCCCGCACCGGAGGGACCGAAGAGAAGGCTCGTCTCACCCGGTTGGCCGTCCATTATCGGGCGAAGCGCGTTCGACAGCGTATTGACTTCTTGGTTGCGATGCTCTACTTCCCGCGGAATGAACTCCTGCTGGAGAACCCGAGCATCGTTAATCATCGGTTGTGGTGTCTTTCGGTGCTGGATACATAAGCGGAAGCGTGTGGGTTCCGATTCTTCCGATTGCGTGTGGATGTGGAATCGATGGGGAGATACGGGATCCCGATATGTGGGTGCACCTACACGTGACACTGATCACCAGCCGCAGATACCACGAGAACCTCATCCGAACTATCGAATGATGAATGATGTCGTCTATCCGACACTACAGTCACTCAGAACTGCACCTCTCCAATTGTAACTGAAACGACTATTTACAATTCCTTTCTGAAAAGTGATGACTCCCACTAAACCGAATATTCTAAAATCCTAGTGAATATTCGATGTATGGGAGGCATTTTGAAACTATATGGCGAAAACGATGCGGGATACTGCTGAATAATTAACCATCCCGAATTTAGACTCGACTAATGTCTCTTAATTTACTTATATTCCACATCGACATTCCGCAGTCTCGAACGCAATGTACTACATTAAATTATCTTCCTGCCACATGGCGTACTTCTCGCCTCCCCCACGTCTGTCCTCACTTCGGTACCTCGTGGACCGTCGAGTTTGGGGGACGGCCTCGACGAGAAGAAACGAGTTCGGACGCTAACCAGTGACTTCCGCTACTTACGAGAGGTCGAAGAGCGACAAGTTGGCTGCGTCGTCCGAATCGGTGAGCTTTTCGACGGCGATAGCCGCGTCGAGTCGGTCGTCGGATTCGTAGTACATCCACGGTTGGCCACTCTCGTCTGTGACCAAGAACGGCGAACTACACCGACCGTTGTCCGGGTCCCCACTCGTCGATTGGTTGAACATGCCGAGGTGGTTCTCCATGTCGATGTTCTCACCGACCTCTGCGACCCACTGATTGCCGTCCGATGCGTGGAATGCGAGATAGTAGGACCCAGCGTACTCGAAGAAGAACGGGCCCGAGACGTTCCCGTCGTGTTCGGGTTGTGGTGAAATCACCTCGTCGGGATCGACGCTCCAGTTTTTCCCGTCGTCGGATGTCGCAAGCCGAATGTGGCGGGTACCGCCCTGATTGGACATGAAGAACATCGTGTAGCTGTTCGACCGATTCGGAATCGAGTAGTTGTACACCCGCGCGTACGACGTCTCGGACGACCCGGCGTACATCGAGGTGTCCACGGCGACGCCACCGTAGTCGAACGTCGCGCCGTCGTCTCCGCTGCAGTACCACCACCGCGTCTTATCGTTGTCCCCGTGCGCATAGAGCAGCACTTTGTCGTACTCGTCGGCGTAGATCGCGTGTGGTGACGAGATGTGCGAGACGCCGCCGAAGTCCGATGGGTCGATAATCGGGTTTCCGGAGTACTCTGTCCACGACCCGTCGCCGAGGGTGTCCGAGTAGTACAACGCGACGCCGACCGTTTCACCGTCTTTCGTTTCCGACGTTCCGTGAGGCGCACAGTAGAGGTGATACTTCCCGAGTGGATTATCGATTTTCGACGTTTCGATGATGGACGGGAAGATGAACTCGTCTGCCGGCGAGTAACTCTGGGCGCTCGGGTCGAACGCCACCCCCTGATTGGCGAACTCGATGTCGGTCACCGTGTCGTTTCCGTCGAGGTCTGCCGACCCGGGGTTCGAGTACAACTCGGAGACATCTGCTGCAGAGAGACCACGCGAATACGTGCGAACCTCGTCGATTCTGCCGTCCCAGTAGTTGTGGTCTCCGTTGTCGCTCCCGATTTGAATGTCGGAATCAGACGCGAGAGTGCCGCTTACCGACGTGCTATCGACGCTCGTTCCATCGACGAACAGTTCGAGGGTGCTCCCGTCGTACGTCACCGCGAGGTGGACCCACGAACCGGTCGTCGGAGAGCCACCGGTCACCTTCTGTATCGTCCCATCGAACCGCGCCGCGAACCCCCAGTGGTCGTCTCCGATATCGTACCACATCGAGAGGTCGGCGTTCGGCCAATCGCCGAGTATCGCCTTGTCCTCGGTCAGTGAATCCGCGTTGACCCACACCGAATACGAACCGCTCGCACTCCCCGAGAGGACGTGCGGGACGCTAATCGTATCGCCCGTCCCATCGAAGGAGAAACAGTCGCTGGAGATTCCAGCCGAACCGGGCGAGGCACCGTTGACCGTCCCGTCGTTTCCGTTCCCGGACGAGTCCGTGGCAGACGTCCCATCGAGTTTGTAGTAGGATTCGAGGGCGCTGTCGTAGGCGGACGCCGTCCCGGCTACCGATGTCCCGAGTCCGAGCCCACCCAATCCGAGCATGCCGAGTGATTTGACTACTGTTCGCCGACCGATGTCGAAGTGTTCTTGCATAGCTGCTGCTACCTCGTGGCCCACGCTATCGTGACCCATGACACTATCATCTTTCTTTCTGATAAATCCTTTGTAGCCCAAACTGTGGTTCTGTGACTCGAACGACGTGCCGAGCCACCCGATAGATACGTTCGACCACCTCTCGCAGAAAAGGCGTTCGACCACCCCACAGAAAGTCAGTACTGTTCACACGGACGGGACCTGCTGGTGTTCGACCGCGAATTCGAGCCGATTAGTACCCGCCGATTGAGTAGCCGCCATCGACGAGCAACTCCGCGCCTGTGACCCACTCAGCTTCTTCGCTCGCAAAGAACCGGACGACCTTCCCGACGTCTTCCGGGTCGCCGACGCGAGGAAGCGGCGTCTTTTCGGCCTGTCGTTGGCGTGTTTGCTCGTCGTTTTGGTCCTGCATCGGCGTCTTCACGACTCCGGGGAGGACGGCGTTCACCGTCACTCCCGCCTCGGCGACTTCGAGCGCCAGGTCGCGTGTGAGGTTGACGATTCCCGCCTTCGTGGCCGAGTACGGCGGTCCGCCACCGCCCATGTAGGCGTTCACGCTGCTGATGTTGACGATGCGGCCGTGTTCGGACTCGACGAGGTGGGGAATCGCGTACTTCGCGGCCAGAAAGTAGCTCGTCAAGTTGACGTCTACGACGTGGTGCCAATCCTCGGCGGTAATCTCCTGTGTGCCACCCAGGACTTGCGTCCCGACGTTGTTGACGAGAACGTCCAGCCCACCGAACTCCTCGACCGCAGTTTGGACCGCGAGTTCGATATCGGACTCGTTCTTGACGTTCGTCTCGACGAACGTCGCGTCCACGCCGAACTCCTGTTCGACGAGGTCGGCCGTCGGAACGTGTACGTCCGTCTGGTAGTATTCGCCTTGTTTCGGTGATTCGCGGATGTCTGCGACGACGATGTTCGCGCCCGCTGCTGCGAGTTCGCGTGCGATTCCTCGACCGATGCCAGAGCTTGCGCCGGTAATCAGCGCCGTTCTCTCTGCTAACGACATGTGTGACACCTTGACGTGCTCGGCACCGCCACATTACTGTTTTGGTGGATGTCGTGTTCGCGGGACGTCCGAGACCACCCAGCGAACGGTGATTCGTGTACGAATCTTTATTGCGAGGTATTCGCATGGTGAGGTATGGTTCGACCAGCGCTAGTGCTACCGCCAGCCCCGGACGACAGATGGCAACTTGCGACACAGATGGGCGTCACGGACGCCGTCATCCACACCCTCGAAATCGGTGACGGGACGCAGTTTTGGGACTACGACCACCTTCGGCGCATCTGCAACTGGTTCGAGGATGCCGGCCTGTCGGTCTCGGTCGTAGAGGGAAGCGTTCCACTGACCGATACGACCCGTCTCGGACTCGACGGGCGCGACGAGGAAATCGCCGCGTTCCAACAGTTCCTCAGAGCGTGCGGCGACCTCGATATCGGCGTCGTCTGCTACGACTGGATGGCGGGCATTCGGTGGGCGCGAACGAGCGCCCACGTCGAATCGCGCGGTGGGTCGTACGTCACGGCCTACGAGAACGACAAGATGCGCGGCGGCCCGACCCACGAGGCCGCCAGCCGTTCGAGAGAAGAACTGTGGGAGAACCTCGAATACTTCCTCGAACGCGTCGTTCCCGTCGCCGAAGAGGTCGGTGTGAAACTCGGACTCCACCCCGACGACCCGCCACGCGAGGAGGTACGAGGCGTTCCCCGTATCATCAACAGCGTCGATGCGTACGACCGAGTCCTCGGGATTTACGAGAGCGAACACAACGGCGTGACGTTCTGTCAGGGGAACTTCGCGGCCATGGGCGTCGATATCCCGGCGACGATTCACCACTTCGGTGACCGAATCAACTTCGTCCACTTCCGCGACGTCGAGGGCGACGCCGACGAGTTCGTCGAGACGTGGCACGACGACGGCCCGACGGATATGCTCGCCGCGATGCAGGCGTACAGAGAGGTGGGCTTCGACGGACCGATGCGCCCCGACCACGTCCCGACGATGGCGGGCGAGCAGAACGACAATCCCGGCTACCACACGAAGGGGCGACTGTTTGCCATCGGCTACATGAAAGGACTCCTCGAACAGACACGATGAACGTCGATTCGCCGACGATGTTGGTCGATTCTCACTGCCACACTGGCGAGGGGCCGCTTTGGCACCCTGACGAGGAACGTCTGTACTGGGTAGACATACCCAACGGCGTTCTCTACCGCTACGACCCACTGACTGGAGAACACGAACGATGTTACGAGACGAGTGTCATCGGCGGATTCACGATTCAGACCGATGGTTCGCTCCTCCTTTTCGAAGACGGCGGACGAATCGAACGGTGGCAGGACGGGTCTGTCGAACTGGCCTGGCGCGGAGTCCCCGGCGAATGCGAGTCGCGGTTTAACGACGTCGTCGCCGACCCCAAAGGCCGGGTTTTCGCCGGGACGATGCCAACAGAGGACAGGTTGGGACGACTCTATCGATTCGACACGGACGGAACAGCGACACGGGTGCTCGATGGCCTCGACATTCCGAACGGAATGGCGTTTACCCCCGACGGCGAGCACTGCTACGTCACCGAGTCGGTTCCCGGGACGATATACCGCTTCGACTACGACGAACCGACGGGCAGCCTCTCGAATCGAGAGGTATTCATCGACCGCACCAACGAACGAGGCGTCCCCGACGGTCTCGCCGTGGACGAAGATGGATACGTTTGGTCCGCGCAGTGGAACGGTGGCTGTCTCATCAGATTCGCTCCCGATGGGACCGAGGACCGTCGAATCGAACTCCCCGCTCGAAAAGTGTCGAGTCTCACGTTCGGCGGCGATAGACGCAGCGACGTCTACGTCACGACCGCGCTTGGGCCGGGTGACGGCCCACCAGGTGACCGGGCTGACGAAGGAAGCGGGGCTGGCGCACTCTTCGGGTTCCAGAGCGACGTTTCCGGACTCATCGAGCATCGTTCTCGAATCGACGTTTAATTTTCAGCGACGCGGTCTTTCGGCGTCCTCCCTCGACGCGTGCGAGCGAACGGTCTGTCGAACTCGAATTCGAACCATCAGCAACTGAAATCACAGGAAGTGCATCAAAAGGGGGGCAGAATAGTTCGGCCTCACTGGGAGGCCGTACGGAAAGTGTGGTGGAGTTAGTCACCGACGTAACCCACTCCACGTTTCGGTTGCCTGTCCACGCACTCGGCGGCGAGTGTGGTTACCGTCGTTCGCCGGCGGGGTCGGATTCGGCGGCTATCCCCGTCGCACTCGATTCGGATGCGACTATGCGACTGCGGCGTAGATGAGGCGACAGGCCTCACCACGACTGATCGCTTCGTCGCCTTCGCCCTCGCTCTTCACGTCGGCGCCGACCCGTTCACGAAGTAACTCGGCAAACTCTTGGTGAGTCAGCGGAGGGTCGCTACTCGACGTGTTGACCGCTTTCGCGCGGTCGGTCGGGTCGAACGACGCCCCCGAAACGAGCTTCGTAGCCGTGTCGATCCACTCGGTGGCAACCGAGCGTTCGAGCGGGTCGGTCGGTCGAACGTCGTACGACTCGAAGAAGCCCTTCGTGGCGAGGTACTGAACGGCCGGTGCCCACTCCTCGTCGGCCTCGGCGTTCACGTCGTTGAAGAACGACAACGAGAGCCCTGCGGCGGCAAGCCGTCGCTGAAGCGCAGAGACGTCGAGCGACGCGGGCGCAACGTCGGTTTCGTCGGCGAGCACCGCGGCGTAGCCGGCCGCCTCGCCGATGTGCATCCACGTCGGTTCGAGCCGAATCGTCCCGTATCCGACGTGCGTGGACGACAGCGGGACGGGTACGAGCAGGTTGTTCACTTCCCTCGGGAGGAGTGCTCGGTACGGAATCTGTGATGGCCGAGTCACCTGCGAGGCGTAGAAGAACCCCTCTGGCTCACCGCCGGTTCGTCGAACTTCTCGACAGGCGTGCGAATCGAGCGGATACTCCGCATAGGCGATTGCATCGCCGTGAACCGGTGCCCGGTCGAGTCCGGGTGCCAACCGTGCGTCGCTCTCGGAGAACGTGTACCGGCCATCGAGGCGGCGCGCCTCGCGGACGTAAAACTGCCACGGGAAGTTGTCGTTGTCTACGAACTCGTCCGTAGGGAGTCCCCATCGTCGAGCATCTGCGCGGATGTCTTCCGGGACTGCGTCGTCGTTCTGGAGGAAGTACAGGAGTCCGAGCGCGTACTCGCGGTGTCGCTCGGCAATCGCCTTCCGCGTCTCCCACGACCCTTCGGGGTAGTCGTAGTTCTGGCCGGGCAGGTCGGCGGCGTTCATGTCCGCCTTGTCGTTCGGGAGGTACCGAAGCGTCAGATACGACCGGAGTCCGGACTCGATGACCGCGGGGAGTTCTTCGACGAACTCCTCGCGGTCGTAGTTCGCGGGTCGCTCCGGTAATCGTCGGTTCTCCGGGTCACGCGAGAGACAGAGTCGGTAGTTGTACGCCTGGATGGCGTCGTCGCCGCTCCCGTCGCTCCCGGGGAATATCTCGGTGAGACCCGCCGGGTGGGGAACGAGGTCGAGGGTTCCTTGTCGCTTCTCTTCTGCGACGTGAAGGGGGCCACGTCGGTCCATCGGCGCAGTATCGTCCGCGTGCCCGACGGCCTCGCGGGGGTAGTATCGGTCTCCTCGGATGCCCGTGAAGATTCTCCCCGCGAACTGCTCGTCGTACGCCGACCGCGACTCGCGGCCGACCCGATACGACGACCCAATCGTCGCCATGAGGTCGCCCTCGTAGGTGGCTTCGACGAACACCGACCCCTCGACCGTAACGGAGTGGTGGGTCTCGAACGATTCGAACGTGACCGATTTCACCGTCTCGTTCGTTCGCTCCACGGAGGTGGGATAGTACCCGCGGACGACGGTCAGGTCGTCCTCGTCGGCGACGAGCGTTTCGAACGTCTCTTCGGCCACGTGTGGCTCGAAGATGTAGCCGTCTTCACAGTACTCGTACTGCGTCGAATCCCGTCCGTAGGTCGTCTCGTAGTGCTCTCGCACTGCTTCGAAGAACTCGTCGAGAATGGGGGCGCGCGGCTTCATCACCAGCGTGTCGGTGTAACTGAGCCCGCCCGCCATCATCCCGCCGAGTCGTTCGTTGTAGGTCACCAACAGCGTCGATGTCCCTTCTCGTGCGGCGCGAATCGCGGTCGCAATACCTCCTGCCGACCCGCCGACGACGACGGTGGCGTACGCTTCGTCCTGCAATGTGTGTGTTTCCATGTGGTAGTTGTGTTACGTCGTATCTTCGACTCCTCGGCGGAGTTTCCGACGGGCCGTCTCGGGGAGACGGTCGCCGAGGAGTTCGAGCGCGAACCAATGTGTAGCCTGTTCTTCGATTGCTCGCTCTGTTTCGGCGCTACTGCCCCACGGCGACAGCATCTTGCGCCACGGCGAGCGTGGTTTCGACGCGAGTTCGGACGCGTCGAGGACGTGGTGACCGAGTTCGTGGGCCAAGACGAGTTCCGTGGCGAGCGACTCCTCGATTTCGAGGGTCTCGGAGAGCGCGGGAATCTGTGCGTCGTAGAGCGTGATGACGCCGTCGGCGTACGTGCCGAAGAGTCGCAGTCGATCGACGCCGTCCCAGTCACTCCGTCGAACGGTGACTCCCTCTCTCGCAGCGAGTTCCCACACGTCGGTCGTCTCGTGTACCGACCGAAGTTCGCTGGCTTTCGACTCACCGAACTGCTTGCATTGTGGGCTGACCGCCTTCCCCGCCTGACCGGACCGGAGGGTGTCGCCGAAGTTCATGGTTTCTCCGCGAGGATGACCAGTTCCTCGTCTGCTTCGGTATCTTCCAGTTCGATATCTACCAGCGAGAGCACCTGGTCCCGCGTAGACATCCCGCTGATATCGACGAGGCGGTTCCCCCGCGCGATGTAGATGTTGGGGAGCTTCGTCGCCGAGTTGCTGAACACGGACTCCTTGTTCAGTACTCGTTCGACCGTCCGTTGGAGTGAGTCCCCACGCGCCTCGTAGACGGCCGCGTCTTCGAGTTTCATCTTGACGACACCCGCGTTATCGACGACTGTCGTCTTCGATTTCGTCTTCGAGAGCAACCCGAACAACCGCGTCGTGGTCTCGTCTGCGAAGTACACGTGGAGACCGTCGGTCGATGCACCGGCGTCGATGACGCCGGGTTCGACGTCCAGTGCTGCCGCGGCCGTTTCGCGTCGCTCGTCGGCAGTGACCGCCCCTTGGGACAGGTCACGCGTCTGTAGCTCGGTCGAACCCTCCGCTTCTGCGCGAAGGAGGTTCCGAGACGCGTCGTACTCGACTCGTGCCTCGACCGTCTCTTGATTGGCACCCATCCCGATGACGGAATCGACTGCCTCTCTCCTGAGGTGTTCGATTTCGTCTTCCGAGGGGTCCATCACGTTCCGTTCGACCACGTCTCTGACCATCGCCAATCCGACGCCGATGGTGCTGATGGTCTCGTGGTTCGTCGCCAGATGGACGTCGTAGTCCGTCGTCTCGGCGAGGTACGGGAGCAGTGCGGCGCTCCCACCACCACCGCCGACGAGTTCGAGCAGGTTCGGATTCAGGTCGTACTCGTCGATGATGTTCTCGATGACGGGTTTGATGGTCTGGACGCTCACTTCGAGGACGCGTTCTGCGGCAGTCTCGACGTCGGTACCGAGCTCGGCGGCGACGGGTTCGAACGCCCGTCTCGCTGCGTCCGGATTGCCTGCGGCGTACATGTCCGCATCGACCAAGCCGAGGAGGTTCGCCGCGCCACTCGGTGTGATGGCGTACCGGTCACCGTCGGCTGTTTCGATAGCGACGTACGCCGGGTCGTTCTCCTTCGGACGGACGCGGACGAGTCTCGGGTCCGTGATGTCCTCCGGGTCCGCGTACACGGCGTACGGGAGGTCCGCGATGTGTGCGCTCCGCGGTCCAGAGGCGACGACATCGCCGTCTTCGATTCGAATCATCGACCCGCCGGCGACACCCTCCGTACGGATGTCTAACGTTTCGAGGAACGTCGTGTGGTTACCGATTTCCGCTGGCTTCCACTTCGGTTGGCCCTTCTCGATGACGCTGATGTCGCTGGACGTGCCGCCGACTTCGATGAAGATGCCGTCGGTGACGTTCTCGTACATGAGCGCGCCCGCGACGCCCGCCGCCGGGCCGGACAGAATCGTCTGAATCGGTCGGCGGCGCATTTCGTCTATCTCCATCACACCGCCGTCGGACCGCATTATCATCAGCGGTGCGGTGACACCCATTCCTTCGATACCGTCTGCGGTCGAACGCGACGTCTCCATCATGCGAGGGAGAATACTCGCGTTCACGACGGCCGTTCTCGTGCGGACCTTCAGGCCGTACCGCTTCGAGACGACGTTCGCCCCGATGGCGGCGAAGCCTTCGTCGCGTGCGATGTCGCAGACCCGTTCTTCCGCACGTGGGTCATCGACGCCGAACACTTGGCTTGCGACGATTGCTTCGACGCCGTCCGATTCGAATCTGCCGAGTGCGTCTCTGATTTCGGCTTCGGGAAAGCCGTCGTCGAGGGAGACGAACTCGTGTGCCGTCTCGATAACCTGGTCGTTCTTCAGGTCGATATCATCGACGTTCGTCTCGGTCTTCCCTCGCCGACCTTTCAACCCTTTGCCCATGCCGATGACGCCGACCGTTGCAACGTCACCTTCGAGGAGGGCGTTCGTCGCCTGCGTCGTTCCGTGAGCGAGGAACACGACGTCTTCGGGGGAGGCGTCGATGTCGTCCAAAATCTGCGAGGACGCTTGGACGATACCCGCCGCGACTCCCTCGTCGGCGTCGTGCGTCGTCGGTACTTTCACTTGCTCGAGGAGTTCGAGCGATTCGCTGTCGATAGCGACCGCGTCCGTGAAGGTGCCGCCGACGTCGATTCCGACTCGAATGTTCGTCATTGTTCGTTAGAGTCCGAAGAGGTAGACCGAGGCGATAATACCTGCGGCTGCGGTTATCCACGCGAACGGAAGGACGCTCTTCGTGATACTGTTGACGTTGACACCCATCTCGTCTGCGGTCCACGCGTTGTGGGTGTTCGTCGGGTCGGCCGGGGCCTGCACGCGAAGTGCGCTCACCGCCGTCGTGGTGATCAGTGCCGGATTGACGCCGATGGCAGCGAGCACGCCGATGATTCCGCTCCCGAGGCCCCAGAGATTGAGGGGACCACGGTAGAGCGCCAGGGGGGCCAATGCGATGAACATCACCGCGTAGAGCAGCATGCTCTCGGGGATGATTGCGGAGAGAAGCGGTTCCATCGTCGTCGCAACGGACTCGGCGAACACCGCTTTCAGGAGCCAGCCGATGGCGACCATCAGGGCGATAGCCGGCGCGGCACTCGAAATACCTTGGTGGAACGCGTGAGTCACCTGGTTGAGCGTCTGTCCGGGGTTCTTCAGGCCGTTGAGACCCGGTTTACTGGCGATTGCAGCGAACAGGATGCCGACGACGAACGCCGGAAGCACTGGGATACCAGCGATAACCAGACCTACTGGGATGACTGGTGAGAGAAGCGCGTACGTGGGGACGTTGGAATCGAACTGGGAGACCTCGCTCGAACCCCCGTCAGTTTCCATCGTCCACGTCGCTTGGAGTGAGGACGTTCGCGTCTGGAACGTGATGTATCCGAGGCCCGCGAGGAGTGCGGCCGCACCCGTTGGGAGCGCCCAGACCATCACGCTCTGGAGGTTGATTCCCGTCACGTCGGCGTAGAACACCCAGTTCGCTGGGTTGAACATCACGCCGTTCGCGTAGCCGAGGAGAACGATCCCCGCAGCGACTTTGCGCGGGAAACCGAGACTCACCATAATCGGGAAGACGATCGTCGCAATCATGATGAACGCTCCCAGCCCGGAGATACTCGTTGCGATGACCGCCACCGCGACGTACAGGAGGATTGCGACCATGAACGGACTGTCGCCGCCGAGTTCGGCGGCCGACTTGACCAGGTCTTCGGCGATGCCCGTCTGCTCGACGATGGCACCGAGTGCCGCGCCGAAGAAGACGGCCACGAACGCCGCACTCAACCGCGTTGACCCGCCGACGATGACTTCGTTCAGAATTTGTTCGTAACCTAGACCACCGACTGCTGCGATTCCGAGAGCCATTGCAGCGAGTGCGACAAACGTCGGCACCAACTCAGTCATCATGAGGATGCCGAATATTGCGAACACTACAAGGATCCCGATTGCACCTATCATACTCATTGGTGTGTTACACCACCACAATGTGTAGACTAATAGTATAAATAACCATGGGGAATTACATTCTGCTAGAAAGTTAAGCCAATAGGTACTTTTCGCGTGTGACTTCGATTGTGCGCTCGGCTGGCCCGAAAATGTGGGCTCAACTCATCTCTCCTCTTCGAATGACCGTCGAACTTCGTCTGAACTACACCCGTCCGTAAATGAAATTCAAATTACCATAGACAATTAATACATCGGGATGATTCCGCATGGTGGAACGAATGTTCCAAAACATTGTGAACGCGCCGAAATCTGCCTTATCAATTATTAAGAACTTGCCAACGAACCAATCTTTTCCACGATGTGGGATACATATCCTACGACACAGAACAATGTTTTTGAATGTGGTCTGCAAACGAGTAGACAATCCATGACAAACGACGACACGCCCCCGATGAAATCGGTCGCCACAGCGATGGAGATTCTCGAAACGGTCCAGGACCTCGGAACCGGAGGGGTTTCCGAAATCGCAGAAGTGAGCGGTCAGCCGAAAAGTACCGTACACCGCCACCTCGACACGTTTCGTCAGTGTGGCTACGTCGTGAAGGACGACCGCTCGTACAGCGTCAGTCTGAAGACGCTTCGACTCGCGTCGAGCGCCCTCAGTCGGCAGCTGGTCTACCCCGTGACCAAGTCGGTGGTGAACGAACTCGCCGAAGAGACGGGTGAATCCGCCGCCGTCGCCGCCGAAGAGAACGGTCAGGCGGTCTATCTCTATTACGACCGGACGGACCAGGCGATTCGAACTGATGCCCGACTCGGCATTCGTCTCTACCTTCACTGTACCGGCGCGGGGAAAGCGATACTCGCCCACCTCCCGGAGGAGCGACGAGATGCCGTCATCGCAGAGTTCGGGCTTCCAGCGAAGACCGACCAGACGATTACGGACCGCGACGAACTCGAAACCGAACTCGCGGAGATTCGGGAAACGGGCGTGGCGTTCGACGACGAAGAGCGAGTCGATGGGATGCGAGGTATCGGTGCGCCGATTCAGAACCGCGAAACGGGCGAACTACTCGGGGCACTGACCGTCGCGGGACCGACCCGTCGAATTCACGGTGAGCGGTTCAGAGAAGAACTTCCAGACCTTCTCCAACGTGCGTCTAAGATGGTCGAAGTCAACATCACGTACTCGTAGGCTCTGGCTCGTTCATTACAGATGTATGCCTGTAATTTTGGTTCGTCATCGAGGCGATTCCCTCATTCGTCGGGCGAGTTTCGAGCGCGCATCACGTGCTCGTACTTCTTTACTAGTGTCTCTCGGCTGGCGAGCTACTGCTACCTCGGAAGGAACTGTAGTGCAAATATAACACAACATTAATTTTCTAAATACTGATTACATGATCGGTTGATGATGGTGGACGGTCTGCGTGGTGGTGAGCGATATCGCTTCTGCTCGATTCTTTGAATAATGTGCCTTTCAGTATCGAACTCTCATTTTTCAGGCTCATTTTCGATTTACTAGGAAAAATTGGGACTATTTTATCCATTCTGACGTTTCACATGTAGTGGGTCGAACCTCGGTTGTGGAGTCTATTTTATTTGATTTGAAATTTATATTACCATGAATTGGTGGTCTTATATTGTAGAAATAATACAATGCTTGCTGCCGTCATTTATTATTCCGAACCTCTCAATTCAGCCATCGCTGCACTACCGACTCCGTTGCCACTGTTTGGGTCGCCACGTCCAGTCTCTTCACGTTCCGTGATTCACACCAACCCTTATTATAAGTCGTTGCATACAACGAAACAGTGTCCGACGAAACGAAACACGTGCGAGTCTGCCTTCGCGTCCCGCCGGGAGACGACACGAAGATATTCAGGCTCCGCGCGGCCGACGACGTGCTCCGACTCCTCGTAGACGCCCACGAGTCGGAGTTCACGATGAGCGAACTCGCCGACGAGACCGACCACAGTCGCTCGACGGTCTGGCGAGCGGTCGAACTCTTGGACGAACTCGACGTACTCCAGATACGACAGACGACACAGCGAAAGTACGTCGCCATCGACAACGCACACCTCGAAAAGGACGACCCGATACTCGCTCTCGAGCAGACCGAGTACCACGACCCGATTCGCGCGTTCGTCACGCGAGTCGAGGACGCCGTCGCAGCGACGAGCGACATCGACCGCTTGCTCGGCGTGCTCGTCTTCGGGAGCGTCGCCCGCGGCGAAGCCGACCGCAAGAGCGACATCGACGTGTTCGTCCTCGTCGAGGGCGACCGAACGAGTGCTCGACGCATCGTTTCCGGAGTTGCAGCCGACCTCGGCGAGGAGCGATTCGACGGCGACCGCTACACCTTCGAACCGTTCGTCGAGACGGCCGAGAGCGCCCAGCGCGTGGGAGACAAACTCCGCGAACAGTTCCGTGAAGGCGTCACAGTCTACGGGACCGACGAGTTCCAGCAGGTCCGAAAAGCGGTGATGAAGAACGGAGTCGATGAGCGATGAGCGGGAATCGAATCGAGGAGTTGATAGACGAGGTACAGGCGGCGTTCGACTACCGACCCGACGAGATAGAGACGGGTCTCGACACCGACGAAGCCGACGTGCTGCAACTCCGCAAGTCGTGCCGTCTGCTCGCAGGCGCGGAGTCGCTGCTCGAAGCGGGCTACTACACTATCGTCATCGAGACGTCGTTCGTCGCTATCGAGCGTGTCGTCGAGTTCAAACTGCTCGAAGGCGGCGTCGAACCGCGAGACCTCCCGGGGACCCACCCAGGTGTCTACACCGAAGCGGCGAAACGCGGCATCCTCTCGGAGCGAGTCGCATCCAATCTACGGGACTTGTGGCGAAACCACCGAGCGAAGACGTACTATCAAGATGGGCTCGCTGCGAGAGGGCGTGCCGAGAAACTGTTCGCCCTCGCCTCTGAGACGCACGCGTTCGTTCTGAACCAGTCCACGAAACGGCACGACTGCATCTGTAAGTGAGCTTTCGGTGCGATTTCGGCGGGTGGGCGCGGTATCGACGGGGGGTTCTGTGGGTCTCTGTCACTTCTACTGGTTTAGGACTCCCTAAAATTCGTAAGGCATTTATTGGTTTAGGATAGCCTAAAACCAATGGCATTCGATGAACCGGATTCCGAATCGCTCGGACGCCGCGACTATCTAAAGTACACGGGGGCAGCGATTACGGGTGCTGCACTGGCCGGGTGTACTGGCAGTAGCGGCAGTGAGACGACCACGGAATCGGAGACGACAGAAGCCACGACGACGACCGCGGCGGCGACAGAAACGGAGACGGAGACCGAACCGACGACCGACGAAACCGAAATCGACTCCTACACGGTGTCGATGGTCCCCGTCGGCGACGTGGAGTTCGAATCCGTCCCCGAGACGTGGGTCGCCAACAACGGCAGTTGGGCCGACATGGGTATCGCACTCGGCCTCGAACCGCCGAAGGGCGTCTGGCTCACGAGTCGCTACCACACCCAGTACTACGACGAAATTCCGGGCGTCTCGGTCGATAAGAGCGACATGGTCTCGCTCTATCAAGACGGCGTCAGCAAGGAGTTGTTCTACGAACTCGACGCCGACGTACACGTCATGGACCCCAACTTCCTCATGAACCGCTTCAAGGGCTGGGAGCAGGGTGACGTGGACGAAGTCGCCGAGAACATCGGCCCGCTCTTCGGGAACTGCATCTACGCACAACACTACCCGTGGCACGAGGACTACCGCTACTACTCGCTCTACGAAGGCTTCGAGAAACTCGCGGAGGTCTTCCAGCGTACCGACCGCTTCGAGGCGTTCGAGGAGGTCCACGCCGACTTCCAGGCCAACCTCGCGCCGGTCGTCCCCGCGCGCAGTGAGCGCCCCGCCGTCGCCGTCCTCTGGGGCGTCGGCAACGAACCCGAGCAGTTCTACCCGTACATCGTCGGCGACGGAACCGGCTTCAAGCACTTGACCGACCTGCAGGTCAAAGACGCACTCGCCGAGACGGACATCAAGGACTTCCACGGCAGTCGCGCCGCTATCGACCTCGAAACGGTCCTCGAAGTGGACCCCGAGGTGCTGATGCTCCGCGGATACGAATCGATGACGAAAGAGGAGTTCCAGAGCACGGTCGTCGAGTACCTGAAGAACCACGACACCGCGAGCGCGCTCACCGCGGTCCAGAACGACGACGTCTACCGCGCTGGCGGCCTGTATCAAGGCCCGATTACGAACCTCGTGCTCACCCAGCGGACGGCCGAACAACTCTACGACGTGGACGAACCGCTCTACGACAAGCAGCGCGTCGCCGACATCGTCAACGGAGAGTTCTGAGGATGCACCGAACGCAGGCGAATCGGCGTCTGAACGCCCGCAATGGGTCGATTTTAGAGGAACGTACGCAATGAATTCTATCGCACTTGATACCCGAATCACCGACGATGCTCACATCGATTTCGACTACGACGTGGTCGTCGTCGGCGGTGGCCCGACTGGCTGTTCGGCGGGGATTTTCACCGCACGCCACGGTCTCGACACGGTGATTTTCGACCGCGGGAACGCCGCACTCAAACGCGCTGCATACATCGAGAACTACCTCGGGTTCCCGGGTGGCATCCACATCGAGACGCTCTACGACCTGATGCACGACCACGCCCGCGACGCCGGGTGTGCGTACGTTCCCGATATGGTCGAGGCGGTCACCCACGCCGACGGTGACAGCGACGGCGGCACCGACGCCGACTGCGACGGATTCGTCGTCGAGACGACGGACGGCGAGCGGGTGACGACTCGGTACGTCGTCGCGGCCTCGTGGTACGACGGCGAGTACATGCGCCCGCTCGGCGGCGACGAGATGTTCGAAGAACACGACCACGGCGACGGCGAGGTGCACGAACACTTCGACCCCGACTATTCGGACGAAGATGGTCGAACGCCAATCGACGGTCTCTACGTCGCCGCCCCCGCGGGTGAGCGAAACGCACAGGCAATCGTCGCGGCCGGCACCGGCGCACACGTCGCTCGGTGCCTGCTCGAAGACTACCGACGCGAACTCGGCTTCCCCGAAGCCGTTACGGCGCACTACGATTGGCTCCGCCGGGAGTCGGAACTGTCGGGCGAGTGGGCGACGCGTGACCGCTGGCGCGAGTGGTTCCACGCGCAACTGCCGGAAGACGACCCGGCCCACGACTACGACGAAGACGCAGACTACGACGAGCGACTCGTCGAACTCCGCGAGGCGTACCTCGACCGAGCGTTCCGCACGCAAGTCGCGCCCGACGAAGTCGAGGCTCGGTGGGAAGAGGGCCAAGACCGCCTGTTGGACTACATCGACGACGAACGAATCCTCGAACGCGCTCGACGGCTCGAAGCCGACTCTCAGTCGGACGAGGCGGCGACACAGTCGGAGGAGGCACGTTAACGATGGCGAGTGAGACGACTACTTCGACCGACTCGCAGTCGGCGACCGAGCGATGGTTCGACGGCTCGCTCGTCGCGGTCATCCTCGTGAGCCTCGCGGTCATCCTCGTCGGTGGCCTGTTGCAGGTGAGTTTCGGCGCGTTCTCGATGACGCTCGTCGAGGCGTGGCACGCCGTCTTCAACCCCAAGGTGGTGTTCAGCACACAGGCGTGGAACGCCTTCCTCTTCGGGGGCGAACTCCCGGAGATGAGCAGAGAGAGCCTCATCGTCTGGAACATCCGCCTGCCGCGGGTGTTCGTCGCCATCCTCGTCGGCGCGAACCTCGCCGTCTCGGGTGCGATTTTTCAGGCAGTCACGCGGAACGAACTCGCCAGTCCGTTCATCCTCGGCGTCTCCTCGGGTGCCGGGTTGATGATTCTCCTGACGCTCGTCGTCTTCTCCGGCCTGACGGCGTTCCTCCCGCTCATCGCGTCGTTCGGCGGGGCGCTCGCGTTCCTCATCGTCTACGCAATCGCGTGGAAGAACGGCACGTCGCCGGTGCGACTCGTCCTCGCGGGCGTCATCGTCGGCACCGTCTTCGGCAGCCTGCAGACGGCGATGTTCTTCTTCGCCGACAACATCGGCATCGTCCAGAGCGCAATCGCGTGGACGACCGGGTCGCTGACGGGAACCGACTGGGAGCAGGTTCGGATGGCGCTCCCAGCGACTATCTTCGCCCTGCTCTTTGCACTCGTTGGGTCCCGACAACTCAACGTGCTTCTCTTGGGCGAGCGCACGGCACAGGCACTCGGGATGTCGGTCGAGAAAGTCCGGTTTCTCCTCTCGGGGGTGGCGGTTCTCGCCGCCGCCGCGAGTATCTCAGTCGCCGGCATCGTGGGCTTCGTCGGACTCATCGTCCCGCACATGGTCCGAAACCTCGTCGGCAGCGAGTACAAACGCCTCATCGTCGGGTGTATGTTCGTCGGCCCGGCGCTCATGGTCGTCGCGGACGTTGGTGCCAGACTGGCGCTCAATCCGGTGCAGATTCCGGTCGGTATCGTCACCGGTCTCATCGGTGGGCCGTACTTCCTGTATCTCATGCGCAAACAGACACAAATCGGTGAAATCTGATGACGACGCAACGCTCAACGCCTCGGAAGGACGGGCAGAACGCCGAAGAACTCGTCTCCGAGACCGACTACGAGGGCGACTCCCCGGCGAGTCGTCTCGTCGGCGAAGACCTCGCAATCGGCTATCCGACCACCGACGAACCGATCGTCGAGTGTGAGAAAGTCGTCATCCCCGAAGGCGAAATCACGGCGCTCGTCGGCCCGAACGGCAGCGGCAAGAGTACGCTGTTGAAGGCGATGTCGAACCAATTGACGCCCGAACGCGGGAACGTCCTCCTCGACGGGACCGACGTGCAGTCGCTCAAGCCGAAGGCGCTCGCGCGACAGTTGGGACTGCTCTCGCAGGAGAACCAGTCGCCGGCCAGTCTCACGGTCGAAGACCTCGCGTACCACGGTCGATACCCCCACCGCGGGTTCTTCGAATCCGTCACCGAAGACGACAAGGCCGCCGTCGAACGCGCACTGGCCCTCGCCGGCGTGAACGACATTCGAGACGAGGGTGTCGGCAACCTCAGCGGCGGGCAGAAACAACTCGCGTGGATTGCGATGGTGCTCGCACAGGAGACCGACGTGCTCCTTCTCGACGAGCCGACGACGTACCTCGATTTACACCACCAACTGCGTGTCATGGAGGTCATCGAGACGCTCACGACCGAACGCGACATCACCATCGCCGTCGTCCTCCACGACATCGGCCAAGCCGCACGCTTCGCCGACAACCTCATCGCAATGAAAGACGGCGAACTCTACGACTGGGGACCGCCGAAGACGGTGGTCACCGAAGAACTCCTCGCCGACGTGTTCCGCGTCGATGCGACCGTCGATAACGAGAGTCCGACGGGACCACACATATCGCCGCATCGCGCGATTTCCGACGACCGGTAGCGACGAATCGCTCGCCCTCCATCGAAACCGTACGCTGTCGAACTTTTGCTGGGCAACTCACACCGTGAGAACCGAAACCATCTCTTATTTTAGGCCGACCTAAAAACCGAAGAAGCTAAATTGTTTTAGGCCAGCCTAAACTGTATGTCAGACCAATCCGACGGACGTTCACGTCTCGGACGGCGTGCGTATCTGAAGTACAGTGGTGCACTCGCCGGGGGTAGTTTGCTCGCCGGGTGTACCGGAAATAGCCAGCCGGAATCGGCCGACGACGAGACGGCGACGACCCAGACACCAACTGAGACGACGGTGACCGATACCGAGACCGAAACGACTGAGGCGACCCCCGAGGACACCAGTTACTCGGTGTCCATCTCGCCCGTCGGCGAGGTGACGTTCGACGAGGTGCCGTCGAAGGTGATGGCGTACAGTCCGCAGTACATCGACATGCTGGTCGCGTTCGGACACGAAGACTCGCTCACCAGCGTGGGCTTCCCCGAAGACTACGTCGGTGGACTCGGCTACTTCTACGACGCTCTCGACGGCGTTTCGGCGTCGGCCGACGGTCTCACGCAAGTGTACGACGGCGGGATGGACAAGGAACTGTTCTACGAACTCGACAACGACGTTCACCTGATGGACCCCGCGTGGGTCGTCACGTTCAAAGGGTGGAACCAAACAGATGTTGACGAGATAGCCGAGAACGTCGGCCCGTGGTTTGCGAACCGTTACAGCAGACAGCACGCGCAACCGCCGGCAGCGTACCGCGACGACTACCGCTACTACACGCTGTGGGACCTGTCGGGCAAGGTCGCCGACGTCTTTCAGGAACGAAAACGGTTCGAGGCGCTCAAAACCGAGTACGAGAAGCTCTACGGGCACATTCGCGCGAACCTCCCGCCGAAGAGCGAGCGTCCGACTGTCGGACTCCTCTCGTACTGGGATGGAGAGTTCTACCCATACAAGATCAGCGGCCCTGGCTTTGGGAAAGCGCACGTTCGGCCGATGGGCGCACGAGACGCCTTCGCGGACAGCGACAAGACGTACGCAGAGAACTACGACGCGGCGTACAGCACGGAGGGTCTGCTCGAAATCGACCCTGACGTCATCCTCCACATCTTCGCGGTCGGACCGTGGTACGATTGGGACGAGATTCAGGAGACGGTATCGACGGACCCGGTTGGAAAGGAACTCACTGCGATACAGAACGACCGCTTCTACGCGTCCGGCGGGTCGTTCCAAGGGCCACTGAAGAACCTCTTCCAGCTTGAGATGACCGCCAAGCAACTCTATCCCGAGCAGTTCGGCGAATGGCCGCGCTTCGAGGAGGGTCAGTCGTACCCCGACCTCCCCGAAGAAGAGCAGTTGTTCGACCACCAGCGCGTCGCCGATATCGTCAACGGGGAGTTCTGAACATGAGTCGTGACAACCCGACCCGACGAGACTACCTCAAATACGGCGGGGCCGTCATCGGTGGCGGACTGCTCGCGGGGTGTACCGGGAACACCGAGTCAGACTCGGCACCGACGCAGACGACGACGGAGACGCAAACCTCGACCGAAGCGACGACCGAGACCGAAACGGCGGAGGCGACCCCCGAGGACACGAGTTACACGGTCGAGTTGTCGCCCGCCGGCGAGGTCACGCTCGAAGAGCCACCGACTAACGTGTTCACTCACTTCCCGTGGTTCCCCGATATGGCCAGCGCGCTCGGTCAGGGTGACACCATCAACAACCACTGGTGGGAGGGAATGACCGCCGGTCTCGAGTACTTCACGTCCGGATTCGACGACTTCGAAATCGAGTGGGCGGGCAAGGCGACGGGGTGGGGCTTCACGAAAGAGCAGTTGTACGAACTCGACAGCGACCTGCACCTCGTTGACCCGTCGTGGGTGACGACGCAGGACAACTGGAACCAGAGCGACGCCGACGAAGTTGCGACCAACCTCGGGCCGTGGCTGGGGAACTACTTCAGCTGTTATCACGCCGCGCCGCCCGAGGGGTGGGCCGACTCGTACGAGTACTACTCGCTGTGGGACCTGTTCGACCGCGTCGCCACGTTGTACGACGAGCGAGACCGGTACGACGCGCTCGCGTCCGTCCACGAAGAGCAGCTTTCGACCATCGAAGACGGACTTCCGCCGGAGTCGGAGCGACCGTCCGTCGCCTACCTCTCCATCTCGGAGGACCTCTCGGCAATCTACGTACTCCGGCTGAACGCGCCCGGCTACTGGAACTCTCATACCCGGCCGCTCGGGGCAGTCGATGCCTTCGCCGACGCGGACATCTCGGGACCGTTCAAGGAAGTCGATATGGAGGCGTTGCTCGAAGCCGACCCGGACGTGATTCTCGCGCTGTGGACGGTCACGGAGACGTTCGACTTCGGTACGCTGAAACAGAACCTCGCGGACGACCCGGTCGGACGCGAGTTGTCCGCGGTGCAGAACGACCGCGTGTATCCGCAAGGAACGCGGTGGCAGGGACCGCTGATGAACTTCTTCCAATTGGAGATGACCGCCAAGCAACTATACCCCGACCAGTTCGGCGCGTGGCCGACCTACGAGAACGGTGACGCCTATCCGGAGTTCAGCCCCGACGAGCAACTGTTCGACCACCAGCGCGTGGAGAAGGTCATCGACGGAGAGTTCTGAAGATGAGTGACGACGACACGACGACCCACGAATCGACCCGGCGCGAGTATCTCAGATACGGCAGCGCAGTCGTCGGCGGCGGTCTGCTCGCCGGGTGTACCGGTCAAACAGACTCCGGTTCGACCGACACCGCAGAGCCTACTGACTCGACCGACGAGCAGACCGAGACCGCCACAACGACGGCCGAGGAAGCCACTGAAACCTCAGAATCAACCGAGTCGTGGACCGTCGAAATGAAACCGCGGACGTCGGTCACCTTCGAGTCAGTCCCCGAGTCAGTCGTCGTGTACCGCGCCGACTACGCAGATATGCTGATTGCGCTCGGACACGGCGACGCACTCGTCGGGATGCAGGACACGCAGAGCCTTCCGATGGACGTGCTCGACGTACTACCGGGAGTCTCTGTCAACCCTGAGCAGATTTCGCCGCTCAGTCAGGACGGTGAATACGACAAAGAGGTGTTCTACGAAATCGACGCGGACCTTCACCTCATCGACCCGAACAACGCGAAGCACTACTTCGGCTTCGATGAGGAGGACATCTCGGAGTTGGAAACCAACGTCGCACCGTGGCTCGGCAGTTTCATCCGGAGGCCACAGGAGTCGATTGGGCCGAACTACCCACATTATACGCTGTACGAAGCGTTCGAGAAGGTCGGTGCCGCCTTCCGTGAAGAAGCACGGTACGATGCACTCTCGACGATTCACGACGACCTACTGACGACGATTACTGAACAACTGCCAGCCGAAGCGGAACGCCCCAGCGTCGGGCTTGGGTTCTTCATCCCCGGTGAGCAGTACGTCGGTTCCGGTGTGTTCTATCTCAACGACCCAACGCAACCAGGGATGGCGAAACAGCAGTACCGTGACCTCGGCGTCGAAAACGCTTGGGCCGAGGCTGGTGTGAGCATGGAGGGCCAAGTCAACTACGAGGCGCTCTTGGAGGCCGACCCCGACGTGCTCATCGCACACAACGCATTCGGGTACACCGACTCCATCGAAGACTTCCAAACGAACGTCATCGACGTGATGCGCGAAGACGAACTCGGAAGCCAGCTGACCGCCGTCCAAAACGGGCGCGTCTATCGCGGCGGGAAAAACGTCCAAGGGCCGATTATCAAGCTCTTCCAGACGGAGATTGCGGCCAAACAAATATATCCGGAGACGTTCGGCGAGTGGAAGGGTCTCGGCGAGACGCCGACGGGTGAACAGTTGTTCGACCGACAGCGCGTTGCGGACATCATCAACGGAGAGTTCTGAACATGAGTGACCACATCCGAGGCGGCGAATCGACCCGACGAGAGTACCTGAAATACGGCGGTGCAGTTCTCACCGGCGGCCTGCTCGCAGGCTGTACCGGTAGCAGTGACACCGGTACACAGGGAGAAACGGTGACCGAAACGACTGCGACGCCGACCGAATCGACCGCGACGGCAACTGAATCCGAAGAGACGACCACCGAAGACACCTCGTACACGGTGTCGATGTCGCCGGTCGGCGAGGTCGAATTCGAGTCGCCACCCGAGACGGTGTTCACGCGACTCACGCACCACGCTGATATGGCGTTCGCACTGGGCCACGGCGACACGGTGAACGCGATGCACGCACCCGACTACTATCACGACCTCTGGAACCAGTTCGTCGAACGCCTGCCCGGCGTCTCACTCGACTGGAGGGGTCTCTACTCGTCGTGGGAAGTGAGCAAGGAGAAACTGTACGAACTCGACAGCGACGTTCACCTCGCAGACCCGGCATCGGTCCTGGCACTCGGTAGCTGGAGCGTGGACGACATCGAGGAAATCGAGCAGAACATCAGCCCGTGGTTCGGCAACTCGTTCAGCGCCCGTCACCAGACGCCGCCGGACAGTTGGGAGGGCGACTACGAGTATCCCGGCCTGTGGGAGCAGTTCGAGAAAGTCGCGCAGGTGTTCCAAGCGACCGACCGCTACGAGGCGCTCGCGTCGATTCGCAACGACCTCCTGACGACGGTCGAAGAAAATCTCCCGCCGGAATCAGAGCGACCGACCGCGGTGATGGTCGGGTCGTCCGATATCGAGGGCGACATCTGGGCGTACACACTGAGTAACCCCGGTTTCCTCACGGCACACACCCGCCCGCTCGGCCCGCGCGATGCGTTCGACGGGTCGGTCGAATCGGGCACCGTGGTGGACCTCGAAGCGCTCCTCGAAGCCGACCCCGACGTGATGCTACTGCTCGGCGGCATGCTCCCGACGACGGACATGGGAGAACTCCGGGAGACCCTCGAATCGAACGCCGTCGGGGGAGAGATTACGGCGGTCAAGAACGGCCGCGTCCACCCGCAGGGCGCGCGGTATCAGGGACCGATTCTGAACCTGTTCCAACTGGAGATGACGGCCAAACAGCTCTACCCCGAGTTGTTCGGCGAGTGGCCGACCTACGAGAACGGCCCGTACCCCGAGATTCCCGAGGAAGAACAGCTATTCGACCGCCAGCGGGTCGCGGACATCATCGACGGAGACATCTGAAAATGGGCGACGACAGCAGACGAGACGGGCCGACGCGCAGAGAGTACGTGAAGTACGGCGGTGCAGTTCTCACTGGTGGACTGCTTGCAGGGTGTACTGGAAACACTGACGCGGGTGCACAGGAGACGACCGAAGCAACGACGACCGCGAAGACTGCGATGACTGCGACGACTGAAGCCGAGGAGACCACGACCGAGTCGGAACAGACCACCGCGGAGGATATTTCGTACGACGTCGAGGTGAAGCCGTACGGCGATGTCCTTTTCGACGCGGTCCCCGAGTCCTACGTCACCTTGGGGTCGGGCGCGTGGGCAGATATCGCGTTCGCGTTCGGAAGCGAACCGGACGCGATGTCGAAGCGCTACTACCCGCTCCAGTACTACGAAGCGCTCCCGGGCGTGTCGTTCGACTCCAGCGGTGTCACCGACCTCGGCGACGTATCGGAGGTGGACGCCGAACTGTTCTTCGAACTCGACGCCGACGTCCACCTCATCGACAAGCAACTGCTCGCAAGCTACGCCGGCTGGGACGCCGACGACTTCGAACAAGTCGAGTCCAACGTCGGTCCCTTTGCGGGTTCGTACCTCCGCGGTGAGTGGAGTGGGAAGGCACTCGGCGTCGAATTCTCGTTCCCCTACTACACGCTCCCCGAGGCGATCTCCCTCGTCGGCGAGGTGTTCCAGGCCCAATCGCGGGCGACGACCTGGAACGACCAACTCGACTCGTTCGCGGCCGACATCGATTCGACGTCGCCCGACTCGTCGCCGAACGTCGGCGTCATCTACTCCGGTTCTAACCCGGCCGAAGGGACGTTCTACATCAAGTCGCCGACGGCCGCCGGCGTCGGAAACTACCCGTACGAACTCCTCGGCGTCTCGAACGCGTTCGCGGAGTTCACTGGCGACGGCACGTATCAAATCGACTACGAGGGTCTCCTCCAGGCAGACCCCGACTACATCTTCGTCGATTCGGCGATTAGCGGGCTCTCGACGCAGGAATTCGAGTCACAAATCGTCGAGCCGATGCGCGACCACCCGGTCGGAAGCGAACTCACAGCCGTCCAGAACGACACCATCGTCCGCGGCTGTGGCCGCCATCAAGGGCCGATAATCGCCCACTTCGAGACCGAAGCGATGGCCAAACAGCTCTACCCCGACGCGTTCGGGACGTTCGATGCCGAGGCGTTTCCGTCGGTCCCCGAAGCCGAACAGCTGTTCGACCGCCAGCGACTCGCCGACATCGTCAACGGCGACCGGTAACGCGCCCGAACCGGGTCGAACGAACGCCAGCAACACCCTCCCACCATGGTTGGAACGACACTCATCCAGATACGAACGCACATCGAAACGCTCGCCGACGAAGACGGACCGTACTGTCTCGTCTGCGGTCGGACGGGTGAACGACCCGTCCCGGTAGCGGGACTCCGGTTCGCGGACCGACCGACAGCACAGCGTGCCGCGGGAGCGGCAGAACAGTACCGAACGGCACTCCGGCGGTACGACCCCCAGTTGCCATATTACGACCTCATCGTCTGCGAGGATTCCGAGACTCGACCGACCAGGGAGTCGGCGGTGACCGACCCGTCGGCCACTGACGGAGGCGCTTCAGCCTCCCGACGAGACCCCGATACCGAGGCTACATCGCGGACGCAGTGGCGTATCGAGTTCTGTCACAACGTCGCCGCCGCGGTGTTCGAATCGCTGTGTGATGCCGGCCATCGCGTCGTCGAAACCGCGGTGATGGACAGGTATTTCGACCTCGCGGAGACGGTCACCGACCCCGACGACCTCTGTCTTCGCCTATTGGAGAGCACGGCGATGGAACTCGAAACGCATCTGACGCCCGAAGAACAAGCCGACGTCTTGGCAGGGGCGGCCGCTCGGCTCTCTCCGCCAGCGGATTCGGACGTTCCAATCGAGGCGATTCTCGTACAGTTGCGTAAACTCGGGGTCGTCGGCTCGTATCGGTACCTTCCGCTCCCCGCCACCGTGAAAGCCGATTCGCACACCGTGCGATTCGAACTCTCGGAGTACGCACTCAGTCCGAAAGACGGGCGAATCCCCGTCTTGCCGGTAGTCCTCGACCTGTATCGACGACAGGCGGTCTGGGCGCCGACCGACTGTCACGTCGAGCGCGACGACGACCGGTGGCTCGTGACGCTGACGTTCTCGAAGGATGAGCCACCGGTCGGAGTGGCGAGCGTGGCCATTCACTCGGGTGGGTCTCGATGAGCCAGTGTGGCTGCCTCGACGAGGCACTGGAGCGCGTTACCCGCGAGCGCCGACACGTCGATTCGAAACTCGACGCAGTCAATCGATTCCGAACGCGCGTCCGCAATTTCACGACGAACACTGCCGGTCACTCCGCCGAGGTGACACAGACGACGGCCGGCCTGACCGCTCGGACGATGGCACTCGATACCGGCGAGTCGCCCACTTCGAAGTGGAAGGCACAGGTCCGCCGAGCCTTCGAAGAGACGATTCGGCCCCATAGCGTCGCCGACCTCTCAGAGCCTGAATCGCTCTCTGAGACCGTCCGTGCAGAACTCGGTTCGGAGGTCGAACTCGCGCTCGCCACCGGTTCGAACACGCCGTTTCTCCCCGCCGTGAAGCAAGCCGTCCTCTCTGCGTCCAAAGAGCGAACTGCGGAGTTGCGAGCGATGCGCCGCGGCTTACAGGTCGAAGCGCAGTCGGTCAGTGACGCGCGAGACGAGTTGTCGGCGGTGGCGGAGTGGCTCGAACTGAAGGACTGCTCGCTCATGTCGCTCGGTTTCGACACGCTGTGCGAACGGCACGAGACGCTGGCGGGGTATCGAACTCACTGCACGAGACTCGGCAGCGAACGCCAGCATCGACTCCACGAGAGTAGCGGGTACGAACACGCCGCACGAATTTCCCACCAGTCGCTCGCGTCGTATCTGTACGACGACCTGCCGGTCGCTCACCCGGTTCTCGATGCTGTCGTTCGCACCGATAGGCGCTGTGCCGACCGACAGCGAGCGATTCGAGACCACCTGAGTCGCCGCGTATGATTCCGCGAGGGCTTCGCCGAGAACGTGCTCGGCTGTGGGCAGGTCTCTACGCACTCCTATTCGGCGGCGAACTGGACGACGAAGACCGAACGCAATCGACAGACGACGAATCGGGTGGCGCGAAAAACTGATGGCCGGGACCGCTCAGTATCTGCTCGTGTTGCACCACCTCGAGGAGGACGAAGGTCCGCCGGTTTCGCCGGGCGACGTCGCGGCCGAACTCGACCGCTCACCGTCGGCGACGACGGAGATGCTCCAGCGCCTCGCCGACAGAGGCTTGCTCACCTACGAACCGTACGAAGGCGCGACACTCACCGAAGACGGTCGGCGAACTGCCGAGACGCACCTACAGGAGTATCTGACGCTGTGTCGATTCTGTCGAGACGTACTCCACCTCGATGAGTCCGAGGACGAAGCGATGCAACTCGTCGGGAGCATCAGTCCACTGGTGCTCGACCGTCTCTCCTCGACACTCCTCGCAGACGAACCGGCCGTCGCCACGAGTGACTGACGCTGTGCTGCCCACGGACGAGGTCCTCACGAGAGCGAAACCGCACCGTTTTTATTTTAGGTCTCCCTAAAAGAATCCGATGGCTGAAGTACGGTCAGACGCACCCGACACGCGCGAAGACGTTTCGCACTCTCTCCCCGAGATTTCTGTCTGTGAGAGTTGCCCCGGAAAGTCAGTGTTCCTCGAATCGGGAAACACCGACGGCTGGATTTCGAGCGACGTGACTGTTGACGTAACGCAGTAACGCAATTTGGGGCGATAATTTATCATTCACTGACGCTTCTAGGGGACGATGAGGCTGAGTGGTTTCCATCCCCGAGAACTGAGTGACACGTGGACGTTCGCGCTGCTCGGCGGTGTCGCTTCGATTCCGTTTACGACACTGAGCTACATCGAAACTGGGTCTGAGATGTCGCTCTCGGCGGTACTCGTCGCTGGGCTACTCGCTGGCTATCTCGCGCAACGAACGACTGGAACCAGCGACGGAGTCGGCATTCGGGTCGGACTGGTCGGCGGCCTGCCGGTGGTTTTGGTCATTGCCGATATTCTCGCTGCCGCGTCCGGACTCGGGGGCCCGACGTGGTTCGTCGTCGCGGGATATCTTGGGATGGTAGGCGTTGTACTTCTCGTCGCCACGCTCGGGTTCGGACTGTCCGCGCTCGTCGGCAAAATCGGCGCGAAAATCGGCAGTCGGCTTGCAGGTTCCGGCGGACGGCAGAGCCCCCCTTCTAGCAGTATCTGAGCCGGAGCAGATTCTTCGAAGACGCTACTCAGGGGCGATGTAATCGTCGAAAAACGGCCGTCCGCTAGCAGCGGGCGCTCACTGAACGAGCGTATCGTCGTCGAGGTAGTGGTCGATGACGTGCGCAACTTCCTCGATTTCGATGAGCTGCTCGCGCAGCATGTGTGCGGTCGTGTGGTCACCGAGACCTTGTGCGAGTTCGATGTGGTCGCGGTAGCTCTCGATAATGTCGCCGAGCATCACGAGGTCGTTCTCGAACGAGGTTCGGATGTCGTAGACGTCTTCGTCTTCGGGTTCGACGGTGGCGACCTCGGCGAGCGTCGCCATGCTGGCGTGTGGGACGCCGCCCACTGCTTGGACGCGTTCGGCGATTTCGTCGGCCGCTTCTTCGACTTCCTCGTACGCCTCTTGGAGGAAGCGGTGGATGCCGAGGTGTTCGGCACCTTCGACGTTCCAGTGGTGCTTGTGCAGTTGGTGATAGAGTGTGTAGGCGTCTGCGAGGTCGGTGTTCAGCGCATCGACGATTTGTGCTGCTTTCTCGGGTTCGAGACGCAGCGGGTTCTCGCCGACGGTTCCAGCCTCTTGACGGACTATCTTCTGTGTGCTCATCGTACTTTGCTATTCGTTCGGCCACTACTTAATTCTTTTCAGCAATCAGACAATTTTTCGTACCACCTAAAACTGGCTGAATTCGTCGTTTTCAGAATTCGGTTCTTTCGCCCAATCGGTCGTTTGAGTGCCAAATACTACACGATACAGTCGTTCAATACACAGGGTATGAACGAGAAACGTAACGAATGAAATCTAAATTATTATCTGAACCCTGATATATGACAACTGCCGTTCTTCGTCAATCACCCTGTAGAGTACCGAACACAGTAGTCCACTCCCCCGGCGTTCGAAAGTGGAGGCACGTCACCGAGGGAGAACAGTCGGCAGTCGTTTCGTCCCACACCACCCAACAGATAGGTAGTTTTTAATTTATTGGCGGAATATATCAGATTGTTACATTGTGAGTTTGCGGAAGTTCATCCCGGCCGAACAAACGGACGATTACTCCCTCGTCGTGGTCAATCGAACGTCGCCACAACCGCTCCAAAACATGTTGGAGGGGGTCTTCGAGCACCAGCAGATTTCTGTCGAAGAAGATGCCGTCCCCGAGGGGGACGAAGACGTCGTCTGTCTGTTCCGGGAGACGACCTGTATCGCAACCTCGCCGCTCATCGACCTGCAAAACGCGGTGTTGCTCATCAACTCCGACCTGTTTCGAACCGGAGTTCACGGACTCGAAGGCGACGACATTCCGTCCGTCGTCAAGAACCTCGACGACATCCCGTTCGTCCTGCGAGGCTATCCCGAGTCCGACAAAGAGAAACTACTGCTCATCATTCTCTCCCGATACATCGAACGCCTCTCGTTGGACTGCGACGGCGGGAAACACCGGGCATCGTTCCAGCGCCTCTCTCGAATCATCGACGAGCGCGGAACGCACAGCGTCTACAAGCGATTGGCCAACTCGGCCGTCGATACGCACGTCTACGGCATTCCGGACTGGGAACCCAGTTCGGAGATTGATATGACGCTCCACGGCGGACGGTCGGAGGACTTCACCGACTCGTGGTTCGTCACCCACCTCCCAGACGACGAGACGGAACCGCACGCCGCGCTCGTCGCAATCGAGATTCGACCGCGTGTCTGGGAAGGTGTGTGGACGTTCGACCCCGAGCGCGTTCGGGAAATCGACCGGTACATCGAACGAGAACTCTGAGGGCCGGCCGCTTTCTAGGCTGGTTCTGACGTGACTTCGATTTCGAGCGGAGAGTGTTGTGTGCGTCGGTTCTGACTTGGTGTCGCGTGCGAGGTAGTCGTTTTCTGAGCGCGTTCTCTGACCAACGCGCGCTCGATTTGACGCTCCATCTCGACGTCGCCGATGTCGCCCGCGACGTATTTTGCGGTAATCTTCTCGAGTGGCGTGCGGATGCGCAACTTCTCCATGAGGAATCGGTCTGCCTTCCGTGCCAGAGAGACCAGAACGACTTCGATCGCCGTGACGGTGAGCAAGCCGAGGACCACGGCGGTCAAGAGGAACGCCGTGCTCGCCTCGCCGAAGAGGACGAACGACGCCGTTCCGACGACGGCGAGGAAGCCGAGCATCGTCAGCGAGAGGCCGACGAGTGCGAGCGTGGTGCCAATCACGACGGCGTAGAGCAAGACCCTGAGGACGGCCACGGAGCGGGGGTATCTCACGCGCTGGTTCATAGAGGCCGTATGTCGTGTATCGACATATCATTGCATGCCCAGCGTCGTGAACTACCGGACTTACGTCACGTTCGTTGGTCGAGTCGCCGAATCTCGGAACTGAGACGGTCCAATTCGAACTCGGTGGACGAGAGACGGGCCGCCACCACCGCGAGTCCCATCGAGACGAGGAACGCACCGCCGAAGGAGGCGAGGTACAACGGGTCCGCCGCGGGCAACAGGTCTCCGACGACCGGAATCGAGGTGAGGACGGGCCGGAAATCCGGGAAGTACGCCAGGCCGACACCGAGACCACCGAGACTGCTCAGGAGTGCGCCGGTGCCGGTGAGGTGCACCGAGTAGAGACCGTAGACGAGCGGGAAGGCCACCGCCGCACCGAGTAAGTCGGCGAGGAAGAAGAGTCTGAGCACGCTCTGTGCGCTGAGGCTGACGTAGATTGCACCGAGCGCGACGACGACGGTCAAGAGTCGCGCACCGAACAGGAGCGAGCGGTCGCCTTGGTCGGTCACGCGTGCGAGGTCAACAGTCACGAGGCTCGATAGTGCCGTAAAGAGCGTATCGACAGAACTCATGACCAGCATGAGCGCGAGCAGGACGACGACGAGGACGAGCCATTCGGGAAACGTCGTGAGCAAGAGGACGAAGAACGCGACGTCCGCGTTGTACCCCGCGCTCGTCACGTCGGTCACGATATCGGCGTTCGAGACGGCGATGATGCCGAAGAAGGCGGTCACGAAGACGATACCACCGTTGAGGAGGGTCGCATCTCGGAAGCCCTGTCGAACCGTCTCGGCGCTCTCGCTGGCGTAGATTCGCTGCCACCACGTCTGATTCAGTAACTCCGCGCCGAGGATAGCGAACGCGAGCGCCAGTCCGAACTGGAGACCGGCGACGAACCCGAGGTCGAGGAGCACCGGATTCGAACTGGCGATACCGTCCCACACCGTGAGCGGCCCCCCGAGCGAGACGAGCGCCCCGCCGAGCGCGAGGAGCAACAACGGGACGACGAGGAGCGCCTGCACCGAATCGGTGAACATGCTCGCACTGAGACCGCCATAGCTCGTGTAGAGGAGGACGAACCCGCCGACGAGGACGGCCGTTTGCCACTGTGGCACGCCCGCGACGAGCGAGAGCGCACCGGCGATGCCGGTCAACTCGGCCGAGAGAAAGATGAACATGTAGAGGGCACTCACAACCACGACGAACACGTACATCGGCGTCCCGAAGCGGGCGTGGGCGTACTCGGTGAGCGAGTGACCGTGGGGGATGAGCCGTCGAATCCGCGGGCCGAGTTTCGAGTAGACGAGCATCGGAACCGCCTCGCCGATTGCGTAGCCGATGACGGCGGCGATGCCGAAACTCGCACCCGCTTCGGGAGCCGAAAACAGCACCCACACGCCCATGACCGACGCGACGAGCGTCGCCGTGGTCCGCCGCCGACCAGCCGAATCGCGGGCGCTGATGAGGTCCTCGACGGAGTTCACGCGTCCGCGTGAGTACCAGAGACCGAGACCGGTGAAGACGAGCAACGTCACGACGGTCAACGTGAGTGCCGTGGCGCTACTCACCATTCGTCGTCACCGCCGCCGATTCTGCCTGCCGTGTCGAGAGCGTCCATACCTGATACTCTTCGAACGAGTGCAAAAGTATTATGACTCGGTGGTATTTCTAATTAATATCTCGGACAGGTGCTCGGCGTGGTGTCTGTCACACCGCCGAGACCGTTCGCTGGCCACGGAATTTGCTGGTTGACATTCTGGCTTTCTGGAAGTGTCATCTCCGCTGGCGGAGCAGTTCCGTTGCTACTGAGAACTGACTTGCGCTAGGCTCATTTAGCCTCGGGATGTTAGTTATCTTGCACTAACCCCCCCGTGAACGTTGACTCGACTGCCACCTCACGATGAAACCAGACACCGCTCTCGACGCGGATGACCCAGAGCAATTCAGCCCGCGGTGGCACAGCGAGTCGCTCGAACGCGTCTTCGAACGCGTCGATGCCGACGAGACCGGTCTGACGGCCGACGAGGCAGAACGCCGACTCGACGCGTTTGGACCGAACGAAATCCGCTCGACAGACTCAATCTCTCCACTCACTCTCTTCGTCTCGCAGTTTCGGGACTTCCTCATCTACATCCTCGTCTTCGCCGCACTCCTGTCGCTGGGCGTCGGACTGTTGCCGGGGTACGAACCCAACTACGCCGATGCCGCACTGATATTTCTGATTCTCTTCGCAAACGGCGTCTTCGGGTTCGTCCAGGACTATCGGGCCGAGAAATCCATCCAAGCGCTCAGAGAACTCTCCTCGCCAGAAGCCACGGTGCTCCGCGACGGAGAGAAAGTCTCCATCGACTCGACCGAACTCGTCCCCGGCGATGTCGTCTTTCTCGAACAGGGAAACGCCGTCTCGGCGGACGCGCGCCTCATCGAGAGTTCGGGTCTCGAAGCGGACGAATCTGCACTCACCGGCGAGAGCACCACCGTCTCGAAATCTCCCGAACCGGTGACCGAAGACACGGTGCTCGCCGACCGGTCGAACATGGTCTACACGGGCACGTCGGTGGTCCGCGGGCAGGGAACGGCCGTCGTCGTCCACACCGGAATGGAGACGGAAGTCGGCGCGATTGCGACACAAATCGAAGCCGTCGAAGAACAGGAGACGCCGTTTCAAGCGGAAGTCAACCAGCTGGGAAAGCGCCTCGGTTACGGCGTCATCGGACTCATCGTGGTCATCGCCGCGGTACAACTGATTCTCACCGCGGCCAGTCCGCTCGCAGTCTTGCTCGTCGGCGTCACACTCGCCGTCGCGGCGGTCCCCGAAGGCTTACCCGCCGTCGTCACGCTCACCCTCGCGCTCGGTTCTCGCCGGATGGTCGAACGCGACGCGCTCGTTCGTCGTCTCTCGGTCGTCGAAAGCCTCGGGTCCGTTGACGTAATCGTCACTGACAAGACGGGGACGCTCACCGAGAACCAGATGACCGTCGAGCGGGTGTACTTCGACGGTGAGACGTACGCCGTCTCGGGAACGGGAACCGAGACGACTGGCGAGTTCTCCCGCGACGGAACGGTCGTCGGCCCCGAAGCGGTCGAACCAGTGTTGCGCTGTGGTGCGGTGTGTAACAACGCCGAACGCGCACCCGAGAGCGCCGAAAAGGACTTCTACGGCGACCCGACCGAGGTTGCGCTCCTCGTCTCGGCAGCGAAGGGTGGGTACGATATCGAGTCACCACCGGCGCGAGTCCGTGAGATTCCCTTCTCGTCCGACCGAAAGCGGATGAGCGTCGTGGTGAACGAAGAGACCTCTGCTCTGTGCTCTACGGTCGCAGACGGGGAGCGGGCGACTCCTTCCGGGTCGGCACCGACGAGGGCTTATATGAAGGGCGCACCGGCGGTCGTACTGGACCACTGTTCGCACGTCCTCGAAGCCGACGGCCCGGTTCCACTCACCGAGGAGCGACGAGCGGCAATCTTGGCAAATAATCGAGCACTCGCACGAGGGGCACTTCGCGTGTTGGGGTTCGCGGCGAAACGCATCGACGACCCGGCTGCACCCACCGAAGAACTCGAAGACGACATGGTCTTTTTGGGATTGCAGGGCATGTTCGACCCGCCGCGAGCGGAAGTCGAACGGGCGATTGCGGACTGTCGGTGCGCCGGTATCGGCGTCGTCATGGCGACTGGCGACAACGTCGAGACCGCGAAGGCGATTGGGTCGGCCGTCGGATTTTCGCCAGACAGCGCGTTGACTGGCGCGGAACTCGAAGAGATGTCCGACGGCGAACTGCGCCAGAAAGTCGAGTCCGTCGAAGTGTTCGCGCGGGTCACCCCGGAGCACAAGGTGCGGATACTCGAAGCGTTGCAGGCGAACGACCACATCGTGGGCATGACCGGCGACGGCGTCAACGACGGCCCGGCGCTCCGAAATTCGGACGTTGGAATTGCAATGGGTATCCGCGGCACCGACGTGGCGAAACAGGCGAGCGACATGGTGCTGTTGGACGACGACTTCGGTACGATTCGTGACGCCGTCGCCGAGGGGCGCGGCATCTTCGACAACATCCAGAAGTTCGTCAACTACCTCCTGTCTGCGAACGCGGGTGAGGTGCTCGTGGTGTTCGTCGGCGTCCTCGTCGGGACGTTTCTGTTTCCCGAGCTGTTCGCCTCGCAGTCGGAGGCGCTCATCCTCACGCCCGTGATGTTGCTCTGGATAAACCTCGTGACCGACGGCCTGCCGGCACTCGCACTCGGCGTGGACCCGAAAGCCGATGGGATTCTCGACCGACCGCCGCGCGACTCTCACGAGTCGATTCTCGACCGCGAGATGGTCGCTTCGGTGCTCTCTATCGGCGTGTTGATGACGATTACCGGTCTCGGGGTGTTCTTCTACTCGCTCACTTCGACCGGGCAACTCGTCCGCGCACAGACGCTCTTGTTCACCTTTCTCGTCGTCGTCGAAGTGGTCCGTCTCCAAGTGATTCGCTCTCGGTACGACCTCTCGTTGTTCTCGAACCCGTGGCTCGTCGGGGCGATTGCGCTCACACTCGCCGTTCAGTTGCTGGTGCTCTACACGCCGCTCAATCTATTTTTCGGCATCCTGCCGCTCTCACTCGTCGATTGGAGCGTTATCGGTGTCGGGTTCGTCGTCTTCCTCGGACTCAACGTGGGCGTCGATTTCCTGTTCGACCGATTGTTCGACGACTAGGTAGTACCCACTGCACGAAAGCCACATTCGACGCAGGAGTGGGTTCGGCGCTGGCGTAGCTCTAATGCGGCCGGTGATGTATTGTTCAACTGATGAACAACTTCGAAGCGGCGGCACGGTTGCTGACGAGCGAACCACTGATGGCGCATCTCGCCACCTGTGTCGATGGTCGTCCCCACGTCGCTCCGGTCTGGTTCGACGTCGATGTGGACGAGCGAACCGTCGAGATTCTCACGACCGGTCGAAAGCTTGCGAACATCCAGGAGAACCCACGGGTCGCGCTTTCGGTACAGAAAGACCGGAGTGGTGACGCGGTGTGGCGAGTGACGCTCCTCGGAACTGCGGCGGTCATCGACGACGAGGGCGCGAAACTCGCGGCAACACGGCGCATCAATGCGAAGTACGGTGCGGGTGACTCCGCGTGGCCCGAAAACGAACTCGTGCGGATTCACGTCGGAAGCGCCACCGTGAACGAGTACTGAGCGTGGGCGAGCCAGCGCCCTGACGCTACGTCGTCTCCTCGGTCCCGACGGTCGGCAGCGTGAGCACGACTGTCGTTCCCCGAGATTCGTTGTCGTTGATGCTGACCTCACCGCCGAGTTGCGTCACGATCCAGTTGACGGTCCACAGTCCCAACCCCTCTCCGTGCACGAGTGCCGTCTCTTCGCCCCGCTGCAGAATTGTCCGTTCGTCGTCGGGGATTCCGGGTCCGTTGTCCTCGACGAGGATACGAACCTCGGTGGAGTCATCGCTCTCTGTCGTGAGCGAGACCGCTGGCTGGTCGTGGTCGTTGTGTTCGAGCGCGTTCGTGACGAGTTCGCCCACCGCCAATCTGAGTGAGGTCGTGTTGCCGCTCACCTTCACGTCGGTTTCACCGACATCGATAGACGCCTCCGGATACTGTCCCGTATAGCGACGTTCCACCTCGTCGAACACCGACTGCAGGCGCGTCGTCGAACTCCGCTCTTCGGATTTGACCGCCTGTTCGAACTTTCGTGCCTTCTCGCTCGTAGACATCAACTCCTCGGAGTGCTCGACGATTCGGTCGGTTTTCTGTACCGCTTCTTCACTCGAAAACTCGCTCACCGCTTCGATGGTCTTCTGCAGCGTTTCGAGTTCGGCATCCATCTCTTCTGTGACGTGTGAGATGTTTTCGAGTATTGCCGTGAGTTCGGGCTCTCGTCCCTCACTCTCCTCCGGTATCTCAAGAGCCGTGATGTCGGACCGCAAGGACGCTGCGTATCCCGTGACGATGTTGAGGGTGTTTCGTAAATTGTGCCGGAGCACCCTGTTCAACACCATCAACCGTTGTTCGCGTTCTTTGCGTGCCGACACGTCACGAATCGCCCCGCGGATGAGTTCGCCATCATCGGTTACGTTTCCTCTCACCTGCACCCACTGCGCCGTGTTCGTCGTGCTTCCGACCCGAAGCTCCAAGTCGAACGTTTCACCCGAGCGCTTCGAGGACCGAACGGCACTCTCGAGGGCGTCTCTCGCTTCGGAGCTGAATAAATCGAGGAACTCAGAGAGTCGTACGGAGTCTGTTGACGACGCGGCGAGTAGTTTCCGTGAACCCTCGGTCAAGTGTACTCGCTCAGTTTCGGTGTCGTACTCCCACCCAGCCACGTCGGCCAACGCCTCGGTGCGTGCGAGTCGGTCACGACTCCGCTCCAGTTGTTCTTGATACGCTCTCGTCTCGGTGTTGTCTCTGACTATCTTGGCGAACCCGCACAGCGTGTCTTCGTCGTCGTACAGCGAATTGAACGTCGCCTGTACCCACAACCGCGACTGGTCGTCTCGGCTGAACCACCCGACGTGTTCGTAACTGCCTCGGGTCTCTGCGTGCGAGAGCGCAGATTCGATTTGGGACGCTTCGTCTGGATAAAATTCGGTAACGTGCTGGCCGATGGCGTCTTCGGCGGAGTATCCCAAGATACGCTCTGCACCTTCGGTCCACCTTACGACGTTCCCGTCCGTGTCGAGCAGACAGAGCGCGTACGTTTCAGTCCCTTGAAAGAGTTGATGGATGGCCTCCCATACCTGGCCGAGTCCATCCTCCTTCCGAGTCCACTCAGACATTACCAACTATTTATCACAATGGTATAAAAGAAGCACTCTCGGCACGCGAGTGCAGATTTCGCTGCCCGCTCAGGTAGAGCAGGCATATTTATGCCAATATAGTACCAATCGAAAATAATCGTGGCAACCTCATCGATTTCACTTCCCCAACTTTACTACACCGTACCATTTTCCGTTGCCGCGCTCGTTTGTTTTTGGACGCTCTCCAAGGTGGAGGGAATCTCCGATAGGGATACGCGACGCGGACTGACTGCACTGTTGCTCACCAGCGGGTGCTGGGCGGTTTCGCACGTCGGCTTTCTCGTCGCACCGTCAATCTGGTTGAAAGAGGGATTTTACATGGCGGGCCTGATTGTGGGATTCAGCACGATTGGCGCGTGGTTGTACTTCTGTTCGGCTTACACGGGGCGCTCGTTGCACCGAAATCGGTCGTATCGAACGGCTGCAGTTGCCATCTTCATCGCCGTCGTCTCGGTGAAACTGACGAATCCAGTGTACCACCTGTACTTCACGACCCAGGTCGTACAGTCGCCGTTCGTCCACCTCGAAGTTCAGTATCACACCATCCACTGGATCGTGGTCGGTCTGTCGTACGCACTCGCGTTCGTCGGGTACTTCATGCTCTTCGAACTGTTCGCGGAAGTTGACGTGAACGCGAGACCGCTCCAGTTGCTCGTTGCAATCACTGGTCTCCCCGTCGTCCTCGACATACTCGTCTATTCGACACCGTCGCTCATCGACATTACGTTCGAACCACTCGGCGTCGCCGTGTTCGCAGTGGGGGTTTGTGTGGTGTATCTCGACACCTTCGAAGAAGCCCAACTCGCGGGCGAGATGGACGACCCGGTTATCTCTCTCACGCAGGACGACACGATTCGAGATTCGAACCATCGGGCGAGAGAACTGTTTCCGCTCCTCGCTCGTTCGACAGGAAAACCGCTCGCACGTGTGCTCCCATCGGTCGCTGAGCAGTTGGAGACCGACGACTCGATTCTCGAACTTCGGCACGATGGGTCGTCGAGATATTTCCAACTCATCACTTCCCCGGTCGGCGCACCCAAGTCGAACTTCGGGACCACCGTCCGCTTCGCAGACGTAACCGACAGAGAACAGTATCGCCGTGAACTCGAACGTCAGAACGACCGCCTCGACTCCTTTGCGGGGATGGTCAGCCACGACCTTCGGAACCCGCTCAACGTCGCACAGGGCCGACTCGAACTGTCGCTCGAAGAACACGGAGATTTGTCGAACCTCACCACCGTCCGCGACGCGCTCGACCGCATGGAGTCACTCATCGAGGATATCCTCGTCCTCGCACGACAGGGCCAACCGGTCGAAGAGAGTGAGCGAATCGAACTCGCGGCGTTCAGTTCGAAGTGCTGGGAGATGGTCGATACAGAGACGGCGGCACTCGAAGTAGAGGAGGACTTTCGGTTCGGCGGCTCTTCACAGCGCCTCCAGCGCCTCTTCGAGAACATCTACCGAAATGCAATCGAACACGGGATGCCGGAGAGCCCGGCCAGCGACGGTAACTCGGCCCCATTCACCGTCACCGTCGGCCCACTCGAATCCGAGAACGGTTTTTTCGTCGCAGACAACGGGTCTGGTATCTCGTCCGACGAACGCGACGACGTGTTCACCTCAGGATATACGACCGACCGACACGGCACCGGATTTGGGCTTGCTATCGTCTCAGAAATCGTCGAGGCCCACGGGTGGCAAATCGATGTCACCGCCAGCGAATCGGGTGGTGCTCGGTTCGAGATATCGAACGTCACTCGATTCGCCGACTGACTCGAAATGACCGTTCGGTGACAACCACTCGCAGATTTCAATTCCCACTATCGAACCCTACCCGCACGTATAACTCACATTTCGAACTCTCGCGTCTTCTTTTGTCGAAATATTAACATTGACTTCGTCTCGTACGTGTACGCCCGCTACGTCCCATTTGCATATCATATTTGATATTTTCTGAAAAGTATTATCTCATGTTACAATAATACCAGACCAATGCCGGGCTATCTCTCTCGTTTTCCCGTTTCCCGCGAGCGTATCGGGGAATTGCTGATTTATGTGACGGGCAGTGCGTTCATCTCGTTGCACGTCGGTTTCGTTTTGAGGGGGGAACTTTCGGAACGGGATTATCTCCTTGGGTGGATCGCCCCGACGCTGTTGGTGGTGTTGGTTGGATACGTCTACCGGTGGCTAACCACGAGACAGATTGGAGACGAGACGCTTCGACTTGCGGGTTGGATGTTCACCGGCATTCTCGTCTTCGGCGGGTCCGGCGTTCTGGTGATTCTCTACCAGCGGTTACTCGGCGGCGTGTTCCTCCGTTCGACCTACTCCGTGCTCGGTTGGGCGACGGGTGGCATCGTCATCGGGCTTATCGTCGGGATATACGACGTCGCGCGACGAATTTCGATGCGTGAGATGGTCGAAGCGCTCGCACGTGCCGAACGGCTCTCGGAACAGCTTCGAGTGTACAATCGCGTGCTTCGTCACGACGTACGAACGGCCGCGAACATCACCGCTGGGTACGCCGACCTCGTTCTCGAATCGCCAGCCTCGCAAGCCAAATCGGTCGAAGTCATCAACCAACAGATGGACCGAATCGTCCGCCTCACCGACCAGTCGCGGAAGATTGCGAACCTTCATCGGCACAGTGGGGACAGTGACGAGTCGTTCGATTTCACCGACGAGATCGAACGGCGCGTTGCCGAAATCGAAACAGAGTTTCCGGCGGTCGAAGTCTACCTGTCACTCCCAACTCCTCCTGTGGCAGTCACGACTCCCTCGTTGACGATTGCGTTCGGCGAACTCCTGCGCAATGCTGTCGAGCACAACACCAATTCGACTCCCGAAATCGAGGTGCTGTTGACGAGAGACGAGGACGAACTCACGCTCCGAGTCGAAGATAACGGTCCCGGGACGCCGCAGGCCGAAATCGACGTTCTCGATGCGGGCTACGAGACACAGCTCGAACACAGCGACGGCACCGGTCTCTGGCTCGTCAAATGGATCGTAGACGAGTTAGACGGTGACCTGACGTTCGAGAACGACGCGCGGAGTACCGTCACGATTGCTGTCCCGACGGCCACCGTGTAAAGCGACTAACCGAGCACCCCGATGCTGGAATTTGACGTCTTTCTCGACCGAACCAGAATACGCATCGATTTACATTATTTGAACAATTTAAATCATCCGAGTTCTGTAGATTATCCGAATTTGGGCTTTGAGACGGGCTATTACGAAGACTTATTTTGAAAGCAACTCCGGAGACGGAGCCGACACCGATTGATTCCTCTCGGAAATGGTGGTCCGCTGTGGCACCTGTCTGCGGGTCGCCAAATCAGCTCGAAATTCGACTACTTCGACCGCGAATGTTCGGACTGCACGACCTCGCCGAGTGTCGCTTGTGTCGAGTCGGGTTCCCGTATCGCTCCTTCGAGCGTGAGGAGTTCACGTTTGAGCGAGACGCCGCCATCGGCGGAGAAGCCCCCCAGCGAGTCCGCACCAACGATGCGGTGGCACGGAACGACGAGCGGAACGGGATTTCGTCCACACGCTTGACCGACGGCGACCGGTGAACTATCGAGTCTCGCGGCGATTTCGCCGTAGGTCCTGGTTTCGCCGTACGGGATTTCGAGCATACACCGCATCACGTCGCCGGTGAAGTCGTCGGCAATCCGTACGTCGATGTCGAACTCCGTTCGCTCGCCGCGTTCGTACTCGGCGACCTGTTCACGAATCGTCTCCGGAGACGCGTCTACGAGCGACTCGTCCACCGCCACGCGTGAATCGAAAATCGTGGCGTCCATCAGTCCCACTCCGAGTGCGTGGGGTTCGTACGTCGGCTTCGGGGGGCGAGGTGAGTGTGCATCGTCGTTGGACGTTCGTTCGGTTTCGAGTACGATATACGCTTCCTCTCCCGGCGACACCAGGGGGCGTTTTCGCGCCGAACACGTCTCGAATCAATCGACTGCGCCACCGATAGCCAGTCGTGAGGTCACACCTCGCCTGTGCGAACGACTGACTACCAAGGGTTTTAGATAGTATTAGCTACCAGTATCTCACATGGTGTTCGAGTTAGATCTGGAAGCGAAAGCCGACGCTACGGACGACGTACCGTCCGCAGCAGACGTGCTCGACGGGCGCGGAGAGATTACCATCGACGAACTGTTCAGTTCGTCGTTCGTGACCCAATACACGGACTTCGAATCGTTCGACGAGATGCTCGCTGCGAGTCCGTCGGACGCGTCGTCGGCCGACGAACTCTCGTTGATTCCCGACGGAACGTGGGACGAGTTCGTCGCCGAACACACCGTCTTCGACGACGAAGAGGCGATGGTGCTCGCGGTTCGAGACCACTGGGTCGCCGAGCAACTCGACCTGTAAGTTACGACGAACGGACAGTCGAACTCTTTTCACCCGAAAAATAGGGACGCCGATTAGAAGGGGTACTCGCGCGGTTCGTGCTGCAGGGAGACCCACTTCGTCTCGGTTATCTCGTTCAGGAACTCGTCGGTGTTGTAGCCGCCCATCCCGGACGCGTTCGTCCCGCTGAACGGCACGTGCGCCTCGTCGTTGATTGGCTGGTCGTTGACGTGGACCATTCCGGTGTCCAACCGGTCGGCGATTTCTTTTCCGGTGCCGACGTCGCCCGCGTGGACGGACCCTGAGAGTCCGTACTCCGTGTCGTTGGCGAGTTCGACCGCCTCGTCGATATCCGAGAACGGAATCACGGGTGCGATGGGTCCGAAGTGCTCGAAGCACGCCGCGGACATATCGTTGGTCACGTCAGAGAGGACCGTCGGCGCGACGACGAGCGAATCGACCACGTCGTCGAGTTCGACCGTCGAGCCACCGGTTTCGAGGGTCGCACCCGCATCGACCGTCTCCTCGACGTATTCGAGCATCTGGTCGCGCTGTGACTCGTCGATAATCGGCCCGACGACCGTCTCTGGGTCGTGGGCAGAGCCGACGGGGAGCGACTCTGCGCGCTCGACTAACCGCTCGACGTACTCGTCGTAGACGTCCTCGTGGACGAGGTGGCGATTGATGGAGATACACACCTGTCCCTGATGGACGAACGACCCGAACACCGCGGCGTCGATTGCGGCGTCGAGGTCGGCTTCGTCGGTGACGATGTGGGCGTTGTTGCCGCCGAGTTCCATCGCCGGCGTGGCGAGGTTCTCTGCGGCCAGCGAGGCGACTCGTTTGCCGACCGGTGTCGAACCGGTGAAGGCGACGACGTTGCTCTCGGGGTGACTCGCCACGCGGTCGCCGATTTCCGACCCGCGGCCGGTGACGACGTTCAGGACGCCGTCCGGCAGGCCCGCCTCTTCGAACAGTTTGGCGAAGAGTAACCCGCCGACGATGGGGGTGTTCGTCGATGGCTTGAGGACGACGGTGTTCCCCGCGGCGATTGCGGGGGCGACGGCGCGCATCGAGAGATTGAGCGGGAAGTTCCACGGCGAGATGACCGTGACGACGCCCGCCGGCTCTCTTTCGACGATGTTCTCCTTGCCGGGGATGTTGGAGGCGACGTGTGAGCCTTTCATCCGGCGCGGAAGGGTCGCCGCTTCCGCGGCTTGATCTTCGGCGAGGTGGACGGACGTTTCGCCCATGATTTTCGACCCGCCTGCTTCGTGCCCGAGGAGTTCGACGATGGACTCGTGGTGCTCGTCGATCACCTCCAGCAGCGAGTGAATCACTTCCTCTCGCTGTGCCGGCGGTGTCGCGGCCCACTCGGATTGTGCCGCTGCCGCCGCCTCGTAAGCGGCATCCACGTCGGCTTCGGTGCCGCGTGGGACGTACGCGAACGACTCGCGGGTCGAGGGGTCTTCGACCGCAATCGTCTCGCCGCTCTCGCTTTCGGTCCACTCACCGTTGATGTACAGCGCGTTCCAGTCCGTATCGAGGGAGATACCATCCACCATGTGCACTGTTGTGTTATATCTCGAACACTAAACCCGGTTGGAAACCAGAGAGAACTTCTCGTTCCGATAGCCTCAGATACCTGCTCTGGACCGTCATCCAGCCATTCGTGACTATCTGAGAAACGAGACTCGAAGTCGAAACGCTCCGTCAGTCGCCACTGCTGCCGAGCGAAAACGACCGCAACGGAGGGCCCCGCCGCGAGTCGCGGGCGGAGTAACGCCGTCGTGATTCGACCGTGTGCCTCGATTACTGCTTGGCTTCGAATACTGCTTGGCTTCGATCACCGCTTCAGTAGTTACCGGTCGTCACAATCGGCGGTGGGGTGTGCGGACCGTACGGCGCGTCGTCGAGGTACTCGCCCGCCGGTTCGAAGTAGTCGGCGAGCGCGGCGGCCGCCTCTTTGCGAAGGACGGTGACCGGGTCGTCGCCTTGTAGGTATTCGAGTGCCTGCCCCGCTGCGTCGAGGTTGTAGCGGGCGGCCTTCTCGCGGCGTGCGGCGAACAGTTCGACTTCGTCGTGAGCGACCGAATCGTACTTCGAGCGGGCGGCGACTGCGATTGCGGAGGCCGCCTCGTCGGCGTCGGCGACACCGGAGTTCATCCCGCGAGCACCGAACGGTGCGAGCAGGTGGGCCGCCTCACCGACCAACAGCACGCGCCGGTGGTCGTCGATGAAGGTATCGGCCATGACCTGCAGGAACTTGTAGCTCGAAACCCACGTGAGGTTGTCTGCGTACTTCTCGCCCATGACTTCGACCACGAACTCGCGCATCTGTTCGTCGCTACTGAGTTCGTCCGGGTCGTCGCCTTCGATACACTGGATGTCGAGTCGCCAGCCACCCGTAAACGGAACGAGCAAGACGTTTCGGCCACCGACGCTCGGGTCGTCGTAGTGGAACAGGCGTTCGAGCGGGAGCGGGTCGTCTTCGACTTCGTCCACGTCGGCGATGATGAACGAGTTCTCGGACTGGTCGCCGGCGAACTCGGCACCGATTTCCTTGCGAACTGTCGAGCCACCGCCGTCTGCACCGACGAGGTACGGCGTCTCCCACACCTGCCCGTCGGACGTTTCGACGGTCACACCGTCTTCGGTCGAATCGACCTTCTCGACGGCCGAATCCCAGTGAATCTCGATACCGGCGTCTTCGAGCGCCTCGTGCATGAACTCCTCAGTTCGTACCTGTGGGATGCTCGTGAAGTGCGGCAGGTCGCCCTTCCCGCCGGGAGAGTCGTACGTCCGACAGAACACTTCCTTGCCGCGCCAGCAGGTCCGCCGCGTCGGCCACACGAGTCCGTTCTCGACGAGTTTGCTGCCGAGTCCGGGCGAGACACGATTGAGCGTTCGGAGTGTCGAACCGTGGACGTAGATTGCTCTGCTCCCAGAGCGGTCACGGTCTTCCGATTCTGCTTCGAGAATTGTCACTGGGATTCCGCGAGCGTGCAGGGCAAGCGCCGTCGTCATCCCGACTGGGCCCGCACCTGCAACTAACACTGGGGAACCCTCGCTAACGTTTCTCATGGATGGTAGAACGTTGCTACACGACCCATATATGCATTTTGGTCAGCGATACGAATCACCCGACTACGGTCGCTGAACGGCAAGTACGCTGAGTGCCTACCGACACGGTGGTGCTCAGTCCTGTGGTTTTCCAACGAAGTTGACGAACGCTTCGAGTTTTTCACTCGCCTCGGCAGAGACACTCGACCCGTGGTAGACGAGACCGACGTCGAACGAATAATCGAGAAGCCGTTCGAGGCTCGCATCTGCGGTGTTGAGGTCTGCTGAGTAGAATCCGGTCGGGAGAACGAAGTATCCCGCAGGCAAGCCACGAGCGTCGGCCCCGAAGACTGCATCTCCGAGCACCGCGACGCCTGTTTGCTCGTCGATGAGGACGTGATGGTCTTCGGCGTGCCCGGGCGTGTGAACTGCGACGAAGTCCCCGACCTCGTCGCCATCGCCGTATCTGTGGTCGGGTGTGTACGACGAGTCGAGGTCGGTCTGTTCGGGGACCCACGTTTCGAGCCCGTAGTGGTCGGCGAGCCTTTCGAGGCCACCGATGTGGTCACCGTCACCGTGAGTGATAACGAGTCGCTCAGGTACGATTTCGAGTTCGCTGAGCGCCTCGACGACGGTATCGACGGTGTGTTCGAACCCCGAATCGACCAGTGTCGGTACCTCGCCATCGAAGACGAACACTCGGTATCTCGCATCGTTCATCTCTGCGACCGTGAGGTCGTACACGTCGGGAGCACACTCGTCTATCATCACGTGTAGGTGTGACACCGACCAACATAGCGTTTTTCGAAGTTGTGTGTATATCCGCAACACACATCACGGCGGCCTTCGTGGTACGACTAACGTGGTGTAAGAACACATGACGATACGGTCGTTCTTGTCTCTAGACCGCTCTCTCGACGTTGACGTGTCGTGGCTCTCGATTCCCGTTGCGATGGTCGCCGCCGGGAGCATCTCTCTCTATGCGCCAGTCTCCGGTGAGATGGCGACGATGCTTGCGATTACGGTGTTCTCGGTCGTGCTGTGGATCGGCGCACCTGTCGAACCGTGGTTCACCGGTCTCATCAGCGTCGGCCTGATTGGTCTCGCGTTTTCGACGCAACTGGCGCTCGTCGGGTTTCGCCTGCCGGCGACGTGGCTCGTCGTCCTCGGGATTCTCCTTGGTGAGGCGACCCGACAGAGCGGACTCGCCTCGCTCGTCGAACAGTACGTCCTCCGGGCCGTCCCAGAGACCGGCACCCAAGACGCGGTGACGGTCTATCGGTACGTCCTCGGCGCAACCTCCGTGGCCGCTTTGGGACTCGTCGTCCTCGTGCCGTCGTCGCTCGTCCGCGTGCTCATCCTCGGGCCGATTCTCATCTCGCTCGGCCGACTGTTCAGCGAGCGCCGAGCGAAACTCGGCATCTTTCTCGGGCCGCTCTTTGTCACCTTCTCGGGGTCGAGCGGCGTACTGACTGGCTCGCTTGCGAACATCATCATCACCGGCATCGTCGAGGCGAACGGCGGGCTGTCGATTGGATGGATGGAGTGGCTCGTCTGGCTCGGGCCAGTCATGGCGATCGGGCGTTCGCTCGTCATCACACTCCTCGCGTACGTACTTTACCGCCCGACCGAGGCGGGCGGACTCGCAAAGCGTGTCGCCTCGGCGGCCGACGTGCGAGTGTCGTCCGAAGAGCGCCGAATGTTGCTGTACCTGCTCGTCGGCGTTGCCATCTGGGCGACCGATTCTATCCACGGATTACACCCGCTGTACGGCGCGCTCGTCGTCACGCTTCTCGCGTTTGCCCCGCGTATCGGTGTCGTCGCCCCCGAACGCATCCGCGAAGCAGACTTCACGATAATCTTCTTTCTCGGCGCGATTTTCGCAATCGCAGAAGGGCTTCGACAGACCGCCTTTACGGACCTCGCGGCGACGAAGATTCTGTCGTACTTGCCTGCAGATGCGTCGCTCGCAGTCGTCTTGGTCTTCGTCGTCTTCGCCTCGCTCGCCCTCGTCTTCGTCATGGAGGGTCTCGCCGTCGCCAGCGTGTTGACGCCGGTTCTTATCTCGTTTACCGCCTCCGCCGGGATTCCACTCCTGCCGGTTGCGATGACCGAGGCAGTCGCCTTGAACACCTACTTCTTCCCGTACCAGTCGGCGGTTCTCGTCGCAATACTCGGGCTAGAAATGGCGAACTCTCGGGAATTGATTCGGATGACCGTCATCTGCTCTCTCGCAACACTGGTCGTACTCGTTCCGATTCAAATTGCGATATTTGCGGTCGTGTTCTAACGCTCTCCCCGCGGTCAGCCGGTTTGAAACCGAATCCCCGATTTCGGACTCGAATCGGTCCAGAACACCGGACTCATTCGGGGAAATGCTCGCTGATAACCGCTCCGCGTTGGACGGTTCCCGTATCCGTTCTCGGGAAGGATTCGGTCCGAATCGCATACTCACGCGGCCGTTTGTAGTTCGCCAACGAGTCGTGGTGCTTGCAGAACTGGTCGAGTTCGTCTTCGGTTACCGACCCGTCGGTGACGACGATGGCAGTGACTTTGCTGCCCCAGTAGTCGTCGTCCAAGCCGAAGACGAGCGCTTCGGAGATTGCACTGTGTGATTCGAGCGCGCGCTCGACCTCCTTTGGGTAGACGTTCTCACCGCCGCTGATGAACATGTTATCGACGCGGTCAACGATGTAAAGATAGCCGTCTTCGTCCACTTGGGCGACGTCTCGTGTCCGAAGCCACTCGTCGAAGAACGTCTTCGCCTCGCTCTCGGGGTTATCGAGGTAGCCGTCTGGGACGCCCGGCCCTCGCGCGATGACTTCACCTTGCTCGCCTGCATCGACCACTGCCCGAGGGTCGGGATGCTCGTCCACCGGTGCCGCTTCGACGACGCGAACCTCCCACGAAAACGACTCTTTGCCGACGGTTCCCGGATGTGCTTCTTGGTCCGACGGGTGTGCAAACGTGAGATTTGGCCCGCCTTCGGTCATCCCGTAGGTGTTGTACAGCCCTTCTGCGAGGTGCTCTTTCGTTCGTTCGACGAGTTCGGCGGAGACGATGGCACCACCCGTTCGAATGTAACGAAGCGAACTCGTATCGTAGCCCTCTCGCTCTTGAACTGCGTTGAGTGCACTGAGTTGCGTTGGCACCGCGAGAAGCCCCGTCGCCTCGTGTGACTCGACGAGTTCGAGCGCTTCTGCTGGCTCGAAACTGGAGTGGAGCACGGTCGTCGCACCGGCGAGCCAGTGTGGATATAGCCACGCATCGGAGGTGACCATGTGATACCAGGGCGTCGTTACAATCGCAACGTCGGTCTGGTCGATGCCGTGTTCCATGACGCCCTGATAGGCACCGAGCCACATCTGCTCGCCCGTGAACGAGACCGCTTTGGGTTGGCTCGTCGTCCCACTGGTAAAGAAGATGCTCGTCTTCTCTCCCATCGGAAGGTCGGCATCGACGTTTTCGGGTGCAGAATCGAGAAGGTCTTCGTACGATTCGACTCCCTCCACATCGATGTCCCGTTCACCGGCGTGCACCGCGAGTTCGAACGTTCCCTTTTCGAGCAGTTTCAACGCGGTCTCGGCGTTGGCGTCGTCGAAGAGCAGTCCCTTCGAGTCGGCGACGTTCGCCATCGTCACTAGCTCGTCCGGCTTTCCACGGAACGAAAGTTGAACGGTCGGCACTCCCCGTTTGTGCCCTGCAATCATCGACTCGGCGGCCAAAACCCCATTCAGTGCTAAAACCGCACACGGCGCGTCGTCGAGGCGTTCGGTAAGTGCGTGTGTCAGTTGGGTGCTCCGCTGGTCGAATTCGGCGTACGTGTATTCATCCCCGTCTTCTGTGATGAGCGCGGTATCGGACCCGTGTACACGGACCGTGCGCTGGAACGCAGTTAGAAATTTCATACTGTATGGTATGTGCTATCAACACCATCTCCGGGCATTAATTGTATCGGTAATTGCTGATGGACACGTCACGTGACGCGGTCCGAATGATTGCGGCGAGGTCTGTCGCAGACGTTCGCCGTTCTGGTTTACTCACCTCCCGGTACCGACCACATTTTTTGCAGGCATCCCCAATTGATGTGTATGACCACCGCAGACGGCACGTCCTTCGTTGGCGGATTACTCACGCAAGTGAAGCCGACGTTCATGGCCCCAGCAGTTGGGATGTCTGTTTTTGGTGGTCTGTTGGCTCCGTCGGTTTCTCTCTGGAGTGGCTCTCTCCACGCGGCCGCGGTTGCTTCGGCGCTCTATACGGCGCACGTCGTTGACGAGTACGTCGATGCTCACCTGCGCGGCGAGGAACCTCCCGCGCTCTCACTTCGCAGGACGCAGTTTGCCATCGTCCTTGCCAGTCTCTGTTGCCTGTCACTGGCGGGATTGCTGGCACTCGATTCCAGCGTCGCGGCCGCTGGGTCTGTGGTCGTCCTTTGGGTGCTTGCGATTCTTCACGCACCAATTCTCGATACGAATCCGGTCGGGGTCACCATCGACTACCCGGTTGGTATCGCACTCGCACTCGTGGGTGGGTACCTCGCGCAAGAGTCGTCGCTCGCGCAAAGTGTGGTCGCTATCGGGGTGCTGTTCGTCGTCATCCTGTCTGGTGTCAAGGTCTCTATCGACCGCACCGACATCGAATTCGACGAGCGTATCGACAAACGCACGATTCCGGTCGTCCTCGGCGAGCGGCGTGCGAGGGTGGTGAGTGCGGCGCTGTTCCTCAGTTCCGCAGTGCTCGTCGCAGTACTCGTCACCCAATCGACACTCCCACGAACCGCACTCGCGTCAGTGCCAGTTCTCCTCGGCGGTGGTGTCGTCGCGTTCGACTCCGTCGCAGAGCGAGTCGTCGTTCGGCAGATGGTGCTCGTGTACCCGGTTACGGCCGTCCTTTTCGTCGCAGCGTGTCCCACGACGAGTTGCACTGTCGAACCACTCCTCTCGGGACTCTCGTAGTCGTCTCCGAAACGGTGAACCGAGAAAGACGACGCCGACGTGTTAGCTGTAGACGAGGTTGAGTTCGATGTCGTTCCGCGCGGCGAACAACTGTTCGGCGAGTTCCTCTTCACACCGCTCTCTGGTGACCCGGTGGGCTGGTCCGGCGACCGCAAGCGCGCCTTGGACCTCCTCGTCGAACAACAGTGGAACTCCAATCGCGTGGATTCCTTCGAGGTCCTCACCCATGTTCAATGCGAACCCCTGTTGGCGAATCGTCGTGAGTTCGTCGCGCAACTCGTCGGGGTCCGTCGTCGTGTACTCGGTTCGGGCCGGAAGTCCGTGTCGCTGGATGATTTGTTCGACTTCCGAGTCGTCGAGGTGTGCGAGTATGGCCTTCCCCGCTGAGTTGCAGTGCATGTACGCCCACGAGCCGATGAGGCTGTTCGCGTTGATATCGGTCGCTCCCGCGTGCCCGTAGAGGTACATGATTCGACCGTTCTCGTGTGCGATGAGCCAAACCATCTCCCCCGTGCGCTCGGTGAGCCGGTCCACGACCGGTTTTGCCGCCTCGTAGATTTTGAACTGGTTTCGAACGTACTGACCGTAGCTGAAAAATTGCAATCCGAGGTGATACCGTTGGCCTCGCTTGACGAAGAATCCATACTCACGCATGGTTACGAGGTGGTCGTAGACTGTACTTTTCGCCAGTTTGAGATGGTTCGCAATCTCCGTGACGCCTGCCCCGTCGGCTTCCCGGAGATATTCGACGATAGAGAGGAGCGTCTCGTCCGACTTCACCATCCGTCGTTCGGTGTGACCGTCTTTCACATATCCACGTGTGAAGCGCTCTGTACTAAATGTTTCAGTACCCGTCTCCCGAGATAGTCGAATACGGACGTAATGAACGCGTTCGTACTTTCGGTCGTGCCGAACAACACTGTGTTACTAATTATCGTGATAAAAGTATTCAGTACTTTGTACACTAGTATTCGATATTTCAGTAGATCCATCGATTCTCAGATTTTCCGTTCGGTGAGGCCGAATTACACGGGTAATTTTGTCTAACGATCGTTCGAGAACCACTCTCGACTTCTATTGTGACGATCCTCCGTACGCTTTCTCTAGGTCTTCACAAAGTCGTATACGGCCGCGTTAACCGTCCGAAAGTTGAAATAATGCGGCTTTCGTCCACTGTTGGTGGACAGAGACTGCACTCTCGCAAAGACACACGAGAACCTTCCGTGCAGTAGTTTTACAAATATACTCCTGTAATATCTAACGTAACCCCCGTCTTGGACGACTCGATGGCCATTCAGGCGAAGATGTTGCACAGAACCCTGATTCTATCCGTGATAAACAAACAAAATAGTGTTTCTATTCGATTATTGGGTAAGTATTGAAATAAAGGACTAGAAAATGCTGTTCGTCGTGACCGAATATGTGGCCTTCGACGCCCCCTCCCACGTGGTTCTGTGTTACCGACGTCTTGGTCGAACTCGGTATACGGTCAGACTTATGACCATGTGTGATATACCCACGACTAACCATGCCAACCCACCGTATCGATAGTGGGCGAACTGCAGTACACCGGAGAGATTTCGAAGGGGTACATCGATGAACGAGACCTGTTCCCGGACGCCGAGCGAACGTCAGCAGACGGCGGCGTCGTGTGAACGAGGTAGTTATCACAACGATGTCTAAACCGTCACGTCACCCGGAGCGTCTCAGACCGGCAACTGATTCGCGCGCCGATTACGATTACGTCTCGGGTGCGGTAGAACGTCCGGAACTCGTCGATGCTCTCGAAACCCGCATCGCGGGAGACGTTCGATTCGACACCTACACGAGACAGTTGTACGCCACCGACGCGAGTGCGTACGAGATAACGCCCATCGGCGTCGTGTTTCCGAAGACGACCCGCGACGTCTCTGCTGTCGTCTCGTACTGCGCCGACAACGAGATTCCAGTGTTGCCCCGGGGAGGTGGAACGAGTCTCGCCGGGCAAGCAGTCAACGAAGCGGTGGTACTCGATTTCACTCGCTACATGACCGATATCCTCGATATCGACGCCGCAAGCGAGCGGGCGAAGGTGCAATCCGGCGTCGTCTTGGCGGACCTGAATGCCGCACTCGCTCCGGACGGGTTGAAGTTCGCCCCCGACCCCGCGGCCGGAAATCGGAGCGTCGTCGGCGGTGCAATCGGCAACAACTCGACGGGAGCGCACTCGCTCGTCTACGGGAAGACCGACGCCTACGTCGAATCCTGCGAAGTCGTCCTCGCAGATGGGACCGTCACGACGTTCGGCGAGATTGAACTCTCTGACCTCCGTGCTGACGCAGACCCAGATGGAGACCTGCTCGAACGAATCTACGCCGAAATCGTCCGCATCATCGACGAGGACGCGGCCGAAGTTCGTGATCGATTCCCCGACTTGAAGCGGAACGTCTCTGGCTACAACTTCGACGTACTCGTGGAAGAAGCCGAGAGCGGCAGTGTCAACCTCGGACGACTGCTCGCGGGGAGCGAAGGGACGCTCGCCATCGTCACCGAAGCCGAAGTCTCACTCGAACCCCTCCCCGAGACAAAGGCAGTCTCGCTGCTCTTCTACGAGAGCGTCCTCGAAGCCGTCACCGACGTGCAGCACGTCCTCGAACACGACCCCGCGGCCGTCGAACTCATCGACGACGTGCTCCTCGGGTTGGCTCGCAACACGGCCGAGTTCGAAGACGTCGCCGCACTCGTCCCGACAGACGCGGAGGCCGCCCTTCTCGTCGAATTCTACGCGGACGACGACGACCACGGGCGCGAACAGACCGCCAGGCTCCTTGCGGACCGCGTTCCGAATACCGATACTAACGAAGCGGTCGCCGACCAATACGTAGAGGAGACCTTCGCCTTCGAAGGACTCGAAGCCCACGATGAAGCCGACCGGACGCAGTTCTGGACGCTCCGAAAAGCAGGACTTCCAATCCTTCTCTCACGGACCTCCGACGAGAAGCACATCAGTTTCATCGAGGACTGCGCGGTCCCGCCGGAACACCTCCCGGAGTTCGTCGAGCGATTCCAGTCACTCCTCGCAGCGAAGGACCGCGACGTAGACTGCGCCTTCTACGCCCACGCGGGCCCCGGCGTGCTTCACGTCCGCCCGCTCGTCAACACGAAGGCGCTCGTGGACCGCCAGCACATGGTCGAAATCGCCGACGAAGTGACCGACATGGTCGTCGAGTTCGGCGGAAGCGTCTCCGGCGAACACGGAGACGGACGCGCACGGACGCAGTGGAACCACAAACTGTACGGCGATACACTCTGGGAGTCGTTCCGAGCGCTCAAAACCGCCTTCGACCCCGACTGGCTCCTCAATCCGGGGAACGTCTGTGGCCTGAGCGAAGGCGAGGCTTCGGAGGACGTCGATTCGGCCGCGGTCGAGCGACACGACATGACCGAGCACCTCCGATACGACGATTCGTACGACTACGACGCCGGATTCGACCCCGCGCTCAACTGGACCAACGAGAACGGAATGCAAGGAATGGTCGAACTCTGCCACGGCTGCGGTGGTTGTCGCGGCAATCAGGAGACGACCGGCGGCGTCATGTGTCCGACTTATCGCGCTGCGGACGAGGAGATAACCGCGACTCGCGGGCGTGCGAACCTGCTCCGGCAGGCGATGAGTGGCGACCTCCCAGACGACCCGACCGGCGACGAGTTCGTCGAAGAGGTACTCGACCTCTGTATCGGCTGTAAGGGTTGTGCACGAGACTGCCCCAGCGAGGTCGATATGGCGAAGCTCAAGACCGAAGTCATGCACGCTCGCCACCAGGAACACGGGTCGAGTCTCCGAGATAAACTGTTCGCTAACGTAGACGTGCTCTCCCGGGTCGGCAGCGCATTCGCTCCGCTGTCGAATATCGCTCAGTCGCTCCCCGGCGCTGGTGTGCTCACGGAGAAGACCATCGGTATCGCCCGTGAACGCTCCCTTCCGAACTTCCAGCGCGAGACGCTCCAAGACTGGTTCGAGGCCAGAGGCGGCTCGCGTGTCGCAGAAGGAGAGGCGACACGCAAGGCCGTCTTCTTCGCAGACACCTACACGAACTTTGCCCACCCCGAGGTCGGGAAAGCCGCGATTCGGGTGCTCGAAGCCGCTGGCGTCCACGTAGACGTGGCACGTCGAACGAACAGCGGTCGGCCACCGCTCTCGAAGGGATTCGTCGAGAAAGCCCGCGATGCAGTCGGAGCGAACGTCGCCGAACTCGCACCACGGGTCAGAGACGGTTGGGATATCGTCCTCGCAGAACCTTCCGACGCAGTGATGTTCCAATCCGACGCCCTCGACCTTCTCTCTGGTGAGTCGGTCGAACTCGTCGCCTCGAACACCTACGGCGCGTGTGAGTACATCGACACGTTCCGACTCGACGAGCACGTCGAGTGGGACGCGCCGAACGTGTCGCTCGCGTACCACGGCCACTGCCACCAGAAAGCCGTGAAGAAGGACCACCACGCCGTCGGTGTCCTCAGACGCGCTGGCTACGGTGTGGACCCGCTCGACTCGGGGTGTTGTGGGATGGCTGGAAGCTTCGGTTACGAGAAAGAACACTACTCCATGTCGAAGGCAATCGGCGACATCCTCTTCGACCAAGTCGAGAGTAGCCACGCGGAAGTCGTCACGGCACCCGGGGCGTCCTGCCGCACGCAACTCGGCGATGGGCGCGTGAAGCCCGTCCCCGCGGCCAGCCCGCTCGCAGAGACGTCACTCGACGGCGACGAACCGCCGACGCCCGTCGAACTGCTGGCTCACGCAGTCTCGAAGTAGCATCGAAGGAGCGCACTCGTCGGATATTTTTCTGAGACGAAGAGAGAACGAGAACGAGAGTAGGGACGCCTATCGCAGTTAATTGGGTTCGGCCTCGGCGTAGAAGTTGAACGCCTCGAACACCGGGCGGTCGGTCATCCCGAGGAGAATCGCCTCACCGTCGGGGTCGTGGTGGTGAATCTCGTCCGGCGGCACGACGAAGATGTCCCGCTCGCCCCATTCGAGTACCTCGTCGCCGACGTGCGTCGCACCGTCGCCTTCGATGACGAAGTACACGTCAACGGCGTTGTGGAAGTGCGGATTCGTCTCCTCTTGGAGCAACTGCGCACGGAACGACATCGTCGGGAACAGCGGCGCGTTCCCCGTCGCGGGGTTGACGTAGGACAGGCAGTAGCCGTCGTGTGGGTCGGGGTCGTCGTTCGCCGCTCGCTGTCGGAGGGTTTCGAGGGTATCTTTCCAGCTAAATCGGTACGGTGGTGTCGCCGCGCAGTTCCCCTCGAACGGGCCGGGAATCCCGTCCTTCTTCGAGTCTTCGTACGGACGGGCACGGCCGTACTGCGACTCCCAGTAACCCTGTGACTTCGTGACCGGTTGGCGTTCGAGTTCGTGGTTCTCGAAGGTGTTGCGGGCGTTGAGGGAGTCGAGGACGAGCGGCAGGTCGAGCACGTCGAGCCACGCGGCGGTTTCGTCGGAGTCGTTGACGTGGTCGTGCCACTCCCACTGCGGCGTCGTGATGAGGTCGTTGTCCCGCATCGGGAACTCCTCACCCGCGACGACCGTCTTCATGTCCTCGCTGCCGTCGATGGTGAACCGAAGGGCGTTCGCACCGTGTCGGTGCGATGGTGCGGTCTCACCGGGCGAGACGGTCTGGACACCGAGGTAGATGGTGTTCGAGACGGCGTTTCGATAGCCCGTGTTGATGGGAACCGCGACGCGTCGCTGGAATCCCGGTGGGAGGTCCTCGATTGGCACGTCCTTCTCGATGGCGTCGATTGACGCCTTGATATCCTCCCACTTCCAGATGTCGGCTTCGAGGTCGTTGAAGTGGTTTCCCAGGTCCTTCTCGACTTCCCAGAGTGGTCGGAGGTCGTTCTCTTCGAGGAGTCCCCGCGTATCGGCACTCATCTCTAAGAGTTCCTCTGGCTCTTGTTCGGCCATGGTCGAAATATTCTGGAGGATTAGTGATAAATGTATGGGTCAGTTCTCGATTTTCGGCGGCTCACCCGCCCCAGAGTGGCGTTTTGCCTCACCGTATGCTATCGCTTTGCTTGCTCGTCGAAGATGTCTTCCGAGGGGAACGGGTTGCGACAGTCCTCACAGACCATCTGCCCCTGAATGGCGTACTCCCAGAGTTTCCCGCCGCACTGAGGACAGTCGAAATGCGCTCGGACGAATGGGTTCGATTCCGCGTAGATGTTGTCGAACTCTGCCATACGTGCACACGGGTCGGCGGTCACAAAAGTATGTCGTCAGCGACGATTCCCGACGGAGACCCGTCAGGCGGCACACTACTCCTCGATGTACGGTTCGATCGCCTCCCGCAGGTCGTCGGGAATGTCGCGCGAACTGACCTCGTCTTTACTCGCACAGACGCGGGTCTCGTGGCCCGTGAACGTGACTTCTCCGTCCTTGCGGGCGACGTAGTCGAACCGAAGGCTCCGCGTTCCGAGCGTCGGTATCACGGAGATTTCGATGTCGTCACCCGCCTCCATCGGCCGTTCGAACTCCATGTCGATTTCGACGAGTGGCAGTCCGAAGCCGTGGTCGATGGAAATCTCCCAGAAGGGGAATCCGAGCTCCTCCATGAACATATCCGCCGTCTCGTGGAGCGCGTCGATGATTCGCGGGTAGTGTGCGATGCCGAAGGGGTCGGTATCGGAGAACCGAACCGTCCAGGTGCGTTCGAACGTCGTCATTCTTCGAGCACCACCAGTGCGTCCAGCGCCAACGCGCCGTCTGCCGTCGCAAGCACCGGATTCACGTCGATTTCTGCTATCTCGTCGTACTCGACGAGTAAGTCTCCGACTCGCCGAACGACGCTGGCGAGCGCGTCGAGGTCGGCTCGCTCGGTTCCGCGATACCCTTCGAGGAGTGGTGCCGACTTGAGTTCCCGAATGGCGGCCAGCGCCGTCTCGTCCGCGATCGGTGCGAGTCGGTGGGTCGTGTCTTCGAAGATTTCCGTGAAGACGCCACCGAGACCCGTGAGAACGACGGGACCGAACGATGGGTCTCGGAGGCCGCCGACGATGACTTCGGTGCCCGCATCGACGTTTGCGGCGGCCTCGACGAGCACGTCCGCGTCGATTCCGACGTCTTCGGCGGCGTCGAAGATGTCCGCCGCGACGCCTGCGGCCTCGTCTGCGTCCGCCACGCCTACCGTCACTCCGAGTCCGTCCATCCACTCGCTCTTGTGGGTCACTTCGGGCGAGGAGACCTTCAGAACGACCGGGAAGCCGACGCGTTCTGCCGCGTCGGCGACGTCCGCCGGTGTCGAGGCGACTTCGAACGCCGGCGTCTCGATTCCCGCCTCAGCGAGGAGTGACTTCGCCTCTGCTTCGGTGAGCGTCACCCGCCCGTCGGCGCGGGCTTGGTCGAGTACCTTCTCGCCGTCACGCATCGTCGATCACCCCCGCGGGCGCGGCATCGTCACGGAGGCGCGCGTACGTGGCGAGCGTGGCAACCGCGTCCGCAGCGCGTTCTGGTGATTCGAACACTGGAACGCCCGCGTCTTCGAGTTCTGTACGGTCCGGTGCGAGGTCGGATTCTGGGCCTGCCGTCGCAAAGACGACTGGCTTTCCAACTTCTTCGGCGAGACCATCCAGCTCCTCGATTGGGAAGCCGAGTGCGGCTTCGTGAAGTTCGTAGACGAGCACTGCGTCGATGTTCTCGTCGGTCGCCACAGCACGAACGACCGCTCCGAACTCCGGCATCGGTCGGCCCGTATCGACCGGGTTTGCCGAGTACGTGATGCCGGGGAGGATATCGTTCACGGTCTCGGTCGTCTCGTCTTCGAGCGACGGAAGTGACACGCCCGCTTGCTTCAAGCGGTCGGCGATGATGATGCCCGGTCCCGCTTGGGCGGTCACGACGCCGACGTTCGTCCCGTCAGGGAGCGGCGCGCTCGCGGCGACGTGGCCGGCGTCGAGGAGTTGACTCGTGGAATCGACCGTCGGCACGCCGTACTGTGCGAACCCGGCCTGGTAGAGTGCGTGGTCCCCGGTGAGGGCACCCGTGTGAGACGCTGCGAAGTCACCGACGTCAGCTTGTCCGACTTTGTAGGCGAACACGGGGGTGTCCGCATCGTGGCACGTCTGCAAGAGGGAGCGGGCGTCGTCTGTTCCCTCCACGTGGAGGATGATGGCACCCGTCTCTGGGTCTGCATCGAAGTACTCGATGACTTCCTCGAAGCCGACGTTCGCGCGATTGCCGAGACCCACCATCGCGGAGATGCCACGTCGCTCGCGTGTCGCCTGAAACGCGAGCGAGTGGGCGACACCACCGCTCTGTGCGACGATGGCGACACCGCCCGGTGGGAAGTTTTCGACGCCCGTTGCGAACGAACCGAAAAGTTCGGTTCGCGGGACGACGAACCCGCTCGTGTTCGGGCCGAGGAGCGCGATATTGTGTTCGTTGGCGATCTCAGTCATCCGTCGTTGAATCTCCACTCCCTCCTCACCTGCCTCGGCGAAGCCACCGGAGTAGATGACGGCCGCACCCACGCCCGCCTCGCCACACTCTTCGATGACGTTCGGGACGATTGGTGCCGGGACGCAGAGCAGTGCGAGGTCAACGTCGTCGTCGATGTCGGTGACGGACCCCACGAACGACGCACCGAAGATACTCCCCTCTGCGGACGGGTTGACTGGATAGACCCGACCGCCGAAATCGTGGACGTTCTCCATCGCCTCGTAGCCGATTTTTCCCTCTTTGGTAGACGCCCCGACCACCGCGATAGACGATGGATCGAAGAGTCTGCCGAGTTCGAATGTGTGTGTCACAATTTCCCATAATCAGAACAGTAGCATAGTGCTTTCGACGCCGATTGCGACGTCGCCGCGGCTCGGAGGCGACTCGCGGAGAATAAAAACGAAGACTGGATGCAGTACTGGCGTTAGTGTTGCCCGTGCTTTTGGACGTCAACGTCTTCGAACGCCACGTCGCGCTCGACGACATCGATGGACAACGAACCGATGTTCTCGATGGTCGCATCGACCACGTCGCCGTCTGCGAGCGGGCCGACACCCTCGGGCGTGCCGGTGGTGATGACGTCGCCGACTTCGATAGTCGCCCCGATGGACGCGTACTGGACGACGTCGGCACACGTGTAGACCATGTCGCTCGTGTTGTCCGACTGGCGAACTTCGCCGTTCACAGCGAGTTCGAGGTCGAGGGCTTGCGGGTCGCCGACCTCGTCGGGTGTGACGACGCACGGGCCGACGACGGTGAAGGTGTCGTAGGATTTGCGGTTCGAACGGTCTTGGTCGCCCCGCACGGAGATGTCGAGGAGGATGGTGTAGCCGAAGATGTTCTCCCACGCTTCCTCGTTCGAGACGTCCTTCGTCTCTGCTCCCATGATGAACCCGAGTTCGACCTCGTGGTCGATGCGGCGGTCCTTGAACGGGATGACGATGTCTTCGGATGGACCGATGACGCTCGACGGTGCCTTCAGGAAGTATCCTTTGTCCTTGATGGAGAACCACTCGTCGGTCGTGATGTCCTTGTCGGCGATTGCCTCCTCGATGTGGTTCTCGTAGTTGAGCGGTGCGGCGATGACCTTCCCCGGTCGGCCGACCGGTGCTTCGAGTGTGACGTCCGCGACGTCAACGTCGGCGTCGGCATCGACGTACTCGCTCGCGTCGTAGTCGCCTTCCATATACTCGACGAGCGGTTCGTCGCTCGTGAGACCAAGGCGGTCGGTCAAGTCGATGATACCCTCGCTGTCGTCGGTCAGCAGGCCGAGTTGGCTCTGATCGTATCGAACGAACCTCATTTCGTCCGTAGATTCATCCCCAGGTGTTTAAATTACACCGGTTCGGGTAGAACTGGTGATAATATCGACTCGGTGAGACGGGAATTACTATGTCGCTCGGCGACACTCGTCTTCACGATGCAGTACCCGTTCGACGGAAATGAGCCGAAGATAGCCGAGAGCGCATTCGTTGCCGACCTCACGTATCTCGTGGGTGACGTTGACGTCGGGGCACGGGCGAGCCTGTGGCCGTTCGTCTGCCTTCGGGGGGACCGTGGTGCAGTCACGGTCGGTGCGGATACGAACGTACAGGAGTTCACGATGCTCCACGGCGCGACGGTCGGTGACGGTGTGAGCATCGGCCACGGTGCGGTCGTCGATTTCGCCACTATCGAAGACGAGGCACTCGTCGGCATCGGAAGTTGCGTGCTCGGTGGGGCGACTGTCGAGTCCCACAGTATCGTCGCCGCCCACGCCGTCGTCACCCACGACCAGACCGTTCCGTCAGGCCACCTCGCCTACGGCGTCCCTGCGAAGACTCGACCACTCACGGACGACCAGCTAGTGAAAATCGCGGACACACGTGACCACTACGTCGAACTCAGCAGAGAGTTCGTCCACCAAGACACCGGTTTCGACGAGGAGTGAGCGCCACGTTCGGCTTTGACGCGGACTGACGGCCAATTCGTTCAGACCCAAAACAAGCGGAAATCGACGCTCTGCAATGGCCGGCCACGTTTTTGGCTCTCAACAGCTCGTAGTAGTTCCAACGCTCGATTACTGGTTCCAACGCCGCAGTTTGCTGTTACGTATACGGAATGTGTATTCTCGCGCCTCGGGGCTTCAGGTGACGTAAAACGGGCACGGTGATTTTATCTGCCAGGAGTACGAGCGTGGTAGTAATGGCACGACGAGACGAACGATGTGGGTGGGCGAGATGAGCTCTCAGTACATCACGTCGGAGGACCACCTCCCGGCTGACACGGACGGCGAAGTGACGATTCAGGTGACGAATCAGGAGACGAAAGAGATCTTTCAGACGCGCGCTCGCCTCTCGCAAGACAGCGACGAACTCGACGACCCAATCCCGTTGACTGTCCTTCGCGGCCCCCACGAGAACACCGAAGAGCAGTGGTACATCGAGGTCATCGAAGCCGACTTCGATATCACGCCGATCGACGACCAGATTCTCGACCAGTGTATCGAAGAGAGTCGAACGAAGACCGACGTCGTCACCGTCCGGAGCGAAGACGTTCGCGCACTCGTTACGTACCTCGTCGAGACCGGTGAGTACGATTCGGTCTCAGAAGCGGTTCGCACGTTCGTCCGACAATACCTCGCTGAGACGCGCCCAGAACTCCTCGAACAGTACGTGCAGCGCCGGACGGCACTCGAACAAGAAGACCTCTCGAGACAACTCATCGGGAGGGATGAAACGTGAGTACGACCCAGCCGACCGACAGTTTCAGAGAGTATCTGGACCGCCTCGACGAGCGAGGTGACCTCACGCGTATCGAGCGTTCGGTGTCGTGGGACCTCGAAGCGAGCACGATTACGATGCTCGCTAACCAACGAGACGACCGGATTCCCGTCTTCGAGTCCGTCTCACACTCCGGTATCGACGCCCGACTCGTGGGTGACCCGTACCGAGGAAGTCGGCGGCAACCGTGGGACCGTGTCGCCCTCGCGCTCGGACTTCCGACAGACCTCCCCGCGGACGAGTACTACGAGACGGTCATCGACCGACTCCAACAGCCGATTTCGCCGGAGACCATCGACCCGTCGGACGCACCGTGTAAGACGGTCGTTCGACGTGGCCGAGATGCCGACTTACTCTCGCTGCCGTGGCCGTACATCCACGCTGGTGACGGCGGTCGATACTCGAACCTCCACACGATGGTCGTCAAGGACCCGGAGTCTGCGTGGTCTGACTGGTCGTCGCATCGCTCGATGGTACAGGACGGGACGCACATGAGCCTGCTGCTGCTCGCCGGCGAGCAAACCCCGAACATCTACTACTACAAGTACGAGCGCCAGGAAGAACGGATGCCGGTCGCACTCGTCATCGGCGGTGAACCGGCGACGCAGATGACCTCCTCGATGTGGATTCCGACTGGACGCGACGAGGCAGGGTTCGCAGGCGGACTGAAGCGTAAGCCAATCGAACTCGTCGAGTGTGAGACCAACGACTTACTGGTTCCCGCGAACGCCGAAATCGTCGTCGAGGGCCACGTCGTCCCGAACAAACGTCTCGACGAGGGACCGTTCGGCGACTACTTCGGGTACATGCACGGCCCTCGACGGTCGATGCCGGTTCTCGAAGTCGATGCGATTACGCACCGCGAGCGACCGCTGATTCCGTTCTGTGTGGAGGGGTCTGGGGTCGGACACACGCTAAATACGAGTGCAACGGTCGAGGTTGCGTGTGTCGGGCCGGACGCCACACTCGGCCTTCGAACTGCGGGCTACGACGTCGAGAAATGTGTTCCGTGGCGGTTTACCCCACGAACGGTGTACGTCGTCTCTACCGACGTCTCCCGGCCGGGGTACCTCCACGAACTGGCGAACTTCATCTTCACCACGTGGGGAATGCTCCACGTCGATTTCTTCGTATTCGTTGACTCGGACGTCGATCCGCTCTCGACACGGGAGGTACTCGAAGCGCTCGCCCTCAACGCCGACCCCGAGTCCGACTTCCACCAGTTCGGCACCGTCGCAATGCCGAAGGTCCCGCTCAACATCTACCAGACGCCGGAGGAGAAAGGTGACGACGAGACGGGAACGTCGAAGACCAAGACCACGAAGGCGTACATCGACGCGACGTCTGGTGACGAGGAACCGGCCGACAAAGGGGCCGTCGTTGACGACTTCGTCCGCGAACGTGCGCGTGAAATCCTGACCGATGCCGGTGTCGATGTGGGTTCATTCGCGGGAGGCGACCTTCGATGAGTGGTATCCGAGCGCACCTCGACGCGCTCTCCGACGCTGGTGACCTCGCCCGCATCGACGAACGAACGCACTGGGCCGACACCGCACTCGCAGTCGCCGCGGAAGCGGCACGAGCGAACGGTCCGGCAGTCTTGCTCTCGGATGCGGGCGGGTGTGCCCGGTTGCTCGGTGGGGGCTACGGTGGCCCCGACCGACTCGCGGTGCGCTCGCGGGAACCGTGGTCGCGTATCGCGTCGGCACTTGGACTCGGCTACCGTGCTGGATACCTCGATGTCCTCGATGCGTTGGTTGCCGCCCGACGCGGTGGGCCGACTCCCGAGGTGAGGCCAGCAGTGGCGACCGTGGCCGAGACTGACCTTCGGTCGCTCGGGCTTCCGGCCGTTCACGACACGGGAGTACCGACGATTACACTCGGCATCGGCGCGTACGCGACGGAGCCGAACGAATCGAACGATAGCGATACGCGGTCGTCCACGGACGAGTTCGACGTCGATGCGGTCGAGTGGTTCCCCGTCAGAGGGTCGATTCGAGGGAGCAATCGGCTGCGACTCTCGGTTCCGACGAAGGTCTCGCAAGACCTTACGACGGGGTCCACCTTTTCGCTCGCACTCGGCGCGCCACCTGCTGCACTGGTGGGCGCGCTCATGCGATGGACTGGCGAGACGCAGGTTGCTGGCGCGCCGTTCATTGCGAACGCGTTCTGTCCCGTCCCAGTAGCCTCGCCAGACATCGGACCAGTCCCCGCGGAGAGTGAGGTACTCGTGGAGGTGACAGTGACCGAGAGCGCCGCTACCGACGAGACGGTTCACGACCCCGAGAGAACTCGTGAACCGTGGGAAGACGTCGTCTCGACGGCGACTATCGAGGCCCGGACGGAGCGAATTGCGACTCGTGAGAACCCTATCGTGCCGTTTTCGCCGACCGGTGCACCGATGGCTGACGACCGTTTGCTTCTCTCGATCGTCGAGTCCGCCCGGTTGTACGGCCGCGTGAACAACTACTGGGGGGTCTCGCCCGTCGAGTGGCTCTCACTGCCTGCGGAGGCGGGACTCGGAATCTGTCTCGTCGCCAGCGACATCCTCTACGCGGGTTTCGAGTGGCAACTCGCCAACACCCTCTTTTCGTTCTCCCGACTCTTCGACAAAGTCGTCGTTCTCGATACCGAGACCCCGCCGATGGACCTCGCGCGGGCGTTCGACGACATCTGGGTGAAAGCACACCCCGCGAACGACTGGGAGTTCTCCGACTCTGCAGCACCGGCCGCGCGTGCGCCCCACTATCGGCGGGACGGCTCGACGGGTGCGAACGTCTACGTCAATGCCGCGTGGGACCCGCGTTGGGACGAAGAGTACATCGCTCCACGAGTGACCTTCGAGACGATGTACCCTGCAGACCTTCGAGCGTCCGTCAGGGCCGAGTGGACCGAGATGGGGTTCGAACACGGGAGCGAACACGAACCGCGTGGGTGGCAAGACCCAGTCGAAGGGGGTGACGAAGCGTGAGCGACGAGACGACTGTCGAACGCATCTCACACACCGCAGCGAGTCCAGAAGGTGCGAACAGTACGTACGTTCTCCCAGCGTGTGGACTCGTCGTGGACCCGGGCCCACCCGGAGACGAGTCGTGGGGCGTGTTGAGAGACGGTCTCTCTGCGATCGGTCTCGACGTCGAATCGGTCGAAACCGTCGTCGTCACGCACTGGCACGCCGACCACGCCGGCTTGGCTCCGCGCCTCGCTGCGGCGGCCGGAGCCGAACTCGCAATGCACGAAGCCGACGCGCCACTGGTCGCTGACTACGGCGCGGAGCGAGCTCGACGGGTCGAGCGAGACGCTCGTCGCCTCCGCGAATGGGGTGTCCCCGACGAAATCGTCGATGCGGTCCGTGCAGGTGACTCTCCATCACCGATGCCTGCCGAGTGTCAAGTGACGGGTCTCGTAGACGGAGATTTGCTCGGGGACATCGAGGTCGTCCACGCCCCGGGCCACACCGCTGGGCACCTCGTTCTCGATGCTGGAGACGCGCTCTTTCTCGGTGACGCAGTGTTGCCGATGTACACGCCGAACGTCGGTGGAACCGACACTCGAATGGACGACTCGCTTGCGACGTATCTCGACACCCTCGACCGCGTGGTCGAACGCGTCAACTCCCATTCGGCCACACCGAACGCGTTCCCGGGCCACGGTTCGACCGTCGATCTGTCGGACCGAATCGCTGTGATTCGTGCCCACCACGCCGAGCGGGTGCTGAACGCGCGAGCCGAACTCCCTGCGCCGGGGAGTGACGGGCGGACGCCGTGGTCCGTCGCTCGGTCACTCTTCGGTGAGATGCGTGGTATCCACGCGAAGATGGGGGCAGGAGAGGCCGCTGCGCACCTCGAGTACGCCGTCCGTCGGGGATTGGCAGAACGAGTCGATGGGGATATCGACCGGTACGTCCGCACCGATGGTACGGTGCCCGATTCCGATGCCGTATTGCTCGACACGGACTCTCCCTCACGGTACAGATAAGGTCCTTCACTCACGAAGGGAATGTATGTCGTTACTCGACCGTGCTCTCTCCGAGGAGCACACCGACGTTCTGGACCGTGCAGACTCGTTCGCAACTGAGACGCTTTCACACCGTGCGGAGGAAATCGAGCGAACCAGGGAATTCCCGCGTGACGTCGTCGAACGCGCCGGCGAGGCTGGACTCTTAGGAATCCTCATCCCCGAAGAGTACGGTGGTCTCGGCGGTGATTTCATCTCGTACTGTCTGGCAATCGAGCGAATCGCTGCGGAGAGCGGTGCGGTCGCAGAGACGATTCAGGGCCACACCTTTGCGATGTTGCCCGTGTTGAACTTCGGCACCGACGAGCAACGCGAGCGACTCCTCCCTCAGATGGTCGCCGGCGAGGCTGTCGGCTCGATGTTGCTGACCGAACCCGGTGCTGGTTCGTCACCGACGGAACTCCAGACGGTCGCCGAGGCGACCGACTCCGGGTACCGACTCTCCGGGACGAAGTCTTTCGGGACGAACGCCGGCGTCGCGGACGTACATCTCGTCGTCGCGCGAAGACGCCCACAACCCGACGACTCACACGGAGTGAGCGTCTTCCTGGTCCCGAGTCCCGACGACGTCGAGGGCTTCACGTTCGAACGCGGCGAGTATCTCGGAATGCACGGCCACATCACCGGTGACTCGACGTTCGAGGACGTGGAAGTCGATGCCGACGCGCTCCTCGGGTCTATCGGGCAAGGATTCCGCATCGCTATGGGAACTATCGACATGGCGCGGACCGGGCTGGGGGCAATCGGCTGTGGCATCGGTCGCGCCGCGTTCGACCACGCGGTGGAGTACGCTGGCGACCGAGAACAGGGAGGAAAGGCCGTCGGAGAATATCAGGCCGTTCAGGTCCTCATCGCCGACATGGACTCTCGGTTGGAGTCTGCACGGGCGCTCGTCTACGACTCGGCAGTTCGCATCGCCGACGGCGAGGGAGACACCCGCGTCTCCTCACGGGCGAAGTTCACTGCGAGTGATGCCGCAGAGTTCTGTGCGCGTAACGCCATGCAAGTCTACGGCGGAAAGGGATACCGAACGGACCTCCCACTCGAACGGTACTACCGAGACGCTCGCATCCTCTCTATCATCGGTGGCACCTCGGAGATTCAGAAGACGACGGTGGCGAGCAACGCGCTGGGGTTCTGAGCCGTATCCATGGCCCGTAATTACGACCGCATCGCGCTCACTGAAGAAGAGCAGGCGGCTCTCTTCGAGGACGCAGCCGTCGCACGTGTCGCCACCGTCGGACCCGATGGCCTCCCACACGTCGTCCCAGTCGCGTTCGCTATCGTCGATGGAGCCCTCTGCTTCGAGACCGACGCCGACTCGGTCAAGGTCGCAAACATCGAAGCGACGGGCGTCGCGGCGGCAATCGTAGACGCCGGGGAAGACGAGTACGCCGAGCACCGTGGCGTTCAGTGGCGCGGCGAGGCCACCATCGTCACCGACAGCGAACACGTCGCAGACATCGAGCGTGCGCTGTTTGGGACGGTCAAGTCGATTCCCGACGCGAGCGGTCACGAGCGAGTCAAAGTCGAGCTGACTCCCGACCGAACCGTCTCGTGGGACTTCCGGAAACTCGGATAGAAGAGACGAAACGCAGATTTCGTTCGTTTTTACTCACCGACTCCCGTCTCGTTCGCGCCCAGTCGAGGGGGTCGCCCCGTCGAACTTGATACGTTCGAAGACGGTGTGACAGCCGTTGCAGTAGTACTGGCTCTTCGAGACTTCGCCGCCGAATCTCGATTCACGCTCGTTGTCTGCCGACCCGCAGAACGGGCAGACTATCTCGGGCGTCTCGCGGTCTTTGTCTCTGTCGTTCATCGTGTTGTTCCCGTGGTCGGTACCGGAGCTGGCGCCAGCGAATGAGTCGCTAGAACTCATTTGATGACGTACTCTCGGTTCGTGACGCCCTGGAGCTGTTCGACCACACTGGTATCGACGTGGCCGTCGCCGGTCCGGCGTCGCGTCTCGTCCCACGCCGATGGGTCTGGTACGTCGTCTTCGAGTGCGGGGACGGTGACGTCGGTCCCTGCGAACAGGTCCTCGTAGTGCTCGTGAAGCGCCCCGCGAATCTCGGCGACTGGGCGGTCGGTGAAGCCCGTCTCGACGAGTGGGTCTTCACTCTCGGTGTAGGTTGCGGGTCCGACGAACGCGAGCGCACCCGGGAAGTACCGTTCGAGGGCCATCTCGACCGCTTTCGGTTGCGTGTCGGCGAGCGTCTCGAGGCGAGCGTCGTGGTGCTCCAGGTGGAAGTACTCGTCTTCACCCATCTTCTGGACCATCCCTTTGAAGTCGTCGTGTTGGATGGCATCGAGCAGCAACCACGCGGCTCGGTCGATGAGGGCGACCTGAACCATGAACGTTGGCCACGCCTCTGCTTCCTCGTCGAGCGGTTGGGCGTTCGCGTACTCGGCTGGTTCGCGGTCCGTCTCGAGCCAGTCGCGGTCAACGCCCTGTCGCTCCAGCAGGCGGAACAACTGTCGAACCTGTCCGATTTCGTCTTGGCCGTTGGAGGCTCCCGAGATGTCGTCTTCGAGGTTCGGGCCCTTCAACATCCACTCACCGTATCGCTGGCCGAGCAGCAACTTGGTGTCGGCGATGGCCTGAACGTAGTCGATTGCGACTGCCGGCCAGCCCGCGTCTTCGTCTCCGCTCATGCGACACCTCTACTCGAGATTGGTTCCTCATCGACTTCGAGGAGATTGTCCTCGCGGACGACGCCCATGAACTCCCACGCCTCTTCGTCGTACGTCCGGTGTGCGTAGATGCGTGCGAGCCGGTCGGAATCCGCCTGTACTGTTCCTGCGTGAATCAAGTCGTCTCCTGGTCGGTTACGGGTGAATACGTGGTACTTCATAGTCCAATTCCTGCATCTCGGAGTTCTTCGCGTGCGCTGTCGGTGAGCATGTCTTTCGACCAGACGGGGTCCCACGTCACTTCGATAGTCACGTCGGTGACGCCGCGAACCGTCCGAAGGACGGCACGGACGTCGTCCTGAATCATGTCGTAGGCTGGACATCCCATACATGGATACGTCATCGTGACCGTGACGTGGCCACCGTCGGCCTGGATGTCGTAGATCATCGCCATGTCAACGAGACTGACGGGGATGTGCGGGTCGGGAACCTCGTCTACGTTCGCCCAGAGTTCTTGTTCGAATTCGTCGGCGTCATCGGCGGGTCCAATCCTGAACCCGGCCGTGCCGACACCTGCGGTGTTTGCGCTCATGTCAGACTTCGACCTCTAACTTACCCGACTGGAGGAGGTTGACGTACTTCTCGTTCGCCGGCCCGCGCGAGCGCCAGCGGTCGAGCACGTCGTCCCAGCCGATTGGTTGGTCGAAGAGCCACTCTTTGTTCTCCGCATCGAAGGCGACTGGCATGTCGTATTCCAGGACGTACTCCTCTGCTTCGTCGTCGAAGTGCGCCGGCACGTCGAGACCGAGCTCGTTGGCGAGCGGGACGGTGTGGCTCATCCACTCTTGGCGGAGTTCGTCGTTGGTCTTGCCTTTGATTCGGTAGTCGAGTTGGGAGGTGTTGTGCTTCTTCTCGTCCGACATGCCGAACCACTCGATTCCCATCGGGAACATCCAATCGACCGCGTCTTGGACGCGTTGTTTTGTGTTGTCGGACTTGTTAGCCAATCGGCGCATCCACGTCTCGCCGTGTCGGAGGTGGAACTGCTCTTCTTTGCCGACTTTGCGAAGTGCACGCTTCCAGGGTGCGTACGAGGTGTTGGCTTCGATGTCGCTCAGGAGAACCATCCCTGCGCGGTCGAACAGCCCGTGTGCACAGACGAGTTCGGCGAACGTCTCGAGGTGCTGGTCGAACCCGTAGGTGTTTCTGAACTCGTGGGGCTCGCGCTCGTAGATGAGTTCTTGGCGGTCTTCACCGAGGTCTTCGAGGAGGCGGTAGGCGATGTGTCCGTGGCCAAGTTCGTCCTGAATGACACTGATACAGGAGGCGCGAGCGTCGAGGGTCGGTGCGTTCATCGACATCTCGTAGTAGGCGGGTGCGCTCATGAGTTCCGTGTCGGCGGACACTTTGAGCGTGGCCTTGAGCGCCTTCTTGTAGCCTTCGGTCATCTCCGATTCGTCTTCGATCATTCGACCGTTCTGCAGCTGGTCTTTAAATTGCTTTTCGGTTGGCATGGCTTGTCTAAGGTCGGCTATTCAAACCTTGGAGCGCGAGTTAATTAATGTTTCTCTCATCTTCACGCTTCGTGTAGTTGGCAACTCGCGGATAAGTTAACCGAAGGCTCAGGTTGATAAGAATATTTTAGGCATTTGGGGTTAGTACACGTAGTATGGGTATTCGTACACGACACGCTGTTGAAGCCGATGGAAGCGAAATCCTAGACCTCTGGCACGGATTCACGAGCCATCTTTCGAGCTTCGACGACCGATACGGACACAGCGACCAAGCCGACGAACGCTGGCTTCGATACTTCGAGAATCAGCTCATCGACTCGAAATACGGGACCGTCATCTTGGCCGAAGCTGACGACGAGGATACCCCGATTGGCGTCCTCGAAGCGCGGGTGATGGGTGACCATCCAATCTTCCGCCTTGCGAACCACGGCTACGTCAATGGACTGTACGTGCGCGAAGAGTACCGCGGAGAGGGCGTCGCTGGCGAGTTACTGGACGCGGCCGCCGAGTGGTTCACGGAAGGCCCACGCGCGGTGAACTATTACCGAATCGACGTGCTGGCTGGTGACGAGGCAGCCTCGAAGATGCTCGAGTCCCACGGGTTGGAACCCGTCGAACTTGTCTACGAAGAACGCCTCTAACATGGTCGAATACTACGAAGTCGAATTCGTCGATGAGGGTCGCACCATCGAGGTCCCGGACGACCGACCAATCTTGGAGGTCGCCGAAGAGGTTGGAATGGACCTCGCATACCAATGTCGCATGGGTGTCTGTGGCGTCTGTTCGGCGTTACAGGTCGCCGAAGGCGAAGTGGACCAGGTAGAGGCGATGTTCCTCTCTGAATCTGAAAAGGAGGAGGGATACGTTCTCACGTGCGTCGCAAAGGCACGCTCGGATCTGAAAATTCGTTCGAACTGCGGGCCCTGATTTCCCCGAGTAGGTTCGTTTCACGGCTCTTTCTTTCGTGAGCACTTCCACCCAGAGCCATTCGTATTGCATCGTCGCCGATTTTGTATACGTTATTGTATACTAACCAATGGTGTTTTTTCGTTATAGTTTACTGGCTCTGAGGGTCCACATCTCATTACAGTACTACGATTGTAATCTTGGAGGAGTACGTGTCAACGTTTCATTCCCATCCCGTGAATGTATACGGAATTGTATACTGGCATACTACGCGGGTCAAATTCGGCCGTCGTTAAGTATTAATGGACCGGTGAAAAACTGACAGTCGATGTCAGAGACAAACTACGAGACTATCGACTGGTCTTTCGACGAAGAATCTGGGCTGGGACGTATCACGCTCGACCGTCCCAAGGCGATGAACGCCATCAACATCCAGATGCAGCACGAACTCATCGACGCCTTCGATGCGTTCCAGGCACTGGACGACGAGGCTGATGGTATCGCAGTCCGTGCGGTCCTCGTCGATTCGGCGGGTGACAGGGCGTTCTGTTCCGGGTTGGACGTCGGTGAAATGAGCGACTTTTCGACCTATCACGAGAAGAAGCGAGTGCCCGACCTCTTCTGTGAGATGTGTGCGGCCTTCGAGGAGTACGATGCCCCAGTCATCGTCTCCGTCGATGGGCTTTGTCTCGGCGGTGGGTTCGAAATCGTGATGTCGTCGGACTTCCGCTTTGCAACCGAAGACGCGTCGTTCGGTCAGCCCGAGGTCAACTTCGGCGTCCTCCCTGGTGGTGCCGCTGCCCAGCGACTGACTACTATCGTCGGTGCAAGCCGTGCGAAAGAGATTACGATGACCGGGGACCGTCTCAGTGCGACGGAGGCAGCAGAGGATGGCATTCTGACCGACGTCTTCGCCGAACGCGACGAACTCGACGAGCACGTCAACGAACTGGCATCCAAGTTGACGAGCAAGCCTCCGCTGGCACTTCGTTCCATCAAGCAGGCGGTCAACATCACGCGCAACGTCGGCTACGACGCTGGCATCGAGTACGGTAGCCACGCGTGGCCGGCCCTCGCGCAATCCGACGACTACGCGAAAGCAATCGACGCGTTCGGTTCTGACGAACGCCCCGAATTCGAGGGGAAGTAAGGTCGTGACCATCGAGTCGCCAGACATTCGGCAGGCGTTCGACTTCACTGACAAGACTGTCTGTGTAACCGGCGCCGCCCAGGGAATCGGCGAAGCCGTCGCGGAAGCGTTTGCCTCCCTCGGGGCGAACGTCGTCATCGCCGACCTCGACGAAGCAGGGGCACGAAAGGTCGCAGACCGTCTCGCTGATGCGTACGACACCCGAACGATCGGGGTCGAAATCGACGTCTCTGAGTACGACGCCGCCGTCGCAATGGTCGAAGCGACGAACGAAGCGTTCGGCGCACTCGATGTTCTCGTCAACAACGCAGGATTAGCGGGCGTCAAACGATTCCTCGACTCTGAGCCGTCTGATTGGGACGAGAAACTTCGCGTCTCCCTCTACGGGACACTCAACTGCACCCACGCTGCACTTCCGGGGATGGTCGAACGGAACGAGGGTGTCGTCATCAACTACGCGAGCTCATCGTACCGCGGCAACGACCCGGGACTGGCAGTGTACGGCGCAGCCAAAGCGGCGAACAAGTCGTTCACGAAGACGATGGCCAAGGAAGTCGGCGGCGCAGGTGTCCGAGTCAACTGCGTCTGTCCGGGAACCGTCGAGACACCGTCCACCACCGAGTGGATAGAAAAGTACCGCGAGAAATTGGGAGAGTCGTACGCGCTCGAACGCGTCGGTCAGCCAGCGGAGGTGGCAAATGCAGTCGTCTTCCTCGCAAGCGACGCCGCCAGTTGGATTACTGGCGAAACCGTGCACGTTGACGGCGGGTACATCCGGCGATAGGACGCTCTTTCGTTCGTAAAAAAATTTTCTCGATTCTCGCGGTTACTGCTCGCGCTCGCGGAGCTTCACGCGCTGAATCTTTCCGGTCTCGGTCCGTGGGAGTTGTTTGACGTACTCGACCCGGCGTGGGTACTTGTACGGTGCCAGCGTGTTCTTGACGTGATTCTGCAACGACTCTGTCAACTCGTCGCTACCCTCGTATCCGTCTGCGACGATGATGAACGCCTTTACGACCTGTCCGCGTTCGTCGTCTGGGACGCCGACGACGGCCACCTCTGAGACCTCTTCGCGTTCCTGCAGCACTGCCTCGACCTCTGGGCCGGGGATGTTGTAGCCGCTGGAGATGATGAGGTCGTCTTTCCGAGACTTGTATTCGAGACGGCCATCGTCACGGTGAATGTAGATGTCTCCGGGGAGACTCCATCCATCGACGGTTGCACTCTGCTGTTTCTCGGGACGATTCCAGTACGTGATTCCCGTTGGACCACGCACTGCGAGCATCCCTGCTTCACCGCGCGGGAGTTCTTCGCCCGTGTCCGGGTCGATTACTTTGCACTCGTATCCGGGAACGGGGTAGCCCGTCGCACCGGGGTCGATCTCCTGTCCTTCTTGATGGCTCACGAAGATGTGGAGCATCTCCGTCGTGCCGATGCCATCGTAAATCTCGACTCCGTAGCTGTCGTAGAAGGCGTTGAACGTGCTGTGGGTCAGTGGCTCACCCGCACTGACCGCCATACGGAGTGAGGACGTGTCGTACTCCTCGGGGGCATCGGGGTATTTTTCCAGAATCTGGTTGTACGCCGTCGGAATCGAGCAGAGAATCGAAATACCGTGGTCTTCGACGGCCTGGAGGAGGTCACCGGGTGTGGCGTTCTCGACGAGGCTCGTGGTCGCACCGAACCGGAGCGGGAACGTCACCAAGTCGCCGTAGCCGTACGCGAATGGAAGTGGTGGATTGCCACCGAACACGTCGTCCTCGGTTGGATTGAGACAGTACCGTGCGTAGCTGTCGGCGGTCGCCAGGAGTTGGCGGTGCGTATGGACCGTCCCTTTCGGTTCGCCGGTCGTCCCCGAGGTGTAGAGCATCAACGCGATGTCGTCGCGTTCGGTCTGGTACGCTTCCAACTCATCGTCCGCAGCCGAGGTGAGTTCGTCGTAATCAGTGTGGTCGTGTTCGACACCGTTGCGCTCGACGACGATGACGTTCTCGACCGAGTCCGTCTTCGGCAGTGCGAGGTCGATCTCTTCGAGCAGGTCGTCGTAGACGACCACGGTCGATGCCTCTGCGTTGTTGATGATGTGAACGAGTTCCGCCGCACGCAGCAGTTTCATCGACGGTAACGCGACTGCCCCGATTTTCTGGGCTGCGAGACAGGCGACGATTGCCTCGGGGCGGTTCGTGAACCGAACGACGACGCGGTCTCCCGGCTCGACGCCGTGTTCGAGCAACCCGTTGCCGAGACGATTGACCTGTTCTTGAAGGTCGGCGTACGTGATTTCGTCGTCTTCGAACCGTATTGCGACGTTGTCTCCCCGGCCCGCCGAGACGTGTCGGTCAACCAGCTCGGTAGCGACGTTGATCTCCTGTAGATAGTGGGTTTCTGGCAGTGCGTGTATGAGCTGAGGTCCCTCCGTTGGCAGATATGACTCTGGTATGTTCTCTTGCATCGCTTAGTTTAAGCATCAGTATTAATCGTCAAATAGATTGTGGTTAGTGCCATTGAATCAACTCCTTTCTCCGGTGTAGGTGGCGCAAGACTGTTCATCTCGACACTTATTCGAAAGGAGTGAGCATCTCCGCAGTGAACGTCGTCGGGATTCCAGTACGGTCGAAGCAACCGTACTCGCTGACGCCACGAATTCGAGTTTCTCCCGCTGTTCGGAACGTGTGGTCGATTCGAATCGTCTCGTCGTCCACTGCTCGAACGTCACATTCGACCGTGAGTTCGGAGTTGAACTCGACTGGTGACTTGAACTCCCAGTGCCAGTCGCGGATACGGAACGGTTGATACTCGCCAGCGAGGTCGGCCAAACGCACTCCTTCGCTCTCTAAATGAGACTCGAGGGCGATATCAGCGAACCGTGGATACTCTTCGAAGTACGCGAGTTCCGAGGACTCGATATGGGGTGAGTTCACGCTGAACGATTCTTCGAACGTCGGATACGACTCGTCACCAGTCGGTTCCTCGCCGGGGCCGACGTTGACAGTCCGTTTCGTTTGGCGTTCGGCGAGTCGTTCTTTGACGTCTGCTGGATGGGCGAGTGCGCCTCCCGCAGGTGCAATCGTCACGTGTGTCATTTGGGCTGTCGAGAGCGGTTCACCGTCACCATCGGTCATCTCGTAAATCAATTTGAGACTCGAATTGCCGACGTTGCTCACGATGACGTCCACGGAGACCGTCTCACCGAACGTCGGATATCGATAGACGGTCGTATCGACCCCAACGGGGGCATACGGAATCGCGCCGTCGGCGACGAGTTCCTCGAACGAGTACTCCATCCCGCGAGCGAACTCCTGCGTCGAGACGAGTTGCCAGTCGAAGAACATCGCTCCATGTACGAGTGGTCCCGCGAGTTCGCCGAAGCGAACCGGGTGCTTGTCAATAGTACGCACGTGTACGTGATTGCCATGATCATATAATATAATTCAGTTTTCGGCAAGGGTGTCGAAGGCTGGCGTCCTTCGAGAGGATGTCCCGGAATTCGTTCGCGTGTGTGCTCGGGTCGATTCCGCCGAGGACCACTGTCGAAGATGCAATCCACCTCGGCCGACGCGCGGTCGTGAGGCGTCAGTCTTCTGTTGTTCTCAGGAAGATGTTCGTCGCCCGCCAATAGACGACTTCGTCTCCGTCCTGATTCTTGGCTTCAGTCTCGGACGTGATGTAGCCACGGTCCGCTCGACTGGTAGACTCGGTCTTTTCGAGGATTCGGACTTCGACTGTTATCTCGTCACCCGGATAGACCGGCGTTCTCCATCGGAGTTCGTCGAGACCGAACGACCCCAGCGTCTCTGTCTCCGAGAGGAATTCATCCACGAGCAAGCGCATACAGGAACTCGCAGTGTGCCAGCCGCTCGCAATGATTCCACCGTACATCGTCTCTGCCGCGACGTCCGGGTCGATGTGAATCGGTTGGGGGTCGTATCGCTCCGCGAACGCGAGGAGTTCTGCGCGGTCCGCCTCGTAGGAGCCGAGGTCGTGAACTTCTCCAACCTGAATGTCTTCGTAGCATCGGAGTGCCATCGCACTCTACGTCGTGTGAACGAATTAATAAGTGCTTGCGTCGGCGACGGAGGTCGGTGACGAGTTCACGTCAGTGTCTCACCGAGCGGTTCATCGGCCACGCCCTCGCATCGACGTCGTCCGCAGACTGACCGTGCGGACAGACCGCCACGACAGCGTCAACACGTGTGCAGTATCGCAATCGTCGCCGATTCTCGACTCGCCACGCTTCATCTGGTTTTTCGACGAACTCAATCCGTCGAAATCGGGCGTTCATGGCGTCCTGTCTGTCGAACGTACAGTGCCATCACAGACGAGAACACACTGCAAAGATTTTTAACGGTGTGAATAATTGTGAACGTCATGGTTAAGCCAAAACTGATGCGTAGACGGAACTTTGTGAAACTGAGTGGCGTCGCGGGTGCCGGATTACTCGCCGGATGTACCGGCGGCGACTCGGGTTCCGACGGCGGTAGCGGAAGTGGAGGCGACGGAGACACGACGGGAGACGGTGGGTCGGGCGGTGGCTCCGGTGACCCAATCGTTATCGGCTCTCTCCAACCACTCTCGGGTCCGTTCACACCGTGGGGGAACGCCCACAAGGCCGGATTGGCGTTCGCCGTTCAGGAAGTAAACGAAGACGGCGGTGTGCTCGGACGGCAACTCGAAATCGTCGAATCCGACACGAAGAGTGACGCCGCCGCCGCGGACTCGACGTTCCGCCGGTTCGTCGAACAGGAGAACGCCGTGGCGACGGTTGGCCCCGTCTCCTCTGACGTCGGTATCCGAACGGCGCGAACGGCACAGGAACTCGAAGTGCCGATGCTTCTCCACATGTCGGGGTCGAACGAGACGATTACTCCCGATACGACCTACACGTTCCGCGTCGGGTTGCTTCCCGCGGACACGACGATGCGGGCACAGGCCAGTCTCGTCGCGGACGCCGGCTACTCGAAAGTCGGTGCGATTATCGGTGACTACGCGTGGGGCCGGTCCGTCGAGGAGGGGATCGAAGAACACTTCGACGTTGACGTAGCCATCGAGGCTGCACCCGTCGGGGCGAGCGACTTCAAGTCGTTCATCCGGAAGTTCCCAGAGGACATCGAAATGATGGTCGCCACGGGTCACCCGCCGGGGTCGCTCACTATCGCAAACCAGCTGAACGAACTCGGATACTCGCCAGACGTCATCACCGGTCCGAGTTTCCCGCCGGGCGTCATCGCGGGTGCACTCGGCAACCTCGCCTTCGAGGGCGGGTTCACTCACGTGCACAACTCGGACCCGTACAGCGACGAGTTCGCGGAAGTCGCACAACGATTCGGGGAGGCGACTGGCTCTCAGTTCGACACTCACACCGCCTACGGCTACGTCTCGGGCAAGATGCTGGCCCAAGCAATCGAAGACGCGGGGTCGGCAGAGCCGACGGCAATCGCCGAGGCCATCCGCAGCATCAAGTTCGACACCCTGTTTGCGAACCCAATCGAGTACACCGAGAACGGCGAACTGAAGAACCAGGTGCAGATTTACAGCAAGCTGACGGCGGAAGCTCCATCGTACTTCCCGGACGGTGACTTTGGTTTCGAAGAACAGTTCCGCACCGAAGCACTGCCCGCACTCCCCGCAGACCAATGAAGGGGCCATCAGCACGGGACAGCACCGACGCACTCCCCACCCACCGGAGCGGGGGTGCAGACCGCTTGGTGATATCGGAGTCGTAACATGGTCACGACTAGTACACTACTGGGTGTCGCCGTTGACGGACTCGCCTTCGGCGTGTTCCTCGCCCTGCTCGGTGTCGGAATCACGCTCGTCTTCGGGCTTGGTGAAGTGCTCAACCTCGCCATCGGTACCTTCGCCGTGCTCGCGGTGCTCGTGGCGACAATCGTCGTCAACAGCGGCATGAGTCTCACCGTCGCGGCGATCGTCGCGCTCGTCGCAGTCGCAGGCTTCGGGTTGCTCGTCGATCGGACGATTCTCTCGCTCGTCTATCGGTCGGACGGCGAGGAACGCATCCTCCTCGGCATCTTTACCACACTCGGGTTGACAGTGTTCCTCGACGGCGTGCTCATCAACTACTTCCCGTCGCGGTACACGCTCCCGTTAGACATCGGGACCGTCTCGGTCGGCGGTGCGTCGCTCACCGGGAGTTCGCTCGTCATCGTCGCAGTCGGGACCATCGTCCTCGCCATCTTGTTCGGCTTCCTCCGGGGCACGTTCCTCGGAAAAGCGACCCGGACGGTGTTCCAAGACGAACGCGGCGCACGCCTCGTCGGAGTCAATCCACGCCGGATTCGGACGCTCATCTTCGTCCTCTCGGCCGCAGTCGCGGGTCTCGGCGGACTGGTGTTCGCCGCCGGTTCGGCAGTCGCGGTGTCGAACGGGTTCCAGTTCACGACGTTCGCTCTTATCATCTCCATCGTCGGCGGTGTTCGGAGTTTGGTCGGAGCGATTACCGCAGGCGTCTTACTCGGTCTCGTGAACCAGTTCGCCAACTTCTTCGTCGGGTCTTACATCGCCACGATCATCCTGTTTGCGACAGCTATCGTCGTTCTCCTCGTCCGGCCGGAGGCGATATCATGAGTTCCAGACCGTCGCTTCGAACCGAAGTCCGAAACGTCACCGCGGTCAGTGTACTGTTCGCACTCGCGCCGCTGGCGGTTCTCGGCAGCACGTACTACGAGAGCGTTCTCACGCACCTGCTGCTCATCGCGCTGTTCGCAGTCGCGCTCAACATCGTGTTCGGGCACACGGACCAGTTGTTCCTCTTCATCGGAGGTCTCGCCGGCTTCGGTGCCTACGGAACGGCATTGCTAGCCGATTGGTTGGCCATCTCCGCGTGGGTTACCCTTCCCATCGCGGCACTCGCGTGCGGTCTCATCGGCCTGCTCGTCAGTTACGTCTCGGCCAAGCGCAACTTCACCGTCGTCCTCATCTCGATTCTGACGCTGAACCTGCAACTCGTATTCAGCGAGATATTCGTCGGGGCCCGCGACATCACCGGCGGATCGACTGGGTTCCCGTACGAGTACCTCGGGCTCGACGTCGTCGCCGACGCCCTCGGTATCGAGACGAAACTCGTGCTCTACTACCTCGTCTTGCTCTTGTTCGTGGGGACGCTCGGCATCTACCTCCGACTCGTCCACTCGAAGTACGGTATCGCCTTCGACGCCATCAGAGAGGACGAAGTCGCCGCCGAGTCGATCGGTATCGACGTGGTTCGGTACAAGACCATCGCGGGATTCATCGCCGCGTTCCTCGTCGGTATCATCGGCGTGTTCTTCGCCCGCGAGTCGGGTTACATCCTCCCGGGTAGTTTCACCTTCCTCGCCGTGGACGTCATCGTCCTCATCGTGCTCGTCGTCGGCGGACTCCGTACCACGCTGGGTCCGATTGTCGGGGCCACTATCATCGTCGCTGTCGAAGAGTTCCTGAGTTCCGCTCAGAGTCTCCAATCGTGGCAGTCGGCTATCTTCGGCGCACTCCTCATCGTGCTGTTCCTGTACTTCCGCCAGGGCGTCGTTCGGTCTATCCGAGACATCCTCGCGGACGTCGGACTCACGAGCGAACGAGAAGGAGGTGGAACAGACGTCGAAGGCGGCCGCTGAACGAGTGCGATTCTACTTTTTGCAGAACCTGCATCGGAGTCTACGGAAGAATCAAGGCGAATGCCTCGGGGCTTGACCCCGGGGCGGTTCACCAGCGACTGAACGAAACGAAAAGAAAAGCTCGCGCGGGAGTTAGAGGTACGCTTCTTTGATGTGGTCGGATTCCAAGAGCGCCGGCCCAGTGTCCTCTGTGACGATCTCACCGTTCTCCAACAGGTACGCACGGTCGGCCAGCCCCAACGCTTTGTGCACGTGTTGTTCGATGAGGAGTACGGTCACCTCCTCACTAATCTCGTCGATTTTCTCGAACACGCGGTTCGTAATCTTCGGTGCGAGTCCCTCGGAGGGTTCGTCGAGGGCCAGAATTTTCGGTTTCGCCATCAACCCTCGACCGATGGCGAGCATCTGTTGCTGGCCGCCGCTCATCGATGCGGCACGTTGGTTCTGCCGCTCTTCGAGAATCGGGAAGAGTTCGAACACCTCTTGCATCGTCTCTTCGAGAGAACTCCGCTGCGTGTAGGCCCCCATCTCGAGATTCTCGCGGACCGTCATGTCTCCGAACAGGTTTCGCTCCTCTGAGACGTGAACGAAGCCGCGTTGGACGATTTCGGAGGGGGTCATCTCGGAGACGTCTTCACCCCAGGCGGTCACGCTGCCATCGTCGAACGGGTGGAGTCCAGACATCACACTGAGGAGCGTCGATTTCCCCGCGCCGTTAGGTCCGACTATCGAGACGACTTGGTCTTCTTCTGAGATTTCGAAAGAGAGGTCCCACAGCACCTGGATGTTGCCGTAGGAAACGTCGATCTCGTCCACTTGAATCATGCTTCGTCACCCAAGTAGGCCTCGATGACCTCCTTGTTGTCTCGAATCTCGTCGGGCGTCCCCTCGGCGAGCTTTCTCCCGCTGTTCAGAACGATGATGCGGTCGGCGACGCCCATAATCGCGTCCATGATGTGTTCGATCCAGAAGACCGAGATTCCGCGTTCGTCACGAAGGCGACGAATCGTGTCGGTGAGTTCGGCGATTTCACCGGGGGTGAGCCCGCTCGCAATCTCGTCGAGGAGGAGCAGACGCGGCTTGGACGCGAGCGCTCGCGCCAGTTCGAGTTGTTTCTTCTGTGCGATCGGGAGGTTACCCGTCGTCATGTCTTTCTTGTCCATGAGTCCGATGAACTCCAGTGCATCGCGCGAGCGCTCTTCGGCCTCTCGCTCCGAGACGGACTCCTCGTTTCCGAAGAGTGCTCCGGTCATCACGTTCTCGAAGACGGTCATCTCGTCGAACACGCGCACGATTTGGAACGTTCGAACCAGGCCCTTGCGGGCGATAGCGTGCGTCTCGAGTGCCACGATGTCCGTCCCGTCGAACTCGACTCGGGTACCGTCTTCCGGTTCGAGGACCCCTGTGATACTGTTGAACAGGGTCGTTTTCCCCGCTCCGTTGGGACCGATCAGTCCGACTATCTCTTCGTCGCCAATTTCGAAGTTGACGTCATCTACTGCTACTAGGCCGCCGAACTCCTTTCGGAGGTCGGTTACTGCTAACATGCTACAGAGAGGTTTGCCCATGGTTATAATGTTTTCTCGAACGTTCGACAGAGGCGAGCGCTTTACCACGCGAATCGTTCAACGGCTCGTCATTTGAGGTGCAAAAATGCGAGCCTCTGTTACTCGGATTGTACGTACACGATTTTCGACTCTCCGGGCCACCCTGTTCGTCGAAGTAACAGGTTCGGCGTCCGCTTGGAGTTCACTCCGGCGTTGACAGAGACGACGGACGTCGCCGTGGAGGCGTGAACCGAGATTCAACATCGACACTACGACCACGCACGAGCTGTTTCAATCCTCAAATCTAACACAGATGGTATTTCAACAATTAAACAATATCAGAAAGCAATTGTTTGCTGTCTATTTCTCGGCAATCTCAGGAAATCCCAACTCATAGGTTCTGAAAGCTAATTTCTCTATTATCTCACTGCCGAATGCGTTCTTTTGGCCAAGCCAGCGTCAGTTAGCGCTCTTAATGGCTCTGAACTGCGTGATATCGAGACTATTGTGATTTGCAGAGAGTCGAGTTGGCGTTCGATAGAATTGTGTGATTAAAACAATAGCGTGTGAAGAGGAATAGTCTACCACTCGTCACTTCGAACTCGTCGAGTCGGACTAGAGTCTTTCTGCTCTTTCAGCGATGAGGCCTGCGACGTGTTCTCCGAACGGAAGCGAACACGTGAGTCCGGGTGAAACCGCGTTGAGGACGTGTACGGCGTCCGCCGTCTCGATGGTGAGTGGGTCCTTGACGAGTTCGCCGTCGTCACTCACGAGTTGGGCACGGATTCCCGCGTAACTCTGACGTAAATCGGCTTCTCGAACGCTCGGGACGAGTCGCTGGGCCGCTTCGGTGAACTTCTGTTTGCGATAGGACTTGTTCAACTCTGACCACGCGACAGTGAGCATCGTCTTCGAGGCGAGCAACTTTCGGAACCCGCGATAGGACACCGTCTCTGCGAGTTCTCGAACGTCAACGTCGGTGTTCTGGTACGCTTCGCGGCCGAATGCGAGGACTGCGTTCGGCCCGACGATGACCTTCCCGTCCGTTCTCCGCGTGTAGTGAACGCCGAGGAAGGGTAGTTCCGGGTCGGGGGTCGGATAGATCATCGTCCGGCACAGGTCCGCCCGTTCGGGGACGACTTCGTAATACTCGCCTCGGAACGGCACGACGCTGTACGACTCTCCGACGCCGACTTGGTGTGCGAGCGTGTCTGCATAGAGACCGGCGGCGTTGACGAGGTACGACGTCTCTATCTCGCTGTTGCTCGTCGAGAGCAGGTATCCCGACGAAAGGGGTCGAAGCGTTTCGACCTCGTGACCAAGATACAGTGACACTCCCGCCTGTTGGACTTCTCGCGCGAGCGAGTAGACGTACTGTTGAGAATCGACCGACGCTGCTTCTGGCGCGTAGAACGCGGCTCGTCCCACCGCGTGCGGCTCGTGCGCTCGGATCTTCTCTCGGGAATCGAGGAGTTCGTACTCGACACCGTTCGCCGTCGCTTGCGATGCGAGCGTCTGTAGATGTGCCTCTTCACGGTCCGTCTGCGCAACGACGAGGACTCCCAACTCCTCGCAGGGGATGTCGTGGGCCTCGCAGTACTCCTTCATCCGTCGCGTTCCCTCCGTTGCGAACCTGGCTTTCTCCGACTCTGGAGGGTAGTTGAAGCCAGGATGGAGCACGCCGGAGTTGCGCCCGCTTTGATGCGCGGCTAACTGGTGTTCTTTCTCCACGACGGCGATGTCGAGGTCCGTTCGTTCGGCGAGGTGCTTCGCCGTGGAGAGGCCGACACAGCCCGCACCGACGACGGTCACGTCGTGCTGAATCATTGCTCGATTGCCACAGAATTACCGACTGCCACAATAGGCGTGTCGCTCCACTTACTGAGACACTCGCCGTGTCGCTCCCGCTCGTTCTCACTGTTCGAACGTCAACCACAGCTACGAACTGTGGTCGCCCCATCACCTCCCAGAGTACCGAACTGGCAACAGCGGACGTTTCGCCTGAGTGAGTGTTTATTCTCTTTCGTCGCATTCTAGTAGGTATGGGCCTTGATGTTCCAACTCCCAACCCCCCAGCAAGTTATCGAGAGGCCCGCGACGACGAGTACGTCACGGACAGGTCGCGTCGGGCCGAAATCCAAGCGTATCTCACCGGGGTAGAGAACGCGTGGACAGAGGCGTTCACTCAGTGGTCTATCGACACGTCCCTCTCTCTCGACGAGTATCAACTCGTCTTGCGAGTCGGCTTGCTCGACGAGTTCGACTTCTACTGGGACGACGAGCGCCAACGTATCGAGTACACCGCGCCGAAAATCCCGGACGAGTGGGAGCAACTGGACGAGTTCGACTCGCTCGATTCGTGGGCGACCGTCTCGGCGATAAACGACGAACTCGACGAGTTAGGAGACACGGTCGCTGGTGTGCTCACCGACTACTACGTCTCGTGGGACTCCGAAGACGGCGTCGTCGATATGTTCGGCTCACAGTTCAACGCCCGCGACGACGTTCTCACCGACGTTCAGGACGCCTACGAGGAGGGGAGAGACTGATATCAATCTCGTATCAAGCATGTCTGACAATCAGCGAGGTTCTTTAAGTAGTAGTATATAAAATACTTGTACGATGTCTCACGAAGCCCGCCTCGACTCCCTCGAAATTCAAAACGTGGTCGCCTCAACGGCGGTCGGCTTAGAGTTGGACTTAGAGTCACTCTCGTTGGACCTCACGGGGTCCGACTACGACCCGGAGAACTTCCCCGGTCTCGTCTACCGAACGCAAGACCCGCGCGCTGCGAATCTCATCTTCCGGTCTGGCAAAATCGTCTGTACCGGTGCGAGCAGCGTAGCCGACGTGGACAAAGCACTCGAAACCGTCTTCGGTGAGTTGGGTGACCTCGGTATTCCGACCGACAATCGAGAGGAGGTAACGATTCAGAACATCGTTTCGAGCGCAGACCTCGGAACGACCCTCAACCTGAACGCACTCGCTATCGGTCTCGGTCTCGAAAACGTCGAGTACGAACCGGAGCAGTTCCCCGGATTGGTGTACCGCATCGACGAACCGAACGTCGTCGTACTGCTGTTCGGCTCCGGTAAAATCGTCATCACCGGTGCGAAACAAGTCGAACACGCCCGAGAAGCAATCGACGTCGTTAGCGACAAAATCGAATCGCTCGGACTGCTCGGCTGACGATACAACCCGTTTAGGGTTCCTGTATTGCGGAACAGCCTTCGAACTGGTCCGCATCCGCTGTTTTCGAAGTCGCTGTGGAGCCGTCCACACGGATGAATAAACACAATAGTGTTTACTTATGGATGTCCGTATTCTGAGTAGATTCTCTTTATAAATCGTTTAGTTTATTGTGTTGTCTCTATCATCTTCACCGAATGCCGATTATCTCCAAGACATTTGTTTAAACAATTGAATGTTTATTGGTTGTTGTCGAAGGTGGAGTGGTCTCTATTGTCTGGAGTAACGCGGCAGGCCGAACAGTACTCACGGGGTAGTAGAACCTTGGTGCTCACGCGCTTTCACTCGCTAGTGTCGTTCGTGAACGTTCGAGATCGAGTGAACCGTACGCTGTCGATTTAGTCGGATTATGTTCGATGACGCGGAATACCGAGTCTCTCTACACCAACGAACCACTTCTGGCTCTCACACCTGTGAGATGGCGCATTCGATTCATTACATGAGTACGCATGTAATGTATGGCGTTTCCGAGTTCCTCTCTGCACATATCTATCCCGAATTCCGGGAAATGATGTTAGAAGCATTCGGTTTCACCGCCTCATCCCGGCGAACTCCGCTCGCGGAACAGCCTAATGACACACATATTCCCGAAATACGGGAAGCGTGGCCCTCTAGAATTCTGCCCGGAAAAGAGAACTCTTCACGAGCGTTTGAATCTCGGTTTCGCCACTCGTTGGAAACGCTATTCGATTTCCGAGTATGCGGGAATTATTTATTCTTCGACTGTGATTCTCTCTCACGATGGGAAAATCCAGCTCGAAGGTGAAGACGACCGAAACGTCCTTCGACATCGTGGACGTGCTCTACGAACAGGGCGGACAGACGGTGGAGGAACTGGAGACGAAGTTAGGACTGACCAACAGCACGGTCCACCGACACCTGACGACACTCCAGGGCCGGGGGTACGTCGTCAAAGACGGGAGTTCGTACCGGTTGGGGTTCAAACTCCTGACGATGGGTGGGAAACTCAGACGCGACGTCACCGCGTACCCGATGATCAAAGCGAAGGTGGACAGTCTCGCCGAACAGACCAACGAACGCGTGCAGTTCATCATCCGAGAGCAAGACGAACGCGTGTATCTCTACACACAGACGGGCGAGAGTGCGGTCCAAACCGGTGCGTACACCGGCCGTCGCGGACCGATTCATTCGAGCGCCGCCGGGAAAGCAATCATTGCGAACTTACCGAAGGGAGAGCGGAATCGACTGCTCGACGCGCTCGACCTCTCGAAGACGGGACCGAACACGATTATCGACCGCGAGGAACTCCGAGAAGAACTCAGAGAGATACGCGAGCGCGGGTACTCTATCAACCTCGAAGAATCGACTGCGGGTGTACACGCCGTCGGCGCCGCGGTCCGAGGCAAGAACGACGAAGTGGTCGGAGCACTCAGTATCTCGGGTCCCGCGACGAGACTCAAGGGCGACCGTTTAGAGCGAGAGCTTCCTGACGCCGTGCTCGGTGCGACGAACGAACTCGAACTACACATCGAACACGCCTGATTTCCGATTCTGTTCTCGCATCGAATCCCGCATTCTGGGAATTTTTTTTGTCGTGCTTTGGAGACCATCTCCTGTGACTGTATCCCCGAAAATCTGACGCCAGACACCCTCACTCCGATGCTCCATCATACCAAAGCTTTAATAGTGATAATAAAATCGTTTGCGGTATGGCACCAAACGCCAACCGAGAGAGTAGCTACCCGAGCCGTCGCCAAATTCTGAAACACGCCGGAGCAGCCGGTACAATCGGTCTCGCCGCACTCGCTGGGTGTGCAGGCCAGTCCGAATCCGGTGGTGGCGGAGGGAGTGGTGGAGATAGCGGGGGAGAAGACACGACGGAAGCTGAAACAGAGCAGGACCAGACGACGGCCGACTCCGGTTCGAACGACTTGAAAGTCGGCTTCGTCGTCCCGCTTTCCGGACCGCTTTCGGCACCGGGAGAAGCAGAACAGCGAGGAGCAAAGCTTGCTGTCCAGCACATCAACGAGGAGTTCGGTGGCATCGACGGCCGCAACGTGGTCGGCGTCTTCGAAGACACACAGACCGACCCTGCCGTGGGGCGTGAGAAGGCGAGAAAGCTCGTCGAGTCCGACGGTGTGGACGTTCTCATGGGTGCCGTCTCCGGTGCGGTCAGTCTCTCCGTGGCCGACTACGCGTACAGCGCCGGCGTGCCGTACTATACCTACGGTGGGTCGAACTCGATCACGGGCTCCGAATGTAAGCCGACGACGTTCCGCTACCAGTTCTCTGCCGACCAGGACGCACGCGCGGGGGCACCGTGGGCGCTGGAGAACCTCGGCCAGAACGTCTGGATTCACTACGCCGACTACAGTTTCGGCCAGTCCATCCGGGACACGTGGCAATCGGTCATCGAGAACACCGAGGGGTCGAACATCGTCAACGTGACCAAGACGCCGCTCGGAACGTCGGACTACTCCTCGTACATCAGCCAGATGCAGTCGTCGAACGCGGATTGGGTGCTGACGGCACTCAGCGGGTCGGACGCCATCAACTTCCTGAAACAGGCCGACCAGTTCGGTCTCAAGAACCAGATGGACATCATGAGTCCGCTCAACTCCCAACAACCACTCCGTCAGGGTGCGGGGATGGCCGCCGTCGATACGTACACCATCATTCGATACTCGTACAAGTACGACACCCCGGCGAACGCGGAACTCGTCGCCGCGTACGAAGACGCGTACGACGCGCCGCCGGACGACCCGGGCGCGGTGATGTGGAGTAGCATGCGACTGTACGCGATGGCCGCCGAGAACGCTGGCGGAACCGAAACCGCGGATATCGTCGCCGGGATGGCCGATTTGGAGTCCGAAGAACCGATGGGTCCGGTCACCATGCGCGAGTGCGACCACCAGGCGGTTCGTGATTACCCCGTCGGAAAAATCGTCGCTCCGGAGGAGTACGACTGGCCCGCACTCAGCGTCAGCGAGGTCAGACCGGCCGACGAAATCACCAAAGCCTGTGAGGATACTGGCTGTGAGATGCCCTCGTTGTAACGTCGATAGCACATGAACATGGAGTTATCAACAATCGCACTCGCCGGTGCGAACACACTCGTCCCCCTGCAAGGTGGGTTCAGTATCGAACTCATCTTGTTACAGCTCCTGAACGGGCTTGCACTGGGAGTGCTCTACGTGCTGCTCGCCTCCGGGATGTCGGTCATCTTCGGGATAACCGATATCCTGAACTTCGCCCACGGAGCGTTCTACATGATTGGAGCGTATCTCGCGCTCGTCGTCATCGGCGCGACGGGGAGCTTCTTCGTCGCGTTGTTCCTCGCACCGATCGGTGTCGCACTCATCGGCGCCGGGCTTGAGCGGGCGACACTCAACCGAATCTACGACCGAGGTCCGCTGTACCACGTGTTACTGACGTTCGGACTCGTCCTCATCATCACCGACGCAGTCGAGTTCGTCTGGGGCGGCGGCCAACAACTCATCAACACGCCCGAAATCCTCGCCGGCGCGGTCCAGCTCGGACCCATCTTCTACCCGAAGTACCGCTTGTTCACCATCGTCGCGGGCGGCCTGCTCGCGGTTGCGACGTGGATGCTGTTTCGGTACACGAAGTTCGGACTCATCGTCCGCGCGGGTGCACAGGACCAGCAGACCGTTCGCGTCATGGGCGTCGATATGGCGAAATACTTCACGCTCGTGTTCGCGCTCGGGTCGCTCCTCGCCGGGGCGGCCGGCGTTCTCGCCGCTCCGTTCCTCAACGTGAACCCCTCGATGGGCAACGAGATTCTCGTCATCGCGTTCATCGTCGTGGCGGTCGGCGGACTCGGAAGCTACCTCGGGTCGGTTATCGCCGCGCTCGTCATCGGGATGTTGCAGACCATCGGAAACGTGCTCGTCCCGGAACTCAGCGGCTTTCTCATCTACCTCATCATGTTCGGTATCCTGCTGTTCAGACCGCAGGGGATTCTCGGCTCGTACGAGATTCGTGACGAGGTCGCCAAACTCTCGTTCAAGGAGACCATCAACCCGATTCCGCTCACCGACCGGCGAGTGCTCGCGTTGCTCGGACTCCTCGTCCTCGTCCCGTTGGGCACTCATCGCGTGTTCTCGCCGTACGTCCTCGGACTCATCTCGCTGATGTTCATCTGGGGGCTGTTCGCGCTCAGTCTCGACATCGTCATGGGCTACATCGGACTCATCTCGTTCGGCCACGCCGCCTTCTTCGGCGTCGGGGCGTACGCGGTCGGTCTGACGACGATTCACGTGACGAACTCGTTCGTCCTCGCACTCCTCGTCGCCGTATTGGTGACGACGGTTCTCGCGTGGGTCATCGGCGCGCTCTCGATACGACTGACGGGGGTGTACTTTGCGATGATTACGTTCGCGTCGGCTCAGTTGCTCTACCAACTGTCCTTCACCATCCCCGATATCACGGGGGGGAGCAACGGTCTGACCGGCATTCCGGACATTCGGCTCTTCCAAGTCATCGACCTCGCCGACCCGATCGCGTTCTACTACCTCGCGCTGGTCTGTCTGGCGGGGTGTTACTTCCTCGCCGTTCGCGTCATGGACTCGCCGTTCGGGCGCGTCTTGACCGCAATCCGCGAGAGCGAGCGCCGGGCGTCGTTCCTCGGATACGACGCGAACAAGTACAAGCGCCGAGCGTTCGCCTTCTCGGGCGCAGTCGGTGGTGTTGCGGGCGCGCTGTTCGTCACCTACCAGACGTTCGTGAGTCCGAACACGCTCTACTGGTTCGTCTCCGGTGACGCGCTGTTCGCAATGGTGCTCGGCGGGACCGGAACGCTGTACGGTCCCATCATCGGCGGGGCGGTCCTTGTCGGACTCGACCACGTCCTCTCGACGTACACCGAACAGTGGCGGTTCGTCCTCGGAATCTTCCTCGTGCTCACCGTGCTGTTCGCACCGCGCGGGTTGGTGAGTATCGGCATCTCGATTCGAGAGCGAATCGATGCGCAGCGTGCGACCGGCACGCCAACGGCGGAGGAGCCTGTCTCCGGTGAAAACCAATGAGCCTCCTCTACACCGACGGACTGACGAAGCGATTCGGCCTGCTGACCGCAGTCGATGACGTGGACCTGCGTATCGAGCGCGACGAAATCCACTCCGTGATTGGCCCGAACGGCGCGGGGAAATCCACGCTGTTCAACCTCATCACCGGGTTACTCCAACCGAGCGAGGGCCGCGTCTACTTCAAGGACGAAGACATCACGGACCTTCCGCCGCGTCAAATCGTCCACCGCGGCATCAGTCGGTCCTTCCAAATCGCGGACCTCTTCGAGGGGTTGACCGTGCGGGAGAACCTGCGAATCGCCGCACAGTCGCTCGACGACGACCACGACTCGTTCTGGAAACGGGCCGATTCCCTCTCGGGACCCGCTGGCACCGCCGACGCGATACTCGAAGATATCGGCCTGACCGACCTCGCGGAGGCTCGTGCCGACGAACTGAGCCACGGCGACCGTCGGAAACTCGATATCGGTCTCGGCGTCGCGGTCGAACCCGAACTGTTCCTCCTCGACGAACCGACCGCCGGAATGGGCAAAGAGGAGTCGGTGAAGACGGTCCGCATGATTCAACGCGTCTCGGCAGACCGCGGTATCACGCCCGTCCTCATCGAACACGACCTCGAAATCGTCATGGGAATCTCCGACCAGATTACGGTCCTCAGCGAGGGCGGCATCCTCGCGCACGGACCGCCGGAGGAGATTCAGAACGACCCCGCCGTCCAGAAGGCCTACCTCGGCACCCGAGGTGAGTACGCATGAGTTCCGACGACTCGCTGCTCTCGGTCGAGCAAATCGACACGGCCTACGGCAAGAGTCAGGTGCTCCGCGACGTGTCGCTGGAGGTCGGAAACGGGGAAGTCGTCGCACTCCTCGGACGGAACGGTGCCGGGAAGACGACGACGCTCCGTTCCATCTCGGGCGTCATCAAGCCGTTCGACGGCACCATCGTGTTCGACGGAACCGACATCACGTCGCTTCCCGACCACGAGATTAGCCGCCTCGGCGTGAGCTACGTCGCAGAAGAACGGGCCATCTTCCCCGACCTCACGGTCGCGGAGAATCTGGAGATGGGGCGCGTGAACCGCGACGACGGGGTGTTCACCATCGAGGAGGTGTACGACTTACTCCCGCGATTGGAAGAACGCAGCGAGCAGTTGGCCTCCCACTTGAGCGGTGGCGAACAGCAGATGCTCGTCATCGCTCGCGCCGTCGTGGGGCAGACCAAACTCCTGTTGCTCGACGAACCGACCGAGGGACTCGCTCCGCAGATCGTCGAAGACGTCCTCGACATTATCGAGCACGTCAGCGACCAGGGGATTCCAATCCTGCTCGTCGAGCAGAACCTCAACGCCGTGCTCGAAGTCTCCGACCGGAACTACATCCTCAACAAGGGCGAAATCGTCTACGAAGGGACGACCGAGGCACTCCAAGCGGACGAGGAGACCCAACAGCAGTATCTCGGCATCGGCGCATCTATCAGCGACGAACTGTAGGTGGGTTCTCCTAGCCGCCCACTCATCACTGACTGTGGGTGTGTGCCCCTCGGCCAACCCTCTCCGCCTCGTTTTGCCGCCGACCGCTTCGGGTAGCCCCAGCGCCGAATCCCCGTCGCGGAATCTCGAATCGTCATCCACCTAGTTATTTAATACCACGAGCCATGAGAGTCAATGTATGTCGTTGTTAATCGGCACAGATAACGGGCTGTACCGTGTGAGTGACCTCCCCTTCGAGCAGGACGACGCGGAAATAGTCCTCGACTGCGGGATGGTCACCGGCGTCGAGACGTACGACCACACCGAGGATATCTTCGTCTCCTCGACGGCGGGCGCGTTCCGCTCGTCGGATGGTGGCCATACGTGGGAGAACCTCGGCGTGCCAACCGGGAGTCGATACTGGCACGCCGGAAAGAGCGAAGTGTGGTCCGTCCTCTCGACACCCGACGCGTTGTACGCCGGGACGAACGACCCCTACGTCTACCGCTCCGTGGACGACGGTGAGACGTGGATGGAGATGAAGGGCTTTCGAGACATTCCGTCGCGCGGGCACTGGGAGTCGCCCATCGACCCTCATTACGCGCGACTTCGGTGTCTGAAGACCGTTCCCGGCCGTCCCGAACAACTCATCGCCGGCGTCGAAGCCGGCGGGATTCATCTCAGCCGCGACGGCGGCCAAACGTGGCTCGACCGACGTGACACCATCATCGACGACATCCACGAAATCGTCCCGATTACCGAAGACGTGTGGTTGGCGGCCACGGGCTACCTCGACCACACGATAGAGAAGATTGGACTCGGCCACGCAGTGGGCGTCGGCGGCCTGTACCGAACCGTCGATGGCGGCGACTCGTGGACGCGAATCGACGTCGGAAATCCCTACGCGTACATCCGCAACGTGTTCGTCCACGACGGGACGATGTTCTTCGGCGGCGGCGAGGAAGCACCGCCGGAGTGGGTCCACGACGACCACGGCGCGGCGCTCTTCGAATCGACGAACTTCGGCCGCACCCTCGACCGAGTGTCGTACCCGACCGAGGAGACGCAAGTCATCGAGACGTGGGACATCTACGAGGGCGACGTAATCTGTGGGTCGGGTCTCTTCGACGTGCCCGACCAGCGCGACGATATCGAGGGCTGTATCATGCGCCGTGACGACGAGGGGACCTATCACGTCGTCGGGCGCGTCCCCGCCAACATCGGATTCATCGCAACGGTCTAACTCGGACTACCGCCCGCTTTTCGGCACGAGTACGAGCACAAACGGACTCTCTGTCCCACCGTTGGCGATACAAATATATGCTTTCGGACTGCTGTATTTGCTATACGATGACACCCGACAGTGAAGCGTCCCGAACGACTCCAATCTCTGTATCGACCGCAAACCAATGACCGACTCATCATCCTCGAAGACGGCCCCACCAGTGCTCGCCAGACTCCTCTACAGTGGCGTGCTCGTCTACATGTCCGTCGATGGTTTCCGCCACAACGAGACCCGAGTCGAAATCGCACGCGAGAAGGGAGTCCCGATTCCGGAGGTTCTCGTCCCCTTCACGACGGGCATGCTCTTGGTCGCAAACCTGTTGCTGCTCGTGTGGCGATTCCCCAAATTCGCCGCCGGCGCGGTCATCGTCTTCTTCGTCGGGACGACGCCCGCAATCCACAACTTCTGGGAGTTAGAGGGGGAAGAGCGACACGGAAACAAGATAAACTTCTGTAAGAACCTCGCGCTCATCGGCGGCGCAATCGCACTGCTCGACGAAGCGGCGAAAGACGACTGAGTCGCCACTTCAGATTTTTCGAACTCGTGGGTCGAACGACCGATAATCGACTGGAGAGTCTCGCGTGTTGGTGTACTCGAAAAACGGTGAGAGAGATTCGTGACCGACTCAGGTCAGCTCGATACCCATGATGTCCCGTGCCTGCGCTGGGGTGGCGACCTCGCGGCCGATGATGTTACAGAAGTCCACGATTTTGTTCACGACCTCGATGTTCTCTTGGATGACTTCGTCTCTGTGCGGATACATCCAGTAGTAGTCCTCGATGCCGACGCGGACGTAATCGACGCCGCGCAGAATCGCCTCAATCGTGATGGGAAGCCAGTTGCGGCCGCCCGAGCAGACGCCGATGACGGTGTCGTCGGGGAACCGCTGTTTGGTCTGTTCGAGGCTCGTAATCATCTCGATTGGCATCCATGGGTCTTGGTCCAACGGCCATCCGAACGGGTGGCCCATGTCGTGAAAGACACAGAGCGGGCCGTCGCCGTCGTCAAGGAGGCCGGTTGCGTTCAGGTCGCGGTAGAGTCGGCGGGTGTTGTAGGAACTTCGAACTTTGTGAATCGGCTTGATACCGTGTTCCCGGTAGAACTCGACGCCCTCTCGCATCCGCTCGGTGTACTTCTTCGGATAGGAGTCGAACGGCGGCCAGAGCATCACGCTTCCCTGGATGTACTTGTTGCTCCCGCCGGCCGCGGCGAGTTTCTGTTCGGCCATGTCGATGTAGTCGATACTGTTGTCGGGGGTGATTTTCCACGAGTGTTGGACGGAGACGACGTCAGTCTCCTCGAAGATGCGCCGGTAGATGTCGGCGAGCATGTCCACGTCGTCGGTTCCCAGACAGTCCGCCGGGTCTCGGGGGTGGATGTGTGCCGCCGCGCATCCCGCCTTTGCGGCTTTGACGATTTCGTCGGCTTGCGCTTCGAGCGAGCATGGGACGGCCGGGTACCGAGTGTCTCCTGGTTCCGTGTAATTCGGCGGCAATCCCTCGGGGTACGCGTCTTCCGGTGGCCACTCGTCGGGTTGCCACCCCGGACTCGCACACTCGATGATGAGCGGTTTGCCGAGTGTGTCGATTCGCTCTTCGAGTTCGATGGGGTGCCGTCGGGCGATAGTCGAGATAATCTCTTCTTTGGGCCGCGGGTCGTTCTCGGTTTTCAAGACGCCGTACTGCTCGTCGGTGACTGGATTTTCGTCGGTACCGCTCCCGGTCTGTTGGTCGTGCTGAGAGCTCTCGCTGTGCGAACTCATACCACAGTCAATACGGGCAGTTGATAAAACAGTTTTCACGAGGGTAGTGTTCCCGATAGCTTTACGCTGTGGTACCCAATAGTACCGGTACAGGATAGCACGTGTGTCAATAGCAAACGCACGGTTCCACTAGCGAGGCCATTAGCATGTCAAAAACTAGTACATCGACGGGACAGAACGAGAAAATTCTGGAGGGAATCACCGTCCTCGACCTTTCGACGTTCGTCACAGGCGGCTTTTGCTCTGCGATGTTGGCGAACCTCGGGGCAGAGGTCGTCAAGGTCGAACAACCGGGGTACGGTGATGCGATTCGCCACTCGGGACCGCCGTTCATCCACGGTGAGTCTCCCTACTACTGGACGGTCAACTACGGGAAACGGAGCCTCGAACTCAATCTGAAGAACGAGCGAGCGCGCGAGGCCCTGTACGAACTGGCCGAACACGCGGACATCTTCATCCAGAACTACCGACCGGGCACCGCAGAACGACTCGGTGTCGATTACGAGACCATCACGTCCTACAACGAGGAGGTAATCTACCTCGCAATCTCCGCCTTCGGCCAGACCGGACCGTGGGCAGAGCGGTCCGGATACGACCTCCTCATTCAGGGGATGAGCGGCATCATGAGCGTGACTGGCGAGGAAGGCCGCCAGCCGGTCAAAGTCGGGCTTCCGATAACGGACCTCATCACCGCCATGTGGGCGGCGTTCGGTGCGACGTCGGCGCTCTACCGACGCGAGCGAACCGGCGAGGGCGAGTACATCGACCTCGGGATGCTCGAAGCGACGTTGCCGTGGTTGACGAAGCAAGCAGGACAGGTGTTCGCGGACGAGACGCCGACTCGGATGGGAACGAAAGACCCCGTGCTCGCTCCGTATCAGACGTTCGAGACGGCCGACGGCTACCTCAACGTCTGCATTCTGAACGAAAAGCTCTGGCACGAGTTGTGCGAGGTCATCGGTCGGACCGACCTCCCCGCCGACGAGCGGTTCGAGACGAACGCCGAGCGAGTCGCCCATCAAGACGAGTTAGAGGCGGAAATCGAAGCGACGTTAGGAGAGAAGACGACAGACGAGTGGATAGAAATCATCGCCGACGAGGGCGGCGTCCCCGCCGGACCCGTCTACGAAGTCGAGGAAGCGCTCAACAACCCACAGGTGGATGCTCGCGGAGCGATATCCGAAATCGAGCACCCCGAACTCGGGACGATTCCGGTCATCGAGCACCCACTCAAGTTCGAACACAGCGACAGCGGATTCGAGATGGCACCGCCGCTTCTCGGCGAGCACAACCGAGAGGTGTTTCGTGACCTCGGCTACACCGAGACCGAAATCGACGAGTTCGAATCGAGAGGGGTGTTCGGCGCGCAGACGGTCACCGACGGCGACGGCGGCGGCGACAGCGAATGACCGGGGTAACCATACCCGGCGTCGGCATGACGAAGTTCCGTTCGGAACTGCCGTACTCTATCGTCGAGATGGCGAGTGTCGCGGCGACGCGGGCGCTCGACGACGCTGGCTACCCCGCCGCCGACGTGACCTCACTCCACGTCGGCACCGCGCTCGCCGATTCGCTCGGGTTGCAAGCGGGTCTCGGTAACGCGCTCACGTCCTCGCTCGGCATCGAAGGCGTCACTGCCGACCGAATCGAGAACACGAGTGCGACAGGCGCGAGCGCAGTCCACCGCGGTGTCGAAGCGATAGAGAGCGGACAGTCCGACGTCGCGCTCGTCGTCGGCGCGGAGAAGATGTCGGTCGGTGAAACTGCGAACGTCACGGAGGCTATCAGTCGAGTCACCCACCAACGGGAGTACGCACAAGGGCTGACCCTTCCCTCGTTTGGCGGACTTGCCGCGGGTGTCTACCTCGACCGGTACGGTGCACCGCGCGAAGCCCTCGCGGCAGTCGCTGCGAAAAACCACGGCAACGCTGTCGCCAACCCGGTAGCGCAATTTCGGAAATCGATCAGCGTCGCATATGCGCTCGAATCGCCCGTCATCGCCGACCCGCTTCGACTCTACGACTGTTGTCCGATGACCGACGGTGCGGCGGCCGTCGTCCTCGCCCGAGACACGGCGGACGACGTACGGGTGACGAGCATCGGCAGTGCGACGGGAACGCATGCCGTTGCGGACAGACCGGACCCACTCGAAATCGAGAGCGTCCGAGAAGCTGGTGAACGAACCTTCGACGACGCGGGGATGACGCCGCACGACGTGGACCTCGTCTGTATCCACGACGCGTTCACCATCTTGGAACTCCTCGAACTCGAAGAGTTGGGGTTCTACGACCCCGGAACGGCGTGGGAAGCGGTGATGGACGGCGAAACACAGCGTGATGGTCGCCTGCCGGTCAACCCCGGTGGCGGGTTGAAAGCGCGTGGTCATCCGCTCGGCGCAACCGGAATTTCGCAACTCATCGAACTCGTCTGGCAACTCCGAGGCGACCTCCCGCCGGAACGGCAGGTGTCGGATGCCAGGACTGCGTTCGCAATCAACGTCGCAGGGTTCGGCAACAACAGCGTCTGTACGATAGTAGAAGCATGACGAGGCACGACCCACACGACCGAATCGAACGGATTGGTGTCGAGGAAGCGTTCCAGTGCTCGCACTGCGGGCATCGATGGTACTACACGCGAAGTTACTGTCCGAACTGCCGCGGCGAGACGTTCGAAACCGACGCGCTCGGGGTGGGAACGGTCGTCGCGGTGACGACTGTCGAGGTGACGCCACCCGACGTTCGAAGCCCGAATTGGCTCGCGCTCGCCCGATTCGACGACGTACGCGTACTCGCACAACTCGAAGCGCCCGCGTCGAAGGGTGACCGAGTGAGATTTTCTGGTGAGTACCGGTTGCGTTCCGGCGACGAGCATCGAGGTCCGCGCCTGACGGTCGTGACGGAGGAGGAATAGCACAGGAGTCGGTGAACCCAACACGTCGAAGCGGAGGCCAACGTCGAACGGTGAGTTGAAGTCGAACAGCCGGTCGGGGGTGCTCAGTCGAAATCCCGCTATTCGTCGAGATAGAGCGAGTCGAGGATGAACTCGTCGATAGCGGCCCGCGTCTCCTCGGGGGCGTCGTCGTGACCGAGTGAGAGTTTTCGGCCGCGTGCCGCGTGGATGACGTCGGTGATGAGTTGGCCCATTCGTGCGGCATCGACGTCGCGGAAGACCCCTCGTTCGATGCCGTCCTCGACGACTTCGGTGATGCTCGACCGAATCCGTCCGTAGTGGGTGTTGAAAATCTCGCGGTGTCGCTCGTCGTTCTGGGCGTAGGTGAACAACTCGTGGTACACTTTCATGCGGTCCCAGTGGCCGAAGTCGTCGAACTTCGGGCCAAAGAGACACTGGTCGATACGGGCATCGAGTTCTTCGCGGGGCGGCGCGTTAGAGTCCACTTCGACGCTTCCCTCGTACTGTTCGATGATGTACTCCAGAAAGTGCGACATGAGGTCGTACTTCCCGTCGTAGTGGTAGTGGATGACCTGTCGAGTCATCTCCATCTCTTCGCCGATGTCTCGCATCCGAAGGTCGTTGTAGCCGTGTTTACTGAGCGCTCGAAACGTCGCTTCCATGATGGCCTCCCGCGTGTCCGAGGAGGCGCGTTCGTCGGTTGGGGTGTTCATGTGGGACGATTTTCGTGGGGGAACATAGTGGTTGTTCTGCGGTCTCTCACGTTGTTTACCGCACGGTAAATTATTTAATGTCATGGTCCATCATTGCATACGACTATGTCACGCACAGTCATTCGGAGTGGAACAGTCGTCTCACTCGACTCGGATATCGGTGACCTCGAAGACGCCGACGTACTCGTCGAGGACGGCGAAATCGTGGAAATCGGGCACGGACTTTCGACGGACAACGCAGAGGTAATCGACGCGTCGGACCACATCGTCCTCCCCGGATTCGTCGATTCCCACATCCACCTCGCACAGACCCAAGTTAGGGGCATCGCCGGGGACTGGTCGCTCATGAACGAGTATTTCGACCACATGCTCGGCAACATCACCGGGCTATACCAACCCGAAGACGCGTACCTCGGCGGTCTCTTCGGTGGGCTAGAAAAACTCTACACGGGAACGACCACCGCCCTCGACTGGTCGTACCCCAACACGCTCGAACACGGCGAACGGGCCGTCGATGCGCTTCGGGATGCCGGACTGCGGGCGGTGTACACCTACGGCCCACCGGGTGACGACGCGGCGAAGTGGTGGTACAACAGCGATGTCGGTCTCCCGGAACAGAACATCCGCGACCTCTACGACGAAAAAATTCGTGACGACGACCTACTTAGTCTGGGTCTCGGTCTCCGCGGGCCGGACTTCTGTACCGACGAGACTGCTCGCCGCGACTTGGAACTGGCACGCGAATTGGGGGCCCTCTCCAGCATCCACATGGGTGCTGCGCAGTGGACTTCTTCGGAGTACAACGACGAGTACCAGGGCTTCGGTACGCTCTCGGACATGCTGGGGCCGGACGTGAACATCGCCCACGGAAACCACTTCACGCAGGAAGACATCCAGCACGCCGTCGATGCGGGCGTCTCGTTCTCTGCCACGCCCGAAGTCGAGATGCAAATGGGCCACGGCATCCCCGTCACCGGAAAGGTGTTGAAAGCCGGTGGCCGCCCGACGTGGGGGGTGGACGTTTCATCGGCCATCAGCGGCGATATGACCACCCAGATGCGCGTCGGCCTGCAAACCCACCGGATGCTGGCGAACCAACCCCAACTCGAAGACGGCGAGGAGGTCACGAAACTCGACCTCACTGCGCGTGACACACTCGAAATGGCGACTATCGAAGGAGCGAGAGCGCTCGGTATGGAGGACCAAATCGGGTCGCTCACACCCGGCAAGCGTGCGGATATCATCATGGTCGATGCGAACGACTTCATGACCGCCCCTGCGCACTCGCCGGTCCAGACGGTCGTCTTCGAAATCGAACCGTCACACATCGACACGGTGCTCGTTGACGGCGAAGTCGTCAAGCGAGACGGTACACTGCTCAACCCGGCGGTCACCGACGAGTTCGACCGCTTCAAGCAATCGGGTCGCAGACTCATCGAAGAGTCCGGTATTGACCTCTAAGGCTAGATTCAATACCCTTCAGAATACACAGAGTGATAACACACTACAATGCGCATTGGACAATATAGCACGGCCGATTCCGACGACCGATGGGTCGGCGTGCGTCTCGACGACTCGACGGTCGTGAACCTCGCTGAAGCGGGTTCAGCAGCAGGCATCTCTCTTCCCACGGCGAGCACCGACCTGCTCGCCAGTTGGGAGTGGGAGCAGAAGGTCGGACTCGCCCTCGAATATGCGACCGAGACCGGAACTGGCGTGTACGATGCCGCCGACCTCGACCGACACGCACCGATTACCGGCCCAGAGAAAATCGTCTGTGTGGGGCTGAACTATCGTGACCACGCAGAAGAGGGCGACAATCCGATTCCGGAGACACCGGTCCTGTTCTCGAAGTTCCCGACGACGATTACCGGACCAGACAGCACCATCTCGTGGGACCCCGAGCTCACACAGAAAGTCGATTACGAGGCAGAGTTCGTCATCGTCATCGGACGCGAAGCACGTCGCGTGAGCGAAGACGACGCACTCGACCACGTCGCGGGCTACCTCGTCGGGAACGACGTGTCCGCCCGCGACCTCCAGCACGGCGACGGCCAGTGGGTTCGGGGTAAGAGTCTCGACTCGTTCGCGCCGATTGGTCCCGAGATTGTGACGCCGGACGAGGTGTCCGACCCACACAATCTGTCGATTTGGACCGAAGTCAACGGCACGCGACTCCAAGACTCCTCGACGTCGAATCTCATCTTCGGCGTCAGCGAACTCGTCTCGTTCTGTAGTCAGGCGTTCACGCTCAAGCCCGGAGACCTCATCTTCACCGGGACGCCACCGGGTGTCGGTGTGTACCGAGAACCGCCCGTGTTGTTAGAAGACGGCGACGAGGTCACCGTGGGTATCGACGAACTCGGCGAGCTGTCGAACTCCTGCGCGTTCGACTAACCGAAGCAAACGACTTTCGAATCCCTGCCACTCCCAGTTCGGTGCGACTGGTCACGTCCTCACGTCGAAAACAGCACCACTCAGTCCGAGAAACCGTACACGTCTCGGGGGTTCTCTAACACGACTTTTCGAATCGCGTCAGTGTCGATGCCGTACCGGTAGAGTTCGAACATCGCCCGTTTGACCGCGTAGGGGTCCGTTCGGAGGATGTTCGCACAGTCGGTGTCGATCATGATTCGCTCGGGCCCGTACTCGTCGATTGCATCGGCAACGTCCGCTGGGCCGACGCCGATGAGCCACGAGTGTCCGATGGTGTAGCTCAGGTAGCACTTTGTCTCCTCCATCAGGTACTCGGTGTTGTTCTGGTCGGCGTGGGAGGCGACGACTCGGTCTTCGGGTAGCCCCGCATCGGTGGCCGTCTCGATATCGATTTTCACCGCTTCCAGTGCGGGGTTCTCGCCCGTGATGACCGGGTCGTCACTCAATCCGTAGTTCTTCTCGTAGCCCGGCACCCCGAACTCGGGTCGATACTGCCGTCCAGAGCTATTGGACGTGTTCGGCGTGTGCAGGATGACCGGGAGGTCGTGCTTCCGTGCGAGTTCCATCTGCGCTTGGACGATGGCCCGTTGTTCGTCGAGGTCCCACGCTTCGACGTGCTGTGACGGTGTAACTCCGGTTTCGCCGACGACGACGACTTCGTCGAGTTCGCAGTAGTCGTCCATCGCGTCGAGCAGTTCGTCCGGGTCTTCGATTCGAACGCCGGTGTGGATTCCTAATCCCAAGCGCGCCCGGAAGAAGTGGTTGCGCTCGATTGCGGCACGGCGGTTGATGGCGTCGTCCCAGAGAAACCGCACGTCAGACGCTCGAACTGGCTTGTAGGGTGTCCAGTGATAGCCAGACGAAACCATGACCATCCCCTCACACCCCGAAAGCGCGTATCGCTCTCTGTCGTCCCACGAGAGCGTGTGCGCGTGGTTGTGGCCGTCTATCCACGGCATGTTGAGTAGTTCGGTCGGGAGTCTTGGCTCCTCGTCGTCGTCGAGGTATGCATCGTCAGTTGGCCGATTTGTTGGGTAGTTGGAGTCCATGTGTGCGCGTGGTCGATAGCCACCGAGCAGGTGCTGCTGCTCCGACGGCGTGCGTGCTTACTACCATGGCGCGTCTGCACTTAGTCTTTCACCGTTCGTTACTGTCCGAATGCGCTCGGTTCTCCAGGATGCTGCCACGAAGATTTCGGAGGGAGATATCCGTTGCAACTAGCGCGAGATTGTGGAATTCCACGGGTCGAAATTCGTTCGTTGTATCTTTTCGGGCGTACAATATTCGACTGGCACTTTCTGCGCGTAAGTTGGGGGGTCGATTCTGATTTGTCACGTCTACAACGTCGATTAGTCGTTCGACTTCAGGGTTCACTAGGCTCACGGGCTGAACACCGGCGGTGTCGTAAACGGCGTCACAATCGTGAACGATAGTCACACTTCTCGGTCCGCTCAGTCGTCCAACTCGCCCGTTCGAATTCTCACAACTGGTAGGGAGACGGATAGACATATCACGGTTCGCACGTGAGAGCCGCGTATGCCCACGGAGAGTCGTGCTCGAACGGACGCTCGATATATCGAGAAACGGATTCTCGAATCTGCGGCGGGACACGATATCTTGCTTCTGCTCGGCGTTCCACTTCTCCTGGTCTCCGTCTTCGCGCTCCCGCTCTCGGTCCGCGAGCAGTTCGTCTTTTCGTACGCCGAACCGGACCTCTTCACGGCGTTCGTCTCGCATTTCGTCCATCTGCAACCGGCACATCTCCTCGCAAACGTGCTCGGGTATGCGCTCCTCGTCAGCGTCTGCTACGTGCTGTCGGTCGCGTCCGACGACCGGGAGGCGTTCCTCGTCGTGTTCGTCTCTCTCCTCGTCGTCCTTCCAGCGACGTTGTCGTTGTTGAATCTCGCTGTCTTTCGCCCGCGGGTGAGCTTCGGCTTTTCGGGCGTCGTCATGGGCTTTTTCGGTTACCTTCCCCTCGCGCTCTTTCGGTACCTGCGGTCGTTTACTGATTTGCCAGTCACGGACGCGGACGCACCGGCGTTCTTCTTCTTCGGAATCGTGTTGATCGCTGCTGCCGCACTCCCCGGAGTGAGTGTTGGAACTGCCATCGCAACGGGGGCGTTCGTCGTCGGAAGTGGGTACGTCTGGGGTGTCAGTCGGCGTACGAAACGGAGTTTGACCACACTCGCTCGTGAGTCACTCGCCCAACCCGGAATCGTTGAACTCGGACTCGTCGGTGGGATTCTCTTCGTCGGCTATCCCTTCGTTGCCTTCCCGGCCGACCCAGTGAGTGATGGCCAGATTTTCAATCTCTACTCGCACCTGCTCGGTTACTGCCTCTCGTTTATCGCCGCCTACGTCACCGGTGTGGTCGTCGGATTCGATTTCGCAGGGGCTCGCACGCGAGACGGTTCCTGAAGCGCCGCCCGCTGCAGCGAGTATTCGACTCTCCAACCCCCAGAGCGAGTCGTCTGTCCGTCCAGCGTAACTCTCTCGTCGCCACTGTCGGAATCGGTGAGAGTCTCCTTTCCTTGCACTCTCGGCGCGAATCGTTATTGTCGTGGACGAAGACACCACCACATGGCAATTGCTCGTCATGATGGCGGAGTGAGTGCAGCGATGGCGGCGTTGCTCTCGCAGGTCCATCCAGTGTTCATGCTTCCACCGGTTGCGACGGCCGCCTTCGGAGCGATTCTCGCCGTCGAGGTCAGTTCGGCCGTGCTCGCGTTCCACCTCACGGCGGTGTTCTTCGCCGTCTACACCGCACACGTGAAGGATGGCTACGTAGACTTCCACGTCCGAGGCGAAGACGACGACCACCCGCTGACTGCGAGTGGATGCCGAAAGGCACTCGTTGGTGCCGGACTCGGGTTCGCCTGCTGTCTCGCAGGGCTTTGGCTCCTCGCCGGCTGGACGGCCGTGCTCGTGGCCGCCCCGCTGTGGGTCATCGGGTTTCTGCACGCGCCCCAACTCGATACGAGACCCGTGACGACGACGCTCGGCTACCCGGTCGGTGTCGGCCTCGCCCTGTTCGGTGGCTACTACGTACAGACTCGGTCGATAGCTCCGATACCAGTCGCGTTCGCCACTATCTTCGTGACGCTGCTCGCCGGCGTGAAAATCATCGACGACGCCACGGACTACGACTACGACCGAGGCATCGACAAGCGAACGGTCGCCGTCGTTCTCGGGCGGTCACGCTCCCGAACCGTCGCCTACCTGCTGATAGGCGGGTCGCTCGTCGCCGTTCTCTGGGCGACCATCGGTGGGCTATTCCCGGCGTTTTCGCTCGTCGCCGTCGCCGTGCTCGCCGCTATCGTCGTCACGACGAGACGCCTGTCTCCCAAATACGCCACGATGGTTCTCGTCCGGGGGGTGTACGTGTTCTTGGCACTGCTCGTCGTCGCCGTGTGGTTCACCCCGCTTTCGAGCATCTCGCTTCCTGACATCGGAATCCTCGGTCCTTATACGTACCTCGCTACCGAAATCGTGTTTGGAGGGGCCGCGCTCGTACTCCTGCTTCGAGCGGGACGGGCGTCACTCTGGTCGGCGGCCCGTACCATTGCCGTTCTCTATCCGATTGCCTACCTCTGGGACTGGTATACGTTGGAAGTGGGCGTGTTCGAGGTGGTACTCCGAACGGGTATCTCGTTCGCCGGCATCCCGCTCGAAGAACACCTCTTCGCGGTGGTCGTCCCCGCACTCGTCCTCGGTATCCACGAGACGTTCAATACGGCGCGAGATTGAGACGACACCTCTCTCAGGATGAGAGACACAGCAGTGAGAGTGGTTCTCCAGTCCGAACGTCGTCAGTTAGGTCGCGTTCACTCGCTGTTTCTCCACGTGACTAATTTGATATAGCATCATATGATTTATCTCTCAAACTGTGGGTTCTGGCCAGCAAGTGTGTTGTGTTGTTGTCCAACCCAGACAACTACGCACCACAAATTATAGCATGAGTGACTGTATTGGTGAGACCACTGAAAACCATGGACTCAGAAACACCCGCTGACGGCGAATTCGGGTTACTCACGGCGATTTCGAAACAGAGGGTGAGCGAGTAGTGCCGAACTACGCTCGTTTCGACGACCTTACTGACTTCGCTTCGTTCTACTACACGGAAATCGAGCACGCGATGCGAGACGACCCCGACCTGAACATCGACCCCGACAGCGAAACTCCCACCTATCGATGGCTCAAATCCAACTACTCGGGGTTCGTCGAACGTCTCCGCCGCGACTACGACCTCTCACCCGGGGAGTTCTACGAAGCAGTCGGCATCCCACTCGACGGCGACGATGACGATGACCCGTGGGGATTAGACCACGACCCCACAGTTCGAGCACTCGAAGACTACCTCGAAGAACTCCGCCGCGACCGCGGACGGGCCGAAACAACTGTCGGACCCCGGCGGTCGCGCTTGAAGACCTACGTCACCACCTACGCCGAAGTCAACGAGACGAGTGACCTGCTCTCACCGCTCCTCGACGAACGAGCGAAACCCGACGAAATCGCCCGCGTCCGCGACACGTTCCGCGTGTTGAACGACGAACTGGGGAGCCTCGCGTCGAAGAAGAAGTACGTCTCTGCGGTGAAGAACTGGTACACCTTCCTCGAAGAGATGGGTCGCGGGTTGTACAACCCCGCAGAGAACTTGCTCAATCGCTTCGGGTGGGACGAAGACCCCTTATACGACCATCCCGCGCTCGCGCGCGACGACCTCGAAACACTCCTCTCGGTCGCCGATGCCGACGAGCGATTCTTGTTACTCGCACTCGCCGGGTGGGGACTCCGCCCCGTGGAGGCGTGCGAACTCCACGTCGATCAACTCGTCCTCGACCCGGACGAAGGCGACGTCCCGTACATCGAGTTCGAGGCGGGGACGCGAAAGAACGCTCGTCGGGTGCGGAACACGGTCGAAATCCTCGTCGGCGTCGAAGCTATCGAAGCACGAATCGACACACTCTCAGAAGACGACGCGTGGACCGGGTATCTGCTTCCGGGGCAAACGATATCGCGGCCGATGACGACCCAGACTGCTCGGCGCTGGTTCCGTGACCTCGGTGAACGAGCCGAGATCACGATTGCGGGTTCTCACCCGCTCCCGAAGATGGGGCGGCGAACGTGGTACAGGCTCTACAGACAGCAGCGACCGTCTATCGAAGCGGGAACCGCGGCGGTCGCTTCTGCACAGGGAAGCCGCGATGCGAGTGTCTCAGAACGGAACTATCTGGACGAACGGACGCGACGCCAAGCGCGTGCGGATGCGATGCGCGAACTCGTCCAACAGGAACTCTCGGCTATCTTCGAGACCTACCTCTGAGCGAGCATCCCTCACTTTTCGACATCGACGCCGGTAATCTCGAACCGGGCACCGCCGAGTGAGCCACTGGTCACCGAAACGTCCCAGTCGTGCTCGGCCGCGACCTCACTGACGATGGTCAACCCGAACCCAGTGCCGTCTGAAGCAGTCGTAAAGCCCATCTCGAACACGTTCTGCTGGTCTTCGGGGTCGATTCCATCGCCGTCATCTTCGACGTAGAACCCATTCGGGAGTTCGCCAACAGTAATCGTGACCTGCTCTCCCCCGTGGTCGATAGCGTTCCGAAGCAAGTTTTCGAGTAGTTGTTGGAGGCGACTTCGATTCGCGGTGATGGTTCCCTGTACGTCGGAACGAATCGTTGCGTCCGCGGTATCGACTGTCTCTGCGCAGGCCTGTACGAACCGCCCGAAATCGATGTGCTCCAACTCGCGTTCGTGCTCGTTGTTCCGCGCTAACGTCAGTAAGTCGTCGATGAGCGTCTCCATTCGTCGGTGCGCACGCTGCACCGATTCGACCTCGTCGCTGTCGTAGTCCGCTGCGATGATGTCCATCCATCCGGTGGCGACGCTCAGCGGGTTTCGCAGGTCGTGACTCACGACGCTGACGAACTCTTCGAGTCGCTTGTTCTGTGCTTCGAGTGCTCGCTCGCGTTCCTTTCGCTCGGTGATATCGCGCGAAATCGCAACGAATCGGTCCTCTCCGACGAGGTCGAGTCGCCGAACGTGGACTTCGACCGGCAAGGAGTGACCGCCTCGACATCGATACGAACTCTCGATTCGGCGTTGGTCTCCCACGTCCATCCCCTCCCAGAGCGTTGCGGCCTCCTCGGGACTGAGGGTTTCGTCTAAGTCCCAGACCACCAGGTCGCCGAGGTCGTCTTCGTCGTACCCGGTCTTCTCGAAGAACATCGGATTCGCATCGATGATTTGTCCGTTGCTGTCGTGAACGTTGACCATATCCGGAGAGTTGACGAACAGCGCTTCGAGACGCGCGGAACTCAGTTCGAGTTGTACCTGCCGGTCTCGTCGCTCGGTGATGTCCTGACACATGCTGAAATACGCGATAACCTCGCCCTCGGCATCGGTCACGACGCGGTTGTGCCACTCACAGACGATGACCGTTCCATCTTTCCGGATGTTCTCGTTGACGCTTCGAAAGCCGCCATCGTTCGCCGAAAGTGCGCCAAATACCTCTGCAACCGTCCTATTGCTGTCGGTGGCGACGATAGTCTCTAAATTCTCCCCGCAGAGTTCCTCGCTGGAGTAGCCGAGGATGTCTTCCGCCGTGTTGTTCACGCGGACGATTTCGTACTCCCGGTCGAATTCGAGGAACCCGAACGGTGCGTGGTCGATGATCAACGAGAGGCGATTTTCGCTGGCCTCCAACGCCGTTCGAGCGCGGTACTGTGAGGCGACGTTATTGATTCGATTCGCAAGAACCGAGTACTGACTCGTCCCGCTCTCCTTTTGCAGATAATCGGTCACGCCCGCCGAAATCGCGTCGCTCGCTATCTCCTCGCTTCCCTTTCCAGTAAACAGGATGAACGGAATGTCACGATACCGCTCGCGGACGAATTCGAGAAACTCGATGCCAGTCTCTCCCGGCATGTCGTAATCGCAAAGGATACAGTCGAACGCACGTGCTTCGAGTAGTTCTCTCGCCTCCGTCGTCGTATGGGCCGTCTCGATGCTGAATCGTTCGTCCTCTCGTTTGAGATACACCGACGCTAACTCCGTCAGCGAAGGTTGGTCATCGACGTGGAGGATACGAATCTCCGACGTATCTTGTGAGCGAGCGGAATCGGTAGTCATCTGTAATTGAATTGGTCTACGACCACTTCGTCGGCTACAGACAGGGGTTCCTCAATCGAGATATCGAAGCAGCGTGCGCTGTCTGTTGCGACGAACGGCTACTGGTCGCACCGTTCGAGTGGTGTATCGTCCGATGCAGCGCAGTAGATGGTGCGTATCTGGTAGTACTTCTTCCAGGGTTGGTCCTCTCGAACAAATAGTTGTCGGCGAAACCAGGGTCGAATACGATTACCCAACCGCTCAGCTGGTCGGTTCGAACCGATACGTCAACACCTCGTCGGTGTCGTCCCACTCGAAGTCCCCGGGATGCACACGCTCCATGCGTTCTTTGTACGCTGCCAACGACTCAGACCCCTCTCGGCGCGCGTCCTCGTCGGTGAAGTCACCGAGCGTTCGAGGAGTGACGCTCGTGATGGTGAACGATTTCCCATCGATGCTGAACTCGTCACCTTCGGTGGCGTACCGATTCGACGCACCGCGAGTGAGTTGTGTTATCTTCCCGTTCCGAACTGCTCGCTTCACACGGTTGTTGGGTAACAGGTCGTCGGCGTCGATGTTCGACATACGTACGATGATTGGTCTGAACGACCAAAGAGCCACTGCCGGCGGCGTTACTAGTATCTCTTCGTTGGCTCACTGTGCGAAAAGCGGAAAGGAAGGAAGGAGTGGAGGTGTGCCCAAGGTAACACGGGGACGGGACGGAGGTGACGGACGTATTTAGTAACCCAACTGGTCGCGGATGAGGACCACGGTGGTTCGTCCCTCCTCGACTTCCTGTCTGAAGATGAGTTGCTTCGCAATCATCGATTCGACGCCGTAGGCTTCCTTGGCGCGCTCGTTCTCCAGCGGATAGGCGACCGATTCGAGTCGGTCGAGCGCATCGTCCAGCGTCGGGACGATTTTGTTGATGCCGCTGACGATGACGACGTTACTGGCGGCGAAGGGGTATGCACCGATACGGCTTCCCGAGAGGTCCGCCGCGACGAGTTCACCCGTCTGGGAGATGGCGTTGATTCCACCGAGGAAGTAGTCTGCTGTCTGCGCCTCACGACGGGCGGCCTGTCGTTCCGCATCGTCGTCGATGCTCCAAATCTGGCCGGGAAGGCTCTCCCACTCGTGGTCGCCTTCGCTCAGGTACTCCGTGAAGCCGATCTCTTCGAGCGTCGTCGAGTGGCCGTTCATCACGGAGACGCCACCGGGGATGTGCGACTGAATCGTTTCCAGTGCCGCTTCGGCCGTCTCGACGACGACGACATCGAACCCGTTGGCTTCGAGGTTTTCGACCGCCGCCTCGACAGCTTCGTCGTCAGGAACTTGGTCGAGTTCGGCGTCGATTTCGGCGTCGTCTACGTAGTCGGATTTTTGCTGAGACATGTGTGGATTGGTGGATATTCTCCGGCAGAAGTCCGTAGTGGCTATTGGGAGTTAAGCGCTCGCTGACGGCCACGTCAGGAGGTTACGGTGGTGTCACCACCTCTCAGTGTCGCTTCGTACAGTCGGTTGTCGTCATTCATCCACTCGTCATTCCTCCACGTTGGTTTTGCGTGACTCGAGCGGCGGAATGCGGTGTAGAACTGTGCTGTGTATTCGTGAAGGCCGGCTTTATCAGCCGATTGTGACTATCACGAACACTTACTATATCTGACTGAGTCACCTATTCGATGAAAAACAAAAGGATTGTGGCAGTTACCGCTCTCGTGGTGTTCTTTCTTCTCACAGTTTTCGCTGGGACCGCGAGTGCGCAGGAGTGTAGTATCGACCTGGAAGCACAAGACGAACTCGTCGTCGCGTACAACGACAACGCCGACCAAATTCCTGGTGTGCTTCGCGGGCAACTATCGGGCCAAAGCGTGGACCTTCGGATAGACACGTCCAGTGGTGAACGGCAGTACGCTATCAGGACTGATTCAGAGGGTCGAATCGACAGTTTCCAAGAAGGGCAAGCGGCCGACCCCACGGTCCGTGTCGAAACGTCTGCTTCGACGCTCTGTTCTATCATCGACAGTAACGACCCAGTCACCGCTTCGAGTGCGGCCTACGAGAACGGCGAGATTACTATCTCCGGTGTCGGCGTGGTGAACTCGATAAAAATCGAAGTCGTGAAAGTCGCCACCCGACTGCTCTTTAGCTTCCTTTGAAACCGGGAGTAACAGCGGAGCTATCACCGAGTCTATCCCAGTCGCCGTATCGATGGCGGGGGTTCTCCTTGCAGGCCAGAGAGTGACTGTCTCCCCGAAATACCGGACTCCACGGATGATTCATCCTGTGTCGTCACTACTTGGCTCTGTGTACCACCACGCCCAGAGAATGAGAACTGCCTGAAGCGGAAGTCGAACCCAGAGCGCCACGTCGGCGTGGTCTCGCATGGATTCGGGCACTGCTTCCGGAACGATTCTCTCGGTCGCCATGTAGACGTTCGCAGGGAACACAGCGACGAGGAGACCGATGAGTCCCCACGCAGAGACACGTCGGGTGCGTGGAAACATCACGCCAACGCCGAGGAGGATTTCGGCGACGCCAGAGAGATAGACGAGGTCGAGTTTCCGGGGGAAGAGTGGCGGGACGACCTGTTCGTACAGTTTCGGCGCGAGGAAGTGAGAAATGCCCGCAACGACGTATATCGAACCCATCACGTAGCAGAGTGGTCGCTCGAATCGAGGGAGTCTACTACCGGTCTCTGTGGTCATACGGGTTCGTAAACGACGAGACGAATCAAGAGGGTTTGCCCCGGCGAACGATATATCCCTGCTGACGCCTAACCCCGGCAAAGAATGGTCAACAGCCGTCACGTCGCCACCTCGCTTCTCGTCGGAGTGGTGCTCCTCTCACTCGCCTCGCCACTCGGCGTCGGCCTCGCCGATGCGATTCCGGATGCGCGTGTCGCCGTGACGGATGCGACTGTCACGCCCGCGACACCGACTGCTGGTGCGCCGCTCACCGTCGATGCGACGGTTCGACTCTCTGCAGGAAGCGCATCCGCCGCGACGCTCGACACCGTCGAGATACGCACGACCGACGGCGACGTCGTCGGGTCGGCGACCGGTCTCGGTTCGCTTTCTCCCGGTGAGACGCTCACCGTTCCGGTGACGTTCACCCTCGACTCCGCAGGGGAGTACGAGTTGACTCTCGTCGCGGTCGCGTCTGATTCCAACGACGAGGAGGTGACGGCGACTCGCCCGCTGACGATCGCTGTCGAACAGGGTGTCCCCCAGCTCGAACTGAACGCGCCAACGCTCGTCGTGGACACTGACTCTGCGATTCAGGCAACCGTCTCGAACCCGACGACGGCTCCGATTCGAGACCTCACAGTGACGGTGACGAACCCGAGTGACGGCGAGCAAGTTCGCAGAACCGTCCCGCAGTTGGCGGCGGGTGCTTCGACGACGCTCAACTTCTCGGTCCTGCCCGCGAGCGAAGGGCCGACGAACGTTACGACCCGAATCGACTACACGACGGCGAGCGGAACCGTCTCGAACGCTACCTACGGCGAACAGATACGCGTCGAACCCCTCGCAAACGACGTTGGCGTTCGTATCGGTCCTGCGCAGGATGCTAGTGACAGCGCCAGTGGGAACGCCGGAATCGGCGGCATCGCCGGTCTCCTCAACGGCGGTGGGGGTGCATTACAACAATCCGACAGCGGTGCGGGTGACGGCGCTGGTGAGTCACAGGTCGGTGTGACAGTGACGAACTTCGGAAACGCCGCAATCGAAAACGTCGTCCTCGTCCCCCAGACCGAGAACGGAACTGTGGTGGGCGAAATCGGGCGTTTCGCCGTCGCTGACCGCCTCGGACCCGGTGAATCGGCGACTGTCACCGTGAATCTCGGTAACGCCGAGACGCTGCAATCGCTCCAGTTCGTCGCACAGTACGACCTCGGTGGAGAACGACGCTCGGTCGTAACGGAGTTCGACCGACTCGCCCGCGGTGCCGTCGAACTGACTGATATCAACATCAGCGTCTCCGACGGTGGTGCGGTCCGACTCGGTGGTAATCTCGCCAACGTCGGCAACGGCGAGATAACCGGCGTGGTCGTCAGCGTCCCCGAGAGCGAGCACGCCCAACCGGCCTACCCACAACGGAGTTACTTCGTGGGGACGGTCGCTTCGAGCGAGTTCGCCCCCTTCGAGTTGACCGCTCAGGTCGATAGGGAGAACACCTCGGTCGTCCCCGTCGAGGTCGCCTACACGGTCGGCGACGAACGAACCACCGAGACGACGATGGTCGAACTCCCGGCAGAGCGTCAGTCGTCGGGTAATCCGCTCGCGTCGTCGCTCACGTTCGCAGGCGCAGTCGTCCTCGTCGGTATCGGCGTCTCGCTCTCCATCGGATTCCTCGTCCGCCAGTATCGATGACGTCTGAGTACCCACACCCGAACGCACCAGCAGAGACACCTTCGACAGACGTCGCTGATTCGAGAGCGCTCCGTCCTGCCGACGACAGGAAAGTGCCATCTGATTCACAGCCGCTTCGACTGACTGGTGTCACCAAGCAGTACGCCACTGGCATCGGGACTGTTACTGCGCTCTCGAACGTCGATTTCGGTGTCAACGCGGGCGAAGTCGTCGCTATCGTCGGCCCGTCGGGCTCGGGGAAATCGACGATGCTCAACGTCCTCGGTCTCCTGGACGAACCGACGGCCGGGTCGGTGTTACTTCACGGCGACCCCGTCGCAGGGCTCACCGAACGCGAGCGGACCGACACGAGGCGCGAAACCATCGGATTCGTCTTTCAGGATTTCCACTTGATTCCGTCACTCACGGCTGTCGAAAACGTGCGCCTCCCGACGGCGTTCCTGCCCGGCGATGCGACGCCACGAGCGGTCGATTTACTGACCCGCGTCGGACTCGGCGACCGTCTCGACCACACGCCCAACGAGTTGTCTGGCGGGCAAAAACAGCGCGTCGCTATCGCTCGTTCGCTCATCAACCAGCCTGCCGTACTGCTCGCCGACGAACCGACCGGGAACCTCGACACCGAGACCGGCATCGAAGTTCTCGAAGAGATTCGACGAATCGCTGATACTGGCGTGGGTGTCGTCGCAGTCACACACGACGACCTCGTGACGGAGTTCGCCGACCGGACCGTCGAACTCGTCGATGGAGTGCTCACGGATGCCTAATCTGCCAGATAGCGTCGCACTGCGAGTCCCAGCGATATCGCTCGCGCTCCAGAACCTCTCTCGACAGCGTGCGAGAGCCCTTCTCGCCGCACTCGGAATTATGATCGGCGTCTTCGCTGTCGTCACGCTCGGGACGCTCGGAACCGCACTCCAAGTCGCTGCGACCGACGAATTAGGCGGACTCGGGAATCAGGTTATCGTCAGCCCGGCAGCAGGGTCTAGCGACCAGTTGAACAGTCGAGACCTGCAGTCTATCGAGCGCGCAGCGGCGGGCCGTGGGTCTGTTATTCCACTGGAATCGACCGGTGCAACGGTGCGTGCGACCGGCGGCCAAACCTTCGCGCAGGTGTACGGCACGACAGACCCGAAGGCGCTCTTCGGGAGTGCTCCCGGCGTCCCGAGTTACCATCGACAGGGCGCACTCGTCGGGCCAGATGTCGCTTCGGCACTCGACCTGCGGGTCGGCTCGCAAATCACCGTCGAGTCGAACACGTACCGCGTCGTTGCCGTCCTCCCCGACCAATCTTCGATTACGCCGCTGCAACCCGACTCCGCGGTCGTCTTACCTCCCGACGAGTTCGTCGTGAGCGGGTACTCACAAGTCGTCGTCCAAGCGGACTCGGGACCGGATGCAACGGCCATAGCCGAGAAGATTCGTGAGACGCTCAACACCCGACAAGACCGCGTTTCGGTCTTCTCGCTCACCGACGTGCTCACGCAAATCGAGGAGTTCTTCGGCCTGTTGAACGGCTTCTTGCTCGCAATTGCCGGCGTCTCGCTCGTCGTCGCCGGCGTCTCGATTTTCAACGTGATGCTCATGACTATCTCCGAGCGCCGTGGTGAAATCGGAGTCCTTCGAGCCGTGGGAATCCACCGTGACGAGGTGCTCTGGACGCTCTTGTTCGAATCGACGCTTCTCGGTGCTGGCGGTGGCGGGCTCGGAGCAGTGCTCGGTGTGGCGACCGTCGTCGGAATCGCACTCAGTACGGAGTTACCGCTGGATGCCGTCCTCGTGCCGACGAACGCGCTCATCGTCCTCGGTGGCTTTGTATTCGGTGCGCTCGTCGCGCTCGTCGGTGGGCTGTACCCGGCGTACCGGGCGGCGTGGGAGCCGCCCGTGGAGTCGCTGCGGGGGTGAGCGAAGTTGACTACTCGACGGACTTCCAGCTCACAACAATTTTTTCGGACTACCTATTGCCGTACTCGGCTGTGTGGCCTCACGAGGACCGCGTAAGGTCGAGTTCGCTTCTGTCTGCTCCTGCCATGGGAAACTCAATCTTCGAACAGTAAACGGTTTAGTATTCTTCAAGAAATCGGTGACAGATACCGTGAGCGACGGAACATACAACCAAACGTCTCGAACTGAGGCAGTGGGCCTGTTAACTGGGTTTTTCATACTCTCGGTAGCAGCCGCAGCGTACGAAATCGCACCGGCGAGCGTCTTCCCCGTCATTCAAGAGTCGCTTGGAATTGGTGGAAGCACCGCCGGATTGCTCGTGAGTATCATGTACGCGACTGCGGTCCTCACTAGCATCCCTGTCGGTATCGTCCTCGACCGTTTCTCCGTTCGCCGGGTAGTCTTCTTCGGCGCTGTCGCACTCTCCGTTGCAGGTGTCTGGGGTTGGTACGCGGCCAGTGCTGGGGCGTATCTGTCGCTGCTCGCCTCGCGTATACTTGGCGGTCTCGCGTACGTGATCTTCTGGAATGCAGGTGCGAACGCCGTCGGGAGTGCCGTTACGCCTCGATACCGGGCGACTGCAGTGGGTGTGTTCACTGCGAGTGCTCCAGTCGGATTCGCACTCGGTCAGTTTGGTAGTCCGCTCATCGAAGATGCAGCCGGGTGGCCGGCGGTCTTCCCCTTGTTTGCCGCTCTCTGCGTCGTCGGCATCGCTATCTTCTTGCTTGCGACCCGTAGACACGTTCCTGGTGTCGATGCCGCTGCCCCCGACAGGAGAGCACTGCGCGAACTGTTTACCAGTCAGGCGGTCTGGATCGTTTGTGTCCTCTGTTTTCTGGCCTACTCGCTGTATCTGTTCGTCAACACGTGGCTTCCGAGCTACCTCGTCGATACATTCGACATTTCGTTAGCGGCGAGCGGCTTATTGACCGCGCTTTTCCCAGCAATTGGCGCTGTTGCACGGTCCAGTAGTGGGTTTATCTCTGACAGAGTGTTTAGCGGAAAACGCCGCCCAGTCATCCTCTCGTCGTTTGCCATCACTACCCCGGGCATCGTCGCGTTCGTGTTCGTCTCGCAGCTCGGATTCGTGATCGGAACGGTGGTCGTCGTCGGCTTCGTCATCCAGCTCATCAATGGTCTCATCTTTTCTTATATCGCCGAGCTTGTAGCACCCCCCGTTCGGACCACAGCCGTCTCCCTGTTGACGAGTATTGGCCTGCTCGGCGCGTTTGTCTCTCCCATCGCAGCCGGCGCAATTATCGACTTGGCGGGGTATCAGCTTGCGTTCTTCGCCGCTGGAGGCGTCGCCCTCGTGGGTGTTCTCTTGGCGTTGCGTGCACCCGAACCAGGTGGAGAATTCCGAGGGTCCGATTCACATTCGTAGCTGTCCAACCTCTGAAAAGAGCGTCTCCTCAGGCTGTGCGGATGGTGCTCTTCAACGTATATCCCTCCGTTTCCCCCGAGGCCGTCGAACATCGAAGGGTAGCCCTTGAGGTTGGTTACGACGAAATACTCGACCTCTAGGCGAGCCAGACGACACCTCGTTTCACATCGAGATTGCTTCAAGCCAATCATAGGGGGGTTAACATACGAGCAGAGAGACTTCGCCACTGTTGGACGTCGAGACACACCGAGTGCTCGTGTCTGTCGGGCTTGTGTTTGTCAGGATACTCTCGCGTAGGTGGAAATACGAGAGTGAGTAAATGACATGACACAAAGTAATAAATCGAATTCTATCAAAGATATCGTAAAGGCTCTAACAGGTCTACGTCCTCGGATTTTTAGAATGCTGTGTCTTGCTCGAAGACGTGTAATCCTCCTATCTTGTAGCGTGGAACTATCCATTTGAGCAGGTGCAAATAATCCACTCGAAAGCTGGTGTGCGTCGCAATTGCTGAGTCTCTCTGAGGATCGATTGGAATTCATTACCCATGCTTCACTTTAAAAAATATTACTTCCAATCATCACCGAGTTATGACACTATGTTGCAGTATCCATATATCGAATATTGCTATACAAAAATTCTGCCTCTGAAGGCTCCAACCCGAGGGTTGAGTTAACACTCGAATAGACGGGCCGATTCTATCTCCTCGCCTCTCGGGTCGAATAAAGGACGCAACACTGCGTATTCGCCGAAGCGGTGAATTGACCGGTAGTCCGATGGACAAACGATGAAAGAATCGACGGACGAGCGGCCTCCCGGAACGAGGTTCGGGTACGTGAGCTACAATCCGCTCGTAGTATCCATCCCGCCTGTTTCGCTCATCGTCTCGGTTTGCTCTTCGGCTTTCGACTGGTTCGTCTTGCTGCGTCGTCGAATCAGGAAGACGAGGACGGCCCCCACGAACAGCAACCGCATCGGCGACATCCACCCACTCGACCGATTCGATTTCTGAGAGTCACCTCCCTGTATGGAGTGACGGTCACTGCGCTCTTCTGCCAGTGCCTCGCGGGCACCTTCCTTGGCGGCCGTTTTGATATCTTCTCGGGGCACGCGCATCGACGACGCCCGATTCTGACCAGTCGAGGATTCTCGCATTCCGTTCGAGATTTGGTCGCGCACGAGCTTCTTGACGATCGATGTGGTCGTGAGCATCGTGGAAAACGACACTGTCCGGTCAGGAAGAGATTGGCCCTGCAAGTGCAGGCCATGGCCACCGAGAGCTTCGACGACGAGGGGGGCACCCGAGGACTCAACACCGTGTCCCCGTCAGGGTTCGTCTCCAGACGGCCGTTCCCGTTTCGTCGCTCGTCCGCACTAACACGTCCATCCGCTCGAATCGTTCGAGGGCGGCCAGTGCGGCCCGCTCCGAGACGTTCAGTGCACTGACGATAGCGGGAAGCGTTCGCGGGTCGTGGTCGGTGAACTGGTCAGCCACCGTAATCAGCAGTGGGTGGTCCGCCGTTGAAGTTGTCATTGGTTACGGTGGTGCTTTCCCATCGTTGAGCATAGCTCGACTGCTTGCAAAAGAACCGCTTTATCCAGGGCGCGTTCGCCGAGGCAATTCGAGAACCCCTCGTTCGAGGAGCGATGAGGTGGCTACACGGGTTCTTCTACGGGTAACTGGTCAACCTGACGGTGCACGGTTGTCGGCGACTCGGTCGCATCGAGTCGTGGTCGGCCGTAGTGGAACCGTTCGCCCTGATCGGCGATGGTGTGTTCTAAGAGCGAACGGACGGCACGCCGCAATCGCTCTGAAACCGCTTGGTGGGAGACGTCGAGCGATTTGGCGAGTTCTTCCAGGTTCGTCTCTCGGGGAATCGAATAGTAGCCACACTCCAACGCGGTTCGGAGTGTCTCAGCCTGCACGCTCGACAGTCCTAACTGTCGCATGTCGTTGACGTGGCCTATCTCCATGAGCTGGGTTATGTCGAACTGTACGTCGTTCGATTCACAGCCTTCAGCGAACTGTCTGAGGGTGCACCGGTCCGGCAGGTACGCCTGTAGTACCCACCCACAGACCTCGCGCTCGGCCGAGAGAAACACTCCTTTCCCATCGACCCATCGGTCGAACTCGAAGGTCGAACTCGCTCGTTCGGTGAGTCGCACCCGATACAGTCTCCGCGGTCCGACCCCATCGATGGGAACCCACCGCGAGACTGTCTCGTCGGTATCGAGGTGGGCTTCGAACGCGTCCAACTCTCCCCCCAGACATCTGAGTGTGATGTCGAGTACGCCGTCGGCGGACGTGGTCTGTTGTTCCACGCTGAGCGTCACGTCCGGGGACCGGTCGATGCTCTGCTTCAACACCGGTGAGTCGATACAAATGCCGACGTAGAGCGTCATTGGTTTCCCACCCCTCGTCGAAGGGGACGATGTGAGCGTTCACGAGACGACTCGGACCGATCCGCGGGAGCATGGACAGTTCTCTGAACCTCGTTCGGGTCGAATTCCATGTGGTGGTTGTAACTACACTATCATATCATGGCTGCGCCTAAAGGATTAGCCTCGGCGGGACCGCAGAAGCGGTGCGTTTATCGTTGATATTGCTACGAACAGACGGTTTACAGCGCCGTGTGACCGTGGTGACGCGTTCGTCGAATTCCCTCAACGGAGTTCGAGAAGCGTTGGTTTAACGAAGGGAGTCGGTTCGCTTCGAAGTTGACAGTCGTCGATGGCACGGCGCACTGGAGACAGGTTTGTGCCGCAGGTCATGTACGAAATTCAGCACAGAGTGGTCGGGAAGCTACACGCCGCCGGACTGTTGGGCGACCCGAGTGCCGCCACCTCAGGTGGTGACATCCTCAGGCTCGCGGTCTGTCGGGTCGTTACCGTAGTAGAGAGCGAGCGCTCCAATGCCGGCGAGTAACGCCACTATCAACGTCCAGAACGCCGAGAACGCCCAGACGTTGACCGCGAAGAGGTCGATTACGAACAACAGTCCGAGGATGACGAATCCGGCCGCCGATAGCCAGCCGAACCATCCGAAGCTGTGCTTTGACATTGCACTTGTAGCGAGGGCCTGCGGGACCAAATGAAACCGCCTTGCTTTCGCAGGTAGTTTCGAGCCTCGGAGTGTGGACCACTTCGGTCGGTGTTACGCCTAGTGTCTCACCGGTTCGACGGTGTCATCGGTCGGTCGCCTCGTTGTGCATTTCTTCGATGGTCTTCTCGACGCTGGGCATCCCACCGCCCGGCTGATAGCCGAAGGAGAACTCACTCTTGCCGTCGAAGGACTCACCGCTCGTCCACGGCATCTCGGGGTCTTCGTGTCGTTCGCGGAAGGTGGACATGAAGGTGTAGTTGTACTCCTGGTTCTCTTTCTCTTGGGGGAAACTCGCAGGGACGGGCACGTGGTCTTCGAGGGCTTCGAGCACCGCGAGCCACTGATTTTGATGCATCGTGTCACGAGCGATGAGGTACGAGAGCATATCCTTCATCCCGGCGTCGTCGGTCATCTCGTATAGTCGCGTCGCCAACAGTCGCCCCGTCGATTCAGCCATGACGTTCGCGTACATATCGGCGGCGAGATTACCACTCGCAACGACGTAGTTTCCGCTAAAGGGAACGCCGTTGCTATCGACTGGCATCGCGTGCAGGCCGGCCGACAGTGCCTGTCTGGGTTGCCCCCCGCGCATCATCGCGTCGATGACCGCGTCGTTCTCGCGTGCCTCCTCGCGGAGGTGCTCGGGCGCACCTTCGAGATTTTTCGTCACCGCCGTCGCAAGCATCTCGATGTGCCCGAGTTCTTCGGCGGCCGTCTCCATGAGGAGGTGCCGATACTCGGGCTTGTCGGACGGGACGGCGAAGGACTGAAACATATACTGGAGAGCGACGCGCATCTCTCCTTCGACCCCACCGATGGCCTGCTGGAGCATCTTTGCGAAGTAGGGATTCGGTTCTTCGACTTCGACTTCGTACTGCAGTTCTGGCTCGTGGTAAAACATTCGTATCCCACCTTATCGACGGTAGATGCTCACAAAGCAGTGCGGCTTTCATGTGCAACTCGCCGTTGCGAACCGTGAGAGAACCCGCTTTCTGACCGGAGTGCGCTCGCCGACGGAACGACGCGCTTCACCAGCGCCGTGATTACCGCTGAGTCGGGCGATTCGTATCTTCGAGGTGGCACTTGCAAGGACCATCGGTATTTGACTGGTCTCGCAACCACAGACAATGTCAGGACGTAACTCTGACCCCGTCGATGTGAGTCCTCTGTCGGCACAATCCGACGCTCCGGCAGGTGACCAGCGAGACGAGGAACCCGCGGTAATCGTCGTCTCGAACAGACAGCCCTACCGCCACGAGTGGGACGGTGACGAGGTGACAGTCAGCCGGCCGACCGGTGGATTGAGTAGCGGGCTGGACGCAGCACTCAGAGAGGTTGGCGGAACGTGGATAGCATGGGGCGATGGCGACGCCGACAAGGTCGTCGTGGACGACGACTGCGTCACCGTCCCCCCCGACGCGCCCGAAGACGAACAGTACACACTCAACCGCGTCTGGCTCGACGAGGACGAAGTAGACAACTACTATTACGGGTTCAGCAATCGCGTGCTCTGGCCGCTCTGCCACAACGCGCTGACGACCGTTCGAAGTAACGTCCAGTACTGGGAGACCTACCGCGACGTGAACGAGCACTTCGCCGACGCGATTGCGACCCGCGCCTCCGCCGACGACGTCGTTTGGCTCCAGGATTATCATCTCGCACTCGCGCCCCAAATGCTCGGTTCACGGCTCTCAGAGGATGTCTCGGTGACGCAGTTCTGGCACATCCCGTGGCCGTCGTGGGACACCTTCCGTGCGTGCCCTCACGCGGAGGAACTGCTCAGAGGACTCCTCGGGAACGACCTCTTTTGCGTGCACGTCCCGCGCTACCGGAAACACTTCTTGGAGTGCGTCGATGCGGCGCTCCCCGAGGCAGTAATCGATTGGAGTACTGGGCAGGTCTTCCACCGCGACGGTACGACGACCGTAGAAGTCTTCCCGCTCGGCGTAGACCTCGACAGAATCGACAGACACGCTTCGACCGCCGAGGGGCGCGAGGGACTCGAATCGTTCGTGGCCGACCACGATATCGACGACGACACCGAACTCCTCCTCAGCGTCGATCGTCTCGACTACTCGAAGGGAATCCTGACTCGCCTGTTCGCGCTCGAACACTTCTTAGAGACTAACCCAGAGTGGCGAGGCGAACTCACGTTCGTACAGGTCGGAACCGAGTCGCGCTCTTCGATTCCGGCCTACAGCGAACTCCAGACCGATATCGGCGAAGCGGTCGCGCGAATCAACGAACGATTCGCCACGGCCGACTGGAAACCGATCGTCTACACGACCGACTACGTCGCAAACGAGACGCTGTACGCGCTGTTTCGGTCGGCCGACATCTGCTTGGTCACTCCCCTCCGCGACGGGATGAATCTCGTCGCCCAAGAGTTCGTCGCCGCACAGACCGACGCGGACCCGGGGGTGCTCGTCCTGAGTACCATGGCGGGCGTCCACGACCTCGTCGGAGACGCGGCGGTGTCGGTAGCGCCGTACGATACCACGCAGTTCGTCTCGGGAATCGAAGAGGCACTCTCGATGTCCGTAGACGAACGTCGGGAGCGCTTCCGCGAACTCCACGGGGAAATCCAACACTACGAAGTCTCAGTGTGGGTGAACGAGGTGCTCGACCGTATCACCAGTCTGGCGACCAGCGACCGGGAGCAGAACCGTGTCTGAGGAGGTGCCGCCGAACGCGCTGGACCACTTCGACGAACTCGCCCGGTGGCTGGCCGAGAGCGAGGGTCTCCTCCTCGGCGTCGATTTCGACGGAACGCTCGCCCCAATCGTCGATGACCCCGACGCGGCGTCGATTACGCCGACCACTGTGTTTTCGATGCGCAAACTCGCCGAAACGCCGAACGTCTCGCTCGCTGTGGTCAGCGGTCGTGGTCTCGATGACCTGTCCACCCGCGTCGGCTTCGACGACGTCGTCTATGCGGGCAACCACGGCCTCGAACTGAGCCGTGAGGGCCAGACGACGGTCCATCCCGAGGCCGCCCAGTGTCGCTCGACGATACGGAGACTCTGTGAAGAAATCGATTCGCGCCTCTCGGACGCCGGTATCCCCGGCTACGAAGTCGAGAACAAGGGCGTCTCGGCGACCGTTCACTTCAGACGCGTCCCCGCCGAAGCGGTCTCAGAAGTCGTCTCGTCGGTCGAGGAAGTCGTCGCGGACGTGGACGACGTACGACTCACGACGGGCAAGCAAATCCGGGAGTTGCGTCCAGCGGTCGAAGGCGACAAGGGTCGCGTGATGCGACAACTCGCAGACTCCGCTCCCGGAGGATGGCGGACGATGTACATCGGAGACGATACGACCGACGAGGATGCAATCAGAGAAATCGAACCCGACGGAATCGGCATTCGTGTCTTGGACGGCGACTCTCGGGAGGTGACGACGGCCGCGACGTACCGACTCGACGGACAGGAGGCAGTCCCGCGTTTTCTGGCGTGGGTGGGCATCTGCCTCGACACGGGAGCGTTCGCGGACGACTGATTCGGTTCGAGGGGTCTTTGCCAACGTCGCCCCCGTGTGACTCGACGTTCACTCGTAGACACTGATAGCGCACGCTGGCACCTGCAAGGTCCAGACCCATACCCATTCACCCCGTGAATTCGAGGGAATGGTATTCAGCAGACTTCGTTCTATCGTCGCAGCGCTCAGAGAGAACAACGCGACGCTCGTCGCGGGTAGTCTCGCTTACAGTGCGTTCGTGTCTATTCTCCCGCTTCTCACGCTCACAGCCGTGGTCGCAGTGGTCGTCGGTGGCGACCAATTCGTCCAGCAGGCACTCGGATTCACCGACCAGTATCTCACTCCCGGCGGTCGGGACATGTTCGCGCAGGCCTTACAGAACCGAACAGGTCGAACCGCCGCGTCACTCGTCAGCGTCGTGTTGTTGCTCTGGAGCGGGCTGCGCATCTTCAGGACGCTCGACACCTCGTTTTCGCTCTTCTACGGTACCTCCGGGTCGGTGTCGCTGTTCGGTCAAGTGTTCGACGCGTTGCTCGTTCTCGTCATGCTCGGCGTGGTGCTCGTCGCCTCTGTCGGCATCGGTCTCACCTCGTCGCTCCTCGAACTTCTCCCGGTCGGGTGGTTCGTCGGGCCGTTGTTACTCGTCGTTCCGCTCGCACTCGCACTGTTGCCGGTCTACTACGTCTTTCCAGATACGGAGACGTCGATTCGGGGAGTGCTCCCCGGCGTGCTCGTCGTCGCCGTCGGGTGGGCCGTCCTCCAGAGCCTGTTTCAATTCTACGCGAGCAACGCTAGTCAGTACGAGGTGTACGGGACGTTAGGCGCTGTACTGCTCGTGTTGACGTGGCTCTACCTCGCCTCACTCTTACTACTGGTCGGCGTTGCGGTGAACGCGGTGCTCGCCGGTCGAACGAGAGGTTCCTTTGCGGTTTCTCAGACGGAGCCGACCGCCACAGGCGAGTGAACTGGTCGAGAGACCAGCCACGAGTTCACAGAAACGAACACGTCCCGGAGACAGAGTAAAATTACACGTATACATTTGTAATCACCTGACTTTCGTCTTCGAGAAATCGGCCTACCAGACGGGATGGAGGGTGGATTGACCAGTCAGTGGATACATGGATACCGGGTGGTAGATAGCCCCTTACCGGATAATAACCAACATGGATGAACTTTTGACCGATGGGGTCTACGAGTCCACAACGAATGCAAAACAACACGAACCAACTCCACAACCAAGGTGGGCAAGCGAACACGTACCACGTGCAGCACGACCCGTCAGGTCCCGCCAAATTGAGTACCACAGTCATCCACGCACTCGCCGATGCGATGGGTATCGACGTGAGTGATAGCGGGTTTTCACTCTACGATTCGATCGACCCGGATGCGCTCGACAGTATATTCTCACCGACGGCCGACGGGACCCCGCGACCACCGGGCCACGTCGCTTTCTGCGTCGCTGGTTACCAGACGACGGTGTACAGCACGGGCGATATCGTGATTACTCCTCCCACTCCACCCGCGCACGGAAGCCAAAACCCTCCGCGATAGCGCCAGCGCTTTCTCTGCGAAACGCAGTACGGAACAACTGCGTAGTGTTACGCACTTCGGATGCCCTCAGGTGCGTTGTGAGTCGGGACTTCCGTCCCTGCGCGAAAAGAGAGGTGCAATTGTTGTTTCGACCACACGGGTAGCGTTTAGTTCCCGGTCGTCGCTTCTGTTGGGGTGGTCGTCTCCGTTTGGGTAGTCGTCTCCGTTTGCGTCGTCGTTCCGCCGTCTTCGGTCGTTCCGGAGTCCGTACCATCGCCGATATCGTCGCTGATTTCGGCCTCGACGTTGATGGTGTATCCGGTCTCCGGCGTGAGGGATTCGTCGTCGAAAGTGACCCAGAAGCGCCACTGTTTGTTCGGAGCGAGGTAGTCGAGTTCCTCCTCGCTCGTGTCGATGAACTCACCGATGAGGGTATCGCCGTCGTTCAGCGTCACCTCCACCTCGATGAACTCCAACGGCTCTCCCGAGGCGTTCTCTATAACGCCGGTCACACCGACGTCGTCCTCCGTTTCGAACGCTCGGTGCTCTGTCACCTCGACGTTTTCGCTCACCTCGTCACCGAGTGTGCCGTCCACCGACCCGATGTCTACGTCGCTGCCATCTCCTTCTTCGGTGGTCTCACCGGTCTGTTCGGTGGTTGGCTCACCGGTCTGTTCGGTGGTCGCTCCACCACCTGCGCCGCCGCCTTCGGTATCTATCACTCCATCGTCACCCGTACAACCAGCGAGTCCAACCGTCGCCAGCGTTGTGCTCGTCGTCGCTAAGAATGCTCTTCGGTGCATAGCATCGGCAAGTCGGTCCCTCGCCCAATGGAAGTTCGGCCCGCAAATTCAACGAGGAGGTGAGTTCGAGTGAGCCTCCTCTCGAACTGACTTCCCCCAGGTGATAAATACAAAATCCGACACGAAAAGTCCGTCCTCCTGGGTACCTGCGGCGTCGAATCCAATCGATACTCGGTTGTCGCCCCTCTCTCAGTCGTTCAGTTCGACCGGATTCGTTCGTCCCACTTGCGATGTCCGGTACGTCCGTTAGAACCGACGGCCGTTGTCGGTCAGTTCGTCGAGGGCCTCCTTGATGTTTTGTCCCTCTCTCGCCTTGTCGTTCTCGGGGTCTACGATGCGATTGACGGTTCGCATCGCCTGGAACAGTGTTCGAAGCAACTGTTCTCTGCTGTGGACGCAGCCGACGGTGTACGAAGAGCACAACTCGTGAATCCGTTTTTCGAACGATATCCTCCAACTGCTGGTACCACTTCCGAGCGGGTACTCCGCTTTGGCCTGCTCCGCACAGAGGCACACTTCGAAGTGCTCGACACTGTTATCGACCGTTCGTTTGTACGCGATTCCATCGCCACTGGCCGCCGTTTTTAGCCATGGCGACGGTGGCAAGGTTTCGTCGAGTATGTTCATCGACCTATCATTGCTGCTAGCTCACCGACACGTATCACCTGTGTCCTTGCGGGTGAAGGTGTCCACAGAAGGAGGCTACACAGTACTGATACCGACCGATAGGACCGGTGGTCGTAGAACTGTTACTGCTGGCGAGGTTGGTGTTCGTCACCGCAATCGCAAGGGGAACCGTGAATAAACCCCTCGTCGCAAAAGGCGCTACTGTTTCCGAGACCATCACGAACGACGACGTGGGAACGCGCGTCGTGAGCGCCAGCGGCGTGCCAGTCGGCCACGTTTCGGCCACGAGGAGTGAGTCGTGTTCGTCGAACCAGACCCGAAAACTACCTCAACACTGGTGGCAATGCTCGGGTGGCAAGACTGAATCGAGGAGATGTCCCTCCGCGTCGAGTCCGACGATATCGAACGAATCACCGACCACGGAGTCTATCTCGAAACGTGAATTCTCGACGAGCGTGACGAACGCGACGAGACGCTCACTCCACGAACGTTCCTCGCGTAGCGACTTCTCATCCTCCTCGTGACTCCGTCAACGCGTGATGAGTCGCTGTTTGGGGGAGGTAGTGAAGTACGATACGACGAGGTGGGTGACGACCATCACGGAGAAGAACCCGAGGTTGACCCACATCGCGTCGTACCAGACGAGGTCAACTGACCACGGCTTGTCGAAGAAGGGCCAAAACGGTTCGATAGGTGTCGAGATATCTGGTGCTGAGAGCATGTCGGCGACGAGGTGACTGAGTCCGCCGACCAGTAGCGCGCCGAAGAGGAATCCAAACAGACCCGCACTGTCGAACCGGTCGTTCCGTAGCAACGACTCGATTTGGTCGTCGAAGACGACCGCTAACACGCCGGCGAGTATCGCACTCGAAATGGTGATGAAGAGAACTGTGTGGACGACTCCGTGGTGATGTATCTCCGCCGGAAAGAGCTGGGCGAGGAACAGATCGACGTCCGGAACGACCGCCGCTATCGTCGCTAAACCGACGAAGGCGATGCTCGTGCGTGCCTCCCAAAGGAACCACGCCGGGAGTGCGAATAGAAGACCGAATGCTGCGTGACCTAAGTTATCGACCATGGGCGCTCTTCGGGAGACGAGCGCTCTGGGCAAATCGGTATTGCTTGCGTATGCATCGTCTTCGACCCGTGACTCCTGCCCCTCTCGGCTTCACGGACTGGGAGATACTGGTGTGCGATTCGAGTGACCGTCTCGTGTAGGTCGATGGGTAGATAATCGCCCCCGAGAAAGGGGCGACGCAGCGCGCGGAAGTCGTGGGACAAGTCCACTTTCAAGGCCTCGATAGACAGGAGATTCAGCACTTCGCCGACTCGATAGCCGGAGTAGTCGAGCCAGCGATACCCCAACGTTCGAAGCGGAGGTGGCTACACTAACGGGGGCGGCGAAGCAAGCCGCGGAGTGGAGTTCAGTGGTCGATGTCCGGTCGCACTTCCGAGTTGCAAATTTTTCGTACCGAGGGAGCTTCCTTGCATTGGCGCGCCAAACTCTCAAGTCGCCACCGCTTCGAGAACGCACGTGTCTCCGTTCAACCTCTCGGAAGATACGCTCAAGGACCTACTAGTCAACATCATCCCGCTCGGAATCATCGTGTTCTTCATGGTGACCTTCCTCGTGTTCCAGCCATTCGGAGGCGGGAGCCTTCGGACGACGCTCATGAGCCAGATGTTGCTCGTCGTTCCGCTGGTAACCTTGGGGGCGTTGACGTACGTCTCTGGCCGGCTGATTCAAAGTGAAGAACAGAGAGATTCGGAACACGAAGCCGAAGTGCGGGAAGGGCCGGAACCGGCGACCCAAGTAGAAGGCGAGCAGTCAGCCTAACCCGAGTGAGACGGTGACTGGAGAAACAGTTCGGCGAACGGGAGTCGGACAGGGGCGGCACGTAGTCGTCTATAACCCGTGGTTCCGGATGACAGCTATCCTCTGTCTTCGGGCGAGTACTGCACTGTACACCCCGGGTTCGAGCGTGCTCCCCCAGTTTTATGGTACAGTGAGTTCATTCTCTCGGTGTCGGAAACGTCCCGAGCGTGACCGACGGATATAGCCATGCATCACGACCAGCCTCACCGACAGAACCAGTGGCGTCAATCCGGCGAGTACCCTCAGCAGTCGAGTAGTAGCAGACCAACACCGACGAGTCGCTCTCCCTATCCGGAACAAGGGCAGTTTCAGGCAGAGTCCCCGCCGGGAGTGACTCCCCAGCAGGTCCAGCAAGGATACAACGCCTCGCAGGGACAGTACTGGAACACGCCGCAGCAACCTCAATACGGCCACCCCGAACAGTACGGCCAGCAACAGCAACAGGACCCCTATGGCCAACAGCGCCAGGTGAACCAACAGCAGCAACCGGCCGGACAGCCACCACAGGGGAGTCAGTACCCCCCACAGGGGTACCCACAACAGGGTCAACAGGCTCCGCCCGCGGGTGGCCCGCAATCACAGAGCGGTGGCCCGCCGCAGCAGTGGCATCAGCCGCCGAGTCACCAGGCAACCGACCCGCAGGCACAACAGCCGCAACATGGTCGCTACCAACAGCCCGGTATTGGCACCGAATCGACGAGGGCCGGCAGGTCGAGACCACAGCTTCAACCCGTGACCGTAGAGGAACTCATCGCAACGGACGTGGTCACCGCCGACCCCGATACGCCGATTGATTCGGTGGCAAAGATGATGCACGAAGCGGACGTTGGAAGCGTCGTCGTCGTCGAAGGCGAGAGACCGGTCGGTATCATCACAGACCGGACGCTCGGACTCATGCTTCGAGACCCGTCGAAACTCGAAGACATGACCGCGGGCGACTGCATCCAAGACGACCTCGTGACCGGGACGACCGAATTGAGCGTCTTCGACGCCCTTCGCCGACTCGAAGACGCCGGCGTCCGACGACTCCCAATCGTGGACGAAGACGGAGAGAAGCTAGAGGGAATCGTGACGCTAGACGATATCCTCGTGCTCTTCGAATCCGAACTCGCCACCGCGACGGGAATCATCAAGGCTCAGTCGCCTCGATTGTAAGCGTCCACACTGGAACTTGCTGGCCGCCTGCGAGCTACGTTCTCTTTTTCGACGAGTCCAACCCGACGAATCGACCGCCTCGACCCCTTCTACCGCATTTCTTGGACGCCACCGGAGAGCCGTCTGTCGGTTTCGTGTCGGCCGGGCAATATTTAATAGCGTGTCTACTGAATTGGTGAGGTGGGACCACCGGTGCGACGGGTCCCGAGGTCTAAGACTATGAGCCAGCAACAAGAGCCGACGCAGTACCAACAGGAACGACGTTCGAACGAACAACAGACACCCCAGATGGGAGAGCAATTCCAGCAACAGCGGAGCCAGCAACCGAGTCAGCAGTCATTCCAGCAGCCTAACCAGCAATCGTTCCAGCAGCCTAACCAGCAATCGTTCCAACAGCCGGGCTACCAACCGAGTCAACAGTCGTTCCAACAGCCAAGTCAGCAACCGATTGGCCAGCCGCACCAGCAGTCTGTCCAGCAGCCATATGGACAGCAGATGCAGCAGCCAACGCAGCAACCAGGTCAGCAACAGATGCAGCAACCGGTGGGACAGCAGCCCCAGCAACAGATGCAGCAGCCGGGCCAACAGCAAGTTCAGCAACCGGGTCAGCAGCAGATGCAGCAGCCGTATGGCCAGCAGAGCCAACAGTCGATGCAGCAATCAGGTCAGCAGCCACAGTCCAGCGTGATGAGCGAACAGCCAGTCGGGCAGTTCTACCCCACGCAGAACTACCTCCCTGAAGAGATCCGGCAATCGAGCGCGCAGATGCTCGGTCAGGTTCTCGCCGACGCGACCGACATCCTGAGCCAGCTCCGGACGGCTCACTGGAACGTCAAAGGCCCAGAATTCTACCAACTCCACGAACTGTTCGAAGAGATAGCCGAATCGGTCGAAGAGGACATCGACAAAATCGCCGAGCGCGCGGCGGCACTCGGTGCAACGGTCTCGGGGACCGTCCGAACGAGCGCGTCGGCCAGCCAGATTCCTGAACTGCCGTCGAGCGCCGTCGAAGGAGTGGAACTCGTCTCGATTCTGGCAGACCGTCTGGCGGTCTTCGACGCTATCCTCGGCGAGACGATTCGAGCGGCACAGGCGAACGGCGATATCGACACGGTCGATTTGCTGAACGACATCTCGAGACGAGTGAGCAAGGACCTCTGGTTCCTCGAAGCGCACCTGCAGACGTCCGGTCGCTCGTCGCAGAGCGGGTCGATTCAGCAGCGATAACGGTGACTCTCCGACCGACGGCGACGCACAGAGAGTAAATCGATGCAGACCGACGGCTACCGAGAGTGCCCACGACCAAACGCACGTGGAACGACGAGCAGTTGTGGCGGCCTCGCGCCTCGAAGAGTGAGACGCCCCGCTCTCTCCCCCCGTCGGTCGTCGCTTCGCTGTGGCACGCGATATTTTCGTACTGCAATGAGGAGTGACCCAGAGGAGATACTCGACCGCGCGGTCGAGGAGGGCCAGCGACGCCTCGACCAGTCGATACTCGAACTCACCGCGACGGGGTTCATCGCCGGATTCACGGTGGTCTTCGGCGTCGTCGCGCTCGGACAGTTGGCTCGCGCGCCCGCTCGTTCGCCTGTGGAGCGTCACCTTCGTCGTCAACCTCGCCGGCGGTGGACTGATGGCGGTGGTACTTTCGGTGAGTGGCGCACTCCCGCCGGGAACGGAGACGGCGCTGACGACGACGGCCGCAGAGATCGTCTCTCGAAGACCGCTGGCGGAGTTCGCCGACTCGATTGCGGGCGGCGTGCTGGTGACGCTGCTGTCGTTCCTCTTGCTGTCGGTCGATAGCGACGTGAGCCGTATCGTCCTCGCCTACGGCGTCGGGGTGTTGCTCGCACTCGGCCCGTTCGACCACGTCGTCGTGACGATGCTCCACATCTTCTTCGGCGTCCTCTTCGAGGGCGGGTTCACCCTCTCGGCGTTGGTGGAGACGACCGTCGTCGTCACGGCGGGCAACCTCGTCGGTGGAATCGGCGTCGGGACGACGACACACATCGCCCAGACACACGGTGCGAGACAGTCGGACGAGTGAACACGCGAGTCGTCGAGGCGGCCGACGGCTCCGGCCCAAACTTCTTACGACAGCCCGTAGATATGTAACCGCCGTGTCTACTGTGAAAGTTGTCAAACTCCTCGGCACGTCCGAGGAGTCGTGGCAACAGGCCGCCGAAGAGGCGGTCGAAGAGGCGAACGAAACGATAGACGACCTCACTGGCGTAGCGGTCGAGTCGTGGACCGCAGACATCGAAAACGGAGAGGTATCCCAGTACAAAGCGACCGTCGAAGTCGCGTTCCCGGTCCACTCCGATAGAGAACAGAACCACTAGTGGGTGTGCACCGACCGATAGTGTCGTCTCTCCGAGAGACGCCGCCGCGCGCTCCATCTAGACATTTTTGGTATCCGGGCCGCTCCCAACGTCCGAACGCGTTCACTGTCGGTGCCCGTCACCGCCACGTGGTGACGAACTACCGAAATACACCCAGCCAACGAGCGGTGAGGTGATGACGAGTGCGCCGAGAACTTGGTCTACGGGTAGTACAGCATCAACTGTTCGGGGGACGCGACCATACGTCTCGTATTCGTTTCAGTAGTAAGAACCTGTAGCCCCACGCGCGTGCGCCGGTCGCTGGTCGCAGTATCCCCATTCGGAGTCGTTCAGAGATAGGCGCGGTCCCACCGGTCGGCGCGATGGGTATTCCTGCACCGTTGACACTTGAGTCGGTCGAGACCGTCGGCGACGACGTCCGTGCTCCCGCAATGCGAACAGAAGTAGCCGTATCGTTGGAAAGACGAATCTGTCTCGAAGAGCACGAAGAACGGAGCCAACGTCCCCGGTACTGACTCGTCGTGGTCTAGTCGCACCGTTTCGTCGTCGTCTGTGACGGACGATGGCACTTCCACGTCGGGGTCGTTCGGGGCCACTCGCTCACCCGTCGTCGTGTACACGTGCTCTTCGAGGTGGTCTCCCCCAAGGTCGAGAGAGTCTGTCTCGGTCTGAAAGAGACCGAACCGTTCGAGGAATTGCCTGCCTTCGCTGGCGGTTTCGAGCACGCGTGCTCGCAGCGGGCAGTTCCGCGGGTTTGACTCCGATTGGACGCGTTCGAACAGAGCCGTCCCCACTCGTTGTCCACGGAACGCTGGGGAGACGTGGAGCCACCGAAGCATATCCGCCGTTTCGAGTTCCGCGAAGCCTGCGACAACCGACTCGCCCGCGTCGTCGTCAGCCTCTGCGACGAGTAACAGGCTGTCGTGGTCTTCGATTCGCTCAGTCAGCGCGGCGTCGGTGAAGGAATTATCGACGATAACATCTATTTCGAGGGGGCTGAGCGAGTAAGACGACCGAAATGAGGCGTCCACTACGGCGCGAATGTCGCCCGTGTCGTCGCTGGTCGCAGGTCTAATAGCTACGGTCATGCGTGCCATTAACTCGCATCGCCATGGATAAAAAATAGTCGCCAACCGTCGGGTCAGCGTCGCATCGAAGTGTATCCAGTCGCCTCGCAGTGGTTCGAGTCACAGTAGGGCGGTATCTCGAACGCCGATGACTTTTCACCGCATTCCCTTGAGATTGCAAGGGTAACAGTGACGTTCCCGTCTGAAGACGCGTACGTATGTACTATCGAGGAAAGCGCTTCTCCGCGGTTGAGGGTCTTTCGCGTTTGAACGCCGCGTTCCCGCCCCAGATACGGGAGAGCGGTCGAACGTGACCTCTGAACACGGGAGCTCCCATCGACAGAATCCGGAGGCTCAGATAAAGCACATCGGGCGGCGCGTTTGGTGGGGGACGGGAACGGCGACGTGTGCTGCTTGTCAAGCAGTCGTACCGTTGGACGAACGCCACTACTACGTCTCGATACGCACCGCCAAACCGAGAGCAGAGCAGCGTCAGTCGGACGAAGAAGCAGTCTTGTGCAACCGTCGATGTCTCGATCGCTGGCGCGACCTCGCGTCGCCGTAACGGACGACACATTCCGACTCCGTCGGTCACACGTACCGGGGTAGGGAGTTGCGCTCTTAATGACCGCCCAAGTGGAACGAGCGTGTCCGCCCCTTTACGAAGGTTCATCAGCCGCGTTCCCACTTCGATGACGCGGTCCCCGTGTCCTTCTCGTGTCGTACTTGCGTGAACTACCTCATCAATTCTTTCGCCGAGCGGCTACACCGAGAGACCTACTGGTTCGAGCACCCGTACCGTCTCTCGAAGTTGAGTGTTGACCTCTCATCTACAAGTCGGCCAGAATCGACTGCGAGACCCGCCGTTCGTCTCTTACGGGGAGCAAAACGCTTGCGACTGCAAGGAGATTACAAAAGTACGGGTGTAATGCTTAATGTTCGCTAACGAAAAAATCAGTGGTGATGGTGTCACGATAATGTAGAATAAATTCGGGTAGACCACTGAACCGAAGGTTCACGAACGAGTCAGTCTCACGCCCGGGTGTCTTTCGAACGAGTCCACCACGTTCGAATCGAACGAACGGCGAAGTGGCTGCGACCAACCGGTGCACGGGTGTCGAGACATATTCGGCGAACGAAAGCGAAGCCAGTGCCGACAGCGCCACGGCGGTGGACAGACACAGGGTCACCTGGAGACGTGTCTCGGAGACGCCGAGCGGACGGCCTATCACTGAACCGCCCTACATCGGGCGGTCTTCCTGTGTGGCAGGCCATTGCAAGCGTCCAGTCTTTACGAATACGGGCCCAACGGAAACCGGACGAACCATGTCGAACTCAGAATTCACAACTGACCCCCAGCGTATCGAACAGTGGGCAAACGAGCATGAACGCGTCCCCGTGAGACGCGGCGGTCACCCCGAACTCGTCACGAGGTCGGAGACGACAGATACGGACGAGTCGCTCGACTGGGAGACGTTCTACCGGGAGATAGAGAACGAAGATAAGGTAGTCATTCGACACAGAGATTCCGACGGCGTCCCGTACTTCGAGGTGGCCGACCGCAGAACGACCCTCGAACAGATGGAGACTGAGGCGGGCTACGAACACGAAGAAATCGAATCACGTTTCATCGAGGGTGAGACCATCGAGGGAACGATAACCGAGACGACCGTCGTCTCAACAACCGTCGTCGAGGAGGCGACACTCGAAAGTGAAGTCGTGGACCGGAACGTGATCGACCGACGCGTGGCCAACGTCGAACTCCGCCAACGGACGTGTAGCAACTGCGACGTCGTCGGCGCGACGGAAGACGTGGACCGCGTCTCCGACGACGACGTTCACTACCAGCACGACTACGGCGACGAGAATCGGTTCCTCGTCGGCGACGACGACGCGATGAGCGGTGAAGTCGAGGAGTACGACGGATATCCGTTCGACTTGACCGCCGAAGTCGAGGAGGAGTGGGGGGTGACGATAGAAGAGCGCGAGCGCTTCACCATCGAGACGCGCATCAAAGACGTCGATGTGTTCGAGACGGACACGGTGGACGCACACGACCTGGAAGCGAACATCGACGTCGAGTCAGTTCACGACCAGATCCTCCGAGAAGAGCGGTTCAACGACACCACGAGTGAACAGACTTCCATCAACACGGAGACGCACCACATCGAGAGCGAGTTCGTCGAAGACGACGTCATCGTCACGTACCTGACGATAGACCGTGTGATCGACCAGGATGTCTCTGAGCGCCGGCAACTCACTGCCAAAGTCGTCAGCGGCAAGATGCTCTCGCGGACGACGAGTGACGAGTCGGTTCGAGAGACTCGACTCACCGAGCGCGAAGCGACGGGCGGCGTCGAAGAGACGGCGACGGACGAGATGACCGACGAGACGATGGACGAACTCCGCGTCGTCCCCGAACGCAGAGACGAGGGAAAACCGGTCATCGTCGCGCCGGACAGGAAGATAGGTATCGTCGCTAGCGTTCGAGACCGAATCGCCTACGTGGAGTCGGACCCCGGCTTCACGGACCGAATCGCGGCCAAACTCGGGTTCGGTGGCGTTGACGAGGACGACCTTCAAATCGACGAGCACCGTATCGAGCGCATCACCGACGACGAGGTCTTTCTGACGGCCGACTACGACGAAGACGTGACGGACGAAGCGCGGGCCTGAACGACGCCGTCGGACCTGACGAACCCTCTCCATTCTCCTACTGTGATTCCCTCAGGCTCGTACTCTCGTCGGCCTCACGGTACCTCGGGTCGCTTTCTGTTGCAAGCAGAGCCTTGCCGACGAACGCGATCGCACCGCAGAGTATCCGTGTCCCGATGGTGCTCGTATTGGGCGTTCTAACGGGAATCTCGAGTCTCATTCCGATTTTGGTGGGAAAAGTCGTCTACCTTCCGCTGGTGGCGTACTTAGGGATTCAGGCGCTGAACGCCGAGACCAATCACCTCCCGTTCGTCGGTGGCGTGCTCCTCGGATACGTGCTGGTGTTGGACTTGCTTCCCCAGTCGGTCATCCAACCGTACGTCTCGGGTCGGCAGTTCGATACGATTACGCTCCTGTTCGCCTACGTTCTCGGACCCATGTTCTTCGGGTGGTACGGCTTCTTCCTTCTGCCGATCATTTTCATCGTCGTCTTCGAGGCGATTCGAATCGTCCTCCCCGGACTCCTTCACGGCGTCTCACTCGGCCAGCGCCCGGTGCTTGCGAAAGAGACCGGTAGCAGGCCACTCGAACGAAAAATAGCCGAAGAATCGGGAGACGAAGACGGTGAGTCGGATTCGTCGGGGGCAGGTCACAGGAAGAGTCCGGACGCCGATTCGGGGACGGAAGGAGAGGAGACCGACACCGAAGACAGCGATACGCCGACGTGACAGCGGCGACGTCCCTCCGGCGTCGGCGTGTGTTCCCTCGGCTGTCTGCCGAGTCCCTCGTCACCGTTTCGCATCCGACGCTCAACCTGCCGGGCCGCCCTCGGTGTCGAGTTTGGAGAGGTTTCGTTCGTCGTTGTACTCGTCGAGGCCGTCGGCTCGGCCCGTCAACTCGTTGATGATGGCCTCGCGTGCTTCGGTCTCGGACTCGAATCGCTCATCGACTAATCGGTCGAACACGTCGCCCAGCGTCTCCGTCTCGTTCGGCGCGTCGAGGATGGTATCTTCGTACTCGACGGCGAGTTCTTCGCCCGTCGTCGGGTACTTCTGTTCCCCCAGCAGGCCATCGATTTGGTCGTAGATACGTTCGGCGTGTTCGGCTCGCTCGTGCTGTCGGTCGAGCGCGTTGTCTTGGACGCGTTCCGGGTCGGGGTCACCGTTCGGTCGTTCGGAATCCATCTCGAACGAGGTTCGAGGGCCGTCGCGGGAAAACGCTCTCCCTGCAGTGGCAAGGGAAGGCGTCTCCCCGCGTGTTCGACCGAGCGAACTGCCCGTTCGTCGCGTGGGCCAAACTCTGAGGCAAACGAGTGTCACGAAACAAGAGCGGTTCAACTCTCTCGTCATTCACGTGAGCCTCGACGGTTCCAACAACACCCGGTGCAGTCTATCGATTTATCCATTTCGACGACCTCACTCACTAAGTGTTTAGGCAGAGGAATCAAAAGAGAAGGCAGTAATGAATAATGTATGCGAACTGACCATCGAGCCACCACAGACGCGAGTGCTCACCGGCGACAGACCGGCGGCCGCTCATGGGAGGGCCAGCGATGACGTTGTTCTCCAGCGTTCATCTCGAATCACCCATCCTCCAGACGAGCGTCGAACAGGCGGGGGAGGTGACTATCACGCTCAAGAAACAGACGAAGACCGCCGACGGCGAACTCGATATGACGTTGTGGGTGTCCGGTGACGCCGAGACCGTCGATGACTTCGAGGCGGGAATGGATGCGGATGAGACGGTGTCGAGATGGGTGCCCATCGGTGGCTCCGACACGCAACGCCTCTACCAGACGCGGACGACACGGCAGGCGGCCGAGTCACAGGACTACCACGGGTGGACGGACGGGCGGGCATCGCTCTTGGCGGCCCGCCACGAGATGGACGGGTGGACCGTCGAGATGTACCTGCAGGACCGGTCGGTGCTCCAGCGACTTGCCTCGAAATGCGAGTCTAACGACGTCAAATTCGAACTGCTGCAAGTCTCGGAAATCGACCGAATCGAGGAGACGAACCGGTTCGGTCTCTCCGAAGTGCAGACGAAGACGCTCCTCACCGCACTCGAACGAGGGTACTATTCCGTTCCTCGTGAGGAGAATCTCGAAGAACTCTCGAAGCCGCTCGACGTATCGCACCAGGCGGTCTCCGAGCGATTGCGACGGGGCGTCTGCTCTCTCATCGAGAACACCATCGCGGCCCAGTGGGACGGACACGACGCGACTCCCACCATCACGCATACTTCGCCATCGAAAGCCACGACCAACAAACACGCGCTCAAACCCCCTCTCTCCTGAACGACCAACCGTGTCGTCGTCGTCGCGTGCCAGAACGTGAGTGACACGACCGGATTATCCGACCTTCGTCTCGGGACTCCTCATTGCGGGTGCCGGCAGAATTCTTTTTTGACTTCACCGGGACTAGGGACCATGGCGTACGACGATAGCCCGCGCGGTCCAACGGGAACCGACGAAGAGAGTGAGCAGGATAGCCGCGAGCAAGGCGTCGATATCGGTCCACTCGCCGACGTTCTGGAGGACCACTCGTACCCGACGACGACCGAAGAAATCGTCGAACAGTACGGCGACTACGAAATCGACCTCGAAGACGGGACCCAAACGCTCCGAGAGGTGTTCGAGGGACTCGAAGACCAGCAGTTCGAGTCGAAAGAGGACGTTCGGCAGATGATATACAACATGGTCGGTGCGGAGGCCGTCGGCCGCGCCCGCTACAGTGACCGCGGCGGTATCGCCACCGACAGCAGTACCGCCACCGGCGAGACGGACGAAGACGAACAGTCTGACTCGGTGTGACCCGGTATGACCCGTGCAGTCGGTGTACGAACAGATACGCACCTGCAAGGTGAACCCTCAGGGTGACGGCGGGTGTTCGACAGCACGAAAAGTCGAGTGAGACAGTCTTCACCGGCGACGACGAAGGAAAGCGCGTACTCGATACGAACGGTGACACCATCGGCCGAGTCATCGACGTTCGACACGGATTCGCGTTCGTCTCTACTCGGGCTTACTTTCGCAGGCACATCGCTCTTGCACGTATCGACCAACTAGAGGACGAGGGTCGCTAATGACAACCGAATCCATGAAATCACTACTCGTCGAAGGCCTCCAAGAGCTATACTACGCCGAACAAGAACTCGACGAGGCGCTCCAGACGCTCGCCGAGGAGACGGAAGACAAGATGGTGAGCAACGCGTTCGCCGACCACCGTAAAGAGACGCAAGAACAAATCGACCGGCTCGAACGCGTGTTCGAGCACATCGACGAGGAACCGAAGACGAGGGAGGACCACGTCGTCGATGCGATGATTAGCGAACACCGCGAGTTCGCCAGAGAGAACAGCGGTGAGGTGCTCGACCGGTTCAACATGGCCACCGGACAGAAGACCGAGCACTACGAGATAGCCGCCTACGGCAACCTGACCTCACTGGCTGGAAAACTCGGATACGACGAGGCCGCGGACCTGCTCGAAGAGACGCTTCGGGAGGAAGAACAAGCACTCGAGACGGTCTCTCGAGGCAGCGAACAGTTCGACCAGCAAGAAGTCGCTGGGGACTAGTGACGGACGCGGAGTCAGCGCCACCCGACTGGCTCCCGTCTAACTCATCTCGACACACAAGTACGGAATTCACGGAAAGAAGTACGAACACTTCGATGACGCCGTGACGACGCCGAGTTCAACTGGAGCGACGGCCGTCGTCTGCTTGTAAACTCATGGTCTAAAGCGAAGGCTTCGCCCGTCGATGGTGTGACCATGACGGAACAGCCAGAACCGAAATCGGTCGAGGCCGGAGACGAATACTTCCACGTCGAGTACGCGGACCCGGACGAGTTCGACAGCATTCGGACGCCCGACTGGGCGGCACACGCCTCGGATTCGGTCTCTCAAGGGAGCGAGATTCGCATGGGCCACCACTCGGACAGCGACGAGTGGGAGATTCAATCAGTACTCATCAAGAAATCAGTGGGCGAAGACAAGGCCCGCGAGCAGGCGAACAAGATAGTGGAAAAGCTCTCCAGCTAATCGAACACCACTGCGTTGCTACGTGCCGGGAACGTACCTCGCCTGTCGAAACGGGCCAGTCAGTCCTCCGTCCAGTACATGAGTTCTTCTTTCGGTGCCTGACAGTCGGGACAGGAGTCGGGCAGGTCACCTTCGAGCTTCCTCATCGCGCCGCACGTCATACAGCGCCACATCAACTCGGCCCGGCCGAACGAGTGACCGGACCGGGCGTGCTCGATACTGAGCGCTTCGACGCCCTCCCGCGTCGTCACGAATACGCCGCCCTCCTCGAACCCGCGAACTCTTCCTATCGGCCGTCCGTCTTCGGTAAACACCTTCTCTCCGACGGCGACGCTGACTTCGTCCATGTCGCCCGCTTCAGGTGGAGTTTCACCTCGTCCACTCATACGCATCAATCATCGTGCTGACGTAAAGAGTTGTTCGTGGGTGTCGATTCGTGACTCTCGCTCGAAGAACACGTCTTCACAGCGGTCGTCCCAGCACTCGTCCTCGACATCCACGAGACGCTCGTCTCGCCAACTCGCTGGATAGGAATAGAAGTCGGCCGTTCGCGGGCGACGACGGCCGCAACACACGAGACCGCCGCAGCCGACCTTGCGAATGCAGTCACGAAATTTACCCACAAATATGGTGAATTCCGACTGTGACCACGCACGACAGTGAGAGTGGTTCGGAGCATCAAGAACTCCCCCGCCGGGAGTTCGTCAGCGGACTCGGCGGTATCGCCGCCGGTTCGCTCGCGCTGCGTGATTCCGACACACGGTCTCAGGCGAGCAAAATCACCATCGAGGGGGCCATCCCGCGACCAGTCGAGGGGTTGACGAGTGACAACCTCACCGGTCTCTTCGTCGATGTCGATGCAGAGGGAAGCGACGCGGATACGACCGCGCTCGAAGATTGTAACTCGTTGGACCAGACCGGGACGCCCGCTCGTTACGACATCTGGCTCGTCGAGCGGTCCCAAGACGACCGCCAACGTACCGAATCGACGCTCTTCACCGACGAAGAGACGGAGGTGTTCGAATCACGGCAGCGCGCCGACGGCCGACTTGCTCTGAATGTGGATTCGTTCGCGCAGAACGGGGGCCAATCGCAGACGGACGCGCGTTTCATCGTCAACAACCAGACCGCTTGTTCGGGACCGTTCTACTCGGTCGAACTCGAACGTGTTTCGGCGGCGGGCGCGGGGACGCCAGCACTGCCAGGGGGCGACGAGACGATAGAACCGGGGGTCCAAGACACCGATACGACGGGGAGCGCAACGCCCGGCTTCGGTATTTTCGCCACGGTGCTCGCGTTCTGTGGCGTCCTCTGTGTCGCTGTGGTTCGCAGGCTTCGAGATGGGGACTGATGGCCGCATGATGGCCGCACGCGTTCACCCCACTCTCGGCTGTCGTGATGGTTGCAAGAGAGAACCATGAGATTCCAATCGATTTACACACCCGAAGGAGTGTACAAGTTGTTCTTACTCGTGCTCGGAATGGCGCTGCTGCTGGCAGTCGCCTACCTGATACTGTACACCAACGCCTACATTCCGTTCTAGACGACCCAACATATAGGCACGTGGCTGGTGCATACCGTGTATGGTTCGTGAAAACGAGCGCCCGAGGAGCGCTGCACGGATAGTGTTCGACACGGCGGTTCGCGGCGCAATCGGCGGATTCGTGGGAACGGTCATGATGTCGCTATACCGGCTTCCCATCTTTCGTGCGCTTCCGCCAACGGCCGAGTTCTGGGCGCAGTACGTCGCCGGAGGACCCGCGGAGGTCCATTTCGGGACCGGTTACGTGTTGCACGCACTCTACGGAACCGTCGGCGGCGCGGTACTCGGCGCGGTTCTCCCCGCTCTCAACGAGCGCTCTCCACTCGACGGAGAGCGGACGGCCCTCCTCTCCGGTGTCGTCTACAGTCTCGTACTCTCGTGGGTCGGTGCCAAGATCATCTTCGAACGACTGTTGAACCGTGAGCTAGACGAGGAAGAGGCGCTCGTGTTCCACGTCGGCCATCTGGTGTACGGCCTGACGCTCGGTACGTGGCTTGGCCGGCACAACCCGATGGGGGCGGTCTACGACACGCCGGCCGAGTGAAACGGATTCAGGAGTCACTCCCCGTCCTTGCGGACGGCATCGGACTTGGGCGTCAAGTCGTCGAGGGCGGGTGTGTCCAAGACGGTGCCGTCGGCGTCGAAACGCGAACCGTGGCACGGGCAGTCCCACGAACGCTCGCCGTCGTTCCACTCGACGAGACAACCCATATGGGGACAGACCGCAGAGACGATGTGGTACTGACCGTCATCGTCACGAGAGGCGGCGACGGGGCCGTCGTCGGTGTCCACGATAGTCGCTCCGCCGGGGTCGAGGGACACCTCGGTGGCTCTCGGCGGCCCATGTACACGGTCATCGAGGAGGTGTTTCATCGATTCTGTGTTGTGCGAGACGAGTCGCTGCTTGGAGGCGCTGAACTCGAAGCGAGATGGCGTATAAACGTTCTGCCACGAGTTCCGACGCCCGTTTACGAGGTCCGAGAGGAGCAACCCGGCGACGGTTCCACCGGTCATTCCCCACCCGCCGAAACCGGTCGCCACGAAGACGTGTTCGGTTCGCGGCGAGTGCTTCCCGACGAAGGGAACGCGGTCGATAGAGAAGAAGTCCTGGGTGGACCACCGATAGTCGATCGATTCGATATCGAACCGGTCTCTGGCCGTCGCTTCGAGTTCTCTGTACCGTTCGGCGGTGCTCCCACCGTGACCGGTTCGATGACTCTGTCCCCCGATGAGCACCATGTCGGTGGCGGCGTTCGGATGGGGACGAACCGAAAAGTACGGGTCCGAAGGGTCGAAGTAGACGCCGTCGGGAACGTCGCCTTCGAGCCGTGCCGCGACGACGTACGAGCGCTGCGGTTCCATCCTGGCGAAGTACAGGGCGTGGTCGAACACCGGAAAGTGCGTCGCAACGACCACGTCGTCGGCAGTCAAGTTGCCTCGGTCGGTCGAGACGAGACACGGCTCTCCGTCGTCGATATCCGTCACCGTCGTCTCCTCGAAGACGTAGCTCCCATCACCGGGGATTCGGTCGGCGAGCGCGAGGAGGTACTTCCGTGGGTGGAACGTCGCCTGGTCGTCGAATTTGACTGCGCCAGCCACGTCGTACGGAAGGTCGGTCGAATCGACGAAACTCGCAGGGATACCGAAATGAGAGGCGACCTCGGCCTCCTCGCGGAACTTCTTCACTTCGTCCGTAGCTTCGGTGTAGGTGTAAGCCGGCGTTCGGGTGAACGCACAGTCGATATCGTGTTTCTCGACGGTGTGTTCCACGTCGGCGATGGCGGCCTCGTTCGCCTCCGCGTACAGTCGGGCGCGGTCGAAGTCGAACTGTTCGGCGAGTTCACGATAGATGAGACCGTGTTGCGAGGTGAGCTTTGCCGTCGTGTGGCCCGTTACTCCCTCGACGATACGGTCACGCTCGACGAGCGCGACCGACTGGCCCTCGCGCTGTAGCTTGAACGCCGTCGTGACGCCCGCGATACCACCGCCGACCACGACGGTATCGACAGCGAGGTTCCTATCCGCTCCCGAATAGAGGGCTTCGTAGTCGGTCTCTGGCGTCGTCTCCAACCAGAGCGATGCGTGCGTACCAGTGGCGGCTTGGCCGCCTGCTCGGCCGTGGTCGTCCATGAGAATCAGCCGGTTACATACCGTTCGGCGACCGGTTGAAAAATGGTATCGCTTGCTGTTGCAACTTCGGTTACCGACCTTCCACCGAATCGGTCACTCGAACGATGGAAGCACCTCCTCTTCGTAGAACGCCAGAAACTCTTGCTGGTGTGGGCCGACTTGATGGAGGTTGACGTGGTCGAAGCCGGCATCGACGTACGACTGAATCGTCTCGATGTGGGCGTCGGCGTCCGGCCCGCAGGGTAGGTGCTTCGTCGCTTGCTCTTCGGTCACCAGTCCGACCGCCTGTTCGAAGTGCGTCGGTGTAGCGAGTTCTTGTCCGAGTTCACCGGGGAGGCCGCCGTTGGGCCACTGTTCGTGAATCGTCCGGCGGCCCTCGGATTCGGATTCCGCCCAGCAGACCGTCGCCTGACCGTAGCGTCGTCTGTCGTCGTCGCGTCCGCGCGAGAATGCGTCAACTACGTCGGCATCAGGCGCGGTACTGACGAGCGAGTCACCCACGTTGCCCGCCCATCTGGCGGTATTGGTGCCACTCGCCGCGACTGCCACGTTCGGTCGCTCTTCCGGGACCGTGTGTAACTGCGCGTTTTCGACGCAAAAGTAGTCGCCGTCGTGACTCATCATCTCACCGCCCCACAGTTCGCGGATAACGTGAATCGCCTCTTGGAGCATCTCGACGCGAACGTGGTGGGGCGGCCACCGGTGGCCCGTGACGTGTTCGTTCAGCCGCTCGCCGGTTCCGACACCGAGGAAGAATCGGCCATCGGACATCACGGCCGTCGTCGCGGCGGCTTGTGCGACGAGTGCCGGGTGAATCCGCATCGTCGGGCACGTCACGCCCGTGCCGACGCGCAGTCTGTCGGTCGCCTGCGCGATTGCGCCGAGCGTGCTCCAGACGAAGGGCGATTCGCCCTGACGGTCGAGCCACGGATGGAAGTGGTCGGACACCATCGCGTACTCGAACCCCGCCACCTCGGCCCGAACGGCGTTCTCGACCAGTGTGTTCGGTCCGTGCTCCTCGCTGATGAGCGAGTAGCCGACGTTAACCATGGGTCTCACCTCTGACCGATTCTCGGCCTCTTCGCGGAGATTTCGCGTTGGTCGAACGATGCCGCACGCTCCTGTGTGAGGGACTCTTTCGTTTCATGTGTGTCCTGACCGTTCTCTGCTTCTCGCTCCGGAATGCCAACGTCACTACACTCCCTGCGCGAAGGTATCGAACGCAGTCGCCGACAGGAAGCGTAGAACGGTGAGTGATAAAACAGTTGTCAATAGTACGATGTCGTGTGTGTCTCTATCGACGTACACTGGTCTCGGTTGACGTGGTCCTACTGTTTGCTTTCATCTCTCTTTATTACCCCTCCTCCGCTCCGTACGTCGCAACTGCAAGCAACCCATTCATCTGGCTGGCAGAATGATGTACGACGATGTCACTCGCGGAAACAGTCTCGGAGATATCCACCGAAGTGAGAAAGAGCGTGAACGCACCGACTCCGCAACGAAATCGCCGAGGTGGGCGTGACGTGCCGACGTCCTGCGCGAATACGTCGAGAGCTATGGTAACCTGATGACGTCCTAGAGGAGGCGATTCGCCCCACCGGACGTTCCGGCGGTTCTCCCCACACCCCCTCTCATTTACCAATACGGAGAGACGACGACTTTCTCACGTACAGCAGGCGTGCAGAATAGGGGGGACATCCAACGGGCCGAAATCAGCTCTCCGCGTAACTGTTCGCGCACTATCGATATCATTCATCCGACGTGGTAGACGCACCATCATCGCTTTCGTTCGGCCACTCTCTGCAGTCCGATTCGATCAAACCAAGCAACTGTCGTCGGCGTTCCTCTACGGTTGCAAGAGAGTCAGCGAACTCCTCATCGGACACCGTGGTAACGCCAGCTTCCCGGAGTGACTGTAATCCGGGTGAAGGCGGAGAACAGTCTGCCGGTGTGACAAACGAACCGTGAAGTGTTTCGAGGTAGTTCTGGACACTCGACCGTGTACCCTCGATGATGGTATCGGCAGGACGGTGCTGTTTCGACGTCCCAAAGCGGAGAATCGTCAGGAGTTCGTCGAGGACAACAACGCTCACAGCAGGAGCGTACTTGGCTTTAGGACTGTGGAAGTAGTGGAGAACCGGGTAGGCCTTGTGGTTCGATGTGAGAGTGTTGAGTTCGGTTGTGATGGAGTTTAGAGGTAGTTCTAACCCGTGAAAACCCTCGGCATCCCTGCTCTGTTCTAGAATCGAACTACTCTGCTTCCCGAGTCCACTTACGCTACTAGCAAACGAACGCTTCTGGGTGACAGCATCGAGGACCGAGAGGATGTACGTGACACTTAACGTGACGAATAGCATTCCAGAACCTGCGGCGAGCGCAGTCGCTGTCTGCCAACGTGCACCTTGGGGAGTGAAATCTCCATTCCCCATAGTAAAGACTGTGTAGCCGATGAAGTAGAACCGCTCGCTCCACGAAATCGGGCCTCCGTTTCGGGTGTCTCTGAGGATATTTTCCGCGCTGGCGAATAGCAGCGTCCACCCACCCCACAGCAACGCAATCCAGAGAGCGAGACCGGTGACGAGAATTATCGGGCCGGAAAGCGACAGCAGTTGCTTCCGGTCGCCAAATACCCGTCGTAGTACCCGCCACTCGGCGTCCATCAATCGTGACGTGAGAGGGCCTGCACTCCCTTGGACCCACAAGGTCGTCCACAAGAGATCGACGCTGACGGTGGTGAGTGCAATCACCCCGGCAGCGAGAGGTAGAATATTCATCGAAGACACAGGCCGATACGGCCCTCAGTTGAATCGAAGCCATCCAACTGCCGTGTTGTATACAGACTATCCCCGTTGAGAGGGTAGTCGAGGGAGATACCCAACCAGTTTGAACGGAGGGTACTGTCCGTAGTCGAACAGCGTGTCACCATGCCATTCTAGGCGTTCTCTAGCCGGAAATAATCCCTTGTTCCCTCGTCTTCGGTCCGACTCTCATTTTAGAGAATCTGTGTTGATATCTTCTATCCAACTGGAGTAGCACTTACTTGTTCGATTAGCACATTCAGCGTAGCCGCTGGTGTTCGAACAGTCGGCGATACCCGATAGGGCGTTCGCCGAGAGTAGTCGCGGACGACGAAACTTCTGTCGAGAAATGGCGATTGATATTGCAAAAATAACACAATAATACGTGGCGCAAAAGTGATTCTTGAGGTCGCACCGGTCAGGTATCATGGGACTGGTTCGGCAACTGTGAATCTCCACTTTGCTCGTGAGAAACACAATTGTTCAGAGAGTTCGTCACTCGTGATAAGCACGCGTCAATGGTCACTGTCTTTCGTTCTTGAGTTGGAAACGAGGGTGGACGACAGTGAGTGAACCCGACCAGAGAATGGTTTCATACGATGGAGTTTTAGTTCGGCAGTTCCCAGACCCCACCGAGTGGGTAGTTGGTTACTCCTCCAATAGAATTGGGTTTTTTGTGCACTACTATTGTGTTCAACGATTGCATCAGTCGCTTGGAGGAGAGCGTCGGTGACGGGGTGGCCACTGAGTGAGCAACAGTGCTTCGACGGCCCGCTTCTCGCTCGACGACCCGAATACTTAGTAACGAACGGTGAAATACCATGACATGAGTTACATTAATCCTGTCCTTCCAGGAACTAATCCAGACCCGAGTGTCTGTCGAGTCGGCTCTACGTTCTACCTTGCGACGAGTTCGTTCGAATACTTCCCTGGCGTCCCGCTGTACCGAAGTGACGACCTCGTCTCGTGGGAGCAGATTGGACACTGTTTCAACCGCGAGAGCCAACTCGACCTCAGCGATACTGACACCTCGGGCGGCATCTACGCGCCGACGCTCCGGTACCACGACGGGACGTTCTACCTCGTGACGACGGACGTCGGCGGACAGGGAAACGTTCTCCTCACGGCAGCGGACCCTGCGGGCGAGTGGTCCGAACCGACCCAACTCGACGTGCCCGGCTTCGACCCGGACCTCTTTTTCGACGGTGACACAGCGTACCTCTCCTACGCGCACGGACCGACACTAGCCGAGACAACCATCAAGCAAGCGACTGTCAACCCCGATACGGGCGACGTCGGCGAGCCGTCCGAGCTGTGGCGAGGTATCGAAGGCACGTTCGCCGAGGCACCCCACCTCTACAGAGTTGACGGAACCTACTACCTCCTCACCGCCGAAGGGGGAACACACCTCAATCACATGGTCGTGGCTGCCCGGAGCGACGATCCGACAGGCCCGTTCGAGGCCTGCCCGACGAACCCAATCCTCTCGCATCGCGGTCACCCGATGCAATCGATTAAGGCGACCGGCCACGGCGACTTGGTCGATGCGCCTGATGGGACGTGGTGGCTCGTCTTCCTCGGTATCCGGCAGCAGGGTGGCCATCCCGGCTGGCATCAACTCGGTCGTGAGACGTTCCTCGCACCCGTCGAGTGGGTCGATGGCTGGCCCGTTGTCAACGGCGGTGAGCTGATTACGCCCCGGATGACGGTCGATTCGCTCCCCGGAGACGGGTCCGCCCCCGACCGCGCAGCGCCTGCGCGGGCGACCCTGGCCACCTTCGACGATGAGACGCTGGACGTTGCATTCGAACACCGTCGGAATCCCGACGAATCAGCCTACTCGCTAACCGAGCCACCGGGAAGCCTGACGCTCCGAGGTCGAACTGAGAGCCTCGGCGACTCTGGCGCGACGTTCGTCGGCCGCCGACAGGCACACTTCGACTGCCGAATCGACACTCGGTTCACGTTCGACCCGGCGGAGGGTGCGGAAGCCGGCCTGGCTCTCGTCGCCGACGAGCGTCACCACTACGAGATTGGTGTCACTCGAATCGACGGGACTACGGTCGCCATCGTCCGACTGCGTATCGGTGACGCAACCGAGACGGTCGTCGAGACGCCAGTTGACGGACCCGAGCACTCAGTACGTGTTGACGCGACGGCCGAAGAGTACCGGCTGAGCTACCTCCAGGGAGACAAAGATTACCCGGAAGCAGTGGGAACCGCCTCCTCGAAGTATCTCTCGACCGAGGTCACCGGAAACTTCACTGGTGTGTACATCGGACCGTACGCGACGACGGGCGAGGATGCAACGTCACCCGCTTCCTTCGATTACTTCACCTACGAGCCGACGGCAGACGAGTGAGGACGGACAGCCGTCATTTGGTGGGGGATCAGTTCACGACCGGTCGTGCTCCAGCTCGATTGTATCCGCTTTCCGAGTATCACGCCGTGTCGCCAACTCGTCGGGTTTTATTCGGCTCTCGGCGACGGAGCGTGTACCGTCATCGAGCAAGGGTTCGGACGCTGTCCCTTGAGTTTATGATTTTCGAGAGATAACATTCGGGCGATGAGACGCAGAGAACAGAATCGACGACAGCCACGGGACCGATGACGAAAAGCAACCGACAGGGTGCTGAGACGGTCGTTCTTTCGTACACCCCGACTGACGACCGAACATCGTCAGCCCTCAGCGCGGACTCGTACCGTGCTTACCTCCGTCGGACGCGAGACGGTCCCATCGCCGTCGGTGACGAATTCGAGGAGTTCGTCAACTGTGGCTGCGGAACGACACGCGACGTCACACTTCGAGTCGAGGCCGTCGTCGGAACGCCCGTCGTCACGCGTGAGACGCAGTTCGTCTTCGAGCCGTATACTGAGTAACTCACGGCCGACGCACCGCTCGTGAGTGACGGACCTCACCGGTAGAATGCGGCCACGAGAGGACTGTTCATGAGTCTTCGTTGGGGACAGACATGTTCCTCCCGTCGGCGCCGTGTAATGGTGCTATGACTGACGTACTAACACGTGACCTTCTTACTGAGGCCACGTGATTCTCTATGCCGTTCTCACATAAAAAATTGTGCTAGTGAAAATGTTGCCACCACCTCGTACACCGGCACTGGAGGTTCGTTTTCCCCCAATCCATCTGTTCTGAGATAGAGAATACAATTCCAGTTCGCAGAGAGGGCTCGGGAAACATTTTGACCACACGTACACAACAAAACTGGAGCAATCGTAGTGAGACGGCTGCACATCTTGCGGAGAGAGGTTTACGTTACAGTGGTAGTAGTGTAATGTGCACCCGCGCATAGTCCTCTCACTTGTTGACTGACGCCCACGTCTCTCGTGGCGTAACCGCGACGGCCACATTCTCTATTCCAGAACAGGTGTGTCTCCCATCGTGCGTTGCTCTCAGCCACGACGGGCGCGGTTTCAGCGTAAATAGGCGGCCGTTCCCCCGTCAGGCTGGCCGGTCTCGGCTACCGGTCGTCGTTCTCTCGTTGAGAACGCCCCTCCCGTCAGGAGTCGATAGCTTGGTAAAATGCAGCGGTCGGCCAGTCCGAACGATTAAGACACGGGATTGAGTGAACAATGATGATGCACACTGGTTCAGACGGTGGACTCCACACAACGGCCACCGAACGGCGCGTCGATGACCTCCTCGCGCAGATGACGCTCGCGGAGAAGGCGGCACAACTCGGCTCAGTCAACGCCGAGAAGCTCCTTAACGAGGATGGAACGCTCGACGAAGGCACAATCGACGAGTATCTTTCGGCCGGTATCGGCCACCTGACACGCATCGGCGGTGAGGGGAGTCTTTCCCCGCGCGAAGCGGCCGAGCGGACGAACGAACTCCAGACGTACCTCCGCGAGGAGACGCGACTCGGTATCCCCGCGATACCACACGAGGAGTGCCTGAGCGGTTACATGGGACCAGAGGGAACGACGTTCCCGCAGATGATTGGGATGGCGAGTACGTGGTCGCCCGAACTGCTCGAGAGGGTCACCGGAACGATTCGTGAGCAGTTAGAGGCCATTGGCACCGCACACGCGCTCTCGCCCGTCCTCGACGTCGCGCGCGACCTTCGCTGGGGTCGCGTCGAGGAGACGTTTGGCGAGGACCCCTACCTCGTCGCGGCGATGGCCTGCGGCTACGTTGGCGGTCTCCAGGGCGACGGCGACGGCATCTCGGCGACGCTCAAGCACTTCGTCGGCCACGGCGCGGGTGAAGGAGGAAAGAACCGCAGTTCGGTCAACGTCGGTCGCCGCGAACTCCGCGAGACGCACCTCTTCCCCTTCGAGGCGGCAGTCCGGACGGCCGACGCCGAGTCGGTGATGAACGCCTACCACGATATCGACGGCATCCCCTGTGCCAGCGACGAGTGGCTCCTGACCGGCGTACTCCGCGGCGAATGGGGCTTCGACGGCACCGTCGTCTCCGACTACTACAGCGTCGAGTTCCTCCGAAGCGAACACGGCGTCGCCGCCGACGAGCAAGAAGCCGGTGTCGCGGCCGTCGAGGCGGGTATCGACGTCGAACTCCCGTACACCGACTGCTACGGCGACCACCTCGTCGAAGCCGTCGAGAACGGTGTGCTCTCGGAGGCGACGCTGGACGAGTCGGTCCGCCGCGTCCTCCGCATGAAGGCTCAGAAGGGCCTACTCGACGATGCAACGGTTGACCCTGAGGCGGCCGCCGAACCGTTCGGGACCGACGAAGCACTCGCCCTCACCACGCGTGCGGCGCGCGAGTCGATGACGCTCCTGAAGAACGAGAGCGACCTCCTCCCGCTCGTCGGCGACGACACCGACTCGGTCGCCGTCGTCGGTCCGAAGGCTGACGACGCACAGGAACTCATGGGCGACTACGCCTACCCGGCCCACTACCCCGAAGAAGAGGTCGAGTTCGACGCGACCACGCCGCTCGACGCGCTCACCGCACGCGGCGACGAGCACGGCTTCGAGGTCCGCTACGAGCAGGGCTGTACGACGACGGGCCCGGCAATGGATGGCTTCGATGCCGCAACCGACGCCGCGAGCGACGCCGACGTCGCCGTCGCATTCGTCGGTGCGCGCTCGGCCGTCGATTTCTCGGACTCCGACAAAGAGCGCGTCAACATGCCGAGTGTCGCCACCAGCGGCGAGGGCTGTGACGTGGTCGATTTCGGTCTACCGGGCGTCCAAGAGGAACTCGTCGAACGGCTCTCCGAGACGGGCACGCCGCTCGTGGTCGTCGTCGTCAGCGGGAAACCCCACTCCATCGAGTCCATCGCGGAGTCCGTCCCCGCCGTCGTGCAGGCGTGGCTTCCTGGCGAGCGCGGTGGCGAGGGCATCGCGTCGGTCCTCTTCGGCGAGCACAACCCCGGCGGCCACCTGCCAGTCTCCATCCCCCGTCACGTCGGCCAGCTACCGGTCCACTACAACCGCAAGCCCAACACGGCCAACGAGGAGTACGTCTACACCGAGAGCGACCCGCTCTACCCGTTCGGTCACGGTCTCTCCTACACCGAGTTCGAGTACGGCGATATCACGCTCTCGACGGACGAACTCCCCCCGGCAGGCACGGTGACGGCGACGGTGACCGTCGAGAACACCGGCGACCGCGCCGGTCACGACGTGGTCCAACTCTACGCCCGCGCGGTCAACCCAGACCAGGCACGCCCTGTGCAGGAACTAGTCGGCTTCGAACGCGTTTACCTCGAGGCAGGTGAGACGAAACAGGTCGGTTTCACAGTCGCCGCCGATCAACTCGCCTACCACGACCGGGATATGAACCTCGCCGTCGAGCAAGGTCCCTACGAGTTCCGTGTCGGTCATTCGGCGGCCGACATCACCTCGACGGCGTCGCTCGTGGTGACAGAGACGAAAGAAGTACCGTCGAACGGTCGGACGTACTTCAGCGAGACGGATGTCGTGACCGTCGAATAGGGGACGACCGGAGTTCCGACCGATTCGGGTTTCTGAATTCTTCAGTGTTCGACAGCGAGGGGGTACAGAGTACGACTGGCTTGGCGTCGGTTTGCGTTCGCTTTCGTCGGTGTGATTGCGGCGCTCAGACGATGACGGTGTCGTTGACGAGTCGGCCGATGTTGTCGATGTCGATAGAGACGCGGTCGCCCTCTTCGAGCGTGAACGTCTCAGGCGGGACGAGCGCCGTCCCCGTCAGTAACACGAGCGTCTCGGGGAGGTTGTTGTGCCGACGGAGATAGTCAACCAATTTCTCACAGGAAGTGGCCATCTCGCTCGTCGAGGTCGAACCCTCGTAGACGACTTCTTCGTCGCGTTCGATAGTGAGCGTCATCGTGAGGTCGTGGGGGTCTTCCACAAGCTCGGGAGTGGAGACACAGGGACCGACAGAACAACACCGGTCGTAGACCTTCGCTTGTGGGAGATACAGCGGGTTTTCTCCCTCTATTTCGCGGCTTGACACGTCGTTGCCGACGGTGTAGCCGACGACTTCGCCACGGTGGAGGACGATGCCCAGTTCGGGTTCCGGCACGTCCCAGTTCGAGTCGCCGCGGACGCCGATGGCGTCGTGGGGACCGACCGTCCGCGACGGCGTCGCCTTCAGGAACAGTTCCGGACGCTCGCTCTCGTAGACGTCGATGTAGACCTCGGGCTTGCCGCTCTCTGCCTTCCGGGCCTCCTCGCTGATGCTGTACGTCACGCCCGCCGCCCACACCTCGTCGGGAACGACCGGTCGCAACGCGTTCGTCTCGACGTCGTCGAGGTCGCGCTGTTCCGCGTCGGGGATTCGGTCGCGGGCAATGTCGTCGATCGTCTGGTTGCTGGCGTTAGCCGCCCGCGCGAGTTCGGTGAACGAACCGAGGTCGTCGGACGCTGTCGTCAAATCGTAGGCGTCGCCCCCGTCGTCGATGACGACGAGTGAATCGGAAGATGACCGATGCTCTCCGCCGGGAAGTCGGTAATACCGCATACACGTCCATGATTACAGACTATTAAAAATGTATCGTCGGTCGCAGTCGAAATTGGGGAAACCGAACGTTCTCTCGTGAAACGGCTTACGCCTCGTCGAACAACGCAGCACTTCGTGCTGCTGGCTCGATTTCGCTCCACTCAATCGAACAATGCGGAGCACAGCTCCGCTGGCTTGATTTCGGCTTACGCCTCGTCGAACAACGCAGAGCGAAGCTCTGCTTGCCCGACGAGTCGTTTCACTCCTCGTCGAACTCCGTGAGACGAGCGTCTCACGTGCTCGACGAAACTTACGCCTCGTCGAACAACGTCTCGCCTTCGACCATGTGTTCGGCGACGGCATCGAGGTCGAGCGTCAGGCCGAGACCGGGTTCTTCGGGGATTTCCATCCGGCCGTTCTCGATGAGGTCGTTCTCTTCGACGAGGTCTTCCCACCAGCCGAGCTGGTAGGAGTGGTACTCGACGGCCAGCGAATTCGGGATGGCGGCGGCGACCTGTGCGGAGGCCATCGTCCCGATGGGCGAGGAGACGTTGTGCATCGCAACGGGGATGTAGTACATGTCTGCGAGGTCGGCGACCTTCCGGGTCTCGCGCATGCCGCCGACACGTGGCAGGTCGGGTGCGATGATATCGACCGCTTGCGGTTCGAGCAGCGTGCGTTGACCGTACTTTCGATAGACGTTCTCGCCGACGGCGATGGGTGTCGTGGTCGATTTCGTGACCGCCTCTTGGACTTCGTGATTCTCCGGCGGGACGGGGTCTTCGAGCCACCAGACGTCGTACTCCTCCAGCGCACGCGCGAGGCGCTTCGCCGAGCCACCGGTGAACGACCAGTGGCAGTCGAAGGCGACGTCGGCGCGGTCGCCGACGGCCTCGGTGACGGCCTCGACGATTTCGACCTTGTGGTCGATTTCGGGGCCGCGGAGGTGGCGATTCGCGCGGTCTTTCTCGTGTCCGGAGGGGACGTCGAGGTCGAATTTGATGGCGTCGTAGCCGAGTTCCTCGACGACGCGTTCGCCCTCGGCGGCGCAGGCCTGCGGGTTGGCCTCGTCCTCGGTGTGGAGGTCGCAGTAGATGCGCACCTCGTCGCGGTACTTTCCGCCGACGAGTTGGTAAGCGGGAACGTCGAGGAGCTTGCCAGCGACGTCGTGGAGCGCGATTTCGATACCCGAGATGGCAGAGATGACCTTCCCAGAGATGGAACCCTCACCGGACATCTTCTGGACGAGGTGCTCGTAGAGACGGTCGATGTCCAGTGGGTTCTCGCCAACGAGGAACGGTTTCATTCGCTCGATGATGGCGGTGTCACCGCCGCCCCAGTAGGACTCGCCGGTGCCGACGACGCCCGCGTCGGTGTAAACGCGTACGAGAATCCACGGATAGTTGCCATCGACCATCGTCGTCTGAACGTCGGTTATCTTCGCATCGCGGACGCCGCCGCGCTCGTTGGTAATGCCCATCGTCTCCGACGACAGGTCGCGCATGGTATACTCTGCATTCGGGTCGCTAAGCTTCGCGTGCTCGACCATTGCGTTCGTATATCCCCAAACCCGCTACTAAAGCTTGTGGGTTGGTTACAGCTGTCGAGCGGAGTGGTGGCGAATAGCGCCGAATCAGCGGACGGCAAGATGACGCTCAGAAAACGAGCGGACTGGCCTACTCGTCGTAGGCGGCGACGGTTTCCACGCCGTCTTTGGTGATTCGCACCCGTTGGTTGGCGGTGACGTCTTCGAAGGTGCGTTCGGTCCCGTCGGGCCAGGTGACGGTCAGGTCTACCCGATTTCGACTGGCGAGGCCGAGGTGAGTGACGCGGCTCTCTTGAGAGAGGAAGTCGGACTGTACCGTCTGCTGCACAGTCGTTGGTCCGCCGGGCGTCGAGGCGACCACCTCCGCCCCATAGACGGTAGAGCCGGCGTCGGTTACGACGCGGAACGCGATGCTGTTGGCGTCGGCTCCGACGTTCTCGTAGACGGTCACTCTCCCGTCGTAGGGGGCGACGACGACGTCGCGGTCACCGTCGCGGTCGTAGTCGAGCGTCACGAGCCCGCGGCCGTCGTGTTCGGTCAGGTTACGCGCTGAAGCGTCGAGGTTCCGAAATTCTTCGCCTTCGCGCTCGAACAGCATCGGGTAGGTGTAGTGCGGGTCGTCCGGGTCGATTCGCGTGACGTACTGCGTCGTATGGAGGAGGTCGCGGTCGCCGTCGTTGTCGAAATCGGTCAGACTCGCCGCCCAGCCCCAACCGCCCTGCCTGACGCCGTAGGCGACGGCGCGGTCGGTCAGGTTACCCGAACCGTCGTTGAGCATCAGCGTGTTGCCCTTCGTCCGCCCGGACTTGATGACGTTGCCGAAGAGCAGTCTGAGACGCTCGTGGCGCTCTTTGTCTGCAACCTCGTCCAATGGGAGATAGATGTTGGTCGTGAACACGTCCTGTCGGCCGTCGCGGTTCACGTCGGCAACCTCCGAGGACATGCCGTTGCGCGAGGTGTTACCGCGAAGAACGCGCTCCTCGAAACTGCCGTCACCGCGGTTCAGGTACACCACGTCGGTGTTGTAATCGTTGGCGACGTGAACGTCTGGGAGGCCGTCGTCGTTCAGGTCAACGAAACTCGCCGCGAGACTCCAGCGCGACGACTCGCTCAGCCCCGAACCCTCGACGCGTTCGAAGCCGGTACCCGTATTCTCGTAGAGAACGTTCCGGTTTCCGTTGTCCTCGTCAACGAATTTGTAGAGACTGAAGTAGCCCTCTGGCTTGCGGTCTGCCCAGTCGCCCGACTGGTAGACCAGGATGTCGGTGTCGCCGTCGCGGTCGTAGTCGGCCGCGGTCGCTCCCATCGGATAGGTCAGATTGCCGAGGTCGGTCTCCGTGCGCTCGAACACTCCCTCGTCGTTGTGTAAGAGGACCGCCGCTGCGTGCGAGCGTAAGACGAGCAGGTCTTCCCAACCGTCACCGTCGTAATCGACGAAGAGCGCTCCCTTGACCGCGCCGCCGAACTCCGGGAACTTTTCGACGCGCACGAACGAGCCACCGGTGTTGCGGAACAGCGTTGGCTGTTCTCCGCCGACGGCGAGGACGTCCTGCCAGCCGTCGTTGTCGTAGTCGGCGACGTAGACGCCGTCGTTGCCGTTACCCGCGCCACCGCCATCAGTCCGGTAGTCGAGTCCCGACGCCTCGGTCACCTCTCGGAACTGGATGTCGGTCTCGGCACTCGAACCGCCTATCGAACTGAGACAGCCCGCACTCACGACGAGGAGTGCGAGACCAACGAGTGCGAGAGTTCGTCGGTTGGGTCGCCCGGTCATCGCCTGCTTGGAAGTGCGCGCTCTGCGCGCGGTGGGACGAGGTAAGTACTCCGCGAGAGTGTCCCGAGGTAGTCAACGATGCCGTGTTTGTCGTCGGGGACGTCGGTATCGAGGTCGTACTCCTCGACGTTCATCGCTTTCCGGACCGCGACGAACTTGCGAGTATCCGTCTGAATCGACGAGAAGTTGAACGTCGAACCCTCGACGTCGTCCGTGGCGACGCCCTCCGACCGACGGAGGATTTGCGTCTGGAAGTTCTCGTCGCGTGCGGTGGCGACCTTCTGTGCGTGGCCGACGATGCCGTGTTCGGCCGCCAACTCCTCCATGTTCGAGACGTTCTCTTCCGTGATTCCGCTGTGGTTGCCCATCCGGTCGCCGATGTCACCCACGTTGTCGTAGTCGTGTGCGGGACAGTACATCTCCTTCGTCCGCTGCTCGTGAGACTGGTCGTACCAGTCGTCGAGAGACGTGCGAATGCGCGAGACCGAAAGTGTCGTCCCACCCGCGAAGGGACCCTCAGAGAACGTCGCGGTGTCCTCCGGCGGGAGACTGTTGTCGAATCCGGCACGGAAGCCCATCGACAGTGGTGCTTCTTCTGGGATGTCCTCGTGGCCGATCTCTTTGGTGGGCTGACCCTTGCCGAGGACGCCTGTCCGGCGTTCGACGACTTGGAACACGCCCGAGAGCCGACTATCGACCGCGACGCCGTTGAGTCGCTCCTTCCCGCCGAACAACGCCTCTTCGGCGGCCAGAAGGATGGAAGCGTAGTCGCTGTCGAGCAACAGCAGCGCGTCGAAGTCGGCGGCCAACGATGGGTCCTCACCGAGTTCTTCCAGCACCGTCTCGGGCGTCTGGAGTTCGGGAAGGTCGATACCGACCTGTTCGAGATACCGTGGGGCGTAGCCGACGAGGAACAGGAGACCGTTGTTGATGCTGCCACTCGTGTTGGGACCACTGCCCCACTGGAAGGCGCGTTCGAGGAGGCGGAGGGCGTCTTCGACCTGGCGGCGTTCCTCCTCGCTCGGCGGCATGGAACCCTCGTAAGAGAGCCCAAGCAGCAGCTGGTGTTGGCTCTGGGTCACCGTCCCGTGGACGCTGTTGACGAGGTAGTCGTCCCACGCGTGCTGGCGGTCGGGTAGCACCGACCGGTCCTCGGTACCTCGTGGGTATTCCGGCGGGTCGGGCGTCTCGGCGTCCGGTGACTGTTCGGCCTCCTGGCAGGCGGCGAGGGCGCTCATCCCACCGATGGCGAGCGCCGACCTGACCAGCGCTCTGCGTGAGAGTCCCCGCGAATTCTCTGCGGTCATCTTCTACCTGTTGCGATTTAACCAGTAAATGATTTTTTATCGGTTTTCGGATGTGTTCACCGACTCGTTCGAGTTCACTGTCGGCCCAGAAGCATCAGGCCACCCCCTACGTATTTATCTCCCGCTCTGTATCGTACGGCCATGACGACGGACTCGTCGAACCCACTCGACGGAATCACTCCCGAGTCGGTCGCTCCTCGAGACGTAGACGACGCGGAGGTCCGCGCCGCCCTCGCCTCATCGAGCCCGCTGGTTCGCCAGCGGGGCGTCGAGGTGCTCGACTCGATTGCCGCACAGAACCCCGACGCCATCGACCCGTTCCTCGATGCAGTGGCCGCGGCGACTGCCGACGACAACGCCCCTATCGCGCTGCGGGCCATCAGCGTCCTCGACACCGTGGCCGCCACCGACCCGGCGCGGCTCGACGGTCACCTCGACGACCTCGTCGGCGTGCTGGACTCCGAACTCGTTGACGTGCAACTCACCGGCGGCAAACTCCTCGCAACGCTCGTGGTCGAGCGGCCCGAACTCGTCAGTGCGTACGTGGGCGAACTCGTCGCGGCGATTCGCGCCACCGAACTCGACGAGCAACCGACGAACTTCGGCGAGGTCGTCTCCGACCCGGTGACTCGTCAGACGCTCGAAAAACACGAAGAGGGCGAGCGCGAGCGGCGACTGTCCAGCCGTCGCACCCTGGTCAACGTTGTCGTCGCCATCGCCGAGACGGACCCCGACGCGGCGGCCGACGCTGTCGAAGACCTTCTCACGCTCTTGGACGACATCGACCCGACGGTCACGGGTGGCGCAATCGACGCGCTCGGCGAAGTCGCGGCGAGCAACCCCGAGGCCGTCGTCCCCGTCGCCGACCGCCTCGTTGACTGTTTGGACCACGGCCGCAGTCTCGTCCGTGCGCGCACAATCAGAGCACTCGGATATCTCGGCGATGAATCGACCGTCCCGGCGCTCGAACGGGTTGCAGCGACTGACGACGACGAAGACGTTCGGGAACTCGCGGCCGCTACGGCCGAGTTCATTAGTGAGACGACCTGAAGGGACTACTCGTCCATCGCGCGCTTGGTACAGTACCAGTAGAGCACGCTGAAAAAGACGAACAGGACGACGACGAGCACCGCGTCGATGATGAGGATGGGGTACGCCTCGTCACCGGGTTCGACGAAGAGCGCCGAGAGGCCGAGGAAGAGCGCCGATGCGATGAGCAACGCGAGCAATATCTTGATCCGTTCGCGTTGCGAGCAGACGATATCGACCAGCATCGACGTGTTCACCATGATACGTGGTCCGAGGACCCACTAAAAAAAGCCAGCGGTCGTCGGGATAGCTGGCGTCTCCACGAAGCCGCGTGCGATGGGCGTGACTTCGCCGCCGAGGGCGTGGTGTCGATGCGTTGCTCGACCGCGGGGAAGTGAGGTGTTCGAAGCGCCTCTGGAACTCGTCGCGTGAGTCCCGTCAGTCGTTGCCGACGCGACCCTGTTCGTCCGGGACACCCGAGTGCTCGTAGAAGTAGTCGGTGAGGACGTCACGCCAGCGCTCGGCCTGTGCGACCTGCTCGTCGAACCGTTCGGCGACGTGCCGAAACCGCCGTTCGTCTATCTCACCGTCGAGCGACTGCCACTCGTCGCGGAGCTGTCGGGCCTGCTCGACACCGGCGAAGCAGTTGTCGTAGAGCCGCTGGACGACGGTCGTTCCGTCTTCGAGTTCGTGTGTCCACGGCAGATGGTGGAAGAAGAGCAGCAGTTCCTCCGGACAGTCCTCGACGGACTCGTAGCGCCCGGCGACCGGGCCACGATACTGGCCGGCGTACCCGCTGCCCGTGCTCGTTCGGTTGACGCCGATTCCTTCGTCGGTCGCGCCGTGGTAGCCCGGCCACTCGTCGGGCGACGGATAGAAGTGATTCTCCAGATGCTCCTCGCCGTTGTGCATCATGTGCATGAGACCGAGACCCCCCGTCTCGTAGTCGATGCAGGCTTCCCACGAGTCGTGGAGGATTCGAGTGACCGTGTCAACGACGTTTTCGTCGGTTCCGAACGTCTGTCGGACCCACTCCTCTGTGACTGTCTCAGCGGGCATCTCGGGGTCCCACGCGACTCGGCCGAATGCGTAGAGGTTCGCCTGTGCGAGGTAGGTCCCCGTCCAGCTGTGGTCCTCGCCGACGCTGCCGACGCCGACGATACCCTCGCCGTCGCCACGGAATAACGAGTGGACCGGTGACCCCGGCCCGTCGGCGTGCGTGTCGAACGCGAAGATTTCGTTCCACATCGGCAGGTGGTAGGTCGCGTGGACGCCTTGGCCGGTGTACTCCTGAGTGATTTGCAGTTCTAATCCGAGGTCCGTCTCGGGCATCGCACCGAAGAGCGTCGAGACCGGTTCGCGCGGCTGGAAGTCGATGGGACCGTTCTTTATCTGGACGGTGACGTTGTCTGCGAAGTCACCGTCGAGCGGTTGGAAGGTGTCGTAGGCCTGTACCGCGCGGTCCTCGTGGGTTCCGTAGACGAAGGCGCGCCACCAGACCCTGCCGTCGTGTGGTTCTAACGCGCGCGCGATGGCGTTCGCGCCGTCAACGTGGTCGCGGCCGTAGTCGTACGGGCCGGGTTGCCCCTCCGAGTCGGCCTTGACGAGGAAGCCCCCGAAGTCGGGGACGAGCTCGTAGATTTCGTCGGCCTTCGCGCGCCACCACGCGCGGACGTCCTCGTCCAGCGGGTCGGCCGTGTCGAGGTCTCCAACGAGCATGGGCGCGGCGAAGTTGACCGAGAGATACGGCCGGATGCCGTACCGTCTGAACACCGATGCGAGACTCGTAAAAGCCTCTAGTCGGTGGGATTCGAGCAACTGCCAGCCCTCGAAGGCGTCGAAGGCGGCGTTCGCGCTTGCTCGCTCCGGCTTCGTCGTGTTGACGTTGTTGAAGACGATGCCGTTGATGCCGATAGACGCGAGGAGTCGTGCGTAGTCTTCGTACCGCGGACGAAGGTCGGGGAGTCGCTCCCAGTCGAAAATCGACTCGCCCCCGTAGCCGCGCTCGACCGACCGATGAAACGGCGTGTCCCACTGATTGAGCAGTCGGTTCTCGTAAGTTGGCTCCTCGCACACGTCGAGGTCGTCAACGGGTTCGTGCGTGTTCAGGAGGCGTAACAGGTGAAACGTTCCGTACACCAACCCGCGGTCTGTGGGGGCGGTGACGACGAGACAGTCCTGACCGTTCCACGTGACCGATCGGAGCAGGTAGCCGCCGTCGGCGAGGTCGTCCACGACGTCGGTCCCGACCGACTCTGCGATCATCGCCATGTCGTCGGGTGTCCCGATAGCGAGAAAGCCGTCGGTCGTCGTCGGTGGGTGTTGCCAGAAGTGTGGGTCCCTTCCCAGTAGCTCGGGGAGAGCACGCCGGAGTTCGTCCCGAACCGCGCTCAGCTCCGGTGCTTTCTCCGCTACGTACGCGTGTAGACACCGGCGCCGGTACGAGTCGAGGCGACCCTTGGGGACGCGTTCGTACCGGAGCCAACAACTGTCGTACTGATTCATTGTATCCGGCTGAGCAGTCGGTACCGGGGACTAAAACAGTAGTGCTCGACCGAATCGTTATGCAGGAGGAGTGTGTCGGTTCGGGTGCCTACCGAAACCCTATCGCGGCCGGTATTGAAATCAGTAACAGCGGCGGTAGTTCGTCCGGCAGTGAAAGTTTCGTCTCCGGCATTTTTCAGAAGTCGTCAGTTCATTATAATGCACAATGTTTATAATAAACTATAGAATACTATGCCATGTTATGTCATCCGATAGCAGGCGGGAGGAGTACGACAGCTACATGAGTCGCCGGAGAGTGCTGGCAGCGGCCGGCGCGTCCGGCGTTGCGGCCCTCGCTGGCTGTTCCGGTGGGAGCAACGACACGACCGAATCGAGTTCCGAGACGGACTCCGACTCCGGGGATTCGACCGAGGAGTCAGGTGACTCGGGGATGTCGGTCAACGACGCGTCGTTCGCCAACGCCTACACCGGCAACCCAGTTGACCTGCACTTCAACTCATCGGCAAGCCAGAACTTCGCGTGGCCCGCCGGCCGAGCGGTGTTCGCTCCGTTCCTCAAGTATTCGTTCAACGAGTCGGAGTTCATGTACGGTGCCCTCTCCGACCTGCAAATCGAGGATCAGGAGGTTACGCTCACGTTCCGTGACGACCTGACGTGGAGCAACGGTGACGACTGGACGACAGAGGACCTCGACGTCCAGCTGCAACTCGCCAAGAAGACCGGTAGCTCGCTTTGGGGCTATCTCGAGGACTACGAAATCGTCGATGAGAAGACGGCGAAGTTGTTGCTCTCGGGACCGACGAACCCGCAGATCATCAAATTCGAACTGACTAACTTCTTCGTCGATACGAAAGCCGAGACGCACAGTCAGTGGCTCGACAAGGGAGAAGCCGAGTTCCTCCAGTGGGCGTGGGAGGACCCCGTCGCAAGCGGGATGTTCCAGTTCGAAAACAAGGACCAGCAGGCATTCGAGTTCTCGCGCAATCCCGAGTTCTACAAAGCCGACAACGTCAACTTCGAGACCTACCTCCTCGAGAGCTACGGTGGTAACACCGCCCAACACCAAGCGCTCATCTCCGGTAGCGAGGTGGACGCATCGACGAGTCTTTTCACACCGCCGGAGATCGCGGACCGCTTCCCGGACAACGTCGTCGAGGTCAACATCCCGGCGAAGTGGGGCTACGGTATCGTCTTCAACCACAACGACCCCCACTTCGGCAAGCGGGCCGTCCGGCAGGCGGTCGCTCACGTCATCAACCGCCAAGCGCTCGTCGATAACGCGGGGCCCCGAACGAAGTTCGTCGCGCCGACGCCGTGTGGCATCGCCCCACGTGATCAGGAGTACTGGCTCGGTGACTGGTTCGACGACTTCGAGACCTACGGTGCCGACGAGACGCAGGCGGAACAGGCGGCCCAATTGCTCGAAGACGCCGGCTACACGAAGCAGAACGGCACGTGGCAAGACAGTAGTGGCGAGACCCTCGGTGGCGAGTACTACTCGCCGTCGGGGTGGACCGACTGGACGACGATGACCCAGACGGTCGTCAGCCAACTCAACGAGTTTGGCTTCGACTTCTCGGTCACGACGAAGCCGACCAACGACTGGTTCGGCCAGTACTCGAACAGCAACTTCCAGATGGGGTCGTTCTACTGGCTCCCCGGTGGGTCGCGTTCGGCGTTCCCCTACTTCCCGCTGTACTACCAGTTGTGGGCAACCGACATTGGTGGCGGTCACGGGTACCGCGAAAAGGCGGACACCGAGCAGACGCTGCCCGGTCGTGACGGTGGCGAGACGACCATCAATCCGTTGGAAGTCACGCGAAACATCGCTCGCCAGGCGAACGATGACGAGTCGCGGCCGTACGTCCAACAGGCGGCGTGGCACAGCCACATCGAACTGCCGTTCCTCGGTCTCGTCTCGAAGTACGAGCAGTCGTGGGTGACCGACGACGATTGGACGGTCGCCAGCGAGGACAGTCCGAACCGCCGTGTCAAGTGGCCACCGTTCTGGTGGGTTCACGAGGGCGAACTGCAGTACCAGGGATAATTAGCCTCGTCGATCAAGCCACCAACGACAACAATGAACTACTACCTCAGACGAACGGTCAGAATCCCCCTGACCATCCTCGCGGTTGCGACTCTCACCTTCGGTTTGATTCGTCTCCTCCCGGGTGGGCCGTTCACACAACTGCGCATCCAGCTCATCCGTCAGGGTGTTCCGGCCGAGCAGGTCAACGCCCGTATCGAAGCACTCCAGAACATCAGGCCGGACGCACCGCTCTGGCAGCAGTATCTCGACTACCTCATCGGCGTGGTCCAGTTAGACCTCGGCCAGTCGATATCGCTGAACGCACCCGTGATAGAAGTACTCGCCCGTGCACTCCCGTGGACGGTCTTCCTCGTGGTGACGTCAACGGTCTTGATGTTCGTAGTCGGCGTCCTCATCGGAGCGGTCCAGGCGTACAAGGAAGGCTCCCGATTTGACAAGCTCGCGTCCGGGAGTTCCATCTTCCTGATGGCGGTTCCGTACTACATCTTCGCCGTCATCTTCCTGTTCTTCCTGGCGTTCCAGTTCAACCTGTTCCCGACCGGGAACGCGGTCGAACGCGGCGTCGAGGCCTCGCTCAGCGTAGAGTACATCCTGAGTGTACTCCACCACGCCGCACTGCCGATTCTCGCGTTCACTATCGGTGGCGTCGGGTCAACGGCGCTCAACATGCGCGGGAACGGTATCCAAGTGCTCGGTGAGGAGTACGTCGAGGTCGCCCGCCTCCGTGGGCTCTCAGACGGGCATATCGCAACGAAGTACGTCGCAAAGAACGCCATCCTCCCGATGTACACGGGACTGTTGTTGCTCATCGGCTTCCGCCTCGGCGGGACCGTCGTTCTGGAGCAGATATTCTCGTACCCGGGACTGGGCTACTACCTCATCTCCGCGGTCAACGCGAACGACTATCCGCTGATGATGGGCTGTTTCCTCGTCATCACGATTACGCTCGTCATCGCAGTGTACATCGCCGACTTGACCTACGGTCTCATCGACCCACGCATCAGCGCAGGTGATTCCGATGGTTACTGAAGTCGATTCCTCCTCGTCGGACGATATCGACTGGCGTTCGGAGTCGTCGTCGGCCGAGATGAGCCAACGCGACCGCCTCGAGGAGTTCTACGAGCAGAACATCTACGAACCCGCTGTCGTTGCGTGGTCCGACACCCGGACGCGACTCGGACTCATCATCCTGAGCGTCTACCTGCTGATGGCGCTCGTCGAAGTGCTCGGTCTCTGGCGCGAGCCGGTTCCAAACCAGGCACCGCGGTTGCTCGTGCCGTTCGCGGACATGCAGTACCCGCTCGGGACGACCCAGTCGGGTGTCGATCTCATGGCGCTCATCATCGACTCGACGCCGTTCATCCTGCTGATGGTGCTCGCGGGCGGCGTGTGGGCGACGAGTGTCGCTATCGTCGTCGGAACCGTCTCGGGATACAAGGGCGGCACCGTCGATACCGTAATCACGTCCATCTCGGACCTGTTCATGGCGATTCCGGGGCTGCCGCTCATCATCGTGCTGGCTATCACGCTGAGTCCAGAGAACCCACTCCTTCTCGGCGTGATACTGACCATCAACTACTGGGCTGGGCTCGGCCGGTCGATTCGGTCACAGGTCCTCTCGATTCGTGAGGCTAGCTACGTCGAAGCCTCGCGGACGATGGGGACGAGCACGCCCCGAATCATCCTGAAAGACGTGCTGCCAAACATCATGCCGTACATCATGGTCAACTTCGTGCTCGCCGCGCGCTACACCATCTTCGCATCGGTCGGGCTGTACTTCATCGGCGTTCTGCCGTACACCGGGCAGAACTGGGGTGTCACGCTGAACAACGCGTACAATCAGGGCGGTCTGTTCACCCTCGGTGCGCTCCACTGGTTGCTCGTGCCTATCGTGGCCATCGTCGGCCTCGCATTCGGGCTCATTCTGGTGAGCCAAGGGATGGACCGCATCTTCAACCCGCGGGTACGGACGCGTCTCACCGGCAAGTCCGAGTCCGTCGAAGAAGAACAGAGTTCATCGACTACGGGGATGATGTAAATGGCTATGAACACTTCACCGAACGACACGATAGTATCGGACAACCAGATTGACGACCCGATCCTCGAGATCGAGGACACGAACGTCACCTACAGCGAGGGCGACACCTACGTCCTCGAAGACGTCAACGTCACCATCGACCGTCACGAGGTCCTCGGCATCGTCGGCGAGTCCGGCTCGGGCAAGTCGATGTTCGCCTCCGCACTGCTCGATGCGGTCCCGGACCCCGGTCTCTTGACCGGGAAAATCCATTACAACCGTGAGGACGGTTCGACTGTCGATATTCTCCAGATGAGCGACGAGGAACTGCGGAAATTCCGCTGGGAGGAGATTTCGATGGTCTTCCAGGGGGCGATGAGCTCGTTCAACCCGACGATGAAAGTCGGGTCGCACTTCAAAGAGACGCTCCGAACCCACGACAAGAACGTCTCGGAGGGAATGGAGTTCGCCCGCGAACTGCTGGAGAACCTCTATCTCGAACCCGAGCGCGTGCTTGGGTCGTATCCCCACGAACTCTCCGGGGGGATGCAGCAGCGTGCGCTCATCGCGCTGAGTATGGTGCTCGACCCGGAGGTACTCGTCATGGACGAGCCGACGGCAGCACTGGACCTGTTGATGCAGCGGTCGATCCTCCAGTTGCTCGACAACCTTCAGAGCGAGTACGACCTGACGATTATCTTCATCACGCACGACCTCCCGCTCGTCGCGTCGTTGGCCGACCGGATGGCCATCATCTACGCGTTCCAGTTCGCCGAAATCGGGCCGCGTGACGAGATTATCAGTAACTCCGCGCACCCGTACACGCGTCAGCTGTTGAACGCGACACCGAATCTCGACGCACCGTTAGAAGATATGCAACCCATCGAGGGTGAAGGACCCGCCCCGGTCAACGTCCCTTCGGGCTGTCGCTACCATCCACGCTGTCAACTCGCAACCGAGGAGTGTCGGACCGACGACCCACCGTTCTCGCCGGTCGATAGTGAGACGACCAGCCATCGTTCGGCCTGTCACCACCGCGAGAAGGCTCGTGAGGAGATTCCGCTCAACTTCGGTAAGACCGCCGTGGAGTTCGACCAGTTGCTCGACTCGGACTCTACAGACGAGGTGGCGGACGCGACCACGGTGACGACTGAGACATCGGACGACACGCCGCTGCTGTCGCTCGACGACGTCGAAGTTCACTTCAAGGAGGAACAGAGCCTCGTCGAACGATTCACGCAGGACCCGACCGTCGTTCGTGCAGTCGATGGCATCTCCCTCGATATCGAGGAACAGGACCTCGTCTGTCTGCTCGGCGAGAGCGGTTGTGGGAAGACGACGCTCGGCAAGACGATGATCGGCCTCCAGAAGCCGACCGGTGGTTCCATCGAGTACCGCGGTCACGACATCTGGGAGGCGAAAGCGGGCGACGCCGACATCCCCTACGAGGAGGTCCGCTCGGCGCTCCAGATCATCCACCAGGACCCCGGCAGTGCGCTCAACCCCAACCGACGCATCGCCGACATCCTCTCGGAACCGCTGCGGCACACCCACCCGAACATCGGCCGCAACGAGCGTCGCAACCGGATGCACTCGCTGTTAGAACGGGTCGGCATGACGCCGGCAGCCGACTTCCTCGACCGCTATCCGCATCAGCTATCGGGCGGTGAGAAACAGCGCGTCGCCCTCGCGCGGGCGCTACTGATGGACCCCGACGCCATCCTCGCCGACGAGGCCATCAGCGCCGTTGACGTGAGCCTGCGTATCGGAATCATGGACCTGATGCTCGAACTCCAGTCGGAGTTCGACACCTCGTTCCTGTTTATCAGCCACGACCTCTCGAACGCACGCTACTTCGCCGAGCACGGTGACGGCCGCATCGCCGTCATGTACCTCGGCGAAATCGTCGAAATCGGGTCCGCCGAGCGGCTCATTCACGACCCTCGACACCCTTACACGGAGGTGTTACGGTGGGCGACGCCGAACCTCGATCTGGATGCGATGGACGCCGAGGACCCGCCGATTCGTGAAATCGACGTTCCAGATCCGGTCAACCCGCCGTCGGGCTGTCGGTTCCACACCCGCTGTCCGGTGGCGCGCGAGGCCTGTCGAGCGGAGCAGCCGAGTCTGACAGAACTGGACGACGGCGACGGAGCCGCGGCCTGCTTCCGTGAGGACCCGGACCACGCGTACTGGGACAGCGAACCCCTCGACGGCGCAGTCGCCGAACCCGAGGACCTCGCACAACACTGAGCGCTCAGTCCACCCCCCTTTCTCGTCCGGCGCTCGGTCTCGTTCGCGTATCTCACTTCTCCTTGCCGCCAGCTTTCGCACCGACACACCGACAAGCTATTACTACCTACACTGGCATAGACGACACTATGACACGGTACACCCCCCGGATTGTGGACGGCACACTCTATCTCGTCGGCGAGGACGGCGGCGACCGGCTCGAGGTTGGAACCATCGACGACGTCGTCGATGCCGTCGGTGGCGAAACGTACGTCATCGAGTACGATCATCATCAGCGGACCCAGCCGTGGCTCCAGACGGACGACGGCGTGCTCGAAATCGACGTACGCGAGGCAGTGACGACGCTGCCACACACCGAAAAGAAGGTCGCGGAACTCGCCGACTACGACATGTCAACCGAAAGATACGGTCTGCCCACCCGGACGGTCGAGTTCGCCAACCAGCTGGTCGATATCCTCGAACTACAGGGCAGTTCGTAGGGTGCGAACCGCAGCGGAACCGACGGCGTTTCTCGGAGCGGTCACAGCGAATCGAGTGAAATCTCACGGCCCGTCTCTGCCGCCTCGTAGATGGCGGCGAGCGCTCGCATGTCAACGAGCGCGTGGTCGCCGTCGGGGGTCAGCGGCTCCTCTCGGAGCACGTGGTCTGCGAAGTAGTCGAACTCCTCTGTCATCTCGTCGGTGAAGACTTCACGACGGCCGTCGTTCAGTTCGACCTCGCGCCCGTCGAGCGTGCGGTAGGTCAGTATCTGCGGCGACTCGCCGAGGAACGTCGGTTCGAGGACGAGTTCGCCTTCGGTACCGACCAGTCGGAGATGTCCCGAACGGTGGGAGTGTTGGCTCGACGTGCAGGCCGCGTAGGTGCCATCGTCGAACTGGACGGTGAAAGTGGCGTGTTGGTCGGGGACGTTTCGGAACGCCTCGTCTTCGGAGTGCATCTGGGCGGTCACGCTGACCGGGTCGGCTCCGAGGACGAACCGCGTGGTGTTGAGCGGATAGATACCGAGGTCCATCACGGTCGCCCCGTAGCCCGCGAGGTCGGGGTTCAGCCGCCACTGGTCGGGGTCGCCGGAGACGACATCGAGCATCTGCTGGCCGATGTGGCCATGGACGGCCACCGGCTCTCCGATAGCACCTTCGGCGACGAGGTCCCGCATCAGTCGGACCTGCGGGTCAGTGTGCATCCGGTATGCGACCATCAGCGGGATGTCTTCGGTTACGTCAACGAGTTCTTCGGCCCGTTCGAGCGTCGCCTCGACAGGCTTCTCGCAGAGGACAGCCTTGTCGTGCTCGGCGGCAGCGACCGCGTAGGGGAGATGCAGGGCGTTCGGCGTACAGATGTAGACGGCGTCGTACTCGTCGGTCGCCTCGCCCTCGATGAACTCGTCGTACGTGAGACCAGTCGTAATCGTCGGTGTCGCCGCGACTGTCTCGTCGGCCTTCTCGTGGCTACTGCTGACGGCGACGGTCGCTTCACAGAACTTCGAGGATTGGATGGCCGGAATCGCCTGTTTGCGGGTCCACCAGCCGAGACCGACGATGGCGAGTCTAAGCGTACCGGAGTCCAGTGCCTCCCAGTCACGGGTGCGAACACCCTGTAGTAGGTCGTCGAGTGACATACTACGAGGGTTCTCAGCGACCGGCAAAAGTGTAGTGGACAGGGCGGAAACCGACGATAAGATTTGTCTTGCGGTCCGCAGACAGCGCAAGCATCGCGGCGGCAGATAGTTAGGGAACCGTAAGAGTAGTATGCGAGAACTGTGAACACGTGGCTGATGACGGAGACAAGAGCCAACTACGTGAACGGAGAGTGGGTCTCCTCGGAATCGGGCGAGACCATCGACGTCGAGAACCCCGCGAACCCGAGTGAAATCGTCGCGCGCTACCAGCAATCAAACGCCGCTGACGCGGCTGATGCGGTCGATGCCGCTGTCGAAGCGCAGGACGATTGGGCGACGACACCCGGCCCGAAGCGCGGCCGTATCCTCCGGGAGGCGGGCACCATCCTCCAAGAACGGAAAGACGAACTGACAGACTCGCTGGTCGCCGAAGAAGGGAAGGCCCGTCCCGAGGCGGCCGGTGAAGTCCAGCGCGCCATCGACATCTTTCACTACTTCGCCGTCAAGGCCGCCGACCTCGGCGGGACGACGAAGTCGCCCAGTGGCCGGCAGAAGAACCTCTACATCCGCCAGGAACCGGTCGGTGTCGCCGCCCTGATTACGCCGTGGAACTACCCGGTCGCAATCCCGGTCTGGAAGCTCGCGCCGGCGCTGGCTGCCGGGAACACGGTCGTCCTGAAGCCCGCGTCACAGGCTCCCGGTGTCGTCCTCGACGTCGCCGAAGCACTGGACGAGGCAGGTCTCCCAGACGGCGTCTTCAACGTCGTGACCGGCCCCGGCAGCGAGGTCGGCTCTGAGTTCATCGAGAACGAGGGCACCGACGCGGTCTCTTTCACCGGTAGCAGCCACGTCGGCGAGATGGTCTACGAGCAGGCTACCGACGCGGGCAAACGCGTCCAGACCGAACTCGGCGGCAAGAATCCGACGCTCGTCACCGACTCGGCCGACCCCGCGGAGGCAGCCCAAATCGTCGCCAACGGCGGCTTCGGGACGACCGGCCAGTCGTGTACCGGCTGTTCTCGCGCGATCGTCCACGAGGACGTCTACGACGACTTCGTCGCAGCGCTCGTTGACCGCGCGGAATCCATCGACGTCGGCCCGGGCAACGACCACGAGATGGGTCCACAGGCGAGCGAGAGCGAACTCAAAGGGACCCTCGACTATATCGAGATTGCCCAAGACGAGGGAGCGACGCTCGTCGCGGGCGGCGGACAGCCCGAGGGAGAGGCGGTCGAAGAGGGCTACTTCGTCGAGCCGACCGTCTTCACCGACGTCGAAAGCGACATGCGCATCGCCCAGGAGGAGGTCTTCGGCCCCGTCGTCGGAGTTTTGAAGGTGAGCGACTTCGAGGAAGGACTCTCCGTTGCCAACGACGTCCCGTACGGTCTCTCGGCCAGCATCGTCACCGACGACCACACCGAGGCCAACCGCTTCATCGACGAGGCGGAAGCCGGTGTGGTGAAAGTCAACGAGAAGACGACCGGTCTCGAACTGCACGTTCCGTTCGGCGGCTTCAAGCGTTCGTCCTCGGAGACGTGGCGCGAACAGGGCGACGCCGGTCTCGACTTCTACACCATCGAGAAGACCGTCTACGACAACTACTGAGCCACGAGCGACTGCGCGACACAAGAGAGACACACCGACCCGTCGGCGACAATTATTCGCCGAGCACCGAGTACACCAGCCGTCACGATTTTTTCACGGCTTTGCTTCGTTCGAATCGGCCGAGTAGTTATATGGGGGGCTATCGAACGAGGGAGCATGGACGACGCACTCGTCGTATTAGAAGACAGAGACGCCTGTGCCGACCTGCTCCGTGAGGCAGCCATGTACGCGAAGGGCGCAGACAGCGAACTCGTGCTCTACTCGCCGATGACTACAGACCAGTACGAAGAGACCGCCGAGACGCTCGACGAAATCGGGCGCGTTGAAAACCGCCAGTACAACGACGACGAGGTACTCGGCGTCGCGCTCACGTTCGCCCGCGAACTTGCGAGCGACGTGCTGGCCGACATCGACGTGGAATGGTCCGTCGTCGCAGACGTGGTCGAAGAGCGCACGGCCGACCACATCGTCGATATCGCCGAAGAGCACGACTGTGATCACGTCTTCACACTCGGCAGCCCGCGGTCGCCCACGGGCAAGGCCGTCTTCGGCGATGCGACCCAGCGACTCATCCTCAACTTTCCGGGCTACGTGACGACGAAGATGAGCTAATCGGTCGAGCCAGCCCAACCGATTCGACATCCCTTCCTCGCAGGTGGGTGGCTGGCAGGCTTACGTCTGGAGGGAGGAGACCAGTAGAACTTCAGAGGTTGGACTGACGACATCCTCCGGTCCTTCCTCCTTCTCTCTTTCTCACCGTGCCGACCGTCCTCGACGGGTCACAACGGGCGACGGACACGCCCGCGGAGCGGCGGCCGTCTCCCTCTCGTCGCTCGATGATGGCACCTTTCGTCACATTGACAGACATTCTCTATTTCAGAACAGACGCCGAAAATACACCGCCCTAAAATTACACTGGTACGGTTGTAATGGAACCAGCATCGAGACACACAGCGGGCAGTGAGCGGGGCAGAGACTAGGGTTACGAGGATGTGGGCGGCGTTCTGGAATAGAGAACGAGATTCAGTAGTTGATGTTGAGTTCCACGACGTTGGCAGCGCTGAGGACGCGTTCGGGGAGCGTTCCGTAGAGGTCCTCGTCGCTGACGCGACTCGCAGGAGCCGAAACGCTAATCGCGCCCAACACCACGCCCGACGAGGCCTTGACTGGAGCGGCGAGACACCGGAGGCCTTCTAGGCGCTCACCGTCGTCGATGGCGTAGCCGCGTTCGCGGACGTCGTCGAGCACGTCGAACAGTTCCTCGCGGGTTCCGATACTCTTCGGTGTCTTCGTCTCCAGCCCACGCCGCTCGATGATTTCTTCGACACGTGACTTCGGGAGGTTAGCGAGGATAGCCTTGCCGAGTGCGGTCGTGTGGAGGTTCGTCCGAAGGCCGGCGTAGGTGTCGAGATCGACGGCGTCGTCACCCTTCGCCCGCATCAGATAGACGCCCATTCCCTGCTCCTCGACGAGCAGGTTGGCGAGTTCCCCCGTCTCGGCAGCCAGCGACTTGACCTCCGGTTCAGCGACCTCGTAGAACTCCATCGACTTCCGGATGTGGCCCCCGACTTCGAGGAATTTCAGGCCAAGACGGTACTGGCTGTCGGTCTTCAGGACGTACCCGTGACTCTGGAGGGTCGTCAGATGGTTGTGGACGGCGCTCTTTCCCATGTCGAGTTCGTTTGAGAGTTCGGTTACTCCACACGGGCCGTTCTGCCGCAACTGCTCTATCACCGCGAGCGTCTTCTCGGTGGTTCGCACCGGGTGCTTGGCATCCATGCTAGCACCTACCACTTTTTCATCATAAACGTTCTGGTCTAGAGAACAGAATGTCGATGTGGACTCCTCTCGACTCACCGCTTCCGGCAACGACTGTCCGTTCAGCGACGCTTTATCACGGTGTGCCGTGAATCCCAAGCGATGACATCCATCGGCTTTCAGCTCTACAGTCTACACGACGTTGACGACCCGCTCCCAGCGGTCATCGAGCGCGTCGGCGGGGCCGGCTTCGACGGCGTCGAACTCGCAGGGGTAGACGGCCACGACCCGGAAGCGGTCGCCGACGCACTGACGGCGGCGGACCTCGACGTTGCCGGCGCGCACGTCGGTCTCGATGAGATTGAGGAAGACCCCGAGAACGTCGTCGAAACTTACCGGACACTCGACTGTGAAGACGTCGTCGTCCCGTGGCTCGACCCCGAGCACTTCGAGACGCTCGACTCGGTCGAGGCAGTGGCAGAACGGCTGGACGCTGCCGCAATAGACCTCGGGGAGCACGATGTCGCCGTTCACTACCACAACCACGACCAAGAGTTCACGGACCTCGATGGTGAACCCGCGCTATCGACGCTCGTGGCTGCGACCGAAGGCGTCGGCTTCGAACTCGACCTCGGCTGGGTCGGGGCGGCCGGCTACGACCCCCTAACCGTCCTCGAAGAGAACGCCCATCGTGTGAGTATCGTTCACCTCAAGGACTACGACGCCGAGACGGGCGAGGTGGTCGAAGTAGGCGACGGTGACCTCGATATCGCAGCGGCCATCGACGCCGTCCGGGACCACGACTGCGACTGGCTGGTCTACGAGGCCGAGGAGCGCCCCGACTCCTACGGGACGCTCGACCACGCTGTTGACGTCGTCGAGACGTACTGGTGACGCTTCGTCGCCGGGTCGTCAACCCGTGCTCGCACGTCTCCTCTGCCGAGGCGAAACCACTATGCTACGCCCCCACACACTGACAGAAGACGGATGAGAACCTACACAGTCGCAGTTATCGGTACCGGACCGGACCCGTCGAACCCGAGCGTTCAGGGGTTCGCAATGGGCTACAGACACGCAGAAGCGTACGCCACCGACGACCGAGCAGAACTCGTCGGCGCGGCCGATATCGCCCCGGAGAACGTCGCCGCGTTCGCCGAGGAGTTCGACCTCCCCGAGAGGGCCACGTTCACCGACTACGAGGAACTGCTCACGACGCTCGAACCCGACGTGGTGAGCGTCTGCGTCCCGCCGTCGATCCACCGTCGCGTCGTCGTCGATTGCGCCCGAAGCGGCGTCGTGGACGCGATTCACTGCGAGAAACCGATGGCCGACACGTTCGCCGACGCTCGGACGATGGTCCAGGAGTGTTGGCGACAGGACGTCCAGTTGACGTTCAACCGGCAGCGGCGGTTCGGAAAACCGTTCACCGAGGCGAAACGGCTTCTCGACGAAGGTCGAATCGGCGACCTCCAGCGCGTGGAGATATCGTGGGGTGACTTCTACGACACCGGCGCACACACCGTCGATCTCGCGGGGATGTTCAACGAGGAGCACGCCGCCGAGTGGGTCATCGCCCAACTCGACTACAGCGAGAAGGACATCCGATTCGGGGCCCACCAGGAGAACCAGATGTGGGCGCAGTGGTGCTACGACAACGGCGTCTACGGCGTATTGTCAACCGGAGCCGGGTCAGGTATCCACGACGCAGCGCTCCTCCTCCGTGGGACCGAGGGCACAATCCGTATCGACGTTGACGACGGACCGATGCTCGAACTGGAGCGCGGCGGCGAGCGTGAAGTCATCGACGTGGGGAACGAGACGATGCATCACAGCGGTGAGGAGGTGGGTCGATTCGGCTCGCACTTCCAGGACCGCGCCGTCGCGGAAGTTCTCGACGCGCTCGACGAAGGGCGTGAACCCGTGTTGAGCGGCAAGCGGGGCCTCAACACCGCGGAGATACTGTTTGCAGGCTACGAGTCGGTGCGCTCGCGCGGTCGTGTTGACCTCCCGCTGGACATCGACGACAACCCACTCGAAGCGATGGTAGAATCGGGAGACCTCACACCCGAGTCCACAGACGGCGAGGAGTAGAGACCGAAGGAGAACTGAGGATTAGCGCCGAAACGGCCCGTGATTCACTCGTCTCCCCAAACGTGGTGGACTCTCGAAAGTGGACGAACCATCGATGCGAGACAGTTGACGCCAACCCACCCAATCAAGAGGGTTCCAGCCTCGACAGTAAGATAGAGCATGACGCTAGAAGACGACGCACGGGAGTACCACCGCGAAGAACCCGCCGGAAAGGTCGAGATTTCGACGACCAAACCGACGAACACCCAGCGAGACCTCTCGCTGGCTTACTCGCCCGGTGTGGCCGCACCATGTCTCGACATCGCCGACGACGAGACGCTGGCCTACGAGTACACTGCCAAGGGGAATCTCGTCGGCGTCGTCTCGAACGGCTCGGCCGTGCTCGGTCTCGGCGATATCGGCGCGCAGGCGTCGAAGCCAGTGATGGAGGGAAAGGGCGTGCTGTTCAAGCGCTTCGCCGATATCGACGTGTTCGACGTCGAACTCGACCTCGCGGACCCGGCGGCGTTCACGCAAGCCGTCGCCGCGATGGAGCCGACGTTCGGGGGGATAAACCTCGAAGACATCAAAGCCCCGGAGTGTTTCGAAATCGAGTCTCGTCTCCGCGACGAGATGTCGATTCCCGTCTTTCACGACGACCAGCACGGGACGGCCATTATCTCCGGGGCGGCCCTCCTGAACGCCGCTGACATCGCCAACAAAGAATTGGAGGACCTCCGCGTCACGTTCGGGGGGGCGGGCGCGGCGGCGACGGCGACAGCCCGCTTCTACGTCTCGCTCGGCATCCCCCGCGAGAACATCACGATGTGCGACATCGACGGGATTCTCTCCGAGTCGCGCGTCCAAGCCGGCGAGCTTAACGAGTTCACCGAACCGTTCGCTCGCGGGGTAGACGACGGCGAACTCGAGGACGCCATCGCGGGCGCGGATGTCTTCGTCGGTCTCTCGGTCGGCGGCATCGTCAGTCAGGAGATGGTCCGGTCGATGGCCAACGACCCCATCATCTTCGCAATGGCGAACCCCGACCCCGAAATCACCTACGAGGACGCCAAGGAAGCCCGCGAGGACACGGTCATCATGGCGACCGGGCGCTCGGACTACCCGAATCAGGTCAACAACGTCCTCGGCTTTCCGTTCATCTTCCGCGGCGCGCTCGACGTCCGCGCGGACGAGATTAACGAGGAGATGAAACGCGCCGCCGCCGAGGCGCTCGCCGACCTCGCCCGGCAGGACGTTCCGGACTCGGTGGTCAAGGCCTACGGCGACGACCCACTGCAGTTCGGACCAGACTACCTCATCCCCAAACCGCTCGACCAGCGGGTGCTCTACGAGGTGACACCTGCCGTTGCGAAGGCGGCGATGGAGAGCGGCGCAGCGCGGCGGGAAATCGACCTCGACGCGTACCGCGAGGAACTCGAAGCGCGACTCGGCAAGTCCCGCGAGATGATGCGTGTCGTCCTCAACAAGGCGAAGTCCGACCCCAAGCGTGTCGCGTTCGCCGAAGGCGAGGACGAGAAGATGATCCGAGCGGCGAACCGACTCGTCGAAGAGGGCATCGCCGAACCGATTCTCATCGGCCGGACGAAGCGCATCCTGCGTAAGGCCGAAGCGCTCGGCCTCAACTTCGACCCGGTCATCGCCAACCCCAACGACGGCGAGTGGAACCACTACGCTGACGCACTCTACGAACGCCGCCAGCGCAAGGGCCTCACGAAGTCAGAGGCGGCCGAACTCGTCCAGAACGACTCGAACTACTTCGCCAGCGTGATGGTCGAGACCGGCGACGCCGACGCGATGCTGACCGGGCTGACCCACCACTATCCGTCTGCGCTCCGCCCGCCACTACAGGTCATCGGTACGGCCGACGACGCCGACTACGCGGCCGGCGTCTACATGCTGACGTTCAAGAACCGCGTCGTCTTCTGCGCCGACGCGACGGTCAACCTCGACCCCGACGAGGACGTCCTCGCCGAAGTGACGAAACACACCGCCGAACTCGCTCGCCGTTTCAACGTCGAACCCCGTGCGGCACTGCTCTCGTACTCGGACTTCGGCAGCGTCGATAACGAGGGCGTCCGCAAACCACGGAATGCAGTGAAAGCACTCCACGACGACCCTGAAGTCGATTTCCCGGTCGATGGTGAGATGCAGGCCGACACGGCGCTCGTCGAGGAGATGCTCACCGGCACCTACGAGTTCGCGGACCTCGACGGTCCCGCCAACGTACTCGTCTTCCCGAACCTCGAAGCGAGCAACATCGGCTACAAACTGCTCCAGCGCCTCGGCGGCGCGGAGGCCATCGGCCCGATGCTCGTCGGCATGGACAAACCGGTCCACGTCCTCCAGCGCGGCGACGAGGTGAAAGACATCGTCAACCTCGCCGGTGTCGCCGTGGCCGACGCACAGAAGTAGAACGACTTCGAGAGTAACCATTCGGCCGAATGTGGGGACGAACACGCTGCCGCTGACGCCGGCGGAGGTTTTATCAAGCAACGCATGAGTCATGAGTCTAATGCCGCTAGCAGAAAGCAAGGTCAAAGAGCGGTTACGGGGCGTCGCCGCCGGGCTCCTCACACCGTTCGACCGAACTGGGGGTATCGACTATTGGAAGATTACAGAGAATGCGGAGTCACTCTACGAGAGTGGCATCCGAACGTTCCTCGCGGCTGCGAACATCAGTGAATACCACTCGCTATCGCAGGTCGAGCGGAGCGAGGTCACCGAAGCGGGCCTCGACGGATTGCCGTCCAACGCGTGTGTGTTAGCCGGTGTTGGCGGCAGTACCAGCGCCGCTCGGGAACTCGTACGGGCCTACGACCGCCTCGACGTCGATGGGCACATGATCATGCCACCGGACCACACCTACGTCCACGAACGTGGGCTGTTGGATTACTTCGCCACCCTCGCTGCCGAGACGGAGACGCCGTTCGTCCCGTACGTCCGTGGCTTCGACCCATCTGTCGAATTCCTCGCGGACCTCACACGACTGGAGAACGTCGTCGGGGTCAAGTACGCCATCAAGGACCCGGTGAAACTCGGTGCGGCGGTCGATGCCGGGGCTGACGACGTGGTCTGGATAGACGGGCTCGCCGAACCGTACGCGGTGAGCTACTGGGTCGAGGGAATCGAGGGGTTCTCTGCGGGCGTCAGTAACTTTCGGCCAGAAGTCGGTCTCGAACTGTTCGATGCCCTCACCGCTGGCGACTGGGAGCGTGCGCGACGGCTCCGGAACGCCTGTCTCCCGTATCAGAATTTCCGGGGACGAACCGGGCAGCACAACACGCTCGGCGGGGCGGTTAGCATCCCGGCAGTGAAGCTTGGACTCGAACTCTCTGGTCTCCACGGTGGAGACGTCAGAGAACCGCTTCGACCACTCACGACCGAAGAAGAAACTGAACTCGAAGAGATTTACCACCAACTGGACGACGACATCGAACGACTCGTCGGCTGAGTAGATGCGGACTGGCACCCGGAATGAGGACCATTAGCCGTACGTCTGGGAGATGATGGTGAGCTAACCTCAGCTACGCTGGACGCTATCGACGACACCGCGGAGGTATCCGATAGTGAACCCGCGCGCACGGTGACGCCAGTCGTCGTCACCTTCCATCTTCGGCACGTGGTCCGGGATGACCACACCATCGTACCCAACATCGTCGAGCGTTTCGACGGCTTCGGCAGTGCTGAAGTTCCCTTCGTCAACGAACGTCTCGTTGAATTTTGGGACGGTCCCGACGACATCGCGGAAGTGAATGAAGACGATATCGTCGTCTTCGGCGAACCGTCGAATGATCTCGTTCGCGTTTTCGCCCATCTGAGAGAAGCAACCGAGACAGAGTTTCAGCCCGTGGTTGTCGCTCGGGACGAGTTCCATCGCGTGTTCGAAGTTCTCAACATTGCGGAAGAGGCGGGGGATTCCACCCAACGACTCGATGACCGGTGGGTCTACCGGGTGAAGTGCCATCTGGACACCGGCCTCCTCAGCGACGGGGAGTACTTCCTGGAGGAACCGCTCGTAGTTGTCCCAGAACTCTTCTTCAGTGTACTCGCGGTCGATACCGGGAGCAAGGGCGTCGGGATTATCGATTTCCTCAAGGTCGAAGGCGGTCCCCTCCGCCTCGCCACGGAGTTTCACTGGCCGCGTCCGCATCGGGACGACACCACGGGGGTTCCACTGGTAACCCAGGATCGGGATTTCGGCTTCGCCGAGGTTACGAAGCAGTGTCTTAATCTGGTCGAGTGCCTCCTCTCTTCCATCGCGGCCGAACATGATATCGCCGTAGAGCGAGTAGGGGAGCGACTGGATACCGGTGAGCGTCAATCCGTGAGACTCGACGCGTTCTTTCGCCGCGTCCAGTTCCTCGACTGATGGGATTGCGTCCCGGCCAACGGCGACAGTCTCTGTTCCATCACGGTCATTGAACTCGTCGGGTTCCTCCGCTGTATCGGCATGGTCAACGAAGATGTCGGTTGCGCCCAGTTGACGGATGTACCGTAGTCGAGCGTTCGAGAGCGTCCGGGTCCGGACACCGACTCGGATCGGTTTTGTAGTCTCATCACTACAGCAAGCAGTGCGTTCGGCCATATCGATACTGTCTACGCAGACACGATATAAAAAACGTGGATGGAGAGTGCCGGCCGTGACTGAAAGTTGGGGGGTCAATATCTGGTGATTTGGTCCTCACGAGGCGAACGGTAGGAGGTGAATTAGAGATGGTTTACTGTGTGTCAGATGACGGCAATCGATCCCCGAGGGTTACAACTGGGTGAAACCGTACTACGAACAACAAAGTTCTATGAAACACCAGGGGGTGAGAGCACCGAAATAGCAATTTTCCAACAGGTCAATATTTCGTAATCGAAGTGAGAATAGAGCCAAGTGTCGATTACCTCGCCCTGATTTGCGGGACATTTTCCGCAAAACCGACTTGTGAGAGACGCCCACAAATAATGTTAGATTTTGAAGAATATACTTTAATTACAATACTATTGATATTCGAAGTGGCCCAGTGAAAATCCTATACGTACCTTGAGACAAATTAAAAATCCTGTGGTTTTGGGTAGTAATTGGAATTTTCCCCACCGCATCTAACATATTCTGCACAATTATACACATTAACAAAAGTCGAGTGGAGTGGACTTCGCCAAGCGCGATGCGATTTCTATCGGGTACTGGACTAAATATAATCAGACGAAGATATATCTGATTTTGACAATTACTTCGGTATTCTTCGCTCTACATTCATTTCGGTAGAGGTCGCGTGACTCCACTTGGTTGTAATCGACCGAATAGCCGTGGAATTTCGAGCTACACACTCCGTCGATTCCGAAGAAGCCGAGTCGGGCGCTGGTGAATTCGCACTATACTCACACTCGAAATGAGCGGTGGGGCGGCACGCAACACTTCCGCCATCCGAGGTTGTTCCAGAGTGTCGCTCATGCGAACGGAGAGAACTGTCTAGTCGCGGTCGAATTTCGACGTACACTTTTGCTCCTCTGGTCCGTCGTCTGTGATATGAAGACGAGACCACTCGGCGCGACGGGACACGACAGCAGTATTGCGACGTTCGGGGCGATAGCACTCAATTGGTTAGAACAGGAGGGCGCGAACCAACTCGTCGAACTGGTCCTCAAACACGGCGTCAACCATTTCGACGTTGCACCCACCTACGGTGACGCAGAACTGAAACTCGGCCCGAAGCTTCGGCAACACCGCGACGACATCTTCCTCGGCTGTAAAACCCAAGAACGGGACTACGAAGGAGCGAAACGAATGCTCGAACGCTCGTTCAACCGTCTCGGTGTCGATTACATCGACCTCTACCAGGTCCATGGACTCGAATACGCCGAAGAACTCGACACAATCACTGGAGAAGGTGGCGCGCTCGAAGCCTTCAGAGAAGCGAAAGAGGAGGGTCGAATCGGGCACATTGGGTTGACCAGCCACGGGAATCCTGACTTGATCAAAGACGCTATCGACCGAATCGACGACCTCGAATCGCTGATGTTCCCGATGAATCCAGTAGTCGTCGGAAAAGACGACGCTGAGCACGACTACGCCGGCGTACTCGAACGAGCAGAAGCGGAGAATATCGGAACACTCGGTATCAAAGCATTCGCCAAAGGACGGTGGCCATCCGTCGAAGAACTTCCAGCCGAGGACAGACCATACGCGAACTGGTACGAACCCGTAGACACACCACAAGAGATTCGTGAACGGTTCGACTTTTCGGCGACTCAGGGACTGACGAGCGTGGTCTCACCCGGTGACCCAAAGCTCGTTGCGATGGTACTCGATGCCGCTCGACGGTACGATGGCATGGACGAGGCCGCCCAACGGTCGCTCATCGAACGCCTCAGACACGACGAGAGTCCCGTCCCCGAGCAACTCCACCACTGATGGACGTCCCGACGACGGTTCGTGCAGCGCTGTCCGACCAACCGGTCGAGAACGCGAGATGTCTCGAAGCCGGTGCTGGAGTCGGAAATACGACCGCTGGTCTCCTTCAGGAAGGTGCGGACCGAGTCTACGCTGTGACGAACAATCCAGTCCACGCGGAATTGGTTCACGACCGAATCGGCCGTGCGTATCCAAATCGGACGGCCGTCGTCGAAGCAGACCTGCGCGCGATTCCGCTGTCAGACGACAGCGTCGAGATAATCACTGCACACGGGCTATTCAACGTGCTTCCACCCACGTCTCTCGGGGACGTAGTCTCGGAGTTTACACGAGTCGCGGCACCGGGCTGTCGGCTAATCGTAGACGATTACGAACCACCGCCGGAAGGCGCCGCAATCTGGAACCTTTTCAGTCTCGAAAACGCCGCGAGCCAACTCGCTGACGACACGCCGGCACTCACGTTCTATCCCGAACGTGTGCTTCGACAGCAGTTCGTCGGCTCGGGGTGGAGCGTCGGCCGACGGAAGACGCTTCTCGAACCGGTCCCATGGACGAAACAACACGTGAGGGCGCATGCTAACCGAACCAGTCGGTTACTGGAAGAGGTGGCAGACGAACTCGCATCGCCACTCGAAGACGAACTCGAGCGAATCGTAGCTTCGATTGGGTCAGAATCGACGGGACGAATGTACAGTGTCTCGTTTCGATCGAGCCAATGATGAGTTTCCCCTGACAGGTAATGACCAGCGGCGAGTTTGTCTGTTCCGCGGAGGTTTAAGAGACAGTCTGGACTACGTGTAGCTAATGTCGTGGGAATTTGAACGAGTCGCTGGTCCCAACGAGGCGACCGAAGGTCCAATCTGGACCGATGGAGTGATTCGATTCACCGAAATCAAGGCGAATCAGGTGCTCGAATACGACTACGAGACCGGAGCGACGAGCACCTACATCGAATCGACAGCGGGAGCCGTCGGGTTGCACGAAGGGATCGACGGAGAGTTGTTCGCGTGTGAAGCTGAGAGTCATCGAATAGCCGCGCTCGACCCATACGGGCCGACGACTGTCGTCGTCGATGAGTTCGAAGGAACGCCCCTCAACGGTCCGAACGACCTCGAAATCGACCGCAATGGCGACATCTGGTTCACCGACCCCGACGACAAGGACCGAGGCTTACTCGGACACACGTCGGTCTACCGCGCCGAACAGACCGACGATGGCTGGAATCTCGTTCACTTGACAGACGAGATGGACCGCCCGAATGGCATCCTCCTCTCACCGGACGAAGAGCGCCTCTACGTGGCTGAGTGCACCTATGGACCTGACCAAGAGACAGATTTGCGTGCGTACGAGGTTCGAGCAGACGGCTCACTCGGCCCCCGTGAAATCCTTCACGACTTCGGCGACCACCGCGGAATCGATGGCATGACGCTCACCTCGTCGGGTGAAATCGTCGCCTGTGCTGGGTGGGAAGAGAGCGGTCCCGGCCCATCGCTCTACGTCTTCTCACCGACTGGTGAAGTGCTCGCCCGTCATCCGTTTCCAGAGAACCGACCGACGAACTGTACCTTTGGCGGTCCGGACGGCTCGACGCTCTACGTCGCAGACCTGACTGGAAGCCTCTACGCGGCAGAGACAGACCTGATGGGGTACACTCGGTTTTGAAAAATGGCGACGGGGTCCGTCCCGTCTGGGAACCGTGAGTGACGTGACCGATGTCGAACCTACCGAAGCGATTCGAACGCGTCGAGTCCTGCTCGTGAGGCGGCCATGTCCTCTTCTACCGCGCCGCCGCTCGCGCCGACGGCACCGACCACGACGCCGTCGTGGACGGCGGGGAATCCGCCACCGAAGACGACGACACGGCCACCGTCGGTCGATTGCAGGCCGTACACGTCACCGCCGGGTTCGGCGGCTTCTTTGAGTTCGTGCGTGGGCTTTTTGACTGCGGCGGCAGTGTAGGCTTTGTCCTGTGCGATACTGCTTGCGACGAGTTTTGCACCGTCCATTCGTCGAAAGCCGAGGAGGTTCCCCTCGCTGTTCGTCACCGCGAGGTTCAGTGGCACGTCGAGTTCGAGCGCCTTCTCTTCTGCTGCGTCGAGAATCGTCTTGGTTTCTGAAAGCGTTAGCTCTTCGACCATCGAACGATGATTGTCGTTTCGGGGCATAAAACCTCCGCTCACGGGGAGAACTGCCGTTCTCAACGCAGGCGAGAGACGTGTCTATCCCGGCCTTTTTTCGACAACACCGAGGTCGCGGAGCGCCAGCAAGCGGATGACGCTCCCGGGCCGGTCCGTTCGACTGCCCTTCGAGTAGCTTGACTACCGTGTTCGAAACATCATCACCGCGGGAGCGCGTTCCCCGACCGCTCGAACGATTCGATGTCACCAGCGTCGTCCGCGTCGAGGAGGTCGTTGTTCACGAACAGCCGCTCGTCGGTGGTATCTTCGAGTGAGAGGAAGGTCCCGGTTCCAGCTGTCGCCTTCGAATTTCGAATCGATACGTCGGTGGTCGAAGTCAACGAGAGCGCGGCGGCGTCGCCCTTTGTGTGGGCCTGGCGGCCGACGAATCCATCGACGACCAGACCGTCGATGGTGTCGAACGCCATCCCGCTCTGGTAGTAGGCGGGGAGTCGGTCGCCCCATTCGACGGTCACGTCTCGCATCGTCACGTCCCGAACGTTCTCGACGTGGACGCCAGCGATGTCGTTCTCGAATATCGGAAGGACGACCGAGGTCGGTTGGAGGTCGAAGTTCCCGCCGACTTCGTCTTCGTACTCGCTTCCGGTGAGTTCGATGCGGACGTTGTCGAATTCGAGCGTTTCGATGTCCGACTCTTCGGACCCGTAGACGAGCGCACCGTTCTCGCTGCGCGCGACGATGTTGGAGAAGCGAACGTTTCGTATCCCACCGAGGTCGGTGTCTTCGTCTCGCGGCACCGAGGTGACGTAAATCGGTTCGCCTTTCCCCCACCACGGTCCCGGTTGCAAGTTGGAGTTTACGGCGATATCCGTGAACAGCACGTTCTCGACGACGCCCGAGTCACGGTGTTGGATTCCGAGTCCACGATTCGATTGCTGGACGACGATGTTCTGAAACAGACAGTCTCGAATCGTATCGTCCGTCCCCGAGCCGAACTTGATGGCACAGGCGCTCGACCTGAGCGTGCAGTTCGTCACGACGATTCCCTCACAGGTCGTCGGTTCGTCGGGTCGCGCACCGAAGGTGATGCTGTCGTCGCAGGATTGGATGGTGCAATCTGAGATGTGGACGTTGCGCGTGTCGCCGAGCGAGATACCGTCGCAGTTCGGGATGAGAAGGTGGTTGAGGATGTCCACGCCTCGGATATCGACTTCTTCGGTGCCGTGGAACGACAGCGTCCACGCGGGCATATCTCGAAGTGTCACGTCCCGGATTGAGACGTTCGTACAGTGGTTGAACCGGAACATCGGACCGGGTCTGAAGTCGGGTTTGGCGACGGGCCATCCCTCGGTTCCGTGGAGTTTCGAGAGGTACGCATCTCCCTGTCTGGCTTCGTGCGGGCCGTTCGAGATGAGTGGATGCGAGTTACTCTCGTTGGAGTGTCCTTGAATCGGGGTGTCCATCCGCATGAACTCGGTTCCGAGACCGTCGAACTCGCCGTCGCCGGCGATGGTCACGTTCGAAACGTCTTCGGCCAAGAGGAAGATGCGTTCGTTGTCGGGACCGATGTACTTCGACGAGTACTCGGCTTCGTCCTTCGCGGGCGTGACGACCGCGCCGGCCTCCAGATAGAGCGTCACGTCGCTTCGGAGGTGGATGGTTCCGGTGGTGTACGTTCCACTTGGGATACGCACGGTTCCACCACCAGAGTCCGAACAGTCGTCGATGGCTGCTTGGAACGCCTCGGTGTGTAAGTCGTCGGTCGGGTCACCGTACGCTGTCACGTCGAAGTCACTCGGTGTCGGCGGCATGTACGAGTACCCTCGCGGTGACCTATCTTTATACTACTGGTGGTCGGTAATCGACTGTGAGTGCTGCTCGCCCAAACGTCCTCTTCGTGATGACTGACCAGCAACGGTCGGACACGATTCGGGCACTCGGAAACAGTCGAATCTACACACCGAACATCGACCGACTGGTCGAACGTGGCGTCTCGTTCACGAACGCCTACTCCCCCGACCCGATTTGCATCCCCGCACGCCACACGATTCGAACCGGATGTGAGGCAATCTCGACGGGGTACCTCGGAAACGAGAAACGAGACGCCCGCCACCTCGAAGAGACGTGTGGGCCGTTCCTCGCCCGGGCAATGCGAGAACGAGGCTATCGTACCTTCCTCGTCGGGAAGTATCACGCTCACCCGCGGGAAATCGACCTCGGCTACGACACGCGACTGAGTTTCGAGGCGTTCTTCGACGACACCGGCCACGAGGTCAAGACGACCGCCCGGCAGGGAGCGATGGTTCATCTCCCACAACAGAACAACCTCCCACCCGAATCGAACTACGAGGCGTGGATGACCGATCGCGCGGTCGAACTCATCGAAGACGACACCGACGAACCGTTCTTCGGACTCGTCTCCTACGAACCGCCCCACCCGCCGTTCGGCGCTACACCGCCGTTCGACCGCATGTACGACCCAGAGCGACTCCAGAACCCGGTCGAAGGCGCTATCGAAACCGACCACATGGACGAGAAGATTCCAGCGCAGAATCACCACTTCTGGACGACACGTGAGGGAGGTATCGACGACACCACCGTCCGCGTCATCAAAGCACACTACTACGGCATGATATCAGAGGTAGACCAGCACATCGGTCGCCTCCTCGACGCGGTAGAGTCTCGCCCCGATGGAGACAACACGCTGATCTGTTTCTTCTCCGACCACGGCGAACTGCTCGGCGACCACCGCGGGTGGGAGAAATCGTCGTTCTTCGAACAGTCGTGTCGAGTCCCGTTCCTCGTGAGTTGGCCGAGCGAACTGCCGAAAGACGAGCGACGCGACGACCTCGTGGCTCTGACCGACCTGTTCGGTATCGCCACGACCGCCGCTGGCGACCCGGAACTGCGCGACGGAACCGACGTTCTCGGAACGATTCGCGGCGACGCCGAGCCACGAGCGCGTCTCTTCGGGTATCACCGCACGCCGCGACTCCCGCCGAACTTCACCGCGATGGTCCGCGAAGGGTCGTGGAAGTACGTCTTCATGCGCAACGGCGGCCGCGAGCAACTGTTCGACCTCGATACCGACCCGAACGAACTCGACGAGTGCAGCGAAGACTATCCCGAGCGAGTTGCGGATTTACGGACGAAGTTGGCGACGAAGTTAACCGACGCCGGGGCGACCGAATTCGTCGAAAACGAGAGGCTCTGCCGCGCACCCTACCAAGAGATCGACATGGGTCGCCTCGTGAGAGAACCGTATCCGGACCACCCCGCGGACGTGCTCGACTAACTTCGAGACGCCTCCCTCTCCGTAATTTTATTATCGTTCCTCGTGACCGACTACCACTGATGGAGATTAGCGACATCCGTACCATTCGGTTCACCTGTGAGTCCCACATCGACTCCGACGAGAAGGGCCACGGGCATCCCGGCGAACCGACGGAAACGACGCGGACGATTACCCACGTCGTCGTCGATGGCGGCCCGGACGGCTACTGTCGTGGCGGCCACGAAGCGGCGAACGAGTTCGCAAAGCGCCACTTGGTCGGCGAGAACCCGTTGTATCGAGAGAAGCTCTGGCAACGACTGTGCCGCGCCGAGCGATTGAACAAGGGAACGCTCACCGACAAGCGGGTCGCTCCAATCGATTGTGCGCTATGGGATATCGCCGGCAAGCACGCCGACCTCCCGGTGTATCAGCTCATCGGTGCCGCACGCGATTCAGTTCCGGCCTACGGGAGTACGATGGTCGGCGACGACGACCCAACGGGGTTGGGAACGCCCGAAGCGTACGCCGATTTCGCCGAGGAGCTGGTCGAGGAAGGCTATCAGGCGATTAAACTGCACACGTGGATGCCGCCGTTCGGTGACGACCCCGACCAAGATATCGCCGCCTGTCGCGCCGTGCGCGAACGAGTAGGCGACGACATCGACCTCATGCTCGATGCACACCACTTCTACAGTCGTAGTGAGGCGAAGAAAATCGGCCGAGCGCTCGAAGAACTGGACTTCCGCTGGATAGAAGAACCGATGGACGAACACTCGATGTCCTCCTACGAGTGGTTGTCCAGCGAACTCGACATCGCCGTCGTCGGACCCGAGACGGCCGAAGGACGCATGCACACTCGTGCCGAGTGGATAAAGCGCGACATCGCCGACATCATCCGCGTTGGCGTCTACGACGTGGGTGGAATCACGCCCGCGCTGAAGGCGGTCGGCCTGTGCGAATCGTTCAACATCGAGTGCGAGATTCACGGTCGAGACGCACCAAACCTCCAACTCTTGGGGACGATGGCGTTCCCCGGTCGGTACTACGAACGCGGGCTATTGCACCCAAAACACGACTACGAGACGTACTTCCCGGGTCTCGAACACCCACCGGACGAAATCGACGAGAACGGTACGGTCGAACTGCCGCAGTCGCCGGGTCTCGGTTACGAGTTCGACTGGGAGTACATCGACGCGAACACCGTCGAGTGACGAGGCGTCACACCTGACAGACACTATTTTTTGACGATTCGACGGCCACGACGTGCTCTTGGGAACCGACTGGAGACCGAGTTCAGTTGTACGCCGACCACAGGTAGAGGAGGAGGTATCCACCGACGCCTGCGGCGACGAGAGAGATACCCCAGACGCCGAACATTCCAGCGAGCGTCCCGTCCAAGACGAAACGGGCGAGGACGATCATGAACACACCTGCGAGGAGTGTGAGAACGAAGTTCCGGTTCGACGACACGGCCTTACGTGCCATTTCTGTACGCGAAGTACTGATAGACATGGGTAGTTCAACGGTAGCAGTCCACACACAAATAGATACTGTTCGATTGCTGACCGTCCCGCGAATCGTTCGAGTGTAGAGGGATTCGAACCGGTTCTGGAGGGGATGCGGAGTTAGTCGTCCACGATACTCGGGCTATCCCAGTACTCGTGCGTGTCGTCCACGCGGAAGCACCGTGCACCGTGTCCGTCACCGGCATCGAACTGACCGGGGTCTTCGCGCTGACACACCTCGCGGGCCTTCGGGCACCGCGGGTGGAAGTGACAGCCACTCGGTCGGTTCGTCGGGTCAGGGATGTCGATTTTCCGTATCGGAAGGTCGTCGTCTTCCTCGCCGTATAGGTTCGGTGTCGCCCACTTGAGCGCCTGCGTGTAGGGGTGCTGTGGGTCTCCGATGACCTGTTCTATCGGGCCGACCTCGACGATTCGTCCGAGGTACATCACGGCGATTCGACCGCCGGACTTCTCGGCGATGTACCGCGCGTTCGAGAGGTCGTGGCTGATGAAGATGTAGGAGGTATCGAAGAGGTCCTGCAGTTCGAGCATCAGGTCCATCATCTCGACACGAAGGCTCACGTCGAGCGCGCTGATTGCTTCGTCGGCGAGGATGACGTCGGGGTTCAACAAGAGCGACCGAACCAGCACGACACGCTGTTTTTCGCCGCCCGACAGTTGGTGTGGGAAGCGCTGGACGAAGTCTTCGGCGGGCGTCAAGCCGACGCGTTCGAGGAGCGCGTAAATCCGCTTTTTCCGCTCTTCGTTCCCGAGGTTGGGGTTCCACTTCTTCAGCGGGAGCATCAGTGACGTGAGGATTCGCTGGTTCGGGTTGAGCGCGCTACCGGGGTCCTGGTGGATAATCTGGAGCGAGCGTCGAATCTCGGAGAACGAGATGGCTGGGTTCTTCCCGTTTTTCGCCTCCCAGATGTCCTGTCCGCGGTACGTAATCGAACCGCTCGTCGGCTTTTGCGCGCCGATGAGCGTCTTTCCGAGCGTCGATTTTCCGCACCCGCTCTCACCGATGAGCGTCAACACGTCGTTCTCGCCGATGTCGAGCGAGATGCCATCGACGGCGCGAACCGTCTCTTTCTCGCCGAACATGTCGAGGAGCCCGCCGCTGTTCGTGAACTTCACGGAGACATCGTCCACCGAGAGGACACTGTCGTCGGAACTCATTGCAGCTCACCCTCCATGGGTTTCGCTGGAATCGGAATCTCGTCGCTCACGTCTTCGTGGTGAATGCACGCCGTTCGGTGGCTCGCACTCCGGTCTTCCATCGGCGGCTCTTGGGCTTTGCACGCCTCGGTCGCCATCGGGCACCGCGGGTGGTACGAACACCCCGGAACGTTGGTCACGGGGTCCGGTTTCGCTCCGGATATCGACTGCATCTCCTCGATTGGGGCCTTCAAATCCGGCGTGGCGTTGAGGAGTGAACGGGTGTACGGATGTGCGGCGTCGTAGAGGATGTCGTCTGTCGAACCCACCTCGACGATATCGAACGCGTACATCACGATGAGTCGGTCGGCGAGTTTCGTCAACAGCGGCAGGTCGTGGGTGATAAAGATAATCGTCAGGTCGTACTCCGTTTTGAGTTCCTTGAGGAGCGCGACGATAGACCGCTGCATCAAGAGGTCGAGCGCGGCGGTCGGTTCGTCCATCACGAGCACTTCCGGTTCGAGGATGAGCGCGAGACCGATGAGCGCGCGCTGTTTCATCCCACCCGAAAGCTCGTACGGGTACGAATCGAGGACGCGGTCGGGGTCGAGATAGAGGTCACCGAGAATTTTGTGGGCGCGTTCCAGTCCCGCCTCGACGTCGCGGTTGTGGTCTTCTAAGGTCTCCACGAAGTGACCGCGGACCTTCTTGACGGGGTTGAACGAACTCATCGCACCTTGGAACACCATGGCGACTTCGCCCCACCGGAACCTTCGAAGTTCGTCTTCGTCGAGGTCGAGAACGGATATCGGTTCGCCACCGTCAGGCGGGTAGTAAGTCACCTCGCCGCTGGTCTCGCCCGGGCTGACGACTGCGTTCATCAGCGCGGACGAGGTCATCGACTTTCCGCTACCGCTCTCACCGACCATCCCAAGCGTCTCGTTGCGGTGGATATCGAAATCGACGTTTCTGACGACTCTCGATTCGCCCCGCTTGGTGCCGAATGTGACTTCGAGGTCCCGGACTTCGAACACCACGTCCGAGTCGTTCTGATTCGACGTTCGCATTGTTGAGTGTGTAGTCATTGTCTGGTAATAGGTGTTCGCTCGGAGTTAGTCTCCCTGCGATGCATTTGCGGTGTTGCTCTTCGAGGTGCGCTTCTTCGAGGAGTTCACGTGGCGCGCACGGAGGCGGACGTTGAACAGGCTGTCGAGTCCCTGCGACAGGAGGACGAGCCCGAACGATAGCAGGAAGATGCAGACCATCGGCGCGACCATCCACGGGAGCATGTCTGGGCGGGTGAGTGCGTTCCCCTCGTAGGCGAGGTTCATCATCACACCCCAGTTGAAGGTGGTAAAGGGCAAGATGCCGAGGAAGTACAGCCCCACCGATTCGAAGATGATGCGCCGAGAGGTGAGCGCGCCGTTGATCATCACGTACGGCATCAATTGCGAGAGGATGTCGCGTCGGAGAATCGAGGTCATCGGAATGCCCATGATTTCAGATGCTTCCACGTAGGACTCTTCGCGGATACTGAGTACCTGTGAACGGACCGTTCTCGCCAGCCCCGGCCAGTTGTCGATACCGAGGAAGACCCCCACGATGTAGGGGTTCTCAGGCTGGAAGATGGCGGTGATGACGATGATGAGCGGCAGACCGGGTATCGTAATCACCACGTCGGTGATAGTCATCAAGAACGAGTCGATACGCGACCCGTGTTCGAAGCCCGCGACGACGCCGACGATTGCGGCGAACCCGACGCTCACGACTGCGCCCGCGAAGATCATCTTGAACATGCCGGGCGTAGCGTGGATGAGCTGGGCGTGAATCGGCTGTCCGAACACGTCGGTCCCGAGTGGGTACGCCAGCGACTCGAACGGTGCTGCGAGTACGGGTGCATCACCGCTCGTCGGTCGTTTGACGAGCCAGACGCCGACGGTCCCCATGAGGAGGAAGAACGCGAGAATCGCGCCGCCGACGAGTGCACGCCAGTCGGCGATGGCGATACGCGCCGGGGCGAGGACGTTCATCTCGATAGCCCGTTTGAGGCGCTCGCTGCTCGATTCGGTGTCCGGTTCGATTCCCTCGTCGTAGAGGTCCTCCAGGTCGAAATCGTCAGAGTGTGCGTCGCTCATCTTATTCACCTACCGAGATGCGTGGGTCGATGAAGGTGTACGTGAGGTCTGCGATGAAAATCGCAGTCAGCGAGATGGCCGTGAACACCAGCAGCGTCCCCATCAACAGCGGGTAGTCCTGTGTCTTGACCGCCTCGAACATCAGCAGTCCCATCCCGGGGTACGCGAACACCTCTTCGACGATGACGGCACTACTGAAGACACCGGCGATACCGATCATGAACTGCGTGTACATCGGGAGGATGGAGTTGTGACCCAGGTACTGTGTGGCGATTCGAGTTTCGCGGAGACCGCGAAGTTGTGCGACGCGGATGTAGTCCTCTCCGAGGACGCGAATCGCGTTGCCGCGCATGGCGAGCGCACCAGAGGTTGCGAGCGCACCCATCGAAATCGCCGGGAGTGCGGCGTGTTTGACGAGGCTAATCATGAACTCCGGATTGTATCCTGGGGCGATACCAGACCCGATTCGACCGCCGGTCGGGAAGTAGGAGTTCTGAATTGCGAGGAAGTAGATGAGGACGACGCCCACGATGTAGTACGGAATCGAGTTGAGACCGATGATGAGCGACGACACCGTCGAGTCGAAGCGCGATTTCTCACGGTACGCGGTCATCACGCCGAGGAAGATGCTCAGCGAGTACCCGAGTGCGAGGGCGTAGACGCTGATGAACATCGACCACGGGATGCGTTGCATGATGAGCGTCGTGACCTCTTCGTTCTTGAAGAACGACGTTCCGAGGTCCTGACGGAGTATCACGTCGGACGCGTAATTGAAGTACTGTACGTGCATTGGCTGGTCCGGGTTGACGTTCGTGTAGAGTTGTATCATCCGGTTCAGCCGGTCGATATCGACGCTGCCCCCGCTCTGGGAGAGAATCACGCTTCGCATCGCTTCTGTCGGGCCACCCGGCATGGCCTGGTACAGCAGAAACGAGACTGTCATCGTGACGAAGAACGTCAATAACGCTTGTCCGAGTCGCTTCAACAAATACTGTGGCGTCATTATTAATAATCTGAAATCTATCGTGGGGTAGCTTAATTGTAGTGGTCAGTCCAGGGAGTGTGATTCTTCACTGCGAGTTCGAGCTAATCCATCCGTTCTTGAAGGCGAACTCTCCCGGTCGGTTGGTGTTGAGTTCGTGCTCATCGCCCGTCGGCATCGAGAAGTCCGACGTGTCGCCCCAGTACCCGGAGTCCTCCTCGACGAAGACGAAGTCGGGAAGCGCGTAGTTGAACCACTGCACGAGGTCGCGGGTCTTCTCTTGTACCTCTTCGGCCGAGGTCGAATTCGGAAGGGTAGTCATCAGCTCAGCAGGCTGAATTTCCTTTCCGCTGCCCTGAATCTCGGTCGCGCCGACCTCGTTCGGGATGGTCGTCGTGAAGGGCTTGCCGGTCGGGCCAGTTTCGCCGCCGCTGGAGGGGTCGCCAACTTCGATGCCGTAGAAGTTGTTCGAGAAGTACGCCGTCGGGTGCCACAGCGCCTTCGCAACGTGCCAGATCCAGAAGATATCTGCTTCGTACGTCTGGAGACGCTGGTAGTAGTCGGTCGAACTGACCGTACTGATCTTCGTCTGGATGCCGAACGCGTTGAGTTGGTCGTTGAAGACCTTCGTCGCCTGCACCTGCGTGTTGTTGTTCTGCGTCAGCACGGTGAAGGTGAACGACTCGCCGTTCGGGTCCACCCACGTGCCGTTCTCTTTGGAGTAGCCGGCTTGTTCCATGTACGCCGTCGCAGCGTCGAGGTCTTTCCCGACCGGGTAGTCGATGAGCTGATCGACGAAGTCCGAACCGAGGTACTCTTCGTGAATCGTCGAGCGGAGAGCCGTTTGATTCTCAGCGGGTGCGCCAACCGTGCCGGCCTGCCGCATCGCGGCGACCATCGATTCGAAGTCCACGGCGTTGACGATTGCACGCCGAATCGGAAGACGCGCGATGTGTTCGTTCTTGAAGTTGAACGTGAACTTCTGCGTCCGGAACCAGTTGAGACGGTAGACGTTCTCGATGTTGTCCGGGTAGGTCGATTTCTGTGAATCGGACATGATGACGTCGGGGTTCATGTCGAGTTTGTCGTTCACAGCGAGCGACTCCACGTCGGAAGTCGTCTCGGGGAGGATTCGAACCTTCGGGATGTCCGTACGCTCGGCGTACGGGTGGTCTTCGAAGAGTTCGCAAATCGTCTCCGAGGAGTTGAATCCGGTCACGCGGTAGAGCGCGTTGCCGAGACCCTCGTCGATGAGCTGTTGGGTCGTGATGCTCATGTCGAGGAGGTCGCTCGTGACTGCCTCACGTTCGCTGTCACTGGACGCTTCTTCGTATCGCGTGAGGTACTCGCCGTACACCGAGCGCGGGGTGTTGACGAACGTTTCGGCCACGTTCGCCTTCATCAGGTTCGGCGAGACGGCGGTTTTGAACGTCCGTTCGATGGTGTAGTCATCGACGAGGACGTTACTCTCGATCGGGGACTCCTCGGGCGCTTGGAGACGGTCGATTTCGAGACCGATGTAGTAGTCTTCTGCCGTCAGGTCGTCACCGTTCCACCACTTGAACCCTTCAGGGAACGTCAGTGTGAGTGTTCGCCCATCGACGGTCATGTCTTCGAGCAGGTCGGGTCGAACGGACCCGTCCGCGTACCCGCGTGCCACTTCCTCGAACAGTTGGTCTTGCAACGTGTGCGCGTAGTTGCCGAGACTGTAGCGGTTGAACTGCACGTCCGTCGCCGGGCGTCCAGCAGGGAAATCGAGCGTGTCGTCTGCAAGCCCACTACCACCGCCACCGTTGGATGAACTATCTGTGTTGCTGTCTGTGCTTTCTTCGTCAGTCGTCTGCCCCGAGCTATCGAAACACCCTGCCAGTCCGGCGGTCCCCGCAACGGCGCCGTATTTGATAAGGTCTCGTCTACTCAGGTTGGTTGGACTCTTTCCAGCCATGCGGTATCATCTATCATGATACTACTTATTTAAATATGTATTGGATTGGTCCATACTCACCACTGTTGTGAAAATTACTACGGGAGTTGTAATATGTGGAGAACGTACTGAGAAAATTATCACGACTGCCGCGAAGTCCACACTAACAGGACGATCATGACGACGGCCAATACGGCGAACGTCGTTAGCTGTAGATACACGAGCGCGTGTGTCGTCGTTCCGGGTTCGATTGCGGGGAGCGTGGCGACCAACAGCACGATAGATGCGAACGAGATGACGAGAACGAACTTCATCTTCGTCTCGAAATCGCGGAGAACGTCTGCGAGCCTCGATTCAGCCATATCTAACCACACACTCGCGGCGTATTTGATTGTACTGCCCGGTTCGTGGCAGTGTTCGTCGATTGCTGCGGTAGACTTAGATAACGGCGGGTGAATAGCCAGTAACATGGACAAAGGAGTAGTCCTCATCGAGAACACCGAATCACATGCAGACTTGCTTCGAGAAGCGAGCGAACACGCGGTCGGGGCCGACGCCGAGTTGGTCCTCCTCGTCACGCTCACCGAAGACGAATTCGAAGAGGCGCAGGAAGTGATAGATACGATTGCGGACGTCGAACACACGTCCTACACCGACGACACTGCACTGAATGCTGCGGTCTCCGACATCGAGGACCTCGCTCGGTCTGCCGTCGATTCCTCGGTCAGTTACGAAATCGTCCCACGAGTCGCGGCCGATAAAGAACGCGCGAACACCGTTATCGAAGTCGCAGAAGCGAACGAAGCGGACCACGTGTACATCCTCGGGCAGAACCGCTCGCCGACCGGAAAGGCGCTCTTCGGCGATTTGGCACAGTACGTGATTCTCAACTTCGACGGCTACGTCACGCTCCAAACCGAGTAAGCCGAAACGACACGGGTCGCATCGTCGGCCACACTTTCTCACTTATCTGACTCACCGAGAGCGTGCACGCTCGGGAAGTGGGCAGCGGTTCGAACGAAAAGGGGACAGTGTGCTCCGTCGGCGTTACTCGGGTGGGCTATCCCACTCGTCGCCGTCGTCTTTCGGGTGGTACCCGATTTGGGAGCGGGCGTGTTCGAGGTCGTACCACCGACGTCGGTTGTTGCTCACACCGCTGAAGATGCCGAAATCGACGCTCTCGTCTTGGAGACAGCAGTCGATTTGGTGCGCGAAGTCTCGGCGGGACTGCCACATCGCCTTCATGCGTGCGACCGTCTCTTCGTATTCAGGGCTTCCGCGCTCGATTTCGCCTTCGTCCACGGCACGTTCAGCGTCGCCGTACGGATGGTCGTACTCGGGCATTCGAACGCTGCAGACGCGGAGTGCGTAGAACCGCTTCGGGTATTCGTAGTTCTCGACGTAGTAGCGGCCCATGTCCTCGCCGTAGGCCTTCGACATCCCGTAGAACGAATCGGGGCGGGCAGGGTCGCGGTGGCCGACGACCAGTCCGTGGCCGGGTTGGTAAATCTCCGGGGCGAACTCGTCTTCGTATCCACCCATCACGTGGTTCGTCGAGAGGAAGACGAACGACTCCACTTCGGCCTCGCGGGCGGCTTCCAGCGCGTTGTACATCCCGATGATGTTCGGTTCGAAGATGTCCTCCCACGTCCCGTCCGTGTAGGGGTACGCCGCCATGTGGACGATGGCATCTTGGCCTTCGGCGGCCTCGCGGAGTAGGTCGTAGTCCGACACGTCGCCGACGACGGTGTCGTACCCACCGTACGGGTGGTCGTCGGGTCTGTCAGAGCGGTTGAAGTACGTGAAATCGTACGCCGGGTCGTCGTGAAGGTGGTCTATGACGGCGGTACCGCACCGACCATAGACGCCGGTCATCAGAACGTCCATACGAGTTCAGTCTGACCTGATGGTAATAAATCGATGGGTGAACGCAGCATTCCACCCCGAGGAACCGCAGAGAACTCGGTCGCCCTCAGTCTGTTCTGTAGCGGTCGAGTGCGGCTTCGTCGATGTCGATTCCCAGACCGGGCCGTTGGGGAACTGCGAGAGACCCACCAGTCGGGTCGAACGGGGTATCGAGAATCTCGTCTCGAAGTGGATTCTCGCTTCGGTCGAACTCGACCATCGTGGGTTCGGGGACGTTCCGCGTGTGCGGGTAGTCGGGAAGACTCGCCGCGAACTGAATTGCCGCCGCGAGTCCGACCCCGCTGTTCCAGACGTGGGGACAGACGCCGACGTTCTCTGTCGATGCGAGTTTTGCGATGGTTCGGGCTTCCGAGAGCCCGCCACACCGTGCGAGGTTCGGTTGAACGACATCGACGAGCCGGTGGTCGATGAGGCGCTTGAACTCGAAGCGGCCGTAAAACGCCTCGCCCGCCGCGAGCGGAACGTCGGTTCGGGCCCGTAGTTCACGGTAGCCAGCGATGTTCTCCGGTGGGACCGGCTCTTCGACCCACGCTATATCGTAGTCGGCGATGTTTCGTATCGACTTCGCGGCCTGGTCCGGGCGGTAGTTCCCGTTCATATCGACCATCAACCGTCCCTCGTCACCGAGCACCTCGCGGGCGGTTCGAACGCGACGGCGGTCTGCTTCGACGCCGGTTCCGATTTTTATCTTCACGGCATCGAACCCGGCATCGACGGCGCGTTCGATTGGGTCTGCAATCGGTCTGTCCGTCTCTGTGAAGTACATCGTCGAGGCGTACGGAACGAGCGTCTCTCGGGTCCGCCCGCCGAGTAGCTGGTGAATCGGTCGCCCGACTTCCTTGCCGATGACGTCCCAACAGGCGATATCGAGTGCGCTGACGACGCTTTGGACGAACACGCTTCCGCCGAAGTGATACGGGTCTGTGTAGGACCGCTCGGCGAGTGACTCCACTTCGAACGGGTCCATGCCGATGACCGAGTCGGCGAACAATGACTCGAAAGTGGCCTTCGAGATGTCGCCCGGAATGAACGCTTCACCCCATCCAACGTGGCCCGCGTCTGTCTCGATTCGGAGCAGTGACGTCGAACGGTCGTGGCCGAACCCCCGGGCGTCGCCCAGTCCGTGACCGTCGGGGAGCCTGTGAGAGAGTGGGATGACTTCGGCTGTCGTGATTTCCATATTCTACCACGAAGGCCCAAGAAAATAAGTTCTACCGGTGGTCAGTCCAGTCGCCAGTAGCTGAGTCGATGAATATCAGTCCCGACGATGGGTTTATCAAGGTGGACACAGTCTGACTGAATCATGCCACTCGCAGACGACCGTATACGTAATCGTCTTCGGGGCGTTGCCGTTGGACTGCTGACGCCGTTCGACGACGACCTCGAAATCGAACACGACAAACTCGAAGCGAACGCGAAGTCGCTCGCCGGTTCTGGTATCTCGACGTTTCTCGCAAGCGCGAACATCAGTGAATATCACTCGCTCTCGCAGCAAGAACGCGTTGCCGTCACGGAGACGAGCGTCGAAGCGGTCCCGGATAGCGCGTGTGTACTCGCCGGTGTCGGTGGATCGACGCGCTCTGCGACAGAACTCATCGAGGCGTACGACCGAATCGGTGTGGACGCGATGATGGTGATGCCTCCCGACCACACGTACGTTCACGAACGCGGACTCCTCCGATATTTCGAGAAGTTGGACGACGCAACCGAGACCCCGCTCGTTCCGTACATCAAAGGGTTCGACCCCTCGGTCGGTTTCCTCCGGGACCTCACGCACATCGACGGCATCATCGGTGTCAAGTACGCGCTCGAAGACCCGGTCAAACTCGGGTCCGCAATCACCGCTGGCGACGACGACGTCGTCTGGGTCGATGGACTCGCCGAACCGTACGCGGTCGGCTTTTGGAACGAGGGAATCGAGGGCTTCTCGGCGGGTGTGAGTAACTTCAGGCCCGAGGTTGGACTGGCACTCTTCGATGCGCTCTCCAACGAGAACTGGGAATTGGCCCGCAAAATTCGTGATTTGACGCTCCCCTACCAGAACTTCCGTGGCGAGACCGGCGAGGACAACGATATCCCCGGCGCGATAAGCGTCTCCGCGGTGAAGAAAGGGCTCGAACTCGCCGGACTGCACGGCGGGTCGGTCCGTGAACCGATTCGCGCACTCTCTCCGAACGAAGAACGGCGTGCCGAGGAACTGTACGACGAATTATCCGACGGAATCGCCCGCGTTATCGACTGAACAGACGTCGTCGCGTATTCGTCCCACCGGAGCGTTACCGTCCCAAGCGCACTGGTCGCCTTTTCTGTCACCCACTCTCGTCAGGGGTTCCGACAGACCGTTTCTCGCACTCTTGCGTCGGCATCCGTTACTGGTCACGCTATCACTCTCGTTCTACTTCCCGTTCTACCGACGGGGTCGTCAAAGTCATCCTCCTAACAACTCGTTCGGGAGGGGGGAACGGCCGACCACCAGATTGTACCTAATTGTTCCCTTCGAATGCAAGCACTGTTCCCCTCTTGCGAACCGGCGCATTTGGGGCATCTATCCGGCGTATTCACGACCGTAGCGTTCTCCTCGAGTGTACTGATAGGTCTGACACGTTCCTCAAACAGACGAATTCACGCATATTTAGGGGTCAATTTCCCCACCTATTACAGCAGTACAATTGTAATTTTCCCGTCTGGCGAACCCGGTGCGTTTCGGAGCGAACTCGTCGGCACGCCACTCGCAGGTAAGAATAAGTATCCCAAGTGTGAGATACTCTCATACAGTATGCTGCACGACGAGATTAAATTTCACAACGTGAGAGCACTCCAACGGGTACGGCCGCGTGAAGGACTTCGATTGCTCCGCGTTCCGGAGGGGGTCCGAAGTGACCTGAACACCGGTGCGCAGACGCGCATGTGCCATCCAGCGGGGACAGAGATTCGGTTCGTCCCGGAGGAGACGGTTCGAATCACCCTTTCTTCGAAGGAACGAGACAGTCTCGTTCGGGTGTTCTGGGGGGATTTTCAGGCGACCGGTGCGGAGTTCACGCTCGGGCCGGACCCGAAGACGGTCGAACTGACGTTCCCCGACCGCCTCACGAACCTCGACCCAGAATCGACTGGGTCGATGCGCTATGCTCCCGAAGTGTGCCGATTGGTGTTCCCCGGAGACCATCGCGGCGGCCACATCTACTACCACGGTGTCGAGGGCAAACGGAGACCACCGACCGACGGCGAGGTGCCACGACTTCGATATCTCGCGTACGGAACGTCTATCACCGAAGGGGAAGCGCCGAGCGCGGAGATGTTGACCTACGTCAATCAGGCAGCACGACGACTCGGCGCGGACCCGATTAATCTAGGCTCCTGCGGGACCGCATTCTGCGACCCAGCGATGGCGACTCACATCGCCAACCGCGGTGATTGGGACGTCGCCACACTCTCGCTGTCTGTGAATATGGTAAATCGGTTCTCTCCAGCGGAGTTCCGCGAACGGGCGGCGTCGATGGTCGAGACGGTCGCCGACGCGAATCCCGACACGCCAATCGCCTGTATCACGCTCTTCCCGCACGTGCGCGAGTACAAACGGAACCACGAGGAAGCGGCGCTCTCCGAGACGTTCAGAGAAGTTCTTCGTGAGGTCGTCGCCGAGTGTGGCTACGACAACGTCCACCTCGTCGAAGGACCTGACCTCCTGCCCACCGCGAGCGGATTGACGACGGACCTCGTCCACCCGGGCGACGACGCGATGATACGGATGGGCGAACACCTCGCCCGCGAACTCGAACCGCTGCTTCGTACCGACTGATTCGAATCGAGTGATTCGACACGGGCGACCCGGGCGACGTACCGACACGGCGACGCGCCGACGAAATCGACCGCGAGCGTAACACCGAAGCACCCCCCGACGCGACTGTTCAGTATGACCGTTGCGACAAACTTGGGATATATGCTCGGGATGCTCCTCGTTGGGGCGCTGGCGAAGCGTCTGGGCGTCCTCAGTCGCAGTCGGCGCGATAAACTGACGTACTTCGCGTTCGCGTTCGCACTTCCGGCGCTGGTCTTCACCTCGACCTACGACCAACCGATTCGAGAAGTCATCGAACCGACGCTCGTCGTCGGGTTTTGGGTCGTCGTCTTCTCGGTCCTCGGCATCAGTTGGCTCGTCCACCGAGCGGTTTCGCCGCCGTCGGTCAGGAGCGTCGCAATCGTCCAATCGTATCACTCGAACCTCGGATTCCTCGGACTTCCGCTCGTCGCCTCGACGTTCGGAGCGCTCACGACGGCGAAAGCGAGCGTCATCCTCGGCGTCGGCGCGCTCACCCAAGTGCCGCTCACGATATTTATTCTCGTGTTGGTGAACGGTGCAGACGTATCGCTCAGAGAGGAAGCTTTTGGCGTGGTCAAGACGCCGGTCATTCCCGCCCTGGTGACTGGCCTGATGTTCTCCGGTCTCGGACTGGGCGTGCCCGGTGTGCTCGAATCGGGTCTCGGGTTGCTCTCGTCGCTGGCGCTCCCGGTCGCACTCGTCTCTATCGGGGCGTCGCTCTCCGCCGAAATCGAGTCGTTCGACATCAAAACCGTGAGTACCGTCGTCGCCAGTAAGGTGATACTCATGCCGTTGGTCGCGTTCGCGGTGTTCACGACCATCTCGTCGAGTTGGACGACGATTCAGGCTGGCGTGACGATGCTCGCTACGCCGACTGCGGTCTCGTCGTTCATCTACGCGAACGAACTCGGTGGCGACCCCGACCTCGCTTCCTTGAACGTGTTTGCGACGACTGCGGTTTCGGTCGCCACGCTGTTCGTCGCGCTCCACTTCCTCCTCTGACGGAGTCCGAGGAGAAGCTTATTTAGTGATGCGTGTGAACCGTTGACTCGAATGCCGAGAACCTACGGTAACTTTATCGACGGTGAATGGACAGAATCTCGCTCCGGTGAGACGTTCGACGTGACGAGCCCCGCATCGGCCGGCGAAACCGTCAGCTCTCACCCAGCATCTTCGCGTGAAGATGTCGAAGCGGCGGTAGACGCCGCCGTGGCCGCTCAGGGGGAGTGGGAATCGACTCCCGGCCCGTCGCGTGGGGCGATTCTCACGAAAGCGGGAAGCCTACTGGCCGACAGAAAGGACGAGGCCACCGAGTTACTCGTCCGTGAGGAGGGAAAGACGCGCTCGGAGGCGGCGGGTGAAGTCCAACGCGCAATCGACATCTTCCACTACTACGGCGCGAAAGCGAGAGACCTGGGTGGCGTCACCAAGTCCGCCAGTGGACCCGATAAGGACCTCTACACGAAACGCGAACCGCTCGGAACGGTCGCGCTCATCACCCCGTGGAACTATCCGATTGCGATTCCCGTCTGGAAGCTCGCCCCCGCACTCGCCGCGGGGAATACAGTCGTCCTGAAACCGGCGTCCGAAGCCCCGAGCGTCGTCTCTCTCGTGTTCGAATGTCTCGAAGCGGCAGGTCTCCCAGCAGGTGTCGCAAACGTCGTCACCGGGTCGGGAAGCGACGTCGGTGGGCCACTCGTATCGAGTGACCGCGTGGACGGCGTGTCGTTCACCGGGAGTACGGAAGTCGGGACGATGGTCGCCGAGACCGCCGCCGAGGACCTCAAGCGCGTGCAGTGTGAGATGGGTGGGAAGAACCCGACTGTCGTGATGCCGAGTGCAGATATCGAGGAGGCAGCGAAAACCATCGGCGTCGGCGCGTTCGGAACGACCGGTCAGTCGTGTACGGCGACCTCGCGGGCAATCGTCCACGAAGCGGTCTACGACGAGTTCGTCGCAGCCATCACCGAATACGCTAACTCACTCGTCGTCGGTGACGGACTGGACGACCCAGACATGGGACCGCACGTCTCGGAGAGCGAACTCTCCTCGACGCTCGAATACATCGATATCGGCAGGTCCGAAGGAACCCTCGAATGTGGCGGGAGCCGACTTTCGAACGACGATTACGACGACGGCTACTTCGTCGAGCCGACCGTGTTCTCCGGCGTCGAGAACGACGCGCGAATCGCACAGGAGGAGATTTTCGGTCCCGTCCTCGCCGTCGTCGAAGCCGAGTCGTTCGACGATGCGCTCTCGCTCGCCAACGACGTTGACTATGGACTCTCGGCGAGTATCATCACGCAGGACTTGACCGAAGGCAAGCGGTTCGTCAACGACGTAGAGGCGGGTGTTGCGAAGATTAACGAGAAGACGACCGGGCTCGAACTCCACGTTCCGTTCGGCGGATACAAGGACTCCTCGACGAACACCTACCGCGAGCAGGGTGACGCCGGTCTCGACTTCTTCTCGTCCGTGAAGACCATCTACGAGAACTACTGAACACGACTCCCCGAGTCGGTTCAGGAGAACTTCGTGTTGAGTTCGATGACGTTCGCAGCACTCTGGACGTAGTCCACGAGTTCGCCGTGCAGACGGTCTTCGGTGAATCGACTCGACGGTCCCGTGATGCTCACTGCGCCGAGAATCGTCTCGTCGTTCTTGACGGGGGCGGAGACGCACCGCAGTCCGTTGATGTTCTCTTCGTCGTCGATGCCGTAGCCACGCTCGCGGATCACATCGAGGTCTTCGAATAGCTCTTCGGCGCTCGTAATCGTGTTCTCCGTACGCGGCGTGTAGTCCATCGCCGCGGCAATCTCCTCGACGCGCTCCGTTGGCATGAACGCGAGAATCGTCTTCCCCAGAGACGTGGAGTACATCGGCTGTTGGGTACCCACACGCGAGCGAGTCTCGACCGCGTTCGCACCCCTCGCCTTGTGGAGATAGGAGACCTGCCCGTGCTCCTCGATGCCGAATTGGACGATTTCGCCCGTCTGTTCGGCCAAGGAATCGACTTCTTTGCGAACGACGTCGTAGTTCCCCACCTGCTCTCGGACGTGGTTCGCGGTGTCGAGGAACCGAAGACTGAGTCGGTAGCCGTCGCCCGTCCGGACGATGACTCGTCGTTCTTCGAGCGTCCGGAGGTGGCTGTGAACCGTACTCTTCGAGTGACCGAGTTCGTTCGCAATCCTCGTGACGCCGATACCCGATTCGTCTTGGATGAGGTCGAGGATATTGAACGCTATCTGCACCGAACGGATGGTCCGGCCCGAGCGTTCGTTTGGGTGGGGAGTCATACGTTGCCATTAGGAATCCCCCCATATATCTGTTCCCCACTGGGGAACGATTGCGGCAGGTAATCGGTCGGAATCTCGAACGGAGTCGGCTCTCACGTCGTCGTGAGGCCATGGGATACCTTTTTCATCCCCGGCCGTATCCGTGTGAGTAGTATACGCATGAATTCAGATGAACGAGCACCAGTTCAGTCTCGCGTCGCGGGATATCTTCGTTCGTTGGACATCGACGGCCAGTCGTGGATAACGGGCGTCGCCATCAACGGACTGCTCGCGGAAGGAGGCGACGACTCCGTCGCCCACGCGAAGCACCTCGTCGATACTGCGGTTGCAACGCAGGACGACGCCGGTCAGTTGGGCTACGGCCCGAGCTACCCCATCGAAGTGTTCAGCCACGGAAGAGAGTACGAGGCCAGTTGGGAGCTGACCGTCAAGAAGTGTATGAACACGAACAACAGCACTGCCATCGGCCACGGCGTACTCGACTTCTACGAGCGCACCGACGAAGACCGATATCTCGACGCAGCATCTCGCGCGTACGACTCACTCCTCTCGTTCGAACGAACCGAAGACGGCGGGATTCCCCACCACGACCCCGCCCTCGCGGGCATCAAATCACTCTGGATAGACTCCGTCTACATGATGTGCCCGTTCTTTGCCCGCTACGCGGCGGCGTCCGGAAACGAGGACGCGTACGACGAAGCAGTCGGTCAAGTTCTCGTTCACGCGAAACACCTCAGAGACGACTTGACAGGTCTCTTCCGACACATCTGGGTCGAACAGCCGAACTACTACCCACAGGGCGCGTTCTGGGCACGTGGCAATGGCTGGGTCGCGGCCGCCGCCGCGGACGTACTCGAACTTCTCCCAGAGACGCACCCGAAACGCGACGAACTGCTCGAGATGTTCCAAGACCACTGTAGCGCACTCCTCCCACTGCAGGAGGAGAACGGCTTCTGGCACAACCTCGTGGACGACCCGCACACGCCGCTGGAGTCCTCGGGGACGCTGATGTTCGCCTACGCGTTCGCTCGCGGCGTCGAACTTGGCTTGCTCGACGAAGCAACCTATCGCCAACCGGCCGAAGACGCGGTCGCTGCGGTCTCTCGAATCGTCGGCGACGACGGCGCAGTCAACCGCGTCGCCGGGCCGCCGGGCGGACCCGAAGCGCCGCTGACGGTGACCCCCTACGGACAAGGCTGGTATCTCATGGCGGCGGCCGCCCTGGAGTGAACGAGACCGGTCACGCACGAATTCGAACAGCGGCGAAGTGACTGACGAATACGAACGACAACGACGACCATGACTTACAACGCGGGCATCATCGGCACGGGTGGAATCGCGGGGATGGGAATCCTCGGAATGCACGACGAAGAAGCCATCGGCACGGAGAGAATCGACGCGAGTCACGCCGGTGGCTACGCGGCGACGGACGATATCGAACTCGTCGCAGTCGCCGACGTAGAGGAGTCGAAACTGGCGACGTTCGGCGAGGCGTGGGACATCCCAGCGGACCGACGGTACGTCGGCCACGAAGCGATGCTCGAACACGAGGACCTCGACGTCGTCTCGGTCTGTACGCCCTCGTTTCTCCACCACGAACACGTCGTCGATGCCGCGTACGCTGCCGCCGAACCGAGTGTTATCTGGTGCGAAAAGCCCATCGCGTCGGCAGTGAGCGACGCCGAGCGCATGGTCGATGCGTGCGAAGAGACCGACACCGAACTCGTCGTCAACCACTCGTTTCGGTTCACGGACAAACTGCGCCAACTCCGCTCGCTGATTCACGAGGAGGGACTGCTCGGTGACGTGTCTTCGGTGAGCACACAGTACCGAATGGAGTTGATGCGAAACTCGACGCACGTGTTGGACACCCTCGTTTACCTCCTCGACGCGAGAGCATCGCAGGTGAGCGGGTACATCACCGGCGAAAACGAAGCCATCGACGCGTTGGGTGCGACCGAGTCGGTCGTTGACGCCGGCGGCGGCGGGCACGTCGTGATGGACGACGGGACGTTCGTCACCGTAGACTGCACGATTCCGCGCGAAATCTCGTCGATGACGTTGAGTTTCATCGGGACGGAAGGCAAACTCTACATGAACAACGACGACGGCGAGTGGCGGTACTGGGCACTCGAAGACGGCGACCACGTCGAGCGGCCGCTCCCGGGAATCGATGGTGCGTGGACGTGGGAGTCCGATTATCAGGAGTCGTTTGCGAACGCGGCCGAACACATCGAGAGATTGCTCGCTGGAACCGTCGAGAACTGCTCGCCGGGCGTCGAGGCAGCGCGGTCCTTAGAAATCATCGTCGGGTTCTACCTCTCGCACTACACGGAGGCGACCGTCGATATCCCACTCGACGAACCCCTCCGCGAAATCCCCATCTCGTCGTGGTAAGGTTCGATGAGAGAGATGCGTGGCAAAGTTATCCGGTATTACCGGACGCATATTGATTCGTTCGAACGACGCCCTCTATCACGCAAATTGCAGGAGTGCGCTCGATTACCGAGTGGTGGTCACGAGAAACGAACCGAACCGCAGTCGCACGAGAACGGTGGGGCGTGTGGTACGCAGGCCACTCCGAGTCAGCTGGAAACGTCTCTGATAGGTGATTTCATTACAATCGTACGGAAGTAATGCTTTTTCAGTGTTCGACAATAGGTCGTCTCGTCGGTTTCGCAGAAATCTCGTCTGAACACCTTCGAAGTGGTACGGGGGGTGAGAGATGGGCGCTCGAATATTTCCGCCATCGCCGGATGACCATCCGTCAATGCCGTATCCCACAGGAGAGAAGAGAGAACGACGTATTTCGATGCTCTCATTCGAATGAGGGAGAGAATCTGAGGTTCGTCGATATCTCTCGCAGGCCAGTTCGTTGTCGCATATTCCAAATTTTTCCGGCATGGCCGGAAGTGGGATTGGTGTGCCTTCCGATTAGACCATCCGATACACTTCGTCCATCCACGTGTCGTCTTCGTCGATGACGATTGGACCCATCTCTTCTGCCCACGCTGACTGTGCGTCGCTCGTCTCCATCACCTCGCGGATTACGTCGGGGTCTTCGACCTCCATAAAGCCGAACACGTGACCGTCTTTCTCGAACACGCTGTAAGTCTCCAGCCCGGCATCGGAGTCGAGATACGCCGATTCGAGCGCTTCGGGGACGTTCTCGTGTTTCGTTCGATACGCCTCGCGCTGTCCGTCCTTGATTTGCAAATGGAACGCAATTCGCGCCATACGACCGTCTTTCGGTGGGACCAACCTTAGAGCTTCGGCAAGCAAGATTTAGTATCCGAGCGCACAACTTCGCTGGTAATGATAGATACGCATACCCACGCGTGGGGGGCAGCGAATCGAGACCATCCGTGGGTCAACGGGCCAATTTTAGACCTCGTCGAATCGTTCGACGTTCACACCGTCTACACGGCCGAACGACTGCTGCGAGACATGGACAAAAACGGCGTCGATGAGGCCGTCGTCGTCGGCTATCCAATCACCGAGTGGACCGATAACTGGTACACGCGGCACGTCGCATCCGAGTACGACAGACTCCACGGTATCGTGATGCTCGACCCATTCGCCGACGACGCTCTCGAACGCCTCGAAGCCTGCATGGAGACGGATGGCGTCCTCGGATTTCGGCTCGGAGCGGCCTGTCCGTACGACCAGATGTGGGAGACGTTCGACCCGAGTGTTGCGTGGCTTCGTGAGAGCATCGAACAGACCGAGTTCTGGGAGGCGGCGCTCGAACACGACGCCGCCGTACAGATTCTGTGTGACCACTCGCAACTCGACCAGGCACTCGAACTCGTGGACGCGTATCCCGAACTCACGTATCTATTCGACCACTTCGCTCACGCAAGCCCCAAGACGCCGACCAGTGAGGGGACGTTCGCACAGTTCGAAGACCTCGCCGCGTACGAGAACGTCGCGGTGAAAGTCTCTGAAATCGTCCACATGTCCGATACGTCGTTCCCCTACGAAGACATGCACGACCACGTTCGCTGGTTCCTCGATACGTTCGGCCGAGAGCGCGTCATCTGGGGGTCAGACTACCCGAACGTGAGCGACGTTGCGAGCTACGCGGAGGCGATACACTGGCTCAAGCAGGTGGACTCGGTCTCCGAAAAGGACCGTTCGTGGTTAACAGAAAAGGCGTTTCGACGGCACCTCGGGCTGTACTAACCGACGCTCGAAATCGACCCGCTAGTCGCCGTTCATCAGAAGTTCGACCGGGTGCGTGGGTTGCCGGTCGAGCAACGAATCGATCTGTTCGAGACAGGAGGTCCCGCTTGCGACGACCGTTCTGTTCCGGGTGTCGTCGGTTTCGAGTTGCCCGCGGAGTCGGTCGCCGACATCCATGCTCAGTTCGTAGTAATCCGTCTTGTACCCGAAGCTCCCGGCCATCCCGCAGCACTCGACGTCAGAAGTCACCACGTCGTAGCCGCACGCTTCGAGCACGGCGACGGTGTAGGACTCTAGTCCGAGAGTTCGCTGTTGGCAGTGACTGTGATAGGCGACGTCGGTGTCGGCCGGTGAAAGCGAGAGTTGGTCTGGGGAAGCCCCGTTTTCGAAGAGACCGTACACGTATTCGAGTATCTCGTAGCTGTTGTCCGACAAGGAGGCGAACGCGTCCGTATCGACGAGGCGCTCGTACTCTCTGGTGAACATGGCGTGGTCGCTCGGTTCGACGACGACGATATCGCGGCCGTCTTCGATGTACGGCGCGAGCGTCTCGGTGACTCGTTCGGCGTGGTCCGTCGCGGTCGCAACCATCCCTTGTGAGAAGGGCGCCCGACCGCTGGACGGAACGCTCGGAACCACGACATCGACGCCGAGGGCTTCGAGCGTGCGGACGGCGGCTTTCCCGCGTTCGACCTGCACGTGATTGGTGTACAGGTCGGGGTAGAGGACCGCCCTCCGAATCGGGTCCGAGACGGTCGAATCCCTGCGTTCGAACCAATCGACCAGCTTCTCCCATTTGAACGAGGGGAGCGCCCGACGCTTGTCGATACCGAGAACACGCTCCATCACCTCACGAGAGAGCGTCGTCCCGGCGACCCAGTTCGAGAGCGGAGCGGTCGCACTCCCGAGTTTTGCGACCGTCTCGAAGTTACCGAAGAACCGCTTCTGGAGTGGGGGACCCTCGTCTTCTGCGTCCGGCGTGAGACCATCGACGAACCAGTCGGCGGGGTGTTTTCCGGTCCGGTTGACTCGGTCTCGGACGACCGTATTTATCCACGGGATGTCGATTTTGACCGGACAGGCGTTCACACACCGGGTACAGCCGGTACAGAAATCGTTGAACTCGCCCGCGACGTCGAGCCCCTCGATGCCCGCTTCCCACCCGGTTGCGATACCACCGGAGTACGTTTCACCGCCGAAGGCGTGGCCGCCGACGTGCTGGAAATTCGCACACGAGTTCGAACACGCCGAGCAGCGAATACAGTACAGTGTCTCGCGTAACTGGTCGTCGTCTCGCATCGCCAAGCGACCGTTATCGACGAGAACGAGGTGGAAATCGCGGTCGGTATCGAACTCGGAGATGGGAGTCGTCTCGTCTTCGAAATCGACCACTGGCGTCTCGACTGGCGGGGTGAGAAGCGAGACGTACGAGGTGATGTCCTGTCCGGTCCCGGAGCGACCGATGAGTTCGACGAACGGGTCGAGGTCGGACACGGACGGGATGATTTTCTCCACGCCGGCGACAGAAATCTGCGTGTCCGTCGCAGCGACGGTCTTCCGCGCGTTCCCCTCGCTCGTCACCAGCGCAATCGACCCCGTGTCTGCGGTGATGAAGTTCGCACCGGTCATGCCGACCTGCGCGTCGAGAATCTGTTCGCCGAGTTTCTCGCTGGCGAACTGCGTGAGTTCTTCGGCCGTCTCCAGTGGCTCGTCGGGGTCGAACCGCTCGTTGAACAACTCGGCTATCGCTTCCCGGGACTTGTGAATCGCCGGCGCGACGATGTGTGAAGGGGCCTCTTCGGCGAGTTGGAGCACCCACTCCCCGAGGTCCGTCTCGACGACATCGACGCCATCACCTTCGAGGACGTGGTTCACTTCGAGTTCCTCGGTGGTCATCGACTTCGATTTGACGACCCGGTCGGCATCGCGCTCGGCGACGACGGTTCGAATGTACTCGTTGGCGTCGTCGGCGTCGTCGGCGACGTAGACGGTCCCGCCGTTCGCCTCGACCGACTCGCGCAACTGGTCGATGAGTTCCGGAAGGCGCTCGATGGCGTCTTCCTTGATTGCGCGCGCCTCGTCTTTCAACTCCTCGTAGGCTTCGAGGTCGGCGACAGAGTCGTACCGTCCTTGGTTGAATCCACGCGTGTTCTCACCGACCGCCGTGCCTTCGGTTCGCATCAGGGTGCGAATCTTGTCGGCTTTCGACATCTACTCTTCCCCCTCCGTCACGACGACGACGTGCACGTCACGCGGGCCGTGTGCGCCCTTCACGAGCGCGCCCATGTCGGCGGTCGCACTCGGGCCGGTGGCGATGATTGCGCTCTGTGGCGAACGAGTGAACGCCGTCGCAATCGAATCGATGGCCGACTCCATCGATTCGTGGATGTCGGATTCACGAATCACCGCGATGTGGCGTTCGACGAACAGGCTCACGAGTTCGCTGCCGGAGTCAGTGGGAGTCAGAACGAGAGAACCGTAATCTGCGACGCCGAGACTCGACGCGGTGATGCCGATAGTGGCGTTCGTGAGTGCCGCGGGCGTGGGGTCGATAGTGACGCTCGTCTCGGAGAGCGAGAGCGCCGGGTCGTCGAACTCGTCGTCTAACGCGACTCCCACTGCGGGGGCATCGACGAGTTCCTCGATGTGTCGTTGGAAAGACGAGGCATCGACTCGGGAGGACGAAACGCCTCCCTCAGAGAGGGACGCCTCGAACTGCGATAGCGCTGCTGTAGGCATGTTACCGAGTCTGACGAACTACTCCAGTATTTAGTTTGGGATAGCGGGAACGACTACGCACGCGCGTGGGGCTACTCGCACGAGACACTCTGAGTCCACTCCAGACTCCCCTGCAACCTACCGATATATTTATTACATACAATCATATTGGTTTGTAATGTCACACCATGACAGATAGTCAATCGAACCGGCTCAGTAGGCGTCGCTATGTGACTGGACTTGGCGCAGGTGTCACTGCGGCGCTGGCTGGCTGTATGGGAGGCGGTGGAAACGGTAGCGGGACAGATGGTGGTGGCGGTGGCTCCGGTTCCGGTGGCTCACAATCGCTCGACTTCTGGCTGTTCGGTGGCATTCCAGCAGAGCGAGAGTACATCAGCAACCACTACAGTAGTTACGAGGACCACGATGTCTCCTACCAACACCAAGAGTGGGGCCAGAAGTACCAAATCATTGCGTCGGCGGCGGCGAACAACAACCTCCCTGACGTGATGGCGGGGCAAACCCAACAGATTCCAGATTACGTCGGAGCGAACGCGATTCAACCGCTCGACCAAGAGCAGTTCGCCGACCAACTCGAAGAGATAAACAGTCGCTTCATCCAGGCGAACGTGGACACCCAGATTTACGAGGGACTGGGCGATACCGAGGGCGAGCGCCAGTGGGGACTTCCCGGCGGCTACGCCGACCTCGGCCCGTTCGTGGACATTCGAACCGACTACCTCGAACAGACGAGCTTCGACAGTCCACCGCGGAACTGGGAAGAGCTTATCCAACTCGGCGAGGAGATGCAGGAGTTAGACGAGGTTTCGGCCGCCATCACTGCACCGGGGACCGACTTCGGGCTGACCGCTGGTTACTTCATCGGCTTCGTCTACGCGAACGGTGGTCGGTACTACGACCCCGAGACGTTGGAGGCCACTGTTGACCAGCCCGGCTTCGTCGATGCCGTCAAGCTCTACCAAGATATCGCAGAAGCGGGACTGTTCCCCGATTCGATGGCCGAGAACGACCACATCGGCGCGGGGCGACTCCTGCGGGAGGGCGAGTCTGGTATCTTCATCACGTACTCGCACGCGAACGCGGTGTACCAGACGACCGGCGCACCACAACCGTGGCTCGACGGCGAAGGACACACCGTCACTCGCGCGCCGCTGCCGGACAGCCCGTCTGGTAATTTCGAACCCCGAGACCTGCTCTTGCAGAACGCACAGGGATTCATGCTCGGCAACGGGACCGGTTCGGAGAGCGAACTGCAGGCCGCGTTCGACTTCACCGAGTGGTGGAACACCGAAGAACAACTCGCGGCCTGGACGTACAACGAGGATTCAGACGTTGGTATCCGCGGCCGCGTCCCGACGTTGAAAAGCGCGTTCGAAGACCCGAGCGACCTGTTCCGAAGTCAGTTCGGCGACCTCGTGACCCTGTACGAGAACGACGACCTGTTCACCCGGACCTCTCGATTCCCGTCGTTCTCGGGAATCGCATCGGTCCAAAGTATCATCAACACGGAGGTCATCCAACCAGTCGTGCTGGGTAACAAGACCGCAGAGGAAGCGTGTAGTGACGCGAACAGTTCGGTGCAAGAAGTCATCGACGAGGAACTGGCGTGACGATGCACCGAGTATCGAACGCGAGAGCGAGATAGGAACGACGGAGTATCATGAGCTATTCGAAACAAGCGAAAACGTCGTACGAGAACATCACGGAACAGATTCCGGAGGGGGTCAAAGTCTACCTCCCCATCCTCCCAGTGATGACGCTGGTTGGGGTGTTCATCCTGTACCCCATCGCGCAGGCAATCTATTCCAGCTTCTTCAACAAAGACCTGCTCGCACCGAGCGAGGCAGAGTTCATCGGACTTGCGAACTACGCCGAGATTTGGACGAGTGCCACGATTCACCAGGTCCTCTGGAACACACTCGTTTGGGTCGTCGTTGGAAGCTTCGCAGCGATCGTCCTCGGGTTCTTGATGGGGTGGCTACTCCACGAGAAACTGCCGTATACGAGCGTTGCGAGTGCAATCGTCCTCATCCCGTGGGTCCTTCCCCGGGTCGTCGGCGCGTCCATCTGGCAGTTCATGTTCGGTGGGTCCCAGGGCATCATCAACGAACTACTCGTGCAGATGGGCGTCATCGACGAGTACATCGTCATGCTCGGATCGACCGAACTCTCGTTGTGGCCGCCGATTATCGGAATGATTTGGCGACTCGCACCGTTGTTCGCCCTGTTGACGCTCACGTCGTTGCAGGGAATCGACGAACACCTCTACGAGGCGGCGCGCATGGATGGCGCGACGCCGTGGGAACAGTTCCGTTACATCACCATTCCGATGATGCGATACAACCTCGCTATCGGGTTCCTGTTGATGCTCATCTACAACATCCGGAACTTCTCGATGATCTGGGTGATGACCAAGGGCGGTCCCGGCGTCTCCAGCAGTACGCTCCCGGTGATGATTTACCGGACGGCGTTCGTCGATTTCGACGTCGGATTGGCGTCGGCACTGTCGATGTTACTCTTCGTCGTCCTGCTGGTGTTCTCGTACTACTACATCCAGGTGTACGAACAAGTGCAAGGTGAAATCTGATGGCAACACAAGATACCGACCCGAAAGCAGAGTTCAGAAAGAACGAATCGTGGCTGTTCGATACGACGGCCGGTTCGTACGTTCGGAAGACCGCGGTCGGTCTCCTGACGCTCGTCGTCTTCGCGTTCATCCTGTTCCCGCTGTACTGGATGATCGTAACGGCGTTCAAGACGACCGCAGAGATTCAGCAGATTCCGCCGACTATCTTCCCGAACGACTTCTCACTCGAAGGGTTCCGACTCGTCATCGAGTCGTCCATCCAGTCGGGCGGATACGCGGCACTGTTCAACAGTTTGTTCGGCTGGCAGGCGTCGTCGGCCATCGACATCGACATCCTGTCGCTCGTGTTGAACAGTCTGAAAGTCGCCATCGGGGCCGGCCTCATCGCGCTCGTGCTCGGGACCATGGCGTCCTACGTACTCTCACGACGGGAGTTCGCGGGGAAGAACGCGCTCATGAGCATCCTCCTCGCGTCGCTGATGTTCCCCGGGACGGCCATCATGGTGCCCGAGTGGGAGCTCGTTTCGGCGCTCGGCCTGTTCAACACGCACCTCGTGTTGATATTCATCTACGGCGCGATGACCGCACCGTTCGTCGTGTGGCTCATGAAAGGGTTCTTCGACGACTTCCCGGATTCCATCATCGAGGCGTCTCGAATCGACCAGTGTAGCTCGTTCGAGACCTTCTGGTACGTCATCGTCCCGATGGCGCGAAACTCGCTCATCGCTTCGTTCATCTTCGCGTTCCTCCTCGCATGGAACGAGTTGGTGTTCGCGCTGACACTGCTCGACAACTCGCGGTACACGGTTCCGCCAGGATTGCTCACCTTCGTGCAGGGGTTCAACACCCAGTGGAACGTCGTCGCAGCAGCGTCGATTATCATCTCGCTTCCCGTCCTCCTCGGACTGGCCTACATCCAGCGCTACTTCGTCCAAGGGCTCACCGGCGGCGCAATCAAAGGCTAACGCCCCCCACTCACTTCTCGCCGTAGGACGCTACCTTTAAGAGATGTCCTACGGTAACGTTTTACAATGACACACCTCACGATAGACGGTGTCACGAAAGTTTTCGGAGATCCCGACAAAGACGGTGTCGTGGCAGTCGATGATCTGCACATCGACGTCGCCGACGGCGAGTTTCTCGTTCTGCTCGGGCCGAGCGGATGTGGGAAGACCACGACACTCCGGATGATAGGTGGGTTAGAAACGCCGAGCGAGGGAGAGATTCTGTTCGACGAAACCGTCGTCAACGACATCAAAGCCCGCAACCGAGACGTGGCGATGGTGTTCCAAGACTTCGCGCTGTATCCGCACATGACCGTCCGAGAGAACCTCGGGTTCGGTCTCAAACGCGAAGACAACGGGATGTCGAAAGACGACATCGACCAGCGAGTCGAAGAGGTGGCGACGATGCTCGAAATCGAGCAACTGCTGAACAACAAGCCCGCACAACTCTCGGGCGGGCAGAAACAGCGGGTCGCGCTCGGACGAGCGATTATTCGAGAACCGCGGCTGTTCTTGTTCGACGAACCCCTCGCAAACCTCGATGCGAAACTTCGGAAGACGATGCGGACTGAAATCGACGAACTACAATCTGAAGTCGGGATAACGTCCGCGTACGTCACGCACAACCAGGAAGAGGCGATGACCATCGCCGACAAAATCGCGGTTCTCAACGAGGGGTCGCTCCAACAACTCGGTCGGCCAGAACAGGTGTTCAACGAACCGTCGAACCTCTTCGTCGCACAGTTCGTCGGAAGTCCGGACATGAACATCTTCGAGGGCACTGTCGAATCATCGGGGACCGGCTACCGGGTGGAACTCCAAGATGCCTCGTTCGAGATTCCAGAAGCACTCGTCGAGGGCGAACTGTCAGGTGAAGTCTTCGTCGGCTTCCGTCCGCAGGACTTCTATCAGACGAACAAGCGGCAGGCAGATGGGTTGACGTTCGACGCCGACGTTCGAATCGTCGAACCGGTCGGCACGAAAGCAATCGTCCACAGCGACACGCCGATGGGGAGGGTGACTGCCGAAATCGAAGAGTTCCACGGTCTCTCTGCAGGCGACTCGCTGTCTCTGTCCATCTCACCAGAGCACGTCTATCTGTTCGACGCCGAAACCGAGACGTTGCTCAAAGGCCGGCACATCAAAAGACACGACAGCGAACGGACGTCGGATAACGTCGAAGTCTGAACGACTCGCAGACAGATGACAAGGTGATAGTCCGGGGACCCACGGAGTGAAATTAACGTGCGACCGCCACACTCGGAAGTCCCCATAGCCACAGCATCGACCGCTCTCACGGTGTCTTGACCCAAAATTATTAATCAGAGTGTTCGCATAGTCAACCTGAGACGAACCCAGTACGTCTACGTGCGATTATGAAAGCAATTATTCAGACCGGACCGAGTTCGGTAGAGACACAAGAGCGGGAGGTTCCGACCCCCGACGCAGACGAACTACTCATCAAAGTCCACACGGCGGGACTCTGTGGAAGCGACGCCCACGCGTTCAAATACGACGGCGGGTACGAGTGGATTCCAATCCCTCGTGTCATGGGCCACGAGTACTCCGGGACCGTCGCCGAAGTCGGCGACGACGTCGAGACGTTCGAGGTGGGCGACAAAGTCGTCGAAGAACCGATTCACGACTGCGGACACTGTTTCCAGTGTCGCAACGGCCAGCCGAACGTCTGTCAGAACTTCTCGATTACGGGGATGCACAAGGACGGTGCGTACGCCGAGTACGTCACCGTCGAACCGAGGCACGTCCACGCGGTCCCAGACGGGGTGCCACTGGACCACGCGGCGATTACCGAACCGACGAGTATCGCAACGCGTGCCGTCCTCGACCAGTCGGTCACGACGCCGGGAGACAACGTCCTCGTCGAAGGCCCGGGACCAATCGGTGTGCTCGTCGCCGCCGTCGCCGACTCGCTCGGTGCGAACGTCGTCGTCTCCGGACTGGACCAAGACGCCGAGTATCGCCTTCCGCTGCTCGACGACCTCGGTATCGACACCGTCAACGTTCAGGCTGAGGATGGACTCGACGGACGAGTCGATTCGCAGACCGACGGAATCGGCTTCGACGTCGTCTTCGACGCGACGGGCCACCACAGCGGAGTGGTCTCGGGCGTCGATGTCGTTCGGAAGGGCGGGCAAGTCGTCGTCGTCGGTATCCCGAACTCGGCGAGCGACCTGAGTCTCACGTCGGCCGTCCGCGGCGAAGTGGACATCAACACGTCCTACGGTTCGACGTGGTCGAACTTCGAACAGGCGCTTCGCCTGATGGAGCGCGGTGAAATCGCCGTGGACAAGATTCTCGATACTGGCTACAGCGTCGATGAACCGGCAGCAGCGTTCGAAGCGTTCCTCAACTCCGAGACCTGCAAACCGGTCTTCCAATTCGACGAGTAGGGTCGCACAGCGTAGAAATTCGGCTGGTACAGAGCGGAAATTCGAGTGACGTATAGCGTGACTTCGACCAACACATTGCGAAGGTTCGGGCATCGCGCGAGGCGTTCGGCATTCGCCCGACGGGTCGAAAAACGGGCGACGACAGAAACTATTTTACCGGTGCCCACTGCATGTGAAATCGTACCAAACAAATCATGGAGATTACAGACATCTCAGCGACGAAAATCAGTAACGAGTCGTGGGGAGAGTTCATCGAGTTCCCACTCGTCACCATCATGTCGAAGTACGACGAATACCGCAACGTCGATGGCGAGAATCCACAGGCGCGACGCAAGTGGATGGGACCGGTTGGCGACGTCGTCGTCGAAGTAGAGACAGACGCCGGCATCACCGGCGTCGGCGTCGGCAACTGGGGCACGGGTGCCATCGCAACCGTCGTCGAGGAGACGCTCTCGAAGATAGTGGTCGGCGAAGACCCCATGCAGCGCGAACTCCTCTGGGAGCAGATGTACCGTGCGACGCTCCCATTCGGTCGGAAGGGCGTCGCCGTCATGGCTATCAGCGCGGTCGATCAGGCGCTGTGGGACATCGCAGGAAAGGACGCCGGAAAGCCGGTGTACGAACTGCTCGGCGGCCCAACCAAAGACGAGATTCCCGCGTACGCGTCGAATCTCCACCCCGTCGATATGGAGAAACTCGAACGCGAGGCTATCCAGTACGTCGAAGAAGGGTTCGAAGCGGTGAAGCTTCGGTTCCTCCACGGCCCCGGCGACGGACGCGCAGGGATGAAGAAGAACGAGGAAATCGTCGCTACGGTTCGAGACGCCGTCGGCGACGACATCGAAATCGCGGGCGACGCCTACATGGGCTGGTCGGTCAAGTATGCCAAGGAGATGACCCAGCGCCTCGGAAAGTACGACATGGCGTGGGTCGAGGAGCCGGTCATCGCCGACGACATCTCCGGCTACGCCGAAATCCGGGAGGCCGCACCGATGCCAATCTCCGGCGGCGAGCACGAGTTCACCCGATGGGGCCACGAGAACCTCCTCGAAGCGGGTGCCGTGGACATCCTCCAACCCGACGTGGGCCGCGTCGGCGGTATCACCGAACTCACGAAGGTCGCGGACATGGCCGAAGTGCACGACGTGCCCGTGATTCCGCACGCAGGGACGAACCCGACGCTTCACGCTATCGCAGGCCACACGAACATGCCGATGGCAGAGTACTTCCCGACGCCCGAGTGGTTCGAAGAAGAGCAAGAAGAGCGTGAATCGACCTACGCCGACGCCATCTTCGAGAACCCACCCTCGCCCGAGAACGGGTCGATTCCACTACCCGAAGAACCGGGTGTCAGTACGGAACTGAACCGCGACGCGCTCGAACACTTCGCTATCGAGTAACGATGACGGACATCAGCTTCGAGTACAACGTCCCCGTCTTCGCCGGCGCGCCAGACTCGGGAACCGAACCCGTTCACCGCGATACGCCGCAGTACGAGTCGCTCGACTGGCAGACGACCAAGGCAGGCGTGCAGAAGGCAGAAGAACTCGGATTCGACGCGGTCTGGGCACCCGACCACCTCCTGTTAGGAAAGGACCACGCGGAGTACGAGTGCTGGACGCTCCTCTCGTCTATCGCAGGCTTCACGGAGGACATCAACATCGGGTCGCTCGTCCTCTGCAACGACTACCGAAACCCCGCGCTCGTCGCCAAAATGGCGGCGACGTTGGACGTGGTTTCTGACGGACGGCTGGAGCTTGGTCTCGGGGCTGGATGGCACGAACCCGAGTACGACGCCTACGGGTGGGAGTACCGTGGCGGCTTCGAGCGACTCATGCGCCTCGACGAGTCGATTCGACTGATGAAGCGAATGTGGGCCGCCGGCGACGACGGCGCGAGTTTCGACGGCGACCACTACCAAATCGAGGACGCATACTGTATGCCCCAACCGGTACAGGACCCCCACCCACCGATTCTCGTCGGTGGACAGGGCGAAGAGGTCACGCTCAAACTCGTCGCCAAGCACGCCGACGTCTGGAACACGGACGTGTTCAACGGCGACGTAGAGACGCTCGAACACAAAATCGGCGTCATCGAGGACCACTGCGAAACCGTGGGGCGCGACCCCGACGAAATCGAGTACTCGTGGGACGGACACATCATCTGCACCCGCGACGAGGAGAAGTTCGACCACCTCCTCGATTTGATGACGCCCATCCAGTTCGAAGAGGAGTATCAGGACCAATCGAACATCGAGACGGAAGCAGACGCCCGTGAGTACTTCATCATGGGAACGCCGGAGGAGTGCGCCGAGGCCATCGAACGCCGTATCGACGCCGGCGTGACGAAGTTCCAGGGATGGTTCGTGGACTTCCCGGAGACGGACGGCATGGAACTGTTCGCGGACGAAGTGATTCCACAGTTTAGCTGAAGGTGTCGAGGGCGGCGTAACCAACCACACTCTCTTCTCGCATGTTCTACACGGACAAGGAGAGTCATCGGGGACCGAAGCGTGAGAGTAGTCGCTCACCACTCCTTTCCGGCCATGGCGGAAAGATATTTCACGATTGAACATACATACCACGCTATGACAACAGACGTGCCGGTCAACGCGGTGAAAATATCGCTCGAATTAGTGGACCTCATCCGAGAACTCGACGGGGCGGGCGTCTCAGAGGTCGCACGAGAGATAGACAAGCCGACGAGCACGATTCACGACCACCTGCGAACGTTGGAGCAGATGGAGTATCTCGTCAAAGAAGGCGACACGTACTACGTCAGCACTCGATTCCTACAGTTAGGAGCACACGCACGACGGAGACAGAAGGTGTTCAAAATCGCTCGCCCAGAGATAAACGAACTCGCACAGATCACCGGCGAGCACGCGAATCTGATGATAGAAGAACACGGCCACGGCATCTTCCTGTACCGCTCACGAGGGGCAGACGCCGTCCGTCTGGACACCCACGCCGGGATGCGCGTCCCACTGCAGACGACGGCACTCGGGAAATCGATACTGGCGAATCGGCCGCGCGAAGAAGTAGAGTCGATACTCGACCGACACGGGTTGGAAGCCATCACAGACCGGACGATAACGGACCGTGAGGAACTGTTCGAGGCACTGGACCGAGTGCGTGAACAGGGGTTCGCCTACGACGACGAAGAGCGTGTCAGAGGGATGCGATGTGTCGCGGCACCGATTCTGAATCAGGACGACTACGCCATCGCCGCGGTGAGTGTGTCGGGCCCGAAGAGCAGAATGCGCGAAGAACGGTTCACCGAAGAACTCCCGAATCAAATACTCAAGAGTGCGAACGTCATCGAGGTGAACCTCACGTACTCGTAATCGAACCTAGTAATCGAACCTCAGTTACTCGTAATCCTGCTTCGAGCGCAACAGTTAGGTACCCTGGTGTGGGACGAAATAACGATGCAACTCGTTCGCTACACCGCTGGGTGTACTCCGCAGTGGGGTGTACTCCGTGACGACGACGTCATCCCACTAGCAGGTCTCCGTGAGGAGATTACGTACCAACAACTGAACTCCCCCGGCTTCTTGCGAGTCGTCGAAGATGCCGCCGACGCCGCCGAATCCGAAGCGGTGCCCGTCGAAGACGTGAAACTACTGGCACCGGTTCCTCGGCCGGGAAAAATCGTCTGCGTCGGCCTCAACTATCACGACCACGCCGAAGAACAGGACAAAGAGATTCCCGAGCGTCCGCTTCTGTTCGGAAAAGCAGGCGCGTCGGTCACGAACCCCGGCGACCCCATCGTTCACCCGGCAGACGTCGAACAGGTGGACTTCGAAGTCGAACTCGGCGTCGTCATCGGCCAGACCGCCAAGGACGTCGATGCCGATGATGCATTCGACTACGTCGCGGGATACACCGCAATCGACGACGTGAGCGGCCGCGACGCGCAGTTCGAAGACGGACAGTACTTCCGCGGGAAGAGCTACGACACGTTCGCCCCCATGGGACCGACGTTCGTCCCGGAAGCGGACATCGACCCACACAATCTGGACGTCGCCTGTCGGGTCAACGGCGAGACGAAGCAGTCGTCCAACACCTCGGAGTTCATCTTCGGCGTGGACGAAGTCGTCGAATACATCAGCGGCATCACCACACTCCGCCCCGGCGACGTGATTTCGACCGGGACGCCCGGTGGCGTCGGCATCTTCCGTGACCCACCAGAACTCCTAGAACCCGGCGACGTGGTGGATGTCGAAATCGAAGGAATCGGAACGCTCACCAACCCGGTCGTCGCCGAGAACGACAGCTCGTAACTCGGCTTCGGTTCGGGAGTACACAGGTATTTACAGCAAATCTACGTACCACAATCTATGACCAATCATTCTGATACACGCTTAGCAGACAACCATATCGTCGTCACCGGCGGCGCGAGAGGAATCGGCCGCGGAATCGCCGTTCGGTGCGCACGCGCCGGTGCGAACGTGTCTATCTTCGATACGAAGCCGACCGTCGCCGAAGAGACAGCCGGCCTCGTTCGTGAACACGGTGGCGACGCCGAGGTGTACGAGGTGGACGTGACAGACGGCGCGGTCGTCGCCGACGCAGTCGAGTCGGCTATCGACGCGCTCGGGCCAATCGACGGCTTGGTGAACAACGCTGGCGTCCAGCAAGCGATTCCACTCCTCGAAACCACCGAGTCCGAGTGGGACCTCCACTTCGACGTGAACACGAAAGGGACGTTCATCGTCTCGAAGGCGATCGCAGCGCGGATGGTCGAACACGACGTTCGCGGAAGCATCGTGAACATCTCGTCGGTCGGAGCCGAACGACCGTTCCCCGGCCAAGGCGCGTACGGTGCGTCGAAAGCCGCGGTCCTCGCGTTCACGACGGTGTTGGCAAAGGAGCTGAGTGAACACGGCATCACCGTCAACGCACTCAAACCGGGCACCGTCGAGACGCCGATGGTCGAGACGTGGCTCGAAGAACACGCCGAGCAGTCCGGAAAGACCACCGACGAAATCCTCGGAGAGACACTCGACGTACACATCCTCGACCGTATCGGGCAACCAGAAGAGGTCGGTCACCTCGCCGTGCTCCTGCTCTCCGAGGAAGGAGACTGGATTACCGGCGAGTCCATCGCAATCGACGGCGGCTATCTCAAACAGTAAGTCGATACGATTGGTCCCACCGCTCACCTGGTGTTCAGCCTCGTGATCTGTACGGTCACCTCGGAAGCATTTCCGGTGTTATCGGAAGCCTGAGTGTCGATCGAACCAACCTTTTGTCTTTGTACGAGCCGCTCTTACAGTCCCCCGAACGGAAATCACGCACTACACTGTGGGGCCGAGAGTCTGAGGCGACAATATTGACCCAACCATAATTGTTAATTGTTCACATGGAGTCGATACCTATTGTCGGACAATCCGACTAGCAGTGTGACCGACGCATTAACCAGTAGCACATCAGTCATACCGCACAAGGCAATCCGCGATGTGAGTACTCCGTATGTATCACATTCGCAATCACGTGCCCTCGATTGCCCGTGAGCTCAAACCCCATTGATGCTCTTTTTTGATTGCTTCGGGATCGACGACATCGTCTCACGAGTCTGGGCGTGCGCTCTCTGCGTTGCCGACAGTACATTCGTACAGTGACTGGTGGTACAGTTACTCATCGACTCACGAACCGCCCCGAACTACCATCCGACAAGTGATTAGAGGAAGGCCCTCGCTGAGTCATGCGTCGGTTCCGGCATTACCGGAAATGTAGCGTGGAAAGACATTACGCCAGTACGTTTGTAATACCTGTGGTAGCTGCACTTCACAAGTACAATCTGCAGATGGTTGCGGATACCAGTGGGCAATGGCAAACTCGGTTCAGCACATCGATCCTACTAGGTCAACTTTCCAACACTAACCATATAAATTTTCAGACAGTTAACCAGTTACTCCGCCGTCCATGCCCCATATCGACCACACCACACACCATATGTAAACGACATTTCGAAGAAGTATCTTCACTTTATTTATAAATAAGTGGCATTTCGAACAGGATACAGTGAATCACCAACGAAGACACGGAACTTGCAGAACCGACACTAAATCGCTATCGACTTGAGACAACTTTCTTATACAATGACTGTTCAATCAGCATCATGAGTGAGTATCATGGGTGGGTTTGATTCGTCTACAGTGTTGAATCGTGATACGGTGCGCTCGTCTCACCGAACTCAGTGAAGTGGTTCGTGTGATTCCAAGCACTCCGCGAGTCTTCGAATCACTGCTCGACACTCCTCGCGTTCGGTCTCGATTGCACCGGTTTTGAGTCGGGATAGCTGTGTCTCAGTGAGTCGCTCGTGGGCGACAGCAGTCGCTCTCAGGCGGTTGAACTCCGCCGAGTTGTTCGAAGCAAACCGATGTACAGCGCGGAGTCGTTGGACCGTGGCTTCGTCTGCGAATCGGCCGACTATCGAAGTGAGTTCTCTCGCTCGCCACGTGAGTTCCTGAGCAGATTCAGGCGGCCACGAGATGGTGAGCGAATCCGGGGGGTGAGTCAACTGGGAGAGAAACGTCCGATTCGTTCCGACGGCCGCCGAAAACGTCTCGGGGTCGCTGACGTAGTGTTCGAGTTTCGACCGCGAGAAGTCGGCTAATTCGACGAGTCGGGAAACTGGTTCGGAACCGACGTCGGCAGTTTCGAGGTACGACCGCAGACGTTGCGGTGGGGTCGGCAACTCGACGAGTGGGTACGATTCAGCGGTCACCAGGAGAGCGAGCACCTCACGCGACGGAGTCCGCTGTACGTACTCCGTAAACGTCGTCGTTACCGCGTCGTTGTACGCCTCGATGGGCAGAGCGAGTTCGTCGGTCGGCGCTTCGAGGTCGGCATCGCCCAGTGCGGTGATTTCTTCCAACTCGTCGAGACGGTCGGTGAGTTCGCGTCGCCGCTGTTCGACCGCGTGACGTGCTGATTGGTACTCACTGCGAGCAGTTCGCCACGAGACGAGACGCTCGGCGTCCTCACGAACCGGTTCGAGTGCTATCCGAGCCTGTTCGAAATCCTTCTCAGAAAGCGTCGAAGTGATACCCGTCGTGAGGATGTCGTTGACCTCGATGAACGCCTCGCTGTGGCGGATGTCTGCTGGAATCTCGTCCAGTGTGTCCGAAAGCGCTTCTCTGAATTCGATGTAGCCTTTGAGGTCGTCTCGGTCGGTCGCACGTGACTCGTACCGGTCGAGGACTCGTTCGACGTTCTGGAGCGCGTCGGCGACCTCTCGAAGTTCTTCCGTCCCGTGTTCTTCGACTGCGAGACGGGTCTCGTCGAGTCTGCGTGAGGCGGCTTCCATCGTCGCCACGACGTCGGACGTCTCAGTCATCGCAACCCCGCAAACGTGTGAGCGAGTCGGTCGAGACAAGTGTCATTACCGTACAGTGAGGGATTGAGACACAAAAATGCAGTACGTGATTTCCACGCTGTAATATCGACCCGGGGTGTCGAAACTCACGCCGCTGTGAGCCGACACACCTCACACGTATCCACTGCGACAGACGCGGTACGTTCTGCAGCGGACTCAGTACACGGCGTCGAGGATGTCTTGGTCGAGGGTGTCAAATTGTGCCAGATACGTTCGACGCTCGGCACGCAGCGATTCCACTGCACCAGAGACGTCTTCGACGTGGTCACCTACCGCGAATTGGCCGATATCGATACCGCTGACGTGCTCTGGGATAGTCAGCCCGAGCGTCTCGTCTCGCGTCCACTCGACGGTCCCCCGAGCGACACCTTCGAGAATGGCGATTGTCTCCTCGACGCCGACATCGATGGGGTCGTCGGTGCCGACGACGCCGGTGTTGATGACGAAGCAATCGACATCGAGCGACTCGACCAACTCACGGAACCGGTTGCCCTCTTCACCTTTCGACCCGATGATGAACGGGTTCGTGCCGACGACACGAATCGACTCGCCGATACGCGATGGGTCACCGGCGCTCGTCTCGATTGACTCGCCGAGCATGAACGCCACCGCCGCTTGGCGCTCGTCGAGTTTGGCGATTGGTGGCATCAGTGGGTTACGCGTGATGAAGAATATCTGATCGACGGTGTCGAGGTCGATACCGTCGGCCGAGCTTTCGAGGCAGTCGCGCCGAACGACGGCACGAGAGTTTCGTCCGTACCGTGGTTCGTCGAACTGGACCGAGCCGTCGTCATCGACGGCCACGTTTTCGAGGACGGCACGCTCGTCGGTCGCTGCCTCGTAGAGTTCGGGTTGCTCGCCTGCGTCGAGTCCGAGCGTCTTGATGTAGAGACCACCGCCTTCGCTGCCGACGACAGCGCCAGACGGGAGGAGTGCACAAACGTCGTCTTGAACCATCTCTGCCCCCTCGGGGCTGTCCAACCAGAGACCGTGACTGGTCAGCGTGGACTTTCCGGTTCCCGAAAGCCCCAAGAAGAGCTGTCCGACCTCACGCAGCGCTCCCGACTCGTCGTTCAATCGAACGCGTTTACTTCCGGCGTGGAGTCCGAGACCGCCCATCTGCTTCGCCCGATGCATGAACAATCGGAGGAACGACTTCTTCGCTTCGCCCGTGTAGTCGCTCCCGAGTACCACGGTGAGACCGTCGTCGGGAAGCACGCGAATACACGCCTCGTCGGCGGCGTCGGGGAGTTGGACCGTGACGAAATCTGGTTCGACACCGTGCGAGGGTTCGAGCAGTGCCGCCCACGCCAGCGCGATGCGGGCGTACGCTTTTGGAAGGAACAGTCGGCAGACGGCCGAGACCTCGTCGTGTCGGCCGACGACGCGGTCTACACAGAGCACCTCGTTCCGTGGGTCGTTTACCCACTCGGTCGCTCGTTCGACGACTGTGTAGTCCTCCCTGTCGAACGAGTCGTCGATGGCGGTCGCCGTCTGTGCAGCACTTCGAGAGCGATACGCACTGACGTACGACGGTGACCCGAACTCGGTCGTCGTTTCGAGATGCGCAGAGAAGCTACGAAGGTCAGAGATGGATGGGTTGTACGTGATGTGGTCTGCCGTCTCGGGGTTTGGAAAGTCGGCCATTCGTTGCAGCGGGGTCATGTCTTTCATCCTATGGACTCTGTGACGGGCTTTGGAAACATGGTTATTTTATTTGTAATCCATTGTGTAAATTATTTATTCGAATTCAGATAAACCTCTTCTGACTCACAGCGCACCGACGAACAGACCCCCGGTTTAGGCCAGCACAACTCGGATATCGGAGATGCTAATCACCTACTAATCGAAAAGCGTGCCGTGGGAGTTGATTCCGATTCGGCCCAGAGTGCGCACTGTACAGCAGTGCGTCGTGCAGTACTCCCACGACCGGGAGAACAGAGACTGACCCTGCAAGGACAAGCAGGAGAGTGAACTGGAGACACCCACTAATCGGTACTGCAATGTCCCTTGCAGATACGGTCTCGAAAATCGACCACCTGAACGACGAACAGCGCGAGTGTATCGAAATCTGTAACGAAGCAGCAGAAGTCTGCGAATGGTGTGCCGACGAGTGTCTCGGCGACGAAGCGATGGAAGAGTGCGCCCGTCTTTGCCGAGACGTCGCCGACGTCGCTTCTCTGCACGCCCGGTTCATGGCGCGAGACTCACACTACAGCCCCGAACTGGCCGAAGTCTGTGCCGGGGTCTGCGAACAGTGTGCCGAGGAGTGCGACCGTCACGATGCAAACCACTGTCAGGTCTGTGCCGAAGTCCTTCGAGAGTGTGCTGAGAGTTGTCGAAACATGATGAGTGCGTAAACTCAGCTCGCATCGCTGAATACGTCTCTCGTTCACCTCTTCTCGATTCGTCTCTCCATTTTTTCCGTAGAGAAGGGAGAATCGACCGTCGAACAGTCGGACGTCCGTACCCACAGTCTCCGGTACGCACCTGACGGGGTGCAATTGCAAGCTACACGCCTATGGCCCTCACGAGGGTACACGAAGGTATGGCATTAGTCGATTCAGTAATCGTCTTCCTGGTAAGTTTCCTCATCGGAGCGCTGGGGATATACGTCGGCGGGCGAATCGTCACACAGACCAAAAGCTTCGGGAAAGCAGCCCTGACCGCACTCATCGGCGCGCTCGCGTGGTCACTCACGGGGCTACTGTTCGGGTGGATTCCACTGTTGGGTCCGTTGCTCGCCCTCATCGTCTATCTCGCCGTCGTCAACTGGCAGTATCCCTCGGGGTGGGCGAGCGCTGCAGCTATCGCGCTCATCGCGTGGGTCACATCGGCGATAATCCTGTATCTGCTCACACTCTTCAACATCCTCGCGGTCAACGCGTTCGGTGTCCCGGGCGTGTGATCGGTACACTGCGGCAAACGAAGGCGGTTTTTTCTTCAGTCGTCAGTCATCACCGGTGCGTCGATTCGACGACCTGACCGTACTGAACTCGACTGTCACCTGAACGTTCTGCCCGGTTCGGCGCTCGATTCGACGTTCGAGTGTGGGTGCGAGCGCTGGATACTCTTCGTTCGTCGTCCTGCTCAGACTGACGGTGACGGGTGTCGGAGTCGAAGTCAACACCGCGCCGCCGTAGGCGGACTTGACGCTCGTCACCGAAAGGCCCTGATAGTCAGCCTGCGTCAGCGTCGCCTCCACTTCCTCGTTGACCTCGCGTGAGAATTCGACGTCAACGGCTGTGAAGTAGCCCGTCACGGCGAAGAGGAGGACGACGCCAATCAACAGTAAGTAGACGACTCGCCGCTCGCTCGCCGGAACCGACGTGGGCAACGAGTGATTCGGGACGCGCCAATTCGGCCGATATCCCATCACGACGAGGGTGAGTATCGCACCGACGTTGATTGCCAAGGCGTTGACCAACAAGAGCAAGAACGCACCCACCCCGAACATCGGTTCGGTCCACGCGATAGCGAGACCCACGGCGGCCGCTGCGGGAATCAGCGCTGCCGCAATCATCACGCCGATGAGCGACGTGGCTTGCTCTGTCGTGTAGCCGAACGCGCCGACGATGCCAGCGATAATCGCGCCGACCGTCGAAAACACCGAGGGCGAGAGCCGAAGACTCACCAGTTCGAGTTGTGTAACGTCGAGACTCGCAGGCACGAAACCAGCCCATCGGACGGCCAGGCTGAAACACCCGGCAGCGACGATTGCGAGCAAGAAACTGAGCACCTGCTCGCGGAGACTCTTGACGAACAACCGCCAATCGCTGAGTAGTACTCCGGTCGGGGCCGCAAGTGCCGAACTCGCCTGTGGTGCGATGACCATCGCGCCGATGAGAAGCGCCGGTTGGTCGATGAGAAAGCCCGCCGTCGCCGCGATGACGCTGAGGATGCTCCCCACGTAGTACAGTTGATACGGCCACTGGATTTCGCGTACCTTTCCGTGGAGTTCTTCCTTCGAGAGCTTTCGAACACTCGCGGCGTACCTCGCCTGCAACTCGGTGAATCGCGGCGTCTGTGCGAACTCCGCTTTCGTCAGGACGCGACACGAGTCGTCGTCGAGTCCTTTCTCACGAAGGTCGTCGAGGACGGTGGAAACGGCCGCAGTCGGAAGCGGGACAAAGATGTGCGTCTCATCGTCTTCGATAGTGGTGTAATCGAACCCGCGAGTATCGAGGACGGATTCGACTTCGTCGCGCTCGGCGTTCGAGACTTGAATGCGTAGTTCTCTCACGGTCGTATATACAGTGGGCGCTCGGTTTCGAGCCGATACCGGTCGGTGGTCGAATCGGTGGGACGAGACACGTCGTACGAAAAAACGGAACCGAAATCGGGAAAGACGCTTACCGTTTCAGTCGAACCGTATCGTCCGTCACGGTCTCGACGTTCTCGTTGTCGAGTCGGTACGACTCTTCGTCGCTGTCTCCCCAGCCGAGTTTGGACTTGAGGGTGTCTGTGATGCCCGGGTCCGGGTCAACGTAGGCGACCCCGTGTCGAACTTCGATGACGCGTCCGATATCGTCGCCGTTCGGGTTGACTACGCGCTTGCCTTCGTCGTCGTCGGTGAAGACGGTTTCACTTGCCATTGCATCCATACGAATGCGTGCGACCATCCTCATGCTTTAGCTTGCAGGTGCATGTGGGTTCGCCGTCGCATGCCGTCCGTTCGGTACCGACACTCGTGACGGCGCTCACGTTGCGGCGTTCACACTGAGTCTGCCTCTTCGCCGTCTGCGCCGTCTCCCTCTTCGTCTGTGGCGGACGAGCTATCCGTGGAGATACCACCTCGGTCGCTGTAATTGGTCCGACCGACGGCCTCCGCTCCGACCAAATTGTAGATCATCTGCCGGACATCCTCCTCCGACTCGAACTCGTGGTCTTCGAAGCGGCCGAAGATTTCTTCCACCGTCTCACGACCGTTTTCGAGGTCGATTTCGTAGTCGCCGTACTCGTCGATGAGCTCTTTCGTCGTCGTCGGGTAGGAGTGTTCTTCGAGTTCGTCTGCGAGGGGACCGATATCGACGCCTTGCTCGCGGCTATCCTGCTCGCTCTGCTCGTCAGCACTCGACTGGGTAGGTGGGTTTTCATCGGATGCCATGGGTTCTAGACCCGTCGCTGATGAAAAAGAATTCTGCAGGCACATGCAACGAGTGTGCTGCAATCAGGAGATTCGTCCACACGATGCGGAGCAACCAATCACAGACTCGGGGGCACGTCAAAAAATCGGCGTGCGATTTACGAGAGCGCGTGTTCCTCGGTCGAGGAGTCTACGGGCGAAACGTTCGGTCTCGGCGGCCGTGGGTGAGTATCGTCCCACTGCGTCGCAATCGTATTTTTGATGAGTGAGCCGACGCCCCGACGTAAGCGCTCGGAGACCGCCTGATGCGACACGTTGAGCGGCCGGGAGAGTTCTTCGAGGTTCTCCTCACGCGGGACGGAGTAGTACCCACGTTCGAGCGCCGTGAGTAGCGTCTCCATCTGCACCTTCGAGAGTCCGAACTGTCGTGTCTCTTCTATCTGTTCGACCTCCGTGACCTGATACAAGTCGAACCTGACGTCGTTCGACTCGCACTCAGCAGCGAGTTGCTGGAGGACAGACCGGTCCGAGAGGTACATCTCGACGGTCCACCCGTCAACCTCCCGGTGGGCGGTCAAGAACGTGGCTCGACCGTCGGTCCAACCGTGGTAGTCTTGGAGCCTACCGGCTTGGGCGGTCACCCGCGTCTGGTAGAGACGTCGCGTCGAGGCCCCCTCGATGGGAATCCAACGTGAGACAGTCTCGTCGGCGTCCATTCCCGCCTCGAATTCGTCGAGGTAATGGGTGTCGCCAGACACCCACAGCGTCATGTCGAGTTCGCCATCGGTCGTCTTCGATTGGTGTTCGAGTGTCACGCTCACGTCGCCCGCCTGCCGAACGCTCGTCTCGAGAACCGGCGACTCTACGTGCACAGTAGCGAAGAGCGTCATCAGTGTCCCACCTGTGTGTTGCCACTCTGTCGCCGGTGAACAACCGTTTGTACCGTGGGTAGAGGGTCAGTTTCCATACACGTGGAATCAGTGTCCTGTCGTTTTACTGCTGTGCCTAAACACCTAGGGGAGATTGGAGCAACAACGAGGAAATCGACAGCCTCCGTCGAGGGAGAGACGAATTAGCTGCCGTCGGCTACGGTACCATCCTTGCCATTTCATGCCGTGGGCTTTCGTTCGGGGCGCGTTCAACGACGCTTGAAATGAGCGACGAGCGACCGAACGCCGACCCTGACTCTGACAACGACCAACGTGGTCTCACAGAACTCGACGCCGAAGAACGAGAGACCGACGGCTCACGACGGTAATCGACGTGTTCTGAAACGGTCCGAGCGACAGACTCCGTCAACGGAGACGGCGCACTCGACGCTAAGTTGGCGACCCACGCTCGTCAACGGTCCCGTCACCGTCCGAACCGGAGTTGGGTTCGGAGCCTCCGCTGGTGGCAGTCGAATCCGAATCGTCGTCACTATCATCGGCTTCTCGCTTTTCGACTTTGGGTTGTGGCTTGCTCCCGGTCTCTGCTGCCAACAGCGGCCGTTGGCCGAGCGGGTCGCCGTGAAGGAGCCCGGGGAGGACGATTCGCACCACTTCGAAGACGAGGATTGTGAGGATGGGAAGCAGGAAGAACCCGTACCAGCCGAAGACCATCGGTCCGAGGATGTATGCGAACAAGAGGAGAATCGTATCGAACTGCCGCCCCGAGATGTACGGCTGAAGAACCGACTGCGGGAGCAAGTCCAACACGAGAACGTACCCCAGTAGCACCGCACCGACGAACGGAAGCTGGTTCCCCTCGATGTTCATCGATTGGACGCCCAAATACGCGACGACGGGGAGGTACACGAGTTTCCCGACGACGATTGGGACGAGACTAGTGATGCCCGTGAGCAGACCGAGTACGAGTACCAGTGGAATGCGCAAGCCCTCGGGGGCGATGGCATTGGTCACAGAGTACGCGAGCGTCGCCACGATACTCATGAAGAGCACGAAGAGGAGGTTGCCGAAGAACACCGACTCGAGGTCTTCGTCGATAGCGACCGCGTACGTGTACGCCGTGGTATTTCGTCCGCCGAAGAGGACGACGAGTCCGGCGGCGACTGCGTTGTCGCGTTCGAGAAGCGCATACGAGAGCGTCAACGAAAGCGCGAGTACCAACACCGTATCGGCGACGAGCTGGAGAATCCCGATGGCCATATCGACCGTCGAAACGAGCGACCCCCGTAGCTGAACGGTCGAGAGTGGATTGTTCAGCATCGAGAGCATCCGTGCGCGCTCGTCTGCCGGAATGGAGCGAGTGTTGGCGATTTCAGTTGCGAGCATCGAGAACACGCCACCTCCGCTCGAAAGGGAGAGCCGTTGAAGTTGCTGTAACAGCTCGAAAACCATGTAGGACGTGAGCAACAACACCGGCAGTAACACGACGAGAACGGTCAACACGGCCGGGATGCGCTCAGAGTCGAAAATCGTGCTGAGTCGGCGACAGACGGGGCGCGTCGCGTAGTAGCCGAAGATGCCGAGAGCGAGGATATCGACGAACGAATAGGCGAGGAACGCGACCAAGCCGCCGAGTAGTAACACGTAGAGCCACCATCCGATTCGTTTCCGGTTCGAAAGGCTCACGGCCGGCAAACACCCAGCCTGACCGTCGGCGAGTGGTCCGTCCGATAGCTGCAAGTAGTGCCCGCAGCGCACAGACAAAAGAGGTGGTCCATGCGCCTCTTACTGTCGCTGGCCATAGCAAGACGTTGCTTGCAACAGAAAGCACCCCGGGTTCGCCTCCCGACCCGATGTCGATACGGACCGAGCGTTCGTCTCTCTCGCATCGAGAACGCAGTTTGCGGCAAACTCGACACTCCGTCCGACTGTTACGGCGAGAAGTCGGTCGCAGACGAACGGTCGTCGAGCGTGGTTGTATCGTCCGTCCCCGAAATCGTCTCGAACACGTAAGCGATGATCCCAGAGGTCGCCGTCTGACCAAACCACTCGACTATCGACCGCTTTGCGAATCCGGTCGCCCCGCTACCGCTAACGAATCGGTAGGCGACGAAACGCCCCACGGGTCGGCTGAGAGCACTGGCGAGCCTGCCGACATCGACCGACTCCGCGGTCACGTCGCCGTGAAAGACCGCTTCGAAGTCGATCGCTTCGAATAATTCAGAGAGTGCGTTAATTGCAATAATCGCGTCGATACCACGTTCGATCAAGGTTGCCGCTTTGTTTATCAACTGAGTCATAGAGGTTCGGTCTCCAGACTCGACTAACTCACCCGATTCAGATATCGGTTCGGCCTGCGAATGCAATCACACCGTCCGCTCGTCTACGACTCGGTCTCTGCGGTCGAATACATCGCATCGAAGACTTTCTGTTCTGCCTTCCGGAGGTGCTGGTGGAACGTCGGTGCCGAGACGCCCATCGACTCGGCGACTTCTTCTCCAGAGGCGCTACGAGGCCACTCGAAGAAACCCGCGTGATAGGCGGCTTCGAGCGTCGTTCGCTGTTTTTCGGTCAGGTCGGACGCGAGCGCTCGGCGAGGGTCATCGACCTGCCGACTAATCTGTCTCCGTCTGAGCATCTCCGTCCCGGGTGCAATCTCGTTCATGGCGTCCACGACGGCGCGGACATCGACCGTCGATGGGAAATGAGTCGTCAATTGCAGGTCACCCCCGGTGACGATAGCCTCCTCGATGTGGCCACCGAGGGAAGAGACGAGCGATGCCACCGGTGGTTCGACCATTCGAAGTTCGAATTTGGCGGGGTCGTCGTCCGAATAGAAGTGCACCGCTTCCCAGTGGTCGAGTGCTTCGACCAATCGGTGGACAGTTTCGACCGTGTCTCTGGTGGCCGTGCCGTAGGCGAGGAACCTCCCGTCGTCGATGGCGATAATACGGTCAACACGAATCGTTCCCTCTGTCTCGAACTCGCCGAAGAAGTTTCGCATTCGAAACCCCAACTCGACGAGTTCGTCGCTCGCCAGCGCCTCTTTCCGCTCTACTGCAGCAATTGCGTGACCGACAATCTCGCCGAGTCGAGTGATTACGTCGAGTTCCTGCCCCTCGAAGGCGTAGGGTCGTTCCGAGTAGACGTTCAAGACGCCGTAAACCGATTCCTCGTGAACGATTGGAATGGCGGCCGACGAGCGGTACTCGTACCTATCGACTGCCTCGCGCCACGGGTCGTGGCTGGTGCCGATATCGATTGCCTTTGCAGTCTGGACCTCACCCGTCTGGAAGGCTTTGCCTGTCGGTCCCTCGCTCCGCTCGTCCGTTGGGTCGATAGATATCTCGACCTCGTCGAGATACCCCTCGACGCCAGCCTCGGCTCGTGAACTCACCGTCTGCGAGACCGAGTCGATTCCACCGATCCACGCGAACAGATAGGAGTCTGACGCCGCGAGGTGGTCACAGACGGTTTGCTCGATTTCGCCAGGGGTAGATTGCTCGATTATCGAGCTATTGATCTCACTGACCACTTCGTAGAGGTTGTTGAGGGCCGCCAGTTGCGTCCGCTGACGGCGCAGTTTTCGTTTGGCGTCGTCCCGAGCAATCGCAGACGAGAGGATGTTAGCAATCGCCTGGACGAAGCTAGTGTCGGTTCGGGAGAAACTGCGTGGTGACGTGTCGTGAGTCCCGAGGACGCCCCACGGTTCGTCGGCCGTTTCGATTACAGTCGAGATGCCGCTCAGCACACCGTGAGACGTGAGCAAATCGGGGCCACTGAAACGCGTCTCAGTCTCGAGGTTTTCGACGACGACTGGCGCATCAACCGAAAGTGTGTATGCGGCCTGCGAGTCGGTCGCCGTGGCCGAGATTTTCTCCGACCCGACGACTCCGTCGTCCCACCCAGTTCCCGCCAGAAGCGATAACGAATCACCAGTCGGATTCAGTTTCAAAACCTTGCAGTAGTCCACGTCGAGAGCATCGGCGACGAGTTCGGTCGCCTCCTGGAAGACAGACTCCAGGTCATCGCATTCGAGCGCGTACTGTCCGAGAGTGGCGATTACTTCCTGTTGGCGGACCTTGTTCGTGAGTTCGGACTCACGGTCACCCAACGGGGCCGGAACCCGTGAGCGTTCCCCACCAGAATGGTCGTCTCCGGGTGGCGAACGCCACCAAACACGTGCTTTTGCACCTACTTTCTTCGTTTCGAGTACCCCGTGTTCGACCAACTGTTCTAATCGGTCGTAGGCACTGCGTCTGCCGATACCGAGTGAATCTGCTACTTCGGTCGTCGTCAATGGAGTCCCCACGTCGAAGCACGAGAGTGTGTCGCCGAGGCTCTCGGACGGAAACCTCGTATCCATTGGTCTATCACGCATCCCTGGCCGCAAATATCTTTGCTCAGAGTGTTCGAGAACTGAGTTTCTTCTCGTTCGGTCAATGGGACGAGACGGATTCAGCCCAACAGTCTCTCGCTGACGAATAGACACATCCACAGTCTGACTGGGTTTATTCTATATTAAAGAGACAGACGACGCGACGCCGAGTCCACGAGGTTCTGAGCGGCCGAACCCTCGATTACGAAAGTAGAGTTGTAATGCACGTGCGTTTAGAAGCGCTCTTTCGAACGGTAGATGCGTCATTATCGAGTGATTAACCCACGACAACTAAGACATCGAATTGGCCACCTCGACGGACGACGATGCAGACCCAAGCAGTGACCATATCCAGCAGGTGCTCATCTCTGTACAGGAGACGGTGTGGGCCACGTCGGATTCGGACTCTCGTTCGCACTTCCGGCGTGGTGCCTCTGGGACGACAAGGGTAGCGCTGCATTCGTTGACATAGCGGCACTGGCCGCGCTCTTTCCGGACGGGAACCTGTTTCTCGCACACTACTTTCTCGCGCAGTTCCCCCACCCGCAGACCACCGTCTGAAACGACTCACCCGCTGACGTCGTCTCCCGAAGACGCCGTTCGGTTCACAATCGAACGGTAGCAGTCGTCGAGTCACCCGAAACTCAATCGTCGAGGTAGACTTCGTCGTCGGTGACACAGCGGATCGCGTCCGGGTCGATGCGGAACGAACCACCGTCGATGCCGTCACGCCACCCGAGGACAGCGACGAGTGTCGAGGTAATCTTCGGGTCGGGGGCGACGTACACGGTTCCATCCTGTGTACCAGTGACGTGACCAACTGGCGTACCACTGGCACTGATGACGCGTTTTCCCACGTCGTCCACAGTGAGGGCCTGGGGTGACATTGCACTACCAGTTGTGCGAAGAGATTCTATCACGGTTCTCCTTGCGACTGCGTGGAGACGGGAAATCGACTCGTTGTGCTGTCTCCGCTGGAGTCTTTGCGAGGACCGGAACGAACGCCACCGTGTGCACTCCCTTCGTCCGCAAGGACGACGATGAAACGTCTCGGCGGCGTAACTCAGTCGAACCGCAGATGTACTCACTCGATGAAACCTTGCCACCGTCCCCGTGGATAAAAACGGCATCGGGAAGCAACGAAATCGCATACAAACGGAAAGTTGACGACGCTGTCGAGCAGTTCGAAGCCCGTCTCTGTGCCGTTTTAACCAGCGAAGAGTACCCCTACGGAACTGGCTGCCCCAGTTGGGAGGTCACCTTCGAAAAGCAAATCCACGAGATATGCTCGACCCAAGTTCTTGGACGCACCAACAGTCGGTCCGAGGCCCTCCAAACGCTGTTCGACGCGATGCAAATCGTGAACCAAATCGTGAATACGGAACCGAATAGGTCAGCCGAGGAAACGAATTTGAGGGAAGTGTTCCGCGACATGTCAAACGCAGGGAATCGATTTTGAGAGTCGGGTCGCAGAAAGAGATGGCCAGAGATTGCAATATATCAAACAGTTACGTACAAATATATCTAACTCAGAATTTGAATGACGACAAACATCAGGAAGAATAAATTCTCGATTGATATCTAAAATGCCACTGTGACCGAGTACGAGAACAATCAGAGACGTTAATCGTCCCCCAGTACTAGTAGAAAGGAGAACTGAAGTGTAAGTATTTTTTACATCATTAGCAGTTGGGAGGTCCTCGTATCTTATCGACACTCGTGTTCGGGAGTATCGTCGTGGGTCGAATGGATCGACAGTAGATAACTCAGTCTTTGGAGAACGATTCGTCCCCGTACGCTTCCCGAATCTGCTGGAACGCCTCGTGCTGTTTGCGAACGTTCGCTGTCTGGTCTGCGTGCACGTACTCGAACATCGACTCGGGGTCGCTCTCGTACGCCTCCATGTGCTCGACGGCCTCGGCGAGCACGGCGTCTATCTCGTCGTCGATAGCGTCACGCCGCTCGTCGTCGAGTCGGCCGGTCTCGTACAGGAACGACTCGAACCGGTCGAGCGGGTCTTTCTCTCGCCACTCGGCTACCTCTGCGTCGTCGCGGTAGACCGACGGGTCGTCTGCGGTGGTGTGCGCACCGTATCGGTACTGGACCGCCTCGATGAGCGTCGGTCTCGGGGTGCTATCGGCCGAATCGAGCGCTTTCTCTCGGACTGCTTCGGTTACGACGTACATGGCGAGCGGGTCCATACCGTCCACGCGAATTCCTTCGAACCCGTAGGCGTCGGCCTTCTGCGCGAACGTCCGACTCGCCGTTTGTCGCTCTCTGGGCGTCGAAATCGCCCACTGGTTGTTGTTACAGACGAACACCGCCGGAGCGTCGAAGACGCCCGCGAAGTTCATCGCCTCGTGGAAATCTCCCTCACTCGTCGCCCCGTCGCCGAAGTGCGCGACCGCTACGCGTGACTCGTCTCGGTAGTCCATCGCCATGGCCACTCCGACGGCGTGCGGGAGGTGGTCGGCGATGCTGATGTTGAGCGGGAAGACGTTTCGGTCGGCGAGTGCTTTGTGACCGTCTTCGTGGCCTGCCCAGTAGAGGAGGTACTCCCACGGGAACCCACGGGCGACGACTGCGCCGTGTTCGCGGTACTGATACGAGACGATGTCGTCCACCGAGAGCGCGTACATCGACCCGATTTGTGAGCCTTCTTGACCCGCGAGCGAGGCGTACGTCCCGATTCGGCCCTGTCGCTGGAGGCTAATCATCCGCTCGTCGAATCGGCGACAGAACCGCATATCACGAAACATCGAGACGAACGTCTCGTCGCTCAAATCGGGGAGCAGATTCGGTTCGACGACGTTCCCACTCGCGTCCAAAATCTGCACCATCTCCTCTGATTCGAGCGACAGCAGGTCCTCAGCCGATGCCATTGATACACTGTCGTTCGTCTACAACCGTTAAGAAACCCGTCCAACAGGCAGGATTTCGGCCTCACGACGCGACGAGTACGAGAAGAGAGACGCTACAGCCCCAAACTCTGCACGCAATCAGAGACCGAAGTGAGAATCGCGCTCGACGACGGTGTACCCTTGGGCGGTGAGTGCGTCGTCGCGGTATCGGTCGGCGACGAACTGCTGTGGAAGGCGGCGCAATCCGAATCGCCGATTCGACGTGTACTCGACGTCGATACGAGTCTCGTCACCGTCGTCGTGAACCGTCACTGTGTACGTCGCCCACGGTCGGCCATCGACCGTGATATCCAACTCGATTCGCTCGCCGTCCGGCGTGGTTTCAGTCTCCGTGCGGACGGCCACCTCGACAGAACGCAGCCCGAACAGATACGAGACTCGATAGGTCACCGTTCCGTCGCCGTGTTCGATTTCGTCCGCGATTCCCCACTGAAATGCGAGTACCGGGGGTGTGGTCCCGGTAAACGAATCGACGACAGTCTCCGAGTCGAGGTCTGTCCTGAGACGAACGGTTCCGTGCGACTGAATGAGCGGCGCTCGCGCGACGATGAGCAAGGTTGCGGCGACGACGAGCGACGGGAGCAACGAAGTCGTGAGATACGTTCCGAGAAAGAGCGACACGACGACCACGACCACGAGTGCACTCACTCGTCGTTCACGAGTGAGATAGCGCTGTGCGACGGCCTGTGCCTCTGTTGGCCGGTCGATTGTCGGTGGGGAGGGCATCGGCCCGAATTCCTCTCGGGAGACAATTAGTTCTACTGGAGACAATCACGTGAGGCCACTTTTCGAACCCAACGCGTGAGAAGCAAGGACCCCTATTTTGTGTGTTCAGCGACAAGTATGTACTATGTTGGACCGTATCCTCTTTCCGACAGACGGGAGTGCCGGTGCGACTGCCGTACTGGAGCACGCAATCGAAATAGCCGACCTCCACGGTGCCGTGCTCCACCTGCTGCACGTCGCTCCACACCGAGTCAGCGAGGAGGAGAGCGGAGACGAAACCGAGAGAGAGACACGACTAACCGAAGGGGAACGATTCGTCGCCGACGCCGAATCGAGAGCAGAAGAGTCAGCTATCGAAACGGTGGCCGAAGTGCTGAGTGGTGAGCCATACGAAGCGATCATCGACTACGCGACGTCCAACGAGATAGACATCATCGTGATGCCGACCCACGGTCGAAGCGGGTTGCGACGCCTCCTGCTCGGCAGTACGACAGAGCGGGTGGTCAGACGGTCGGAAGTCCCCGTTCTCACGGTTCGACCGGATGAGCAAGAGTCGCTCAGGTACCCTTACGGACAGGTTCTCACACCAACGGACGGGAGTTCGTGTGCCAACGAGGCTGTTCGATTCGGCTGTGAGTTGGCGACATCGACGAGGGCCACCCTCCACGTTCTCTCGGTCGTCAATCTCGCCGTCTTCGGTGCAGATATTCGCGGCCCGATGCTCATCGACCAACTCGAAGAGCAAGCAGAGTCAGCGGTCAGCGAGGCGAGTGGGATTGCGACTGACGTTGGGGTCGAAGAGATTACAGAGACGACGGTCCACGATATCTCGGTTTTCACCGGAATTCAGTCGTACATCGAAGACAACGACATCGACGTCGTCGTTCTCGGCACGCACGGTCACACCGGATTGGACCGGTACATGCTGGGCAGCGTCGCGGAGAAACTCATCCGAAGCTCACCCGTTCCGGTACTGACTGTCCGAGAGCCAACAGAAGAGTGATTCAGTAGCCTCCGGGGAGAGATACGAGCGATTTGGGTTCACGTTTCTCTGCAGGAAATACGCGTGGAACTTTTCGTCTTCCCCCGTGAACGAGACGTTCAGTGTTCCCTAGAGGTATCGAATTCCCAATATATACGCCCCACATGTGTGGGGAGTGACCAGCATGCTTCTCGAAGAGACGACCGACGCGTATCTCGAACTCCTCGCAGAGCGCGGGCCGCTCGACCTTAGTGAGGCGATTGCCCTCGCCGAGGAGCAGTTCTGAGAGTTTCAGCCAAGACCCGAGTTAGTGGCTGTTGGGCGAGGCATCGAAAAAGGTCTCAGTTAGGCTCTCTCGACGCCTACAACTCCCGCGATGACAACCAGCGCAGGAGAACAGTCAGCCCAGACCGATACGCAGATGCGCGCCGTCGTAGCGACGAAGTACGGTTCACCTGACGTCCTTCGGGTCGAATCGGTAGCGAAGCCGACACCCGACGATGACGAAGTTCTCGTACGGATTCGAGCGACTATAGTCGGACCACCAGACTCGGCCGCTCGTGAAGGGTCTCCCTTCCTTATTCGGTTCTTTAACGGTCTCAGGCGGCCGAACGGGGTACCCGGCGACGTGTTCGCTGGCGAAATCGAAGCAGTCGGAAGGAACGTCGCCCGGTTCGCACCCGGCGACGACGTGTTCGGAACGGCCGCTCCCGGAAGTGGCGCACACGCCGAGTATCTGTGCCTGCCCGAAGACGGAGCCATCGCCATCATGCCGTCGAACCTCACGTACGACGAGGCCGCGGCGGTCTGTGACGGGGGGCTGACAGCGATGGAGTTTCTCACTGCCCACGCGGACCTCCGAGCGGGCGACTCCATCCTCATCAACGGCGCGTCCGGAGCAGTCGGGACGGCGGCCGTACAACTTGCGAGCGCGTTCGACGCACGAGTCACTGGAGTGTGTAGCACCGCGAACGTCGAACTCGTCCGGTCACTCGGCGCGGGGACGGTCATCGACTACACAGAAACGGACTTCACGACGACCGACGCGAGGTACGACGTTATCTTCGACGCCGTCGGAAAACGTTCGTACGATGCGTGTCGAGAGTCGCTCGCTACCGGTGGTCGCTATCTGACGACTGTCCTCTCGGTACGGATTCTTCTCCAGATGGTGCGGACTCGCCTCTTCGGAACGAAGCGGGCCATCTTTGCGGCCACTGGACTCGCCTCGACGGACACGAAACGTGCACATCTCGTCGTGCTGCGAGACCTCGTCGAGTCGGGTGCGTTTCGCCCAGTGCTCGACCGCGAGTACGCACTCGCCGATATCGCCGAGGCACACCGGTACGTCGATACCGGCCACAAGACGGGGAGCGTCGTCGTGACGACATAGCTCAGTACGCGCTCACTGCGCAGATTCAATACCGACGCTGTGTATTGATGACGTACCACATGACATGTTCGAAGCAGAAATTCATCTCCAACAACACAAACCCTGCATCCTGACGGACGTCGCAGCGGAGTTCGACGCGTCGTTCGAAATAGCAATCGAGGAGTTGCACAACCACCAAGTCACGTTCGTCATCGAATTCGACAACGCCACGGACCCGATATTCGAGTTCATGCGTGACTCTGCACAGGTTAGCCACGTCGAGCGACTGACCGAGGACACGTTTCTCGTCACGAAAGAGTCGTGTGGTGCGTACGACGCCATCGACCGGAATCACGGCATCATCCGACGGAAGAGCCAAATCTCACGCGAACGTCGCGTGTACACCGTACTCCTGTTTCGGCGCGAAGATTTACGCGAGATGATACTGGAGTTCAAGCGCATCGGTCATCCGACACTGGGGTCGATAAAAGCGTTCGAAGCGCCGTCGTCCGAACTGACGCCGCGGCAACGCGAGGTTATCGGGGTCGCCCTCGAACAGGGCTACTTCGAATGGCCACGACGCCACACCGCCGAGGAGATAGCGTTCTCGTTGGATATCGACCACTCCACGTTTCTCGAACACGTCCGAAAAGCACAGCAAAAACTCCTCTCGAAGGCGCTCTCGGACTGACGGGGCTAGCGATTCGTAAACGAGAGGTCAGTCGATGAACGAAGGCCGTGCTAACACGCGCACCCTGCGGAGTCCGGCGACCGTTCGAACTCCATCTCGTCGCCACACGCTGGGCACAGAGGAGTGCCATCGCCCTCGTTCTCGACGTCACGGATTCGCTCCCCACAGTCGTGACACCAATACGCTCCTTTCGAACGTTCGCCCGCGTCCGACGTCGGCGGGGATTGTCGGAGCGCGTCTTTGATATCACCGATAAGACCCATATTTAATCAGTCTCGGTTCGCCGTGATAAAGCTACTCAGTGACACACCCCGCGGCGGAGCAGGGCACTCCGTCCAGTGATAGACGGGATGGAATCAGGAATAAGTGAAATTATTTAGATTATTTAAATAATTTGGATAATTCAGTTTCGGTTCGTGTGGATGGGTGGGATAGACAATCCAACAAAACAACGATGTTGAGACTATTTTTGAATCAGAATCGTACGTATTGATAATTTTTGGGAGTGTTTATGCCATCATGTGTGCTTAGGAATACATGGACGAACACAACGGGAAGTACATTACTCGCACGGACGACCACCTGTCGGTCCCACACGGCTGAGATAATGCAACAGGATTCTCCCAAGGAAGATCGATTGTGGGCGCTCGTGCTCGGACTCCTCCTCGTCACGATGCCGGCGATAACGCTGGTGACCGCCTACGCAGTGTTGATAGTGACCCAAAATGTGATTCTCGACCGGCTAACGCTGGTCGAACTCGTCGAGTTGTACGTCGTCGAATTGGTCGCCTTCGCCGTGTTCAGTTACGCCCTCTTCCGACTCGCGCGTTTCGCGTGGGACCGCCACGATGCGACGTTCGACCGAACAGCGACGACCGATGGGGAAAGGACACAGGCCGTCGATTCAGTCGAGAAGGATGGAAGCTGATGAGCCTGCCGAACCAATCTTCGGTTGACGGACCGGAGGGTGCAAAACGGACAGACCAAGCACGCAGTGGTGCGCCCTCGGGTGGAAAGGCAGTCGGTGACCGATTTTCCACGGACGAAATCTTCCAGCGCGTCGTCGCAACCGCCGACGAGGAAGTAGACTCCGTGACGATGAAGTTGTACTTGAGCGGTCTCGCCGCGGGGTTCGCCATCACCCTGACGTTCTTCCTGTACGCGACGCTGAGAGCGGCGTTGCCGAACGATACGACGGGGCTTTTCACCCCGCTGCTCTATCCGCTCGGGTTCGTCTACATCATCATGGGACGGTACCAACTCTACACGGAGAACACGCTGACACCGGTCACCCTCGTACTGACTCGCGTCGCCAGTATCCCAGCACTGCTCCGTGTCTGGGTGAGCGTCCTCGCCGGAAATTTCTCTGGTGCACTCATCGGGACGTTCGTGCTCGCACACACGGGCGTGTTCTCAGTCGCCGCCTCGGGTGCTGCGGTGAACATCGGATTGGAAGGCATCCAGACGCCGTGGTGGGACCTCGTGTTCAAGGCGATGTTCGCAGGGTGGCTCGTCGCCGGACTCGTGTGGATGGAACACGCGGTTCGAGACTCCGTCTCCCGCGTGGTGCTCATCTACCTCGTCATCTACGCGATACCCGCGACGGGTCTCTACCACATCGTCGTCAGTTCGGCAGACGTGTTCTACCTCGTCTTCACGGGCAACGTCGCAGTGGCGACCGGGCTGTGGGAGTTCGTCGTCCCCGTACTCCTCGGAAACACCATCGGTGGCGTCTTCCTCGTGACGCTCATCAACTACGGGCAGACGGCGAATCGCTTTCCCGAGGGAGAAGGCCCACGAACCCGCCTCAGCATCTCGGACTGGCTGTTCAGTCTGCGTGTGAGCAAGCCGAAGGAGTAGTCCACTCGTGGCAAACCCACGTCTTTCCGAACGGTGGACGCCGGGGAACACTTACTATTCGACCAAACTCCAACTCGAAACGTGACTACTAATAGAAAATTTCGCAACTCGGTTTACCCACGTCGTCCATGAGCGAAATCCAGACAGAAATCGACGGCGTCCTCGACGAACTCGAAGATGAGTACGCCAGCGAACACGGCATCGGTATCACCGTCATCCTCGCCGTCTCCCGAGGCAGTCACGCGTGGGGACTGGACGGTCCCGAGAGCGATTACGACGTCGGCGTCGTCTACGCACCTCTCGACCTCCGGCACTACGCCCACCTCGGGACGCGGGAGTCGTCGATTTCGCGCGAGTTCGACGGCGACCACGATATCGAAGTCCAAGGGTGGGACGTGACGAAGTTCGCCGAACTCCTCGCCGAGTCGAACGAGCAAGCCATCGATACGCTCCGAAGCCCCATCGTCTATCGAGGGTACTTCGACCGACGGCCGCTCTGGGAGTACATCCGCGAGTCGTACAGTCCAATCGAGTTGTATCACACCTACCGGGCAATCGCCAAGAACAACTATCGGAAGTATCTCTCTCACCACCTCGTCGATGGCAAGAACGACACCTATCCAATCGTTCGGGTGGACGACGACGGGAACTACCTCGTTCGCAACCGAGACACTGGCGAGGAAGTGTGGATTGCTCCAGACGACGAGCGCTACACCGAGACGCAGGTCCGCCAGACGGTCAAACGCAACCTCATCGTCGCCAGCAACGCGATGTACGCTGAGTACCTTCGAATCACCGGTGAGCGCGGAGAACACACGCTTCCGAACGTCGATTTCCCGACCTTCCTCGACGAACAAGCCCCCGACGTCTTCGACGACGCGTTGGTCGAAACCGTCGCCGAACTCGTCGAACTGAAGCGAACAGGCAGAGGGAGTGACGTCGTCGGCGACCTCGTCGGATACGACTTCGCCCACCGTCCGAAAGTGATAGACCCGAGTGTGCACGCGATACGACGTCCCGACCCAAGCCGTCTCAACGAGTTCATCGACAGCATGTTCGACGCAGCGGGACCCGTCTCACAGTGAGTGTCGAAACCTGCCTCTGGTGGACCTCATCGGTGAGCAAGAAGGAGTTCGAACGAGACGACCGAACGCGAATCAGTCCCAGAGGTCGTACATGTCGTCGCGGACGCCATCGGTGTACTGCTGGCCGCCGTAGACGACGCCGACGTCGGACTCGTCTGCCGCCTCTTCGACTGTGGCGACGACTGTCGCGTCGATACCCTCCGCTTCGAGCGCTGCGAGTGTCGCATCGGCTTCGTCGCCCGGAACCGTCGCCAGTAGCGCACCCGACCCGAGAATCCGGAGCGGGTCTACTCCCATCGACGCACACAGCGTGCGCGTCTCGGGGCGGACGGGAACGTCGCCTTCGTCCAGTTCGATACGGACGCCCGAGGCACACGCGAGTTCGACGAGTCCGTTGAGGACGCCACCCTCCGTCGGGTCGTGCATCGCGGTTGCGACGGGAGCCAGAACCGCGGATTCGGGAAGGACACTGATGTCGTCGAAGAACCCTGTCGCGCGGTCGAGCGTCTCCGAACTGACGCCGGCGTTCTCGATTTCGTCGCGGAAATCCGTGGCGAGGACGGCCGTCCCCTCGATGCCCGCGCCCTTCGTGAGAATCACCGCATCGTCCGGTTCGGCGCTCGATGTCGGGACGTAGCGGTCTGTCGGACCCATGCAGGTGAGCGAGAGCAGTGGGCGGGCGAGACCGGCGACCGTCTCGGTGTGGCCGCCGACGATGGAGATACCCAACCGCTCGGCTTCGGCGTCGAGCTGGGCGGTGATATCGTCGAGTAGTTCGGTATCCGGGTCGGGTAAGAGGATGGTGCTGACGAGCCATTCGGGGCGGCCACCGCACGCGGCGACGTCGTTGCTTGCGATAGCGATACCGAGCGTTCCGATTCGTTCGGCCGCCAGCGATATCGGGTCGGTACTGACGACCAACGTCGTGTCACCCACCTCGACGGCCGCGGCGTCTTCGCCGTAGCCGGCGCCGACGAGCAAGCCGTCGTTCGTCGCGCCCGTCCGCGAGAAGATGTAGCGGTCGAGGTCCGCGGGCGAGAGTTTGCTCATGACTACGTTGACGAAGAGGGCGCTTTTGTGCCTTCCCGTCGAAGCCGATTCCCTACTGCTAAGCCACTTCCCGCGGTACGGGGACCTATGTTGATGACACCCGGCCCGACGGCCGTACCGCCGCGGGTCCGCGACCGGTTGAGCGACCCGATGCCGAATCCCGACGTCGAACAGGAGTTCTTCGACACCTACGACGACGTCTGTGAGAAACTCCAGCGCGTCTACGACACCGACGACGAAGTCATCGTCATGGGCGGCGAGGGAATCCTCGGTCTCGAAGCGGCCATCGCCTCGACGGTCGCACCCGGCGACGAGGTGCTCTGTGTCTCGAACGGTCTCTACGGCGACGGCTTCGCCGACTTCGTGGAAAACTACGGCGGCGAGGCGACCCTCGTCGGTGCCGACTACACCGACGCGCTCGATATCGAAGGCGTCGAGGCGGCGCTCGAAGACGGCGACTACAAGGCCGCGACGATGGTCCACTGCGAGACGCCGACGGGGACGCTCAACGACATCGCGCCGGTGCTCGAACGCCTCGCCGAGCACGACGTGCTGACCATCGTGGACGCCGTCTCCTCGCTCGGCGGGACGCCCGTTCCTAGCGAGCACATCGACATCAACCTCGGGGCCTCGCAGAAAGCGTTCAGTTCGCCGCCGGGACTGACGACGATGGCCGTCAGCGACCGCGCGTGGGAAGTCGCCGAAGCGCGCGACTCGAAGTCGCTCTACACGAACATCTTGCCGTGGCGAGACACCAGCGAGATGTTCCCCTACACGCACCTCGTTGCGAACGTCGCCGCGCTCGACGAGTCGCTGACGATGCTCGTCGAAGAAGGAATCGAGTCGGTCTACGAACGCCACGAGGAGGCCGCGGCCTACTGCCGCGAGCGCGGCGCTGAGTTAGGTCTCGACCTCTATCCAGACGCCGAACGAAGCGCGCCGACGGTGACGGCGTTTCACGTCCCGGGTGAAGCGAAGACCATCCAACAGGAGCTCGAATCAGAGCACGATATCGTCCTCTCGACGGGGCTGGCCGACCTCGCCGACGACATCCTCAGAGTGGGCCACATGGGCTACAACGCGGATATCGAGAAGGTCGAGCGCGTGATGGATTCGTTGGCGTCGGTGCTCGACTAGTCTGCTTGAAAGGTATCGAACACACTATCGTCTTTCGTGTTCGCGGCAATCCATCGCGGACACTCACCGAGGTCGGTGACTTCTTCCAGTACACTCGTCCCAGACCCGTCTTTCGAATCCCACGCCCAGTCCTCGTGCAGTCGAAGTCGGCCGTCGTCCAGCCGTTCGATTCGGTCGATGGAGTGGCCGGTCGCCGTATCGCCATCGACGGTGACGTGCGTGTATCGGAAATCGAGCGAGTCTCCCAGATGGAGTCCGACGAGGTGGCCCAATCGCACGGTTCCGCCCTGGTATCGGGCGTGAACGAGGTCGCCGGTCTGGTCGAATTCGAAGTACGTCTCGCCGCCGACGTCGCCGTCCGAATCGTTCGATATCGACTCGAACACGCGTCCGTCGAGCGAGTCGTCGTCTCGTGGTCCCGTCATCGTTCGTTGCTCCGAGAGTGAGAATAAATCAGTTTGCGTGCCGAAACTCCAGTTGCTCGGCGACGGTCATCAGTGCGATGCCGGGAGTAGCGTTCCGACGTGTAGGACGTACACGCCTCGACTCCACAGCAGGTTCGAACTCCACCTGGCGTGCCCACTCTGGGCACGCTCGCGGAGCAAGCCAGCGGACGTATCTGTCCACAAACCTGACAACAAGCCTATAGCTATTCGCGTTGACCATATGCTGTCTTCATGGGAGTCGTACAATCTTCCACTCAACTACCGGTGACGACGGACATCATCGTCGTCCTCGCAGTCGTCCTCGCAGCGTTGGTGATGTTCGTCAGCGAGTGGTTGCCGGTCGATGTGACGGCGATACTCCTGATGGTGACGTTGATCGTACTGGAGCCGTGGACCACTATCTCACCGGAGGAGGGAATCTCTGGGTTCGCCAACGAGGCGACGGTCACCGTCCTTGCGATGCTCATCTTGAGTGCTGGAATCAGTCGCACGGGTATCGTTCAACAACTCAGCCATCGGATGGCGTCGTTCGCACAAGGGGACATCCGAAAACAACTCCTCGCCACGGTCGGTGTGACGAGTTCGGCGTCGGGGTTTCTCAACAACACCCCCGTCGTCGCGCTCTTGGTCCCCGTCATCACCGACGTCGCCAACCGAGGGAACACGTCGCCGTCGAAACTGCTCATCCCGCTCTCGTACGCCTCTCAGTTAGGCGGCACGCTCACGCTTATCGGTACCTCGACAAACATCCTCGCCAGCGACGTGAGTGTCCGACTGAGCGCCCGATATCCGGAGCTTCACGCCTTTTCGATGTTCGAGTTCACGAAGCTCGGTGCCCTCGTCGTGCTCGCCGGAGGGGCGTATCTCGTCTTCGTGGGCCACTACCTGCTTCCGGAACGAGTCCCACCACGACAAGACTACATCGAGGAGTACGACGTCGAGACCTACCTCGCAGACCTCATCGTCACCCGTGGCTCCACACTGGTGGGCCGGTCTATCGCGGACGCAACCGCGCAACTCGGCCCAGAAGTGGATATCGTCCAACTCGTCAAGCAGACGGGGCGGTCTATCGCACCGAGACAGGCAGAGCGCCTCGAAGTCGGGGATACCCTCGTCGTTCGAACGAATCGAAGCGCAGTCACGCAGGGAACGGTCGCCACCAACCTCGAACTCGTCGGACGCGACCCTACCGTGGATGCGATGCAGTCTGCCGAACGTGAGACCCTCGTCGAACTCGTCGTCGCACTCAACTCTCGCCTCGTTGGCCAAGAATTAGACCTCGAAGCGTTCCGAGAGAGCTACGGTGCGGCGGTCCTCGGACTTCGCAGTGGTGGCGAACAGATTTCCGGGCGAATCGTCGGACGGAAGCTCACAGTCGGCGATACGCTCCTCGTCGAGGCCGACGCCGAAACGATAGACCAGCTGTCGCGGAACCCGGACGTCATCGTCGCCCGTGAACCACCGAACCCGTCCTATCGAACGGAGAAAGCGCCGTTCGCCATCGCAATCATGGCGACCGTCGTCGGACTCGCGGCGCTCGAAATCTACCCCATTCTCGTGACTGCGCTCGCGGGCGTCGTGGCGATGGTCGTCTCCGGCGTGCTCGAACCGAACGAGTTGTACGACGCGGTCGAGTGGGACATCATCTTCCTGCTCGCGGGGGTGATTCCACTCGGCATCGCACTAGAGGAGACCGGTGCGGCGACGCTCCTCGCACTCGGACTCGTCGAACTCTCACGCGGGCTTCCTCTCGTCCTCGTCCTCTGGTTGTTCTACATCACTACGGGACTCATCACGGAGGTCATCTCGAACAACGCGAGCGTCGTCTTGCTCATCCCGGTCGCGGCCGCAACAGCGAGCCAACTCGGCTCGAACCCGTTTTCGTTCGTGCTCGCGGTGATGTTCGCGGCGAGTACGGCGTTTCTCGGCCCAATCGGCTACCAGACGAACCTGTTCGTCTACGGCCCGGGGGGCTACCGATTCGGCGACTACTTCCGAGTCGGAGCACCGCTCCAACTACTGCTCTCGGTCGTCACCGTCGGCGGTATCACGTTCTTCTGGGGCGTGTGAGACCACGCCGATGACTCGCTCGACTCGTCACGAGCGGGGTCAGGAGTCGGAGTCGAGTTCGACTCGCTCGTGAATCGGCCCTGCACGACGGCTGAGGTGTTGTGGCTCTCGGTCGTGGGCGACGGCGAGCAACTCGGCGACGATGCTGTACGCGATTTGGTACGGTGAGTCGCCACCGAGGCTCAATCCGATGGGCGTGTAGATTCGCGCTCGCTCGTCGTCGGTGAGGACGCGGTCCTCCTCGGCGAAGGCTTCGAGCATCTCCCCGAACCGCTCGTGTGGGCCCATCAAGCCGATGTACTCGACTGGGGTTTCGAGGAGTCGTTCGAGCGTCAATCGGTCGTCGAGGAAGTTGTGTGACATGACGACCGCGAGAGTGTCTTCGTCCCACGCACGGAGGTCTGCAACGTCCCGTGGCGATGTCGAGAGGACTTCGTCGGCCCGTGGGAAGCGCTCGGTGTCGGCTTGCCCACCGCGGAACGACACCACCGTGACGCGGAAATCGACGAGTTTGGCGAGTTCGACGACCGGCGTCACATCGACTCCGGAGCCGAAGATGACGAGTTCGGTCGAAGGGCGAATTCCATCGACGAACACCGAGAGGTCGCCCTCCGCTGTCTCGACCGGTATCGTCTCGGCTTTCCCGCGTTCGACGAGTTCGGTCGTCGCCGGTGCGAGTTCGTCGAGAACGTCGTCCGGGATTCCCGCGCTATCGACCCACTGGCCCGACTCGAACCGCGCTCGACTGCCAAATGCGGCCGCAGTCTCGCTTTCGACGACGGTTACGACACCGACCGGGTTGCCTGCACGTCTCGCATCCAGGACCGGCCGATAGGACTCGTCGAGTGGTTCGACGAAGACGGTTATCACCCCGTTACACCCGACGCCGTAGCCCCACACCTCGTCGTCGCCGGTGAGGTCCCACGTCTCGATACGCGGTTCGCCGTCTTCCAACGCGTCCATCGCAACGTCGCGGACCTCGTCTTCGAGACACCCGGCGGTCACGCTGCCGACGTCGTCTTCGTCGGGTCGGATGAGCATCTTCGCACCCGGTCGGCGGTAGGCGCTTCCCTCGACGGCGGTCACCGTCGCCAAGACGGCCGGTGACCCGTCGTCGAGTGCTGTTCGTATCGTATCGAATATATCGGTCTCTGGGAGACTCCATGCGGTCGTACTCATGAGTGGTGTGTCGGTCGTTCAGTCGGTCGTCGGTCTGTGCGTGCAGTTCGGCGAGTATCGAACTCGTAGCCGATTCGGCCACCGACGCCGTAGCGACGGAGTTGGCGTGCCAATTCAGCGACATCGTCGGGGGTGTCGAACGCGAACAGGCCATCGAGGTACGGAAGCGATGCGGCGATTCCCCGGGCGGTCGGTTCGTACGACGCATCTGCTGCAAGGGGATTCAACCACAGCGTCCGGTTTGCAGTGCGTGCCAGCCACGAGAGTTCGCGTTCGAGTGTCCGAACGTCGCCCATCTCCAACCCGTCGCTCACGACGAACACGACGGTGTGTCGGTCCACTGCCTCGGGCGCACGCTGGTGGAACTGCGCGAGCGACTCGCCGATTTTCGTGCCACCGCCCCACGCTGTTTCGGCGGCTTCGAGTGCACCGAGCGCCTCGCTCGTCGATGGCGCGTCGAAGGAGTCGGTCACCTCTCGAAGGGCTTCGTCGAAGAAGAACACGCGACAGTGACGCCACTCGTGACACGCACGCCAGAGGAACGCCACGAGGAAGTTCCGGTCCACGGCGTCGAGGACGGACTTACTCACGTCCACGAGTACGACGGCACGAATCGCCGTTCGTTGCCGTTCTCGCTTCGGGAGCGAGAGGACGGTCCCACCGGTGCTCACGCTCGTTCGGAGTGCCCGACGAACGTCGGCCGAGTCGTCGCCCATCGTGAACCGTCGGCCACGGAGACCACCGAGCGCCCGTGTCAACTCACGGAACGCCGGGCCGAGACCCGTCGTCTTGACTGGGAATCCAGAAACCGTCTCTGGACTCCCAGACGGGCTGTATGTCGCCGCCCGTGCGACGTCGTTCGACGAGTCGTCTGGCAGGGAGAGGGCGCTGTCGAACGAGTCGAGGACGGTTCGTCGCACGCTCTTTTCGTCACTCTCTTCGTCGTCGGGGGGCGTTTCTGCACGTTCGTCAGCACCTGCTTCCGCGAACGGTGCGAGGGTGCCTTCGGGAGCGGTCGGGGCGCTCCCGTCGTCTACGGCTTCCTGCACCGAGACCAACCGGTCCCAGAACGTCTCGAACAGGCGTTCGAATATCGAGAAGTCGTCGTGCGTCGTGATGAGACTCGACCGGAGCGCGGTTCGAACGCGAGACTTATCGTGAACCCCCACCACGGCGAGTGCCCGAGCGGCGGTCGTCCCAGCGTTCGCAGGCACCGATGCTCCGGCACGCCGGAGTGCCCGTGCGAACCTGACGACTTCTATTCGGACGTGGCTGTCGAGTTCGGCAGCGTCGAACGCCCTCGCGTGGTCGAACGATTCGGTCACGGCTCACCTCCCGTCTCGTGTGCCGTCTCGACGAGTTCACTGAGCAGGTCGTCGTCAACGCGTTCGACGTCTTCGACCTCTTTGAGTAAACAGCCGAGCGTGTTCCGAACCATCGGAACCGATAGCTCGCCGTCGCCACTCGCCCTGAGCGCCGCCACTGCACGCGCCCAGTCAATCGTTTCGGCCGCTCCCGGCGGTTTTCGCAACGGCTCTTCTCGAAGTCGTGCGACGATAGCGCAGAGTCCCTCGGCGACGACGCCGTCCAACTCCGGCACTTTTCGATGGAGAATTTCGACTTCCTTCTCGAACGACGGTGGCGTGACGTGGAGGTACAGACAGCGTCGTTTCAGCGCATCGCTCAACGCTCTCGTGCGATTCGACGTGACGACGACGACCGGGGGTTGGGTGGCGGAGACGGTCCCGAGTTCTGGGACGGAGACTTGGAAGTCCGAGAGCACCTCCAAGAGCAACGCCTCGAACTCGTCGTCGGCGCGGTCTACTTCGTCTACGAGGAGCACTGGCGGCCGGTCACCCTCGCCTCGAAGCGCACGCAAGAGCGGGCGTTCCAAGAGGTACTCTTCGGAGAAGACCGAGGAGTCCACGTCGTCGCCCGATTGGACCGCGAGGAGCTGTTTCGTGTAGTTCCACTCGTAGAGCGCGTGCTCCGCGGTCAACCCCTCGTAACACTGGAGACGAATCAGCTCGGAACCGAACCCCGCGGCGAGGACTTTTGCGAGTTCAGTCTTCCCCGCGCCGGGTTCACCCTCGACTAAGAGCGGCTTCCCTAACAGGAGCGCGAGAAAGACCGTCGTGACGATTTCGTCTTCGGCGACGTACGCTTCGGCATCGAACACCGCTCGGATGTCCGCTTCGGTCAGCGCATCGAACGGCTTCGTGGGCCAGTTCTTCATTATCGTTCGTGTTTAGTTCTTGGAGTAGACCGCGAATACAGTTGTCGGGGCCAGCGAGACCGCGCTGGCCTGTTTCTCTGCGAGATGGGATGGGTTAGTCGGCTGCCGCGGGCGCGGCGAGTTCGTCACGCACGCCTTGTAGTGCCCGCTTGGTGTACACCTCGACGAGCCGGGCGCGGAAGTCCGCCGACGCCTGCAGGTCGTCCATCAGCATCGACGTGTCGAGGTCGTCCGTCGCGTGCTCGGCCGCCGCCTCGATGGTGTCGTCGGTGAGTTCTTCGCCGACCAGCGCGTCCTCGACGGCTTCGAGGCGGACGCCGTGGTCAACGACGCCGTTGGCACCCACGCGGGCGGATTCGACGGTATCGCCGTCCATCGTGAGGAGTGCGGCGACGCCTACCATCGCGTAGCCCGACGAGGGACTCGCCTTCTTCGCGTACGTTCCAATCGACCCGGCCGCGGACGGAATCTCGATTCGCGTGAGGAGTTCGTCCGGGCCGACGTCGGTGGCGTACATGCCGAAGAAGAACTCGTCGGCGGGAATCGAACGCTCGCCGTCCGGTCCGTGGACGACGAGTGTCGCATCCGAGACGAGCGCGGCGGCGGGGAGGTCGGAGGCGGGGTCGGCGTGGGCGAGGTTGCCCCCGACCGTCCCGCGGTTTCTGACCTGTCTGTCGCCGACGTGTTCGACCGCGGCGGTGAACGCCGGTGCGTGCTCGTGTGCGGCGGCCGCATCGAGCAACTCGCTGTATCTCGTCATCGCGCCGATAGCGAGCGTGTCGCCCTCGACGGAGACGCCGTGCAAGTCGTCGATTTCGCCGATGCCGATGAGCACGTCCGGACTCGACAGCCCGGTCTTCATCGCCGGCAGGAGACTGTGGCCGCCGGCGAGTAACTCCGTCTCTTCGGTCGAGTGCTCGCCGAGGAGTTCGATCGCCTCCTCGACCGTCTCTGCTTCGTAGAAGTCGAATTCGTCTGGATACATCACACGTCACCTCCGTTCGATTCGTCGGTCTCCGGTGCTGTGCCGCTTCCGTCGGCCGTTGCCTGCCCGTTCACGGCCGTCCAGACGCGCTCGGGCGTCACCGGCATCTCTACCGATTCGACGCCGAACGGCTCCAGCGCGTCCGTTATCGCGTTCACGACCGCCTGCGGCGCGGCGATGGTTCCGGCCTCGCCGACGCCTTTCACGCCGAGCGGGTTGTGCGGACTCGGCGTCACGGTGGAAGCCGTCTCCAACTCGGGGATGTGAATCGACTTCGGAACGGTGTAATCCTGCATCGACCCGGTCAGGAGTTGGGCGTTCTCGTCGTAGACCGCACCCTCGTAGAGGGCTTGACCGATGCCCTGCGCGACGCCGCCGTGAATCTGGCCTTCGACGATTTTCGGGTTTATCTGGTTGCCGACGTCGTCCACGGCGACGTATCGTTCGAACTCGACTTCGCCCGATTCGGGGTCCACCTCGACGATTGCGACGTGGGTGCCGAACGGGAAGACGAAGTTGTCGGGGTCGTAGAAAGACGTGGCTTCCAACCCGGGTTCCATCCCTTCGGGGATGTTGTGTGCTAAGTAGGACTGCTGGGCGACTGCCTGAATGCCAATCGACCGGTCCGGAGCACCCGAGACGTGGAACTCGCCGCCTTCGAACTCGATGTCCGCCGGGTCGGCCTCTAACTGGTGGGCGGCGATTTGTCGCGCCTTCTCGACGAGTTTCTGCGAACTCATGACCAGCGCGCTGCCGCCGACGGCGGCGGACCGAGAGCCGTAGGTTCCCATCCCCTGCGGGATTTCGTCGGTGTCGCCCTCGACGACGTCCACGTCTTCGTAGTCGATGCCGAGTTCGTTGGCGACGATTTGGGCGTACGTCGTCTCGTGACCTTGGCCGTGACCGGAGGTCCCACAGTAGGCGGTCACCGTCCCCGACGGTTGGAATCGAACCAGACTCGACTCCCACAACCCGGCCTGTGCGCCGAGTTGACCGGCGAGTTCGGACGGGGCGAGTCCACAGGCTTCGATGTAACACGAGAAGCCGATACCGAGGTACCGCCCCTCGTCGCGGGCGCGCTCTTGGCGCTCTCTGAAGTCCGTGTACTCGACCAGTTCGAGCGCCTTGTCGAGCGTCTTCTCGTAGTCGCCGCTGTCGTAGACGACCGCGACCTGCGTCTCGTACGGGAAGTCGTCGTTGTTGACGAAGTTCTTACGCCGGAACTCCGCGGTGTCCATGCCGACCTCCTTCGCACCGAGCGAAATCAGCCGTTCGACGACGAAGGATGCTTCGGGGCGACCTGCACCGCGGTAGGCATCGACCGGCGGGACGTTCGTGAACGCGCCTCTCACCGAGCAGTGAATGGCCGGGATGTCGTACTGCCCGGACAGCAGCGTCCCGTAGAGGTACGTCGGCACCGACGGCGCGAACGTCGAGAGGTACGCACCGAGGTTCGCTCGCGTGTTCACGCGCAGGCCGGTGATGCGGCCGTCGTCGTCAAGCGCGAGTTCGGCTTCGGTGAGGTGGCCGCGACCCGGCGTGTCGGTCTTGTACGTCTCGGTTCGCGTCGCGGTCCACTTGACCGGTCGGCCGAGTTGTTTCGCCGCCCACGCGACGAGCGCCTCGTCGGCGTAGTGGTGAATCTTCGAGCCGAACCCGCCACCGACTTCGGGAGCCTTCACGCGGAGTTTGTGTTCCGGGTGGCCGATGACGCCCGACATGAGCAGTCGGTGAAGGTGGGGGTTCTGCGTCGTCATGAACACCTCCAGTTCGTCCGTACCGGAGTTGTACGTCGCCACCGCGGCCCGCGGCTCCATCGCGTTCGGGATGAGCAGCTGGTTCTCGCACTCGAAGTGGACGGTGTGGGCCGCCGAATCGAACGCGTCGTCGGTCTTCTGCTGGTCGCCGATTTCCCAGTCGAACGCGACGTTGCCCTCGGCGTCGTCGTGAATCTGCGGCGCGCCGTCTTCGAGGGCGTCACCGGGGTTCACGACTGCGTCGAGTCGTTCGTACTCGACGTCGATTTCGGCGAGCGCGTCGTGGGCGATGTACCTGCTCTCGGCGACGACGACGGCGACGCCGTCGCCCTGATACCGGACCCGTTCGTTCGCCAGAATCGGGTGCGGTACCTGCTTGAGCGTGTCGAGCAACCACCCGACCGGGAGACTGAACGACCCGCCGCCGGAGGCGACTAAGTCGTCGTACGTGTAGACGGCGATGACGCCGTCCATCGCCTCCGCGTCGCTGGTGTCGATGTCGTCGATCTTCGCGTGGCCGTACTGACTGCGAAGGATGGCCATGTGGGCCATGTTCTTCAGTTGGATATCGTCGGTGTACTCCGCGGTTCCCGTGATGAGTGCGGGGTCCTCTCGACGCTCGATGGCCGACCCGAGGATGTCGGCGGCGTCCACCTCGTCGGGGCGGACCGAACGGACGCCGTTCATCGCTCGTCACCTCCTACAGTCTCATCCGCTTCCGCAGTCTCGTCGGGCCAGCGGACGTTTCCACCGTCTGCGACGGGGCTGGCGGCCATCGCGTCGGCGGCGTTCTCGACGGCGTTGACGATGTTCTGATAGCCGGTACACCGACAGAGGTTCCCTTCGAGACTTTCTCGAATCTCCTCCCGCGTCGGGTTCGGGTTCTCTTCGAGGAACTCGGTCGCCGTCATCATCATGCCGGGCGTGCAGTACCCGCACTGGAGACCGTGTTCCTCTTGGAAGCCGGTCTGAATCGGGTGGAACTCGCCGCTCTCGGCGAGTCCTTCGACCGTCTTGAGAGCCGTTCCGTCGGCCTGTACTGCGAGCATCGTACACGACTTCACCGCGTCGCCGTCGAGGTGAACCGTGCACGCACCGCAGAGACCGCTTTCACACCCGATGTTCGTTCCCGTATAGCCGAGTTCGTCACGGAGGGCGTGAACCAAGAGGGTGCGCGATTCGACCGTTAGTTCGTGTGCTGTACCGTTGACCGTGAGTGTGATTTCGTGTTCTGCCATGGGCGTTAGTTGTTGTTCGAGTCGCTCGCCGAACGGCCGAGCACCTTGTCGATGAGACCTCGGTCGTCCTCGTTCGCATCCGATACCGTGAGGGCGTCACCGCTCTCCTGTCGCTCGTGGAGTCTGTCCTGAACCGACGAGAAGAACCGCTTGACCACGCGATTCGCAACGGGGTTGACGACCCGTTGGCCCATCTGGGCTATCTTGCCGAACACGTCGGCCTGCGTCTCCCACTCGACGGCGACGCCGTCTGCCGTCTCTGAGAGCACCATCCCCGACGACAGTTCGAACGAACTGTTGCTCGAAGCGCCCTCGCCGACGGCGGACATCTCGGGATACTCCCGGTGTTCTATCGTCACTACCGTCTCGAACGTCGGATTCACCGGGCCGACGCGTATCTGCATCAGCGCCGCGTAGTGACCGCCTTCTTCGAACGCACGTTCGGCGATAGCCTCCGGGTCGCCGGTGAGTTCGGCTTCCCGGTCGGCAGTCTCCTCGCGTAGCGCATCGAAATCGACGTTCGTGTCGTCTACTCGGACGAGGAACTGACACCCCGGAAGCGACTGTTCGATGAGAACCGGGTCCGAGAGGGCGAGCCACACCTCGTCAACAGACGTTTCTTCGAGTTCGAATGTTCCGCTGAATTCCATTGTATCATCCACCGACGTGTGACAGCACGCCACATGTGAACATCTTACTCAGTAAATATAATGGTTTGCAATATCCGGTTTTTGAAGCTATTAGTAACCAAGTATGATTAACATAAAATGTAGAATTAACCACACGATTGAACACTAGATGTCGTTCTCGTCGCGGGACTGGGGCTCAAATTGTTACACTACTGAGAAGTTTTGGGGCGGTCACCCCGCCCCCTGAGCGACAGGAGAACTCCGAGCGCGACGACTACGCTCCGAGTACGTGAACCGCACTCGGTGGGACCGTCCCGTGAACGGTGTCACCCGGTTCGAGGCCGAGTGATTCGAACACGTCTGAGCGAACTGTCGCCGAGAGCGAGGGACCGCCATCCCCGACAGCGAGCACGACTCTGTACTCGTCGCCTTCGTTCATGAATCGCCGGACGGTTCCGGTGAAGAACCTCCCGGTGTCGTCGGAATCGATTGCGGCGTGGAGGTCGATGCGCGACGGTCTGATGCACACGGTGACAGTCTCGCCGACGGCAACCTCACCTGCCGTCTCGAATCGAAGCGATGCAGCGCCGAGTTTGACCGAAAACGAGTCGGGGCTCGTGTCGAACACGGTGGTCTCGAACACGTTTTCGGTTCCCGTGAACTGCGCGACGAACGTCGTCTTCGGCCGGTTCAGAATCTCCGATGGCGTGCCAATCTGTTCGAGCGCCCCGTCTCTGAGGATGGCGATTCGGTCGCCGAGGGCCGTCGCAGCGCGCTGGTCGTGCGTGACGTAGATGACGGGAATTTCGAGCGACTGAAACAGGTCGTGGAGTTCGTCTCTGAGGCGGCGTCGGATAGGCGTATCGAGACTCGAAAGCGGTTCGTCGAGTAACAGGAGTTCCGGGTCGGCCGCGAGGGTTCGAGCGAGCGCGACACGCTGCTTCTCGCCGCCGGAGAGCGCCGCCGGTCGGCGGTCGAGGAGTGCCTCGATTTCGAACAGTTCTGCGAGTTCGGTGACGCGGTCAGGACTCGTCGCCGCGTATTCGATGTTCGCTCGTGCGGTCATGTGCGGGAACAGCGCCCCGTCTTGGAACACCAACCCGATGCGTCGGGCGTCGAGAGGTCGGTCCACGATAGACTGCCCGTTGAGGACGATAGACCCCGAATCGGGACGGACGATTCCCGCAATCGCGCCGAGGAGCGTCGTCTTTCCACACCCGGAGGGACCGAGCACCGAGAGCACTTCGTCCTCGACGGTGAGCGAGAGCGGACCGAGTTCGAACTCGCCGTACGATTTCCGAACGTCGGTCAACTCCAACGTCATGTCCACGGATTCGACCCAATCGTATTGAGCACGGCGAGGACGAGCACGGAGATGCACACGAGGATGATGGCGACGGGGTAGGCGTTGTCCAGCCCGAGCGAGATGAACGAGACCCAGATTTGAACGGGGAGCGTGCGCGGGTAGTACGCCATCATCATCGTCGCGCCGAACTCACCCATGGCGCGGGCGAACGCGAGGGTCACACCGGCGAGGATGCCCGGTCCTGCGAGCGGCAACGTCACCTTTCGCAGGGTCGTCGCGCGGCTCTTCCCGAGGGACTGTGAGGCGTATTCGAGCGTCTTATCCACACCCTCGAAGGCGGCTTTCGCCGTGACGACGACGAACGGAGAGGCGACGAACGTCTGTGCCAGGACCGTGCCGGCGAGCGAGCGAGTGAGCGGTAGCCCGGCGGCGCTCGCAAGCCCCCCGATGAACGTGTTCGGCCCGAACACCGTGAGCAACACCACACCACCGACTGTCGGCGGCAGGACTAACGGGAGGACGACCAGTGCGAGCGCGATGCTCTTCCACGGCGTGTCAGCCCGAGCGAGCCAATAGGCGAGCGGGAGACCGAACGCGGCGGCGATGAGCGTGCTCAACGTCGCCGAGACGAGCGACGTCGCGGCCGCGTTCACGACCGTCGAGTCGCCCAGGCTACTGGCGATTGCAGTCGGTGGGACCGACGCGAAGAGCGACACCATGGGGACGACGTAGTAACACAGGAGCAACACGCCCAGCAGAAGCGAGAGCGTGAGCCAGTCGAACTGTCGTGCGAATCCGGTGTGGTCGGTTGTGCGGGTTGCCATGGGTGGTCAGTGGAGGAGTGTGATATCGGAGAGCTTCGACTCCAGCGGTTCGTACCTATCGGTGTCGGTCGCTTCGAGAACCGCTTCGGGTACGTCGCCCGTGTATGCGGGGAACGATTCGCGCAGCAGGAACCCGGACTCTTCGAGATACGACCCGGTCGTGTGGCGAGCGAACACCCGCAGTGCGGCCTCGCTCATCTTCCGGATGGTCGAGCCGTAACTGATGAGTCCGCCGTGGATTGTTCGGTCGCTCGGCAGCGTGTAGGACGCCGTCGTGTACCAGTCCGCTTCGAAGGCCGGGTTACTGAGGTTGAGTTCGTCGGGCAGCGTGACGTAGTCGTAGCCGCGTTCGACCGCCATGTTCCGATACAGGACGGCGGCGTCGATGCTGCCGATTTCGAACTGGCTCGTCAGCGCCGTCTCCGGGTAGATTTGGTCTCGGCTGAGGATTCGCTCGCCGAGGTTTGGCACGTCGTAGTACCGAGCGGCGAGTTCGAGCACGAACAGCGTTCGATAGCCGAGGGGGTCCTGGTTCGGGTCGGTTCGGCCGAGGCGAACGTCGCCGGAGAGGAGCGGTTCGTACCACCCATCCGTGCCCGCGTCGGCGATTCGCTGGCCGCCGTCAGAGTCGGGGTTGTAGCCGAGTACGAGCGCGTTGCTCGTGAACTCCGAGTACCACGGCGGGGACAGCGGAGCGTCGAACAGCGCAGTGTCGGCGACGGTCACGATATCCGGGTCGCGCTTTCCCTCAGCGATGAGCCGAGCGACGGTCGCAGAGCCGTGTGCCTCGATTTCGATTGGGACGTCGATCGCGGGCTTCAAATCCTGTTCTAGGGCGTGTTGGAGACTCCCGGCAGCGAGAATGGCGACTTCCATCGATCGACCCTCGTCGCGTCCGTTCGCGGGGTGGTCACCGGAACGTTGGTCAGGGGAACGACCCGCAGAACCTTCGCGGCCGACTGCGCCACGCCCGAGACAGCCCGCTGTTCCGAGGAGACTCGTCGCACCGAGTCCTCGGAGGAACGTGCGTCGAGTGGGGCGTGGCCGCTGAGTCACCATACATGGAAGTAGTGTATTTGAGAAAAAAGTTTAACTCAAACGAATCTGTTTTAGTTTCATGGTTTCGACCGATGCGACGGTGCTCACCGAACGGCAAGTAGAGGTGCTCGAACTCCGTGAGAAGGGGTTTACGCAACGAGAAGTCGCAGAGAGGTTGGGGACGACAGACTCGAACGTGAGCGCCGTCGAACGGGCCGCCGCCGAGAACATCGAGAAGGCGCGGCAAACACTGGAACTCGTTCGAATGCTCAAGTCGCCGGTCCGCTTTACTATCGAGGCGGGAACGTCGTTCGATACGTTGGTCGATACGGTGTACGACTACGGCGACGAGACGGGGACGAAAATCCAGTACTGCCGGCCCGAGTTGTACACGCACCTCTTCGGTGTCCTCAGGTCGGAGACGACGCAGAACAAGTTAGACAGAGACGTCGAAGTCGGTCTCTCGAACGATGGAGAGGTAGAAGTCCACGTAGACGGAATCGAGTAGAGCACCCGTCGCTGTTCGGCGGTGAGACAGCGAGTTCGAGTACCCGTCGTCTTTACACGCCTCGGTGGTGTGTGATGGCACATGACAAATAAGAAGACGTACGCCTCTCTCGACTCGGGGCGGGGAATCAATTACTGGCGGCATGCGCCACCCCTCCGCGCCGAGGCCCGTCGAGTCTATCCCGACCACGAATTCGAATGGGCAACGCCACGGCTCGAATCGTTCGGCGAACTCGTCGGGGACGTCATCGCCGACAACGCCGACACCATCGACGAACACGGGCCGATACTCCACACCTACGACGAGTATGGCGACGTTCGCAACGAAGTCGAATACCATCCCGCACAGAAAGAGAACGAACGTCTCGTCTACGAGTCAGGTATCGTCGCGGACGCGTTCGGTCCCCCCGCAGACCGCGATGAACCCGTCGGCCTGATTCACACGCTGACGATGCAGTTGTTACTCTCGTACGTCGATACCGGTCTCGTCTGCCCGGTGTCGATGACCGCGGGCGCGGCGCTCGTCTTACGGAACCACGACAGCGACGATTCGCTCGACGATTACTTCTCGGCACTCACCAGTCGCTCGTACGACTCGCTCGCCGAGGGAGCGATGTTCCTGACCGAAGAACAGGGCGGGAGCGACGTCGGTGCGAACGAGACGATTGCGGAACCAGTCGATTCAGACTCGTCGCCGGGTGATTCCAGAACGTACGAACTGACCGGCGAGAAGTGGTTCTGTAGCAACATCGACGCCGAGGGAACGCTCGCGCTCGCACGCCGACCGGACGCTCCGTCGGGAACCCGAGGGCTATCGCTGTTTCTCGTCCCCCACGAGACCAGAGACGGGAGACTCAACGACCAACGCTACCGCCGACTGAAGGACAAACTCGGGACGATTAGCGTGCCGACCGGCGAAGTCGAGTTCCACGGCGCCGAGGCGTACCTCGTCGGCGAACCGGAACGCGGGTTCAAGTACATGGCGACGATGCTCAACTGGGAGCGAATCACGAACGCCGTCGGCGCAGTGGGAATCATGGGTCGCTGTCTCGTTGAGAGCAAGGTGAAAGCGGCAACTCGGGAGGCGTTCGGCGAGGCGATTCAGGAGTACCCGCTGATGAGACGCGACCTCTTCGAGATGGCGGTGGATTTCGATGCGGCGCTCACGTTCGCCATGGAGGCGGGCAAGTGGCTCGACCGCTACGAACGCGACCACGACGACCGCGACGCGTATCGCCTGATGCGTGTGTTGGCACCGGTCGCAAAGTACCGGACGGCGCGGATGGCAGTCGAGACGGCGTCCTACGCCATGGAGATTCAAGGCGGAAACGGCTACGTCAGAGATTTCGTCACCCACAGACTCTACCGCGACGCGCAGGTGTTACCCATCTGGGAGGGAACGTCGAACATCCTCTCGTTAGACCTCCTCCGGACGTTCGAGAAGGAAGCAGCGCACGAGGTGCTGTTCGCTCACGTCGAGTCACTGCTCTCCGGTATCGACCACCCGGTTCTCGACGAGCTGTCGTCGCTCGTCGCCGACGAGTGCGACTCGCTCAAAGACGCGTTCGCTACGCTGGTGACCGCAGACGACGAGTACGCCCAGTACGAGGCGAAGGTGCTCGCGGAGTACGTCTTCGACGTTGTGACGGCGAGTCTGTTGCTCTCGAACGCCCAGCGCGAGGTTGACGACGCTGGAGACGCACGAAGCGTAATCGTCGCAAAGCACTTCATCGAGTCCGCGTTCGGGACCAGCGATGCTCGCGGCATTCTCGACGGCGAGGCGCTCGCGCTGGAGTACTTCGACACCGTCGTCTATTACGACCGACTGGACCCGGCGTCAGTGACAGCACGATGGACGTGAGGTGTACAATCGAAGCGGTCTGTTCAGATGGACTCGGTCAGTCCAGCGGACTGTGTGGGTCGAATCGACCGGTAGAACGCAGTCGAGTACGCCGCGAAGAACCCGCCAAAGAGACCGCTGAGAACGACCAATAAGACGAGGAAGACGACCGTCCCGACGATTCCGACCGATGGAACGCCGAGCGGGCTCGCGGGGACTGCCGGGGTGGCCGCCGACTCTGAAACCGACGGGGTGGTGAGAACCGAATAGGCGGCACCGAGCAGTCCCATCACTCCCCCACCGATACTGACGAGAATCGTATAGCCGAGCGCGGACAGCAAATTCTGGCGGACGACCGACACGCTTCGTTTGAGTCCATCGACCGCCTGCAAATCGTCGATGACGATTGCGTGGCCGAAGAACTGGACGAAGAACAGGACGACGAAGTAGATGAGAAAGACGCCGAGACCGAGTACTCCGAGAACCGCAAACGGTGTGATACCCGGTTGGGAAGACGACGACAGTACGAACGCCCCGCCGAAGACCAGCACGAAGACGCCGACGAATCCCAAGAGGAGGTTCAAGAGGAGGAGACCGAAGTACGTGACGAGCAACGAGACGTAGTGGCTCTTCCCCTCGCTTACGAGCGTATCGATGGAGGTTCTCCCGCCGATGGCCTCGTTCGCCATCCCGATGATGCCGCCGAAGAAGAATGGAACGATGAATATCAACAGCCCGCTGAAGACGAGCGAGACGATGCTACCGAGGAGGGGGTTGATCGTTTGTGCGACTAATCCCGGGATTTGAAGGAGACTGAACGCCGCGGCGACGACGAACAGAACCGGATTTCTGCGCACCGTGTCACCCGCTGTCGAGAGGGCTTGGAGGGCTCCCATGTACGCGGAATTATCATAGTTGTTGAAATATACACTGGTTGAAAAATATGATGGGGGAAAGAGAATGTGTATTGCAATCCTTCTGCAATATTTGACGACCATAATTCAACCAAACTCCCGGATACGAGGGAGATATAACTTCCAAAGCGAATTATGGATGCAACTAAATTAGAAGGCTAAGACAGGTTGATATCCCATGAAATACAATCTTGATGGCAATTTGGCATAAGAATTCTAAGGAATATACGAATAGAGGTTTTGTAGGACAACTGTAGAGTCACGGTAACCCCTCAGTTTTCACCACCATCAATATTGCCAAATATTTGCACTACAGTCGCCCCAATATTCACGCATGAACGGAGCGCGGGGTTCTTCGAATTGGAGAGTTGCTCTGAGAAATCACCATCAACTCAGTCGCTGACTCCATATGGGAAAGTATGCACACACGATTTCACGGATGCGGACAGTCGGTTCGTTCATAGTCGCAATTGAGAAGTGGATGGCTTGGAACGTGCGAACCATGACAGGCGTACATCTGTAAACCCCACCGCAGTGGACCGAATAAACGAGACGGTCAAGGTGAACAGTAGGACACCTGATTAGAGCGGTGCTCTCTACGGGACCGAGAGATGGAACACCGGTACGTGCGGAAATCGTCCCGAGTAGCGTGAGGGACGAAAGAAGCGGTGTGAACGTATCAGGAGAGCGCAATACTGAGTTCCAGTTCTTCGGCGATACCGAGGAGCACTTCGGTGATGTGGTCGAACTGCTCGCCTTTCATTCGGTTCGACGGACCGGCGACGCTCAACGCCCCGAATACGTCTCCATCGGGACCCATCACCGGTGCGCCGACCGCGCGGACGCCTTTTATCTGTTCCTCGGCGTTGAGTGAGTAACCTCGTTCTCTGATCGCATCGAGTTCTGCGAACAAGTCGTCGCGCTCGTCGATGGTTCGTTCAGTCTCGCGCGGAAGCCCGATGTCCTCGACGATTTCGTGAATCCGTTCTTCTGGCATGTGGGCGAGAATCGCCTTGCCACTGGCCGTCGAGTGGAGATAGACGCGTTTACCGACGGTCGATTGGGTCCAGACGCCGTGTTTCCCCGGTGCGGTGTAGATGTAGACTCCACGGCCGTGTTCTTCGACGGTGAAGATAGACCGGCGTTCGGACTCCTCGGCGAGCACGTTGGTGTAGTGTTCGGCTTTCCCGAATAGGCGATTACGTGTCTGGACGAAGTTGCCAAGCCCGAGAAAGCGAAGACCGAGATGGTACTCGTCACCCTCTTTAATCGCGTATTCCTGCGATTCGAGAGTACTCAAATGATTGTGTGCCGTACTCGGAGCGATGTCGAGTTCGCGGGCGATATCAGTCACCCCAGAGCCATCTCGCTCTTTGAGCAATTCGATGATTCTGAGGGTCGTCACCGTCGTTTTGAGCGTTCTGTCGGTCGTGTTTTCGGCCATTGTTTGCAGATTGTGACCACCCAACATAGTACTTTCGTCTCTGCCGAATGTGTCTTTTTCATTGAGGAAAGAGAGGCGGAGTTCAGCACTGGTTGTCAATAACAAGCACAACACGCCTGTACGGTACGATGACTTGTCTTCGAGCGCACGTGCGTACGGGGGAGCGGTACCCACTGACGACTGAGTACTGACCCCGGAAGGACTACTCGCAGGAGTACTGACCAGTGCAATTGTCGGTACCGAACAGCATTCAGCGCGCCAGGGGTGCGAGACTGGTCTCTCGTCACGAACCAACGAAACTGGTGTTTGGACATTCGCCGCTCGTGAAACCAAAATCGTTGGGCAGAATAACTATCCAATCGTCCAGACTGTCCAAAGAATTATTACGCATTCACCAGACGAGTCTCACGAGAATCAATGAACCACGACGAAACCTTCGAGACGGTCGAGTCGCTGAACGCAGAACTCGTCTCGTTGACGAGGGAACTCTGGGAGAACCCCGAACTTGGACTCCACGAAACCGCCTCGGCCGAGTTGCTGTCGTCGGTGCTCCGAGACGCCGGATTCGAAATCACCGAGGGAATCGGCGGAATGCCGACTGCATTCAGCGCGACGTACGGGAACGGCGAACCACACATCGGGATACTCGGTGAGTACGACGCACTTCCGGGGTTGTCGCAGGAAGTCTCGGCGACGAGAGACCCGGTCGAACGTGGAGACCCAGGCCACGGGTGTGGCCACAACCTCTTCGGTGTCGCTGGCGTCGGGGCCGCACTGGCGATGAAACGGGCCATCGACGACGGGCGGGCGACCGGAACGGTCACGTTCTTCGGGTGTCCGGCAGAGGAGATACTCGTCGGGAAAGTGTTCATGGCCCGCGACGGTGCGTTCGACGACCTCGACGCCGCCCTCACGTGGCACCCGAGTCACCTGAGCGCACCGTTCATGGCTCAAACGCTTGCGATGAACTCGGTGGAGTACAACTTCACTGGTGAATCGGCCCACGCCGCTGACAGCCCACAATCTGGACGGAGCGCGCTCGATGCCGTCGAGCTGCTGAACACGGGTGCGGAGTTCATGCGAGAGCACGTCTCGGACGACGCTCGAATACACTACACGATTCCGGATGGTGGCGGCGCTCCGAACGTCGTGCCCGCCGAGGCGACGGCGTGGTACTACGTCCGCGCTCCGACGCGGGCGGAAGTGGACCGCATCACCGATTGGCTAGACGACGTCGCCGAAGGTGCCGCCATGATGACCCAGACGACGGTCGAACGGCAGTTCCACACCGGGTGTTACGATTACGTCGCCAACGACACGCTCTCCGAGAAACTGTTGGAGAATATGCGACTCGCCGGGCCGATACCGTACACCGACGACGACCGGGAGTTCGCAGCAGAGTTGCAGGAGACGCTCTCTCAGGAGACTATCGAAGCACGCACCGCACAACTCCCGGAGGGACCACGGGAAGAGGCCCGACAATCGGTGTTGTACCCAGACGCCCAACCGTCGTACGACGTTGGGACCGTGCTCAACGGTTCGACCGACGTCGGCGACGTGAGTTGGATAACGCCGACGGCACAGTTCTGGGCGGCATCGTGGCCAGTTGGAACGCCATCGCACACGTGGCAAGCCGTCGCGTCGAACGGGAGTTTCGGCGCGAAAGCCGCAGTGTACGCCGCGAAAGTGCTCGCCGCGACGACGCTCGACCTCTGTAACGACGACGACCTACTGGCCGAGGCTCGAAACGAGTTCGAAGAGACCGTCCCGAACGAGTACGAGACGGCACTCCCGGAAGGCACAGAACCACCGTTCCACTTGACGCTGTAGCGCTCGAACGTGGGCGAGAAACGAAGAATTTCGTGTCGGAAGTGGGTCGCTCGTAGAAAGACGGTATCAAACTCGCGGTGAGAGCAGTCGATGCCGGTGGTTACTCGAGTTCCGAACGCAAATTTTCGAGGATGCGGTCGGTCGTCTCGTCGATGACAGTGGACAAAAAGGAAGGGTCGGACTGAGTCGGGTCTCCCAGTCCCCCCTCGACGGTCAGGTCGTCGAAGTGGCGGTACTGACGCACTTCGTAGCGGTTCTTCATCGTCTGTGGGGTCTTTCGGTCACCGTGAACGAGTTCCGGGCAGTAGTGCTCGATGACGCTCGTCTCGTACTCTCCAGCGTGGCCCCATTCGGTACCGAAACGGTCCTCCAATTGGTCGCGTGCGAAGTCGGTCCAGTGGACGTAGTACGAGTCGAGTCCGTGGTCACGTTGCAGCCTATCGAGGGCGAGTTTGTGGGGTTCGATGTTACCGCCGTGGAAGTTGGCGACGAGGAACCGGTCGGCACCATGTTGTTGGACCGACTGCCCGACGTCGATGATGAGTTCTTGATACGTTTCGGCCCCAATCGAAATCGTCCCTGCGTAGTTGATGTGATGCTCTGAGTAGCCGTACGGGAGGGGTGGAAGAACGAGAAGGTCGAGTCCGTAGTCGGGGGCGGCCTCGGCGAGTTCGGCGGTCAATCGCTCGGAACGAATCGTATCGACCGACGTTGGGAGATGTGTCGAATGTTGCTCGGTCGCTCCGCACGGTAAAACGACGAAATCGGCCTCGTCGAACGCTATTTCTGCTTCCTGCCACGTCATCTCCGCTAGGAGTGACTGTGACTCCGTTGAGTCCATAGCAAAATACCCACAGTTGTGATATATATTAGTTTGCCAATCGGCAACATGGTAGAGAATAGGAAATATTTGCAGCTAAACATACACCTAAGTTAGAAATGCCGAAATCATTCGGCGTCAATGTTGAGAGAGAATGTCTCACGTAGAGACTTACTGAAAACGACCGGTGTATCGATACCCGTTCTCCTCGCGGGTTGTACATCCGACTCGGGTTCGGAGACGACAACCAGTGGAGGCGGCGGCGAAGAAACGACGACCAGCAGCAGTACGGAGACGGGCGGCAGTTCGGGTGCGACCATCAACATCGGGCAGTCGCTGAACCCGGTCCGGTTCGACCCGATCACGCAGCTATCGAACCCCGACGCGCTCGTCGCCAACCGCGTGTTCAGTCAGCTCTACACCTACGGGGAAGGGACGGACGTGGTTCCGAACCTCGCGGCGAGCATGCCGACTATCGAGCGAGACAACACGCGATACATCGTCGAAATCGTCGATAACGCGACGTTCCACAACGGCGACCCGGTCACTGCCGAAGACGTCGCCTACTCGTTCCTCGCGCCAATCGAAGAGGAGACGCCGCTCTACGGCATCTTCAGCGTCATCGACTCCGCAGAGGTCATCGACGAGACGACCGTCCAGTTCGACCTCTCGAACCCGTACGCGATGTTCCAGCACGTCTTGACCCATCAAGTCGTGCCGAAGGCAGTCCGCGAGGCGGACCCAGAGGCGTTTAGCACGGGCCAACCCATCGGGTCGGGACCGTTCAAGTTCGTCGAGTGGGAAGAGAGCAACTACGTCACCCTCGAAAAGTGGGACGACTACTGGGGCGAAGAACCGAACGTCTCGGGCGTCGAGTTCACGCCGATTACCGAATCGACGACTCGCGTCACCAACCTCAAAACGGGCGACGTGGACGTCATCGAGACGATTCCACCGAAACTGTGGGACTCCGTAAACGACGCTGCAGACACGAGCATCTCGGCGGTAGAGAGTGTCGGCTACTTCTACGTCGCGTTCAACTGCAACGAAGGGCCGACCGCCGACAAACGCGTCCGCGAGGCTATCGACTACAGTTTCTCGATGGACGACGCGGTGGACCGCTACATCAAACCGGCGGGCGTCCGTCAGTACGGCCCGATGCCCGGTCCGATGGTCGAAGAGTGGGACATGCCACTCGAAGACTGGATGGACATTCCAAACGACAAAGATATCGAGCAGGCGAAATCGCTCTTCGACGAGGCCGGCGTGCCTGCCGACTGGGATGCGAAGATTATCGTCCCGCCGGACGACAACCGCGAAAACATCGGTCTCTCCATCGCCAACGGCATCAAAGAGGCCGGCTACGAGGCACACGTCGAGCGACTCGACTGGGGTGCGATGCTCAGTCGAGCGTACACCGGGAACGTCTCGGACTACAACATCTACGTCCTCGGGTGGGTCCGCTACCCCGACCCCGACGACTTCATGTTCAACCTCTTCCACGAGGAGTCCGAGGGCGTCAACCAGGGTGTCTACTACAAGAACGACGAGGTCATGGACCAGATCAAAGGTGCTCGTGAATCGACCGACCGGGCAGAGCGCCAGCAACTCTACCAGTCGGCAATCCAGACCCTGTTGGAAGACAAGGTCCACCTCCCGGCGTTCAACTACAAGAACTCCTACGGCGTGAAGTCGTCCGTCAACGACTTCCAGGTGCACCCGGTTTCGCCACAGAACCCACGACTCGTCACGAGCTACAACAACGTCTCGGTCGATAGGTGAACCCGAAGGTTGCCACCGGTTAACAAACGTTATATGCTCACTCCCCATCGACTCAAGCCATGACGACAGCCGGTTACATCGGACGACGCCTCCTCCAAATCGTCCCCGTGTTGCTGTTCGTCGTAACGGTCACGTTCGTGCTCATCAACTCGATTCCCGGCGACCCGGTTCGTATCCTCGTCGGGCCGAGTGCCGATGCCGCGGCCATCGAGGCCGCCCGGGCGAAGTACGGACTCGACCAACCGCTGCACGTTCGGTACGTCAAGTACCTCGCAGCGGTGGCGACGGGTGATTTCGGGACGAGCATTCACTACGGCAACGTGCCAGTCACCGAGAAGATTCTGGAGCGCCTGCCCGTGACGCTGGTGCTGCTGACGTCGAGTTTCACGCTCGCAATCGGGGCGGCCATCCCGCTGGGCGTCTTCGCCGCGAAGAACCGCAACAACAGGTACGACCACCTCGCACGAGTGACCTCACTCATCGGCGTCAGCACGCCGAGTTTCTGGGTTGGGTTGCTCCTCATCATCGTGTTCGCCTACTACGGCGGGTTACTCCCACCGAGTGGACTCGTGATGCCGTGGGCCGACCCCGCGTCGGTCGATGGTGCCACCTCACGAATAGACGTACTCGTGACGGCGGCGAAGTACCTGATACTCCCCTCGATAACGCTGGGAACGTTACAGATGGCGGCAATCACGCGCATCGAGCGTTCGTCGATGCTCGAAGTGCTGAACAAAGACTACGTCCAGTTGGCACGGGCCTACGGTATCTCCGAGCGGACGATTCTGCGCAAGCAGGCGTTCAAGAACGCGCAGTTGCCGGTGCTCACCGTCATCGGGATTCAAATCACGACCGCACTCGGCGGTGCAGTGCTCACAGAGACCGTCTTCAACATCAACGGCATGGGGAACCTCATCATCACGGCCGTCCGCGCACAGGACTACCAACTCATCATGGGAACGACGATATTCTTCGCGCTCATGTTCGTCCTCGGCGTCCTCGTCGTGGACGTGCTGTACGCCGTCATCGACCCGCGAATCTCCTACGGAGGTGCGGGCGATGAGTGACTCGACGGTCACGGGCGACGAGGCACCGGCGCCTGCGACACCCGCGGCAGTCGAGCACAGAGAATCGGTCTCGCGGACGACGCAGGTGCTTCGACAACTTCGACGCAACTCCGCGTCCCGCGCCGGCCTATACGTCATCGGCGTCGTCACGCTCGTGGCGTTGTTGACGACCATCGACGCAGACCTGTTCGACTACCAGTTCGCAGCGACGTTCTGGTATCACCCCGAGAACGACCCTGCGGGGAGTACTATCTTGCTTCCGCCGGTCGGTATCGAGAACACGTTCGGAACCGGCACGTGGGCGCACCCGCTCGGGACCGACCACCGCGGCCGCGACGTGCTCGTCAGACTCGTCTACGGGACTCGCATCGCCGTTCAGGTCGGCCTGCTCGCAACGGGCATCGGTATGACTATCGGCACCATCGTCGGTGCCGTCTCCGGGTACTACGGCGGATGGGTGGACGACGTCCTCCAGCGGTTCGTCGAATCGCTGTACGCGATTCCGTTCCTCATCCTCGTCATCGCCATCATGTCCGCGTTCGGCCGCGAACTCGGTATCGCCATCGTCGGCGTGTCGATAACGACGATTCCGGTGTTCACGCGACTGATTCGCTCGCAGGTGCTGAGCGTTCGTGAGATGGAGTACGTCGAGGCCGCCAAGGCCGCCGGCGTGCGCGACCGTCACATCATCTTCCGGCACATCATTCCGAACAGCTTCGCGCCGGTGCTCGTTCAGTCCACGCTCCAAGTGGGCGTGAACATCCTCATCGTCGCCTCGCTGTCCTTCCTCGGGTTCGGCGTCCAACCGCCGACGCCGTCGTGGGGACAGATGCTGGCACACTCCCGACAGTACATGATCGTCAACCCGTGGTTCAGTCTCTGGCCGGGTATCGCCATCTTGGTGACGGTCATCGGGTTCAACCTGCTGGGAGACGGTCTCCGCGACGCAATCGACCCTCGCTCCAACGACTGACGATGCACTGCAACACCACACTCACGGCCCTTCGCAACCCGGACGAGCGCGATTTCCGCGCATCCGGGTTAGCCACCGAAATAGCTATTGTCGATACCGCGAGAGTTGAAACCGTCCCCGAAACGCAGTCAGAGGCACTCACTTCACCAACCAACGACGCTCACGAATCTCCGATACATGTCTGATACGCTACTCACCGTCGATAACCTCCAAACGCACTTCCGCACCGACGCGGGGACAGTGCGGGCCGTCGATGGAATCTCGTTCGAGGTACAGCGCGGCGAAGTACTCGGTCTCGTCGGCGAGAGCGGCGCTGGAAAGAGCGTCGCCGCGAGGAGTATCATGCGACTCATCGACTCGCCGGGGGAGATCGTCAACGGCGAAGTCAGGTTCAAAGATGAGTTACTCGTCGGGGTCGAGAGAGACGAACGAGGCGACGGGAACGTCCATCGTGACCCGGAGATGCTGTCGAGTCGGGAGATACGAGAGCGTATCCGTGGCCGAGAGATTGCGATGATCTTCCAGGACCCCACCGAGAGTCTCAATCCCGTCTTCACCATCGGCGACCAACTGAGCGAGATTATCCAACTCAACCGCGGCGTCTCGGGAGCCGAGGCGAGGGCAATCGCAATCGACCGACTCCGTGAGGTCGGTATCCCAGAAGCCGAGCGCCGGATGGACGACTACCCCCACGAGTTCTCCGGCGGGATGCGCCAGCGCGTCCTCATCGCCATGGCGTTCGCGTGCGAACCGAGTCTCATCATCGCCGACGAACCGACGACGGCACTCGACGTTACGGTCGAAGCGCAAATCCTCGACTTGGTCAAGGACCTCACGGACCGCTACGATACGTCGTTCATCTGGGTCACCCACGACTTGGGCGTCGTCGCAGAGATATGCGACCGGGTGGCCGTGATGTACCTCGGCGAAATCGTCGAACAGGCGACGGTTGACGACCTCTTCCACGAGACGCGACACCCCTACACAGAGGCACTCCTCGGGTCGATTCCACGACCCGACCGCGACGTGGACGACCTGTCGCCTATCGAGGGCATCATGCCCGAAGCGATAAACCCGCCCGCCGGGTGTCGCTTCCACAACCGGTGTCCGGACGCACGAGAAGCCTGCTTACAGGCACACCCGGACGCCCGAATCGTCGATGAAACATCCCAGCACCGGGCGGCGTGTTTCAAGAACAGCGCGTTCACGGAGGTGGACTACTGGGAGAGCGACCCGCTGAGCGACCGACCAGACGACAGCCAATCAGAGGCACCCACAGACACGCCCATCGAGCAACCCAATGCAGACGGCGGGCGTGATGCTACCGCCGCTCTCCCCGACGAAGCCGACACGCTACTCGAAGTGACCGACCTCCGGAAGTACTTCGATGCGACCGACGGTATCCTCGACCGACTTCGGTTCGACCGCGACGGTGGTCTGTTCCCCGTTTCGGTCGATAGAGAGTACGTCCGCGCAGTCGATGGCGTCTCCTTCGAGATTCAACGCGGCGAGACGCTCGGTCTCGTCGGCGAGTCGGGGTGTGGCAAATCGACGCTTGCGCGGACGTTGCTCCACCTCGTCGAACCGACCGACGGAGACATCGTCTTCGACGGGACGAACCTCTCGGACCTCTCGAACGAGGCGCTCCGTCGCGCGCGACAACGGATGCAGTTCGTCTTCCAAGACCCCCAAGCGTCGCTCGACCCGCGGATGACGGTCGGCGAAATCGTCGAAGAGCCGATGAAGGCCCACGACCTCTACTCGGGCGAGCAAGAAGCGCGTGCGCGGGAACTCTTGGAGACGGTCGGTCTCGACTCCGACCACTACAACCGCTATCCGCACCAGTTCTCCGGCGGGCAACGACAGCGAGTCAACCTCGCACGGGCGCTCTCTGTCGATCCGGAGTTCATCGTCTGCGACGAACCGACCTCGGCGCTCGACGCCTCGGTGCAAGCGCAGGTACTCAACACCATGAAGGAGCTACAGGAGGAGTTCGGGCTTACCTACCTGTTCATCAGTCACGACCTGAGCGTGATTCGGCACGTCTGTGACCGCGTGGCCGTGATGTACCTCGGCGAAATCGTCGAACTCGCGGCGAAAGACGACCTGTTCGAATCGCCGAAACACCCCTACACGCAGGCGCTCCTCTCGTCGATTCCAGTCCCGGACCCGCGTACGGACCGGGAGTCGGTTCCCCTCTCGGGTGACGTACCGTCACCGATTCACCCACCGTCCGGGTGCCGATTCCACACGCGGTGTCCGAACATCGTCCCGCCGAGTCAGTTCGACCTGGCGGACGAACAGTGGGAGGGTATCGTTCGGTTCGTCCGTGCGGTCCAGCGAGAGTCGCGCGACACCACGACCCCCGACGCGGAATCGACGTACTTCCCGAACGGCGTCCCGAACGGGGCGGCTGGCGACGCCATCGAAGAGGCACTCTCACTCGCGTCCGACGGGGCGTGGCGTGATGCGTCGTCAGTGTTGAAATCGGCGTTCATCGAGCCGAGCATCTGCACGGGAGAAGACCCCGAACTCACGGCGGCGAGCGAGTTCGACCGAATCGTCGCCTGTCACCACTACTGAACAGCGTCGAAGAAGGAACCGAATTTTTTTAGGCCGAATCGAATCGCTCGACCACGGCTTCGACCGTCTCGAACTCGACCGACGGCGTGTCTGCGACGTGTTCGATGAACGATTCGAGCCTGTCGAGACGGTGGCCGTGCCCGATGACCTGCGGATGCATGGTCAACACGAAGACGCCGCCATCGACGTGTTCGACCATCCAATCGAACTGTTCTCGCCACTGGCGGAAGATTGCCCGCTCGTTAGTGTAACCGCGTTCTCGGTTGAAGGCGAACGCGGGGAAGTCGTCACGGTGCCACGAGACGGGGACTTCGACGAGTTCGGTCTCGGTGCCGCGCTCGAACGGCCCATCGGCGGGTGCTTTCCACCCTTCGCGGACGTAGTACGGGACGAAATCCGTCGCCATCTGACTCGAATCCCACTCGAAGCCGAGTTCGCGGAGGATATCGAGCGTGTGCAACGAGAAGTCCCACGAGGGCGACCGATAGCCGGTGGGTCTGTTACCCGTCAACTCGACGATGCTCTCGACACCGCGTTCGATGTCGGCCCGTTCGGCGGCTTTCGACTCGTACTGTCGGGGGCGGGTGTGGGACCATCCGTGATGTTGGATGTCGTGGCCGCGGGTCCACACCTCCTCGGCGCGCTCGGGGAAACTGTCTATCGTGTGGCCGGGTGTGAACCACGTGCTCTCGACATCGAACTGGTCGAGGAGGTCTAACACGCGAGGTGCGCCGACATCGACGCCGAACAGTCCACGAGAGAGTTTCGTCGGACTATCTGGTGACTCGAAGGAGTGTATCCACGACGAGACGCCATCGAAGTCGAAGGTGAGGCAAACGCTATGATGTGTCACACCACACAGTACGAAAATGGGCTGGATAGCTGTTTCCATACCAGTCAAACCACAGACCGATTCGAACCGACGTTCGCCATACCTTCTGTCGCGTCAGCGAAACGCCGGCGCGACGTGTTCGGCGAACAACTCAGCGCTCGTCGCAGTCGGGAAGTCAACGAACTCGACGACGACCTCCCCGAATCCCATCTCTTCGAACGTCTCCAATCGCTCTCGAACCGTCTCAGGCGTCCCCACTAACGGGTACTCGCTCTCGGCGACGTTCTCGTGCTTGAACCGAGGGAAGTGTTCGTCGAGGAGGTCGTCGAGTTCGGCCTCGTCTTCGCGGATCAAACAGCGGGCGAACCACGAGCGCTCGATGTCGTCGAAGGGGCGACCGTACCCCTCACAGTGGCGTTCGAGCACGTCGAGTTTGTGCTGCATCACTTCTGGCGGTCCCCAGAAGTTCCACGAGTCGGCGTACTGTGCGGCGATTCGGAGGGTGAAGGACTCACCACCGCCACCGACCATTATCCGTGGACGAGGCTCCTGAACCGGATGTGGTTGGCACATCGCTTCGTCGAGTGTGTAGTACTCCCCGTCGAACGTGACGGTGTCTTCGGTCCAGAGTCGCTGGAGGATTCGAATGGCCTCTTCCATCATCCGGAGCCGCGTCGGCGCGTCTGGCCAGTCGTAGCCGTACGCGAGCGCTTCGCTCTCTTTCCACCCGGCACCCATGCCGAGTTTCAGTCGGCCGCCGCTCACTGCATCGAGCGTCGCCGCCTGCTTCGCCAGCAACGCGGGATTTCTGAAGTGGTTGTTCACCGTCTTCGGGTAGAGGTAGACATCCTCCGTCTCGCGGGCGATTCCGGCCAAGGTGACGAAACACTCGGTCGTCGGGCCGCTCCCGGTCATCACGTGGTCGGGGACGGCGATGCCATCGAACCCGAGAGTTTCCATCGTCGTTGCGAATTCGACCTGGTCGGTCCACGATATCTCGTCACAGAACGCCAGTTGCGAGTGAACGGAATCGCCGGCGCTCGTCGGAACGTTGACTGCGAACTCCATACGGAGGACTCACAGCGATGTATGAAAACTGTTGTCACCGCACACAGGGTTCGATATCCTCGGGCTCCGGCCGTAGCCACACCCACCCAAACACGTAGTATGGTCCGCGCCGTGGCCACCGATATGGCGAATCAGCAGCAAGCAGCAGTCGTGACTGGCGCTGCCAGCGGTATCGGTCGTGCAGTGGTCGATGCGTTCAGGGACGAGTACGACTACATCGCGTGTTTCGACATCGAAGAGAGCGGAGACGAGTTCGAGGACGACTCGATTCACTGGTTCACGGTGGACGTTCGAGACCCGGATGCGGTCGCGGAAGCCGTCGCCGCCGTCGAAGCCGACGCGGACATCGCGGCGCTGGTGAACAACGCGGGCATCTCCCACGCAGTCTCGCTCGACGAGCTCGAACCCGAAGAGTGGGACCGAGTCCTCGACGTGAATCTCAAAGGACAGTACGTCGTCGCTCGCGCCGTCGCCCCGGCGATGGTCGAACGGGGCCACGGGGCCATCGTCAACGTTTCCAGCGTCGCCGGTCTTCGTGGAAGCGCAACGGGCGGCGTCCATTACTCGTCGTCGAAAGCCGGGAGTTTCGGCCTGACAAAGGGACTGGCGAAGCAACTCGGGCCTGCCGTCCGCGTCAACTGTGTCGCACCGGGGTTGATAGAGACACCACTCTTGACCGAGTCGAACCTGTGGACTGACGATGCGCTCGCCGACTACGCCGACGAACTCCCGCTCGAACGGATCGGCTCACCCGAGGAAGTCGCCGAAGTCGTCTCGTTCCTCTGTCTCGACGCAACGTACGTGACCGGGACGGTACTGACCGTCGATGGCGGTTCGATGCTTCGATGAGCGTTCGGTTTCGCTGAAGGAATGCTGTCTTCGGTTGCGACTGCTCTGCATTTTTCGTGCGTCGAGTCGAGTTCGAGCGGCGCGATAGATGGCAGTACAACAAACAGGTTTCTTAAATATATTAGAACATGATATGTTGAATACATGTGTATTAAAGTCAATATTTCCACAGCGAGTAGCTAGTCACCGATAGTCATCGAATCCCCCAAATCACAGTTCAATGCCCATTATTGGATGTGAGACACTATTATGTGAATATGGTGGCACTATATACCAAATAGAACCAGTATTTCAAAAGCATAGTCCACTTTGCCCCACAGAATAGCATTTATTTTGATTTACTCGATATTTCTACGCACCTCGTTCGGACGAGTTCAGAATCAGCTCGTATTTATTAGAAAATGATAGTATCTATCAATAGCAAAAGTTTTGTTATATCTGACTTGGTCTCGGCAACTATGGTCGGTCGTGCACCAGTCGGTACGACGCAGTGAGTCGCATCGAGCCACGAGTGCCCGTGCTGGGGCGTTCGTACTCAGTAGAAAGACCTCGATACGGGTAACTCGAACGGGGGCCATTACATTCGTACGTTCGTCACACCAATAGACATCCACCTGAACGAAGCGGTCGAAGTTCGAACCTGAAGTTCCGTCTCTCCACCGGGGTTGTACGAGTGGGCCCAGACGTGGGCTCTCTCCGAGCCTACCGGAGGTGTGGAGTGAACGGAAAAGAACGAGGGACGAAAGAGCGATTAGACATCGAAACCGGCAACCGTCCGAAATAACCGAAGTCTTTTGAGGGCCAGATTCGTTGTAATCGATAATGAACGACACCACCCCACCACTCAGAACGATTCAGCGGGCGTTCGAGATAATCGACCTCTTGATGGAGGAGAAGTCCATCGGGGTCGCAGAGCTTTCTCGGCGGATGGACCTGCCGAAAAGCACCGTCCACGACTACCTCCGAACCCTCCGGACGATGGGGTACGTCATCAACGACGACGGTCAGTACCGACTCGGATTCAAGTTACTGGAACTCGGGGGCCGGATGAAGTACCGAAATCGACTGTTTCACGTCGCAAAGCCCGAACTCGAACGACTGGTCGAAAAGACCGGAGAACTCGTCAGCGTCAACATCGAAGAATCCGGGCGATTCGTCGTCCTCCACATGGAGGAAGGCGACGAGTCGCTTAGCCTCGGGATTTATCCGGGAATTTCGATTCCAATTCACACCCACGCGGCTGGAAAAGTGATGCTCGCGGGGTTCGACGAGGAGAAGGTCGATAGAATCATCGAAGAGAAGGGTCTCGAAGCGGTCACCGAACACACCATCACCGACAGCGACGAACTGAAAGCCGAACTGGAGCAGATTCGAGAGCAGGGCTTCGGTGTCGATTTGAACCAACAGGTCGTCGGAATGGGCGTCGTCGCCGCGCCGATTCAGGTGAAAAATCGGGTCATCGGGTCGGTTGGCGTCGTCTGCCCGACGGACCGACTGCTCGACGAAGCGTTCCGACAAGGTATCGCACAGGAGGTCCAAAAATGCGCAAATATCATCTCTGTTAACTATCAATACTCGCCGTAGTAGCTCGTTCGAAATATTCGGACGAAGACGTCACTCGCTCTGGAGGGCTTTGGCAACCGTTTCAGCGTGTCTGTGAATTGAAACGAGGTCGGTCGAACGAGCAGAGTCCAGCCTAGTCAAAAGTTATAAATACAATCTATCACGTCGTTCGTGTTATGCAACCGCATAGCAGGCGTGCATTTCTCAAACGGGCAAGTGTAGCTTCGACAATCGGTGCCGCGTCACTGGCTGGCTGTACCGGTTCTCCCGGCGAAGGAAACGATAACGGGGGTGGCGGCGATACCGACGCCGGTGGTGACAGTGAGACCGACTCAGGTGGGTCGGGCGGTGGTATCGAAGAGATCAAAGTCGGTGTGTTTGCACCCTATACGGGACCGTTCGCCCCGTGGGGTGAATCCGTCACGACCGGTTCCGTTCTCGCAAAGCAAGACCTCGAAGAAGAGTTCGGAATCTCCATCGAGTTAGTGGAGTACGACACCGAGACCAACCCGAGTACGGCGCTCGAACGGATGAAACGAGCCGTGACCTCGGACGGTATCGACTTCGCCCACGGTGGCATCTCGTCGGCCGTGTGTACGAGCATGGGTTCGTGGGCGTCCGACAACGGCGTCTCGTACATCGCGCAGGGAGCATCCGACTCGATCACGGGCGAGGCGTGTGCGGAGCACATGTTCAGCGTCTACCAGTCGAACACGATGATGGCGAACGCCGCCGGCCCGGAGATGGCCGAACAGGCCGACTCGTGGTACATCCTCTACTCCGACTACGTGTGGGGACAGACCGGCCAGAAGGTCATCTCCGCGTCGCTCGAAGCGAACGGTGCGACCGTCGTCGGCAAGGACGCGACACCGTTCCCCGGCGACGACTACACGCAGTACATCAACAACGTGGCGAACTCCGACGCCGACGCCGTGGCACTCATCATCCCCGGTCTCGACGCGCGACTGGCGACGGAGCAGATGATGAACAAAGGGCTCCACGAAGAGTTGACCGTCATGTACCACCAGTTCGAAGACCTCGTCCTCTGGGGCATCGGCGAAGACGCAGCCTCGACGGTGGACGTTGGTACGACCGGGTGGATGAACGGCGTGGAAGGTACGGACGAATTCAACCAGCGTATCGTCGAGGAAGGCGACACCGACCCCTTCGCCCGCCACTACATGGCGTACACTTCTCTCGACCAGCAAGTTCGCGCGGCGATGCGAGCCGGTTCGACCGATGCCGCGGCCATCACGAGTGAGTTAGAGGGTCACCAGGTCTCGAGTCCAGTGAACGACATTCAACCCGGGACGGTGTACTGGCGCGAGTGCGACCACCAGCTCATTCAACCGACACACCTCGTCTCCGGACTTGAGACGAGCGAGATTTCGAACGGTGACTGGAAACAATGGTTCACGGTCGATGAGTCGCTGGCCGGCGACGACCTCGCCCGAACGTGTGAGGAAACTGGGTGCGAACTGTAAGCCACTGCCATCATGGAGTACAAACTACCATCGGCATTCGACCCCTCCGACCCCGACTTCTCACCAGTCGGTATCGGGGTAGCGAGCGTCCTCCTCGTGATACTGGCAAACGCCTTTGTGATGCGACCCGGCCTGTTCGTCGATCAAGTGGTCGGCGGTCTCGTCTACGGGTTCATTCTCGTGTTGCTGGCACTCGGACTCTCGATAATCCTCGGTCTTCTCGGAGTGGTCAACTTCGCACACGGCGCACTGTTCATGCTCGGGGCGTACATCACGTTCCAAGTCGTCGTGCAGTGGGGACTGTCGTTCTGGGTCGCACTACTCGTGGTTCCACTCCTCGTCGGTGCGCTCGGCATCGTCATCGAGCGAGCAGTGCTCCATCGCCTGTACGACGAGGCACCGCTCATCGGGCTCCTCGCCACGTTTGGACTGGCGTTGATGCTGAACGAAGCGACGAGGGCAGTGTGGGGTGCAGCGCCGCTCAGCGTCCCGAAACCAGCCGTACTCGCGTCTGATTTCGACCTGATAATCACGACCGTCGCCCAATTTCGACTGTTCACCGTCGTCGTCAGCGTGCTCACGGTCGCCGCAGTCTACGCGCTCATCGAGCGAACGGACTTCGGCCTCTCGGTTCGCGCTGGCGTGCTCGACCGTGAGATGGCAGAACTCGTCGGCGTCAACATCCCCATTCGGTTCGTCCTGATGTTCTTCCTCGGTGCGGCCATCGCCGGACTCGGTGGCGTCCTCCGCGGGACCGAACTCGGGATGGACGTCGGGATGGGTGACCAGTTCATCATCCTCGCGTTCGTCGTCGTGGTCGTCGGGGGCATCGGGAGTCTCTTCGGGAGCGTCATCTCCGGGTTACTCATCGGCGAGGCGGTGTTTCTGACGCCGCTCTTGCTGGATACGCTGGCGACTCGAACCGGACTCGACGCGCTCGCAATCCCCGGAATCGGTGGGCTGATGCCGTACCTCGTGATGATTATCGTCCTCCTCGTGAGACCACGAGGACTGTTCGGACAGGAGGGCTTTCTCGAATGAGCGACCGTTCGTCGAACCCGTTCGCGGGGCGACTTGCGGAAGCGTTGGATACCGACGCCATCCAGCACCTTCGGGTTCCGATTGGACTCGTCGCCATCGTCGTGCTCATCCGACCGATTATCTCGCACCCGATGCTGCTGGGGTACGAGCAGATTGCGAACACGATACTCATCTGGATGTTGTTCGCCGCGTCGTTCAACCTCCTCATCGGCTACACGGGACTCCTCTCGTTCGGTCACGCGATGTTCCTCGGCTTCGGGACCTACGGGGCCGCGATCGGTGTGCTCCACCTCGGACTGCCGTTCAGCCTCGCGGCGTTAGTGGGGGTCGCCGTGGCCACCGTCGCCGCGAACCTCCTCGGGCGTCTCATCGCCGAGAAGGGTGAGATTTACTTCGCAATGCTCACGCTCGCGTTCGCACAGTCGGTCTACTTCATCGCCAATCAGAACTACGGCGGACTCACGGGGGGGAGCACCGGTCTCAGCGGTGCGCTCCCGGCGTGGATCGAGAGCTATCGAGGCGTGATGTACGTCTCGCTCGGATGGCTCAGTTTCGACTGGTACTACCTGCTCGCAGTCGTCTTCGTGCTTGCGATGCTGGGACTCTGGCAACTCGTCCGGTCGCCGTTCGGCCGCACGCTCATCGCCATTCGAGAGAACGAAGAACTCGGCAAGGCCATCGGCATCGACACGACGAAGTACAAGATTTGGGCGTTCACCTTCAGCGGCATGTTCTCGGCGGTTGCGGGCGTCCTCCTCGAGATAAACAACCAAGGAGCGACGCTTCACGACCTCTCGATCAAGACGAGCGGGGACATCATCCTGATGACCATCCTCGGTGGGACGAACTACTTCTTCGGTCCGGCCGCAGGTGCGTTCGTCTGGTTGTTCGCCGAAGACTTCCTGACGGAGTTCGAGACGCTCGTCCTCCCGATGGCGGAAGTTCCGCTGGTAGTCGTCGAACTCTCCGGAGTGCTGACCTACTGGCAGTTCTTCCTCGGCCTGCTGTTCGTCGTTGCAGTCCTCGTCGCGCCGCGCGAAGGCGTCTGGGGACTGTTCCGAAGTGGCGTCAAGCGAGTGTACGAACGATTCGGCGGTGATGACGCATGAACGAACAAATCCAACGAAAGCGAGACGAATCGCAAGCACACAGTGGGGACGAAGACCTCGTCCTCTGGACGGACGGACTCTCCAAGCTGTTCGGAGGTATCGTCGCCCTCGACGACGTGAATCTCTCCGTCGAGCGCGGGGAACTCCACGCCATCATCGGTCCGAACGGTGCCGGCAAGACGACGCTGTTCAACACGGTGACGGGAAAACTCGACCCCTCTGAGGGAAGCGTCTGGTTCGACGGCGAGGAGATAACGGACCTCCCCCAAGAAGAACGACCACACCTCGGTCTCGCTCGCTCGTTCCAGTCGAATCAACTCTTCAACGACCTCACCGTACTGGAGAACATCCGCATCGTCGTCCAGACGGTGAACTCGGGGTCGTTCGACTTGGACCTCCTCGGTGACGGGCAATCGAAGTTCAGGGATCGAGCGTTCGAACATCTCGAGCGCGTCGGATTGGACGACCAACACGGCGTGAAGACGACGAACCTCTCTCACGGCGACCAGCGTCGGCTCGGCATCGCAATCGCGCTTGCGACCGAACCCTCGGTGCTCCTCCTCGACGAACCGACGAGCGGGATGGGCGCGACCGAGACGCGAGAGACGGCGAACATGATAGACGAACTGCAAGCAGAACTCGGTCTCACCATCCTCTTGATAGAACACGACATGGACATCGTCCTCTCGATGAGCGACCGAATTACGGTCCTCAATCAAGGCGAGATTCTCGCAACGGGACCGCCCGACGAGATACGCGAGAACGAAGCGGTACAGAACGCATACCTCGGCGGGATGCGGGAGGAGCTATGACCCTCCTCGAAGTCGATGGCCTGGAAGCGGGCTACGATACCGGCCAGGTCCTCTTCGGCGTTGACCTCGCTATCGAGCGTGACGAAGTGGTCTCGCTGCTCGGCCGCAACGGCGCGGGAAAGACGACGACGATGAACGCAATCGTCGGTGCCGACTTACCGCACGTCCGCGGTGGCTCGATAACGTTCGACGGCACCGACTTGCGGAAAAAGCAGAGTTACCAGATTCCAAAGCTGGGACTCACGCTCGTTCCCGAGAGTAGGCGGTGTTTCGACGACCTCACGGTCGAAGAGAACATCCGACTCGCGGCCAACCACGTGGACGACCCGCTCGACATCGAGACGGTGTTCGAGCAGTTCCCCGAACTGGCGAAGATGCGAACGCGCCTCTCGAAGAACATGAGCGGTGGCGAAAAGCAGATGCTCGCTATCGCGCGGAGTCTCGTTGCGAACCCGAAGATGATACTGCTGGACGAACCGTGCGAGGGACTCGCCCCGTACATCGTCCGACGCATCGAGTCGATAATCCAGGAGATCAGCCAGAAACAGAACGTGACGGTGCTCCTCGTCGAACAGAACGTCGCGGTGGCGATGGCCGTCGCCGACCGTCACTACATCCTCGACGAGGGCCACATCGTGGACGAGGTGACGACAGAGCGTCTGCGGACCGACGAGGAACTGCGCCAGGAGTATCTCGGCGTGTAGTTCGGTCGGCAGGCGACACCGAATCGCTCGGTTCACCCCGTTGGGGGCCCGAACAGCCGACGGCTCGGAATCATGTGGTATGGTAACACACCGATACATTGAAGGACTCTTGTGAGAAGCCTACGATGATGGAATTGGAAATCGAGAACCTCGCAGTCCTCGGAGCCGGTAGCATGGGCCACGGCATCGCCGAAGTGGCCGCAATCGCCGGCTACGACGTCTTCCTCCGCGACGTCGAGGAAGACCTCGTACGCGAGGGATACGACCAAATCGAGTGGAGTCTGAACAAACTCGCGGAGAAAGACCAAATCGACGAAGATGCCGAGCAAGTCTTGGACCGTATCTCGACCACCGTCGATTTGGAGACGGCGGTCGCCGACGCCGACCTCGTCATCGAGGCCGCCCCCGAGAACCTCGAACTCAAGCGCCAAATCTTCGAAGCGGTCGATTCCGCGACCTCTGACGAGACGATTCTGGCGACGAACACCTCCAGTCTCCGGGTAAGCGACATCGCAACTGCGACGGAGCGGCCCGAGTACTGCTGTGGGCTACATTTCTTCAACCCACCCGTCAAGATGGACCTCGTCGAGGTCGTCTCGGGTGACCAGTCCTCCGAAGCCGTCGTGGACTCGGCCTACGAGTTCGTGAATTCGATGGGGAAGACGCCGATTCGTGTCAGAAAAGACGTCCCCCAATTCGTCGTCAACAACGTGCTGACGCCATTCATGGGCGAAGCGGCGTGGATGCTCGACGAAGAGGCCGCGACGATAGAGGCTATCGACGCCGCGATGGTGTTCAAACGCGGCTATCCGATGGGACCGTTCGAACTCAACGACTTCGGCGGGCTGGACATCTTCGCTCACACCCGCGACCAGTGGAACGACCCAGTGCCAGCGTCGATTCGGTCGAGAATCGAATCGGACGACCTCGGGAGAAAGACGGGTGCCGGTTTCTACGATTACGACGGTGGCGGTGGTGCCAGCTATGGGCCGCGACAGGGCGACGGTGTCGAGACGACCCGAATCGAAGCCCGGATGATAAACGAAGCGGCGAAACTCGTCGGCGACGACGTCGCAGACCCGTCGGATATCGACGTTGCGATGCGCCTCGGCGGCGGTCTCCCGGAGGGGACCTGTCGGACCGGCGACAAACTCGGTCTCGACGTGGTTCTCGACACGCTCGAACGGCTGTACGAGCGGACGGGGGCAGACAGGTACGAACCGGCAGACTACCTCGTCAAACTCGTCGATGACGGCCACACTGGGGAATCGGCCGGTGCTGGCTTCTACGACTACCGCGACGGCGGGCCGTACCACTACATCTCCCACGAAGTCACCGACGACGGCGTCCTTCAGGTGCTCTTCGACCGCGAGGAGCGACTCAACGCCTTCTCGACGGACATGTTCGACGAGGTACAGCGACTCCTCGAAACGTCGAACACCGACGAGGTTTCGTGTGTCGTCTTCGAAGGCGCGGGCGACCGAGCGTTCAGTGCCGGTGCGGACATCACCGGCTTCACGACCGCCGAGCCGACGGAGTTGATGCACATCGACGAAGCGATTCAAGCGATTTACGAGTATCCTCGGCCGACCATTGCCAAGATAGACGGCTTCTGTCTCGGTGCGGGACTCGAAATCACGCTCGCCTGTGACATCCGTGTCGCCACGACGGGTTCGACACTCGGGAGCCCCGAGATAGACCTCGGGTTGATTCCGGGTGGTGGCGGAACCCAACGGCTCGTTCGACTCCTCGGTGAACCCCGGACCAAAGAACTCGTCTTCCGCGGCATGAAGATTTCCGCCGAGCAAGCCGCCGACTGGGGAATACTCAACCGCGCCGTCCCCGAAGCGGAGTTCGAGGCGACGATCGACGACATCGTCTCGGACCTCGTCGATGGTCCACAGACGGCCCTCGAAGTGGCGAAACACGTCATCAACGAAGGACAGAACGGGAGTCTGGAGACCGGACTCGCACTGGAGAGCCAGGGCTTCGGTCTGCTGACTACCACTGACGATATGCTCGAAGGCGTCGCGGCGTTCAATCAAGACCGCGCCCCGGAGTTCGGTGATGAATGAGAGACTCACTCCCCATACCGAGTCGCAGAGGTTCACAGACGAGACCGACGAAACGAACGAGACAGACGAGACGGGGGTGATGCGGCCGTGACTCGAACCGTCGGCATCGTCGGCGGCGGCCACACGAAGTGGGGCGCGCGCGAAGCGACCTACAAAGACCTGATTCAGGAAGCCGGGAAGGCAACCTTCGACGCCGTCCCCGATGTCACACCGGACGACATCGAAGGCCTGTTCGTCGGCTCCGTCCAACCCGAGCGGTTCGCGTTCCAGACCCACGTCGCACCGATGGTCGCCGAACTTCTCGGCGTCAGCGTAGACAGCATGATTGCCCGAACCGAGCTGGCGTGTGCGAGCGGGCAAGCAGCGCTCCGTTATGCGTGGTTGGCAATCGCGGCGGGGCAAATCGATACCGCACTCGTCCTCGGTGTCGAGAAGATGAACCTCCCGAAAAAACACATGCCTGAGGCGCAATCGACCATGTCGAACGTCACCGACAGAGAGTTCGACGGTGTGAACGGTCTCAACGCGCCGCCGTACTTCGCCATGATCGCCCAGCGACACATGCACGAGTACGGGACGACCCGCGAGCAACTGGCGATGGTCAGTGCGAAGAACAAGACCCACGCCGCGCACAACGAGTACGCGCAGTTCCAGAAAGAAGTGTCCGTGGACGACGTGGTCGATTCGTTCCCACTCTCGCCGCCGCTGTGTCTCTTCGACTGCAGCAGCATCACCGACGGCGCGGCAGGGCTTATCCTCATGAGCGAGGAGAAGGCCCGCGAGGTCACCGACGAAGCGGCGTGGATTACCGGGAGCGGACAGGCATGCTTCGCCGGCAACTCCATCAACAACCTGCCGTCGATGTCCGCGTGGCCGCAAGCCACCACGGCGGCGGAGCAAGCGTACGACCAGGCCGGAATCGACGACCCCGTGAAGGAACTCGACGTGGCCGAGATTCACGACTGCTTCTCGATAAGCGAAATCGTCGAGTACGAGGACCTCGGTTGGGTCGAGAAAGGCGAAGGCGGCCAGTTCGTCGAAGACGGCCGAAGCGAACTCGACGGCGACATCGGCGTCAACCCGCGCGGTGGTCTCCTCGGCTGTGGGCACCCACTCGGCGCGACTGGCGTCTCACAGGCGCTCGAAGTGTTCGACCAATTCCGCGGAGACGTTCCTGCCAAACGGCGGGTCCCGGACCCCGAAGTCGGCCTGATACACAACCTGAGTGGCAGTGCGTCGGTCCACAGCGTCATGACCTTGGAGCGTGGTCGCCCATGAGCGAGCACGACCGCGAGACGGTCGAGCTTCCGGAGACCATCGAACTACCGCGACTGCTCGACTTCTACGAGTTGCAGACGGCCGAACACACCGGCATCCACGAGTTCTACGAGAACCTTCGAGCGGGAACGCTGACGACTACGTCCTGTCGTGACTGCGGAGACCTCCAGTTCCCTCCGCGTGTCGTCTGTCCCGAGTGCCACTCCGACGAACTCGAATACGTCGAGCTCCCGGACGAAGGCGAGCTGTTCGCCTTTTCGACGGTCAGAGCGGGTGCGCCCCTCGGAATGGAGTCCGAGGTGCCGTTCGTCACCGGAATCGTCGAAGTCGGAGACGTCCGTCTCTCGTCGCGTATCGACGGGGCCGACTACGACGAACTCGAAATCGGCGACCCCGTCTCGCTCAAGATAGTCGAGATAGAAGGCGGTGCCGACCACGAGCGAGTATTCTTTAGATTCGAGCCGAGAGCATAACCATCATGAAAGATTACGAACTCACCATCACGAAATTCCTGCAACGGGCGGTCGAACTGTTCGACCACAAGGAAATCGTCACGAAGCAGCGAGATGGCAGCGTCCACCGGTACACCTACGGGGACGCCTACGAGCGAATCTGCCAACTCGCGCACGCCCTCGACGACTACGGACTCGACTCGGGAGACCGAGTGTCGGTGATGGCCGTCAACCACTTCCGGCACTACGAACTGTACTTCGGCCCGTCTTGCAGTGGCCGCAGTATCCACACGACCAATCACCGACTCCCGGAGCACCACCTCACGGAGATTATCAACGAAGCCGAAGACAGAATCCTCTTCGTGGACCCGGAGTTCGTCGAAACGGTCGAATCGGTCGCCGATACGCTCGAAACCGTCGAACTGTACGTCGTCCTCGACGACGAGGTTCCGGAGACCACCCTCGAACCGGTCACCGACTACGAGTCGTTCATCGAGGGGTACGACACTGAGTACGACTGGCCGGAACTCGACGAGAACAGAGAGTTCGCACTCTGCTATACGTCCGGCACGACGGGGCTTCCGAAGGGCGTCCAGTACGTCCACCGCCGGATGTTCCTCCACACGCTCGTTCACGGCCACGTCGATGTGTTCGGCGTCGGAGAACGTGATACCGTGATGCCCGTCGTCCCGATGTTCCACGTCAACGGCTGGGGCTTTCCTTACACGGCGACGTTCTACGGGTCGAAACTCGTCCTCCCCGGCCAGCACACCGCGCCCGCCGAGATTGCGGAGTTCATCCACGCCGAGGATGTCACCGTCGCCGCCGCCGTCCCGACTATCTGGATAGAGATGGACGCGTACCTCGAATCCACCAGCGACGACTTGCTCGACCCGCTCGACCGGGTGCTCACCGGCGGGAGTGCGCCACCAGCCTCGCTGATGCAGAAGTTCGAAGAGGTGTACGAAGCGCCAATCTACCAGGGGTACGGAATGACCGAAGCGTCTCCGCACCTCGCAAACACCTTCGAGACGGCCGAGATGCAGGGTCTCGAAGCCGAGACGCGGTACGAACTGAAACGGAAAGCCGGCATCCCGGCACCCGGCGCACGGATTCGACTCCGCGACGACGACGGGAACCCCGTCCCCCACGACGGCGAGTCGAAAGGAGAGATTCACGCCCGGTCGCCGTGGCTCCTCGACGGGTATTTCAAACGGCCGGAGGCCAACCAGCGGTCGTTCTCTGACGACGGCTGGTTCAAGACGGGCGATATCGGAACCATCGACGAGTTCGGCTATCTCGATATCGTTGACCGCATCGACGACGCAATCAAGAGCGGCGGCGAGTGGATTTCGTCGGTCGAACTCGAGAACGCACTCATCGATGCAGACGGCGTCGCAGAAGCCGCCGTCGTGAGCGTCCCACACGCGAAGTGGCAAGAGCGCCCCGTCGCGTACGTCGTCGTCGAAGACCCCGACATCGACGAAGAGGAACTCCGAACCTACCTCTTATCGAAGTTCCCCAAGTGGTGGCTCCCGGACGTGTTCCGGTTCGTCGAAGAGATTCCGAAGACGACGACCCACAAGTTCAACAAGAAACATCTCCGTGACAAATTCGTCCAGGAACACGGAGAGTTGCCGCTCCACCACTGAGCACTGCTTTCTGCACTCAGGTCGCGTCCTTTTCCGGCATACGCCGGTTGAACCGTTTCGCTGAGAAGGCCACGGTGGATTTCGACACGAGGCCGGGTATCGTTTCGATTCAGATACTTCGTTCCGAAGTCGCACCGTGATTTTCCGGGTTATACCGTTCCTAACGTCCGTGTGACAGTCTCCGAACGGAGGTCCGTGTTCCACAGAGAATCTCGTTCGCAGTAACAATTGACAGCCAAATCGCCAGAGTCGATGTACGCGGTGCTCAAGACAGAGGCTCGTGGTTTTTCGAAAGAACGTCGTGCGTATCGAGTCACGAAGTTGTCCATTAATTGGATTATTATCGAGGGGATTATTGTCGTCCGTTGTCAGATTCGCAGCCGACGAGAGAGACCGACAGAGAGTCAGACTGAGGGAGTAGTTTCCCAACGAAGAATGAACCCAATTCCTGAATAATTGTTAACATGAACCGACGTGTCGTTCAGCGTGGGTCCAGAGAGTAATGTTACGAACTATCGAAATCGACCCGGAAGGGACGTCTGCAGCCTACGCAGCAGACCCGGTGTTCCGACAGGCGGTCGCCGAAATGCAAGCAGAAACCGCCGACGACGTGGCATCGTTGAAACGTCGAAAGATATGGATGGTCAACTCGACGGAGAGCGGCGGCGGTGTCGCCGAGATGATGGAGACGGTCGTCGGACTGATTCGGGAGGTCGGTGCCGAAGTGACGTGGGCCGTCATGGAAACCGACGAATCGCAGTTCTTCGAGTACACGAAGAACATCCACAATCTCCTCCACGGCGCCGGCGACCCCGACAAGTTGCAGGGGGACGCCGAAGCAACGTACGAAGCGGTGAGTCGCCGCCTCGCCGAGACGATAATCGAGCACATCGGCCCGAACGATATCCTCTGCGTTCACGACCCACAACCGCTCGCGGCGGGTGCGTACGTCGTCGATGAACTGGGGATTCCCGCAGTCTGGCGCTGTCACATCGGAAGCGAAGAGGACACACCCGAGTCGAAAGCGACGTGGGCGCATCTCCGTCCGTGGATAGAACAGTACGACCGGACGGTGTTCTCGCTCCCCGAGTACGTCCCAGAGTTCCTCACGGACAGGACAGACATCATCCCGCCAGCCATCGACCCGATAAGCCCGAAGAACCGCCACATGAAGCCACAAGAGGTCGCAGAGGTGCTCGCCCGCTCGGCGCTCGTTGACACCGACCATCCGACTACCCAGTTCGACCAAGTGGCACGGCGACTCCAGCGTGACGGGACGTTCGCGCCCGCGACAGAGCCAGAAGACATCGGGCTGTTGTTCCGACCGACGTTCTGTGAAATCTCACGGTGGGACCGACTGAAAGGTTTCCACGAACTGTTGGAGGGATTCGCCCGCCTCAAAGAGTCGATACGGCCGGACGCGAACGGCCAGACGACGTTCGATAGCGACTCTGCGACAGGTCACCGAGGCGATGCACATCGAACCCGAATCGCCGACGCTCGTCTCCTCCTCGTCGGGCCAGACCCGGCGACGGTGAGCGACGACCCCGAAGGCCAAGAGACGCTCGAAGACATCAAAGAGACGTGGCAGGCGCTCGACGACGACCTCAAAGAAGACGTCGCGGTCGTCGTCATGCCGGAAGACCAGGTGCGAAGTGCACTCGTCATCAACGCCCTCCAGCGGTCGGCGACCGTCGTCGTCCAAAACTCGCTCCGGGAGGGCTTCGGTCTCACGGTTACCGAAGCGATGTGGAAACGCGCAGTGCTCGCCGGCAGCGACACCGGTGGCATCCGCGCACAGATAACCGACGGTGAGAACGGCGTCTTGATTCCCGACGCGTCCGACCCCGATAGCGTCGCTCGGACGCTCGATGAGGTGTTAGGCTCCAAAGAACAGTGGGACGAGTGGTCGCTGAACGCCCACCGGAACGTGACAGACGAGTACCTCGTCTTCCGCCAAGTTACCCGCTGGATAGCGACTGCCAGAAACGCGGTCGAGAGCTAAGCGAGGCGATACGCCTTCGGAGAACACCGTCGTAGCTATCGGATGCCCCTCGGTCTCGTCCTCGGTGTGCTCACACGCAAGCGAGACAAGATCAAATCTACCTCGCACTACGAGCGAGATAACACCAGTTGGAACGAACGCGAACGAATCATGGATTACGGTCATACCCTCTATCTCGTCGCCGCCATCACGACGCACGCCGCCGTCGGCTACGCACTCGTCCGCGTGCTGACGCCAGCGCCGCCAGTCGTCGGACTTCTCGGCGGTATCGCCCCCGATATCGACCTCTACTTCGGGCGACTATGGGAGTTCCCACTCGTCCACCGTGGAGTCGTCCATACACCGATTTTCCTCGGCCTGCTTCTCGTCGTGTTACTGCTCGTGGGGGTTCGGCGATGGGTGGTCGCTGGCTTCGGTCTCGCGTTCGTCTCCCACTTGCTCATCGACTCGTTCACGAACGCCGGAATCCTGTGGCTCTATCCCGTTCGTACCACGCACTTCGCTGCCGACATTTCGATACACAGCGCACTCGGTAACGGCATCTTGTGTGCACTCTCGCTGGGACTCGTCCGATGGGGTGGAAGAAACCGACTCGGGGAATACGCGCGGTTCGACTCGGAGTCCGACCTCGAACGGCGGCGGTGACGACGCTCGTCTTCTAGTCGCGCTGCACGACGCAAGAGCACGTGAATGAAAAATACGGCCGCACCCGAGAAAAGCGTAGACGCGCTCTTCAGCGAGCCGGGTGTTCCATCATATCGAGTGCGACAGCACAGGCGATGATGACACCGGCGTCCTCTCCGGGAGCGACTTCGATGCCGTAGTTGTCTCGCATTCGGAACCACTGTTTCGACACTGCGGCGACGGGCATCCCACCGCGAGTGAACTGGTATTCGTGGTCAACGATGTTTCCCCTTATCTTGAGGTTCTCACCACCCGGAACGAGGACGGTAAATCGCTCACGAAGCGGAGTGACCATGGCCTTCTTCACCGCCGCGGCCCGCCGGCCGTTCTTCCGTACGGTCATCGTGTCCATGACTCGGGCGACCCGTTCTTTGATGACGTACTCGTCGCCAGTTCGGCGGTCGGTCATCTTGAGTGTCTTGCGAAGACGGAGTGCTTTCCCGTCGATGACGAACACCTGTTCGCCGACCGCGTTCTCGACGAAGTAATCGTCGCCAATCGAGACGAGTCGCTGTGTCATCCGATAGCGTTCCCACTCTCGGTTTCCACCCTGCCGTCGGGCGCGTCGGTCCTGACGTTCTGCTCGTCGCTCTGCTCGCCTCGTTGGGGCGTTGGCTCTCCTCACCATAGCACGGAATACGCCGTTCGAGGTTATCTAACCGTCTCACGAACGCCCAGAACGTTCGAAACGCCGGAGTGTCTGTGTGCCGTCACGAAGACGGGAACACGCTTCAGGTCGGCGAATAGCCGCCCTGTCTCGTGGCGAACGGCCCGTCGGCTATCGACGGCCACCCGAGCGGAGGCGATGGAGGTTCTTCTTCCGAGAGTTGGGCTTCGACGAACCCGACGCGGACGTAGACATCCCGACCGAACCGTTCTGTCAGTTGGTCGTCGAAACGCTGTGCGAGGTCAGGTGGCGCTTCGACGTTCCGAGGAATCCCAATGAGGATGTTCACCTCGGGTTCGTTTCCGAGGAGAATATCCGTCGGCGTGTAATCGACGGTGACCTCCACCAGTTCGACGCCTTCGATATTCGCTTCGTCGAAGTCTTGTTGGATTGCGGTCTTCGTCTGCTGTTCGAACGACTCCGTTTGGAACGTCGTCCACGTGACTGCGCCGAGCACGATCGAGAGGACTGCGATAGCGATGGCAATCGTCACGATGCGGGTGAAGACGTTCGACCGAACACCCTCGAACTGCCCTGCTTCGAGTGGCTTGAAGCCCGACCAATAGAACAAGACGAGCGCTGAGATGTTGATAGCGAGTAAGTTCACGAGGACGAGAATCGCCGCCGAGATTGCGACACCCGGCAAGCCGAAGGCGAGACCGAGACCGGATGTGGCCGCGGGTGGGATGAGCGCGACGGCAATCGCCACGCCGACGAGCGCCGACCCTGCCCCGCGCATGATGCTGATTGCACCTGCGAGACCTGAGCCGAGTGCCAAGAACAGCGAGAGGAAGTTCGGACTCGTGCGCTCTACGACCTGCGGAATGGTTCGAATATCGAGGTCTGGCGGGATGAGAATCGTCTGCTGGAGGAGAAAGCCCATAATCGCCGCCGTTGCGATCGCCGCGAGCAGTCCAGTCACTTGGAGCGTCACACCACGACGTGTCATCTTCGGGTCGTCGAGAATCGTCCCGACACTCGCCGAAATCGCAGGTCCCATCAGTGGGGCGACGACCATCGCACCGATAATCGTCGCCGCGGAGTCCAAGAGTAGCCCCGTCGTGGCGATGACGGTACTGAGAATGAGGAAGGCGAAGAACGTCGAGTTCGCCGGTGCGAGGTCCTGCGCTCGGGCGTACAACTCTTCACGCGAGATTCGGAGGCCGGGGAACCGCTCGATGAGTGCCGAGAGTCGTTCGGAGACGACGGTTTCGGTGGGAAGGATAATCGTGTAGGACCCCTCTTTGACACCGGCATCGACGAGCGAATCCATCACCGTTTCGACGCCGCTCGGTGGGACGGGAAACTGCACCATCGCCTCGAAGTCACCCCGTCCGACTTCGTCGAAGACAGCGTAATCGACGCCCTGTTCGTCGAGGGCAGTGAGGACACTCTCTCGCGTTCCCTCAGGTATCAACACCTGTATAAGACGCATGTGATACATACAACACGAGCTGGCATAAATTATGAGATTGACTGACAGTAAGATGGAAATCAATTGGTTCCCAAATATCCCAGCATTGAGCCTGTTAGAGCAAAGTTACTGAATTCCAGTCAGTAGTTTTAGGAAGGTTGTTCTATCTTCTGACTATTTTAGAGCGTCGAGATTCGCGGTCAGGTCGAGGAATTCGTCGCGGAGACTCGAAACGTGAAATCGCGTCGAAATCCGTCCGTAGAGGACCACTACTTGCCGAATATCCGAATCGCCTGAAGAATGATTAACTCTCGTTCGTGCGTACCCTTACCATGGCAACTGAACGAATTCGTGGGGACTCCCTCGTTGGCCCACTCCGAAATCGTCGATACCTATGGTGGTGGGCCTTCGGCCTGCTACTGCTGGGTGTGACGGCGTGGATTGGATACAACTACGTCGGTTGGATCGTCTTTGGGCTGTTCACCTACTACGTTGGGCGACCAATCACGCGGTGGATACAACGCTACATCTCCTCACGGACGATTGCGGCAGCACTGACGTTGGCGTTCATCATCGTCCCGATTATCGTGTTCCTCTCGCTGTTCCTCGGCGTCGCCTTGAATCAGGCGCTCCAGATACTCTCCTCAGACGCCGCGACGGCGTTGATCAGTCGCCTGCAACTGCCGTTCCAGCAACTCCCGAGCGACCCCGTCGATGCGATTACCGTCATCCTCCAAGACCCGACGTACACCTCGCTCTTCGGCCAGGTCAGTGGCGTTGCGGGCGCGCTTGCGACGACGTTGTTCAACGTGTTCCTCATGCTCATCTTCGCGTTCTTCCTCCTCATCCAAGAACGACCGCTGTCGCAGTGGTTCCAGAAGAACATCTTCGGGACGGACTCGCTCGCCGTCGAGTACCTCCGGAGCGTTGACCGCGGCCTGACGTCGGTGTTCTTCGGCTACACGCTCACCATCTTCGTCATCATGATTCTCGCCGCGGTTATCTACGGCGTCTTCAACTTCATCTCCCCAGGCGGGATACGGATTCCGTACGCTATCTTACTCGCCGTCGTCACCGGCGTGTTCACGCTCATTCCGCTCGTCGGTCGGTCGGTCGTCTACGCGTTCATCGTCGCAATTATGGCGGCGCAGGTCCTCCAGACCAACCCCGGTCTCCTCTGGATACCGATCGTCTTCTTCGCCCTGATGGTGCTCGTGTTCGACAACGTCGTCCGGACGTACATCCGTCCGGCCCTCTCTGGGAAGTCCTACAACATGGCCCTCGTCATGTTCGCGTACCTCCTCGGACCGGCACTCTTCGGATGGTACGGCATCTTCATGGGACCGCTCCTGATGGTCGTCATCGTCGAGTTCGTCACGAAGGTCATGCCTCGGTTCGCGGGAGTCGAACCCGAGGAACCCGTCGAGATACCGCCCGAAGTGGGAACCGGCGGCGGGAGTCCCGTCGAGTTCGGAGACTTCCCCGACGCGGACCGCGGCGACACCCCCGCCGGGTAGTCCGAGTGACTCCCGTTCTCAACTACCGCCTCGTTCTCCCGACTTCGACGCGTCGTCCGGCGGCGTCGTCTCGGTGTAGTCGAGTGTTTCACTGCGCCGGACTTTTTCGAGTTGCCGACGCCAGTACGGCGTGTATCCCGCAGGGTGCGGCTTCTCGATAGTCCACTCGTCGGTCAACACGCGGTCGAGTTCGACATCGACGTCTGCGAGCAATCGCTCTCCGACGTCCGAACGTATCTCACCTCGTTGCACAGCATCACGGATGGCCACGGACTCAGCGACGAGTATCTGATGTTGGCCGAGTCGTTCTTCGTGCTCGCGGATATCCGGGTGCGTCTCGAGGAGCGATTCGATGGCCCTGCGCAACTCGCTCCGTTCGCGTCGATACACCTCAGTCACGTCTTCGAAGACGCTGGTCGCAATTTCGTCGCGGTCTAGGAGGTCTGCTGCTGTGTCGAGCGCGGCATCGACGCCGTGGAGTCGGCCGACGAGCGCCTCGTAGAGTCGTTCTGCTGGGCGCTGTTTGCTGATTCCGAGACGGTCGATGAGTCTGCCCATCGTGGGACCGTTGACGAGGAGCGTGAACGCGGCGACGCCGAAGACGAGCGCCGAAAGCTCCTCTGTGAGAGGGACCGACAACTCCTCTTCGAGACCGAGAACGAGGGCGATAGAGACCGAAGCGTGAATCCCACTCCACGTGAGAACGTGCTGATAGCCGCGTGGAATCGTCGGCCTGTCTACCAGATTGAGGAGACCGACGAGCGGGTAGATGACGACGGCACGGGCGAGGAAGACGAGGACGATGGCAGCGACAATCTGCGGTGCGTACCGAACGAGCAGGTCGAACGGGGTGATGATACCAATCACGACGAAGATTATCGTGTTTGCGATGAACGACCCGTACTCCCAGATGGTTTCGACCGCCAGGTGCGTCTCTGCCGGGATTTCAGCCGTGTTCGTCCGTGGGGCGAGAAAGACGCCAGCGACCAGCGTCCCGATGACGCCGCTGCTTCCGAGCAAGTCGAGAAAGAGGTAGACGCCGTAGGCGACGAGGACCGTGATGACGAGCGCGGACAGTTTGTCGTTCAGGTAGGCGATGAGTCGATACGCGAGATAACCGACGACGCCGCCGACGAGCAGTCCACCGACGAGTGCGAACCCGATGCCAGTCGCAATGTCGGCGACGACTTCGGGAACGGTGACCAATTCCGCGGCAGTCGCGCCACTGGACTCCGCTTCGATGAGGACCGTGAGGAGCGTCGAGTAGACGACGATGGAAACCCCATCGTTGAGGAGACTCTCGCCTTCGACGAGGATGTTGAGTCGCTCGGGGACGCCGAGGTTCTCGAAGATGGCGAGGACCGAAACCGGGTCGGTCGGCATGATGATGGCACCGAAGAGGATGGCGTAGATGAGCGGGAATCCGAAGACGAACTGGCTGGCGATGCCGACGAGTCCAATCGAGACCAACAAGCCGACGACGGCGAGGACGAGAATCGGACCGAGGTTCTCGCGGAACGCGCTGACGTCGATGTTCACCGCGTCGTTGAAAATCAACGTCGGGAGGAGGGCGAGTAAGATGACATCCGAGGTGAGCTGGACGTTCACCGGAGAGCCGATTATCGAGATGAGGAGACCTGCGATGACGAGACCCGTCGTGTACTGCATCTGGATGTACCTCGTGGCGAGAATGCGTGCGGCCGCCGCGATGGCGAACAGGTAGAGGAGGACGACGAGCTGGGATTCGACCGCAGTCATACATGTTGTAGGACCCACATTTCGATAAATGCTCATTGTTGTCAATCGCACCAATGGGAGTGGGCGAGCGATGGAAGACAGCCGTGTCTCGACGAGATACGAACGGATATCGGCGGTTCGATTGGCGCTGCCTGAGTGAGTCACGTCGAACCGACATTCTCTCGTTACAGACGTACCCGCGTCACAGTCAGTTTCGAGCCGGTGAATTTCCACAGTCTGCGTCGAGCGGTTCGAGACAATCTCTGGATACTGATTCGCAGAGATACCGATTCGCAGACTCGACTGACGCTCCGTCGATGCGTACACTCAGGAATTCCGTGAACGCACTTTAATGTCAAATATATCATTATTTCACGGTATCGCTGGTGCACGTGGCGTAGTCAGACGGGCGTTCGAGAACGCCGCTCTCCGCCGTCACCCTGTGCCAGGAGAAGTCAACATGCCAAATCAAGAGTTTCGCGGTCGAATCGGCCGTACGTACGACGAATCCGAGCCGTGGTGGCCCCGAGAGACACACGCTGCTGACGACGCACCGAACGTTCTGATGGTCGTCCTCGACGACGTCGGGTTCGGCCAGTTGGGCTGTTATGGCGGGCTAATCGACACGCCGAACATCGACCGGTTGGCCGACGATGGTCTCCGATACAACAACTTCCACACGACTGCGCTCTGTTCACCGACCAGAAGTTGTTTGCTCACCGGAAGAAATCACCACTCGAACGGAATGGCTGGGATTACCGAGATTTCGACCGGGTTCCCCGGCTACAACGGGCACATTCCCCACGAGAACGGCTTCCTCTCGGAGATTCTCGTCGAAGAAGGGTTCAACACCTATGCGATGGGGAAGTGGCACCTCGCTCCCGCCGAATCGACCAGTGCAGCAGGCCCCTACGACGCGTGGCCACTGGGACGAGGCTTCGAGCGATACTATGGGTTCCTCGGTGGCGATACCGACCAGTACACACCCACCCTGGTACACGACAACCATCAGGTCGAACCACCGACGACACCGGAAGAGGGGTATCACCTCACCGAGGACCTGGCTCGTCGCACTATCGAATTCATCAGCGACGCCAAGCAAGTGGACCCCGACAAACCGTTTTTCACCTACTTCGCCCCCGGTGCGTGTCACGCCCCGCATCAGGTCCCAGAAGTGTGGGCAGACAAGTACGCTGGCGAGTTCGACATGGGGTGGGACGAGGCGCGAGAGCGAATCTTGGCACGACAGAAGGAGTTGGGTATCGTCCCCGACAACACCGACCTCTCACCGCAAAATCCCGACGTCGAGCGCTGGGATTCGCTCTCAGCGGACGAACGGCGGCTGTACGCACGGATGATGGAAGTGTTCGCTGGCTTCCTCGAACACACAGACGCTCAAATCGGGACGGTGCTCGATTTCCTCGACGAAATCGACGAACTCGCAAACACACTCGTGGTGCTCGTCTCAGATAATGGGGCGAGCGCCGAAGGAGGTCCCTCCGGGTCGGTGAACGAAAACCGCTTTTTCAACAACGTCCCCGAATCGCTCGAAGAGAACCTCGATGCGATGGCTGACCTCGGTGGCCCGAAGTACTTCAACCACTATCCGTGGGGGTGGACGTGGGCCGGCGATACCCCGTTCCAGCGCTGGAAACGCGAGACCCACCGCGGTGGAACGTCAGACCCACTCATCGTTTCGTGGCCGGAGGGTATCGAGAGTCGCGGCGAGATTCGAAGCCAATTCGTTCACGCAATCGACGTGATGCCGACGATTCTCGACGTGCTCGGTATCGACGCCCCCGACGAGGTCAAAGGCTACGCGCAGTCACCCATCGAAGGAACGAGCTTCGCGTACACACTGGAAGAACCGGATGCCCCCGAGCGACACACGACGCAATACTTCGAGATGTTCGCCTACCGGGCCATCTACCACGATGGCTGGCGTGCAGTCAACCCGTGGCGGCTAGGTGACGAAATCACCGCTACTGACCTCTCGGCGACGACGATCGAAGAGTCGGGGTGGGAGCTGTACGACCTTCGAGCGGACTTCTCCGAAGCGCACGACGTTGCGGCGGAGAACCCAGAGAAGGTGCTCGAACTCGCACAGATGTGGTGGACCGAGGCGGGCAAGTACGACGTCCTCCCGCTCGATGGTCGTGGAGTGCAGCGATTCGCCGAACCCCGGCCCCAACCCGGGAAAGAACGAGAGAGGTACGTCTACTACCCCGGCGGACAGCACATCCCAGAGAACGCCGCGGTCAGAGTGTTCAACCGCAATCACAGCATCACGGCCGACATTAGGGTCCCGGTCGGTGGTGCCGAAGGGGTCCTCCTCGCCCACGGCGCACGGTCGGGTGGCTATTCGCTGTACGTCAAAGACAACCACCTTCGCTACGTGCACAACTACGTCGGCGTCGAGGAGTACGAAATCGTCGCAGACGACCCGGTTCCCGAGGGCGATATCTCGGTCAGAATGGAGTTAGAAGTGACCGGAGAACCCGATATCGAGAACGGCAGAGGCGTTCCGGCGACGGTTCGACTCTACTACGACGACGACCAGGTCGGTGGCGGTGACCTCCCGACGACGATTCCGATTACGATGGGACTCACTGCCGGCTTGAGTTGTGGCAGAGACGCCGTCAACGCCGTCAGCGACGACTACCGTGACCGTCTCCCCTTCGAGTTCACCGGTGATATCGAACGTGTCGTCGTGGACGTGAGCGGCGAATCGTTCGTTCACGAGGCGTCCGAGTTAGACCAAATCATGGCCAGAGAATAACGGTCGAACGCCGCCGACTTCGAACGGCCCTCCGTATTCTCTCCCTCGTATTTTATCAGCGTACGTGTCGTATGGCTGACGAAGTCGGCTATCGACTGTTCGTCCGCTGAGACCGGTCGTCCAAACAGTCCCAACGAAATCGAGACCACCATCATGACCGACGAAATCGACTACCAGCACGTCACGGAGCCACGCAGGCCACCTGACGACGAGATGACGTGGATTCCGGGTGGAACGTTCACCATGGGGTCCACGGAGTTCTATCCGGAGGAAGGACCGCCCCACGAAGTGACGGTCAGTGGATTCTGGATGGACATTCACCACGTGACCAACGCGGCCTTCGCCGAATTCGTAGAGGAGACAGGCTACACGACGGTAGCAGAACGACCACCGAATCCAGAAGACTATCCGGGCATCGACCCTGAAAAACTCGTTCCCGGGTCTGCAGTGTTCGTCTCGCCGAATCGCCCCGTGAGCTCACAGCACCCGAACGAGTGGTGGGAGTACGTTCCCGGCGCGGACTGGCGACACCCGCTCGGTCCCGACAGCGGCATCGAGGACCGACTGGACCACCCCGTCGTTCACGTCGCCTACGAAGATGCCGTCGCCTACGCCGAGTGGGCGGGGAAGAAACTCCCGACGGAGGCCCAGTGGGAACGCGCCGCTCGGGGCGGGTTAGAACGGAAACGGTTCGTGTGGGGAGACGACCACGTCGTGGACGGCACCCTGATGGCGAACACGTGGCAAGGCCGATTCCCGTACGACAACGACTGTCTCGATGGATACGAACGAACCTCGCCCGTCGAAGCGTTTCCCCCGAACGAGTACGGTCTCTACGATATGGCTGGTAACGCGTGGCAGTGGACACGCGACTGGTACAGTGACGGTTCGCGGGCGAGAGAGTCGGAGTCGGCGTCCTGTTGTACGCCCACGAACCCCGGTGGAGTCTCCAAAGAACGGAGTATCGACCCGAACGACCCGACACGCGTCCCGCGGAAAGTCCTCAAAGGGGGGTCGCACCTCTGTGCGCCGAACTACTGCTTCCGTTACCGACCGGCCGCACGGTACCCCGAGCCAATCGACACATCGACGAGTCACGTCGGGTTCAGGTGTGTCGTCGAGCGTGCCTGAGGACGGTACTCGCTCTCGTCGTGTTGTACTCGGCCGAAAAGTCGAACCGCGAACAGTGGGATTACGCCCCACCCGCTTCTGCTGGCTGGTCGAACTCGACTGGTTGCATCTCGCGGCGGGCACCGAGTGCGATGAACACCATCGAGATGCCACTGACGAGTAAGTTGACGCCGAAGAGGACGCCAACCGCCCACGCGGCAGTGCTCGGGAAGCCAACCCACAGGAGTGCCGCGAGCAGAATCCCGATTGCACCGCTTGCGATGCTGACGAACCAGTTCCGTTCTCCGCGGAGACTAATGCCCATGATGATTTCGACGATACCAGAGACGAACAGGTACGCGATCACGAGAATCGTGAGCGTGAACAGTCCGAGTACCGGGTTGAGAATCAACGCGAGACCGGCGATGACGGCGACGAAGCCGAGGAGCATCTGCCACGCAAAGCCTCCCCACCCCTGCGCTCTAAATGCACTGATAAAGTGTAGAATCCCACCTGCGATGAGGAGCACGCCGACGACGAACGTGAGCGACACCCCCGTGACGAACGGCGCGAACAGCGCAATGATTCCGAGGACGGCGATGATGGCACCCGCAGCGAGTAACCACCGCCAACTCCCTTGGAGCGTCGTTCCGAGTGAACTGTCCGAAGTGGCTTGGGTATCTGTTGCTGAACTCATACGCTTTATATGTCGCACGAGATTGGATTAAGCAATTTCACGCATTTCTCGGAGAATCTGGAGGCTGGTAGTTTCAGGCGAGCCGGCCAGTTACTGACCACTGACGAATCGACCGATGCCGGCGTGCGCCAGACTCGGTCATCGAAACAGGGAGACTACGACGACCACCTTGCGCCGTTCGAAAAATCTGAAGAACACACCGGCCGGTTTCTGAGAGCGTCTACTCACCGTGATATACCTAACTTCGTAAAAAATGTTGATTAGGCCACACGTCGAACCGACTATCCGACCATGAGTAGTTTGGTTGTACTTGCGTTTGACACGATGGACGGTGCGAAAGACGTCCGCGATAAGCTCTTCGACCTACAGAAACAGGAGCTAATTCAGTTGGACGACGCCGCTGTCGTCGTCCGCAAACCCGACGGAAAAGTGAAAGTTGATCAGGCGACGAGCCTCGTCGGCAGTGGTGCCCTCGGCGGTGCGTTTTGGGGGATGCTCATCGGCATCCTCTTTTTCATGCCGTGGCTTGGAATGGCAGTCGGCGCGGTGACCGGCGCTATCGCCGGAAAGCACTCTGATATCGGCATCGACGACGAGTTCATCAAAGAGGTCGGCGAGACGGTCGAACCCGGACACTCGGCGCTGTTCCTCCTCATCCGCGACGTGCAAGAAGAGAGAGTGCTCGACGAAATCGAATCGTACGCTCCCAAAGTCATCAAGACGAACCTCTCGCCCGCTGACGAAGCGAAACTCCGCGAAGCATTCGGTTCGGAATCGACCGCAGCCTAAACTGCGACCCCCGACCGAGACTGCGACCCTCGAATTATTTTTCGTCCGTACGTGCGCCACATCACGTGCTCGAACGACGAGACCTCTCTGCAATCCAACCGAGATTTTAGAACGCCGAAAGACGGCAGAGGCCGGGGATGAACTCGGCTTCGCCGACGTGACTCTTTTTTACCTTTCGGGTGTATTTGTCAATGAATGTCGATTTTCGTCTCCGAACGCCGACGCTTCGAGCAGTCGTCGTTCCCACTGAGTCGCGTCAGTACGTACCGTGTCTTCTCCTCAGGGCGTGAACGCGGAGGGGGAACGTATGTCTAATCGAGTCGTCGATACCGAACTCTCCCGAGAGCGTGCCACACTGTGGCTCATCGCTCTCGTCCTCTTCGGGGTGTTTGGATACGTGCTCTTCCGCTACATCGGGACGTTCGTTCTCGGACTGTTCCTCTACTACGTGACGCGCCCGGTACACGCCCGCTTCCGGTCGCGTTTCGAGTCGCGGACGCTGACGGCCACGCTCGCAATCGTCAGTGTCGCCGTCCCAGTGTTGCTGCTCGTCATCTGGACGCTCGTCGTCGTCATCCGCGCAATTCGAGACTTCGCGGGAACGGAGACGCTCGACTCCGTAATCGGTATCTCGTTCATCCCGGACCCGGCGTCGATTCTCCAAACGAGCGAGGTAACGCTCCGTACGCTTCTCTCGAACCCTTCGGGAGTGTTGAACGGAGCGCTCGGTCAGAGTGCTCTCGCCCTCCTCGGGACCATCGCCGGGTCGGTCGCCATCGCGCTGAACGCCGGGTTACACCTCTTTATCGTACTCGTCATCGTGTTCTTCCTCCTCCGCGACGACTACCGAATCGCCGGCTGGGCGCGGTCTACTATCATCCGCGAGGGTGGTGTGTTCGAGACGTTCTTCGAGGCAGTAGACCGCGACCTCATGCAGGTCTACTTCGGAAACATCCTCAACGCCGTGCTGACGGGGGCACTGGGTGCGGTCACCTACACCGTGCTCAACTTCTTCGCCCCCGAGTCCGTCAGCATCCCGGAGGCGGCCCTCTTCGGCCTGTTGGCTGGCGTGGCGAGTTTGATTCCCGTCGTCGGTATCAAACTCGTCTGGGTGCCGCTCGCGCTGGTTCTGTTCGCCGACGCAGCGCTGACCGACCCCTCGGCGCTGTGGTTCCCCATCGCATTCGCCGCCGTCTCCGTCGTCATCGTCGATACGATTCCCGACCAAGTGCTGCGACCGTACGTCTCCGGTCGGAGTCTCCACATCGGTGCGGTCATGTTGGCCTACACGTTCGGCCCACTCCTCTTCGGGTGGTACGGCGTGTTCCTCGGTCCGCTCCTGCTGGTCGTCATCGTCGAGTGCGCACGGCACATCGTCCCGGCACTCGTCGGCGGCCACGACGAAGTCGTCGTCGGAGTCGAAGAGACGGCGGACGAATCGCTTCCGAAGGGGACGCCAGCACCCGGCGGTGTCAACCTCGATGCGGCGTCGGACGTTCGAGAAGGAGCGGACGACCGAGGTGCCTCAGGCTGACGCCATCGGGGCGTCAGCTGCAATCGGACCTCGAAGTTCGCGGTAGAACGCGACCGCGAATAGCGAGAATGTACTCCCACCGAGCGCCATTGCGAGGACCGAGACGACGGCGTATCCGACCATCGAAAGCACACCTCCCTGCGGGAGACCGGGCACCCCCATTCCAGTTGGTGGGAGCAAGACCGACGAGAGGAGACCGACGACGACACCGATGAGACCGCCGGCGACCATCGCAATCACGAGGAAGCCAGCAGAACTGACAACGTGCGCTCTGACGAGGTGGTAACTCTGCTTCAGACTGTCGAGCGCGCCCGCGTCGTTGAGGACGATTTCTTGGGGGTAGAACTGGATGACGAACGCGAAGGCGAGATAGAGGAGTCCGAGGAGGAGTCCAATTGCTCCGACGATGACGAGACCAACCGTACTCTGCATTCCAGTAGAGACCACGAAGATGCCTGCGAAGACGACGACGTTGATGATGATTCCGAGGACCATGAGGCCGCCGAACACGGCGAGCGTCGCACCGAGAAGCGACACGTAGTTCTCCTTTCCGGCGGCGACGAACGACGCCAAGGACGTGGTTCCATCGAGTGCCTCGTCCGCCATCTTGATGACGCCTCCTTGGAGGAACGGAAGGCCGAAGAGGTAGACGAGAATCATGACGCCGCTAATCGCCAGACCGACGATTGGGTTAATCTGTTGTGTGAGCACCTGAATCGCTTGCAAGAGGCCGAAGAGGCCGAACAATACTATGAGAAGCGGATTGCGTGCTAACGCTGCGGGCACGCGGCGGAGGGCTGTTCCTACTGCCATGTGTCAGCCGACAAATGTAATCGTCTTAATACTAGTGGTTCACTACGTCAGCTGAATCGCTTAATCTGCATTTGCAGTGTTCGAGGCAGTCGCACTCCCCTTCGTCGTCTCCGGTTCGACGGCCGTCGCGGCGGGCATGGTCCGAAGCGAAGGAACGAGGAGCACGTAGGCGACAATCCAGAGGAATCCGACGCCGCCCGCGTACATCACGGTCACCGGGCCGAAAACGTCGCCCGCGAGTCCGCCGGCGAAGGCACCGATGGGCATCGCCGCCGTCGATGCACTCCCAATCACGGCGAGCACTCGCCCGAGCATCGACTCGGGGACGAGTCGCTGAATCAGCGTCATGGCGACGATGTTCCCGATGCCGACGGGGACGAACGCGAGGGCGAAGAGGACGACGAGCGCGGCCGTCGAATCGACGCGGAGCGCGGCCAGCCACGCGATGGCGCTCACCGCGTAGCCAGCAATCGAGAGCGTCCCGAAGGGGATGTCTTCGAACTTCGGTGCCACGAGTGCGCCGACGAGAGAGCCCGCGGCGATGCCTGCGAGGAGGAATCCGTAGATTTCAGCGTTCCCGCGGCCGTCGGCGAACGCCGGGAGGACCGACCACGCGGTGCCGAGCAGGCCGTTTGCGAGTACGCTCGCGCCGAGAATCCAGACGAGCATCGAGCTGCGGAGATACTTCACACCGGCGCGGAGTTCTTCGAAATAGCCGGTCTGCTCGTCCTCGTCGTCGCGTTCGGCGGGAGGAACACGAAGCCCAGCGAACAACGCGACGGCGACGGCGAACGTGACCGAATCGAGGAGGAAGAGCGTCGTCGCCCCGACAACCGCCACGAGGACGCCTGCCGCGGCGTTGAACACGAGTTCCGCCCCTTGGTACGTCATCGAGAACAACGAGTTCGCACTCGTCAGGTCGTCTCCCTCGACGATTCGCGGGAGTGCGGCGGTGCCAGCAGGGTAGACGAACTGGTTGAGGAGACTCACCAGCGGCATGACGGTCAAGACGAGCCACACCGAGAGAACGTCGAGATGCGCCGCGAGCGGAACCGTCAGGATGAGAATCCCCTGTGCGGCCTGCGTCCAAACGAGCGTGTTTCGAAGCGACCAACGGTCCACGAGCGGCCCGACGAACGCCTGCAGTGCTTGCATTCCGAGTGTCAGCATCCCGGCTATCCCGGTGAAGAACGTCGAACCGGTGAGCGAGTAGACCAGCCACATCGCCGCGACGGAGTAGAGCGAATCGCCCGCGTTGGTCACGAGCCGGCCGAAGAAGAGTCGGCGGAAATCGGCGTTCCGGAAGAGATGATACATGCCTCGGCATCAGTTGTGGAGAAAATAAATGATTGGAGAGAATCATTTCTGTGAGTCACGTTGCAGAAGTCGGTTTCTGTCTCGTTTCTCACATTTGCGGTTGCGATTCGCGTGGACTGGTGGAGAGACCGACAATACGAAGACACGCCGAACGGCCACCGCCAGTGACCACCAAACGAAGTGAAACGGTTCCACGCAAAAACCGGTCTGTCAGAACGAGCGAAGACAAACGTTTATGCTGGGTTCGAACGACATTGTGTCTGAGAGCTTTTGCTTTGTGAATCGTTAATAGACGACACGCTCGGTGGGCTGTTGGTCGCCATCTTCGGGACGGCACATCTGAGTTGGTATTCGACCTAGCTCACAATCCGACTCGGTGAGAAGTCGTCTGGCCGGTGAGTGACGGGATTCTCCACGTTCAGTACCGTCCGAGGCCCGTCTTTCGATTCGTCGAGTGGAGGCAAACCGACCGGTGAGCCGAATCCTTTTAACTAACCAGTTAGTAAGCGCCGACAACGAATGGTCTCAGAGCCGTCTACGGAGATCATGGAGGCGACGTATCACGCCCTCTGTGAACACGGGTACGCGAACCTGACGATGCAGCGAATCGCCGACGAGTCGTCGGTGACGAAAGCTGCACTCCACTACCATTTCGATACGAAACAGGAGCTTCTGAACGCCTTTCTCGGGTATCTCATCGACCAGTTCGAAGCACGCCTCGCGTGCGACGCCAGCGACCCACGCGAGCGACTGACGACGTTCCTCGACGCGATATTCTCCACCGCGTCCGACCGAGACACCGACTTCGCCATCGCACTCATGGGAATCAAAGCACAAGCGCCCTACCAATCACAGTACCGCGAGCGACTCGAAGAGGTTGACGAGACGATGCAGTCGGTCGTCAAGGACGCGGTGGCCGACGGCATCGAATCGGGTCTCTTCGACGACGTCGAACCGGACACTGTCGCCCACACGGTCGTGACGCTGGTCAACGGAAGCCGCGTCCGCGAGGTCACACTCGGCGAAGAGCCGAACGAGGCGCGCTCGCTCGTCGAAGCGTACCTCGAACTGGAACTCGGCTGGTCGCCGGAGGGAGAGGCGTGAGCCTCTTCAAGGACCGCGAAGAGTTCGACCTGACCGAGGGGAACATCGTCAAACCGCTCGTCTTCCTCTCACTTCCAATCGTCGTCACCAACCTGTTGCAAACGGCCTACAACCTCGCGGACACTTTCTGGCTGGGTCAGTATTCGACCGAGGCGCTGGCGGCGATTTCTTTCGCGTTCCCGATGGTGTTCCTCCTCATCTCGCTCGGGATGGGTCTCTCGGTCGCCGGGAGCGTTCTCGTCGCACAGCATACCGGTGCTGAGGAAGGAGACAAGGCGGAATACGCGGCCTCGCAGACGGTCACGTTCGCCTTCCTCGGGTCGCTCGTGTTCGGCGTGCTAAGTTACCCACTCGTCGGCCCGTTCCTCGACTTCCTCGGGGCGTCGCCGGCCGTGCTACCCGGCGCGACGAGTTACATGCAAGTCATCGCACTCGGGTTGCCGTTCATGTTCGGCTTCTTCGTCTTCGTCTCGCTCATGCGCGGCGCGGGCGACACCATCACGCCGATGCTCGTCATGTTCGGGACCGTCGTCCTCAACGTCGTCCTCGACCCGTTCTTCATCAACGGGTGGGCACTCGGCCCGATTCAGTTCCCAGAACTCGGTATCCAAGGAGCGGCGATTGCGACGGTCATCTCGCGGACGCTTGCGATGGCGGTCGGACTCGGAATCATGCTCTCTGGGAGTCGAGGCATCCAGATTCACCTCACCGATATGAGACCGGACTTCGAATACCTTCGGAAGATTCTCCAAATCGGCGTCCCCGCGAATATCGAAGGGACCGGTCGCGCCCTCTCGGTCAACGCGCTGTTACTCGTCGTCGGTCTCTTCCCGACGGCCGTCGTCGCCGGGTTCGGGATTGGCGTCCGCGTCTTCTCGGTCATCTTCCTGCCCGCAATCGCCGTCGCACGCGGCGTCGAGACGATGAGCGGTCAGAATATCGGAGCCGGAAAGTACGACCGCGCCGAACAAGCGAACTACATCGCCGCGAAGGGACTCTTCGTGATTCTGTCGATTGCGGGCGTCTTCATCTTCCTCGTTCCCGAACCAATCGTGGCCGTCTTCTCCGACGACCCGGCGGTGATAGGCGTCGGTGCACAGTTCCTCCGGTACGTCTCGCTGTCGTTCGGGTTTATCGGTATCATGCGGGCGTTCTCCGGGGGTTTCCGCGGCGCTGGCAAGACGCTCATCGCCGCCGCAATCTCCATCGTAACCCTCGCCGGGATTCGACTGCCAATCACGTTCGTCGCCTCGCAGTACTTCCTCGGCGTTCGCGGGATTTGGCTCGCGTTCTTCGTCTCGAACGCCACGGGCGCGATTATCGCATGGTTCTGGTTCCGCCGTGGGACGTGGCGCGACGGAGACGTGCGAGGGACGCCGGGTCGAGGTTCGCCCAGCGAAGACGACGGCGATATCCCCGCGACGACGGATTGAAGCGAGTGACCGGCGGCCGGAATCGATTTCGCGCGCGACGATTGCTGTGCCGGGATTTTGAAACGAGCGGGGAGCAACAGTGGTGAACGCTGAACCAACGTGTGGTCTGACGCAGGCTTTGTGACACCAGTTCGCTTTGGACGACTTACAGGAACGTCGGTAAGTAACGAAAGAACGGAGGATATTTGTACGAAATGGTGGGAACTGACTGGTATGAGAGAAACGCCCCCTGTTACCGAACCACAAGCAGAAACCCGCATCACCTGTGAGCGGACGAACGGGTACAGTGTGAAAGCAGGGGCGCACTACTACGAGTGGTGTCCGTTCTGTGGTCACCGAACCAACACCGGTGACACCCACGACATAGAGATTCAACTGAACAACTGACACCGACAGACGAGGGTGCCGTACGCACCTGTTCTGGTCGAGCCGCTTGAGGCGTACCGAGTGCCGAACGTCTCTTCGTCGGAATCCAATTCGTCGGATATTTATCACTAACTATTTATGCAGGTCGCCAGATTTCGTACGTGTATGTGTAAAGAAACACACATCCGACGACACAACCGTGGGTCCGGCGCGGCTCACGGCTGGGTTCCGCGATAGTTGTACTGCAGTCTCTTCTGAGCGGTTGCGATCGGTGACGCGACAGACGGATTCCGTAACGAGCGGTCGCTCTAGCGAACGAGTGGGAGGCGTCGATGCGTCGAACTGACGTACTCCTCTGTACGAGACGCGAAGCGAACAGCCGCGACAGTGAAACGGTCCAACTCGCCCAGCGAGCGGGACTGATTCGTCAGTTCGGCAGTGGCCTGTACGCTTTCACCCCTTCGGGTGAGCGCGTTCGTCAGCACGTCATTCGCATCGTCACGACCGAACTGAACCGCATCGGCGGACAAGCGGTAGACCTTCCCCAGCTACAGTATCGCCCCATCTGGGAGCAGAGCGGCCGGTGGGGGAACTTCGAAGACGAGATGTTCACCTTCGAGAACCGCGACGGACAGCAGATGTGTCTCGCCCCTTCCCACGAAGAGGGCATCGTACACCTCGTCGATGGCATCGTCCGGTCCTACGAGGACCTGCCCGTGTTGCTCTATCAGGTCGGAAAGAAACACCGTGACGACCACCCCCGAAACGGACTGCTCCGAACGAAGGAGTTCACGATGAAAGACGCCTACAGTCTCCACGCGAGCGACGAATCGCTCGATACGTGGTACGAACGCGTTCGCTCGGCGTACGTCCGCATCTTCGACCGACTCGGTATCGAGTTCGTCGTCGCCGACGCGGACAACAGCGTGATGGGCGGGGCGAACTCGGAAGAGTTCATCGCGCTCGCCGACTCCGGGACAGTCGATGTACGGTGGTGTACGGGAGACGAGTGCTTGTTCGGCAGTACCGACGAGTCGAAAGAACAAGATATCGCGGCATTCGATTCATGTCCCGACTGCGGCGCACAACTCACAGCAGGCGAGGGAATCGAAATCGGCCACGTGTTCAAGTTGGGCACCCGATACTCGGACTCGATAGGACTCCACGTCGATACGGCCGACGAGACGACGACCGCCGTCCGAATGGGGAGCTACGGCATCGGTATCGACCGGCTCATCCACACGCTCATCGAACAGCACGCAGACGAATCGGGGTGTCGTTGGCCCGCGAGTGAGACAGCGCGAATCGCACCCTTCGAGGTATCGATTATCCCCCTCGACTACGAGGGTGACCTCAAAGATACCGCAGACGAGTTACACCGAACTCTCGATTCCGGCTCCGTGCTGCTGTTCGACGACGCGACCCAGACGATCGGCGAGCGCTTCGCCGAAAGCGACTTGCTCGGGATCCCCCAGAAGGTCGTCCTCGGAAACCACTTCCGAGAGACGAACGAGGTCGAAATCGAGACGCGCGACGGTGAGACTCGATTCGTCGATGTCGGGTCGGTGACCGAGCGGCTACGGACGTAGTCCCACCACCGCGCTCTGTCGCCTCGCGTGTCAACCGACCATTACTTCTTTTCCGGGGCAGACCGCAATAGGGAGTACCGTGAAACTCAGCACTGATGGAGAAACACCGCTCGAAAGTGTGAAACTCGGGTTTACGCTCGGTCTCGGGATGCCCTTCGAGGAGACCGTTCACTGGGCGGCAAGCGAGGGGTTCGAGTTCGTCGAGTTGCTGCTTGACGGCCAGTACGCTCGGCAGCAAATTCGAGGCCGGCGCGAATCGATGCGAACGACGCTGGATGAGGCGGGTCTCGATTTCGTCGTTCACCTTCCGTTCTCCATCGACCCGGGGTCACCGTTCGCGCCCGTTCGAGAGGGCGTCGTCACCGAACTCGTCGCTGGAATGGAGTTCGCCGCCGACGTGGGCGCTGAGAAAGTCGTCTTTCATCCGTCGTCGGATGCGTGGGAACTCGGGTGGTCCACCGACCAGACGCTCGAATTCGTCCACGAAAGCCTCGACCGACTCGTTCCCGCCGCCAGAGACCGAAATTTGGTTCCCTGTCTCGAAAATATCGTCTCCAGCTACTACGACGTGACGACGTTCCCGGAACTCCTCGAACGGTACCCCGACGCCTCGATGACGTTCGATACGAGTCACGCACACCTCGCCGGGATGGCCGAAGCGGAGATGGCCGAGTTCTTCACCGACTATCGACACCGCATCGACCACCTTCACCTGGTAGATACGCGAGGTGGTCGTGACGAACACCTTCCGGTCGGAATGGGAAATCTGGACTTCGAACCACTGTTTTCGGCCATCGCGGACGCAGGGTGGGAAGACACCGCAACGTTGGAAGTCGGTACGGAAGATTACGAGACGATTGCGCTCGGGAAACGGCACGTCGAGCGCCTCGCCTCGAACGTCTGAGTGTCCTTTCACCTACAGGAGACCTCACAGCCGAAGAGAGAAGATTCCCATCCACCGTCGCAACCCACAGAATAAATCAATCACGCGCTCGTGCGTTCTGACAGAAGATGTCCGAAACTCTCCGCGGCACACTGTGTCCGCTCGTCACACCGTTCCAAGACGGAACCGTAGACCAAGAAAGCCTCGCCTCCCTCGTCGATTGGCTCGTCGAGAACGATATCGACGGCGTCGTCCCCTGCGGGACGACCGGTGAGTTCGCAAGCCTGTCGGCAAGCGAATGGCGTACCGTTACCGAGGTGACCATCGAAGCCACAGATGGCCGTGTGCCCGTCGTCGCGGGCGTCGCCGGGACGAACGTCCAACGCGTCACCGAACAACTCGAGTTCGCCGCCGCCGCCGGTGCCGACGCGGCACTGCTCCCACCGCCGTACTTCCACACCGCACCAACCCCTGCAGGAAACCTCGAATTCTTCCGGACGATAGCCGATTCGAGTCCGCTCCCGCTCGTTCTGTACAACATTCCAGCGTGCACGGGCAAGCCAATCGCCCCCGAAACCGTCACCGAGTTGGCCACCCACGAGTCAGTCGTCGGACTCAAAGATTCGAGCGGGGATTTCGACTACTTCCTCGAACTACTCCGTTCGACCGACGACCGATTCGCACTGTTCGAAGGGTACGACCAGCACTTCGTCTCCGGCGTTCACGCCGGCAGCGACGGCGGCATCAACGCGCTCTCGAACGCTCTCCCCGACGTGTTCGCGTCGATTCGAGACGCGGCGTTCGACGGCGACACCGAAGCAGCATTAGAAATCGAGCAGTCAGTGCTCCCAGAACTCTTCGGCTACTGCCTCGACTACGGCTTTGCGACGGTTGCGAAAGCGGGTCTCGTCAGTCGTGGCGTCATCGCCTCAGGTGAAGTACGCCCACCATTGGTACCTCTCCCGGAAGAAGTGAAAACAGACGTTGCGGACCTGCTGTCAGAACACCGCTGAAGTCGCTGTAAACTACTCGTTCTTACGTCTTCGTCGGCGCTGCCGGTCAGGCGTGCGTAGAGCAGGACGGTCAACGAGTTTGGGTTTTCTAAGAAATTTAGATTATTCAGATAATTCAAATTTCCCAAGTGTTCGAAGTATCTTGGGATATCCGAATGGTCTCACGGCCGAGCTGTCCTTTGGTAGGGAAGAAATCAGAAACGCCGCTCTGACGGTCACTTACCCAGATACGCTTTCTTAACCTGCTGGGCTGGGAGGCGGAGTTCGTCCAAACCGGGGAGATGCTTGATGTTGTAGACGATTTTTAGCTCGTCGGTCTTCGGTGCGCTGATACACGAGAGACGGACTCCCTCGTCCATCATCTCAGACGACAGGATGTGGTTAGACGGCATCTCCATTTCGCCTTCCACGACGACGACAGCACAGTTCGCACAGGCACCGCCTCGACAGGCGAACGGCCACCGCTGTCCGCTCCGCTCGGCGGCCTTCAGCACGTTCTCGTTCGGAGGGGCGATGAATTCACCGTAATCTTCAGCACTGAGGTCGGCGGCGGCAGCGTTTTCGAAGAGGTCGTCGTCGTGAAGTCCCCACCCATAGTCGTCGAGCACTTCGTAGTTGAGATACTCGATGTGCGTCCCGACTTGCGTCTCCTCGTCTTCGACGTTTCCATCCTCGTGAGCCCGTTTGGCTCGCTGGTACTCGAGGGCGAACTTTTCGACGGAATCGCCGTTTTTTATCTCTTCGTACGCACGCTTGACCTGTTGAAACGCGTCTACCGAACCACCTTGGTCTGGATGGGTCTGTTTCACCCGCTGTCGGTAGGCCTGGACGATTTCCTCTTCGTCTGCCTCCGGACCAATTCCAAGAATCTCGAACGGGTTGTCCACAAGTGCGCCGTTAGGAATTCTGCGGCTTAAGTCTCTTGCCCGCGGCGAGAGACGCGTTCGGTTCGAATACGAGAGGAAAATCAGGGGTTTGGATAGACGAACGAAAGTTAGCCGTCGGTAGACACTCGGTGTTCAACACGTTCGACGGGGGACCCGTCGAATATGCGACCGAACACTCGGACTCCGGGCCGAAGTTACCGAACCGTGGGTTCGCTGACCGTCTCTGCGAAGGCGACAGTCTGTTTCACGTCGGTGATTTCGACGTCAACCTGGTCACCGGGTTGCGTCCCGGGAATGATGATGACGAAACCACGTTCGACCTTTGCGATTCCGTCGCCTTGGTCGCCGAGCGTATCGACAGTGACCGAGCGAATTTCGCCTTCCTCGACCGGTGGACCCTGGACGCGTGGGTCGCTCGAGCTGAACTGTGCCTCTGACTGCGTCGAAGGCGCCTCGTACTGTTGTTCAGCGCGTGTCGTCTCAGTGGATTCTGACGTTTCGGGTTGCGACACAGGCTCAGACTCTTTGGACATGGCAGTCAAGAGCGCAATTCGGTAGGTCTCTTCGGGCGAAATCGAGCTATTTTCGACGATTTCTGCAGGGATTTCGACGAGGTAGCGGTCGTCACTTCGTTCGATAGTCGTCTCGAAAAGGAGACGAAGAGAGTCGGAAATATCCATCAGTACCTAGCGCCTCGCAGACTAACAATTAAAATATGGTGAATATCTACCGCCGGGACCTGTCCGAATCTGGTATTCTCCCGTCAGGTCGAAACATGTGTGGTCCTCTCGTTGACGTACGATTCTCAAGAGACACCAGGACGAATAGTCGAGTGATATAGATTATCTGAATTAGTTAGACAATTTAGATTATTCACCTTTGTAGTTAGAATCCCAATTGGCGTGTTATTTCAAAGAATGCTTGCGTATTTTCACCAATATTATGTCTGGGACCGGCTTATTAGAATTATCCACATAATTTAAAAAACCACCATAACCAAAACTACTTCAACAACCCCGATAATTCAACTGGTACGTTCACACGACCCTCACAAATCATGTCACGTGCAGTCAGCGTTTGTCTCTTGAAAGGTGGAATCGGCAAATCGACGACTTCGATCAACCTCGCGCGTGAGCTCGCACACCGTGAAAACGACGTGCTGCTGGTCGATCTCGACCCGAATGGACATACCACGACGGGTCTCGGCTTCGGCGAGGAGTTCTACGCAGAAGCACACTTGGGTGACGTGCTCCTCGACGATGCAGAACTCGACCCACAAGACCTCATCCTAGAGACGGGGTTCGAACTCGACCTACTCCCGTCTAACGACCGAATCGAACAGGTCGAGTCCGACCTCGGCGGTGTGATGATGGGTTCTGCCCGACTCAAACAACGCGTCGTCGATCCACTGCTCGAATCCGAGTACGATTACATCGTCGTAGACTGCCCAGCCGCTCGTGGCAAACTCAACGACAACGCCCTGTACGCCACACAAAACATGATTCTCCCGATGCGACCGGAGTCGGGAGCGCTCTCTGGGCTCGAAAAGACGGTGAAACGACTAATCCAGCCAGCCCGCGAGCACTTCAACTTGGAAATCCTCGCCGTCGTTCCGACGGACCTTCGTGACAGAATCGACCACGACCGCCCCACACGACGACTCATCGAGGCACTCATCTCGAAGCCGAACATCGCCTCGAAGCTCCCGAGTTTCGCCTACATCGAACCCGAGTTCTTCGAAGCAATCGACGATGGAACGTGGGAAGAAGACCTTCCGAAGCCCGGAATTCGCCACCGTTCTGCTATCGACGCCTCGATTCGAGAACACATGCCGGTTCGAGACTACGCCGATTCCTGTGACCAACTCGAGTGCTACGACGAACTGGCAGAAATCGTCGAAAACGGCGAGGTCCAGCGATGAGTAAAGACCCGTTCGGTGACCTCGACGCCGCGATGGGTGGCGAGTCTACGGACACCGACGAACCAGCATCAGAACCCGAGACCGTCGTCGATGAAGAATCTGAGACAGAGTCGGCCACCGAGCCACAGGTGACGCCTGCGTTCGAGTTCGAAGCGACAGTCCACAAAGCACTCTACGTGCTGCAATCGGTTGCCGACGAATTCGACGACATCATCACCTACGACGTCGAGCGCGAACTCACTCGAGAGCACGGACTGAAAAACGTCACCAAGAGCGAGATTCACAACGCGGCCCTCGCGGTAGTCTCGGAGCATCCGGAGTTGATCGTCGAACGCGTCCGCGAACAGCGTGACCTCGGCGACGAATAATTGAACTCGTGAGGGTCATCTCGATTCGTTGGGTTCTGTGAATTTTTCAGATAAGTTGGATAATTTCAATTGGATCGGTGAGTGCTCCACCGACGTCTGGCCAGCAGTACTGAGATTCTGTGAATACTGTCGATTCTCCAGATAATCCAAACCAGTTTGTATTGGTCCTCTCACTCTAGACCACCCGTGCCAAGATTCTCCAAGCAATTCGAATTGTTCAGATAATCCAAATTAAGTCAGCATCAGTTTCATCGGTGGCGATTCGACAGTACCGAAATTCCGCAGGAAATCCAGACATTTTGAATAATTTGAACAATGTAAATCATTCAAGTTTTCTTTTTGTTTCAAATGATTCGACAGGGCGTTCAAGCGCTTCGGGTACCACCCCTCGACTCGAGGAACCCAATCGCGCCGAAACCGACGTGTAGAGTGGCTTCACCTCGGATTGCTCGTTATCCAACCACCTACATTATCCACGTTATCCGCGTTATCCGCCTTTTTGCAGCACTATTTTTTGCAGACCGCCTCCGCTAGGTGAGGTATCTGAATCACCTGCACCGCTCGGAGAACGTACATCACTCACGATATGCGCACTATTCACGACACCTTGATGACTCACACTACGCACGACACCCAAACCACCCACACCGCCCACAGTATGGGCACCACTTGCGATATTCGAACTATCTGGGACACCCAAACAACCGAGATTGTATAAATAATTTAGATTGTTGAGATTATTTGGATTTCCCAAACAGCGTGGGCTTCACAGAGTATGGAAGACATCTGAGAGACGTGCAGAATGGAAACCGAAGTTGTACCGCACCGATTCGAGGTCAGTGGAGGAGGCTTCGAACTTCGAGTTTCCCTGACTCGTTGACGACGATACTCGTTCGTTGGAGACCGGAACTGAGCGTCACGTTCGTCTCGAGCGAGTCGTTCTCAGTACTCGCGTGGACGTGGTACGTCTCTCCTTCGCCGCTGAGTACCAGAATGCGCCGAGACTCTCCCGATGCGACCGACACCGAGCCGTTGTACCGCTCGTCAGAATCGTCGCTGATGACGACGTGGAGTCGATGGCTCGAAGAGTCACGCTTCCGGACTGAGAACGGAACCCGGTCAGCGTGGACGATAGTCGTTGGTTGAGTCGTGGTGGCCGTCGTCGGTGCTGCAGTGCTCGTCGTTGGTGCCGACGGTGTCGGCGGCGGTGATGTTCGCGCTGGTGTCGCCGAGGGCGAGGTCACTGACGGCTGACCCGTCGTAACGCACCCCGACACGAGGAGGAGAACAGCGAAGAGACAGATTCGGCGTTCGAGTCGTGACACGAGATTGAATGTTCGAAAGGCGATATAGGCTTTCGGGAGTGGAGACTGGTCTCGTCACTCCGTTGTGGATTGTTCGGTCAGCCACTCGTCGTACGCACTCTGGTTCAGTACCACGACGGTTCCACCCATTCGACTGTGTCCAGGTCCACACAGTTCGGCACAGTACAGGTCGTACTCACCGGTTTCTGTCGCCCTCGTTCGAACCACCTGTGGCTGGTTTGGGAAGATGTCCTGTTTGATTCCGAGGTCTGGGACGTACAACGAGTGGATGACATCGGAGGTAGACATCACTAGTCTGACGTTCCGATCCTCGGGAATTACGAGTCGGTTCTGTGTCGTGACACCCGTCTCCGGATACGTGAACTCCCAGCCCCACTGATACGCAGTGACCTCTATTTCGAGGTCGTCGGCTGCCTCCCCCGAAGTCGCGGCTACCGACGGTGTGAGAAACGGATTTGTGAGTACGAAATAACCCGAGACACCGACGAAGACGAGAATGACTGCCGTCGCCACAGTCCACGTGATTTCTAAGGCGGGGTCGTCCGTAGTCGGTCTCGGGTCGTCGTTGTCCCGAAACCGGTAGATTGCGTAAATGAGTATCAGTTCGACGAACAACGTGAGCGGAAGGGCAACGTAGAGCAGTTGCGTGTTGAGTTCGTCGATAGCCGCCCGATTGACCGACTGAGCGGCGACTGGCGTTGCGAGTAACAAGCCGAGGACTCCAATGGCGGCGAGGCGGAGACTGTGCCGCGTGAATCTCATCGCCAGAAGTTGTAGCTGGAGAAACATATAGATTCACCGAGACTCGTTACTTCTCCCTTTTCGCTACTGAGTACCGATACTGTGCGACCGCGACTCATCTTTATGTAAATGCACCATCAAGAGTAGACGATGGATGGGATGACGTATCTGTACGTGAGTGAGGAGTATGAAAGACTCACGAGAACCGTTTCGAGATGGTAGAACTCGCAATCGTCGAGGGAGTAATCCTCCTGACTCTCGTCGGTAGTTGTCTCCTCCTCTGGGAGCGCCGACGGCGTGAGAGCGCCGCCGAAAGCGACGGGGGGACCACCCAGGGAGGTTACAGGGTCGAACTCGGGCGAATTCGGAGTGAAGCCTACCGGTGGCTGACGACGACGAACCACCGGGACATCGGCATTCTGTACGTTCTCTTCGGCACGTTCGCGGGGTTGTGGGGCGGTATCGACGCGATGATGCTCCGAACGGAGTTGTTGACGCCACCGGCAGATATCTGGACGCCCGAGACATACAACGCGCTCTTTACGACCCACGGGTTGACGATGCTCATCTTCTTCGTCTTACCCGTGTTCTTCGGGGTCGGGAACTACTTTCTCCCCCTGCTGATAGGCGCGGAAGATATGGCGTTCCCCCGAGTGAACGCTATCGGGTTCTGGCTACTCCCACCCGCGTTGTTCCTCGTTCGAATGGGCTTGTTCGTCCAGGTCGGTGGCCAAATTCTGAGTACGATTTTCCCACAGGATGCGATTCGGTTCTTCCTCACCTTGCGAGAGGTCGGCGTCGGGTGGACGCTGTACGCGCCGCTCTCGGTCCAGAGTCCGAATCCACAACTCGACTTGCTACTACTCGGTCTCCACCTGAGCGGCATCGCAACGACCGTTGGTGCGATTAACTTTATCGCAACAGTACTCCACGAGCGAGCAGAGGATGTCACGTGGGCAAACCTCGATATCTTCTCGTGGAACATGCTCGTGACCAGCGGTCTCGCCCTGTTCGCGTTCCCTCTCTTGGGGAGCGCACTCGTGATGTTACTCCTCGATAGGAACTTCGGAACGACGTTCTTCGCCGTCGAAGGAGGCGGGGCAATCCTCTGGCAACACCTGTTTTGGTTCTGGGGACACCCCGAGGTGTACATCCTCTTTCTGCCCGCAACCGGCTTAATGAGTACGATACTTCCGAAGTTCGTCGGCCGGAAGCTGTTCGGATACCGGTTTATCGTCTACTCGACACTGGGACTTGGTGTCCTCTCGTTCGGCGTCTGGGCACACCACATGTTCGTGACGGGACTGGACCCGCGAATCAAAGCGTCGTTCATGGCCGTCTCCATCGCCATCGCCGTCCCGAGTGCCATCAAGGTGTTCAACTGGCTCGCCACGATGTGGGACGGTGAGATTCGACTGAGTGCACCGTTCATCTTGTGTGCCGGGGGTATCGGGACGTTCATCGTCGGCGGTGTGACCGGCGTCTTTCTGGCAGTCATCCCAATCGATATCCTCTACCACGGCACCTACTACGTCGTCGGTCACTTCCACCTCATCGTCGTCGGCATCATCCCCCTTATGATGCTCGCCGCGAGCTACTATTGGTACCCGCTGATGACCGGGCGGTGGTACGATAGACGCCTCGCAAAGTTCCAGGCCGTGCTCATCATCTTCGGTTCGACGGTGACGTTCATGACGCTCCTCATAATCGGTGGCCTTGGACTCCCACGTCGTCACGCCATCTACCCGGTCGAGTACCAGTTCGCCCACCAGATTGCGACCGTCGGCGCGTACGTCATCGGGTTGAGCGTGCTGTTGTGGCTCTACAACATGGTTTCGTCCTACTGGCGTGGCGAAGTCGTCCAGACGACAGACCCGTGGAACCTCAAAGCAGCCGGCCAGTTTAGCCGAGAGTGGCACTGGTTCGAAGAACGAATGGTCGAGCGGTACGGTCTCTCGCCAGCGGTACCGACAGAACGCAGAGTGTCGTACGACCCGGACGCCAAGCCCCGTGGGTTTGCCGGAGGCGTCGGGACCGTCGCGGAGACGGTTTCCCGGAACGCGTCGATGGCGGCAGTCGGTGGGATTATCGGAACGCTGCTCATGGCTGGCGGTCTCGGGACGGCGATTCTCGTCGGCGTCCTCGACCCGAGTTCGTTCGGTGAAATCGCAGAGTTACTCGGCCTCCCGGCGAGTCCAGTCCTCGGTGCCTTCCTGTTCCTCGTCGGGGGGACGGTGACGTGGCCACTCCTCTTTCTCGCGTTCAGCGAGTTCCTCCCCGGGCGACTGCTCTTCGAGCGGGGACTGGTGTTTGCGACGCTCATCTCGACCGGGTTCGCCATCGCGTTCTACACCGACCAGCAAGGATTGGCGCTCGTCGGCTATCTCGCGTTCGTCCTCGTCGCACACTGGTCCTACGGACTCGGATTGACGGTGACGCTCCAATTCCTCCGAAGTCGCCAGCGACCCGAATCGGAGGACGATAGATGAACGCCGACTCGACGATTTTCACGTACGGTGCACCCCTCGTTGGCGTGTTGCTCGTCGCGGTCGGAATCGCGGCCGCAGTTCCCGGAGCCTATGCGCTCATCCAAACCGATATCACGAGTTGTGGGACGCCGACCATCGCCGTCGAAAGTCCAGAAGAGACCGCCTCTCGATTCGGTGAAACCCCATCGCTGCAACTCGCTCAACTCTCGTTCGACCAGCTCTCCCAAGCAGAGCAAGCCGCCTTCGTCGAAGCGCTCACAGACCCACTCGGGGAAGCACGTGTCGCGGGAGCGTTCCCGAACTCCCCGTCGTTCGTCAACGGGACCCTCGTCACGTACGAAGGCGAGCAGTATTACGCGACGGTCGTCGCAGAGAACCCGTGTTTCGAGGCCGCGCCACTCCAGTTCCCACTCGGCGTCTTTGCGATAGCACTCGGAATCGTCGGAATCCTCACCCCGCCGGGGTATCGAAAGCTGGTCGAACTCGAAGAGAACACCCGATGAGTGTTGTGAGATGAGCCACTGAAGCTAACGAGAGAAGGCCCAGTGGAGCCACACTAACCGTGAGCTGGCGCGATTAGCCGAGTGCCGCGCCGACGTAGACGACGACGACGAGTAGAATCCACACGACATCGACGAAGTGCCAATAGAGTTCGACGGTCTCGACGGACGCCTCTCGGTCTGGGGTGTACTGTCCCCGTATTGCTCGCCCGAAGACGATACCGAGAAGCACGACACCCAACGTGACGTGGAGTCCGTGCAGGCCGGTCAGCCCGAAAAACGCGCTTGCGAACGCACCGCTCGTCAGTGTGAAGTCTTCAGATACGACGAACTCGTAGTATTCGAACGCCTGTCCCGCGAGGAAGACGACGCCGAGAGCGACAGTCAGTCCGAGACCGACGTGAAATCGACGACGGTTGCCTCTTTCGAGCGCGCTGTGACCATAGTGGAGGGTGAAACTGCTGGCGACCAACAGCAGCGTGTTGACCAAGACGAGTGAACTGAGCAGGGGCGGGAGTTCGCTGGGCGGCCACGTGCCGACGCGAATGAAGGCGTAGTAGATGAACCCGCCGAGAAACGTCGAGATATCCGAGACGAGAAACAGTAGCATGCCACTGACGTACAGCGGTGTTCGGTCGTCATGGCTATCCGCCCAGTACTCGGCGAGGAAGGCCTCGTAGAGCCAGCCTGCGAGACCACCGACGAGACCGGTACTCCCGAAGACAATCAAGAGGATTGGGATGAACGTCGGAACGAGGCCGAGTCCGACGAGTAGCAGTCCGACCCCGGCGTAGAGCGACCCCGCACCGACTGCGGCGACGAGGGGCCAGAAGCTGACGTGCTCGTGCTCACTCGTTGCGGAGCCGTCCGTGACATCGCTCGTTCCCATGCACAGACATGTGATTCGAGAAACATAAGCAGTCGTGTCAAACCGTGAGTAGGGTATCGCTCAAAAAGACGATGAATGGAGGGGCATCGTCAACGAGGAGTGGGCGGCCATTAGCGTGGGGGGAGGGTGAACCACTAACACCGTGGCGTGGGGTGTGGTCGTTAAGTACCGTGACGTGGGGTGTGGCCACCCAGTACCGTGGAGGGGAATGCGTCAGCGGGGGGCATCTACAGGGCTTCGCGTCGGTTCGGCCGCCTTTTTCGTGACCGTCTGTCGGCCGACAGACGGGGTCCGCACAGAGGTCGTTAGTTCTCAGCGGTCGTCGTGGTGTTCGTGCTATTCGTTGATTCGTTGGTGAAGGACTCGTACGTCGTCGATTCGTTGTTCGTCGTCGAATTCGACATGGTCGTCTCGTTCATCGAACTATCGGACGTGGTCTCGTTCATCGAACTATCGGATTCCGCCGTCGTCTCGGACGTGGTCGATTCGTTGTCCATCATCGACTCCGAGGTGGTCGTCTGGCTGTCGGTGGCCGTCCCGTCGTCGGCCATCTCTTCCGTCGTCGTCTCTTCGGAAGTCATCTCCTCAGTAGTGACTTCCTCGGGGTTCTCAGCAGCACCATCTCCAGTTTCGGTTGGGGTCCCACCACCACCTCCCGGAGATGTACAGCCCGCGAGTGCTGCTGTTGCTGCAATTACGCTGGCACCGAACTTTCGTCTGGTAAGCCTTGCTTTCATTGCACTCCCCTGTCGTGTTCGGGGAGAGATAATACGGAGTACTCGTCCCGGCCGTTTCGAGATGTGAAACCGTTTCGCGTCTGTTTCGGACTGTTTTCGTCACACATCCTGAACGGTCTTCGATGCTCTTCGTGGGTCGTTTCAGGTCGCTGTTCACCAGTTAACATCCAGATAACCATCGAACACAGGTCGTGATACGTTGGGTACTCGAAACCGCAGAAATACAGCACCAATCTACTCGCTCCAACTGACGTAAGTGAGTCACGAAACATTCTGGAATAATATAATATTCAAGAAAATTCTAGGCACATGCTACCAGTTTGTTGTTTTTATCCGCGATATTGCGACTGTCAATTAGACAAATTTCACCCGAACTCATGAAATATAAACAAAACGTTATGCGTTCTCGCGTTGCATTGTTTACAGAGAAAATACATGACGGTCCAGCGTCCCTCGCGGAGTCGGTGTATCCTCCTCGTCGCGCTCTTGCTCGTAGCTTCGGGTGTGGAACCAGCCGTGGCTATCGCTGCGAACGGCGTCGAAATCCGGGGAATCGAGCACTCTGGACCCGGCGTCGTAGCGACAGAGGAAGACCGAACGTATCTGACTGCCTGGGAGCGCACGCAGATTTCCGCCGTCATCGCAGGAACGAACGGGTCGTATAACGTCTGTATGCGAGTCGAAGGAACCGACGGACTCACGACGAATCTCGGGTGTCAGCAAATCCAACTAATGGGTGATGAGACGAGCGTCACCTTCACGGTCGAACAATGGCCAACGAACGAAACTGGACAACGACAACTCGTCGTCGAGGTGTACGACGCGAGCCAAAACGGCACCCCAACGACGGTGAGCACGCCGATAACCGTCCTCCCCGCCGAAGGAGATGCTGACGGCGACGGTCTCGGAAACCAGCGAGAACAAGAGTTCGGTACCTCACTGCGACAGGCAGACACCGACGGTGATGGCCTCTCGGACGGCAAAGAGGTGAATCAACACGACACGAACCCCACGGAGAGAGACACCGACGGCGACGGCCTCTCAGACGGAGTCGAGGTGAAAGAAATCGGAAGCAACCCGAACGCTGTTGACACCGACGACGACGGGCTTTCGGACGGGAAAGAAGTCACGACATATGGCACGAATGCGACGAAAACAGACACCGATGGTGATGGACTCGCCGACGGTGCTGAGGTTCGAACCCACGAAACCGACCCGCAGTCGGCCGACACGGACGACGACGGGTTAGCAGACGGCCAAGAGGTGAACATCCACGAGACGAACCCAACAGGTGCGGATACAGATGGTGACGGATTGACCGACGGCGAGGAGGTATCGAACTACGAGACGAATCCAACAGAGTCCGATACCGACGGCGATGGTCTCTCTGATGGGAAAGAAGTCAACGAATACGGGACCGACCCAACGAACCCGGATACAGATGGTGATGGAATCGGTGACGGAACTGAACTCGAAGAAGGAACTGACCCGACCGACGCACAAAATTCTGCGTCGGACTCGGTTGGCGTATCGGCCGAGCCACGGATGATGCTGACCGGTGCAGTGGTTGGCTCCATCGTCCTCTTCGGTGTCGCAATCTTTGCTGGAAGTCGTCTCGGGTGGTGGAACTCGCCCAGCCGGCTCTTGAAGGCCAGGACTGGCACCGAGGTGGGCAGGTCTAACGGTGTGACCGCGAAGAACCGCGAAGCGGGGAGCGCCACTTCGGGGGCGGTCGGGTCCACCAGCACTTCGACCGCTGACGACCGACCATTGAGTGACGAGGCGCACGTCTTCGAACTGCTCGACGAACACGACGGGCAACTCCGACAATCAGTCGTCGTCAACCAAACTGGCTGGTCGAAATCGAAGGTCAGTCGCGTCCTCTCACGAATGGCAGACGACGGGTCGATAGAGAAGATTAGCATCGGGCGAGAGAACATCATCGCCCGCCCGGAGAGCGTCCCGGAGAACGCGAAGTCGCCGTTCAAAAAGCGATGATGCCCGCCAGTTGGAAGACGTGTGCCGACTTCGGTAGTCCGAGTACCGTACCGACGTCGCTCGTCCGAGACGGTATCGGTCCAAGCAGTCGAATATCGTGCGGAGGAGTTCGAATAGTGCACATCAGTAGTGGACATTTTTGACGACAGTAGCGGACGTTCTTGTTCTCACGGACGAGGTCCCTGAACCCATCGAACGACTATTTGGACTTCGCAGTCGTACCTCTCTTGGAATAGACCATGAGTTCACGTAACAATCCATTCGACGAATTAGAACGCATTTTCGAGCGACTCAGCCGCGAGTTCAGCGATGCATCGCGGTCGTGGAACATCGGAGAACCGAACATGCCGTGGAAGACCGAGGAATCGATGGCACTCGACCTCGTCGAACACGATGACCACTTCATCGTCGCGGTCGATTTGCCCGGATTCGAACGTGAGGACGTCGAAGTGAGTGTCACCGACCACATGCTCCGCATCAGTGCGAACCGCGAACAGGAAATCGAAGACAAGGACACTCAATACATCCGCCACGAACGACAGCACAGAACCGAAGAACGGTCACTTGCACTTCCCGATGCGGTCGATCCCGAGAACGTCACTGCCCGAATGAAAAACGGCGTTCTCACCGTCACACTTCCGAAAATCGAGGACGACGAGTCACGAACGATAGATATCGAATGAGTGGAGTGACGCGTTCGATTTTTTTGCGTGCGAAGTAGGTAGACGGGGTGGGTTTCGTGGCACNAGAGGAGAGGAGAGGAGAGGAGAGGAGAGGAGAGGAGAGGAGAGGAGAGGAGAGGAGAGGAGAGGAGAGGAGAGGAGAGGAGAGGAGAGGAGAGGAGAGGAGAGGAGAGGAGAGGAGAGGAGAGGAATTGGGCACTATTTCGAAGAAAGTGATTTTCGGAGATTAGTTGATTCGCCGACAATTATTAACGAGTATCCCACGTGATTACTGACATGGAACAGGAGAGAACCGCTGTCACACGACTCATGACGCCTGAAGTTCTCACTGTCACGACCGACGCGAGCGTCGAAGAGGCCGCAAAGACGCTTCTGGCGGAAGATATCGGGTCACTCGTCGTCGTCGATGAAACCGGCCGCCCTGTCGGAATGTTCACCACTACCGACCTCGCCGAATTCGTCTCGGATAGCGGAACACCAGGAGACACAACGGTGTCGCAGTACATGACCAATCGTGTGGTCAGCATCGGTACGCACGACTCCATTCGTGACGCTGCCGCCAAGATGATTCGCCACGGCATTCACCACCTTCCCGTCACCGACGAACAGGGAAGCGTCGCCGGTATGCTCTCCACGATGGACCTCACGTCGCACTTCTCCTATACGGGCGGCACCGATATGATATGAGGCACCTGAATCAGAGGATGCGAGAAGTCAGAATTAGAGGGTTCGAAAGACGCGAACGGTGTCGCGTTTCCCCGGTTCGGCGAGTAGTTGCACCAGTCCGCGGTCCGAGAACACGTCTTTCCAATTCCGATGGAACAGCGGGAAGTCGTCGTTGACGTAGCTCACTTCGGCACCGTCTCGGCCACGGTTGGGGCTGTTCCCCTCGTTTTCGGCGGTGATGAGGAGGTCGGCGGTCGCACGGGATAATTCGTCGAATACCCACGTATCGTCTGGGTGGACGTGTTGGAGCGTCTCGACGGAGTAGATGACGTCGAACGAGTCGTCTGGGAGGCCTGAGACGAACTCTTCGACCGCGCCGGTGTAGAACGTTCCCGTCTCCGCGAGTCGCGGAAAGTACTCTTTCATCACTTCGAACGAGTCGTCGTTGAGGTCGATGCCTGTGAGATTCTTGTATCCCAGTCCGCGGAGATGGTCGAGGTGCCGACCCGAACTACAGCCGACTTCGAGAATCTTCGCGTCCTTGGCGACGTAGTGGTCGAAGATGTCGCCGAGCGTCTCGCTCACTTCGTTCGGGCCAATCTCGGCGTAGTACGCGGGCGAGAAGTCGCCAGAACGGCTGGCCCAGCCGCGGTGGTTTTCCTCGGGGTCCATACACGCCGTAACGAGTCGAGAACTAAAGCCTCCGCGGAGTGTATCTCATTCCTCTTCGAGCGTCGAAATCCGACTATCTCGAAGGAGGACGCGCTTGACGATATCGGGGTCTTCGAGCAGGCGGTGGGTTCCGTGAACACCCTGTCCTCTGCCACGTCCGCGGACTTCCGACTGGATGACGTTGAGGAAGTCGAGTTCCTGTAGCAACTCTTGTACGCGGCGCTCGGAGAGTTGGTCCATATCTAACTCATCCGCGACCTGGAGATACTGTCGATATATCTTGTTCGTCGTGATTTCGGCGGTCTTTCGCCCACCAGTTTGGAGCACCAGCGAGTAGAGAATCGCCTTCGATTGGGTCGCAGTCCCCTCGAGAAGTTCGCTGAATCGGTCCGCTTCGCTCTTTTCTTTCGCGGCGCGCACGTGGTCGTCGGTGACCTTCTCTGCGTTTTCTTTGCGCGCGATGCGACCAGCGTTGCGCAAGATATCGATTGCTTTGCGCGCGTCACCGTGCTCTTGGGCGGCGAGGGCGCTCGCCAGTGGAATCACGTCGTCGGTGAGAACACCGGGTTTGAACGCGTCTCGACGATTTTCGAGGATTTCACGGAGTTGATTCGCATCGTACGACGGAAAGACGAGTTCGTCGTGGGAAAAACTCGATTTGACGCGCTCGGTGAGTTCCTCGGGATAGTCGATTTTGTTCGAGATGCCGATGATGCCGAGTCGGGAATCGACAATCTTCTGGTTCTCTCCCGCGCGCGAGAGTTTCCGGAGGACTTCGTCGTCCCGAAGCATGTCTATCTCGTCGAGGATGACGATTGTCACGTCTGCACAGGTGTCGAGGACCTGCCAGAGTCGGTTGTAATAGTCACCGGTCGAGAGACCGCGTTCGGGAATCGTCATCCCACTCTTGTGTGGATCGTTCACCTGCGAGGCGAGTGTCTTGATGACCGACGCCTCGGTGTTCTGCTCGCCACAGTCGATGACGGCAGTCCGTACTTCGACCTCTTCGCGGCGCGCCTCGTTCTGTAGTCGCTCGCTCACGAGACGTGCAGTGAGCGTCTTTCCGGAACCGGTCTTGCCGAAGATGAACAGGTGTGTCGGCTCACGACCGAAGATAGCTGGATTGAGCGCCTGAGCAACCTTCGCCATGTGGTCGTCGCGGCCGACGATTTTGTCCGGCCCAGGGAGATGGGAGATTTTGAGAATATCTTCGTTCGCAAAGATGGGTTGGTCGTATCGGAATAACGGGTCCCGACCATCCCCATCAATCTCGCCGGATGTCATATGTCTTCGTTATTCAAACGCACAGTAATAAAACTACGGGGGTGGCATCGCGTTTGTAACGACTACGAATTCGACCTATTCACTGGGGAATCGACCGCGATTCACAGAAACTGGTTTGTCCGGTGGTATCGCGCAAGTAATTCGGTCAGACACCACCCTCGCGGTTGTAACGCCGAGGGTACCCTCGCGGATGTATTCGGCACGCGAGGGGGTACCTTCGCGGTTGTAAGAATTGCCGTGGGGACCACCTCCGCGAATGTAAAATGACGGTGTTCGTTGCCCGCAGACACACCACCCTCGCGGATGTAACACGAAACGGTGTAGGGGGAAGATCGTCGGAATCGTTTATTGAGGAAACATTTGCCGGTTGTTTTACAAACGCGAGCAAGGTGTGTGTGTCGAATCTCCCTAGACTCTCGCGTCCTCGTTACAACCGCGAAGGTGGTGTGTGTGTCGAACAATTCGAGTGACAGTAAGGCGTTCCTCCACAACCGGACGGCTGGAACTACCCGGTAGAGGAAGAATAGAACAGCGAGCACGTCTCGGGTGAAAACGGTTCGAGGATAGTCCTACTCTAGAGAACTTCTCAGTCGAGATAGTCTGCTACTCTAAGAAACCATCTAGAGTAGACTAACCAATCTACTCTAGCTAGTCGTCTAGTTCTAGTGGTCTAGTATCAATATCAATCAGAACCAACATCAACCTCGACCGAGAGACGAGTGGGAGAACTTGTGTTACAGCTCTCGGGCGAGTTCGACCGCTTCGTCTTTCGGCACTGGTTCGTCGAGTTGGTGGAGCATCGAGAGCAGTGACTCGATACGACCGTCTGTTACATCTCTCTCGGCCAGTTCGAGGAGGCGACGTACTGCTCCCGTTCCACTTTGCGGACCGAAGTAGAGCCTCCGTTCTCCACCGTACGTCGTCGGGTCGAACGGTTCGAACGTCGTCGGGTCGTCTAACATCGCGGCGGTGTGGAGTCCTGACTCGTGTGAGAACACGTCTGTTCCGAGTATCGACTTCTCGGACGGGACCGTTTCATCGAGCGCTTCGAGCACGTCGTTCGCTCGTGGAACGAGATTCGTAAAGTCGATTGCAGGTGCCGTGAGCTCGTCGCTCATGACTGCCGATGCGACGAACTCTTCGAGCGGGACGTTTCCTGCGCGCTCGCCGATTCCGCCGACAGAAACGTCCACTTTTTCCACACCGTAGTTAACGGCCGTCAATGCGTTTGCCGTGGCGACGCCCAAATCGTCGTGGAAGTGAACGCCGAGACGGCTGGGGGTCGTCGGCAGTTCGTCGAGGAACGTCGAGACCTCGAACGGCGTCTTCGAGCCGACCGTATCTGCGATGGTGAGATACGTCGCATCGACTGACTCGAACAGTCGGGCGAGCACATCGACGTCCGTTCTGAAGCCATCCATCGCGGTGAAGTGGACTTCGAGACCGGTTTCGTTCGCCCTCTCGACCGTCTCGCCGACGAGCGACTGTAGTTCGTCTGCACTCTTTCCGAGGAGTTTCGTCCGTTGGCGCTCGCTCGTGGGTGCGAACACGTCGATAACGTCCACGCCCGCATCGACTGCTGCATCGATGTCTTTGGGGACCGACCGAGCAATTCCCGTGAGTTTCGCATCGACATCGACGCCGGCGCAGACCGCTGCGGTTTGCTCGCCAGCGATGGGAAAGCCGACCTGAACGTACTCCACGCCGAGCGCATCGAGAGCCTCGACGGCGG